>CBDCAK010000003.1:0-13569 GCA_965213905.1 Rubrobacteraceae bacterium | reverse complement strand
AGGTGGCGCAAAGCTCTTCATATACGGTCCCACGCCATTGCGCCGGAAACCGTAGTATTGGGTTATGAGGAAGGTCAGTATAGCCAACGTAAAGGTGAACGAGATACTGCTGGTTACCGGGTAACTGTTAGGAACGAGGCCGATCAGGTTTAGTGTCAGGATGAAGATAAACAGCGTCAGGGTGTATGGGTACAACTTCCGACCTTCTTCGCCCTGCTGGCCCCCAATGTGATTCCGTCCGAAGTTGAAGGTGTCTTCGACGATCACCTGATACGCTCCGGGCCGGTCTTTGAGCAACCTGCTTCCTACAAACAGAATAAGAAACGTTATCGCCGCCCCCATAAAGAGGAACCACGTAGCTTTGTTCAACGAGAGATCCAGCGGCCCAATGTGTATGGGTATGACCCATTCTTCGTTCGCCTCCCATGCGTGGAGGATTTTCTTCTGAATCTCTTTCTGACTCAGTTGTGCCAGCATGGTTAGTTGCGCCACCGCAGTCGTCAAACTTCCGCCCTCCGCTCCACTCTATCATCCACTACTCGTACCGCCCGATCGGGTAACCCTTTTTTACCAAGCAACACCGGCACCAACAATACGTTCTCCGCCAAGTAGACAGAGACGAACGCTACCATCATTGTAACCACCGGCCAGAGATCCAGGTAGGCCGGAACCGTCAAGGCCACCGCAGCAAACAACAGCCGCGCTCCGAAAGAAGCGCCCCCGATAAACATTCCTCTTGCAGTAGATCTCCCAGTTAGTAGTGAAGCCGTGAGTGCCGTCGAAACGAAACTTATCAAGCCAACAGTTACTCCGTACATCAGGGCTGTCATATAAGCGGCACCGTACATATATAGCGTTGCAACTCCGACCGGCACGGAAAGCGCCAGAACGCAAGCCGCATATACCAAAGCTAGCCGCCAGTGAGGGCTCATCCGCCACCCAAGTTCTTGAGCTGTAGATAGACGTAGCCGAGCGCCGCAGCGAAACCGGCCACGACACCGAACAACAGGAATAACGGTAACGTACCTATCCAGTTGTCGAGCAGATAGCCGCCCGTAGCAAGACCTACAATGATGAGAAAAAAGGTGACCCCGACACCTATGTAGCGGGCGTAATTCGGACTCAAGCCACCCTCGCGAAAACTCGTGTAAACCATCGAGAGGATCATACCCTAACGGCGAAACTGTTGCAATCAGTTTCAAGCTCTCGCTGCCCCCCCGGAACTCACGACAACGAAAGATCGGCCGCGCCCAACAAGCCAGCCCCGACGATCAGTACGTACGAGAAGATAGATCTGAACCGATTTTCCGGGTGATTGTATAAGATGACGTGGAGCAAAACGTGAACTACGAAAAACTGGTCCAGGCCAATCATCAGCCCGCGATTAACGTTTCCGCCACCATATATTCCCCAGATCAACAGCGCGTACATCGGAATGTGCAAGACCGTGAATAAAACGTATCCTGCTTCATCTTTCATCGTAGAGAGCACAGGAAATATTTTCCACTCTTTGGCCCTGACCGCATCCATCTCGTGGGCCAATAGAAAACAGAATCCCAACAAGAAAAGGTGGTGACTCATCAGCTTCTACGCCTCCCGATCGTTGGCGCCTCCGTGGCTGGAACTCGGTTGTACAAAGTCGTGAATCATCGCTGCAAGTTGTTCCGGCTTGTCCTCGGGGATAAAGGCGCGGGAGTTGGGCACGAAGTTAAGCGTTGCGTTGGGGAAGTCTTGCTGTAAACGGTGAGCCAGCTTCGAAGAGAAGAAAAGGTCGTTCTCTCCCCAGGCGATCAGCACCGGGCGTTCGAAGTTTCCGAAGGTGCGGGCGGCGTCCAGGGTGTAATGGTTTGAAACCTGTCTCAAAAAACGTGTAACGTCTCTTCGTATTCCAAGATTTTGGATCAAGGGTTTCATGTAAGCGTCGAGTACTGCGGTATCCATTTTGCGAGCGGCCACGGTCCACATCAGTATGCGCTGAGCAGGACGAGCTCGCAGTGTCCACGCGAGGATGTCAATAAAACTCTGTCCAAGGTACTTCGGGCCGTAATGGAAGGGCATGAGAGGCGTCGGAAAGAAGGCTTCGTAAGCGTCGCAATTCGTAAGTACGAGGCGCGAGAGACGTTCAGGGGGACGGGATACAACTATCTGGCATATGGCTCCGCCCGTATCGTTGCCGACCAGTGTAACGTCCCGCAAGTTCAGAGCTTCCATGAAATCCGCAACGATTTTCGCCACTCCTCCAGGGCTGAGATCTGCATCCAGGTTAAGCGGAACTCGATGCCCGCCGAGTGGTAGATCCGGGGCGATGCACCGGTAATGCTGTGCAAGAGGCGGTATGACTTCGCGCCAGAGCGCGCTGTTCACCAGTAGCCCGTGGACGAACACGATGGGAGCACCTTTCCCCATCTCGCGGTAACGCACCATTCCCTGCCCTAGCTGAACCTCCTGCGTCTCGCCAAACATCTGAGAGTTCGTCACGTTGGTCTCCTTTCGGGATCGTTCAGTAACTCTCAAGGTAGGCTACGGACACTGCCACGCCCACGAAAAACGGTGCCAAACACTGCCAGTTTCCGAAAAAGACGGTTATTCAAAGGAAGATTCGTTCTGTGAGAGCAGGTCCTGGGCAATGAGCTTCGCCGCGATATTCTGCCAGTTGTAGGCTGTGCGCTCGGGGACGGAGTCTCGAAACCACTCCAGTGCTTCACGGACGGTAGGGTCTTTGTGGTAATTTTTTACCCGGCTACTGTACGGCTTTATGCCTACTACATAAGGGAAATAGAGCGCGTTGTAGTAGCGCCACTCGTCTGAAGTGCCGAAGTCGGCGCCGGTGCGGGGTTTGAGGCGGTCGATGCTCTCGGCCAGGACGGATTTTAGCTCGGCGGCGCGTTCGAGCGGGTTGTCCGGAAGCTTCTGTTTCGCGAGACGCTGTTCTATCAACGAGAGGTTTATCAGGGGGCTCGCTGAGAGCCGGGGCAAGTCTCCGAAGTTGCTCAAAGCCCGGCGAGTTAGACGGATGAACTTGTCTTCGTCCAACTCAGCGGGGTCGAGCATGGGGTCCCTGCGCTGTAGAGAACGAGCGGTTGTCCGTAGTTCCGAGCGGGCTTGCCGGAGGCGTGGGAGCCGGCCGAGGGCTATACGGTCGAGGGCGAGCGAGATGCGGTCGGCCAACGTCGAAGCGATGATCGCCGTCGAGATCACCGCGAGAAGTAACGTCATCATCGTCAGCGTCGGGCCGGTGGCGAGCCATATCGCCAGTGCCACTTGCCCGCCGAAGATAAACGCGGCGAGCAAGGAGACATCAAAGGAACGGACCATATCCGGGAGTAAGGCTTCGCCTTGATCGAAAGCGTCGAAGTAAGCTAACGCTAGGCCAAGCACTATTACGTCGATCCCTATCGACCACAGCGTCCAGACTTGCGGCAACCAGCCATACGGAAGAAGCACCAGGACCGTGCTGAGCCCAAAGAAAAGCGTAAACAACACCAGCACACCAGCAATGTCCCAAGCCCTACGCCCCCGCCAGGCCAACCAAACCGGGACACCCAAAGCCAACATCGTCAGGAGTACCCCGACACCGATAACCGCTTGCACTGCACCAGCCCCGGTAAACAGGCTCGCTAATACGAGGCCGGCTGCGGCCACGCACACGGCGAAGGGCCAAACTTTCCTCAAAAAAATTCCGGATGGAATTTCCTCCGGTAGCAAGTTGACCAGCGTACCGGTCCAGAAAAGTGCGGGAAGCATTAGAAGCGGCCAGCGTATTTGCTCCACTATGTTTAGGAGGTCTTTCGAGGCTAAGCTAAACAGAAGATCCCCAGCTACGGCCAGGGCGTAAGCTATGAGTCCTAGCCCCGTGAACAAAAGTCGCGGGCTGCGCGGGTCGCGCCCGATCAGGTACAAGCCCAGCCACAGGGCCAGGCCGTAGACGAGAACAAACACGATGAGCACATTTGCCGTCATAACAAAATTTGTACTACGTCAAGCCGAGACTAGCGATTTGTCCTGACAATCGGATGGTCTCCTCAACCGACTTTACTCTTCAGCGACTCCCGACAAGAACTGAACCATCTGCAACCCGCCTTCTTCAGCGAGCTCTACCGCCAGCGGGTCTGGATATCCACCAGCATAGTGGACCTCCCCGATGCCAGCGTTCATGATCATCTTTACGCACAACAGACATGGCTGGTGGGTGCAGTAAACGGAGGCTCCGGTAATCGACACCCCATGATACGCCGCCTGGATAATGGCGTTTTGCTCGGCGTGGAGCGTGCGCTGACAACTCTCCCGGCCATCCACGATGCGAATGAGGCATCCCACATCATCGCAGTGCGGCATCCCCGCCGGACTGCCGTTGTAGCCGGTGGTGAGAAGGCGCTTGTCGCGCACCACGACCGCGCCTACGGCGAGCCGGGGACAGGTTGAGCGGGTCGCGACCTCGTGGGCTATCCGCATGAAATATTCGTCCCACGACGGGCGGGGCGGTTTCGTCCGGTGTAGCGCGGTGGTCTCTTGCGCCGGGTTTCTAGAGGGTTCCATACAGCCTGTCTCCAGCGTCACCGAGTCCCGGCACGATAAAGGAATTGTTGTCCAGCTCAGGGTCCAAGGCAGCGGTGTAGAAGTTCACGTCCGGGTGCTCGGAGGTTACGCGTTCGACGCCAGGTACAGCGGCGACGGCGTGGAGGCAGGATATGCTGATCGCCCCGTGTTCTTTTAACTTGGTTAGCGTAGCAGAGAGACTACCTCCGGTGGCGAGCATGGGGTCCAAAACAATTACGAAGTACTCGTCGAGGTCGCCCGGAAGATTGGCGTAGTATTCGACCGGCTCGGCGGTTTCTTCATCCCGTTGTAACCCCATAAAACCAACCGTGGCCGTGGGGAGTAAAGCCAGGGCGCCGTCGAGCATGCCGAGGCCCGCCCGGAGTACCGGCACGAGGCAGACTGGGGCGGAGATCTTCTGCACCTCGGTCTCTTGTAGCGGGGTCTGTATCCGGGCCGTACGGGTCGGCAGTTTACTCGCGGCTTCTCCGACCAAGAGCATCGCCAACTCGCGCATGACCCGGCGGAAATCCGGCAACCCGGTCTGTTCGTCCCGCAGAACAGCCATCTTCTGCCGGCTTAGCGGCCCTTCTACGACGTGCAGGTTCTCGATCTCAGGCATACAGCGGATAGGCTTCCGTCAGAGAGGCAACCCGGTCTCTCAGATCCCCGGTCTCACCTCTTACCGTGGCGGCGATGATCCCACCAATTTCGTGCATTTCGTCCTCTCCCATCCCGCGAGTGGTCATGGCGGCGGTACCGAGCCGAACACCGCTGGTCACCATGGGACCTTCGGGGTCGTTCGGGATCATGTTCTTGTTGCAAGTCACCCCAACCTCGTCCAGAAGCTCTTCGAGTCCTTTGCCGGTTGTCCCCGTGCCCCGCAGATCCACGAGGATGAGGTGGTTATCCGACCCGCCGGAGACGAGGTTTATGCCGTCTTCCATGAGCGACTCGGCCAGTGCTCTAGAGTTTTCGACGATTTGCTGAGCATAGTCCTTGAACTCGGGCTTTAGCGCCTCCCCGAAAGCCACCGCTTTGGCGGCTATTGCGTGCATGAGCGGTCCACCTTGCATTCCCGGGAAGACCCGGCTGTTGACCTTCTTTGCAAATTCTTCCCGGCAGAGGATCAAGCCGGCCCGCGGCCCCCGCAACGTTTTGTGCGTGGTCGTAGTGACGATCTCACTGTAGGGCACGGGCGACGGATGAACGTCCGCCGCGACGAGACCGGCGATGTGGGCCATGTCCACCAGCAAGTACGAACCTGCCTCGTCAGCTATCTCCCGGAAGCGGTCGAAGTGGATGGTGCGTGGGTAAGCGCTGGCGCCGGCGATGATCATGCGCGGCTTTTCGCGCAACGCGATCTCGCGCACTTGATCGTAGTCTATAAACCCATCTTCCCCGACCCCATAATGAGAAAAGTCATACATCCGGCCACTGAAGTTGAGGTGCATCCCGTGCGTGAGGTGCCCGCCGTGCGCCAGGTCCATCGAGAGCACTTTGTCCCCCGGCTCCAGCAACGTCGCGTAAGCAGCCTCGTTTGCCTGGCTCCCCGAATGCGGCTGCACATTGGCGTGCTCCGCCCCGAAGAGCTGAAGACCGCGCTCTATCGCGAGTCGCTCGGCCTTATCGACCTGCTCACAGCCACCATAGTAGCGCTTGCCCGGGTAACCCTCAGCGTACTTGTTGGTGAGCACAGAGCCCTGCGCCTCCAAAACTGCCTGTGACGCGAAGTTCTCGCTGGCTATCAGCTCGATAGTCGTCCTCTGGCGCTCAAGTTCCCCGTCCAGCGCCTGCTGGACCTCAGCGTCAACCTCTGTGTAAGGACCTATCATTATTTTACCTCCACTTTAGGTTTAGTACCCCCGACGGTCTCTGCAGTTATAGAATCCGTCGAATAGCAGTCTATGATGGCAGTGTTTCCTGCTTGCTTCTCTGGGGGCAAGTATAGACTCTGTTGAGTGCGCCCTCAAACGTTTTCTCTTTTCTCCTGCACTATGTCCTCTGCCAGCCGGTACAATTTATCTTCGGTGATATCGCCATTGGCCCTCAGAAGCCGCGGCTCCCCTTTGGAAAGATCTACAACAGCTGAGGCTTGGCCCGCTCCTAAATCCCCCTCTATGACCGCGTCGACGGATGCGACGACATTGGAATTCACTGCTTCCAAAGACGCCGGTGGCGCGTCACCCGAAAGGTTTGCGCTGGTTGCGTAAAGAGCCCCCCCGTAAGCGTCCAGCAGTTCCAAGATGACCTCATGGTCTGGAACCCGTACCCCGATAGTTCCCCCTCTGTCCGAGGCTAGCACGAGTGTTAGGGATCCGGGCCAATAACGTTCCGCGAGTTTTCTAGCCATTCCCGGTACTACGGAGGCCATTTCTAGAGCTTCTTTTTCTGTCGCGCAGAGCAGGGCCACAGGCTTTTCGGGGTCGCGGTTCTTGATCTCCGAGAGCCGTCTTCGCCCCGGTTCGGCGGCGACGAGGCCCACTACCGTTTCAGTCGGGGCCAGGACAACACCGCCTCCGCGCAAAATATTAGCGGCTTCGACTATGGAAACGGTCTTCACTTTCTCCCCCACTTCAGCAACACCGCGCGGGGCGTGCCGGTGAGATCTTCGCGAGTCCCAGCCGTCACAAAGCCCGATTTGCTTCCCAACTCCGACACCACTTTTTCTTGGCCGTCCCCTACTTCTAGGACGACATCCGCTCCCTCTTCGAGCAGTGGCCCCGCTTCCTGGAAGATCCTCCGGTAGAAAGTGAGTCCGTCCGGGCCACCGTCGAGTGCAGGGTGCGGATCCCAATCCCTAACCTCAGGGTACAGGCCCGGCAGATCCGCACTTCTCACATAGGGAGGATTAGAGACCAGCAAAGAAATTTTGCCGCGCAATCCTTCGAGGCCAGCGAATAGGTCTCCGAGATGGAAGTGTATCTTCGCCCCCGCGTTCTTGGCATTGCGGCAGGCGGCTTCGAGTGCCGTTTCCGAAGTGTCGGTTGCATATACTTCACAGTGGGGCCGTTCTTGGGCCACCGAGATAGCGATGGCCCCGGAGCCGGTGCCGAGATCCAGGACCCGACAATCACCCGAATGTTCGTCTATGGCTTCCAGCGCCGCGTCGACCACACTCTCTGTATCCGAACGCGGAATCAGGGTTTCTTCGTTTAACTCCAACTTGAGGTGTCGAAAGTAGGCATAGTTCAGGATACGCTGTACGGGCTCTCGCTGTTTTCGGCGTGAAATCCAGGAATCGTAGAGGAGGCGCTGTTCGTCCGACAACAAAATTCGACTTACGAGAACCTCGGCCCTGCCTATCCGGAGTAACTCTGATAACAGAAATTCAGCGGAGACGTTGGGCTCTGGTACGCCAGACTTCTCAAGCTCCGCCGCAGCATCCCGAACAACGCTACGGACATCAGTCGAAGCGAGCGTCATACTACTTCTAGCCAGGAGTACCGGCCGCTTCGGCGGCCAGACGGTCTGACCTTTCTTTCGCCGCCAACGCCTGCGTAAACTCGTTTACGTCGCCGTCTAGCACGGCTTCGAGGTTGTGGGAAGTAACACCGACCCGGTGGTCCGTGATCCTTCCCTGCGGGAAATTGTAGGTGCGAACCTTCGCCGAACGGTCCCCGGTCCCTACCTGAGCCTGGCGCATTGCCCCCTCCCGCTCCTGCTGCTCGACAATTTCCCGCTCCAGCAACCGGGACTTCAAAATCCGCATCGCCTGCTCCTTGTTCTGGAGTTGGCTCTTCTCGTTCTGACAGGTAACCACCAACCCGGTTGGCTTGTGCGTGATGCGGACCGCCGAATCCGTCGTGTTCACGCTCTGCCCGCCCGGCCCACTTGAGCGATAAACGTCTACTTCAAGGTCATTCTGTGCCACCTGTATCTCGACATCCTCAGCCTCCGGCAGCACAGCAACCGTCGCGGTGGAGGTGTGGATGCGGCCCTGGCTTTCGGTCTTCGGCACTCGCTGCACCCGATGTGTACCGCCCTCGTGCTTGTACACCGAGTACGCCCGGTCACCGGAGACTTCCACAGAAACCTCTTTAAACCCGCCGACCTCCGCCGGACTCGAAGAGAGAGTTCGATGCTTGAAACCTAGACGGTCGGCGTAGCGAGAGTACATTTCGAAGAGTTCGCCCGCGAAAAGGGCCGCTTCGTCGCCACCGGTTCCGGCCCGGATCTCCAGTATCACATCTTTATCGTCGTTCGGATCGCGGTCTATCAGTTCGGCCCGGATTTGCTCCGCCAGTTCCTCGGCCTGCTCCTCGGAAGCCTCAGCTTCGGCCGCATAGAATTCCCGCTCTTCCGCGTTCTCGGCCTGCGGTACTAGCTCTCGTGCCTCTTTTCCGGCTTCGATAGAATCCAGCAGTTCCTGGGACATCTCTGCGCCGCGGCGCACTTTGGCGTGCGCCTTAGCTATCTCTGTATACCGATTATGATCGGAGTAAATGTCCGGGTCCGAGAGTTCGTCCGTAAGAGCTTTGTAGCGACCGAGCGTTTCCTCGGCCAATTTAATGACCTGTGTATCCATCAGATCACCAGCTTGTTCGTCGCCTCGTTCGGTTCCAAACTAGACTCTTCTTCCATTGTAAGGACCTTCTTTAGCGAAGCCATCGCAACTTCTACCATCTCATCCGATGGCTCACGAGTAGTTAGCTTCTGCATCATCAATCCCGGCCAAACTAGAACCTTTACTATAGAGTTAGTCTGATTCTTGGCGCTCCACATAATGAACTCAAACGCTATACCGGCCACGAGCGGAATAACGACTATTCGGCTGACGATCATGTACAGCCAACCTTCGACCCCGAGTAGAGAAAAAACCAAAATACTCATCACCAACACGTAGAGCACGAAGCTCGTCCCGCAACGGACGTGGCTCGTGTCGAGCTTGTGGGAATTCTCGGGGATCATTTCTTCGCCCCGTTCGTAAACTTTTATCGCCTTATGCTCCGCCCCGTGGTAGCCAAAGAACCGCTTGATGTCGCTACTGACGGCGGTGATGATCACGATGTAGGCGATAAAAATCGCGATCCGCAATGTGCCTTCTACGAGGTTGAAGACAACCGGGTTTTCTATGCTGCTCCCCAGCAATGCCCCGAGCCCTTTCGTTCCGAGAACCGGCGCGGCGAGGAACAGCACGAGCGCCAGGCCGAGGCCAAACAGGAGCGTTAGCGCGATCTCTTTTTTAGAGAGTTCTTCTTCCTCACCAAGGGCAATGTTGGTCGAGAGGGTCAACGCTTTCATGCCGAGCCATAAGGTCTCGGCGAGCGAGAGAAAGCCGCGCAATATCGGCAACCGGAACAGCTTGCTCTTGCGCGTGACGGAGCGGAACGGCTCCGCCTTTATGTCAGTATCCCCAGCAGGCGTACGGACCGCCATCGCCCAGAAGTTTGGAGAGCGCATTAAAACGCCCTCCATTATGGCCTGTCCTCCGACCCTCATATAGCTAGCTTACTGTTGTTGACGGGCGCGCCGACGGTTCTCGAACCGCTGCACCCTACCGCCGGAGTCTACGATCCGCTGCTTGCCCGTATAGAAGGGGTGGCACACGGAGCAAACGTCCACCGTGATGGAGTCGCCCGCCGTAGAGCGGGTCTCAAACTCGTTGCCGCACATGCAGCGCACGAGCGTCGTCGTGTACTCGGGGTGTATCTCAGTTTTCACAAAAGCCTCCGTCTCTTTTTATAGCCTTCTCATAGTTTATTACGTCTGTCCAGTAAAGAAACGGCAACCGGGTTATGTTGTGTCCGGCTGCCGTAAAATCAGGCTACGCCCGCACACGCTGCAGTTCTCGGAGGAACTCGGAGTTTGTCCGGGTCTCTTTGAGCTTGGTGATCAGAAGTTCCACTTTCTGGCTGGAATCCAGGGCGTTCAAGATGCTGCGGACCTGCCAGACCCGCTGCGACTCGCCGGGCTCCATGAGAAGCTCTTCCTTGCGGGTGCCGGAGTCTTCGATGTTGATAGCCGGGTAGATCCGCTTGTTCGCCAACTTCCGGTCAAGTCTGAGCTCCATATTGCCCGTACCCTTGAACTCCTCGAAGATGACCTCGTCCATCCGGCTGCCGGTCTCGACCAGCGCGGTAGCCAGCACCGTGAAAGAACCGCCGAATTCGATATTACGCGCCGCTCCGAAGAATTTCTTGGGCGGATAGAGCGCCGCGGAGTCGACGCCACCGGAGAGAATACGCCCCGATGCGGGAGCGGCGAGGTTGTAAGCCCGCGAGAGACGCGTTATGCCATCCATCAGGACGACCACATCCTCACCGTCTTCGACCAGTCGCTTGACCCGTTCCAGCACCAGTTCGGCGACGGCTATGTGGTTATCGGCCGGCTGATCGAAGGTCGAGGCGACTACCTCGGCCTCGGGGACGCTGCGCTGCCAGTCGGTAACTTCCTCCGGCCGCTCGTCAGCCAGCAGCACGAAGAGCTTGACCTCCGGGTAGTTGGCGGCGATAGACTGGGCCGTCTGCTGCAAGATGGTGGTCTTACCGGCCTTTGGCGGCGAGACGATCAAACCTCGCTGCCCCTTACCGATGGGGGCAACCAAGTCTATAACCCTGGGCGCTATGTCGTTTGGCTTCCATTCTAGCCTCAGCCGTTCCGATGGATACAACGGTGTTAGGTCGTCGAAGTTCTGGCGCTTGCGACCCTTCTGGGGCTCCTGGTCATTTACCGTCTCTATGCGAACCAGCGCCGGGTATTTCTCGCCGTCGCGGGCCGGGCGTATCTGCCCGACGATTTCATCTCCCCGCCGCAAATTGAAGCGCTTTATCTGGGAGGTCGAGACATAGACGTCGTTCTTGCCCTGACTGTAGCCGCCGGTCCTCAAGAAACCGAACCCGTCGGGTAGTACGTCGAGGATGCCGCTCTGCTTCGGGCCGTCGGAGTCGCCGCCACCTTTCTGGCCGCCCCGGTCCCGCTGACGATCCTGACGCTCTTTATTGGGCTTGCGCTCTTCGCGGCGCTGCTCAATTTCTTCGGGTTGCGCGACTACCGTTGTGTCGGCTTCCCCGAAGCCATCTACCGGGGCCTGCGTAATGGTCTCCTGCAGAGTGCTGGCCCCGTTGGTTGTACGAGCCTCGGCCGCGCCGTTGCTTGGGGCTGGGCTGAAGCTGGCTTCTTCGCGGCTGGCCTGTTGGCCTGCGGCTTGCTCGGTGGCTACCTTGTAGATCATTTCGGCCAGCTCGTTCTTACGGTACCGGCGGTACTGCTCGATGCCGAGCTGAGAGGCGATCTGGTGTAGGTCGCTCAGGCGTTTGCGTTCGAGAGTGGCTAGTTCGGTCATGCCGTTCTACCTTTCCTTTATTACGATGAGAAATCGTTCGTTGAAGTTCGTCAATATTTTCCGCTGGTTGCTGTTTAGAGTTGGAATCCCTGAATACCGGCGCCCGGTTCGAGCGCGTGGATGGTATCTACAAATCTTATCATACGCGGTTCCGTACACATAACTACGGAGTGTGTCCTTCCGCCGCCCCTAAAATACCGCACGCCGTTTAGCGTCTCCCCAGGAGTAATGCCGGTCGCCGCGAAGATCACATCTTCCCCACGCACGAGGTCGTCCAGCGTGAGCTTCCGCTCTGGATCTTCCAGGCCATCTTCCTTTAGCTTCTCTACCTGAGACCGTTGGGTCGGCCACATGGTCGCCTGCATCTCCCCGCCGAGGCACTTTACCGCCGCGGCCGCCAGGATGCCTTCCGGCGCGCCCCCGATGCCGATCACCGCGTGAAGTTCCGAGCCGCGCAGGCCCACGGCGATCGCCGGCGTAAGGTCTCCTTCGGCCCGGATCTGAATGCGGGCGCCGGTCTCGCGGATCTGGTCGATCAAATCCTCGTGCCGCTCCCGGTCTAGTACGGCGACGGTTATCTCCGACGGCCGGCGCTCCACCGCTTCCGCTATGGCCTCGATATTTTCGGCGACCGGGGCGTCGATGTCTATCTTCCCTTTCGCCCTGGGACCCACGATCAACTTCCGCATGTACATATCCGGCGTACGCAACATACTCCCGTTTGGGGCAACCGCCAGCGCGGATATGGAACCTTCCTGGCCTTTTATGAGAAGCTGCAAACCCTCTACCGGTTCGACCGCGAGGTCTACCTCCGGCGCTCTGTCGCCGAGCTTGTCTCCAACGCTCAGAATTTCCGGGCGCGTCTTGAGCCGACGCACCTGTCCGCTTTCATCCAGGCGCTCTTCACGAAGGATCGCCACCTCGCCGGTAGCGGAAACCTTTTCGAGCTCCTCGCGGAAAATCTCCGTCGCGAGAGTGTACGCTTTCTCCGGGGCACCGGAACCTTCGAGACGGCCAACGCCCAGTGCTACCCGCTCGGTAACAGCAGTGTATTCGATAGCCGTCTGCGCTACGGAATCCGGCTGAGGTTCGGACGAACTAATGGACAATCACCAACCTCCCTCTCCCGACACCAAACATCACTAGAAGATCTAGCTTCTCGGCGGGAGCTCTGTAGGAACGGTGTGATGCGCTTCTGCGCTTGTGGCGGGGACCCGCCTTCACGAATAGAGATTATATAACAGCGACATCAGCTTAACCACCACTACCGGCGGTCGCTCTCCGTGCTAGCCGCAGCAATGCCTCATCGAGCCCGTCGCCCATCGGGTCGTTGTCACAATAGAAGACTGGCTTGCCCTCCCTATAGCCACGGCGGGTTACGACATCTACCGCCGCCGCTTTTATCTCCGTCAGATACGCTTCCGCACCCTTCATACCATCCAGGTCTTCAGCCAGCCGCCGCCGGTCAGACAGATTGCCCGAAGCGCCTACGACCTCACACCCGTAGCGTTGCTCCAGGTGCTTAGACAATTTCGCTAGTATTTGCGGCGGGGCTGTCGAGACGTACGCTACGCGCAATCCTTTTATCTCACCCACGGGCCGGGGACGAAAGACCGTGGGGATCACCTCTATTTCAGGCTTTAGTTTCCGTACGGCCTCGACAATATCCCGGACCCTCTTCTCATCCGCCATCGGCTCCTCGCTCATGGTCAGTAATAGGAGATCGGAGATCAGGACACGATATGCCC
>CBDCAK010000002.1:0-20450 GCA_965213905.1 Rubrobacteraceae bacterium | reverse complement strand
AGTTGACGACGAGGTAGCAGCGCCAGCGCTCGACGCTTGGAGCAAGTTCAACCGCCTCGACGAGTTTTTGGCCGACGCCGGCGACAACATCGCCGCGGTGGGTAGTGGCGCGCTTCGCGTAATACGGGACGATGCGGTAAGCGGACAGTTCCCGCTCATCACCTTCGAGAACGCCGACCGGGTGATCTGGTCGGCCCGGCACGGCCGGTTCACTTCGGGCGGGGTCGTGGTTGTAGAGAGAGAGGACCGGGAACCAAGCTCTAGCGTGCGCTGGAGGTTGTTGGAGTATCACGGCCCCGGCCTGGTCAAGCGGGCGCTGTTCAAGGGCAGCATCACCGGACTAGGCGAGCGTGTAGGACTATCCGAAGGCCCGCCGGAGTTCCGGGACCTACGCGACGAGGTAGCCACCGGGATCGACCGTCCGACCCTAATTCCGTGGTTGAATGTTCCGGGAGGCCATAGCGACATAGCCGGCCTCGACTCGATCCTCGACGCTATCGACGACGCCGAGACCATCGGCCGCAAGAAGTCGAAGGCCTCCAAGCCGCTCACGTTCGTACATCGGAAGCTCGCCGACAAGAGCGGTAACGCGGATCTCGACGGGGCGATCCTAACCGGCGAAGGCACTATGAGCCCGGTCGAGGAGCCCCGGGAGCTTGCTACCGTGGTACAGGGCCGGATGGAAGCGGAGGATCACCGGGTTTATACCGATCACCTTCGAGAGCTTGCCGTAAGTATGGCCGGCTACAGTCTTGCATCGTGGGGCTTCGGCGACGGAGGCCGGGCCGATAGTGGTAGGGCGTTGAAGCTCCGGCAGGTCCGCACGATGTTGACCAGGTCCGGTAAGGAACGCATGGCGCGGGAAGCCATATCGGAAGCCGCCGGCGTCGCGCTGGCGCTCATGCTGGACCGGGATACCGTCGAGGGCCTGAAACCGGCGATCATGTTCGGCGACGGGCTACCGGATGACCAGGTCGAGAGGGCCGAGGAGCTGCGGACCCTTCGAGAAGCCGGCGTACTGTCCAGGCGGCAGGCCGTCCGGGAGCTACACCCTGATTGGGACGAGGACCGCGTCGAGCAAGAGCTGTCCGATCTCGCCGCCGAAGCCCTGACACCCGAAGCCGGAGCCGGGGAAGCCGACGCGCTGCTAGGGAGCTTGGGTATCAATGGCTAGGCTCGACGCTATGGGAATGGCCCGGCTCATGCGGTCCTTACTCGAAGTCGATAGCCGGGACGAAGCCGAACAGGTCCTCGTCGATTCCATCCTCGACGACGAGGCGGTAGCCGCGGGGATCAGCCTCGACGATGCCCGGACCATCGCCCGGGAAATAGCATCGTGGCTATTCGAGTAGCGGGCCGCGTAAGGACGGCCGGCCGGGAGCTGCTACGCCGTGCCGCCTACGCTGTGAACGCCGCCCGCCGGGTAGCGGGTAAGGTGGCCGCCGGCGAGCCGGTAGCCGATGCGCTGCAAAAGGAGCGCCCCAACTTCGACGCCCATAAGCAAGCCGCCGAACAGCGGGTGAAAGCGGATCGGGACCTCGAAGCCGCCCGTCGTAAACACGGGCCGGTGCTGGGTTGGTATCTAGGTCCTAACGAGAACCATTGCGAGATATGCCCACCGCTGGCCGGTAACAACTTCCGTGCCGACGATCCGCCGGCAGTAGGGCCACCGGGCGGGGTACATCCACATTGCAAATGTCGCGCCGGCGCCAAGCATCCGGCCGGCCGTATGATCGGAGGTAAAGCAGCATGAGCTTCAAGAGGTACGCGCCGCCGCCCTACGACGAGGTACAGCCGGCGAGTCAACAGCGCATTAGGGGGCCGAACGGCTATTACTACGAGACCGGGCCGGACGGCGAGCCGGTGGAATGCAAGTCCCGGGAGCTGGATACTCAAGAGCGATACATTACGTCCGGCGAGATCACCAGCCGCCGGCTTACCCTATGGGCTGACCTACCGCTACCGGAATCGCTAACGGAGGAAAACCCGTGCTACTACCCGGCCGATGATCTCGCTACGGAGGTACAGATTACAGCGATCGTCGAGTATCCAGAGCGCGGAATCGCCCGCATCGACATAACCCGACCGAGCTAGAAAGGTACAAGCATGAAGTTTCCAATCGAGAACCAAGAACAGTTCGACCAGGCGATAAAGGACCGGCTCACCCGTGAGCGCGAGAAGTGGGAAAAGGAAACAAACATCGACGAGTACAAGACTCGGGCGGAGCAAGCCGAGGCGAACGCTTTCGGGCGCGTACAGTCCAGGGACGCCCGCCAGATACTTACGGGTATGAACGTCCCGAAGGAACGACACGGGCGAATATTGAAGCTCGCCGAGCTACCTACCGCGCCGGGTGAGGACGGCGAGCCCAACCGTAAAGCGTTGGTTGAGGCTTTCAAATCCCTACATTCGGATATGCCGGAAGTGTTCGGCGAGGGCGCAACGGTCGAGGACACCGCGCTCGATACCAGCAACGGGGACGACGCCGATGGTAAGGATGCACCGCTCACCCGGGACCGGATCGAGAGCATGGACCCGGACGAGATCAATGAGCCCAAGATGTGGGAGCGGGTACAGCGGTTCATGGCCGGCGAGAGGGCGTAGCAGCCGTTACGGTTTCCGGCTGACATAGTTAGGCTCGAAACAGTAAAAGGTATACGTCAATGTATGAGTTTTCCTTCACGGCCGTTTCCGGCCCACATAGTTAGGCTCGAAACCCATTAGTTGACTAATGGGTTTCCGAAGCCGTAAAGGGTAACGTTGATGTTACGGTTTCCGCTAATCCCGATTCTCGGCAATTGAATACTCGGAAACTGGAGCCTATAATCAGGGCACGCTGATACCACAGGCGGTTCATATCGTGGGCAATCGCAAACATCCACGCGAAAGGCCCATGATAGCTAATGGCAGTAAATCAGTTCATCCCGAAGGTATGGAGCGCCCGCATTCTTGCAAAGCTCCAGGCGACGCTCGTATACGGGCAGTCGAATGTAGTCAACACCGACTACCAGGGCGAGATTAGCGAGGCCGGCGACGTGGTGTATGTCCACGGCCACAGCTCGCCGACGGTCTCGACCTACAACCGTAACTCGACGGTACTCAACTACGAGATCCTGAACGATGAGCGGCGAGAGCTACCCATCGACCAGGCGGACTACTTCGCCGTAAAGCACGACGATCTCGACGCGGCTCAGGTCAAGCCGAAGTTGATGGACTCCGTTTCCCAGGATGCGGCGTATCAGCTCGCCGCCGTCCAGGACGGTTACATCTCGTCCGTTGGGAGCGCCGGCGCCGGCGGCACCATCGACGACGCGGGAACGGCCCGCCAGATCACGGCGGCCAATGCCTACGAAACCCTACTCGAAGCGTCGGTACTCCTCGACGAGAACAACGTCCCCGAAGGCGGCCGCTATGCGGTGGTCCCGTCGTGGATGGCCGCCGAGCTTTTGAAGGACGACAAGTATTTCTTGAAGGCCTCGAAGGAAGCCACGCTCAACGGCCAGATCGGGACCGTGGCTAACCTGGCCGTCCTCAAGAGCAACCGGGTTCCGGTAGGTACATCGGTTTACGACGTGTTGATCGGGCACAACATGGCGATCACGTTCGCCAGCCAGATCAACAAAACCGAGGCCATGCGGGACCGGGACACGTTCTCGGATCTCTTGCGGGGGCTCACCCTGTACGGGGCTAAGGTCATGTACCCCGACGCCCTACTAAAGCTCCGGGCAAGCAAGTAAGTAATGTTCGGCGCCGTGCCGACAGGTACGAGAGCGGACGGGTCACCACGGGTTATCCCTACCCACCGTCGCCCGTCCCGCCTACCGTGCGCCGAACCTCCCCGGGCCGGGCTCTCCACCCGGCCCTTTTTCGGGGGGTAGGCTGATAAATGGCGAAGTGCAGCTACATCAAGGATAACGGGGCGCGTTGTCAGGGGACCGCTACGGGCTCCAACGGCCTGTGCTGGTCCCATGATCCGGCCAATGCCGAGCAGCGCCGGAGGATGGCATCTCGCGCCGGCAGCACCAAGCCTGGAGGGGCTATCCGGGACCTAAAACAAGAGGTTCGGGACCTGATAGCCGACGTGAAGGCGGGCGACGTGGATCGCAACCGGGCCGCCGTAATGCTCCAGGGCTACAGGGTGCTAAAGGACCTCGTCGAGCTGGAGCGCCGGGCCTTCGAGACCGACGAGCTGGCCCGCGAGATCGAGGAGTTGAAGCGTGAGTACGGCGACGCTTCGTAGGGACGTTGCCCGGATGCGGGCGCTTCGCCCTTCAACACGCGGTCGCCGCGCCCTCGTTCCGGCTACACCCGTCGAGCTGGCCGAAGCCGTGGGGATCGACCTCGACGACTGGCAGGGCGAGTACCTGGAATGCACCGCAACCCGTAGGCTGCTCAACTGTACGAGGCAGGGCGGTAAGTCGAGCGTGGCGGCTGTGGACGCGGTGCACGATGCCTTATCAGTCCCGGGCGCCCTGGTCCTTATCATCGCCCCGTCCGAGCGCCAGTCACTCGAAACCTTCCGTAAGGTCGCGGACGTGTACAACCGGCTAGGGCATACCGTCCCGGCCGATAGTGAGCGCAAGCTAGGCATGGAGTTGTTGAACGGGTCCCGCGTCGAGGCGTTGCCCGGCTCCGAGAAAACCATCCGGGGATTCAGCGCCCCGCGCCGCGTGATAATGGACGAGGCTTCCCGCGTCGAGGACCTTACCTTTGCGGCCGTCACGCCCATGCTGGCGACCAGCGCCGGCGCTATGGACCTACTCAGCACGCCGGCCGGGAAGCGTGGTTTCTTTTATGAAGCCGCTACCGGGGCGGGTGAATGGCAGCGGTGGACGGTGCCGGCGACGCGGATACCCCGCATTACCCCAGCGTTCCTCGACGAGCAGCGGGCAACGATGGGCGAGCGTTGGTTCCTTCAAGAGTTCATGTGCGAGTTCCTGGACACCGACGACGCGGTATTCAGCACCGACTTGATCGAGAACGCCGGCAGCTCCGAAGTAGCGGCGACTGGAGGTTTTGCATGGTGATGCGGTACTGGGTTTCACTCGATTGTGGACAGGCGCATGATTACAGCGCGGCGCTAGTAACGGAGCGGATCGGCGACGAGATCCACGTGGGTAGTATCGACCGGGCTCCGTTGCGGACGCCGTACCCGCGGATCGCCGCCGCGGTGGTTGCGAAGTGTGTCGAGTTGGAGCCCGTCGGGGCCTTCGGCGAGCGTGCGGACATCGGGCTCATTATCGACGCCGGCGGCGTTGGTCGAGCCGTCCGGGATCTCGTCCGCGACGAAGTACGAAAGCTAGGGCCGAAGGCGCCCCGGATACACTTCTGGCCCGTCGCGGCTACGGGCGGCGGCCGGGTAACTATCGGCGGCGGGTTTATTAACGTGCCGAAACGAGACCTGATAGCGGCCGCGGTGGTCGCCCTCCAGGACGGCCGGCTCAAGATCGGGAACATAGAGAACGCGGATAAGCTGAAAGATGAGCTTGCCGAGTACAGGGTCCGGCTTACCAAGAAAGGCAACGAACAGTTCGAGGGCGCCGGTCGCAACGACGATCTAGTTTACGGGCTCGCATTGGCTTGTTGGGCCTGGTCCCATACCAGAAAGGAAAGCGACGATGTATCTAACCGCAACAGAGGCGCAGGACCGTTTGCAGGCGCGCTACAGCATCACGACTCCGCTCACTGAGGGCCACGTCGAAGCCGGGAGCGCCGCCCTCGACGAGCTGGCGCCCTTCAAGGATGATGTGGACTTCGGCAACCTACCGGACGCCCTGCTCGACTGGATCGCCCTGCACGCTTACATGCTGGCGGACAAGTGGCCCGGGCCGGTGGTACGGGACTCCATGACGCCTTTCAGTACCGTGTACGCCGCGCCGGAGCCCAACCGTCATGCTCGGACAGCGCGGGAGCTGGTAGGTCCGTACCTCAAACGGAGCGGAGTCCGGGTCTAGCGAAGCTCCGCCGAAGTTTGTAACAGCATGACAGCCGTGTAAGGGCCAGCGCCGGGCGGACTGGACCTGTACCATTCGGCTTACCCCGCGGGGTAGGCTGCGGGCAGGACGGCGACTCCAGGGAGGCGATATGGCAGGCCGCACACCCAACGACTGGGTAGGACAGGACGTTACCGTAGGCTTTGGTCCGGGCGACAAACACGGCAGGGATGCCGGCAAGCTCGAAGCATTCACCGACGCCGGCGTGGTGCTGCGTAAGGAACCGGGCGACTGGGACGAGTTCGCCTTTTACCCTATGACCTCGATACACCGGGTTGTGCTGGGCAATCCGCCCCAAACCGGGGCGCCGTCAGGCGTCCGCCGCTAGTACATGCAGCGCGTCACGATTCAGGACGCGACCCGGCTACTAGGAGTTTCGGAGGGCGCCGTCCGCAAGCGGGTAGCCCGCGGGACCCTGGAGCACGATAAGGAAGCCGACGGGCGGGTGTATGTTTACCTGGACGAAGGTACTACCCGCGGGGTGGACGCCGGGCAGGACGAAGGGGTGGACCCCAACAGTAACGCGCTCATATCCCAGCTCCAGGACGAGGTAGCCTACCTCCGGGACGAGAACCGCCGTAAGGACGAGATCATCATGCAACAGGCCATGACCATGCGGCAGCTATCAGCGCCAGAATCGTCGCCTCCCGAGCCCGAAGCCCCGCCCGAAGGGGAAAGGCCCCCGGAGGATACCGGAGGCCCTGACTCGTCCATATTGCGGCGCCTGTTCAGGCGGTGGCGCTAGGCTACAGCCTTACGCCGGGCGCTACGCTCCAGCTCGACGGCGGCCCGGTGCGAACACATCATGCCGCCCTTGTGCGCCAGGCACGTGCAGCGGTCCAGGGTCAACTCAACGGCGTAGGTCTCGCCCGACGTGCTCGTCACGTGGTAAGTCGTGGGCGCCACGCGCTCGACGCCGCCCTCCTCGACAATCATCCGGGCCTTGAGTAAAGTCTTGCTCGTCACGGGAAGTACCTCCTGTGGCCGGGCCTCCGGGGTGTTCCACCACCCGCGGGGGCGTTTCTTGTGTACCCCCTAATTTTACGATACAATGCCGGTAATGTCAAAGCGTGTCCGCAAACGAGGAGGCGATATGGAGGACCGGCAATTCTCGCTGGGCGAGGTCGCGGGGTTTC
Source organism: Rubrobacteraceae bacterium (assembly GCA_965213905.1). GTDB lineage: Bacteria > Actinomycetota > Rubrobacteria > Rubrobacterales > Rubrobacteraceae > SIRX01. The sequence goes on along the minus strand of CBDCAK010000002.1, from coordinate 13,321 downwards.
TCGGCGTATCCGAGCGCACAGTGCGGCGCTGGATCGACGCCGGCAAGTTCAAGGCGTACAAACCCGGCCGTGACTACCGGATCATGGAAAGCGATTTACGGGCGTTCGTCGAGGATAGTGAAGTAGCCCCAAAAGTAGCCGGCCAGCTCCTACTACCGCTCGATAGCGACGAGGCCGAGCGGGAGCTGGCCCGGGTACGGGAGGAGTTCGAGAATGCGGCCGATGCCGTAGGCGCGTTTTGCGATCATTGGATCGGCCGGATCGAAGGGCGGGACATACCCCGCGGTGAAGCCCGGGAGTTTCACCGGGCGGCCCACGCGATGCTCCAGGTAGCGGTAGCGGCCTACAGCGCGGCCATAGGCGAGCTGACCCGCGCCGGCGTTGGTGCGGGCGTGATCGACGAGAACGAAGGCCGCCGCGATCTGTACGCCGGCGCTACCCGCCTGGTCAACGTCATGGGCGCCATGATCGACTACGAGAAAGCTACCTTCGGCACGCCTTCGGAGGACGCCGCAAACGAGCGTAGGCGGTCCCTGGAACTCGTCGAGGGTCTTGGTAGGACCGCATAGGAGGTTAATGACTGACGTAAGGATTGTAGGCAAGAAAAAAGCGCCGGCTCTGGGGAGCGGCGGCGCGGAAGGATATAGGGAGGATAACCGATAATGGAAGCGAGAACAACCGAGTACAGCAACGTGGTGGCGGACATCACCGGCGACGGCGAAAAGGTGTCCCGGCAAGAGCTGTTCGCCCGGCAAGCAGTCCAGGCAATACCCCCGTTCCCGGAGCTACAGGTCCGGCTCACCCGGATCTTTGGACCCGGCCCGGAGCGGGATATGTTGCACCAACTTATTTACTGGTTCGGCAAGCCCAAAATGCAGCGGCGTTGGACCCTGTACAAGACCTTCGACGAGTGGCACGACGAGCGGGGGCTGAATCGTAAGCAGGTGGATCGCGCCCGGAAGCGTCTTGCGCCCACCGGGATCGTCGAGGAGGACTACGGTCCTTATAAGCGCGTTCACTACCGGATCAACTGGTCCCGGCTACAGGAAGTTTTGGAGGGCGGACGACTGTACCCCCTAAAGGGGGGTCAATCAGTGACTGTACCCCCTAAAGGGGACTCAGTACCGACTGTACCCCCCCAAACGGAGGATACGGCCGATTCCCATGCGGGCGGAGCTACCGAACAGGGGGGGGCAATCACGACTGTACCCCCCCAAACAGGACCTACGCCCCATTCCTACGCGGTCGGAACCGCCGAACAGGGGGGGTCAGTACCGACTGTACCCCCTACAAGCTGTTACAAGCAGCACGAAACCTCGCATGGGAACGGGGAAAAAGCACCCGACGAAAGCCAAAAGGGGGGGTACAGTCCAACACAGGAACTTACGCAGGAACCTACCGCAAGAACCTCGACAAGAACTTACTTTCAGGATAATTCCTCTTTACAAGAGGGCGCGAACGGCTTTTCAAGCCGCCCGGCGCCACCACAAAATAATGAATATGAAGTTCCAGAACCTCAAGACCACGACGGCGCGAATGGATCTCGACAAGCGTCATCCGGTGGTGAGCCTGAGCTGGACGCGGAAGTAATCACCGAGATGAAGGATGCACTAACCACGCCCGACAACGTCGCCGGCGAAGCCTACGCCCGCTACCGCGATTCTGGAGGCGATACGACGCCGATCATGGAGGCGGTAGTCTCGGAGCTTGGTTTCTTGAGTTTGAGCGAGGAGGTTCGCGCCCACGTGCGGGAAGCGATCCGAGAGCTGGAGGTGACAGCATGAGCGGCGACGAGATGCGCCCGGCGACGCAGGTCATGCACGAGGACATCGCCCTCGATGCCTACGACTTCAAAGAGCAGGAACTTTACGGCGAGCCCGGGACGAAGGTGTACGTTGACGAGAGGGGCGACGTGTATACCCGCGCCGGCGCTTTGAAGGCGATCCGGTACATGATCGAGATAGGCAACGTCCGGCCGATGCCCGACGGATGGGACCAACTACCGGATGCAGGTTGACCACGAGCGAAGCGACACGTTCGCGTCCCGCCCTCGACGGTCGCCGGTAGGGGTAGGACGCCACCCGGCCCGTTGCCGGCCCTCAGTGGACGAAATCGCGGCTCCCGGCAACGGTTGCCGGGACCGCCGCAAACGTCGGAGTCAACTCCGGCCTTTTACTCGACAATGAAAGTTGGTGTGAATGCATGAAGCCGAACTGACGAAACTCCTACGATCCGAAGGCGGTAGCCCGGGGCTATCGTGGCCGCCCCGCTCCGAAGCGAGGACGTGGGCAACGGTCGCCGAGCGCCGGCGTAGGTACGACAACGACGCGGCCGCCCTGTTTCCCTACCGTACCGATTTGCACGTCCCCGGCGACGCGAAAGCCACGGCCGCCCGGCAACGAGAGTACACACCCGTCCCGCTGGCCCGGGACATTGCCCGATTCAGTTCACAGCTCCTATTCTCGGAGCCGCCGAAACTCACCCTCGAAGTTGACGACGAGGTAGCAGCGCCAGCGCTCGACGCTTGGAGCAAGTTCAACCGCCTCGACGAGTTTTTGGCCGACGCCGGCGACAACATCGCCGCGGTGGGTAGTGGCGCGCTTCGCGTAATACGGGACGATGCGGTAAGCGGACAGTTCCCGCTCATCACCTTCGAGAACGCCGACCGGGTGATCTGGTCGGCCCGGCACGGCCGGTTCACTTCGGGCGGGGTCGTGGTTGTAGAGAGAGAGGACCGGGAACCAAGCTCTAGCGTGCGCTGGAGGTTGTTGGAGTATCACGGCCCCGGCCTGGTCAAGCGGGCGCTGTTCAAGGGCAGCATCACCGGACTAGGCGAGCGTGTAGGACTATCCGAAGGCCCGCCGGAGTTCCGGGACCTACGCGACGAGGTAGCCACCGGGATCGACCGTCCGACCCTAATTCCGTGGTTGAATGTTCCGGGAGGCCATAGCGACATAGCCGGCCTCGACTCGATCCTCGACGCTATCGACGACGCCGAGACCATCGGCCGCAAGAAGTCGAAGGCCTCCAAGCCGCTCACGTTCGTACATCGGAAGCTCGCCGACAAGAGCGGTAACGCGGATCTCGACGGGGCGATCCTAACCGGCGAAGGCACTATGAGCCCGGTCGAGGAGCCCCGGGAGCTTGCTACCGTGGTACAGGGCCGGATGGAAGCGGAGGATCACCGGGTTTATACCGATCACCTTCGAGAGCTTGCCGTAAGTATGGCCGGCTACAGTCTTGCATCGTGGGGCTTCGGCGACGGAGGCCGGGCCGATAGTGGTAGGGCGTTGAAGCTCCGGCAGGTCCGCACGATGTTGACCAGGTCCGGTAAGGAACGCATGGCGCGGGAAGCCATATCGGAAGCCGCCGGCGTCGCGCTGGCGCTCATGCTGGACCGGGATACCGTCGAGGGCCTGAAACCGGCGATCATGTTCGGCGACGGGCTACCGGATGACCAGGTCGAGAGGGCCGAGGAGCTGCGGACCCTTCGAGAAGCCGGCGTACTGTCCAGGCGGCAGGCCGTCCGGGAGCTACACCCTGATTGGGACGAGGACCGCGTCGAGCAAGAGCTGTCCGATCTCGCCGCCGAAGCCCTGACACCCGAAGCCGGAGCCGGGGAAGCCGACGCGCTGCTAGGGAGCTTGGGTATCAATGGCTAGGCTCGACGCTATGGGAATGGCCCGGCTCATGCGGTCCTTACTCGAAGTCGATAGCCGGGACGAAGCCGAACAGGTCCTCGTCGATTCCATCCTCGACGACGAGGCGGTAGCCGCGGGGATCAGCCTCGACGATGCCCGGACCATCGCCCGGGAAATAGCATCGTGGCTATTCGAGTAGCGGGCCGCGTAAGGACGGCCGGCCGGGAGCTGCTACGCCGTGCCGCCTACGCTGTGAACGCCGCCCGCCGGGTAGCGGGTAAGGTGGCCGCCGGCGAGCCGGTAGCCGATGCGCTGCAAAAGGAGCGCCCCAACTTCGACGCCCATAAGCAAGCCGCCGAACAGCGGGTGAAAGCGGATCGGGACCTCGAAGCCGCCCGTCGTAAACACGGGCCGGTGCTGGGTTGGTATCTAGGTCCTAACGAGAACCATTGCGAGATATGCCCACCGCTGGCCGGTAACAACTTCCGTGCCGACGATCCGCCGGCAGTAGGGCCACCGGGCGGGGTACATCCACATTGCAAATGTCGCGCCGGCGCCAAGCATCCGGCCGGCCGTATGATCGGAGGTAAAGCAGCATGAGCTTCAAGAGGTACGCGCCGCCGCCCTACGACGAGGTACAGCCGGCGAGTCAACAGCGCATTAGGGGGCCGAACGGCTATTACTACGAGACCGGGCCGGACGGCGAGCCGGTGGAATGCAAGTCCCGGGAGCTGGATACTCAAGAGCGATACATTACGTCCGGCGAGATCACCAGCCGCCGGCTTACCCTATGGGCTGACCTACCGCTACCGGAATCGCTAACGGAGGAAAACCCGTGCTACTACCCGGCCGATGATCTCGCTACGGAGGTACAGATTACAGCGATCGTCGAGTATCCAGAGCGCGGAATCGCCCGCATCGACATAACCCGACCGAGCTAGAAAGGTACAAGCATGAAGTTTCCAATCGAGAACCAAGAACAGTTCGACCAGGCGATAAAGGACCGGCTCACCCGTGAGCGCGAGAAGTGGGAAAAGGAAACAAACATCGACGAGTACAAGACTCGGGCGGAGCAAGCCGAGGCGAACGCTTTCGGGCGCGTACAGTCCAGGGACGCCCGCCAGATACTTACGGGTATGAACGTCCCGAAGGAACGACACGGGCGAATATTGAAGCTCGCCGAGCTACCTACCGCGCCGGGTGAGGACGGCGAGCCCAACCGTAAAGCGTTGGTTGAGGCTTTCAAATCCCTACATTCGGATATGCCGGAAGTGTTCGGCGAGGGCGCAACGGTCGAGGACACCGCGCTCGATACCAGCAACGGGGACGACGCCGATGGTAAGGATGCACCGCTCACCCGGGACCGGATCGAGAGCATGGACCCGGACGAGATCAATGAGCCCAAGATGTGGGAGCGGGTACAGCGGTTCATGGCCGGCGAGAGGGCGTAGCAGCCGTTACGGTTTCCGGCTGACATAGTTAGGCTCGAAACAGTAAAAGGTATACGTCAATGTATGAGTTTTCCTTCACGGCCGTTTCCGGCCCACATAGTTAGGCTCGAAACCCATTAGTTGACTAATGGGTTTCCGAAGCCGTAAAGGGTAACGTTGATGTTACGGTTTCCGCTAATCCCGATTCTCGGCAATTGAATACTCGGAAACTGGAGCCTATAATCAGGGCACGCTGATACCACAGGCGGTTCATATCGTGGGCAATCGCAAACATCCACGCGAAAGGCCCATGATAGCTAATGGCAGTAAATCAGTTCATCCCGAAGGTATGGAGCGCCCGCATTCTTGCAAAGCTCCAGGCGACGCTCGTATACGGGCAGTCGAATGTAGTCAACACCGACTACCAGGGCGAGATTAGCGAGGCCGGCGACGTGGTGTATGTCCACGGCCACAGCTCGCCGACGGTCTCGACCTACAACCGTAACTCGACGGTACTCAACTACGAGATCCTGAACGATGAGCGGCGAGAGCTACCCATCGACCAGGCGGACTACTTCGCCGTAAAGCACGACGATCTCGACGCGGCTCAGGTCAAGCCGAAGTTGATGGACTCCGTTTCCCAGGATGCGGCGTATCAGCTCGCCGCCGTCCAGGACGGTTACATCTCGTCCGTTGGGAGCGCCGGCGCCGGCGGCACCATCGACGACGCGGGAACGGCCCGCCAGATCACGGCGGCCAATGCCTACGAAACCCTACTCGAAGCGTCGGTACTCCTCGACGAGAACAACGTCCCCGAAGGCGGCCGCTATGCGGTGGTCCCGTCGTGGATGGCCGCCGAGCTTTTGAAGGACGACAAGTATTTCTTGAAGGCCTCGAAGGAAGCCACGCTCAACGGCCAGATCGGGACCGTGGCTAACCTGGCCGTCCTCAAGAGCAACCGGGTTCCGGTAGGTACATCGGTTTACGACGTGTTGATCGGGCACAACATGGCGATCACGTTCGCCAGCCAGATCAACAAAACCGAGGCCATGCGGGACCGGGACACGTTCTCGGATCTCTTGCGGGGGCTCACCCTGTACGGGGCTAAGGTCATGTACCCCGACGCCCTACTAAAGCTCCGGGCAAGCAAGTAAGTAATGTTCGGCGCCGTGCCGACAGGTACGAGAGCGGACGGGTCACCACGGGTTATCCCTACCCACCGTCGCCCGTCCCGCCTACCGTGCGCCGAACCTCCCCGGGCCGGGCTCTCCACCCGGCCCTTTTTCGGGGGGTAGGCTGATAAATGGCGAAGTGCAGCTACATCAAGGATAACGGGGCGCGTTGTCAGGGGACCGCTACGGGCTCCAACGGCCTGTGCTGGTCCCATGATCCGGCCAATGCCGAGCAGCGCCGGAGGATGGCATCTCGCGCCGGCAGCACCAAGCCTGGAGGGGCTATCCGGGACCTAAAACAAGAGGTTCGGGACCTGATAGCCGACGTGAAGGCGGGCGACGTGGATCGCAACCGGGCCGCCGTAATGCTCCAGGGCTACAGGGTGCTAAAGGACCTCGTCGAGCTGGAGCGCCGGGCCTTCGAGACCGACGAGCTGGCCCGCGAGATCGAGGAGTTGAAGCGTGAGTACGGCGACGCTTCGTAGGGACGTTGCCCGGATGCGGGCGCTTCGCCCTTCAACACGCGGTCGCCGCGCCCTCGTTCCGGCTACACCCGTCGAGCTGGCCGAAGCCGTGGGGATCGACCTCGACGACTGGCAGGGCGAGTACCTGGAATGCACCGCAACCCGTAGGCTGCTCAACTGTACGAGGCAGGGCGGTAAGTCGAGCGTGGCGGCTGTGGACGCGGTGCACGATGCCTTATCAGTCCCGGGCGCCCTGGTCCTTATCATCGCCCCGTCCGAGCGCCAGTCACTCGAAACCTTCCGTAAGGTCGCGGACGTGTACAACCGGCTAGGGCATACCGTCCCGGCCGATAGTGAGCGCAAGCTAGGCATGGAGTTGTTGAACGGGTCCCGCGTCGAGGCGTTGCCCGGCTCCGAGAAAACCATCCGGGGATTCAGCGCCCCGCGCCGCGTGATAATGGACGAGGCTTCCCGCGTCGAGGACCTTACCTTTGCGGCCGTCACGCCCATGCTGGCGACCAGCGCCGGCGCTATGGACCTACTCAGCACGCCGGCCGGGAAGCGTGGTTTCTTTTATGAAGCCGCTACCGGGGCGGGTGAATGGCAGCGGTGGACGGTGCCGGCGACGCGGATACCCCGCATTACCCCAGCGTTCCTCGACGAGCAGCGGGCAACGATGGGCGAGCGTTGGTTCCTTCAAGAGTTCATGTGCGAGTTCCTGGACACCGACGACGCGGTATTCAGCACCGACTTGATCGAGAACGCCGGCAGCTCCGAAGTAGCGGCGACTGGAGGTTTTGCATGGTGATGCGGTACTGGGTTTCACTCGATTGTGGACAGGCGCATGATTACAGCGCGGCGCTAGTAACGGAGCGGATCGGCGACGAGATCCACGTGGGTAGTATCGACCGGGCTCCGTTGCGGACGCCGTACCCGCGGATCGCCGCCGCGGTGGTTGCGAAGTGTGTCGAGTTGGAGCCCGTCGGGGCCTTCGGCGAGCGTGCGGACATCGGGCTCATTATCGACGCCGGCGGCGTTGGTCGAGCCGTCCGGGATCTCGTCCGCGACGAAGTACGAAAGCTAGGGCCGAAGGCGCCCCGGATACACTTCTGGCCCGTCGCGGCTACGGGCGGCGGCCGGGTAACTATCGGCGGCGGGTTTATTAACGTGCCGAAACGAGACCTGATAGCGGCCGCGGTGGTCGCCCTCCAGGACGGCCGGCTCAAGATCGGGAACATAGAGAACGCGGATAAGCTGAAAGATGAGCTTGCCGAGTACAGGGTCCGGCTTACCAAGAAAGGCAACGAACAGTTCGAGGGCGCCGGTCGCAACGACGATCTAGTTTACGGGCTCGCATTGGCTTGTTGGGCCTGGTCCCATACCAGAAAGGAAAGCGACGATGTATCTAACCGCAACAGAGGCGCAGGACCGTTTGCAGGCGCGCTACAGCATCACGACTCCGCTCACTGAGGGCCACGTCGAAGCCGGGAGCGCCGCCCTCGACGAGCTGGCGCCCTTCAAGGATGATGTGGACTTCGGCAACCTACCGGACGCCCTGCTCGACTGGATCGCCCTGCACGCTTACATGCTGGCGGACAAGTGGCCCGGGCCGGTGGTACGGGACTCCATGACGCCTTTCAGTACCGTGTACGCCGCGCCGGAGCCCAACCGTCATGCTCGGACAGCGCGGGAGCTGGTAGGTCCGTACCTCAAACGGAGCGGAGTCCGGGTCTAGCGAAGCTCCGCCGAAGTTTGTAACAGCATGACAGCCGTGTAAGGGCCAGCGCCGGGCGGACTGGACCTGTACCATTCGGCTTACCCCGCGGGGTAGGCTGCGGGCAGGACGGCGACTCCAGGGAGGCGATATGGCAGGCCGCACACCCAACGACTGGGTAGGACAGGACGTTACCGTAGGCTTTGGTCCGGGCGACAAACACGGCAGGGATGCCGGCAAGCTCGAAGCATTCACCGACGCCGGCGTGGTGCTGCGTAAGGAACCGGGCGACTGGGACGAGTTCGCCTTTTACCCTATGACCTCGATACACCGGGTTGTGCTGGGCAATCCGCCCCAAACCGGGGCGCCGTCAGGCGTCCGCCGCTAGTACATGCAGCGCGTCACGATTCAGGACGCGACCCGGCTACTAGGAGTTTCGGAGGGCGCCGTCCGCAAGCGGGTAGCCCGCGGGACCCTGGAGCACGATAAGGAAGCCGACGGGCGGGTGTATGTTTACCTGGACGAAGGTACTACCCGCGGGGTGGACGCCGGGCAGGACGAAGGGGTGGACCCCAACAGTAACGCGCTCATATCCCAGCTCCAGGACGAGGTAGCCTACCTCCGGGACGAGAACCGCCGTAAGGACGAGATCATCATGCAACAGGCCATGACCATGCGGCAGCTATCAGCGCCAGAATCGTCGCCTCCCGAGCCCGAAGCCCCGCCCGAAGGGGAAAGGCCCCCGGAGGATACCGGAGGCCCTGACTCGTCCATATTGCGGCGCCTGTTCAGGCGGTGGCGCTAGGCTACAGCCTTACGCCGGGCGCTACGCTCCAGCTCGACGGCGGCCCGGTGCGAACACATCATGCCGCCCTTGTGCGCCAGGCACGTGCAGCGGTCCAGGGTCAACTCAACGGCGTAGGTCTCGCCCGACGTGCTCGTCACGTGGTAAGTCGTGGGCGCCACGCGCTCGACGCCGCCCTCCTCGACAATCATCCGGGCCTTGAGTAAAGTCTTGCTCGTCACGGGAAGTACCTCCTGTGGCCGGGCCTCCGGGGTGTTCCACCACCCGCGGGGGCGTTTCTTGTGTACCCCCTAATTTTACGATACAATGCCGGTAATGTCAAAGCGTGTCCGCAAACGAGGAGGCGATATGGAGGACCGGCAATTCTCGCTGGGCGAGGTCGCGGGGTTTCTCGGCGTATCCGAGCGCACAGTGCGGCGCTGGATCGACGCCGGCAAGTTCAAGGCGTACAAACCCGGCCGTGACTACCGGATCATGGAAAGCGATTTACGGGCGTTCGTCGAGGATAGTGAAGTAGCCCCAAAAGTAGCCGGCCAGCTCCTACTACCGCTCGATAGCGACGAGGCCGAGCGGGAGCTGGCCCGGGTACGGGAGGAGTTCGAGAATGCGGCCGATGCCGTAGGCGCGTTTTGCGATCATTGGATCGGCCGGATCGAAGGGCGGGACATACCCCGCGGTGAAGCCCGGGAGTTTCACCGGGCGGCCCACGCGATGCTCCAGGTAGCGGTAGCGGCCTACAGCGCGGCCATAGGCGAGCTGACCCGCGCCGGCGTTGGTGCGGGCGTGATCGACGAGAACGAAGGCCGCCGCGATCTGTACGCCGGCGCTACCCGCCTGGTCAACGTCATGGGCGCCATGATCGACTACGAGAAAGCTACCTTCGGCACGCCTTCGGAGGACGCCGCAAACGAGCGTAGGCGGTCCCTGGAACTCGTCGAGGGTCTTGGTAGGACCGCATAGGAGGTTAATGACTGACGTAAGGATTGTAGGCAAGAAAAAAGCGCCGGCTCTGGGGAGCGGCGGCGCGGAAGGATATAGGGAGGATAACCGATAATGGAAGCGAGAACAACCGAGTACAGCAACGTGGTGGCGGACATCACCGGCGACGGCGAAAAGGTGTCCCGGCAAGAGCTGTTCGCCCGGCAAGCAGTCCAGGCAATACCCCCGTTCCCGGAGCTACAGGTCCGGCTCACCCGGATCTTTGGACCCGGCCCGGAGCGGGATATGTTGCACCAACTTATTTACTGGTTCGGCAAGCCCAAAATGCAGCGGCGTTGGACCCTGTACAAGACCTTCGACGAGTGGCACGACGAGCGGGGGCTGAATCGTAAGCAGGTGGATCGCGCCCGGAAGCGTCTTGCGCCCACCGGGATCGTCGAGGAGGACTACGGTCCTTATAAGCGCGTTCACTACCGGATCAACTGGTCCCGGCTACAGGAAGTTTTGGAGGGCGGACGACTGTACCCCCTAAAGGGGGGTCAATCAGTGACTGTACCCCCTAAAGGGGACTCAGTACCGACTGTACCCCCCCAAACGGAGGATACGGCCGATTCCCATGCGGGCGGAGCTACCGAACAGGGGGGGGCAATCACGACTGTACCCCCCCAAACAGGACCTACGCCCCATTCCTACGCGGTCGGAACCGCCGAACAGGGGGGGTCAGTACCGACTGTACCCCCTACAAGCTGTTACAAGCAGCACGAAACCTCGCATGGGAACGGGGAAAAAGCACCCGACGAAAGCCAAAAGGGGGGGTACAGTCCAACACAGGAACTTACGCAGGAACCTACCGCAAGAACCTCGACAAGAACTTACTTTCAGGATAATTCCTCTTTACAAGAGGGCGCGAACGGCTTTTCAAGCCGCCCGGCGCCACCACAAAATAATGAATATGAAGTTCCAGAACCTCAAGACCACGACGGCGCGAATGGATCTCGACAAGCGTCATCCGGTGGTGAGCCTGAGCTGGACGCGGAAGTAATCACCGAGATGAAGGATGCACTAACCACGCCCGACAACGTCGCCGGCGAAGCCTACGCCCGCTACCGCGATTCTGGAGGCGATACGACGCCGATCATGGAGGCGGTAGTCTCGGAGCTTGGTTTCTTGAGTTTGAGCGAGGAGGTTCGCGCCCACGTGCGGGAAGCGATCCGAGAGCTGGAGGTGACAGCATGAGCGGCGACGAGATGCGCCCGGCGACGCAGGTCATGCACGAGGACATCGCCCTCGATGCCTACGACTTCAAAGAGCAGGAACTTTACGGCGAGCCCGGGACGAAGGTGTACGTTGACGAGAGGGGCGACGTGTATACCCGCGCCGGCGCTTTGAAGGCGATCCGGTACATGATCGAGATAGGCAACGTCCGGCCGATGCCCGACGGATGGGACCAACTACCGGATGCAGGTTGACCACGAGCGAAGCGACACGTTCGCGTCCCGCCCTCGACGGTCGCCGGTAGGGGTAGGACGCCACCCGGCCCGTTGCCGGCCCTCAGTGGACGAAATCGCGGCTCCCGGCAACGGTTGCCGGGACCGCCGCAAACGTCGGAGTCAACTCCGGCCTTTTACTCGACAATGAAAGTTGGTGTGAATGCATGAAGCCGAACTGACGAAACTCCTACGATCCGAAGGCGGTAGCCCGGGGCTATCGTGGCCGCCCCGCTCCGAAGCGAGGACGTGGGCAACGGTCGCCGAGCGCCGGCGTAGGTACGACAACGACGCGGCCGCCCTGTTTCCCTACCGTACCGATTTGCACGTCCCCGGCGACGCGAAAGCCACGGCCGCCCGGCAACGAGAGTACACACCCGTCCCGCTGGCCCGGGACATTGCCCGATTCAGTTCACAGCTCCTATTCTCGGAGCCGCCGAAACTCACCCTCGAAGTTGACGACGAGGTAGCAGCGCCAGCGCTCGACGCTTGGAGCAAGTTCAACCGCCTCGACGAGTTTTTGGCCGACGCCGGCGACAACATCGCCGCGGTGGGTAGTGGCGCGCTTCGCGTAATACGGGACGATGCGGTAAGCGGACAGTTCCCGCTCATCACCTTCGAGAACGCCGACCGGGTGATCTGGTCGGCCCGGCACGGCCGGTTCACTTCGGGCGGGGTCGTGGTTGTAGAGAGAGAGGACCGGGAACCAAGCTCTAGCGTGCGCTGGAGGTTGTTGGAGTATCACGGCCCCGGCCTGGTCAAGCGGGCGCTGTTCAAGGGCAGCATCACCGGACTAGGCGAGCGTGTAGGACTATCCGAAGGCCCGCCGGAGTTCCGGGACCTACGCGACGAGGTAGCCACCGGGATCGACCGTCCGACCCTAATTCCGTGGTTGAATGTTCCGGGAGGCCATAGCGACATAGCCGGCCTCGACTCGATCCTCGACGCTATCGACGACGCCGAGACCATCGGCCGCAAGAAGTCGAAGGCCTCCAAGCCGCTCACGTTCGTACATCGGAAGCTCGCCGACAAGAGCGGTAACGCGGATCTCGACGGGGCGATCCTAACCGGCGAAGGCACTATGAGCCCGGTCGAGGAGCCCCGGGAGCTTGCTACCGTGGTACAGGGCCGGATGGAAGCGGAGGATCACCGGGTTTATACCGATCACCTTCGAGAGCTTGCCGTAAGTATGGCCGGCTACAGTCTTGCATCGTGGGGCTTCGGCGACGGAGGCCGGGCCGATAGTGGTAGGGCGTTGAAGCTCCGGCAGGTCCGCACGATGTTGACCAGGTCCGGTAAGGAACGCATGGCGCGGGAAGCCATATCGGAAGCCGCCGGCGTCGCGCTGGCGCTCATGCTGGACCGGGATACCGTCGAGGGCCTGAAACCGGCGATCATGTTCGGCGACGGGCTACCGGATGACCAGGTCGAGAGGGCCGAGGAGCTGCGGACCCTTCGAGAAGCCGGCGTACTGTCCAGGCGGCAGGCCGTCCGGGAGCTACACCCTGATTGGGACGAGGACCGCGTCGAGCAAGAGCTGTCCGATCTCGCCGCCGAAGCCCTGACACCCGAAGCCGGAGCCGGGGAAGCCGACGCGCTGCTAGGGAGCTTGGGTATCAATGGCTAGGCTCGACGCTATGGGAATGGCCCGGCTCATGCGGTCCTTACT
>CBDCAK010000001.1:0-243452 GCA_965213905.1 Rubrobacteraceae bacterium | reverse complement strand
TTCTGAGCCTTCACTCCCTTGCCTTGTCTTATATGTGTCAGTCTTGATGCCTACGTTTATAACACCTGTAGTTGTATTATAAGGTTTTAACTCCCTGGTTCGGAGCTATCCACCAGTGCGCCGATACCGCTCAAGCGCACCATCGAGCACATGAGAGGCAGGCCTCTCACCCCAGAGCAGATCGAGGTCAACGCGAAGCTGGGTGGGCAAAGCCAGGCCTTCTATCTTGGTCAGATCAATATGCTTGCTGAGGCCGACCTCTTCGACCTGGAAGATCCACGCGTGCGGGAAGGCTTGCGGCGACTCGAAAGCAATCTCGACCGGCTCGACTTTTCCGAACGGGCAGTGTAAGGTGAGATCTGCACGGCACGGCGTGGCGAGGCTTGGAGAGGCTCGGCAAGGCTAGGATTGGCGTGTCATGGCCGGACGTGGCTGGGCAAGGCAGGGTATGAGGGCACGTTAGGAGAATCAATGTCCTGAGAGGACACGTTAGCCTATGCCTGAGGCTTGCGCTCACCTCTTAGGTCTCTACCTCGCAAGGAGCAAGTACCTTACACTCATGGGAGAGGTGATGCCTTGAAGAACTCCTCCGGTTGCTCTCTGACGTAGGCTCCGTTGACCGTCACGTAGCCTACGTCCCCGACCAGGACGAACAACCGCCCGTGCCAATGTGGCCAAACGCTTGCCTCGTGCCTGCTGATGCCTCGTCGAACACCAGAAAGGTGTCGTCTGGGTACTCTCGCTTTCTTCGAACCCCACTAAGGAGGGCCATGTAAAAGATCTCAACGAGTACCTGCCGGTCGTTGCGAACGGTGCCCCCGGAACACCGGGATCCTCAAAACCCACGTAGTACCTCAGGACAGCCCAGGAGGAGATACTCAACGACGCCCTACCAGCCTCAAGAACCCTACCTCCAACAGCGCCCACAACACAGATTTGGTCGCTTCGGACGGTTCCTAACGAGCCACCACAGCCAAGGATGACAACGACCAACATCAACGGTACGGCCGGCACTATGAACGCCGCACCGCACGAGCCCGAACCAGGACTCAAAACTCCGGTGGTGACCACCGGCGCCACCAGAGAGCCACAAACCAACCTCGAATGCAGCGTCCGTTACCGGCCCCGAAAACCAACTCGATCCCACTCCCGAAAACAGTCTCGCAACGACACGAAGACTTCCCGCCAAAAACTCTTCAGAAAGCCTTTCGGAATACCCTGTGGAATACCCTGTGGAATACCCTGTGGAATACCCTGTGGAATACCCTGTGGAATACCCTGTGGAATACCCTGTGGAATACCCTGTGGAAGACCTTGACGGGAACCTCTCGGCCAACCACCATCCGGGTACCAGCGGAAGCCCTCTGGCAAGAGCTACCAAACAGCCTTCAGATCGGAACGTGCGTGGCGCTTGGAGAATCACAGGCCAGGCTGGCCACCCTCTCTCACTGTGGTCTTGCGGATGTAGGACCACCTCAACAGGAAGATCTACGTAATAGCGTTGGCGGTGGGCGCAGTGACGTTCGGAGACAGGTTGGGAACGCGGAGGAGCCTACAGGGCTCTTGCCCTACTGGGTGCACCCTTCGCCGGCGCCCGGTCCTCGACTACTCGCCGCCCGAGCTTCCACCACAGGCCACAGTTACCCCGGCCGAGCTCCTCACCTCCTCCATAGCCGCCCTGCTCGCCCTGGCCGGAGCCTGGGCAATACCCCGCCTCATACCCGACCCACTGACCGATACCATCTCCGGCTACCACGAGTTCCTGACCCTCTCGGGAACCATCATAGGCCACCCGTACTTCGCCCCGCTGGCGGCCCTGGCAACCGGCTTAAGCTTCCTGGCCGTCGTCGCCTACCAACGCCACAACCTCCGCAACATCCGACACGGTAAGCCATAGAAACCGGATGATCCACGTGCCAGAGCTTCCTAAAAAAGCAGCCGAAGCCCAGGCGAAACACAGCCAGGACAGCCCCGCCACAACCCTCCGTCCAGAACTTGCAAACCACGGAGATCAAACCCCGGCCCGGAAGAGCGGGGGCCTCAGAAAAGCCTCAGAGAAAAACACCGCGGAGGGGCTCCGAGTGGCCTCCGAACGGCCTCCGAGAGGTCTGAGGGGTCCCTGAGGCCTGAAAACTCGCCGCCGACCACCCGAATCTCCGATAGCTGCGCGGGAAACGTCCGAGAGGCCGGAGATCACAAAAAGCCCCGAAAACCTTTCGCCTTTGTAGGGTTTTTGGAGGGTGTGTTTTTTCAAACGAAGAAAAAGTGGGCTTATTTGGA
Organism: Rubrobacteraceae bacterium; assembly: GCA_965213905.1. Taxonomy (GTDB): domain Bacteria; phylum Actinomycetota; class Rubrobacteria; order Rubrobacterales; family Rubrobacteraceae; genus SIRX01. The sequence goes on along the minus strand of CBDCAK010000001.1, from coordinate 241,172 downwards.
AGGTTTGGAAGATTTCAGGTGGGTCTTGGGTGAGTCGGAGCGGGAGGGGTTTTTGGGTGGGTAGTCGAGTGGTTGGTAGAGGATCTGGTGGTTGTGAGAAAGGAAGTGGTTTTTGTGGGTTCGAGGAGTCTGGAGTTGTTGGAGGAGCATTGGAGAAAAGGGGAGTGGTGGGAAAGAGGTAGTGGGGAGATAGTAAGGGAGGTAGAGATTTGTGGTGGCGGTGGGGAAGTAGAAGATGAGGAAGGTCGGAGGAGGGAGAGGGTCAGTGAAAACTTTGGTAGGGAAAAAACAGGGGCAGGAAAGAAGACTAAAGCTCGGAAAAAGTACCACCCGGAGATACTTAGAGCTTCTTTCAAAATCACCAGGCTTTAGTAAGTTGAGAATATGGCTAAAAACTAGCCCAACAGCGTACAAGGCTATCCTAACGTTCAACTCTGCAAAACAGGTTCTGGAACCTGGGGCTCCGCTGATCCTCACATCGCTGAGAGGTTTTCGGGAGCGCCATGAGCCGGCAATTCATCTAGCGTATGATCCCTCGCGGTCGACTCATGCCCCTGTTGCGTCGAGTAGGGGTGGGGGTGTTGGGGTTTACTGTCTTACGTTACCGGCTGGGTAGCCTTAGCGTATGAGATACAAGCCAGGGGCAAAAGCACCAGCGCCCGTACCCGCACCCACGATCGCGAACGGACTACTACGCGTGCAGAGGATCTACCACGAGCCTAGCGTCACGGACTACGCGCGGGGACGGGAGGTTCTCGACCGTTTCCCTGATGCAGAGCGCATCGAGGTATCGTCGCACTGGAATATACCCCAACTGCACGGCGATCCCGGCGGCGTCCGGAACTGGAACAAAAATAAAAAGAGCGTGCTGGTACTCGGGGTCAAGAAGGGACTCGGCATCCGCTCTTTCTACCGTAGTGCAGATTTTATCGCGCCGTCGCAGGCAAACGGCTGCGCAATGGCTTGCGGCTATTGCTACGTCGGCCGGCGCAAGGGCTATGCCAACCCGATCACGACGTTTGTAAACGCGCAAGAGATAATGGGGAAGATCGAGCGTCACGCAACAAAGCAGGGATTTAAATTCGGGCCTACACAGGCCGACGACGACCTCTGGGTCTACGAACTTGGGACTAACAGCGATCTATCGGTGGACGCCGCCGTCTCACGTAACGTACGGGAAATAATCGGGCTCTTCCGGGAGTTGCCAAACGCAAAGGCGACGTTCGCCACGAAGTTCGTCAACCGGAACCTCCTGAACTACGATCCCTGCGGCAAGACCCGGTTGCGATTCTCACTCATGCCACCGCAGACCTCTCGGCTCATCGACGTTCGCACGTCGCCGGTCGAACGGCGCATCCGCGCCATAAACGACTTCGTCGAGGCCGGTTACGAAGTCAACGTGAACTTCGGACCCGTAATTCTCAAGAAAGGTTGGCTGGAGGACTACGCGGAGCTCTTCGGAATGCTCGACGCGACGCTCTCCCCGGTAGCGAAGAATCAATTGGCCGCCGAGGTCATCTTCCTTACGCACTCAGAGGAGTTACACAACGTGAACCTGGGCTGGCATCCTGAGGGCGAGAAAGTCCTGTGGCGACCCGATATTCAGGAGTACAAAACCTCGCAGGCCAGCGGTGACCGCGTGCTGCGCTACGAGAGGAAACTGAAGCAAAGGCTCGTGCGCGAGTTTCTCGGTCTTCTCTCAGAGAAGATGCCGTATTGCGATGTGCGGTACGCTTTCTAGACTATGGGGCGGCAAACTGACTCATGATCGGCCAGCGGCATGTCGGGCCGTTAGAGCCGGCCCAACATACCATCGCGATCAGTTGCCCCGAACCACGGGCCTCTATCGGGTCTCGGGGCCGGTGGCTCCGGTATTCCACTGGATGGAGCCGTTATCGGCCTCGAAGAGGTAGTCTCTACCCGGGCGTTCGCTGAGGAAGCGGTAGGTGCCGTCGCCGGCTGGCTCCACGCGCCACATCTGACTCGTGCCACCTGGCGTCTCCGAAGTCATCCAACGTATCTCACCGCTGGAGCTGGTATCCAGTGCCCCGCGGCCGCTCTTCTGGTTGACTATGTAATAGACATCCGGCGAATCTTCAACGAGGCGCCAGTTCTGGCCGGTACTGCAGCAGCCGGGATCGGTGTCTACGTTGCCGTTGGGACCGGTGTCCAGGTACTCGCCGGTGGCCACGTTCTGTAAGCCGTAGCTCACCCCTGATTCGGGAAACGCGGGTCCTCCCGGATCAGCCTGGTAAGAGACGTCCCACAGACGTAGCGCCCCGTCACCGTGAGAGGAGACGAGCTGGTTACCATCGCTATCGAAGTGGAGGTATTCCTGGCGGAAGGTTAGCTGCTCCAGCGTCAGGGCGAAGCCGTCGTTGGCGTCGTAAGCCCGGATGTTGCCGAAGCCGTCGTTGGTCGGGTACCGGTCACCTATGTCGCAGGTGCCCTCACAATCGTCGGAGAAGTCCACGCCCTCTATGCTGCCGGTCAAGAGATAGTCTCCGTTCGGCGTCCACTCGACGGCCTCTATCTTGGGGAACGTGGGATACTCGATGCTCTCAACGACCCGAGCCGTGTCGTAGTCCCAGACCAGCACCTGGCCGTCGGGGCTGCGGGCGCCGCCGGCGGCCACGTAACGCCCGTTGGGGGAGATACGGACGGATTTGACGGACCCTTGGAAGCCGGTGTACGTCTGGCGGAGACCCTGGTCCGGGTCGTTCAGATCGTCGACCTCCCAACGCTTGGCCGTGCCGTCACGTCCGCCGGTAACGATAAAGCGATCGTCTTCCGTCCAGTCTACGGAGTTGATGTCGGCATCGCCGCCACCGCCGCCTTCCCGGTCCTCGTCGGTGTTGTGGAAGACGACGGCCACCGGCTCGTCGGGCCAGTTGGCGGGGTTCGGGTCGGAGGTATCCAAAACGACGAGCTGGCCGCGCTCGTCGCCGCCGGCCAGAAGATCTCCGTCGTTCGAGAAGCGCATGCCGTCGAAGCTGACCTGGTTACCGCTACCACCCAGGCTGACGTTTTTGACCTGCTGGCCGTCACTGACGCGCCAGACGCGGATAAAGGCGTCCTCGCCACCCGTCACGGCGTAGTCGCCGTCCTTGGTGAATGCGACCACCTCTACCTCGGCCCTATTGGCGTGGTAACGGCGCCAGATTTCGTTCCCCTCAGAGTCCCAAAGCACCACGTCGCCACCGCGCTTGGCCCCTGACACTATAAAGTTCCCGTCGGGAGAAAACTCGGCCGCCTCGATAGAAGCCGTACCGTTTTCCTGGCCTATAGTACTGGCCGAATCGCCCAGCCGGGTCCACTCCAGGTCCAGGTTCGGTGGCCCATTCTGCGCTTTCGCTTCCTGCGCTTTCGCTTCCTGCGCTTTCGCTTCCTGCGCTTTCGCTTCCTGCGCTTTCGCTTCCTGCGCGCCTAGCGTCAAGGCCGCGAGCAAAGCAACTATAGTCGTCACTACGCTAGTCAGCAACGAGAATCTACCCGAGTGCCTGCCTACGCCCAACTGTATTCCCTTTAGTAAGAGCAAACGCGGTTAAGACTATTCTCCAACCGTCATTCACTACAGCTTTCACGTCGGACCGCAGAATACTGCAGCTTCTTTCCTCTATTGTGTATATTGCGTTACACCTGCAATAACTTTTCTCCAAACACTTCTTGTCAGTAAACGTCAGTAAACCTGGGTGAATTTATCTTCTTTGAAAGCGACTCTGCGAAACACCAAGAACCCGCGAAACTGAAGTCCTGCAAACGGTCGCTTGTTGGGCAGGGGACCTGGGCGTTGGCGTATCTGGTTACTTGGACTCGTGTTAGCCCGTAACTCCGACCATATAGTTGTTCACTCTGCTTGCATGTTCTGGGAGTCTGGTCGGGACGAAGTTTCCCGGAAATGTTCGACCAATAGGCGGTTGACCTGTCCTGTCGCCTCGTGCTGTACCCAGTGGGTAACATCGGGCAATTTCACCAAGTGTCCATCTTTGCACAGCTCGATGCTGAGGCCGGCCAGTCGTTTGTCGAGGAAAGCATCTTCTTCGCCCCAGATCATCAGGGTCGTCACGGCGACGGTGGGATCTCCTACGGGCCTGAAGCTGCCCTGTCGTGCTGCGGCCCGGTACCAGTTGATCATGGCCGCCATTGCGCCCGGCCGGTCCCAAGCTTCTTGATATCGTTCCAGATCGGTGTCGTCGAACGTGCCCGGCTTGCTACTGGTACGTAGGGCGAGACTCCCCGTTTTTCTGGCGACGAGCTCTGGTAGGTAGGGGATCTGGAAGAAGAGCATGTACCAGCTCTTTAGCATCTGTCCGGGATGCGAGCGGAGAAACGGTAAGAAGACGGCCGGGTGGGGCACGTTAAGAATCGCCAGCTTCTCCAGGCGGTTCGGGTAGTTCATACCGAGCCACCACCCCACGCCCGCGCCCCAGTCGTGCCCGGCGACGCAGGCCCGCTCCACGCCCGCCGCGTCTATTAGGCCGACAACATCCCGCGCCAGCGCATCGAGCCCGTAACTCTGAACGCCCGGCGGCTTCGCACTCAAGTTGTAGCCACGCTGGTCCGGCACCCACACCCGGAATCCCGCCTCCGCTAGCGCGGGTATCTGCTTTCGCCAGCCATACCAGAACTCTGGGAAACCGTGCAGTAGAATCACCAGGGGACCGTCCTCTGGCCCCGCCTCTACTACATGGAGTGCGACACCGTCGACGTCGATAGTCCGGTGCTCCAGCCCCCGACCATCTTCCCAGGGTTCCCAGAGCTTTTGTTCTCGTTCTTCCATTCTCAAGAGCCTACACCAAAGAACTATGTCGGTCTCACCGTGGCGGGACCGGCATCACCGATAGACCTCGCGCCGGTGGGCGACGCGCCGGTGGGCGACGCGGTAGACCGTTACCTCTCGGGCTTCTTCATCCACGATGTAGAGTGTCCGGTAATCTCCTGCCCGGACCCGGCGGCCGTCCCGGCCCTTGAGCTTTTTTGATCCGACTGGGTAAGGGTCGTCTCCGAGGTCCAGGATAACGTCCAATACCCGATCGTGTGCTTCACCGCTTAGGCGCTCGAGCTGGCGATCAGCGCGGCTAGTCGTGTATACCGAGTAGGGGTTACTCGCCACGCGGACGGCGTAGGGTCCGGGTCTCGCGCCCGGCTTTCAAGTCCGCCACAGCTTCGTCGTGGGCTGCGATATCCTCCAATTCCTCTTGCGCTTCGATTAGCTCCTCATATTCTTCCATTGGAAGCACCACGGCGGTACGGTGCCCCTCTTTGTCTGTTAGGTATCGCTCCATAGATCAACTCTCCTGCTGGCTTGAAATCTAGTCCAGTATATCCGAGCGTGCAATAGTTCATCTCCTGCGGTAGCCGTCTGCATACTCACCGCCACCGACAGGAAAATAGTTGTATTGCGGCTGATGACAGCAACCCGGTCACTGGGCCTGGGAAGCTGCTCTCGCTGCATACCGCTCCTCGCCGTCTACGATAGTGTGGGTCACGACCGGCATTCTGAGATGTTCTCCGACCAGTATCAGATCGGCCACGGCGCCCCCCCGGATCTCACCACGTTCCGATAGACCGGCAGCCCGCCCCGGCCCGACCGATACGAGCCCAATAGCTTTGTGCAACGGTAACACCTTGTCTCTCGCCAATCTGAAGGCGGCCGGCAACATGCTCGGTGGATGGTAGTCTGAGCACAGCGCGTCGACGAGATCCAAACTCACGGCTTCAGTGGCGTTGAGGTTGCCGCCGGAGGAAGCGCCGCGCACCACATTTGGGGCGCCCAGGCAGACAGAAAGACCAAGCTCCTTGGCCCGCAGGGCGGCTTCCGCGTTTACAGGGAACTCGGAGATGCGGGCTCCTTTCTCGGCGAGCATCTCGACCCTCTCTGGGGTGTCGTCGTCGTGGGAGGCAAACACAACGTCGTGCGGGATGCGCGAGCAGATCCTCGGTGGCGCGTTCCCCTCGCCCCTCAACCCTGACAAGCCACTGCAGCAGTTGGCGTTAGAGGATCTCGGCGCCTTCGTCGCAGAGACCTTCGCAGCCCCGGACCAGTGGCTCGGCCAGGAAGTAGACCTTGCCGGAGACGAGCTCACCATGCCCGAGGTTGCCGAAACCTTCGGCCACATCATCGACAAGGAGGTTTGTCATGTCCAAACAGGATGGGAAGAGTTCCGCCAGGCTGCCGGTGAAGAGATCTACGAGATGTACCGGTGGTTCGAGGAGGAAGGCTACGAGGCGGATATAGAGGCCTTGCGGACCAAAGGTCACGATCTAACCTCACTGGGGGAATACCTGCGGCACCACGGCTGGGAGGGTGCCGCCCGTGATTAGTAGGCAGGGCAGGTAGTATGAACAGAAGATGCCTGTAGGCTTCCTCACTGGGCAAATGTGAGGGTCTCTGCAACCAAGGGCGAAGTGACAGGGGCGAAGAAGGAGATGAGATGAGCGAGTCAAAAGACCAAGTAAGAAGCTTTGTACTGGACAACCCCGATGGACTCTACGATCCGTCGGCCAATGCCTATTCGCATATTGCTGTAGTGCCAGCGAACACACGGCTGGTTTTTATCGCGGGGCAGGTCGGGGGCACGCCTAAGGGGGACTTCGCAACGCAGGTACGGCAGATGTTCGTCAATCTGCGGACCGCTATCGAGGCGGCTGGTGGCGATATGGGCGCAATCGCAAAGCTTACAGTGCTTATCGTGGATCATAGTAAGGACAAGCACCGAGTTCTTATTGCAGAGGTGGAGAAGGCATTTGGTGCTGGTCTAAAGCCGACGTGTACGATCATCCCGGTGCCGTTGATGGCTTTCGACAATCAGTTGGTAGAGATCGAAGCTGTCGGTGTACTCAACAATTGACGCTTTACAAAACAAGATTCTTTCGGAGAGTCTTTTAAAAGCGAGAGGTTTGGAAGATGTCTCAAATTTCATCCCGTCACCCGTGGGTGATCCCGCTTACCCTACTCCTGATTACGGGCACCTGCCTCGGGGTTTCAGCCAACCTCGCTAAACTCGCCGCCGAGGCTGGCCTCAGCCCCTTATCCTACCTCACTTGGTCGGCCATAGGTGCTACGGTTATCCTGACAAGCGTCGCGGTCGTCCGCCACCGGCTTCCCCAACTCACCGCCCGTACCGCTGAGTACTTCTTGGTCTCCGGCCTTGTTACTTTTGCCGCGCCCAACTTTCTTTTCTTTGCTGCCGTCCCCCGGGTTGGGGCCGGCTTTGTTGCGCTCGCGATCGCGTTCCCGCCACTCTTTACCTACCTGGGCGCACTGGCCCTCCGGATAGAGCATTTTAAGGCCCGCCGGGCGGCTGGTGTGGTGCTCGCTTTGGGGGGCGCTGCTCTGCTTGCCTTGCTCAAGCTCTCCCAGCCGGACGCTGACCTGTTCTGGGTTGCAGCGACGCTCTGTGGCTCGATTATACTCGCCGTCGGCAATATCTACCGGACGGTCCGCTGGCCGAAGGGGGCCGCCCCCGACGCGCTCGCCCCTGGTATGCTCGCCGCGGCTGGACTCATGCTCCTCGCCTTTGGCGTAGTTGCGGGAACCTTTTCCGGCACCCCTAGCGGGTTCTCCCTGGCCGTACCGACAACGGGCGCCGCGCCAGCTCTTCTCATCCTCGCCCAAGTGGTTACATTCTCGGTTCAGTTCCTCTTATTCTTCGTACTCCAGAAGCGCGGTGGGCCTGTATACCTCAGCCTCCTCGGTTCGGTAGGCGCCATCGTCGGCGTGCCCATCGCTGTTCTACTGCTCGGGGAGGCTATACCACAAGGGCTCGCCATCGGCGGCGTCCTTATCGCCCTTGGCATCGGGCTTCTCACGCTCGGTGATCCGAAGGTTACGAAGAGGTTACAGGACCGGTGACCCTTCTTTGAGAAAATTATCCGTCATCTGTAGGCAAACGGATGATTTGAAGAAAGTCATCGTGCCCTTGACACTCATCTCAGGGCGAGCGGTCTCTCCTGGACGGTCTTGAAGCCCACGGCTTTCATGCAGAACTCCCTCTTCTGGGGATCTATGATCGCCAGGGGCAGACTCTTCGGGGCGGCGGGTGCCCGGAACGTCGCCACGGTCGCCGCCCGGGTACTCGCTGAAGGAGCCGGTGAGAACGGTGAAGACGATGGCCACGAGGGCGCGACCTACTTCCTCACCGGTCCCGAGGCGATCACTATGGACGAGGCCGCCGCCAGGTCGTCGCGGGTCCTGGGCCGGACGGTGCGTTACGTCAACGTTCCTCGGGTTGCTCTGCGCCTTGGCATGGGGTACAGCCGACATACGCGAATATAGTGCCACTTTTTGTAGCTTATGCTACTTAGCGTAATAGTCTATCGACGGTGCTCAAATGCTCCGCCAAGCTAGCATAAGCAGTGTTTCGGAGAGCCTTTAACAGCCTATCGTCGGCGGTGACGAGGAGGGTCCCGGCGTCCTCGGCGAGCGCCAGGAACAGGGCATCATAGATGATGACGTCGGTCTTAAGCGCCATCTGGGCGGCTCGGGACATCAGGTCCTCGGGCGCGTAGAGGTCTACGGAGGTTACCGAGAAGTCGCCCCAGTGCTCGCCGATCTCTTCCCGGGAGAGCTTGCCCCGACGATGTTGCTGCCAGAGGGCGTTGAACAACTCCGGCTGGACCGTCGAGGGGGCGAGTAGCTTGGCCCTACTTTCTCCTACGGCGGCCAAAAGCGCCAGTGCCTCCTCGCGCCACTCTTCGGGCAGGTAGAACTTGACCGCCACCGACGTGTCGAGGACCAGCTCCCGTGGGAGCCTCTCTTCGCTCAACACTTCGTCCGGTTCAAACTCCTATGGTTCAAACCCTGGATTCGCGGTCGGCACGGATTATCTCGGTGGAGTCGCCGAAGTGCCTGCCCTGGGCCGCCAACCGTTCGTTGAGCTCGCGGACCTTCTTGGCCCACTCCTTGGGGTTGCGCGTGCCCTTTCTGGAGGGCTTCAACCGGGTTTTTTTCTCCGCCATCTTTCTTTCCTTTCGTATCGGTGTTGCTCTCGTCTCCAGAGCATCAAGCCCAAGCGATCTCCTCGACCGCCTGCTGCAGATCACCCTGCGTTCCCCTCACGTAAACCATCGTAGTGTCCAACGAGTTGTGACCCATTATCTGCGCCAGCCGGTGCAGTGGCACCCTCTCGGCCATCCGGTAGCCGAAACGGTGCCGCAGATCGTGACAACTCAGGTCCTCTACCCTAGCTAGCTCTGCATATCTCTTCACCGCGTAAGCCAGACCTCGGACCGTGATCGGCCGGGCCTCCCTCTCGCCAGCCCCGTTCGTCTTGCCCTTGCGTGAGGGCCACAACCAAACCGAGTCCTCGGGCAGAACGCCCATCCACTCTTGCAGGGCCTCCCTCGCCGTGACGTTGAGCGGCACCTCCCGATACTTGCCCCGTTTGCCGTAGACCGTGAGGTGTCCACTCCTCTTTCCCAGCTTCACGTAGTGAGGCTTCAAATTGCAAAGCTCCTGTGCCCGGAGCCCGGAGTGGAGCGCCACTACTATTAGGGTGCGATCCCGCAGGCTACCGTACCTCTCGGCCGCGGACACTAGCGCCGCCTCCTCCTTGTCCGACAGATGCCTCGGCGGCGGCACCACTCGCGGCACCAGCTTCACTGCCTTCGCCGGATCCCGCCCGATGAGCCCCCGATCCACCGCCCAGGAGAAGTAACGCTTCACCGAGATCAAGTACCTGTTGATAGACGCCGGCTTCAACTCCGCCACGTTCTTCAGGTGCGACCTATATAGGGTGATGGTCGGAGTCGTCACCGAGAGATGCGAGGACAACTCTCCTGACTCCTCACCCTCCGACCAGGAAGACTCACAGAAGATGGCGAACCCACTCAAGTCCGAGAGGTAGTTGCGTACCGTGGCAGCCGAGAGATCCTGCTCCTCGGTCAGGTACCTTCTGTAATGCTCGAGCTCCTCCTGCCCGGCCGACGAAAGCCCTGGTTTCTCTATACGTTGCACATCATTATGTTAGCAGACATTGTCTCAGGAAGTTCTGCGGGGCATTAGCAGACATAAACCCCGTCATTCCGATGCTTGAATCTCTGCTAATGTCGTTTAGCTGACATTCGCTGGCTCAGAAATCAACCGGTGCAAACTCCTGCTTTTGCAGGAGAAAGTAGCCTAGTGGCCGGATTTTACACGTATCTCGGTCATACCCCTTTTTGAGAGGGTATGTTTTGCGCTCCCGGTCCTCGCTCTTAGCTCGGCTTTTTTTGCGCGTTAGTGAGACTGCCCCGATGCCGTGCTCTCCCTGACCTCCAGCTTTCGCCGGACCTCGGGCCAGAGCGTAGCCTGCGAAGCGTAGGCCGGTGGTCTTCCTGAGAACATTACCCTAGAGCATCCCACTCCCACCAGATACGGGTGGCTCCTTCCCTGGTGTTTAGGTGGTCGCTGATCCACCCCGCGCGGCGGTGGATCGAGGCGTAACGGTACTCGGGCGGCAACTCTAGCCACTCGGTGCGCTGCTGTCCTGGGGCGTGCCCTGGGCCTGTCTCTGGGTCGTGGATTCTCCACCGCACCCGTACCCGTAGATTCTGCTCTGTCGCTTCTGTTTCCCTGCTCACGCTCCGGCGCTCCTCTCTCGGGTGTCGTGTGGGGTCCATCGCTTCGATTTCAAGCGCTTAGAATCCATTTTTGAGCCTCGGTTTTCTCGGATGCTACTACGAAGAACCATCCGTAGCCCTCTCGCCGGCGCTGGGCTGCTTTTTCGCGGCGCTCCTGGTCCTCCTGAACCTTTCTCGCTGCTGGTTTTCCTGATTCTGAGTCCGGCACCGGGGTAGACCACATGGAGGAAACCTACAAAAGGTACAAGAAACTTACCTCAGACTTACCCGAAAAAACACCGTAGCATCGAAGGTTCTCACACCCATACGATACCAGGCGATAGGAAACAAATATGGTGCAGTGGCCTCGGGAACGTTGGTCGTAATAATCTCGGCCGCACTCGGAGCGATGGTCTGACCATTCCAGCCTGGATCCTAACCCGGCGCTTCTCCATGAAGATGTCCTACCCGCTGGAAGTCTACTTGAGACGCGGCCTTTGGGTCGGGATCTTCCTGTGTGTCATTCTCGCCCAGGCCTACTTTCAAATAGAAGAGTTCCTTTCAATAGAAGAGTTCCTAAGAGGTCTGATAACAGGTTAGCCGTCATGTGAGGCAAGGTGATACGTTTCGGGGGTGTCAGAAAAGCAACTGTCTTGGATGTCAAGTACCAGCGCAACCCGTGAGGTGAGCACGAGGAGGCGAAGGTTTGGAGTGGGAGAGGGTTGGGAAAGTGGCAGAGGCAACGTACCATAGGAGCATGATCGATCCCTCCTTCGTCCGAGACGTTGAGAGCCTCGTCCGCGAGCATGCCCCGGAGTGGACAGTTAGTGTTGGCGAGTACGAGTCCGCACATGGTCTCAGAGCGCGCGTAGAGATCGTGCATCCCTTGAGCGATGGCTTCGTTATCTCTAGAAGTCCTCTCGACCCGCTTACCCTGGAGAAGGTGGAGCGCTGGCTCTTCGAGGGCGCCGTAGCATGGCATGCGGAGTTTCTCTCGAAGGCTCCGAAACCTAAGAACCCAGAGACTGTGCGCTCAGTCCTCCGCTATGCAGAGATGTTCGCCTGGACAAACCTTGAGGTCAAGGCGGTGGCGAGCGTACTGGTCGACGCTGAGGTAGTCTCGGACGAAGAGTACGACTGGCTGCGCAACACGATCGGCCGGAATGCTCCGGACCTCTCAAGGCCCAACCCGCAGCCACAAGTGTATCGCGAGTACCGATACCGGATTGGTGAATGAGTGACCTCAGGATAAGGTTGCTCGCCAAGGTTCACGCTTTCGGAGCACCGCCGCGAGGATTGTCAAGAGCTTTCTCATGCAGGCCGTGAGCGCCACCTTCTTGGACTTGCCGGCTGTTACCAGGCGCCCGTAGAACTCCCGGATCACTGGGTTGTGGCGAGTGGCGCACAGGGTCGCCATGTAAAGGGTCGTCCTTACACCAGATCGCCCGCCCCACACCGTGCGTATACCGCGCAACGTCCCGGAATCGCGGTTGAGAGGCGCCACCCCGACCAAGCCGGCCAGTCGCCTGCGGTCGAGGTATTCTAGCTCCGGCAGCTCTGCGAGCAGGGTTGCCGAAAGCGTGGATCCGACCCCAGGTACGCTCATGAGCAACTTCGCACTCTCTTCCCACACGAGATTCTCTTTCAGAGCATGGTCCAACTCGTCGTTTACTCGCCCCAACTCCTTCTTGAGCCAACGCAGGTGGGCTTCAATCCTCTTCCTCACAGCCTTCGGCGCGGTGCGAGCCCTATTGCCCTCGGCAGTCATCATAGTGAGAATCTGTCTTCTCCTGAGTACTATGGCTGAGAGTTCCCGGGCGTTCTCGTTGGCCAAGGGACGTGGCTCCGGCCTCACCGCCTCGGCGAAGTGCGCTAGCACCGCCGCGTCGATCCGGTCGGTTTTGGCTAGCTTGCCGGTGGCCTTGGCAAAGTCTCTAACCTGCCGAGGGTTGACAATCGCCACCGACAGGCCCGTAACTGCGAGGGCCGCAGCAATAGGCTGTTCAAGCCCTCCGGTGGCTTCGAGAACCACCAATGCCATGTTCCCCTCTCTAAGACGTTGAACCAGCAACCCAATGCCCTGCTCGTCGTTAGTTGCCTCCAGGTACTCCCCACTCGGCCGAAGAACCAGGTCCAGGCGATCCTTCGCCACGTCTATCCCGGCGTAGATTAGTGCGTCCGTTATCTTTCTGCTCCCCTCTACTTATGGCCCTGCCTTGCCGATACGGGATCGCTGTTCGCAACGGCGTCCCAGGCAACTGTTCGGGCTCTATTAGCAAAAGAGGCGCGACTACCACTGCTTTTCTACGGCCTTGAGGCGAAGCCTTGGACCACGGGGTCGTCGGTCTGTCGCACCTTCACCGACCGATTCTACGACCACACTCAACATACAAGGGGTACGAATCCGGTCCCACGAAAACCCTATATCTATAGGGTTCTGTCTTTGGCGAAAAGGGGTGTCGAAAACCGGCTGGTTTTTGCTACCCTTATCGGAGACGTCAACGCGAGACGGGGAGAAGTTCATCGTGTACGTGGAGGCTTTTACCAACTTGAGTTGGATGGCCGCAAGGCTCGAAGGCTATCGTCCGGGTGACGGACTAGAGTTGTGCTACGCAGCCGACCGGCCCGACCTAGTAGGCCCATGACCGAGATACGTGTAATCGAGTGCCACTTCTTGTAACAAATACCATTTGAACCGCTGTTGCTATTTGTACATAGGACGACAGCCCCGTTAAAAGTTTCTCAATTTTGGCTATCTTAGTGGGAAAGCGGGGCCGCCGCCGGTTGGAGTAGCGGAGTCACGGCCGTCGTGATCTAAGTCCCACAAGCTCACGGACACCTCGGCTGCATAGGAGAGCGCTGAGAGAATTTGCCTGCCAAGTTTAGCGGAGCCAACATCTGGCACTCTGACCGGCGACTCTGAAGCATCTTCGTTGACCAATTCCTGCCCGAATAGCTTGTAGTCTAGCGCCTGCGGTACCGTAGAAGCGGCACCCGGCTGAGAGATCAGCGTTCCCAAGACACCGATGATCTCGTCGGTGTATTCGGGTGAGGGTAGAACCTCATAGTAATCTGTGTCTAATGCCAGCTTCGCCAACTGGCGCGCCTTATTCGGTGGAACATCTCCAAAGGTCAGTTTCTTGCGAGCGTACTCAGACCATTCCTCCTCAGGAGTCCACTTAGTTTCGGAGGCGAAGCGCACTAGCATTACCGTAGCAACCACGGCGGCATTGTAGCAGGTGCGTAACCTAAGCCAGCGCATCTCCTCGGAGCCCTGACCTGCGCGCTGGCCTACGGTGGCGAGTGTCTGAACAATGCGGTTGAAGTTAGTCAGCGGATGGCCTACGAGCAACATTTGACGGAGCTTGAGGTCCTCTTTGGCAAGCTCCGTTGCCAGGCCGCTGTCCTGCTGCTGGACTCGCTGCTTTCTCAGCGTTGTCAACTGGTCGAGCGCGGAATCGGCTTCGCCATAGGCCCAATAGGATAGCTCTCCGTCCGCCGCCTCGCTGGAGACTTCTCTGGTCTCCATGATCTCCACACCCCCTGCGTGCTGAACTCTCTAGCCTGCCACGGCACGCGGGGCAGGGCAGTACCACCACCGCCCGGTCAACGTGGGCAAACGAGGCCAACCCGCGGGTCCACAATATTCTCTCGTACTGCTTAGGTCTCTTACGGTCCTTGCAGTCGGCAATCAGTTTCTCTTCAGCGAGTGGGGTAGAAAAACGGAGAGCTAGAACGTCTATGTCAGTAACGTCAGCGGAGCCCGCCGCGACTGCAAGCTTGACACCCCGCCTCACTAGGTAACCCAAACCCTGGAAATAAGCTGCCGTTTGAAGCTCCAGCCTGGATCCCTTTCGCCCGTCACTTGAGCCTCCTCGACTGCTCATGTCCTGAGACCTTCCATCAATGCACGTACAGACTTGTCGCCGTGGGGTACGAGCCGCCTGTAGGCGGCGACCCGCTGGGTCTCGGGACCCGTGTAGCCTAACGGTAGCTGTAGATTCTTCGGAACGGATTTCGCCGCAATGGTGTCACTGACACCTGACTCGAAAAGATCGAGCACTATCTGTGCTGGTTCTCGTCGGCGAAGTTGCATGGAGAATTGGCTACCAACTCTGTCGTTGGCCTGCACGGTCCGGATTACTCCATTAGCTTCTAGGGTCACGTAGTCTTCACCTATAGCAGTGCAAGGCCCAACCTCTCCTTGGCTCAACAGGCGATCTACCAACACGGCCGGGTCGTTGATGCGGCCCCTAGAGGCTGTACTCCTAAGTTGTCCGTAGCGGAATGAAGAAAGCAGCATCTTAGCGTGGTGGAATATGTCGTTCTCTAGGTGCGAGGTTTGACCCCCCACAGAAGGCGGTGCTAGCCCAGCGGAGGTAACGAACTTGACGACACCGCTAGGACTGGGAACTTCAGAGACATCTAGAATACCGAGACCCACCGCAAGGTCTTTGGTACGTTCAGACATCTGGAGATCATCCAGCGGCACCCCCGGCCGCCCGCCAACCTGATCTATGGCCGCATCAAGCTCCTCGCGAAGTCCATCAGAGAGCATAGGGAAGGCCTTTGCGATATCCTCGGCCTTATCTCCAAACTGGTACCGGTTGAAGTAGAGTTTCTCGCGTTCGTCCAAGGTGTTTAGAACACCCAAAATACTGAACGAGGATACGAGCTCGATTAGGTGTTCGGCCGAACAGACCTAGCCAAAAATAGTGCAACGCATAGGCGGAGCCAGACTTGGCAGAAACGAACTCGGAAACTCCACGCGACGATTTAGCCCGGAAATATGCAGAAGCAACGAATAACTATACCGCGTAGCGGTACCATTTTGGGAATTCTGTACGTTAAGGAATGTAGCAATCAGTGTCAATGCATAGCGAATAACTGCTAGCTGTTGCTATTGAGCAATATCTGGAGACAATATCTGGAGACAATATCTGGAAAACTAGGAGCGCAACGGGCGTAGCTCTCCCGAAGAAGCACCCTGTAGATTCCAGCGATAGACGCCGGTAAGCGCTATATGCTCCCACCCGAGTGGGGATAGGTGCTTTAGGTGCTCGTCGGTGATATCGTGGCCGCGGCTCCTGAGCTCCTCGACGGCCCGCTCGACGTAGACGGTGTTCCAGAGGGCTATGGCGGCGCAAAGAACGTTGAGTCCGCTGGCCCGGTACATCTGGTCCTCGTAGGAGCGGTCGCGCATCTCGCCCAGACGGTTGAAGAAGACGGCCCTGGCGAGGGCATTTCTCGCCTCGCCCTTATTGAGGCCGGCGGTGACCCGGCGTCTGAGATCCGGGCTCTTCATCCAGTCCAGATAGAACAACGAGCGCTCTATCTTGCCGATCTCCTTCAGTGCCCACGCCAGACCGTTGCGTCTAGGGTATGCAGCGAGCTTGCCGAGGATGAGGGAGGCCGTGACGGTGCCGGTGCTCACCGAGCTTGCGAGCCTCAGTACTTCTTCCCAGTGGGTTTCTATTTGCTTTATTCTCACCGTACCGCCGATCAATGGTGCCAAATCTTTGTAGCGGGAAGGCTTCTCTATGGTAAAGATCCTCCGGTTTTTGAGGTCGCGGATGCGCGGGGCGAAGCGGAAGCCCTCCAGGTGGCACATCCCGAATACCTGATCCGTATAGCCCTCGGTGTCCACGTAGTGCTCTTCTATATTCAGGTCCGTCTCATGGTAGAGGAGACCGTCTAAAACGTGGGTAGCGTCCCGGACGCTGGTGTTTATCACCTTGGAGTAAAAGGGAGCGTACTGGTCGGAGATGTGAGTGTAGAACATTACCCCAGGTTCACGCCCGTACCTAGCATTGATCTGGCTCGTGAAGGCCTTGTGGCCACCGGCCTGGTAGCGCTGACCATCCGAGGATGAGGTAGTTCCCTCACCCCAGTTGCCGGCGAAGGGGAGCCCGTGGTGGAAGTTGACGAGCTCTGCTATTGCGCTCTGGTAGGTCTCATCGCGAACGTGCCAGTCCGAGGCCCAGGCGAGCCTCTCGTAGGTGATCCTGGGATCGTCGGTGGCCTCGGCCATCTTAGTGAGGCCGAGGTTCACCCCGTCGGCCATGAGGGTCGCGTAGAGGACCTTCTTGTCCCTGACGGCATCTCCGGTCTTCAGGTGGGTGAAGCGTTTGGAGAAGTCGCACCACGAATCAACCTCGACGAGGAGGTCGGTGAGCCGTATCCGGGGAACGAGTGAGTAGACCAGGCGGGTGACGGCGTCCATGCCCTCCGGTTCTTCCCTTTTGGGACGGGAGATCTTGAGCGTTCCTTTCTCCAGGCTGACGCCCTCTAGCTCGCCGCTTTTTACGAGACGTCCGACCTCGATAAGGTTTTCGTGCAGCCCCTCTTTCCGCTCTTCCAAATACTCAGTGAAGTCGGTCTCCACGGCGACCGGCGGACCTCCATTCGAGAGCATCGCGTCGAAGTCTTCTTTGGAAAGAAGATAGTCGTCGAAGTCCCGATAGCTGCGGCTGCCGGGCACCCACACGTCCCCGCTTCTCAAAGAGTTCTTGAGTTCAGAAAGCGCAGAGAGTTCGTAGTAGCGGCGGTCTAGCTCGCCCTCAGAGCCGAACACGTGATCCCGCCATCTCGGCTTGACGAAGGAGATGGGTGCGTCCTCCGGGATCTTCCTCTTGTTTTTATCGTTCATCTCCTTGAGCACTTCCACGGCTTCTATCAGAGGCTTTGCTGATGGTGCCGCCTTGAAGTCGAAGGCCTCCAGCAGGGCCGGAGCGTAGCGCCGGACGTGGGCGTGGCCAGCTTCGAGAAAGTCCAGGTAATCGAAGTTCGCTGGCATTGCGAGACCTTCTGCTTCGGCTACGCTCTTTATGAATCGCTCCCAGCCCATTATCTCTTCGAGTACGTCGTAGGGGTCCTCTCCGTTCTCTTTGGCAGAGATCAAGGCGTTGCCGAGCTTCGCGTAGAGGCCGACCTTCTCGTTTATGGCTTTGCCGTGTTTACGGAAACCCTCGTCGCGCATCTTCTCGGCTTTGTTCATCAGGGCGCCGATCATGCGATCGTGCATCTCCAGCGCCAGATCCGAGAGTTCGGCGGACCTCTCCGTAAGGTAGGCAACGAGGGTGGCCCTCCGGCGGAGAGGATCGAACCTTCTCAGGTGCTGCGGGGTAGTCTTCGCTCCTTCGCGGGCCAGGCGGGTCAGACGATTGTGGTGAACGCCGGCGTCGGCGTCTTCTGACAGTTTCAGAGACCGGATGAAGTTCAATCGGTCGAGCACATCCTTGAAGTTCTTCGGAGATGGCGGTCCCGGCGGACGCCGGAGGCGGTTCAGTGGAGTCTCATCCCCTCCATCGGGCACGAACAAGAGAGAATCGAGCCTTTCGAGTTGTTCGTCTTCGAGGTTCTCAACGAACTTACCGAACACCCTCTCCTGCGCCCGGCGCCTAGTCTCCCACGCGAGCCTTTCCAGGGCATAGAGAGCTGGAACGATGATCTCTCGGCGTCGCATTTCTTCGAGAAGCGCACCTATGAGGGCCTCGCCGGAGTCGGTGCCCTCAGCGACGGGAAGAAGCCAGCGGGAGAGCTCACGATACGTTTGTCTGCCAAAAGTTCGGAAACCGAAGGTGTGGACGATTTCCGCTACGTGCTCTCTCCTGGTCGTGTCGCGTTCTCTAGCGTAGTCGTAGAACGCGTCCGGGTCTGCGCCAACCTGAGAGGCTATAAACTCGATGATGTTGCGCGGCACGATCTCTCCAGGTCTGTAGGGCCGGCCGGGATGGCGCAACAAACAAAGCTGGATAGCAAAGCCGAGACGATTAGCGCGGCCGCGGCGGATGCTGATAGCGATCAGGTCAGCTTCGGACAATGTGTAGTGGCGGGCGAGTTCGCGAGCGTCCATCTCAGGGATCTCGGAGAAGCGGACCCGCTGGACCTCTGATAGTAGTTTGCGTGTCGGCATACTTTCCTCCCTAACCCCTGCTAAAGGCTCTTGGTTGTGCCGCTGCCGGGAGCGGAGCGATCTTTACACCACCCCGCAGGGATGTACAAACTTTGACCGGCGGTACAACTTCCTAATTGCCAGGGTACCGATCCGCCCATTACTATCGCTGCGAGCGCGCTTGCTCATGGTCGCTCTGCTCTAGCGGTATTGTGGAGTCACTCCCGCTCCGTTGATGCAAATACTCTCCAGTGAGTGAATGTGGCGCGGAAAGCAGTTGCAGAGGCGTCCCCTCGAAAACGACAGTGCCGCCCCTGTTGCCTCCTTCGGGTCCGAGGTCTATGACCCAGTCCGCATGCGCGATGACATCGAGGTTATGCTCTATGACGATCACCGAGTTGCCGCCGTCAACCAGCCGGTCCAGTAGGACCAAAAGACGGTCGACGTCTGCCATGTGCAGTCCTGTGGTGGGCTCGTCCAGCACGTAGATGCTGCCGCTCTTATGAAGCTCGCCGGCAAGCTTGATGCGCTGGCACTCTCCTCCCGAGAGCGTGTTCAGCGGCTGTCCCAGCGTCAGGTACTCCAGGCCGACGTCGAGTATCGTTCGCAGCCTTTTTGTGATCTCTTGGGTCTTTGGAACTAGGCTGTCAAAGAAGTTCAGCGCCTCGGTCGCGGTCAACGACAGTACGTCCGAGATCGACTTGCCGTCCAGTACATATTGGAGGACCTCATCGGTGAAACGCTTGCCCCCGCAGACATCGCAGGTAGTCTTGATGGGATCCAGGAAAGCCAAATCAGTGTAGAGGATGCCAAGACCCCGACACTTCGGGCAGGCGCCCTTGGAGTTGAAGCTGAACAGGGAGGCGCTCACCCCGTTCTGCTGGGCAAACATACGGCGGATCGGGTCCATCAACCCGGTATAGGTTGCCGGCGTCGAGCGGATGGAGGCGCGGATGGCCGACTGGTCAACGGTGATGATCTCAGAATAAAGGTCAAGGAGGACGCCGTGGACGAGCGTGCTCTTCCCGGAGCCTGCGACTCCGGTCACTGCGGTGAGCACACCGAGGGGTATTTCTGCCTTAATGTGCTTCAGATTGTGCAGCGTCGCATCCTCGATGGCTAGGTGACCGGCCGACTCCCTATACTTGGTCTTAAGCACCGGTTCGCGGTCGATGAACCGTCCTGTGAAGGTGTCGACCTGGTGCAGTTCCTCGACGTTTCCCTCGTAGACGATCTCTCCTCCGCCTGTGCCGGCTCCCGGGCCGAGGTCAACGATATGGTCGGCTGCGGCTACGACGTCGGGGTCATGCTCCACGACTAGCACGGTGTTGCCCTTGTCCCGTAGCTTCACTAGCAATTCGTTTAATTTGTGGACATCTCTGGGGTGCAACCCGATGCTTGGTTCGTCGAAGACGTACATGACGTCGACGAGGCTGCTGGTCAGGTGTCGGACCATCTTCACTCGCTGCGACTCACCGCCTGAGAGCGTACTCGTCTCCCGGTCGAGGGTGAGGTATCCGAGACCCATCGAGCAGAGGTTGTCGAGGCGTGCCCTGACACCGGCCACCACAGGCGCGGCGATAGGGTCTTCGATCGCATCCACAAACGCCACGAGCGTGTCGAGGTCCATGGTCGCGAGTTCGGCGATGTTATAACCGTCGATCTTGCTGGAGAGGGCTGCCTGGTTAAGCCGTGCTCCGCGACAGAGCGGGCACTCCCTGGTCGTGACGAAGCGTTGGGTGGTCTCGCGTGTAGCGTCCGACATCTCACTCGTATCCCTGTTGATGTAAAGCCGGGTGAACTTGTCTACTATGCCCTCGAAATCTGAGTTCACAGTAGGACCGGAAGGAGCCCTGAGCTCGACCTTCTCACCAGGCCTCCCGTGCAGCAGAGTCTCCCACTCCTCGTCCGTGTACTCCGAGAGCGGCTTATCGTTGTCGAAGAAGCCGGAATGGGCATAGAGCTTCCAGTGGAAGGAGCCTACGGCGACGCCAGGGTGCAACATGGCGCCTTCGTTTAAGGACTTCGACACATCGAAGAACTTGCCCGGGTCCAGTTCCGTCTTCTTCCCTATCCCGGAGCACTCAGGACACATTCCCTCGGGGTCGTTGAAGGAGAAGGCGTTGGAGTACCCAACGGAAGGTTTGCCGATGCGAGAGAAGAGGAGCCTGAGCATCGGGTGGACATCTGTGACAGTACCGAGCGTGGAGCGGGAGTTGCCGCCGAGACGTCTCTGGTCGACGATCACCGCGGTGGAGATGTTCTCTATGGCGTCGGCGTCGGGTTGTCCGTACCTAGGTAAGAAGTTGCGGACGAACGCCGTGAACGTCTCGTTTAGCTGCCGCTGGGCTTCGGCGGCTAAAGTGTCGAATACTAGAGAGGACTTTCCGGACCCAGAAACGCCGGTGAAGACCGTGATCTTGCGCTTCGGTATCCGCAGTGAGACGCCTTTGAGATTGTTCTCGCGGGCTCCCCGGACTTCGATGAACTCCTGCAGCATGCTCCTCCTATTGGTAATGCATCTAAAATTGACAGTGCGGGCAACTGATCAATCGGCCGAGCGGCGCATAGCGCCTGTTCCAACGATCAGGCCCAGTACCGCTACCGCGACGGCGGTCAGTGCTCCGAACAGCACCGAGGGATGGGAGAAGTCTCCGGCGAACAACGCCCGCTCGGCTTCGACGACGTGGGTGAGCGGGTTGGCCTGGGAGACAATCCGCATCCAGGGAGGTCCCATCTCCAGGGGCAGGAGCATGCCGGAGAGAATCAGGAGCGGAAAGATTAGCGTCTGTTGTACCGCCCAGAACATCCACTCCTGCTTCCTCACGACTATAGCCAGGGCGTAGGATAGGGCGCCCAGGCCCACGCCGAACACCGCCAGAACGAGTAGCCCGGCCAGCGCGCCGAGCGGATAGAGCCGGAAACCGAACGGCAGTACAGCTACAATAATGATGAGGGCCTGGGCCACCAGGGGCGCTATCTCTTTGAGGGCACGCCCGATCAGCATGGCCGGTCGACTCAACGGTGTTACCATCATGCGCTCATGGGAACCAGTATGCATCTCGTAGAGCAGGTTGGAGCCGGTCATAGACGTAGCGAACAAGCCCATCATGACCAGGATTCCGGGCACGAACCACTGCCACGGTGACTCTCTCCCTACACCTTCCATGCCCGCAAGCAGCGGGCCGAAGAGTGCGAGGAAGACCAGCGGTTGCACCATGCTGAAGATCGGGGAGAAGGGGTCCCGCAGTGTGGGTCGCAACTCCCGGACGAGAACGGTAGAGATGTCGCGTACGATGGTCACGTTCAAGCTCCTTTCAAGCTTCTTGCGTGTGCAACTGGGATTGACCGTTGTCTTCTCTGAGGCTGCGGCCGGTGAGCGCGAGAAAGACGTCGTCGAGGGTGGGACGTTTGACCTCCGCGCTCAGGACGTGGATACCGGCAGCATCCAGTGCCCGCAGCAGCTCCGGCAGGACCGCCGTGCCGCCAGTTGCGTACAAGGTCGCTGTTGCCCCGTCGGTGGTAATCGTTTGTGACGGCAGCATTCGTTCGGTGATTTGGGTCGTCTTCTGAGCTTCGGATTCGTCGCGGGTGGTAAGGGAGATCCGATCTCCCGCCAGGTCGGCCTTCAGCTTCTCGGGGCTATCGTCGGCGATGACGCGGCCGTGGTCCACGATCATGACCCGCCCGGTCATGGTGTCGGCCTCGTCCAGGTAGTGGGTGGTCAGGAAGATCGTGGTGCCGTACTCCTGCCGCAGCCGCAGGATGTGCTCCCAGAGGTTGGCCCGGTTCTGCGGATCGAGCCCCGTGGAAGGCTCGTCAAGAAACAGCAGTTCGGGACGGTGGACCAACCCCAGGGCGATGTCCAGGCGCCGCTGCTGTCCGCCGGAGAGCGTGGCGACCGTGCGATTTGCCAGAGATTCCAGGTCCAGCGTCGCCAGAAGCTCGCCGGCGCGTTTGCGCGACTCCGCGCGGCCCAGGCCGTAGCAGCGCCCCTGGTTCACCAGCTCGTCCCGGACCCGTTGGGCGTGGCCCGCACCGTTGCCCTGCCCGATGTAGCCGATGCGACGACGCACGCCTGCCGGGTTCTCCGTCACGTCGATCCCGGCGACCGTCGCGCTCCCCGACGTTGGCGGCAACAACGTGGTCAGCATCCTGAGCGTCGTGCTCTTGCCGGCGCCGTTCGGCCCCAGAAATGCGACCATCTCTCCGGCTTCGACGTCGATATCCACGCCGCGCACCGCCTCGACGAGCTCTCCCTTAACCCGAAAGTGTCGGGTTAGCTCTCGCGTCTGGATCATGTGCATGTTCGTCTCCTCGCTAATGGAATGCCGTCCGCTTAGCGGAGGCCGCGGAAGAAGTCCCGCACGTCGCCTACGAACAGATCGGGTGCCTCCATCGCGGCGAAGTGGCCGCCGCGCTCGAACTCCGACCAGTGGACGACCTCGTGCTCGCGTTCGGCGAGGCGCCGGATCGAGATGTCCCCGGGGAACACCGCCACGCCGGTTGGAACTGGGACAGGCTCTGCCGGTGCTCCCCAGGAGTCGGTGCCCTCCTTGTAGATGCGGGCGGAGGATCCGGCGGTGCCGGTCAGCCAGTACAGCATGACGTTGGTCAGCATAAGATCGCGGTCCACCGCATCCTCCGGCAGTTCTGCCGCCGGATTGATGAAGATCTTGAACATGTCCGCTATCCACGCAAGCTGCCCGGCCGGCGAGTCGGTGAGCCCGTAGGCCAACGTCTGTGGCCTGGTTGACTGAATCATGTAGTAGCCGGACTCCTCCTGGTTGTACCGCTCGAACCGCTGAACCCGCGCCTGCTCGGCATCCGTCAGGCCGTCCAGCTCGCCGGGCTCCCCCGTCGGGAACGTCAGCAAGCCGTTCGTGTGCACGCCGACGACCCGGTCGGGGTGGAGCTGCCCCACCTGCGGTGACACGATCGACCCGAGGTCTCCGCCCTGGGCACCGTAGCGATCGTATCCGAGACGGCTCATCAACTCGGCCCACGTCTTGGCAATCCGTTCGGTGTCTCCCCATCCAACCTCCCGGGTGGGCACAGAGAACCCGAAGCCTGGCACTGACGGGATGACCAAGTGGAACGCGTCGGCGGAATCGCCACCGTGGGCGCCCGGGTCGCTGAGAGGCCCGATGATCTCCAAGAACTCCACGATCGAGCCCGGCCAACCGTGGGTGAGGATCAATGGCAGTGCGTCCGGCTCGGGCGAACGCACGTGCAAGAAGTGGACGTTCTGCCCTTCGATCTCGGTCGTAAACTGCGGGAACCCGTTGAGCCTGGCTTCCTGCTCGCGCCAGTCGTAGCCATCCCTCCAGTACCCGGTCAGCTCCTTCACGTAACCCAAGGGCACACCGTAGTCCCAGCCAACACCTGGCAACTCGTCTGGCCAGCGAGTCCGGGCCAGACGTTCACGCAGATCTTCGAGAGCCTCTTCCGGAATGCTCACCTCGAAAGACTGTACCTCCGCATCCATACACCACCTCCAAAACTCGGTACACTGTACTGAACCAAAAGAACTATACAGTACACTGTACTTAGTTACAACAGGGGGTTTGAAGATGGCCGAAAAAACGGGCGGTAAAGAAGGTGGAGACCTGGCACGTGCTATGGAGCTCATGTGGGGTGTCCAAAGGGAACCGGGCCGCGGACCCAAACGAGCTTTAAGCGTGGAGCGGATCGTGGAGGCTGCTATAGAGCTGGCCGATGAGGAAGGGCTTGAGACGCTCTCCATACGCAGGGTGGCCGACCGGCTCGGGGTAGGCGCCATGTCACTCTACACCTACGTGCCGGGCAAAGCCGAGCTGATCGAGTTAATGGTAGATGCGGCGCTTGGCGAGGCGGAGAAGCCGGGCGATAGGGAAGGCGGATGGCGAGCCGGGCTGGAGCTGTACGCAAGGGAGGGCTGGAAGCTCTACCATCGCCACCCGTGGATGTTGCAGGTCCCATTCTCCCGTGGACTTCTGGGACCGAATCAGGCCGCTTCGCTAGACTCGGTTCTGCGGGTGGTCTCTGGGATCGGGCTCACCGACGGCGAGATGGTCGCCGTGTTCAGTACCGTGGCGGGCTACGTGCAGGGCGCGGCGAGGACCTCGGTGGAGACGGCACGCACCGAGTGGACCAGCGAGATCTCCGACGTCGAGTGGTGGACGACCTACGGGACGTTATTGGCTGATTACATTGACCCCGGCCGCTACCCGACGCTTGCGAACATCCAGGACTGGGGAATCTTCGATGAGGCGGACGCCGGCTTCGAGTTCGGGCTACAGCGCATTTTGGACGGCATCGAGGTGTTTGTCCGGGCGCGTTCGGAGCAGCCCGACCACCTTTAGGGAAACCATTCGACTTTCGAGCCGGCATCTCTCGCTGAAGAGCTGTTCGATAAGAGTGTATTCCTTTGGACATCGAGATCGAGGGCCAGCGGCTCCTGAAACTCAAGCGTCTCGATTGGGAGGCCGTCCCGTATACGCTCGATAGAGGGACTGATCCTGATTGTCCCGATATTGTGTCTCTAAACCTCTCAGCTTAATCCTGAAACCCCGTCCCGATTGAGAAGTCCCGATATTTACCCGTAAGAAGGTTTTTGGGACAATGCAGTTATGAAGGTTGGATATATCCGTACGTCGAAGAAGGATCAGAACCCGGAGCTGCAGAGGAGGGATCTTCTGGCGGCCGGTTGCGAGAAGATTTTCGAGGAGCAGATCTCTTCGCGGAAGGCTGACCGGCCGGAGATACGTGCCGTGCTAGAGTTCTGTCGGGAGGGCGACGAACTGGTGGTGTGGAAGCTGGATCGGTTCGGGCGCTCGCTTCAGGAGCTTATAGAGCTTGTGGGCGTGCTCAAGGAACGGGGTGTGGAGTTCGTATCATTGCGGGAGTCTCTGGACACGACGACTCCGGGCGGTAAGTTGGTGTTTCATGTATTTGGAGCAGTAGCAGAATTTGAGAGGGACCTGATCCTGGAAAGGACGATGGCGGGGCTTGAGGCGGCGAAGGCCAGAGGGCGGCACGGCGGCAGGCCCCGGGCGCTGGATGAAGGCAAGGCGAAGCTGGCACGCAGGCTCAAGGATGAGGGCGAACACTCGGTGGAGGAGATCTGCTCGATGCTAGGGGTAGGCCGCTCCACACTGTATAGGTACTTGCAGAAATCTCCGGATTCAGAAGACGCCGTAGGCGGTCACAGCGAGGCGACTACATGAAGTCGGGGTCTGAGTTGTGCTGCGTTTGCATAGGGTTGGCCGGTCTTTCCCGGAAGCCTTACGGTGCCTGAATTGCGCTGGAGTGAGGAGATGGAGGAGATAATGGAACTCCTCTACCGCTTGGTGGTCGATCACGGAGGCCGCCTCCTGGAGAACGAAGCGCTCGACCAACTCGGGCCTTGGGTCTCCGACGTGGCAAAGCGGGCTGAGAACCTTTGGTGGCTCGCCGTCACGGGGTCGCCGCCGGTGATGAAGGTAACTTATGGGGGCAGAAAGGCACTCGACGCCGCATTTGCCGCCCGCGAAGCAGCCCGCCCAGAGCCGCACTGGTTTGGCGGCTTTATCGTAGATGTCTACTCGGAGACCGGTCCTGTGTTACCAGCGGAGACATACGAACCTTACGAAGATTTGAAGCAATGGGCGACGGAGCAGGGACTTCTTACGGAAGAGGATATTAACCGCATAGCGATTTCGCCAAGGCAGGAGGATCAAGAGCCCGAGGAATACAGGATGCTAGACGAGTTGTCTTTTCCTGGCACCCGTGGTTTCGCCGGCGCGTTCATCTACGAGGACGATCATCCGTTCGGTGGCGGAATCATACACCCCAAGGGTCATGAGGGTCCGTACCAGGTAACGGTGACGCTCACGCGCCGCGGCGCGCCCGACGTCTCCTTTGCCTACGTGACTGACGCTTACATGATGGAGGGGGACTCCCACCTTCGCCTGCCACAGATGCAGAGGGACGACGGCGCTATTGCGGTGCCCACCCTCATGTACGGCACCGAAGAAGGAGGTGCGGTGCAGTTCTATTTGCTGGCGAATACCCAGGGCCGACTGGGTCAGATCCGCACCGTGATTAGGGCAGAAGGTGCTGACGACGCTCAGCGCGAGGCGTACCGTATACTGAACCCGTTCCTCTGCGACCTTTCGTACCGGTACGACGTGCCAATTGAGGTCTTGCAGACCAATGTTGCCGAGATTGCGACGTTTACCCTCAGTGGAACGAAGCAGGACGACTTCCGCGAGAAAGTGTTCGACCCGGCACGATTCCTTGGTTCTGGACTAAACTACAGTAGGCTGCCTAACTACGAGTTCTTCATGCGCCTCTACCGAGAAGGAGCAAACTCATCCAGCGTTGACTACGGTTTCCTGTGCTTCTTTCGCATTGCCGAGGGAGTTCTGGAGCTGCGTCGGAAAAAGATTATGGAGGAAGAAGGTAAATCGCCGGATCAGGTGCCGCGTCCCAATGTGTTCCTTGAAGACGAAATTATTGAAGGCGAAGAGGCTAACGACTTCTCTACCGAGCTGCGGGGCGAGTCTCTGTGGGAAGCGTATAAGGTGCTGGATCGGCAACGCAACAAGGTAGCTCACGCTTCTTTGCACAGTGAAGATCCTCTGTCCGGCCACAACGACATTATTGCGGACCGGCTTGAAGGGGAAAAGGAGGCGGGAACCCGCCGCGTGCAAGCTCGCTATCTGGCTCGCAGAATGCTGCGTAGCGAATTCTGGGCCTCTAGTGGAGAGGCCTCGGAGTAGACTTCGCAGGCTCAATCTTGTCCAAGAACCGAGTGCGCAGTCTCGTTAGCGTACAGAATTCCCAAAATGGTACTGTGACCCCTATACGGCAGGAGTTACGAGCCAGCACAAGGCCAAGCAACCAGAACAGCTATCTCCGCCAGTTTCGATCTGCAGGCAAGGTTCTAAGGGCTTCCGGGAAGTCTACAGAGCACTCAAAGCTCTCCAAACTTCCTATTTTCATGCAGGATAATGAATTACCGACACCTGATTCTCGGAAATTAAAAGCGCCAGAATCTAGCCGGGCTCTTCTCCAGCGAGGGCGCACATGGCAGCCTTTAGTCCTGCCTCCCTAACGGCTCCGGAGTCCGCCTTGGAGAACCTCACGGCCACGGCCTGCAGGGCACCGATAGCGCACGCCGCCCGTACCTGGCCCTCGACGCCTGCCTCAGAACCGGCCACCAACTCCATCAGGCCATCGTTCAACTCCAGGGTTCGCTGGCCGATTTGGGGATGGGAGAGCACGGCCATGTCACTGGCAAGCATGGCGACCAGTTCTTTGTTTTCCAAAATCAAGTCGAAATACTCTTTGAGAACCCTTCGTTGTTCGGAAGAGCCGTTTGGTGCCGACTCGTGGCCGTCCAGTAGCGCCTCTACCTTCTCGAAGAGGGGATCCAGCAAGGCGTGAAGCAGTCCGTCTTTAGTCCGGAAGTGATGGTAAACGTTTGCCTTGCTCACCCCCGCTACCTCACCGATCTCCCGGGTGGAGGTCGCCTCATAGCCCTGCTTACGAAAAAGAAACAGCGCCGTCTCTAAAATCCGCTCCCTGCGAGTTTTCTCCGAACTCTCCATAGCGCTACTCGTCGAGTCTCCTTTCTTCTCTATTACTCTAGCCTAGCCGCAAATCAAAAGATATGCCAGGGTCAATCCACACATATTTCATACACCTTTAACGCACACCCTCTTGACTCAGTCTATAGACAGTAGTATTAGTAACCGTCTGGACGGTTTTAGGGTTGTAATCAGAAGGGAGCGTGCTTGTGGAAGAGACCTCAACGCGGACGCCGGTAGTAGAGACCAAGGACCTTACCAAACGCTACGGACGAAAGATCCTGGCCGTGGACGAGCTGGACCTCTCCGTGATGCGGGGCGAGGTGTACGGCTTTCTTGGTCCTAACGGTGCCGGTAAGACGACGACTTTACGGATGCTTCTGGGGCTCATAAAGCCTTCTTCGGGAACGGCCCGTGTGCTTGGCGGAGAACCCGGCACTCCTGGGAGTCTCTCCCATGTGGGCGCTTTGGTTGAGTCCCCGGCTTTCTATCCTTACCTCTCCGGACGAAACAACTTGAAGGTCGTTGCCCGCCTCTCGGGGGTGGAAGATAAGGGCCGGATAGATGAAGTGTTGAAGGAAGTCGAGCTCACCGGTCGGGCCTCAGACAAGTACAAGAAGTATTCGCTCGGAATGAAGCAGAGGCTCGGGGTTGCTGCGGCACTTCTAAAAGATCCTGAGCTTCTGATACTGGATGAGCCGACAAATGGCCTGGACCCAAAGGGTATGGCTGAGATGCGGGAGTTGATCCGGTCGGTAGGGCAGGGTGACCGTACCGTGCTCCTCTCCAGCCATCTAATGAACGAGGTGGAGCAGGTCTGCGGAAGGGTCGGGGTCATCAGTAAGGGCCGGCTCGTAGCCGAGGGCGCCGTGGATGAGCTCCGGGGCAAGAGCGGCCTCGTGCTCAAAGCCGAGCCCATAGAGGAAGCTGCCGAGGCCGCCCGGAACATTGAGGAAGTAGAGGAGGTCGAGGTCCGGGAAGACGCCATCCACCTCACCGCAGACCCTGAGAAATCTTCCCAGATAGGCCAGAAGCTCTACGCAAGCGGCGTGCAGGTAAGCGAGCTCCACAGTGAGCAGCGCTCCCTGGAAGATGTCTTTCTGGAGCTAACAGGAGAGGAACAAGAAGAGGAGCAGGGCGGAGAACGAAGCCAAGACCAAGAACAAAGCCAACAACACAGCCAACAAAGCGAAGAGCAGCCGGCTGGGAAGTCTGAAGGACAACCGACTAGGGAGGAGAGATAGTTATGGGAGCCAGCCTCGCCGTGGAGCTACAGAAGACACTCCGCCGTCCGGCGGCCTGGGTCGTGGGCCTCATCTTCGTCGCGCTCGTAGCACTCTTCGGATACCTACTTAGCTACTTCTTTATCGTCGGCGTGGGAAGCGACCCTCCTCCCGAAGCCCAGCAATTCCTGCCAACCCTCTACCCGGAGAACTTTCTCTCCCAGGTACTGGGACTCTTCAGCGGTGGTCTCGGTACCGGCCTCACGCTAGTTCTCGGAGCCCTGGCGGTAGGTAGCGAGTACGGCTGGGAGACCTTCAAGTTGGTCCTCACCCAGAAGCCCGGCAGGCTGTCCTACTTCGGTGGCAAGCTGCTCTCTCTGGCTCTAGTGATAGCAGTCTTCACCCTCATCTCCTTCGCGGTCGGCGCGGTATGTAGCTACGTGGTAGCCACCCTCCAGGATGGGGCTATAGAGTGGTCCTCGTTCGTGGAGACACTAAAAGCGCTCGGGGCGGGCTGGCTCATCCTGGCAACCTTCGCGGCGATGGGACTCTTTCTGGCTACGCTCTTTAGGGGTACCGCCCTTGCCATAGGGCTCGGGCTGGTATACGTGCTGGTTTTGGAGAGCCTGTTTGTGAGTCTCGCTCCCCAGACCCAAAGCGATACGTTGGAGAACATAAGTAAGGCGCTACCGGGAAGGAACTCACTGGACTTGGTCAGTGTTTTCTCCGAGTCTCAGCCGGGGGCTGCGGCGGGGGCAACGCCACCGGGAATCGAGGCCGTGGGCGCAGGACAGGCGGCGCTGGTTCTCGGGGCCTACCTGGTCGTCTTCGTCGCCCTCTCCGTGTTGCTCTTCCGAAGCCGGGATGTGGCTTAGAGAGCATTTGAGGAAGTTACTACCCACAGTCGAAAGCATCATGAAAAAGGCAACCCCGTCGTGAGGCGGGTGGACGCAAAGCTACGGACCTCTTTTTGGATCTTTCTTTGGATCTTTTTTAGAGAGGCTGCCGGGCTGCTGAAGGGGTGCAAAAGGATTGAAACAACCACAGCGTAGACCGCAAGATGAACCTTTCCATCGGGGGCTCTCGCCTTCTCCGCAGACCCTATTCGTCTCCTCGCGATCTCGGGAGATTTTGTTGTCCTCCTCAGTCGTTAGCCAGGCCAAGCTAGACAGCACTGCGAGGAGGTTGCAGTGCGCGTAGCCGCTAACGGGATTCACCTCCGAGAAATCAACGCGATGTACGAGGCGCTCATAGAGCAGATTCCGGCGGTCGTCTACGTGGATGCCGACGACGAGGTAAGCTCAGCCCTTTTTATGAGCCCCCAAGTTGAGCAGATGCTCGGCTACACCCAGGAGAAGTGGCTAGATGACCCTGACCTCTGGGTCAAGCTGCTCCACCCCGAAGACCGAGAGCGCGTGTTAGCCGAGGCGAACCGCACCCGAAAGACCGGCGAAACCTTCGAGGTAGAGTACCGACTCATCACCCGTGACGGCCGCACCGTGTGGGTACACGACAAAGCTGTGCGGGTGGAGGTAGGAAACGGGCCCACCGCAGTCTGGCAAGGAGTTCTGCTAGACATCACAGGACGCAGGCGACTGGAAGAGGGGCTTCGCAGGAGCGAGGAGCTCTTCAGAAAAACCTTCGAGTCGGCTGGTGCGGGCATGGCACACGTCGCTCCGGACGGCTGCTGGCTGAGGGTCAACGACAAGCTCTGTGAGATCTCCGGTTACGACCGTGAGGAGCTGCTAGAGATGACCTTCTTAGAACTTACTTCTCCCGAAGACCGGCAGGCGAGCATGGACCGTGTCCACCGGATGCTGGCGGGCAAGCTCGGCCCCTACTCCCTGGAGCGGCGCTACGTCCGTAAGGATGGCTCCCGGGTGTGGGTTGACCTTTCGATCTCGCTCGTGCGAGAGACTACTGGTGAGCCGGACTTCTTTGTTTGCGTGGCGGAGGACATCACGGAGCGAAAGGTCGCCGAGTTGGTGCCTGAGCCCCTGACGGACCGAGAGCTTGAGGTATTGCACCACCTCGCGGAAGGCAAGACGAACCCGCAAGTAGCCGCGGATCTCTGCTACAGCTTGGGCACCGTCAAACTCCACGTTCGCTGTCTTATCGCCAAGCTAGGAGCTTGTGATCGCAGAGAGGCCGCTGCCCGGGCAATAGAAATCGGACTGATCCCTCCTCCGTCACGTTACTACGCTACTAGAACGAAGTAAGCACTCCTCAAAACCGGCTAATAATTTTATCCGGACAATATTTTTATCCGGTTATATGTAGCGGTGATCCGGCGGCTAGGCAATGCTATTGGTCATAGACGAGATGTTGGGAAACAGGTGGTTGAAAGGAGGTGCTGTAGATAGGAGAAGACAAGGACAAGAAAAAGATGGTGGTCATTTAGAGGGGAATACGGGTCGCTGGTAGCGACTTCATTACTCAAGGAGGAAGATGAAGCGGGTAGTTCTGCTAATTATGGTGACAATGATGGGGGTGTTGCTAGCCAGTAGCGCAGCGTTTGCCCTTAGCATAAAAAATGGCACTAATGGAAACGACAGAATCATTGGCACTAACGGACCGGATGTGCTCAATGGCCTGGGCGGCAGAGATACGGTGGTTGGCAGAGACGGTCCGGATATCATCAATGGTGGGCCAGGTGACGACTTTCTATTCGGCAACCGTGACGACAGAACTCCGAGGGATAATAGTCCTGACGTCATCAGCGGGGGGTCCGGGTCAGACAACATTTTCGGTGGTGCTGGGGCCGATGCCTTGAGCGGGGGACCGGGCATCGACCTGATACTACACGGGCCTTCTGAGGAAACGGCTAGGGACGCAATCAGTTGTGGTCGTGGGAATGACTTCGTAGTAGCCGGCAAAAACGACAAGGTTGCATCCGACTGCGAGAACGTAAGGCGTATTTAGCCTGGCGTTTGCACTCAGCAACCTCAGTATCGCAGTATCGATGACGACGGAAACGAAGGGAAGGTTAAAACTTATGGAAACCAAGGAAACTCCAGTGGTTGAGGACGTGAGTTACGCATTGGAGGAAGAGCCCAAGAAGCGCTACCTACTTTTTGACTCCGGCTGCTCCGAATGCACCGAGATAGCTCAATCGGTCGAGAAGGAAACAGAAGGCTGGTTAAGTGCCCGCAGTCTTCAGGACCGCGATGTTCAAAAGCTACTCTCTGAAACTCGTCCCGATTGGAAGTGGGAACCGACTCTCCTAGAAGTCGATGGTCAGAAGCCGCAGGTTTTTACTGGGCTTGCGATGAAAACCCGGATGCTGGTAGGTCTAGGACCGCGACGGGCGAGACGCGTAGCGAAGATCGCTCGCCGGCCGAGAAGAACATATCGAGCAGAGTTAGTGGAGAAGTCTTCAGGTTCAACTCTGGAATTGCGTCCAGTCGACCGACGCGAAATGCTCAAGATGATGGTGGCCTTTGGCGCCGCTACTTTAGTGCCTAGCACACTACTTTCTAAAGAGGCATCTGCGCGAAGCAATAATTCGACGGGTAAGTTCACCGTAAAGGAGCTGAACGGCGAGCGAGTGCGCAGGATCGCTACGAGGATCCGACGTGATGATGAAGGTAACTTGTTGTGGAATCACCTTGTTCGAGAGGGTTTTGCTCCAAACGTTGAAAGCGGGAGTGGAGTATTGATCTCTCCCCTTACCTCTACGCCAAAAAATACCGGCAAAAGGACTTTACTGGTCGAGATTCCGTTTTATACACAAAATGGTCGGCGAGCCAAGGTTTCATTCAAGAAGGTCGGAGGCAAGTTGGAAATCCGCGCCGCCATATACAGCTTGACCGACGACAGACATACAGCGTCTGAGGCTACGCCGTTGGAAGTCGAGGGAGGTCAGGTAACGTCCAGGAGGCCTGTGGAAATTCCTTCCACGGTCTCGTCGGAGCCCCAATTCACTGCACAAGGAGCTTGTAGTAGGTGCCAGGTCATAGTTGGTCTAATCACAGGCCTTGGGTGTGAGTCACTCGGTATCCTCGGGTGTCCCATAGCTTGCACAACAGTCACGTTCGGCGCGGGTTTGCCTATATGCGCTGTTGTATGTCCTCTAGTATTCGCGTCTGCTTGCATTTATGGCACTACCCTCAATGTGCGTGAAGAATGTGCTAGATATTGCTAAAAACGGGCTTGATTTGACCTGCTCGCCTTTCTCTTCGGCCGCAGTTTTTCGTTACCTCCGAGGCAGGCTCGGAGGTAACGGACAGAGACGCTGCAAGTAGAGAAAAGCACACTGCTATGAGAAATGAGCTAACGCAGGAACACGTTAGGCACGATTGGACAAACTGAATGTCTAGCCAAAGTAGATACAGTAAAATATTGCTTGGCTCCTTTGAACAAGATGTGCTTCTGAAAGGCGGAACAACTTGTCTTCCACTTTGTTGGTAGTTTTCTTGATCAACTGCTTTCTAGCTCCGCTGATCGCTTTTCTCGCGGGCGGTTTCGCGGACGCCATAGTGTCTGGGAAGGGCTTCTACGGATCCTACGATAAGAAGAAAATCGTTTTTTACTTCTCATCCTCTGTTGTCGGGTTGCTGATTGCGACACTGGGCTACTATTTAATTAGCAACTTGTAACTCTTGTCAGAGTGAGGAAACCTAGACGCTCTTAGGGGTCACGGTACCCAAATGGGCAGCCTGTTGAGAAACGCCTGCGAATCGGGGCGGATGCTGGAGCGAATAGACGAACACCGGTAGCATGATGCTCCTCGTTCTTTCCATAGGAGGATGCGCCATCATGATGGGAACCAAGATCCGTGAGTTCGCACCGCTGCCCGACCTCTCCCTCGAAGAACTTGTCCCAAAAGACAACTTCTATCGTCGTCTGGAGGAGCGGCTCGACCTCACGTTTGTCAGGGAGCTGGTCGAGAATCTCTACGCTCCCTCTGGCCGTCCCAGTGTTGATCCCGTAGTCTTTTTCAAGCTCGAACTTGTTCTTTTCTTCGAGGACTTGCGCTCGGAGAGACAGTTTATGGAAATCGTCGCTGACCGGCTCTCATTGCGATGGTACCTTGAATACGATCTTCACGAGCCGCTGCCCGACCACTCTAGCCTCACCCGCATCCACGAACGCTACGGTCTGGAGACCTTCAGAAGTTTCTTCGACCGGATAGTCGAGATGTGCGTCGAGGCGGGCCTGGTGTGGGGCGAGGAGCTGTTCGTGGACTCCACCACGGTCAGGGTTAACGTCGCGAAATCGGCTCTGATCCCCAGACTCACCGTGCTAGATCACCTCGACGAGTTGTTCGAGGAGGTCGAGCAAGAGCCGGACGACGCTACCGGACCTATCGGATCTACCAACGGGCGGGTAGATACTGCCAATGCGGCTCTACCGGGTGCGGACGATGAGGGTCTTGCGGAAACCAACGTCGCACGGGAAGACTTCATCTCAAGTGCCGGCAGGTACGGCACCAAGTCCCGCTCGCCCAACCCGAACAAGATTAGCGACCATGTGGTGAACCGTACCGACCCCGACGCCTGCCTGGCCGGGCACGTTAAGGGTACCGCCCGCATGGGCTACAAGGTCCACTACGTGGTGGACGGCGGCAAGGCCCGGGTGATCCTCACCGCCCTAGTTACGAAGGCGGACGCGAAGGACAACCAACCCATGCTCGACCTCCTCTGGCACACGACCTTCCGCTGGAAGCTCCGCCCGCACCACGTAACCGGCGACTCTGTCTACGGCACCATCCCGAACCTCAAGGCCGTAGAGAGCGCTGGGATCAGGGCCTACATGCCGGCCATCGACTACACCTGGGGAAAGAGGAGCCTCTTCCGCAAAGACGACTTCGCCTATGATCCCGAGCGGGACGTCTACGTCTGTCCAGCCGGAGAGATACTGCGCAACACCGGGGCGAGGAAGAAGCTGAGGCTCACCCGCTACGTTGCCGACCCGGATGTCTGCAACTCCTGCTCCTTGAAGAGCAAATGTACCGAGGGCAAGAGCGGACGCGCTGTAAACCGCAACTTCGACGAGTATTACTTCGAGAAGGTCAAAGGCTACTACGAGCTAGAGGCCTACAAGAAGGCGATGAGAAAGAGGAAGGTGTGGATCGAACCGATGTTCGCCGAAGCCAAGCAATGGCACGGTATGGAGCGGGTACGGCTGAGAATGCAGGAGAGAGTGAACTGCGAGGTTCTAATAACCGCCAGCGGGCAGAACATAAAGCGGCTGCTCACCTTCGGCAGCCGCGGGCCCCGGAGGCCAGCTCAGGTAGCTGCTCTGCGACCCCCGGAGCGACCACCGCTCCGCTTCGATCATCGCGGTTCGACTGCAAACTTCCCTTCGCTTGGCTTCCACATACCGAGTTTCTCAACACGCTGCCCAGAATGGTACCACTACGTGTATACCACCTCAGCAGCCAGGTGATAGGCCGGAGCGCGAGTAGCATCCGGGCAGGATCGTCTGGCGGAAGGATCGGGAGCCGGGCTACCCGGTTGGGAGTCACCGGCGGAAGCCCATCCTAACGACGTGCTCGTAGCGTGAGGCTTCACCTTCACCCTGTCGCATGCCGAGCGTGCTCGCGCGGGGGTAGCGAAACCCTGGCCGCTACCTTGCGGCAAGTGACACGGACCCGAGCACTAGGCCTATCATGATCGCCGCAAGAACTTCGACCAGCGAGTAACCATGTTCGTCTTCGAGTCACTTGATTAACATGAGTATCGTGGACCCCGCGCTCCCACATCCAGAGCCACCCTGTTGCGTCCTGCCATCTTGGCTCGGTAGAGTGCTTCGTCGGCCTCTGCTAGCAACTCGTGGGGAGTTTGCTTCGCTTTATTCGAAGGCACGGCCACCCCTGCGCTGATCGTCACCACCCCAGCAACCCCGTCCTTATGCTCGACGTCCAGCTCTTCCACCGCCTGCCGCAGACGCTCGGCTGCCGACGCCGCTTTCTCTAAGCTCTGCTCTGGCAGTATAATGAGAAACTCTTCTCCGCCATAGCGGTAAGCTGTGTCCCCCTCCCGGCACTGGTATGTGATAGTTCTCGCGACTTCCTTGAGCAACTCATCGCCCGCCTGATGGCCGTAGCGGTCGTTGTAATCTTTGAAGCGATCCACGTCGCATAGCACCGCCGCGTAGCTTCGCCCGTAGCGTTGCACCTGCCCATGAAGCTTTTCGAGATCCTCGTTCATCTTTAACCGATTGCCGAGGTCAGTAAGAGGGTCTTTGCGGGACTGCTCGAAGAGCAGGTGGTTGAGCTTCTTCAACTCCGCGTTTTGCCCCGCGAGGCGCCGGTGCAACGAGGTAAATCGATAAGCCGTTATAAGACGCGCTTGTAGCTCAGCCTGATCTAAAGGCTTGGTTAGATAGTCATCGGCCCCGCTCTGCAGAGCTGTAACCAAATGCTCTTTGTCTTCAAGCGCGGTGAGAAAGAGAAAGTAGGTGTAGGTGTCCAGTTCGTTCTCCCGAATTCTTCGACACAGTTCCAGGCCGTCCGTACCCGGCATCATCCAGTCGCTTATGACTACCTCTACGCTCGGGTTCTCTTGGTACAACTCCCAGGCCTCGTCCCCGTCTTCCGCAACCAAGTACTCATGGCCGAGCTTCTCAACGGCCCGCTGGAAGATTATGCGAGAGATAGAGTCATCTTCGGCGATGAGTATCTTCACGGTGCCTGGGTATCGTCTACCTGTGCCTCAAGAATCGGGCATACACGCTCGTACTCGAACTCCAGTCTCCTGAGTAAATCCGGGGCGCGGGATAAATCGCCTGCGGCGCCCGCATCCTGCAGCTCTTCACAAAGAGTGGTCATTTGCCGGGCGCCCAGGTTGACGCTGCTACCCTTGAGTTTGTGCGCGATGCGTTCGACAGCCTGTGCACCGTCGGACTCGGTAGCCTCTCGTAGAACCTTTAGTTGAGAAGGCACATCATCTAGAAAGAGATTAACGATCTCGCTTATGAGACTAGGCTCGCCCTTCCGTTGGAGGGCACGTAGGCTCTCTAATATACTGAAGTCGATAGGGTCTCCGAGCTCCTCTGTAGCTCCAGAGGCCTCTACTTCATCATTCCTTTTTTCTGCGGAAGATCGGTCGATCCACCGTCCCAAAACCTCGCTTAACCCTTCCAGTCTGACCGGCTTGGGGATATAGTCATCCATGCCGGCCTCAAGTGCCTGCTCCCTATCCCCTCGCATGGCGTTGGCTGTCATGGCTATAATCGGGGTGTGGCGTTCTGCTTCCTCACGCCGGCGGATCTCCGCAGTAGCCTCGTAGCCGTCCATCTCTGGCATCTGTATATCCATCAGCACAGCGGCATATGGGACGCGAGAAAGGGCTGCCACGGCCTCAAGCCCGTCGGCGGCAACATCCGCTCGATACCCGAGTCTCTCTAACATCCGCACAGTTACTGTTTGATTGACTGGGTTGTCTTCAGCCACCAGGATTTGGCTACTTAGCTGAGCCTTCTCCTCCCAGGTCTGATGGCGTTCGATAAACGTGTTGTGGTCTTCGGGGGTGTGAGCATAACCGTCTGGTGAGCTCATTACCTTGGCAAGAGCATCGTAGAGTGCCGACTGACGCACAGGCTTGTAGACATAAGCCCCGATGCCTGCTCGTCGAACCTCTTCCTCCTGATCTCGTCTGCCTACAGGAACCAGCAACACTAGCTGAGTGGAAGATAAGACTGGGCTGCCTTTGATCCTTCGGGCGAGCTCGACACCGTTCATTCCAGGCATGCC
Organism: Rubrobacteraceae bacterium; assembly: GCA_965213905.1. GTDB lineage: Bacteria > Actinomycetota > Rubrobacteria > Rubrobacterales > Rubrobacteraceae > SIRX01. Next base: position 203,261 of record CBDCAK010000001.1, on the reverse strand, counting down.
GGCGTCGAGTATCGCCACATCGTACGGCTCACCTCTATCAGCAGCCGAGCGCAACAGACGAAGCGCCTGATTACCATCTTCAGCGGTACCGTTCGCCATGTTCCAAGAGATAACGACCTCGTGCAGCAACTGCCGGTTGGTCTCGTTGTCGTCTACGACCAGTACCCGCAGACCCCGGAGATCCGCGCGGGAGAGCAGCATCTGGGTTGAGTCTTTAGGCTGTTTTTCGATCGGCACCTTAAACCAGAACGTGCTCCCCTGGCCTGGTTCACTCTTGTAGTGTATCTCTCCGTCCATAAGATCAGCCAGTTGTTTGGAGATAACAAGCCCCAGTCCAGTGCCGCCGTAGCGGCGGGTGGTCGAGGTGTCGGCTTGAGAAAAAGGCTGAAACAGACGCCGGCCCTGTTCTGGGCTTATACCGATCCCAGTATCCTTCACCTCAAAGCGAACGGTAACATCTTCTTCTGTCTCGCTTTCCACGGTCGCCCGAAGGATCACCTCGCCTTCCTGGGTAAACTTGACCGCGTTGCTCAGAAGGTTGATCAAGACCTGCCGCAGACGTGCCGGATCTCCCCTTACACCCGCCGGTGCGTCAGGGTCAATAAACGTAGCCAGCTCTAGTCCCTTGCTTTCAGCACGCTCGGCGAACAGGCTCACCACCTCTTCTACCACCATCTTGAGGTCGAAGTCTATGATTTCGAGCTCCATCCTGCCCGCTTCGATCTTCGAGAAATCCAAGATGTCGTTGATGATGGTTAATAGCGACTCGCCCGAGCGCCGCACCGTTTCGACGTACTCGCGCTGTTCAGTGTCTAGGTTCGTGTCGAGCAGAAGCCCGGTCATCCCAATTACGCCGTTCATGGGGGTGCGGATTTCATGGCTCATGTTCGCCAGAAACTCGCTCTTGGCTTGATTGGCCGCGTCAGCAGTCCTTCTTGCCTCTTGTAGCTCCTTCTCCCGCTGTTTTCGCTCCGTAATATCCTGAACGGTGCCAACCAAGCTAACCGAGCTGCCTATTTTTTGTCCCATATGCGCTAGGGACAGACGGATCAAAGTGAAGTAGTCTTCATCCCCAGTGACCAAATCCTCAACGTTCATGTTTGCAAGGTAGTTTTGGAACGCGGCCTGGTCTTCGACCGTGAACTCCATGTGCTGCTGGATCGTTCGCTCCTCGCCGTCGGGTCGGAGTATGCGATGTTCGTATGTGACCCTTCCGCCACCCTGCAATGCTTTCTGGCTAGCTTCTATGATGACCGCAACATCGTCGGGGTGAATAAACGTGCGATAAGATTCGAACGTCTCTCCGAATTGTTCACTAGTTACGCCAAAGATTTTGTAGACTTCATCCGACCAATATATTCGGTCATTCTCGAAGTCGTACTGCCAGTAACCAAGGTGGGCGATCCGCTGTGCTTCTGCAAGGCTAGCTTCATTCCTGCGCAGGGCTTGCTCCACGCGGTTGCGTTCAGCGAGCAGCGCTGCTCTGGTACGCTCCTGCTCTGCGAGAACCATTTCTCGCGCTTGTTTGAAGAATCCGGCTGCGACCGAAGAAAGCACGGACGTCAGGCGCTCCTGAAGGGCGGCGATCTGATCTGACCGTAGATTTTTCAGGAGCTCCTTCCCGAGCACTTCCTGTGTACCGGCGAGCGCGTCTGGTCCTAGGAAGTGCATCTTTGCCACCGCCACACCTATCTTCTCTGCCTCGTGACGTTTAAATGACTTGTCGGATAGCAGGGCGATAGTGTTGCCCGTCAACTCTTCGAAGTTGTGCCGGGCCTCTTCTACCGTGAGTGGGGTAAAGCCTGTACCTGCAATCGCTCTGTGCCAGCTCTCGGCGATTGCACACCGACGATCCTCCAGAAGCTCCCATATAACCCGCTTGTCTGAAGACTCGTAATCGCTACGCAAAATCGCCCCTAAATCCCGCCCACACCACCACGGCTCTCACCTCATACCCGCTGCCACTTCGGCGGTGATCTCTACTCACTAACCCGCATTCCTCTCTACAGCTTGCGTCCGACGGCACCGTAGTTACCGGAGGAATCTGGGCGGTCGATCATGAGATCCTCCGGGCCCTCGGGCCGCCAGCAGGGAAGCCGAACGATACCTGGGTCCACCAGCTCATATTCCTCAAAGAACCGGGCAGTTTCGGCGCGTGAACGCAATTTTATCGGGTTGCCGCTCGCAGTGTACAACTTTAAGGCCCGCGCGGCCTGATCCTCGGGTACTCCTTCTGAAGTTCCGTGTGAGATAGCTAAATAACTACCCGGTACCAGAGCGTTACTCAAAGCACCGACCATGCCGTATGCTTCCTGGTCATCTGGAACGAAAAGCAAAACCGACAAGATCAGCACGGCAACCGGTTTATCGAAATTCAACAGTCTCTGGGTTTCGGAGTTTTCAAGGATATAGTGTACATCGCGAGCGTCAGCTTCGATGACCGTTACATTAGAATTGTCCTTTAAAATCTCTTCACTCTGGCGCACGGCGACAGGGTCCTTATCCACGTACACCACCCGGGCATGCGGGTTCACTCTCTGGGCTACCTCGTGCACGTTGCCGACCGTCGGTATGCCGGAGCCAATATCGAGGAATTGGTCGATACCCTGGGCGGTGAGGAATCTAACGGCCCGGCGCAAAAAGGCGCGGTTGGTTCTCATAATCAGCGGCGCATCGGGCAGAATTTCCACAAACTGACGGCCTACAACACGGTCCACCTCAAAGTTGTTGTACCCTCCCAGCATGTAGTCGTATATTCGGGCTGAGGTGGGCCTCTCTTCAGAAACGTCTTGAGATACTTGTTGTTCGTCAGTCATGCACTGCTCCTCTACTTCTCGACGGTTTTCCAGCTTGACGTATCTTTTTATAATAGATTATCGGCACCCCTCTCTAAAGACTTTGACGTTAGAGGACGATAGTCTACATAACTAGGCCTATGACCGAGATACGAGATCTCCGCTGCTTTTGGTGCAGTAGATAGGTCCATGATCTACAAAGCAGGGCATGAGACAAACATCGAAGCTGCCAATGTCCCTGCTACCCAAATCGCCCGGTCTTCAGCTTGAAGACAACTTTATCGACGCCGACACCGTCTCGCTGAGCCTTGCGAGCACGGCGCTACCAGTAACCTGCCCCGTTTGCACCCAGGAAACGGCGCGACTGCATAGCCACTATGGGCGTACGGTGGCGGACCTGCCCTGGGGAGGCCGCCGAGTTAGGCTATTCTTGAACGTGAGGAAGTTCCGCTGCCCACAGAAGGGATGTCCGCGCAAGATTTTCACCGAGCGCTTGCCGTCCGTGGTGGAGTCCTATGCCCGCAAGACGGTGCGCCTGCACGAGGTTCTGGAGTTGGTGGACTTCGCGCTTGGAGGAGAGGCCGGGGCTCGGCTGATCCGACGGTTGGACATGACGGCATCTCCCTCGACCTTGCTGCGCTACGTCAGACGAGCTGCGGCTACCCCGCACCCCGAACCCCACATCATTGGAGTAGATGACTTCTCTTTGCGCCGCGGCCAGACCTATGCCACGATCGTCGTGGACTTGGAGAGGCATCAGCCCATAGATCTGCTGCCCGACCGCTCGGCCGAGCCCCTTGCCGACTGGCTTCGCGCCAACCCAGGCATTGAGGTGATCGCCCGCGACCGCTACCGACCGTACATCGAGGGCGCATCCGCGGGAGCTCCCGGCGCGGTGCAGGTGGCCGACCGCTTCCACGTACTCAAGAACCTCTACGACGCCGTGGAGAGGGCCGTCGAGCGGAACCGGCACGTTCTCGGCGAGCCCGATGATGAGTATGAGGAGGTTACCGCTCCAGAATCATCCCCGAAAGCCGGCCATCCCGGCTGGGGGCACAGGGCGGATCCGAAGCGGCGCAAGGAGCGTCTGGAGCGTTACGAGCGAGTGGTGGAACTGAGAGAACGAGGCCTTTACGTCGAGGACATAGCGGGCCAGGTCGGTTTGAGCCGAGGTACCGTCACCTCCTGGCTGAAAGCTGGCGGCTTTCCGGAGAGGAAGAGGCCGAAAAAGAAGAAACCGAGCCCCGTCGCCCCTACGCGGACTACCTGGAGCGCCGGTGGAAGGAGCGCTGCATTAACATGGCCCGGCTCTGGCGTGAGATAAAGAAGATGGGCTACGAAGGATCTTACGATGCGGTCGCCGACCATCTCAGATGCTTACGTAAGGGCCTCTCGCCGCCCGCCCGAGCTCCAGCTAAGAACGGGAGTAAGACGCAAGGAGCAAGACACGAGTCACAGGAGACAGCGCGCCTGCTGATGCTGGAGACCAGAAATCCCGATGCCGTGCGCCCGGAACAGTGGTGGTGGCTGGAGGAGGTGCGACGGCGTTGCCCGGTGTTGGCAGAGGCTCAGGAACTGGCCGGGCGGTTCGCGAAGATCATGCGCGAAGGTGAGGAAGAGAAGATCGGAGTCTGGCTAAAGGAGGCGGGGAGCAGCTCCCTCTCGGAACTTCAGACCTTCGCAAGGGGCGTTCGTCAGGATGAGGCCGCGATCAGGGCGGCCGTCACCCTGCCTTGGAGCAGCGGCCAAGTCGAGGGGCAGGTCAAAAGGCTGAAGCTCATCAAACGCTCGATGTACGGTAGGGCGAGCTTCGGGCTGCTGCGTCAGCGGGTCTTGAGAGCCACTTGACCGTAGAAACCTGCTGCACCAAAAGCTATGGAGATCCGATACCTCGGCTGTACCCCAGTACGACGCGCTACTATACCACCACTAACTACAACGATAGAGCGCCTAGTGGCGTTCACGCTCAGTCACAATCGTTCTAAATTGCCCGAAATCTCATTCATTTGAGTAATGCGGCGGCCACGTCACGAGCCTATACTAGATGTTGGCACATAGGCTACCATTGCTAATGGCGCGAGAAAGCAGGGGCGAAAATGCCGCGTCTACAGGGAAGAAAGAGCGAAGGCCATCACCTGAGCTTGGCTGCGCCGCCTGTCGCTGTTCCCGGGGAACTACGCATCTGGATGCTCGGGGGCTTCCGGGTCTCCGTTGGCTCGCACACCATAGAGCATGACGAGTGGCGGCTGAGGAAGTCAACCAGCCTCCTCAAACTCCTCGCCCTCCAGCCCCGCTATCAGATGCACCGGGAGCAAGTAATGGAGTTGCTCTGGCCGAATTGGAATATCCAACGCGCGTCCAACAATCTGCACCAGACGCTCCACGAAGCCCGCAAAACTCTAAAACTGGCGGGCCGAACTTCAGATCATCTACAACTGCAAGGCGAGCAACTCATCTTATCGCCGGGTGTGAAGGTATGGACGGACGTAGACGACTTCCGGGCGGCGGCGGAGGTTGCCCGCAACACGCGAGAGCCAAAAGATTACCGGCGAGCCGTCGAGGCCTACGGAGGAGAACTGCTGCCGGAAGACCGCTATGAGGAGTGGGTCGAGGACCACCGTCAGAAGCTTCAGGCACTATACATGGATCTGCGAGCCGGGCCGGCGACCGTCTACGAGGAACGCGCCGAGTACCGGCTATCTATAGAGATCCTGGAAGAACTGGCGGCTGAAGAACCGGGACGTGAAGAGATAAACACCAGCCTGATGCGTCTCTACGCCCTGACGGACCGGCGAAGAAAGGCATTAGGTCAATACGAAAAATACAAAAAGCTCGCCAAGTCCCACATAGAAGAGCTGGGAACGGACTCGGAGATAGAAGATCTCTTCGAGCGGATACGCGCGGGTAGTTTTCCACCGATCGATAACCCTACCGTGCGGCCTTCACCCTCGGACACCATCCACCCGAACAACCTGCCCGTCCCCAGGACCAGCTTTATCGGACGGGAGAATGAAATCTCCGAAGTCAAGAGCCTACTGGAGAGAAACCGGCTTCTGACCCTAACCGGCGTGGGGGGCTCCGGCAAGACCCGGCTGGCGCTCGAAACGGCGCGGGAGCTGCTGGAAGATCACCCCGCCGGGGTGTGGATGGTGGGTCTCGCCCCCATCGCTAACCCTGGTCTAGTACCCCAGGCGGCAGCTCAGGCACTCGCGGTGCGCGAGCAGCCGCACCGGTCACTGGAGGAAACGCTTACTACGGCCTTGCGAGAGAAAGACTTGCTCCTCCTACTGGACAACTGCGAGCATGTAGTGGACGCCGCGGCGAAGCTGGCCGAGGCGCTACTCGACGGATGCCCCCGGCTAAAGATCCTCGCGACCAGCCGGGAGCTTTTGGGGATCGAAGACGAAGTAAGCTGGACGGTGCCACCGATGTCTCTACCCGGCCCGGACGACGAACTTCCGGTCGAGGATCTGCAAGAATCAGAATCCGTACGACTGTTTACGGATCGGGCATCCCAGCGGCTGACGAGCTTTTCTCTGACGCCAGAGACCGCCGGAAGTGTGGCGGAGATCTGCCGCAAGCTCGACGGCATTCCGCTCGCAATAGAGCTTGCGGCGGCGCGGGTGGGAACGCTGAGCGTCGATCAAATTTCCCGGAGACTCGGAGACGCCCTGTGGTTGTTGACTAACGGCCGGCGAACCGCCGAGCGTCGCCAACAGACACTGCGGAGAACGCTCGACTGGAGTCACGAACTCCTGGAAGAGCAGGAACGGCAAACCCTCCGGCGGCTCTCGGTCTTTGCCGGAGGCTTCACCCTGGAGGCCGCCGAGAAGGTCACTTCCCTCGACGATATACCGGAAGAGTGGGTACTCGACCTCATTTCGAGTCTGGTGGACAAGTCGCTGGTGGTGTTCCGCGATGGACGCCACCGGCTGCTGGAGCCTGTGCGCCAGTACGCCCGGCAAAAGCTGCAAGAGAGCGGCGAGCGCGAACAAGTGAGGCGGCGGCACGCGCTGTGGTGTTTGGAGCTATCCGAAGAAGCGGAGCCCGAGCTTACAGGACCAGACCAAACCTGGTGGACGAACCAGTTAGAGACCGAGCACGATAACCTGCGGGCCGCACTCGGCTGGGCTCTAGATAGCGGAGACCCGGAGCTGGGACTGCGCCTCGCAGGACTTCTCTCGCTCTTCTGGCACACCCACGGCCACAGCAGTGAGGGCCGCCGTTGGCTGGAGTTAGGTGTCGAAGAGGCGGGTCATAGAGACACGCGGCTCAAAGCGAAAGCCCTGAACGGCGCGGGCTGGATCGCTATCTTCCAGCGCGACTACGAGGTGTCGGAGTCTTTTCTCAACGAGGGCGCGGCACTCTACAAAGAGGTCGGAGACACGGAGGGCGTGGGAGCCTGTCTCTCGAAGATACTGTTCGGGGCTTTCCTCGCGAACCGCGAGGTAGAAGAATACCAATGGTGTATAGACGAGGTCGAAGCTATCGAGTCCGAGTTGACTAACAGCCACACCCTGGCGAACATCGCCCGCTCTCGGGCTTTCACGAAGTTGAGGAAAGGGGATCTAGCGGGCGCCCGTTCGGCCTACAACAACGCGCGAGGGCTCTACGATAAAGTCGAGGACTCTCTGCAAACTGCCAGAGTCCTTTTCAACCTCGCGTTCGAGGCTCTGCTTCGCGACGATCATGCCGAGATCAAGAGGAAAAGTAGTGAAAGTCTTCGGATCTCGCGCCGGCACGACGACAAGCTCGCCATTGTGTACACGCTGTGGATTGTGGGGTGCGGAATGTCTCGGGAGGGTTTGCACGAGAGGGCCGCGCGTCTTTGGGGTGGGTCCGAGGTCGTGCAAGAGCAGAACGATATGCCCATCGCCCCGCTCGCCACAAACCTCTGCGGCTACGAAGAACGCCTCACCCGCACGCGCGCCGCGTTGGGCAAAGAGCGTATGGAAGCCGAATGGCAACGGGGCCGGGCTATGACCCAAGACGAAGCCATAGACTACGCCCTCGCCGGAGAAACTCCCGACAAAACCCCCCTAACCACCCGCGAAATAGAGGTTGCGGAACTGATAGAGCAGGGTCTCACCAATCCACAGATCTCCCAAAGACTCATCATCTCCGAGAGGACCGTACACAACCACGTCCGCAGCGTTCTCAAAAAGCTCGGCCTGGGTTCCCGCGCTGAAGTAGCGGGATGGCTCAAACACAACAGTTCATCCGGGGTGTAGGTTGCGCTAGCCGACGAGAGAGGAACGATCTCGCAGAAGCTTCCCGTTTTTACTGGTTCGATAGCCTCTGGATTTTCACAGAAGTTCCTATCCGCCGGTCTCCAAATGCTTTCTGACAGCGTCAAGCGTGGCCCGATAATACAGTAGCTTGCGGCCCGCCGGCGGCGCAGCTTAACCCATATTTCTTGCTTTCTTCCGGTTTCCGAAGACCAAATCAGCACAAAATGAGCATGTTTGCTCGCATAAATAGGTATGCCTACTCACCAAAAACCTTCCTCGGTTAAGAGCTGGTTAAGAGCAGCTTTCTAAAATCGGTAAGTGTACGGAGTCGGGCGAAAACCCGGCGAAAGGGATACAGCTATCGAAAGGAGAGCAAGATGCAAGAAGCCTGTTACTGTGGACGGTCCGGCGACATCCGGTCCCGGAAGCCGATCCTGGATAGCGATGGAAGACGGGCGCTGGAATGCCCAGATTGCGGCCACACGGATCACCTAGAGTGGCTCTCGCAAGAGGCGCGTTCCCCGATCCTGGAAGAAGCAGAACGTCGGCATGAAGCGTCAGCCAACGAGGGGCGTCCCGCTGCTTAGTCTCTACGCTGCACGTGGCAGAGGACCAGGCAAGCGTGGTGCCGGCTATCGAACAAAAACCGAAGGAGGGAGAACGCTATGACCACCCAACCCACCCTGACCACGATCAAGGAACGCCAGCAGAAGACGTGGACCTCGGGCAACTACGCCAGGATCGGCAATCCCCTGGTCATTATGGGTGAACAACTGTGTGAGGCCGTGGACCTCCGCTCCGGACGAAAGATCCTAGACGTTGCGACCGGCTCCGGCAACACCGCCATCTCCGCCGCCCGCCGCTTCTGCAAGGTTACCGGCCTTGACTACGTTCCGGAGCTGATCGAGCAGGCAAGAAAGCGCGCGGAGGCCGAACACCTCGACATCACCTTCGAGGTCGGCGACGCGGAGGAATTACCCTACCCCGACGGATCGTTCGACGCAGTGCTCTCGACGGTCGGCGCGATGTTCGCCCCGGACCAGAAGAGGGCGGCGGGCGAGCTCTTGCGGGTCTGCAAGCCGGGGGGCAAGATCGGGCTCGCCAACTGGGTGCCCGACGGCTACATCGGCAACGTGTTCCGCACCGTCGGCAAGCACTTTCCCCCGCCGCCCGGTATCAAGCCACCGCCACTCTGGGGCACCGAGGAACGGCTGCAGGAACTCCTGGGCGATGATGTCTCCTCGCTGGAAACCCGGCGGCGTACCTACGTGTTCCGCTACCTCTCTGCGGAGCACTTCATCGAACGTTTCCGCTCTTACTACGGTCCAATGCACAAGGCGTTCGAAAGCCTCGACGAAGACGGACGCGAGGCCCTCGAAAGCGACCTCGAAGAGCTCATTCACTACTGGAACGTCTCTGGTGACGAAACGGCCGTGCTGCCCTCCGACTACCTAGAAGTCGTGGGCGTCCGGTGAAGGCCTATCGAGCGCCCAGACGAAACCCTTCAAAAGAGGAGAACAATGATCTACGACCAGCTTAGCCCGGTTTCCTGTCCCCTATGCGGGCACGGGAAGATGCGCATGGTCCATCCCTTTCTAGCCCGTTGCACGGAATGCAAGGACACGATCAGCTACGGCTTCTTCAATACCCTCCGCCAGATAAGGAAGCTCCCCGATGCCAAAGGAGAGCACCCCTGCAAGTGCGGGCGCCCAGAGACGCGCCGCTTACCGGATGGGGTATATCGGTGCCCATCGTGCGGCTCGGAGGTCGTGTACCTGACGCGGGCAAACAGTCAGCCAAAACATCGAGATCGCCGGACAGAGAGGTGAGCGGCGAGTAGAGATCACTCAAGCACCGTAGTAGCCAACGAGCGAAAAGAAAGGAAACGACGTGACAACACAAAGCGATGCCAAGCAAGCCCAGTGGCAGAAGCTGTTCGGTTACCTCATGGGCAACCAGGCGGCGTGGATCGCAGACATCGGCTTGAAGGCCGGCCTGTTTCGGGCCATCGCCGATTCCGGCAATGCAGGCGTCACAGAAGAAGCACTGGCAGAGAGGCTCGACTACAAAGTACGTTACGTCCAGGTCTGGTGCAGAGGGGCGTACGCCTTTGAGTTTCTGGATTGGGACGAGCGTTCTGGTTACCGGCTCGCGCCGTATATGGAGTCTTTGTTGCTCGACCCTACGGATCCGCAATTCACCGGGGGACGCATTCAGTTCTACACCGCCCTCTACGAGGACTACCGGGCTTTTCCCGAGTATCTTCGCACGGGCGGAATATGGCCCCGCAGCGATCACGACTCCTTCCTGATCGAGGCGCTCAAGAACCTGACAAAGCCCGACTGCGGCGTATTTACCGAGCAGGTCTTGCCTCAAGCGCCGGAAACACTCGAAAAGCTGGAGCGGACCGGCAGAATACTGGATGTCGGGGCCGGCGGTGGTCACCACGCTGTGCACTACGCCAAACGCTTCCCCAGCGCGCAAGTGGTAGGTCTGGAGTTCGATGCCCCGAGTCTGGCACTGGCCCGGCAAACTATTGCCGAAGCCGGTCTCGGCGAACGGGTCGAGGTCCGTCACGGCGACGTCAACGAGCTGGACGAGGAAGACACCTACGACCTCGTCACCATTAGTATCGCCCTGCACGAAACGGGTGGTCCGGCAGAGTACCGAAACGTGCTCTCCTGCGTGCGGCGCGCTCTCAAGCCTAGTGGGACGGTGATGGTCTCGGAGTTGCCCTATCCCGACTCTCCAGGAGAGTACCGCGTGTCACCGGTGTACAAGGCGCTGGCCGGGGTGCAGTTGCACGAGGCTTTGGTAGGGTGCGGCATGATCACGCAGGAACAGCTACGCGAGCTTCTCGCAGAGGCCGGGTTCGCGAACGCGCGCGTGGCCGAACAGCCGCTCCCCACGCGGTTCGTCATGCTGGCGGAGAAAGACGGCGCTGGTAGTACCTGATCATACTCATTGGCGTACAGCTACTGAGCGCAGGCTTGACACCACAAACCACACCTCACCGAAAAAGGAGTCGAACACATGACCACATACGCCGAGAAACCCGAGTACAAATCCAAAGTATTCGCCCATGAGGTCGTAAACAACGTATACGTTGTAGATCCTATCGCCCCTGAAGCCATTACAAGAGAACTAAAATCGTTTTCGGTGACAACAGATAGTGTCGTGGCTACCCTCGACATCGTGTACGACGACAGTCACAGGTTTATTACTATATATTGGGAAGACTCGGATACGGGCGATAAAATTGACCTTCGCTTCTTTCATTTGCAGCAAACGGCTACCTCTGGAAGCTCTGACCTACCGGAAAATACGCTCCGACTCCAGCATGTTTACGAAGTACCAGAAAAGCCAGAGGAAGGATGGGATTTTCTGGTGGGCAGGAAATTCGTGGTACTGGCGATTGTAGAAGACGACGAGGGCAGGAAGACCGCCAGTACCGCGCAGCGGATTACAATGATCCCTCGTTATAAGGGGCAGAGTTACGGTTCGTGTCACCAGCCGCAATCTGGGTTTACATTGTAAGGCAACTCAGAATTCTTCTACGTACCCGGCTGCCACGTCCTCGGGCGGGTTGGTATAGCGCTGAATATAGCGCTGGGAACCATGCCCGAGCCGCCTCTCCAGCTCGTAGGCGTCCTTACCCGTCTCTTGCGCCAGTCGGTAAGCGAAGGTGTGCCTGAGGTCATGCGGTTTCAAAAGAGAGATCTCGCGTGCCGGGTCCGAAACCTCCGCGTCGTGCCAGCGCCCGATCCTCTCCAGCAACAAGTTGATCGACCGCACCGAGAGCCGGCCATCATCGCGTCGTGCCGGCGTACCAACGGCACTCAAGAATAGCGCCTCACTCTCGTCGTCTTCGCCAACGTCCTTCAACCGCTCCGTCTGCAGGTATTCGGCAAGCGCTTCGCGGGCATCCTTCGAGAGAAATACGTTGCGCTCGGTTCCACCCTTGCCCTTCACCCCGCGAACCCGAACCAGTCTTGCCGCCCGCAGCCTCTCTGGCTCATTGGGCTGCACCTGGGAGAGATCAAGCGTCACCAGCTCCTCGCGACGCAGACCCGTGGAGAGCAGCAAGAAGACGATGGCCCGGTCGCGGACCGGCCTCCCTCGTGCGTGCCCCACCCGCTCGCCACGATCCTTCCACTCTCGCCCTTTCAGCTCATGGAACCGCTCTAAGCGGTCGCACACGTTTTTCAGCGAGCGCACCTCTGCCTCCGAGAGCGCCCGCGGCTCCAAAGGCGGCAGCCTCAGCTCTTTAATCCCCTTGGCGGGGTCACCCGCAGGAAATAGGTCCGGCGCCAGCATCTCCACCCACGTCGTGAACGCCGACAGCGAAGCCAGGTGGTTGTTCACGGTAGCAGGAGCAAGCCCACTATCGACCAATGACCGTTGCCATGACTGCACATCCCGATGCACCACCGTCGAGATCCGGTCATGCCCGTAAGCCTTCTCGAAGAACTCTACAAACCTCCCCAGGTGCAACGCGGCTTTCTCCGCAACCGTCTTTGAGCGCACTCCGACCACTGCCAGCTCCAGGTAACGCCCTATCCAATCCCGAAGGCTATCCGGCGTTTCATCGAGCCTTAGTTCGGAGCGTCTATCCTTCCGTGAAGTAAATTTCTCCAGATAAACGACACCCTCGCGCTGGTTTTCAGTCTCCATAGGGGTACTTTACTACACGGAAGGGGCATTCCGTGTAGTGGATCGTTCTGGAACTGACCAGTTTGAAGCACCGCCTGCAAACGCCGGTTGGCCCAGTAAAGCCTAAAGGGAATTTTTCTCACGGGGCTTGACACTCACAGCCTGAAGGACTCTTGACTTTCCCCAGCGAATAGCTAAACTCGTAAATAGCTTTAAACTTATTTATTTAGAGGGCGGTGGTTTTGGCTGAGGAGTTCAATTGGGAGAAGACCGTGGAGTTCTTGATGGGAATTGGGGATCCTGCGCGGTTGGAGATCATCTACCTGCTTACAAAGCAGGGACGCTCTAACGTGGGACACATCGCGGGCCACTTCGAGCTGTCGCGCCCGGCGATTTCACACCACCTCAAAGTCCTCAAGAACGCCGGGATCGCCAGCAGTCAGAAGGTAGGCCAGGAAGTCTTCTACACGCTAAACCACGTGAATACCGCCGCACAACTACGAAACCTGGCCGAAATAGTGGAGGGCAAAGCCCGGCCCGGAGAGGAATCGTCCTGAGACTACCTCAAAGGGGTTCAAAGGAAGGAGGATCAATGATTTATTTTGCAATTTAGGTAAATGAGTTTAAGTTCGTTTTCTAGTAGCTAGCGTGTGAAAGGAGTAAATCGTGAAAGCGTTTGTTACCGGCGGTACGGGGATGTTGGGCAACAACCTGGTGCGGGAGCTCGTTGAACGGGGGCACGAAGTTCGGGTGCTGGTTCGTTCGGAGGAGAAGGCGGAGCGGCTGTTGGGGGATCTCGGCGTCGAGTTCGTCCGGGGCGACATGACCGACGTTCGGGGGTTTTCGCGGGCGCTAGAGGGTATGGACGTGCTGTTCCATACTGCGGCCTATTTTCGGGAGGCCCTGGCTCCTGGGACACACTGGCCGATGTTGGAGAAGATCAACGTTAAGAATACGATCCGGCTCTTTGAAGAAGCTGAGGACAGAGGAGTCGGAAAGATAGTCCACACCTCTTCCAATACCACGATCCGGAAACGTAGCGATGGTGGGATCAGCGACGAGACGAACCTCGCCGATCCGGAAGAGGCGCTCGACCTCTACGCGAAGAGCAAAATTCTAGGAGATAGAGCCATAGCGGAGTTCGCGAAAGATCACGCTACACCAGTGGTTACGGTCAAGCCGTCGTTGATGTTCGGGCCGCACGACGCCGCCCCTACGGGCGGCGGCCAGTTCGTGCTCGACTTCCTCAACCGCCGCCTACCGATAGTCCTGGAATCCGGCGTAGACGTGGCGGACGCCCGCGACGTCGCCCAGGTCATGCTGGCGGCAGCCGACAGTGGTAAGGGAGGAGAGTCATACATCGCCGCCGCCCACCACGTAAGCCAGGTCGAGATAATGGCGGCTCTGGAAGACGTTACCGGCGTACCGGCCCCGACCCGACAGGTGCCGACCGCGCTTGCCCTTGCGGTCGCCTGGATTAGTGGACGCGTCGGCGCCCTGACCGGCCGGACCTCTTCGCTCTCCGTCAACGGCATCCGGGCGATCACGGCCAAAAAGCGTACCAGCGCCATGAAAGCCGAGCAGGAGCTGGGCGCAACCTTCCGGCCGCTTCGGGAGACGATGCGCAATACGGCGGCCTGGTACCTGAAACACCAGCCCGAGAAGGTAAAGGATGCCGCACAAATTCGCAATCGGATGGTGAGTCCGGCCAGCGTAACGCCACAGGAGATATAGCGTGCAGCTTGACAAGGACGTTTTGCACCTTCCACTGGCGCCGTCTAGTGGTATCAATGCGTACTTGGCAGATGGCATCCTCTTCGACGCCGGTACTCGCAAGTCGCAGCGACACCTGCTCCGGAAACTCCAGGGCCAAGAAGTCTCGGCCCACGCTCTCACGCATGCGCATCCAGATCACCAGGGTGGGAGCCATGAGGTCTGTGAGGCGTTTGGTCTACCACTCTTCGTTGGTGCTGAAGATGCCAACGCTATAGCGGGTGATGGGCCCATGTCTATTCCGTCTAACCCGATCACGCGTACGCTAGACACTATTTGGACCGGCCCTCCACATCCCGTTACCCGCCGACTGAAAGAGGGAGAGTCCGTCGGGCGGTTCGTCGTGATAGAAACGCCGGGACACTCGGATGGTCACATGGTGTATTGGGATGAGCAGAGCGGGGTGCTCGTTCTCGGAGATGTACTGCGCAACATAAGCTTCGCCACGCTGAGACCCGGTCTACGAGAACCGCCGGCTGTGTTCACGCCGGATCCGGTACGCAACCGGGAGTCAGCCCGCAAACTCATCGGCCTCCGACCCAGGCTCGTCCTGTTCGGACACGGACCACCTCTTCGCGACCCCGAACACTTCGATGCTTTCCTGCGCTCGCTTCCCAACTAGCCTTTTTGGAAAACCAGCTCTCTAGCCGATTGCACTTGAACCCCTAAGCGACGGGAAGGATAAAGATGTTTTTTCGAAGAGCACAGAGGAAGATTACTGACAGTAGCGCTAGATCCAACATATTGGGGAAAGTTGCGAAGACAGCGCTCGTTGGCGCGGGCACGCTAGTGGCGGCGGTCACCACGGTGCTTACCGTGATGTCCGTGACGAGCCGCGCCGAGCCTGTAACCAGCGAGTTCCGGGGCTTCGCAGGTCCAGGCTTTCTCGTCGCCTCCGACGCCGACCAGACCGCCACCGCCTACGCCACCGGGGTCCTGGAGCGGGTCGAGGGCATCGAAGACGCGCTGAGCGTCGTGAGCTTCCCGGAGGGTGCCACAGAACCGGAGGTCGCAGAACTAAACGTTTCTAACTCCGTTTTGGGTTGGCCCAGCATCGTCGAGGCCTCGCCAGATGGGGACACCGCCTACGTGGTGGAGCCGCGGGGTACGCCGCCCCCAGACGTTGAAAGCTACGACGACATATTCGTCGAGCTTCCGGCGGGCTCCCTGATGAGCGTGGTGGATATATCCGACCCTTCTGAGCCCAAAATCCTACAAGAGGTTCAGTTGGCGACGAACCCGTCGGCGGTGTCCGTGAGCCCAGACGGAGACTCCGTCGCCGTAGGGTTCGGTGGCCTGGAAAACAACTACGCATCAGAAGATGACTTCGACAGCCTCGCCCTGTTGCCGGTAGAGGGAAGCCGCGTAGGAGAGCCCACTTACTTTGACGTAGACAATGCCGAAGGACAAATCGCCGATATCCTGGAGGTGGAGTGGCATCCTTCGGGGAATTTTCTTGCGCTCACGATCAGCGATGCCGAGGTGGCTTTCTTCGAGGTTAGCCAAAACGCAGCAGAGCCCCAGATAGAGCCTTTCGGCGAGAGGTTTACTGAAGGAACGTCGTTTACGGAAGGAACCTTCACCCCGGACGGCAACCACTTCATCGTCGAGGACGTAGCGTGGGGTGAGGGGGCGACCGGCTATTTGTTCAACCGCCGGGGCACGCTCACTTCGATCCGCTTCGACGAGGCGGGCGGGAACCACGAGATAGTCTCGACCGCCACGGTTGGCGTGAGCCCCGAAGGGTTCGCCATGAGCCCGGACGGAACGCTGATCGCCACCGTCAACATGCGCCGGACTTACCTCACGGACACCCTCCCAGTCTACCCG
The DNA here is from genome assembly GCA_965213905.1 of Rubrobacteraceae bacterium. Classification (GTDB taxonomy): domain Bacteria; phylum Actinomycetota; class Rubrobacteria; order Rubrobacterales; family Rubrobacteraceae; genus SIRX01. The sequence goes on along the minus strand of CBDCAK010000001.1, from coordinate 186,979 downwards.
GCCCGGTCGCGAAGCTCCATCTCCCTGGTCGAGTTCGACAATACTTCTGGGGAACTTACGACGACCGACGAGTACTTCTACGAGGGGCTCTTGCCCGAGGATGCGGTCTTCGACGCCGAGGGCGAGTCTTTAGCGGTGACGATCTACAACTACGCCGGGGAGTTTCCAGAGGAGGGGGCGATGGAGTTCTGGAACGTAACCGAGGAGGGTGGCGAACCGGCCCTGGAGCGCACGGACTTCACGCTGCCCGTCGTCCGCGGGCCGCACACGGTGGAGGCGCTTCGTTAATCCCTGTTGGGCAGGGTACGACAAACGGGGGCCGGGGTACAGGTCCCCGGCTTCTCCTCGCTCCACCTCCTGCAGCTATCTCTGGTGTACATCAACACGCTTATGATCCAGGAAGTCCTCGATACCAGCGCTTGGTCAGGACGAATGACCGACGAGGATATGAGAGGGTTAACGCCGTTGATCTACAATCACGTCAACCCCTATGGTCGCTTCGAGCTCGACATGAGCAAGCGTCTACCGATAGGAGATATTATCCGTACGTCGTAAGTTTAGATTGCGGCTGGTGACACGAACCGTAACTCTTCCCCTATCTAGCACGTAGCCGCCAGCAGCGCAGCGGTCTATAGCGTACTGAGCCTCTGGAACCGACCGGTTGGCGCGATACATTCAACCGATCGGTTGGGCACAGGAGAACGAGCGTCAACGAAACTAACGCCACCCTACAAAGCGATCCTATACAGGTTCGAAGGCCGGTTACTCGGCATTAAGAAAGCTGAAAAGGTCACAGGAGATGGTAAGTATGGAAGCTGATGTTGATGGTCCGGCGGTGGTTAAGACGAGCCAGGAGGAAGCTACGGCGCCCGTCACTGGGGTTTCCGCCGGCCTCATCTCGGATCGGTGCGTGGTTTCCTTCTACGAGCGGGCGTTACCCAAGCTCGACCGCCACAGCCGGGATCCGGCCTCCTATTCCCTGCATCTGGGCTTTTGGGATGCGAAGACGTACCGGTATAGACAAGCCGTAGACAACGAGAACCGGGCACTCGCGAGGTTGGCCCGGGTCGAGCGCGGCGACCGGGTGCTCGACGCCGGGTGTGGGTTTGGAGCGAGCGCCCTCTGGCTCGCGGGAGAGTTGGGAGCCAGGGTGGTGGGGATTGACCTCGCACCCAGTCAGGTAGTCGGAGCGCGTAACCTGGCGGCCTCTGCAGGGCCGGACGTCTTGGAGCGCGTCGAGTTTCGTCGCGCGGACTTCTGCCGCACCGGCTTCTCGTCCGGCACCTTCGACGTCGTGTGGCCCATCGAGAGCGTCTGCCATGTGGCTAACAAGGGAAGCTTCCTAACGGAAGCGTACAGGCTCTTGAAGCCCGGAGGTCGTCTCGTAGTTGCCGACCTCTTCCGCTCGGCCCGGCCGCTAGATCGCGAAGAAGAGGCTCTAATGTGGCGTTGGCTTACCGGATGGGCTATCCCGGACTTGCTTACGGAAGACGAGTTCGCGGCCACGGCTGGGACTGCGGGGTTCTCCGGGCAGAGCTTCGTGGATGCGACCGTCGAGGTCTGGCCCTCCCTGCGCCGCCTGCGCCGGCGGGCGCTGCTCGCCTACCCTGCGGCCGGAGTGCTGAGGAAAGCGGGAGTTCTCTCGGAGGAGCGCTTCGCCGCGATTCTCTCCGGGCTGCTGCAGTTTGAGGCCCTCGGGCGGAGCCTATGGTCCTACGGGCTCTTTACGGCCACGAAGGACGAGAAAGCGGTCGGAGGTCGAGAAAACGCAAGGCTCGAAGGAGGGAGCACATGATGCTCAAGACCGTTCGGTTCGTCAGCCTGCTGCTCGCGGCGCTAGCCCTGGGTGGAGCTTTCGGCCACCTTTTGGAGATGCCCAACAAACTTGCCCTGGACAAGGAAGAGTACCTCTTCGTACAACAGAGGCTCTACGAAGGCTTCGGCCGGGTGCTCGGGAACGTCGAGCTCGGTGCGCTAATTTCAACCATTTTTGTATTGGTTTTGGTGAGAAAGCGCCGAGGAGCTTTTCTCTGGACCCTGTTAGGCGCGGTCTTGATCGCCGCCGCGCTCGTGGTATGGCAGGTATGGGTTGGCCCGGTGAACTCGGAGGTCGATGCCTGGACGACGATGGCCTCTATGCCAGCCGACTGGGATGAACTGCGTAACAGTTGGGAGTACGGGCACGCCGCCCGAGCCGTATTGTTCGCCGGCGCCTTCGTCTGTCTGCTAGTAGCGATGCTAGACGATATGCCTTCCAAGCCCGGGTCAAAGCCAGCCCGAAAAGCATGATCCGGAAACAATGGCTCTGGTCACAGCGGCTCTGGTCAGTAATGCCGGTAAGGTTGGTGGCTTACGCGCTCACAACTGCCAGCATCTTCTGGAGCGTCGCCTACTTACTGGCTTCGGAGCAGGCCGGTAACTTCTGGGCGCTTGAGAGCCGGCTCGTCCTGTTCGGAGGCCTTTCCTCGGTTGCGGTTACGATGGCCCTGACCTTCTGGGTCGTAAACAGGCTGGAAGCCCGGCTCAAGAAGTGGGGATTCGAGGACTTCGGCCTCGTGCGGCAGTGGGCCCGGTTCCTGCGGGCCCATCACGCGGTCATCGGGTGGGCCGCGCTCACTACGGCCGCCGCACACACCCTCTATTTCGCGTCTGTCTCGTTGGATTTCTCCGCGCACGCAACAACCGGTTGGGTGGCTTTAGTCACCCTGGTGGCGCTCGTCGCAGCCGGCGTACGGCTAAACTGGGTTTCGCGAGCAAGAGACAAGCCGCAGAGGGCTGAGAATGCCCGAGAACACCGCCGGAGCTACGGCCGGAGCTACGGCCGGGTACGCAGAATGCTCGCGGCGCTCTTCGTCGTCGCGGTTTCCTTCCATATGGGGTTTCCGGTAGTGGTCCTCGGACTCTGGATAGTTTTGGCCATTCCGACGGCGCTGGTGTGGCGAAGGAGGAGGTCACGCCATAACATAGAGAAGAAAGAGTCCGTACGGGGATCGAGCTGCGGAGACCCGGCAAACGGAGACCCGGCAAACGGAGAACCGACAAAGATCATCGTGCCCGGGCAGCGGGACCATCTGTGAGGTCGAGGATTATGCAGGAGCCTAAGAGAACGAACGGCGAAATGGTTACATCCTCTCACCACGAAGCGAGCATTCACGCTCCTGAGCGGGTAGCGGATGACTCAGTACACGCCCGGCGCCTGAGCCGGCTCGGCTTCGCCCTCGCGGTCGTCTGGCTCTTGTTTCTGGTCTTCCCCCTGGTCGGGCTCTACGAGATGCGTTACGAGCCCGCCCGGCTTCTGCCCGCAGCCGCAGGCATCGTTCTCGGTTCGGCCACCTACGTGTGGGCTGCCTGGCGCGCGGTGCGCAGCGTAGCCGGTACCAGAGCCCCGATCTCGCCGAAGGTGCTGGGGGTGGCGCTCGGCTTGCTCTCATTGTTGGGCATTTCCTTTCCTCTACTCTACGGAGACAACTGGGTCGGCCTCCTCGGCTTCGTCGGCATCCTCGTGGGGCTCACCTTGCCGTTTGGGACGGTGTTGGTGGCGGCCGTTGCCATCACCCTGCTGACCGCCGGCACGGCGGTTGCCGCTGGACTCGACTGGGGGCCGACCGTTTCGATCACGATCTACTCGGGACTGGGTATCTTTATTGCCTTCGGGGTTCGGTGGTTGGTGGTGACCAACCGAGAGCTCAGGACTGCCCGCAGGGAGATCGAGCGCCTAGCCATCTCCGAGGAGAGGTTGCGCCTCTCCCAAGAGATCCACGACACTCTCACCCAGGGTTTCGCCAGCATCAAGATGCACGCCTCCCCCGCCCGCCATGCCCTGACGAAGGATCCCGGGGCCGCGGAGAGACACCTCGTGCAGATCGACCGCACGGCCCGCGAGAGTCTGGAGGAGGCCCGCCGGCTAGTTTGGGCCTTGAGGCCGGAGCCCCTCCAGGGAACTCCACTGCCCGATGCGCTCGAACGTCTCGCGCGGCGTTTCTCTGAAGAAAGTGGCGTGCCCACGGAGTTTTCGGTAACCGGCACGCCCGGACCGCTCGCCCCCGACCTGGAGGTGACGCTCTTGAGGGTCGCCCAGGAGGCGCTCTCCAACGTGCTCAAACACGCCCAAGCCTCTCGACTGGCCGTCACCCTCTCCTACCTGGAGGACGCCGTCGCGCTCGATGTCCGGGATGACGGGGTGGGCTTCGATCCGGCGCAGGAGCGAAAACCCCACCACGATTCGGAGTACAGTGGGATGGGACTTACGGGCATGCGCGAGAGGATCGAGGCTCTTGGTGGGATGCTCGCTGTGGAGAGTTCATCGGGTGAGGGAACAGTGTTGGCCGTGGAACTGCCGCTCGAAGCCGAGCAGATCACGCGTGGCGCAAGGGCGGCGAAGGAATGAGGCCGGGGGAAGTTGAGGAAACGAAGTTGAAAGAACGAAGTTGAGAGCATAAAGATGAAGGAGAGAATCCGCCTGCTGATCGCCGACGACCATCCCGTAGTGCGTAGCGGTCTTAGAGGCATCTTCGAGGGCGAGCCGGATTTAGAGGTGCTCGGGGAAGCCAAGACCGGCGCCGAGGCCGCCGATCTCGCCTTGCGGCTACGCCCGGATGTAGTCCTGATGGATCTTCGCATGCCCCAGATGGACGGGGTCGCGGCCACGGAGCTGATAAAGGATTCGCATTCCCAGACCCAGGTCCTGGTGCTAACCACCTACGACTCGGACGCCGATATCCTAAGAGCCGTAGAGGCGGGCGCCAGCGGCTACCTTCTCAAGGACGCGCCAGAAGAGGAACTGCTGGCGGCCGTGCGTTCGGCAGCGGGGGGCCGTCCGATCCTGGCGCCGACCGTAACCTCCCGGTTGATCGAGCGCACCCGCACCCCGCCCGAGGAGAACCTCAGCGGTCGTGAGATACAGGTGTTGCAACTCGTGGCGCAGGGAACCAACAACCGCGAGATCGCCAAAGAGCTCTGGATCAGCGAGGCCACCGTAAAGAGCCACCTCATCCGCATCTACGGCAAGCTGGGCGTAGACGACCGCACCGCAGCGGTGACGGCAGCCTTCGAGCGCAGGATACTCAGACTCGATCACTGATTAAGGTAGTCCAGGCGCGCAAAGACGCCGGTGCAAGATACTCGAGCTTGATAATTCTACGTCAGGTTGACTACAGCCATGTGTCGCAGACTTCGGCTCTGTCGGCATCTTGGTGAAGCGGTGCCGCCTGTCATTTGGCCGCCGTGACGGCAGCGATCAAGCTGCGAGCATCCTGGCTTTCAGCAGCCCGAGCCCTGCCTGGCCGTAACCTTGGCGCTTCACGAGCTTGAGCTTATGGATGAACCCTTCCACCGGACCGTTGCTCCACCTCTCTGTGAGCCCCGCTTCTACCGCCGAGATGTCCTTCTTTAGTCCGGCGGCGAACTTCTTCATCACCGACGCTTCGCATCCGGCGGCTTCCTCCAGCCATCCGTCGAGCTTCTCCCCTTCAAGTTCTCTGACCATCTTGGCGAACTCCTGCGTCAGGCGCCTGGTGTCGGCCAGTGCCGCGTCCGAGGCGCACAGCCTTTCCAGGTACTCCTTCTGCTCCTCGGAGAGATTCTCCTCTTTGCGCATGAACAGGGCTGCGACGTTTTTGGCGGTTGGGGAGGAGCCGGCGATGGAGCCTCTTTTCGCTTTCGGGGCGTAAGAAAGCTTCTCACCCCGCCCTTCCGTGTAACGGAAACTAGAGAGCAGCCTGTTGACCGTGTTGACGCTGTGGCGGTAGCCTTTTTCGCAGATTTCTTGATGGAGACGCTTGGCGCTACGACAACCTTCGTTCCATCGCCTTATGAGGTAAGGCAGATGGGGATCGAGGACGCTCACTCTCCTCCTGTACCCGCGACGCGGCGGAGGTTCTGCCAGTTCCCGGTAGCGGTACACGGTACTCTGGCTGGTGCCGACCCACTCTGCGATGTCCTTGACGTTCGCCCCGGCCAAGTGCAGCTTTCGGATCTCCTTCCACTGTTCGACGAGGCGCTCGTGTCGCTTGTTAGCCGGTCCTTCGATGCTCCCGTACGGCCGTCCCAGGCGAACGGGCAGGGTCGAGAGGTCGTCGTCGATGGAGCCGGGAAGACGCCCTTCCTCTTCGCCCGTCCCGATCGCGACGGCCTTGCCCAACGCGGACCGTTTGTGCAGCAGGAATTCTTCTAGGCCTAATGCGAGGCTGCGGAGCAGGTGCCAACGGTCGGCGACCTGTGCGGCCTCGGGGGCGCCTTCGGAGATACCCTGGGCGTAGACGTTGGATCGGTCCCGGCTCACGACCTCCACGCCGGGATGTCTGCGCAGCCAGTCGGCCGTGGTCTGCGTCGAGCGTTCCGGCAGAAGATCGACCACTTTGTGACGCTCAAGGTCAACCAGGATCGTGCCATAGGCGTTTCCTTTTCTAAAGGCGAAGTCGTCTATGCCCAGCACCCTCACCTTCTCGAAGAGAACCTCGGGAGTAAGGTTCTTCACGCGAGAGAGTAGCGCGTCACGCCCCACGAGCAAACCGAGCTGGGCGGCCAGCCTTGCCCCGGCCCTTCCGCCCAACTCCATGACGATTGCGAGTAGCGCTCCGTCCAGGCGAGCCGTCTTGCGGGCGTGGGCCGACACCTCGGGCAGCCGTTCGCAGAATATCCGCCTCTCACATGAATCATCATCGCAAAAGAACTTGCGGGCGCGGACCTTCACTGTCACGGTGATCCCACGCCACGGTAGGTCGGAGACGGTTCTTGAGTAACGGCTATGGACTCGCTCTGAACTAGAGTTGCACAGTGGACAGCGCACGGAGTCCGCTTCTGGCTCGGAGACCAGGATGAGGCCTTCTCGATCCACGGTTATATGCGCCACCCTGAGGCCGGTTGGCAACAAGCGAGTCTCAGATGGGTGTCTGGTAGGTGCCATACGCAGATCCTTCCCGAGGGAGTAGCAACTTCTCTTGCCTCAAATAGCATAGGATAGGGAACGATCTGTGTCCCGACAGGAGGCAAAGGATGAGGAAGTCAACGCCCATCGCAGGACAGTTTCGCGGACATCCTGACTATATAGTGGCGCAGCATGGCCGGACTTAGGAGGGGCAGCGTAAGGCTAACTTCTTACCAGGCGAAGTGGAAGAAGCTCTACGAGGAGGAAGCAGCCCGGCTTCGTACAGCCCTCGGGAAGAAGATGCTACGCTTAGAATACGTCGGCAGTACCGCAGTCGATGGCATGGAAGCTAAGCCCCTCATAGACATGATGGCTGCCATCGGGAACTTGGAGGAGGCACGCAGCCTCGTGCCCGTGCTGGAGGGTCTGGGCTACGAGCATCGTGGGAACGGTGGCGTGGAGGGTCGGATCTTCTTCGCCAAGGGTCCCCGGGACCGACGTACACACCACCTCTCGCTTACTGAGACGAGCAGTGAGCACTGGCAGAGGAGCCTCTTGTTCCGAGACTACCTACGGGCGCACCCCGAGGTCGCTAGTGAATACCGCAAGCTAAAGCAAAAACTGGCACGCGAGTACCCAGAGGACCGAGAGTCGTACACCGCCGGTAAGAACCGCTTCATAGAGCAAGCAGTCAGATCGGCGCGAGCAGGAAGATAGGCTTTCACCAAAAGTACGACAGAGCCTAGACTTCGTGAGTCGGTTTGCGACGAGGACCTCGCCACAGTGTCGCCTCTGGCGCGCGAGCACCTGCGGGTGCTCGGCCGTTACCATTTCGCGCTCGACGAGTCGGTGGCTGGAGGCGACCTACGCCCCCTACGGGACCCAGCGGAGCCCGACGAGTACGAGTTCCCGCTTCCCGAATCTGGCGAACCGTCGCTCTAAGGCTAGATGTGAAGATCATTGCCGTCAGGGGCAAAGTAGAACCTAAGGCGGTGAACTCTGGTACCCGTCATCCACCTCACCTCCCGAGAGCGTCGATTAAAACCATAACAGTGCCCTCGTCGCATGCCGCACGGGCGAGGTCCCTCTCGTCGGGGAGTTTTCCACTCCCCAAAGTGACCCCGAACAGCTTAGCGTTGGACGGAAACCTTGTCAAAAAAGCGCGCAGGCCATCCTCGACGGACTCCGGCTCCTTCACGAGCCGCGCCGTGGCCGGCAGCCGTTCTCCCCGTAGCGTTATCTGGACCTCAGTTTCCTCCACGTCCAGGTTCCTCCACCAGCCGCTCCAGCCCTTGCCGGTGAAGCAGACCAGACCTCCTTCGCCGGAAGGAACCCAGTTGACCGGCACGTCGTAGCGCTTGCCGCTCTTGCGGCCCGTGACGGTAAAGATCATGGTGCCGCCACTCAAGAGTAAGTGCAGCCGGGAGCTCAGCAGGCGTGAGATCAGAGGGTTGACCAGGTCGTGCGGCGAGCTCTTGCCGGCCTTCACACTCTTCGCCGCCATCCTGGTTCCGAAGATCATTCGCAAGGGCTCGCCTCTACTGTAAGGTGTTCGAGCTTGGGTACGGCGCTTTTGGCCTTTGCGGAGAACTTCTTCCTGATCCTCGCCACCTCGGATGCGCTTAGATCTCTCGGAACTCCTATCTCGGCTTCCGAGTAGACCCGGTGCCCAACCCACCGTGCCCTGACCGCCAAGACCTTCTCGACACCCGGCACACCAGCAGCCGCCTCTTCTATGGAGTCCACTACCTCGGGCTCCACGGAGTCCATCATCCGCCGCCACATAGAAAGCGCCGAATCCTTGACGATGAACAGGATAGCCACCGTTATCCCGAGCCCTACCAGCGGGTCCAGGATAGGGTAGCCGATTGCCACCCCCACAGCGCCGAGCACGACTGCAAGCGAGGTGAACCCGTCGGTGCGGGCGTGCTGGCCGTCAGCAACGAGCGCGGCGCTCCCGATCCTCTTTCCTACCCGGATGCGGAACTGCGCCACGAGCTCGTTCCCGAGGAAGCCAACCACGCCTGCGGCGGCAACCCATCCCACGTGCGAAACCTCAGAGCCGTAGATGAGCTTCATCACTGACTGGTAACCGGCCACACACGCGCTGAAGAAGATGAGTCCCACGATGGCGACCCCCGCCAGGTCCTCAGCCCGCCCGTAGCCATAGGTGTAGGCCCTGTTGGCCGGACGCCCGACGAGCACGAAGGCTATCCACAGCGGCACGGAGGTGAGGGCGTCGCCGAAGTTGTGGATAGTGTCCGCGAGCAGCGCCACGGACCCCGAGAAGGCGACCACGACCACCTGCAAGATTGCAGTAACCATCAGCGCCACCAGCGTGATCTTCACCGTCCGAATGCCGACCTCGTTGGATTCCAGCGCATCATCCACCGAGTCCGATGACTCGTGAGAATGGCCGAAGGGATTCAGGTGCGACAGCTCGTGACGCAGCCGCGCCCACCAGCCACCATTGCGTCGCTCGTCCGACCGGTGCTCTTCGTGGTGGTGCCCGCGATGGCGCCCGCTCAAAAGCGCTTACCCTCGGCACTTTCCGTTGAGCCTTCGGATAGGCGTCTGTGATCCACGTGATACAGAGACTCCCTCAAGAGCACACCCAAATGGTCATCGGCCAGGGAGTAGAAGTTCCTGCGTCCATCCCTTCGCCGCGCCACCAACCCTAGATCCCGCAGCACCCGGAGCTGGTGACTGGTAGCCGACTCGCTCATCCTTACTGCCTTCGCCAGCTCTCCCACCGGAAGCTCCCCAGCCTCCAGCAACGCAAACAACGCCCGTATGCGCGTAGAGTTGGAAAGAGCCCCCATCAACGAAGCGACCCGCTCATCCACACGGCCCATCTCCTCACCCACCACGTCTCCAGGCTCCAGCAGCCGGGCGTCATACGGTGCGTCTCTGAAGTGCGACATAGGACCAGTATATGAATACTTGAAGAGTATTTCAAGTATATTAGGGGCTCGGGGCCTGAAAGGCGTCCTGTACAATGTGGTTTGAGACGTAGCTTTGTTTTCGCGAAGCGGATTTTTGCCGGTTAGGAGGTAAGGTCTCCGGTGTCACCTGATACTTCTACAGGTACTACAGGAACTCCGATCGGCCCTTCCATCCAATCGAGGGAGCTTCCCAAACAGCAGCGCTCCAGGGAGACCGTTGAGGTTATTCTAAAGGCAGCGGCCCGCTTACTGGGGTCACCACATGAAACCGAGTAAAGTGTACGATAGGAAAGCTCAAGAACTGGATCGGGAGCGAAAGTATACTTTATACTCGACGGCAGCAAAGGGTTTTCTGCTATTTTTGGTGCAACGAACGGCTTGAGAACAAAGATTTCAAGATAAGAACCGTCAGATCAACGTAATTTCGTCCGTATGTCGCATGAGGACGCTCCACAGCCTAGTCACCGATTTAGAGACTACACGCTTCTGGTTAGCCAGTTTGGTTGTCTTGTGCATATGTTTTTCTCATTTGTCTAGACGAAACAAACCTTTAACTTGCAAGTTTCAGTCCTTTAACTCACCCCAGGAGAATGTCTGTTAGCGTCGTATCCGTTGGTAAGTCCTGCTACTTTCGGAGGTCGAAAGATGAACAAGAAAGCGACGACCCGAGTCGAGTATGCGCCAGTGCGGCGCATGGTGAGTCGTAGAGACTTCTTGCGGCTTGGAGGTGCTGGGCTTATAGGTGTGGCCCTGGTACCTCTCGCAGGGTGTGGGGCTGGCGGAGGTGGCTCCGAGAGCGCGGAGGGGATACCGGATCCATTGAGGATAGGTGTAATTCCTTCTGAGGATACTCAAGATGTCGCCAAGGCTTTCGAACCTGTTGCGGCCTACGTCGGCGAGCAGCTCGGGGTTGAGTCGAAACTCTATACCGCAACCGACTACTCGGGCATCATCGAGGCGATGGGCTCCGGTCAGGCAGAGGTTGCCTGGCTCGGTCCGCTCTCATACATCCTAGCCTCCCAGAGGGCGGACGCTGAGGCGATCGCGGTACAGTTCGCGGAGGAAGGTACAGAGAACCCAACCTACCAGAGTTTTATTATCACAAAGGCCGACAGTAACATCCAGGAAGTCAAGGATCTTGGAGGCAAGAACTTCGCCTTCGTCGATCCGGCCTCAACTTCTGGCAACCTATTTCCAAGAAAGGCGTTTGCGGATGCTGGCATGAACCCGGACGAAGATCTCGCACAGTCAAACTTCGCCGGCGGGCACGACGCTTCTGCACTCGCTGCGGCCAATGGCGACGTGGACGCCGGGGCAGTTGCTAGCACAGTGTTCGACACCATGATTGGTGAAGGAGTCATCAAGGAAGGCCAAGTTCGCAAGATCTGGGAGTCGGACCCGATACCGCAGAGCCCAATAGCCGTGCGGGGAAACATACCTTCCGAAGCCAAGGACAGGATCCAGCAAACCTTCGTGAACATGACTCCCGAAGATGTAGGCGCGGACAAGTTGAGTCCGGAGGGAGCGATTGGCTACGTGAAGGCCGAGGACTCCGACTACGACGTGATCCGCGAGCTTGCTAAGACGCTGGACCTTGATGAGGGACAACTCACCGGCTGAAGCTGGTTCCAGGCTAAGAAAGGAACGTTTTGTGAGTAATTATGTAGAAGTCAGCGGGCTGAGCAAGACTTATCCTGACGGGACCCGGGCATTGAACGACATCTCTTTTTCGATGGGACACGGGGAGTTCGCCGTGATCATTGGAAAGAGCGGAGCCGGGAAATCCACCCTGCTCCGGTGCATGAACAGCCTCACCGAGCCGACCTCCGGTGAGGTAAAAGTGGACGGACACCGTGTCACAGGAATTTCCGGCAACAAGCTTCGCATGGCCCGCAAAGACATGGGCTTTATCTTTCAGCAGTTCAACCTCGTCCGGCGAATTTCTACCTTGAACAACGTTCTGTGCGGGATGCTCCCGGAGATGCCAACCATAAGAAGCGTTTTCCGTCGCTTCACCCGGCAAGAGAAACTGACCGCGCTCGATTGCCTGGAGAAAGTAGGGCTGGGAGACCGGGCACATCAGCGGGCCGACACCCTCTCAGGCGGCCAGCAGCAGCGCGTCGCCATAGCCCGCGTCCTCGCGCAGAAGGCGAAGGTGGTCCTGGCAGACGAGCCGGTCGCGAGCCTCGACCCCGCGTCGGCCCGGACCGTCATGGACGCCCTACGCTACCTCGCCGACGAGGAGGACATAGCGGTCTTTTGCAATCTGCATCAGGTGAACCTCGCCGGACGCTATGCTGACCGGACCTTGGGCATGCGGGATGGCGTGCTGGTACTCGACCGCGGAACAGGACAGTTGGAGAACGACGAGGTAGAGACAGTCTACGGGACTGAGATGGAGGAGGCGTTCACATGAGCAAGAATACCTCTAAGCTGGCTAAAGAGACCAAAGAGAGGCTGCTCTGGCCAGTCCTAAAGCTCCTCGGGCTGCTGCTGATTCTTGCTTTCTTCGTTTGGAGCTTCCTAGCCGTTGGCTTCAGCCCGGTGAGGTTGGCCCGGGGGATGCCGGACCTCGTTGGCATCGTCGCGAGCATGTTCCCACCGGCCCTGGCGAACATACCGGAGGTGGCGTTAGCCTCCCTCGAAACGCTCCAGATGGCTCTTATCGGGACCGCCTTGGCCGCCCTAATGTCAGTACCGCTGGCCTTTCTCGCCGCCAAGAACGTCACCCCGAACCAGTTTCTCTACCAGATCACCCGGGCGTTCGTAGTATTCACCCGGGCGGTGCCGGATCTTATATTCGCGCTCATCTTCGTCGCGGCTGTGGGCCTCGGGCCTTTCCCAGGAACTCTGGCTATCGCGATCCACTCTATCGGGATGCTCGGCAAGCTTTACGCCGAGTCGATAGAGGAGATCGACGTGGGACAAGTCGAGGCTTTGAAGTCGACCGGCGCCCGCCCGCTGCAGGTCCTAGCCTATGGAGTTGTACCGCAAGTGATGCCCGCCTTTGTGGGCCTCACGCTCTACCGCTGGGACATAAACATCCGAAGCTCGGTGGTGCTGGGGCTTGTCGGGGCCGGCGGTATTGGGTTCCTGCTGACGAACGCGATGCGCCTCTTCAAGTATCAGGAAGTGCTGACGATCTTGATCTCCATCTTCATCATCGTTCTGGTCGTGGAGCAAGTGTCTTCTTACATACGAGCGAGGTTCATATAACAGTCGTCTCCGTCGGAATGGCCAACCGCCCGCTACGGTCGTCGACGGCATCCCTGAAAGGGAGTTGTCTAGACAACTCCCTTCTTTATAAAGGTTCGGCGCGGGACAATAACGAAACTGCATGAGGAGAGTGGTCGAATGACAAAAATAGTAGCCAACGCAACCGCCGTTCAGAAGTTCACGTACCGCCGCGTATACACCGGGCCCGTACAGGCCTTGATCCTAGACTGGGCCGGCACCACGGTCGACTACGGTAGCCAGGCTCCGGTTTCTGCTTTTGTGGAGGTCTTCCGGCGCTGGGATTTGGATGTCACGCCCCAGCAAGCGCGAAAGCCCATGGGGGCCGCCAAGCGTGACCACGTTTGGGCGTTGCTGGCGATGGAGCCGGTAGGCGAGCAGTGGAGGGTGAACAATGGCCGGGAGTGGACGGAAGATGACGTTGACGCCATATACGAAGACTTCGTGCCGCTTCAGGTGGAGAGCGCAACCTCCCACACAGACCTGATTCCTGGCACGGTAGAAGCGATAGATGCCTGTCGTGACCGGGGGATCAAGATTGGCTCCTCAAGCGGCTACAACCGGAAGATCATGAAAAAAGTCTTGGCCGCCGCCCGCAAGCAAGGCTACGAGCCTGATTCGCTAGTGTGCCCCGAGGACGTACCCGCCGGCCGTCCCTACCCGTGGGCGATATATAAGGGCGCCATGGACCTCAGTATCTACCCTATGTCCGCTTGCGTGAAGGTCGGCGACACGATGACGGATATCGAGGAAGGCCTTAACGCCGGGGCATGGACCGTCGGCCTCGCGAAGAGCGGTAACGAGCTGGGCCTCGATGAAGAGGCGGCGGAGAAAGCTGATCGTCGAGAGCTAGACGAAATCCACCAGCGTATGTATCGGACCGGAACACATTACGTTGTGGATACCATCGTCGACCTGCCAAAGGTAATCGACTCTGTCGAAGCGCGATTGGCCCGGGGAGAGCAACCATAGGAGCAGTGGCAATAGCGAACTGCGATAAGGAGATTTGAGATGACGGGATCTAATAGGGCAGATGTAGCGGTGATCGGGGCGGGCATAGTCGGCTTGGCGCACGCGCTGGCCGCAGCCAAACAGGGTAAAAAGGTCATCCTTCTCGAGCGCAACGAGCGGGCGGTCGGCGCTTCGATTCGCAACTTCGGGTTGGTGTGGCCCATCGGGCAGCCGGCCGGGCCGCTATATGAGCGGGCGCTCCGCAGCCGGAATATCTGGCTTGAGATCGCCGAAAAGTCCGGCATCTGGTGTGCCGAGAGCGGATCCCTACATCTAGCCTACCGGCAAGACGAGATGGATGTGCTTGAAGAGTACGTGGAAACGACCCCCGAGGCTCGGGAGCAGGGCTGTGCAATAATACCTGCGAAAGAAGTGTTGCAAAAGAGTCCGGCGGCCAAGGATAACGAGCTGCTCGGGGCCCTCTGGAGTCCGACCGAACTGAACGTGGACCCGCGGCAGGCGATCCCCGCTATTTCTCGGATACTGGAGCGTGAATACGGAGTGGATTTTCGCTTTGGCGCAACGGTTAAGAGCATCGACCTGCCGAACGTAGAGACGACCTCCGGGAGCTTGCGAGTCGGACGTGTCTACGTTTGCGGTGGCAACGATTTCGAGACACTTTACCCAGAGGTCTTCGCCGAGAGTGGGATCTCTCGCTGCAAGCTCCAGATGATGCGCACGGCCCAGCAACCGGACGGTTGGCAACTCGGTCCGAGCCTCTGTGGCGGCCTGACACTGCTGCACTATCGAGCTTTTGAGCACTGTGAAAGCCTGGAGGCCCTACGGGAGCGGACCCGACACGAGCTGCCATTCTACGTCGATAACCACATCCACGTAATGGTTTCCCAAACTGCTCTAGGAGAGTTGACCATTGGGGACCACCACGAGTACGGGCTCACGCACGACCCATTCGAGAGCGAAGAGATCAACGCTAAAATCCTTGATTATTTCAATACCTTCGCTACTGTGCCCGAGCTTAAGGTCGCCGAACGTTGGCATGGCTTCTACCCCCGCCTAGAGAACGACGAATCCGAGCTCGTCGTCCATCCCGAGCCGGGCGTTACGGTGGTGAACGGGCTGGGCGGCGCAGGCATGACGCTTTCGTTCGGTCTGGCCGAGGAGGTTGTTGCTTCGGAGCCCGTCGTCTCGACCGTTGAGGGGGCGTTCTCGGATGCCCGGTAAAACAGCGGAAGAAATCCGATTCAAAATACTTGCTGCACTGCAGGAGGTCGAAGACCTCCCCTACGATGGTGAGGCTGTGGACCAACTCCAACACGCTCTTCAGTGCGCCGACCTCGCTCGTAACTCAGGCCACGAATTCGAGGTCGTGGTCGCAGCCCTGCTTCACGACATCGGGCGCTCGCCCGTTGCCCTGCGCGACCTACGGGCTGCCGGCGTGACCGGGAGCGAGCACGGTGCCTTGGCGGGCGCCTGGTTAAGACCGCTTACCGGGGAGCGCGTGGCCTGGCTCGCCGAACAACACGTACCTGCCAAGCGCTACCTCGTCGCCACGGATCCGGTTTACGAGCAGGACCTCTCAGACACCTCTCGCCATACCCTAGAAGCCCAGGGCGGACCGATGAGCCCCGACGAGGTCGCAGAGTTTGAGCGGCACCCGGGATGGCGAGACGCAGCGGAACTGCGACGTTGGGATGACCTCGCCAAAGACCCTGGCGCTGAGGTCCCGCCTCTCGAACACTACGGAGAAGACCTGCGGGTCGTCGTGACGAACCATCTCAACGACCCTTCTCCATCTAGACAAAATGGTTCCGGGCGTGACGCGGAAGTTGAGGAATGAAGGCCGTGTACTTAAGACGGTCGGATGGCGTACCGATCTACGTCCAGGTCGCCGAGGATTTGGAGGGTGCGATGCTGCGCGGGGAGTATGGCGTCGGCGACCGTCTTCCGACGGAACACGCGCTGGCCGAGAAGTACGCCATCAACCGTCATACAGCGGGGCAAGCTCTGAACCAGTTGCAGGGCAAGGGGCTCGTCGTGCGGGTGCGTGGAAGGGGTACATTCGTACGGCCCGGACGTGTAGACTACCGGGTGGCGGAGAAGATGAGTTTCACTGACTCTGTATCCCGGGTGGGCTTGAAGGCTTCGCGTAAAATCCTCAGCGTCCGTCGCGTGCGGGCCCTTGGACGAATGCCAGAGGCGATGAAAGTGCCCGCCGGAGAGCCGCTGGTGGCGCGGGAGAGCGTTAGTTTTGCCGGGGAGATCCCGCTGGACTATTCCGTAAAGCATTTCCGGGAGAACCTCTTCCCCGGCGCGGAGGGCGTTCTTCACAACCCCCGTTCCTCTCGCGCCCTCATAGAATCCCACTACGGCGCAAAACTCTATCGCGGCCGCTCCACGTTCGAGATAGAGCCCGCCGACAGCGGTTGTAGCCGCCATCTGGGTGTTCAGTCCGGTGCGTCCCTACTCCGCGTCGAGAGCCTCGATACTCTGGAAGATGGAACGCCGGCCGAGTGGGGAGTCACCTACTTCCGGGGCGACGCGACCCGTATGCAGGTCCATATACGCGACGTGAAAGGCGATAAAAATTAACCCTAAAGAGACCTACGAAGCCATATCCTACACACCTTCGGAACGACTCAAGTCCCTGGCCGAACGATGTCTGCAAGAGGCTGAAGCGCGGGTGCTGAACCCACCGCAGCCGGTGCTGTTGATGGCCCGCGTCCGGGAGACCGTGGATGGTGAGATATTCAACTTTGGGGAGGTGCTTGTGACGACTTGCGAGGTAACCCTCGCTGGTGAACCAGGCTGGGGTATGGTCGTGGGCCACGATCCCGAGCGCTCTCTTTGCGCCGCCGTGGTGGACGCCGCAAGCCGGCGCGATGGCGTTGAGGGCCTTCGCGAGAGCCTAAGCGTCGTCCGTGAGGCAAGGCGGGAACGCTGGGCTGCGGTTCAGCCCACTCGGGTCGAGTTTGAGGAGATGACGTGAAAGCGTATAGCGCGAGCGGCTTCGACACTATCTTTGACTCCCAACGAGTCTTCCGCACTCTGCTCCAGGCGGCGGCCCAACCTGGAAAGCTCTTTACGCTACCACCGTTTGCATGCAGATCCCTTGAGGCGACTGCCCGGTCGCTTCTGGACTACGAAGTCACCTTCTGCGTCCTCGGCGAGCGGGCCGTAGGGGTGGAGGATCGTCTCTTCCAGTTTACTGGAGCGAAAGCGTCGCCCGCGAAAGAGGCGGACTTTGCCCTGATCTCTGGTGGTGACTCAGCAGGCGAGACACTGGAATTGGGGCGTGGCACGCTGGAACGTCCCGAGATAGGAGCTACTGCGATCTACACCGTCGAAGAACTCTCGAACGCCGGCACGTTGCTATTGGAGCTCTCCGGTCCCGGTATACCTGACGTCCGTACCCTAGGTATAGAAGGTCTCACAAGAGTGGAAGCTGAGGCTATCCGGGAGACCCGGCTGGACTATCCGCTGGGGATAGACGTGTACCTGATAGACGGCGCCGGTCGGATCGCTGGCCTGCCCCGCTCCACCCGGCTGAAGGTGAGTGCCTGATGGGCTACACGGCGGTCCGAGGTGGCGAGGAGGCGATCAGGGCCGCTGAGTTTCTTGAGAATCTCGCCGCTGAGGACTCGGGAATCTCTGCCGAAACGGTGGAGAAGGGGATGCGTCACGCGGTAGACGCGGTCATTAGCGAGGCCGGTCTGTACGCTCCACGGCTGGCAGCAAGCGCGGTGCTCCAAGCACAAGGCGATCTGGCCGAGGCCGCATTCCTTTTGAGGGCCTACCGTTCAACGCTGCCCCGGCAAGGATATACTAGGCCCGCCGACACGGGCGGGATGCGCCTCGTACGGCGGATCTCCTCGGCATTCAAGGATGTGCCGGGAGGGCAGATCCTCGGCGCGACCCGGGACTACTCTCAGCGCCTATTAGGCCTGGAGCGCGAGGAGCAGTCATTTCTCAATGATTCTGCGGAAAACGGGAGCACTGGAGAGTTGCCCCGAATAACGGATTTTTTGCGCGAAGCCGGGCTGGTGGCGAAGCGGCGGCCGGCGGAGCCCGGGGAGCCGTTCGATATCACCCGTGACGCGCTAACTATTCCCGCGCCGCGTTCCGCTCGGCTGCAGGCTCTGGCCCGTGGTGAGGCGGGCGCGATGACCGCCCTGGCCTACAGCTCGCTGAGGGGATTTGGCGCGGTACATCCCACGCTCGCAGAGTTCCGGGTAGGACACCTGCCTCTGAAGGTGCAACATCCACACCTGGGTGAAGAAGTTGAAATTGGTGAGATCTCCTGCACTGAGGTCGAGGCGGTCGGTCGAGACATGGGCTATGGTGGGGAAGAAGACGATACCAGGGTCGAAGAGCCCGGGTCGGACGCCGCGGACCCTGTGTCGGCGGGGGGGAAGGCGATGACGCTAGGTTACGGTCTCGTCTTTGGCCGCAACGAGCGTAAGGCCATCGCGATGTCGGTGCTGGATGCGGCGATCCGGGCCGGTGTCGAGCGGGAACAGGGACCGGCTGGACCCGCCGAAGATGAAGAGTTCGTCCTCTACCACGCCGACGGTGTAGAGGCCACCGGCTTCGTTGAGCACTTGAAACTTCCGCACTACGTTACGTTCCAGTCCTCCCTTGACCGTCTTCGGGAGGTTCAGAAGAAAGGAGCCGAAGTTGAAGGTTAAGGAGCTTCTAGAGAACGGCGGCGCGGCGGATGGCCCCGTCTACAACTACGCTTTCTTGGACGAGCAGACGAAGCGGGAGCTACGGCGCAAGACCCTCAAGGCTGTCTCTATTCCTGGCCATCAGGTTCCGTTTGGCAGTCGTGAGATGCCTCTGGCGCGCGGGTGGGGCACGGGAGGCTTGCAGCTTTCTCTAGCTTTAATCGGACCGGGAGACGTGTATAAGGCCATAGATCAGGGGGCCGATGAGTCCGTCAACGCGGTCAACATGCGGAGTCTTGTTGCCCGGATGGCAGAGGTGGAAACGACGCTCAACACTGTTGAAGCGACTATCGTTCAGACTCGGCATCGTGTTCCAGAGGAGCCGTTAAGAGAGGACCAGATCCTGGTCTTCCAGGTTCCAATACCCGAGCCACTGGAGAGAGTCGAACCTCGTCTCTCGAAGGCGCGCAGGATGCATGCTGAGCGAGACTACTCCAAGATATGGCTCTTCCTCTACGAAAGCGTCGCAAAGCACAAGGAGATAACAGTCGGAGCCCGATACCCGGTGATTGTCAACCGTACCTACCTGATGGACCCTAGTCCAATACCCCGCTGGGACGTTCCCAAACTCCACGAAGCACCCTACCTCTCGCTTTTCGGCGCGGGCCGGGAGAAGCGCATCTATGCCGTCCCACCGCACACCAGCGTGGAGCCTTTGGAATTCGACGACCACCGCTTCCGGGTCGAGCGTTTCCCCGAACCCTGCCGCCGCTGCGGCTCCACAGGCACCTTCCTTGACGAGACTACTGACGAGTCGACTGGTGAGACTCGTTATACCTGCTCCGACACCAACTTCTGCGACCAGCGACGGGAGGCTTTGTGATGAGGTTACGCGATGCCCGCCCGGAGGACTTGAACCGCCTGCTTGAACTCTACAGCCCTCTCGAAGGCCCGAACACGGAAGGAAAAGCTCTAGCGGGTTCTGAAGCTGGGAACATCTTTACTCGGCTACTCATCGATCCGAATCAAGAGACACTTATAGCCGAAGGCTATGACGAAACAGTGGGAACCCTCGTCATGGCAGTTCTCCCAAATCCCGTCCATGGCGGAAAACCTTACGCGGTAGTCGAGAACGTCGCGGTGGACAAAGAGCGCCGAAGAGAGGGAATCGGCGCGGCGCTTATGCGGGAAGCGGTGGAGCGTGCTAGAGAGGCCAGGGCGTACAAGCTGGCGCTCTGCTCGAAGCTCGAGCGGGAGGAGTTTCATTCTCTCTACCGCTCGAGGTTTGAGGTGACGCCGTGAACGACTTGGTGCTGGAGGTAGAGGATTTGACCCGCATCTACGGCCCCGGATGCGACCGGTGCCTTGAGGAAACCAGCCCTCATACCGGGACAAATACCTGCCCCCACTGCGGTTCCGTCGTTGCCTGCGCCGGTGTAACGTTCGAGGTGGGTCCTGGGGAGGTGCTTGGTGTTGTCGGTGAATCCGGTAGCGGCAAAAGCACGGTCGCTGGCTGCCTCGCTTTCGATATAGAGCCTACGACTGGCGAGGCACGCTTTACTCCTTTCGGCGGGCGCGATATGTTTGTTGCCAACGCCACCCAAAAGAGGAAGCTAAGAAACTTCGATATCGGCATTGTCTACCAAACCCCGCAGCAGGGTTTGGACCTAGACGTAACCGCCGGCGGCAATGTGGTCGAGCGGCTGCTGGCGGCGGACTGGCGGCATGTTGGGAGAATGCGGAGCCGGGCTTCGGATCTGCTCGACCGGGCTGAGACCCCAACGGACCGGATGGATGAGGCTCCGCGTCACTTCTCCGGCGGAATGCGCCAGCGGGTGCAACTCGCTAAGGCGCTCGCCAATCGTCCTGCCCTACTTATACTTGACGAACCCACAACAGGACTGGATGTTTCCGTGCAAGCGAAAATCCTGGATCTCGTTCGGGATATACAGATGGAAACTGGTGTAGCGACACTCGTAATATCACACGATCTTGGCATAATTCGTCTCCTCACCGAGCGGACTCTGGTGATGCGTAATGGACGGGTCGTGGAGACGGGCTTGACTGACCAGATTCTGGAAGACCCCCAGCATGCGTACACACAACTTCTAGTTAGCTCCGTCTTATAACGCCGCAATGAGGAGGAAGATGTACCACCTGAAAGTAGAATCGCTCTCCAAAGATTTCACACTGCACATGCTGGAAGGACGGACTTTACACGCTCTCAAAGACGTGAGCTTTTCTGTTGAGCCCGGTGAGTTCCTGGCCATAGTCGGACGTTCAGGTTCGGGCAAATCCTCGCTCCTTAGGTGCATCTATCGACGCTACCTACCCACACGGGGTGGGGTCTTCTACTACTCCGAGAGTAAGATCGTGAACCTGGCAGCTGCCTCAGATCGCGAGGTCTTGCGGCTGCGCGAACGTGAGGTCGGCTACGTCTCCCAGTTTCTCCACGCCGTACCGAGGACATCGGCCTGCGATGTTGTAGCTGAACCGCTTCTCCACCGTGGCGCAGATCCGGAGGAGGCACGCAACCGTGCCTCCTCGATAATGAACTCGTTAGGTTTGCCCCCTAACCTCTGGGAAGCGTACCCGGCAACGATGAGTGGTGGCGAGCGGCAGCGGGTGAACCTGGCGCGGGCGCTAGTCACCCGACCAGCCCTGCTGCTCCTGGACGAGCCCACGAGCGCTCTCGACGCCGAAACTCGCTCTTTAGCGATGAACGCGATAATAAACTTGAAACGGGCGGGGACCACCATGCTCGGGGTCTTCCACGACACACACACCGTTGGGGTCCTGGCTGATCGTGCTCTTGTGTTGGAGGATGGGGACGTGCGATGGTGCGGTCTCGCCAGAGAAGTAGCCGAGCTTCCGATGAGTACGTGAGGCAATGCTACGGGCGATCAACAACGCAAGGGTCGTAACTCAGGAGGCGGTGCTCGAAGGCGCGACGGTCGTGATAGAGGAAGGCCGGATTGCAGGTCTCTTATCTCGTCCAGAACGCTCCGGGCAAACAATTGATGCCGCTGGGAGATACGTGCTACCTGGTCTAGTAGATCTGCATTCTGACGTCATAGAACAGCAACTCGTCCCACGTCCGGGTGTGGAGTTTATGGCCAAGATCGCATTCCTGGAGACAGACCGTATCTTCGCTGGATGTGGGATCACTTCCGGCTTTCACGCCATATCCTTCATGCGGGATACTAAGCGGAGTCCGGACCGCGCGCGCCTCCTGTGCGAGGTGGTGGACCGGTTTCGGGAAGAGGGCCTGGTGCATAACAAGCTCCATGTACGTTGTGAGCTACCCGAAGACGGGACAGTCGAGGCGGTCAAAGAGATCCTGAGTTCGTGCGATGTTAGGATCGTTTCTATGATGGACCACACTCCAGGCCAAGGACAATTTAGCGACCTGGAGTGGTTCAGGCGCTACTGGACCGAAGACCTGAGTGTCGACGATTCGGAGGTCGCTGCCGCAATAGAACGAGCGAGTCTTGTAGAGAATGGGATAGTTGCCGACCGGACGGACCGCCTCTCTCGCGCATCTAGAAGCGCTGGGGTTATATTCGCATCCCACGACGACGATAGTCCAGGAAAAGTTGATTTACTCTCCAAGAAGGGGGTCGAGATCTCAGAGTTTCCTATCAACGCCGAAACCGCCCTGCGGGCTAAGGAGCTTGAACTCTCGGTTTTCCTAGGCGCCCCGAACGCTGTCAGGGGCAAATCGTCCGGGGGAAACCTTTCTGTCTCCGAAGCAGTCAGGCTCGGGCTCGTGGACGGCCTCTGCTCCGACTATCATCCCCCTAGTATGCTGGTGGCCGCCTTCCGGCTGGCGGAACGCGACGAGATTGGTCTACCTGAGGCAATTCAGTTGGTCTCTTCTGGTCCCGCATACGCCATAGGCATGAACGAGAGGGGCAATATCCGGGAAGGGGCAGCGGCTGATCTGGTGATAGTGGAACGACGACTAGGTCTGCCCACCGCTAGTCAAACCATCGTGGACGGGTTTCCGGTATGCGCCACAGGGCGCGTCGAGGATCGACCTACCGCAAGAGACTCGTAAGAGAACTAACCTTCTGGTGCGAGTTTTAGTCTCCTGGAGCATTGGAAACGTACGAATCTGCCGAAATGCGGCACAAAAACTCGTCACAGAAACCAAGAAGTGATCCCTGCCAGTACCCACGTACCCACGTAAATACGTGCTACACTGTTATGAATGTGACGTCCAGCCAGAGATTGTAAGCTCCGTAGGGACAGGCGGAAGTAGGGAGTTTTTAGGTGGCGACTGACAAACAAGTGCGGCAGAACATCACGCTCTCTTTGCCCAAAGAGGTTGTTCGAGAGGCAAAGGTTATTGCAGCACAAAGGGAGACCTCGATCTCGGCGCTGATGGCCCGGGTGCTTCAAGAGCTTGTAGAGGAAGAGCATGGATACCGGGCTGCCAGGGAACGCAGCCTCAACAGGCTCCAGGACGGCTTAGATCTTGGCACCGGAGGAAAGAGGGGCTGGAGCAGGGACGAACTTCATGAGCGTCATGAACGCTAAGGGCCGGCGCCTTGGATAGCGATGAAGCCGAACGCGCGTTTGTGGATTCCAATATCCTGCTCTACGCCCACGACCGGAGTGCCGGGGACAAGCGGGAGGTGGCCCGCGGTCTCGTAGAGACACTCTGGCGTAGAGGGTCGGGGTACCTGAGCGTGCAGGTGCTACAGGAGTTCTTCGTGAACGTGACCCGCAAGCTGCAAAAGCCTCTCGGCGCCGAACAGGCCCGCCAGATCGTCGAGGACTACTCTCACTGGATGGTTCACCGTCCCGGCTCCCAGGACGTGCTCTCAGCCATAGATATTCACCGGCACTCGCAGATCTCATTTTGGGACGCGATGATAGTAAGGAGTGCGGCCGCGGCAGGATGTGAGGTGCTCTACTCCGAGGATCTGAATCCCGGACAGAGCTACGAAGGGGTAAGAGTCGAGAACCCGTTCGTCCACCCAGACACCAACCTCACCAAGCAAACAGAGTAGAGGACTGATGGACTTCGATCACGTCATCGAGGACCAAAACCACCGCCCTGCCCGTGTAAGATAATTCGTCTTTGTCGGCTATAGCGACCAAAACCCCATAAATAAGCTGAATACTCGCTTTCCAGCGTGTAAGATAATAGAGAGTATCTTCATATTGGCTGTTGAGAGAGGATGGGCACGATGGCGACGGAAAGCGGCTCGGACGAACGCATCTGGCAGGTCGGGGACGAAGAAATCGGCGAGCTCTACCTCGGCGACGCAATTCACTTCTTCCTCTCGGCCAAGCGCGCCGGTGGGCGCGCTGAGAGGACCATAGACGAGTACCGCAAGAAGCTTGACCTCTTCCAGCGATGGATGGCGGCACGACTCGGCGAAGACGGCGCGCCATCCTATACGCCATCCTATATAGATACGGCTGTAGAGAAGGACTCGGCCGGTACCGCTGGCGCCCCTACCGCCGGTGCCCCGGTGGACGCACCCTATATAGATATGGGCGCCGACGACATAGAGGCCTATGTGGTCCACCTCAAGGAACGCGGCCTATCGGACACCTCCCGCAAGAGCCATCTGGCCGTTTTGAGGAGCTTCTTCAAGACCATCTCCAGAAGGTACAAACTACCCGACCCTATGGAGGATCTCGACGAGGTGCGCTTCCATCAGCGGTCCCCGAAACGCTCCTATCTGACCAAGCGTGAAGCCGAGATGCTCCTCTCTCCCCTAGCGGTAGCTGCCAGCCAGGAAACGGAAGGTTCAATAGAGCCAGCCCAGGACGTGAAAGCGGCGAGCAGACGGGCGGTAGCGCGGGCGCTCGCTGCCCGGGATCATGCGGCCTTCTCGGTAATGATTTACGCGGGCCTCAGGATAGAGGAAACGACAGCACTAACCGTAGAGGACCTCTCCTTCTCCCGCGGCGAGGAGGAGGTAAGGGTGGCACGGGGCAAGGGCAACAAGGAGCGGGTGGTGCCGATGAGTCCGAAGCTCAGGAAATCCTTGAGACGCTACCTGCGGGCCAGGAATGAACTATTATCGGCCGGGGAGGACCGTGCTCCCCACCTTTTCTTGAACGATAAGGGAAGAAAGGTAACGGAGAACACCTTGCGCCGACGCTTGTACAAGTGGGTCAGGCAGAGCAGTATCAAGAAGGTGGGGATAAAGCCCCACGACCTCAGGCGCACGTTCGGAACCTGGTACCTGCAGGAGAACTTGGGGCAGGTGAGGGAGCTTGCGGAGCTTATGGGACACTCCGACCTCTCCCAGGTGATGAAGTACGCCCTCTCCGACGAGCAGCGTGCCAGGGTCGGGGTGGCGAGACTCTGAGCTCTTAGCCGCCTCCTCCGGCCGGTGGTTCGCCCTTGGTGAGTGCTTCTTCATAGTACTCGAGACCAGCCCGCATCCGTTGGACGAACTCCTCTGCTGCCCCGAGTTGCCGCGCAGCTTCTCGGCCACAATCGGTCTCCTCTAGCGCCTTGCGGGCCTTCTGTCCCCCGTCGCGGCCGGCCAAGCTCTTAGGATGTTCGGATTGTCTTAAATGACCGTGGGGCAGACGGTAGTTGCTCTGTTCAGCGTACCACCCGAGTGTCCGGCGTAACCCGGCCGCTTCCTGCTCTATCCGCTCGACATTGCGCTCGGCGGCCTCCCGGGCCTCCCGTTCGCGCCGCACGCTACCGAAGGTCGCCGCCCGCCGGACGTCCAGGCCGACTTTGCCTTCCAGGAAACCCAGCAGCGTCTGGGCGAATGCCCGTAGAGTCTCCCCCTGGCCGCCCACATCCTGCGCCTCGTTGCGCTCCAGGATACGGTGAGCCTCCCTCTTGGTGCCTTCGAGGTCGCCGGAGAGTGCCCGGTCGCGCAGACGCTCGGCCTCGTGCGTCGCTTCCCGATTTGCTGTCCGCCTTCCGCTTACACGGTCTTCTGAGAGGTGGAGGGCGTTTTGAGCGATGCCGCGGGCCTCACGCAAAGTGAGCATGGACAGGCTTTTATTACCTGCTCCTCCGGAAGGCCGCACACCACTTGCGATACGCTCTAGCGCGGCGTATTGAGCCACGCACACCTCCTCTGCCTCGTTGCCTACCGGCTCTCCGGACTCCATTCCCTCTCCGGATGCTCCGTCTTGCCACGCCTCAAGCCGGTCGAGCACTCCGCGGGTCCGGCGGGCGAGCGGGAGGTCGTTCTTGCCTTCCGCCTCCCAGAGATCGACTACATCGCCGAGGAGATCCTCCGCCTCTTTGACGATCTCGTATGATTTGGGGTTGTTCATCTCTTCCTTCTCCGAGTTTCCATGACCTCACTCGGGTAGGGTTTGCTGGTCGGATAGAGGTGCTTAACTCTTCTGTAGGCTTTCGTGTGTTTTGCGCATACACCTATCCTCGACGTAGGCGAGCCCTCCTTCTTCGGCTATCTGGCGCGCCTCCTGGTTCTCGATGCCTTCCTGCAGCCACAGCACCTTGGCACCGGCCCGTACCGCGTCCTGGGCGATCTGCGGCGTCTTCTCGGCGGGGAGAAATACTTCCACCACGTCGACCTCCTCAGGCACCTGATCTACCGTATCGTAGGCGCGCTCCCCGAGCACTTCCTCCTCTGTAGGGTTCACCGGGATGATACGGTAGCCTTGCTCTTTGAGGTAGCTGCCTACCTCGTGGCTGTATTTCTCGGGGTCATTGGAAGCTCCCACCACCGCGACGGTCTTGGCCTCCCTAACGATGGTTTCGGGTTCAGCATTAATCATTAGCGCCTCCTTGGTAGTATGGACATGTTTGGCCTAGAAAGTGAGTACTTGGTCGGCCTCCCCACACAGCCTCGCCACGTCGGGTGGCTCCGCCCACTGGTCATTGACAACCTTCAGGCTCTCCTGCTTCTCTGTCGCCCCACGGGCGAGTGCGCATCCCTTTCAAACATACACCGGGACCTCGTGCTCCCTCAACTTGCTCAACAACTCTCGCATCGAAGGCACACCGACGCCTTCCACACGCTCGGCGTTGCCGCCTACAACCAGGTCCGTTGCGTCCCCCGCCAGGACCACCGAGGTGTCCTGCCCGATCTCTAAAGTACCGTTGGCCGCGATATGCAGTGGGACCGAGGCCAGCGTAGGGTCGTCCATCCCCTCGGTAACTATGTACACTAATCTCATCTCCTCCTTTCCATGTTTCCATGGCTTACGGTTACTAAGTACCCAAAACCCGTCATCGGGCAACGAACTTCCGAGAAGGCTAACCTATTCGGTAGTTGGATGAATAAGGGTTCGATGTTGCGGGTTGGCTTCGTTCCGATAACGGTTTGACAACAAGATCAAATATCACCCGTTTAGGGGATGACGAGGGCTTGGCCCGATCCTATACTCAGCGTATTACAGTATCCGGGCTGGCTATTTCCCCCCTCCCGCCGGTCCGGTTGCTGCTTTCCGAAATTTAACGTTTTGAGAGTCCATGGCGCGCTACGGGTTCCTGTCTTGCGCCCATACTCCTCTGATGCCGAGCATCTCGGCGTCGAAGAGCGCCACATACCCGCAGTTACCGCAGGGGATCTTCACCACCCCATCGCCCTCGGTCAGGTCCTCCTCGCCCTTTTCCAACAGTGCCCTGACATAGGCAGCTTCAGCGAAGCGCCAACGATTCTCCCCGCAAGCCGGGCACTGGCCTATTCCCTTGGAACGCATCCAGTCTTCAAGAACCCGGCGCTGCGCCATGCTAAGGGTCACCAGAGACCTCGGTCACGAGAAACCTTCCTTACTCGCCGTAACCACCCCACACTTCGTGCCGGTCCTTGAGCCAGGCCGTTCGTAACCTCTCTGCCGCGATCCTGGCCGGCATGTCCTCTTCCAAGAGCTCTTCTACGTGCTTGGAGAGCATAAAATTCCCGGGGCAACTCTGTTGAGAGATACGGAGGATGGCCCCACTTCTTTATGCTCTCGACTAGGTTCGCAGGCTGAGTATACCTCGCTCCAGGGCGACGTTTACCGCCGAGGTGCGGTCGTCGACATCAAGTTTGCCGTAGATGTGGATCAGGTGTGTTTTGATGGTTGCCTCGCTGAGGTGGAGGCTGCGCGCAACCTCCTTGTTGCTCAGGCCCCGGCGCACCAGATCCAGCACCTCAAGCTCCCGTCTGCTCAGCGCCCGCTGGCTGGATTCTCTTATGTGACTCATCAATCTCTGCGTTACCACAGGGGCAAGGAGCACTCGACCCGAGGCTGTAGCCCTGACCGCTTCGTAGAGCTCCTCGCGGGGGGAGTCCTTCAGCAGATACCCGGTCGCACCCGCTTCCACGGCGCGCAGGATGTCCGTGTCGGAGTCGTAGGTAGTGAGGACTAGGACGTTCGTTTTAGGGTGGCGAGCCCGGATCCGCTCCGTGGCAGCGACCCCGTCCATCTCGGGCATTCTGAGGTCCATGAGTACGACATCGGGTCGTAGCTCGTCGGAGAGTTTCACGGCTTCGCGGCCGTTGTCCGCTTCTCCTACCACCTCGAAGTTGGGCTGTTTGGAGAGCATGCTCTCGAGGCCGGACCTTACGACCGGGTGATCATCGGCAATGAGAATACGTATGACTTCGATCACCCGGACCCCAGGACCCCGGTAGCGGTCTGTTTAGCTTCGAGCGGCAACTGGACGGCGAGGGTAGTCCCTTCGCCGGGTACGCTCTCGACGAGAAGGGTGCCGCCGGTTCGCTCGACCCGTTCGCGCATTACCCGGAGGCCGAACCTGCCATCTCCACCGTCCTGACCATTGGGTGATGGCTCCGGATCGAATCCATCGCCGTCGTCCTGAACGTCCAGCGCGATGAGATCTTCCATGTGCGATAGCGTCACGGTAACGCGACTCGCTCTCGCATGCTTGCTGACGTTCGACAGTGCTTCCTGAGTTATCCGTAGCACGGTGACCTGAAGCTCCTGTGGGAGCCTGCGTTCTTCACCGGTCACGGTCACCTCGGCCCGAACCGCCGTGTCCTCCGACCACCGCTCGGCGAGCCTCGTCAGCGCCTCGGGCAATGACGAGGTCTCTAGGATCTCCGGCCTGAGCGCCGCAACGAGCCTGCGGGCTTCGACCAGATTGTCCCGTGCCGCGCGTTTTGCCCGTTCCATATGATGCTCCACGGGCTTTATTCCTGGAGGCAGTTCCTCTTCTGCGGCTTCCAGATGAGTAACGATGCTGATGAACCCTTGCGCAAGGGTGTCGTGGATCTCTCGCGCCAGCCGGCCCCGCTCTTCGAGCATCCCGGCCCGGCGTTCCTCGTCCGCCAGCTCCTTGCGCGTGGACTCCAGTTCCTCGATAAGCCGCTGTCGCTCGTAGCTTTGTTTGGCGATGGAGCCAATGTGTGCAGCCAGCACCCCGGAGACGGTAAGGAGGATGGCAAATCCTCCGATCAGTGCGGGGCTCGGAGGCCACAGCACGTTTAGGCCACCGTTTAACCAGATCTGCATTATTGTCAGGGCGGCTGCGCCGGGTATCGACCAGCGAATCTGCCAGAGGGAGAAGTTGTACCAGTAGAAGAAGAACGTTAGGAACTGGTAGCCGGGGTCGATCCACACGAGTCCAACGTATAACGGTATCGCCACCACGAAAAACATCAACACAGGAAGCGGTTGCTCCTGCGCCCAGTGCGGATGCCGCAAAAGCGTCGACCAGTGCCAAATGCCGAGGGCCAGTGCGAGAACCACCGCCACACCACGCAGGGACCAGGATTGGAAACCTGTCAGGAGTAGAACGACGGTTATAATAGCGAGAAACACGTAGAAGACGAGGTGGGATCTGTAGTACCAGCGTTCTATGGTGTCCGTTGATCCACGGCCCGAACGCCGGGCGGGTGTCAAAATACCTTTGTCTCTGGCACTCTGAACTATGCTCTCTAGTGTCTTCATCACCTTCATCTTACTCCTCGCCCGTAGAGTCGGTCACGTTACGTCCCGTCTCCGTAACACGAAGGCCGCCAGCAGGAGCAGCACCAGCACATAGCCTCCGAGTACCAGCGTGGCTTGCACAGGGTCGGCGGGGTCTGGTGGGGTGAAGGCGGTTGGCGCGGTGCCGAGGGAGTTGGAGAGTTCCGCGCCGTTCGTGCCGAGGAGAATTTCTGTGAGCGTCTCCAGGACTCTATTACCCTCCGAAAAACCGAGGATGAGGCTTTCTACCACCAACCCGTAGACTAGGCCCAGTCCTATCGCCAGGGCGGTTCCCCGGAAGAGCACGGCGAGAAACGCTCCCAAGGATGCCCACGCTGCGAGGACCAGCCAGATCACGGCTAGTCCCTTTATGAGGTTCCAGATGGACGGCCACTCTACAGTCCGGTCGAAGGCGCCGGCTACTACATAGCTCCCCACCGCTCCCGACACGAGGGCGAGCGCAGAGTACGCGAGGACCACGGCTCCGACCGCCAGAAGTTTGCCCGAGATTACAGAGAACCTGCCGGGGCTTTGCGTCAGAATGGTCTTCAACGTTCCCCATCCATACTCGCCACCTACTGAGAGAGCGCCCAGGATCAGGGCTACAGGACCGCCGAAAGTGGCGAGTAGGCCGGAGACGTTGACGGTAACGCTGGCGGGGAGCAGATACTCCTTGAATTCACCAACGTCCGTCACTTGCTGCGTGGGATCGCTGCCGCCAGCTTCAAGGGAGGTAATGGCGGAGTAGAACTGATAGTAGTCGAAGAAGAGCACTATGAGGACCAGAAACAGCCCCAGCACCCAGGTGGACGGACGCTTTCTGAGCTTCATAAGTTCGAAAGAGAAACTGGACATCATAGGCTACTCTGCCTCCTCTTTGGTAAGTTCGAAGAATGCCTCTTCGAGGGAACGCTGGGCTGGTCGAATCTCTTTTATACCGACACCCGCTTCGACAAGCGTGCGCGCAATCTCGGGTGCTTGCTCCGGATCCACTGTTATTCGTATAGTCTCGTCCGATATAGAAACCTCCTCGACGCCGCTGATATTCGAGGCCACATGGATGGCTTTGTCGGTGGGTTCGGCGCGTACCAACAGCCCTCCTTCGCCGCGGAGTTCCGCGATCGGCCCTTCGGCGACGAGTTTGCCGTTCTGGATCACACCGACCCGGTCGCAGATCTGCTCGATCTCACCCATAAGGTGGCTGGAGAGCAGCACGGTTCTCTCACCCTGGCCCAGAGACCGGATGAGATCCCGCATCTCCGCCATACCCTTCGGATCCAGTCCATTAGTAGGCTCATCCAGAATCAGCAACTCCGGGTCTTTTAGAAGTGCCGCAGCAACCCCGAGCCGTTGCTTCATACCCAGCGAATATTTCTTGAACTTGTCCTTGGCTCTGCTTCTCAACTCGACTTGCCGCAATGCCGCATCTACGTGGCTTTTGGGATTCGATACTCCCGAGAGCCGGGCCATGCCGATCAGGTTGTCCCGTCCCGTGAGGTAGGGATAGAAAGTCGGTGTCTCCACCAGCGATCCGACACGGGAGAGGCTGGACGAAGATCCTGGACGTTCGCCGAGCACCGTCGCGCTTCCAGAGGAAGGGCGGATCAGGCCGAGCAACATCCTCAAAGTGGTCGTCTTACCGGCCCCGTTCGGACCGAGGAAGCCATAGACTTCACCCCGGCGAACGGTCAGGTCGAGACTATCCACCGCCACGATGCCACCGCTGTAGCGTTTGGTCAGGTTCGTTGTCTTCAGCAGAAGATTTTGGTTTATCATTGTCTCCTCACTCCCACCGGAAAGTTCGGGCCGAGATTATTACGGAGACCACAAGGAGGCCGGCCAGCACCGCAAGCGCCGTCAGGTTCCAGTTGCCCTTTATCCACAGGTCCTGGATCAAGTTGACGACGTAGGTGAGCGGTAGGAAGTCTGAGATGCTTCTCAGGGTGTCCGGGAACATCTCTTGTGGAATGCCGGCCGCTCCTGAGAGGAAGAACATGGGGAAGAAGATCACCTGCCCCACGATCTGGGCCGTCCTTGCCGACGGGAGCAATCCGGCCAGAACAAACCCGCCCGCGAAGAAGCTCAGGGTTGCGATTACGAAGGCGAGCGCCACCGAGAGTGGAGCTTCGGGCAGGCGCAGATCATAGACGAAGAACGCCGTGGCGATGAGCAGCGCGATACCCAGTATCGTCATGAGGAGGTTCACGAATACCTGGGCCGCGAGTATCGTTGCGGGGTGCAGCGGTGTTGCACGGAGCCGTCGCAGGATGCCCTGTTGCCGGTATCCGGCGAGAATGATGGGCAGACCGAGCAGGGCCGTGGTACCGATCACCATGCCCGTGTAAGCCGGTGCCATAACGTCTACTCCTCGGAGGCCCGGAGATCCTTGCACCGGCTCGTTCCCGAAGAGAGAGGAGAAGAGTAGGAGCACCATAACCGGGAAAGCCAGCGTGAAAAAGACCGCCGCCGGCTCCCTTAGGAACAGCTTCATCTCTACCCACGTCATCTTCAATAGGGCTTGCATCTCTACTCCTCTCAGTCCCGGATCTTTCTTCCGGTCTTTTCGATAAAAACGTCTTCGAGTGTGGGACGGGCCACGCTCACGTCTGTAGGGGTGATCCCATGATGATCCAGTTCGACCACGGTTCGTGCGAGCAGCGGACCGTCGCCGTAGACGACCACGTCGCCCGCCTCGTGCGCCACCCGGCTCACGCCTGGCAGGGCGCGCAGAGGAGCGGGATCGAAGCCGTTCAGGCCGCCGAAACGCACGTTGGTCTCCGTGCTTACTTCACCGATCAAAGCCTCGGGCGAGTCGAGGGCCACAACCTGTCCGCCGTCTATAATCGCCACCCGGTCGCAGAGCTTCTCGGCCTCATACATAAAGTGGGTCACCAGCACGACTGTGGTGCCACGCTCGCGGATCTCGCGGATCAGCTCCCAGGTCGCTCGCCGGGCCTGTGGGTCGAGTCCGGTGGTGATCTCGTCTAGGAACACTAGCTCGGGGCGGTTGACGAGCGAGAGGGCGATGAAGAGACGCTGCTTCTGTCCGCCGGAGAGGGTCTTGAAGCGGGTGTTAGCTTTCTCTTCCAGGCCCCACGCCTCCAGCAAGGGCCGCGTGTCGGAAGCGGTTTTGTAGAAGGAAGCGTAGAGCTCCAGCGCCTCCCACACCTTGATGTCGTCCGGCAGCGCCGCCTGTTGGAGCTGGATGCCGACGCGCTCCCTAAGCTTTCTGCCCTCCCGTTCCGGGTCGAGATCGAGGACCCGTACTTTGCCCTCATCGGGCTTGTGTAAACCGGCCAGGCACTCCACGGTTGTCGTCTTGCCCGCCCCGTTTGGTCCAACGACGCCGAAGATCTCACCCTGCTCGACCACGAACGAGACGTCGTCCACAGCCCTCGTGGACCCGTAAGATTTTCGTAGATTCTCTACCCGGATCACCGTCTCCTTGGAGGATTGCATGCCAGCTATCTCCTCTCCTTATAGGATTGTCATCACGTCAAGTATCGTCGGAGGAAGCGCGGAAGTAATCACCCGTAAGGTTCAAAAACAAGTCGTCCTGATGGTCGATGAGCGCATCAACCGATCGGTTGATGCCGGCTAAAAACTAAAGTTTTTAGCCAGGGTAAAATGGCCTCCTGTAAACCGCATAGAAAGGCGGTTTTCGTAGCTCATTTTGTAGAGGGTTTTTGGCCAGGAGTTCATAGAGGGGTAATTTAGTGGAGAAGTCCTTGAGGGTGGGACTCTACGCCAGGGTCTCTACTCACGACCAGCAGACGTTGCCGATGCAGCTTTCGGCGATGCGCGAGTACGCAGAGCGTCGAGGTTGGACCGTGAAGGTGGAGATCTCGTAGGTCGGCTCGGGCGTGAAGGAGCGAGAAAAGCGCGAAAAGCGCGAAAAGCTTCTGAAGGCTACCCGTCGGCGAGAGATCAACGTCATCATCGACTGGAGGCTAGACCGGTGGGGGCGCTCGCTAGTAGACCTCGTCTCGACGTTCGGAGAAGTATGTCCAGTCTGACAGAAAGTCGTCCGCCTAACATCAGCCGCTTTTAATGTCCCACTAAGTGCTACCACCGGGTCAGCGGGTTCTTTAACTTTAACTCGCGCCGAAGCGCCGCAATTCGTCAGGCAGGTTCAGCACGCGCGCCAACCACGAATCGCCAGCGTTACCGGTGATCGCGACCAGATACTACTTGACGGTCCAGCCGCCGTCTATGAGCATAGCAGCACCATGCACGAAGGAGGAGTCATCGCTGGCTAGGTACAGGGCTAGTTTCGCCACCTCCTCGGGCTGGGCGTAGCGGCCTGCGGGCACGGAGTTGATCGCCTCCATCACCGCCGCGTCACCCGCTTCAAGAAGCTCCTTGGTCATACCCGTTTCGACCGCTCCGGGACACACGGCGTTTGCCCGGATACCTTGGGCTCCGTAGTCGAAAGCGAGCTGGCGGGTGAAGCCCACCACGCCGTGTTTGGAGGAGGTATAAGCTGCACCGCCACCTCCGGCGATAAAGCCAGCAATAGAGGAGGTATTGACCACAACCCCGCCACCGTTCTCGATCATATGAGGTATAAGCGCCTTGGTGACTAGAAACATCCCTTTGAGGTTTACGCCTATGATGAGGTCCCACAGCTCCTCTGAGGTGTCCATAATAGGCTTGTAATCG
Organism: Rubrobacteraceae bacterium; assembly: GCA_965213905.1. Classification (GTDB taxonomy): domain Bacteria; phylum Actinomycetota; class Rubrobacteria; order Rubrobacterales; family Rubrobacteraceae; genus SIRX01. The sequence goes on along the minus strand of CBDCAK010000001.1, from coordinate 152,756 downwards.
TCTAGGACACCGGCATTGTTACACAGAATGTCCACCCGCCCGAACTCTGTGGTCGCCTGCTCTGCCATCTCATTTACAGAGGAGGCGTCGGATACGTCTGCCTCTATTCCAATAGCCCTGACGTCTTCGTTTTGCACATTCTGTGCAGTCTCCTCGGCTGTCTCTACTTTCAAGTCTACCGCCGCGATCGAGGCTCCTTCAGCGGCAAATACCTGTGCCATTGCCCGGCCCATGCCAGAGCCCGCCCCGGTTATAAGAGCCGTCTTGCCCGTCAGCCTACCTTCCATAATATGTGCCTCCTCTGTTGTTCCTCGATCCCTTCCGGTCATTTTAGCAAAACCGTGGGCCCAAAAGGCTCAAGATCCCAGACCGTGCCCGCGGCTACGAACGCGGGGTACGTCGGGCCGCAAGCTTCCTGGAAGGCTACGATGTAGACACCCGCTGGAGGGGCGAGGATATCCTGCTCACAGCAGGTTGCAGAGTGGTTGACCTACAGGCATCATGGACGTATGAACGCATACTCAGAGGATCTCAGGAAAAAGATCGTGGGAGCAGTGTCCGAACGTGGTATGGGCAAGAGCGAGGCCGCCCGCACCTTCTCTGTGAGCCTTTCTTCGGTGCAGCGTTACGTTGGGATGGCGAGCAAAGGTGAGTCGCTTGCTCCAAAGAAGAGACCCGGCTTGAAGCCGAAACTGGATGAGAAAGCCAAGAGATTGCTCGCAGCGGACCTAGAAGAACGTCCCTTCGTAACGCTCTGGCAGAGGCGCGAGTACCTGAAGGCCGTAGCCGGGGTTTTGGTAAGTCGCTCGACGATCTGTCGTGCCATAGTCCGGCTCGGCTCTACGAGGAAAAAGGGGGACCAGTAGTAGCCACCGAGCGCGACGAGTTCAAAAGAGCAGCTTGGCGGGTGATGGTGGCCGCGGAGGCGAAGCCCGAGTCGTTGGTCTTTGTTGATGAGATGGGGGTTCATACTTCTCTAGCGCCGATCTATGGCTATGCACCCAGAGGCGAGCGAGTGCATCTGGAAGTGCCCCGTAACCGTGGGAGCAACACTACCCTACTGGCCTCCATGAGCTTTGAAGGTATGGGAGAGTGCCTGGCTGTGTAGGGGGCGACCACCGCAGTGGTTTTCGAGACCTACGTAGAGAAAGTGCTCGTACCGGAGTTGAAGGCGGGGCAAGCGAAGCTGGTGGTAATGGACAATCTCGGTGCCCACAGACCGAAACGCATCAGGGAGTTGATCGAGGCAGCGGGCTGTGAGCTGCTTTATCTGCCGGCCTACTCCCCAGACTACAACCCCATAGAAGAAGCCTTCAGCAAGATCAAGAATCTGCTACGCAAAGCTGCAGTCAGGAGCAAGGAGGCTCTCATAGATGTGCTTGGCGCGGCACTCTCTGCGGTAAGTCCTGCAGATGCTCTCGGATTCTTCGAGCATGCCGAATACCGTTCGGTAGGCCAACTGCTGTGAAACATGCTGTGAGAGGTCTGCTCGCGGAGGTGTTCCCTGGTATGGAAAGCGCGTTGGACTTGAGAAAGCAGGGACCGTTGCTCGCCACCACCAAGGTGGCGTGCGGCCAGGGTGAGGGCGTAGGCGTTTACGACCCACTGCAGCTCTGCGAAGCTCGCCCCGAGATCCTCCCCGATTGCTGGCAGCACGACGGAGGGCATCTGGATCGCGAGGATCACCAACACCGACGCCAGCGAAACGACCGTCAGCACCCACCGCCGCCGGGAGTCTATAGCTCGGGCTCCTTCCACGCCGGTCTCCTCTCTCCTGCTACTCAGGCGTCCATCGCCAGGACAGGCCTAGCCAAAAACAGCGCAACGCATAGGCGGAGCCAGGGCTGGCTCCAGCCATGTTTCGCAGACATTGTAAGCAGGTCTCGGGCGTTACTCGCCACGTATCAAGATGTAAGAGATGAATATGGCTCCTCCCAGCGCTATGCCAATGCCTGTGTAGGCGAATGGATTGCCAGCACCTAGAACTACACCGAGAAGCAGACCAATTACTCCACCGAAGATTGCTCCTATGGTGATAGCCGCGATGCTCCTGCTAAACATCTGCACCCCTTTTCTGAACTCTCTGAAGCTTATCCTCCGTGCAGTTCACCAAAGTAAGCAGCCTAGCAGAATAGGGCCGGTTTTTGCTACCCCTTTTGCTGTGGAACAGAACCCGATAGAAAAGGGGTTTTCGGATGGTCGGATTCGCACCCTTTTTTGATACCTTTGGATCTGGCCGCTATCTGGCCTGCAGGATGGCCTCGCCTGGAAGGTTAAGGCCGCCGTTGGCCGCCGTGGTGGTTCCGGCCGAGTTCTCAGCAGAGCTTAGAAACGATCTTCGGAGATGCTTGTGGTGACATAGAATCTCCTGAACGACAGCGTAGGGGAGATGGTTTGGTGGTTGAGGATCGTAGGAAGCCAGGAGCCGAAGAGTTCGCAAAAATGGAGTTCGAACTGTTCAAGCACCTCACGACTTTGAGTGCAGCCGTGACAGTGGCGGTATTGGCCGTATATAGAGAGATAGTAGTTGATCAACTTCTTTTGGTCCTCACACTGCTGGCCTTTGCCGGGGCTGCCGTGTTGGCCCTCGTTGGGATGCTTGAGGTAACCGGCAGAGTGCAGCGATGGTCTCAGTATGGAGGCGAATATCAGAGCTTCGGACCGTTACTGTACGTAACTGGCGGCTGCTTCGTCGGTGGGATTATGAACCTAGCGTTTAGTAGCTTGCTCCGTCACCTTCCCGTGTGGGTACAAGGCGCGGCTACTGGTTTTATCTTGCTTCTATTTGCTGGACTGTTGTGGAGGTGGTCGCGACACCTGCGGCGTAATGAGGAGCGACTACAAAAAATGCGAAGAGAGCGAGATGAATCGAGAGATGATATTGAGAAGGAAATTATCAAACTAAAGCACATGGCCCGAGAGAATGCACAGAAGCCGCCGAAGGAAACAAGGCGTACAAAGGGCGAGGAAAAGCCTGGGAAGCGTTCCTGGTGGCGGAGATGGTTCAGAGCATGATCCCAGACTGGATCACCGCCATCGCCGCAGCCATTGCTCTTATGTTGTCTATTATCAGCCTTTATCTGCAGCGGAAGTCCGAACAGCAGCGGATTGGAGAGCGTAAAGAAGATCAGCAGCAGCGGGAGCGCGAACGTGAGGAAGACAGAACGCCCCAGGTAAAGATAACCACCAGCCACACTAGCGACTCCCGGAGCGTGGGACCCGACGCCATGATCTATACAGCCACGTCTGGCTGGAGCATCAGCTTATCAACTGCGGCAACTGCCGGCGCTGCCAGATCGGTGGCTACCACCACGGCCCTTACTGGTATCTATTCACTTATACGAATGGAAAGATGAAAAGCATCTACGTTGGCCGGAAGCTCAAAGAAGGGGTCGCCGCTGATGTGGACCGCGAGGACCTGGCCGCCCTTACACCGGAAGAGGCTTACCCGGAGCACTACGAAGGAGCCTAGTATTCCCGAGCAACACTGCCAACGGGGTAACTGTCACTGAGGGCAGAGCCCACCATATCAGATGCGACAACAGCGTAGAATGCCCCGAGGATGAACTCTCCAGGACCAAAGCCGCCTCCACCTCCTAGCTGGTTTGCTTCAGGCGTGATCGACCGCCGAAAGCTCAACGACTATCTTCTCTCTCCCACGCACCCCGACGGCAAGCACAAGCTGAGGCTCTGGAACAGCGTCTTCAGTATTGGCGTAGGAGATGGTGAGCTCCTGGAGCGTTTGATCCGCCAACAGGTAGCTAGCGGCGAGGTGATCGAGAGACCACCGCGCATCGACTCCCGACGTTTCGGAGTAGTGATCCCGAACTTCGAGGGGCCAGCGAAGCGTGGCCCGGTGCTGACGGCGTGGGCGTCGGATCACGGAGACTACAGAACACTGAAGCCACGCCTGATTACAGCGTTCCCGATAGTGGAGTAATTAAGCAATGCAGGAATTAAGCAATGCAGTAAAATAGAATCATGAAAGAAACCGCCCGCACATATTCCGAACTCGACACCATAACCATTCCGGACGATGTCCCGGAGGCCGGAATCGAGTCCGGCGCCGTTGGTACGGTAGTTGACGTTTCTCCCTCCGGCATCCTTGCCGTGGAAGTCTCAGACGAAAGAGGCGCCACACTAGAGATCCTCGACGTAAAAACCGAGCCTGAACTCCAAGTCATCGGCCGCTGGTTCGTCGGGGCAAACTCGTCTACAAGATAGATTCCTAAACCCCATAGAAATGGGTTTTTAAGCCTTCAATTTCCGGTAATGATGATTCTCGGAAACTCGCTTGTAACAGCTTGTAAGCGAGCTTCACCGGCTCCTTCAGCGAGTACCCGGGCGGCGACCGTGGCGACGTTCCGGGCACCCGCCGCCCCGAAGAGTCTGCCCCTGGCGATCATAGATCCCCAGAAGAGGGAGTTCTGCATGAAAGCCGTGGGCTTCAAGACCGTCCAGGAGAGACCGCTCGCCCTGAGATGAGTGTCAAGGGCACGATGACTTTCTTCAAATCATCCGTTTGCCTACAGATGACGGATAATTTTCTCAAAGAAGGGTCACCGGTCCTGTAACCTCTTCGTAACCTTCGGATCACCGAGCGTGAGAAGCCCGATGCCAAGGGCGATAAGGACGCCGCCGATGGCGAGCCCTTGTGGTATAGCCTCCCCGAGCAGTAGAACAGCGATGGGCACGCCGACGATGGCGCCTACCGAACCGAGGAGGCTGAGGTATACAGGCCCACCGCGCTTCTGGAGTACGAAGAATAAGAGGAACTGAACCGAGAATGTAACCACTTGGGCGAGGATGAGAAGAGCTGGCGCGGCGCCCGTTGTCGGTACGGCCAGGGAGAACCCGCTAGGGGTGCCGGAAAAGGTTCCCGCAACTACGCCAAAGGCGAGGAGCATGAGTCCAGCCGCGGCGAGCATACCAGGGGCGAGCGCGTCGGGGGCGGCCCCCTTCGGCCAGCGGACCGTCCGGTAGATATTGCCGACGGCGAGTATAATCGAGCCACAGAGCGTCGCTGCAACCCAGAACAGGTCAGCGTCCGGCTGGGAGAGCTTGAGCAAGGCAAGCAGAGCAGCGCCCCCCAAAGCGAGCACCACACCAGCCGCCCGGCGGGCCTTAAAATGCTCTATCCGGAGGGCCAGTGCGCCCAGGTAGGTAAAGAGTGGCGGGAACGCGATCGCGAGCGCAACAAAGCCGGCCCCAACCCGGGGGACGGCAGCAAAGAAAAGAAAGTTGGGCGCGGCAAAAGTAACAAGGCCGGAGACCAAGAAGTACTCAGCGGTACGGGCGGTGAGTTGGGGAAGCCGGTGGCGGACGACCGCGACGCTTGTCAGGATAACCGTAGCACCTATGGCCGACCAAGTGAGGTAGGATAAGGGGCTGAGGCCAGCCTCGGCGGCGAGTTTAGCGAGGTTGGCTGAAACCCCGAGGCAGGTGCCCGTAATCAGGAGTAGGGTAAGCGGGATCACCCACGGGTGACGGGATGAAATTTGAGACATCTTCCAAACCTCTCGCTTTTAAAAGACTCTCCGAAAGAATCTTGTTTTGTAAAGCGTCAATTGTTGAGTACACCGACAGCTTCGATCTCTACCAACTGATTGTCGAAAGCCATCAACGGCACCGGGATGATCGTACACGTCGGCTTTAGACCAGCACCAAATGCCTTCTCCACCTCTGCAATAAGAACTCGGTGCTTGTCCTTACTATGATCCACGATAAGCACTGTAAGCTTTGCGATTGCGCCCATATCGCCACCAGCCGCCTCGATAGCGGTCCGCAGATTGACGAACATCTGCCGTACCTGCGTTGCGAAGTCCCCCTTAGGCGTGCCCCCGACCTGCCCCGCGATAAAAACCAGCCGTGTGTTCGCTGGCACTACAGCAATATGCGAATAGGCATTGGCCGACGGATCGTAGAGTCCATCGGGGTTGTCCAGTACAAAGCTTCTTACTTGGTCTTTTGACTCGCTCATCTCATCTCCTTCTTCGCCCCTGTCACTTCGCCCTTGGTTGCAGAGACCCTCACATTTGCCCAGTGAGGAAGCCTACAGGCATCTTCTGTTCATACTACCTGCCCTGCCTACTAATCACGGGCGGCACCCTCCCAGCCGTGGTGCCGCAGGTATTCCCCCAGTGAGGTTAGATCGTGACCTTTGGTCCGCAAGGCCTCTATATCCGCCTCGTAGCCTTCCTCCTCGAACCACCGGTACATCTCGTAGATCTCTTCACCGGCAGCCTGGCGGAACTCTTCCCATCCTGTTTGGACATGACAAACCTCCTTGTCGATGATGTGGCCGAAGGTTTCGGCAACCTCGGGCATGGTGAGCTCGTCTCCGGCAAGGTCTACTTCCTGGCCGAGCCACTGGTCCGGGGCTGCGAAGGTCTCTGCGACGAAGGCGCCGAGATCCTCTAACGCCAACTGCTGCAGTGGCTTGTCAGGGTTGAGGGGCGAGGGGAACGCGCCACCGAGGATCTGCTCGCGCATCCCGCACGACGTTGTGCATGAAGAAAACGGGCCGCACGATAGTGTAGGGCATGCCGAGGGACCGCACGTGTCCCTCCACGCGTCGCTTGCTCTCGAAATGGGATATGCCGGTGTCACGATGAGCGCTGCCGACAGAACTGTAGACGAAGTGAGAGACCCCGGCGGCTTTGGCGGCGTCGGCCAGAGAGGTGCCTTGCCGGATCTCCCCTTCGTAACCGGCCTGGAAGAAGTTCTGTACGGAGAAGACGCCGTAGACCCCTTCCAGAGCCCGCCCGAGGGAGGCCGGGTCGTCGAGGTCTCCCTCCGCAAGGTTCGCTCCCTTGTCGGCTAGTTCCGTCGCCCGCGGCTTGTTCGGGTCACGTACCAGAGCTCGCACCGGGAAACCGGCGGAGATCAGATGCTCGATGACGGTTCCTCCTTGCCGGCCGGTTGCCCCGGTCACCAGCACTACACCGGTGTTTGCACCTCCGTCTATCATCGGGTGGCCGCTCCTTCGGCAAGTCCGGCATTCTGTAGCCGCCCGGACCACTCGCGCAGCGCCACGACGAAGCGTTCCAACCTCTGGCGTGTCTGTTCGTCGGTCAAATTGCCTTCTCCGTCGAAACGTTCGTAGGAGTGCGAAATCATCATCTGTGGCTCGAGCATTACGTAGGCTGGAGCGTGCAAGAGGATCTGTCTGAGGACCATCTGGCCGCGGGCCGTTCCGGCTCCACTAGGGCTCGCGCCCATAATGCCTACCGGCTTGTGCCTAAAGGGCGAGGGAGAGCGCAGGCACCAGTCGAGCGCCGTGGCGAGCACCCCAGGGATCGCGTAGTCGTACTCGGGGCTCGCTATGAGCACCGCATCGTAAGCGCGGACCTTCTCCTTAAGCTCACGTACCGGCTCCGGGTCTCCGGCTTCGCTGGCCTCGACGTCGGCGTTGAAGAAAGGGATGCTCCCGAGGTCAAAGCTCTCGCAGGACATATCCTGCGGACAAACTTCGTGGGCGGCGCGAACGAGACCCTGGTTAACCGAAGCGCGCCGGAGACTCGCCGCAACCCCTAGTATTTTGAAGTCGTCCAAACTTTCCATCCTCCCGATTAAGAGACCTACTTGGTTGTAATGAGTGTACTCATCACTTCTGGATCTTCACGAGCTATCTCTTAGAAGCCGCTTTTGTGAGAGCCAGTTTTGGGCTTGCCGGACTTCCGCCATCTCCAGACCATGTCCGCCCGGCTGCCAGTTGAGGGTTACCTCGGCCCCGGCGTTTTCCAGGAGTTCAGCCAGCCGCTCAGTGTTCCCGCGCGGCACGATCTGGTCCATCTCTCCGGCACCGATATATACGGGCTTGCCGCTGAGATCAGGCCTTGCGGTAGCATCTGGCTCGAAGGGCACCATCGGCCTGAAGAGTACCGCGCCGCTTAAGAGTTCAGGGCGCAAGAGCAAGAGGCTCGCCGCTATATTGGCCCCATTCGAGAAACCCACAGCCATGAGGTTGGCCGGATCGAAGCCGTATTTGACAGCGGACTCTTCGACGAACTCTGCCAACTCCCCGGTGCGGAACTTGAGGTCTTCCTCGTCGAACACTCCCTCGGCCAACCTACGGAAGAAGCGGGGCAACCCGTGCTCCAGGACCTTCCCGCGCGGGCTGAGGAGCGAAGCGCCGGGTAAAAGCTCGCCACCCAGCGGGATCAGGTCGTTCTCATTGCCCCCCGTGCCGTGTAAGAGCAGGAGGGTCGGTGTCGTCTCATCGTTGCCGGGCACGAAGCGGTGCCCGAAGTCCAGCTTCTTCTGCTCCGGGGCCTCCACACCGGAACGGGTCTGCGAACGCGGCAACCGCAACGGTGGCAATATTTCTTCGAGCTGGTAGCGACGTCTTTCTAGCCGCGGAGGCAGCTTCAGCTCTTCGCCGAGATGCTCCACGTCCTCGTCGATGGCGAAGCCTGGCGGGTCGGTCGCTATCTCGAAGAGCACCCCACCGGGCTCGCGGAAGTAGATAGATCGGAAGTACTGGCGGTCAAGAACCGGCGTCACGTCGAGCCCGTGAGCGGAGATCTCCCCGCGCAACTCCTGCTGGTGACTATCGTCAGCCGCCCGGAAAGCCAAGTGATGCACGATACCTACCGCCACCGCACCAAGCCAACCCTCTGGCTGGCACACCATGTCCACTACGCTGCCCGGTAAGCCGCCCGGTATCCCGCCTTCGCCAGAGGCGCTAGCCGCCGCGAAGCGGAACCGCTTTCCGTCGTCGCGCACCGGACGAAGACCCAGCACATCGGTAAGTACCCCCGTGGTCCTGTCGTGCCCTTCCTCCCAAAGCGTTACGCCAAAAAATCCCCGGATGGCATTCTCGGCGGGCACCGGTCCATCCTCCCAAACTGACGAGCCCTCGGCTTCGGTATCCTCGCCGGCGCCGCCGGCTACCAACTCCAGCATCAATCCGTCGGGGTCCTCGAAGGAGATGACCCTCTCATCAAAGCGATCCACGGGTCCCTCGAAGGTCACTCCGTGCTCGATCAGGCGGTGCAACCAGTACCCCACGGCATCCTTCGGAATAGAGAAAGCGGTAACCGCAACCTGTCCGGTCCCCCTCCTCCCCTTCGGCGCACCGGCCCACGGAAAGAACGTCATGATGGTCCCGGGGTTTCCCACCCCGTCGCCGTAATAGAGATGGTAGGTGCCGGGATCGTCGAAGTTGACGGTCTTCTTCACCAGCCTCAATCCTAAAATACCCTCGTAGAAGTCCAGGTTCCGCTGCGGATCCCCCGCTATAGCAGTTACGTGGTGGATGCCGGCCGTTGCCGTACTACTGGCGTTCATCAGTACTCCTCCTGTATCTTAGACACAGCTTCATCGGTAGGTAGCGTTGCCTACCACAATGTTCCAAGACGTGATTTAATCAGGGTATGGTCGTAACAACAAGTACGTACTCCAAGGTGCCACACTTACCTCATGGTGCCTAACAATCCAGGAGAAGCCGGTGGTTCGGAGAGTGTTTTCGACCTTGGTGGCCGCTCGCGGCGGACGCTAGAGCTTATTGCGGACAAGTGGGCGGTCTTGATCCTGTACGCGCTCTCGCGGGGCACGATACGCCACAACCAGCTCCACAGGGATATAGAGGGTATCTCGCAGAAGATGCTCACAAAGACCTTGAGGCGGCTGGAGCGGGACGGGCTCGTAGGGCGCGAGGCGTTCCCTGAGATACCGCCCCGGGTGGAGTACTCGCTGACGCCGCTCGGGGAGACCTTGATCGGGATACTCGCGGAGTTGTGCGTGTGGACCGAGGAGTACATAGACGAGGTCGAGGCCGCGAGAAGAGAATACGACGCCCGTGAGAGTTCGTGAATGAAGGATCAATGCCTCAGAGACCAAGGGAGATGAATATATGGCTAAAGAGATAGCAGCGCTTTCGGAGATGGAGCTACCGCCGCTTCCTTTGGAGGAGTGGGAGGATACAAAGGAGACGTTACATCGCTACGCCCAGGTAGTGGGTAAGATCCGAATGGAGCTCTCTTCACACAAGAACCACTGGTGGCACGTAACCCTGTACGTTACCCCTCGGGGGCTCACCACCGGGCCGATACCCCATTGCTCGGGGACCTTCGATATCTCCTTCGACTTGCTGGAGAATCAGTTGGTAGTTACGAACAGTGAGGGCGGGGAGTTCTCTTTCGCACTGGACGACTTGCCGGTGGCCGAATTCTATAGCAGGCTCATGGGAGGGCTCGGCTCTCTTGGCATAGAGGCTTCCATAAACACGAAGCCCTTCGATCTCGACGACGAGTACACTCTGGAAGAGAATACTTATCACTGCGTTTGCAATCGTTCCTACGTCCGACGCTACCATCAGGTGCTCGTGTGGGTGGATCAAGTCTTCAAGGAGTTCGCCGGTCGGTTCACCGGCAAGCAGAACCCCGTACACCTCTACTGGCACAGTTTCGATCTGGCCGTCACCCGCTTCTCCGGCAAGCGCGTCGAGCTACCCGACGATGTGGACCCCGTAACCCGCGAGGCCTACTCTCACGAGGTTATCTCCTGCGGGTTCTGGGTCGGAGATGCCACCAATCTACGCGAGCCAGCCTTCTACTGCTACACCGCCCCCGAGCCCGAAGGCCTCACCGACCAACCCTTGAGCCCGGAAGCCGCCTCCTGGCAGGAGGGAGGTACGGCGCTCCTTACCTACGAGGCTGTTCGTAATAGCGGCTCGTCCAAAGACACCTTGCTGGAGTTTCTGGAGAGCGCCTATGGGGCCGGGGCAAAGACCGCTGGCTGGAATACGGAGGAGCTCGCGGCAAAACCCGTAAGGTAGAGAGAGTTACCCGATGAGCGCGGCACGCTCCGCACACCCGGAACAAGGGACTAGAGAAACCGTAGGGGAGCAGCGGGTCACCCCGCTGGAGCTTTTCTTCGACCTCGTCTTCGTCTTCGCATTCGCCCAGGTCACAAGCCTCCTCGCCTCGGACCCTACCTGGACGGGGCTGCTGCGCGGGGCGGCGGTGCTCGCCGCGCTATGGTGGGCATGGGTCTGCTACTCGTGGCTGACCAACGCCGTGCCAGCCGAGGAGCGCACACCCGCGCGGTTGGTACTCTTCTCGGCGATGGCGGCGATGCTCGTGGCCGGTCTCGCCGTTCCCGGAGCGTTCGGCGGCTCCGGCGTGCTCTTCGGCGCCGCCTATCTGGTCGTTCGCCTGTTGCACGTGGCCCTGTACGCGCTCGCCGCCGGCGCCGAGAACCCGGAGACTCGCCGGGCGGTCTTACGGCTTGCGCCGGGCTTTCTGGCAGGTCCTACGCTGCTCGTCGCCGCCGGCTTTTTGGACGGCTCCTCCCAGGCGGCTCTCTGGGTGGTGGCACTCGGGATCGACTATGGGGTGGCGCTCGTTCGCGGCGTCTCGGGCTTGCGTGTGCGAACCGGACACTTCGTCGAGCGCCACGGGCTCGTCATCATCATAGCCCTGGGCGAATCGGTCGTGGCGATCGGGGTGGGTGCCACTGGCCTCGAGCCCGGCGTCGGGGTCGTGCTGGCCGCCGTTTTGGGGGTGGTCGTCGCTGCAGGACTCTGGTGGGCTTACTTCGACTACGTCGCGCTTGCCGCCGAGCGAAACCTGGCAAGCGCGCAGGGACCCCGGAGAGCCGCCCTGGCGCGTGACTCCTACAGCTACCTTCACCTGCCGATGGTCGCCGGCGTGATCCTCGTCGCCCTCGGCGTAAAGAAGACCCTGGCTCACGTCGGAGACCCGCTCGCCGTAGTACCCGCCGTCGCGTTGTGCGGCGGCGTGGCGCTGTACCTGCTCGGGCACAACGCATTCCGGCTGCGCGACGTGGGCAGCGTCAGCATCCCCCGACTACTCGCGGCGGCTGCATCCTTGGTACTTGTCCCCCTGGCGGTACTGGCCCCCGCCATCATCTCCCTCGGAGCGGTGGCGTTTCTTCTAGTAGCACTGGCCGCTTACGAGACGGCCCGCGGGCGCGAACTAAGGCAGAAGCTACGTCTACGTGGGGCGCCGGACATAGACTGAACGGCACGTCCCTAATTTGGGTCGCACCGCGAGAGGATCGTAAAACTAGGTGGGCTTACTAGATGAGGTCACGACAAGGCTGCCGCGGACGAGAGGAGGCTGAGATAGATGCGCACACACCGACGAGCAACAAGGGAGGCAGCATCCCCACAGTCCGTAACGTGGACCACTGCGCCTACACGGTGCCGGACCTCGACCAGGCCGTTGACTTCTTTGCAAACGTGCTCGGCTGCGAATTTCTGTACAAAGCCGGCCCCTTCGAGGATGAAGGTGGTGACTGGATGAGAACCCATCTAAACGCCCACCCCGGCGCGACGCTAAACCTCGCCGCGCTCCGCTGCGGGCCCAATACCAACATCGAACTCTTGGAGTTTAAGGTGCCTGAGGCATCAGAGCAGCAGACGCAACCGCCCAAAAACAGCGCCGTAGGTGCCAGCCACCTGGCTTTCTACGTCGAGGATATAGAGCCGGCCGTCGCCTACCTGAAGCAGCAGCCGAGCATCGAGGTCCTGGGTGAACCGACCACGGTAACGGGACAGCCAAGCGAAGGCCTGAAGTTCGTATACTTCCTCACCCCCTGGGGCATGACGATGGAACTGGCGAGCTGGCCCAAAGGAATGCCTTACGAGGAGAGCACTCCGTCGCGCCTGTACGGACCAGCGCCTTCCTGGTACCAGAGGTAAGTGTGCCGAGAGTAAGAGCGTAGGTTGAGTTGTTTTTTGTACCGGCTAGACTCTTCTTTTACTGGTACGCTTCCAAGGAGCCGAAAAGCCGCTGCTTTAGCGAGTTACAAAGTCCTAAATCCGAGGGGGTTTAATTGGTACAGCGAAACGCGTCTACGGACGGGCGGAGAAGGGTGGCGATTTATTGCCGCGTCTCCACGAGCGATCAGGATAATGACCGTCAAGAACGTGACCTGCTGGAGTATGCTGAGCGAGCGGACTTCGAGGTGGTGGAGGTCTTCAAGGAGAAGCTCTCCGGTATCCGGAAGGCAAAGGGCAAGCAGCCGGTGGAGCGCAAGCGGGTGATGGAACTAGCGCAGCGGCGTGAGATCGACGCGGTGCTGGTCACGGAGATGACTCGCTGGGGCCGCTCGACGCAGGATCTCATGGATACGCTGGGGGAGCTCGCCTCTTGGGACGTGTCGCTGATCGCAACGACGGGTCTTACGTTCGACCTTTCTACGCCACAGGGCAAGCTCGTCGCCAACCTGATGGCGAGCCTCGCAGAGTTCGAGCACGATCTGCTGCGTGAGCGGGTGAGAAGTGGTGTCGCGGCTGCAAAGGCGAGAGGGCAGGTTTTCGGACGCCGGCGAGGGTATCGACCTTCGGATAAGCATGCTGGCGAGGTTATGAAGCTTATTGAGGAGGAAGGCTACTCGCAGCGACGGGTGGCCGAACGGCTGGGCATCTCAAAGACCACTGTCAACGAGATCGTTAAGCGGATGAGGCAGGAAGCTGGCTCCAAGTTGTCCGGAGCTTAGCGTAGGATCCTGCGCATTTGCTACTCGCACTCCTCTTCTTCTCTATATGCCAGTAGATCATCACTCCCGGACCGCGGTAGCGCTGGTGCCATTCGGTCATGATATTGGACTCCACAGAGCCAAATTTCTTGGAGTCAGAGGCGCACGTAGTTCCCTCTCCCCACCAGAGTTCGTCTCGTACCTCGAACGTTGCGTTGACCAGCCGGGCGACGGCGCGGCGCAGGTTGTCCCGGTTCACGCGGGTGAGTCTGACTCTGCGGAGCGTAGCTACCGTCTCGCCGTGGTCTCCGGTGGCTACGATCTGCTTGATGCCTACGTTGGTGCCGAGGGCGAAGAGCACGAGCAAGAGGCGTCGGCGCAACGTTTCGGGATCTATAATCTCCCTGCTGGCAACTGACGGGAACTCCTCATCGAAACCAGTCAGCAGGGCGGCTTCTTTCAGCACGTCGAGTAGGTCTATGGTGCCCCAGCGTTGCTCGACCTCGTCCTTGAGAGCGGATAGGTTTGATGGTTCCGGCAGCTTGTTCACTTTCGGCACGCTTATCCAGGGTCTGCCGTGACGGGTGGTGATGCGGACACCGCCTGCGGTGCCCTCTGCGAGGGCGGTGTTAAACCTTTCTAACGCGGCGGCGTGCTTGCTCTTCAGGTTGGCTACAAACTCGCCCGCGTCGAGTGGCTGACTCAAAGCGTCATAGTGGACGTCACGGTTCTCCTCAAAGTCCTGAGGTAGATCTTCCTCGGGGTTGCGCCACCTCGTGGAGCCGGCGATCCAGACCTCCCGGCGGCGGATAGCGTTGCACAGGGCGATCAACGCACACAGCTCGTAGGGAACCGCTCGACTTTCCCTTGCTCGTTCATCACCGCCCCACGCCACTCTGCGGGCACCACACCCTCCATGGGCACCGTTTCGGTGGGATCGTAGTGTCTGATGCGCTCCTGTTCTACGTATCGGTAGAGGAGTTCGATCGCGTCCATCACCGGCCTGTAGGCAGTGTTGTTGGAGTGAAACGAGAGGGCGGAGAGAAGATGAGGGAGCATTTGACGGTAATGTCCGGTATACGAAGAGCGCAGGACCGTGCGCACCCGGCCGCGGAAGGCGTTCTGGTTGGCCTTGGCTTCTCGCACGAGGTCCCTGAGTGTCCCCTCGCCCACTACAGGGTAGAGTGCCCTGCGGACGGTGTCATCGGGGTGGTCGACTGCTGCCTGCGCTACTTGAAAGAGGATACCCTCCTTACCCCTGACACGCTTGAGATCTTCGAGCAACTCGCCTTCGACCCGGCGCTCGGCCCGTACGTCCATCTTACGGACGATGGCGATGAGGAGGTCTACCAGCGAGTCGGTTATCTCCGAAGCTCGGGACCAGCACAGCGCCGCGAGCAGTGTGAGCCGGATCTGGCGTGGCGAGTTTCTCAAGTCAGAGGGGTAGGAGCGGGCAGCCCTCTCCCGCCACGCTCCCACGAGCTTCTCCGATGCGTCCTCGAAGAGGGCTTCGGGCAATCCTATTTCCCTAACGCGCTCCAGCTTTCTCGTCTCGCGCTTGAGTGTTTCGAGACTCACCCGGACCGGATCGGCCTTTAGTTCTGCGAGCATGCCGCGTCTACCAACGTCACGGTTGCCGATACCATCTTCGCTATCTTCCTCAGCGACCAGTTCCTTGAGCCGTGCAACCGATTTGGCCGATAGGCGGGAGACTGTAGTCTCGCAGAAACTCTGCTCGGAAGCAGCCTTGGCAGAGCCTACCACTCGCCCTATGCGGCTCGGACCCGGTGGTTCTAGTCGCTTGGCTCTACATCGGGCAGCGAGTGCCTCCCGCAGTCGCTCCTCGCGCAGCTCGACCGGGCATACTTCTTCGGCCAGCCACAGGGTCAAAGCCTTCTCATCTTCGGCCGTGGCTTCCCTGAAGCCGAATGCGCGGCGGATCTGAGCCCGATGGTACTCGAAAGTGCGTCCTGAGAAACGGTAGCGGGCGAGCAACTCCGGCTCGGTCTTCACCTGAGAAGCCATATACTCGACCGCCGCTGGCGGGATCTCGCCGGTGTGACGCGGAAAGCGTGCCTCGAGCTCGAAAAACTTCAGAGACAACACGAACCCGAGGCGGGTTGGACCTGTCTTGTTGCCTACCAGCGGCCAGTCAGTCTCGGTCAGCGTCCAGCAAGCGATCAGGTCTTCGGGATCCCACTCCCGGCGCATGTTCCCCTCCAACGGCTACTATTAGGCTTAGCAAGCGCCCAAAAGATAACAGAATAGGAGCGTCACGGCGAATCAAAAACACCGTTGCTACTGTTCTTGATACCTTGCGGCAAATGACACGGACCCGAGCACTGGGCCTAGACGTGCTGATAAACAACGCCGGGGTGATCATGGGCGAGCGCCGGGAGAACGAGGATGGCATAGAGCTTACCTTCACCATAAACTACCTCTCCCACTTCTTGCTCAACCGCCTGCTGTTGTCACTCTTACGTGAGTCCTCCTCAGCCCGGATAGTCAACGTGGCCTCCGCGGGACAGAGCCCCATAAACTTCGACGACGTTATGCTGAAAAGCGGCTACGATCCTATGAGAGCCTACGGGCAGAGCAAGCTGGCAATGATCATGGACGCTTTCGAGCTTGCCGGGATGCTTGGGGACGCGGGCGTCAGCGTGAACGCCCTGCATCCGGCGACCCTCATGGACACCAAGATGGTCCGCGAGACCTTCGGCAGCGCGATGAGCAGTGTGGAGGAAGGCGTGGAAGCCACCATCTATCTGGCAACCTCCCCCGAGGTAGAAGGAGTCACGGGCCGCTATTTCGATGGGAAGAGCGAGTCTCGCGCAGACGGGCAGGCTTCCGACAGGGAGGCCCGCGAGAGGTTAAGGCGGCTCTCGGAGGAGCTGACCGGGCTTTGAGGTCGACCAGCTCGTCTGGCCACCTGAAGATAACGGAGCGGCTTCAAGGTAGTGGGCAGGGTAGTGGGCTCGGATCTGCTCGTCGCTTATCGCCAGTCGAGCACGAGTCGAGACCATCTCTTTTCCACGACCAGCTCCTCAGAAGATAGAACGTAGCCTGACTCTCGCGGGTAGGCTTTTATCCGTAACGCTTCAGGGACGAACAGGCCGGAGGCCAAGGATGCCTCACGCAGTCCGCACAATCTTTTTTGGAGGGACGGCTCGATCGCAGCCTCTACCTCTGGCTCCTCTAGCGAGGCTTCGGCCAACGCACCGCGCAAGGGCACGAAGCCGCACCACTGCGCTGCTAAGCTCGTCAGATGTTTGCCTGTGGGCTCAAACGCTGTACACACCTGCAGGCCGCGCCAGATCTCCAGGGGCAACACAAGCCGTCCGTCGGCACGTAACTGCTCGCGCCAGGCGGGGGCGATATCCGGGGCGCCGGCCGTGACGATGATCCGGTCGTAGGGCGTCTCGTCAGGGTAGCCTGCCCCTCCGTCTCCATGCACCACCTCCACCCACCCCGACTCGGTTGTCTCGAGACCGGCCGTCGCCAAGCTCTCGCGCGCCCTCCGTGCCAGGGCCTCGTCGATCTCGACCGTGACCACCAAACCCTCCTCGCCCACCATGTGGGCCATCAGGGCGGCGTTGTAGCCGCTGCCCGCCCCGACCTCCAAGACGCGGTGACTGGGCGAGAGTTCGAGTTGTTCGAGCATCGTAGCCACGATGGCCGGCTGGGAAGCCGAGCTTGCGACCGCGCTATCCGTTTCTCCACCTGCGGACTCTATGGGGACGACTTTATCCTGGTAAGCCTGATCGGGGTCCACCTCCGGAATGAATAGGTAGCGAGGTACCGTGCGAAAGGCCGACTCCACGGGGTCGGTGCGGATAAAGCCTCCGCGCTTCAGTTCGTCGGCCAAGATATTCCAAGTCGTAGGTAGCGCACAGCGGAGAGTAAAGCAACAGGTCTCCTCCTTCACCGACTTCCCCCAAGGCAGCAGATACTTTCTCCTTCGGGATGTCTTCGAGGATCTGTTGAACGAGCGTCTCTCGGAGATGGAGCCCTACCCCCTGAGAGAACCTCTACGCTTCAACTCGATGGTGCTCCAGAGATATGAAGAGGGCTCCATGGGCATAACCCCTCATAAGGGCGGAAAGAGCTACATAAACCTGGTTTGTATCTTCAACATCGGTGGAAGGGGTAGATTCTACGTCTGCTCTGACAGGTCTGGGAGTAATGCTCGGGAGATAGACGCCTCTGCGGGCAGAGTCACCATCATGAGGGCTCCAGGACTGTTTGGCTTCGAAGACGGCAGGCCCTTCCACTACGCCAGCGACATCCAAGATAGAAGTTACACCTTCGGACTACGACAGAAGGGGGCATAGCCAGAGAGCGTGTACTAACTAATTCCCTCCGGGTTCTACACTTTGTAACCCCCTAGAAGGGCGGTGAGAGTGGACGCATCAGGCTGTGCCTGAAGCGAGAAAGCAATGGACCTCTCTCAGAAGTTGGATGAATGAGCTTTCATTAGATGCGTCGAACTCCGCTGTGTGGCATCATTTATCCTGGGACAGAAACATCAGGGTACGAAGATCCTGAGAAGGAAGGGGTAAGCAGATGAGGAAAATTACGTTTATGGCGATGCTGACAGTGATGGTGCTGTTAGCCACTTTAGGAACTGGCGCCCTCGCCCAAACCTCAGCTACGGCGACCGCCGACCTACAAGATAACGAGGGCAACCCGGTTGGTAGCGCCGAGTTCGTCGAAGGCGAAAGCGGTGTAACTATCACCGTCAGCATAACGGGGGGTATCGAGCCCGGGGTCCACGGTATCCACATTCACGAGACGGGTGACCTGAGCAGTTCAGACTTCAAGTCCGCCGGCGGCCACTTCAACCCGACCGACGCCGAACACGGCTTCGACAACCCTCAAGGCCCGCACGCGGGCGACCTGGAGAACATCACCGTGGCAGAGGACGGTACGGCGAGCTATCAGACGGTAAACGATCGGATCACGCTCTCGGGTGGTCCGAACTCCATACTGGACGAAGATGGTAGCGCGCTTATGATCCATGCCATGCCGGATGACTACCGGACTAACGACGACCCGCAAACCGGTCCGGGCACATCCGGGGACCGGGTCGCCGCGGGTGTTATCGAAGCTGCGGTGACGATGCCAGAGACCGGCGGCATGAGCCTCCTCTCCCTGGCTACTGTACCGGCTCTCCTGATACTCGCGGGTGCCAGCCTGCTCATCTTCCGGCGGTTGCGTCAGGCCTGATCCCCCCTCGAGACTTATGGTGTGGGCCAGGGCATAGCAACTAAGTACGGAGCAACTAAGTATGGAGGACCGTGCGGAGTATAACGTTGTGGCTCTGGCTGGCGCTGGGGGGTTGTGTGCTCCAGCTCGTTGCCCTCGTGGGCTTCGATTTCTACGTGCACGAAGACGGCAAGCGGGAGGACCCCTTTTTCGGGATTCCTCACACCTCAGATCTCATCGTCCTCTCGGCGGTGGTGACGGTCGGGCTGGTCGTCGCGACGGCCCTGGGGCGCAACCCCATCCGGGGCCTGAGCGTGGGGCTGGTCGTGGGAGTAGTAGGGTTACTGGCTACCCTGCAACTCGGCTACCGGATGATCGTGCCGCCCTTCAGCGGCTCCATAGAGACGTACGGCTGGATCCTCGGGGGCGGCTGCTACTTCTACTGCCCGCCTTTGGAGGCCCCGCCGACGAACCTCCTGGCCGGGATCTGGCTCGCCTTTGCCGGGTGCCTGGCGGTGACGGCCGGCGGGCTGCTCCACGCTCTCAGCCGGACAGCCCGGGAGACACCGGCCAGGGCCCGACCGGCGCAGGCGCAGGGCGGCGTGACCCTCTGGCTGGTCCTGGCGAGCCTGGGGGCGGTGGGGCAGTGGGTGCTCGGCTACACTTTTTTCACTTTCTACAGAACCGACGGCCGCTTCGGCGAGCAGTTCTGGAGCGGGTGGCTGCCGACGCCCCACACCAGCAGCCTCGTCTCAGTGGTCACCCTGGCGGTCTTGGGGATCACGTGGGCCGCGGCCCGCAGACGATCCCCGCTAGGCCCGGCGGCCCTGGGCTGGCTGGTAGCCGCGTTGGGCTTCATCTCGGCCGGGCAGATCCTTTACAGGATCGTCGACCACCCCTTTGCCCCCTCGAACGTCTCGACCGTCGAGATCGGCGCATTTGCGTACCTGGCGTTGCTCGCGGCAGCCCTGATGATCGTCTCGGGTACAGCCCAGGCGCTCACGCAAAAGGGAGCGGTGGGGGCGGACGTGTCCGGCCGACCTAGATGAGCGCTGACTGTGAGCGCTGACTGGGTCGGTGGGCGTCAGCCCGCTTTGCTGATGGCCGCAACGGCGTTCGTCGCGGCGTTCGTCGCGGCGGCGTGGTACGTGACGATGCCAGCCCGAGCACGCAGGGGTCACGGTACCTAAATGGGAAATCTGTATGGTAAGGCTTGCAACGTAAATTAGGTATGCTGAGAGGAGTGGTCTATTGTAGGTTCTCTCGCCGATCCATCGGGCCTGAGGTGGCGATAGAGTGTCGAGCGTGATACGCCCACCGCTTCGCATACCTCTCCGACAGGTATCTCCCGGTTCTTGAGCATCTTGGAGGCCAGTGCGAGCTTCTTCTCATCCATTACCGGCTTGCGCCCGCCCTTCCTGCCCCGAGCCCTGGCCGCTTCGAGACCGGCCATTGTTCTCTCGCGGATAATGTCACGCTCGAACTCGGCTACCGCCCCGAAGACGTGGAAGACAAGTTTGCCCCCCGGTGTCGTAGTGTCCAGACTCTCCCGCAGAGAGACAAACTCTATACCGCGTTCCCTGACGCTGTTCACGAGTTCTATGAGCTCTTTGAGAGAGCGGCCGAAGCGATCGAGCTTCCACACCACAAGCTCATCGCCCTCCCTACAGTAGTCGATGGCGGCGCGTAGCTCCGGGCGGTCGGCTTTGCGGGATGAGATCTGCTCCTTGAAGATTCTCTTGCAACCAAAATCTTCGAGTTC
Source organism: Rubrobacteraceae bacterium (assembly GCA_965213905.1). Classification (GTDB taxonomy): domain Bacteria; phylum Actinomycetota; class Rubrobacteria; order Rubrobacterales; family Rubrobacteraceae; genus SIRX01. Next base: position 132,340 of record CBDCAK010000001.1, on the reverse strand, counting down.
TTTACGCTGCAGATCGAGGTTCTGATCCTTCTTTGAGGTGCGAATGTATCCGACCTTCATTGTTGGTATGGTCCCCTTGCGAAGCCTTCCTGCTTGAAGTGCTTGTCGAATGCAAACGCCACGGAGATCCCGCGCTCGCGCATCACGACGAAGGAGACACAGTCAGTTAGAGAGTAGCGCTTGTCTGGACGCTGCTCCAAGAGGCCAAAGGCCTTTCGGAAGAGATTCTCGCCCACATGCACGAGTTCGACCGATGGGCTCGTCAGCAACCTCTTTCCTACCTTCACCGCCGAGGCATGCAACCCGCGAGCATTCAGGTAGGTGATCGTCTCGTCGAAGACGTAGGTTGTACTCACCAGACGAGGCACCTCGCCTTCCCTGAGCGATCTCCAATGCTCAAGCGCCTGCGGGTGGTTCTGGTCGGTGCTTCGCTCCAGCGCGAGCAGATAGCCCGTGTCGACGAAAACCTCGCGGGGCCCGCCGGAGACCCCACCAGCGATGCTTCCTTCAGCCACCCGTGTAGAGATAGCGGTCGTGGTTCTCGGATGCGTCGGTGGCCTCGTCTTCTACCGGATCCTCGCCCATAAGCAGGATCGGGTCTTCCTCCCCGAAGGCTTTGTCTCGCCCTTCCTGTGCTTGATCGACAGGGGCCTCCACCGGAGAGATCAAGAGCCTCCCAGGCTCCTCGAAGATCTCAACTTCCTCGGAGTTAGCCAAGACACGATCAGTCACCTCTCTGGGTATTAGCAGCCCTTCTCCTGTCACTTTCACCTTCGTCGTCATGCCTTACTCCTCTTCTCGCTCGTTCCTCGAATCAAGTTTCCGGCCTATTGTCGCACAACCCAACCGTTAACGCCCGTTTCGGGGTATAGATTTCAGGATGAGAAAAGAAACACGCAAAGTGGGGTTTTGGCTCCGTTTTCGGCATGGAACTGGAATGTGCCACAGACGGTCCAGAGTGTTGCAGAATGGCCTACCGCGGCAGCGCGAAGATCGAGGTGCGGCTAGCATAAGCTTCCCGGACTTTCTTCAGGAGGCTGCACCATCATGATGGGTATCAAAGAACGCCGCTTCGAACCACTGCCCCGCGAGATCTCGTTGGAGGATCTGGTCCCCAAAGACAACTTCTACCGACGACTAGAAGCTACGTTAGACCTCTCGTTCGTCAGGGAGATGGTGCGCCCATTGTACGCTCGTGGGGGGAGACCTTCGGTGGACCCGGTGGTCTTCTTCAAGCTCCAGTTGGTGATGTTCTTCGAGGGGCTACGTTCCGAGCGAGAGCTGATGCGCGTGGCCGCCGACCGGCTCTCTGTGAGATGGTACCTGGGCTACGACCTCCACGAACCCTTGCCCGACCACTCCAGCCTGACCCGCACCCGCGAACGCTTCGGGCTTCCCATCTTCCGCCTCTTCTTCGAGCGGATCGTGGAGGAGTGCGTCGAGGCGGGGTTGGTCCGGGGGAACGAGTTGTTCTTCGACTCGACCAAGGTCGAGGGCAACGCGGCCGTGGACTCCTTGGCCCCGAGGTGGGCCGTGGAGGCGCACCTGGCCGGACTCTTCGAGGAGGGGCCTGCGGAAGACGGCCCGCCCTTCGCGGAGGAAACCGACGCCCTGCCCTCCGCCGGGGACGCGCTCCTCCGCGAGCAGAACGCGGCGCGGGAAGATTGGATCTCGCGCGACGGGGCCCAGGACCGCTCCTTCAAGGGTCCGTGGCGCGAGAGGACCTCGGATACCCGAGCGAGCAGGACCGACCCGGACGCCACGCCCATGACCTGGGCCGCCTCCGGCAGGAAGCTCGGCTACCAGGCCCACTACGTCGTGGACGGCGGCAAGGCCAGGATCGTCCTCAACGCGCTCGTGGCCCCGGCCGAGGTCACCGAGAACCGGCCCATGCTCGACCTCCTGTGGCGCACCTGCTTCCGGTGGAAGCTCCGTCCGCACCACGTTACCGCCGACGGCAAGTACGGCACCCTGGAGAACGTGGTGGCGTTGGAGGAGGCGGGCGTCCGCGCCTACGTGGCGCTGCACGAGAGCGGCTCCAGGCCGGGCTTCTTCGCCAAGGGCGAGTTCCGCTACGATGCGGAGGCGGACGTCTACTCGTGCCCAGCCGGAAAAGTGCTGCGCCCGCTCGGCAAGAAGGACGGAGAGGATCGCAGCGACAGGGTCACGTACTACCGGGCGAGGGCCGCCGAGTGCGCGGCCTGCCCGCTCAAGCCCCGGTGCACTCCTACCGCGGCACCCCGTCCTACGAGAAGGCGCTGCGAAAACGGAAGGTTTGGGTCGAGCCCCTGTTCGCGGAAGCCAAGGATTGGCACGGGATGCGGAAGTTCCGCTTGCGGACCCTACGCAGGGTGAACGCCGAGGCGCTGCTGGTGGCGGCCGGCCAGAACCTCAAGAGGTTGCTCCGCTTTGGAGACCGGAGGCCGAGGAAACTGGCTCAGGCGGCAGCCCTGCGACCACCGCCACTTGACACTTGGTGTCTCCGGCGACACCGTTCGGGGTGTTCTCGACGATCGAAGGAGCCCGTTCTGCAACACTCTGGGTCGTATATGGGACTTCGTAGGTTATTGGCGGTGCTCGAAGTTGCTTTCAAGGGCGCTCACCGTACGCTTCATTCCGGAAGCATGCGCTGATCCCGGAGAAGATGGCAGAGGGAGGATATGTTTGGGAGTGGACCATCTCACGCTCGGATATACTGAACTGGATTTCAGGCCACCAAGAGAGTTGATCTATGGAGCGATATTTAACAGACGAAGAGGGGCACCGTACCGCCGTGGTACTTCCAATAGACGAGTATGAGGCACTGATCGAAGCTCAAGAAGAGTTGTCCGACATTGCGGCCCATGATGAAACTGTAGCGGACTTGGAAAGTGGGCGCGAGACTCGGACTCTTCGCCGACCACGTGGAGAGTAATCCCTACTCGGTATACACGACTAGCCGGGCTGACCGTCAGCTTGAGCGCCTAGAAAGTGAAGTACACGGTCGGGTTCTGGCCGTGATCCTGGCTCTTGGTGACGACCCGCATCCGGTCGGATCAACCAAGCTGAAAGGGCGGGATGGGTACCGAATTCGGGTAGGGGATTACCGGGCTCTATACCTCGTGGACGAAGAAACCCGAGAGGTAACAGTCTATCGTGTTGCCCATCGACGAGAGGTCTACCGCAAGACCTAGATCGGGTTTTGTATTTCCGAGAAGCCGATGAGTCGGCAACTCACCTAGCGTATGATCTCTAGCGGCTGCTACCCGGACCCCAGTCTTCAGAATTGCTGGTGCTGGTAACTCCTAAGTTGCCAGCCCTCAAGAAGGTTATTCAGCCAATGCCTGGCGAACGGAGTCTTCTAGGGCGACATTCTCTACAGATGATATCCAAGCACTTTCACCATCCGGGCTGATGTTCCATGCCAAGGGAGCATCTGAAGGTAAAATACTGGGAAGCTTACGGAAGAGGACTTCTAAATCCTCCGGGGACACGGTGACTGTTTTGTTGTAATGATGCTCGACGCGTGGAGGAGGAACCACTCGCGGGCTGATGGGGCTGTCCAATACATCTTGATTGCTCAAATACTCAACCAACTTCTCGGAAGTGATGCCCATGTGCTCCAGTACACGATCACCGAGGCCACCAGCCTCCCAGAACATCCCTAAGAGGAAATGCTCTGTGTCAGCTAAATCCCGGCTGTCTTCCGTAACCAACTCCTGTGCTCGTACGAGGATACGGGTCATTTTTGGGGTAAGCTTCAATGCGCTATCGGATTCTACCTCCGACTCCGGAGGCACTGCCTCGACAACCCTCCTCCTGACAGTGGAGACGTCAACACCAGACGACGCGAGAGATCGACGCAGAGCTTCAGCTCCTCCTGATGACGCTCCTTCCTCGACCATGCGCACTAGTGCCAGTAAGAGATGTTCGGTGCCAACCCAATGGTGGTTCAGACTGCGAGCTTCTTCCTCGGCTAGCTTTAAAGAGTGTTCGGCTTCACGAGTAAATCGACCTTGCAAAATTCCTGACCTTTCCCATCAAGTTTATCCGTAGTCTATCTCACTAACAATCAGGTAACGTGCCGCTAAACTGTGGCTGGTGACAACTACCGTAACTCTCCCCCTATACGTTGCAAGGTCGTTAGTGGGGTCTCTTTTGAGACGGGCTACTCGATGGTCTCTTCGATCATCGGCGCGGCGCTCTCCTCGTTCGGCACCCAGTAAGCAACGCCCTCTATGTATTGTGGGCTACCAGGATAGATCTCTGCCTCCACGCTCCTGCCTAGAAGGCTCGTAGTCACCCCGGTCCTTATGACGTGGCGGGCCACTTCAATCACGTTCATGTTAGTCTCGGTGTTGTTGGAGACAGCCTGCAGGGTAGCCGGCCAGCGCAGCACCTTCGATGGTGACGTCACTTCCCTAATCAAGGCCGAGAGGAACTTCTGCTGATGGTCGATGCGCCCTATGTCTGCTGTTGGACCTCCCCGGTAGCGCACGTATGCCAGGGCCTCAAGGCCGTCCAGGTTTTGTTTGCCGGCCGGGATCTCGACCTTCTGTCCGTCGAGGCCAACGGAAATGGGTTCTTCTACCTCAACCTCTACGCCACCCAGGGCGTCTACAATGTCTTTGACCCCATCGAAGTCAACGACGACGTAGTTGTTTACGGAGAGTCCGGTAAGGTCTTCGAGGGTCTCTACCACAAGGTCTGGGCCACCGTAGGCGAAAGCGGCGTTTATCTTGTCCTCCCCGTATTCGGAGCCGGGAATTGCTACCAGCGTATCCCGGGGAACCGACAGGGCGCCTTTGCCGGCTTTTGCCATCAGGATCGTGTCTGCCCTGGCGGGCAGACCTTGAGATCCCGTTTCTCCGGTCCCTGCGGGTTCCCGGGTGTCGCTACCCAAAAGCACCACCCTATCTCCTACTGGTAGCAGGAGATAGATGAGAAAGATCAAGAACACTAACAGCAGCAGGACAATCATGGCCCCGATGCGCCGTCTCCGGTATACCCGACGTGGGTACACCCTACGTGACTCCCGACGAAGCTCTCGCTCTGTATGAAAATGCTCTCCGGCTTCTCGATGCCCGTTTTCTCTGCCGGGGGTGTGCCAATGTGGAGACTTGTAAGGTCTGCCATCTTCTGTCTCGAATCCTGCCACGCCCACAAGACTACACCCAGAGAACCTTTGTTGTTGGTCCCCGTGTGTCTCCGAGTATTAGTGTTTTACAAACACTAACCTCTAGTTGCGAGAAGTGCTTAGGCTCGGTCTGACCCGTATTACTGGAGGCCCTGTTCGTAGGTGTCCTGTTCGTCGCACGTAGGCTGAGTGTGGCGGGGGTGCTGCGAATAGAACGCTACGAATGGCAACGATCGCTCAGCGAAGCAAACAAAACTTAGCGGATGCACTACCGACGAACGATTCTGTCCGGATACTACTCGCGGTCCGTACCGCGCTCGTCACGAAGACCATCGTGCGAACAGTGCTATGGCGGCGGCCTGGACGACCAGCAGTACCATCGCGCTGGGCACAGAGTCCCAGCCGAAGGCAAAGCCGCCCTGCAGCGTCCCGATGCCGCTCCCGACCGCCCACGTCAGCGGCCAGAGCACCAGCAAATTCGCGCCGACCACCCGGAAGAGCACCGCGTAAAGGAGACCGAAGCCGACCAGCCCAAGGACACCGGTCAGGGGGAAGGTGCCGAGGTGGTAGGCCCCGAAAGAGAGGGCCGCCAGGACTACACCGGGCAGGAGGCCGAACGCCCGCTCGAAGCGGAGTGCAGCCAGCCGAACACGAAGAAGGGCTCCCAGAGGCTTAGGCCGTTGACGAGGAGATGGGGCGCGAGGTCCGCGCCGGGCGTCCGCGTCGCCGCCTGGAGCACAGCCGGGAACGAGCCCGCCGCGAAGACAGCCGAGATCGTGAGTGAGAGCCGCCACCTCCGCGCCGTAACACCGAGCGCCTCGAGGCCTTCCCTTCTCACGACCAGCACATAGAAAGCGGGCAGCAGCACACAGATGACCCCCGTGCCGAGCACCGTGAAGACCAGGAAGGAGGCGAGCATGCTCTCGGTGTGGGTGCCGAAGAAGTAGACAAAGGAGAATGCGACCGCCGTGGCGAATGCCAGCACGGTGTCCGTGCCGGGTTCAAGGCGCACCGAGAGGATTGTCCGAATACGCGCGCCCGGACGCCCCGCGAACATCAGCGATCCCTACGGCTGCTTTCCACGGGTGAACCCATCCTGCTGCCGACCTCTCTTTTCCGCCAGCCTATCTAGCCGCACACTACTGCCAGGCTCGTTAGAGAAGCATGCCACATCTCAGGTTCCGGAGGAACCCTCATGGTAACTTCAGAATGTCAGAGAGCTTCTGCCGGGCTCATAGCATCTACGAGTGACAGGGTTCATGCCCTACCGTGGTCCAGCCCGAGTGATAGCGAATCCAGTGGTTCTCGGCGTCGGCATCGCGCGGCTCGACACTCGCCAGCGCTTCATTTCGCGGCACATGGTAAACAATCGTCAGCAAAATAGCACCAACGAGGTACAGAGCGCTGCCGACAAGCAGGTGGAGGGCGAAAGGCTCTTCCCGCACAAACATCGACCAGACGTCCAGCCCAACACAGAACACGCCTATCCCGAAGAGCACCACCAAAAACACGAAGCTTATCGCCGCGGCGTTGATAGCCTGCATGGCGGCAACAGCCTGCGCTGCCGGGAGGCAGCCAAGAGCCCTCATCACTAACGCCGAAAAGGCGAAGAAGACCCCGGCCATTACCCCACAGCCTAGCGCCGAGATGAGGGTCACCATATAGAGAAAACCGTCCATTATCCGAGAAGCCTTGAGCTTCCTGAGAAGCCTCGTCGCAGACGCCAGTGGACCGCCTTCAATACGATATGCCTGGTGTCCCGTGCAGGTAAGTATCGTCTGCCAACTGTCTCAGCATGAACTCGGCTACATCGGCGCGGGAAATTTTGATCTTGAGCCCCTTGTAAGTGGCCGCAAACCCGTGTCGGTACGCGCACGTGAGATCGCCGTTGGTCAGGGTTCCGGGCCGGACAATTATCCAATCCAAACTGCTCTGCCTTATGTGGTGTTCTTGAAGCTCATGGTCTGCGAAGGGGTCTGGGTATTACCGAAACGATTTCACCCGCTAAGCCGATCAAGCGGTATCAGGGACGCTATTTTCCTGTTATCAGAAGCTCTCAACAACGTTTACGAGATCCGTTCCAGCGCACTATCAGCAGCCCAGCCCGAAAACGTTGCGAGAAATGAGCCTTATCAGGGGTAATAGGAGGGTCCGAGCTGCCAGGGGCAAAGTGATCACAGCATGATGCAACGATTTGTAGCTGCATGAAACATTGTGTAGCATCCGGCGTTCCGACGAAGTCTCTCCGACTGCGAGATGCTAGGTCCGGGTGGGGGAGGTGCTTCTCACAAGCCCAAGTGCAATGCCGAGGAATCGTTGGGTCTTGCGTGCAGGTAGCGTCCGGTGGTCGCTATGGAGGAATGGCGGAGGGTATCTCTTATCAGCGCCAGGTCCGTCTTACGGGCATGGGCGTGGCTCGCGTGGGCGTGCCTGAGCCAGTGCGGGCTTACGGCTCGGTCTATGCCGGCGTCTTTGGCGGCCTTCGATACGATCCTATTGACCTGACTGACTTCCAGGTGCCCACCGCGGTTATTCCTCGTTTTCCGGCTTCTGAACACTGGCTCGTCCTCGCCGGCGTGCCGCTCGACCTTATGGCCTTCGACCGTCTTCTCGGTCACCTTACGCAAGGCGAGCACCTGAGAGTAAACTGACGCCGGCAAGAGCGCGATGCCGGTCTTGGATCCTTTGCCGAAGAGGGTCGCCTGTCCGACGCCCGCCTCGAGGTCATCGCGGTCCTTGATATCCCGCCACTTCAGGCTCACGGCCTCCTCACGGCGCAAGGCGCCCGCGTAGAGCACGGAAAGTAGCGTCCGGTCGCGGGTGGCCAAAGGCCCTTTCGGGGCGTTCATCATCCGGTGCGCTTCGACCTCGGTAATTATTTTCTCCGAGAGGGTGTTCTTTACCTTCGGAAGTTCTACGGCTGCTCCAATATTGAATGGTAGGTAACCAACCTTGTTTGCGAAAGAAAGCAGGCTCTTTATGGTGGCGAGCACCCTACCCTGGCTCGAAGGGGCCATCAAAACCGAGATGAACTCCGCGAAGTCGTGTAGATCCGAGAGGGTGACGGCCGCCAGAGGTTTACCTTTCGTGAAGTCGGCGAATTTCGAGAGATCCTCTGCGTACTTGCGTTGCGTCGACGGCGCCTTGCGCGCCAGCCACAACTCCACGAGCCGCTCGTCGGTATCAGCTCCCGAATAGTTAGGAATCGGTGCGGCATGTACTGCTTCCCGTACTGCGGATTCTCGTACCGCGGCCAGCTCGGCAGTCACTTCGGTCACCTCGTGTTGGGGCGTGGGCAGTAACTCTACGCCAAAAGCGTCCGCGCCAAAGGCGTCTCCCGCGACGCTCATCCCAGAACCTCACTTACCGGTAACGAGAGACCAGCAATGGTCTCCGACACAATAGTCTCACCCGGACCATAGGAACCAAAGGCCCGGTAACCAGAGGTTTGATAACCTTGCGCGCTTCCGCCCATGTTATTGGGCTTCTTACTACCTGGGTCAGCGTAAACTTCGACCTTCCGGCCTTGCAAGTCTACGATCCACGCCTCAGGTACCCCGGCCGCCGCATACAGCGGTATCTTGACGTTCCGATCGTAGGATAGGGTAGTGTCGGAAACCTCGACCACAACGAGTAGATCGTCAGGACCTGGAGGACCGGGGGCCGCGGGGTCGGGCCTACCCTTCAAGAGGCTCAGGTCAGGCTCGGGCTCGTCACGCTCGCCAAGCCTCACCGGGTTCTGGACGCTAACGAACCACCGGCCTTGTGACGTTTCCACCAGCAAGTGGTTCAGCGCGACGACACAGGCCAGGTGGCGCGAGCCTATAGGCGCCATCTCTACGAGCTCACCGTCGACCAGTTCCAGCCGGTCGTCCTCTCCCAAAATACCGGCCTGTGCCATCCGGTGGTACTCCTCGACATTAAAGCGGCGTGTCTGGATCCCCTCGCGCAACATAGTTCCCTCACGCTCCTCCCTCTAGTAAGACATCATCGTTCTTCACGAATCCACTCTACACGGGTTGTTTTGCCAACGCAAGGATATGTGATTACCCTTGCGTTCGTGAAAATGAGCTCGAAGGTTACTTGATACGTCTTTGTAACGAACTTGTACCGCAGGAGTGCTTTATTATTGGCAGACCTCACAACGCGGGCTTTTGGCTTTTGGCGACACACTACGGAATCCCCATGGTGGTGTTTTCATCCTGGAAAAGGAAAAGGTTTACGGTGTAGTGATGTCGTAACGATTAATAACGACCGTTGCCGCGATTAGGCCGATTACTGCGGCTACGCACTTGGATCTACCATCGTTGGGTAGTTCTATGCTCTTCTCTCTTCTATTGGGGCGTGAAACGGTAGCCGGCGCCCCGAACGGTTTGTATATAGCAGGGGTTGCCCGGGCCTGGTTCTAACTTCTTTCTGAGGTTCAGTACGTGCATGTCCGCGGCGCGGGAGTCGGTGAAAAATCCGTCGCCCCATATCGGCTCCATTAGCTGCTCCCGGCTGTAGACCCACCCTGGATGGCTCGCCAGGAGCGCCAGCATCTTGAATTGTGCCGCCGTAAGGTCTACCTCTTTCTCCCTCTTCACCCGGTGGCGCAGCAAGTCTATCTCCAGTCCCGGAAACCGCAGCACCTGTACCTCATCCTCGCCGACCTGGTCAAAAGATACCTTTGTGGCTTCCTCTGTGGCGTACCCGTCGCCGAGCAGGTCGCGGCGGCGTCTTCTGAGGTGTGCCCGTACGCGGCTCACGAGCTCCCTGGTCGAGAAGGGTTTGGTTACGTAGTCGTCGGCCCCGACCTCCAGGCCCACCACCACGTTCATCTCGTCGTCGCGGGCGGTGAGCATCACCACTGGGGTGTGGCTCTCGGTAGTGATCCGGCGGCACACCTCTACGCCGTCTATGCCGGGCAGCCCGATGTCTAGCACCACGAGGTCGAAGTAGTCCGAGGAACGAAAGGCCTCCAAGCCAGTCTCGCCGCTGTCCACCGCCACCACCTCTACCCTTCGACGAGCAAAGCCTGTTCTACGACGTACCTCACACAGCAGCGTCGTCTTCTACGAGCAGTATTCTGGGCGATGCCCTACTTTCTAAGAACTCTGCGGCGATCATACAATATATGGTAGCGTGGGAACTGGTGGGGACCGTACAACCTTTTATGCGTTTTCGGCGGGCGCGCCGCCGTCCGGCAGCTCGACCTCGACGCGGGTTCCGGCGCCTTTCTCCGAGCTTATTGACACGCTGCCGCCCATCTTCTCCAGTTCTTTGCAGATCGGCAACCCGAGACCGAAGCCCTCCGAGTCCTGCTGGCCTCGAAAGAAGTGCTCGAAGACGTGGGGTAGGGCTTCGGGGTCTATACCCTCGCCTTCGTCCTCCACGACAAGCCTGTTTTCACAGATGACGATCCGTACTTCACCGTGTGCTCCATTGGTGTCACCAGCACGCTGGAGTACAGCGTGCTGTACAGCGTTGTTTAGCAGAATCAAAAGTATCTGTTCGAGCCACTCGGGGTCGGCGCGGACGGGAGAGGTCCGGTCATCGTTGTTTTCCACCCGCACCTTGAGGTTGGCGCTCTGCGCTAGAGGCTCTATCCTCTCAGCGGACTTGTGGGCCGTGACGGACAGGTCCACTTCTTCAAGGTCGGGTTCTCTCGAATCCCATCCGGTGCGGGCGAGCCGCAGCATGGCGTCTGAGAGTTGTTGCATCCGGAGCCCCTCGGATAGTATGTGCCCGAGCAGGTTGTGCCGGACCTTGGGATCGAGGGCGTAGTCTTTCGAAGTCAGCAGTTCCGCGGCCCCCACGATAGCGGTTATGGGCGTCTTGAGCTCGTGGGCGGCGTTGGCCAGGAACTTCTGCTGGTTGGCTTCGAGCCGGCGCCCTTCGGAGAGATCCTGTATCACCACCAGGACCCCGTCGTCGCCGGCATCGAAACCGGGCAGGAGCTTCAGCGAGACTTGCAGAAAGGTTTCGCCGCTCTGTAGCCGGGCCATCGCGCAGTCCCCCTCCCCGGCGCAACGTCTCACCGCCTCCGGCAGGCTGAAGTCATCCCAGGGGTCCGGCAACTCTCCAGCAGGCCCTTCGGGCAGCCCTTCGGGGAGCCCGTCGGATAACTCTTCAGGGTGCCCCTCTCCCAACTGGAGCATGTTGCGGGCGGCCTCGTTCGTAAAAAGCAGCCTGCCGTGTGGAGTAGCGGCGATAACGCCTTCGGTGAGGCTATTTAGCAGGGTATGGCGCGCCTCCCGTTCGGCCTCCAGCCGGCTAATGTAGCTCGCCAGCCGGCCGGCCATCGAGTTGAAGTCTTCGGCCAGCTCGCCCAATTCGTCTTTGGGCCCTGGTTCGATCCGGTGGTTTAGGTCTCCGCGTTCAATGGCCCGGGCACCGGAGGACAGCCATCCTATCCGGCGGGCGAGGAGCGTGGCCAGCACGAACATCAGGCCGCCACCCAACACCGCCGCGGCCGCCGCGGCTTCGAGGCTGCTGCGCAAAGACGTCCAGAACAAGAGGTTTTCGTTTCCAGAGGCCAGGACCACCCCTCCGGTGAGCCGGTCCCGGTACACTACCGGAGCTATGGCGACCTGAAGATCACCGGCCTCTTCTACCGTCCGGGTTCCCTCGGAAGCTTTTCGTAGCAGATCCTCGCGGGCCTCCAGAGAACCGCTACCGGCGCGGGCGATAACTTGGCCCCCGCGGTTTACGAGCAGCGCCTCCTCGCCGTCGCTGCTCTGGACGTATAGGTTCAACAGCTCCCGGGCACGCTCCACCTCCGCGCCGGCCGCCGCGCGGCCCGTGGCGGTTGCATCGGCCAAAACTTGTTCTCGGGCGTAATCCGAGACTCTAGTCTGGGTCGCGGGGATTGCGTAGGCGAGGATCGAGGCCACAGAGAGCAGCACCACGAAGACGGGTACCAGGGGCAGCCACGTACGGAGTTTCATATTCACGAACACATTCTAAATTGGGCACAATCCGTTGAAGATTCTGGAGCTAGAGCCGCGTTCACGGCTCAGTACGGAGAAGCGGAGAAGAGCCAGGTTCGGGGGGCCCATGCTCTACCTGCCGTCTCTTTACACTCCCTCTCTGCACTACCCATCCCGAGCCCTCAGTTCCTGCCCTCCAAAGTCACCTCGAACTGGCGCTCTTCCCCGCCGGAGACGGCGCTCAAGTCCACCGTCTCGCCCGGGCTGTAGTCGCGGAGGGCCGAGATCACGTCTCCAGGGTCTGTCACATCTTCGCCGCCCACGGCGGTTATTACGTCGCCGGGCTCTACGCCGGCGTTCGCCGCCGGTCCGTCCTGGGGCACATTCGTTACCAGGACACCCGACTCGACCCCGAGGTCGTAGTCTTCGGCGACCTGGGGCGTGAGGGGCGTGAGGTTGACGCCGAGTAGAGGGTGCTCCGCCTCGCCGGTCTCTATAAGCTGGTCGGCCACCGAGATGGCAGTTGTGGATGGGATAGCGAAGCCGATGTTCTCCGCCCCGGTCTGGCCCGGTGGCAGGTAGGCAACGTTTATCCCGATCACCCGGCTGTTCTCACCTGCCAGGGCGCCGCCGGAGTTCCCGGGGGAGATGCCGGCGTCGGTCTGGATCAGGTCTACCAGCGCCGCCGCCCCTTCTCCGGCGCCGGTGAGCTCCGGCGGCAAGTCCCGGTTGAGACCGCTGATCACGCCGGCCGAAACCGTCGACTGGAAACCGGAGGGACTGCCGATAGCCACGGCCAGCTCCCCAATCCGGAGATCCAGGTTCTCGGCGAAGTCCGCCGCGGGCAGCCCGTCACGGCCTACCCGCACCACGGCGAGGTCGGTGTAGGCGTCGGTGCCGACCACCCCCGCCTGCTCGACGGTGCCGTCGGCGAAAGCAACGTTTACCTCCTCCGCCCCCTCGATCACGTGGTTGTTGGTGATGATGTAACCGTCCGGGCGGTAGATCACACCGCTCCCCAAACCCTCCGCTTCCTGCTCCTCCCCGAACGGGCTAGTCTGGATGGCCTGCACGTTGACCTGCACCACGCTCGGCTCGACCTCGGCGGCGACCTCGGCCACGGGCCAGGTGCCGTCTACGGCCCCTCCATCCTGGGAAGAGCCTTCGACGGTGGCTCTGCCGGTGGTGTCTCCGCCAGCACCTCCGGCGGTATCCTCACCAGCGTCCGGCGAAGGGTTCGCGGCCTCCTGCTCTTCCTCCGAGGTCTGCGCCGCTGCCCCTTCCGCCTGCGGACTCTCCGCTTGAGAGCTCTCCGTCGCGGGGGAGCACCCGGCCAGCAACGCGGCGGAGACCGCCAGTAAGACCGCCAGAAACAACAGCAACACTTTCGACCTACCGTATCGGTTCAAGTTAACCTCCTGTGGTGCTCCTGTGGTTCTCTCTGTAGGTTCTCTTTACGATTTCTCTATCTCTAGCATGTACGGCCGGTCTTCGAGGGTGACGTAGACACTTTGTTCGCTGACGGCTATGCCGGAGGGTACGGCATCGGCGAACTCCTGCCGGGCGCCGGCGAACTCGACGGTCCGCTGCTGCTCCAGGCTCTCCGGGTCGAGCACGACCAGCCGGCCAGCGACAGCGGCGTAGAGGCTGCCCTCTTCGGCAGATAGAGTCTCCACTTTATCTCCTACGTCTACTTCCTCTCCGACCTCCATCGAAAGCGTCGAGGTGGCCTGGACGGCCGTTACCGCCCCGTTCGCGCCCCCGATAAACGCCCGCGTGGCGTCGCCGGGTTGGACCGCCAAAGCCGACGCGCCGCGGTCCAGCCCGACGGGCCGCCGGAGCCCTCCCACACTGTAGTAAGAAATCCCTTCCGGACCGGCGGCCCAAAGCTCCGCGTTGGCCCCCGTCCGGGCGGCTTCTATGAGGGTGTCGTCGCTGGCCTGCACGTCCTCCCGGAAAACGATCTCCCCGCTCTCTAGGTTCGTGCCGGTGATCGTGGAGTTGTCCGCGCCGAGGGCGAACAGGACGTTGTTGCCGGCCGGCGCGCCCCCGCGGGCGTCGACGGTCACCCGCTCTGGGGCCGGGCCGACATCGTGGGTTCTCACCGTACCCATACTATTGTGGCCTACGACTACGATTTGGTCCCTCTCCGGCTGGGGAACGTACAGCGCCTCCTCACCAGAGAGGCCGGCCGCGAGGTTCTCCCCGATACCCCCATCGAGGCCCGCGGTGAGGGTGGGCACCGGATGGGCTCCTCCGCGATCTTCATCTTCGGAGTTTTCGGGGCTAGACCCTGGGCTGTTTACCTCGGCCTTTACCAGCCGTCCCTCATCCTGCTGGAGGGCAAATACCGCCTGTTGTTCTTCTCCCCAGATAGGCGACTTGAGCGGGGAATCCACCTCCAGCAGCCGGATGTCATCCTCTCCTTCGACCCCGCCCTCTGTTGTGCCACCGCAAGCCACCAACGTCAGGCACGAGAACCCGGTGAGCAAGAGTAGCAATCCTGTGTGCCTCGACGACTTTCTCATACACTTTTTCATACAACCTCCTCAGCGAAAAGCATGTCTTCCATTAGAGCCTTCTTTTCCACATCTCTTTCTTTGTACACGACCGGCCCGCGACCCTACTACTTGCCGTACCGGGCGGAGTACCGGGCGGAGTACCGGGCGGAGTACCGGGGGCCAACAATCACTCTTAAAGCCTGAGGGATGGCCGCAAACTCTACCGGCTCCTCGCCGATAAGCTCCCCGTCAGCCGTAAACCCGATGCCGGGCTCAGCCTCTACCGGCAAAGTGCTCGCCCAGACGAAAAAGACCCCCGAATCTTCCAGGTAGTCGACTTTCGCCAGGGCCTTCGGGCCTAGAGACGCCAGCTTTGGGACCAGTGGGTCCCGGGTTGCGTCGCATCGAGATGCCAAAAATTCATTTAGCGTGAGGGCTCGCCCAGTAGGCCACCCAGGTAGCCACCCACAAGGTTGACTACAAAAAGGAACAGGCCGGCCAGCAAAGCCCCTCCAGCCATTCCAAAATTTACCGGAGGCACCGCAACCGCACCTGCGAATATAGCTCCGAAGATGAGCAAGATAATACTTGCCACTACCCCTACAATCACGCCGAAGACCGCCGTCATGGCGCCGTTGATCCCACCCGAGGTGCGGGCTGACCTGCCGGCTGTGAACCCGCCGACCAGATAAGCCAGAAAGCCCGACAATAGAGAGGTGACCACCACGGCGACGGTCAACTCCGAGGGTTCGAGGGGAAACTCGATGACCAGCCCCACAACAAGCCTCAAAACAAAGCTAAACACTACACCGGCCACTACCGCTACTATCCACCCAAGGGCGACAGCGCCCCACTTTATGCCGCCAGATCTTCTCGCCCGTGCCATTCAGCTTCCTTTCGTCAGGCCCGCACCACATGCACCACATGCACCATATGGCCCTGTGTACACCGCCTCGACTTCACGGGAGTTTCCAGAACCACTACTCCGCTTTGTACGAGTGCTTTATAAGAGTTCCCGCCAGATAAGCCGGGCAAACCTATCCTGCGCTAAGAGCTCGCGTCGCCGTGCCGCCGTGTAGAACAGAGTGTAGAACGAAGTTGTCGGGGCTATATATGCTGCACATGACAATCTCACGGACAACGGCGGAGCGGAGACCTGGAACATGGTGGAGAGATCGCTGCCCAGGTTGTGTTCAGGCGCGACGCTGTGGCGTAACCGGATCTCTTGCGTTTCCATCGAGCGACCCGAGAGGACTCGCATCTGTTGCAGGAGTTCGTGGAACGTCTCAGAACTCTAGCGTCGGGTGCTGGGCTTAGAATGTAAGGGTGTACCGCCTCACGCTCCTGACGTTAGTAGTTTCGTTGATGGTTTGTTCGCAAACCCTCTCAGCCTGCGCGTCCGGTACGGCTCCGAACGAGCGGACCTCCGAGCAAACCTCTACCGGGGAGGAAACGTCTAACAGCGGTCAGGTTCTCAACATCGCCCACCGGGGCGCCTCGGGGAGAGCACCGGAGAACACCTTCGCCGCCTATGACCTGGCGCTCGAGAACGGAGCCGACTACATTGAGCAGGACGTGCAGCTCACGAGAGACGGCGTTCTCGTGGTTTTACACGACGAGACCCTGGATCGTATCGCACGAGGTCCCGAGGAGAACTGTACGGGGCCCGTCGCCGAGAAGACGCTGGAGCAGATCAAGACCTGCGACGTAGGTAGCTGGTTCAATGAACAACACCCCGAGTACGCGCGCGAGGAGTACGAGGGGCTGAAGATTCCCACGCTCGGAGAGGTCTTCCGCCGGTATCGTAGCCGGGGCAACTTCTACGTGGACATAAAGGGAGCTCCCAAGGCAGGCGAGGAGTTACTGCGGCTGATGGACGAGCACGGCCTCCGCGAGTCCGCCGCCGGCCGCCGGCGCGTGATCGCGGTATCCTTTGACCGGGATAGCCTGCGGGAGCTTCACGCCCCTGCCCCCTCGCTGCCCCTAACGCAAGCCTACCCCGCCTCCACCAGCAGCGAGAGCCTAAAGAAAAGCCTAAATGTAACGCGAGAATACGCAGTTGGCATCAACCCCTGGAAGGCCGATGTTAACGTAGATCTCGTGGAAGCGGCGCACGACCGGTGCCTGGAAGTCTACCCCTACGTGGTCAATGACGAGGCGAGGATGGAGGAATTCGTGGAAGCTGGGGTTGACGGCATGTTCACTGCATTTCCCTCCCGGCTCGACAGGACGATTGGCGGGGAGGCGGCGTCTGCCGGAGACTCCACAGCCTGCCAGGCACGCTCCCCGGATTAGAGAGCAAAACGACGGTCTGGTATCAGAGCGTCTCTCCGCGAGCAGGCGAAGCAATAGCGGCAGATAGCCACAAAGGTTTACTCCTCCTCGGAAGCGCCGCTTGGATAAAGCCTTCGATCCGAGATCCCCAGATGCTATCGCACCCGAGTTAGAGTCCATAACACTCTCTACCGACCGAACGCGGGCGCCGAACGCGGACGCCGAACCCAGAAGAGCGGAAGCCAAAGCAGAAGACTGACGCTAACGCGCCCTGCTTATCCTGTCGAAGAGCTCGGTGACTTCCCTATCGTCGATGTAGCCTAGCAAGAGGTCTTCGGCCATCAGGCGGGCGACCCTCGGGGTTTGCCGGTCTTCTTCGGCCGTGCCCGCATACTTCGGGTTGGTGCCGCGCCTGGAGCGCTCGGGCTACGAGGTGCGCTACAAGGAGCTTGAGAGAGGCCACACGGCTCCTCCCAAGATCGTCGCGCACGAGGCTGTGGATTGGTTCGTCGCCGAGCCGGGACCCTAGGCAAACAGAAACGGACCGACCGGGGGAAGAAGGTGCCGGTCCGGGTAACGCGGTGTGGTCGAGAGTACAGAAACCGAGCAACCGGACGTCGTTCCCCAGTTGAGCGACCTTTACGAGAAAAGCCGGAACCCGGCGCAGGTAGAGCTCCGGCCTCGCATCTCGCCCGTTTTACTCACCTCTGAGCTTGTCCTTTACCTTGTCCAAGAGGCCTTTGTTCTTTTCTTACCGTCCTTCGTCGTGATGGGCCCTTTCTTGCTAACGAGCCTCCCGGACCTCCTGATCGGTGGGCTGCTGACGAACTTCCTAGGCGGTTGATTCCCAGTTACCCTCTTCTTCTCCCTCGGCCAGTCCGACGTCTTCGGCTATAGGCTTCTTTTCCACTTCTTCCTCGGTGCGCTCCTCGCAAAGACCCTCATGTGTCCCCTCGTTTGTGCGCTGCTCGTCGGCTCGCTCGGCGCCCGAGGCTTCCACGGCTTCCACGGCTTCGTCAGCACCTTCCGCAGGTTCCTGAGGATGCTGTCGCTCTTCGCTCATTCCGCCTTCTCCTTCTGCTCTACTCTTGCTCGCTCTGAAAGCGGGGCACGAGCATCTCCTTTGCCCGCTGGGCAGCCTTCATGTTGTTCTCGAGCACACCGTTAAAGAACTCCACCAATTCCTGATCGCCTTCTTGCTCGGCGTCCTCGACAAAGCTTTTCAGGGACTCCACGTTGTCTGAGGATTGGTAGAGTACGCTGATGAGGTTGTAGTTTTTGTCCTTGGGCTGACGGGACTGCTCGGTCATAATGACTGTCCTCCTATCGAGTGGCGTTTGCGGCTATTACTAGCTCTCTGTCCTACTACCCTTGAGGCTGACACTCCAAACGATGGAGAGCAGAGAGCAGGGAGACAGGCTTTAAGGACGCCTGGCTTCAGCCGCCGAAAGACAGCAACGTGAAAGAGCCTGCGTATAGAAGTAGTATAAGGAAGCTCTCGAAGCCGATGTTTGCGATGCCGCGTTCTTCGCGGCGCAGGAGGCCCAGGAGCAGCACCCCGGTCATTAGGATGGTCAGAGAGATCAGGTAGACCTGCTGACCGGTGATGGCGTGGTAGATGGAGCCGTCCCGGTAAGCAATATCCGAGAAGGCCACGAAGATGGTGTCGAAGGCGTTGCCGCCGATTATGCCGCCGACCGCCAGGGTCAATGCTCCGCGCCGCACGGCGGCCACCGAGGTGACGAGCTCCGGCAGGGAGGTTACCACGGCCGTTAGTATGCCTCCCACGAACGTCGCCGTAAGCCCGGTCTGTGCGGCGATGTTGATGCCGGTCTGGGCCACCACCCAGCCGGCCACCCCTATAACGAGGGCGAACACCGAGAACCGCAGCCACAATCCTGTTAGGCTCAGACCCGCGGTGTCTTCGTCTTCGGAGTCTTGTTCCGCTTCGTTTTGTGTTTCGTCGGTCTCCCTCGGCCCCCACATGGGCTCTTCCTGCGTCTTCGAGATTATCCGCAACCCGAAGAGGTAAGCCGCCAACATGAGCGGCGTGGCGGGATGTACGCCCAACACAGTGACCTGCGGGCCGGCGAACGCCATAAGCGGTATGGCGAGCAAGGAGATTAGGAGCGTCCCCTGGGCCAGGTTTGCGGTGGAGGCCGCGGCGTGCTCCAGGTTTGCCCGGCGGTAGACGGCGTCGGCCACGGCCAGGAAAACCGTCTACGCCGCGATGCCGCCCGCGGCGTTGCTTACGGCGAGCTCCGCGCTGCCCGCGTAGGCGGCGGTTACCGAGGTTACGATGCCCGAGAGTGAGGTGCTGGCTCCCAAAAGCACCGCGCCGACCAGCGCCTCGAAGGCCGGTGCGGTCCGCCAGGGCGTCCGCAATGTTGGTCAACCGGGTGCCGGCTACCAGGATCACGATCGCCGACGCCGCGAACAAGACGGCCGACAACGTCAGCGAGAGGCCGCCGAGATCAGGCAAGGGGGACCCCTTTGCTGTTCGTCCCAAAGAAAACGAGCACCGGGAGACTATACTCGGAAAAGTGTAACCTTGCACATATTAGAGCATCTCTCTGCTGTTAGAAGCTCCCGGCGTCTGCGTTGAACAGCTTGTCCTTACTGCTGCTCGACGTCGCTTACGGAGATAAGTTGGGCGTCCGTTGCGACGACGGCATCCTCTCCGGAGGAATGCACCTTCTCGACCGACAGAAACTTCCGGCCGGTCAAGTCCTTGACGAAGCCGCTTTTGACTTCGTAGCCGAGCACCTCCCCGCTCTCGCCGATGAACAGGTCGGAGACCTCCCCGACCTTCTCACCTTCCTCGGTGACGATCTCTTTGCCTTCGGCCTTGTCCGAGTGCCGCCGCAGCTCGGAGACCTCCGGGTCTGAGCCCAGGTCGTAGGGCGCTTCGCCTCCCCGGAGGGCCACCACGTCCGCAACGTTCGCCACGGAGGTCCACCGCACCACGCCGTCGCCCTGTAACAGACCGCCGTCAACGATCAGCGCGACTACGCGGCGGGTGTCGTCGTCGAAGATCACTTCCTCTACGCTCGCCAGCTTCTCGCCGGTATCCTGGTTGAAGACCTCTTTGCCGAGCAGATCATTGATCCCGTACATCCCTGTACCTCCTTGTTTTTTGTCTGTTTCTCGTCTGTGTCTCGTCTGCGAAAGGGCCTCGGGTCTGCCTGTAACACCTTGTGTAAGCCCCTGGAAGCGGAGCAGGGCGAACCTGGCCGGTCCACGATGCCGACTACTCCGCCTGCGCCCCGCCGACGAGCGCCCCGATCAGGAGCGGCACGCTCTCAAAGAGGATGATGAAGAACAGCCCGGCTCCTACCAGGGCTCCGATGATCGGCAACTCGACGATGGCCCCGAGCAGGAAAAGCAAAACGCCGACGAGGATGGCCGGGATTATGGCAGCCACGATGGCCGCCCCAATCCCCCCGGCTTTTCGCCCGCCGACAAAGCCGGCGATTAGCGGTCCCACAGTCGGTATCCAGAACAGCAGGATGGACAGCCCGATCATCCACAGGATCGCACTGCCCACCGAGCCCCGGTCAACGGTTGCTCTACTCATAAAAACCCTCCTTGTTCGTGTACCGCTTAGTGCATCACTACCCGACTTACACCCGCGCTAATACCGTTTTCCCAAGTCTGCTCGGAGAGCCACCGTGCGGCGCTCTGGGCGACCCCTCTTTGATTGGACCACAATGTTGTATCGGGGTCATGGTACCCAAATGGGAAATTTGTACAATAAGCCTTACCTTGTAAGGCGAACAGGTGTTAGGATGCGGTTTTCGGACTACCCAACGGTACAGGACATGATAGCGGGCAAAGTGTACGTTTAGCTCAGACTCAGGTTCTGAGGTTGGAGGGCGGCGCTGGAGGCTCGTTATGGCGCTCGGGAGGAGCGGAAGGGAAGACCCCGGGCGTTTCGGTCGCCTCGCGGAACAAGCACAGTGCCAGGTCGCCTTGTGCATTCGCCGAACTGCGCCCGCGGCTTGCTGCAGGGTAGAGTATTGCCCTCCAATCTGCTTTCCACAGACCCTCCCCAACTTCCTGGAACTTCGGCCACTGCCGGCGGTTGGGAGAGGGTAATGGCAACCCTACCTCTTCGAGTTTGTCTGCATCAGAGAGGTCGGCTACCCTCTCGATGCTGACCTCGAAGCGCCAGAGATCCCGGGGCATCTGACGCATCGGTGGAATCCCGAGTTCGGCAAAAGCCCTGCGATGAGTTATGAGGGTTTATCGACTTCTGGCGCACGTGGTTGAAACTTTTTCGTACTATCCGAGTCGGCTCAATTCCTATTCACCTGAGCAATCGCAATCCGGTCAACTCGCTACGCAGCTCGGGACCATCGCGGTAGATTATTCCTTTGAAGCCGAACTTCTTGGCCGCGCGGACGTTCTCTTCGCGATCGTCGACGAATACGGTATGAGAAGGAGCAATGCCGGTCTTCTCGATGAGGAGTGTGTAGATTCTGGGATCTGGCTTGATGAGGCCCACTTCTCCGGAGACGATTATCTCCTCAAAAAGCGACAGAAAGCCGTAGCGTGCGCGCGCCAAGTGGAAGGTTTCTGCGGACCAGTTCGTCAGGGCATACAATGGATACCCGGCGGCGTGCAGAGCTTCGAGCGCCTCTACCGAACCCTTGAAGCTCCCGCCGAGCATCTCACCCCAACGTCGTTGGTAGGCTTCGATCTCTTCTGTGTACTCGGGGTGTGCGAGGCTCAGGAGGCCAACCATCTCTTCGAAGGGACGTCCGCGATCGAGCTCCGCATTCCACTCCTTTGTGCAAACGTGGGCGAGGAAGTGTTCCATTTCCTGTTCGCTGCGGAAAATCTTGCGGTAGAGATACCTCGGGTCCCAGTCTACGAGCACCCCGCCCAAATCGAACACCGCCGCTTCCACAGGGCTTCTGCTTCTGCTCATTTCTTACTCGCCCAACTGACGAAAGCACCTCTGGCATGACGGTTTGGCATCGGGTTCATGATACTGGAGACTAGAGACAACTGGGCGCCAGCGGCTCGCACAAATGAAGCATTACATACAGAAGAGTAGCAACGGGATAGATCTCGTTGGCAAAGGTAATGTGCATGCTAGTGTTCATCGCGTGAAGAGCGACTGCCTATCAGGACAGCAATGGTCATCCACAGACTCACCAGCACCCACATCCCCTCCTACAGGATGAAGCCGAACTGGTCAGACGTGTAGGCAAGGAAGACGACCAGTGACCCGATTACCGAGACTATTTGCGATACCACAAATCCTTTACTCCCTAACGAAAGTGTGTCGGACGAGAACAGTCTGTTTGATCGCTGCGCACGACTAAGCATTACGATGAGATTTGCTGCGTAGATTTCTACCGATCATCCCATAGCCATTCGTCGGTACGTGTGTCGGCGGCCACGAATAGCGAGTGATGCCGCAACGATGTTCATAGGCTCAGTAATTACCGATACGCCGGCGTCGCCCAGGTGCAGTATGTCTCCACCAGCCCGCTTGGCAGCAAGGGCCAGGGTGCGAACGGTTTCTGCATCCGCGCCTTCTTGCGAGGTTCCGACCGTCATTACGGTGAGGGCTTCTTGGGCGTGTGCGGCGTCGACCAGCTCAGCCACCACTGATTCCCGGCTACCGGGAACCGTGCCTGGTGCCGGGATGAGCACGGCGTCTACCACGCAAGCCAGACGGTCTATCTCCGATGGCTCAACTAATCCGCGCCCTCCGCTACCGTGCATCTTGCCGGCGAAGACTGCGGCTCCAGGCATCGTTTCCCGGACCAACTCGGCGGCAATGATCACCTCCTCTGTACCCACTTCCGCATCCGGATTGGCTGTAACGACGACGAAGTCGGCGTCTTGGAGGCGTCCCAAATTATCCTGGCTGGCCCGCCGATGTTCGGGCACGTCGTCGGAGGGCTCCACATTGACCCCCACGGGTCGACCGAGATGAGACTTCACGTCCGCGAGCCCGTCACCTGAGAACATGTTGAGCAGAACGAGGTCCGCGCCGAAGGCTTTCACCAATTGCGAGTTAGAGACCCCGTCTACCAGAGGAGGGGCTGACCAGATCACTTCGCAGAGAATGGTTCTTCCTTCAGCGCGCAGGATCGCCTCTAGCAGCTCTTTTCTTTCTATCCCACGGAAATCAGTGGAAGTGCAGTCTAGTATGCGTTTCATTCAGCAACTTCGAACATCAGGTTACCGGCCTCTGTACTACCCGTTTGGAGGTTTTCGACCGAATGTTCGTCGGAGTTGGCGATCACTACGGGGCTTACAGGATCGTAGCCAGCCTGCTGGATCGCCTCAAGATCAAAGCGCACTATGGGCTGGCCGGCCTCGACTTGATCTCCTTCGGTGGCGAGTTTGTCAAACCCTCCATCCTCCATCTGGATAGTGTCCAAACCAAGATGAACTATTATGTCCACGCCACTCTCGGTGGTGATTCCGAAAGCATGCCCACCCTCGAAAAGCTTCACCAAGGTGCCGCTGGCAGGTGCCACGGCTTCACCGCTCTCGGAGGGCACGATGGCACCGCCTTCACCAGCCATGCCCTCGGCGAAGACCTCGTCGGGGACCTCCGAGATCGGCACCACTTCACCCGTTATGGGGGCGAGTATCTCCATTAACTTTCTCCTTTCAAGATACGGTTTATTCGGGCGGCTATGCGGTCAGACTGCGTGCCCAGCACTACCTGGGCAATGCCGCCGCGCTTCACGACGCCAGAAGCCCCGAGTTCCTTCAGCCGATCATCCTTGATCTCACTGGAGTCTTCGACGTGGAGCCTGAGCCGCGTTATGCACCCCTCTACGCTGTGCACGTTCTGTTCGCCACCGAGTGCTTCAAGTACATTCTCTGCCAGCACATCATCTGGGTCCCGGCCGTCCTCACCCAGGTCCTTCTCCCCGGCTTCCTCAGCCTCTTCTTTCGCCTTCTCTTCAGACTGGGCTTTACGTTGACTCTCGGGAAGGATCCAGTCACCAGCACTCGCCTCCTCACCTTCTGCTTCGCGTCCGGGGGTCGCCAGATTAAAGCGCGTAATGAAGAAGCTGAACACGAAATAGTAAATGACAGCGTAGACGAGGCCTACGACAAGCAACAGTAGTGGCTGGTCGGTATTGCCCTTGGTAAAGTTCAGCACGTAGTCGATAAAGCCCGCCGAGAAACCAAAGCCTATCTGTATGCCGAGCAGGGTGGTGATCGCGAGGGCAGTTCCGGTAAGGACCGCGTGCACGATAAAGAGCAACGGGGCCACGAAGATAAACGCGAACTCCAGTGGCTCGGTTATGCCAGTAAGGAAAGAAGCCAGGGCGGCTGAGAGCAGGATTCCGGCCGCCACCTTAGACTGGTGGGCGTGGCGAATCATCGCCAGGGCGGCTGCTGGCAGCCCGAACATCATTATTGGGAAGAAACCCGCTAGAAAAGAGCCGGCGTTCGGGTCCCCCGCGAAGTAGCGGGAGATCTCACCATGCACTACCTCCCCGCCGCCCGGTGGATTATAGCTCCCAAGTTGGAACCATACGTAGGTGTTCATTACGTGGTGCAAGCCGACAGGAATCAGCAAGCGGTTGAGGAAGCCGTAGATGCCAGTTCCTATGGCTCCTAGACTCACGATGCCTTTCCCTAAAGCGTCCACTCCTGCCTCTACCGGAGGCCAGATAAAGCCGAAGATTAGTCCGAGAACTAGGGCGGCCACGGCCGTGACGATCGGAACAAACCTTTTGCCACCAAAGAACCCCAAATAATCCGGCAAGCGTATATCGTTGTACCGGCGATAGAGTCCCGTGGCGACGAGCCCCGCGATAATACCCGACAGCACGCCCATAGACTCGATAGGGCGGGCTCCATCCTCGGCGAGCTCAGCGGCCACGGTGTCAAACACCCCGGCGAAGACCAAGTAACCAACGATCGCGGCCAGCCCAGCGGCACCCTCACCGCCGGTCAGACCAACGGCTATTCCGATAGCGAAGATGATAGGAAGGTTCGCGAAGATTGCATCTCCCGCTGCCGCCATCCACGTCAGTCCCAACAAGTCGTCCTGCCCCAACCTCAGCAGGAGGGCCGCAGCTGGAAGAACGGCTATCGGGAGCATTAGGGAACGCCCAAGGTTTTGTACGGCCCCTAAGGCGCGATCTCCTAAACTCCTGGAACTAGCTGTTTCGGTAGTCATGACACTCCTTACGTAGTACGGGTATGTTTTCTACCAAGTCTCCGTTACTTTGCTAAGGCCCCTGGGTGAGTCGGGGTCGAGACCCTTCAGAAGCGCCAGGTCATGTGCGAACATCTGCAGGGGAAGCATATTGAGTAACGGAGATATCTCTTCAGGGCAGGACGCGGGTATTTGAAAGCAGGCGGGAGCTTTGCGCACGAGTTCTTCGTCCTCACTAACTACCACCGTCTCCGCTCCCCGTTCGTCAAGGGACTCGACCAGCTCTCTCATACCGGGACCTGCTTTGCCAGGCGGTACGATCGTGACCACGGGAAAATCCTGCCCGATCATTGCCATCGGCCCGTGCTGGAGATCCGCAGCAGAGAAGGCCTCGGCTACCACGTAGTTCGTTTCCATGAGTTTCAGCGCCGCTTCCTGGGCGGTAGCGAGGTTGTAGCCGCGAGAGGTGGTCACTATATGCTGGGCGTACCGGTAGCGTTCGGCTCCTTTCCACTCTGCTTTGAGGGTCTCGCATGCCATCTCTGGCAGCCGGCGAGCTTCCTCGCCGGGGCTTTGGTCACCCCCCAGAGCCGCGGCAAGCAGGTAGAGTACGAGCAGAGACGCAGTATACGTCTTGGTCGCCGCGACGCTCTCCTCCTCGCCAGCGCGCAAAAGGAAGTGACAATCAGCGACTTCTGCCATCGAGGAGCCATCGTCGTTCGTTATGGTCAGCGTCTTGGCTCCCAGCTCCCTGGAGCGGCGAACGGTTTCGAGAACGTCTTTACTCTCTCCCGACTGACTGATGCCTATTACCAGCACGCCGTCGAGGTCCATCCGGGCATCGTAGAGGGTGAAAGCGGAGGGCGAAGCCAGGGCGGTTGGTATCCCGAGCAACACCTCGAATAGGTACTTGCCGTAGAGGGCTGCGTTGTCCGAGGTGCCGCGGGCCGCGATCATGACGGAGCGTACACCGTTACTCCGCAAATCTCGTCCCGCAGATAGGATTTCATCCCACCCCTCGTCGAGAACGCGTGCCATGACCTCGGGCTGCTCGTGGATCTCTTTTAGCATGTTCGTATCCGTCACGTTTGTCTCCTCCACTCTGATAAACAGTCTCTCCGTCAACGATGGTCTCCTGCACGAAACCTTTCTGGTCCAAGATCACCAAGTCAGCATCAGCACCAGGCACTATCCTGCCTTTTTCCGGCATACCTAGTATTTCGGCTGGTGTCTCTGAGGCCATACGAACAGCTTCTTGCAACGGGATGCCCAGAAACTTGACGGCATTACGTACAGCACCATCCATCGTCAGCGAGCTTCCAGCCAGCGTGCCGTCTGGTAGGCGGACGAAACCGCCTTCGAGCCGTACTGTACGTCCGCTAAGCTCGTATTCGCCGTCCTCCATCCCCGCAGCCTCCATGGCATCAGTGACCAAAGCTAGTCCCTCTACACCTTTCTCCCTGTATGCGAGACGGAGGGCGCCATCGTGAATATGCACGCCGTCGGCGATTATTCCCGCGCGCACCCGCTCGTCAATGAGTACCGCCCCCATAGCTCCCGGTGCGCGATGCTCGAATGGACTCATTGCGTTATAAAGGTGAGTGGCTTTAGAGAAACCCGCATCTATGGCGTGCAGGACCTGCTCGTATGTAGCGTTGGTATGACCGATGCTCGCCACTGCCCCATTCTCGCGTAGTAGGTTGGCAGCTTTCCCGGCATCTTCAAGCTCTGGGGCCACAGTCATTACGCTTACGGGACCGGCGCCTAGAATGTCCTCCAATAGCCCGAGGTCTACAGGGCGCAGGTTTTCTGGGTCGTGCGCACCCTTGCGCTCCAGAGAGAGAAACGGTCCCTCGATGTGAGCACCGAGTATCCTGGCGCCACGCGCCGAAGAAGCTTTTTGCAATGCTTCAAGAAGAGCCTCGTAGCGCTTACCGGGCCAGGATATGGCCGTAGGCAGGAATGCCGTAGTCCCAGTTTGGGGCAGCCGTGTTGCAAGTTCCCTGAGTCCTTTCTCATCCGGTCCGACATCTATACCGAAGGCGCCGTTGATCTGTAGGTCTATAAAGCCAGGACAGATAAAACCGGAAACCAGGCGGTGATCTTTAGGAACATCTCCTGAGCATAGGACATCTATCACATCGGCAATCTTCCCTTTTCGGATAATTATCGCCACGCGCTGCAGGCCAACAGGAGTGACCGCATCTCCGACCAAGACGCTTTGTCCGGTTGAATTCATCTATCTCCAACCGGAGACGGGCTCCCTAGAGCCCACAGTCAGAAGCTGCCAACCGTCTAAGAATCGGCTGTTACCGTTCACGACCAAAACGTCTTTCTCCTACCCACTGGTACATGTATCATGTTGACTATACCAGTAAGATACCAGTATCTAATCCCCACTGCAAGACGCTTGATGAAGACTATGGAGAGCCCTGGTTCGGTGAAGACCCGAGAGGCTTCTCTCTTTTCTCAGGAATGCAGTACGGTGGCAACATGGTAACGGTCGCCGCGATATATACTCTTGACGTACTCTAAGGGATTGCCATCATCGTCAAAGGTTACACGCTCGACGAGCAGGGCGGCGCTGCCGGCTGGGACGCCTAGATGGTCTGCCTCATCTTCGTTCAATAAGGTAGCTTCGTACTTCTGTTCGGCCCTCATGATCCGGATACCCCTCTTTCTAAGCTCATCGTAAAGCGAGGATTGGCTTAGGTCCAAGTCGAGTATGCTTTTGCCGACCTCGTAGAGAAGGTAGCTGTTTTCAAGAGCCATCGGCCTTACTTCCGCATTCCTGACTCTGCTGACGCGCACGATCTGCTCTCCTGGGCCAACCCCAAGAGCCCGCGCCACCGTAGGAGGAGCGTCCTCTACTTCGATTCCCAGGACTTTGCTTGATGACGTCATACCTCGTTCTTGCATATCCTGGGTGAAACTGGTCAATCTTGCCGTTTCGTGTTGAATCTTTGGCCCGGCCACGAACGTACCGCGGCCCTGTTCCCGGTAGAGAACTCCCTCGTTTACGAGTTCGTTGACCGCCTGGCGGGCCGTCATACGGCTCACCCCATGACCTTCGCACAACTCGCGCTCCGAGGGTATCAAATCTCCCTCTCCGAGTTGCCGATCCTCTATCATTCCTCGAATGCTCTCTTTAAGCCGATAGTATTTGGGTAAGGGCACGCCGTCCTGAACACCCAAACGCTCCACCTCGGAACCTCCTTAAAGGTATATACCTCTATACATGCACGATAATTGTACCCGAACTCTTATATGGGTGGTTCGTCGAGCGTTAGCAAGCCTAGTCATAACCTACTGTCACGAAGAAGTGTCGCACCAAATCTTCGGCCAAGATGCTCCTTTATTTAATTAGCCGCGTTTGCCTCGCAAAAGCGGCTCCTATATTATATAGGTATAGATGACAGTACCAGCAAGTGTACTGGAAGAGGAGCAAGATGTTCGAGTACCACCGTAAAGTTGTCTAAGTGACGAACAGAGCCATGAGTACCGAGCAGAGGAATCCAGCGAGTCAGAGGATGGATGATCTACCCGTAGAGTCAGTTCTCCGCCTTATGAATGATGAAGATCGCCGGGTACCAGAAGCCATCGGCAAAGCTTTGCCCAAGATTGCAGCCGCTGTCGAAGTACTCATAGAGACCTGGAGCTTAGGAGGACGTTGGATCTATGTAGGCGCTGGAACAAGTGGTCGGATAGCCGCGTTGGACGCAGCCGAGTGCCCACCTACTTTCGGGGTTCCGTCAGAGCGGGTACAGGCTTTAGTCGCGGGTGGAGAGAAAGCTGCCACGCACTCTATGGAAGGGATCGAAGACGATCGGGAGACGGCTATCCGGGACCTCGAATCCCTGGACCTCAGACCGGAGGACACACTCGTTGGTCTTACCGCGAGCGGTCGTACGCCATACGTCGTATCCGCAATTCAGCACGCTTCGGATAGGGGATGCTCTACCGTAGTGATCTGTAACAACCCAGGTTCGGAGTTGACCGAGATAGCGCAAATCGGGATCGAGGTGATCACGGGTCCAGAAGTTCTTACCGGCTCGACCCGCCTGAAGGCTGGCACCTCCCAAAAGCTGGTACTGAACATGCTCTCTACGGCAGCCTTCACACGTTTGGGCAAAGTGTATGAAAACTTAATGGTGGACGTTCAGGTAACCAATGAGAAACTGAGAAGAAGAGCGCTGCGCATCGTTTGCGAGGCAACGGGTCTGGACGAAGAACGTGCTGGAGAGCTTCTCACTGCCTCTGCTGGCTCCGTCAAGCTAGCCATAGTCATGGCAAAAGGCAAACGCTCCATAGACGAGGCTCGAGCATCGCTGGAGAACGCAGACGGGAATACTCGCCAAGCTCTGAGTGACACCTGAAGAATGAGAAGTTTTGAGTGCAAGACGATTTTGTTTGACCTGGATGGGGTTCTGGTGGATTCCACACCTGCAGTCGTTAGCGCGTGGCGCAGATGGGCAAAGGCACGCGGCATAGACCCAGATCACATCCTAAACGTCGCCCACGGACGGCGGACCGTCGAGACAATTCGGATGGTTGCGCCTGAGTTGGATGCCGAGGCCGAAGCACGTGAACTAGAGAGTATGGAGGTAGAAAATCTAGAAGATGTGCACCAAGTAGAAGGGGCGCGGGAGCTGCTCGCTTCTCTTCCCGAGGACAGATGGGCGGTAGTGACGTCCGGCACTAAGCCTCTCGCTACGCGTCGCATGGAACACATGGACCTTCCTATTCCGAACATTCTAGTGTCTGCAGAAGACGTGAGCATTGGCAAGCCAGATCCGGAAGCCTATCTAAAAGGGGCACACTTAGCCGGTGTGTCTCCACAGGAATGCCTGGTGGTTGAAGACGCACCGTCTGGTATCTCAGCGGGCAAGGCCGCCGGCATGACAGTAGTGGCTGTGGCTACTACACACCAAAGCGACGAACTTGCGGATGCTAACGCGGTGACGCAATCTTTGAGCAATATCCGTGTCAGTATCGAAAACGAATCTGGGTTGCCAGACGAGCCTGGCCAGGCTCGTTTGAGAGCATGGGTGGAACAATGAGTTGGGATCTGCT
Source organism: Rubrobacteraceae bacterium (assembly GCA_965213905.1). GTDB lineage: Bacteria > Actinomycetota > Rubrobacteria > Rubrobacterales > Rubrobacteraceae > SIRX01. The sequence goes on along the minus strand of CBDCAK010000001.1, from coordinate 102,316 downwards.
CAAACGTGGAGAGCCGACGGGTGACCAGCCAACGAACTTAGTGAGGAAGGTCTTCGGTCGGTAAGACGGGAACACTAAGCGGGGGACGAGAGAAGATGTTCGCATAGCCGGTGCGTTGGTAGCACAACTTTCGCCCCTATCTCACAGGTTTTAGGGTCCGCGAGGCTCTCCAGCACATGATCGACCATCCCGACGAAGCCTCTCTTGTATGCTACGGAATCCCAGCTACCAGGCTGCCGTATATATTCCGTTCCCTCAGCCACAAAGACGCCTCGCTCAAGACCGTCAACGATGACAGATCTCCCCCCGCCATGTAGTTCTAGGCTTTCGCCACTACCGCCCGACGTTCGCTGCATCCAAAACTGCGCCACCGCCTGTTCAAGAAGAAGCATCCCGGAAGCGGTTGTCAGTTGTGAGGTATCGTCGACGCGCTGAGTATAGTATCCAAGCTCTACCGAGCCACCAAGCCACACGAGCGTATCTACAAGATGTATAAGATCGTCGTAAATAGTCTCCCGTACTGGAGCTCTACTCGCAGCGGTACGATTCTTATGTGTCGTTGCATGCTCGAAACCCCCACCCTGTGCCATCCAAGCGCGAGCTTCGCGGTAAAGGGGAGCGAACCGGCGATTGAAGCCGACCGCTAACAGAAGGCCCTGCTCTTCAGCCAGTGTCGTCATCTCCTCGGCCTCGGCGAGATCGTAGGAAAGTGGCTTGTCCACGTAGACGTTCGTGCCCGCTTTTAGGCACTCCATTACTATCTCGAAGTGGCTTTCAGTAGGGGAACTTACGAAGACGATCTCCGGCTTCAACTCTAAAAGCTTACCAAGGTCCGTAAAGCGGTCTGGAATTCGGTATTGTTCTCCGTAGGATTCTACAGTTGCAGGCTTTCGGCTTGCGAGGCCTACAACATCTACCCTTAGATGATTGCACAGCAAGGGAAGGTACACTTTTGAGGCGATATTCCCAAGACCAACTATAGCGACGCGACGCTTCACGTACTTGCCTTAAACGACGTACGCATTCGAATATGGGCTGTCATGTCAAGCTCGTGGCCCAGCGGCTGAATTCCCCAACGGCCGCTTCTTTCGACATCCCTGATCGGAGCAGCAACGAGAGGAATAGTCGCGCCTTAGGACCGTCGAGCATACCCGCGTTTATGAGGCCGCGTCCCAGCAAGTCTGACTCGGAGCCGGTGAAGCCGTACGTGCTTTCGTGAACCTCTCCGCTGTCGGTACGCGACGCCAGGACGACCGGCATTTCGTTGGCGAGTGACTCCAAAGGCCCGACCATGACCGAGGGCACGTGGCCGACGCCGAAGGCTTCGATCACGAGCCCCTCGTACCCGAGATGCCCGATCTGCCTGAGGATACGGCCGTCGTCGCCGAGGCCGAGGGTGTAGAGGGCGACAGGATGGTCCCGCGTCTGTTCCGGGAGCTCGATGTGGTAGCGACCAACGGGGCGGGTGGATATCCGCACGTTATCCTCGAAGACGTAGCCTATAGGACCTGCGAGCGGAGAGCGAAACGTGGCAAGATTTGAGGTGTGGGTCTTCTGTACAAAGCGAGACGCGTGGATCTCATCGTTCAAAACGACCAGCGTACCCAGGCCCCGGGCAGCCTCGTGTGAGGCGACCCGCACCGAGGAGAGGAGGTTAGCAGGTCCCTCCGCACCCGGGAGGGTGGGATTGCGCATCGCGCCCGTCACGACGACGGGGGCCTCCCGGTCGACCAGCAAGTCCAGGACAAAGGACGTCTCTTCGATGGTGTCGGTGCCCTGGGTGACGACTACGCCCGTCGCGCCGCCGTCGATCCGGCTTTTGATCTCTTCTGAGACCGAGATCAGGTCTTCGAGCGTCAGTTCGGAGCCGGGTACCTGGCGGAAGGATGTGGCGGAGACTTGGGCGACCTCCGAGATCTCGGGCACGTCCTCGACCAACGCCTCACCGGTTAGCGCGGGCGCGACCCCGGACCCGCCCTCAGCCTGAACCGACGAGATGGTGCCGCCCAAAGAGAGCACCGCTACTTCGGGAAGAGCCACCCTGCCTCCTTTGCTCGGGACCGACCGGTTCTCATATGTTACCCACAACCGGGCCGCTGCTCAAGACGTCGCCGGAACTTCAACCCGGGCAGCGGTCCGAGAGAACCGACCAGGGTACAATATCCTTGCCAGGAAAAGGGAGAAAGGGAAAGAGATGCCCCAAAAAGAGATACTTTGCACCTTCCAGGTCGACGTCGACGCAGTGGCGGGTTGGCTCGGCTCCTACGGCGGAGAAGACTCACCGGACGACATATCACGGGGCATGTTCGCCGGGGAGATCGGCTCGCCGCGTCTGTTGAATCTCTTTGAGAAATACGGCATCAAGACAACGTGGTTTATACCCGGCCATTCCATAGAAACCTTTCCCGAGCAGATGAAGATGGTCGTGGACGGAGGCCACGAGGTCGGTACCCACGGCTACTCGCACGAGAACCCGGTCTCGATGACCCCGCAACAAGAGAGGGATGTCATCGACAAGTGCGTGGGGCTGGTAGAGGATCTGATCGGCAAGAAGCCTGCCGGCAATTCAGCCCCGTGGTGGGAGCCATCGGACGCGACCAACGAGATCCTGCTGGAGTACGGCTATAAGTACGACCGCTCCCTCCAGCACAACGACTTCACCCCCTACTGGGCGCGAAAGGGAGACCAGTGGACCCCGATCGACTACTCCCAACCCGCCTCCGAGTGGATGAAACCGCTGGTGCGCGGTGAGGAGATAGACCTCGTCAAGATCCCGCCGAACTGGTATCTGGACGACTTACCCCCGATGATGTTCATAAAGGGGAACCCCAACAGCCACGGCTTCATGAACCCGCGAGACATAGAAGACCTCTGGCGCGACCAGTTCGACTGGGTCTACCGGGAGATGGACTACGCCGTCTACGCTCCCACCGTCCACCCGGACGTATCGGGCCGGCCGCAGAACCTCTTGATGCTCGAACGCCTTATCGGCTACATAAACGCCCACGAAGGCGTTAGGTGGGTGACCCTGGAGGAGATCGCTGACGACTTCCGGGAGCGTCAGCCCCGCGGGGAGCCCGCCAACGTCGAAGGCCTGAAACACCCGTAAAGACTAGAGCAGGAGGCGACGAAGCCCATGTGTATCCTTTGCGGGGAGTTCGTCACCCAGATCCATTGGACGGAGAAACACGCCGACGATAAAGCCCGCGCTTCGGTCGACGCCGGGGCAAAGGACGAGAGCCGGCGCAACAGGCGTCAGGAGCGTGCCCGCCGGGCGGCCGTAACCAACGAGGTGCTGCGCCACTACGGCCTCAAGGTTAGCGACTGGAGCGGTACCAAATACGTTCTGCGCGATGGCAAAGGCCGCTCCGAGCTAGTACAAGACCTCGGCTCCTTGTGGCCCGCAGCCCAGAAGCTAACTGGACGACCGCTCGACCCTCTCGACCCCGCCCTGCAAGCGAAGCTGCGTGAAGCGAAGCCGCGTGAAGCGGAGCTTCGCAAAGCGTCGGTGGTATCGGCAACGGCGAAGGATGGATAAGATGGCAAAGAAACCGCTCACGATCGTTACGGGCTTTCTCGGAAGCGGAAAGACAACCCTCCTTTCGAGGGTGCTCTCGGAACCCTCAATGGCGAACACGGCCGTCCTCGTGAACGAGTTCGGAAAGGTCGGCCTCGACCACCATCTCCTCAGACGCGCCGATGAAAAGACGGTCTTGCTCGGACACGGCTGTGTGTGTTGCACCACCCGCGAGGACCTCGTCAGCGCGCTCCTAGAGCTGCTCGACGAGGAGGGCGAGGGAAAGATACCGCCGCTTGAGCGCGTGATCGTGGAGACGACGGGGCTCGCGGATCCCGCCCCCATCCTCTTCACCGTTTTCTCTCACCCCGTCTTGCAGCACCATTACCGCGTAGACTCGGTGATCGTCACGGTCGACACCATAAACGGAGAGTCGCACCTCGACCACAATCCCGAGTCGACCAAACAGGTTGCGGCGGCCGACGTGATAGTTCTGACCAAAACAGACGTGGTAAAAACTCTCGCACTCAACCCGCTGCGCGTCAGGCTCCGAGACATCAATCCCTCAGCCCGAACGATAGAGGCACCCTTCGGCGAAGTCGATCCCAATGAGCTTCTCCGTCCCTCGACGAGCACAGTCTTCGATGGACCTCACAGCAACCTGGCCCTGGATACTCATCGGTCTACGCCGACCCCTGAAACCCTCGCGGTAGGAGATGCAGAGAAGCACCACGTATCCGAAACTTATTCCGTCGCGCTGACCTTCGATGGCCCCGTTGACTGGACGGGCTTCGGGGCCTGGTTGAGTATGCTGCTACATGCCCGGGGTGAGGATGTCCTACGGGTAAAGAGCCTACTGGACGTCGGTGAAGCAGGCCCCGTAGTGCTAAACGGCGTTCAGCACGTTGTGCATCCACCGGGACACCTTAGAGAGTGGCCCGACGAGGATCGCAGGTCCCGGATCGTCTTCATTACGAGGGGCGTTCGTTCCGAAGAGTTGCTCGCCTCATTAGAAGCGTTCCATGGCATCATCGGGGCGGGACCACGACTACTCGAAGCTAACATGCCCGTGCAGGCCCGGATGCCAGGAAAAGAGGCCGGATAAAGAATCGTCTGGACCAACGATGAAAAACGTGGCGTGGGGCCGTAACCTAATAGTACGGACATAAAAGATAGCGAGGTACAGGAGTTGCTGGAGTGTGTGTTTGTCGCAATGGACCCGTTCGTTGCGCCTGGTGCGCTGGTAGATCTCGACCAGCTAGGTGGCCGGTATATCTTGCTAGAAACTTCCGCGACTACGGGAAACCGCCTTCTACGCTTCGAGACCGACAGCCGGCAGAGCGCCTACGCTCTGATGTTCGGGCAACTAGGCCGTGTGATACGGTGAGCGTCCGCCTGGTAGAGCAAGAGATGGAGCTCGGACAGACGCTTCACGAGAGGGTCGAGAAGCAAGCGCAATGCAGCTAACTACAAGCAGTTACGAAAGAATCGGAAGAAAGAGAGGACGATAATATGGCAGGGAGGAGCTCCGCAGTAAAGGTGCAACGCCGACATCCAGGACGGTGACAAAATACGGTCTCTTCGCCATGTTTTCTCTGCGCTCTGTCAAGTGGCGACGCTCGACAGGTGTTAGACACTGTCAGAGTTGGAATAGCCAGCATTAGAGAGATTAGAGAGACCAAGCTCCTGTAGCCTCCATTTCTTTCTTCAGTAGCGTTCTGTTGGGTGTCAAAAGGTTACGGATCCCACGGACTAGCGTATATCGACTCCCCCCACTACTACGAGGTCTACTTGCTTGATACACGCTATATCTTCTAGGGGGTTGGCAGAGACCGCCAAGAAATCGGCTTTTTTGCCGGGGGCGAAGGAGCCGATCTCTGTCTCCAGGCCCAGTAGTTCCGCAGCCGCCGAGGTTCCGAACTGGATAGCCTGCATCGGGGTAGCGCCGGCTTCAACCAGCAGTTCAAGCTCCATCGGCAGGCTCCCGTGAGGATGTCCCGGAGCTCCACAGTCAGTGCCAGCGGCTATCTTGACGCCGGCCTCCATAGCTGTCTGTAGCGCCTCCTGGGTTGCAGCCAGGACCTCTTTCGTCTTGCGCTGGATGTATTCGGGAGCGCCGAGTTCCGTTCCCTGCTCGTCCATCGCGGCGTACACCGACATTGTCGGTACCAGGTAGGAATCCTGGTCTCGCATCTTTTCGGCGGTCCCCTGATCTATAAAGCTCCCGTGCTCGATAGAGTCAACACCAGCTTCGAGGGCGTTGTTTATCGCCTCCGCCGAGTAGGCGTGGGCGGCGACTTTCTTCCCTGCCTTGTGGGCCTCCTCGACCCCGGCACGCATCTCTTCTGCGGTGAGTTGCGGAGAGCCGGGCTCTTCCGCATGGCCGTATACGCCACCCGAAGCCATAAACTTGATGCAGGTAGCGCCGTTCTTTATTTCCTGCCGGACAGCCGAGCGGACCGCGTCCGGCCCGTCGGCTTCCCGGCCTATAAACCAACCATGCCCGCCGGTCATGGCGATCGCCCGTCCTGCGGCAACTACCCGGGGGCCGGGCAGAACACCCAGTTGGACCGCCCGGGCGATGTCTATAGCCATCCCGTCGGTAGAGCCTACGTCTCGCACCGTGGTGACCCCAACTTCCAGGTGCTTTTTCATGTTCGCCGCGCACCGCAGGGCCGTTACGGTCCGCGACTCGCTCTCCACCAGGGCGTGAGGTTCTGCCGAAGCACTCCATACCAAGTGGACGTGGGCGTCTATGAGCCCCGGTAAAAGAGTAGCGTCCCCAAGGTCCACGGTCTCTGTTTCTCCGGACAACTCTCCGTCAGGGACGACCGAAACTATGCGTCCATCTTCGACGAGCACCGCCACGTCCTCGATCATCTCGTCGGAGATGCCGTCTATGAGCCTGTCAGACCGGTAAGCAATCGTCATGTCCCATCCCTTCTAATCTTCAGCAGATACTATCCTGCGGGCCATAGACCCCCAGAACAGTTTAGTGTAATGTTCCTACCATCACAATTTACTGATAAAACGAGAGGGAGGCGTTGTGCAGTTCGTAATAATCTTGTTCTACCTGATAATCATGATGCTCATAGGGCTGTACTTCGCCAGGACCCGTGTCAGAGACAGCGACGACTTTATGGTGGCTGGGAGAAGCCTTTCGCAGTGGATGCTGGCGGGCACGCTACTGGCGACCTTTGTGGGGTCGGGGACGATCGTGGGCGGGTCGAGTTTTATCTACCAGTACGGGCCGATAGCGGCGATCTTCTTTTTCGGCGGCACCCCAATCGGCATAATAATCTTGTACTTCTTTCTGGCGGACAGGATACGGGGTGTCGCCAAGTACACGGTGCCGGAGATCCTGGAGATCCGTTACGGGGCTTTTGCCCGGGCTTTCGGGGGAGTCTGCATCTTGCTGGCCTACGTCGGGATAGCCTCCTACCAGTTTACTGGCGGCGGGTACGTGCTCAACATAACCACGGGAATACCGATCTGGCTCGGGACCATCATCACGGCCGTCGTGGTGATCTTTTTGGCGACCGTAGGGGGCCTAATCTCGGTGGCTTACACCGACGCCCTTAGCGCGATCATCATTATGGTGGGTCTCCTTATAGCTTTTCCTCTTATTATGGGCGAGGTTGGCGGCTTCAGCGGCCTCTTTGCGAGCTTGCCGGAGACCAAAGCCTCTTGGAACGGAGGGCTTAGCATCCCGCAGCTCCTGGGTTTCTTTTTGCCGCTGTTGTTGCTTCTCTTGGGGGATCAGAACGTATACCAGAGGTTCTCTTCGGCGGAGAGTCCGGGAACGGCCCGCAAGAGCGCGGTCGGCTTTTTCGTGGGCGCCATACTGGTCGTGTCTTTGGTGATCGTGCTGGCAAGCTCGGCCGCTGTGCTGCTGCCCGAGATACCTCCGGATACCGCTATCCTGTCTCTGGCGGGTGAGAGCCTGCCCTTATTTCTCGGGGGGATGCTGCTGGCGTCCGCCGTGGCGATCATCATAACCACGGGCAACTCTTATCTGCTTTCGGCCGCGGGGAACCTGGTCTATGACATCTACTCAAAGCTCTTTGGTCGGCAGATACCGGAAGGTAAAGGCTTGCTCTACGACAGGATCGCCGTCGCGGTGCTGGGTGTTCTGGCCTACGTGCTGGGTGCCTTTTTCCCGACGGTGTTGGCCTTGCAGATCTACTCCTATACCATCTATGGTGCCGCGGTGACCCCCGCGCTGGTCGCGGCGCTCGTCTGGCGGCGGGCCACGGCTGCCGGCGGCGTAGCCTCTATCCTCACTGGGGCGGTGGTCACCCTCGTCTGGGAGCTCGTGCTCAACCAACCGCTCGAATGGAACGCGGTCTTGGTCGCGTTACCGGCATCCATAACAGTTCTCATCGTGGTGAGCCTGGCAACCAGCAATCGTCCCGGACGGTTGGCGGGAGAGCAGGCCGAGGCTCCCCGGGTGAAGTAGAAGATAGAAGCTACTGGAGGGCGGTAAGATGAACACGAATCATCGGCTCGACGGGTTGCGGGAAACTATGGCGGAGCAAGGAGTAGAAGTTTCCTTTGTCGTAGCCCCCGACAACCAGTTCTATCTGAGTGGGTTCAAGGCGGTGATCTACTCTCGACCCATATTGCTTCTGGTAGACGAGGAGAAGACCTCCATTATCGTACCGGGTCTCGAAAGAGATCATGCGGAGGGCGAGAAAGCCGCTGATGAGATCCTGGTTTACTACGAGCACCCCGAGATGGCGCACCACGGCACAAGCCACCTGGAGCACCTGGACCGTCTACTAGGACACTATGCTTCCGGAAGTACGGTTGGCATAGAATTCGACACTTGCCCGGTATCCCTGGCAAATCACCTCTACGAAAAGGGCTTCCGGGTATCGGACATCGGAACAACCTTGACCGAGATGCGTTACGTTAAAGACAAAGCCGAGGTCGGGTGTGTGGAGCAGGCCGGGCACCTGGTTAATCTCGCCGTCAGCAAGTCCCTCGCGGCCTGCAAGCCGAAAGCTACCGAGCTCGACGTAGACGCCGCCGGCACGGCCGCGCTCTTTAACGAGGCCGCCAGAAATTACCCGGAAGCCACGCTCGAAGCGATGGCTTTCTCCCCGTCCGGCCCAGACCGCAGCGCCTGGCCCCACGTGTTTTCCAACACCCGGCGGCTTGTGGAGGGCGACGTATTGATCCACAGTCGGCAGGTCAGCCTCAACGGCTACCGGGCCGAGTTGGAGCGGACCGTGATCGTTGACGAACCAACCGACCGGCAGAGAGAGGCCTTCGAGGTCGCCCGGGAAGCCCAGCAGGCGGCGATGGACGTTATAGAGTCCGGCGTTACGGCCGCCGCCGTAGATCTCGCAGCCCGCAAAGTCATCCAGAACGCCGGTTACGGCGAGTACGCGATACACCGCACCGGCCACGGCCTGGGCATCTCTGCCCACGAAGAACCCCACCTGCGCTTCGACAACGACCTGGTTCTCGAAGAAGGTATGGTCTTTACCGTGGAGCCGGGATTCTACGTTCCCGGCCTCGGCGGCTTCCGGCATTCCGACACGCTCATCGTGGAAGCCGGCGGCAACCGGCCCATCACGGAATATCCCAGAGGCCTCGACTCACTGACACTATGCTAATTGGACACTGTGCCGCGAGAAAGTCTGTTTCAGGAACCGGTCTTGGGCTCGTCTACCCTACGGTCTCTTATGCAACTGCTTCGGTCCGGTACAGGAGCGAGGTCGCCCTCGGACAGCACGTGTTCGAGCTCCCGTTGCAGTTCCTGGTCGGGGGAAGGGAGACGCGCGTAGCTTATAAGCAGTACGGCCCGCGTGTCGCCGCCGGCAGCCTCGTAGACGTGGGGCACGTCGCCGGCGAAGGTTATGCGGTCCCCGACACCGAGTTCGGCGACGTTCGTAATAGGACCGGCGAGCAGCCGGCCGGAGGTCACCAGCAAATGTTCCAACACTCCCGGGGCGTGGCCCTCCGACTCACGTCGGACACCGGCGGCGAAGGTCGCCTCGTACATATCTACCATTCCCCGGGCCAGCAGCCGGTCCACCAGGCGCAGTCCGACGGCGGAGCCCTCGACCCACTCACCCTCGTCCGACCGCATAACCCGGGCCCGCGAGCCATCGGGCGAGATCAGGGCCTCCACGGTTACGCCGAGCGCGTCGGCCAACGCACCGAGCGTGTCCACCGTCGGGTTCCCGGTTCCGGACTCCAGCGCGGACAACGTCCCCTTGGAGATCCCGGAAGTGCGCGAGAGCTCGCCGAGCGAGACGTACCTCTCGTGTCGCACGCGACGCAGGTTGAGCGAGATTCGGGCTCCGATACTTCTCTCCATAAGGGAGAGTCTAGCGCATCGCTGATATCCGGGAGTTCTGAAAAACAGAAGCGGGAGGTGGATGGATGAAGTCGCGGGCCGAGTCTTCTTCGATACCCTGGGCGAGTTATCCGGCACAGCAGCGGATAGTGGAGTTGGAAGAGAGGTTTTCCGGTCTGCCGCCCGAGGCGGTAGGGCAGTCGGTCCGTCGCATACTCGCCGACCACACCAAGAAGGTAGATGAAGGTGGAATAGTCCTGTATGCGGGTACCAACGTAATGAGTCCTCTGGCGCGGCGGTTTCTAGGGTCTACTTTAGAGAGTCGGCCGAGCATGGGTTATCCGGGGGATAAGTATCAGACCTTTCTGGAACACGTCGAAGAACTCGAGGTGCTGGTCACGGATCTAGCCCGGCGGGCTTTCGGGGCGGAGTTTGCCGAGGTGCGCGTCCAGAGCGGAACGCTCGCCAACCTCGCCGTCTACTCGACCTTTGCCGAGCCGGGCGAGACCATAGCCGTGTTGCCGGAGGCAGCGGGCGGCCACATAAGCCACCACGGCTACGGAGCCCCTGGTATTCGGGGGGTGGAGGTTGTGGATCTTCCTTACGACCCCGTGAAGATGAACGTAGATCTGGAGCAGCTGCCCAAGTTCCTGAACAGTCATGCCCCCCGTCTCATGATGGTCGGCGCTAGCCTGCTGCTCTTTCCGCATCCGTTAGAGCGTATTCGCGAGATCGCTGACGATGCCGGCGTTATCGTCGTCTACGACGCCGCCCACATGGACGGCTTGATCTCCGGCGGCCTCTTCCAACAACCCCTGGCTGAAGGCGCCGACCTCATCACCTCCTCCACCTACAAGTCCCTGGGTGGCCCATCCGGCGGCATGATCCTGACCAACGACCCCGCGCTGGCAGAGAGGGTAGCGAGCACGGTATACCCGGCGATGACGGCCAACTACAATGCGGGACGACTCGCCTCACTGGCCATTACCCTTGCCGAATCGCTCCAGTTCGGCGAAGACTACGCCCGGGCTTGCATCGAAAACGCCCGGAGCCTCGCGCGCAACCTGGACGAGCAAGGATTTGTGGTGGCGGGTGCCGGGCAAGGATTTACCGAATCCCACCACGTAGGGGTAGATGCTCACGACTTCGGGGGTGGAGATGCCGCGGCGCGTGCACTGGCTGAAGCCGGAATATACCTCTCCGGCATAGGACTGCCGTGGCAAGATGAAGATGAAGTGTATCGGGGCATAAGGATCGGCACCCAGGAGATCACCCGGCGCGGGATGAAGCTAGAGCACATGGACCAAATCGCCCGCTGGATGGGAGATGTCTTGCTCCGCAAGCGAGACCCCGTGCTAGTAGGCAGCCGGGTTCGTGAGTTCCGTAAAAGGTTCATTTCTTGCGGGTATTGTTACCCGGATACGGACACACAAGCATGAGCCCGAAGGTGTCCCCACATCTCGTTGCAGAGGCTGAAGCCGCCATTGACGAGCGGCGTCTGGTAGAAACGCTCCAGGACCTGATCCTCTGCCGGAGCGAAAATCCATTCGAAGACGAACCATCCGAAGAACAGGGCGAGGAAGTAGTCGCCCGTTACATGGCGGAGCGCTTGGAGAATCTCGGCGTCGAGACCGAGCTACGCGGGCTGGAACCGCGCCGGACAAACCTGGTTGCCAGGGTGGGTCCCCAGACGGATGGACCAACGCTCATGCTGGCCGGCCACATGGACACCGTGCGCACGGCGGGTTATCCAGAAGCTTACTCCGCTGAAGAAAGAGGCGGTTTCGTCTACGGTCGTGGAGCCTGCGACATGAAGGGCGCGCTCGCCTGCTACCTGGAGGTCGCGGAGGCGTTGCAGAAGACACAGCCGCCTCTTGGGGGCAGCCTCTACGTGGTTGGCGTGGCGGATGAAGAGTACAAGATGTTCGGTGCCCAGGAGATTGGGGAGAGTGGTCCACAGGTGGACGGGGTGATCGTTGGCGAACCTACAGAACTCGCGGTCTGCCCGGCCTCTAAAGGACGGGTCACCACCAACGTAGTTACCCGGGGTAGGGCGGCCCATAGCAGCACCCCAGAGACCGGGGTCAACGCAATAACCCATATGGGAAAAGTTCTGAGTGCACTGGAAGATTACGGCTCCGACCTCCTGGAGCAAAGGGACTCTCATCCGCTGCTCGGGCGTCCGCGGGTGAACCCGGGCAACATAGAAGGCGGTAGCCAGGCGAACATCGTGCCCGACGCGTGTCGTCTGGAGGTAGACCGGCGGACGCTACCGGGTGAGAGCAAGCAAGACTTCTACAATGAGTTGGAAAACCTTTTGGCGGAGGCCGGAAAGGACGTACCGGAGTTCCGGGCCGGGCTTACGGAGCCCAGCCTGTTAGTGTCGGCAAACGAGGTGGCGCCGGACGAGCCTGTGGTCGTGGCGCTTAAGAAAAGTGCCGAAGAGGTCCTCGGCGGAACCTGTGAGTTGCAAGGGTTCACGGCGGGCTCCGACGCAGCGTACTACGGGTCTCCGGCGGTGATTTGTGGCCCCGGTTCGATAGAACAGGCTCATACCACAAGCGAGTTCGTCGCTGTCGAAGATCTCGTGCTGGCGACGAAGATTTATCTGAGGACCGTGCTGAGTATGCTCGGACGGGCAAAGAAGTGAGGAACAAGAAACTAGTCGAGGAGGTAGAGGAGATGAGGGCTAATGGGTAGTTTGATGCGAAGGTTGGCCGGAGAGTGGCGGCTGCACCTGGTGGTGCTCGCCATAGTAATAGTCTCGGAGTTGGTCTATACTCGGGAGATACCGGTGGGGCCAGGCACGATATTGCTTTTGCCGTTGCTTTACGCTTTCGTCTTCGGGGCGTTGCTCAACCCGAACGTCGTGCGACGCAGCATTGGAGGTTTGATCCGACGGCGCGAAATACAGGCCGCCTCACCTTTCATAGTCATAGCCATCATGCCCTTTATAGCCAAGTTCGGTACGCTCGTAGGTCCTTCGATGCAAACCATCATTGAGGCTGGCCCCGCGCTAATACTGCAGGAACTCGGGAACCTGGGTACCATCCTGATCGCCTTCCCGCTCGCCGTACTGGTCTTGCGGATGGGGCGGGAGGTCATCGGGGCGGCCCACTCCATAGCCCGCGAGCCGAACGTCGCGATCATCTCGGACCGGTACGGCCTGAATACCAAAGAGGGCGCCGGAGTGATGGGCGTCTACGTAACCGGCACGCTCTTCGGAACCATTTTCTTTACCATCATGGCTTCGCTGCTCGGCAGCCTGGAGTTGTTCCATCCGTTTGCACTGGCTATGGCCTGTGGTGTGGGGAGCGGCAGCATGATGGCCGCCTGCTCCGGGGCGTTGGCTAATATCTTCCCCGGGATGCAGGAGCAGATCCTGGCCTTCGCAGGTGCCAGCAACATCCTGACCTATGCTAGCGGACTCTACCTGAGCCTGTTCGTGGCTATACCGGCATGTGAGTATCTCTATCGCAGGCTAAGGCCTGAAGATCAAGGAGCGTCCTCATCCGAGGCTGAAGGGGAGGTGTCTTCGTGAGCGAGAACGTCAACGACAATAACCTCAACGAGGATCAAGCCACCAGTGACAGCCGCGAGAGTAGCGACCCTCAGGACATCAATCTCACGGAGCATGCGCTGCTGCTCGTGGTAGTGCTCGCCATCGCGCTTATAGGCAATTTCGTGGGGCCGGATATTTCGATACTTGCGGCAGTACCGGGGATGTTGATCCTGTACGTGATCACCATGATCGGGCTGGTCATCACGAAGTATGCGCCCTTCTATCTGCCGAGCATAGCCTGGATCTCGCTAATCGCCATCCTCACTACCATGCCCTGGATACCGGGCTCCGAATGGCTCGTGGCCCGTCTCGAAAACGTAGACTTCCTTGCCCTCGCAACCCCGGTCCTCGCCTACGCAGGCCTGGCGATCACGCGCAATGAGGTCAGCACCTTCCGTCAATCGGGCTGGAAGATCGTTTTAGTAGCTTTATTTGTCTTTGTAGGTACCTACGTGGGCTCTGCGGCTATCGCCCATGTAGTGCTGGCGATACAGGGACAAATTTGAAACTCGGCAGGCCAGAAATTAGCAAGCACTATGAACAAAACGAAGTTGGAAAGACCAAAGTTTGAGGTGGGTGAATATAGCGCATCGGAAGAAGCTCACAAGAGCGGGGCCCAGACCTACTCACAAAGTCGTAGAAGTATGACTGTCGCGGAACCGGCGTAAACCAAAAGGAGCTTCTACCAGCTCGCTAGAGAACTTTAAGGTCAAATAGAGGAGGCTGTGGTACGCGTCGAAGTTATGTGCCATCTGCGGCAGTAAGAACATCTTCGACCGTAGCCAGAGATCTAGTTGTAGTCTACGATGTATCTGTCACTGGTGACGGGCCGAAGAAAGGGTGAAAGGTTGGAAGATACTAGGCTACTTCTGTTCTTGGCAGCTTCCGTGGCGGTTATCGCGGCACCGGGGCCAGACAATATCCTGGTACTCACTCGCGGAATGACGCTTGGCCGCAAGGCTGCGCTAGTCTCGGCTACCGGTGCGAGTACAGGGCTTGTTTGCCACTCTCTTTTTGCGGCGGCCGGGCTCTCAGCACTCCTTGCGAGTTCGGCTACAGCCTACTCGGTCGTAAAGTACATAGGTGCCGCATACCTGATCTACCTCGGCGTGAGGGCGCTGCTCGACCGGGATAAGTTCAATCTCTCCTCCGACGGCGCACCGTCGTTGGGCCTACGACGTGTCTACACTCAGGCGGTACTCTCGAACGTCTTCAATCCAAAGATAGCGGTTTTTTTCCTGGCCTATCTGCCGCAGTTCGCGACCTCCTCCGCAACCGGCGTTGTGGCACTGCAACTGCTTGGCCTCGGCTTACTCTTCGCGCTTTTGACCCTGGTAATGTTTAGCCTCGTCGCCCAATTTTCGGGCGCTCTGGGCAACTGGCTCAGGAGTAGACCGCGGGCGGCTAACGGGCTTAGTTGGCTGACCGGAGGAGTATTGGTGAGCCTGGGCTTACGCTTGGCCTGGCCCGAACGCCAGTAGATAGAGGCAGGTCACCCGGCTCGGTTAGACTTATTCGGGTTACGACCCGTCGCAGCCAAAAACGGCCAGTAACGGTAGCTCCTTTCAATGCATGGTCAATGGCAGAGCCATCGCGGGTAGCCCCAGAGTCCGGCGCGTGGCATTCTTCTAAGCCTTAGACGCGTCGTAGCGAGAAACGCGACACTTGCTCGGGGGAGCCAATGAGAGAGAACGGACGAGGTCGCCATAGCGTTCGCTGGATAGCGAACGAACTAGCGAGGGGGGACCGCCGATGAGCCCGAAGAAGTGCCCACAGGCCGAGCCAACCGACAACTTCCAACAGATACTGCCGCTATGCTAGTGGCCCGAGCAGGTCGAGTACGAGCGCATACGCCAACCCGTTCTCTTCAACACCTCCACTACCGAACGCGCCGAACAGACCGGCGTCTTCCAGCGCACCCTCCAGCGCCGGATAGCTAGCTTCCGCCAGGAGGGTATGGAGGGTCTGCACGGAACGGAAGCTGCCAAAAAGCAAAAACTTCCACCGAACATCCGCCGGTTCATCGTGGATCTCAAAGCCGAGTACCCGCCCTTTAACCTAAACGAGATCGCCAACGTAGTCCGCGTCTGCTTCGGTAGAAAGCCAGATGTACGTTCAGTAAGGCGCACCCTCGACGCCGGAGCGCTGCCGCTTAGGTTGGAGAGGAACTACCCTCCCTACCACGAGATGGAGGCTGCTTCGCCAGGCAAAGGCAGAGCGGCCGTCGTGGAGCTTCGCGTGGACGGTTGGTCGGCGAAGGCCATCGCCGGTTACCTCGGCATGGGGCTCTCCACTGTCTACAAGGTCCTGAAGAGGTTCGAAGAAGAGGGGGCCGAGGGCCTTGCCGACAAGCCCTACGGTAGGCCCGCCGGGGTGAGGAAGGTGACCATCGCCGCCATCGAGGAGGTAAGGAAGCTGGCCCAGAACCCGGAGATCGGTGCCTTCAGAGTCTACTCTGCTCTAAAGCAGAAAGGCTTCAATCTGAGCCGCGCTACCTGCGGGCGCATCCTGGCGCGTGTTCGGGAGATTTACGGTTACGAGAAGCCAACGAGCGGCGGCGGGTCAAAAAAGCCGATGCCCTTCGCTTCAAACCGTCACCACGAGTTCTGGACCGCGGACGTGCGCTACCTGGACATGCTCGGCGAGGAGTTGTTGGAAGAAGGCATGATCTACTCCATCGCCATAATGGAGAATTACTCGCGGGCTATCTTGAGCAGCGTGGTGACCCGAAGGCAGGATCTCAATGCCTTCCTCGCCGTTCTCTACAGGGCGGTTCAGGAGTATGGCCCGCCCGAGGCTTTCGTCACCGACTCCGGCTCTATCTTCCTCGCCAACCGGGCGCAGGCCATCTACCGGGCGCTGGGAATCCGCAAGCTGGAGATAGAAAAAGGCCAGCCGTGGCAGAGCTACATAGAAACTACCTGGAACGTGCAGCGACGAATCGCGGATTATTACCTTGCAAAAGCCGAAGACTGGCCCCAGCTACTCGGAGAACATGACCGGTGGATGTCCGACTACAACGTGCAGGAGCATTACGCCCACCAGCACCGTAAGGAAGGCAGGCGCTCGCCATCAGCGGTGCTCTCCTGGGTCAAGACGCCACGGTTTCGGGAAGAAGATCTCGAAAGGGCATTCTTCCTGGCCCATCACACACGCACCGTAGACAGCCTCGGCTACCTCGTCCTCCAGCGCTACCGGCTCTACGCCGAAGAAGGACTCGCCGGGATTGAGGTGGCCGTGTGGATTGCCGAAGACGAGCTGACCGTCGAGTACGGCGGAGAGGCGCTCTCCCGTTACGAAGTCGAGTGTGAGCCCGCGACTGGTACGGGCGCCATCGGCAGGCTGCGGAGGGTGAAAGGATACACGCTCTTAGAGACCGCGATCATCCCGCCTCAGCTAAGGCTGTTCGATCTTGGCGAGGTTCTCGGCGAAGAAGGCTGGATGAAGGTTCTGAAGCTGAACGAGTACACACCTCGGCAGCCCAGACGTCACGATGAACTGCAGCAGGTTCTGTTTACCTACGCAGAAGCTGTCTAACAACTAGACTGAAGCTGGTTTCGCGCCTTCTCTGTGACAGTCATGCTTCTACGACATTGTGAGTCGGTCTGCGGGGCCAACTTCAAAAACCTGAGCGACTACAAGTTGTTTTTCACCATTGCGCCATCGGCGGGCTTCAATAGCTGTTGAGAGACATAGCGCATGGAAGACGAACGTTCGAACACCCCCTCAACTGTCTCGCCGCCACCGCTTCCACCTCGGCGTCCTACACACCGGCCAGCACCTCAAACCCCGGGACTGAACCTTATAGCAATTCTTCTCTAGCTGTAACAACTTATCGCCAGCATGATCAAAAACACTACAAACCCTTCTAAGCATACAATCTTTTCCTAACCCGTGATAAGGTATACTTATCCCAGGTTAGACTGGTAGTTTATAGTTTTGGGACATGCAGACGTGCGGCGTGTCACATTACCTAAATAATTGCACGTTAGTTTGTATTACGTCACAATACGAATATGGATACTACAGAAGGTATGAAACGGGTTAAGGTTCGGGTTGGGCCACAGGGTAGGGTTGTGATACCGGCGGCTGTGCGGCAGGCATTGGGCGTAGAGGTTGGTGAAGAGCTGATAATGAGGGTCGAGGATGGCCGGATGGTGTTTGAGCGCCGGGAGGACGTGGTGCGACGTCTCAAGGAGCGCTTTGCTGGTGTGGCATCTGGTAGGAGCCTCTCGGAGGAGTTGATCGCGGAGCGACGTGAGGAGGCGGCGCGCGAGGCGGCTAGGACGGAAGATTCGACTGAAAGTTCGGTAGAAGTCACGCAGGATGACCAAGGGCACGCCCAGCGGGAAGGCCAGCGGGAAGGCCAGCGGGAAGCAGATGATGGTTGAAGGGACCCCAGGGGCTCAAAACGCTCCGGGCGCGCGGGTGCTCGACGCCTCGGCTGTGTTGGCGTGGTTGCAGGATGAGCCGGGGGCTAAGGTCGTTGACGGCTACCTTTCGGTGTCCTATGTATCTACCGTGAACCTCTCTGAGGTGTTGCAGAAGTCGACGGTTGCGGGAGTCAGGGTCTCGGAATCGTCGTTGACCGGCGATCTGCAAAGCCTGGGTGTGAAGTTTGTGGATTTTGGATCGGATGAAGCTCACGTGGCGGCACGAATGTGGCCGGTTGCAGCTACGTTGGGACTGGGGATAGCCGACCGGGCGTGCCTGGCTACGGCGGTTAGGCTCGGGATTCCGGCGCTCACCGCCGACCGTCCCTGGAAAAACGTAGAATGGGACGGACTGATTGTGGAGGTAATTCGATGAGTAATGGTAATAGCTACGGTCTCGCGGCAACCTCAGTCCTGGGCTGGGTATATTATCCTTCCGGAGAGCCGCGCCGGGCCTCAGAAGCGATTCTCGTGGCTCCTGTTTTTGCATGGAACGCTTGTATGACACTCTTCGGCATCATGTCATGCTCCCGCAGCGTGGATGTCAGTTCTCTACGGGAGACGCTGTGACGATTTCACCGGATTTTGAGGCGGCCTACGGAGGCCTTTTGGAGCTGGTCGGCCAGATCTCACGTACCGAGGTCCCACCAGAGATCTCACAGGGGGTTTTTGGTGAGAAGGTGGATGAATGGAAGCATGCGGACTGCAGGGGGGCGGCTACGCTCGCCGAGGCTGCAATAAAGGTGCTCCAGTATGAACTATCGAGCCGGGGACTGAAGGAAGGCGCCAAAGCCGTTGTCGAAGACCTGCAGGCGCTCGGCCACGCCGAGGCTACCATGGGGGCCAGGACGTCCTCCGGTGACACCGGTCAGGGCGGAAAGACCGAAATAGTCGAGGTTCCCCTGCCAAAACAGCTACAACAAAAGATGCCGAACGGTCGAGGCTTCAGGATGGACGAGTTCCAGATCATCTTCGAGCCTGGCGAAGCCGAC
The DNA here is from genome assembly GCA_965213905.1 of Rubrobacteraceae bacterium. Classification (GTDB taxonomy): domain Bacteria; phylum Actinomycetota; class Rubrobacteria; order Rubrobacterales; family Rubrobacteraceae; genus SIRX01. The sequence continues at coordinate 83,502 of CBDCAK010000001.1, read as the reverse complement.
GGTCCTCCCCACGTCCACCTTTCTATCTTCCATCCAAGACGCTATCCTGCCTTTGAGGAGTTGCAAGCCGCAGCCCGGGCCCCCGGGGGACATCCTCCTAATTTGTGGGCTCTGGTGCCTGGGCCGGATCAAGAGCACTCTATAGCATCCAAAACCGTCCACCTTTACGTCCTGCCACCGGAGGATCTGCTCGGGCGAGGACAAGGTCGAGAATAAGGATGGACGAAGAGCAGAACAGGGTACCCGGCCCGGCCCGGACTTCTGAGGACCGGGCTCTTAACACCGCTGAGATCAAGGCTTTCCAAGAGGACGGCGCAGCCGCGGTCGAGCACGCACCAGAGCACTCGGGAGAAGTAGAAAACTATATAGAAGAGACGATCCGGGCCGCCCGCGAATACGCGGGGGCGGCCCGGGCTCCTAACACCCTGCGGGCCTACACCTCAGACGTCGAGGATTTCGCGACTTACTGCAAAGTAGAGCTCGGCGGAGCCCAGGCAATGCCGGCTACCCCCGAGACCGCCACCCTATACCTGACAGACATGGCACGTGAGGAGCCCGAGGGCCGGGGCTTGAAGGTCACCACCATAGAGCGCAGGCTCGCCTCTATCTCGGCCTGGCACAAGAGGGCCGGCTTCCTGTCTCCGACGGAGGACCGGTTGGTCCGGGAGACCATGAAAGGTATCCGGCGTAAAAAGGGATCTCGGAAGAGACGGGCGGCTCCTCTCACTGTCGGGGTTTTGCAGCGTGTGCTCGAAGCTATCCGGATCTACGACAAAAAGACCGGCACTATAGTACCCGCGGCCCTACGGGACCGGGCGCTGCTTTTGATGGGGTTTGCAGGATCTTTCCGACGGCACGAGATCTCGGACCTACGGGTATCGGACCTGGAGTTCTTCGAGGGCCGGGGGTTGGTGGTGGAGATACGCTCCTCGAAGACCGATGCTGCGGGTGAGGGTGCGGTCGTGGGTATCCCCTACGGAAAGCATGAGCTTACCTGCCCGATCACCGCGGTGAGTAAGTGGCTGGACTATTGTGGCAGAGAGGACGAGTATCATCTCTTCTGCCGGATAGACCGGCATGGTAACTTGAAACCTGGCGGTATCTCCGGCGACGGCATTAACGAACTCGTGAAAAGGCGCGTGGCGAATGCCGGCCTCAATGCGGTCCGCTACTCTGGACACTCCCTGCGAGCAGGGCTACCGACGAGCGCTTCGGAGGAGAAAGTCGGGATGGAGGCGTGGATGCCACACACACGGCACAAGTCTGTCCAGGTAGCGAAGGACTACGCCCGGCGCGGGACGCTCTTTACAAACAACCCGGCCGCCCAGGTGGGCTTGTAGATGGCCGGTCGATTTTTCAACCGCCGGCGAGGTTCCAAGCGCCGAGGAGGTTCTATGAGTTCTAAGCGCCGAAATCCGTGGCAAGAACTGGTCAAAGAGTCTGCCGCGGGCATACGCGCGGCGAACGAGTGGATCGCAGGGATCGTTGATCGAGCCGGTGGGTTGGCGGAGAAGATCTCGGCCGGCAAGAAGCCCGTGACGCTACTGAGCCCGCGTGAGGCCGAGGAGAAGTGGGAGGAAATCCTCTGTGGTGTCGAGGAGGAGTTGCGTAGGATGTGCCGCCTCTATGATTACCGTCAGTTGCTCTTCGTATCGCGGCTGTGCTCCGGTATTCCGGCGCTGCGTGCCCGCGATTCGGAGATGAGCTTCACCAGAGTGCGCTGCCAAAAGGCCGACCGGTGGGTGTTCCGGTGCGCGGATAGAAAACACGGTCGCGACAAGGATAACCTCAAAATAGGGCACGATGCAGTTTCCGTCGGGGGACTGCCGGATAAAATCTTCCGGGATGCCGTAAAACTACACGTACTGTCGGATTTCCACGATTGGCTGAGCACCACCCGAACCAGGTGCAATTTCATGCGCCTGTTCTCAGCCAGGAATGACGTACAGTCCGGTCCCACCCTGCGCCTTAGAACCGAAGGCCGCATCAATAGCGACCCCTCTAGTCCGAGCATGCGACTATGGGTAGAGATCAACTCGTACCGCTACAGAATGCAGGATGAGCAGTTCGCACTTTGGGGGATGATAAGTCCTCCTTCCCGAGATGAGCACGACGTCCTCGCTTACGGCTATCCCCCAAAGGTAACGAAACAGCCGAATGGGGTCTGAGAACTACTGGTGCCACATTTTATGTCGCTCGACACCCTTTTCGAGTACGGCGTCCGGTTTCGCAATGTCTTTGAGCGGGACGATGGGATAGGAATGCCTCCGGAGCACTTACTAGCGATCACCCGCGCCCTCCGGAACCTCATGCTCCCACACGTCGGACTAGAAGACATGGGTGGGGACGAGCGTTTGATCTCCTGAGCCTTCCTTACGGGTACCCTGCCCATTCCGCGCGAGATACTGGTTGAAGCACTGAAGGAGCTTGGACAGGAAGAGCTGGCCGGCGCATATCCCGAGCGTGCGGATGACGACCTCGCCCCCAGCGTCCAGCGATTTATCGCGATAGCCTCGCCCCCCAGCGACCTGGAGAACGAAGCCATGCCCGTAGCCCATGCGAAGCGAGAAAAAAACGCGGGCTCGGCCCGAACCGTGGGCTATCCGTACATGATTCACGGTAATGAAGCGCACGAGCTATTGCTCGTGGATCTCGTGAATCTTATGCCTTTCTATCAGAGTCTCGCGGGCCAGTTGGAGTTTAGCGAGACCAAGAAAACTACCGGGTCGGGAAAACACGACGCATATGAGAGGATCTCTGTATTCGACGAACGGGTGGCAGAAATACTGACTTCGGTACCCGAGGTCGAGCTTGCGTTCCAAAGAGAAGACCCTGCATCCGGTATCGCAAAGGAGGACCCGGGCCTACCGCCCGTAACCTTCCGACTGCCTGGTCGCGTAGCGGTACCCAAATGGGCAGCCTGTTGAGAAACGCCTGCGAATCGGGGCGGATGCTGGAGCGAATAGACGAACACCGGTAGCATGATGCTCCTCGTTCTTTCCATAGGAGGATGCGCCATCATGATGGGAACCAAGATCCGTGAGTTCGCACCGCTGCCCGACCTCTCCCTCGAAGAACTTGTCCCAAAAGACAACTTCTATCGTCGTCTGGAGGAGCGGCTCGACCTCACGTTTGTCAGGGAGCTGGTCGAGAATCTCTACGCTCCCTCTGGCCGTCCCAGTGTTGATCCCGTAGTCTTTTTCAAGCTCGAACTTGTTCTTTTCTTCGAGGACTTGCGCTCGGAGAGACAGTTTATGGAAATCGTCGCTGACCGGCTCTCATTGCGATGGTACCTTGAATACGATCTTCACGAGCCGCTGCCCGACCACTCTAGCCTCACCCGCATCCACGAACGCTACGGTCTGGAGACCTTCAGAAGTTTCTTCGACCGGATAGTCGAGATGTGCGTCGAGGCGGGCCTGGTGTGGGGCGAGGAGCTGTTCGTGGACTCCACCACGGTCAGGGTTAACGTCGCGAAATCGGCTCTGATCCCCAGACTCACCGTGCTAGATCACCTCGACGAGTTGTTCGAGGAGGTCGAGCAAGAGCCGGACGACGCTACCGGACCTATCGGATCTACCAACGGGCGGGTAGATACTGCCAATGCGGCTCTACCGGGTGCGGACGATGAGGGTCTTGCGGAAACCAACGTCGCACGGGAAGACTTCATCTCAAGTGCCGGCAGGTACGGCACCAAGTCCCGCTCGCCCAACCCGAACAAGATTAGCGACCATGTGGTGAACCGTACCGACCCCGACGCCTGCCTGGCCGGGCACGTTAAGGGTACCGCCCGCATGGGCTACAAGGTCCACTACGTGGTGGACGGCGGCAAGGCCCGGGTGATCCTCACCGCCCTAGTTACGAAGGCGGACGCGAAGGACAACCAACCCATGCTCGACCTCCTCTGGCACACGACCTTCCGCTGGAAGCTCCGCCCGCACCACGTAACCGGCGACTCTGTCTACGGCACCATCCCGAACCTCAAGGCCGTAGAGAGCGCTGGGATCAGGGCCTACATGCCGGCCATCGACTACACCTGGGGAAAGAGGAGCCTCTTCCGCAAAGACGACTTCGCCTATGATCCCGAGCGGGACGTCTACGTCTGTCCAGCCGGAGAGATACTGCGCAACACCGGGGCGAGGAAGAAGCTGAGGCTCACCCGCTACGTTGCCGACCCGGATGTCTGCAACTCCTGCTCCTTGAAGAGCAAATGTACCGAGGGCAAGAGCGGACGCGCTGTAAACCGCAACTTCGACGAGTATTACTTCGAGAAGGTCAAAGGCTACTACGAGCTAGAGGCCTACAAGAAGGCGATGAGAAAGAGGAAGGTGTGGATCGAACCGATGTTCGCCGAAGCCAAGCAATGGCACGGTATGGAGCGGGTACGGCTGAGAATGCAGGAGAGAGTGAACTGCGAGGTTCTAATAACCGCCAGCGGGCAGAACATAAAGCGGCTGCTCACCTTCGGCAGCCGCGGGCCCCGGAGGCCAGCTCAGGTAGCTGCTCTGCGACCCCCGGAGCGACCACCGCTCCGCTTCGATCATCGCGGTTCGACTGCAAACTTCCCTTCGCTTGGCTTCCACATACCGAGTTTCTCAACACGCTGCCCAAAATGGTACCGTGACCCCTGTCCTGTTCCTTTCTCGTCCCGAATGATCTAGCTGGCCTCTATTCACCCACCATCCGAGAGGGCTCAGGGCTCACTCGCGGCGAAAACTCAGGAGCTATGAAGCATAAGAGAACCCATAAGAAAGCCGGGCCCGTAGCCTAGAGCTAGAGACCCGGCTCTTAACCATTATTAGTGCCGAAGAAGACGTTCCCTACGAAGCGGACTGTAGCTTTCTATCGACCTGATCGAGCACGGTCTGGCGGTTCTTGTTGCGCTGCTCGTAGTTTCGTACCCGCATCAGCTCCGCCTCAGAGAGGCCCTCAAGGCGTGAGTTGATCTCATCCACGTTCAACTCGTCGTAGCCTTCGAGCGACGGCTCTCCTGCAGCAGTCTCCGCTGCTGACCGCGTCGCTGACTGCGTCGCATCAGCCGTGGTATCCGCCACCTCAGACGCCGTACCAGTAGCGGTGCCTAGCAAGTCCGTGGCTGTCTCGGAGAGATTGCGCGTCGTCTCCTGGGCGCTTTGCGCCGCCTTCTGAGTGTCCGAGCGATACTGAGAGAAGGCCTCATCTAGGAACCCCACATAGGCCCCAACCGACTCCTGGGCAAACGCCCGACCGGCCTCTTGTTGTCTTTGGGCCTGCTCAGAGAGACGCTCGGCAGCGGCGCGTCCGCTCTCAGTTTGCTCCCTTAGGTTCTGCGCCACCAATTCTGAGAACTCTTGGGCAAGGCGCTGCTGACGCTCCCCAGACTGTGCGGCCTGCTCGTAGACGAGCCTGTAGGAGTCGGCTAGAGTCTCGGCGAAGCGGGCGGCGGCCTCGTTGACGTTTCGGGCCCTTCCTCGGTCCATCATCTCCTTTTGCTCCCTTCTAGTAGCGTTTGTGTTGGAGGCTTTCTACCCTGGGTGAAAGACTGCTACACAGCACTTCGGGCATCGAATGCGCTACATAGTCATTGACCCCTTATTCACCCACCTTCCGAGAGTTGGTGCTCTCGGAAACCAAGACTTCAGAAGTCACAAATTTGGGTCTATTGAGTCTATAGAGGATAAGATACTAGGATCGTGCGAGCGGACTTGATGCAGAGGGCGCTGCGCGGGGCGGCCAGCGGGTTCGTGGGAACCATCGCGCTGACCGCTTTGCGTGAGGCGCTCAGCCGGGCAGGAGTGGTGGAGATCACTGCCCCAGAGCAGGTCGTGGAACGCCTTGAGGACTTTACCGGGGAGCTGGAGCCAGGCCTGAGACGCTGGCTGGTGCTGGCGGCCCACTTCAGCTACGGAACCACAGCCGGGGCTGCTTTCGGGATGATGTTGCGCCGGGAGGCGGCACCTCCTAGGGTCGAAGCTGCTGCCGGAGCGGCTTTGGGTGTTCTGGCTTGGGGAGCGGGATGGGCTGGGTGGTTGTGGATGTTGGGGGTACACGGGGCGCCCTGGGAGCAGCGTAGCGCGAGGGTCCTGCTACCGGTTATAGACCACGCTTTCTACGGGGCTGTGTGGGGGCTTCTCTACCGGGTGTGGCGTCGGGATAAGCCCTGAGGATAAGAAAGATACTGAAGTAAGCCCAAGTAGGCCGTCCTCTCGGTGCCGTGGTTGGCCGAAGATAGGAGTTCGTCCACGGCCCGGATGTGAAATGTGGAGGGGAGCAACCCTAGCTGCGACCCCGCTTTTCGCCGAAGCCTCAGTAGACGGCTTGATCATCTCGTCGCCGAAGTTGAGATGGTCCCCTCAGCGCTCTCTCGGCTACGCATAACTTCTCACCTTCGAAACCTGAATTATTGAGAAGAATCAGTATTGTTGAGAATATTGTTGAGAAGTTTGTGTTGGTCCCTCTTAGGGTAACCCCACAACAGGAGGCACAGAGCGAGAGCGTTAGAGCGCTACGCGCAGAGGCGGAGAAAGAGCCCCGGGACGGTTCTATGGTCCCACGGAGCACTCCAGATAACCAAGTAAAGTGTGGAAGCAGCGAGGTAATCGGCGTATCTCTCGTCGGCGGCGCCCTCCGAGCTACCACCCGACGAGGAGGTGCCGGGCCACTACTTGGGTTCAGACTCCCTTCTATCGAAGCTTTCTATCGAAGCATAGAGTACCGAGGAGGAGCAACGAAGTGAGCGAAGAAGGGAACTCCGACAAAAGCCAGAGCCCATCCCCAAATAATAGGGTGCCCAACAGGGTGAGTCGGAAAGATCGGCCTGTAACCGACAACCCCGACGTACACCTCGACGCGCCGCAGCTCAAGGTAGAGGAGTTGAACCTCAATCTCCTGAAGATCCTGAATGTAGAGGTCAAGGGCCTCGAAACCGAGTTGCTTTTGGAGGCGGACCTCCAGAACCTCGTCGGCCTCTTGAAACGGGTCGTAGACGCGCTGGAGAGGGGCATCGACGCGCTAGAAGATGGCGAAGACTCCGCCTCGGACGTAATAGAAGCGCTGGGCCGGACAATCAGGACCGCTACGGGCGGATCTTACTCGGACAGCGGGGGTGACAGCGGTGATGGCGGAGGTACCGGTGGCGGTAGCTCCGCAAGGCAGGCTCTTGAGAGCGTGAAAAACGCCCTGGACTCTTACGACGATTACGACGATGGGTCCTCCGACAAGGGAGAGCAGAATACGCGCTACGAGGTGGACGACAACGGCGACATCACCAGGCTTACGCTGAACGAGGCCGGCGAGGTAATGGAAGAGGAGATAATGGGCAACGTCTCTGAACTTTCCGGAGAGAGTGGATAACACGGATAACACATCTAGAGGCTGTTAGAGGTCACGGTACCGAAGCGGGAACGGTGTACGTTAAGGAAGTAGCTACCTGTGACAAACAGACGCTCCTCGCGCTCCTGCGCGTCCTGTGCCGACTCGGGACACTGGGTTGCCGGTCCGGCCTCCAGACCCCTGGCTCGTGTCGAGAACTCCCGACGCGAAACTCGTGACGCGGCACCTACCTCCCAGGGTCACGCCTGCCGTGGTGTCGGTGCGCACCGACCTTGGAGTGGCCGCACGCCACCGTTTGCCGCGCGATGTTACCGCTTGAAGGAACTTGGAGCATTCGGGACTTGGAGTATTCCTTGGCGTACTGAAAACTCAGGATACGAACTCAGAATGCTACCGCTACGCGCTCTAGAGGGCGTTGCCCGTGTTGACCTCAGCGTTCACATCCGGCTGAAGACCATCCCCATCGCGGCGATTTGGCGCGAAACGAAGCCAAGAGGAGGACAAGCCGAGTGTGCTTGGACGAGGCGGATCGGGGTAAGTAACGACAAACAAACCCCCCAGAAGGAGTAAGAAAGTGACCGAAGAAGCACAGAACCTGACGCAGCAGATCCAGCAACAGGCCGTTGACAGCGCGAAGGACTTTTATGGCGACGCGCTAGGCCAGACTAAAGGCCAGCTAGAAAACAGCCGCACGGAACTAGAGAACGTGCTGGAGCAACTCCCCGAAGGCCAGGAGGAAGCCGCCTCCCAGATACAGGAGTTGGTGGACTCCTACGACTCCATCATAGAAGCCCTAGACGAAGCCGCTGAAACCCAGGGCGTAGAAGATACGGTAAGCAACGCGGTCGAGCAGGCCCAGGAAACCGTCGAAGGGGCCGAGGAAGAGGCCGAAGAGACCGCTGAGGAGACCGCCGAAGAGGCTACCGAACAGGCGGAAGGCGTCGTGGGACAGGCGACCGAGAAGGCTGGGGAAGTGGCAGAAGGAGTCCAGGAGACCGCGGAGAGTGTGGTCGGGAAGGTCCAGGATGCCGCCGAAGGGGCCGCCGCGTCGGCCGAGAACCTAGCCCCGGGCAGCCAGCTACTGAGCGAGGCCACCAATGACGAGGGGCAGGTGGTGCAGCGGGCCGTGGACGAGTCGGGGGATATTATCGAGACTACCCTGGATGATGCCGGCGAACTGCTCAGCGAGGACATTACCGGAAAGATCAGCGACCTTCCGGTAGCGGAGGGTTACGAGGAGTACACCAACGAAGAGGGACAGACGGTCCGCACCGTGGAGGATGAGTCCGGTAGCCTTATCGAACTGAAGCTCGGCGAAGACGGTAGTCTTCTGGATCTGGAGATTCCTCCCAGCACCGAGGAGGTCGCCGAGGAGGTTGAAGAAACCACGGAGCAGGCTCAGCAGCCCGAAGGCCAGGAGTCCGAGGAAGAGCAGTCCGAGGAACCAGATGCCACGGAGGCCGCAAAGCAGAAGGCCGAGGAGTTGGGTGTAGACCTCTCCGGACTAGAAGGCACGGGTGCCGACGACCGCATCACCGTCAAGGACGTGATGGGCGCCGGACAGCAATAGAGTTTCGGAACTCCTTGTCCAGAGCAAAGGGGATCAAAGCTGCTGTTGCCGGTCCTGCTGCTGGCACGAAGAACCTACGGGGGTTACGAGCAAGAAGACGCCAACTCCCAACCGAAGTGGGCTTCCCCCGGTAAGATGGTTCTTCCTAGCTTTCGATGAAGGGGTGGGGCATGCTGTCAGATAAAGCCCAGGTCCGTCAGGTTACGGTCCAGAGCTCAGGTTCATGCCAACAGCCTTCATGCCAGCAGCCGCAAACGAGCTCGGGTCTAGGGCCGACTTGATCTTCCGTCAGCGGGCCAGAAACTGCCGAGTGTGCCGATTCCCGGAAGCTGGACGTATATTTACTCACCGAGGTGAATGGTTATACGCAGTTTGGTTTGCCTGAGCTCTCCTGAAGGCGCACGAGAGAGGAAACCGGCGGTCATTGTTACAAACATGCATAAAAACCCAATTTTTGTGGCGCTTACTTTGCGGCTCCTGGCACCGACCCGAGTCCTGGGCCAAGTACGCGGCTCTGGCGAAGGTCGAGGATGTAAGTCCGCAGGATTTTAAGCACCGCTTTGGCTACGAGATGGCGAAGAGGGTGCCGTTGCACCGCCTGGCTCAGATAATGGGCCATGACTCGCTGGACACCACAATGGTGTACGTCAAAGGTACGCCAGGCGACCTGCAGCAGGCGGTCGATGAGGTAGCATGGGCCTAGAATTGACATGAAAGTTGTGAGAGTCAGATTAAAGTGCAATAGTGTCGTATGCAATCTCAAGATACAGGGGGTCAGATTAAAGTGGCCGACAAGAAGATCAAACTTCAGCCATCTCGACGTCCGCGGCGCGAGGACTACCAAGGCGCCACCCGCAGGGCTCAGCAGATCCATGACCGGCTCAAGAAAGCGGGCTACACCTTTCCCGACTCGGCCGAGATAATCCGCGCCGACCGAGACTCCAGGATTTAATCCTCTTTGAGCGAACAACATTCTGGCGGTCCGCTTTCGGACCCACGTTCCTTCGTGCTCGATAGTTCGGTAGCCGTCAAATGGTACTTGCCGGAAGAAGAGCATGAAGAGGCTGCGGGGCTGCTCAGACGTGCGGAATCTGAAGAGCTAACGTTGCTCGCCCCCAGCACGATCTACCCAGAGTTTTTCAACGCACTCTGGCAGCAACACCGTCGCGAGGGCTTGCCACTCGAAGAGATGCGCCTTTCGTGGGAGCAATTCGCCATAGATCCTGTGTTTTTATATGCGCCTGAGGATCTGATGCACCGTGCTGCGGAGATAGCCTTCGACTCTGGAGCCATCATCTACGACGCCTTGTTCTTGGCACTCGCCGAGGACGCCGAAACTGTAATGATCACCGCCGACGACAAGCTGTTGAAGGCTCTGAGAGGAACCGAGTACGCCGGCCTGGCACGTTCCCTGCGTGAGGTAAGGAGCTTACTTCAATAGCCGCAATTGATACAACAAGTGGCACTCAATTACACCGTACCTCGGCTTCCATGAGAAGGCACATTTTGTCAAGGCCGCCGTGGCGGCCACGTTACTGCGTTTCTTGGGCTAACCCGTCGCCGCGCTTCCATTCGCACTCTACTGGGGCCCGTCCTTTCGGGGCCGGTGCATGATGGGATCCTCCATTCGGGTCGGCGCTGCAATCTGTACCGCGGTCTCGCTCGAAGAACGCTAGCCGAGATGCGCAGTCACCGCTACCTGGGGCGATCGGGAGCCCTTTGCTCGAGCTCTAGTTTCTCGTCGTATGAACTCCTTCCTCTTTGAAGAGTCGCACCTCGCGCACTACGCTGCTCTTTCTCCGTAGCGCTCGGCGTTGTATAACGGCTCGTATGCCTCGCCGGTAATCCAGAGGCGGTGCAGGAGCACCGAGAGCTTCCTCGCCACCGCAACCACGCCACGTTTCTTGGCGTTCCTGCCTCCACGCTCCGCTATTCTCAGACCGTGGCGCCTCAGATCGGTGTCCTGGGCGAAGGGACCCGTGATGTACTGGGCGCTGCCCACCAGGAGCCTCCTTAGCATCTCGTCTCCACGACGGGAGATGCGCTTCTGCGGGTCCGAATCGCCAGACTGGTGCTTGGCCGGCACGAGGCCGGCGTACGCTCCGACGGCGCGGCTCGTCTCGAAGCGACGAGGGTCTTCAATGACTAGTACGAACGCAAGCGCGGTGATCGGCCCGACACCTCCTACTTGCCGCAAGAGGGTGGCCTCAGGGTAAACCTCTCGTGAGAGGGCTTCGAGCTGGCGGTCGTACTCCCGTATGCTGGCGGTCAGCGAGGTGATGGTCTCCAGGATAGGCTCCAAGGCCGGCTTCAAGGACTCCGGTATGTGGGAAGCCGTTTTCTTGGGAAAGGCTCCGGCCGAGCATTTGGGCAAGCGTCCTCCGAAGGACTTGACCACGCCGCGAGCGTGGTTAACGAGCTTCGTCCTCGCGCCGACGAGAGCTTCCCGCGAGCGAACGATCGCCAGGTGCGCCTGCGAAGCCTCTCCCCGGTGCTTGAGCGGGGCAAGCAACTTGGGATCGAGCCTAGCCAACCGTGCCAGATTCTCGGCATCAAGCTTGTCGTTCTTCTTACCCTCGCCGTAGATGAGCTTGAGCTTGCGGGCATTTGCCACCAGCACCTCGTGGCCGCATTGTTCCAGCAGGCGGCTGATCCATGGTGAGTGGGTACCAGCCTCGATGGCGACGCGCATCGACTCGCAACCGTGAAAGCGGCGCTCCATCGCCGCCGGGCTGGTGCTGACGCGGCTTTCCTCGATCACCTCTCCGGTTTTGGTGTCCAGCAGACAAAGGTGACTGTAGCGATCTCCGACGTCAATACCGGCGGTGAAGTTTGGGTGAGACATGGCCGAAGTGCTCCTTTCTCGGGTCGAAACCCGACGATCCATCGTATATAGACCACTGTAGGTCCTATACTGGATTTTCGTCTACAGCCTTCTCATTCCATCTGTACCCCAAAGTCACACGACAGTTCCACTTTCCCCGTCATCAGATCAGAGTACAACCTGCGGTCCGAACGGTGCGCACGATCATTGCACACTACTTTGCCCCTGGCGGTACCGACCCTCCCTGTACCCCCTGTACTGCGTAGCTGAAGGATGGTCCGAGCTCCGAAGGCGAGGGCCACGTACAGGAGGGTGAGCGCCAGTGCGGAGGTTGCCATCCTGCCGTTACCCGCGCCCCTGGCTGCGGCCTCCGGCACGAAAGAGCCTCAAACCATTCAGTGTGACTGCTATGGAGGTTCCCATGTCGGCGAGAACTGCGAGCCAGAGGGTGACGAGCCCGAACGGGGCGAGAAGAACGAAGACGCCCTTGATGAGGATGGAGACGAAGACATTCTGGCGGACAATCCGCTCGGCCGCCCGTGAGAGCCGCACCGCCGCGGCGAGCTTACGCAGATCGTCCTGCATGAGCGCGACGTCCGCCGTCTCAAGGGTCACGTCGGTGCCGGCGGCGCCCATGGCGAAGCCGACCGAGGAGGCAGCGAGGGCCGGGGCGTCGTTGATGCCGTCGCCGACCATGCCAGCCGAGCCGTGCCTTGCGACGAGCTCGCGCATCGCCTCGACCTTCTGTTCGGGTAAGAGCTGCGCCCGATAACCGATGCCCAAAGAGCTCGCCACCCGTCGTGCGGGGGCTTCGGCGTCGCCGGTGAGCATCACCAGCTCTTCAACCCCGGCGGAGCGGAGCGTCTGAAGTGCGGCGTGGGTGTCGGGGCGGATGGCGTCGGCGAGCCCGAAGACGGCGATCGGTCCTTCTCTATCACCGAGTATGACGGGCGTCTCGCCAGCTTCCTCGACTTCCCGGAGCGCGAGGCGAGCAGCGTCCAGGGGCACACCTCTCTCGGCGAAGAGCCGGGGGCTGCCGATCAGGTAGCGGCGGCCTTCGACCTCGCCCTCGGCGCCCCGGCCCGGTATCCCCTGGAACTCGGACACTGCGGGTAGCTCTTGTTCGACTTTGCTGGCAGCGGAGAGGATCGCGTGCGCCAGCGGGTGTTCGGATCGGCGTTCGAGCGCTCCGGCGAGCCTCAGTGCCTCACTCTCGTCGCGTCCGTCCAGAGTCAGCACCCGTTCGACCACGGGACGGCCCTCGGTAAGGGTGCCGGTCTTGTCGAAGACCAGAGCCTTGAGGCGTCCCGCCGCTTCCAGAACCGCGCCGCCCTTGATGAGGATGCCGCGCCGGGATGCGGCCCCGATCCCGGAGACCACCGTCACGGGCGTGGAGATCACCAGCGAGCACGGACAGGCGATGATGAGGAGCGCCAGCGCCCGGTAGAACCACGTCCCGAAGTCCGCTCCCATGAGCGGCGGTACAGTGGCGACCGCGACCGCGACGGCAACCACCACAGGCGTGTAGAAGCGGGAGAAGCGGTCGGCGAACTGCTCGGCCGGAGCCCGGCCCCCCTGCGCTTCTTCGACCATCCGCGCGATCCGCTGCAAGGTGGAATCTCCTGCTTCCCGGGTGGCGCGTACCACCACGCCGCCGGAGCCGTTGAGGCTGCCGGAGAAGACTGCGTCACCAGGAGACTTCTCCACGGCGGCGCTCTCACCCGTGACCGGAGATTCGTCCACGGTCGTCTGCCCCTCGAAGATCTCACCGTCCACGGCGAGCCGCTCTCCGGGCCTCATCACGACAAGTTCTCCTACCCCGACTTCCTCGACGGGAACCAGGCGTTCCGAGCCATCTCTCCGGACGAGGACCTCGTCGGGGGCAAGACGCATCAGCGCGCGCACGGCCCCGCGGGTTCGGTCTATGGCGAAGACCTGTAAGGCGTTGCCGGTGGCGAACAGGACCACGACCAGGGCGGCCTCGCCCCAGGCTCCGATGCCGGACGCCCCGATCACCGCCAGGCTCATCAACACGTTCATGTCCATGTGACGGGCCCCCAGCGCCGATACGGCGGCCCGGAAGATCGGCAGGCCCCCGACCAGTATAGCCCCGGCGTAAACAGCGACCCGCATAGACTCGGGCGATCCGGCGAGTTGCAGTACGGCACCAACAGCGAACAGCAGCGCCGAGGCGGCCGTGAGCAGGATCCGCGAGGTGCGCCAGAAGGGTGTCCGCCCGACCTCCCGGGTCTCGCCGACCCCGTACCCGGCGTCCCGGACGGTCTTCTCGATCTTCTCCAGCGTCAGTCCCGGGTCGTGCTCGGCCTCCAGGCGTCCCGCGGCGAAGTTGACGGTGGCCCGGTGTACGCCCGGAAGCTGGCCGACCCGCTTCTCCACGGTGGCCGCGCAACTCGCGCAGTCCATTCCCTCCACCCGGACCACGGTCCTGTCGAGGTCTACGGAAGGGACCTCCATAGTCGCCTTCCCGGCGGGGATATTCTCGTCCGAGCAACAGGCGTCGGAGCAAGCGTCGGCCTCTGTATGCGGCGTGCCGTGCGGTGCTTCCGGTTCAGAGGGTTCCTGACCCAGCACCGGTAACATCTTCTTCGGGCGGCTCACGCTTCGGTCCCCAACCTCTCGCCGAGCACGGCCGAAAGAAGCGGCGCGCCCTCGTCCGTGAGGGAGTACATCACGAGCTTGCCGTCCCGGCGGGACCGGACCAGACCGTAGGTTCTCAGAACCCGCAAATGATGCGAGACGAGTCCCTGTGAACGTTCACAGATCCAGGCCAGATCGCAAACACAAAGTTCCTCACCTTCCCGCAACGCGGCGGCCAGCGTGAGCCGCGTCGGGTCCGAGAGAGCCTTCGCCCGCTCGGCAGCACCCTCGGCAATGTCTTCGTCAAGCAGCTTCTCGCGGATCGCCTCCGCGCGGGGAGCGTCCAGGCACAACAGGTCACAGCGTTCGTCAGTCATATCTACATCCTAATGCCTATTAGTACGTCAATGTGATGATAGCAGGTTCGTGCGTCCGGCGCACCGTTCCAGCCGTCTGGTAAGTTAGGTTGGCATCGGGGCTGTGTCGCACAAACCGTACCGTCTAGACTCTACGTGGTACGTAGCACAGACCGCTGCTCCGAATTCCTAACGCCTGCCGCTGTTGGCAATTTATAGAAGGAGGGTTTGCCCACAAATCGACGCAGTCTTCCGTAACCTAAAAATCTGAAATGAAGCGGAAGGCTCCTACAATTGTAGGGTCAACTTAGCAAGCGACTACTCTCAGGTTTTGTCTATGCTCTCCACCACGAATACCCGGCGGCTGGTTTCTTGCGGCGGGGCTCCCCTAAAGTGTCCCTCGACCACTACCTCCTGGCCTGTCCAGGCCTCGTCTGAGACGGCGGACGAAATGTCGAGATTGACCGTTGTACCTTCCACATCGGGACCGGAGGTCTCGGCTGGGTCGGCCTCCACAACTACCACCTCCTCCAGGCTAAAACCGGTGGTCTCTTCTGCCCCGGCTGGATCCGTCTCCATAAATCTTCCTCTTAAAATGACGCTCACCCTGGTCTCCTTTGTAGACGCCTGGATTGTAGGTGCTTGGATAGCTGAGATAGCTTCTTACCCCCAGTCCGCTTCTGAAACCACTATACCCTCCTGCGGTACTCCGATACCGGTGAAGATTCTTTCTACGGGAGCCTTTCTACGGGATCGTTCCTACTGGGTCGGTTGCATACGGTAGTAGGCGGGTAAGCTAGAGATAGTGGATAACACCCCCGTGAGCCGTAGTCTTCTGCACGTCCTCTTGTGGGCGGTGCTCTGGGCCTTCACCCTGTTCTTGGTCTACCGGTTTCTCTCCACGGTCGCTACGGTGGCGCTCTCGATCACCGTAGGACTCCTGCTGGCGGTAGCGCTCTCGGGTCCGGTCGAGGCGCTTCGACGCCGCAAAGTACCGAGGACGCTCGCCCTGGCCCTGATCGTCTTTGGAGTACTGGTACTGTTGGGTATCTCCGGGTTCCTGCTGGGCACCACACTCGCCGATCAGGCATCCCGACTAGCCTCTTCGTTACCCGAGGCGCTATCCAACCTCTCCCGCGAGGTCGAGAGGCTTGCAAGTAGGTTCGGGGTCCCCGTCCCCGAGGGCGGCGGTCTCTCACCCTCCTCGCTCTCCGGGTCAGCGGGCAAGGCCCTGGGCGGGGCAGCGGGCGTCTTTGGTAGCGCGGCATCCGCCCTGGTGGGCCTGGTGGTAGTGTTGTTCTTGGCCCTCTACCTGGTTGCAAACCCCGAGCCCATGGTCGACTGGCTGGTGAGACTTTTCCCCCCCAACCGCCGACCGCGGACGCGGGAAGTTCTCTCTTCGCTACGCACTGGCCTGCTCGACTGGCTCAAGGGTCAACTCGCGGCCATGGCGGTAATCGGTGTGCTGTGGACCGTTGCCCTGTTGCTCATTGGCGTCCCCGGAGCCCTGTTCTTGGGAATCTTTGCCGGACTGGCGGCGTTTGTACCCTACATAGGACCTTTGATCGGCCTTGTGCCGGCCTTCGTGCTGGCCTTTGCTGCGGGTCCTCTGAGTGCCCTTTTGGTACTGGTAGCCTACGTTGCCATCCAGGGTGCGGAGAGCTACCTCATAACACCGCTCATTATGGAGAGAGCCGCTTCCATACACCCGGCGACGGTCATAGCGGTCGTCACGGTTCTGGGAGCGGCGTTTGGAGCCTTGGGCGCCCTGCTGGCGGTGCCTACCGCCGTGGTGACCGGGGTGCTAATTAATGAGCTATGGTTCCAGAGGCTGGAGGCGGAGAACGCCCACAAGTGATACCGTCCGCGAGGTAGTGACGCTCAAAGGGCGTTCGATGCTCGTCCCGTATACGGAGAGCAGAAAAATCCGGGGGCGACCTCTTGAGATCTTCTTGCCACCCGACTCGCAACCGCACTACGTTACGACACCATTCTATTGAGTGCCCCCACGTTTTTATGCTCTCCATAACCGTGCGTAATCTCTGGCAGAGAGGGAGCACAGAGTAGACTCACGGTTACGCCAATGCTACGTTACTGCATGCAGTAACTACTGCTTTATGACGCGAAGAACCGAGCGACATCAGCTATCTCAGTAGTTCTCGGCGCCGGGGGCAGACTGTTTAGCATCGCCTTGCCCCATCCCTTTGCGGTGAGCCGGGGATCGAGCACCGCTATGACTCCCCGATCCTCTGGCCTCCGCATGAGCCGTCCGGCACCCTGGCGCATGGCGACCTGGGCTTTCGGAAGGAAAATCTCTCGGAATGCCCCGTCTCCGGCCTTCTCTCGGAGCTTGGCGGCTACCGGATCATCGGGTGGAGCAAACGGTGCCTTGTCCATGACAACTAACGACAACGCCTCGCCGGCGACATCGACTCCCTCTCTGAACGAGGCGGTACCCACCAGCACCCCGCCTTCGGTCTCCCGGAGCCAGTTTACAAGCCGCCCGGGGGCGTCGTCGCCCTGAAAGCGGACCGGATAGGGTACGGAGAAGGTCTCGCGGAAGATGGAGACGGCCCGGTTGGTCGAGAGGATCACGAGTGCTCTACCGCGTGAGAGCATCACGAGCTCTTCTGTTCGCTTTACGCAACCTCGGGTGAAGGCGTCGGCTTGGCCGTGGGTTGGTGCGGGAATCCTGACGGGCACCCCGGCGTTTGTGCCAGCTTCGCTTCTACCGTCTTCGGCGTAGATCAGGACCCGGCCCTGATAATCGAAGACCTCGATGCCGGCGAACTCCGTTACCGCCCGCGCGGGATTCTCCACCTCTTCTCCTTCTTCCCCATCCTCGGCCGGCTTCTCCTCTAGTCCGAGCCTCCTACGGGCGTAGGCAAAGGAGCGACGCTCGCCCGCACGGTCTCCCGTACGGTTTCCGCTACCAGCTCCACTACCAGCTCCGCTACCGGAGGCCAGGGTGGCGCTAGTGAGCATCACCCCGCTATTCTCAAAAAGCGGGAGAACCTCGCCCCGGAACACATCTGCGGTCTCGACCAGCCAGCTTTTGAGCTCCGGGTAGTTCTTCCCCCTACTGGACCGGCTGCGGCCGGCGATCACCGCGTATGCGTAGTCGTCGTCGGGCTTGCCGTAGAACGATTCGAGGTCCTTTCTCAACCTTCCCACCATCCCCTGCAGGAGGTTGGCTTCTTCGTTTGGAGCGTAGGCGAGCACGCTCCTGAGTTCTTTCAACGCCTCGACGAGATTGCCGTGGGCCCTTGGGGAACTTTGATGGAGACGGGTAGTTCCTCCACGGAGGTCCTCGAAGAAGAGCTCAGCGGCCATCTCGGCGGTGTTGGTGGCGGCGTGGGCACTCTCGCAGCGCTTACGGGCTTGACGGAGAACGTAGATGATTCTGGCGTAGGAGACCCGGGCGCCGAAAGCTTCGGCCATGATCTCCTCCAGGCGGTGGGCCTCGTCCACTATGAGGTGCCTATCTTCGGTGTCGAAGATTGATCCGAAGGAGGCGACGTTAGCCAATAGTAGCGCGTGGTTCACCACGAGGACCTCGACCTCTGAGGCCGCATCGCGATGGACGTAGTAGTGACAGCCTTCTCTGTAGGGACAGGTCCTCGGTGAGCAGTCGCCCCCATCGGAGGCGACCTCGGTCCAGGCGGAGAGGGGCATCGGGAAAGTGAGGTTTTCCCTGTCTCCAGTCTTTGTCTCTGCGGCCCATTTGTCGAGGTTGGCTACCAGTTCGGAGTCGAAGATCTGGCCGCTCATCAGGGTTTCGAGGTGGCGCTTGGTACAGTAGGTAGGCCGCCAGCGAGTTACCCGAGTTCGGGCACTTTTCCGACGGCCTCCCTCCGAACCACGCATGACCGTTTCCGTATCACGTGGCTCTCCAGTATCCTATCCACAACATAGAGCTTGGCTCCTCTTGCCTTTACCAGCGTGGATGCTGATGTGGCAATTTTGGCAGACAACCAGGGTCTTACGGTGACGTGATGCCATCCTTTTGACCCATTCAGGCTTTTCGGCCCGTCCCTTGCGCTGGAGATCTTTCAGGGCTCGGATGTGGTGGACTTCGACATTCTCTGTTGAGCCGCAAAGCTCACAGACACTTGCCAGAAGTCGTTCCTCTACCTCTGTGCGATCATTCCAGACACGGTAGGGATGGTCGTTTAGAACCGCTTCCTTATTTCGCGCGAGTGATATACCTCCCCACTGCGCTACCAGCGGCTTTTTACCTTCTCGCTCGATTCTCACTTCGAGACCCTTGTAAGGTCCCCTATCCGTCTGAATAATGGTGCCGAAGCGATTGTAGACCTTTGGAACCCTGGTACGAAGTTTATTCGCCAAGGTTTTGGTAAGTGATCGCTCCATGATCCATTTCAAACGGACGAACCGCGTCGAGCGGTTATAGGCCAACTGGTAGTATTCGGCGACGCCCCGAAACTCCTGTTGGTATTGAGAGACGATGCTGAAAACGCTATCGCTCGTTCGTCCCTTCAGGTGTATGGGTTTGCCGTTTCGCATGTAGAGGGCACACTTCTCGCTCACTACCTCCGCGGGCACTTTCAGGCCGATCCCGCCGTTGATAGCGCGGCCTCTCTGATTGTGCTTTGCGTCATTGTGTAGAACAACAATGTCGTAGCCAAGAAATCGTGCTGCCTCCGAGCGTGCATGAGTAATGAGCGTCTTTGGCTGCGAGAGTTCCAGATTAAGGGACGTACCCAGGAACTCTCCGAGTTGGTGCTTGATTTGCTCGGCTTCTTTCCGCGGTCCGTTGAAGCCCAGAAGAAAATCATCCGCGTACCTTATGTATCTCAGTCGCCTGTAGCCTGAGTCGTTGGGGTCGTAAACTGGAAGATGTCGAGCCTGCTTATGCAGTTCGTTGGCTTCCTGTATCTTTCCCCTGTTTGCCAGGCTTCTCGCGTCGTTTTTGAGTTTGTTGTACTGCGGGTTTGCTCTCCTTCTGGCTTTGCGGTTGTAGTTGGGAAGTAATGTCTGTTCGACGAAATTATCCAGCCGGTCCAAGTATATGTTTGAAAGGACAGGACTTACGATGCCTCCTTGCGGCGAGCCGCTGAGGGTATTGTGGAAGCGCCAGTCCTCCAGATACCCGGCCTTCAGAAGGTTTGAGATCAGCCGCAGAAAGCGACCGTCGTGAACCTTCTCCGAAAGGATCGAGAGTAGTGTCTCGTGATCCAGACTGCCAAAGCAATCGGATATGTCCCCTTCGATGAACCAGGCCGTACCAGTCCAGGTCCGGTGGATCTTTGAAAGAGCGGTATGGCATCCTCTTCCTGGTCTAAAGCCATGAGAGTGGTCGCTAAACTGAGGCTCGTAGTACGCCTCAAGGATGAGACGGATGACCTCTTGTAGCAGCTTATCTGACCAGGTGGGGAGTCCTAGCGGGCGTCTTTTATTGGTTCCTTTCTTCTCGATGTAAGTTCGCCTCGCTGGCCGCCACCGATAGCGTTCCTGACGCAAGGCGTCAATGATCGCCTCGATTTTAGCTATAGACATCCCGTCCACAGTTTCTTCCGTGACTCCGGGGGTCATTGCACCGTCGTTTCGGTAGATCTTCCCGTAAGCTGTGAGGTACAAGTTGGGGTTGAATAACAGTCGATAGACACGTTCCAAAGGCAGTCCTCTTCTGCCTCGTTCGTGGATGATGTTCAGGATCGTTTCAGTGTCGCGCATCTCGCGCTCTTCCCTCTCCCGATACATCCATGACACCTGTGCCCCTTCGCCCTGTGACCGGCTTTCCCGGTCTCCTTGGTGGGTCGTTACTCCCACGACTACTATGAGCACTCCGTAACCGTAGGGCTCTCGCCCCGTAGGTCATCCCGCATTCCCTGAGTGCCAGACGTTTTCTAGCGCGACGTAGGTGTCCCGTTCGTTCCCTTGAGTGGGGTCGCTCCCCACCGCTCGTCAGCCGGAAGGTTCCGATGGCTTCCTTTGCTACCACCGTATGCCGACATCCTCGCATGCTAGGCGTTGTGGTCGAGGGATGAGCAATTACATCGCCGGGAACTGGGCTTCGGGCAATCCAGCTCTCACCATATCGCGCGGGCCTTGCGAGACCGTGCCGTAAACGCCTTCGGACACTTCCCGCTTTACCAGCATGCTCTTGTCCCCTTCGGCTTTCGCCGTCAGGTAAGCTGTTGACCCAGAGGTCTTGGGTTTTACGTTTCCTCCTTTTCTTAGCCTTTATATACCCGTTGCTTCCGAACCTCTCCTTTCTGCAAAAGGTATCTTTACACTCGGTTCTGCGGCGCACCAAGAAGTTCCTGCGGCCCTTCATAACAGCATAGGAGATGCTCTCCTCTTCGGGATATCCGAGAAGCTCGGCCGTGGCGCTTCTCAGAGGTGGGAGGTCCTCATTGAGTAGCTGGGCCTGGAGGGCCAGGGTGGCAGTCGAGATAACCACTTTCTCTTCGCACTGGGCTACCCGGAGTATGGCGGGTGCCAGATAGCCGAGGCTCTTACCCGTTCCAGTCGGCGCATCCGCCAGGAGGACAGATTTAGAGTCGAAGCACTCCTCTACGGCGGCGGCGAGATCTACCTGCTCAGGGCGCTCCTTGTAGCCGGGCTTTCGATTCGAGAGGGGGCCGTCTGCTGAGAACAGCAAGCGTGGGTCTGTTATGACCTCTCCCCCACCTCCTCTGCCGGACTGGCCTTTGCCTCCTCTATGAGGTCCTCCGCTTGGTTTGCTCACCCGGAGATTATACGGGCCGGGGCTCGAACTTCTTCGATCAATCCTCCACTTTCTCTTGTCTCTTGCTACAACTATCTCGCAGGGTATAATCTGTACACGCAGCGTTACACATTGGAGAGTGTATGGAGAGACGTACCAACATAGTGCTTGACGAGGATTTGGTTGAGGAGGCTCGGCGCTGCGCCGGAGGCGGAACCAAGCGTGAGCTTGTGGACCGGGCCCTGCGCGAGTTCGTAGAGTCTCACAAGAGGCGCGACGTGCGGGAGTTGCGCGGGAGGGTCTCTATTAGAAGCGACTACGACCACAAGCGGCTGCGCGAGGGTAGTGGCGGGGATGAGATAGAGGGTGAGATACGGTCGGAAAGGGTAAACGGGTAGATTCTTGTACCTCGTGGACACCTCAGCCTGGATAGATTACCTTCAAGAAAGAGATACGGAGGCCGCCGGGCTCCTGGGAGAGGTGCTCGATCGGGGCTATACATTTGGTATTACATCGACCATCTATCAGGAGCTGTTGCAGGGTGCGGCCTCGGAGGAGGATTTTGGGCGGCTCGATGAGTACCTGTGTACCCAGCGTTTTTATCATCCCGGCGATCCGTTAGAGACTTACCGGGAGGCGGCGCTACTGTATTTCCGGTGCCGGCGGGCAGGGATCACCGTAAGGAGCACTATAGATTGCCTGATCGCGCGCCAGGCTATAGAGCAAGATCTCCTGCTCATTCACAACGACCGCGACTTCTCGAACATGGCCGATATCGTACCGGAGCTGAAACTAGCCTGAGGTTAGCCTGAGGTGTAGAAAGGCCGCTATGCCGGCTCGAGCACACCAGGTTCGTCATTGGCCGGACGGTTTACGCACTTGCTCACCGGATACGCCTCCATCTTTTCGGCCGGGTATGGAGAAAGCATCGAGAGCAACTCTTCCTGATCGTCGTTTTCTGGGTCGAGCCAGGCGCCGTAGAGATCCGGTGAGAGTATTACCGGCATCCGGTTGTGGATCTCGGCGGCCACCTCGTTTGGCTCCGTAGTGATAATGGTGGCCGAGCGCAACTCCTCGCCCTCCTCCATACTCCAGCTCTCCCACAGCCCCGCAAAGGCGAAAGGTGACTCGTCTTTCAGGCGTAGATAGTAGGGTTGCTTCCCGTCGTCTGTTTTCTTCCACTCGTAGAAACCGTTGGCTACGATGAGACATCTCCGGCGCTTGAAGGCGCTCCGGTAGGATGGTTTCTCCGAGACTGTTTCGGCCCGAGCGTTTATCATGCGGGCACCGATCGAGGGGTCTTTGGCCCAGGAGGGTATTAGGCCCCAGTGCATCATCTCCAGAGTCCGACCGTCACTCGATGCATCCTCCAGGACCACCGGTATCTGCTGGGTCGGCGCGATGTTGTACCTGGGCTCTAGATCAGGCTCTTCGGACAGCCCGAAGAGGTCAGCTACCGTCTGCCCTTCGGCTGTAAGGGTGTATCTCCCGCACATAATTCTTCTCCCGTCCCCCCTGTTTACAGTCCCTTGTCTGCAGGACAACTATCCAGTGTCTAGCCTACCTAGTACGTAATCTATCGGAGGGGTGCGTGGATTACCCGGATGATCTCACCTTGAATTTGGACGTCTTCAGCGGGCAGGACTATCTCTCGCGGCTCGCCGTTTTGGTACCGGAGTCTCACGTTCTCCCCGTCCCGGTAGAGCCTCTTTATCGTGACCTCTTCCCCACGCAGAAGCGCCAGCACCACCGTACCATCGGGCGGGTCCTCGTTCTCCTCTACGAGCAAAGTGTCACCATCCTCGATCCTTGCTCCCGTCATCGAGGTCCCGTGGGCCGTAACCGTAAAACGCCGCCGGTCCTTCTTAGAAACCAAAAGGTCCGCCGCCAGCGAAGAAGTCCCACTGCCGTCCACGACAGCCTCAATAGCAGGACCGGCCGCTGCACGCCCCAGTGCCGGTGTACTACTTCCGATAGCCTGCCAACCCTTCTCCGTTAGCCGGATCGGGCGGCGCTTGCGATCTGGCTTGGAGCTCGGCGCCGGCAAACGCTCGATATAACCATCCTCTTCCAGCTTCAACAGGTGGTGATGGACCGTCTGCGTGCTCTTGAGCCTTACCGCCCGCGCCAACTCCGCCACACTAGGAGGCTCGCCGGAATCACGGCCCGCTAGATAATTCAATATTTCGAGTCGCCGCGGAAACAGCTCTTCAGTCACGGAACGGTTCCTTTACTGGACACGAGAAAGCACCGCCTGCTCTTAGAGCTCTCGCACGGCTTAAACGGCCGTCTGAGAGAGGCCGGCACGCATTTGGGAGGGATGGTGCTCGGGAACCACCAATACCAACTCTCGGAACTGGTTCCCCTGGAGCCTTCGGGGAAAGAAGGTTTGCTCAGGACCCAGTACGATAAGGACGACCTGGAGTTTATGTGGACACTTTCCCTAATACGTCTTACATATTGTTACAAAATGTTTTTAAAACTTATTGCTCCAAAGGCTCTTCCAACTCTGTCAGCAACTGCTCGATCCGTGCGACCGTGCGGCGGTGACGCTCGACCTCCTTCTCCCATCTGTTGCAGGCGGCGTCTTCGATCAGCTCAAACTCGCGCTGCCTGCGGGTACGAAGGCGCGGGGCGTAATCTTTGGTGGTCACGAACTTCGCGCACGTGAGGTACAGGTCGCATTCGCAGGGACCTTCTTGCGGGAGCCTCAGGCAACGGCCCAGTTCCAGCTCGGTTCTGTAGAAGTTCGTCTTGAGCCACGCGACGTCGGAATCCGGGAGCTTTCCCAAACGCAGCGTCTCGGCGAGCGGTCCCGCGATCACAGCACCAGGTCCGAGGATCGCTTCGTAGTCCTTGTGGACCTCTTCGTCGCTTATCTGGGCGTAGACCATCGACATGTGGGGACTCTGGTGTCCAAGAACGTTCATGATGGTTTGCAACCTTGCCGCCTTCTCGGCGAGCGCTGTACCCACGGTGTGGCGGAAGCGATGCGCCGAGACGGTCGGCTTATCGTCTTTGGTCACAAGACTAGCCCTGCGGCAGGCTTCGCGTAGAGGAGTGTCGAAGAGGTAGTGGGTGGACATCAGTTGGCCTTGCCTGGCAAACAGATAGCGGACCATGCTGCCGGTGTGAGAGTCACGCAAGCCGCGTCCGGGGTTGCTGACCTCTCGCAGAGCGCGGATTTCTCGCGCCGCTTCCTTGTGAATCGGTATCACCCATTCCTCGTAAGTCTTGCCGGCCGGGATGCGCAGCCTCGGCTTACCGTCCGGGTAGGAGTCGAGGCAATCTACCTCCAGACGTCTCACTTCTCCTCGACGGGCGCCGCTCCAGCGAGTAACGAGCAAGGCCGTCCGCTGGTATGGGCACTACAGCGAGCGTATCGTCTCTACCAGCCGGTCGAGCTCGTCCTTGGATATGTAGCGCGGAATGCGATGAATTTTCCGAGGAAAGTCCCCGAGGCCCAAAAGTCTTCGTCCTGGCACGTCTTGCCACCCCCAGTCTGCGGTGTCTCGAAAGAAGTTAGAGAGATGTATGAGCCTTCCCGTCTTGGTTGATGGTGCCAGAGGCTGCCCGGTGCGAGGCCAGATCATCTCGTTCAGTGCTTCGGATTACTCGAGCACGACTTCGCGGTCGACGTCGGCGAAGCTCTCTATCTCGGGGTGCGCCTCCGCCGCCCAGGAGATGAATGCCCGAAGCCCACAAAATGTCCTTTCGGCCGTCAGTTGCCGGTCTGCAGCACGGTGCCAGTCCGCATACCGGCGCGCAACTTCCTCCATTCGAGGTTTCAAGACCGGTCGTTTTCGCAGAGGCGGCCCTTCCTTGCGCGGCGCTTCGGATAGCTGGCCCCGATGATACAGAACCACTTCGAACAGGTGCAGGTGTGTCTTGCGCAGCGTGACGAACCCTTCGTACTTCTTGCGGGGTCCGTAGAATAGTTCAAGGTCGGGACGTCCTCCGAAGGCGACCACCGCCTCCTCGAGTGCCGAGATCTCCGCCTCGCCGATGTTGCCCACGTTGGAGTCGAGCGTGTGCATGTAGATCCTGCTGAGGATCCACTCTCCAGCGGAGAGGGAGGAGACTTTCGAGTAACCTAACTCAGCGGCTTCCTCGATGAAGCGCTCGAGAACCACATCTAACCCCACACACTTGAAGTAGTAATCCCAAACGGGAAGGCGGCGCATCGCAACGAGCCACTCCCAGTCGAAGCTCAGATACCCTCGCGTCGCGAGGAAGTACAGGTAGGAACGTGCCTGGTAGGAGGACTTATCGACTATGACTTCCGAGAACTGCCCGCCTGGTTCGTCCTGGCGCAGGATTCTGCCGATCCGCTGGGCGAGCGGAGCGGACAGCCACTCGTCGAGGTTAGGGTAAGCCTGAACGAAACGCTCGCGAGCCGCAATATGCTGGCGGCGTGTCTTGTCTATTATCCCGCTATGCTGCGAGAGGTACTCTACATATTCTTCTTCGCTGGCGTGCCGAGGAACGAAGCTAGGTTCCGACTGCCTGCGGCACTTGTCATGACTCAGCCTCCCCGAGCGCTCGACGATATTCCTCAGCCACCACTGAATCCGAGACCCGAGTGTAGACGCGGGTCGATTCGGGTGAGGAGTGTCCGAGCCTCTTCTGGAGGGCCAGTTCCCGCATGCCACCCTCCCACATCTCGGTAGCGTGAGTATGCCTCAGAGCGTGTGGCGTAATCCACGGCTTCCGAATCCCCAGCCGCTCGCAACGCCTCTCGAAAGCTCTGATCAGGGCCCAGTAGCTCAACGGCTCTAGGCGCCGCTTACCGCCCCCGCCCACCAGGAAGATGAACGGGCTCTCGGCGTCCCTGGGACGCTCCTGCATGACGTAGGTACTCAGCGCGGCAAGCGTTTCGTGATCCAGAAGATCCACGACACGCTCAGTACGAGACTTGGTTCTGGCCCCCTTGGGATGATCTGCGTAGTGCCTGATCACCACGCGCCGCCTGCCGTACTGGATGTCTTCGAGCTTGAGACACAGCACCTCGCCCGGCCTCAATCCTCCTCGTAGCATGAGCAGCAGCATCGCCCGGTCGCGAGACTTCTTCGAGTCGGCGAGCAGCAGCCGAACTTGTTCCTCCGACATGGGACGAGGCACGCGAACAGCTGTCTTTACCCGCAGCGCCCTGCGGATGGACCTCTGCCGGCCGAGACGCCCTGCAAACGGCCGGTGTCGATCCGGCACCCGGGCGAGAGCATAATCGGCTCGTTTGCGGATAGGGTTCTCAACCTCCACGAGCTTGCCAGAGAGGATGAGGTATTCATAGAAGAAGGAGATCGTCGCGATCACCCGGTTGACGCTAGCTGGCGAAAGCTTCGTAACTGGTATTCTCTCGACGAGATCGCTGGTTCCAATAACCAGCGAGGGTGCCGGCCGCTGCCCCCGCCTCCTGGCTGGCAGACGCCGCAGATACTCCAACAATTCCACGGATCGAGCCGCGGTGAACTCCTCCCAGCCAAAGTCCCTCTCGTCGAGGAAGCGGTAGAAGCGTAAGAGATCGTACGCGTAGGCCTCGATAGTGTTGGGTGAGCAATTGCGCGCCGTCAGGAAGCGCAAGAAACCATCCACCTCTTCAACCACCCGATCCGTGTCGTCCAGGAGCCGGTAACCGACACCCCCATTCTTCTCTCCCTTGACCTTCTCGACCTTCAACTTCTTCCTCCTTTTTCGGTTTCTCGCAAACGAACGTCTGTGAAGCACAAGCAATTGATGCTTGTGTACACCTTGCGGGAATCCGTTTTCTGACTTTTTCCCATCTCACAAAGTAATTCTCGAAACAACGGATAACCGATGAATTGCGAGACAATGAACTTGTGGACTTTGGATGCCTCAGTTTCAGTGAGCGTCGAAGTGACAATGGCCAGCTTTCTCAATCCGGGATCTCCACGCTATCTAGGCCTTCTTCGGCCGGTGGAAATTGTGGGTCCATCGCTTCCAGCGTGTCGACTATGGTGCGGGCTATGACGAGATTCCGATACCACTTTTTGTTGGCCGGGACTACGTACCAGGGAGCGTACTCCGTCGAGCAGTTGTTGATAGCGTCTTCAAAGGCTTCCTGATAGTCATCCCAGAATGCCCGCTCCTTGATGTCGTTAATGGAGAACTTCCACCGCTTGTCCGGGTCGTCTAGCCGACTTTCAAGGCGGCGTTTCTGCTCATCCCTGGAGATGTGCAGGAAGAACTTGAGGACGGTGATGCCGTTCAAGGTAAGATTGTATTCGAAGTTGTTGATCAACTCGTACCGGGAACGCCAGACTTCTTCGGGAACGAGATTCTTGACACGTACCACGAGCACGTCTTCGTAGTGGGAGCGGTTGAAGATGCCGATACGGCCACGGGCCGGGGCACTCTTGTGGTAGCGCCAGAGAAAGTCGTGGTTTGATTCTTCGGGGTTTGGAGCCTTGAACGAGGAGATCCGACATCCTTGCGGGTTGACACCGCTGAGAACGTGCTTGATCGTACCGTCCTTACCTCCTGTGTCCATCGCCTGCAACACGATGAGAAGTCCCTGCTTGTTCTCCGCATACAGACGTTCCTGCAGTTCCTGGATGCGCTTACGTTGCTGTTCGAGCAACTTCCTAACGTCCTTTTTCTTGTGATAGCCGCCGGTGTCGTCCGGATCCACGTCCGCGAGCGAGACCAGGCTACCTGGTTCGACCCGGTAGCCTGGGTAATCCGGTTCGGGTAGCGAACTTTCCAACATGGTCTTCTCAGGTTTTACCTGGCTCACGCCGACGCTCTTCGAATCGCTTTTCTTGTTCACAATTTCCTCCTTGCCTTATTCACTAGTGTTCACTAACCTCTTTGAAGGCCGAAGGAATAGCTACGTTTCATAAAGAACTCATCCAGATTGGTATCCGAGAACGCCGGGTTGAAATAAGTTATGGGGGGCAGACTCTGCTGGTCTCCGGCCATCTCAGCTCCCTACTCTTATCTCCGGGTCGCCTGCCGCCGGAGATATCCGATCTTCCTAGTACGGTCGATGTCACGTAAGATCTTCGGGGTGAGCAACCAACGCAGCTTGCCGACGCCTCGCTCAGGCGCATCTTCGAACTGGATGCAGGCGGCTCCGCCCTTTTTCAGATCAATGTTCAGCATATCTCCTTCACCCGTAAGCAGGTAAGCCGCCAACTCGTGCAGGGAGGGACGATGCCCCACCAAGGCGAGTGAGTCGGCTGCTGCATAGGTTCTGAGCGCGAGCGCAACCTTGTGCGGCGGAACTTCGGGCTTCAGTACTGAGAAAATGTCGGGAGCAGGCCAGGAAGCCTCTTCGGACAGGATCTCCGCCGTTTGCCACGCCCGAACATACGGGCTGCTCAGCACCATTTCGACTTGGGGCACTATGCTACTCAGGTCGCCAGCCGCCAGCCGGAAGTCATCCTCGCCCTCGGGCGTCAGCGGCCGGTTGGCGTCATCGGGCCACCGCTTATAGTCACGATCGAACGCGACAGCGTGCCGGACGAGATAGAGATCCACTGCTTAGCCGTTCCAGTCCGGCTCTTGTGGGTAAGCCTTCCCCATTACGCCCCGGAGCTTCTTCCAACGCTTACCCCCTGATCTAGCACCTCTTGCGTGCTCCTCGGTACAACCCGGAACACGGGATACCGGGCCGATACTCCCTCAAACTCGGCCAGCGGCGCATCTTTGTCAACCGGCAGATGCGGCCTGGCTCCGGGTGCCCTCTGCAAGTAAGCCTTCAGTATGGGCGCCTGAAGTTCCGGCGCGACTTCTTCTAGGCACACTTCCTCCCGGTGGCCATGACGCAGGGTGGCGTTGCCCTCCGCCGCTCTCACATTGCGTACCCAGTTAACTTCTTCCCCGAGCATGGACACCAGGTAACGCTCGCCCCCAACAATGGCCATTACGAGCGGGAAGTTGATGATCCGGCCCGAGCGCCGGCCTTTCACTTCGAGGGTGACCAGGTAATTTGGAGCAACCCCGAGCGCGTAGGCCGCAGCCCCTCCCCGGTTGAGGATGCGCGCCACACAATTGGGACGCCCGCCGCGATAGAACCATTTCGCCAGAGTCCCGACACTTATCAAAGATTCCACCTAACTACCAGACCGGGTTGCTTATCATTTATCTCCTTTATTTCTTTATGCTTGTGTAACCAAGATCTTAGTTACCCGGTGCAGATTTGCCCTGAGCAAAGTTGCTTATCTACTTGGTCAAGGTTGACCATCTTCGGAAGCGCGAAGTGAGGTTGACATAAATTGCTCAGAAAAATGATCTATCTGGAGGATGTTCCGAGCTTATACACCTTGTTAGTGTTCCAGGCAGGTACCCAAACGACAAACACAAAGATAAGGAGCGTCCAGGTGAGTGTGCGAGCGGATTCAGGACCAACGCCAGGAGTCGACTACGACCTCCAAAATCCGGTAGGCAGCTTTGCCGATGTGGTGCGCCAGGTGGTGACGATATGAACTATACGGACCGCAAAGAACTGCTTGAGATACTCGAAGAACGCTTCGGGAACCGGTGCAAACCACACGGGATGCGTGCGGGACCATTAGCCACGGTGTTGCCGGTAGATGCCGATGAGGTCGGATTCCTGTCGGAGACCGTGCGCCGGTATGCCGCGGCGTACTCCTTGACGCTGAGACCGGCAGGCGCGGGCACGGATCCGGATCTCCCGGAACCCACATCAAACACCGTGCTGGTGAGCACCGAGATGATGCGCGCCGTCCGCTTCCCGGATGACGAACGCAACCGGGTCGAGGTGGAACCGGGGGTGCTCTGGCTCGAGCTCGAAGAGGAGCTCCGCTCCTCACACCAGGCACTCACCGTCTACCCGACGAGCGCTCCCCGCGCGACGGTCGGTGGTTGGATCGCCCGTGACGGTATGGGAGTGGGCTCTTTCGCCTATGGCTGGCTGCGGGAGAACGTCGTCACGGCCGATATAATCCTGCCCGGCGGACGGCTGCGCACCCTCGAAGGCGACGAGCTCGGACTCGTGGTGGGAGCACTGGGAAGGACCGGCGTGATCGTGCGGGCCACGCTGCAGTTGCGGGAAACCAGAGGAGACAAGCCCTTCGCCGCGACATTTGGGGAAGCGGAAGCGCTGGGGCGCGCCATCAACTTCCTGCTTGAGCGAAGACCTCCTCTGTGGCACCTTGGCGTCATGAACCCTTCAATGGCGCGCGCGATGGGATCGCGGGAGAGATACTTGATCTTCGGCGCTTACCCGGCAAGCAGCCCGGCGGCCGAAAGCGAGCTCGAAAGGGCCGTGAGCGGAAGCCGTGGCAGACTGCTCGACGCTTCCGAAGCCTACAGGATTTGGGGCAGCAGGTTCTTCCCCGTCGCTCCCGCCCGGCCGACACCGGCTCCGGGACGGGTGCTCGTCCCCGCGCCCCGATTCGGGGCGCTCCTAGATCACCTAAGAAGTGGCCCTGCCGAGCCGGCCGTCCTGGGCTCCGTATCCCGTGACGGCTCCGTCCTTCTGCTAGCGTTCGCAAGCTCCGGAGCCGAAGGCCTCCAAGGCCTGGATGCCGGAGACGAAGTCGGGCTGGTCGGGGTAGCGCGCAGCGTCGGCGGAGATCTCTACCACACGGTCCTCAAACGGCGCGCGGAACTCTAATCCAGATTCGCCTAGCACAGACTCGCTTCGCGGACCGCCCCCGCTCATCACGTTCGCTGTCCTTTCTGGGGGTCTACCTTGTCCGGGAGATGGATCCGATGTCAAGGGGTTCCTGCTACTATTCCTGTTTGAGCCCGTCATCAATTTGGGAACTCTCCACACGAAGAGTCTATGCACTCCCGCATCTCCTTCATATCTTGCGCGCTGTTATTGCGGCTACTCCTATAGACACCTAATCTCCCAGCAGCATCCCACGCTTCCCACAGTCATCAGGTCCTGCCCATAGCCGGCCTCTTGCTTACCCTGGAAGGGGGCCTGTATGCTCCTTGGCTTCGCCCGTTGGTTGCTCTGTCGGCTGCTCCCGCTCTTCCGTGAGGATGTTCGTCGTCTGCTGGGCTGGCTGTCCTTGCTCGAACTCGAACACCAGCCGGGCGTCGACTTTTCCTTCCTCGACCTCCTCGAAGCACTCGTTTACGGAATCGAGCTTACGGGTCTCGTAGATGACCTTGGTGCGTCCCAAAGCATGCAGCTCGAAGACCTCCGCTAGGTCCACGCGGGTGCCCACGATCGAGCCGACCACGTTGATCCCGTTTAGGACCGTCTCGAAGATGGGCAGCCGGACGTGATTGTCAGCCGGAAGACCGACGAAGACCAGCGTGCCGCCCCGCTTGAGCGACCCGTAGGCCTGTTCGAATGCCTGAGGCGAAACTGCGGTGGCTATCGCCGCGTCGGCGCCGCCGAGCTTCTTTATCTCTTCAATGGGGTCCTGCTGGCGGGCATTTACAGTGTAGTCTGCTCCCAGTTCCTTCGCCAACTCGAGTTTCTCATCGAAAAGGTCCACAGCGACCACGGCGGCGCCAGCAATCCTTGCATACTGCACGGCCATGTGTCCCAGGCCCCCGACGCCAAAAACGGCCACGAGGTCCGAAGGCCGTGCCCCCGAGACCTTGACTGCCTTATAGGTAGTTACTCCGGCGCAGGTCAGCGGCGCGGCCTCCAGGGGGCTCACTCCCTCCGGTACCCGGCCGACGTATTTGGCGTTCGCCTTGGCATATTCGGCGTAGGAACCATCGAGGAAGTAGCCGGTGTTGAGCTGGTGCTCGCAGAGTGTCTCCCAGCCCGACGCGCAATATTCGCAGGCTCCGCAGGCGTAGCCGAGCCAGGGGATCGCCACGCGCTCACCCTCCTTGACCTCCGTAACGCTTTCTCCGACGCGCTCAACAATGCCCACACCTTCGTGACCGGGGATCAGAGGGAGCTTCGGCTTTACCGGCCAGTCGCCGTGGGCGGCGTGGATGTCGGTATGGCAAAGCCCTGAAGTTTCAATCTTGACGACGATTTCGCCCGCTCCTGGCTCGGGGTTTGGAACCTCCTCGACGCTCAAAGGCTCTCCGAAACTATGCACGACCGCTGCTTTCATTCTCATTTCTCCTTCCAATAGTCCTTATACGCGAGCTTGGTCCCCGATATCGGTTCCCGCTCCAAGCCAATCTAGCCAGACACTATTCTGTTACACGTTGGGCTCTAGGCCCTGACCAAACTTGACCATTAACTTGACGCACATTGATCAATTGCCGGCAGGATGCGTGTACTCGACACATGGACAACAGCAGGTAACTATCCAGGCTTTCCCAGTCGATACAAAGTATTATCGAGGCTCGCACCGGAGACGCCGTTTTCATGGTCGCCTCCGACTACAGCATCGCCTACTGAGACAAGCAAGCTCAATCACCCACAGGGTTCACTACCGAAGAGATTGTTGGCAAACGCTGCTACGAGCCGATACGGGCGAGAGAGGGCGGCGAACCCTTCTGCTGCACCTACGGGTGCTCGAGAAACCACGCAGGAATGAGCCCGCCCCAGGCGTTACAGTCCCCGGCTTACAACTGGAGATGCTCACGCTAGCTATCACAGATCCTCATGTCCCGAGCTCCTGAACTTGCAAAATGGTTGCTTTCTCGATTGACCAACATTAGTTACAAATATGAGCAAGATTGACCAAGAAGGATATGTTGATGCGTGAGAACCTATAGCCGTTGAGGATTATTCTGCTGGAGAAGAAGGAGTTGTTCGTATTCGAATGTGATTGTTGGTAAGTGCCGAAAAACGAGCGAGAGGGACTCGCCTCACACCTGTTGATTGACTCGGATGATGTGCCTGAGGCCGGGTTCAGCGTGGGTAGCTTTGATCTGCGCTGTGGATTACTACAGTGCTTACATCGAACATATCTTAGACGGGACTTCGGCAAACAGGTTCCCAGACCATGAGGAGGGACAGTAGGTGAGCGGTGATGGAGATGGTAACGGACAAGACGACCTGATCGCCATTGGGATCGTAGGGGCGTTCATGGTACTGGTTTTAATCGTCTGCTGGGTCTTATTCGCCTGACCAATGCACTCGATAAGAGATGAGAGGAGTGTTTCATGAATATCAAGGTCGGAGATCTCATGGTTCCTGACGTGGTGACGGTGCAGCGCCACCACACGGTGGGGCACGCGCGGGATCTAATGCAGCGCAACAGCATCCACGCTCTGCCGGTCGTAGACTCAGACGGAACGGTGGCGGGCGTCGTCTCTTCTCAAGACCTCGCCGCGGCCCTCAAGCAGGATACCCCAATTAGCAACGTAATGACCAGCGATGTGTACACCATCCCAGAGTACAACGACGTCCACCATGCCGCCCGACTGATGCGCAACCACAAGATCCACCACGTCGTCGTAACAGAGGAGAAGAAGGTGGTCGGGGTACTCAGCTCCTTCGACTTGTTGAAGCTGGTGGAGCAGCACCGCTTCGTAATGAAACCAGGCCCCACTCCCTCCAGAAGGCGAGGCCGACGGCAGTAAGAGCTCTTATACCAGTAGTCACAAACTGTGGAGCCGTTCTATCGAAACAACGCTGCTCTTGCAACACCGGCGGAACTTACCCGCCCGTTTGCCAAGCTTATAAAGCCAGATTCTGAGTGTTGATTCTATGGTAATGCGTCCGTCCGATCGTAGGGGTCAATCGGTCCCGGGTGATTGGAAACACCCGGCTTCTAACCGAGATCCCAGCCACCGCCCTCACTATCTCCGGGTCCCGGCCAGGCCGCATAGGAGAGCCCTTCCGCCGGGGTCCACCTCTCGGTAGTCCCCTGTGGTTTATAAGCCAGAAGCCGGGAGGAAACCTCGCCCAGCGCTTGCTCCGACAGACTTTCTTCGAGTGCGGGAAATAGCCCTCGTTCCTCAAGCCTTATGTGAGCCTCTAGCTCATCTCCCAGTGTCTGCAAGGTTTCTCTGCGGACATCGTCTCGCTCGACCTCGTCGCCGAGTTGCATGGCGAGACCCCGGATGCGGGCGTGCTGGGCGAGCATCACGACCACACACTCATCCTGCAGGTTGCCCCCGTAGCGGGCTACGACCGGCAGGAGTACCTCTTCCTCTTTCCTGAAGTGGAGGCTGGTATCTTCGCTCCAGAACTTCAAGAACGCCCGGGCAGCTTCGTCGGGAGTTACCCCTTCTCCAGCGGCAGTTCTCTTGAGCCGGAAGGCGTTGACCAGCCCCTGGTGATGGTCGTCAGAGAACTCTCTGAGATCCGGATGTCGCTTCATGCTTCTCCTTTCATTTCTTGACGGTTGCCGATCCGTAGTGCACCACGCCGACGGTGAACTGTGAGGTAGGCGAAGTCGTTGGACTCACTGCGGGTGGAACGCCGGATACCCTTCGGGACAAAGACTAAAGTACCATCCGACAAATGACAGTCTTCGCCGTCAACGTTCACGAAGCCCGAGCCGGAAACGCCCAAGAAGATCACCTCCACCTCGTCGTTTACATGCTCCCCAACGCCCTCACCGTCGGGAAAGCGAATCAGATTCATGTTCAGGTCGCCGCTCTCTTCGAGGGTCCAGACAACCCCCATTCCCTGAGCCGTCGTAGCAATCTCCAAAAAATTCACCGCACGCCTCCCGGTCATCAGGACTTCGTTCTGGCCCGGAACCTCCCGATCCCAGAGAATGTTGCCGGTATTTGATCCATGTCACCCGCCCCGCGATGTTTGATCCAGGTCACTTGAACTACTCAACCATTCTATTACAAAATTAGTAGCAGTAGCAGATCATTGAGAATGGAGATAGAGATCGTGGGCGATTCTTCGGTCGTAGAAACGACGAACGGGCATGACCAACCTGGCAAGGACCAACTTGGTAAGGAACTCACCCCGGCGAAGATGCCGGGACACTGGCTTCTGGCGCGGCTGGGGAAGCGGGTGCTCCGGCCGGGCGGGCTAGAGTTGACCCGCAAAATGTTGGGAGCCCTCGACGTCCGGTCCTCAGATGAGGTCGTAGAGTTCGCCCCGGGGCTGGGTACGACGGCCCGCATGACCCTCGCGAAGGCGCCCGCCGCCTACACCGGGGTGGAGCGTGACGAGGCGGCGGCCCGGATGGTGGGCAGCTACCTGAACGGTCCCGGGCAGCGTTGTCTGGTGGGAGACGCGGAGAAGCCGGGGCTCCCGGAGGCGTCGTCCACGATCGTCTACGGCGAGGCCATGCTGACGATGCAACGAGCACCGCAAAAGCGGCGGATAGTGGGCGAGGCTTACAGGATCCTCCGGCCCGGTGGCCGGTACGGGATACACGAGCTATGCTTGGTCCCGGACGACTTGGACGAGGGTACGAAAGAGGAGATACAATACAAGCTCTCCAGAGCGATACACGTCGGCGCCCGGCCGCTGACCCCCTCCGAGTGGCGCGGGCTGTTGGAGTCCGAGGGCTTCGAGGTCGGCGCGGCGTCGCTGGCTCCCATGCACCTGCTAGAACCCCGGCGGCTGGTTCAGGACGAAGGTCTGGCGGGCACCCTACGCTTCGCGCGCAACCGTGCTAAGGGACGCCGGAGCCCGGAGGCGGGTGCTGGAGATGCAGAAGGTGTTCCGGCGCTACCGTGAGCATCTCGCGGCCATATCGCTCGTCGGCGTCAAGCCTGGGGGGTGACCCCGCATCAGGCACGGTCGCGGAGGGTAGTAGAGTATGGCTGTGGAGAATGATGTCATAACCTTTCTGGGGCGGCGGGTACGGCTGGTGGATCTGAGCCAGGTAGTGGGGCCGACGCCGGGCGAGCCCAACCCTCCACGTCTGAGGTACATAACCCACGAAGAGGGCGCTGAGTTGTGGGAACATCTATTTGGCATCCCTCCAGACGCGTTACCTTCGGGGCTCGGCTTTGCGGGCGAGACAGTGGAGTTGTACACGCACGCGGGCACCCATCTGGATGCGCCCTGGCACTACTCGCCGGTCTCGGAAGGTGAGCCGGCACAAAAGATCGACCAGACGCCACTGAGCCGATGCGTCGGCCCCGCCGTGGGTGCCACCCTCCTGGCACTACCGATCAAGGTAGAGGCCGCGAGTGGCGCGTGGGTCAGGGCCTCGGCCCTCGTCCCGGCGGATGCACCGGAGTAAGGCTGCATCCGCCCCCGTCTGGCGCTACCGGGTCACCGGCGAACCTTTGCCGCTCACGATTGTTAACACGCAGACGGCGTCTTCCAAGGCTTCTACCGTGTGCGGTGCTCCGGCATCGCAGGAGATCAAGGTTCCGATACCAGCCTCGACCCTCTCACGTCGCCCCGCATAGCCGAGCGAGATAAATCCTTCACAAAGCGCCTTGCAGATGCAGTCCGTACGTGCAAATATACTATGACTAAATTAGTAATAGTATATTTGCCGTCGAGGTCTTGAGCGAGAGGAGAGGTAGATGATTTCTGCGGAGAAGACGGTGAGCGATCTTGTCGTGGAGCACCCGGGCCGCTCGCGGGTGTTCGAGGAGTTGGGCATAGACTACTGCTGCGGAGGCGGGGTGCCGCTCGTCGAGGCCTGCGCCGGGGCGGGGCTGGACCCGGATGAGGTGCTCGCGGAGCTGGAGCGCCGGGAGGCCGGGCGGGCCGAAGATGGTTCCCAACTTGTGAGCATGGGCCTGGGCAAGCTAGTTGACCACATCGTGGAGACCCATCACGCCTATTTGCGGGAGGAGCTGCCCCGTCTGGGCTTACTGGTGGACAAGGTGGCGAACGCCCACGGGGTTGCTCATCCGGAGCTATTGGAGCTGCGCGCGGTGTTCGAGAAGCTGCGCGCGGAGCTTGAGGAGCACACTGAGAAAGAGGAGCGGGTACTCTTCCCGGCATGCCGGGAGCTGGAGCGGGGAGTGTCCGTCTTCCCCTTCGGTTCTGTCGAAGGTCCCATAGCCGCGATGATGGCCGAGCATGTCCAAGCGGGTAGGTACCTGGGCGCGATCCGGGAGCTCACGTGGGACTATGATCTCCCGAAGGATGCCTGCAACAGCTACCGGGCCATGCTCGATGGACTGGCTGAACTGGAGCGCGACACTCACTACCACGTCTTTAAGGAAAACAGCGTCCTATTCCCGAAGGCGGCGTCTGCCGAGAGGTCGTCCGCCGGAGGCTAAGAGGCTGAGAGGCGGCAAGTTTGTGTCTCCTAGACGACTCTCACCTTTGGGAGCTTGGATCGGTCGAGCCCTCGCACCCCCTCGGGACCCAGCTCCTCCAGCGCTTCCAGACAGGCTTCGCTTTCCCGCACAAGCCCGGCCACATTTATGCCTAAAGTCTCGGGCTCGAACTTCTTGAGGTATCGAATGCCGGTGCGCAGGAGGCGCGTCGCGCCATGCCAGTTGCCGTTCCCCTGGTGGTAGAAGGCGATACCGACCTGGAGGATGCCCTGGTAGAGGAGGCGGACGCGCCGGGGCTCCTGCCGCCAGGCCTTCGCCAAATGCTCGTGGCACCTGTAGAACTCGCCCCGATTGAATCGCTCTATGCCCTCCAGAACGCAGCCGGGGATCTCTTTGGGGACATCGTCCATCGTCAACCTTTGCGCAGGCCTTTGAAGATGTTTCTCGCCGCTCAATAACTCAATGGCGGGCGAGAACACGCCGGCCCGCTCCCGCCCTCACACGCTCGCGGGCAAGCTTGTGGGCGTTCCTTTACAAAGACTAATCTGCTACTGGAGAACTCTTGCCACTTGCGATGGTCAACACGCAAACGGCGTCTTCCAGGGCTTCTACGTCGTGGGGAATACCTGCGTTGCAGGTAAGCACCGTCTCCGGTCCGGCCTCGACCGCCTCATCCTCGATCGTAAACCGGATGCGACCCTGGCGAACACCCAAGGAGATCGGACCGGGCGCGGAGTGCTCCTCAAGTCTGTCCCCGCCTTTCATTACCAGCAACACTACGCTGAGCCCCTCACCCTTGCGCAATGTGATGGCATTGCGGCGCCCTTCCTGCCACGCCTTCTCTCCCCGCAAACGCGACGCTTCCTCTTCGAGGTCAAAGCTCAATAGCGGACCCTGCAAAGGTCTGCCAGTCTCCGGCCGAGGCCTGTCCATCATACTGCTCTCCTTACTGTCGTACGAAAACCTGACAATTGAATTAATATTACCATTATTGTAATAGTATATGAGCAGCGGACCCGGCGCCGGGGTTAAAATTGTCTACGTGTACGGGAGCAGAAACGAAAACATCGAGGAGTTTGGGGCTTGAGGCTGGAGCTGAGCAGTGAGGGACGTTACGCTTTGCGTGCCCTGATCTACCTGGCACAGACTGGCGAACAGGCTACGGCGGGTAAGATCTCTACCGAAGCCGACGTCCCGCGGCGGCTGCTCGCCCGTATCCTGGCGCGGCTTTCCCGTGCTGGCCTAGTCGAGAGCCAGGAAGGTCGCAGCGGTGGTTCCCGTCTGGCACGACCGCCGGAAGAGATAACGCTCCGGGACGCCGTCGAAGCCGTCGAAGGTCCATTCGAGGTCACGCATTGCATACTGCAGCAGAGAGTCTGCGGGGAAGGCATACCCTGCGCCATGCACGAAGCCTGGATCGAGGGACAGCAAGCCATCCTCGGCCACCTCGAAAACCAAACGCTCTCCGACTTTATCTCGGACACGGTATCGCGTCTCCCGAATGGCGGCGGAAAAAGTCCTACAGACCGATCACCCCGCTCGTAACCAGCGTGATGAAAACCGAGAGGGCCAACATTACGCCGCCCGGCACGCGCCACATCCAGGTCTTTCCCGGTGACCAGATCAGTGCAGAGAGTCCGGGCACACCGAACAGGGATAGAAAGATGTACGGCGTGTCGAGGTAGACCAGGATCATTGTCAGGAAGACGCTGACCGGCAGGGACCAAATCAGAGCCGCTACGCCTCTCTCAAAGTTGGTGAAAGGTCTGATCTCGTAGAGAATTAAACCAACGAACGAAACAAATATTATTACTGCTAACAACAGCGCCAGATCGAACACCAACTGCATAAAACCCTCCTCTTCACAAACTCCAAGAACTCGCTTGCACTACTATTACAAAATAAGTAATATTATGCCGGATACGCAAACATCCCTGAGGTGCGAATTTTGACTGCGACGATACATACGCTGCACGTACTGCTTGCGGGGGTCTGGCTCGGGGGCGTAGTCTTTACGACGGTGGTGGTATCGCCGATCTTAAAGGCGATGAAGTGGGGCGAGGCGGAGCGGGTCGGTGTGCGCTCCGCGATCGGGAAACAATACGCGAAGGTAGGAACAACGAACTTGGTGTTGCTGCTCGTCTTTGCCATTCTGGATGGCGGGCTCATAGGTTTCGGGCCCGTGTTCTACATGGAGTACGTGCTGCTGCTCGTGTTGTTCGGGCTGGTTGCATCCCACGGCGCTTACTTCGGGCGGCGGCTGTCGAGGCTGGCGGAGGCCGAGAGGGGAGCCGGCAGTGCCGAGGAGGCCAGAACTTTTGCGGCCAAGCGGCGAGAACTGCAGCGGCTGTCTCTCGCGGCCTCGATGTCGAACATCGCGGTTAGCGCGGCGGTTGTGGCGCTCGCGGTGAAGGTATGAGATGGAAGTTGTGGTCCCCGGTGGCGAATTGCATCAAATGGTCTGTTTTGTGCATGACAGGACTGTGCGTTCTTACCATGTTTAGAATTGAAAAGAAGGGTCGGTAGCGTCGGCCACGGCTGAGAAGGAGGGTGAGGATGAGTGAGAGAACGAGGGCTACCGTGCAGGGTAGTCGTCAGGGGGCGCTGTGGCTGGCGACCCTGGGATTCTTTGGCGGGTTTGCCGGCGTGGCTGTCTTCGGGCCGATGGTGCCGGAATTCGTGGAGATACTCAGCCTGACCCCGGTGCAGGCCGGTCTTCTGGCCGGCATCCCGAACCTCACGGGGTCTCTGTTGAGGATACCTTTCGGCGCCTGGGTGGACCGAGCCGGCGGCAAGACGCCTTTTCTGTGGCTGCTCGGGCTCACGCTCGTCGGTATGGCGGGGTTGCTTTTGGTGTTGGGAACCTCTTACCCGGACGACATGGAAGGGTTGTTTCCGGTGCTTCTGGGGCTTGGAGTCTTGATCGGTTGCGGCATCGCCACGTTTTCGGTGGGGATTTCGCAGGTCTCGTACTGGTTCCCCCAGCGACAGCAGGGCGGTCCGCTCGGGATCTACGCCGGGCTCGGTAATACGGGTCCGGGGCTCTTTTCCTGGTTGTTGCCGGCGGTCGTCGCCTCGCTCGGCATCCTGACGGCCTACGGGCTCTGGTTCGTGGGGCTGGCCGCTATCGTCGTTGCCTACGCCGTCTTTATAAAAGACGCCCCGTCGTTCCAGCTTCAGAAGCAGGGAGTACAGCCCAGTGAGGATCAATTGCGGCGGTACGGGCAGGATCTCATTCCAACCGGCACGACGTGGGGCGGGCTCAAGCGCGCCGCCGGGGAGTCGGCGACCTGGGCTCTGGTGTACTTCTACTTCATATCCTTCGGCGGGTTTCTGGCGCTCACGGCCTGGCTGCCGACCTACTGGACCCAGACACACGCCGTCGCCTTTACCACGGCCGGCCTGCTGACGCTCATGTTCAGCCTCCTTACGGCCCTGATCCGGGTTCCCGGCGGGATGCTCTCGGATCGAATCTCGATCCGCTACGCCCTTACGGGAAACTTCGTGCTCATCATCCTGGGGGCTTTGCTGGTGGCGTTCTCCGGCAGCTTCACCGTCGCGGTGATCGCGACCATAATGATCGCGGCCGGCATGGGCCTCCAGAACGCTATCGTGTTCAAACTCGTTGCCTTTTACGTGCCCCGCGCCGTCGGGGGCGCCTCGGGCTGGGTCGGGGGCTTGGGCGCTTTGAGCGGGTTTGTCCTGCCGCCGATTATGGGCGCCATCGCGGGCGCCGCCGGGGGAGACTTGGCCTACGCCCGCGGATTTCTGGTGATAGCCGGACTGGCTCTCGCGGGCATCGCGGTCGTCGGCTGGCTGACGAACTGGACCTGGCAATCTTCCTCGAAAGCTTGATCTTGAAAGGAGCGTAAGAGCGTGGCCCATACAACGAACCCTCTGCTGAGAGGCCTGCAATACTTCCGCAAGGGAGAGACGAGCGCCGACGGGCACAGTGAGATCAGCGCCCGCGACCGGGAGTGGGAGTACGCCTACCGCCAGCGGTGGCAGCACGATAAGATCGTGCGCTCCACCCACGGCGTAAACTGCACCGGCTCCTGCTCCTGGAAGGTCTACGTCAAGGACGGCATCATCACCTGGGAGTCCCAGCAGACCGACTACCCATCGAACGGCCCCGACATGCCCGAGTACGAGCCCCGCGGCTGTCCCCGCGGAGCCTCGTTTTCTTGGTACACCTACTCGCCCATCCGCATCAAGTACCCTTACGTGCGCGGCGTTCTCGTAGAGATGTACCGGGAGGCGAAAGCGGAGGCGGGAGATCCGGTAGACGCGTGGGCCTCCATTGTGGAAGATCCGGAGAAGGCTCGCCGCTACAAGTCTGTGAGGGGCAAGGGCGGGCTCGTGCGCGCCTCGTGGCCGGAGGTGTCGGAGATTATGTCCGCCGCCCACGTCTACACCATAAAGAAGTATGGGCCGGACCGGGGGATCGGTTTCTCCCCGATCCCCGCAATGAGCATGGCCTCCTACGCCGGCGGATCGCGCTTTATGTCTCTACTAGGAGGCATCGTCCCGAGCTTCTACGACTGGTATGCGGACCTGCCACCGTCTTCCCCCCAGGTCTGGGGCGACCAGACCGACGTGCCGGAGTCCGCCGACTGGTGGAACGCCTCCTACCTGATGATGTGGGGCTCGAACGTCCCCATTACCCGCGCCCCGGACGCACACTTCATGACCGAGGCCCGCTACAAGGGGCAGAAGACGGTAGTCGTGAGCCCCGACTACTCCGACCACACCAAGTTCGCCGACCACTGGCTCCCGGTGCAGCCCGGCACCGATGGCGCGCTGGCGATGGCGATGGGACACGTCATCCTCAAAGAGTTCTACGTCGAGCGCCAGATCCCTTACTTCCAGGACTACGTCCGCAAATACACCGACCTCCCGATGCTCGTCACGCTGCGCGAGCGTGATGAAGGCGAAGCCGGCGCTTACGTCTCTGACCGTTTTCTGCACGCCGCCGACCTCGGCGATGGCACCGAACTCGGCGAAAACGACGAGTGGAAGACGGTATTTGTTGACACCGCATCCGGGGAGCCGGTCGTGCCGAACGGCTCGATGGGTCATCGCTACGGCGAGGAAGGCGTCGGGAAGTGGAACCTGGAACTGGGCGACACCGACCCGGCGCTGACGCTCCTCGGCTCCCACGACGAGCTCGTCGCGGTGGACTTGCCGCGCTTCGATACGGGCGAGTCCGAAGGCGGCATTACGATGCGCCGCGGTGTTCCGGCAAAGCGCGTCGGGGGGCACCTGGTTACGACGGTCTACGACCTGTTGCTGGCCCAGTACAGCGTCGGGCGCGAGGGGTTGCCGGGCGAGTGGCCCGCGGACTACGAAGATCCCGAACCCTACACGCCCGCGTGGCAGCAGGAGATCACCGGCGTGGATGCCGGGCGGGTAAGGCGCATAGCGCGCGAGTTCGCCCGCAATGCCGAGAGGTCCGAAGGACGATCCATGATCCTGATGGGCGCCGGCACCAACCACTGGTACCACTCCGATGAGATCTACCGCTCCATGCTCGCGCTGGTCATGATGTGCGGTTGCCAGGGCGTAAACGGCGGCGGCTGGGCCCACTACGTCGGCCAGGAGAAAGTCCGGCCTATAACCGGCTGGTCCACCCTCGCCTTCGCTTCGCCTTCGACTGGGCACGCCCGACCCGCCACATGGCCGGCACCGCCCTCTGGTATCTGGCCTCCAGCCAGTGGCGCTACGACACTTTCAAGGCTGACGAACTCTCTAGCCCTCTGGGTAAGGGAAAGCTCGCCGGTAAGCACATGGCCGACTGCGTCGCTCTCTCCGCCCGCCTCGGCTGGCTCCCGTCCTACCCGAGCTTCAACCGCAACCCGCTGGACCTGACGGATGAAGCCGAGCGCGAGGGCATAGACGTAAAAGAATACGTTGTGCGGGAGCTAAAGGAGGGGCGCCTGCGATTCGCCGCCGAAGACCCCGACGCCCCGGAAAACTTCCCGCGCGTCCTCACTCTCTGGCGCTGCAACCTGTTCGGCTCTTCCAGCAAGGGCCACGAGTTCTTCCTCAAGCACCTACTCGGCGTCCCCGACGCCACGATCCGCTCCGAAGAGTCGCCCGAGGAGCTGCGCCCCGAAGAGCTAACCTGGCGCGACACCCCGGAGGGCAAGCTGGATCTGCTCACCACGATAGACTTCCGCAAAAACGGCTCGTCACTCTACTCGGACATCGTGTTGCCGACGGCGACGTGGTACGAGAAACACGACATCTCCTCCACGGACATGCACCCGTTCATCCACCCGTTCAACCCGGCCATCACCCCGCCGTGGGAGGCCAAGAGCGACTGGGACATCTTCAACTACGTCGCAGAAACTTTCTCGAAGTTGGGCAAGAAGCACCTCGGCGTCCGCAAAGACCTCATCGCCGCGCCGCTCCTGCACGACACGCCGGACGAACTGGCCCAACCTTCGGGCCAAGTGCTGGACTGGAAAAAGGGCGAGTGCGAGCCTATCCCCGGGAAGACGATGCCGAAGCTCATCGTTATGGAGCGCGATTATGGCGCCGTCGCCGAGAAGATGACGGCCATCGGGCCGGCGGTGGAGAACGTCGGGATCGGGGCGAAAGGCAACAACTGGAAGCCGGTGCAGGAGATCGAGTATCTCAAGGGCCGCAACGGCACTGTGCGCGGCGGTCTCGCCGACGGACGACCCTCCATAAAGCGGGCCGAGCAGGTCTGCGACGCGATCCTGGCTCTCTCCGGCACGACCAACGGCCGCATGTCCATCGAGGGTTTCAAGCAACTGGAGGAACGCACCGGGGTGAAGCTCGCCGATCTCGCCGAAGAGCGGGGCGAAGATCTCATAACCTTTGCCGACATAACGAGCCAGCCGCGGAAGGTGATCGTCTCCCCCGAGTGGTCTGGCACCGAGAGCCGGACCCGCCGCTACTCCCCGTTTACCATAAACGTGGACCGAAAGGTTCCCTGGCGCACCCTCTCGCCATGCTCCGGTTCCTCGGCTACTGGGAGAACGAATCTCCGCGCTCGTTACAGGCAAGCTACGCCGAGAACTTCGACTTCAAGCGGCGCGGCAACCTTTACCTGACCTACTACCGCCACGGGGACTCCAGGGCGCGTGGCCAGGCGCTCGCGGACATGAAAGAGGCCTACGCGCAGGCCGGCTATCCGCTGGATACCAACGAGTTGCCGGACTATCTCCCACTCTTATTGGAGTTCACGGCTGCCGCCCCCGAAGCGGGACTGACGATGCTCGCCGAGCACCGGGCGGCTATAGAGGTTGTGCGGCGTTCCCTCCTGCACGATAAAAGTCCTTACGCCTGGCTCATCGAAGCCCTGGGCGTATTCTTGCCGGAGCTGGACGAGGCGACGATAGAGGAGATGCGCAAGCTCATAGTGCAAGGACCGCCGGAAGAGAGCGTGGGCCTGGATCCTTACTCGGCAGACGCGCCGCCGGCTCCACCGGCTTCGCCGGGCGGGCAACTCGGTAACGTCACTTTTCACGGGAGGAAACGTTGAACCT
Source organism: Rubrobacteraceae bacterium (assembly GCA_965213905.1). Classification (GTDB taxonomy): domain Bacteria; phylum Actinomycetota; class Rubrobacteria; order Rubrobacterales; family Rubrobacteraceae; genus SIRX01. The sequence goes on along the minus strand of CBDCAK010000001.1, from coordinate 38,606 downwards.
CTGGAACCAGTTTTTATGGGTGATCTTCCCTTACCTCGCGCTGGTAACCTTCGTGCTAGGGCACATCTACCGCTACGCCTACGACCAGTACGGATGGACGCCGAAGTCCAGCCAGATCCTTGAGCGCCGGATGCTGATGTGGGGTGTGCTGCTTTTTCACTGGGGATTTCTGTTCGTCTTCGGCGGCCACGTCATGGGGCTGCTGGTTCCGGCGGAGTTCTACCGCGCTATTGGGGTTACGGATCACAATTACCACCTGCTCGCTTTATGGGCGGGTGCGCCGGTCGGCTTTATCGCCCTAATCGGTATACTGCTATTGAACCTCCGGCGCTGGTTCATCCCGCGCATCCGGGCAAACACCGACGCGATGCGCTTTATAACGGACGCCCTGCTGATGGTGGTGATACTGCTCGGCATGGGAGCCACCGTCGGCTACCGGGTGTACGCGAACCAGTACGAGCTTCAGGCGGAGTTCGAGTACCGTGACACCCTAGGAGTCTGGTTCCGTAGCCTGTTCGCGTTCCGACCCGAAGCCAGCCTCATGGTCGGTGCGCCCTTTATCTTCCAGCTCCACACCCTCTCGGCGTTCGTGCTGTTCGCCTTGTGGCCCTTCTCCAGCCTGGTACACGTCTTCAGCGTACCCCTGGGCTACTTCCGCCGCAGTTACGTCCAGTATCGCAGCACTAATCCCCAGGCAAGCCTGACTCGTGAGCGGGCCCGGAAGACCGGAAAAGCTCCGTCCAAGGTCGAGCAGAGCCGACGCGTCGAATGAAGACCGGGAGGTAAAGATGTTTCGCGAACTTTCAGAGAAGATAAGGTGGGGAGCCGTGATCTGGGGTTGGGCCGTCGCCATCGCCACGGGCATTGTGCTCAACTTGCTCTTCGAGGCGGCTCACATCCTGCTGTTCAGCGGGAACGTGCTGGACACCGAGAACTTGACCACCGCAGTCGTGACGATCTCCTTACTCTCCGGCTTCCTGGCCCACTTCGCGGGCGGGTACGTGGCCGGCCGACGGGCGCAGATGGATGGAGGATTACACGGTGTCGCGGTGGCCGTGTTGGGCTTCATCTTCGTGGTGGCCGCTGTGGTTGTCGTCGGGGCCATCGCGGCGGCCACCGCCGGTATATTCTTGATCGAAGGTGACCTGCCACTTCCCTCTTTGACGCTCGGGTTCGCCGGCGGCGCCCTGCTCGCGAGCCTTGCCCTGCTCATCCTCAACCTCCTCGGAGGTTTCTTCGGCGGGGTTCTCGGTGAGTGGGAGATCGGGCCGACGAGCACCTCCGGTGGGGCGATCAAAACTCCAGACCAGAACCAGCGGACACGATAGGAGAAACTATTGGGCGAAACAACGCTGTCGGGCAAGACCGCCGTAATCTTAGGCGCCTCTGCCCCTTGCGGAAAGGCGACGGCCAGGCTACTGGCGAGCCAGGGCGTCAATCTGGCTTTGGGAGGCCGCAGCCGGGATGAGCTAGAGACGTTGCAGGGAGAGATCGAGGCTTCCGGCGGACGGGCATTGGTCGTCGGCACGCATCTCGCAAAAAGTCGCCATCCGGCCCACCTGGTAGAGGCGGCTTTGGAGGAGTACGGTAGCCTGGACATCCTCCTGTTCATGGCCCGCGCCTCGGCGCCGCCTCTGGAGAGCCTCGGCCTCGAAGCCTGGGAGCGTTCCATAGACATCAACTTCAAAGGCTTCATGTACTGCCTGGCGGCTTCCCTGCCGGCTCTGCGCGATGGTGGAGACGGCTGCGTAGCGGTGTTGAACGTCGAAGATCCGGCGGGGACGCCGGACCCTCTCCTCCGTGCCAGCCAGGCCGCCATGCGAGCCGTCCTGACAGAGGTTTCCGAGAAGTCTTTCGATCACAGAGTACGGGTCGTAGAGGTTCGTTCTGACGCCCGGCTCCTGGACAGCCCCGAAAAGTGCGCTGAGACGATAATCCACGCGCTCAATTACCTTCCAGACTCGAACGCCGAATTTCCTACTTACCGGATATGAAAATTTGGATCGTAACGATAGCTTGCACCAGAGAACTCACAATAGCATTGGCTTTCCGTTGAGAGTTTCTGCTACCATGTCTCATAAGCACTCCAGTCCGGCTACGTCTCCGAGGGATAGACCAGCACCGGACCCTCTGCCGCCCGGAGCACCTTGGTCGATACGCTCCCCATACGGAAGCGCTTGATCGGCCCCAGTCCCCGACTTCCAACGGCTATGAGCGTGCTTTCTCCGTTTCTGTCTTGGGCAGTCTCCACCAGGTCCTCCGCAGCATCCCCGACGGCTATGGAGATCTTGGGACGGGCACCCAGAATGTCCTCCAGCTCACCGGCCTTCTCTCCAAGCACTTTCTCCGCCCGGTACAGCTCGTCGTCGGTCATCCGGGGATTCATCTCGCGTCCTTCTTCATACACCTCCGGTAGCTCAGGGTAGACCCTTACGAGGCTCATGCCGGCCCCGGAAAGCTTCCCTATTACCGCTGCCAGCTCACCCGCCCTGCGCGCCGGCTCGGAGCTATCTTCTCCTACCACTATGTGCTTCGGAGGCCAAGCGTCTCCTCCGCCACGCAGCATGAGGACTGGGAGGTGCGCGTGATGTACGACACCTTCGGAGACGCTGCCCGTAGCAAGTCTCCTTAGCCGACCTGCGCCCCGGCTGCCCATTACTATGAGGTCGGCATTCACCTCCCTTGCGAGATAGAGCAGCTCATCCGCCGCCGCGGCGCGAGACCTCAGGTGGGATTCAGCCACCTCACCGCCGACCTTCTCTATGTCTTCAACCTGCTCAGCGAGTACTTCTTCAGCCTGCAACTCGTAGTAGGAGGAGTACATGTCCGACATAGCAGGCCAGGCTCCAATGGGAATGTGCCAAACATGCGCCACGTGTAGCTCGGCACCGGTCTTCCGGCTTAAATCCGTCGCGGCCCGGGCGGCGAGGACCGCATCCTCCGAGCCGTCGGTCGCCAGCAGAATCCGGTTGATCAGTGTTTCATTCATGAACTCCATCTCCTCCTTTTTCTTCACGAACCACCAACACCGGGCAATGGGCATGCCGGACGATGCTGTCGGAGGCGCTTCCCAACAGAGAACGAGCTAACCGGCCCTGTCCCCGGCTACCAACGACGATGAGGCCCGCTTCCAGCTCTTCCGCGACGTTTACGACCTCCGCATCCACCCTGCGTCCCATCCTGAGATGCGCCCCGGCAACCGCGCCGCCGGCCTTTTCTATGGATTCCACTTGCTCATCCAGAGTCTCCTGGCGCTCTGTCTTTAACTCCTCGAACTGGGTCGGGCTTGTGTAGTCGTGGGTAAAGAGGAAATACTCTACGCCCACGTGAACCACGTGCAACTCGGAGTTGGTCTTGGCGGAGAGGTCCACGGCCATCTCGGCGGCGCGGTCCGAATCACTGGAACCGTCCGTTGCCAGCAGGATGTTCGTGGGGAAAACTTCGGCCATTACGATAGCTCCTTTTCTTGGTCCCGGATCACCATTACCGGACAATGTGCATGACGAACGATTGAGGTCGAGGTACTGCCTACCAAGGCGCGGGCCAGCGCACCAAAACCCTGGCTTCCGACCACGATCAAGCCAGCCTCAATCTCTTCGGCCAGGGCTACGACCCCGGCGTCAGGCTTTCCTTCTAGTAGATGGGCCTCCGCCATCGTCGCTCCGGCGTCCTTAGCCCTCTCGACGTCTTCGGCCAGCACCCGCTCGGCCTTTTGACGGCTTTCGTCATACAGAGGAACGCCCGCGGCCAGCACCATGTCGGCCGACGAGTACAGCGTGGATACCGGCATCACGTGGACGACATGCAGCTCCGAATCGGTAGCATGGGCGAGATCCACCGCCTCTTGAACGGCGCGCGCTGAGCTTGGCGAGCCGTCGGTGGCAACCAGAATCTTCGTCGGAAAGATGCTTACCTCTTCGACCTCTCGTTGCCCTGCTCTGGCCTCTCTACCGAGTTCTTTGCGCACCACAAGAACCGGACAGTGAGCGTGACTCACTACGGATTCAGAAACACTTCCCAGCAGAGAACGCCTTAGCCCGCTCAAGCCCCTGCTGCCCATCACAACCAACCCGGCGCCAATATCCTCTGCCGTCGCGACAATCTCTTCGTCTGGAGCACCAATCGCGAGGTGGGCCTCAGCGACAACCCCACCGGCCGTAATGATTTTTTCCACTTGTTCGTCGAGTTGCCGCCGGGCCTCTTTCCTCTGTTTTTCGTACTGCGCCGGATACCCGTGCCGCTCGGGGTGATAGTAAAGGGACACCGACCAGACGTGGACCAGGTGCAACTCGGACCCGGTCTTATCCGCCAACTCGACCGCCGCACGCGAAGCCCGTTCCGCCTCCACGGAACCGTCGGTCACCAGCAAAACTTTCGCCGGAAATATACTCATCAAGCCACCTGCCTCTATGTGTCTTCGACCACGAGCCAGTTCGTTCACTAACCTGACCGTAAAGCCGTGTGAGAGGTTTTTCCTGAGCAGATTGAGCTAATTATCTGACCAGTATTGGCTACATAGCCTTACAGACCGAATGGCTGGAAGGTTAAATCAGGTCACTGCCGGACCTCGGGCTACAGTGCGTCCTCTCGATGGTCTGATGGAGGAACCACCAGGGCCGGGCCTTCGAACGCTCTCAAAATGTTGCTATAAACACTTCCGAGCAGCGCCCGTTTCGTGGTGTTGAGTCCTCGGCTCCCGACAATCAGGAGTTAACATTCCTACTCACTGGTCATAGTGGGCTTCCCGCTGGATGAGGACCGGCCAGGTGGGTATTTCCTCTCCACGTTCCGCGGCTTCGATCTGCCACTTCAATCCACCTACTGAGAGCCAGGATTTACGCACAGCTTCCCGGACCTCGGGAATGGTCCTTAGCCCGGACCGGGTAACATCCTCGGAGATGACGACCACCGTCCGGGCTCCCAAACCGATGATAGCCTCACAGATCATTCGGTTCAACTCACCCTCCACCGGAAGCCGCCCGTACTTGCGGCGTAACGCCCGTACCCGTCGGCGGACGTCTCTGCGGACGCCGCCGGCATCTCGGATAGCCCCGCCGAGCCCGCCAGTGACGAGGAACCTGCGATGGAACTCGTGGGTGAGCACCACCCCTTTCGGCACCGAAGCACCGGAGCCCGCCACGAGGTTCAGAAACCCTATACGTCCGGCTTCTTCGCCGTAGTCGGCTTCTCCCAAACACTGTACGAGCGCGGTGTTCATGATCCGACGGGTGGATTCGCCGAACTCGTCTCCATCCGCGTAGCTCTCAGACCAATCGTTTCTATGCTTGTCTCCCATCACCTTTAGACTCCTGTTCGCGTACCACCAAAACCGGACAGTGTGCGTGGCGGACGATGCTCTCCGACACGCCGCCCATGGGAGCTCGCTTGAAAGCTCCAGCCCCGCGGCTCCCCACGACTACGAGATCAGCCCCTACCTTCTCAGCCAATGCCACGACCTCGACATCTGGTTCTCCGGCCACGTGGTGTGCTTTTTCGACGGCTACGCCCTCGTCTTCGAGCCGCCTGGTTTGTCTGTCCAGCAGATCCCTGGCGTGATTGGCGTCTTCCCCGTAGATCGTGAGGGTGTCACCATCTCCCGGACCATCATCCGGCCCGAAGCTTGAGTGGAAGCTGGACACCGGCATGATGTGCGCCAGGTACAAGCTGGAACCAAACTTCCGCGAAAGTTCCGCCGCCGTACCTGCGGCCAACTCCGAGCCCTTGGAGCCGTCCGTGGTCAACAGTATCCTGGTTGGAGATCCTCCGCTTCTCACTTTCTCGTCGGGACGAACGTCCGTCGCACTATGTTCGCTCATACGACCTCGCTTTTAATAAAGCAGTACTTCACTCTAGCCACGCAGTTTGAGAATATCGGAGAGAAGGATGGGAGAAATGAGCAGTACAGCCTAATTTGATGAGCAGGATTGACTAAATCCCGCTTATGAGGAGGTTAGAGAAGCCAGGGTCGTCGGCCTACTCTTTAGCTCAGGATACCAAGCTCACGGGCGCGGGCCAGGGCCTCCAACTGGGAGTGGGCGCCCAGAGCCTGCAGAACGGAGCGGATATGGTTGCGCACCGTCGCTTCAGAGAGGTGAAGCTCGGCCCTGATCTCTTTGACCGATTTGCCCTCTGAGAGGTAGTTGAGTATCTCCAACTGGCGCGCTGTCAGCACCGGAAGATCCCGACGTTTCGTGAGGGTTGGGGCGTTCCTGTCGCTCTTTTTGCTTAGCTGGATCAGGTTTCGCGCCATGTCCAGTGTCTCATGCGTCGACTGAGAATCTCGCATCAGATGCACGAGGTAGGTCCCGTCCCCGGCGTCGAGGCTCAGGGTACTCACGTTCACCCACCGTTTACCACCAGTAGGAGAATGCACCTGCATGTCGTAGCTCGTTACAGGACGTCCCTCCTGGCTCATGCGCATCACCGAGCATCCCCAGCTACAAAACCGCTCACCGCCCTCCCGCTCCCCGAGGACCACGTCATAACAAGGCTTGCCGACTGCATCTTCGGCCTTGATGCCGGTAAAGAATTCGGCCCGGGAATCCCAGTAAGCGATGTGATAGTCAGGAGCCACGACGAAGACAGCATCCCCCGTACGAGACTCGATAATCTTCTGAACCGTCTGCGGGAGTTGCACCGTCTCCATCGGCCGAACCTCCTTATTATACTTTACTTTATGAGTCATAGATTCTATAGTAGCCAACCCGGAACGTACAATACATATCAGACGATATCCTTCCCTTATGGTCAACTTTCGCCCCGTAACTGATCTAAATTTGTCATGTACTTTGTCATGTACTTTTCGTCACCCGGATCGACAATTACTTTTAGATGAGGGCCGGAGCTTCATTCCCCCCTCCAGAAACAACAGCCTTCATCCGATTTGGAAGCTATGTAGGGAAGCTACAGAGAGGAGGTGGTTTTTGAGGAGGCTGAGGCGAGAGCGTGTGAACGTGTCCGAAACCTACAAAGGAGTTAGGTTGAGATGCTCAGTCCGTTCCGCGGGTTCCATGACTTACAGAGCGAGATAGACCGTATGATGGGCGTGGCGTTCGGGCGGCTACCGCGGCACGCGGAGCCTACCGAGTGGGCGCCGGCGGTAGACGCGGTTGCCGAGAACGGGAACCTGGTCATCAAGGCCGAGCTTCCCGGCATGAAGCGCGAAGACATGGACATCTCGTTCCACGACGGAGTCTTGACTATATCTGGCGAACACGGAGAGGAGCGCGAAGAGGAGAACAAAGACTCCAAATACTTGCTCCGCGAGCGCCGCTACGGCTCGTTCCGCCGGAGCATGACCCTTCCCCAGGGCGTGGACGAGAACGACATAAAAGCGAGCTTTAAAGAAGGCGTCCTGGAGGTAATCGTCGAAGGCGGCGCCTCAGAGATAGAAGCGCAACCCAGGCGCATCGAGATAGAGGAGTAGCCGACAAAGAAACCGACGACGGGAGAGAAGTGAGCCCCGGTGGAAGGTCCACCGGGGCTTTTTTGTACGCAGCTAGTCGCTTTCGCAAAAGCTACTGTCTCACCACCATGACTGGAGAGTGAGAGTGCCGCAATACGGCATCCGAAACGCTCCCCATCTGGGCCCGGCGTATTCTGCCGAGGCCGCGGCTACCTACGATTACGAGCCCGACATCCAATTCTTCACCGAGTTCCACGATCTCGTGTCCGGGCAAACCGAACTTCAGATGGCCCTGGACCGCAATTCCTGTCTAGGCCTTTAACTTTTCGGCTTGTTCTTCGACGAAAGTCTGGGCTTTCTTCTTTGCCTTCTCCAGGCTTTCCTCCCATCGCTCTTTGGCGTAGGGGTAGGGGTAGGGCATGGGTGGGTCTACCGTCAGGGCGTGGACGAGGTGTAGCTCCGCCCCTGTGGCCGCGGCCAGATCGACGGCGGCTTCGACCGCCATCCGGGCCTCTTCCGAGTCATCGGTTGCCACGAGGATTCTTTTTCCCAGCAAGCTCTCGTCATCTTCGCGGGGCCGAACCACTAAAACCGGGCAGTGAGCGTGGTGGACCGTAGACTCGGAGACGCTACCTAACAAGGTGCGCCGCATAAAGCCGATACCCCGGCTTCCAACAACCAGAACGCCGGCGCCGATATCCTCACACTAACCCTTACGATCTGTGCGTCGGGACGCCCTATCACAAGGTGTTCCTCCGTAACTTCACCGCCCAACGCCTTTATTTTCTGCAATTGCTCGCCTAGAGTACGACGCCCCGCACGCTCCGCCATATCGTGCATGTAGTCCAGAGATTCGGGAACATACATTGTGGTGGGCAGCGGCCCAACGTAGATAACATGTAACTCGGACCCCGTCTTCTCCGACAGCCTGACACCCGCCTGCGCTGCTCTTTCAGCCTCCTCCGAGCCATCTACGGCCAGTAGTATCTTCGTTGGAAACATGCTCACCCCGCGCTCCTCTCAATACCGCCTTTACTGAAATTACTCTACCGTCGAAGCACCAGTTTCTCCTGAGCAGAACAGACTATTTACATGACCAGGATTGACTAAAAAGACTCGGTAGTCCCGCTAAGCTGCGTAGGAGACTACCCGGCCCATGCAGGTATCCAGATGGTAGAGGTTATGGCAGTGGAACATTCACTCTCTTGAGTTGCCCGCCATGAAGTCGAAGCTCAAGCTGCCGTGCGAATCGACGATCCATGTGCTCCCTATCTTGACGACCGGAACGCCCCAAGACCATCTAAAGTCGCGGTAAAAAGGCTCGTGGTATTGCCGTCGAAGCTGCCACCCGCGATTCCTTCTTCGAACTTGATGCCGAGGTCATTACCAAGCTTCCGCGCCCCGACCCAGAGACGGCGGCTCCGCGGAGTCCGCTCCAGCGGCGGACGTCTCATACCACCCTTAACCTTGAAAAAGACGCCCGATGTTATGGGCTTGAGGCTCTCGGGGCGACCACATTCGGGGTCAGGCCACCGTCCATCGTGCCCACGTTCACGCTCGTTCCGCGTTCGGGATCTCCCAGGGCGAAGAGGGCCTATACGAGGTAGGAAAGCTCCAGAATTACACTTGCTCCTCCTTCCGGACCGAGGCCCGCGTGCGCCGTCCCCGCCACCGAGTAACGCCCCACGCCTTTACGGACCGTCTTGAGCTTTCCCTCCGGTTCCAACGAAGGCTCCAGAACAAAAGCCCGCTCGGCGATGCGGGCCAGACAGCGAATGTAACGCTTCGACTCCCGGCTGCCCATCTCTTTGTTCGAGTTTATGAAGACCACTGGCGTTACAGATCGCTCTAGCCCTAGCGCCGCTAGCCCCTTCAGGGCGAAGACCATCTGCACCAGCCCGCCCTTCATATCGTAGACGCCGGGTCCATTCACGAAGCCATCTCCGGCTATATCGTAGCCACCCTTATCCTCTTTGGCACTTACCAGGACGAAAAAGTTTACGGTAAAGACCCGCTCCCAGATCGGGAGGTCGTTGCGGAGGGTATACAGCTCCTAGCTGCCGTGTTCTTCCATGTCAAAGCCTCCTTTAACTCGAACTCCTTATTTTCTGGCGATGTATCGTCAACAACCTGATCTCACCATATTTAGTCAATTCTGACTATGCAAATGACCCAACCTAATCAGGTCATCTAAAGGCTCCTCGGATACATTCAGATTGAGCAAACAGGGCTACCGAAGGAGGTAGAGATCATGGCAACCAATACGCGAGAGGGCCAGATCCCCGAGCCGAACATCACCCGCTTCCTGTTCGCAGACACACGAATGGCGCCGGTGTGGCTGGTCATTCGGGTTTACCTGGGTTTCCTCTGGCTCGTGGCCGGGTGGGGCAAGCTAACCGACCCCGCCTGGCTCGGCAGCGAGCGGGGTGCCGCGGTAGCCGGCTTCGCCCAGGGAGCTATGGCACAGACCGCCGGCGAGCATCCGCAGGTGACCGGATGGTACGCGGGGTTCTTGGAGAACTTCGTGGTCCCAAACGCCGGGCTGTTCTCATTCATGGTGGTCTTCGGGGAGATCCTGGTCGGACTCGCCCTGATTCTGGGCCTCTTTACCGGCATCGCCGCGTTCTTCGGTGGCTTTATGAACGCGAGCTTTATCTTCGCCGGGACCGCTGGGGCCAACCCGCTCATGTTCATCTTGGCGGTCCTTCTGGCGCTGGCCTGGCGGGTCGCGGGCTACTGGGGTCTCGACCGTTGGACGCTGCCCATGATCGGGGTTCCCGGAGAAGCTGGCACCGTGTTCCAACGTCGTCGGGCCAGTCGAGGCCAGTCTCCAGCTTGACAAAAGGAGCATAGAGAAACGACGTACAGAGCCAACGTGAGAAGAGCCGATTGAAAGTGTAAGAGGTGTAAGGAAAAGCAGCCCGAGCAAAGGAGGGAGTAAAGATGCAGAAGCAGTCCAGGTTAGAGAGGATCATCCACGGCATAGAGGAGCGTATAGAAGATTGGCGCACAGAAGACTCTACCCGAAAGATGGAGGCCGAGGCAAACAGAGAGATGCTGTGGGCCGAGGCTGCCGAGCGTGAAAAAATGCTGGCTGACGCTATAAATGAGGAAGAAGCTCAAAGGGAGCCCGTAGAAGAGGTAACCAAAAAGCAGAAGCTGGTTTTCGTCGTACACACCGACGAGGTTGCCGAAACGCTCCAGACCTTCGCCGATGAAGGGGATCGGCTCGTCAGGATAATGCCTGGCAAGGGAACTCACGTGGGCGGCTCGGGCCTTAGCGGCTCCTGGTTGGTCTTCGAAGTACCCGAAGAGTAGAGGAGAACCTTGACAAGGCTAGGTGCGGAACCTTGAGTCAGGGCGCACATGCCCGCTTTCGGGCGCAGTAGGGTAGGGGGCCTACACGCTAACTTTTCGGCTCTATGGCTCTAATACGAGAAAACAGGGTAATCACCGATACCCAATGTAGTAAAGAAAGGATGGAGACGCAGGTGGATAGGTGGAGGAGGGCAGAGGCGGAGCTAGATAGCTCACTCAAGAACAAGGGAAGCAAAACGGATATTGACGGCGCGCTTCAGGAGTACAACCACAGTACGTATGCGCTAACAAGTATGTATAATCATGTGCTGGGCAGAGAAAGGGGAGACGTCTTGGCCTAGTGGTTTACTAGCAACTGGCGGAGGCAAGAGCTGGCCTTGGCTCTCAGATGGGTTCTAGTCAACGTAGCAGCGTCTCGAATCTCTAGCCTTTCGGAGTCCCATCGGGATTCAAATAGCGATAAAGCGTAGCTCTCGACACTCCTACCGCCTCACACACTTCCGAGATCGGCGTCTCCCGATCTCGCATGAGTTTCGAAGCCAACGCGAGCTTTCGCTTGTCCATTATTGGCTTCCTGCCCCCCCTTCCTTCCCCTGGCCCTTGCAGCCTCTAGCCCAGCCATCGTCCTCCCCCAGATAATGTCGCGTTCGAACTCGGCAATGGAAGCAAACACGTGAAAAACTAACTTGCCACCCGGCGTCTTCGTATCGAGGCTCTCCCGTAAAGAGCGAAACTCTACTCCCCGCTCCTGCAAACCGTTCACTAACTCTATGAGTTCCTTGATCGAACGTCCTAGTCGGTCGAGCTTCCATACCGACAGTCGGTCACCCTCCCTGCAGAACTCCATTGCCAGCTCCAGCTCGGGTCTCATCTCCTTGCGGCTGGAGATTCTCTCCTCGAAGATCTCCTCGCAGCCGGCGGCAAGCAGATCCCGCCGTTGCAGATCCGGGTTCTGATCCTTCTTCGACACCCTGATGTAGCCGACTTCCATCCTCTCATTATCCGTGAAACACAGGCTATTTCCATACTAAGTTTCTGAGACGTATTTAGATACACGAAAACGGATCCAGCCAAGTGGTTGTCCACAGCAAATGTTCGTGTCTTGCAGACCGTTTCCGCGACCTAAACAAGTCATCAACGATCTCTCCTTTCCCTATTATGGAGCGGTATTCTTTCCTCAGGTACGGTAACGGCTACAGTAGAGAACGGCCTGTCTCGTTAGAAGCGGACAAGCCGCTCTTTCGAAGGATGACCGTCCAGTCCAGCACCCGGCTTTTTGTCCACATAATCGAATACATCGGGTTGCCGAAGCTGGACCTGCTCGGCCTCAGGATGCATAGCGCCCTTTCAGAGGCCGGAGAGCTTGCTTCAAAAAGGACCGGAGAGAAGATTGACCCTTACAACCTGCCTCCGAATGATAAGGAAACTTACACCCTGCTTCGGAGCGGTAACAACGCCGGGATGTTCCAGCTAGAGAGTCCCGGCCAGCTCCACCTCTCAAGACGTCTGAAGCCGAGGAGGTTCGGGAACCTGGTCGCGGAGATCTCGTTGTTCCGTCCTGGCCCTGTAAAGGGTAACCTGGTAACCCCCTACGTGCGCAGGAGACACGGCCTAGAGCCGTATTCCGTTCCCCTCCCCCACCTCCTCGATGAGGTACTACGATCTACCTACGGTGTCATGGTCTACCAGGAACAGGTACTCGAAGTCTGCCACAGGGTCGCCGGGTTCACTCTAGCCGAAGGCGATGAGGTGCGTCGGGCGATGACCAACCTGAGAGGACCGGGTGCGCTAGGCGGGATACGAAAAGAGTTCATCCGGCGGGCGGTAAAGAAAGGTGTCTCGGCGGAGTACGCTAAAGAGATCTTCGGCTGGATCGAAGGCTTCGCAAGCTATGGGTTCTCCGCGGCTCACGCCGCGTTTTTCGCGGAGATCTCCTATGCCTCGGCCTTCATGAAAGCCCACTATCCGGCCGAGTTCTTTGCGGGCCTACTCAATGCCCAACCAATGGGCTTCTATTCTCCAAGAGTTCTGGTCAACGAGGCCCGTCGTGAGGGCATAGAGATACTGCCCCCGCACATAAACCTCTCCGAGGAGGGATTTACCGTAGAGGAAGACGGCCGGGCGCTGCGGGTCGGACTCAAGTACACAAAACACCTCTCACAGAACGCTTTGAGATCCATTCTGGAGTCGAGGGAAGAAGGGGTATTCGATTCTACCTCGGATCTCTACGCCAAGACCGATGTAGAGCGAGACGGACTGGAGAACCTTATCAAGGGTGGTTCCTTGGACCGGCTCTACCCGGCTAACGGGGCGCGTTCCCGGGCTCTCGCAGAAATGAAGAAGTTGCCGAAAAAGCTGGGGCGCCGGAAGAAGGATCTTGGGACCATAGAGATTCCTGGGCTCTACGAGGAATTATCCGGTGCCGCGGGGGCCGAAGACGTGATGGAGGCGAGTTACCGGGAGTATCTCGCAAGAGACGAAGACTGGAAGGTCTTACTAAGGGCCGGTGGTGCGGACCCCACCGATTATCTGCCAACATCTTCCGACCGTATCGAGCAGATGGAGTGGAAGAGCCTGGGCCTGAACGTCCGCCGCCATCCTCTAGCCCAACACCGCGCTGCGCTCCGGGATCTCGGCGTCGCCTCCAGCAAAGAGATATGGAATCTTCCGCACGGCACCATCACAAAGGTTGCGGGGCTCCTGGAGTGCATGCAGCGTCCCCCGACAAAGTCGGGCCGGCCCGTATATTTTCTAATGATCGAGGACGAGTCCGGATTGCTCCAGACGACCATCTTCCGTCCGACTTACGAACGATTCGGGCATATCTTGCATCAATGCTCCGCATATCTACTCGAAGGCCGGGTCGAACAGGATGACCGCCGCGGCTTCTCCTTTCTCGTTCAGGGGATCTCAGATCTTGGAGCGGCTCTATCTGGTAAGGAAGTTCCGGCTTCCCCGGCCGTACCGGCCTCTGGAGCGTTTATTCGGGCCGGACGCCGGAGTCGCCGTGCCGGCTAGAATTCGCCCGGCGTTTGCCCGGCACCAACAGGCTCACGCCAGCTTTACAACCGACACCTCACCACCAGAAAACACCTCAATCGTGAGGAGTCCGCCGTGCAGAAAGCCCATCCCGACGAGCGGGCCGCCCTCCGCGGAGAGTACCTGCACGCCGCGCTCGCGCCCATGCCACAGTACCCGGCCGCGGTGGTAACGGGTCTCCACCGCCCGGCCGTCCGCCAAAACCGCAGATCCCCGGCCCACGACGGGCAGGCCCAGGTTCTCGATCTGTTCTGCGCTGAGGCATAGAGCGCCTGTAAATCCGGTATCCACGACGGACTCAAGCTCCGTCCGTTTTCCAGAAGGACCAGAGACCGTTACGGTAAGAAAGGCTTCGTGCGACCCTTCTCCCACGCGCACGCGCATCGGCTCCCCTTCTTTGTTCCTATCACCGTCTGACATTAGTTGTAGTTGCTAGGGTTTCTACTAGGTTTCCAAAAGACGCTAGAACGCGCCGATGCGGTGGGCAGGAATCGGGGCGCCGTCTTCTCCGATACGGGCGAAGAAAAAGAGCGCCTCCGGACGGGCCTGTTCCGAAGCCCTGGCGAACGCTTCTTCCTCTTCGTCGTCCACGGCATAACCGCCGCCCGACACGTCGATCACCACGAACTTACTCTCGTCTTGAGGTAGCAACCCTGGACGAACAGAGTTTTCGTAGATCTCCCAGCCGCGCGGAACGATCTCTTCTTCTGGTACGCTCCCAGGTCCCTCGGATTTGGGTCTATCGTTCATGTATCCATTATACGACGATTCACGTCTCTCGCTCCTCCAGGGGCTAGAATGAGCGAGGAGAGCAGGACAAGCGTCAGTCGGCCGGCTCAATGGTAGCCGTAAGCCTTTTGCCTAGTAGCCGCTCTTCGTAGAGCTCGGCAAGCTCTTTGGGACATTGTTTGGCTACTGCCCGACCTTTAGTGTGGGCGGTCAATATGACCTTCGTGGCCTTCTTCAGGTTCAGGCCCGGGATCGACTTCTTCGGAACGTAGACGACATAGCTCATAGGGTGCCAGGAGTTGTGCAGGATCACGTTGTAGGGCGGCTCGATCCTGGCCTTCTGCCGGTCCGGTGCTCTAGGGATCTCTCTGGCAGGACGGTACTCATCAGCAGGTACTGTGCCACAAAGGGTGTAGCTTCTACAACTCAACCGCCGTTGTGGGTGATGTGGGCGCCGTAGGGTTACGAACAAGCTGGTGGCGGCCAAGGGTAAGGTGCAGTAGCATCGAGCTTATGGGCATGTACGACAACATCCGCTGCGAATATCCTCTCCCCCATAGCGGCTACTGGGTGCCGCCCGGCCACACCTTCAAGACAAAGAGCTTGGAGTGCTGCCTCAACGAGTACACCATCACCGCCGATGGGCTCCTGATCCTACACAAGGTGCGTGGGGAGCGCGTACCCGAGGAAGAGCGCCCGTACTACGGCACTCCGAAATGGGAGAACCCCAGGTGCAGGGTGGCCGGGTCTATCCGGACTGTGCCGGTAGGCGACGAGAAGGTTTCCTATCATGGCGACATCCACTTCTACGACGACTTCGGTGTTCGAGAAGAAACTATCCGGGTTTGGATCGAGTACAAGGCCCGCTTCACCGAGGGACGGCTGAGTCGTATCGAGGTAGAAGACGTTCACGAACTTCCGCCGACCAAAACTATCGAGTTGGGCGGGCGAGAATATCCGGCCTCCGAGTCGGATTCCGGCCTTATCGTGATTCGGGCCGGAGAGCAGGCCGAAGTAGCGCGGGAGACGAACGAGTGAGCTATTAGCACTCTGTTGTCGAAGTGGCAGTCCACTATCTGTCCGAACCGTCCCAGAAGACGCTGGACCACACAGTCTACACATCACAGGTTGTGCAGACCGCCGCAACGAGACACAATCAGAGACCGTTCCTGAAACTTCCTGGCCGACTTCTTAGCAGGAGCACCAGTGCTCGACATGGTCAAGGTGTCCGCTATGACGGTGCCCTGGACTCTGGACTTAGTGCTAGGCTTTCGTACGAAGCTTCGCCCTTAGCCCCACTCGCTGCAACTTCTTGCCCCTGCCCCACCTCTTACGTCTTCGGCAGCTACTGGGCTACACGAGAACTATCGTTGACCGTTTCGAGGGACTCGGGGGCCTTGACGGACCCGGACACAGCGCACCGAGCCATGCGATACGTGCAGGAGCGCACACTCGTCTATACGGTCTACACACTATGTCTATATGTCTAGGACTCCAAAACTAAGAGATAAGACACTACAAAGGGTGCGCGGGCGCATTGCCGGCCCCTTCTCTCTTCACATCGTGCGAGCCTGTGTCCTTTTCCAGTAGTCCCAGAACATTGGAATCGCTAGTTTCAAATTGTCCGCATTACACGGCACCATTTCTGAAACAATACTGTAGAAACAATGCAAATTGCTCTCATCCGCCGTTGTATCTTCCACGCCAAATGTTTGCTTGTACCAACATTTGTCTCGCGACTGACCCGGTGAGGCCGCGGAACACCTATGAGACATTCATAGCCAGCCCAAGGCTCCGTTCCTGGCCCCGGCTCGGCACCGGCACCCGCATCACAAATTACCAGAAAACCAGAAATTAAAAAACACAGATTTTTAAATCTTTAGAATGTGTTTTTTCGTTGAGCCTCCTTCGCGGGCACTGTAACTGTGAGAGCACGATGGAAACACGCTGCGCGTATAGCCCGTGAGTGCTCATCAGTTCCCTTGGCGCGTCCCCGATTGTCTAGCAAACACCCTCACGGCCCTCTGAGAGCCGTTTTGAGGCTTCTCAGAGCAAGACTGTAGGTGTGGCTCACCTGTATTTGGCCTTAACCGGGATCTCGGACTCTCTCTAGCCGACGAAATAAGTAGACACACCATCAATTTAACAGTTTTTAGGAACTTCAAATTTGCAGTATTGTTTATTTACAGTTATTATATTATGTAGAATTGGAAAACATAAAAACTGATGTTTTAAAGAAGAGATTCTGCGAGGGCCCGGTCAAAACAGCGGCCTAGCAGCAAAAGGAGGGTGTGTGCCAGAGGCCATTGGCTCCGCGGTGGTTGCGGTGATGAACGAGAAGGGCGGGGTAGGCAAGAGTACTACGTCCCTGAACCTGGCGGCGGCCATGGCGGAGGTGGGGGAAAGGGTACTGCTCGTAGACTTGGACCCGCAGGGGGGCGTGACGAAAGTGCTCGGCGTGGATCCTGCGAAGATAGAGCTTAGTGTCTACGACGCCCTGATAGGACACGTGCCAGTGGTCGACGTGATATTACCCCCGAGCCGGCAGGATCCGAGGCGTGGTTCAGCGGTAGATCTGGCGCCATCCCAACTCATTCTACGGGAGTTCGAAAGGAACCTGGACCGACGGGTGCGCCGAGAAGCGGCACTCGAGGACGCCCTCGGGCCGGTCAGGGACCAATACAGCTTCATAATCATTGACTGCCAGCCTTCGGCGGTCGGAGGGCTCGAGATCAACGCCATGTACGCCGCCGACTACGTTCTCATACCGGCCATGGCCGAGATAATGCCACTCTACGGCCTCGACGACATAATAACTACGCTGCGCGAGATACAGCGGATCAAGCCAGAGTTGGAACTTCTTGGGGCGCTACTCACGAGGGTGGATAACCGCAACCGGCTTACCGAGAGCGTTCGGGCCGAGATGGCTAAGGCCTTCGGCGACAAGCTGTTCGCGACCGAGATTCGAACTAACGTACGGCTCGCTGAGCACCCCGGAGAGTACGCCTCCATACTCGTCTATGCCCCCGCCTCCGCCGGCGCCCACGACTACCGTATGCTCGCCAAGGAGGTGCTACAACGTGTCAGAGGATAACAATACAGAAGTAAGGAGCAGCGAAGACCCACACGGTACACGGCGGTCTGGCCCAGGGCGTAGAGAGGCCACTGACCGGTCCGTGTCGGGTATTCTTGGCAATTTCATGGGCCCAGCAGTCCCAGCGCAGACTCGTCAAGAACCAGAGCAACCCGCCGCGGCCGCGCCGTCCACAAAGACCGTAGACAAGGAGCGTCGCCCAGAGGAGCACCGCCCAGAGGAGCACGGTCGAGCCATGACCTCCGAAGCCGAGGAGCGTCAGCAGGAGAGTTCCCATCCTCGCCCCGAGCCTCCAGCCGAAGACCCTCAGCCCGACTCGCTGCCCGAATCGCTGCCACGCTCTCTGATCCCCGAGCCGGCGTCCTCCGTTCGTCAAAGCACTGCATGGGAGAGCACATACCCTGAGATCAGCACGCCGGCGGCTGAGTCAGCATACGAGGTGCCGGACGAGGACTTGCACGTAGACCAGAGCCCGGGCGTGGGGGAGAGGGTTCAGACGCCAAAGCCGGAACCGGCGCGCCACCCGTTCGATCCCGACAAGCGTCTCGATACGAACCCTGCGGTTGCGGCTATGCACGACCTCGTCGCCCGAGGCCAAATCCGAAAGCGTCAAAAAGGGTACGAGCTGCCGGAAACCCACGAGTGGGCGCTCCAGGATCTGCGCCAGTACATGATGCGCGTGGAGAGATTTTCTGCGAGGGAAGCATCCGCCTCGAACTGCGTCGCCGCAGCGCTGGAGCTCTACTACATGACCCTCTTCGGCAAGCGCATAGACGCAGAGGGTCCGGAGTCTTGAGATTCTCGCCCTAAAATAGCGTCGCGCCGGCCCCGGGCAAACGGGTCCAGTCACCGCCACTAATACATCGGCCTCCCAACGCCACTACAATCACCATACCGGGCTTCCAGGGAAACCATACCGGGCTTCCAGGGAAAACAGAACGAAGTATCGGACAAATTACCGGGCTTCCGGGGAAGAATCTTACAAACATCCCCAGCAGGTACCCACTGCGTCCACGCACCCTAACCTGAGTCTACCTGTCTGCGGCCGTTGCTTACAGTCTTCAACTCTACACCTTCGACCTGCACATCAGGGATACATTTGTATTTCCTCTAATTATTGTGAATCAAGCCTGATTCCCGCCCTAACCTCTTGAAGATACGGTGAAAAAACGAGCAAATCACGCATCATATAAATCAAGCGCCGACACGGTGGCCGCTAAACTATCAACCTGTACTACAATCCCGGCTGGTCTTTCGCAAACACCAGGATACCGGGCTTCCGGGGAAGGATTCGACTTGCGAAACTAGATTTCCCCAGACGCCCGGTATGAGATAATCCCCAATGCCGGGCAACGGGGGAAGACACCGGGCACCGGAGGAAACCATACCGGGCTTCCAGGGAAATCGTACCGGGCTTCCAGGGAAATTTGTAGCGTAAAACACCTGCAAATCAGCAAATTTTGAAATAACCGCTGAGCGCGCTGTTTGAACAGTGTTAGTTAATGTGGTTGTGTTTCCAAACAACAGAGGGATAAATTGAGGCCAAGAAATGGGGCTTGTTGAAGCACGACGAACGCCACATAGTAAAAGCCGAGGCTAACTTCGAGGATCATCCGTACTTTACCGTAGGACAGCAGCGTAGCGGGGACGGAGTTATCGAGTGCTACTCGGTGATCAAGACGAAAGACGGTCAGGAGCTTCAACAAACCTGGAGGGTAAGGGCGGTACACGGCCTGGGACTTCCTGGCACGCTAGATCAGGACGTCTACGTAGCCTTGCTGCAGATCGTTGAGCGCCAGGGACGATTGCCAGCGGATGGATGGGTCGGATTTTCGCTCTACGAGCTCGTCGAGCTACTCCGGCGTGGGCACGGTGGTAGAGACTACCGACAGGTCAAAGACTCTTTGGAGCGGTTGTCTGGTACGGTGATCCAGAGTAAAAATGCGTTTTATCGTAAGAGCCAGCGGTCATACCTGGATAAGACGTTCCACCTACTTGAAGAGGTTCGCCACTCCGAAACCCGCAGCATCGATGGGGGAGGGGGTGAGCGGACCTGGGTAAAGCTCTCCGAGTATTTTGTGGAGTCCTATCAGGCCAACTATCTCAAAGGCCTCGACGCAGATTTCTACTGGTCTCTGAACTCCCCGGTCGCAAAGCGCCTCTACCGTTTCGTCGACAAAAAGCGTAACAACCATCGCAGGTGGGAAGCTGAGCTGTTTTCCCTCAGGGACAGAATTCCGCTCAGCCGATACAAATACCCATCTAAGATCCGAGAGAAGCTCGCACCTGCCCACGACGAGCTTTGTAAAAAGGGTTTCCTCGAAAATATTACCTACCGTAAGACCACCGGTGGCGAGCAGCTCGTCTGCTACGAGATACAGGAGAGCTTCTCCCGCCGGCGTCCGCAGCTCGACCTGGACATGAGCCCTGAGTTCCGGATAGCCGTCGAGCGGCTGAAAGCCGAGGGCCTGCGCTCTGATACTTCCGTCCAACTGGTCGCCGATCACGGCCCAGAGCGCTGTCTCCGGTATGCGGAGGCCCTACCGTATCAGAAAGGCATCCGCAGCCCAGCCGGCTGGCTCCGCCGAGCAATCGAAGACGCCTACGACCTCGACGCGCCGCCAGCTCTCGGCACAAGAACACCCGAGAAGCCGTCTAACGACCCTGTAATAGCCGATGCTGAACTAGACACTCAGAATGGAAACGGAAGTGGGGCATACGATACCTACGACCTGCTCTCCGGTGGTGAGGAGCTCCGCAGCGCACCGCCGGAGCCGGACCTCAAGGCAGAGGCCATTTGGCGGCAGGTTCTGGATACAGTGGCCGATGAGGCCGATACTCCATCGTTCTACGCTTGGTTCGAGAGCACCGTGCCAACCAGCATCGAGGACGACAACCTTACCGTGGTGGCGCCGAGCGCCTTTGCTCAAGACTACATCTCTCGTCGCTTCCAGGGCGACTTGGAGGTGGCGCTCTCTAGCCACCTCGGTCGTCCAGGTCGGCTTACAATGCTCTCGATCACCGAGTAAATTTGCATAATACTAAATACACCTTACCTGCTTTCTATTCTGAGCCTTCACTCCCTTGCCTTGTCTTATATGTGTCAGTCTTGATGCCTACGTTTATAACACCTGTAGTTGTATTATAAGGTTTTAACTCCCTGGTTCGGAGCTATCCACCAGTGCGCCGATACCGCTCAAGCGCACCATCGAGCACATGAGAGGCAGGCCTCTCACCCCAGAGCAGATCGAGGTCAACGCGAAGCTGGGTGGGCAAAGCCAGGCCTTCTATCTTGGTCAGATCAATATGCTTGCTGAGGCCGACCTCTTCGACCTGGAAGATCCACGCGTGCGGGAAGGCTTGCGGCGACTCGAAAGCAATCTCGACCGGCTCGACTTTTCCGAACGGGCAGTGTAAGGTGAGATCTGCACGGCACGGCGTGGCGAGGCTTGGAGAGGCTCGGCAAGGCTAGGATTGGCGTGTCATGGCCGGACGTGGCTGGGCAAGGCAGGGTATGAGGGCACGTTAGGAGAATCAATGTCCTGAGAGGACACGTTAGCCTATGCCTGAGGCTTGCGCTCACCTCTTAGGTCTCTACCTCGCAAGGAGCAAGTACCTTACACTCATGGGAGAGGTGATGCCTTGAAGAACTCCTCCGGTTGCTCTCTGACGTAGGCTCCGTTGACCGTCACGTAGCCTACGTCCCCGACCAGGACGAACAACCGCCCGTGCCAATGTGGCCAAACGCTTGCCTCGTGCCTGCTGATGCCTCGTCGAACACCAGAAAGGTGTCGTCTGGGTACTCTCGCTTTCTTCGAACCCCACTAAGGAGGGCCATGTAAAAGATCTCAACGAGTACCTGCCGGTCGTTGCGAACGGTGCCCCCGGAACACCGGGATCCTCAAAACCCACGTAGTACCTCAGGACAGCCCAGGAGGAGATACTCAACGACGCCCTACCAGCCTCAAGAACCCTACCTCCAACAGCGCCCACAACACAGATTTGGTCGCTTCGGACGGTTCCTAACGAGCCACCACAGCCAAGGATGACAACGACCAACATCAACGGTACGGCCGGCACTATGAACGCCGCACCGCACGAGCCCGAACCAGGACTCAAAACTCCGGTGGTGACCACCGGCGCCACCAGAGAGCCACAAACCAACCTCGAATGCAGCGTCCGTTACCGGCCCCGAAAACCAACTCGATCCCACTCCCGAAAACAGTCTCGCAACGACACGAAGACTTCCCGCCAAAAACTCTTCAGAAAGCCTTTCGGAATACCCTGTGGAATACCCTGTGGAATACCCTGTGGAATACCCTGTGGAATACCCTGTGGAATACCCTGTGGAATACCCTGTGGAATACCCTGTGGAAGACCTTGACGGAACCTCTCGGCCAACCACCATCCGGGTACCAGCGGAAGCCCTCTGGCAAGAGCTACCAAACAGCCTTCAGATCGGAACGTGCGTGGCGCTTGGAGAATCACAGGCCAGGCTGGCCACCCTCTCTCACTGTGGTCTTGCGGATGTAGGACCACCTCAACAGGAAGATCTACGTAATAGCGTTGGCGGTGGGCGCAGTGACGTTCGGAGACAGGTTGGGAACGCGGAGGAGCCTACAGGGCTCTTGCCCTACTGGGTGCACCCTTCGCCGGCGCCCGGTCCTCGACTACTCGCCGCCCGAGCTTCCACCACAGGCCACAGTTACCCCGGCCGAGCTCCTCACCTCCTCCATAGCCGCCCTGCTCGCCCTGGCCGGAGCCTGGGCAATACCCCGCCTCATACCCGACCCACTGACCGATACCATCTCCGGCTACCACGAGTTCCTGACCCTCTCGGGAACCATCATAGGCCACCCGTACTTCGCCCCGCTGGCGGCCCTGGCAACCGGCTTAAGCTTCCTGGCCGTCGTCGCCTACCAACGCCACAACCTCCGCAACATCCGACACGGTAAGCCATAGAAACCGGATGATCCACGTGCCAGAGCTTCCTAAAAAAGCAGCCGAAGCCCAGGCGAAACACAGCCAGGACAGCCCCGCCACAACCCTCCGTCCAGAACTTGCAAACCACGGAGATCAAACCCCGGCCCGGAAGAGCGGGGGCCTCAGAAAAGCCTCAGAGAAAAACACCGCGGAGGGGCTCCGAGTGGCCTCCGAACGGCCTCCGAGAGGTCTGAGGGGTCCCTGAGGCCTGAAAACTCGCCGCCGACCACCCGAATCTCCGATAGCTGCGCGGGAAACGTCCGAGAGGCCGGAGATCACAAAAAGCCCCGAAAACCTTTCGCCTTTGTAGGGTTTTTGGAGGGTGTGTTTTTTCAAACGAAGAAAAAGTGGGCTTATTTGGAAGGTTTGGAAGATTTCAGGTGGGTCTTGGGTGAGTCGGAGCGGGAGGGGTTTTTGGGTGGGTAGTCGAGTGGTTGGTAGAGGATCTGGTGGTTGTGAGAAAGGAAGTGGTTTTTGTGGGTTCGAGGAGTCTGGAGTTGTTGGAGGAGCATTGGAGAAAAGGGGAGTGGTGGGAAAGAGGTAGTGGGGAGATAGTAAGGGAGGTAGAGATTTGTGGTGGCGGTGGGGAAGTAGAAGATGAGGAAGGTCGGAGGAGGGAGAGGGTCAGTGAAAACTTTGGTAGGGAAAAAACAGGGGCAGGAAAGAAGACTAAAGCTCGGAAAAAGTACCACCCGGAGATACTTAGAGCTTCTTTCAAAATCACCAGGCTTTAGTAAGTTGAGAATATGGCTAAAAACTAGCCCAACAGCGTACAAGGCTATCCTAACGTTCAACTCTGCAAAACAGGTTCTGGAACCTGGGGCTCCGCTGATCCTCACATCGCTGAGAGGTTTTCGGGAGCGCCATGAGCCGGCAATTCATCTAGCGTATGATCCCTCGCGGTCGACTCATGCCCCTGTTGCGTCGAGTAGGGGTGGGGGTGTTGGGGTTTACTGTCTTACGTTACCGGCTGGGTAGCCTTAGCGTATGAGATACAAGCCAGGGGCAAAAGCACCAGCGCCCGTACCCGCACCCACGATCGCGAACGGACTACTACGCGTGCAGAGGATCTACCACGAGCCTAGCGTCACGGACTACGCGCGGGGACGGGAGGTTCTCGACCGTTTCCCTGATGCAGAGCGCATCGAGGTATCGTCGCACTGGAATATACCCCAACTGCACGGCGATCCCGGCGGCGTCCGGAACTGGAACAAAAATAAAAAGAGCGTGCTGGTACTCGGGGTCAAGAAGGGACTCGGCATCCGCTCTTTCTACCGTAGTGCAGATTTTATCGCGCCGTCGCAGGCAAACGGCTGCGCAATGGCTTGCGGCTATTGCTACGTCGGCCGGCGCAAGGGCTATGCCAACCCGATCACGACGTTTGTAAACGCGCAAGAGATAATGGGGAAGATCGAGCGTCACGCAACAAAGCAGGGATTTAAATTCGGGCCTACACAGGCCGACGACGACCTCTGGGTCTACGAACTTGGGACTAACAGCGATCTATCGGTGGACGCCGCCGTCTCACGTAACGTACGGGAAATAATCGGGCTCTTCCGGGAGTTGCCAAACGCAAAGGCGACGTTCGCCACGAAGTTCGTCAACCGGAACCTCCTGAACTACGATCCCTGCGGCAAGACCCGGTTGCGATTCTCACTCATGCCACCGCAGACCTCTCGGCTCATCGACGTTCGCACGTCGCCGGTCGAACGGCGCATCCGCGCCATAAACGACTTCGTCGAGGCCGGTTACGAAGTCAACGTGAACTTCGGACCCGTAATTCTCAAGAAAGGTTGGCTGGAGGACTACGCGGAGCTCTTCGGAATGCTCGACGCGACGCTCTCCCCGGTAGCGAAGAATCAATTGGCCGCCGAGGTCATCTTCCTTACGCACTCAGAGGAGTTACACAACGTGAACCTGGGCTGGCATCCTGAGGGCGAGAAAGTCCTGTGGCGACCCGATATTCAGGAGTACAAAACCTCGCAGGCCAGCGGTGACCGCGTGCTGCGCTACGAGAGGAAACTGAAGCAAAGGCTCGTGCGCGAGTTTCTCGGTCTTCTCTCAGAGAAGATGCCGTATTGCGATGTGCGGTACGCTTTCTAGACTATGGGGCGGCAAACTGACTCATGATCGGCCAGCGGCATGTCGGGCCGTTAGAGCCGGCCCAACATACCATCGCGATCAGTTGCCCCGAACCACGGGCCTCTATCGGGTCTCGGGGCCGGTGGCTCCGGTATTCCACTGGATGGAGCCGTTATCGGCCTCGAAGAGGTAGTCTCTACCCGGGCGTTCGCTGAGGAAGCGGTAGGTGCCGTCGCCGGCTGGCTCCACGCGCCACATCTGACTCGTGCCACCTGGCGTCTCCGAAGTCATCCAACGTATCTCACCGCTGGAGCTGGTATCCAGTGCCCCGCGGCCGCTCTTCTGGTTGACTATGTAATAGACATCCGGCGAATCTTCAACGAGGCGCCAGTTCTGGCCGGTACTGCAGCAGCCGGGATCGGTGTCTACGTTGCCGTTGGGACCGGTGTCCAGGTACTCGCCGGTGGCCACGTTCTGTAAGCCGTAGCTCACCCCTGATTCGGGAAACGCGGGTCCTCCCGGATCAGCCTGGTAAGAGACGTCCCACAGACGTAGCGCCCCGTCACCGTGAGAGGAGACGAGCTGGTTACCATCGCTATCGAAGTGGAGGTATTCCTGGCGGAAGGTTAGCTGCTCCAGCGTCAGGGCGAAGCCGTCGTTGGCGTCGTAAGCCCGGATGTTGCCGAAGCCGTCGTTGGTCGGGTACCGGTCACCTATGTCGCAGGTGCCCTCACAATCGTCGGAGAAGTCCACGCCCTCTATGCTGCCGGTCAAGAGATAGTCTCCGTTCGGCGTCCACTCGACGGCCTCTATCTTGGGGAACGTGGGATACTCGATGCTCTCAACGACCCGAGCCGTGTCGTAGTCCCAGACCAGCACCTGGCCGTCGGGGCTGCGGGCGCCGCCGGCGGCCACGTAACGCCCGTTGGGGGAGATACGGACGGATTTGACGGACCCTTGGAAGCCGGTGTACGTCTGGCGGAGACCCTGGTCCGGGTCGTTCAGATCGTCGACCTCCCAACGCTTGGCCGTGCCGTCACGTCCGCCGGTAACGATAAAGCGATCGTCTTCCGTCCAGTCTACGGAGTTGATGTCGGCATCGCCGCCACCGCCGCCTTCCCGGTCCTCGTCGGTGTTGTGGAAGACGACGGCCACCGGCTCGTCGGGCCAGTTGGCGGGGTTCGGGTCGGAGGTATCCAAAACGACGAGCTGGCCGCGCTCGTCGCCGCCGGCCAGAAGATCTCCGTCGTTCGAGAAGCGCATGCCGTCGAAGCTGACCTGGTTACCGCTACCACCCAGGCTGACGTTTTTGACCTGCTGGCCGTCACTGACGCGCCAGACGCGGATAAAGGCGTCCTCGCCACCCGTCACGGCGTAGTCGCCGTCCTTGGTGAATGCGACCACCTCTACCTCGGCCCTATTGGCGTGGTAACGGCGCCAGATTTCGTTCCCCTCAGAGTCCCAAAGCACCACGTCGCCACCGCGCTTGGCCCCTGACACTATAAAGTTCCCGTCGGGAGAAAACTCGGCCGCCTCGATAGAAGCCGTACCGTTTTCCTGGCCTATAGTACTGGCCGAATCGCCCAGCCGGGTCCACTCCAGGTCCAGGTTCGGTGGCCCATTCTGCGCTTTCGCTTCCTGCGCTTTCGCTTCCTGCGCTTTCGCTTCCTGCGCTTTCGCTTCCTGCGCTTTCGCTTCCTGCGCGCCTAGCGTCAAGGCCGCGAGCAAAGCAACTATAGTCGTCACTACGCTAGTCAGCAACGAGAATCTACCCGAGTGCCTGCCTACGCCCAACTGTATTCCCTTTAGTAAGAGCAAACGCGGTTAAGACTATTCTCCAACCGTCATTCACTACAGCTTTCACGTCGGACCGCAGAATACTGCAGCTTCTTTCCTCTATTGTGTATATTGCGTTACACCTGCAATAACTTTTCTCCAAACACTTCTTGTCAGTAAACGTCAGTAAACCTGGGTGAATTTATCTTCTTTGAAAGCGACTCTGCGAAACACCAAGAACCCGCGAAACTGAAGTCCTGCAAACGGTCGCTTGTTGGGCAGGGGACCTGGGCGTTGGCGTATCTGGTTACTTGGACTCGTGTTAGCCCGTAACTCCGACCATATAGTTGTTCACTCTGCTTGCATGTTCTGGGAGTCTGGTCGGGACGAAGTTTCCCGGAAATGTTCGACCAATAGGCGGTTGACCTGTCCTGTCGCCTCGTGCTGTACCCAGTGGGTAACATCGGGCAATTTCACCAAGTGTCCATCTTTGCACAGCTCGATGCTGAGGCCGGCCAGTCGTTTGTCGAGGAAAGCATCTTCTTCGCCCCAGATCATCAGGGTCGTCACGGCGACGGTGGGATCTCCTACGGGCCTGAAGCTGCCCTGTCGTGCTGCGGCCCGGTACCAGTTGATCATGGCCGCCATTGCGCCCGGCCGGTCCCAAGCTTCTTGATATCGTTCCAGATCGGTGTCGTCGAACGTGCCCGGCTTGCTACTGGTACGTAGGGCGAGACTCCCCGTTTTTCTGGCGACGAGCTCTGGTAGGTAGGGGATCTGGAAGAAGAGCATGTACCAGCTCTTTAGCATCTGTCCGGGATGCGAGCGGAGAAACGGTAAGAAGACGGCCGGGTGGGGCACGTTAAGAATCGCCAGCTTCTCCAGGCGGTTCGGGTAGTTCATACCGAGCCACCACCCCACGCCCGCGCCCCAGTCGTGCCCGGCGACGCAGGCCCGCTCCACGCCCGCCGCGTCTATTAGGCCGACAACATCCCGCGCCAGCGCATCGAGCCCGTAACTCTGAACGCCCGGCGGCTTCGCACTCAAGTTGTAGCCACGCTGGTCCGGCACCCACACCCGGAATCCCGCCTCCGCTAGCGCGGGTATCTGCTTTCGCCAGCCATACCAGAACTCTGGGAAACCGTGCAGTAGAATCACCAGGGGACCGTCCTCTGGCCCCGCCTCTACTACATGGAGTGCGACACCGTCGACGTCGATAGTCCGGTGCTCCAGCCCCCGACCATCTTCCCAGGGTTCCCAGAGCTTTTGTTCTCGTTCTTCCATTCTCAAGAGCCTACACCAAAGAACTATGTCGGTCTCACCGTGGCGGGACCGGCATCACCGATAGACCTCGCGCCGGTGGGCGACGCGCCGGTGGGCGACGCGGTAGACCGTTACCTCTCGGGCTTCTTCATCCACGATGTAGAGTGTCCGGTAATCTCCTGCCCGGACCCGGCGGCCGTCCCGGCCCTTGAGCTTTTTTGATCCGACTGGGTAAGGGTCGTCTCCGAGGTCCAGGATAACGTCCAATACCCGATCGTGTGCTTCACCGCTTAGGCGCTCGAGCTGGCGATCAGCGCGGCTAGTCGTGTATACCGAGTAGGGGTTACTCGCCACGCGGACGGCGTAGGGTCCGGGTCTCGCGCCCGGCTTTCAAGTCCGCCACAGCTTCGTCGTGGGCTGCGATATCCTCCAATTCCTCTTGCGCTTCGATTAGCTCCTCATATTCTTCCATTGGAAGCACCACGGCGGTACGGTGCCCCTCTTTGTCTGTTAGGTATCGCTCCATAGATCAACTCTCCTGCTGGCTTGAAATCTAGTCCAGTATATCCGAGCGTGCAATAGTTCATCTCCTGCGGTAGCCGTCTGCATACTCACCGCCACCGACAGGAAAATAGTTGTATTGCGGCTGATGACAGCAACCCGGTCACTGGGCCTGGGAAGCTGCTCTCGCTGCATACCGCTCCTCGCCGTCTACGATAGTGTGGGTCACGACCGGCATTCTGAGATGTTCTCCGACCAGTATCAGATCGGCCACGGCGCCCCCCCGGATCTCACCACGTTCCGATAGACCGGCAGCCCGCCCCGGCCCGACCGATACGAGCCCAATAGCTTTGTGCAACGGTAACACCTTGTCTCTCGCCAATCTGAAGGCGGCCGGCAACATGCTCGGTGGATGGTAGTCTGAGCACAGCGCGTCGACGAGATCCAAACTCACGGCTTCAGTGGCGTTGAGGTTGCCGCCGGAGGAAGCGCCGCGCACCACATTTGGGGCGCCCAGGCAGACAGAAAGACCAAGCTCCTTGGCCCGCAGGGCGGCTTCCGCGTTTACAGGGAACTCGGAGATGCGGGCTCCTTTCTCGGCGAGCATCTCGACCCTCTCTGGGGTGTCGTCGTCGTGGGAGGCAAACACAACGTCGTGCGGGATGCGCGAGCAGATCCTCGGTGGCGCGTTCCCCTCGCCCCTCAACCCTGACAAGCCACTGCAGCAGTTGGCGTTAGAGGATCTCGGCGCCTTCGTCGCAGAGACCTTCGCAGCCCCGGACCAGTGGCTCGGCCAGGAAGTAGACCTTGCCGGAGACGAGCTCACCATGCCCGAGGTTGCCGAAACCTTCGGCCACATCATCGACAAGGAGGTTTGTCATGTCCAAACAGGATGGGAAGAGTTCCGCCAGGCTGCCGGTGAAGAGATCTACGAGATGTACCGGTGGTTCGAGGAGGAAGGCTACGAGGCGGATATAGAGGCCTTGCGGACCAAAGGTCACGATCTAACCTCACTGGGGGAATACCTGCGGCACCACGGCTGGGAGGGTGCCGCCCGTGATTAGTAGGCAGGGCAGGTAGTATGAACAGAAGATGCCTGTAGGCTTCCTCACTGGGCAAATGTGAGGGTCTCTGCAACCAAGGGCGAAGTGACAGGGGCGAAGAAGGAGATGAGATGAGCGAGTCAAAAGACCAAGTAAGAAGCTTTGTACTGGACAACCCCGATGGACTCTACGATCCGTCGGCCAATGCCTATTCGCATATTGCTGTAGTGCCAGCGAACACACGGCTGGTTTTTATCGCGGGGCAGGTCGGGGGCACGCCTAAGGGGGACTTCGCAACGCAGGTACGGCAGATGTTCGTCAATCTGCGGACCGCTATCGAGGCGGCTGGTGGCGATATGGGCGCAATCGCAAAGCTTACAGTGCTTATCGTGGATCATAGTAAGGACAAGCACCGA
The DNA here is from genome assembly GCA_965213905.1 of Rubrobacteraceae bacterium. GTDB lineage: Bacteria > Actinomycetota > Rubrobacteria > Rubrobacterales > Rubrobacteraceae > SIRX01. The sequence continues at coordinate 8,957 of CBDCAK010000001.1, read as the reverse complement.
GTTCTTATTGCAGAGGTGGAGAAGGCATTTGGTGCTGGTCTAAAGCCGACGTGTACGATCATCCCGGTGCCGTTGATGGCTTTCGACAATCAGTTGGTAGAGATCGAAGCTGTCGGTGTACTCAACAATTGACGCTTTACAAAACAAGATTCTTTCGGAGAGTCTTTTAAAAGCGAGAGGTTTGGAAGATGTCTCAAATTTCATCCCGTCACCCGTGGGTGATCCCGCTTACCCTACTCCTGATTACGGGCACCTGCCTCGGGGTTTCAGCCAACCTCGCTAAACTCGCCGCCGAGGCTGGCCTCAGCCCCTTATCCTACCTCACTTGGTCGGCCATAGGTGCTACGGTTATCCTGACAAGCGTCGCGGTCGTCCGCCACCGGCTTCCCCAACTCACCGCCCGTACCGCTGAGTACTTCTTGGTCTCCGGCCTTGTTACTTTTGCCGCGCCCAACTTTCTTTTCTTTGCTGCCGTCCCCCGGGTTGGGGCCGGCTTTGTTGCGCTCGCGATCGCGTTCCCGCCACTCTTTACCTACCTGGGCGCACTGGCCCTCCGGATAGAGCATTTTAAGGCCCGCCGGGCGGCTGGTGTGGTGCTCGCTTTGGGGGGCGCTGCTCTGCTTGCCTTGCTCAAGCTCTCCCAGCCGGACGCTGACCTGTTCTGGGTTGCAGCGACGCTCTGTGGCTCGATTATACTCGCCGTCGGCAATATCTACCGGACGGTCCGCTGGCCGAAGGGGGCCGCCCCCGACGCGCTCGCCCCTGGTATGCTCGCCGCGGCTGGACTCATGCTCCTCGCCTTTGGCGTAGTTGCGGGAACCTTTTCCGGCACCCCTAGCGGGTTCTCCCTGGCCGTACCGACAACGGGCGCCGCGCCAGCTCTTCTCATCCTCGCCCAAGTGGTTACATTCTCGGTTCAGTTCCTCTTATTCTTCGTACTCCAGAAGCGCGGTGGGCCTGTATACCTCAGCCTCCTCGGTTCGGTAGGCGCCATCGTCGGCGTGCCCATCGCTGTTCTACTGCTCGGGGAGGCTATACCACAAGGGCTCGCCATCGGCGGCGTCCTTATCGCCCTTGGCATCGGGCTTCTCACGCTCGGTGATCCGAAGGTTACGAAGAGGTTACAGGACCGGTGACCCTTCTTTGAGAAAATTATCCGTCATCTGTAGGCAAACGGATGATTTGAAGAAAGTCATCGTGCCCTTGACACTCATCTCAGGGCGAGCGGTCTCTCCTGGACGGTCTTGAAGCCCACGGCTTTCATGCAGAACTCCCTCTTCTGGGGATCTATGATCGCCAGGGGCAGACTCTTCGGGGCGGCGGGTGCCCGGAACGTCGCCACGGTCGCCGCCCGGGTACTCGCTGAAGGAGCCGGTGAAGCTCGCTTACAAGCTGTTACAAGCGAGTTTCCGAGAATCATCATTACCGGAAATTGAAGGCTTAAAAACCCATTTCTATGGGGTTTAGGAATCTATCTTGTAGACGAGTTTGCCCCGACGAACCAGCGGCCGATGACTTGGAGTTCAGGCTCGGTTTTTACGTCGAGGATCTCTAGTGTGGCGCCTCTTTCGTCTGAGACTTCCACGGCAAGGATGCCGGAGGGAGAAACGTCAACTACCGTACCAACGGCGCCGGACTCGATTCCGGCCTCCGGGACATCGTCCGGAATGGTTATGGTGTCGAGTTCGGAATATGTGCGGGCGGTTTCTTTCATGATTCTATTTTACTGCATTGCTTAATTCCTGCATTGCTTAATTACTCCACTATCGGGAACGCTGTAATCAGGCGTGGCTTCAGTGTTCTGTAGTCTCCGTGATCCGACGCCCACGCCGTCAGCACCGGGCCACGCTTCGCTGGCCCCTCGAAGTTCGGGATCACTACTCCGAAACGTCGGGAGTCGATGCGCGGTGGTCTCTCGATCACCTCGCCGCTAGCTACCTGTTGGCGGATCAAACGCTCCAGGAGCTCACCATCTCCTACGCCAATACTGAAGACGCTGTTCCAGAGCCTCAGCTTGTGCTTGCCGTCGGGGTGCGTGGGAGAGAGAAGATAGTCGTTGAGCTTTCGGCGGTCGATCACGCCTGAAGCAAACCAGCTAGGAGGTGGAGGCGGCTTTGGTCCTGGAGAGTTCATCCTCGGGGCATTCTACGCTGTTGTCGCATCTGATATGGTGGGCTCTGCCCTCAGTGACAGTTACCCCGTTGGCAGTGTTGCTCGGGAATACTAGGCTCCTTCGTAGTGCTCCGGGTAAGCCTCTTCCGGTGTAAGGGCGGCCAGGTCCTCGCGGTCCACATCAGCGGCGACCCCTTCTTTGAGCTTCCGGCCAACGTAGATGCTTTTCATCTTTCCATTCGTATAAGTGAATAGATACCAGTAAGGGCCGTGGTGGTAGCCACCGATCTGGCAGCGCCGGCAGTTGCCGCAGTTGATAAGCTGATGCTCCAGCCAGACGTGGCTGTATAGATCATGGCGTCGGGTCCCACGCTCCGGGAGTCGCTAGTGTGGCTGGTGGTTATCTTTACCTGGGGCGTTCTGTCTTCCTCACGTTCGCGCTCCCGCTGCTGCTGATCTTCTTTACGCTCTCCAATCCGCTGCTGTTCGGACTTCCGCTGCAGATAAAGGCTGATAATAGACAACATAAGAGCAATGGCTGCGGCGATGGCGGTGATCCAGTCTGGGATCATGCTCTGAACCATCTCCGCCACCAGGAACGCTTCCCAGGCTTTTCCTCGCCCTTTGTACGCCTTGTTTCCTTCGGCGGCTTCTGTGCATTCTCTCGGGCCATGTGCTTTAGTTTGATAATTTCCTTCTCAATATCATCTCTCGATTCATCTCGCTCTCTTCGCATTTTTTGTAGTCGCTCCTCATTACGCCGCAGGTGTCGCGACCACCTCCACAACAGTCCAGCAAATAGAAGCAAGATAAAACCAGTAGCCGCGCCTTGTACCCACACGGGAAGGTGACGGAGCAAGCTACTAAACGCTAGGTTCATAATCCCACCGACGAAGCAGCCGCCAGTTACGTACAGTAACGGTCCGAAGCTCTGATATTCGCCTCCATACTGAGACCATCGCTGCACTCTGCCGGTTACCTCAAGCATCCCAACGAGGGCCAACACGGCAGCCCCGGCAAAGGCCAGCAGTGTGAGGACCAAAAGAAGTTGATCAACTACTATCTCTCTATATACGGCCAATACCGCCACTGTCACGGCTGCACTCAAAGTCGTGAGGTGCTTGAACAGTTCGAACTCCATTTTTGCGAACTCTTCGGCTCCTGGCTTCCTACGATCCTCAACCACCAAACCATCTCCCCTACGCTGTCGTTCAGGAGATTCTATGTCACCACAAGCATCTCCGAAGATCGTTTCTAAGCTCTGCTGAGAACTCGGCCGGAACCACCACGGCGGCCAACGGCGGCCTTAACCTTCCAGGCGAGGCCATCCTGCAGGCCAGATAGCGGCCAGATCCAAAGGTATCAAAAAAGGGTGCGAATCCGACCATCCGAAAACCCCTTTTCTATCGGGTTCTGTTCCACAGCAAAAGGGGTAGCAAAAACCGGCCCTATTCTGCTAGGCTGCTTACTTTGGTGAACTGCACGGAGGATAAGCTTCAGAGAGTTCAGAAAAGGGGTGCAGATGTTTAGCAGGAGCATCGCGGCTATCACCATAGGAGCAATCTTCGGTGGAGTAATTGGTCTGCTTCTCGGTGTAGTTCTAGGTGCTGGCAATCCATTCGCCTACACAGGCATTGGCATAGCGCTGGGAGGAGCCATATTCATCTCTTACATCTTGATACGTGGCGAGTAACGCCCGAGACCTGCTTACAATGTCTGCGAAACATGGCTGGAGCCAGCCCTGGCTCCGCCTATGCGTTGCGCTGTTTTTGGCTAGGCCTGTCCTGGCGATGGACGCCTGAGTAGCAGGAGAGAGGAGACCGGCGTGGAAGGAGCCCGAGCTATAGACTCCCGGCGGCGGTGGGTGCTGACGGTCGTTTCGCTGGCGTCGGTGTTGGTGATCCTCGCGATCCAGATGCCCTCCGTCGTGCTGCCAGCAATCGGGGAGGATCTCGGGGCGAGCTTCGCAGAGCTGCAGTGGGTCGTAAACGCCTACGCCCTCACCCTGGCCGCACGCCACCTTGGTGGTGGCGAGCAACGGTCCCTGCTTTCTCAAGTCCAACGCGCTTTCCATACCAGGGAACACCTCCGCGAGCAGACCTCTCACAGCATGTTTCACAGCAGTTGGCCTACCGAACGGTATTCGGCATGCTCGAAGAATCCGAGAGCATCTGCAGGACTTACCGCAGAGAGTGCCGCGCCAAGCACATCTATGAGAGCCTCCTTGCTCCTGACTGCAGCTTTGCGTAGCAGATTCTTGATCTTGCTGAAGGCTTCTTCTATGGGGTTGTAGTCTGGGGAGTAGGCCGGCAGATAAAGCAGCTCACAGCCCGCTGCCTCGATCAACTCCCTGATGCGTTTCGGTCTGTGGGCACCGAGATTGTCCATTACCACCAGCTTCGCTTGCCCCGCCTTCAACTCCGGTACGAGCACTTTCTCTACGTAGGTCTCGAAAACCACTGCGGTGGTCGCCCCCTACACAGCCAGGCACTCTCCCATACCTTCAAAGCTCATGGAGGCCAGTAGGGTAGTGTTGCTCCCACGGTTACGGGGCACTTCCAGATGCACTCGCTCGCCTCTGGGTGCATAGCCATAGATCGGCGCTAGAGAAGTATGAACCCCCATCTCATCAACAAAGACCAACGACTCGGGCTTCGCCTCCGCGGCCACCATCACCCGCCAAGCTGCTCTTTTGAACTCGTCGCGCTCGGTGGCTACTACTGGTCCCCCTTTTTCCTCGTAGAGCCGAGCCGGACTATGGCACGACAGATCGTCGAGCGACTTACCAAAACCCCGGCTACGGCCTTCAGGTACTCGCGCCTCTGCCAGAGCGTTACGAAGGGACGTTCTTCTAGGTCCGCTGCGAGCAATCTCTTGGCTTTCTCATCCAGTTTCGGCTTCAAGCCGGGTCTCTTCTTTGGAGCAAGCGACTCACCTTTGCTCGCCATCCCAACGTAACGCTGCACCGAAGAAAGGCTCACAGAGAAGGTGCGGGCGGCCTCGCTCTTGCCCATACCACGTTCGGACACTGCTCCCACGATCTTTTTCCTGAGATCCTCTGAGTATGCGTTCATACGTCCATGATGCCTGTAGGTCAACCACTCTGCAACCTGCTGTGAGCAGGATATCCTCGCCCCTCCAGCGGGTGTCTACATCGTAGCCTTCCAGGAAGCTTGCGGCCCGACGTACCCCGCGTTCGTAGCCGCGGGCACGGTCTGGGATCTTGAGCCTTTTGGGCCCACGGTTTTGCTAAAATGACCGGAAGGGATCGAGGAACAACAGAGGAGGCACATATTATGGAAGGTAGGCTGACGGGCAAGACGGCTCTTATAACCGGGGCGGGCTCTGGCATGGGCCGGGCAATGGCACAGGTATTTGCCGCTGAAGGAGCCTCGATCGCGGCGGTAGACTTGAAAGTAGAGACAGCCGAGGAGACTGCACAGAATGTGCAAAACGAAGACGTCAGGGCTATTGGAATAGAGGCAGACGTATCCGACGCCTCCTCTGTAAATGAGATGGCAGAGCAGGCGACCACAGAGTTCGGGCGGGTGGACATTCTGTGTAACAATGCCGGTGTCCTAGACGATTACAAGCCTATTATGGACACCTCAGAGGAGCTGTGGGACCTCATCATAGGCGTAAACCTCAAAGGGATGTTTCTAGTCACCAAGGCGCTTATACCTCATATGATCGAGAACGGTGGCGGGGTTGTGGTCAATACCTCCTCTATTGCTGGCTTTATCGCCGGAGGTGGCGGTGCAGCTTATACCTCCTCCAAACACGGCGTGGTGGGCTTCACCCGCCAGCTCGCTTTCGACTACGGAGCCCAAGGTATCCGGGCAAACGCCGTGTGTCCCGGAGCGGTCGAAACGGGTATGACCAAGGAGCTTCTTGAAGCGGGTGACGCGGCGGTGATGGAGGCGATCAACTCCGTGCCCGCAGGCCGCTACGCCCAGCCCGAGGAGGTGGCGAAACTAGCCCTGTACCTAGCCAGCGATGACTCCTCCTTCGTGCATGGTGCTGCTATGCTCATAGACGGCGGCTGGACCGTCAAGTAGTATCTGGTCGCGATCACCGGTAACGCTGGCGATTCGTGGTTGGCGCGCGTGCTGAACCTGCCTGACGAATTGCGGCGCTTCGGCGCGAGTTAAAGTTAAAGAACCCGCTGACCCGGTGGTAGCACTTAGTGGGACATTAAAAGCGGCTGATGTTAGGCGGACGACTTTCTGTCAGACTGGACATACTTCTCCGAACGTCGAGACGAGGTCTACTAGCGAGCGCCCCCACCGGTCTAGCCTCCAGTCGATGATGACGTTGATCTCTCGCCGACGGGTAGCCTTCAGAAGCTTTTCGCGCTTTTCGCGCTTTTCTCGCTCCTTCACGCCCGAGCCGACCTACGAGATCTCCACCTTCACGGTCCAACCTCGACGCTCTGCGTACTCGCGCATCGCCGAAAGCTGCATCGGCAACGTCTGCTGGTCGTGAGTAGAGACCCTGGCGTAGAGTCCCACCCTCAAGGACTTCTCCACTAAATTACCCCTCTATGAACTCCTGGCCAAAAACCCTCTACAAAATGAGCTACGAAAACCGCCTTTCTATGCGGTTTACAGGAGGCCATTTTACCCTGGCTAAAAACTTTAGTTTTTAGCCGGCATCAACCGATCGGTTGATGCGCTCATCGACCATCAGGACGACTTGTTTTTGAACCTTACGGGTGATTACTTCCGCGCTTCCTCCGACGATACTTGACGTGATGACAATCCTATAAGGAGAGGAGATAGCTGGCATGCAATCCTCCAAGGAGACGGTGATCCGGGTAGAGAATCTACGAAAATCTTACGGGTCCACGAGGGCTGTGGACGACGTCTCGTTCGTGGTCGAGCAGGGTGAGATCTTCGGCGTCGTTGGACCAAACGGGGCGGGCAAGACGACAACCGTGGAGTGCCTGGCCGGTTTACACAAGCCCGATGAGGGCAAAGTACGGGTCCTCGATCTCGACCCGGAACGGGAGGGCAGAAAGCTTAGGGAGCGCGTCGGCATCCAGCTCCAACAGGCGGCGCTGCCGGACGACATCAAGGTGTGGGAGGCGCTGGAGCTCTACGCTTCCTTCTACAAAACCGCTTCCGACACGCGGCCCTTGCTGGAGGCGTGGGGCCTGGAAGAGAAAGCTAACACCCGCTTCAAGACCCTCTCCGGCGGACAGAAGCAGCGTCTCTTCATCGCCCTCTCGCTCGTCAACCGCCCCGAGCTAGTGTTCCTAGACGAGATCACCACCGGACTCGACCCACAGGCCCGGCGAGCGACCTGGGAGCTGATCCGCGAGATCCGCGAGCGTGGCACCACAGTCGTGCTGGTGACCCACTTTATGTATGAGGCCGAGAAGCTCTGCGACCGGGTGGCGATTATAGACGGCGGACAGGTTGTGGCCCTCGACTCGCCCGAGGCTTTGATCGGTGAAGTAAGCACGGAGACCAACGTGCGTTTCGGCGGCCTGAACGGCTTCGATCCCGCTCCTCTGCGCGCCCTGCCAGGCGTGAGCCGGGTGGCGCACGAGGCGGGCGACGTGGTCGTCTACGGCGACGGTCCGCTGCTCGCACGAACCGTGGTCGAACTGGATCATCATGGGATCACCCCTACAGACGTGAGCGTGGCCCGTCCCACACTCGAAGACGTTTTTATCGAAAAGACCGGAAGAAAGATCCGGGACTGAGAGGAGTAGAGATGCAAGCCCTATTGAAGATGACGTGGGTAGAGATGAAGCTGTTCCTAAGGGAGCCGGCGGCGGTCTTTTTCACGCTGGCTTTCCCGGTTATGGTGCTCCTACTCTTCTCCTCTCTCTTCGGGAACGAGCCGGTGCAAGGATCTCCGGGCCTCCGAGGAGTAGACGTTATGGCACCGGCTTACACGGGCATGGTGATCGGTACCACGGCCCTGCTCGGTCTGCCCATCATTCTCGCCGGATACCGGCAACAGGGCATCCTGCGACGGCTCCGTGCAACACCGCTGCACCCCGCAACGATACTCGCGGCCCAGGTATTCGTGAACCTCCTCATGACGATACTGGGTATCGCGCTGCTCATCGCCACGGCGTTCTTCGTCTATGATCTGCGCCTGCCCGAAGCTCCACTCTCGGTGGCGCTCGCCTTCGTAATCGCAACCCTGAGCTTCTTCGCGGGCGGGTTTGTTCTGGCCGGATTGCTCCCGTCGGCAAGGACGGCCCAGATCGTGGGGCAGGTGATCTTCTTCCCCATGTTCTTCCTCTCAGGAGCGGCCGGCATTCCACAAGAGATGTTCCCGGACACCCTGAGAAGCATCTCAGACTTCCTACCGCTCACCTACGTCGTCAACTTGATCCAGGACCTGTGGATAAAGGGCAACTGGAACCTGACGGCGCTTGCGGTGCTGGCCGGCCTCCTTGTGGTCTCCGTAATAATCTCGGCCCGAACTTTCCGGTGGGAGTGAGGAGACAATGATAAACCAAAATCTTCTGCTGAAGACAACGAACCTGACCAAACGCTACAGCGGTGGCATCGTGGCGGTGGATAGTCTCGACCTGACCGTTCGCCGGGGTGAAGTCTATGGCTTCCTCGGTCCGAACGGGGCCGGTAAGACGACCACTTTGAGGATGTTGCTCGGCCTGATCCGCCCTTCCTCTGGAAGCGCGACGGTGCTCGGCGAACGTCCAGGATCTTCGTCCAGCCTCTCCCGTGTCGGATCGCTGGTGGAGACACCGACTTTCTATCCCTACCTCACGGGACGGGACAACCTGATCGGCATGGCCCGGCTCTCGGGAGTATCGAATCCCAAAAGCCACGTAGATGCGGCATTGCGGCAAGTCGAGTTGA
>OZ243922.1:0-3091442 GCA_965213905.1 Rubrobacteraceae bacterium | reverse complement strand
GCTGCGCGTCTACTGCCCGCTGGCCCCCCTGGGGCTGAAACTAAAGTACGCCGCCGTTACAGGCGGGCTACTGCTTCGATGAAAAGGCCTTCAAGCGGTACGTTCTCTAGAAAAAGTTGTAGTAAGCGTCCGAGTAGGTCCGCCATATGCCTACCCTACAACTAATTACGAAGCCAACTCTTGTAACTGCCGCTCTAGATCCTTCACTTCGTCCCGCAGCTTGGCCGCGTACTCGAACTTGAGGTCTTCGGCGGCCTCCAGCATCTCGGCTTCGAGGTCGGCGATGAGCTTCTGCAGCTCTTCCGGGTCACGCGGGGCTTCGCGGGCGGCTTTCTTTTTGCCGGCTTTGTAGAGCCCCTTGGCCTCCGCGGCGATGAGGATGTCCGAGATCCCCTTCGTGATGGTGCGAGGCTCGATGTTGTTGCGCTCGTTGTAGGAGGTTTGAATCTCCCGGCGGCGCTCCGTCTCTCCTATAGCCGTCTTCATGGAGTCCGTCTCCCTGTCGGCGTACATTATTACCCGGCCTTCGACGTTTCGGGCGGCGCGGCCTATTGTCTGTATTAAAGCCCGCTCCCCGCGCAGAAAACCTTCTTTGTCGGCGTCGAGGATGGCTACCAGGGTGACTTCCGGCAGGTCGAGGCCTTCGCGCAGGAGGTTGATGCCGACGAGCACGTCGAACTCGCCGGTGCGCAAGCCGCGGATGATCTGGATGCGCTCCAGCGTCTCTATGTTGGAGTGCATGTACCGCGCCTTGATTCCCCGCTCCAACAGATAATCCGTCAGGTCCTCAGACATCTTGATGGTCAGCGTGGTAATGAGGACCCGCTCGCCGTGCTCGGTGCGCTTGGCTACTTCGTTCAGGAGGTCGTCTATCTGGTTTTTGGTCGGACGAACGTCTATCTTCGGGTCTATGAGGCCGGTCGGACGGATGATCTGCTCGACGATCTGGCCGGAGTTCTCTAGCTCGTAAGGCCCCGGCGTCGCCGACACGAAGACCATCTGCTCCGTCTTGAGCAAGAACTCATCCCACATGAGCGGGCGGTTGTCCAACGCCGAAGGCAGCCGGAAACCGTGCTCGACCAGCGTGGTCTTTCGCGAGCGGTCGCCGTTGTACATGCCGCGCACCTGCGGCAGCGTGATGTGGGATTCGTCTATAAACGTGATGTAGTCGTCCGGGAAGTAGTCGAGCAGCGTGTACGGCGTTGAGCCCGCCGGCCGGCCGTCCAGATGCCGAGAGTAGTTCTCGATGCCGGAGCAATAACCCAACTCCCGCATCATTTCCAGGTCGTAGAGTGTCCGCTGCCGAATGCGGTACGCTTCGAGGACTTTACCCTCTTTCTCCAGCTCGGCGTAGCGTTGGTCGAGTTCGGCCTCAATGTTTTTTACGGCGATCTCCAACCGATCCTCGTCGGTGACGAAGTGGGTCGCCGGGTAGACGGTGAGTACGTCGTGCTCGCGCAACACCTCGCCCGTGAGCGGGTCCGCCTCGGTCATGTTCTCGACCTCGTCCCCAAAGAAAGAGATGCGGTAGATGGTGTCCTGGTAAGCCGGATGCACTTCCAGCACGTCACCCCGGACGCGGAAGGTTCCGCGGGCGAGTTGGAAGTCATTGCGGGTGTACTGGATGCGGACCAGGTCGCGGAGCACGTCGTCCAGATCGTAGAAGCCGCCTTTTTCGAGGAGCACCATCTTCGAGCGGTACTGCTCCGGGCTACCGAGGCCGTAGATGGCGGAGACGCTGGCGACCACTATTACGTCCCGCCGCGTGAACAGCCCGCTCGTGGCGGAGTGCCGGAGCCGGTCTATGTCCTCGTTGATCTGGGCGTCCTTTTCGATGAACGTATCGCTCGATGGAACGTAGGCCTCCGGCTGATAGTAGTCGTAGTACGAGACGAAGTACTCGACGGCGTTGTTCGGGAAGTAGTCGGCGAATTCGCTGGCGAGTTGGGCGGCCAGGGTCTTATTGTGGGCGATGATGAGCGCGGGCCGGCCGGCTTTCTCTATGGCGCGGGCCATGGTGTGGGTCTTGCCGGAGCCGGTTACGCCCAGCAAGGTTTGGGACCTCATGCCCGCTTCGAGGCCGGATACGAGGCCTTCTATAGCCTTTGGCTGGTCGCCGGCCGGCTGGTATTCGCTGTTTACCTGGAATCCGGCTTTAGTCTCCACTCAAATCCTCTCCGTAGAGGTCACGGTATACACCGCGGGCCTCCAACACGTTGTCCACGTACGCGCGGGTCTCTTCAAACGGTATATCGCGCTCTATATCGAAGCCCTCCTGGGAGATCCAACCGTCCACCCGGCCCTGGCCCGAGTTGTACGCCGCGAGTGTTAGCCTGTCGTGTCTCTCGTATTCCTCGTACTTCTCGCTTAAGTAGCTGAGATACCAGGTGCCCATTTGCAGGTTTACGCGCGGGTCTTGATAGTCACCCCGGACGCCGCTCCGCTCTTGCACGAAGGCCGCCGTCTCCGGCATCACCTGCATCAAACCCAAAGCGCCCTGGGAAGACTCCGCTTCCGGCCTGAACCGGCTCTCCGTGTAAACCACCCCGGCCACGAAAGCCGGTTCCAGGCCGTGCTCCTGGCTCGCCTGACGAATGGCCGCCTCGTACTTTAAGGGGTATACGACCTTTTGGAGGGTGTCCGGAATTTGTAAGATAAACGGCGAGAGCAGCAGCCCAACGGCGAGTATCACAACGACGAAAAACACCCGCTTGCGGCGGACCCGCGACCTTTCGTGCCTATGCTTCTTCCGCGTGTATATCGCCGTGGTAGCCCCCGGTCTCGACCTTCTTCAAGAGGTTTTTAGCCTGTACCCTGAGTTTATCCAGCCCCACGTCGTTTACCACCACGAAATCCGCCCGGCGGGCTTTTTCTTCACCCGAAAGCTGGCGTTCTTCTATCGCCCGGCGCTGCGCCTCCCCGACGCCACGCTCTTCGGACCATTCGCGCCGCCGCCACCCGGGGGCCGTAACAGCTACCGTGAGGTCGAAACCCCCACTGCGTCCACCTTCAAAGAGCAATGGTATCTCGGCCACGTAAACGGCGGCCTCCGAAGCCTCCGACCGCCGGTCTGTTTCGTCCCGCACGCGGGGATGAAGGATGTTTTCGAGGTCCTGCAAGGCTTCTGGATCCCCGAAGACTTTTTCGCCCAGGGCTTTGCGGTCTATTCCCGGCTCGCCCCGCACTTCATCCCCGAATCGCCCCGCGACCCGCCCTACCGTATCCGGGTCCGAGGCGAGCAGGTCGTGGACGATCTCGTCCGCCGATACGGTCTCAGCCCCCTGTTCACCGAGCATTTCTACAAAGGTGCTTTTGCCGCAAGCGAAAGGGCCGGTGACAGCGATGGTCACCGGCCCTCCACCCGCGTTGCCCAACGTTTTGGGGTCTATTCTCCCAAGTCCAGGTCGCTGAGCTTGTCGAAGGCGCCCGTACGGAGGCCGCTGGACTGACGCTCCTGGCGCGGCTCGGCGTCGCGGCGGGGACGGTCTTCCCGGCGCGGACGATCCTCGCGGCGCGGACGGTCTTCGCGTTCCTCGCGCTCCTCTTTCTTCGGCCGCAGGGAGAGCGAGAGCCGCCGGCGCTTGGCGTCAACGTCTATGATGCGGGCCTCCACCTCGTCGCCGCTGCGTACGATCTCGTCCGGCGTCTCGACGTGGTGCTCGGCGAGCTCGCTTATGTGGATCAGGCCCTCTACACCCTCGGCAACCTCGACGAACGCGCCGAAAGACACCAACTTGGTGATGCGGCCCTTGATGCTCTCGCCAATGTTGACCTGCTCGACGATCTCCTGCCACGGGTCCTTGCGGGTCTGCTTGAGGCCGAGCGAGATGCGCTCCCGGTCCCGGTCCACTTCCAGAACCTTGACCTCGACCTCTTCGCCGACCTCGACCACCTCGCTCGGATGGTCAACGTGGTTCCACGAAAGCTCGCTTATGTGGATCAGGCCGTCTATACCTTCCAGGTCCACGAAAGCCCCGAAGTCCACCAGGTTCGAGACGACACCCGTGACGATCTCACCCTCTTCCAGGTTCGTGAGGATGCGGTCGCGCTCTTCCTTACGCTCCTCTTCCAGTACCGCCCGGCGGGAGAGGACGACGTTGTTGCGGGAACGGTTCAACTCTATGACCTTGGCCTCCAGCGTCTCGCCGGTAAAAGCCTCCAGGTTGCGGACACGCCGGATATCCACCAGGCTCGCCGGCAGGAAGCCGCGGAGCCCGATGTCTATTATGAGGCCGCCCTTGACGATCTCGATTACCGGCCCCTTGACAGTTTCCTGCTCGTTGTAGGATTCTTCGATGCGGTTCCAGGCCCGCTCGAAAGCCGCCCGCTTGGCCGAGAGGATCAGGCGCCCGTCGGCGTCCTCTTTCTGGAGTACCAGCGCCTCTAGTTGCTGGCCGAGTTCGACGATGTCGTTCGGGTCGGTTCCTTTGCGGATGGTGAGCTCGTTGCTCGGGATCACACCCTCGGACTTGTAGCCGATGTCTACGAGGACTTCTTCCTTGTCTATGCGGACGACCTCGCCCTCGACTATGTCTCCGTCCTTGAAATCTATAAGGACTCCCTCGTCGATGGGAACGACTTCGCCGTTCTCCTCGCGGAAGAAATCCTTCATTGTTAGCTCACGGGTGGCGTTCTCAGTGGTTTCCGTCATGTACTAGGTGCTTCCTTCTCCTTGCTTGCGGGTGGGATTATACAGAAGTTTCATGAAGCGTATATTCTACAGTCCGAGGTGCATTTTACCACTAACGGATCAAGACCGGCTCGACCTGCCCCCAGCGCCCGCCCGTTTTGACCTCGACTTCGAGCGGCGGGCTGAGGTCGTAGGCGGCGACCATCCTCTCCGCCGCCAGGGACGCCACCTCATCTACCTGCTCCTCCCCAACATCGAAGACCAACTCGTCGTGGACCTGCATCAACATGTCCGCGTCCAGCGCGTTCAGCCGCTTTTGCAAGTCAACCATCGCCACCTTGATGATGTCCGCCGCCGTCCCCTGAACCCGGGCGTTAAAGGCGATTCGCTCGCCCAGCTTGCGAACGTTTTTGTTCGAGTTGCGAAGCTCCGGCACGTACCGGCGCCGGCCGAAGAGCGTCGTCGCATACCCTAGTTCCTCCGCCTCTTCCAAGGTCTCCTGCATAAACTCGGTGACTTTCGGATAACGTTCCAGATAACGCTTGATGTAGCGTTCCGCCTCGGCCGGATGCACGTTGCCAAGCCTCATCGCCAGACCGAAGCCGGATATACCGTAGAGGATGCCGAAGTTGACCATCTTGGCCCGGCGCCGCAACTCCGTCGTCACGGACTCCGGCCTCACGTCGAAGACCTCGGATGCCGTGCGGGTGTGTACATCCTCACCCGTGGTGAAGGACTCTATAAGCGCCGGTTCGCGGGTCATGTGCGCCAGGATACGGAGCTCTATCTGAGAGTAGTCGGCGACCACGAGCTTGCGGCCCGGCGAGGCGACGAAAGCGTCCCGGATGCGGGCGCCCATCTCGGTGCGGACCGGGATGTTCTGGAGGTTCGGCGAATCACTGGAGATGCGACCGGTGGCGGTCGTGGTCTGGTTCAGGGTGGTGTGGATGCGGCCTTCAGAGGAGATCAGGCCGAGCAAGCCGTCTATGTAGGTGCCGCGCAGCTTGGTCAACTCCCGGTAGCGGATGATCTTGTCCGCCACCGGATATTCTACCGAGAGCTGCTGCAAAACGCGGGCGTCGGTCGAGTACCCGGTCTTCGTTTTGCGAACCGGCGGAATCCCCATCTTCACGAAGAGCACCTCCCCGAGTTGCTTCGGCGAGCCGATGTTGAACGGGTGGCCCACGTCCTCGTAGATGCTTTCTTCGAGCTTCTCCACCTGCTCTTGTATCTCCCGCCCGACCTGTTGCAAGGTATCGCGGTCCACCGGCATCCCGACGTATTGCAGCCCCCCCAACACGTCGGCGAGCGGCAGCTCTATGTCATAGTAGAGTCGGGCGAGGCCCATGTCTCTGAGCTCTCTTTCTAGCAGCGGTACTAGGGTGTGGATCTGCGCGGCTTTGCGGGCCGCGGCGACGACCCGGGCGTCGTCGTGATCCGCCTCGAACTCCGGCACCCCCCGGTCTTCCGCGAGCGTGTCCAGCTCGTAGCCGCCGAGGCCCGGTTTTATGAGGTAAGCGGCCAGAAACGTGTCGAAGTCCGCCCCGAAAACGCCGAGGCTTTTTGCGTCGTGAACCTGCAGCGGACGATCCGGGGCGCCATCTGCGAGGTGTACGGTGTTTTCCTCGGCCACGACGCACCAGAGTTCGTCACCAACCGGCGCGGCCGCAACGGGTAGCAAGCCCTCCTCCAAAGGCCCGTCTTCGAAGCGGAGCGTGGTCCTCTCCGGCGCCGGCAACACGCCGCCGCCCACGACCGGCAAGGCCGCGAAGCGGGGTTCCAGGCTCCGAAACTCGTAGCGGCGCAGTATCTCCCCGGTCTCCGGAGATACCCCCTCGAACCGCAGGGCTTCTTCGTCGAACTCCACCGGCGCGTCGTAGCGCATCCGGGCCAACTCCAGGGAGAGAAAGGCGCTTTCTTTACCTTCCTCCAGCTTCGTGCGGGTGCCCTTTGCCGAGACGTCTCCGAGGTTTTCGTAGAGGTTTTCGACGGTGTCGAACTGCTGTAGCAGCTTCGAGGCGCCTTTGGGCCCGATGCCCCGTACGCCGGGGATGTTGTCCGAGGGGTCCCCGGTCAGGGCTTTGTAATCCGGGATCTGCCCCGGCGCGACGCCGTATTCTTCTAATACTTCGTCCCGGCCGTAGCTTTTGGTTTCGGAGACGCCGCGGGTGGTCCGCATCACCTTTACGTTGCCGTCAACGAGTTGCATGGCGTCCTGGTCCCCGGTGACGATCATGAGCTCCACGTCTTCGGGTATGAGCTTCGACAGCGTGGCGAGCGCGTCGTCGGCCTCGAAGCCTTCGGCCCGCATGGTATGGACGTTCATCGCGTCGAGGATCTGGTCGAGATGGTCCAACTGGGCTTTTAGCTCTTCGGGCATCGCTGACCGCTGGGCTTTGTATTCCGGGTAGATGTCCGTGCGGAACTTGGGCATCCCACCGTCCCAGACCACCCCAATACCCACCTCTTCCTCGGTATCGAGCAACTTGAGCAACATGCTCGTAAAGCCGTAGAGGGCGTTTGTAGGAAGCCCGCTGCTCGTGCTTATGCTCTGCGGCAGCGCGTAGAACGCCCGGTAGAGCAGGGAGTAGCCGTCGATCAGGTAAACACGCATCGCTGTTTAGTATACCGGAAGACCCGGAATATCTCGGCAGGATAATCTCGAAAACCTTCGCGAGGTTGGTACAATTGCGGGGCTCACTCGCCGGAGTGGCGGAATAGGTAGACGCGCCGGACTCAAAATCCGGTTCCCCGAAAGGGGAGTGTCGGTTCGAGCCCGACCTCCGGTACCACTACTTTTTCTTTGCTCTGCACTCTTTTTAGCCTGGGTCCGGCGGTTTGCCGGTACGGTCGCGGCTGGTGGCGGTCCATAGTATCGTGTCGGGAGACATCGGCGAAGCTAGAGGAGTCAGAGATGCCCCACGCCTGGCACGACGTTCCGATAGGTAAGGACGTACCCGAGGAGTTCAACGTCGTCGTAGAGATCCCCAAAGGATCGAAGGTCAAGTACGAGTTGGATAAGGAAACCGGGATGTTGCTGGTAGACCGCGTCCTCTACTCCTCGGTCGTATATCCTTCTAACTACGGCTTTATACCGCGCACGCTGGGGGACGACGACGACCCGCTGGACATGCTGGTGATAATGCAGGAGCCGGTACAACCGCTAAGCATCCTGCGGGTCAAGCCTATCGGAATGATGCCGATGGTGGACGACGGCGAGAACGACGAGAAGATAATCTGCGTCCACCTCGACGACCCGGAGTACCGCGATTACGAACATTTCGACGACTTGCCCGAACACCGGACGGATGAGCTACAACGTTTTTTTCAAGACTACAAAGTCCTGGAGAACAAAGAAGTCACCGTCGGGGACATGTCCGGCCCCGAAGATGCCAAAAAGGTCCTCAACCACGCCATAAACCTCTACGAAGAGCAATTTTTGAAGGTCAATGCCTGAAAACCGGGGATCCGTCCATCAGGAGAGGCGGCGGGCATCGTAAACCTCGCCGATAAAACCTGTGTCCCGTGCAAGGGAGACACCCCGGCGTTGGGGGAGGCGGAGGCCGGGGAGTTGCAGGGCCGGCTCCCGGGATGGAAGGTGGTGGAAAATCACCACCTCTATAAAGAGTTCTCCTTCGAGAACTTCCGGGAAGCGTTGGCCTTCGTAAACCAGGTCGGGGAAGTGGCTGAGGCCGAAGGACACCACCCGAACTTGGATCTCACCTGGGGCCGCGTCGGCGTGAAGATCTTTACCCACGTCGTAGACGGGCTGACGGAAAACGACTATATCCTCGCGGCAAAGATAAGCCGGCTCTAACCCCGGTTTTCGGGCCTCACCGAACGGGCCGGAAAACGGTTTGAACAAACTCTGAAAAGGGCATGAAGCTTCCTGTCGTTGAATGGAGAAAAGAAAGGAGTTGTTTGTGGAAGAAAATACTCAACAACGAATAACGGTGCGACAGGTTACCGATATTCAGGCTTCTTACACGGAGTTGGAGAGGGGTGACGAGGGCGCTTTTACCCTGCAGCTCATCTTGGACGACGGCGCGGAGGAGTACGTGCTCCAGCCGACCGCGGACGACATAAAGGTCATGCTCCGGACCGTCAGAAGCAACCGGGCGGTCATGTTCGACCTGGACCGCAAAGTCCTCATTACGAGCAACCTGTCCCTGGCCTAAACCGGTAGTTTCCGGACGAACGGCACCAGGCAACACAAAGACCGCCAGAGAAGACCGACAAAGGAGGAAGATTTTGGCAGGAGAACAGATAACGGTACGTCAGGTAACCAACGTTCACGCCAACTGGAGCGAGCAGGAGCGCGGGGGAGCCGGCAAGTTCTCTTTTCAGCTCATACTAGACGACGGCGCCGATGAGTATACGATAAGGCCCCCGGCCGCCGACGCGGACGTTATGATGGACTTGTTCGGGATGAGCGGCACCATCTACTTCGACGTGGAGCGGGAAGTCGTGATCTTCGGCACCCTTTCCATCGACTAACAGTGCCGCAGGCGGGGTTCCGCGCCTGCGGACCAGAAAAGAGACGAACAAAAAGCCTTGGAGCTACTGTAGCTCCAAGGCTTTTGCTTTTGCGTTCGCGGGCGGCCGCGCCGACCGGCCGATT
This sequence comes from Rubrobacteraceae bacterium, assembly GCA_965213905.1. Classification (GTDB taxonomy): domain Bacteria; phylum Actinomycetota; class Rubrobacteria; order Rubrobacterales; family Rubrobacteraceae; genus SIRX01. The sequence goes on along the minus strand of OZ243922.1, from coordinate 3,082,191 downwards.
TACGGTCTTTTAGAACTCGAACGTGATCCTGGCGCCGCGAGACTTCTTCCGGGAGTCTCCACCGCCGCGCAGGATCAACCACAGCAGCAGCACGGCGCCCACGACCGCCAGCCCCGTGGTGGAGGTAAGAAACGCCACGACGCCGGTGTGGACTTTGGCCGCGTCCGGGCGTTCCTGAATGTCCTCGGGGGTCGCGTTGCCTTCCATCAGGTCTTTGAAGTTCACGAGGTCTTGTTCGACCATAGCTTGGGGACCCGCGACCAGGCCCGTGACCGCTTCACCGAGCTTGCCGCCGGGCGGATCAAACCAGTCCATCTGCAGCTCGACGCGGGTGCGCTCGTCACCGAGGTCCTCGAAGCGTACCTGGCCGGAGGTTTCTACGTCGCCGTCTTCGCTGTTCCAGGCTAGCGCCTCGTTCTGCTCGTTCTGCGTCGTCCGGGCGTCGAACTGGATCGAGGCCCCAAAAGGACCTTTGACGCTCCAGTGGGTCGTGTTTTCGCCGGTGGCGCGTACTTCCTCCACGTTGGCCATAAAGTTCGGTAGGTTCTCCAGGGATTCCCAATACTCGTAGACTTCCTTGACCGGAGCCTCTACCTCTATGCTTGACTCTATCCTCTGCGACACTCTGCCTCCTATGGTTGACAATTCCTACGTCAGCTTGTTTATTACCCGGCCCGGGCGGCGTAAAAACTTCGAACCCGAACTTTTTGCCCTTTCTAACCCAAAACCCCGGGTTCCGGGCCCGGACGAGAAACCCAAGACACTAACATCCACCGCCGACGCCGTTTCCGCGGTCGGTGAGTTTGCAGAGTTGGTCTTCCGGGAGGCTCCATATCCCTCGCCGGTTGTCGCGGGATTCTTTTTGGGCCCGGCGAAATTCTTGCAAATGTTGTACGTTCGGCGGAAAGGTAGCCACCTGGGCGTAGCCTTTCTCCAGGAGCGTTTCGTTGAACATCGTGCCGTCCGGCAGGTAGAGGTATGCGAGGGCCCGGCCGTAATCGTCCACTTTTTCTTCGTCGAACCGCAACTCTACGTCGCGGCCCGCGAGCTCTGTTTCCGCGAACTCGGAGGCCTGTTCCCCGTATGGTTGGGGTCCTTGCGGGGAGCCGGGCGTCTCCGGCGCGTCTACACCGATGAGCCGCACGGCGTCCGTGCCGCGCACGCCCGGACGGACCTCGACCGTATCGCCGTCTACGACCCTGGAGACGTTTACGGTTTTATCTTCCTGCGGCCCGGCGCCCGACGGTTGCTGCGCGGCGCACCCGGCCAGCAAAAAGAGCGGCAGCAGCCAGCACAAAAGGCGCGGCGTCATCTCCAGAGCCCCTGCTTGAGATCCATCACCGCCACGACCGCGACGTGCGGGAGGGTTAGTACGGAGATGAGGACGAGGTACAGGGCCAAAAGGCCCGCCGCGCCTTCTACACTCCCGGGCACCGCGAGGTACAAGCCGGCGAGCAACAGCGCGGCCACCAGGGTCAGAGGGGTGGCGTCCCAGGCGAAGTTCTTTAGCGCGGGCCGGAATTCTCCTTTCTCCAAAAAGGCCTCCGAGTTTTTGTCCAGGAGCATCAGGCGCGCGACGTGCCGGGGGGCGTGCCACAAAGAGAAGTACATCCCCAACGCGAACACCGGGGGAACGACCGAAAAGTATCCCGCCAACATCCCGATCTCCAGGGCGTCCCGCCACCAACCAGGACCGGAAAGCGGCGCGGCGGCGTGGCCCCAGGCGAGCGTAAACAGCACCAGAGAAACGTAGGCCAGGCCGGCCGCCACCCTGAAGGTCGGGTTGGAGAGCCAACTTACATCTGTGTTGGCAGAGAAGAGCGCGACGGCGCCCCGGGCCACCTTCGCGTAAACCTCCGGGAAAGCGAGCAGCGGCACCAGCATGGGTAATCCTCCCCGCGTTACGACGGTGAGAAACTTGAGGGTTTTGGAGGAGAGGTGTCTTCCTTGCAAAAACGCCGCCGTCGAATAGAGGTCCCCCTGCCCCCAGTGAAACCAGGTAAGCAGGATAAAGAACACGAACGAGGAAGCCGGTAAGGCGTACCAGACGGCCAGGTATACGGAGGAAAGCACCCCGTACAAAAAGACGACGGCCAGGATCGGGCGGGCCGAAATACCGGCGCCCGAAAGCCGGCCCGGAACCAGATGGTCCACGGCGCCGTGCGGCAGGCCGAAGAAGATCAGGCTAAAAGCAAACGGGGCGTACTGCACGGGCCCTGAAACCTCGATCCCCGCCGCGAACACCAGGGTCAAAACACCGACCGTTACCCAGGACGGGACCACGACGTACCGGTAGAGGGTTCTCCGGGCCCCGGCGCCCATCCCGGCGGTTTCTGGATTCCGGGCGGGCTTCATCTGGTGTTCGACGAATAAGACGGCGACACCATTTGGGCCACGGTCTTCAAGAACGGCGCTTTGGGCATCGCCAGTACGAGGTTCAGGTCGTCCCGCGGGCTGCTTCTCTCGGTCAGAAAGCGGACCAGGGTATCTGGGTGGACGCCGGCGAACATGCGCGCGTACACTTCCGGGCATCTCTCCGGTTGCTGCTGCATAAAGCGGAGGAAGATCCTATCCAGCAAGTCGTAGCGGCGGGGCGAGATCTTCTCGGTCACCTCTCTGCCGGACACCACGCTCCGGGCCAGGTGCCTGCAGTAACGCTGGATACGCAAAAACGTGTACCCGGTGGAGGGCCGAGACTCACCCCCGAGCATACCGATAGAGTAAGTTCTCTCCCCGAGCCGGCGGGGAAACCGGTAGTCCGTCATCGGGATGTAGCCCCGCTCTTCACCATGGACCTCGTAATCGTCGGGCCGTAACCCGTACCGTCCGGCGAGGTAGTCTCGGATCTCCCGCCGGTGGTCCTCGGCCAAGACCTCGGCGTTTGATAGATAAACGTTCTCGACGAGGGCGTCCCGGCCGCCAAAAGGCAGGACGTAAACAAACCTCAGGCCCCGTTCCTGGCTTACCCCGAAGTCCATCAGCGTGCAAGTATCCGGGTCGAAGACCGGCTCTTTAGAGCGCAGGCGCAAGCCCACGAACTTCTGCGGAACCCACGTCGCACTCCGTCGGGCCTCCTCGAAAACGGCGGACCCCGGCGGCAGGCCCCGGCCGTCGAAGACGTGGCGGGCGGCGTAAGCACCCCGGGAAGTCTTGACGTAGGTTTCTTCCTGAAGCTCTTTATAAGACTCCACAGGCTCCCCAAGCTTCAGGGTGACGTTCTCGTGCCGGGACAAATACTTCAGAACATGCTCGTAGAAATCTGCCGCGGTGAGGCACAGGTAGGGGTGTTTTTCGGTCGCCTGCACGACGGTTTTTCCAGCGGCGTGCAGGCTCCACGAGTTCCACTGGTGGATCGCCAGTTGCGAAAACGGCGTTTGCTCCACGTCCCAAAAACACCACGTCCGGTCGTCGGTAAAGCCGCTCTTTTGGTCCAGGATCAGTATGGGAGACTCGACCCCTTGCTCCAGAAGGTAGTAACAGAGGCTCAAACCAGCACACCCGGCGCCCAATATCACGTACTCGAAACGTTCTCCGCCGGCCTGATCCGCGAGAAGCTCCGGGGGTACCTTCAAGCCATCGTTTCCCCTCAAAAACGGGTTTTGTTTCCCTCGAAGCCCGGCATCCCCGGTATGGCCGTTATGCAAATCCCACCGATCCTCTTCTGCTCGATCCGGAATCTAGGTTTATGGGGATGGTAACCGATCTCGGCGGTAAATTATGTGAGTTTGGACTTTCGGGCTTGGGCGCCCCCACGAACAAAAACGGCCGGGCTGCAATGAACCCGGCCGGGCGCAAACTTGTAAAAGGGACCGCTAGACGCTTCGGGCTTGATCCTCGTGCTTGCCCTCGCAGAACTCCTCGACGATCTTGTCGTTGAACGCCGGGAGGTCGTCCGGGTTGCGGCTCGTGACGAGCCCCTGGTCCACCACGACCTCTTCGTCTACCCAGGTGGCACCCGCGTTGCGTACGTCGGTCTGTAGGCTCGGGAAAGAGGTTATGGTGCGGCCGTTCAGCACGTCCGCCTCGATCAAAGTCCAGGGGGCGTGGCAGATCGCCCCGACCGGCTTCTCCTGCTCGAAGAAGTCCCGGACGAACTTGACCGCGTCTTCGTTCATCCGCAAGTTGTCCGGGTTGGCGACGCCGCCGGGCAACACGAGGCCGTCGTAGTCGGAGGCGCTGGCTTCGGAGATAGCCTTGTCAACCTCGAAGGTATCGCCTTTATCGAGGTGGTTAAAACCCTGAATCTCGCCGGAGTCGGTGGAGATCAACTCGACCTCCCCGCCGGCCTCTTCTACCGCCTTCCAGGGCTCGGTCAACTCTATCTGCTCCGTGCCCTCCATCGCCGCGAGGAACGCTATCTTTTTGCCCCGTAATTCGTCAGACATCGGTGTTACTCCTTTCTAAATACTACGGCATCTCCGTACCCGCGGGGCGTGGCCGATAAACGTCTCCTAAGAGGCGAGACTTCGTCCTCCGCTATTCGTCTTCGAGGCCGTTTCGTCCTATTACTCCGGTGTACCAGCGAGCGCTGGTTTTCGGCGTGCGCCGCTGGGACGGGTAATCTACGTGGACGATCCCGAACCTCTTCGAGTAACCTTCGGCCCACTCGAAGTTGTCCAAAAGTGACCATACGAAGTAACCGGCCAGGTTTACCCCCTGCTCGATAGCCTCCCGTGCGGCCCGGAAGTGAGACTCCAAAAATGCCACCCGCTCCTCGTCCCGGATTTCTCCTTCGGGGTCTGCGTAGTCGTCAAGGGCCACCCCGTTTTCCGTAATGTAGATAGGTAGGTCCGTATAATCTTCTTTGAGTCGCACCAGGAGTTCTGTAAGGCCTTCCGGCTCTATACCCCATCCCATAGCGGTAGTTTCGACGTTGGGGGGCAGGACGGTCTCGGCCCCGAGGTCCGCAAAGCGCATGGCCGTCGGTAGGTGGGATCCTTTTTCTGCGGCGACCGTGTGGCGCATGTAGTAGTTGACGCCCAGGAAGTCTACGGGTGCGGAGATGGTCTCCAGGTCGCCCTCCTGCACAAAGGCGAAGTCGCTGGCCGAAGAGTAATCCTCCTGCACGTCCCCCGGATAGCTACCACAAAACACTGGGTCCAGGTACAGCCGGTTTGCGTTGCCGTCCACCCGGCGGGCTGCTTCTATATCTTCTCGTTCGTCCGAGGCCGGCCGCACCGGGGAGAGGTTTAGCGTTATGCCGAGTTTATTGTCTCTCCCCGCCGCAGAACGCATGTTCTCCAGGGCGAGGCCGTGGCCGAGCAGGAGGTGGTGGGTCGCCTCCAGGGCTTTACCCGGGTCTTCGTGGCCGGGGGCGTGGATACCGTAGCCGTAGCCGAGCCAGGCCGAAACCCAAGGTTCGTTCAGGGTGATCCAGAATTCAACCGAGTCACCCAGGGCTTCATAGACGATCCCCGCATACTCCGCAAAGCGTTCGCTGGTCTCCCGGTTCGTCCAACCGCCCCGGTCTTCGAGCGCCTGGGGCAAGTCCCAGTGGTAGAGGGTAAGCATCGGCTCGATGTCGCGCCCGTGAAGTCCGTTTACCAGCCGCCGGTAGAAGTCGAGGCCTTTCTGGTTCGGATCTCCGGAACCCTCCGGCTGAATACGGGGCCACGCAACCGAGAAACGGTAGGCCTGTATTCCGAGTTCCGCCATCAAGTCGAGGTCTTCTTCGAGCCGGTGGTACTGGTCGCAGGCGATATCGCCGGTATCGCCGTGAAGCACCTTTCCAGGAGTGTGGGAGAAGGTGTCCCAGATGGAAGTGCCGCGTCCGTCCTCATCTACCGCGCCTTCGACTTGGTAGGCGGCCGTGGCCGTGCCCCAGAGAAATCCTTCGGGAAAATTCATTCGCATCTCCTCACTGTTCGTCGCGTTGCACCTTGGAGAGTGCGGCCCCGAGTATTTCGGACGCCTCCGCAAACCCTCGTTCGGGGTCTACGGAAAGGTCTTCGTGCTCTATAGAAAGCGCGCCTCCGTAGCCGACATCGTGCAACTTCCTTACAAAAGCATTCCAAAAACCTATATCGTGGCCCCGCCCGACTACCCGGTAGACCCACGGGCGGCCGCCATCCGGGGTGTGCTCCTTCGTGTCCAGAACGCCGTTGCGAGCGACCAGGTTCGGGTCGAAACCCGTGTCCTTAGCGTGGACGTGGAAGATGGTATCGTCGAGTTCTTCCACGCTGGCGAGCGGGTCTATCTGCTGCCAGAAGAGGTTGGAAGGGTCCAGGTTCACCCCAACATTGTCCCCGACGGTTTTTCTCAAGCGCCAGAAAGTCTCGACGTTGTACACAACGAAACCGGGGTGCGGCTCTATGGCGACCCTGACACCGCGCTTTTGCGCGAAACCGGCCGCTTCCCGCCAGTATGGCTCTACTTTCTCATCCCACTGCCAGTCGAGGACTTCCCTAAAATCCGGCGGCCAGGCACAGGTTACCCAGTTCGGTCTCACCGAGTTTTCGGAATCCCCGGGGCAACCGGCGAAGGTAATAACGGTCTCCACACCGAGTTCCGCCGCCAGCCGTACGGTGTTGCGGAAATCCTCATCGTGGGGGTGGGCCACGGTTTCCTTCGGATGCAGCGGGTTTCCGTGGCAGGAGAGGGCACTGATCTCCAACCCACTCTTTTCCAAATTGTTCTTGAACTCTTCGAGCGCCGCGGCGTCCGCCAGCAACCGGCCGGGGTCGCAGTGGTCCCGTCCCGGGTAGCCTCCCGTCCCCAGCTCGACCGCTTCACATCCGAGACTCCGGGCAAAGTCCAGCGCCTCCGAGAGCGGCCGGTCGGCCAGCGGAACCGTGAAAAGCCCTAGTTTCAAATCGGCATCGAGATAAACGGCGAAGAGTGGTCCGGCGCCCGGGACAAAACTTCGGCGGCCCTTTCGAGCGGCATCCGTGGCTTGGCTTCGGCCTCGATCATGGCCGGCATCAAACCCACGTCCCCGACCATCGGGATGCCGGTGATTTCCTCCCAGGCCAGTACGAACGAAACGGCGGCGTCTATATACTCCTGCTCCTCGAACGGCTCGTACCACGTCGCCCGGCGCTGGCCCTCCAGCGGATCGCCATCCGGCCAGTTGCGCCGCGAGACGGTCTTTATGGTCATTAACCCGGCGTCTTGGCGCATGGCCTCCTCGGCAACCGCCTCGAAGCTCGCGCGGTATTCACCGTCCAACGAGAGCACGTAGTTCCAGGGCGTGAGCACCGTGTCGAACGGGTAACGGCGAAGCGCTTCCAGATGCGTGGCCGGCGCGTCGTGGCCGTGGCCGGTAATGCCGATTGCTCCCACCAGGCCTTCGTCTTTAGCCTCGAGTGCGGCTTTCAGCGAACCACCGTTGCCGGTCGCAAGGTCGAGGTCTTCGAGGTCGCCGACGGCGTGTAGCTGTATGAGGTCTACGGAGTCTACCCCCAGCCGTTCCAGCGACGCTTCTATGCTGCGCCGGGCGGCGTCTTTTTCGCGCTCCTCGACTTTCGTGGAGAGAAAGATGTCGGCCCGGAGCTCCGGCATCCAGCGTCCGAGGTGCTTTTCGGAGTTTCCGTCACCGTAGCCCGCCGCCGTGTCGAAGTGGTTTATCCCGGCTTCCCGCGCATCAGAAATAGACTTGTCGGCTTCTTCTTCGGTTACCTCCGAGAGCGCGGCCCCGCCGAAGACCAAGACCGAACTTACGTGCCCCAACCGTCCCAAACGACGTTTTTCCATTCCTGCCCCCTTTACTTGGCTGTCCTTTTATCTTATATCGTTCCCGAACTCCAGGCGCAGCGTAATGACCTCGAAAGGCCGCACCTCGAACCGGACCACTTCGTCTTCGACGTAAAGCTCGTCTACCGGCGGGTCTTCCAGCAAGTTGGTACGCCCCGCCTTTTCCACGCGCCGCCCGAAGCGCAGGCTCGCGGTTCCGCGCGCGCCGTGCGGCTCGTAGAGCCGCAGGATAAGAGCCCCCCCAGCTTCCGCCCGCTTGAGGCTGCCGAGGGCGAGCTCGACCCCGTCTGCCGTTACGAACCCTGTCTCCCGGGGCGTTTCCGTTCCGGCGGAAGACAGATCTACCCGGCACAGCGGGCTATTGAGCGCGAAGGCTTCCCGCACCACACCGGCCTCCTCCCAGCCGCCGGGATGCGGGAAGAGGCTGTAGGTGAAGCGGTGTACGCCTTCGTCGGCGTGGGGGTCTGGGTAGAGCGGTCCGCGCAGGAGGCTGATCCCGATAACGTTGTCGCGGACGCTGTGCCCGTACTTTCCGTCGTTGAGCAACGCTACCCCGTACCCCGGCTCGGAGAGGTCGCAAAACCTGTGGGCGGCGGCCTCGAAGCGCGCAGAGTCCCAGGTCGTGTTATGGTGGGTCGGACGCTTTACCGCACCATACATCGTCTCGAAGGTCGCCTCGTAAGACCGAACCCGCACGGGAAACAGCGCCCGGAGCAAGACTTGCCGCTCGTGCCAGTGTATCTCCGACGCTACGTCCAGTCGCCGGGAGCCGGAGAGAAGTCCGTAAGTCTGGACGATGCGGGAGTTACGCCAGCTCCTCTCGACCTGCAAGGCGCCGCGGAGCGGCCCGGATTCGACCACCGAAACCCGGACAGGCCCGGCCAGCTCTTCGCCCTCGGATTCGTAGTTTGCCTCTATGTCCCAGGCGTCGAACTGGCGGGGCTTATCCGTGTAGGCCCAGAGCTGGTTTCCGCGGTCTTCCAGTACCTCGCGTCCGGCTTCTTTATCGTAGATTGCGTGCAGCGTCCCATCCGGCCCGACCTCTACCCGCAGGCTTTCGTTCTCGATCACGGCCCCACCCTGTTTCTCTACCACCCGGACCCCGCCGGCGGCTTCGCTTTCGTCCCCGGTCGGATAAAGGACGGTCCACCCAACGGCGGGCACGAGGTCGCCGGGATGGTGAACCAGTAGCCCCCCGTCGGTACGCTGGGCCGGTAAGTGGTTGCCTTCCGCGTCGGTGGCGCCCCGGGCGGAATGATCCTCGAGGAGGATGGAGAGCGGCCGCGGGTGGAGGCCGGCGTTCGCCACCAGCACGGCTTTGCCCGTTTCCCCGCCGTCGCGCGCCGGGCTACGGAGGGCTGCGTCCCGGACTTCCTTTGCCGCCTCGACAGCCTTTCTCAACTGCGGCCGGGCATCGTCGTAGACCTCCCGGATCGAGGTCCCGGGCAGGATGTCGTGGAATTGGTTGAGCAGCAGCGTTTTCCACGCGCTTTCGAGCTTCGCCGCCGGGTAGGTCGCGTCGTACAAAGAAGCCACGGACGCGAACGCCTCGGCTTCCAAAAGGCGGTGTTCGGCCTCGCGGTTGAGCGACTTGATCACACCCTGGGTCGTCAGCGTGCCCCGGTGCAACTCCAGGTACAACTCGCCGACCCATCGCGGCAGGTTTTCTTTCGAGAGCGAGTCAAAGAACTCGTCTACCCGCGCCATCCGCAAGCCCGGTGAGGCGGGGAAATCTTTGAGCCGGGAATAATTTTGCAGCATCCTCTCCGTCGGCCCACCCCCGCCGTCGCCCCAGCCGAACGAGAACAGGCTTTCTTCGTGGTGGCGCTTGCCCGCGAAGTTTCGCCAGGTGCCGAGCAAATCGTCGGGAACTACGTCGCCGCTGTAGTCCGCGCCCGGGTTCTCGAAGGTGTGGGCCAATACGCGGCTGCCGTCCAGGCCTTCCCACTCAAAAAGATCGTACGGGAACTCGTTGCTCTCGCTCCAGTTGAGCTTGTAGGTAAAGAAGCCGGTCAGGCCCGCGCCTTCCAGGAGTTGCGGAATGGCGGGCGAGAAGCCGAAAGTGTCGGGAAGCCAGGCGGCGGTCGGGCGTCGGCCGAACTGATCCTCGAAGTAACGCTGGCCGTAGAGTAGCTGCCGGGCAAAGGACTCACCCCCGATCATCTGGCAGTCGGGCTCGACCCACATGCCCCCGACCGGCTCCCAGCGCCCCTCCGCGACCCGCTCCTTTATCCGCCGGAACATCTCGGGGTCGTCCTCCTCGATCCAGGCGTAGAGCTGGGCCGAAGACTGGTTGAAAATGAAATCTTCGTAACGGTCCATCAGCCCGAGAACGCTGGAGAAAGTGCGGCGGGCCTTACGACGGGTCTCGTTTATCGGCCAGAGCCAGGCGAGATCCAGGTGCGCGTGTCCCGTAAGCGCCAGCTTGCCTACCGACGGATACCGCCCTTTTATCCACCCCAGCCTCTCGTGTAGAACGCGCCGGGCTTCCCGCACCGCCTGCCGGGTTTCTCCGGAGAGCGGCCCCAGCGTATGGGGCGCAGCCGGCAGGCTCCAGGGTTCGCCCCCCTCCGGGTTCAGGTCGAGCGCTTTGTTGGCGTGGAATGGCGGGAGGTGACGGACGCTGTCGCCGATGGGATCCTCGTACCGTTCGAGGTACCGGGTGACGGTAGTGTCCGTGGCGGTCGGCCAGGCCTGGTAGAGGGCGGCGGTGGCGGCATCGAAGGCGTCGAGCAGGTGCGGCACGGCCTCGTGGTCGTCGAGGGCCGCGCAGGCTTCGTGGAGGACGGCGAGGTCACGCGACAGCCCGCGGACATCTTCCTCCGGCACTACCAGGTGCGCCCGCACGAGCCGCGGTTCCGCTATATTGGAGCCGAACATGCTCTTCGGGACGACTTCGGCCTCTATCCACAAAGGCTCTCCGCCCCCGGCCCGCTCCGTGACCCGGAAGCTGCGGTGAAAAGGGTCCAGTCCCCCCGTCACCCCATTCGAGAGCCTCACAAAGCCCTCACCCCCGAGCCAGAGCTCCAGCTCGACCGGCTCCCCGGCCCAACCCTCTGGAACTGTGGTCTCCGACCGGAAAAAGACCGGGACCCCGGTATCCGGCCAGAAATCGCCGAGGGCCATATCTTGCGACGCACCGTCCGGGACGGAGAACCGCCAACGCCCTATCCGCTGCTCGCGGGCGTTGCGCCAGAGGTGCAGTTCTTCTACGCGGCGTTTGTGGCGTTCAAAGCGATGCCGGTCACGAATTTGCATAACGCTCCTCAAAAGGCCTGCAAAAAATTCCGGGAATACTTTACTGCATTTACCTTTCGAGAGCCCGTCGAACAAGATGCTAACGTTTTCTGTGGCGAGCATGTCGGAACAGATTTTCGGCTCGGGCCCGGTATGGAATTTCAAGAGGCAACTTTTGTAGAGGTTTTACATGGTTGGCTGTTCTACGGTAGTCGCGACGAGGCTAAGACCTCTATATTGTGCGTGGGGAACCTGACGAAAGGAGCCGGCATGAGCCACAAAGTCTACCGCAGCGAACTCGACCCGATCAGCTTTCTAAGGCGTAGCGCGTACGTTTTCCCGGAGAAGACGGCCGTCGTTCACGGAGATCGGCGCTACACCTACGCGGAACTGGAAAAGCGGGTGAACCGGCTCTCTTCGCGGCTCAAGCAAGAGGGCCTCCAGAAAGGGGACCGGGTGGCGTTTCTCTGCCCGAACATCCCGCCGATGCTGGAGGCCCACTTCGGGGTGCCGGCAGCGGGCTACGTGCTCGTGGCGATCAACACCAGGTTGGGTAAGGACGAAGTCAAGTACATCGTCGAACACTCCGGGTCGAAGATGGTCTTCGCCGACGCCGAGTTGGAACATCTGCTGGCGGACGTGGAAGGCGTCGAAGTCGTGCGGGTGGACGATACCGGCGAGAGCGGTGACCCCTACGAGGACTATCTGGCCAAAGGTTCGCCGGAGCCGGTCGAGAGCGTGCTGGAAGACGAGGAAGAGACGATCTCCATAAACTACACCTCCGGCACCACGGGCCAACCAAAAGGCGTGATGTATTCGTACCGCGGAGCGTACCTGAGCGCCCTGGGCAACGTCATAGAGGTCGGCATGGGATACGACACCAACTACCTGTGGACGCTACCGATGTTCCACTGCAACGGTTGGACTTTCCCGTGGGCGGTGACGGCGATAGCCGGAACACACGTTTGCCTGCGAAAGGTCGAGGCGCCGCGTATCTGGGAACTGTTCGAGGCCGAAGATATAACGCACTACTGCGCCGCCCCGACGGTCCAGATTGGGATCGTCAACGACGAGAACGCCCACGGGCTCGACCGTCCCGTGGTCGCCGCGATCGCGGGCGCGCCACCCTCCCCCACCCTGCTCGGCCAGCTAGAAGGCTTCAACATCCGGCCGCTGCACATCTACGGCCTCACCGAAACCTACGGCCCGATGACCACCTCAGCCCCCAAAAAAGAGTGGGAAGACCTCGACGAGGAAGAGCGGGCGGACAAGCTGGCGCGCCAGGGGCAGGGTTACGTCACGGCGGATTTGGTCCGGGTGGTGGATGAGAACATGAACGACGTGCCGCTCGACGGAGAGACTATGGGTGAGATCGTGATGCACGGCAACATGGTCGCCAAAGGCTACTTCGAGAACGAAGAAGCCACCGAAGAGGCGTTCGGGGGCGGCTGGTACCACTCCGGCGACATGGCGGTCTGGCATCCCGACGGGTATGCGGACATCCGTGACCGGGACAAAGACGTGATCATCTCCGGCGGCGAGAACATCTCTACCATCGAGGTCGAGCAGACGGTGATGAAGCACCCGGCCGTAATGGAGGCCGCGGTCGTCGCCATCCCGAGCGAGAAGTGGGGCGAGCGTCCAAAGGCTTTCGTAACGCTCAAGCAGGGCAAAGAAGCTACCTCAGAGGAAATTATAGACTTTTGCAAAGAGCGCATCGCCCGCTTTAAAGCCCCCGAAGCCGTGGATTTCGGCGACCTGCCGAAGACCTCCACCGGTAAGGTCCAGAAGTTCGTCCTGCGAGATCAGGAATGGGAAGGTCAGGAGAAGAAAGTCCACTAGCAGCACCATCCGGGAGGTGGTTCGCGTGCCCCAACTACACGTCCTCAAAGTATTCGTCGGCGACGAAGGCGTCGGCGGCAACCCGCTGGGCGTGTTCCTCGAAGGGAGTGAAGTTCCAGACGACAGCCGCCAACGAGTTGCGGCGGACCTCGGCTTCTCCGAAACCGTTTTCGTTGACGACCCCGCGTCCGGCGACCTCCGCATCTTCACCCCGACGACCGAGCTACCGTTCGCGGGCCACCCGCTGGTCGGAACCGCCTGGCTGTTGGCAAAGGAGCGGACGGCGGTAGAAACCTTACGCCCGCCCGCAGGCGAAGTCCCGGCCCGGGTAGACGGCGACGTTGCTTTCATCGCGGGGCATCCCGATTGGGCACCCGATTTCGAGCACCTGGAACTTGAGTCTTCCATACAGGTGGAGATGCTAGACGGCCCACCGGAAGACAAAGACCTGGTCGGCGTGTGGGCCTGGGAAGATGAGCCATCCGGTTACCTGCGCGCCAGGGTCTTTGCTCCCCGTCTCGGGGTGGAGGAAGACGAAGCTACGGGCGCGCACGCCGTCCGGCTGGCGGCGCAGTTGGGTAGGGAAATCCTGATCCGTCAGGGCGAAGGCTCCCTGATTTCCGCCCGCCCGAACGCGGATGGAACCGTCGAGATCGGCGGCTTGGTCCAGCTCGTCGAAGAGCGTGAGTACATTTTAGGAGAAACCGAATGATCGAAGCTGAACAGAAAACCTACGAGCACATCCTTTTCGAACAGGACGGTGGCATTGCGTACGTAACCATGAACCGCCCCGACAAGCGCAACGCCCTCTCACTGGCGCACATGCTGGAGCTAAAGGAGTGCTTCGAGTCCATCGGCGAGGGCAAGGAAGCCCGGGCCGTTATCCTGCGGGCGAACGGTCCTGCATTCTGCGCCGGGCACGACCTCTCGGAGATGGTGGGCCACGACCCGGGGTTCTACAAGCGGCTCTTCGACGTTTGCACGGAGCTTATGACGGCTATTCAGGCCATTCCGCAACCGGTGATCGCGGCGGTCCATGGCATCGCCACCGCCGCCGGCTGCCAGCTCGCCGCGACCTGCGACCTCGTGGTCGCTGCCGAAGAGGCCCGCTTCGCCACGCCGGGCGTAAAGATCGGGCTGTTCTGCTCAACCCCGATGGTCGCCCTCAGCCGCTCCGTCGGCCAGAAGAAAGCGATGGAGATGCTACTAACCGGAGACTTCACCTCCGCCGAGGAAGCCCATGCCGAAGGACTGATCAACCGGGTCGTTCCGGCAAACGAGCTAGAGAACGAGGCAAAGAAGCTGGCAGATAAGATAGCCGAGGCCAGCCCGCTCGTCGTCGGCGTCGGCAAAGAGGCGTTCTACCGGCAGTTGGAGATGTCGACGGATCAAGCCTACGCCTACACCAAAGAGGTAATGTCCTTCAACGCTACTTTCATCGACGCCCAGGAAGGCATCTACGCCTTTCTTGAGAAACGCAAACCAGAGTGGAAGGATCGCTGACAGCCTGTATGCCGTAGTTTATCCGTGCTAACCTGCAACACTATGACGAGCACCACCACGAAGCCGCAAGAGAAAAGTCAACAGAAGACACAAGGGCTGCCGCCCTACAATGTGATCCTGCTCAACGACGACGATCACAGCTACGACTACGTCGTGCTCATGCTAAACACGATCTTCGGCCACCCACCGGAGAAAGGCTTCAAAATGGCGCTGGAGGTGGACAAGGCCGGGCGGGTCGTGGTCGCCACCGAGAATTTGGAGGTCGCCGAATTGAAGCGCGACCAGATCCAGGCCTTCGGCCCCGACCCGCTCATACCGCGCTGCAAAGGCTCGATGTCAGCTACCATAGAGCCGGCGTCAGGCTGAAGAAGGCTTCAGGCATCAGGTGTCAGGCTTTAGCAAATGGCTTTTGCTGACAAAACTTTAGAAGGTTCTATATTTTAGCTTTCAGTGGGGGCTAGTCTTAGGATGCGGTCGTCTTGCGGTGTGGGGTTTCCGCGCCCGTCACGGTTATTGGTGAGAACCCAGATCGAACCGTCCGGCGCCTGCGCCACGTGCCGCAGCCGGCCGAAATCTCCGTTGAGTAGCTCTTCCCTCTCCGCCACGCTTCCGTCGGGGTTCAGGTCCAACCGCCACAACCGTTCTCCGCGCAGCGCCGCTATGAGGAAGTCGCCGTTCCACTGGGGGATGGCACTGTTCGTAGGAATCTCCGCGCCGCTCGGGGAGGCTTCGGAGGTATCGAAGACCGAGATAGGGTCTATGTAATCCGGCTCTCCTCCCTCACCCTCGACTTCCGGCCAACCGTAGTTGCCGCCAGCTTCGATGAGGTTGACCTCGTCGTACGTGTTCTCACCGAACTCGCTGGCGAAGAGTTGGCCGTTTTCGTCCCAGGCGAGGCCTTGTACGTTGCGGTGGCCGTAGGAGTAGGTGAGGTTGTCCGGGAAGGGGTTGTCGGCGGGCACCCTGCCTTCGGGGGTCATGCGTAGAACCTTGCCGGCCAGGGAGTTTACGTCCTGGGATAGCTGCGGGTCGCCCGCGTCCCCGGTGGCGACGTAGAGCAGGCCGTCGGGGCCGAAGGCTATTCGGCCACCGTCGTGGTAGGTGTTTACGGGGATGCCGGTCAGGATGGGCTCGGGCTGTTCTCCGAGCCGGAAACGGCCCACCCGGTTGTCCTCGCCGGTGGTGTAGTAGGCGTAGATGTAGCGGTCGTTCTCGTAGTCGGGCGAGAGCGCGAGGCCGAGCAGGCCCCCTTCGCCGGAACCTCCCTCCGGTATCTGCTGCACCTCTTCGACGCTGCCTTGATCGTCGACGGCCAAAACCCGCCCGGAATCCCGCTCCGTTACCAGCGCCCGTCCGTCCGGCAGGAAGACCATCCCCCAGGGAGCTTCGAGCCCCGTCGCGAGGGTCTCGAACCCGATTTCTACCGGCCCGCTGGTCGTGGGCTCCGGCGGTGGTTCGGAAGCGCTCTCGGCGGTCGTCTCTTGCGGAGTGGTGCTTCCGGCGGTCGTCTCCTGAGTAGGCTGCGTCTCTCCGGTTGCCTCTGTTCGCTGGGTGGGTTCCGTTTGGCCGGCATCGCCGGTCTCCACCGTGCCGCTCTCCGGGCGCTCCGAGGTGGAGGAACCGCAGGCGGCCATGAGAAGAGCGGCGGAGACCGTGAGAATGGCGAGAGCAACTTTCCGTTTTTCCAGGGTTCGCATTTCACTCCTTGGCGAAAGAATTGGTGATGTTACTCTATTGTTTTACCGCAAAAAGGCGGCGTGAAAGTGAAGTTCCGTCCACTGTCGGACCGATTAAACCGAACCGTAGGTTTTTTCGTCGTCGCCCGTAACCCGGGCGCGGCCTTCGAGCTCCAGGTGGTCCAGGTGCGCCAGGGTTTCGGCCAGGGCGAAGCAGCGCTGGTAGATACTCAGGGCGCCCCGGAATGCTTTGCGGGAGACTTCATAAGACGATAAGGAAGCTCCGTTCAGTGTGGCATGCATGAAACTCAGGCGCTCTTCGTGGTGTTCCACGAGCTCGGAGATACGGCCGTTCAGGTCGTGGAACACGGGACCGTGGCCCGGCAGGATCAGATCCGCGTCCAGTTCTCGCAAAGATTCTACGGACTCCAGGTAACGGGCCAGCGGGTTCGGCTTCGATTCGGGCCAGAGCCCGATGTTCGGTGTGATCTTCAACAGCACGTGGTCGGCGGCAAAAAGAATCTTTCGCCCTTCGTCGTGCAGCATGAGTTGGTAGTCGGCGTGTCCGGGGGCATGAATCACCCGAAGAGAGCGGTGACCGAGGTCCAGCTTCTCTCCGACACCCAGCGGCAACATCTGCTCCGGTAGCGGCAGGCTCGTCCGCATCTTCGCGGCGGCGGAAGCGGCCAGTTCACGGGGCATCCCGTGGCGGGCCAAGTGATCCACGAAAGGCGTAGGGTCCGTCTCCCCGCCCCAAAGGTCGCGGGAACTGTGGATCTCCTCTTCCAGCATATAAACTGGTGCGCCGGAACGCTCCTGCAACCACCTCGCGCCCCCGAGATGGTCCGGATGGAAGTGGGTGACTACTATCCGGGAAACATCCTGTTCGAGATCCAGGCCAACTGCAGCGGCCCCACTCTCCCAAACTTCGTAGGTCTCCGGATAGTGATAACCGGCATCCACGATGGTCCATCCATCATCGCCCTCGATCAGATAAACCGAGACGAACTTTAGCGGCAGCGGAACCGGCAGCTTGAGCTGGTAGACGCCCTCCGCAACCCGCGCCGCCTCACCGATAAGCTGTATGGCAAGCCGCGAAGCAGCTACACCTTCAGTCAAAAAAAGATTCCTCCGCTAAAAAGTTTCAGCGGCCAACCAATGAAAGCTGACCGCTAAAAGGCTGACTGGCTGACGGCTAGTTCTGCAAGTTCTCGAAGATGCCCGCCGCGCCCATGCCGCCGCCGATGCACATGGTAACCATGCCGTAACGGGAGCTACGCCGCTTCATCTCGTTGAGGAGTTGGACGGTGAGCTTGGTGCCGGTGGCGCCCATCGGATGTCCGAGGGCTATGGCGCCGCCGTTGATATTTGTTTTTTCGAGGTCCATGCCGACTTCGCGGATAACGGCGAGCGCCTGGGCCGCGAAGGCTTCGTTGAACTCTATGAGGTCTATATCGTCTATCGTGAGCCCGACCTGATCCAGGACCTTCGGAATGGCGACCGTCGGCCCAATACCCATAACCTCCGGCCGCACACCACCGATAGCAAAGCCCATAAACCGGGCCAGCGGCTGCAGCCCACGCCTCTCGGCCTCCTCGCGCTCCATCACGATAACTGCAGCGGCCCCGTCGCTCCGCTGGGAAGAGTTGCCCGCGGTGACCGTGCCGTCGCGCTGGAAGGCCGGACGCAAGCCGGCGAGCGCCTCGGCGGACGTGTCACGCGGGCCTTCATCCCGCTCGAAGGTGGTCTCAATGTGCTCCACGTCGCCGCCGTTGTGAACGAAGTCGTACTCGACGTCCAGCGGCACGATCTCCTCGTCGAAAACTCCGCCGTTTACCGCTTCTTTAGCTAGCGTGTGGCTGCGGAGGGCGAACTCGTCCTGGTCCTCGCGAGATATTTTGAACTCGCGGGCGACCTGCTCGGCGGTCAGGCCCATGCCCATGTAGGCCGCCGGGTTCATCTCCACGAGCTTGGGGTTCGGGGAAAAGGTCGGCATGGCTATCGTCGAGGACATGTGTTCCGTGCCACCGGCGATGATGGTGGTCGCATTACCGACCATGATCCGCTCGGCCGCGTTGGCGATGGTTTGCAACCCCGACGAACAGAACCGGTTGACGGTCTGCGCCGGCACCGTATCCGGCATCCCGGCGAGCAACGAGCTAAGCCGGGCGACGTTGTTGCCCTGCGTCCCCTCCGGTATTGCGCAGCCGAGGATCACGTCCTCTATCTCTTCTTTCTCCAACCCGTCGGCCCGCCGAATGGCCTCGTTTATCGCGGCGGCGGCCATGTCGTCCGGCCGGCTCGACCTCAATGATCCTTTCGGCGCGCGTCCAACCGCGGTACGGGCTCCCGAAACGATTACGGCTTCTTTCATTTGTTTTCTCCCTTCGGTCGAAAAGGTTTCAGGTCTCAGGCATCAGCCGTCAGGTATTAGCCCTTGCTGACGCCTGTAGCCTGTAGCCTAATTTCTTACCGGCTTTCCGGTCTTTAGCATTCCTTCTATCCGCTCGTGGGTCTTCTCGTTTTTGAGGAGTTCGAGGAACGCCTCTTTCTCCAGCTTGAGCAGGTAGTCCTCTGTTACCCACTGGGGCAGCGATACCCCGCCGCCGGTTAGGACGTGGGCGGCGTGGTTTGCTATTACGCCGTCGTATCCGCTGGCGAAGTGTCCCCACTGCAGGGTGAGTACGCCTATTTGTAGCGCGGCTTCGGCGGACTTGCCGGCGGCGAAGACGTTTTCGCCCCGTTCGGGCGGCGCGTAGCCGTCGGCGAGGTCCTGGACTTCGCGCTTGGCGGCGGAGATCAGGTGATCCGGGTTCATTACTACCCGGTCGTTCTCCGTGAGGAAGCCCATCTCCTGGGCTTCGAGGGCGCTGGTCGCTACCTTCGCCATCGCGATAGTCTCGAAGGCTTTCTGGAGGTGCGGCAGCGGTGGCGCGTCGGAAGCGACTTGGAGGGGCGGTGAGATTATGCGGCGGGCAAGCTCTTTAGTTCCGCCGCCGGCCGGGATGAGGCCGACGCCGGCTTCGACGAGGCCCATGTAGGTCTCGCCGGCGGCGACTACCCGGTCTGAATGCAGGCAGATCTCCAACCCTCCGCCGAGCGTCTGGCCGCGCGGGGCCGCGACGACCGGCTTGGGGGCGAAGCGGAAGTTCATCAGGAGGTTGTGAAGGGCGTCTATCCTGTCTCCGACTTGCTCTATCTGCCCGGCCTGCACCGCCTGCGCGACCTCGCCCAGGTTAGCCCCGACGCAGAAGTTCCTACCCTCGTTCCCGATGACGAGCCCGACCACATCGTCCCGCTCCATTTCTTGCAGGGCCTTGTTCCCCATCTCCAGCATCGCGCCGTCTATGGAGTTACCGCGGGAGTGGAACTCGAAGAGGAGCACGCCGTCGCCGAGATCTAGCAGGCTGGCCGAGTCGTTGCGGGCCAATTCCTTGCTCTCGTCACGCAGGCTGTCGAGGGAGATGTGCATCGGGTCTTCCCGGACCGGCTCGTAGTCTTTCTCGACCGGGCTGTAGACTAGCTCGCGCCCGTCCGTCTCTTTGTAGAAGCTCTCGTTACCGGCCTCTAGCATCTCCTCTACCCAGCCGGCGACTTCGATGTCCTGGTCTTTCATCTGCTCTACGGTTTGCTGCACGCCGAGCAAGTCCCAGGTGCGGAACGGGCCGGCCTGGTGGCCGAAGCCCCACTCCATCGCGTGGTCCACATCTTCTAAAGTGTCGGAGATCTCCGGTACTTTCCTCGCGGAATAAGCCAGGTACGGCAGCAGCGTGTCCCGCAGGTATTTGGCGTGCCGGTCTTCGTCGGCCTTGTTCATGAGAAAACGGAGCCGGGCCGAGAGGTCGCCTTGCTGCTGGGCCTCTTTCGCTATCGGGATCTCCGGGTTCTCGGCCGGGTGGTGCTCGAAGGTTTCGAGATCTATGACGTCGAAGACGGTCTTACCGTCGCGTTTGTCGCGCTTGTAGAAGCCGGCACCGCTTTTGTTGCCGAGCAAGCCGTGCTCGACCATCTCCTTTAGCTTAAGATGCGGCTTGAGTTGCTCGCGGGACTCGTCCTCCGGGACGGCTTCGTAGAGGTTCTCTGCGACGCCGACGGCGATGTCCAGGCCGACCTGGTCGTTGAGGCGGAAGGTGGCGGTCTTTGGGTGACCGATCAGGGGTCCCGTTATGGCGTCCACCTCTTCGACGCCGTACCCGTTCTCAAGGGCGTAGCCCACCGACTGCATCCCGGCGAAAGAGCCGATTCGATTCCCGATAAAGTTCGGCGTGTCCTTGGCAATAACGCCGCCCTTACCGAGAGAGCGCTCCCCGAAGTTCCGCACCCGCTCGACGATCTCTTCGTCGGTATCCCCGGTTGGGATGATCTCCAACAGTTTTAGATACCGCGGCGGGTTGAAGAAGTGCGTCCCCAGAAAACGCTTTTTGAAGCCCTCCGAACGTCCCTCAGCCACCTGGTGCAGCGGTATTCCAGAGGTATTGGAAGAGATGATGGCGTCCTTTTTGGCCGTCTGTTCTATCCGCTCCATGAGCTGCTGTTTCGGTTCCAGCTTTTCGATGATGACCTCGATCACCCAGTCCGCTTCCCCGATTCGGTCGAAGTGCTCCTCGAAGTTGCCGATCCTCATGCGGTCCGCCGTCTTGGCGCTCATTAGCGCGGCGGGCCGGGCTCCTTTCATCTGTTTGTAGCCCTTTTCGACGACGGCGTTGTTGTCGCCACCGGCTTTACCCTGCGGGGCTATGTCCAGTAGGTCCACTTCGAGACCCGCGTTTGCGCAGTGGGCGGCTATTGCGGCGCCCATCGTTCCGGCTCCTAGAACCGCTACTTTTCTTATCTGTTGCGACATATCTCCTCCGCTTCTTCTCTTCCAGTTCGCGCTTTTCCCCGGCGCGTTGCTTTCGTGTTCGGCAGGTTCATCTAGTCTTTAGCCGTAGATCTCCTCCTGCATCGCCTCGATGGCCGTCTTGACCCTTAGCAGATGCTCCTCGAAGCCGATCTTTATCTCTTCGTATTTTTCTTTGCCGGCGTCCGTAATACTGTAGAACCGGCGGGTACGGGTGTCCGCGTCTTCCCATTCGGCGGTCAGATACCCTTTTTCTTCCAGCCGGCGCAACAGCGGGTAGACGGTGTTCGGCGAAGCGCTCATCACGCCGGAGGTCATGTCTTTTACGCCCTTTATGATGCTGTTGCCGTACTCCGGCTGTTTGCTGACCATGTGCAGTATGAGCAGCGGAAAGATGCTCTTGGACTTCACCTCGCTCAGGAATATCTCTTTGGGTGTTACCTCTATGCGGTCTATAGCATCCTCCCTCGTGCTTCGTATAATCGAATAGCCCCGTAATTATTCCCCGAAACTCCCTTTTGACAACGTCTGCCCGAACAATATCAGGAATAGAGCTTTTCGATGGTCTCGGCGTAATTGTCTCGCACCACCCGCAGCTTGACTTTCAACGTGGGGGTCAACTCACCCCGGTCTTGCGATAGCTCGTCTTCTAACAGGGCGAATTTCTTGGGCTTCTCGTAGTCGGCGAACTGCCGGGTAGCTTCATCCAGCTCTTTCTCCAGCAGGCTTCTTACCTGCGCGTCTTCGCTGAGCCGGTCGTTGGGGTCGCTGCGGCCCAGGCTGTTGCGGACGGCGTCGTAGTCCGGGACGAGGAGGGCCGAGACGTATTTGCGGCCGTCGCCGATGAGGATGGCCTGCGAGATGTGCGGGGCGGCGACTATGGAGGTCTCTATAGGTTGGGGGGCCACGTTCTTCCCGGTGCTCAGCACGATCAGGTTCTTCGCCCGGTCGGTGACTTTGAGGTAGCCGTGGTCGTCGATTTCCCCTATATCCCCGGTCCTGAACCAGCCGTCTTCGGTCATCACCTCGGCGGTGGCTTTCTCATTGTTCAGATAACCTTGCATGACGTGCGGGCCGCGGGTCAGAATTTCGCCGCTCTCGGATATCTTGACCTCGACGTTTGGGATGGGCGGCCCTACGGTTCCGAACCGCATCTTCTCCAGGCGGTTGCAAGAGATGGTCGGGGAGGTCTCCGTGAGGCCGTAGCCCTCGACCAGCTTGATGCCCGCGGCGTAGAAGAACTGCCCGATCTCGGAACTCAGCTTTGCCCCGCCGGCAACAAAGAACCGTGCCCGCCTGCCGACGGCCTCTTTGAGCTTCCCGAACACGAGCCGGTCCCACAGCTTGAGCCTCAATTCCAGCCCGCGTCCGATGCTGCCGCCTTCTTTCTCGATCTCGTACCGGCGCTTCCCGTCGGCTAAGGCCGCGTGGAAAAGCCTCTGCCGTAGCGGCGGACCGGCGGAGATCCGCTCCATTATCCGGTCGTACATTTTTTCGTAGAGCCGCGGTACGCTGAGCATGACCGTCGGCTTTACCTCGCGCAAATTCTCCGGGACTTTCTCTATAGACTCTGCGTAGTACGTGGTTGCGCCGAGGCTCAAGGCGAGAAACTGCCCGCTGGTCCGCTCGAACACGTGCGATAGCGGCAGGAAAGACATGAATATATCGTCTTCCCGTACGGGCAAGGCTTCCAGCACGCCCTCCACGTTCGAGAGTAAGTTTCCATGTGTCAATACGACGCCCTTCGGTAAACCCGTGGTCCCGGAGGTGTATATGACCGTCGCCACGGCGTCCCGATTGATAAGGCGCCAACCGTCCTCCCAACCTTCTAGCGGGTTGTTCCAGCCGGTTTCCTCGACCCCGGCGAAACTGAAGGTGGGATCCCCATGCTCTACAGCACCGTCATCTATGACCACGATGTTTAGGTCCTGGATGCGGTCCCGCACTTCCCGAACCCTCTCCAGGAGTTCTTTGTCCTCGACGATCAAGACTCGCGTCTCGGAGTCGCCCAGGATATGCGCCACCTGCCCGGCTTCGAGCGTCGGGTAGATCGGGACCGTCGCGGCCCCGAGGCTTTGTATCGCGAGGTCCGATACCGGCCACTCCGGACGGTTTTTCGACATAAGGGCGACCCGCGAACCGGACGTAACCCCGAGGCCCGCAAGCCCCGCCGCGAAAACCCTGACTCTGTCCCAAAGTTCGCCGTACGAAATGCTGCTCCAACTACCGGTAACCTTCTCGACGAGCGCCACCTTGGAAGCCTTCGACTCCGCATGGCGCCCCACCGCCATAAGAAGGTTCTCCGGTTCGGCCCCGCCTCCGACACTGCTGTGCGTTGGTGATTCTTGCATAGCCTCCTCTTTTCCCCTTATCTTGTCAAAACTGATAAGCACCTTTATGATAACAGTACGCCACGATTAAGCAAGACTTTTCGGTTGAGCGGTATCGTGGGCGTGCTAAAGTTCGGGTATGAAAAGGGAGCCGCCAAAGAGCGCGGTAGCGTAAAAAGGAGGAAGGCATGATCGCTGACGTAACCACTTCCATGGGGACCGACTACTACCTCATTGACGATCTACTCACGGACGAAGAGCGCGAGCTGCGGGATAAAGTACGCTCTTTCGCCGACCGGGAGGTCATTCCGGTTATCAACGAGTATTGGGAGAAGGCCGAGTTCCCGTTCGAGCTCGTCCCGAAGCTCGCCGAGTTGAACATTGCGGGCGGCCCGATACAGGGTTATGGTTGTCCGGGAATGAGCCAAGTCGGAATGGGCCTGGTCGCCATAGAGTTGGCCCGGGGCGACGGGAGCCTCAACACCTTTTTCGGGGTGCATTCCGGCCTCGCCATGGGGACTATAGACATACTCGGTTCCGAAGAGCAGAAAGAGAAATGGCTGCCGCCGATGGCGCGGATGGAGAAGATCGGGGCCTGGGGCCTCACCGAAGCCAAGCACGGCTCCGACTCCGTGATGCTGGAGACCACCGCCCAACGCGACGGGGACGAGTACGTCCTGAACGGGGAGAAGCGCTGGATCGGCAACGCCTCCTTCGCCGACGTCGTCATTATCTGGGCGCGGGACGTGGAAGACGGCCAGGTAAAAGCCTACGTGCTCGAAAAAGATGAGAACGGTGACATGCCCGAGGGCTACTCGACGGAGCTAATAACCGGCAAGATGGGCAAGCGGGCCGTGTGGCAGCCGAACATATACCTCGAAGACGTGCGGGTCCCGGCCGAGAACAAGCTCGAAGGCGCAAACTCCTTCAAAGACACCAACAAGGTGCTCACGGCTACGCGCAGCGGGGTGGCCTGGGAGGCTATAGGGCACGCCATTGCGTCGTACGAGGCGGCGGTCCAGTATTCCAAAGAGCGGGTGCAGTTCGGCAAGCCCATCGCGAGCTTCCAGCTCATCCAGAACAAGCTCGCGAACATGCTCTCAGAGATCACCGCCATGCAGCTTTTGTGCTACCGGCTCGGTCAGCTCCAGGAGGAGGGCAAGATGACCGGCCCGATGGCCTCGCTCGCAAAGATGAATAACGCCAAAAAGTCCAAGCAAGTCTGCGCCAACGCCCGCGACATCCTGGGCGGCAACGGCCTGCTGCTGGAGTACCACGTAGCCCGGCACCTCTCGGACATGGAGATCGTCTACACCTACGAGGGCACCGACACGATCCAGTCGCTCATCGTCGGCCGGGACGTTACGGGTATCTCGGCGTTTGTGTAAAGGTTTCAGGCTGTAGGCTTCAGCCGTCAGGTAAAAGCTCATAGCAGGAGAAGCGTCGTCCGGGTACATGATCCGGGCGACGCTTTCTTATTCGGCAACGGGTGGTTAAAACCATTATGCTGATACCTGAAGCCTGAAACCTGAGGCCTAAGCGACCGAAGGGAGCGCCATGCAAGCTATAAGACTGCACGAACTCGAAGGACCCGACGGGCTCCGTTACGAAGAAGTAGCCGATCCGGAACCCGGTCCCGGCGAGGTAGTCGTCCGGCTCCGCGCAGCGGCCCTCAACCGCCGCGACCTGTTCGCAACCAACGGCCAGTACCCCGGCGTAAAACAAGACATCCTGCCGGCAATCCCCGGCTCGGACGGCTCCGGTGAAGTCGCAGCCAAAGGCGACGGCGCCGACGGCGCGGAGGAAGGCCAAGAAGTGGTCATCCATCCCTCCCTCTACTGGGGCGACAATCCGCGCGTGCCGGGCAAGGACTACCGCATCCTCGGCCTGCCCGACGACGGAACCTTCGCCCAGTTCGCCAAAGTCCCGGCGGAGAACGTCTTTCCGAAACCCTCTCACCTCTCGCACGAAGAGGCGGCGGCTTTACCGCTCGCCGCGCTGACCGCCTACCGGGCGCTCGTCAGCCGTGGAGGTGTTCAGGAGGGCGAGACGGTCGTGGTGCCGGGCGTCGGGGGCGGGGTGGCGACGTTCCTCGTCCAGATCGCCAGTGCTCTAGGTGCGAACGTCTACGTCACCAGCAGCAGCGACGAGAAGATCGAGACCGCAAAAGAGTTCGGCGCGCAGGGCGGCGTCAACTACATCTCTGACGACTGGTCCAAAGAGCTAAAGAGTATGGCCGGCGGCGTGGACCTCTCCATAGACAGCGTCGGGGGCGACGCCTTCAACGCGCTCGTCCAACTCGCCAAACTCGGCGGCCGCATCGTCGTCTTCGGTGCGACGGCGGGACCGGCTCCGAAGGTCATGACCATAATGGCCGCCCTCAAGCACCTGGACATCATGGGAACCGCGATGGGCACCGCCGAAGAGTTTGGTGCGATGCTCGACCTCTACGCCGAGCACGGTTTGAAGCCAAAGATCAACGCCACCTTCGACCTGGAAAAAGCCGCCGACGCTTTGAGGCACATGGAAGAGGGCGAAGGGATGGGCAAGATCGTCCTGAACATCCCCGGCTAAGAACCTTCCGACACCGGAGACTCTAGTTCCGGCTACAGTTAGTGTATGTGGAGGTCTCCCGAAGAATTCCGTGCGCCGGGACAGGAAGCATTGCTGAATCGTCCGCTGGTGGCGTTGGTGCTGACCGCGCTCGGCGTCTTTCTCGGTTTTCAACTACTCCTGTCTGTAGTCCCACTATACGCGGAGCGTGCCGGCGGCGGTAGCTCGGGGGCGGGACTGACTACCGGCGCATTCATGTTCTCCACCGTGCTCACCCAGATCCAGATGCCCCGACTCTTGCGGCGACTCGGCTACGGATGGATGCTCGCCGCGGGGATACTCTTCCTGGGCATCCCGGCACTCTTCTACGCTTTTACGGAGGGCGTCGAGGCCATACTCGCCGTAACGTTTCTGCGGGGCGTCGGGTTCGGCATCGTCACCGTGGTCTTCGTCGCCTTGGTCGTGAAGCTCGTCCCGGCCGGCCGAACGGGCGAGGCGCTGGGCCTGCTCGGCATCGCGATCACGGTTCCAAACATCTTCTGCAACCCACTTGGACTCTGGTTGGTGGATCGGTTCGGCTTCGACGTGGTGTTCCTGGCCGGAGGTCTCACCCCGCTTTTGGGGCTCGCGGCGATCCCCAGCATCCTGGGCTCGACGCCGGATGATCCGGGGAACCAGGGCTCCCGTGCGGGCGTCTTCGCGGCCCTGGGGCGCGGTCCTCTCCTGCGCATCTCGCTCGTGTTTACCGCCACGACCATGGCCGCGGGGGTCGTGCTGACGTTCCTGCCCCTGGCCGCCCCCGGCTCGGGCTTGTTCTCGGCCGTGGGAGGGCTCTTGATCTTCGGCGTTGCCACCACGGTATCGCGGTGGTGGGCGGGCCGTTTCGGTGACCGCCGCGACCCGCACCTGCTCCTCACCCCCGGCCTCCTGGCCTGTACGCTTGGCATGATCTTTCTTCCAACTGGAGGCCCGGCGCTGCTCCTCGGGGCCGCACTCTTCGGCACCGGCTTCGGGCTACTCCAGAACGCCACCCTCATCCTCACGATGAACAGGGTCTCGGATTCCGAGCACGCCATGGGCAGCACCCTCTGGAACGTCGCCTTCGACGCGGGAACGGGCCTCGGAGCCTTCCTCTTCGGCTTTATCATCCCCCTAACCGGCTTTTTCTGGGCTTTCACCTTGGCCGCCGGTCTGGTAGCTTCGTCCCTCGTCCTCGTCTACCTCGACCGCCAACAGCCCGCAAGGACCTCTAAGAAAGGACATCGGAATGAAAGAGATAGAGGTCAATGCGAGACAGATCGCTGACGCTCTTATGTACGGCTCATCGCAACTACTAGGGGAGGTGTACACGATTCTCTGCAATGAGCCACCGGGAACCCGAAGCCTCATTCCCGAAGAACCCGAAGATATGACCGACGGAACCTATGAACGGCTGCGGATCGAGAGCAACTTCAACAGCTTTGTCAAAGCCCGCGAAGTTGAGGAACTGTGCCTATCTGAGACGGAGCTTTGCAACCAGCCTGGATACTATCGAGAACGTGTCGAGAGGCTACGGCGAGAGGGCCGGCTGCTTGCGTTCTGTGTGGCCTACCGTGCCGAATTTCATTATCCTTTCTGGCAATTTGATGAAGACATGCAACCGCTGCCTGCAATTTGGCGCTTTACCACCATAGCCCGTGAGTTTGGCCTCACTCCCCGATCTCTCAACTCGTGGATGACCTCAGAGTTACCATACGGTGGCAGGCCACCACTGGAAAAATTGAGAGAAGGCCATGAGGACGAAGTTCTACAGCTGTTGCGAGACTCTCAGAATGTCTAGCAGCGTCCGTAAACTGGACTGCACCGTATACTGCGGGTGTCTACTATCGTGCTTTCGCAGCAGCTTTTCTCACGGCGGCCCAGAAGTGCTCGCGCCGCTCTAGATTTCCCAGACCCCGCGAGGAGGGATGCGGGGCGTGCAGAACGCACAATTTCTCATAGTGACGATAGAGGTATCATGTTGCCATCTGCGCAGTACCACCGCATAGTACTACCACGCGTAGCTCCGGCAGCAGTTTAAGTAGCTCTTCCAGCCAGGGCAGTGCTTCCCACACAGTTGCCGCGAGCGGATCTGGGTGCTGCCAGGGTACAATGTTCCAGGAAATGGTGAGTTCCCGATCTAGCTTCGTATCGCAGATAGCCTCCTTGACGTTCTTGGCAGATGGGTCCGGGTTGTTCATATCAGCATAACCGCCACTGGCAGCTACTTCATTCGGTGTTTGAAAGAGGAATAAACAACGTGCATCCGTTCCACCGTCGTGCGGAGAGAAGTATGGGATTTTCTCGTATCCCGTCTCGCTGCGCATCCGATCTACTAAGTCGTTCAAAGGTTTGAGATTGTTCACTGCACACTTTCCCCTTCAATTTTCGCTTGACAGTGGACCTATCTTTGTTACTGCTGCGCCACGCGATTACAGTTTGTCCCTACCATCACTGGATTCTGTCCACATCAGTTTACATATTCCACAATCTAAGATAAACATCTAGCACCAATGTCCGGCATGGTTCAGGGAGATCGTTGAATAAAATTTCCCATCCAAGCTCGCCATAAGGCGGCTGTTCACGATGCAACTTGTAGCTACCATTTTCAGGCGCTTTCTCGCTCATAGTCAGGTAGGGATACTCTCCGGGCTTCTTCAAATCGAACAGTCCAGTAAACACCACCGTATACCGTTCGACGGTCACGCCGCCGTTGTCGTAAATTCAGGCGTAGAGCGGAACGCCATCCGGCAGCAACCGCTCTTTTCGGTTCTTCGTACTCATGCCCTGTTTATACAACGAAAAGAGGGACCGGATAACCGGCCCCTCTCCTGATGGGTTGACTAGCTGAAATGCCGACCAGCTTACTTCACGAACTGTTCGTTCTCTGTGGAGCCCGGCAGCCCGGTGTTCGGGTCTTCGGGGGTGTTGAACTGCTCTTCTTCGGTGGAGCCGCTGAGCGCCGTGGTGGAGGCGGTGCCCCCGGCGACGACCTGGGCGACCTGGTCGAAGTAGCCGGCGCCGACCTCGCGCTGGTGTTTGGTGGCGGTGTAGCCGTACTTCTCGGCGGCGAACTCGGCCTGCTGCAGCTCGGAGTAGGCGGCCATGCCCCGCTCTTTGTAGTCGCGGGCGAGCTCGAACATGGAGTAGTTGAGCGCGTGGAAGCCGGCCAGCGTGACGAACTGGAACTTGTAGCCCATCTCTCCAAGTTGCTGCTGGAAGGTCGCGATCTCCTCCTGGGAGAGCTTGGCTTCCCAGTTGAAGGACGGCGAGCAGTTGTAGGCGAGGAGCTTGCCGGGGTACTCGGCGTGAATCGCCTCGGCGAACGCCCGCGCCTCCTCGATGTTCGGCTCGGAGGTCTCGCACCACACCACGTCCGCGTATGGCGCGTAGGAGAGGCCGCGCGAGATCGCCTGGTCGAGCCCGGACCTCACCCGGAAGAAGCCTTCCAGCGTCCGCTCGCCGGTCATAAACTCGTGGTCCACCGGGTCGATGTCGCTCGTGATGAGGTTCGCGCCGTTGGCGTCGGTCCGGGCGACGAGCACGGTCGGCACGCCCATGACGTCCGCGGCGAGCCTCGCGGAGATGAGGTTCCTTATGCCCTGGGCCGTTGGCAGCAGGACCTTGCCGCCCATGTGGCCACACTTCTTCTCGCTGCTGAGCTGGTCCTCGAAGTGGACGCCGGCTGCGCCGGCCTCGATCATGCCCTTCATCAACTCGAAGACGTTCAGCGCGCCACCGAAACCGGCCTCGGCGTCGGCGACGATGGGCGCGAACCAGTTTATGCCGTTCTTGCCTTCGGCGTGGTGGATCTGGTCGGCCCGCTGCAACGCCTGGTTGATCCGCTGCACCACGTGCGGAACACTATCCGCCGGATACAAGCTCTGGTCCGGATACATCTGCCCCGCCACGTTAGCATCCGCCGCAACCTGCCAGCCGGAGAGGTAAATCGCCTGCAAACCGGCCTTCACCTGCTGCACCGCCTGGTTGCCCGTAAGAGCCCCCAGCGCGTTGACGTAATCCTCGCTGTGCATCAGGTCCCAGAGCCGCTCGGCACCGAGCCGGGCCAGCGTGTGCTCGATCTTTATGGACCCCCGCAGCCTCGCCACGTCCTCCGCACTGTACGGACGCTCAATGCCTTCCCAGCGCCCGCCCTGCCAACTCTGCTCTATCTCCTGAACCTGTCCGTTGCCGTTCTCCATCACTTACTCCTCTTCTAGTAAAGAATTGCTTACCGAAAACTTGTCTTGCCCCTATCTCACCTCTTCTAAGTGCGTTTGCAACTTATATGTTAAAAGCACATTATGGTATTTCCGTAATGGCTTGTCAAGAGGTGTCGGGCCTGGGTACTCGGAAGCCGACGGGCGGCACCGGCGGTTTGCGGTCTATAAATGCCGCGCCGCCGGTGCCGGATGTCGGGAGGGTGAGGATCCGAGGCTCCTAGTCGAAGTACTCGTAGCCGGGGAGGGTCAGGAACTCGACGAACTCGTCCTGGGTGGAGATGCGCTCGAAGAGTTTTGCGGCTTCCTCGAACTCGTCCTGTTCCCAGCGTTCGGGGCCGACGATGTCGTTCTTTATTTTCTCCATCTCCTCTTCCATGACTTTGTGGAAGAGTTCCTCGTTGACCTCGGTGCCGTCTTCGAGGATGCCCTTTGGGTGGTGGATCCACTGCCACACCTGCGCACGACTGATCTCCGCCGTCGCCGCATCCTCCATAAGGTTGAAGACCGGCACAGCACCCCTACCCGCGAGCCAGGCCGCGATGTACTGGATGCCGACGCTGATGTTGTTGCGGAAGCCGTCCATCGTAAGGGTGCCCCCCGGGACCTCCAGAAGGTCCGCAGCCGTTGGGTTCACGTCGGGGATCTTGTCTAGCTGGTTAGGCTGCGGCATGTGCTCGTCGAAAGCCTCTTTCGCGAGCCCGACCATGCCCGGATGCGCCACCCAGGTGCCGTCGTGACCATCCTGAGCTTCGCGCGTCTTGTCCTCGCTCACCTTGTTGTTGGCGAACTCAGTCCACTCCGGATCGTCGCTGCGCGGTATCTGGGCCGCCATGCCCCCCATCGCGTGCGCGCCCCGCTCGTGGCAGGTCTTGATGGTTAGGAGCGAGTACGCCCGCATGAACGGGACGGTCATCGTCACCTGGTTGCGGTCCGGAAGGAGCATGTCGTGCTCGCGGAACCTCTTTATGTAGGAGAAGATGTAGTCCCACCGGCCACAGTTCAGGCCCGCGGAGTGCTCGCGAAGCTCGTAAAGGATCTCGTGCATCTCGAACGTCGCCAGAATAGTCTCTATGAGCACCGTAGCCTTGATCGTACCCTGCGGTATCCCCAGCTCATCCTGGGCCATTACGAAGATGTCGTTCCACAGCCGCGCCTCCAGATGGCTCTCCATCTTCGGCAGGTAGAAGTACGGCCCGGAGCCGTTATCCAGAAGCTGCTGCGCGTTGTGGAAAAAGTACAGTCCAAAGTCGAAGATGCCGCCCGGGACCTGTTCGCCGTCCACGATCATATGTTTTTCGTAGAGGTGCCAGCCGCGTGGCCGGGCGAGCAGCACCGCCAGGTCTTCATCGTCGTTCAGCTCGTAGTGCTTGCCCGAGTCCGGGTCGTCGAAGGCGATGTCGCGGTTTATGGCGTCGCGGAGGTTCTTCTGGCTTTCGAGCATGTTGTGCCAGGTCGGACAGTTGGCGTCCTCGAAGTCCGTCATCCAACAACTGGAACCCGAGTTCATCGCGTTTATTGTCATTTTGCGATCCGGCGGTCCGGTCATCTCCACCCGGCGGTCTTGCAGGTCGTCGGGGATCGGGGCGATCTTCCAGTCGCCCTCCCGGATCTCCTTCGTCTCTTCCAGAAAGTCCGGCATCTCGCCTTGATTTATGCGCTCTTGCCGCTCCTGTCGAGCCTGCAGAAGCTCGGCCACCCTCCCACCGTATTCCCGGCTGAGCTTCGCCACGAAAGCGACCGCCTCGGGCGTGAGGATCTCCTCGAACTCACCCGAAGTGGGGGCCGAAACTTCGACCCCTTCACCGAACTGCTTTTTTGTATCCATAACTGTTTAGGCTCCTATCTATCCCGGTTGCTTGCCCTAATGGGCTACTTTAGCAAGCCGCCGGGCACCCCGCTCGGAGCCGTCGAAGAAGTTTTTAGGCGGCAGACGCGGCGCGTGACTCCTGCGGAGCCCGCCTCACGTACACGATGCACGAGGTTGGAACGCACTGCCACCGGAACAACACCTGATGCTCCGTGAAGCCGATCTTCACACTGCTCCCTATAGCCGGCGTCTCTTCCTCGTAACGCCGATCCAGGATCTCCTCAGTCTCCGGGTCTCTGTACTGTACCGGGATCATATCTGACCTCTCTTTCGAGCCTCCATTCAACATGCGCGTAGCTTAGCCACCTACTTGTTATTAGTCCAATCGTTTGCTTGAATTATCTTCATAGAATAAATTTATATCGGGAGTTTAGGATGTTATTCAGGCAAATGGAGTGTTTTCTGGCGGTGGCCCGGTTGGGCAACTTGAGTCGGGCCGCGGAGGAAATGTTTCTGACGCAGCCGACTCTTACGGCCCGGTTGAAGGGGTTGGAGGAGGAGGTTGGGGATCAGCTCTTCGTAAGGACCAGCCGGGGTATGCGGCTGACGGAGGCCGGCAGGGAGTTTATGCCGTACGCGGAGCGTGCTATCGGCAGCTTCGAAGAAGGCAAGCGCCAAGTGGCGGAACTACAAGACGCTTCGGGAGGGCAACTGGTACTCGGGGCGTCCCCGGGCGTTGGGACTTACGCGTTACCGGGTTTACTAGAGCGTTTTACGGCGGCTTATCCGCGAGTCTCGATCTCGGTTCGGACGGGACATTCGGAGGCGATTTTAGAGATGACCTTGCGCGAGGAAGTTCAGCTCGGCCTAACCCGCTCCATGAAGCACCCGGAGATAGAAAGCCTCACGTTGTACGAGGACGAGTTGGTGCTGGTCGTAGACCCGGACCACCGTTTCACCGGGGGAGGCTCGGCCAACATCGCGGAAGTTGGCGAGGAACAGCTCATCTTTTTCGACCACGACTCCAGCTATTATGAGCAGACGCACTCCATGTTCCGCGAGGCGAGCATCCGGGAGCTAAAGACGATGGAGGTGGACAACATCGAGGCCGCCAAGAGGATGGTAGAGCACCGGCTCGGGGTGGCGTTTCTGCCCCGCACGGCGGTGGTCCGGAGCGTAGCGGCCGGTAACCTGGTGCTCGTCGCCGTCGAGGACGCGCCGGAGATGAGCCGCGCGATGGCGGCGCTCAAGCGCCGCGACGTGCCAGAAACCGGCCCCGTTGCGGCGTTTCTGGAGATAGCCGGCACGCTCGGTGAGACCCAGGACAGAGAGCAACTCTCCCCCACCCTCGCCGCAGAATTCGAGAACTTGCAGTTGATAGACTTGTTCATGTGATGCAGTTGGACAAAGAGATACGGGCAATCTTCGACGGCGACGAGGTCCCAGTTCTGGACGACATGATCTTCCTCGGATATCGGGAGTCCGTCGCGCCCGGGTAGTCCGTCGCGCCCGGCACGTACGCTCCCCCATCCGCTCCAAACCCCGTTGACGACAAAGGACATAGAGACCGGGACCACCAGGCTCTTCCGGGTTGCGGAAGACGGGCGCGACAAGAGTTCACTACCGGAGCGGCCGGATCGCGCGAACACGAACGAACACGGAAAAGCTGTTAGTGGAGATGATAAGGGATCACCAAGAACACTAGGACAACCATCGTATACTTTCGCTGAACCGTCAAATAGAAATTAGAGGTGTGATCCGTGGACAAAAAGACCATCGTAGTTATGGGGGGCGACCAGACCGGCCAGGAACTACTGGAGGAAGGGCTTAGGGTCCTGGACCCTTCTCTTACCCAGCTAGACCTGGAGTTCGAGCATTACGACCTCTCGTTAGAAAACCGGCAGGAAACGGAGAACGGCGTCGTTCACGAAGCGGCTGGGGCGATGCGGGAGCACGGGCTCGGATTAAAGGCGGCGACCATCACGCCGGAGAAAGGTGGTTTGGGTTCCCCGAACGCCATTTTGCGCAAAGAAATCAACGGCACCGTCATCGTCAGGACCGGTCGTCGCATTCCAGGAGTGAACCCGTTGCCGGGTATCTACTCCCCCATTTCCGTCGTACGCATGGCCGTGGACGACGCCTACGGGGCGGAAGAGCGCCGGGAAGGCGAAGGTCTCGACGAGGTTGCTTACCGGACGGAGCAGATCAGCCGCCGCACCTGCCGGGGTGTTGCCGAGTTCGCGTTTATCCACGCCCGCAAAATGCGGGCCAAAGTCTTCGGCGGCCCAAAGTGGACCGTCTCCCCCGTCTACGAGGGAATGCTCAAAGAAGAGATGGACCGCGCCGCCGAAAACAACGGCGACATCAACTACGAACCCCAGCTAATAGACGCCACCTACGCCCTACTCCTATCAACCTCTGGGGAACCGCTCGTCATCCCGAGCCTAAACCGCGACGGCGATTGTCTCTCGGACATGGTGATGCAGATGTTCGGCTCCATAGCCGGCGCCGAGTCGCTGCTCATCGCCCTCGACGAAGACGAGAACCCGGAGGTCGTCATGTCCGAGGCCCCACACGGCACGGCCCCCTCGCTCGAAGGTAAAGACGTCGCCAACCCGATGGCGATGATCCTGGCCGGCGCCGGACTTCTGGGTTTTGTGGAAAACGACCAGGCCCGTCAGGTCTCTCGCGCCATCTACGAAGCAACTTTCGAAACCATCCTCGACGGCACCCGGACGGCCGACATGGGCGGCTCGGCGGGCACCACAGAGTTTACCAACGAGATCATCCGCCACATCAAAAACAAGCTCGAAGTGTGGAGCGCGCTGGCTTAGAAAGGCTTCAGGTATCAGGCGTCAGCTTCCTTAGTTTGCCGGCGCCTGAGGCCTATCAGACACCGAACCTACTGAGGACTCTTTGAACAGAGCCCACGTAGCCGCCGCCGAAGAAGTAGACGTGTACCAGTAGTGGGTAGAGGCTGTAGAGTGCGCTGCGTTCTTCGAAGCCTTCCCGGATGCCCCCGATCTCCCGGTACCGATCCATGAAGTCTCTTCCAAATGAGTTGAACAGGCTTATGTAGGCCAACTCCATTTCGCGGTCGGCGTGGTATATGGCAGGGTCCAGAAAGGCGGTGATGCTATCGCCCTTAGCCAACACGTTAGCGCTCCACACGTCGCCGTGGATCAAAGACGGCTTGTCTGGCTCCTCGATTAGACCTCCCAGCTTCTCCGCCAAACGGTCTAGGCGTTTGCGATCCTTTGTCGGCAGGCGTCCCGATTCGTGGGCAACGTTTGCCAGGTACAGTAGCCGATGCTCGCGGAAGAACTCTATCCAACTTTCTTCCCAAGGATTCGGCTGATTCAGGCTCCCGATCAGGGTATTGCGTTCGTGGCCGTAGGCGTCCGCCGTGACGTCGTGCAACGCGGCGAGAAGCTCGGCGGCGTGGTGCTCGGCCCCCTCCGAAAACCGGCTGCTCCCCTCTATGAACTCCATTAGCAACAGCGTCTCGGAGCCGTGATAGACCTCCGGCACCGGCAGGTCGCTGTTGTCTCGCAGGTAGCGGAGCATGTACGCCTCGCGCTCCAGGTGGGCCTCGGCTTCCCGGTCTACCTTGGCCACGAGCCTGGTACCATCCGACAGTTCTGCACCATACACCTCGCCGATGCACCCGCCACCCAGCGGCCGGACCGAACGCAGCCGTTCCCCCAACGAAACCTCTACACCGTCGGCGATTATCTTCTCAGACATGCTCACCCAGATGCTTCTCACGAACGTCGTCGAGCAGACCCCGGGCGGCTTCCTCAACAAGGTCCAGAACGTGCTCGAAACCGTCGGGGCCGCCGAAGTACGGGTCGGGAACCTCTTCTTGTGACACGTCCGGCGCGTAGTCCAGAAAGAGCCGCACCTCCGTCTCGGATCGACGGCACAACGGAAACACCGACTCGTAGTTGTCCCGGTCCATAGCGATCACGTAATCAAACCTCCGGCAGTCTTCCAGGGTCATCCGCCGCGCCTTTTGTCCGCCCAAGTCCAACCCACGCTTGCCCGCGCTTTCCTGCCCCCGCACGTCCGGCGGCTCCCCGATGTGCCACGCCCCGGTCCCGGCGGAATCCACGAATACTTCGTCCTGCAGTCCTCCGCGCCGCAGTAGATCCTCGAAGACTCCCTGGGCGATTGGGGAGCGGCATATATTACCCAAACAAACGAACAGCACGTTTACCAAAAGCAACTCCAGGTCCTCCGTTAACGAACCTGGAGTATAACGGTCTCCGGTTAAGGTATCCTTACACTGAATAACCCAGACGAGTCAAAGGAGCAAAAAATGGCAGAAACAATAGGAGTCATAGTCCTCATCATCGCCTCGGTAATACCCTTCGCCCTGATAATCTTCGGCATGTCCGGCGGCGAGTGAGTTTGTTAGGAAGGGTGACCGACGGGGCTCGAACCCGCGACCTCCGGAGCCACAATCCATCCCAAGCCGTGTCCCCGTGAGTCCCAGCACATCATTTCCGCCTTGGATAAGGGCAATTCGAGTCCCCGTGAGTCCTGGTGAGTCCCCCCGTTCGGCCCGGGTTGTCGTCAAACTGTCGTCAAACGGCCTGAGGAGCATCTCGCACGCGCCGCCCGTCCCTACGCAAAGTTTTGTGTAGGGCTCCTTGCTGGAACACCACTCTTCCACCAGCTTCGTCCACGCCTCCAACTGACAGACTGCGGCTTTCCGAATCCACTTAACCCGCCACCTTTTGCTATACTTGGCACCAGCCTTGGGGAAAGGTGCATACACTGCAAGATGGTCTGACAAAACGTTCCGTCTATTCGCGCAAGCGGGTAAACGCCTGCCGGGACGAGGCGGAGTCCGCGGTGTGGCCTACTCAGGTGGAACTTTTGGAATCTGGCTAGGAAGGTACGCCCGCGAAGGGTTCGCCCGCGGGTGCGGTGAAGAAACAGAGAAAAGGAGGAGAATTCATGGCTATAGCCGACTTTAGCGAGAGGTCTCTACAGGAACTCGTTTCCCTGGAGGGCCGGGTCGCGGTGGTGACTGGTGCCGCTAGGGGTCTGGGACTCGCCATCTGCAGCCGCTTGTCGGAAGCGGGCGCTTCGGTAGTGGTGGCCGACCTCGACGGAGGCGCGGCGGAGAAAGCGGCGTCCCGTGTAAGCGAGAACGGCGGTAACGCACTCGGTATGGAGGTTGACGCCACCGACTCCGGCTCACTCTCGGACTTGGCTGACAAGACGGTCTCTGAATACGGCAGGCTTGACATCTGGGTAAACAACGCCGGGGTCTACCCGTTCCAAGACCCTCTGGAGATGTCCGACGAGGACTGGAAGAAAGTGGTGGACCTGAACCTCTCCGGCAGCTTCTACGGTTCTAGGGAGGCGGCCAAACGTATGCGGGAGGCCGAGAACGGAGGGGTCATCATAAACCTCTCCTCCACCGCCGGTTACAAGGCCGAGGGGCCTAGCTTGGCCCACTACGTCTCGACCAAGCACGGGGTGCGAGGCCTCACTAAAAGCCTGGCGGTAGCTTTAGGCGGAGACGGCATCCGGGTGCTGGCCCTGGCCCCCACCCTCATCGCGACGGAGGGCGTCGGGGAGGCGCGAGGCTCACTGCAGGAGATGACGGGCAGCGACGACCCACTGGAGGCTTTCTCCGCGACGCTTCCGCTAGGAAGGGCTGGCGTGGCCGACGATGTGGCGCGGGTAGCCCTGTTCTGCGCCAGCGACCTGTCGGGATTCATGACCGGTTCGACGCTGCTAGTGGACGCCGGAGGAGTGGCATTGTAGCAAGCAGCTTCAAGCCCGCACCAGCGTTAGCCTCGTGCGTCCGGTGTCAACTGAATACGAGAGAAAGGATGAAGATATGGCTACAGACACTGAACAGACCTCCGTCGAGACCTGGGCGGAAGAGTTCCGGCGGGTAAGCGACGAAGACCCCGAACTCCAGGGCCACGGGAAGTTCTACTCGTGTTCTTACATGATGGACATGGAGGAACACCAGGTTCAGGTCGTCATGCACGAGGGCAAGGTCGAGGGCATCCTCGTGGACCCCGGCCCGCTGGATAGACGCTACCAGTTCGAGCTCAAGGCCAGCGCCGACACGTGGCGGAAGTTCGGGGAGGAGACCCCTCCTCCCATGTACCACGGCATCTGGTCAGCCTCTTTCCAGAGAGACCTTAGCCTTGAGGGAGACCTCCTCGTCTTGATGCAGAACCTCCGCTGCTTTACCCGGCAGTTCGAGTTGCTAAGGAAGACCGGCGTGCCAGTTTAGGTAACGCCTCGGCTAAACGGTATTGAATCTTTAGGGAAAGGAGAAGCCAAAAATGGCTAACATCTCACCGGTAACGGGCCGCTACGTCACCATCGACGTCATGGGCGACGAGATAAAGGTGTTCTTCCTGGAGAACGGCGAAGGCCAGCCCCTGGTCTGCCAGCACACCGCGGGCTGCCACAACCACCAGTGGCGAGACCTCTTAGAAGACGAGGAGATAACCAGCAACTACCGCGTCATAGCCTACGACCTCGTCCACCACGGCAAGTCAGACCCGCCGAAGAACCGGGAGTGGTGGCAGGAGGAGTACACACTCACCGCCGACTACTACATCGCCTTCATCAACGCCTTCTGCGAGGCCCTGGAACTCGAAGACCCCATCTTCATGGGTTCCTCCTTCGGCGGCCAGGTGGCGCTTCAGTTGGCCCACCGCCACCCCGACCGCTACAAGGCGGTGATTCCGGTGGAGGCGGCAGACTACTCGCCGGGCTTTTACCTCGACTGGTGGCGACACCCCCACGCGAACGCCGCCCAGGTCTGCGCCAGCGGGGTTTGGGACCTCATGGCCCCACAGTCCCCCGACCACGACCGCTGGGCGACCTGGTTCTACTACACACAAGGCTCAGAGGCGTTCAAGGGCGACCTCTACTT
The DNA here is from genome assembly GCA_965213905.1 of Rubrobacteraceae bacterium. Lineage (GTDB taxonomy): Bacteria > Actinomycetota > Rubrobacteria > Rubrobacterales > Rubrobacteraceae > SIRX01. The sequence continues at coordinate 3,043,551 of OZ243922.1, read as the reverse complement.
CTACTCCGTAGACCACGACCTGCGCGGGAAGCTGGAAGAGATAGACGGGGAACAGTGCCCGGTGGTTATCCTGACCGGAGAGTACGACTACCTCACCACCCCCGAGGACAGCCGGCGCACCGCCGACCAGATACAGAGCGCGGAGTTCATCGAGATGGAGGGCATAGGGCACTTCCCGATGAGTGAGAACTACCCGGTCTTCAAGGGCTACCTGGAACAGGCGCTTGAGATTATCAACGACCGGGTGGGCGCGGCGGCGCGGTAGCAGCCCCCAGAGTTACAAGTTGATAGTTGCGGAAAGCCAGGGCTGTGTTCCCGGCTTTCCTCGCTGTGTAGACTGTTCCCATGAAGGTGATAGGGGCAGGCTTCGGCCGCACGGGAACAACCTCGCTGAAGGCGGCGCTACAGGAGTTGGGCTTCGGCCCGGCCTATAGCCTCACCGAGGTATTCGAGAACCCGCAGCACGTCGAGTTCTGGGAGGCCGCCCGCAGAGGAGAAGAGGTTGACTGGCGCGGGTTCCTCAAGGGCTACGAGGTTGCGGTGGACTGGCCCGCCTGTTCGTTCTACGAGGAACTCGTGGAGGCGTTCCCCGAAGCACCCGTCATCCTCACCGTCCGCGACCCCGAACCCTGGTACGAAAGTATGCGCGACACCATCTACCAGCTACGGAAGCTAACTAACGGCCCTCTTACGGTAAGGTGGGCCGTCACGTTGGCCGGGATGTTCGCCCCAGGCCCCACCGGCGTCGTCCGGCTGGCAGACCGCCTCGTCTGGGAGGACGCCTTCGGCGGTCGCTTCGAGGACAAACCCTACGCCATGGAGGTCTTCAAAGGAAGCAACGAGGAGGTGCGCCGCCGGGTTCCCCCGGAGAGGCTGCTGGTCTTCGACGTTCGTGAGGGCTGGGGGCCTTTGTGTAGCTTCCTCGGCGTGGAGATTCCCGGCAAGCCCTTCCCTCGCCTCAACGAGGCGCGAGAGATGCGGCGCAGGCTACTGAGACTAGCCACCGTCTCGGCCGTCGCGCCGGCGCTCGCGGTGGTCATGGTCTTCACTACTGTGGCGTTCCTCACCCGTCTACGAAAAAGCACCAGACGTATGCGGTTGCCATAGTTACGGGGCAGTTGGACTACCTACAAGCCAACTCTAGTCCCTGTCTAGTCTCTGTACTCTATATATCCTTTTTACTCGTCGTCCTCTTCCTCGCCGTCCTCTTCCTCGTCACCGGATTCCTGCTCTTGCTGCTGTTCCTCGCCCCCATTGCCGCCTTCGGACTCGTTGCCACCCTCACCGCCACAGCCCGCGGCGAAAATCATCATTGCTGCCGCCAAGATAGCCAGAAGATAACGTACTCTATTTGTGCTGTTTTCCAACAACATCCTCCTCCGTAGTGTTCAAAGGCAGACGCTAACATATTTTAGGTGCCCGCCTCGGCCGTCCTTCCTGACGGTTCCGCCACCCTCTCTTCCTCAGACTGTTCCGACTCCTCAAGCATCCCGGTCTCCGTCTGGGCCACTATTCGCGTGCCGGTGAGGTCTCCGGTTACATTACACATCGTCCGCGCCATGTCCAGAATGGCGTCAATTCCAGCAACCAAAGCAACCGCCGCGAAGGGCAGCCCGGCCTGGCTGATAGCCAGAGATAGCATGATAAGCCCCGCCCCCGGCACGCCAGCCGTGCCGATGGAGGCCAGCACCCCTACCAGGACTACGCCCAAAAGTTGGGCTAGGGACAACTCGACCCCGGCGACGTTTGCGACGAACACGGTCGCCGCCCCAACATATAAAGCCGTGCCGTCCATGTTTATCGTTGCGCCCAAAGGTAGGGTGAACCCGTAGACGCCCTCCTTAACGCCCATCTCCCGCGCCGCCTGGGTGCTGACCGGAAGCGTTCCGCTGCTTGAACGGGTTACAAAAGCCGTAGCCATTGGTTCCTGCGCCCGCGAGAAGAACTTCTTGAGACTCGCCCCAAAGAAAAGCAGCAACAAGGCGTAGAAGCCTATCTGCAGCACAACGCCACCGTAGACCACCCCGGTTAGCTTCGCCAGCGGCAGCAAGGCGTCGAGGCCCGTCTCGCCCAGCGTCACGGCGATAAGGGCGAAGACTCCGATGGGCGCGTACTCAAGGACGCCCCGGACGATAAGGAACATTATCTGTTCGCCGCCCTCGAAAAAGCGCCGCACGAGACTTCCCAACTCGCCAAGCCTCTCGTCGCCGCTGTTTTGCATCACGGTCAGCGCGATGCCGACGACCACCGCGAAGAAGATGACGGCCAAGACGTTCCCCTCGGCCATGGCCGTCACCGGGTTCTCGGGGATGATATTGAGAAGCGTCTCCGTCGCCGGCGGCGCTTCCTCGGGGGAACCTCCCTCGCCCGAATCAGGGGTGATGTTCAGCCCGACGCCGGGCCGGACAAGCGTAGCGATAAGCAGGCCCACGGTTATCGCGACCACCGAGGTGACTATGTAGAAGGCGAAGATTTTTATCCCCACCCGCCCGAACTGCGCGGGACTGATGGAAGAGACACCGACCACCAGGGTGAAGAGGACTATGGGTATTATCAGCATCTGAAGTAGCCTCAGGAAGATGTCGCCGAGTGGCTGAATGACCGATATGGAAGGCCCAACAATAAGACCGACAATCGCGCCCAAACCGAGTGCTATGGCGAACTTCCATATGAGAGGAAAGTCTAAATACTTGCGCCATAAAGACCTCTGAGAACCCGGAGCCATAAGCGAAACTCCTTTCCTATCTTTACTGCGGACATTGTCTCATACTTCACCTTGTAGTTCTCTTTGTTACCATCGTAATGCATGGTCCATGAATCAGCTATGGACACCCGGCCAAAGTTCACGGTCCTCTATTCTCACAAAGTAGGTATCCTGGGCAAAGGAAACGATGGTCGTAGTCGAGTCGCTCGTTGCGGCCGACCTGTCATAAGGCGAACCTCGGCAGTAGCAGGACTCAAATAAAACCGGAAGTCCATCCTCATAGTCGCCGACCTGCTTGGAGGCTAAATCTCTACCTAGTTTCTCGATGCGGAGGTTCACCTCCCGCAAGTAACCAGTAAGTTTAGCCATTTGTATATGGCGGGCGCATGGACTCTAAGCTACTATGCTCTTAAGGAAGGGCTAACCTGGGGAGGTTAATGTGTCCGAATCGGCTGGAGAACAGAGGAAAGGCGCACTCGGCAAGACGTTAGATGTGGTGGAGTGGCTTGGCAACAAGCTCCCAAGTCCGTTCATTCTATTCGTGCTTTTGGCGCTGCTCGTAATAATTTTCTCCTGGTTTGTGAGTCTCTTCGGGGTCACCTTCGAAGACCCGTCAAGCGGTGAACAGGCAACCATAAGAAGCCTCATCTCCGGAGAAGGCATCCGCTACATCCTGACCTCCATGCTCACCAACTTCGTGGAGTTCCCGCCCCTGGGCCTCGTTCTAGGCATTATGCTTGGCATAGGACTCGCCCAGAAGGTCGGCCTGCTCGAGACCGCCATGAAGAAGACCATCTTGAGCGTGCCGCCCAGCATGGTGACGGTGACGGTTATCTTTACCGGCATCATCGGAAACCTCGCCTCTGACGCGGCATTCATCATCGTTCCGCCTCTGGCCGCACTCGTCTTCCTGACGCTCGGCAGGCATCCTCTGGCCGGAATGGCGGCCGGTTTCGCCTCCGTCGGCGCGGGGTTCACGGCCAATATCTTCATAGCCGGAACCGACGCGCTGTTGTCCGGTATATCCACGGAGGCGGCGCGCATAGTAAACGACGACCTGAATGTCACACCGGTCGCCAACTGGTACTTCATGATTGCCTCTACCTTCATGCTCGTCGCCGTCGGGTGGTTTGTAACCGAGAAGATAATAGAACCGAGGCTCGGCGAGTATCAGGGGGACGGAGAGGAACAGGAGCTAGAGGAGATTACCCCCGAGAAGAACCGGGGACTAAGGAACTCGCTGATAGCCACTGTAGGTTTCGTCGTTCTGCTGGTCGCCGTGCTCGTACCCTCGGGTTCGCCCCTAAGAAACGACGAGGGCGGACTCGTTCCCTCTCCATTCTTAGACGGCATAGTCCCGATTATCCTCCTCTTTTTCATAACCGTGGCCGTCGCCTACGGCGTTACGGTCGGCGAGATAACCGCGCCGGCCGACGTGTCCCGCTTTATGGGCGAGGCCATCAAAGACCTCTCCGGTTTCATCGTCCTTATCTTCGCCGCCGCACAGTTCATCGCCTACTTCGAGTGGACTAACCTCGGCATCTGGGTAGCGGTCAACGGCGCAGGGCTCCTCGAAAGCCTCAGCATTACCGGCATCTTCGGCCTCCTGGGCTTTAGTGTCTTGACGGCGTTCCTGAACCTGCTTATAACCAGCGGCTCGGCCCAGTGGGCGCTTGAGGCCCCCATATTCGTGCCGCTATTTCTGCTACTCGACATAAATCCCGCCTACACCCAACTCGCCTTTCGCATAGCAGACTCCTCGACCAACATCATCACGCCGCTGAACGTGTACGTGCCGATGGTCTTGGCTTTCATGCAGGACTACGACGAGGACGCGGGCTTCGGGACCCTCTTCTCGCTGATGCTTCCCTACACGCTGCTGTTCTACGCCTGCTGGGTGATTATGTTCGTGGGCTGGACGCTGCTAGGCCTGCCGATAGGCCCGGGAGAGTACCTGCGGCTTGATGGGTAAAATTGGTGAGTAGATGCCGGATAGCTTTGTGAGAAACGACGGGGAGGTAAACGCCCATGACAGACGGCCATTCTTGGAACTTGTCTTTCACCGAAAGCGATGCCGCAGAATATCTGGAAGAGTTGCGGCCCTACATCGGGGAGGTAGAAGAGGAACTCCTTGACGTGAGCCACCGGATACACGGACGGCCGGAGATTCGCTTCGAGGAAGAGTTCGCCAGCACCCTCCTTACCGAGAAACTGGAGGAACACGGTTTCAGCGTAAAGAGAGGCGTGGCGAACCTGCCGACGGCTTTCTCGGCGACCGCCTCGAATGCCGGAGACGAGTCGGAAGACGGAGAGTTCCCGACGGTCGCCGTCTTCTGCGAGTACGATGCCTTGGAAGGTTTGGGTCACGGCTGCGGCCACAACATCATAGCCACAACGGGACTTGGGGCGGCCATCGCCACGAAACGGTGGCTGGAAGAACATCCGGAGACTCCGGGGCGACTGGTGGCTTTGGGCAGCCCCGGCGAAGAAGGCGGTGGCGGCAAGGCGTACATGATAGAGGGCGGCTGCCTCGATGGCGTGGACGCGGCCCTGATGATTCACCCCGCCGGGGAGAACCGCGGGGCAAAGGCGTTTCTGGCCCGGGTGGCGTTAGAGGTTACCTTCACCGGCAGACCGGCCCACGCCGCCGCCGCGCCTCACGAGGGCGTGAACGCCCTGGACGCGGCGAACCTCACGCTCGTTGCCATAGGTCTGTTGCGTCAGCAGATACGTCCGGACTCGCGGATACACGCCATCATTACCGACGGCGGGCAGGCGCCGAACATAATTCCCGAAAGGACCGCCCTGCGGATGTACGTCCGTTCTCCCGACAACGGATACTTGAAGGAACACCTGATGCCCGCAGTCGAGAACTGCGTTCGGGGGGCCGCCCTGGCAACGGGTGCGGAGGCGGAGATAGTCCGCCCCGTGCCGGCTTACGAGAGTCTCAAACTAAATGGCCCGCTGGTGAGGCTTTCGGAAGTCAACCTGAAAGCCTTGGGCCGTGAAGTTGCGGAGGGTGAGGCGGGGGGCTCCGGCTCTACTGATATGGGCAACGTCAGCCAGGTCGTCCCTTCGGCGCACCCCTACATCGAGCTCGTACCGGGATTGGCGTTGCATACCGAACAAACCACCGAAGCCGCTGCTTCAGCCGAGGGCGACAAGACCGTGGTCGACGGCGCGCTTGAGATTGCCATGACCGCCGTGGAACTATACTCCCGGCCTGAGTTACTAGATGCGGCGAAGGAGAACTTTCAGAAAGAAACGTAACCCTACTTACCCGTGAGGCTGGCCTGCGTTCCAACCGCGGTTCAAGCCACGGGGCTTTCCTCGGTCGAGGCTGGTTCCTCCAGGCGCTCTTCCCAGGCCTCAAGCCGTTCCTCCGGAGGTTCCGGCGTTAGCAGGCTGGCTATCACGAAGACCACGAGGCTCGTTATAAGCCCGTAGATTATAGGGTCGTTAGATAGCAGCCCGCGCCACAGTAGGAGAACTATCACCACCGCGCTACTTACCGCCATGGAGATGAGGGCTCCTCTACCGCTCGCCCGCCGCCAGAAGAAGGCCCCGACTATAGGAACGAACAGGGCTCCCACCAGCAGGTCGTAAGCTACGGTCAGGGCTCCCACCACGTCTCTCACTACGAGGGCTATCCCTATCACGATGATGCCCACAACGAACGTCGAGACGCGGTTGGCAAGCAATTCCCGCTGGTCGTCGCCATTGCCGCCTCCGAAAAAGCGGGCGTAGCCGTCTTCGGCGGCGAGGGTGGCCGAGGCCAGAAGCGCAGAACTGGCCGTCGACATGATGGCAGAGAGGGCTGCCGCGACCACTAGCCCCGCGAGACCTATGGGAAGGAGGTTCGTAGCCAGTTGGGCGAAGGCGTTGTCGGGGGTTGCGAGGTTCGGGAAAAGGACGGCCGCTGCCGTGCCGATGAGGGCGCTGGTAAACCCGTAGACGGCGCAGTAGATGGCCGCGGTAGTCCCTCCCCACCTAGCGACGCCGGGGCTGCGGGCGGTGAACACCCGCTGCCAGATGTCCTGCCCAATCATAATGCCGAAGAAGAACAGGAGGAAGTAGGCGAAGATGGTCGTCCACCCGATGGAAGTCCAACTGAGGTATGAGGCGGGCAAATCCTCCTGAAGTCCGGAGAGTCCTCCTACACGAAACAGGGTAATGGGCAGCAATATAAAGAAGACCCCGACGGTCATCACGCAGAACTGCAGGAAGTCGGTGAGGGTAATAGACCACATCCCGCCCGCCACCGAATACAGAACTACAACACCCCCAGCCACGAGTATCGCCCAGGTGCGCGGAATCCCTAGGGTAACGTCGAAGAGGGTGCCAACGGCGATGGTCTGCGTAACGGACAGCATCAGGGCGTAGGAGAACATGACTACAGCGCTGATGAGGCGTGCCGAGTCCCCATAGCGCAAGTCCAGAACCTCCGCCACGGTGTAGACGCCCAGCTTGGAAAGCCGGGTGGTGAACAGGAGGGCCAGCGCCAGAAGCCCCAAACTGAGCATCAGCACCAGCCACATCCCCGAGATGCCGAACTGGTAGCCCAGGCTCACTCCGCCCACCGTCGAGGCCCCTCCCAGAACCAGGGCGCTCAAGGTACCGACGTACATGGGCGGCCCCAGGCTTCTGCCCGCCACCAGGAAGTCCTCTACGTTGCGCGCCCGCCGCAAGCCCAGGTAGCCGACGAAGACCACCACGAGGAAGTAGGCGACGATTACGAGGTAGTCGACCGCGTTCACGCTTTAGATCCCTCCCCCGCGTTCTCCCTCGCGCGCACGGCGACCAGGCTGAGTATCTCGAAGGCTGCGTTTGAGGCCAGGAAGGCCGTAATCTCCGCCGGGTCGTAGGCCGGGTAGACCTCCACTACGTCGCCCCCGACGATATTCGCCCCCGAAAGCCCCCGCAAGAACTCCTGCGCCTCCCGGCTGGTAAAGCCTCCGACCTCCGGCGTGCCCGTCCCCGGCGCATACGCCGGGTCGCAGAAGTCCACGTCGAAGGAGACGTAGACCTTCTCGTCTCCAATGCGTTCCCGGATGCGGGAGACGGTCTCCGGCAAACCGATTCTCCGCACCTCGTCGGTCTCTACCATCTCGAAGCCAAGCTCGCGGGCGTCGTCCCAGTCTCCGGCGTCGAAAAGCGACCCGCGCATCCCGACCTGTATGGAACTCTCGGTCTTTAGAAGCCCTTCCTCAACCGCCCTCCGGAACGGCGTGCCGTGAGTGTAGCGCTTGCCGAAGTACTCGTTCCAGGTATCGGGGTGGGCGTCGAACTGCACGAGAGAAAGAGGCCCGTGGACAGCGGCGGCCGCCCTAAGCTCCGGCAGGGCTATCGAGTGGTCGCCGCCAAGCACTATCGGGATTACCCCGGCCTCGTGTATCTCCCGGAGGCCGGCCTCTATCCGCCCGTAAGCCTCCTCGATGTAGCCCGGCACCACCGGCACGTCTCCGTAGTCTATGGCGGAGAGGTGCTCGAAGATGGAGATGTCTAGCGATGGATTGTAGGGCCTGAGCATGTGCGAGGCGCTGCGGATGCCCTCCGGCCCAAAGCGTGCACCCGCCCGGAAGGTGGTCGCCGTGTCGAACGGGGCGCCGACTATGGCGGCGTCGGCGTTTTCGAGGTCGCGCACGTTTGGCAGCCGCATGAAGGTTCGGACGCCCGAGAAGCGCGGGGTCTCGAAGGAGTTGGCCGGTTTGTAGCGAGTCATAGAATCCTCCCCTACTTGTCTCAATGCAAGCAGTGTAATGACCTTGTGAAAGGTTTGGCAATGGCCCTCGGGATAAACTTTCGCGCCGCCGGCACTATCGAGCGCCGTTGTGCCTTGTGTCTGGGAAGAGGTTGCAGCAGTCCTCCCATCTCTGCCGCTTCCTAATCGGCAGAGACGTGGCCCTCTGTGCCGCCGCACCGCTGATGCCGGCGGTGGTGGGCATCGTCGCGATGGTTTTCCTACTCCGTTGGGTCGTGGAGTCGCGTCGGCGCTAGTTTACCGAACCTCACCACGAGAGGTAGTCGCCGTCCACCACGACGGTGTGTCCGCGTTTCCTATCGAGAACCCTTACCGGAGACGGTTCCGCCGTCCTGCTTTTCCTTCTTCGTCTTGTGGAAGACCAGGGGCGCAATCGCCAGGGCGGCTGTGATAAGCCACGAGGCGGCCAGGTCCGTGAAGATGCCAAGTCCTAGTATCCCGAGTTCGGCAAGGCCGACCGAAAGAATAATCACCCGCTTTCCCGGAGACAGGTTCTCAAGACCGGTTACGCGCCAGAAGGCCCGCCACACCCGCCCAGAGAAGCCTTCACGCGTCCTCTGAACCTTCTCGGCTATCTGTTCCGGCCCCTCGGGTTCCGGCGTCGTGCGGGACTTCCCCTCGCCAGACTTCATTGAGCCGATACCTCCCCAGCGTGTATTGGCCTTCCTGCCCGTGAGATTAACAGAAACCATGTTGTTTGTAGAAACGCACTGCTTATAGAGATTTTGTCCTCGGTTTTCCGCTTCTCCTCACAACTGTAGAGTCAGAGTCCCAGACGATAAGATGTATTGTAGGAAGAGTACTTCTTGATGGAGGTGGTTCGGATAGAGACCGGCGGCGAGAACACAATACGCGCCCTGGCGTTAAGGCTTCTCTCGGAACGTTACGCGGGAGAGGGCGCGGAAGTCCCAGAACTGTACGTTGGTGAACTGCCGGAGGGCATGTCCTTCGAGATAACGATGCCCGAAGGGGTTAGCCTGGTAGGGTCGTTGGCCCGGCATTCTTGGCCCAGGGGACAAGAGGTAGTGGTCGTTTTGGACTCAAACTCAGCAGCCGAGGAGGCACGCGAAGCGTTCCAAGCGGCGCTAGCAGAGGCCGATTGGGAGAAGCGGCAGAACGAATGGCGCGAAGGGGGTTTTGAAAGAAGCATCCCCGGCGACCCTGAACTCTACTGCAAGGGGGAGCGCGGGCCTGCGTTGTTCCTCACCACTAACGAGGTGCCTTTAGGCGGTGAGGACTCCCCCACCGACGTCAGACTCCGGGTCTTCACCGGGGAGGGACGCAACTCGCCCTGCTTTAGGAGAGGGCGGCACGGGCCTTTCCAGGAGGAAGTAATCATACCCGCCTTAAAGCCGCCGCCCGGAGCCCGTGAGATTCAAGGAGGCGGCGGAGGCGGCTACAGGGGCCTTGAAGGGGCGTCCTCTAACACGACACTCCGCACAGCCCTCGGCTTACGGCAGCTAATGCAGCACTACGCTACCCAGCTAGAGGAGGCGGGCTGGACGAGGGAGGATGAAACGTCCGGCAGCGAGGATGAGAACTGTTTGTACGAGTACTACTCGTTCACCGACGGAGGGGAGGATTGGAAGGCACTCTTCTCCATTTTGAGGCTTCCCGGAGAACCCGGAGAAGAGAAAAGCTACCTTCTGCAAGTTCACGCGCAACTAGAAGGATGGGTAGAGTAGAGTGGAAGACAGAGAACAAGCAGCGGCTCGGTTGGCGGAGAACCGGGAACAGGTCGGGCGGATGACGCGCAACCCCTCGGTGCTGAGGACTTCGGTCTCAGAGGACGCGGAAACGCTTTGGAAGGAACTCCTGATAGCTGGCATGGCCCATGAGAAGGCCGTGGAGGATTGGAGACCCTACTGCGAACCCGGTACGGACGAGGGCGGCCTGTACCTCGAAGCCCGCGAGGAGGTTGACTCCTCTCCCCTGGGCAAGGACGACCCGGACGCCCACACCCGGAGGCTACACGCCGAACTCTTCATCCTCTCGGCGGAGAAGCTGCAGGAGTCCCTCAGGGCCTTCGTCGCGGAGACCAGCTTCGACTGGGAAAGTTTGCCGTAGCTTCACCCGGCCTCGAAGAAGCGGGCGACGTCCGCGATTTCCGTAGTCCTGGGGGCAGGCGGCAGGCTGGACAGTATCGTCTTGCCCCACCCCTTAGATGAGATTCGCGGGTCGAGTATCGCTATGACTCCCCGGTCTTCGGGACGGCGCATCAGCCTTCCCGCACCCTGACGCATCGCCACCTGCGCCTTCGGCAAGAAAATCTCGCGGAACGCCGCGTCTCCGGCTTTCTCCTTCAACTTCGAGGTCACCGGGTCGTCCGGCGGCGCGAACGGGGCCTTGTCCATGACGACCAGCGACAATGCCTCTCCCGCGACGTCGATGCCCTCTCGGAAAGACGCGGTTCCAACCAACACTCCGCCTTCGGTCTCTCTAAGCCATTTCACAAGCCTCCCAGGGGCATCGTCGCCCTGGTAGCGCACGGGGTATGGTGATTTGAAGGTCTCGCGGAAGGCGGAGACCGCCCGTTTGGTCGAGAGTATTATGAGTGCCCTGCCGCGAGAGAGGCCTACGAGTTCCTCCGTCCTACGAACGCATCCTCGGGTGAAGGCGTCGGCGTTGCCAAAGGTTGGCGCGGGCATTCCGCCGCTTGCGCCGTCCTCGGCGTAGATGAGAACTCTATTTCCGTAGTCGAAGACCTCAGCGCCCGCGAACTCGCTTACCGGTCGCGAGACCTCGTCAGCCTCTTTACCATCCCCGCCGTTCCCGTGGCCCTCTGCCGCGATTTCCGGCACCTCGTCTAGCCCGAGTCTCTTTCTCGCGTAGGCAAAGGAACGGTTCTTACCAGCGCTGGAGGCCAGGGTGGCGCTAGTAAGGACGACTCCGCCCTCCTCGAAATGAGGCAGCACCTCCTCCCGGAACACGTCAGCCGTCTCGACCAGCCAACTCTTCAGTTCAGGGTAGTTCTTCATGTTCGCTGACCGGCTTCGATTCCTGCCGGCAACCACCGCGTAGGCATAGTCATCGTCGGGGTTGCCAAAGAACATTTCGAGGTCTCTCCTCAATCTCCCGACCATCCCCTGAAGCAGGTTTGCCTCCTCGTTGGGGGCGTGCGCGAGGACACTCCTCAAGTCCCTAAGCGCCTCGACCAGCTTGCAGTGGGCTTTAGGAGGACTCTGGTGCAACCGGGTAGTTCCGCCCGAGAGTTCCTCGAAAAACATCTCAGCAGCCATCTCGGCGGTGTTCGTCGCGGCGTGCGCTGCCTCGCAGCGTTTTCGTGCTTGCCTCGTGACGTAGAGGATACGGGCGTAGGAAACCCGTGCGCCAAAGGCGTCGGCCATAATCTCTTCCAGGCGGTGGGCCTCGTCTACTATCAAGTGGCGGTTCTCCGTATCGAAGATAGACCCGTAGGAGGCGACGTTAGCCAATAGTAGCGCGTGGTTCACCACCAGGATGTCGGCTTCTGAGGCCGCGTCGCGATGGGCGTAGTAGTGGCAACCCTTTCTGTACGTGCATGTTCTCGGTGAACAGTCGTCTCCGTCAGAGGCTACCTCGGCCCAGGCGGATATGGGCATCGGAAACGTGAGGTCCTCCCTGTCGCCGGTCTCGGTCTCGGCGGCCCACCTGTCGAGGTTGGCGACGAGTTCCGAGTCGAAGATAGAACCACTCATCAGGGTCTCGAGGTGGCGCTTGGTGCAGTAGGTAGGCCGCCAGCGAGTTACCCGAGTTCGGGCACTTTTCCGACGGCCTCCCTCCGAACCACGCATGACCGTTTCCGTATCACGTGGCTCTCCAGTATCCTATCCACAACATAGAGCTTGGCTCCTCTTGCCTTTACCAGCGTGGATGCTGATGTGGCAATTTTGGCAGACAACCAGGGTCTTACGGTGACGTGATGCCATCCTTTTGACCCATTCAGGCTTTTCGGCCCGTCCCTTGCGCTGGAGATCTTTCAGGGCTCGGATGTGGTGGACTTCGACATTCTCTGTTGAGCCGCAAAGCTCACAGACACTTGCCAGAAGTCGTTCCTCTACCTCTGTGCGATCATTCCAGACACGGTAGGGATGGTCGTTTAGAACCGCTTCCTTATTTCGCGCGAGTGATATACCTCCCCACTGCGCTACCAGCGGCTTTTTACCTTCTCGCTCGATTCTCACTTCGAGACCCTTGTAAGGTCCCCTATCCGTCTGAATAATGGTGCCGAAGCGATTGTAGACCTTTGGAACCCTGGTACGAAGTTTATTCGCCAAGGTTTTGGTAAGTGATCGCTCCATGATCCATTTCAAACGGACGAACCGCGTCGAGCGGTTATAGGCCAACTGGTAGTATTCGGCGACGCCCCGAAACTCCTGTTGGTATTGAGAGACGATGCTGAAAACGCTATCGCTCGTTCGTCCCTTCAGGTGTATGGGTTTGCCGTTTCGCATGTAGAGGGCACACTTCTCGCTCACTACCTCCGCGGGCACTTTCAGGCCGATCCCGCCGTTGATAGCGCGGCCTCTCTGATTGTGCTTTGCGTCATTGTGTAGAACAACAATGTCGTAGCCAAGAAATCGTGCTGCCTCCGAGCGTGCATGAGTAATGAGCGTCTTTGGCTGCGAGAGTTCCAGATTAAGGGACGTACCCAGGAACTCTCCGAGTTGGTGCTTGATTTGCTCGGCTTCTTTCCGCGGTCCGTTGAAGCCCAGAAGAAAATCATCCGCGTACCTTATGTATCTCAGTCGCCTGTAGCCTGAGTCGTTGGGGTCGTAAACTGGAAGATGTCGAGCCTGCTTATGCAGTTCGTTGGCTTCCTGTATCTTTCCCCTGTTTGCCAGGCTTCTCGCGTCGTTTTTGAGTTTGTTGTACTGCGGGTTTGCTCTCCTTCTGGCTTTGCGGTTGTAGTTGGGAAGTAATGTCTGTTCGACGAAATTATCCAGCCGGTCCAAGTATATGTTTGAAAGGACAGGACTTACGATGCCTCCTTGCGGCGAGCCGCTGAGGGTATTGTGGAAGCGCCAGTCCTCCAGATACCCGGCCTTCAGAAGGTTTGAGATCAGCCGCAGAAAGCGACCGTCGTGAACCTTCTCCGAAAGGATCGAGAGTAGTGTCTCGTGATCCAGACTGCCAAAGCAATCGGATATGTCCCCTTCGATGAACCAGGCCGTACCAGTCCAGGTCCGGTGGATCTTTGAAAGAGCGGTATGGCATCCTCTTCCTGGTCTAAAGCCATGAGAGTGGTCGCTAAACTGAGGCTCGTAGTACGCCTCAAGGATGAGACGGATGACCTCTTGTAGCAGCTTATCTGACCAGGTGGGGAGTCCTAGCGGGCGTCTTTTATTGGTTCCTTTCTTCTCGATGTAAGTTCGCCTCGCTGGCCGCCACCGATAGCGTTCCTGACGCAAGGCGTCAATGATCGCCTCGATTTTAGCTATAGACATCCCGTCCACAGTTTCTTCCGTGACTCCGGGGGTCATTGCACCGTCGTTTCGGTAGATCTTCCCGTAAGCTGTGAGGTACAAGTTGGGGTTGAATAACAGTCGATAGACACGTTCCAAAGGCAGTCCTCTTCTGCCTCGTTCGTGGATGATGTTCAGGATCGTTTCAGTGTCGCGCATCTCGCGCTCTTCCCTCTCCCGATACATCCATGACACCTGTGCCCCTTCGCCCTGTGACCGGCTTTCCCGGTCTCCTTGGTGGGTCGTTACTCCCACGACTACTATGAGCACTCCGTAACCGTAGGGCTCTCGCCCCGTAGGTCATCCCGCATTCCCTGAGTGCCAGACGTTTTCTAGCGCGACGTAGGTGTCCCGTTCGTTCCCTTGAGTGGGGTCGCTCCCCACCGCTCGTCAGCCGGAAGGTTCCGATGGCTTCCTTTGCTACCACCGTATGCCGACATCCTCGCATGCTAGGCGTTGTGGTCGAGGGATGAGCAATTACATCGCCGGGAACTGGGCTTCGGGCAATCCAGCTCTCACCATATCGCGCGGGCCTTGCGAGACCGTGCCGTAAACGCCTTCGGACACTTCCCGCTTTACCAGCATGCTCTTGTCCCCTTCGGCTTTCGCCGTCAGGTAAGCTGTTGACCCAGAGGTCTTGGGTTTTACGTTTCCTCCTTTTCTTAGCCTTTATATACCCGTTGCTTCCGAACCTCTCCTTTCTGCAAAAGGTATCTTTACACTCGGTTCTGCGGCGCACCAAGAAGTTCCTGCGGCCCTTCATCACGGCGTGGGAGACGCCCTCGTCCTCGGGGTATCCGAGAAGTTCCGCCGCCGCGCTACTCAGCGGCGGGAGGTCTTCCGTGAGTAGTTGCGCCTGCAGGGCGAGGGTGGCGGTAGAGACCACGACCTTCTCGCCACGCTGGGCGGCACGCAGGATTGCGGGAGCGAGATAGCCCAGGGATTTTCCAGTACCCGTCGGCGCGTCGGCCAGCAAGACAGACTTGGATGCGAAGCACTCCTCGACGGCCCCTGCGAGGTCTACCTGCTCAGGGCGTTCCCGGTAGCCGGGCTTTCTTGAGGCGAGAGGGCCGTCCGCGGCGAAGAAGAGGCGCGGTTCCTTGAGTATGCCGTTCTTACTAGAGTCTTTGTTAGTTCCGGTCACTCCGAGAGTATACGGGGCGAGGACTAGACTGGCTGCAGCACCTCCGGGTAGTCGTTCGCCGGGCGATTGACGCTTCGACTCACCGGATAGGCTTCCATCTCTTCGGCGGGGTACGGCGCAAGCATCGCGAGAAGTTCCTCTCGGTCGTCGTTCTCGGTATCCAGCCAGGCATCGTAGAACTCCGGCGTAAGAATCACGGGCATCCGGTTGTGAACTTCGGCGGCGACTTCGTTGGGTTCGGTCGTGATGATGGTCGTGGAAAGCATCTCCTCTCCGCCTTCCATGTTCCACGTCTCCCACAGTCCCGCAAAGGCAAAGGGGCGGCCGTTTGTCATTCGCAAGTGAAAAGGCTGCTTGCCGTCCGGCTGCTTCTGCCACTCGTAGAAACCGTCGGCGGGTATCAGACACCTACGCTTCTTAAATGCGCTTCGGAAAGAAGGTTTTTCCGGCACGGTCTCGGCCCGGGCGTTTATCATCCTCGCGCCTATTGACGGGTCTTTTGACCAGGAAGGTATGAGGCCCCAGTGCATGGCCTCAAGCCGCCTGCCATCGTCTTCCAAAACGACCTTAACGTTTTGAGTGGGCGCGATATTGTACCGGGGTTCTATCTCGAACTCTTCCGCGAGGCCGAAGAGACTGGCGACTGCCTTTCCATTGGATTTGAGGGTATATCTGCCGCACATAATCGCCTCCAGTTAATATGTTCCGCTATCGCCTGAATTGTACTGGAGGCATGGTCGGATACCTCCTCCAATTTGGGCATCCTGGAACTCAGTAGTCTACCCGGCCCTTCTTCCCGGCTTCCTGGCCCTCACGAAGCTGCCTGAACCCAGAACCGCTGACTCAGCTTGAACCGCCCCACCTCGCCACCCCGCGAGAACCTTTTCCAGGCTTGCGATGCTCTATCCTACTAGGAACTATGGGCGGCGGTGGTTCTGGTGAACCTGTTCCCCGGTATAGATGTAGCTAGTGTTTCTCTGCCTGTTCTGTCAGAATGGTTCCACATGCCAAAGGGTAGACCAAAGAAAGAGTTTCACGAGTACATCATTGACGGTGAAGGGCGGCACGTACTTCACCAAGACTACGTGAACAGTCCAGCTACAGCATTCCTGAAGTACACGGTAGAAGCGAAAGACGCCGTTAATCACTGTCAACAACACTTCCAAAAGAAGAAGGATGGTACGTTTAGTAAGGCCGCCCTGGACAGCCTCCAGCACATCCTCTCTGCTTTTTTGCCCGCTATCATGGGCCATTTCGAGACATACCAGAGATATTTGTTCGCGGGAGTGTTCGAACGCAGCAGCTTACTGCAAGACTTTCGGGTGGATGATTTCTTTAGACAGCTTAAAAAAGAGACATCATCGTTGGAAATCGACCCTGTAATGATGTCCGCATATCGTGGTTTCAGCGCTTCAGCCGGCATCTTGTTGGCTGACTCGTTGTCAGGATGGCACAACCCAGAGAAGGTAAATAGGTACTTCGATGCATTCGGCTTCAATGTCCAATTCTTTTCCAATGATGATTGCAGAAGACTGCGAACACTGTGGCAGTTGCGACATTCAATAGTCCACACTGGAGGCACAATAACCATACCGGACGCCCAAAAGGTTAAAGACTTGTCGGCTTTTGGCGACAACCCCATAGTTTTTGACAACCAGTTTGTGTTCGAGGTGAGCCGCAAGATGCATCCTTTAGTGGGGAACGCCACAAACAGAATCGCACAAGGCTTTAAGAAGAACATGCTGGTCGACGTACCTCGAGACGAAAACAATGCTGTGGAAAACCTTTTCGAAGTTAAAGTTCCTGTACCGGTTTGGTTGAAGTAAGTTACGGAACGGCAGGCACCAAACCGCATTTCAAGGTTTTTGAAGAGGCGAAGAGACCTAGCGTATAGAAGAGATGTGGCTCTTGGTATCCTTTCTGGATGGAAGAATTCGAGTTCGAGGGGCTATGGTGGCTGCCGGGGACGCCCGAGGGCAAGGCGCCGGGCACTTTAGAGTTCTCTCCCGACTCCGGCGCGACGCTGGAACTCTTGGACTCCATCAAAGACCCTGAAGACCCATTTGCCGCAATGCAACGGAATCTTATGGAGGCCGAACTGATACTGGGTTTGTCCTCCAAGGGCAAGCCAGTCACCCTATGGAACTGCCGTGAGACGAACAAAGATGTAAACATGGCGGGTTTCATCAAGACCTCCTTCCGCGCTAGAATCGTGCTTGTCGGGGCGCACCTTGCGGCTGTGGGAAATGTCCAATTCAAGAAGGTGATGGCGGAGTACCGGCATCTGGACGAGTGGGCGGGCATCTCGGGGTTTAGCCTTAAACTGCCCGACGACCACACGACCCACCCCATGGTCATCGAACACAAGCGCCCCTCCCCTATCATTGCTTCGGCCGCGGGTGCGCGCTTCGGCATCGAGGTTCGCGCCACGCTAAGAGAGAAGTCCTTCGGCCTGGTGGGTGAGGCGGCTATAGCACAGAGAA
Source organism: Rubrobacteraceae bacterium (assembly GCA_965213905.1). GTDB lineage: Bacteria > Actinomycetota > Rubrobacteria > Rubrobacterales > Rubrobacteraceae > SIRX01. The sequence goes on along the minus strand of OZ243922.1, from coordinate 3,026,015 downwards.
CTCTGTTCTCCGTGGAGTACCCTCAGGGTAAATCCTTCGAGGAGTGGAGTAGGGTACTTCACCGATTCCGGAACTTCCTGACCCTCGGGGTTGGAGAGTTGGTCGAACCGCTGGCGCTTCAAGGGACGGTAGAGTCGGAGGAGGGGCCGGTGGTGGAAATCTACTACAGACTCGCGGGCATGAGGGGCGCGGACAGGAAAGTTCACCCGGCGGAGATGCTTTTTACCTTGGACGACTTCCGCGACGACTTCGGCCGCGTTCTAGGCAACTGGTTCGAGAAAGCGAAAACCCTCGAACCCGTCTACGACCAGTACTTCAGCACGGCCTACGGTTCCGCAGCCTACCTGGACGACCGGTTCTTGGCCCTGGTACAGGGTGTAGAGGCGTACCACAGGAGGGCGCTAGGAACGACGGAGTTGCCGGAGGAGGAACACGAACAGCGTCTCGGCGAGGTTCTGGACGCCACGCCAGAAGCCCACAGAGAATGGCTGCGGGGGAAACTCGCCTACAGCAACGAACCCAGCCTCCGGAAGAGGCTCAAGGAAATCATGCGCCGCGACCCCGAGGTAATGCAACCCATCTTCGGAGACGGCAAGAAGGAGAGGATGGGCTTCGTCGGCAAGGTCGTGGAGACGAGAAACTACCTGGTTCACTTCGACGAGAACAAAAAGCAGTTGGCAGCGGTCGGGAAAGAACTGTATCAACTGACCAGAAAGCTGTCGTCGGTTCTGGAGGCGTGCTTGCTGCGAGAAACCGGCTTCGGTGAAGACCAGGTGCAAGGGATTCTGTCGAAGAAGCGAAAGTTTGGATAGCCGGCTGCGCCAGCGCGCCTCAAGCGTAATCGGGAAGACTGAATCGGGCCGCGAGTCTCCGCGCCTCGAATGGGTGTCGAGAGTCATCCCCCTAACTTTCCTCGCGGCAATCCTGTTGCTAACAGCAGCCTGCGGCGAGACCGCCACCACAACCGATGGAGGGCCGGGGCAAGAGAACGAACCCAGCGTCGTCTTCGAGATGACGCTGCCCCAGACCACGCAAGAACCCACCGAACCGGAGGAAGTCCCTGAATCCTCCTCTCCCGAACCTGACGCCGAGGAAGTCCCGCAGGAAGTCACAGCCGACCCTGGGAATTATTCACTGTCCGATTACGGAACTGTCGTAACCGTCTCCCGCGTCGTTGACGGGGACACCATAGAGGTCTCACCCGTCGTCGAGGATGTCTCCGAGGTACGGTTAATTGGGGTGGACACGCCCGAAGTCTATGGCGAGGCCGAACCGTTCGGGGCCGAGGCCTCGGAGTTCACCAAACAAGCCCTCTCCGGGCAGCATGTCGCCCTGGAACTGGACGCCGAGAAGATAGACCCGTATGGAAGACTCCTCGCTTACGTGTGGCTTGAGGACGGCGGGATGTTCAACGAGACGCTTGTGGAGGAAGGCTACGCCCAGGTCGCGACTTTCCCGCCGAATGTCCGCTACACGGACAGGTTCCTCGAAGCGCAGCGGGAGGCCCGCGAGGCCGGACGTGGGCTTTGGGGCCTCTCCCGGAATGAACTCTGCCAACTCGCGGACAGGGGGAACGGAATCGGCGGAGGGTGTTCGGCTTCGGAGTCCGAGGCCGCGGACGACGAAGCATCCCCCGAACCTGAACCCGCGCCAAGTGAGTCCCCGTCGGTTTCCGGCGGTGGCGGGATACCGCCCGTCCCTTCGGATGGCGACTATAACTGCAGCGATTTCGAGACCCAGCAACAGGCCCGGGCGGTTCTCGACCGAGACCCTAGCGACCCCCACAACTTAGACGGCGACGGCGAGGGTGTGCCCTGCGAGTCGCTGCCGTAGAATGTGGCCCAACAGACTATGGGAGTCGCGAGGTTAGCCAGAGGTGGACGAAAGCACAAGTCGCGTCAACGAGGCCCCGGAAACCTGGGGCGAGGAAGAGTCGAAAACCTTCATCGAGTTCGGCCGGGCGATGGTTCCGGGCCGGGAAGAGATAGAAGGCGCGTTCCTGGACTTGATACCCGCCGAACTAGAAGAGTCTTTCCTAGGCGTGGAGGTCGGCGTCGGGGCGGGGTGGTTGAGTGCGGCGGTCTTGCACGAGTTCCCCGAGGCCCGGATGCTGGGCCTAGACGGTTCTCAGGACATGCTGCAGCAGGCGGCGAAGACGTTAAACGGGCACGGTGAACGAGTGGAACTCCGGCGGTTCCGCCTTGAAGACCCCTCCTGGGCGGACTGTTTGCCGGAAGCACGGGTCTTCCTGAGTTCCCTTGTGCTTCACCACTTAGGCGCCGCCGGTAAACGCGACCTGTTCGCCCGGCTTTTCGACCGGCTGGAACCCGGCGGCGCGTTGCTGTTTGCCGACGTGATGGAACCCCGCACCGAACGCGGCCGTAGACACTACGCCCGGGCGTGGGAGCAGGAGATTCGCCGCCGTTCAGAGGAGATCCATGGCGACGGGCGGGCACACGAGTTCTTCGTGCGCGAACGCTGGAACGTCTACGACTACCCCGACCCTATGGACACGCCCTCGACGCTGCCCGAACAGTTGCTGTGGATGGAGGAGGCGGGCTTCGAGGGAACCGATGTGTTCTGGGCGCGGGCGGGACACGCGCTTCTAGGCGGCTACAAACCCGTGGCGGTTTAACTTTTGGGTTCCATGGACAAACCCCGACCACACCTCAAAAGCCTCGACGAGATAGAACGGGACTGTATCCCCGGACTCGTGGAAGTCCACCGAACCGAGGGTGTAGAGGGAGTCCGCTACGCCCTCTGGGACATGACGGAATGGCATATCAAATACGACCCGTGCGCCTGGAGGCATCGGGCCACCGAGGAACAGAAGCGAATCGGCTGGGAGATGTGGGTCAGGATGGAGAAGATTATCGCCACGGTTCTGCACGAGGCCCACAAGAAGCAGGTGGACGCCGCGATGGACGCCTTTGAGGAAGGCCCGGAGAACTTCTACAGTTAGCGATGCCTTCTGCTAAGTCCCCTACTCGCGGCTGCAAGATGCGCTGCAGACCAGAGGCATCAACTGGCGAGCAACTCCTTCAGGGCGGCGTCTATGAACTCTATGTCCTCCGGGTTTATACCGCCCCCGGCAAAGTGTCCCCACACCCCCGGTATGACTCGGAGTTCGGCGTCCGCGCTACTCATGCGGCCGAGTGCGTACTCCTCGTCCTCGGGCGGAAAGTAAAGGTCCTTCTCCGCCGGCATGACGATGGTCCTGGCCTTTATAGCGCCAAGCGCCCTCGCGTGGTCGCCGTCGTAGCCGGGAGTTTTCCCCACGTCCCCGTGCTGCCAGGTCCACAGCATCGCCAGCAGGTTGTTGGCATCTCTATCGTCGAGAAAAAAGCCTTCCCAGAAACCCACGAGGAAGTCCTCGAGGGAAGAGAAACCCATCTCTTTCTTATAGACCTCGTCCCAGTAGAAGGCCTGGGAGAAGCCCCACCCGGCATACACCCGGGCCATGGCCCTCAAGCCTTTCTGGGGCTGTTCTTCGTACCAGCCGTTCTCGAACGCGTCGTCGGCGGTGAGGGCGGCCTTCACACCTTCTAGGAAGACGAAGTTATGGCGGCTGGTCTTCGAGGACCCGCAGAAGGGCAGCATCCGTTTCACCATGTCGGGGTAGCTCACCGCCCACTGGTAGGTCTGCTGCGCCCCCATCGACCAACCGGTCACCAGGGCCAGCCTCTCTACGCCGAAGTGTTCGCTAACAAGCCTGTGCTGGGCCTTCACGTTGTCGTATAGCGTGACGCGGGGGAAGCGGGCCTTGTCGTAGGGTGGGGGCGTGTTCGAAGGCGAAGAGGAAATTCCGTTGCCTAACATGTTGGGGACGATGATGAAGTACTCGTCCGGGTCCAAGGCCATGCCCTCGCCGATGAGCCACTCGTTCTCCCAATGTCTGCCCGAGTACCAAGTCGGGTAGACGATGGCGTTGGTCTTCTCCTCGTTTAGCGCGCCGAACGTCTTGTAGGCGAGTTTGGCGTCCCTCAGAGTAGCGCCTTCCTGCAAGACTACGTCGCCCAGGTCGAAAACCTCGTGGTTGTTCACGGTCTCTCCTCTTTTCCGGGTCATCTTCTTTAGCAGTCGTTCAATGCCCTATCTGCCAGGGTCTGCCGCCCACGCGCGCTGGTCTCTTAGAAGAAGCCGTCTCCTTACCGGGACGCTTCACCACCTGCGGTCCGGCACCTGTTTCGCCCAGCGCGCGGGCTTCCTTCTCCGCCTGAGAGGCCGAACTCACGCCCGGCATGGAGTAGACGCGGCGGGACGCCTGGTGGCAGGACGGGCACGGGGCGCTGTGGGCGGACTCCGAAAAGCTCAGGCGCTCCTCGAAGGGGCCGCACGCCTCGCAGAGGAACTCGTAGATAGGCACCTCTTCTCCTTACTTTTCCCTTTGACACATCCGTACTTTAGCGCTACGCTGCCAGGATAGCAGAGAGGCACTCCGTGGGAGAGTGCCGGACTCCAGGTAACGGACGAGGGAAAGGATAGACCCGTGGCCCAGAACGTCTTCCGGATAGACCAGAGCAAGTCTATGTTCGACCAGGAGGTGCCCGGACACAACCGCTGGCACCCCGAGATACCGCCCGCCGCCACCGTAAGGCCGGGTGAAGACTTCCGGATGGACTGCCGGGAGTGGACCGACGGACAAATCAACAACACCGACGACGCCAACGACGTCCGGGACATCGACCTCTCCTTCAACCACGTCCTCTCGGGGCCTATCGCCATAGAGGGGGCGGAACCGGGAGACATCCTGGTCGCGGAGATTCTCGACATGGGGCCTCACCTGCCCGAGACCGCGCCCGACGGCCTCGCCGGGGCGGGCTGGGGCTACACGGGCATCTTCGCTCGCGAGAACGGCGGCGGCTTTCTGACCGACCGCTTCCCGGAGGCCCACAAGGCCGTGTGGGACTTCCACGGCATCTACTGCACCTCCCGCCACATCCCCGGCGTGCGCTTCGCCGGGATAGGGCACCCGGGCCTCTTCGGCTGCGCCCCCTCCTACGACCTTTTGGCCGAGTGGAACCGCCGGGAACAGGCCCTCATAGATACCGACCCCGACCGGGTGCCGCCCCTGGCGCTGCCTCCTGAGCCCGACAACGCCCTTCTGGGGACACTCTCGGAATCCGAGAGGGAACGGGTGTCGGGCGAGGCGTGCCGGACGGTGCCGCCGCGGGAACACGGCGGGAACATGGACATAAAGAACCTTTCCCGCGGCGCGCGGGCGTACCTGCCGGTCTACGTCGAGGGCGGGCTATTCTCTGTGGGCGACCTGCACTTCTCGCAGGGGGACGGGGAGATTTCCTTCTGCGGGGCCATAGAGATGGGCGGCTGGATAGAGTTCGGCGTAGACATCATAAAGGGCGGGATGGACGCCTACGGTATGAACGCCCCCTTCTTCAAGCCCGGCCCCGTGGAGCCCCGCTACTCGGAGTTCCTCTCGTTCGTGGGCATCTCGGTGGACGAGGACGGCGCGAACCACTACATGGACGCCACACTCGCCTACCGGCGGGCGTGCCTGAACGCCATCGAGTACCTCACCAAGTTCGGTTACACGGGAGAGCAAGCATATCTGCTTCTTAGCGCCGCACCCGTGGAGGCCCGTTTCAGCGGCATGGTGGACATCCCGAACGCCTGCGCCACGCTATACATACCGACTGAGATATTCGACTTCGACATCCTGCCCTCTGGCGACGGGCCGGCGTCGAGAGACCTTGGCCGGCAGGCGACCGCCACCTAGAAACCTGCACGAAGAACTCGTGCGGTAGACGGCGGGCGACTTACTATCAGTCGCCCGCTTCAACTTGGCATGGCTTCTACGGCAGCCGGACTCTTCGCGAGGGGCCTAACCGTCGTCTTCGGAGTCGAACTCGTCCGCATCGAGTTCGTCCGGCACAGTAACCGGAGGAACGTCCCCGGAAGTCGGAACGGTAGCGCCTCCCGCCGGAACCGTCCGAGGAATCTCGCGAGGGACCCCGGCCACGACTAGCGTCCGCACCTCGTTTGTGCCGTAGAGGGTTAGTTCCGCGCCGCCGGCCGCCAGTTGTCCGCCGGAGGATACATTCCCCCTTACCCACGCCCGGACGTTTACCGGTTCAGGATTGTCAAAGGCGAGGCCACCCGCGTACCCCAGGAACTCGGCAGCCTGTTCCCGGCTGGCGTCGTAGACGGTCGCCTCCACGAAGAAGACTGACAAGGGGCCGTCGCCGGTGACGCGAACCTCGTAGACCGGCGGCCCGCCCCCCGGGGCCGACCTGCACTCCCATACGGTAGTGTCCCCACCGCCCGCGATGGGGCCGGAACACACGAAGGCGTCGCCGCCCGGCCCGTACTTTAGGTAGCCAACCACGTCCAGGGCCGCGAGGCCCGGGATCTCCGGCCTCTGTTCGGCGGGAAGGTCCTCGAAAGTCTCTGGCGCGGGAAGTGTCGGCGGGTTCTGCGAACTCGGCGCGACCTCGACCCTGGGCGACTGCTGGCTTCGCCGGCCTAGTTCCCCCTCCACGGAACGGACACTCAACCAAGTCCCTATAGCCGCCACCGCGACAACAAGCAGGACTAGGGCGAGAAGCATCAGGGAGGCCACAATAGCCTGCCACGGCTGTACGCTGCGAAGGAAGTTTCTCACCCGTTCGGTCACAGTTCATCATCTTAGAGGACTCGGGGGATGAGTATTGGCGCCTGTTGTGCTGGCATGGTCTCTTGGCCTATCATTGGGCAATGACGAGTACGCTACCCGGCGGACAGACCGTACGGAAGCCCGAAATCCGGGAGAGAGTCCGGTCCGAACCTCCCTGGAACGTTATCTTGCACAACGACTGGGTAAACGGCATGGGCCGGGTAGTCTACGTGCTGAAAAAGGTCGTACCCGGTATGACCGTGAAGAGAGCCGTGAAGGTAATGCTAACCGCCCACACCCAGGGCAAGGCCGTCATCACAAGCTGCCACCGGGAACTCGCGGAACTCCACGAGGAGCGTCTCAAGGCCAAGAAGCTCACCGTGAGTATTGAGCCGGGCGAGTAGCGGACGCGAAGAGATACCGGTGTGGGTTTCGGGGCGCGTGGTGGACTTATATTCCCGTCCTGCGACGAGGGACGTTGTTCAAGAGACGGGCTTCCGATACGCCCTGGCTGTCGGAGGACTGGACAACCAGCCCTTCTACCTGTTGCGAGGCGTACCCGAGGATATAGCCGCCCAAGTCGGCAAGAATGTGATTATCGAAGGGTTCGAACGGGCCGACTATGGCCTAGAGGCGTATGCCGTACTGAAGTGCGCGACCGTAGAGGATGCCGACTAACTGTCCTGCTATCGGTGCCCGGCCTAGTGTTACAGAGGTCGTTCCTCATCAGATGAGTACTGCAGTCTGACTAAAGCCCAGTGTGAGGCCAGACATTCTTAATTCTCGATGGTGGCTAGGGGAAAGGCCACAGGGTTTTCAGACGCACCCCTTGCGCCAGGTCGAATGCCACCCCCCCTAACACGCGGACTTCAGCCGCGTCGCCCGGTAGCCACCACTCTCCGTCGCGTTCGAAGCTGTCCAGCAATGTGGGCCGTCCCAACTCAGTGTTCTCCACTCCTCTGTGCCAGCCTGGCGGCTACTTGGGCCAGTCCGCTCTGCCCGAAATCGTTCTTGAGCATTGTGCGTGCCACATGATGAGCTACGGGAAGCAGTTTGTAAACATCGTGCAAGAATTCGTACTCGTCGGTTGAACGTTCCAGGGAATCCTCATCGCTCATATCCTCCAGGAAGATGTGGCCTATCCCGTTGCGCAGGGGCCGCAGCCGGTCATCGTATACGGCGGTAAACTTCATTCCCCGAACGTCTTCGGTAAACTTCTCGTCTTCCTCACCGCCATCCGGGAACCTCTCCAGCTTTCTGTAAGTAGGCAATAGCCTTATATCGCGTTCGACTATCATTCTCTCCCACCGGGGCCGTAGCCGCTCCTTGAGACGCTGAATGACTCGGCAGAAGCAAAGAAACTGATAGAAGGGGCTTTCTGAATTAAGCGCCTCCCTGTAGACGCTGGTCAAGGCAGCGTGAGCGCCTCCTACAATCTTCAAGGCCGACCAGTTGCCTCCGACGTCGCGGCTCGTTAGATTTCCCATCCCCTTATAGCCGAACTGTCTAACGAAACCCACGGTTACTTGACCACTAGCTATTTCCTTGATGCTGACGTGAGCTATGCGCAGCGGTATGTCTAGTTCAAAGGCAAGATAGCTCAACAATGAAGCCGCCTCAAAGTAGGCTCGCTTCTCCGCGTCCAAAAAGTTCTCGGCTTCAAGGATGATGATTACCCTGGAAAGCCTGCCATGTTCATTGGGCTTTAGGATGATTTTCATGCCGGCGGCGCTGTCATCATCCTTATCTATTTGAAATAAATTGACCCTGCCTATCCCAGCGTTGGAGGAGGGCCGTGCGTCTTTCGGTAAGAACAGTGCCAGGTGCGAATCTCCCTCAGTCGCCTCGTACTGAACCTCGAATATGCGGGTCAAGCCGGAACCGGCTAATCTCTCAGCTGCCTGTCCCGGTTGTAGAAGTGTGAAGGTCGCCTCGTACTCACCGGGCTCGCCCTGAGGGTCGCTTCTAGGTTTATCTTCATCCTCGGATAGTAAGATAGAGGTCAAATAAGTATAGCCAGGGGCATCGAGGAAATCGTTCGGTTCGGAGTTATAGACGGGAACCTTGGGGCGTCTTTTGAGCAAGTTTTCTTGACCGTGACAGTTCTTGAAGGCTTTTCCGCTACCACATAGACAGCGCTTATTAAGTTGTCTCGGACTGGGCTCCACCAAGAAATTCTACTCGACGCAGGATACTACTCAACCTCCGAGTTCTGACCGTTCATGCAATTTGAATGGTTTAGCTCGTATGGGAACCTCTGAAACAGCAACAAGGCCATCAGCTTGCGCTCATGGCCTCACGTCCCGTCCACCACCGGGCCTCGCAAAGAGGTTCGGAGGCGAGGCCTCTGTGCCTCGTCCCCCTGACGATGCTAAAACCACAGTCCAGGAGGCTAGGCTACACTGGGAGGGTGGTCTTCAGCAATCGCGCCATGTACGGAAACCGTTACCGGCGGACGCAGCCCCTATGATGGAGATTGGGAGATGTTAGCCCTAAAGAAACTGAGCATTTCCTCGGTATTGACAGTCGTGTTCATGTTCGCGACCATCTTGTTTTGGGCTGCTCTCGGGTTCCGTAGTCCCGTCTTCGCCTTCTTGGTCAATTGGTTCGCCTTTTGCTGGGCAGGGGTAGTAGTCAGCGTAGTTGACCCGGCCTTGCATCGCTACTTTCCCGAGAGGTACTACTCCGTCAAAGATTTCGAGCGAACGGGGCGAGTCTACGAACTCTTGGGCGTCCGAATCATCAAGAAGTTGGTCTATAGCGGGCCGTTCCGGGTCTTCAGTCCCACCATGCGGCTTTCGAAGTTTTCAGAAGGCTTGGATGCCCCCAACCTGCGGCATCTCGAATACGAGTCCCGTAAGGGTGAAGCGTCCCACGTATTCGTATTCGCGCTGATATTGCCATTTGTTGGGTACGCCGCGCTGAGGGGATGGTTTGACGCCGTCGTATGGCTGATGGCGTTTAACGTGGTTCTCAACCTCTACCCGGTGATGCTACAGAGGTACCACCGCGGCAGATTGCAGAGGTTGCTGGGGAAGCTGGCGAGCAGATATGATGGGGAGGTTAGCGGCCCCGACAATCCCCTGTGACAGCCACAGACCGGCTCAATGTTCCGTTGGCTATGCGTATATTATCGGTAGCCGGACTACTTCGGGGTTCTCGACGAGGGTCAAGTGTTAATGGTTAGCGGCTTCCTTCGCCATGAACCTTGCCGTTGCCAGGTCGAGGCTGGGGTCAGCCTTGCGGAGTTCTCGAATCAATCTGACCTGGTCCCTCTCCGGGCTGAGGCCGCTTCGGGCGGCAACGGACTTACTCCATAATAGAGCAGCTTCGTCGGGGTCCTCGTATTTAGCGAAGAGTTCTCTGACAAGTAGCCTTGGATTCTCCTGGGTTCGTTTGAATGGGTTCACGAAGGTCTCCACCCTCTTTGTCCTGATTCTAGCTTGAACAATATCTTGGCCTGACTCTATCGGAGTTCGAGTCTCTATACAATCCCTCGTAAGGAATCCGGGCTACACTCGCGGGCCGTGTGACGCCTCTCAGAGAGACCTGGTCGGCACTCGTGCGGCGTAGGCGAGGCCGACTATCACGGCGGCCTGCCCAAACGGGAGAAGCAACGCCACAACTACCGCCCCTAGGAACTCGCCCGCTCGAAGAACGTCTGTAACATTCCGTGTTTGACAGTGAGACTTTGCCAAGATACCGTTGTTAAAGTCTGGGGGGATGACGTGTAGGTAACTCCCCAGCGACGTAAGCGAATGAGGAGGGAAGCTGCATGAGGAGACTACTGTACCTGACCAGCCTATCGATGGTGGTAACGCTATTGATAGCGCCCGCAGCCCTGGCCCAACAGGGGTCCGAGTGCCCAACGGGAGAGGTTAGCGTTCTACGTCCGAGTGGCGAGTTCATCTGCGTGCCGGAGAACGTGGAAGACCAGACACCCGAAGAGATAGAGGCCGTCGTAGAAGACCCTCGTCCCAATGCCGAGACTCCGATTGTAGAGAATCAAGACGTAAACCCAGATGAGGACTTGACTCCGGAGCAACAAGAGGCCGCGGGCTTCGACACCACTACCGATGGTCAGTACGAAAGCCCCACCACTACCGAGGGTCAGTACGAAGCACCTGAAACTGCACCGGCTACCGAGACTGATACGGTACTTCCCGACACCGGTGGCCCGGCACTCCTATTGCCCGCTGCCGGGTTACTTCTAGCCACCGGCCTCATCGGGTTGAAGGTAGTCCGCCGCCGGTCGTAGAACGTCCGTAAAGGCTAATTCCATTTGGAGGAGAGAGCCTACACCTCTCTCCTCTTTTTCTTGCCCGGAAAGCAAAAGAGCCGCGCTGAGGAAACTACAAAAAGAGGCGCGGCCCTCAAAGAATTATAGCGTCGAGAACCTCACACAAATGTTTGTGTCAAGTCTCAGGTATCCCCCAGGTTGGTCTCTCGGTCGAAGGCAAGCACCGCGAACACCCAGCCCCAGGTCGCTTACTCCCCACCGGTATCTTCCGCCGCCCCCCCGAACCTCGCCTTCGATGATGGAGGCCAGCGCATCGTCCAGCCGCGAGGCCAAATCGTCCCGTCCGGTAAACCCCAGGACCCGGCAGACATCCTCCGCGACCGCCCCCACGTACTCGTCTCTTTTGGCGTGTACGTGAAGCAGCGCCCGGAGCTCGCGGGGCAGCTTGCGGTAGCGCTGGCCGCCCAATGTCTGAAGCCCGGCCCGATAACAGTTCGTCAATCGCCCCTCCCTTGCATTGGATGGGGTCCGAAGCCCCCCGCCTCCCGCAAACCTACGACAGCAACTCCACATCATCAAAAGGGAGAGGGATGTCGTATTTCCTTCGCTCCGCGAGTCTCTTCTCGATAAGGATATCGGCACACCTCACAGCCCGCTGCTCCCCACCATGCCCAGCCTCGAACGCCTCCAATTCCCGCGTCGCCAGTTCGATGGTTTGTCTCTGGGTGGACTCGGAATTTACGCCCTCATCGCCGCTTTCAAGGGCCTCAAGGGCACGTCTTATCCGGTCCTTGACATCGAGGCACTCGTTGACGACCGCGACATGCTCTAGGATGGCGTAGCCGTGCTTGCAGGTCTGCTTGCACCGCCGGTTGTCTCTGCAGTTGCACGATACGTCGGGCATGCCGGACTCCGGGAACTCGTACGTCACGGCGTATTCAACGGGTTCTTCACCTTGCGACGCCCACACAAAGTAGGTGCCGCCCTTCACCGACGGCGGGAGACAATCAACTACGGGTTCCCGGTGGCGTTCCTCGATGACCTCCACGGCACCCGCAAAGTACAGAATTTGGCCCAGGTAATACCGCGACATTTTTGCGTCCTTTCCGACCCTCACTAGGGCCTTTGCTCAACTTGTAGTGTTCTGCATTAGTTTCTAGTTGAACATGCCTCGTCTGTCATCAACTCCCTCGGTTCGTCTGTGTCCGTAGAGGAGTCTAAGGGCGAACCGGGGGCCGTCCAACGAAAAATGCCGTTGTGCATCGAAAATTGCCTCTGTGACGGCCCCGAGGCGGAAGAGAGGATGTGAGAGATAGGTCGTCGCCACCGGTGCGCTACTAGAGGCTATATGACGCCTCTCAGCGAGTTCTGCGCGGCACTCGTGAGGCGTATACGAGACCGACGACGATAGCAGCCTGGGCGAACGGGAATAGCAGCGCCACGGCTACCGCCCCTAAGAACCCGCCCGCCGCGAGTCCGGCGAACAAAAGGGCCACGAGGATGGTCGCGAGAAGCCAAGAGGCCGCGAGTCTACCCCAAGTCATCGAGGAACCAGCGGGTCTTTTCCGTGCCCAGGAACCGGAGAACACCCAACTCACATAGTTCGCTACAGCGTTCATTCTTACTTCGCCTCCCTCTCTGACTCTCACTCGCACCCCGCCTCCTCGTAGAGTCCTAACGCCTCGTTCGTGGCGTTCCGCGCCCTTTGTTCATAGACGGTTCGCTGCCCATCCGCCCCCGATATAGCAGCCTGCGCCACTTCCTTGGCCTCCTCCGCGTTCCGCTCAAGCTGTTCTATCGAACCTCGGTCATAGTTCATTTCGGGGCGCTCTTCCGGTTCAAATCGGCTGAGAAGCCCCTGGGCCACTTCCAACTCCTCGTATCCCTCGGCAATGTCTTCGTCAACACCCGTGGCCGCCTCCTCAACCGCATCTCGGGCGTCCTCGTACTCGTCCATAGCGGCTTCCGAGATGCCGTCGCCCGACTCCCAGTACGAGGGGTTGATGACCTGCGTGCAGACGCCATTATCAGACCCTCCGGAAGAAATTATCTCCTGCAACTCGGGGCGGTCTTCTTCGAGTTGTTCCTCTGCCTCCACCACGTCGCACTTCACGGAGTCGTACGTGCAGGAGTCGTCTCCTCCCCCAAGCGCCTCCGACAGAGACTCCTCGGCGTTCTGTAAAGTGAAAATGCGTTCCCTTATGCCGTCAACGCCATCAACGAGGAAACCAAGTTCCTCGTCTATCACCATCAGTTCGGATGCAGCCGCCCGGCCCTCGGCGGTCTCCGAGAAAGGCTGGGTCTGTGTAACCTCCGGCTGCGCCTCCGGTTCCTCGACTCCCGGATTCTCCTGGTCCTCAGAGGGCGGTTCCTGAGGGTTCTGGGCCGCGCCGCCGCAAGCTACGCCGAAGGCCAGAACCAAGGCCACAACGACGACCGCCGCGAGTAGTGGTGGGCGCATCGCTACCGCCTCTCGCCCGTGAAAGTACCGAGAACGTCCGGGTCGGCCCGGCCCACCTCGCCTTCCGCAGCGCCTTCCAACTCGCCAGGATTTTCGGTCTCATCGAAAAACTCAATCTCCATGTAGTCGCCGCCCGATTCGTCGTCGTCGGGTCCCTCAACGACAAACGACGTTTTGCCGTCGACCTCGATAATTTCGTTTACCTCGAGATTGGAATAGCTATCGTATGCGTATTCGGAGTACGCGGTGCCAAAGAGTTCTCCCGACTCCCCACGCCCAAATTCGACCATCACCTCGACCGTCTCAGGTTCACCCGCTTCATATTTACCGGACGATGTGTCCAATGGTAGGGTCAGAACCCACTCCCCCTCAACGTCGTTAGAACCGCCGAGGCCACCCCCTCCGGCGGCGCTGACCACGAAATATCCAATCAACACCACGGCTACCAGCGGCACGACAACCATCAGTGCTATCCGCTGTTGTGCATTCATGTCCTATATCCCTTCCCCATGTTCCCAACCCTCCACAAACGAGGAGAGGGAAGGTGTAGGCTTCCCCCTCTCTGCAAGTAGTTCTTACAAGCGTCTACGCATCACAGTTAGACCCAATAGGCCGCTTGCGAGTAGCAATCCCGCAGCCGGTAGCAAAAGCGAAGCCCCACCGGTATCGGGAAGCGGCTGCATCTCTTCCTCGGGTGCCGTCGGGGTCTCAGGTGCTATTGGAGTTTCGGGGGCCGGAGGCTGCATCTCATCCCCGTACTGTCCACCTCCAGCGCCGGGGTCTGCAGGTTCTGCGGAGTCGCACGCTATTCCATTTCCATCAGGGTCTAGGATTGCCTGTTCGGCGGCGTTCGCCGAGGACTCGAAATACTCCTGGGCCGTCAGGTCGTCAACCAATGACGGGAAGGCGGCGCAAAACTCACTGTAGGGATTATTTTCGGCCAGGTTCGGGTCAATGTCCTTGACCAGACCGATTTCTTCTCCGGTATCAGCGTCATACGCGGGGCTGTTGAGCACGCTTATCAAGTCGGGGCTGGCCTCTGCTACGAAACAGGCGTTGGCCCCGGGGATGGAGGCAAAGACGCGCTCTGGAGCACCTATAGTCTCAGCCGGCACCGAGCAGTCGATATCCTCCTGGGCCAGGGCCGCGGGTGCCAGCAGCAGCGTCGCCACCACCGCCAGGGTAGATATGTACAGTAGTCTCTTCATTAGTTCCCTCCCTTTCTTGATTGTTGCCGGAGAGTCCCAACACAACTCCCGACTTTCTAACGTCATTGTTAATAATACAAGAATGCTACGAATAATCTGCCTATGAATTTTCTGTAGACGTAAATTCGTCATTTCCCGATAGTTTCGGAGATGACGAAGAGAAAAAGTGATTCCGAGATAGTACTGCTGTTCGCCCGCCGAGTCCGTGAGGAACGCAAGAAACTCGAACCTCCGCTTTCTCAAGAGGCGCTGGCCGACAAAGCTAGATTACATCGAACCTATCTCGGGGGTGTAGAAAGGGGTGAAATCAATCCGACTTTGTCAAATGCCGACAAAGTTGCGAAGGCGTTGGGCGTGAAGTTGGCGGACTTGTTAGACCAGTAGTTCTCTACCGCGAGTTGCTATGTTCCCACATCTACACGATTCCCACATCTGCACTATGTGGGGCTTCGGGAGTTGCAGCGCCGAAACTGTATGACACGTTTTTCAAAGACGAACTTCTCAAAAAAAGACTCTCCACAAAACATTTGTGGAAGGTCCGAGTTTTTGTTTGACGGGTCTAGCTACTCTTCCCCGGCCTCAGCCCTTTCGGCCCGCAGACGTTCAGCCTTCTCAGAGACGCGCCTGCTGAACTCGTCGGGAGAGACTTCCTCTCCATCCCAGTAGTAGCCAATACCCTCGTTGGTCTCCGGCGAGGCGAACTTAGCCTCCGAGTTGAGATACTGCTGGCTTCTCTCGGTCATGCTTCTCCTCCTTCCTCAATCTCTAACTCTCCTCCATCGACTCTACTCTACGTTTCGAACCTTCACTACGGCCGACTCTTTCTTACTCATCTTCGCCATCGGAGTTTGCAAAAAGTTCCTCGAACTCCTCCTGAGAAAGCTGATTGCCTTCCTCATCGTAAAAGCCGATTGCGCTGGCATCCGCCTTCCGAGAGTCCTCCTCTTCCTCTTCCTCTTCATCTCCAGGACGGTTCTGCGCCTCCGGTAGTGTTTCTCGAACCTCTTCACTATCTACCCTACGAGGTTCCTCAGGGTAGTCTTCATCGGGTATGGACACGTGCTGCCCAACGGCGGCAAAGAATTGCGGCGCTACCACCACGGCGGCGACAAGGCAACCCACCGCCGCCAAAATCTGCCAGGCAAAAAGTGAGGTTACGGTCGCCACGACGAGGGCCTTTGCAGCTATCACCAACACCGCGTAGGCTGCCCCGAACAGGACGCCATAGTAAACCGACTTGGAGAAAATCGACGCCCTTATGTCGTCAGCGGATTCTTGGATTGCGATGGCGACTTTTCCGAAAGCGCCGAAGCGACGACGCAGCTTGTCGGGTCGTTTCCGCGCCCAGAAGAGAAACGCCGTAAAAGCGGTAACCACGAAAAAGGTCGCGAATTGGTCAACCAGCCCAAGCAGCCGCGCAAACCAGCCCCCGAAGAACAGCCCCCCGAAAAACAGCCCGACGGCCAACAAGCGCCACGCCGGACTCGTGTGTTCGACTATCTCCCGACGAGGTTCGTTCTGCTGCATCCCCTACTCCTTTTTCCTCACAACGATTTTTCCGTCCTCAATCCGCACCTCGACTTTGTCCATAGGACCAAGTTCGCCGGCCTCCCACATTGCTCCAAGCTGTTCGTCGACTATCTCGTTTAAGTCGGGTTTCGTTGCCGGAGCTTTCTTAGGCGTTTCGCGAGCCTCTTCAGGTGTGTCTCCGCTATCTCCGCGACGCTTTTTCCGCCGTTCGGAACGCTGAGATTCTTTCTTCGGTTCTTCGCCAGATTCCTCCGACATCTCCTGCGCGAACCACTCCGCGAGAGTTTCATCGTCGAGAGAGGAGGTGTCGTTAGCTTCGCTATCCGTAGCTTCCCTGTGACCCTTTGTGCGGGGTTGTGACGCCCGAGGCGGCACTTCCCCACCCTCCACACCCTTAGACTCCCCGGGGGCCGCCATAGCCGACCCGGAATTCTCTGTAGTCCCACTGGATTCTTCTCCCGGAGGCCGTTGCGGTTCTTGCCGGGGTTCCTCGCGAGGCGGTTCCGGGGGCTTCTTTGAAGCAGCCCCGGCGGTCGCCTGCATCGCCCCGAACCTCGCACGCCACGCCCCGGACAGCTTTCTCCCTACAGCCTGGCGCGAGAAGACGGAGAGGCCGTAGACGACTACCCCGAGTCCCACCGCCGCAATCAACAAGAGGGTGCCGAGACTGAGGCCCCCGGCGGGGCTACCGGTAGGACTACCGTCGCCAGCGTCGCCGCCTGAACCGCTACCTTCGAGCTTCTCAGACGGCGGTTCCTCCGCTGGAGTCTCGTCTCCACCAGGAGTTTCTTCGCTACCCGAAGGGCTTTGTCCAGCAGCGGCCTCCGTGGTTCCGGGAGTCGTAGTCTCTTCTGCAGCAGCCTCCTCCTCGGCAGCCTCCTCTTCGAGAGTCTCGGCTTCCTCCTCGTAGTCTTCCGCGATACGTTCAGCACCACCGTAATAAACGTCACTTTGCACGTTCACGCCCACATCGTCTGCCCAAGTCTGTAAAGCATACAATGCTTCTGCTTGCCTTCGAAGTTCCTCCACCCGGGCACGCTTCTCTTCCTCGGAAGGCACCGGTGCGGACTCTATGTCCCGCAGCCTCGAGTCCGCTAACGCATTGCTTTCATCATCGATATTCCATGAGGCGGTTTCGTTTTCAGCGAGATACTCTTCCCGTTCTTGCAACAGGGCATCGTACTCGGCCGCAAGCTGCTTCGTTGCCTCCGAGTCATAGCGGGTAAGTACCTCGCCCTCTCCGCTGTTCTCTTGGGCCCACGAGGCACTCGGAGTCACCGCAAGGGCAGCCAGCAATGTAGCCATGAGGACTAGCGAAGCCATCAATATCTTTCTCACGCCGCCACCTTTCCGCCGGTACCGGAACCCGAGTGCGCGGCGTGTATCGCATCGAGGTCAGAGACGGAGGCGTAGTAGGCTTGCATCTGCTTCAGCCGACCCGACTCATACCAGACGCCCCTGCCGCTTATACCCGGCAAATCGGCCGCCAGAGGACTCTCTATGGCGACATCGCTACCCGTGCGGTCCAAACCGCCCATGGCGACTCTCGCCTGGACGTTGGATTTAATGAGGCCGTCGATAATGTTCACCGTCGGCCTCTGCGTGCTAAGAACCAGATGCACCCCGGCGGCCCTTCCGAGTTGGCTCATGGAAACCATGTCCCCCCGTATTTCATCCTTCAAGGCGTTCTCGGCCTTCGTCTCCTCGGATTTTCCCTTCCCTTCCAGGATGAGTTCCGCCACCTCGTCGCACATTACCGCGAGGTGCGGGACGCGCGGCTTTCCCCGGCCGTCGAGGAGTTCGTTGTACTCGTGTATGTTCTGTACCCCCGCCTTCTCGATGACCTCGTAGCGCCTCTTCTGTTCGGCCCTAGCGTCGGCGAAGACCTCAGCCGCGTGCGGAAGGTCTACCGCTACGTCCTCCACCACCGGGGCGTAGCGACGCATGTAGCCAAGTTCCACCCGCTTCATGTCGACCGCGCGAATGCGCCAACTATCCTGCCCGGGCCGGTCACAGCCGAACATCAACATATGGGCGGCAAGTAATCTAAGCATACAACTCTTACCGCCGCCGGGGGCGCCGGCTATCAAAATGCTTCCATAGAAGTTGCGTGGGTCCCAGAGGATTACCTCCAGTCCGCCGGGGCCGAGGGCGACGCCTAAAGGAATGAGTAGCGGGTCGGGGCTGAGTGGCGACGTCCAGTTCGGCGCGTAGCCGGCGGCGCTGGCCTGCGCGGTGCTCATGGCCGCCGCCAGCGTGATACTGGTGGGGATGTTCTCGACCGCAGACACCCGGCAGAGACTATGCTGCAGACGCCAGTCGAACCCGAAGCTGGTGTCCTCCAGCGCCGGGAGGCGGGTGCGCATCCGTTCCTCAATCTCCACGAGTTCGGAGGGCTGTATGCCGCCGGGAACAGAGAAACGGAAAGCGTACTCGCCGAGGTAGAGGCGAAGCGGGCCACCGCCTCCGTACTTGGTCTTCGCACGCCTGTCCTCCGTCTGTCTGAACCTGGGCACATTCTCGCGAAGCACCTCTTCGACCGCGTGGCACCACTTGTCCCAGCGTCTTGTAACAACGCCCCCGACGACCAGGGCCGCTACAAAAGCCCCTAGACTGCCGACAGCCGGCACGCCGACGGAGTCCCCACCCTCCAGCGCGTCCGCAACCAGCACTGCCGCAAGCCCGCCCGCCACGACGAGGCCCGTTCGCGTGCTAACCAGCAGCACGCCCGCCTGGGCTATCGCACGGGTCGCAAACCTGATGGCCCTCGCGAGGATGGGAAATCCGGACTCGATGAGAACCTTGCGGATGCCCCGAGGTAGCTTCGACATCATCCAGGCAAGCACTACTAACACCACCAGTACGACAAGGAGAAGTGCGACTACCAGGGAAGTCATTGGCCCACCGCCTCATCAATCCCGTCGGCGACCATCTCCAAATCGACTACGTTGCCTCCAGCCCCCACGCCTTCGAGGTCATCCTCGTATTTCTCCAGGGCCACATATTCGATGCCCAAAGCGCTACGGGCCTCCAGGGTCTCAAGAGACGCGAAGAGGATTAGCTGCCCAGCGTTGATGCCTCTCTTCGAGGCCGCAGCCCGCCAAGCCATGTACCTGGATAACTCAGGCGCCTTTGCTATCGTGGCGCCCGAGACGGTCTTGGCTACGTGTAGCGCCGTAGAGTGCCGAGAGAACAAAAATATCAGTGGCCTCAACCAATCTGACATGTTGTCCGGGTTCTCTTTTAGAAGCCGGGCGAAATGCGCGCCGTAAGCGTCGAGTTTTTGCAGCACATGGTCCGGCCTGGAACGCGACTCATACTCGATGAGGTAGCGGCATGTGAGGCCCCCGCCAAACTGAACCTCGAAAACGCCATCAGGATAAATTGCCTCGCTTTTCTTAGCGCTATGTAGAGGGAACCCCCTGAAGGATTCAGCCCACATACTCCAGAGTGGCACCTCGATTCCCGAAGTTCGCGATGCCTCCAGCAGCAAGAGATAGACCTCGTTAAGCGTGTGCCGGTGCTCGACGTGCTGCGGCAACTGAGGCAACTTGTACTGCTTTTTTGCCCGCCTCTCTTCCAAACCAGCCTCGTAGCCGCCAAGCGCGATTCCCCTACCAGCGTTAGCCTTACTCAAAAAATGAAAATCGCGGGGCCGACCGTTGGTTTGAACGGGGGCGCTTTCCAACAGCCGCTGGTCAGCGAGGGAGGAGAGAATCCGGTACGAGTTGCGAATGTTGGTGTCGAGGAACCGGGAATGCTGCTGAGGCGTCGCACCTCCACACTGAAAGCAGAGGCGGAGGGTTTCGAGGCCTCGGGGGCCATAGGAGAGTTTCGTCTTGCGCTTCTTGTACTTCTTCTTCGGCTTAGTCTTTTTAGGAGTCTCGGTGGTCATGCTTGTCTCCCTGTTTTGAAACTTTGCGGGTTGCACTCACCTCTACTGCGTAGAGGTGAGTGGAAGGAGGGGGGTGTTTCGTGGTGCCTAGCGCCTTTCTGTATAACCATGCCGTCGGCGGCCATCTCCTCGGTTTCGCCTTTCCCGGTTTTGCATCGCTTTTTCTCGGGCCTTTTCGCCCGCGTCTTTTCGGTGGTCATGCTACTGTGCTCTAAGCGGCGCGCCAAGGATGATTTTCTTGTGATTTCCAGGTATTTCTCATAAAAGTTAATAAGTCAAGGACTGCGAGAGGAGTCTTCAAAGATGCTATATGGGAAGTGGGACGTACACCAACTCAGGAAGGTAGACGCGGTCGCCATGGTGGTCGCTGTAGAACGCCTCGACCCGTAGTTCGCCTCTGTCTCTAGCGAGGCGGTAGAGTTCGGCGACGAGGCGCGTGTCGGCTTCGCAGTAGTCAAGCACCTCTTCTATCTTTCCTTCTCTAAGTAGCTGCGGTGCTGCCCCTCCGTCTCCGGTTTTACCCGTGAGACCATTAGCCTTCGCCAGCCCATTGAGGCCGCCTTGCCTCAGCCGGTCTACGCCGGGGGCCTGTGCCTCGGGGAGGTCGTCGAGGCCCTGGCGGACGAAGGTGTTGAGGTCTACGTGCCGGGCGCGGATTCCCTCGACGTTTCCGTGCGCCGCTAGCACGCCCAGGTCGAAATTCTCGCCGTTGTAAGAGACGCACACATCCGCCTCCCGGAGGTGTTCTATCATCGCTTCGGGGCTGCGATGCCGGTAGGCTACGCCCGTGGAGATGTCCACTACCATGCCAACCCCGAACCCGAATAGGTCGGGGCGACTCCACGGTGAAGCGCCATCAAGAACTTCGGCGAACTCCTCGGCAACCTCGTTCGCGAGCCTCAGCGTCTCCAAGTCGAATGCCAAGACGGTTTTCTTAGTCACGCTGCCCCTCTTCGAACAGCGCCCGGGCTATCTCCGGGGAGTCAGGATGGTCGTTGTAGACATAGATGTCGCCGTCCACCAGGGCGTACTCGACGGTGTAGCGGAACTCCTCCAGCGTCACCTCTCCCGACTGCTTCTCGGCGTACTCGCGGGCGTAGAGTGCCACGTCCCGACCGCACTCCCGCACCAGGAACTGGCAGCGCTGGCGGTCGTGAAAGTAACCGTGGTAGTCCACGGGCAGCAGCAGCCACCAGCCTCCCTCGACGGCCCCGGTATCGTCCCCGGCATAGCGGATGGCCTCTCCCGGACGCCCCTCGAAGACGGCGACGCCGACCGTCAGCGGGCCGGTGACGGCGGTCAGCACTCCCCACCCGAACTCATCGCGGACCTTCGCGACGGCTTTCTCCACGACCTTCTGGTCGGTGACGTACCGCCGTTCGGAGGAGGGCGGCGCGGACGGGTTGTACGCTATGAAACCCTGGAGGACGTACACCCCGCCTTCGGCCTTCTCGACTATCCTCAGCCATTCCTCGTGGTCTTCGGTGTAGCGCTGTTCGAACTCCATCATGCTACCTCCCAGCCCACGAGGTTCTCGACGGCGGCGCGTCCGAGAGGCTGCCACGACTGCCTTCCGATGCGCCGAACGGAACCCTCGCCCCGGTAATCGGGGGCCTCCTCGCGAACCCTGAAGTCGGAGAACGTCACGAGGTCGTAGGTCTCCCCGAGGCCGAGACAAGGTTCGGCGGGATAGTGTTCGATGAAGGTGAATGGTGAGGAGAGGTCGTACTCGTACATGACCTCGGCGGCTATCCGGTCCGCGCCTTCCGTGACGCTCATGCCCTCGTTGCCGGGCAGTTCGGAGACGATGACGACCGGTTGGCCGTCCGCGCCGTCGGGCAGGTAGACGCGGAGGCGGCACGAACCGCCCCGCGGGGCCTGGTATATGGTGTCGAGTTCGAGGTTCATGCTTTCCTCCTATTCCTTTTCGGCAACGGGTTCGTAGGTCGGCAGCGCCGCCAAAAACATCTCCGCTTCGTCATCCCGAAGCCTTATCTCGTCGCCCCCGGCCATGTTCAGTACGACCGCGCCCCCTTCTCCAGGATGCGGGCGTGGATAAGTTGGTTCGCGTTAATGATTCGATTACCAATTTTCAGGTACATTACTCTCCAACTTCGCCAACTGTTCGTCCACGCCCTTCCAGAACCTCTCGCCTCCATCGCCGAGGCTTGACCGAACCACGACCTCGCGGGCCAGTTCCTCGGCATCCTCTTCCGATAGAAGTCCCTCCGAACCGGCTTCAAGAAGCCCAGGGAGTTCGGCGCGCCGGTGCGCGGGACAGACTGCAAGTATCAGCACATCCTCCGTCTCCATCGAGGATAGTTCCTCGCCCGCCGCCCACCGGTGTACAGTCACCATTCCCGTCCGCACGTCGAGGCCCATGGCCGCCGAGGTGTTTTCGTTCGCGAGTTTCCACGCACCCCTCACGAAACCCGCGGGCTCGCGATAGGAGATGATGAACCGGATGTCCTCGGGAGAAAACGCCACGTCGCGCTGCTCCCTCTCGCACTCAAGGCACGTGGCGTTAATCTTGGGCATCATACGCCGCGTCTCGCACTCGGGGCAGACCGCCAACTTCCACTGGATGTCCTCGTCGAAAACGCTCATGCCGTCTCCGCCCAGTACTCGTCCACCGCCCGCGTGTCCGGGCAGCAGTCGCTAGGGTGCGAGTGAGACCCGCAGAAGAAGCAGCCGTCCGGGTGCGAGGGGTCGTCCCCGTACTCCGGGTCGCCCCAGTGCTCGCGGGTCTGGTGCCGGAAGTAGACGTTCTCTGCGTGTTCGTAGGAACGCAGCCCCACGTCCGCACTCTCCAGGTCTACTTCGTCTATGCGGCGCTCCCCGCCCGCGAACTCCACGAGATACTCCGGCCCCGAACCCCTTCGATGCCGGGCCTCGACGACCTCTCCGGCGCGGTGGTCCCGGAGATGCCGAACCCTCTCGCCGACCTCGAACCTCATCGCGCTCTCCCTTCCGTAGGGGGTCCTATACGCCCGTCTCCAAAGACGCCGACTCTTCGTCGAGTACCGCCTCGGCGAACCGCTCCAATGCCGCGTGGACGCTCCGCTGGTAGTCCCGGCTGGCCCGACCGCCCTCGCGGTACTCCGTGAAGTAGTCGCCGTGCTCGTCGCGGACGATGCTGAACTTCGCGCCCGCCAACAGTTCCGTTTCCGCAAGGACCTTCTCCTGTGCTTCCCGACCTTCCGCCATCACCCGCTCCCCTTTCCACCCGGCTGCGCCGCCGGGCCCCACGAGTTCCTCCGGCGGGGTGTTCATTCTCGCCGCCTTCCTGTTCTTCTCCATCATGCGTCTCCTTCTTCGGGGGAGTCCCGGAGACTGCCGGGACTCCCGTTTATCCACCCTCCCACGACAATAATACCGGTGTTTGCTGGGAAAACAATAAAATGCCTAGAAATAATATAGAAATTGTAAAGAAACCGAAAGGAGAGATGCGGTATGATTGCAGTTGGGAGGATGATGTGAAGATGGAACATATAGGAGACCGAGTTCGTGCCATAAGACGCCGCCGGGCGCTTACGCAGGCCGAACTCGCGGAGGCGGCCGAACTTTCGACGGATGCGGTGGTCAAGCTGGAGAATGGAAAGCACGAACCGAGGCCGAAGACCGTCCGGAAACTCGCGGACGCCCTCGACGTCCCGGTGGAGACGTTGACGGTCGGCGAGGGGTAGAAGCCCAGAACAAGCCTCACGACTTTCCCTTCAACAAGTCGTCCAGTTGCGCCAGTCCCTCGCGTTCTTGCTGTTCGGCAAGTTTGAGCGCCCGTAGCTGGCCGTAGTCCATGTGGTTCTCCAGGTGTTCACGAACCAAATTCCGTAGCTGGTTAGGTGCGATGGCCTCCAGTTCGCAGGAAATATCGCCGTACCGACTGACGAACACGGTCGCTTGCTTATCCGACTTCTTTACCTCTCGCGTCGGAAGTTCTCAGTCTCGTATTTGCCCCGGCGTTACGGCTATGCGCTCTACGGTGAGGTCGTAGTCGTCGCCCAGGTGTTCTCGCATTTCGCTCTCCACCTTCCCGGCAATGCGGAAACCACCAGGGTCGAAGTCCGAAAGGATGTAGACAACCGTAGGTCTCCCATCGTCGGCAACAGCCCTGGCGGCTTCGTAGACGTATGAAGCCGAGGACTGCCCTTTGGAGATGTGCAGTTCCAGGCCGAACTCGTCAACTACAACCGGTATCAGAACTCCCGCCAAAGCATCCTTTTCGCACCACAACTCGATGTTCACACGGGAGTGTGCCCAGTAGTCGGCGCGGTAGTTACCCTGAACCCACTTCGCATACTCTTCCATGTTTTTGAACCTGTTGCGCCGCCGCACAATCCGCGACGAGTCGGTTATCCAATGCCATGGCAACAAACCAGCGCGGCGCATAGCGAGTAGCTGTCCTTGGATAAGGCGGTAGGCTTTGTCAGTCTTCGGTATCCACCCCTCGGAGACGGCGCGATAGTAGATTCCCCTCACGGTCGCGGGATTCTCGAAAGCGGTAAGCCGGTAAAGCTGAAAGCGTACCCACTCCACCTCTTCTTTCCTGCGCCTACCTCTCCCACCGAAAGAAATGGTGCGCGCACCATTTAATTCCCGACCCCACCGTTCCGCAAGGCCAAGTATCATCGTGTCGTCCGGTTTGTGACCCGACAAGTCCAACATCTCCATGGCGTCGTTGTGTAGTTCTCCGTCATCCAGGGTGTGCCACGCCCGCCAACGGAACAGAGTGTGCTTGAAGTACTCCTCGTTCTCGTCGGGGGGCAGGTAGCCTTTGACGGTGGCCGCTAGACAGAAAGCGTTGACGTCCGTGAAGTCCGTCGAGGTCATCGGCCACTGACCTCCCCCGGCCCGCCTTCAAGGTCATCGAGAACCTCCTGTTCAACTTCCCCGCGGCCAGCCGCAGCCTCGTTTATGAGTTCTTCGAGACATTCAACGAGGTCTTCGCGGCCAGCCTCCTGAAACCCTGGAAGGGCCTCGTGGAGTTTCTGTAGCGAGAGGTCTAGGCCGTGCCAGATGCGCACCGCGTCTTCTCTACTACGCTCCATTACCGCCTCCTCCGTTTCTCTCTGCCTGGCACAATTCCAGGACGACGGGGGACGAACCAGTAGCAAGCGCCTCTCCCTCAAGCTGAAGACGTTTCAATGTCTCTGCCGCCATCTCTTCGTCTTCCGGAGGCGGCGGCCCCGAACGCCATGCGGCACGTTCCCTCTCGCGCGCCTCCCGTTCTCGTTCGTAACGCCCCCGTTGCAAGTGTTCGGCGTCGAGTACGCCTGTAGATTTGAACTCGCGCTGGAGGCGTTCTTTGAGGTCGCAGGGCACGACGTAGTTATCCTCTCCGTCCTCGATTAGAAGCCCCGCCGAGACAAGGTCGGTGACCTGCCGCGCCTTCAACGAGTTCTTCCGCCGACCGGTTGACCGCGCGAGTTCTCTGGTTGACATAGTTCCCGCGACCAACACTTTCGCGAGTACCAGCCCGTGCAGCTTAGTGAGAGGTTTCAATGGCCGTGGATTGGAAGACACCGCCGACGGGACTCTGAACCTGCAGACGAAGCCAAGCAGTTGACACGTGCGCGTACCACTGGAGTACACACCCCCACCCCCACTGTGTTCTATATGGTTCGGGCATGTGTCATCCGAAGCACGGCCATTCCGGATGCTGGGGAACATCGGTATCGCGTACCCTCTCGCATCCCATCCCGAAGCCTGGGGCAGGCACCGCAGCCAGCCGCCGCCTTCAAGCCTCGCTGCCGAGTCGAGTACGGTATGCCGCCGCGCCAGGCCCGCCATCAGCGCGTGTTCGCGTGTAGCGAGGCGAACCCTGACTTCGTTCCCAACCGGCCGCCCGCGTTCCCGCGCCTTCAGCAAAAGTGACATCAGCACGGCAAAGTCGCAGGGCCCGGACTTTCCGGCCCAGGGCAGAGAAACCGCCTGCAATAGTAGGTCGTCGCACGCCAGGGGGAAACCCCCACGTTTTCGCGTCCCGTCCCCGGGGCTGTACAGATGCCGGTTGTCCAAGGCCGTCTCAGCCGTGCGGCGCAGGTAGTACTCCTCGTCGTGTTTTCGGAGGAGTTCGCCGGCCAGCGCGGAACCGCGGAAGACGCGCATCATCTGCGCCACGGCTAGTTTCCGGTCGCCGTCCGGGGCGTGGCGCGCGATAAGCCCCATGAGGGCCATGTCCGCCTCGGAGGACGAGGTGTACCCGGTACAGTCGCCGCCTTCGTAAAGGCGTTTGCCCAACGCTGTCCGCCGTACCTCCCCCACGAGGTCTCTGTCCTCCGGCAGCGACCCGGCTAGGTTCAGGGGCTTATTCTTGCCGCGGGGTCTCGCTTTGGCCGACGCCGAAGACGCCCCGCGGCCGCGTCTTTTCCTTGCGCCATTGCTATCCCGGAAGTCGTAGCGTTCGAGGAGGTCATTGAGGGCTGCTTGTTTCTCGGTCACGGCCCCGGGGACACCGAGTACGCGACCCGTGACGGTAGCGTAGTGCCCTGCGGCGTAGACCTCGACGTCGTCCCGCTTGCCCTGGGCGAACTCTACCGGGATGCGGCCCCGGCAGAACACATGTAGCCCGGTTCCCGAAGGAGAAACTTCAAGGTAAGCGCCGCGGAATTCCTCGGCTATCTCCGCCGCCCACCGCGCCACTTCGCCGGTCGCCGCATCCACGCAGTTGTCGAGGTCTACGAAGAGGAGGTCGTCGCTTTCGGTGACCGCGAAGCCCACACCATCGGCCGAGTTGTCCCGGACGAATTCGAGGGCCTCTTTGACGGTTGTCCAGTTCTCCGGGCGGTTTCCATCGCACACCTGCCCCCGTAGTGGGTGCCCGCCTCGGACGCAGATGGGTTCCTTCTTCCTTTTTCCGTTCTTCATCAGCGGCCCGTGCCGCCATCCCAACCATCTCGGGGCGTCAGTCAGCGTCTGGGGCACTTGTTCCAACGGGTTATGAGGCACCCAGCCTCCTCTCCACCGGTATCTCGGTAGGTCGGTGGCGAGGCGCTTCGGTCCTCAGTTTCCTACCAAGGCTGTTACTCTTGTCAACAGCGCGGTAGAATGTCGGGTGCGAAGCGGCGGAAGGTTGACCTTAGATTCCTCGGCCTCGCCGTTTCGTACGTGACGGGGACGTTGTCGCGTCCCCTCACTCCTTACCTACTTTTCGTGGTTCCCGGCGTCCTCGCGGTCGAGTCTTTCCACGACAGCCTCGGTAACGTAGTCGCGCATGGTCGTGTTTAATTCGGCAGCCCGAATCTTTATGCGCCGACGCAACTTGGGCGACGCGTTCATCCTCAGTGCCCCCCTCGCCTCGTGGTGCTCTATCTGCGCCTGCATGGCCTCGTACTCCCTTCTGTGTGTATTTGCAGGGAGAGTTATATGGTGACAAGGGTTGGTCACCAAGGAAAAACGCGTGCATCCCGAGAAAATCCTTCAAAAACTTCTGAGGGGAGTACAATTCTGCTACGGGTGTTCTCATACACCTGTAAGGTTTTGAAACAAGAGGTCATGTTAGTTTTCCGGGCAAGGACGCCCTACGGCCCCCGGCTGAAACCGGGGGGCTTTTCCTCCCCTTTTGACCAGCTGCCTCCTCGCTAGGAATTCCTGCCCTTCGGCAGTAAGACCCTCCGCTATAATGAGATTAGTATGCTAGTGACTGGTATGTAAGCCTGTGGTCAGGTTCAGCGTTGGACCTAAGAGAATTCCTACTGATACGCGTGCCTACCTTTTGAGGATGGCCGCACAAGGTCAGGGCGGACCTCCCGAGAGAAGGGCGATTCGCACCGAAGACGAACTGAAGCAATACTACGCCGCACACGGCTACGACTACAAGAAGGAGTTTGAGTACTCCCGCCAGAAGGACGCCGTGATAAGCCCACTCACCGTCAACTTAGGCGCTGATATGTGGTCAAGGATGACAGTGAACTTGCCGCCGGGCGGCAGCTATATAGCTTACGGTAATCCAGAGGAAGGCTTTGTCCGCATACAGGGCGATTCAGGGCATATCGTCGGAACCCCCTATCTCGATAGCTTCAACTATGCCGTGAAGAACCTCAACCGGTGTACCGGAGATGAGGAACCCGACTACCGCGACTTGCTGTCCGCCTTCACGAGCGGTATGGCAAGCATAGAGGCTTTCCTGAACCAGAAGATGAGACCGCGCCTAGCCCTCCCCGAGCCAGACCGGGAGGAAGCGCTGAGACGCACCAACGTCGAGACGAAGGTGTTCGACTGGCTTTCCCAAATTAACGGCGGACACACGGTTAATAAGGGAGACCGCCCCTGGCAAGACTACGTGAAGCTGCGTCACTACCGTAACGAGTACTATGTCCATCCCAAGGGACAGATGTACAGCGTCTCCTCGACCGAGTTTTGCCAGCGGTTGAACTTGTTTCGCACCGGTATAGCGAGGCTTCTTCTGGACCTTCATGCCCTGGCCGGGCACGGGGTTCCTCCAGAAATCCCCAAGTACGCGTACTGGCCGGACATCGAGAAAGTTGACGAGTAACCACCAAGCACTGGAGAGGCGAGATGGAGTACCTGAACGACAAGACTTATAAAAGAGGCGACGACGTGAGGCTTGAGCTCACCGTCGAGGCGGAGAAGGCCAAAACGGACTACGGCGAGGTGTACGAGTACACCTGGGCGCGCTTCCTCGGCACTCGGGGTCACAGAATAGATTTGAAGGGCGATGCCCCGGAGATAGAAGGCGACGAGGCTACAATCGTTCTCACCGGCCAAATCGAACGTGCCGCCGACGACACGTATAGGGTTCGGGACGGCATTCAAGGCAAGATACCCGGGGGCACCATATTCTTTGAACAAATCTGTGGTCTAAACAAGCCACTAAAGGTCGAAGGCGGGGAAAATAGAGACCCGAATATTATCCACAGCTTACGATAGCTGCCTGCTATCCTCAGCTATAGCCGTCTCTACCCAAGCGTCGCGATTTTCCTCGTATGGGGAGGTTTATCCACACCCAGTAAAATAAGGTGTGGGAGTAAATCTACCGGGGAGTAACCCTATGACTTTTGACGCCAGCCGCATCCAAAGCCTCAGCAAGCAGATTAGTTCCGCCCAGAACGAGTTCAAGACGGCAAGCCGGCTGCAGTGGGCTTTGGAGGAGGCATCGCGCCCATCCCCCTTCGAAAGCATTCGTCGAAACATCGCCAAACCATCTTTAATGGCGAACATCGGCGCATACCAGGACATCGCGGGGTCCGGTTTGGCGTACCAGCACCGGGTCATGCGGCAGAGTCTCGCGGGGTCGGCAACGCCCCTTATGTCGAAGTTCCAGAAGGTCGCCCGGTTGGTAGCGTCTCATCGTGCGGTAGTCACTCAGGACACCCCAGCGCAACTATCATTTCCCAAGCTGCAGAACATGAACAGTTTCAGCATCGCCACGCTGCAAAACCGTGTGCAATCCTTCAATAAGATGGCTGACCTGGCGCGTGGCCTCGCGAGGCCCCACGACCACCGCGAGGGAGGAGTCATGTCGGCATTCGCCACCGTCAACGCATCCCTCGGACAAGTCGGCCGCCTCACCCCGCCCTCGGCTTTCAACATGATTCGGGATGTTCATTCGCATCGGCCTCCCCCAATCGTGGTGCAAGTAGCGCAGGCGGTAGGTGAGGCCGCGCGCGTGTACTCGGGGTGGAAGCCGCTGTTGGACAATTTTAAGGAGTACAGTCTGCGGGACGTGCGAACCATGCCCGTGCCGCGGGGCAATGCCTGGGCCGACTACGCCCCCGCGCCCGAAACGCCCGACCCAGCGCCGCCTCCCGAAGGGCCGTCTGCAACCGACCAACTCGGGAAAATGCCAGATACCTCCATCGAGGAAGTTCCCTACCAGTTCGGCGGCGGATGGCGGATATTCCAGCCGCTTGAGAACGCGGCCCACCGCCTTCTGAACGGCCCCCTCATCGTGCAGCTTCTGTTCGTGGACACGAGAAACATAGTGGTTGGAGTGGTAATAGGCGGGGTTCTGTTTCTACTGTTTTACTCGTCCTGAGTGCCCAGTAAACTTACCTCTGTGAATGCCCGCTGTTCTCCCCATCCTCCCAACGGCGGGCCTTTTACGTTATGTTGTTATCCCATCGCCTCGTCCATAGCACCCGCCGTCACGTCGCCCATGCCAAGCAAAGTAACATCCGCGTGTTGTCCATAGGGCACGGTGTAAACTGGTTGAGGAGGTTCGCGTCAAAGGGAGGAGATAAAGGATGCCAGAAAACACTGAGGAGTTCCGCGCCTATCGCATAGAAGAAGACGAGGATGGGAATGCGAAGGGCCGCATGACCAGCATCGGCTTGTCCGAGTTGAACAAAGGCGAGTTGGTGGTCAAAGTCAGCCACTCGAATCTCAACTACAAGGACGCCCTGGCGGCAACCGGCAAGGGCAAGATAGCCAGGAGGCTGCCCATCGTAGGCGGCATAGACGTAGCCGGCATGGTGGAGTCTTCCGAAGACCCCGGCTTCGAGGAGGGCGACGAGGTTCTTATCACCGGCTTCGGTCTCTCCGAGGACCGCGACGGCGGGTACTCCGAGTACGCGAGGCTGAAGGCCGGGCATACCCTGAAGTTGCCTCAGGGTCTCGACGCGGAAAACGCTATGGTGCTTGGAACCGCGGGGCTCACGGCCGCCCTCTCGGTAGCGAGGATGGAACACAACGGTCTCTCGCCGGATAAGGGGCCGGTGGCCGTAACCGGGGCGACCGGTGGGGTGGGCGGCCTCGCCATCGACATGCTTTCGGGCCTGGACTACGAGGTAGTTGCCGTAACCGGCAAGGAAGAGGAACGCGATTACCTTGAAGGCCTGGGCACGGACGAGGTTATTCTCAGGCAGGAGTTGGAGATGGGCGGCAGGCCGCTTGAGGCCGCGAGATGGGCCGGGGCCGTTGATACCGTGGGCGGCGAGGTTCTCGGCTGGCTTACCCGCACAATGAAGAGAAACGGCCGAATCGCCTCCTGCGGTAACGCCGGAGGGATAAAGCTGGAGACCACCGTCCTGCCGTTCATCCTGCGGGGCGTAGACCTCCTCGGAATAGACTCAGACTGGTGCGACGCGGAGACCCGGCGCGGACTCTGGAGGCGGATGGCGAGGGGTGGCGACCTGCACCCGGTTCATCTCGACGAGATGGCGCGCGCTATAGATTTCGGTGAGTTGCCGGACGCGTTCGACGCATTCTTTGAGGGCAACTCCAAAGGGCGGACGGTAGTGCGCGTTGAAAGCGAGTAGACTCGATTCAAGGTGTACACGCACTGGTAGAATAAGCTGGGTGTCTAACCGGTCGGTTTCGGGCTAAACCGCAAGTCAGGTGCTAAGGTAGTTCCTACCGACAGCAGCGACATAATCGCCAGAATGGACAGCAACAAAGCTGCCCGCCATCGCCGCGGACAGCGTCGCCAGGAGACCGGGCGGCATTGTTGCGCCGCAGCCGGACCCCGGCTTCTCCTCTATCCACCGTTCTCGTTGTCGACGACTCTCCATCCCTCTTCGGAGGCTTTCTTCCGCAGCCCCGGGTCGGGACACACCGCCACAGGATTCTCACTTAGCACCAGCATACCGACATCGGCCATCGTGTCCCCGTAAGCAACGCGAAGTTCGCCCGTTCCCAAAAACTCGCGCAGACGTTCCGCCTTGGCCGGGCCAGTGTTCACGTCGCCAAGGAGACCTCCCGTAGCCTCTCCGTTGGAGAACTCCAGGGGAGTGCCTACCGCCTCGGCTTCGATTCTACGTGCGAAAGCATCCAGTACAGGCTGATACCCTCCCGCAGCGAGAACCACCTGCCGTCCCGCCTCCGAGTGCGCCCTCAACTCATGCAACACCTTCTCCCGGCGCTTGGGCCACAACTCTTTCTCAACCACCCACTCCGCCATTCCCTCGATTTGCGCCCGCGGGAGACCTCTGAAAAGCCGTGCCAGCCCAACGATAAAACTGTCCCTGACATCCTGCCCATCGGCAAGTCCGACCTTCGCGGCGAGTACACCGGGCAACCGGGAAAGCAGGAAGACGCGGTACGCCAGACCTCTGCCGTGACGCTGCATATATCTTCCGACTCCCTTCCAGGTCTCGCCGGTGGTGAGAGTACCTTCGAGGTCCGAGGCGACGAAGCTCACTTTGACTCCTCTTGCCCAACATTTCGTTGCCCTTCTCTAGTCTGAGAGGCAGCCTCTGGCACGGCGAGTTTGCGGCAAGCAGCGAGTATACGGTCGGAGAGGGCCGAGTCCTTCACCGCACGCGCCAACGACAGCCCGCCCACACACAGGGCCACCGTTGCGAGTAACCGGTCAGCGGGTTCATCGAAGCCGGCCCCGGACGGAACTTTTTCCGCAGCGCTATCGAGTAACTCCAGCAGACGTGCCTCAAAGGCTTCACGGGGTAGTTCGCCCGCCCTGCCAAGGTCTGAGACCAGAGTCGGCATGGCGCATCCCTCTTCCACCGCCCGGAGATGCGGACGACTCAGGTACCGGCGAACCGCCGCCCGCAACCACGACACGCCATCCCGGTTCTCCGAACCCGTCCCCATGAGTTCTGCGGTACGTCCCAAAGCGCTTACCACCGTTTCGGCGAAAAGCGCCTCCTTGCTTGCGAAGTGGGCATAGAAGCCGCCGTGGGTGAGTCCGGCCTCCGCCATGACCGCGTCTACCCCAGCCCCCGAGTAGCCACGTCGCCTGAAGACCCTTCCCGCCGAATCCAGTATCCGTTCATGCGTTCTCCGTTTGCGCTCAGAGATATTCATAGGCAGCATAATATGACGACCGTCATATTATTGTCAAGGTTTCGTCAAGACCGGCCCCTACTATTACTCCCGGAACCCTCAGATAATCGGCTGAGGTCTGGCGCTTCTCGGGGCCGCCGTCGCGGGGCGTTCGGCGAAGGCGCTGGTCTCGGCTGTAGCCTTCTTCCTGATACACGAGAAGTATTTCGACATAGAGGAACGTCACCTGGAACGCGCCTTCGGGGAGGAATACCGGCGTTACCGGGAGAAGACTCCCCGCTGGTTCGGGCTGCCCGACAAAGGCTAGGCTTTCGGCGGCTATCAACTCCGCTGAAATAGACCTTCGCCTCAAATCCTCAACCCGGCGGCAAGCCCCCACAGCCCAGTCACTACATTGACGTACCCCGGTTAATCGAAATCCCGTGTTCCTCGACTCCCGCGAAGACTTCCGAGGGGTTCAGAAGCTGGTCGATGTGGAAGACGCCGCGTTCGGCGGGCGTCTCGTGCAGCCTCCGGGCGACGAGGGCGGCAACCACCGCCGTGGCGCGCCCCTGGCCCCGGCCCCAGGCGGAACCCCGGCAGCTACGCCCGTCCTCGGCGCGCGCCTCTACCTTGACCGCGAAGCCGTCCGTACCCGGGTGCAGCCGGGCGAGAAGCGTCACTAAAGCCTCCCGCGCCCAGCGGTACCTCAGAACCCGTAGCGCCCCCACGTCCTTCAGCAGCACCAGCAGGCGCGTGGCCGGGGCCAAGTCGAAGCACAGCCTCGTGGCGACCTGTTCCAAGTTCAACGTGCGGGCCAGCACGTGCTGGTCGGCTAGGTCGAAGCGGTAGCCGGCGCGCGTCCCGTAGCCGCCCGGAAAGACAGTTCTTCTGGGGTCCGTGAAACTCTCCACCATCTCGGGCGAACCGGGAACCGCGAAGCGTTTGTCGAGGTTTTCGACCGTCCATCGAATGGAACCCTCGCCATGAACTTCCCCGAGGCCCAGCAGGACGAAGACGTCGATGTTCGCAACCCCGCCGCCTAGGGCATCAGCGCAGTGACGGGCCAGCAGGTTGGTCAGGCCCGGCGAGAGACCCACACTCAACACCGCCGTCGACCCGCGCCCTCTTGCAAGCGCGTCCAGCTTTTCGACCTCACGGAGATAGGCGTCCGAGGCGGAGATGTCCACGTAGTGGATGCCGCGACCCAACACCTCCCTCGCGAAAGCCGCGTCGGGCGGTTCCGCGCAGGCGACCACCACACTAGCACCTTCGAGGGCTTCGGCGGAACCGGAAGGGTCTGCCAAGTCGAGTTCCAGCGGCAGAACCCGGCCACCGGTCTCCCGCGAGAATGCCTCGGCCTTCCCGAGGTTCCTGCCGCCCGCGTACACGCGTCCGGGTAAGCGTTCGGCCAGCAAGGTAGAGACCGTCCTTCCGACGGCCCCGTAGCCCACGACGACCAGGCCGCCGTTCACCTCGCGTGACTCCCTACACCCTCATCGAACCCGCACAGCCGGAAGTACGACACCAGGGCCGGGTACTCTCGTCCGGTACTGGCGGTGGCGCGGTGTATCCAGGACGACTGTATTGGCAAGGCGAACCTCCTGCTTACTGCAGACGGTCTCAGTATGACAGGGTGGCTTCGACCCCGCCGCAGGAAGCTGTCGAGGGAATGTACGAAGATTCAGCATCAGCCTTGAGGGCTTCCCTTCCGAAGACCCGTGAAAGCAGGCTATCGGACCTCTCAATCCAGCGTCTCGTCCATCGACCCCGCAGCCGCGTCTCCCATCTTCTGTATAACGTACGAATAGATGTCGAGGGTGATTGAGATGTTGGCATTAGGCTACATTCCTCCTTGACACCAAATTCTGTCTCGACACCAATCACGACTGTAGTCCAGGAACAACGGTTATTGTGTGCAGTTTGTATAAGTAGAAGCTCCTGCCGGCTATGTTACCCTGCACGGTATGGGCACACGGAGACAACGTGGACAAAGGCCAGGCGGTGGAGGTCCACGAAGCTGGACAGACCTACCCTGGACGCTACTCGCCGGGGTGTTTTTGCTGGTAGTGTTCTTAGACGCTGTGTTCGATGGGGAATGGATTTTCGCAGTCGGGATGGTTCTCTCCGCGCTGGGCGCGGGTAGCTACTACCTCTATGTTGATGGTGGTAGGTCGAACCGGAGGCTGAACATCGCCGCGAACGTGCTCTTATCAATTGGCGTGGTTGTTATAGTGGTAGCCCTCGCTTTCTTCGACTGACGTAGCATGGAACTCTGCTGGTAGAGAGGTCGAATCCCGTGGCACATGTAATCCGCAACTTAGCAACGGAAGCCAGAAGAGAGTTCGCCGAAAACCGTGCCAGCCGCTTTCTTGTGGCGCTGCTGGTAGTAATGGTCATGGGACTCGCCGTCCTTGCTATCACAGGGAACTCCTTCGGTGTCGTAGGATTGCTGTTTTTGGCAGGCGGACTCTTGAGCTCGGTAGCAGTGGTGGTAGTCATCCGCGCTTTCCCGAGGGCCAGAAGAGTAGTCCTTATCGGTGCGACCGCGTTGCTCCCCCTCTGGATTATAGTCGGAGTCGTGGCGGCCTTCCTCAACCCTTCTCTCGGCAGTCTTCTTATGGCAAACGGCGACGGTGGGAATTTTTCTTATGTTGGCGCAGCGGTACAAGGTTTCGTAGTGTGCGCAGCGATACAAGGGCTGGCGGGGCTTTTCGGTTCAATCGGACAGCGTTAGCTGAGGTTCCGACACGAGGGAGTCGGTGGAGTGTGCGGCAGGATAGCAGCGTACTTCGACTGGGATCCAAGGCTGGTGAGGGTCGCCATGGCGGGACTTATCATCGCTACCAGCGGTGCGGGAGTGGCGGCGTATTTACTTTTCTGGGTTCTCTTGCCGATGGAACCCTATTGAACCTTGGCAGTGAAACGCGAACGCTACGGGGCTCACGCTAGGATGGTATGCTGAAGATTCTGGTGCAGAAGGGAGAGAAAGATGGAATCGTCGCTAGATAAGTCCATCAAGCACCCGGTGGGAGACGCTGGCGTCGCAGCGATAGGCGGTGGCATCCTGGGCTTTGTGGTGGCCTTCGGTGTCGGGTTCGTACCCGGTATTATCGTAGGAATCTGCACCATACCTATCGTGTATTTCTTCATCTGCCGCGACCGGAGAAAGAATGCCCGGCGGGCGAACGCGTCGGGCGGCGGTGCTGGGGTCGGGGCTGGTACCGCGTACTACGGTGCCGCCGACGGCGGTGGGTCCTCCGGCTGCGACAGCGGAGGCGTTGACGGCGGAGGCGGTTTCGACGGAGGTGGCGGCTTCGGTAGCGGTGGCTGCTAGAAGTCCCGCTACATCACAGTCTGCGCTACCGTCCTTGCTGCACTCTCAGATTTAGCAACTCTTCGACATCCACCGCCCCCAATAGAACCTCGTCCATAACCCGGCGGTGTTCCCAGTCTACCGGCAACGCTGAGTCCGCGTAAGCGCGGCGTGCATTCTCAGGGTTCTCCACCTCCATAACGTACACGAGAACGGGGCCGTCAAAGCCCTCCACCAAGTACGCCCTCTCATGGCAGGTTCCCTCGTTGCGGAAGGTCTCAAGCACCTCGCCCTCCCGGCCGTTGAGTTCCGCCATCCAACTCCTCAACGCCTCAACCTTGTTTTCCCGGACGCGGGAGAACATCACTTCCAGCATCTTGCGCCTCCTAGCCTACGGAGCCGTCTTCTCTCTGCATAAAGCATATAGCAGCCAGACACCGGCCTCACTGCGACTCGTCTGTAGTTTCGCTACGTTCCCCTGGGCCGCGACAACCGCCAAAAGATGGCGGCCAGGGCGGCTAGCGCAAGCGCCGCGGCTACCCAGCGTGCCACTGGGCGCGTACTGCCCCCGACGGCCGCCAGGTATCCCTCCGCGGCGCGGGCGACCAGGTGCTGCGGATGCCAACGGGAGTCGGTAACAGCCTCCACCGCGACACGTTCGGCCTCGTCCAGCCCTCCCCGAACGGCGGCTTGCTCTACCTCCAGCACGGCTCCGGTACGGAAGCGCAGGAGGTCGTGGGCCGCCCCAGGGAAAACCACGTGAAGGGCTTCGGGCAGCATAGCGGCCAACTCCCGGTGTAGGAACGCGGGCTCCCTCGTATCCCGCCCTCCTGAGAAAAGCACCACCGGCCACGAGAAGCCCGGCAGCGCCTCCTCCGGGGTGAAGGACTCTCCCTCGAAGGGCGGGAATTTAGAAGCCTTCTCGGCGAACATTCTCGCGGTGTCGAAGGGTAGTCCGTCGGGCTCTGTTGGCACAAGTTCCCGATACCATATCGTCCCGGTGGGGACGAACTGAAAGACCAGCGGGTCGGCCTCGTCGCCCAGTTCCTTCCGTAACTGCCTGTGCAGGAATTCCCACTCCGTTCTGCGTCCGGCCGCGACGAGGTGCAGCAGTCTTTCGAGTACCTGTGGACCCAGGAACTCATAGACCGGTGGGACTACTTCGGTAATCTCCTCGTCCGTGGCCTTGCCGGAGTCGAGAAGGTCTCGAACCTGATGCGCTATTGCAGCAGTGTCGGATGATTCTCCAAGTAGGAATAGACGTCTGTTGTGTTCCCTCTGCGCCTCGCCGTCAGCGGTAGAGAACATAGTGGTGTCCAGAAACATGCCCTCCACCCTCTCGGGGACGAGTACACCGATGAGTTGCGCCAGGTAGCCGCCGTAGGATGTACCGTGCAGCCACGCCTTCTCCACCCCGAGGTGGTCAAGCACCGCCAGAATATCGCGGGCTGCGTACTCAGACCACATCGCCTCCACCGGCAGGTCATCTCCTTCGGCGTCGCGACGGGATAGTCCGACTCCCCGGTGTTCGACCATTATCACCCGGAAGCCCGCGCGGGCTATGCGGGGACGGTAGTAAGCGTAGGGCAGCACGGAGGCGAAGCCGGGGCCGCCGGGGATGACCACGAGTGTCGGCCTATCTCCCTCATTTCCTGAGTCAGTGTAGGTCAGCGGGAAAGCGGGGCCGTCCTCGCGGCCTGGAAAGATGGGCACGTCCAGGGAGTAGACGTCCTCGCGGGCCATGAGCTTCTCGCGGCGCTTCTCGTAGCGTTTGCGGTCGTCCGGCACTACATCTCCCTCTTCTACATTTCGGGCGTAGTGTAGACCTTCACCTCGGGCCAAGGTCAAGTCCCGCGGCTAGAGTCGTCCGCGTCCGAGTACGGAACCGACCAAAACAACCGCCAGGACGCGCAACATCTGCACCGCCAGCACCAGAGAAGAGTCAGCATCGGTATCGACGGCCATGACCGCCACGGAGTCTATGGCCCCCGGCGTGGTAGCCAGGTAGGCGGTGAGGTAGTCGGTGCCGGTTAGGCTGGCGAAGACCCATCCCAGTGCCGCACACGCGGCTATCAACATCATCGTGGAAACGAACATATAGGGAAGCAGCCGCCAAGCGTGGTTCAAAGAGGCCCTGTCGAACAGTAGTCCGGCGTAGATGCCTATAAGCGCGAAGGCGAGGGTGGATAAGAAGCCAGGTACCGCCACATGCACGACTCCAGCTTCCTCTAGCCCTATACCCAGCACCAGCGGCCCTAACAGGGCTCCGGCGGGCACCCGCAGGCGCATCCCTGCCAGCATCCCTACTAGCGCCACCAGCCCAGTCAGCAGGTAGACGTACCCTGCATCCTGCACCAGGAGGAGGTTCTCCGCAGAACCGCCAGAGGTCGTCGCGGACGCGGTGCCGCCTGATGGGGTTCCGAGGCTGGCGATTGCGGTCGCGGAGGCGACCACTAACACTATCCGGCCGTACTGCATGATGGCTACCAGCCGGACATCGGCACCCAAAGAATCACTCATCGCCAGCATCCCCGAAGCCGCGCCGGGCAGTGAACCAAGCCGGGCGGTTCTCTTGTCTATGGGCGCTATCCGGTACAAAAAGAACGCCCCAAGTAAACTCATGGAAAGCGTACCGCCCAGGGCGAGCGCCACGGCGGGCCACTCACTTATCACCACCCCCACGATGGCGGGCACGAAACTCGATGCCAGAACACAACCTACTACCGCCTGGGCCACAAGCCTCGCCCATACCGGCACCTCGGGGCGCTTCCCGGGCATCACGAGGGCGACGATGACCGCGACGAACATCGGGGCTACAAGCCAGGCTGCCGGCAAACCTGCGAACTGCGCCAGAGTACCCGCTACCAATGAGCCGAGACCCACGGCCAGCACGCCGAGAACATTACTCTTTCCTGAGACCTGGCCGTTTATGTTCCCGTCGCCTTCTCTCTTATAACCGTTTTCAAGGAGAAGCTGCTGTGCATGCAGTCCCGTTCGAGAAAGTCTATACACCATACCAACGGTGGGAATACATAACCTAACTGTCGAGTTCGTCGGAGTTCGCGTTTCCCATGCCTGGGGCGGGCCCCAGCACCGCACTGAATACCGTCAGGGCCGCCGCACACCAGAAGGCCGTTCGCAGGTCAAAGACCCCCGCCAACGCCCCTAGCGCCGCAGGCCCCGCGATGGAACCAAGCGCGAGAGAGAACAGCACAGCGCTGAAACCGGTAGCAGGCCTCTCGTGGAACACTCGCCCACTCCAGAGGGCCAGGAGGGCCGCCACCGGCATGTAGCTGGCCCCGAATGCCAGCGCGCAGGCGACAACCAGGGCGCTAGAGTCCGAAGAGAAGCCAAGACCAGCGATTGCCGCCCCAAGTACCACCAGGCAAGCCGCGAGACAGCGCCCGAGGCCGAAGCGCGAGACTGCATCGCCACTGAGGACGCCCGTGACCCCGGCGACACCGACTAGACTCCAAAGTACAGGCCCCCACTGCTCGGAGAATCCCGCCCGCCTCACCAAGTCAACGGCGTAAGTGTAGTAGAAGGCCGCGACAAGCCCGTAGCAGAAAGCCTGTCCTAGAAGCGGCGCTGAATCCCGGCAAACGAACCATCCCACGTTCAGACTTCCCTCGCCTTCCTGACGGCCTGCCCGATACGGCGCGTTCGGCAGAAGTCTGAAGTTCCACAACGCCGCCCCGAAAGCCGCCGTCGCGAAGAGGGCCAGGGCGTAGCGCCACCCGGAGTCGTCTCCGGCCCCTGACGCCAGTATCACCACCGGCCCGGCGACGGTGAGTCCGAAGGTAGTCCCAGTGCTGATAACCGAGAGTACCCGGTTGCGCTTGTCCTTCTCGACGGCCATGGCTACGGCATCCGAGAAAGGCGCCCAGCAGAAACCCGGACTCGCCCCCGCCAACACTGCACCCATAGCCAGCAGCGCGACTCCCCCGGAGGCGGCAATCAACGACATCCCGGCCCCCGCGCACGCAAGCCCGACTGCCACGGGAAACCTCGGCCCCGTCCTGCCCACCAAGAACCCCGTAGAGACCATTGCGAGAAGGTACGAAGCGTAAGCGCCGCTTGAGATAAGGCCCACCGCTTCGGTAGAAAGGCCGAACTCCTCCCTGAAGGACGGCACGAACAGGCCGTAGCCGTAGCGGGCGAACCCGTAGGCCACCGCTATCGCCGACAGGCCTGCGAACGCAAGCCGGGTTGCCTTTCCCATTTCTAGTCTCCATTCTATAGTTACTGTCTAAATAGTTATGACGGTAATCTACACTCTAGCGTTGAACCAGTCAAACTCGATGAGTGGTAACATCGTCTGTGAGATGGATGAACGGAAACTGAGTCAACGATGAGAGAACAGACTGGCGATACGAAATCGGCCCCGGAACCCTTAGACCTCGTGAGGCGGTTCGTGAATACCCGGAACCGGATGCGGGGTTACGACCTCCTCGAAAACCCCAGGGAGGCCGCACAGTGGCTAGTGGAGGAAGGCCACGCGCCCGACACTGTCAACGATGAGGAGTTGCGTCGGCTGCACGAACTGCGGGAAAGACTGCGGGCCGTCCTCGCTTCGCACACCCTGGGGACTTCGGAGGAGTCAAGACGCGCCGCCGCGGAGTTGGATGGGCTTTGTGATACAGTGGCGCTGCGGCCCGGCTTCGGGCCAGAGGGAAAGCCTCGGCTTGAAGCGTCCTCCGAGAGAGTAGACGGCTTTGTAGAGGACTTACTTGCCGCGGCGGTTTGGGCGCTGCACACCGGGAGGTGGGAGAGTTTGAAGGCCTGCGCCAACGAGGAATGCCGCTGGACCTTCTACGACCACTCCAAGAACCGTTCGGGCAACTGGTGCGTCATGGAGATTTGCGGCTCGCGGGCGAAGATGCGCGCCTACCGAAAGCGCCGGTCTCGCAGCGGGTGAGGTCTCTTACTCGACAACGCCGGTAAGGGATTACAGAGAGGAGAAAAACCCGGCTATCTCGCGGTTGGCAGCCTTGGGCGTCTTGTAGTGGACGAAATGCCCCGCCCCCGGCGCGTCCTGGAAGGAGTAGTCTGAGAAGTAGTCCCCGAGGCGGTCTGCCCACTCGGCCTTGATGAGAGGGTCGTCCTCGCCCCAAAAAAAGCGCGCCGGAACCTCTGTCTTCGGCAACTCGGGCGCACCGTGCCGCCAGATTTCGGTCCTCGCCTCGTCTATCCCGATGTACCAGTTGAAGCCTCCCTGGATGTTGCCCGGCTTCATA
This sequence comes from Rubrobacteraceae bacterium, assembly GCA_965213905.1. GTDB lineage: Bacteria > Actinomycetota > Rubrobacteria > Rubrobacterales > Rubrobacteraceae > SIRX01. The sequence continues at coordinate 2,984,834 of OZ243922.1, read as the reverse complement.
AAGTTCTCAACCCATGCCTCAAGGTCGTCTTCGAAAAAGCCCGGCCTGGATGCCCAGTTGTCGAGGAAGTGTCCGAAGTAGGTTCTGACCGCGTCCCGGTCTTTGCCCACGAGGTCCGCGGCCCACGGCTGCTGGTTGAACGACTGGTACCAGAGTTCCTTGACCGTTTCAGGTTCCAGCCAGCGCTTGCCGATGCCCGGGTAGACGCAGTTGAAGAAGAACAGGCCGGAGAGTCTCTCCGGGTGCTTCCTGGCAAACGCCTGGGCGATAAAGGAGCCGACATCGTGACTCACGAGGCCGAAGCGTTCGAGTTCCAGGGCGTCGGCCAGGCCCAGCAGGTCGGGCACGACGACGTCGAACTGTTCCGCCAGGGTGGGTATGTTTTTGCGGTAGGCGTACCAGAACTCGGGCCAGCCGTGCAGTAGGACTAGCGGAGTTCCGTCTCCGTGGCGGACGTGGTGAACCGTGATGCCGTTAGCCTCTGAGTACCCGTGATTCCATTCTGTCGTCCGCGCGTCCACCACTCCAATTATGAAGCAGTGAAGAATGAAGCGCGAGGCGCGCCACAGCGGTGCAGACGAAAACCCCTCCCTAGACGCCGGATGCTGGCTAGGAGGTTAGTGTCTTCGCGCAAGCAAGTGCAGCCTGCAGAACCCTCCCGTCCTCGTCGAAGGCCGGGTCGTAGGAGGCAATGCCGGCCGCTGCGATAGAGAACCGGTCGCGAACCATCTCAATAGCGGCTTCGAGGTCTCGGACGCCGAGGCCATCTTCCGGGACGAACTCATTGGCCCGGCCCACCTCATCCGGTTCGAGTACGTCCATGTCGAGATGCGCGTACACCCTGCCGACGCTGGACCTAATCCGGTCCAGGGCTTCCTCGAAGGCCCGTAGCCCCTCCCGCCGGATGCTGTCCGCGCCCACTACCATGACCTTCGAGGCTGAAAGCCGCCTCCTCTCGGCAGGTTCTATTTCCCTCGCACCAGCCAATATCACGTTCTCCTCCGCTACCGGAACGAAACCGGGCACGCCAGCCGCCATCGTCTTCCAGCAGTGCCCCACGGCGATGGCGAGGCCCATGCCGTCGGAGAAGCCGGTCGTGGTCGTCTCCGGGGTGTTGAAGTCGGCGTGTCCGTCGAACCACACAATGCCCAGCCCCTCGGGGTTCGCCCCCGCAATCGTCCCCACTGAGGTGTTGCAGTTGCCCGAGAGTACCAGCGTAAACTCGCCCCCGGCGATGGCCCAGCACACGCTTTCCGAGACGAGACTGTCCAGTTCAAAGGCGGTCGCCACCTCGGCTAATAGCGTGCTTTCGGGATGCAGCACTTCACGGCGCGCCTCGCGGCCCTCTTCCTGAAGTGCTTCCACGAGTCCATTCTGCAGGAGGTGTTCCGGGCCGCCTCCCATGCGGAGGCCGCGATGTCCCGAGTCGTAGGGCACTATGATGATTCTAATATCGTTGCAGGTCTCCACGAATCTATTCTACGGCACGGTCTGAAGGAAGCATAGTTACCTTCGATAGTGCCCGTCTTGCGTAATGGCGTTTCCACCGCGACAATGGCTTGAAGAAGTGAAGGAAAGCCGTGAAGCGCAAGAGGAAGGCGCTAGGATGTTATTGCGGGCAATACCGAAGAGTTGGTTCTCCTACGACTTCGCCGTCTCGGATGCCAGAGGAACACTGGTAGGCGGTGCAGACCTCTCAAATTGGCGCGAGAGGGCGGAACTGGACATCGGCGGCAGACGATACCAAGCTCACCACGGTTCTTGGGAGAAGGAGTTCATTCTCATCGGTGAAGGCGGTAAGAAGGTAGTCGTGGCGGAGAAGCTTTCGGCATGGAAGGAGCGCTTCTCCTTTGAGTATGACGGCCACCATTACGAGCTTAGGAAGGAATCCGTCTGGAAGGGTGACCTCGTACTCTCTCAGGAAGGCGTAGGGGCAGTAGGCTACGTTCGCCGGAAAGGCATGTTCAAGCGAGAATGGGAGGCTGAGTTGCCCAACGAGTTGCCTGTGGAAGTAAGGGTATTTATCGTGTGGCTGGCGGTTCTCCTCGCGAGGAGGTCTGACTCCGCAGCGGCGAGTGGAGGCGCTTAGTGGCGACGGGTACTCCTTGGTCGGGTCGAACTAGCAAAGACACAGGGCCGACGGACGTTGGCTTCACTTCCGCCAGTTGAGTACCTCGCCGCCCTCCCCCATTAGCACGCTGCCGGGGAACACACGTAGCCTCCACGGCTGCAGGCGCAACGCAGCAAACCCCTCGGAATTATAGTTCACCCATCCCGGGATGATGGCGGGGTCGTAACCGACTGGCGAGGGTGTGCTAACGAACAGTTCCCAGACCATCTTCCGGGTCTCCTCGTTGAATGCCCATTCCGTACGGCAGTCGGCCACGCAGGTGTCGTGCGTGGGAGACCAGTAGCTCAACGATATGTACGGATTCGCCTCCAGGTGGGCACGCTTTACCGGCGTGGGTCCCGTGGCGACCCAACCCACGAGTTCGCTACCGTCCCATAACCAGATAGGGTGCAGGATGCGCGAACGTGGTCGCCCGCGGGTATCCGCCGTGGCCGCGCTGCACCAAACTATCCTGTGGGCCATCTCGACGAATGCCGGTGCTATTTCCGTGAGGCCGTTCATCGCACCGCCTCCTCGCGCTGGTGGGCAAGCCTCATCCACGCCTCCCGGTCTCGAGGCTTTACCCAGTCGCGACCGATGAGTTTCCAGTCGGGGTCGTCGGGATTCAAGCCAAGCATCTTTATAGCCCTACCCTCGCAAACGTAGAACTGGTTCTTGTAAGGCAGCAGGAACCCGCCCTCTTCCTTAAGCGATGCCCGCGCGTCCTCGTAGCTGGCGAACCAGCGGTTCAGGAACGTGTCCATCCTGGGGTCGTACATCTCCGGGCCGGCATCCTCGGTAGAGACCTTTAGTGCAGCCCACGAACCGTATCCTTCCTCGAGGGCGACGATGGCGAGTGCGTGCTTGAGTTTCACACTATCCCGGTTCTCCACGACCCGGGCCTCCGTCATACCGGAGAAGGACTGAAGGCGCTGAAACCGGGCGGCGGCCTCCAAAGTCGCATCCTCGGATTCAGACTGCTTCAGTTGCTTGAGAAGCCGCTTCGCCCGGACGCGGTATTCGTACGGCGGCTGATGGGGTGGTTCGGCTTTCACGGGCGTTCCTCCGTTCTCTCTGCCTCTAGCCCGACGCGATAGGCAGTACGGAAGCTCGCTGTGAAGCCTCTCCTGATAGTTACGAGGGTGGATTCACCTTTCTCGGACACAGGCACACCCCAGCGCCTGAGTTAAGGATACCTGGATTACGGAGAACTCGTCAAGGTTCTACGAGGAACCGGGCGCGATATAGGGCCTGATGCACGGTTTCGTCAGTTCTTCCGATGGTGTGGTTAGCCGGCGCGCGGGTATAACGCTTTCTATACGCTACTCCAAACAATTACCAAGTCGTCCGCCCCGCATCAGCGCTTCGGCCACACTGCTACTCGCGACCGCCATGGCCGGAGTCGCTACTTGGCTGCTGCCCAAGACCGAACGGGACTACTGGGAACGCGGGCGTCTCTCCCCCGAGGCCTCGGTCGCCGGCTGGGGACTCTACCTCACGCACGCCGCACTTACCATGGGGACGGCCCTGCGTTCGTACCGGTCTCTCCCGAGGGGAAAGCGACCATCGGCGGCACTCGAGGCCGCTGCGGCACTTTCGGGGCTGGCGTTCTACGGGGCGGCTATGCGAGAGTTCCGTTCCTTCGAACAGGTTTCAGGCACGGAGGCAGGCAACCTCGTCAAGACAGGTCCCTACCGCTACTCCCGGAACCCGCAGGTAATCGGCTGGGGTCTGGCGCTTCTCGGGGCCGCCGTCGCGGGACGTTCGGCTGGGGCACTGGTCTCGGCGGCGGGATTCTTCCTGGTTCACGGGCGGTACTTCGACGTAGAGGAACGCCACTTGGAACGTGTCTTCGGCGAGGAGTACCGGCGCTACCTGGAGAAAACCCCTCGCTGGTTCGGGCTGCCGGGCAAAGGCTAGGCGCTCCACGCATCTTCCCGTCAGTCCCGCACTGGGGTTACGCTGGAGTCGTACTCGTTCGCGAGAAGATACTCATCGAGGCTTCCGCGATGAACGAAAGTCCGGGCACCGACCCTAGTTCCCCGGATAGCCTTCTTGCGAAGCAGCCGCTGCACGGTGCTTCTGCTGACACCCCCGACATAAACCTGCGCCTCGGGTATGGACATCCACTGCCCGTTCACCTCGTTAGTCTGGTTTTCCGCGTCCACGCGAGTCCTCTCGTCGCCTGTTGTGTCCTAGTGATTATTATTAGGTGAAAGCGCTGAGCTTCCTATAAAATTCGGTGCAATTTCAGAAAAGTTCCGAAAATTTCTGCGACTCCGGCGGCTGCCGTCCCAGCCATTTTTCCTTGGGAATCAGGAATTCTCCCGTAAGATTTCATAAAGAAATCGAAAAAGGAGGCAAGATGCCTGGGAGACGCGGGAACGGAGAGGGTACGGTTACTCGAAGGAAAGACGGCCGGTGGGAGGCCAGGTACACGATACCCACCGCCGACGGCCCGAAGCGCAAGACCATCTATGGCAAAACGAGGACGGAGGTGGCCGCCAAACTCACGACGGCGATGGCCGACCGGAACCGGGGCGTCTTCTTCGATGCCGACGAGTTGAGAGTCTCTGAGTGGCTGAACTCCTGGCTGCACGACGCCCTCAAGCCCCTCGTGGACGCTGGAAAGATGGCCCATAGTACCTACGTTCGCTACGAGGGCATAGTCGATAGACACCTCTCACCCGCCCTGGGCCATCGCAAGCTCAAAGACCTCACACGCACCGAAGTCCGCAGACTGTACCGTGAGAAGGCCGAGCGCCTCTCCCCGCGTTCAGTGGACTACATCCACGTCACCCTCCAGAAGGCCCTCTCTCAGGCGATGATTGACGACCTCATCCCGCGCAACGTCGCAGCCGGAGAACGCCCCCGCAGCACACGGAACCGGGAGGAGATAAAGGCCCTCTCCTCGGGGCAAGCGGCGAAGCTGGTCGAGGTCGCGATGGGCACCCGCAACGAGGCCCTCTTCGTTGCCGCCCTCCACACAGGACTCCGGCAGGGCGAACTTCTCGGCCTCAAGTGGAAGGACATAGACCTCGAAGGCCGCAGGTTGTCCGTCCGCCGGGCGCTGAAGCCGACTGACCACGGGCTGGATTTCGGCCCTCCGAAGAACAAGGCAAGCCGCAGGGCCGTGCCCCTCACCAAGACCGCCCAGGCCGCCTTGAGAGGCCATAGAACCCGCCAGAACACCGAGAGGCTTAGGCTGGGGGAACTATGGGAGGACGATGGCCTCGTTTTTCCGAACCGGGTTGGTAAGCCCCTCGACCACAACAACCTCTACTACCGGGACTACAGGAGGCTGCTGGAGGAAGCCGGGCTGGCGGGCGAGGGCTTCACCTTCCACAGCCTCCGGCACACGTTCGCCACCGAACTCTTCAACCAGCGCAAGCGCCCGAAGGTCATCCAGTCTCTCCTCGGGCACTCCTCGATAACGCAGACGATGGACACCTACTCCCACCTTCTGGACGACGTGGACGACGACGAGGTAGGCGGCCTCGACGAGGCATTCTCGTAGCCCTCAAAGGCCCTTTTTGGTGCGCGTTGTCGTCAAACTGTCGTCAAAACCGGTTTATCGAGAGACGAGACAATCGGACGATTAGTTGAATTCGGCTTATCTATCGGAAATTCGAGAGGGTGACCGACGGGGCTCGAACCCGCGACCTCCGGAGCCACAATCCGGTGCTCTGCCTACTGAGCTACGGCCACCACGCGCGAAGCGAGATTTTATCAGGAAAGATAGGGTTTAAGAGGTTAGAGGCCAGATAGTTTTTCTTCGAGCTTCATATATTCATGGGCTATATCGGCCCGGTGAGAGATGCGGCGGTCGCTGGCGAGTTCCGGGTAGTATTGCTCCAAGATGTCCAACCTGCCGGTCGTTCTTTGTATACCGTCGTTGGCCCGGCTTAGCTTTTGTTTCCATTCCTGCTCCGCCGGCGAGCCTTCCGCGAGGCTGTCTTTTTGCCGCGTTTCGTAGATTCTCTCGGCGAGCTTGATGTAGCCTTCGTAGTTTTCAAGGTACCTGTCGTAGTGCTCCGAGAACATTTTTTTGGACGAGGATGTCGTGTTTGCAGGCTCGTGAACGGTGGGAGTCCCTTGTCGTTTGACGTCGTCATCTGGGTGCAGGTGTTTTAGGGTACGATCCCGCTTTTCATTTCCCGGGTCTCCTGTTCGTGAGGTCGCTCGTGCGGTTTCTTCCCGTCCTGGTGGGTCCACCCTCAAGGCTTCGGGCGCTTGCTCCGTGTGAGACAAAGAGGCTATGCTCGAGACCTTTGCGAGCCTGGGAGACCTCTGTAAGTCTTGAACTTCCACCTCTAACCGGCGAACCTTCTCTGGTAAGTTTCTGAATACATCAGGCTCCTTTTCTTCTTCCGAACGTTCGGTTCCGATCCCGGTTCTAGAGCCCGCGGGCTCCGCCAACCTATCTTCGCCCAGAAGCGAAAGCAACCGCTCTTGACCCTCGCGCAGAACCTCCATCCGCCCTTCCGCCAACTCTACGTACCTTTGCACCCGCTGCAGGACGAAACCAGCGATTGCAAGCGTTATCGCCGCGGCCGTGAGGAGAGAAACTATACTAACGACGAATAAAGCTCCAGTCATACCTTACTCCTCACAAAAATCTCTACGAGAGCGCATACCACGTTGGTACTTATACCAGCTACTCTCGTCTTCTAGCAAGTAAAAACAGAGTCGGAGTCTCCACCCAAAGTAAATATCAAAAGCCTGAGCACCTGTTTCAAAGCCTCCGACGGAGAAACCGGAGCTTTTTCTGTCTCGCACATCTACTATATATACAGGTAGGTTAGAAGCACGCCCGGCAGGATTCGAACCTGCGACCTGCGGATTAGAAGAGCGAAGCGGTAGGTTCAGCACCGTTCAGGACAGTACGCAAAACCCCATAAGTAAAGGAAATCTGCTCTTTGGCGTTCACCGGAGTTCGGGCGTGTACGGCCGGGTTGGGGTCAGGTTGGGGTCAGACCGTGGACCTTAGCAGGCGATCATTGCGGTCGATGTCGCGGGCTATCCGGCGGCTATGGTTCTCTCCGGGAGCCGGGTCGGGCTGCTGGTAGCCGGGCTCCAGCACTAGCCGTCTAACCCGTTCCACAGACCGCCAGAAGTTACGCACGTCGGTATACCCTTCTTCCCGGTTCTCTTCGTTCCACAGAGTCATAAGCTCGCGCCAGCTACGACCCTCCCCCATGTTCTGAGCGAACTCCAGTAGATAAAGACTGTCGGCGCTTACGTTGCGAGGCTGTTTACCAAGCATCCGGCGTTGGGCGTCCCGGTATACGGCGGCCACGGTTTCGGCGGACAACCACGGCTCCACGGTGATAGTAACGGTCCCGATCTCCGGGCCGTGGTCGTGATGCGTGACGTTGGTCTCCAGACCGGAGGTCTGTATGACCGGCGTGTAGAGACACAGCACGAACCACGCGGCGTCTCCCCTATCCCATTGGTAGGTCTGGGCCAGCACTGCACACAGATTGTCTAGCCTCCCACCATGCGGGGCATCCGGGCGAACACCACCGTCCGGCTGCAGGTAGCAGCGTAACGTCAAGTCGTAAGCCAGTGGGTAGCCGCCGTTCAGAACCTCTTCCCTAAAGCTCACAACATCCGGGTGCCGGTGGGCCATGCTTGCAACGCTCCGGGTGAATACCACGTTGCGGAGCCGATGGTCGTCCATGAACCACCCCGATATATCGGCCTCCGCCTTTGAAGAAGCGCGTTCCCGGCCACCTCCGGCATCATAGACTTTCAGAAGCATACGCGCCTGCTCCGCGAGGTCTTCCCGGCCGGTGGGGACACGTAGAGCCTCTTCTACCTCTCCGGCCTCTTTCAAACTGTTCCATACAGCATCCGGGATGTCCCGGCGGAGATCCCGCTTTAGTCGATTCTTGAGTTCTTCCGAGCCCACCGTGTACCTTTGTCTGACTTCGATAGTGACACAGATATTCTATCAGACAGATTCAGGCGGCAACAGACGAACGGAGACGAAAGAGTGGAAACGAAAATCGCCCCACAGCGCAAAGAGGTAATGAGCGTCGAGGAGCTGGCCGAGTACCTGGGAGTTGGGCGAACCTACGCTTTCGGTCTGGTCCGAGACGAGGTAATTCCGAGCTTCAAAATTGGCCGTTTGCGCAAGGTTCGCCTCGAAGACGCCAGAGCCTACGTCGACCGCATGGCCGCCGGATAAGAAAAAGCCCCGGATTCGGCTCCGGGGCGAAAGAGAGTGCCCCGATGGTATCAAACCCGAGACCAATTGCCCGCGTGGACGCCGCAGCAGCTATCCGGCGCGTTCTTGAAGGCGATGAGAAAGCCATCGCTTACCGGCCCGAATTCGTCGATCTCACCGGCTCAGTGGTGAGCGCGATTCTTCTTCAACAAATCATTTACAGGTCAGCAAAAAAGACCTACGGTGGCTACCGGGGTCGGCCATTCTTCAAATTCTCAGCACCGTGCGCACACCCGGAATACCGACGTGGGGACAGTTGGCAAGAGGAGTTGCATTTCTCCCGGCGGGAGTTCGAATCCGCGCTCCGACGGATTGGCAAGAAGGTTACGAAAGGCGAGAGCAAACGCGACGCTTGCGAAACCGCATTGGTCGTCTATTGGACCGATAGCTCCCGGAAGACGTGGTATCAGCCTAACTGGCCCGTTCTAGGCGAGAAGCTAGTTCTTCTTTACAGTTGTCAAGATGAAGAGTCGGAAAAAAGCGTATGAACGGGCTAAGACCGGTTCCCAAATGCAAGGATATTCGGGCTAATGTACGAATCCGCCACCACCGGGTAATGATCAAAACGAGCATTAGCAGATACTTCACAAAACGAGCATTAGCGGGTAATGGCGGATTTGCGCATTATCTATTAACAAAGAGTAACTCAGAGAAGACGCATAGAGGGTGGCGGGTGTCCGGCGGACACCCGCGGTTTGCTTTGGGCTTGTGCCCAAAAAATCCGGTTAGCGACTACAACAAAACCCGCTCTGGCGAGACCGGGTTTCTCCAGCGGGAAGTTGTGTTGTCACCCTACCCCGTCCCGGCCTATCCCGGTGGCGATTCAGAGGCCGGACTTGTAACAAATGATACATCACTATGTAGTGAGAGGAGATTTTGAAGTGAGACGACGCGGTAGCCCGGCCAAGCCGAAGATCAACAAACACCCCGCAAGTCGCCGCCGGGAATGTCCCGCGTGCGGCAAACGGTTTCGCAGCCGACCGGGTTTCCTACGCCACCTACTCGAAGAAGCCAGACTAGAAGAGGAGGGGGCCGACGATGCCTAGACGCTGCTCGATTTGCTCGAACGAACGTCGGGCGGAGATTGATCTCGCCCTTGTAGGTAACGCGACATTGCGCGAAATCGCGCAGACCTATGGCGTCAGTAAGGACGCCTTACACCGCCACCGCGACCACATCCCTAAAGTGCTACTTCAGGCTTCAGAGGCCGGAGAAGTCGAGCACGGTGAGAATTTGCTCTTCGAGGTTCGAGAGCTTCAAGAACGCACCCTACGCCTACTCACCACCGCCGAGAGGACCGGAGACGGCCCGCAGGCGCTCAAGGCGATACGAGAAGCCCGCGAGAACGTGAAATTGCTCTCTCAGTTGGGCGAAACCAAAGAGCTTGCCGCTAGGATCGAAGCACTCGAACAGTCCGCAGGATCGGACGCGTGGGTCCGATGAGCAACCTTGATCGCCGTCTCCGGGCTCTGGAACGCCGTCTACCCGTCCCAACTGACGGCGGCTCCAGCTTCGAGGACTCGCACGAGTGGAAACGTCGCCTCGAACTCTCGGATGCTTGGAGCGCCTGGAAATTCTCGAACGGCCCAAAGCCCGAACTCCGCGACGAAGCTGACCGTCGGGTTTGGGAGGACCACGAGCTAGGTTTCGAGTCCGCGCTGAAACTTCTCGAAGAATGCGGCGGAGAGCTGCCCGTTCCAAACGTGGAAGGGGGGTGATCTAAATGGCGGGACGTAAATCTCAGAAACCCAAAGCTGGCAAACCCGGAGCCGGGACTTTCTCGAAGCAAGCCGGTCCGGGGCCGAAGCCGAAGCCGGGTCCATACGACAGAATAAAAGGCAACAAAAAACACAAAGGAGGCAAGAAGTAAATGACCACGAAAACCGCAGAAAAACCGAAAACCGGAGTAGAGCGCCGGAACCAAGTCCGGGGTGTGTATCGCGGGCTTCTCGAACGGGACAAGCGCGAAATGGCGGACCTCGTCTCTAAGGTGGCCCGCATTCTTGAGCCGGAACTAAAGCTGACTCCGGCAAACGCCGCCGACGAGAAGACCGGCAAGAGTGTAGACAACAGCCTGGACATGACCGGCGAGCCTACCGACGATGAGCTTCTCGCCCATTTCGACGAGATCGTAGGCGACTAGATGCAAAATACACATACCGAAACCGGCGGCGTGGATCTCTCCGCCCGCCGGTCGGAAATAGTCGAACAACTGAAATTAGAGCTTGAAGCAATGGTCGAGGGTTGCCAGTCCGAGATCAGCACCCTTCAAGCCGAAGCCGAAGAGCGCGTCGAGAGATACGAGGTCGTCGTCGAAGAACTCGCCGACAGTCGCCGGGAACTCGCCGCCTTCCGTGAAGAGCATCGCAGGCTACCCGTCCGCGCTTACGAAAGCAATATGCGTGGCGATCACCTGAAAGAAGAAGAGTTGCGCGGAAGGTACCTCGAACTCGAAGAGAAAATCCCGCAACTCGAAGAGCGGATAGAAGAGCTACGCGCCGAAGCCGACGGTCTTTGTAGCGGCTCGAATAGGGCGCTGCCCGCTGTCGGGGTCTACCTCGAAGCCAACGCCCCGGCGATCCGAAAGGCGAGCCGCTCACGGGACGAATTCGAGGGCTTACGCGACGACGTAACCAAGCTCTTAGAGGAGGCTATCCGGCCCGTGATCGACCGGCAGAAGCAAATGGTCGCCCTCTCTTCGAGCAAGAGCGAGCAAGTCTCTCAGGAGATGCGACAATACCGGAACCTTAGCGAACTGCCGGGCCATTGAGACCGGCTTCGTGGCGCAACGACACCCAAACAGCCGCCGGCATTGCCCGCACGGCCACGACACCCATCGAGTCGGCCGGGACTCTCAGCACAAGTGCTTGGCCTGCAAGCGCCTCTACCGGCGGCTCCTGTACCTGAAAAATCAGGGCGTCTACACCCGCTACCCGCTACCAAACCTCCGACAACTCCGGGAGTCTCGCGGCATGACACAGGCGCAACTCTCCCGGACCGCCGGGATCACACCCGAAACCCTCCGTTTCCTGGAGCGGGGCGAGACCCGCGCCATTGCCCGGACGGTTTTGAAGCTATCCGCCGCCCTACAAACCGACCCGCGTCAGCTCACAGAGCCTCTCAAAAGCCGCTCTGAGCCGGTCGGATAGGGTAAAGGGTGCGGAGCCTCTCAAAAGCCGCTCTGAGCCGGTCCTATGCCCTATGGTGGCCGACCGGGGCAGAGCGGCATTCTCCGATTAATGTACGCGCACAACACTCTCAGACAACGGAAAGCCCCGGTCCAAAAGGCCGGGGCGGGTAGTGGTATCGGGCCGGTGCTATGCAGCTTTCCGCTTCGCCCTGGCGATCTCGGCCGCTCCGATGTGGCTACACATCACGGTAGCGGGGCAAGTGCATACCGACCGCTCCGCCAGCACGACGCCGTACTCTTCACCGCTGGTAGAGAGCACGCGGTAGATGCGGACGCCGACACGCTCGACGTTGCCGCGCTTGTGGATCTCGATTGCTTTCTGTAGTGTGGTGCTCGTCACGGGAATTACCTCCTGTGGCCGTGCCCTGGGGAGATGGCGGTCTCCGCCGGGGCGTTTTCTTTGACACCCGTAGTATCGCATTTACCTTGCACATTGTCAAGTAAGTATACCGATAGATTCAGCTATTTCTCGAATATTTTAGTTGAAGATTGTAAAGTTGTGGTTTACAATGTGCAAGTAGGCTAGAGAAAGGAAACGGTTTTGGATAAGCCGATGGCTAGGGCGATGCGGGAAATCGGGACGTGGTTGACCGTCTCCGAAGCGGCGAAGAAGATCGGGATTAGTCGGCAAGCGCTCTATCCCTACCTCCACGACGGCCGTCTCCGGGCTGTAGAGACACGTGCGGGGTTTCTTGTGGACCCCGCAGCGGTAGAGCGGATGGCGAGAGAGCGGAAGAACGACGACGAGGAAGGTTGGGAGTCGGTATGAGCAAGAAGCGCGGAAACAACGAAGGGTCAATACGCCAGCGCAAGGACGGGCGTTGGGAGGCCCGCTACACGGTCCACACGGCCGAAGGCCCGAAGCGCCGGACCCTGTACGGCAAGACCCGCGACGACGTGCGGGAGAAGCTCACTAAAGCTATGGCGGACCGGGACGGCGGCCTGATCTTCGACGCCGGAAAGACCACCACCGGCGAGTACCTTACCGCGTGGCTTTCCGATTCCGTCCGCGATACGGTTCGCACCCGGACCTATGAGCGGTACGAACAGATCGTGCGGGTACACATCTCCCCGGTTCTTGGACGGGTGAAGCTCAAGAGCCTGACACCGGCGCACGTTCGCGGCCTCTACCGCTCGAAGCTGGATAGTGGTCTCGCACCGCGCACCGTCCAGTACATTCACCGGACGATCTCGAAGGCTCTCAAGCAAGCCACAGACGACGGCCTGATACCGCGCAATGCCGCCGCATCGGTGAAACCGCCACAGGCCCGTAAAGAAGAGATACAACCTCTCTCCCGCGATCAGGTCCGCACGTTCCTGGAGACTGTCTCCGGCGACCGCCTGGAAGCTCTCTACGTCGTCGCTATCTCGGCCGGACTCCGGCAAGGCGAGATTCTTGGCCTCAAATGGGAAGACCTGGACCTCGACGCCGGAACCTTGCAAGTCCGTAGGACGCTCTCAGAGACGCGAGACGGTCGCGTGTTCGAGCCGCCGAAGTCCGGCAAGGGTAGGAGCGTCCGGCTCACTCAGAGGGCAATATCGGCGCTCAGGGCGCACCGGAAAGCACAGCTAGAAGAGAAGCTACAGCTAGGGTCTCTGTGGACGGAGAACGGCTTGGTGTTCGCCTCCGAAGCCGGTACACCTATCGGCGGCCGGAACCTGATCCGCCATTTCAAGATCAGGCTAGGGCGTGCCGGTCTCCCGGACATCCGGTTTCACGATCTCCGCCACACGTGCGCCACGCTCCTACTCCGGCAAGGCGTGCACGCCAAGTTCGTCCAGGAGTTGCTAGGACACGGCGACGTGTCTCTTACCTTAAACGTCTACTCTCACGTGCTCCCCGATATGGGGGATGCTGCCGCCGGAGCAATGGATGATGCACTGGGCTGACGAAGTCCAGTGCTCAACGGTTTTCTTCCGCCGAGTCTTCACCCGCGAGTGTAGCGGTGCTGTCGAGAGTAGCCTCCACATTGCGTATCACTACGCAAGCGATATATCTCAGCGCCGCAATTTTGGTTGCAACGCGCCTGAAGTCGTCTGCAGAAGCCGCAGTTAGAGTTCTCCCTCCATCTTGGATTGATCCGGCATGCTTGAGGGCCACTTGATATTCCTTGTACAGTTCTTGCCTGTACTTATCAAAAGAGGTCTTCTCCTGGTCATCGGAGTCTGAACCAAAGTCGAACAAACCCTGCGGCAAGAACTCCTCCTGCACCTTCACGTTCTTGAGTTTCTGTTCTTTGTGCTGATTGCGCCACTGCGAACGTACGTAGTTAGCTTCTTCGTAGACCCTCCAGAACACCATGAAGCGATGGAACGGATTATTGGAGGACGCCGCCTCGCGATAGAGAGCATAGGCAGCCTTCAGTTCGGGATGAGGGGGACCAGGTAGCAAACGGTCGCTCCGCTGTAAGATTTTTGACTTCGGACGTTGTGCGTGTCGAACATGCACCGTACCAGACGGAACAGCGATAAGCGCCGCATGAGCGATCGGCAGAGTCGTATCGTACTGAACCGAGAGATAATCAAGCACGCCTACAACCGTGTCATACGCTTCATCGAATGCCGCTGAGAAACGTTCTAATCCATCGCCTGCCGGAAGCTCTTGCGAAGAAACTACTATAAGAGCTAAAGAACCTGAAGGCTCTGGATATAGCCGTGTTGGATATAGAGTACCTGGAACCTTCCGAGAACTGTCGAGCTTCAGAAGAGGTGGCATGAGCAAAGAAAGCTCTGTGACGTTCGGCCACATATAGTAGTTCGGGAACAAATAGAACTGGGCAACCCATCCTGTATCTGTTTCCAGAGACTCCCTAGTGCCTCCGCTAACATTCGTTACCATACCGTGCGTGACAGTGTCAGGTGGTGTCCCGCCCTCCAGACCGGGGATGGGAGGCATGTTCTCGTACAGACCGTCGTCCAGGAAGCGCATTCCCCAACCGTTTTCTCCGAAACGTTCTTGCGTGTCCCACTGAGTTCCGTATTCCTCGTAGTAGGTAATGCTTTCCTCGATTAGATGTCCTGAGTGGGTTCGCGGGCCGAGAAGACCACTGTTAAGAACCGCCTCGAACACAGGCTTTGGCATCCGAAGCCTGCTGCGCGCCTCTGTCAGCGTAAGTAATTCAGCCTTCAATTTCACACTCTCATATCGCTATGGTTACTGCGCTTCCGCGTTGGGGTCAAATTGGGGTCAAACCCCTTTACAGCGTCTCTGATGATTGATTTCTAATCCGGATTCTCCCCATACCTATCGGGTTTTTGGAAGCACGCCCGGCAGGATTCGAACCTGCGACCTGCGGATTAGAAGTCCGCTGCTCTATCCGGCTGAGCTACGGGCGCACGGGGTTTGGCGAGGACACTGTAGAGCGGGTGAGGGGAATCGAACCCCCATCATCAGCTTGGAAGGCTGGGGCTCTACCATTGAGCTACACCCGCATCTTGTCTCTCGTCTGTCGGGGCGAGAGGATTTGAACCTCCGACCCCCTGCTCCCAAAGCAGGTGCGCTACCAGGCTGCGCCACGCCCCGCCGAGGCCGAAGGTAAGTATAACAAATAGATGGAGGGTTTAAATTACGGCGGCCGGGGCGACGGCTTTTATGTCTTCGCCCAAAAATCTTCCGCCGAGAATGGCGAAGGACCCGGGGTCTTCGCTGCAAACAAACGTAGAGCGTCCGAAGTCTTCGGCGTCGAGCGGACGGCGGAGGTAACCTTTGCGCGAGAGGAGACGGCCGACCTCCAACGCCGTTTGCCCGGCGGAGGAGATCAGGCGCACTTCCGGTCCCAGAATGCGGTTGATGGTGGCCGAGATCAGCGGATAGTGGGTGCATCCCAGAACTACGGCCCCTACCCCCCGCCGCATTAAAGGCTCTAGATACCCCGAAGCCACGCTTTCTAGCTCCGGGCCTTCCACGATACCCTTCTCGATAAGCGGGACGAACTCCGGCGCGGCTTGCTCGTACACTTCTACGCCGGCGTCTATGTTGTGAACGGCCCGCGTGTAAGCCTCGCTGTAGGCCGTACCCTCCGTCGCCAGCACCCCGACGCGGCGGTTTAACGTGTCGAGCACCGCCGCGCGGGCCCCCGGCTCTATTACGCCTATTATCGGCACGTCGAAGGCCGCCTGGTAGTGCTCCAGGCCTACTGCCGTAGCGGTGTTACAAGCTACCACCACGAGCTTGACGTTGAGGCCTGTAAGATAGTCGATAAGGTCGAAGGCGAACTCCCGAACCTCGGCGGGCTCGCGGGGCCCGTATGGTACCCGGGCCGTATCCCCAAAGTAGATGGTGTGCTCGTAAGGTAACCGGTCCCGGACTTCCGCCAGCACCGTCAGGCCGCCGACGCCCGAATCAAAAACTCCTATAGGACGGGGATCGCTCACGGAGGAAGATTATACCCGCTTCGATGGGCATTTATGACCCCAGGGGAGCCTGGGGAGGACACCGGGGAGAGTGGAGGCGGCGGGATTCGAACCCGCGTCCGCGAGCGCGCCGTCCGTGAGATTCTACGAGCGTAGCTCCCAGTTTAGTTTTCGCCTACCACGACGGACCGGGGCGCCGCCGCGGGACTAGCCCTTATTGTTTCCCTCAAAGGTTCCGGGCCGGAACCTAAAAGGTCGAGCCTACTAAGATGACACCGGTGGCCGGGCCGTAGGCTGCCCGGGCCGATGAGCCGCTTTTATTTAAGCGGCTAGAGCCATTTCGTTATCGTTGGCGTGTATCTTTATGTGCCGGCGTTTTACGAGTCTCCAGCAAACTCGG
This sequence comes from Rubrobacteraceae bacterium, assembly GCA_965213905.1. Lineage (GTDB taxonomy): Bacteria > Actinomycetota > Rubrobacteria > Rubrobacterales > Rubrobacteraceae > SIRX01. The sequence goes on along the minus strand of OZ243922.1, from coordinate 2,968,549 downwards.
CTCGTCTCACTGGACGCAGTCCGCTCACGTCGAAACCTGTACGCCCCCGTGAAGAGCCTATTCTAACACGCCGGTAACGCCGGTCAACGGCGGAGGCGTTCTTTCATGGCACGTTCCATCTCGCGGTCGGCGGTCTTCTTGGCGATCTGACGCCGCTTGTCGTACTCTTTCTTACGGCCGGCGACGGCGAGTTCTAGTTTGATCATCCCGCCTTTGCTGTAAAGTTTTAGCGGGATGAGCGTCTTCCCGTCCTCCTGGCTCTTGCCGATAAGACGGTCTATCTCGCGGCGATGCAGCAACAGCTTGCGGTCGCGGGTGGGTAGCTGCTCCGTGCGGGTCGCGTTGGTGTACGGGGAGATGTGCGAGCCGATAAGGAAAATTTCACCGTTCCTCACCCGGGCGTAGCTTTCTTTGAGGTTCGCCCGCCCCGCCCGCACGGACTTCACTTCGGGGCCGGTAAGCGTTATTCCCGCCTCGTAAGTCTCTTCGATGTTGAAGTCGTGGAAGGCTTTTTTGTTGCGCTCGAAGTCCGTCACAGTCGTTTCACCACCCTCAATTCGGCCCGCCGCAAGAGCGGGGACACCTCGATCAACTCCACCAACACCCGGTCTCCGATGCGGTAGGAGGAACCAATAGAATCGTTCGAGAGCACCACACCGCTCTCTTCCAGTTCCCACCATCCGGGCAACTTGCTGACGTGAACGAGCCCCGTCGCCCCGGCTTCCAACTCCACAAAGAGCCCGAAGGTGGTGGTGCTCACGACCATGCCCTCCAACACCTCCCCGATCCGATCCCGCAAAAGCCACATCAAAGTGTACTGGTCTGCAGTGCGCTCGCAGATCATGCTCCGGTACTCCCGCTCGGAGATGTTTGCCGTCACGTCCGGGAGGTTTTCCGGCAGTTCGTCCCCCAAAAGCGCCCGATGGACCAGCACGTCGGCGTAGCGCCGGATCGGAGACGTGAAGTGCGTGTAGTTCTCCAGCGCGAGCCCGTAGTGGCCGGCATTATGAAACGTGTACAGGGCCCGCGGTATGGAGCGCAGGATCAGGTAGTTCACCGCGTCGGATTTGGCCGTTTGCGAAATGGTGCCCAGGTTCTCCGGCGTCGGTTCCGCCTGCACCCCTACGGCGGAGAGCCGGGTCTTGAGCGTCTCCATATCTTCGGTGCCGGGCTCTTCGTGAACGCGAAACACCCCGGTCCCCCGGTCGAGCAGCGTCCTGGCGATAGTCTCGTTTGCCAGCACCATCAACTCCTCGATGAGGTTCCGCGCCGGGGTCGCCCGCCTCACGCCCGCGGCCAGGGGCACGCCTTCGGGGTCCAACTCGTACTCCGGCTCGCGTCCGCCCAGGTCCAGCTTTCCCCGGACGGCGGCCTTTGTACGGAGCCTGCGGGCGAGTTCGCCAGCGGTGGAGATGAGCTCCGGCCGCGCTATTTCAGCTTCGCCGCTCAGGAAGGCGTCCACGCCCTCGTAGGTCAGGCGGGCGTCGCTCTCGATGAAGCTCCGGTAAAAGTCGCTGCCCCGGACTTCCCCGGTATCGTCCACTTCCATCTCGACCGTCACCGTCGGGCGTTCGACCCCGGGCCTCAGGGAACACACGCCGTTTGAGAGCCGCTCGGGGAGCATCGGGGCGACCATACCGGGCAGATACACCGAGTTCGCCCGGCGCGCCGCCTCCTTATCGAGCGGGCCACCCGGCTCGACGTAGTGGGTAACGTCGGCGATGTGGACCCACAGCCGGTAGCCGTTTGCGGTACGCCCGATGGAAATGGCGTCGTCGAAGTCCTTCGCGTCCTCGCCATCTATCGTAACGGTTTCGAGACCCCGGAGGTCTCTACGGTCGCCGTAGTCTTTGTCCGCCGCCCCGGCAGCTTCTTGCTCGATTTTTTCAGAAAAATTTCGGGAAGTCTCTACCGAGGCGAAGAGCGCGTCGTAAACGTTGCGGGGGTCCAGCGAAGACCCGATAACCTTCGTAACCTCACCGCGCAAAGCGCCTTTTTTCTCGCGGACCTGCACGAGCACTATGTCTCCGGCTTCGGCACCCCGCCGCAGCTTTCGGGCGACCAAAACCGGGCGCCGCTCGTCCACAAAGAGGGGATCCGCCACGGAATACTTGCCCCGCCGAACCAACATGGCCGGCAGGATCACGGGTTGACCTCGGCTTGAAACTTCATGCTTGACACCCGTTGAGTCTACCACGAGGCAACCCGTACCCCGGAAAAGAAGCTAAATCTTCAAGAACCGGCTCACGGAGAGAAAACTGCCCAAAACACCAATTGCCGCGCCCACGGCCAACAGCACGCCGACCACGAAAAAAAGGTTCACCGCGTCCCCGGAGATCGGCACGAAAGGCAGGCCTTCGGCAGACCATTCCACGAACAAGGAGTTCAACCAGACCACGACCGCCGAAGCGAGGAGGGCCCCGATCAAGCCCTGCGCCAACCCCTCGAAGACGAACGGCGTCCGCACGAAACTATCCGAGGCGCCGACCAGCTTCATCACTTCTATCTCCTTGCGCCGGGCGAATATGGAGATCCTTATGGTGTTCGATATTAGCAACACGCTGGAGACGAGAAACAGCGCCGTCGCGCCCCGTAGGCCCCAGATCAGGTAGTCCGTCACCTCATCCAACCGCTCGATGGTCCGCTGCGGATAATCTACGTCGTCCACGACGGCCCCTTCGCTTTCGAGCTTCCGGGCGATTTCGCCTGCGTCCCCCGGGTCTTCGAGTTGTATCTGCAAAGAAGCCGGCAGAAACTCGCTACCGAGGTCCGAGACGAGGTCCGGCCGGTCCGCCAGCGTTTGTTTGAACTTCTCCACCGCCTCTTCTTTTGAGACGAAAGTAACCTCGGAAACTTCCGGGAAACCTTGCACCCTGGTCCGGATCCCCTCCATCTCCTCCGACGGGGCGTCCTGCGAGAAAAAGGCTTCCACGCTCACGTCTTTGCGCACGGCGGAGACCACGCCTTCTACGTGGGCGCTCACCAGAAGCGCCGCCCCAAAAACCAGGAGGCATATAAACGTGGTGGTAATGGCCGTCGCGCTCATGAGGAAGTTCAGCCGCATGTTCTTGAGGGCTTCCCAGAACGCGAACGACGGGTTAACCCTCATCGGCGTATGCCCCCTTTAGCTTGTCGCGCACGATGTTGCCGTCTTGCAGGGCGACGACCCGTTTCTGCATGGTGTTCACCATCTCCTGATCGTGGGTGGCGACCAAAACCGTGGTGCCGATGCGGTGGATCCTGTTCAAGAGCTGCACGATGTCCACGCTCGTCTCCGGGTCCAGGTTGCCCGTAGGCTCGTCGGCGATCAGGATCGGCGGCTGCGAGACGAAAGCTCGGGCTATCGAGACCCGCTGCTGCTCCCCGCCGGAGAGCTCGTGCGGGTATTTCTCCGTTTTCTGGGTGAGGCCCACGATCTGCAACATCTCGGGCACTTTGCTCCGGATGGAGCGTGGCTTTTGGCCGGTGACCTCCATCGCGTACGCCACGTTTTCCGTGACCGTCTTATTCGGTAACAGCTTGAAATCCTGAAAAACACACCCGATATTACGCCGGTGCCGGGGGATTCGGCGCCGGGGGATGGCGGAGAGTTTCACGCCGTTCACAAAAATCGAACCCGCGGTAGGCTCCACCTCTTTCAGGATAAGCCGCATGATCGTGGACTTTCCGGAGCCGCTGGCCCCCACCAGAAAAACGAATTCCCCGGCTTCTATCTCCAGGTTTGCCCGCTCCAGGGCCGCGGTATCTTTGCCGTATACTTTCGTAACGTTGTCGAACTCGATCATCGTTTCTCCAAACGTGAGCCTGGATCCCCAAACGTTGTCCGAAATCCCCCTCCAGGAACCACGACCAGCGCAGAAGATAGCAGCAAACCGGCGCTTTATCAACCATTTTGGCTACCGAGCGGTATGTTCTCCAACCGGCCGGACACGACGAGGTGATCTTTTTCGACCTGCACCTCGTTTACCTCGGCGTCGTAGGGCAGGTCTCCGAGCGGATAGCTGAAGTCCGTTTGAGAGAGCAACTCGTCTGAGGCCCTCTCAAGTAGGTTCACGCCAAACGCGGCCACCCGCCGCGGCACGAAGACCAGGTTCTGTCCTCTGACTTCGAGTCCCCCCTGCACGTCCACCGGAACCTCGAAGCCGAAGACTTGCGCGCTGGTTTCCACGGTCACCCGATTTTTCTCCAGGTCTACATTTTCTATAGATATGTCTTCCGCAGTTTCGGCGGCAACCCTCGTTACTTCTTTCTCCGTAACTTCCATCCTGAGCATTCCGGATAAGGGCTGTTCGCTGGCGAGTTCGCCGCTACGCATACTTTCGGCGACGTTCAGGTCGAACGCGTCTAGGTCTATCGTCACCCGGCGAGGTTTTATCCCCCCCAAGTCCGTGTCCTGCAAAGAGATCCGGCCCTCCTCGACCCGGCCGGCCAACATGCTCGGCGGCGGCTCGCTCTCCAGGTTTACCTCGGGCGCGGACTGTAGCTCCATCTGCCCCTGGACGCTCCGCGCGAGAAGGCTGCCCAACACGGGCGGCAAAAAAGTATAGGTGCCGACCAGGACTACGACTACGAAAACCGTCAGACCCGACAAACCCGCTAACAGAAGTTTTTTAGAAGATAAAATTCCTAGACCTTTTTGCTGGGGTCTTCGAATCGTCGCGGCAAAATGCTATGCAGAACCTTGCGCGGAAGCCCGGTCTTTCAGGTAAGCGTAGATAAAGCGGTCGATCTTTCCGTCAAGGACCCGGTCTACGTCCCCGGTCTGCTTGCCGGTGCGGAGGTCTTTGGCGAGTTTGTAGGGGTGGAGGACGTAGGAGCGGATCTGGGAGCCCCACTCTATGTTTGCCTTCTCGCCGCTCTGGGCGGCGATCTCCTGCTCCCGCTTCTCACGCTGAAGCTCGAACAAGCGGGCCCGGAGTATTTTCATCGCCACCTCCCGGTTCTGGTGCTGGCTCCGCTCGTTCTGGCACTGCACCACAATCCCGCTCGGTTGGTGCGTGATCCGGACCGCCGAGTCGGTCTTGTTTACGTGTTGCCCACCAGCCCCCGAAGCCCGGTAAGTGTCCACCTTTAGATCCTTCTCGTCCACCTCGACCTCTACGGCGTCGTCCACCACGGGGGCCACCGCCACCGACGCGAAGCTCGTGTGCCGCCGGCCCCCGGCGTCGAAGGGGCTGATCCTGACCAGCCGGTGCACCCCCCGCTCCGCCGACAGCAGACCGAAGGCATACTCGCCGTCCACGCTGAAGGTCGCGCTTTTTATCCCGGCCTCTTCGCCCTCGGTGATCTCGATAACTTCGAGCCCGAAGCCCCGGCGCTCGGTCCACCGCCGGTACATCCGGGAGAGCATCTCCGCCCAGTCTTGGGAGTCAACGCCACCCGCGCCGGGGTTTATGGTGAGGATCGCCGGCCCGTCATCGTACTCGCCGGAGAACATCCTCGCCACTTCCTGCTCCTCCAAGACGCTCTCCACACCCCGCAACTCCTGCTCTACCTCAAGGAGTAGCTCTTCGTCGTCCTCCGCGATCTCCAGCAACTCGCCGGAGTCGGAGAGGCGCGTCCGGAGTTCTTCCAGAAGCTTCAACCGGCCTTCGACCCGCGAAAACCGGGCCGACACGTTTTTCGCCGTATCCGGGTCATCCCAGAAACCGGGCCGGCTCATCTCCTCGGTTAACTTTTCCGCGCGCCCGCGCAACTCTTCCAACTCGAAGAAAGTTTCGAGTTCGGAGAGCCGTTCTTCTAACTCCGTGGTTTTCTCGTTTAGCTCGGTCACGCTATCCGGCCTAAGCCGTCGGGCTGCCGGCCACCAGCCGCTGGTGTTCGGTGGTGTTCATCAGGCCGCATTTTTTGTACTTTTTCCCCGAACCGCAGGGGCAGGGCTCGTTGCGGCCAACCTTCTCTGTTTTGGCGGGGGACTTGGGTTGCGGGCTCGGTTCTTCGCCGCCGCCGCTGTAAGAGAGGTTTTCGAGCTCCTGCTGGTCCGGGACCTCTACGTTTTCTATCCGGTAGATGTACGTTACGTAGTCCTCTTTCAAACCCAGTTCCATCTCCGCGAACAGGTCGAAGCCCTCACGCTTGTACTCCACGAGCGGGTCGCGCTGGCCCAAGCCGCGCCAGCCGATACCCTCACGCAGGTAGTCCATGTCGTAGAGGTGATCCCGCCACTTCGAGTCAACTATCGAGAGCAGCGTGTAACGCTCGGCGTCCTCGAATGCGTCCGCGCCGTCGGTCCGGATGAGGCCGGCTTTCTCAAGCTCCGCCGACCTCCCGTCCCAGGCAGACTTCCGCTCCTCCAGACGTTCCCGGGCGTCTTCCAGGACCATCTCCCGTACCTGCTCGCTGGTCATCTCCGTGATGTCCAGGCTCTCGAAGTCCAGTTCGGACGGGTAGAAACGCTGCAACTCGGCGGAGAGGCTCTCCACGTCCCACTCCTCCGGGTAGACGCTCTCGGAGACGAACTGGGAAACCAGGTTCGTGAGCACGTCCTCCACGAAGGCCCAGGTGTTCACCTTCTCGCCCATAAGAATGCCGCGGCGCATCGTGTAGATCACCTCGCGCTGCTTGTTCAGCACGTCGTCGTACTCCAGGATGCGCTTCCGGGCCTGGAAGTTCTGGCTCTCGACTTGCTCTTGCGCCCGCCGGACGGAGGAGGAGATCATACCGGCCTCTATCGCCTGGTCTTCTTCCAGCCCGATCCGGTCTATAATGCCCTGCATCCGCTCCCCGCCGAAGAGCCGTAACAAGTCATCCTCGAACGAGAGGTAGAACCGCGACTCACCGGGGTCTCCCTGGCGCCCCGACCGGCCCCGGAGCTGGTTGTCTATGCGGCGCGACTCGTGCCGCTCGGTCCCGAGAACGTAGAGCCCGCCGCGCTCCGCGACCCCGTCTCCCAGCTTGATGTCCGTACCACGGCCGGCCATGTTCGTGGCGATAGTAACCGCGCCCGGCTCCCCGGCCTCGATAATGGTCTCCGCCTCGCGCTCGTGCTGCTTGGCGTTCAGGACATTATGCTTTACGCCCCGTTGCCTGAGCAACCCCGAAAGCTGCTCGGAGACCTCGACCGACGTGGTGCCGACGAGAACCGGCTGGCCCTTCTCGTTGCGCCCGATAATGTCTTGGAGCACGGCGGCGTGCTTCGCCTTGTCGGTCTTATAGACCAAATCGTCTTTGTCGTCCCGGACCATCTCCTCGTTCGTCGGGACGGAGACGACCTCCATCTTGTAGATGTGCATGAACTCGTCGGCCTCGGTAGCCGCCGTGCCGGTCATGCCCGCGAGCTTGTCGTAGCCCCGGAAGAAGTTCTGTATAGTCACCGTGGCGACCGTCTGGTTTTCCTCCCGGATCTCCACGCCTTCCTTCGCCTCTATGGCCTGGTGCAACCCCTCCGAATAACGCCGGCCCTCCAGCACGCGTCCCGTGAACTCGTCCACGATAAAGACTTGACCGTCGCGCACGATATACTCGTCGTCTTTCTCGTAGAGCGTCTGCGCCCGCAGGGCCTGGTTCAGGTGGTTGACCAGGTTGCGGTTCACGTCGTCGTAGAGGTTTTCGACGCCGAGGGCCTTCTCGACCTTCTCGACCCCGCTCTCCGTCGGGGCCACCTGCTTTTTCTTCTCGTCTACCTCGTAGTCTTCGCCGTTCTTGAGGCGCGGCACGATGGCGGCAAAGCGGTGGTAAACGTCCGCGGCGCCCTCCGGCATTCCGGAGATAATTAGCGGGGTCCGGGCTTCGTCTATGAGGATGGAGTCAACCTCGTCCACGATGGCGTAGTTGAGCTCCGGCTGGACGAGTTGCTCCACGGAGTTTGCGAGGTTGTCCCGCAAGTAGTCGAAGCCGAATTGGGCGTTCGTGCCGTAGGTTATGTCAGCGCCGTAAGCTACTTTCCGCTCTTCGAAGCTCATGCCGTCCTGGATGATGCCGACTTCAAGCCCCAAAAACTCGTAGACGGGCCGCATCCACTCGGCATCGCGACGGGCCAGGTAGTCGTTGACCGTCACGAGGTGCACGCCTTTGCCGGAGAGGGCGTTGAGGTACACGGGCATGGTGGCGGCGAGCGTCTTACCCTCACCGGTCTTCATCTCCGCGATGTTACCCCCGTGCAGCACGATGCCGCCCATTACCTGGACGTCGAACGGCCTCATTTCCAGCGTACGCCGCGAGGCCTCCCGGACCACGGCGAACGCCTCGTTCATAAGGTCTTCGAGCGTTTCGCCCTCATCGAGCCGCCGCCGAAACTCTTCGGTCATCGCCCGGAGCTTTTCGTCGGAGAGTTGCTCGACCTGGGGCTCCAACTCCGAGACGGCTTCCACGGCCCGCCACAGGGCCTTTACTTTCCGGCCCTCGCCGATCTTCAGGATACGTGTCAGTAAGTTTGTCAAAGTCTGGATACCTCTTTATCTTACGGGTTCTATAAGCCCGTAGTTTCCGTCGCGCCGCCGGTATACCACATTTATGTCGTCTGTGGCCGCGCTGGTAAAGACGAAGAAGTCGTGGTCCAAAAGGTCCATCTGCAGCGCGGCGTCTTCCGGGATCATCGGCTTCATCTGGAACTGCTTCGTCCGCACTATTTTAGCCTCTATCTCGTCCCCCGGCATCGCGCCCGGTTCGACGGGTTCATTTTTATCTTTGCCTTTCCACCGATCCACCTGGCGTCCCCGGTAACGTTTTACCTGGCGCTCGAGCTTGTCGTACATCCGGTCTATAGAAGCGTACATGTCGGCGGATGACTCCCGGGCCTTCATCACGGTTCCGTTAATGAATATCGTGGCCTCGGCGACTTCGGGTTCCTCGACGGCGCGGTTGCGCTCGTGGGTGAGCTCTACTTCGGCGCGGCAATCACTGTTCTCTTCGTCGAAGAATTTGGAGACCCGTCCGACCTTTTCGAGGGCGTAAGTTTCGAGTGCCTCCGTCAGCGAAAGGTTGCGTCCCTTGACGGCTACGTCCATACAGCCTCCTTCGTGGCGGTTTTCAGCCCCCTGTTAACAAGTCCTGCAAAAGCTCAGCGCGTGCACTTCTCCGGCACCGGCGCTGTTCAAGACACCGGCGCCCGCGCTAAGGGTGGCTCCGGTGGTGAAAACGTCGTCCACCAGCAGCACTCTGCCCCGGATAGTTCCCCGCGGCCTGAAAGCTCCCCGTACGTTTTCGCGCCGCTCCGAAGCCGAGAGTTTTACCTGGTCTCTGGTCCTCCTCACGGCCTCTAGTTTATCCGAAAAAGGAACCTCTAGCTTTTTGGACAACGCCCGGGCGACTAGTTCCGCCTGGTTGAAACCCCGCCGGCGCCGGCGGGCGCGATGCAACGGCACGGGTACGACCACGTCGAAAAGCCCGCCGAGCCCTTCTTCCATAAGAGGAACCATGAGCCGGTCAACCACGCGGGTGTAACCCCGATATTTCAGGGCGTGAACGATCTCCTTGCCCACCCCCTCGTATTTCAAGGGAGCATTCGCACTCGCAAACCCGAAGTCCACTCCCTTGCACTCGCCACACACGGGCACCTCGAAAGCCGTGGGTATTCCACACCTCTCGCAGGTGGGATGGCCTACGCGGGGTAGGCTATCGAAGCAGTCGCGGCACAAAACATCATTGGCCCTCCGGGAACAGCCGACGCACCGCTGCGGAAAGAAAAGGTCCGTGAAGGCTTGCCGGTACGGCTCCAAGGGTTGCCCGGGTTATTCGAATACGTCGCGGACGGGCAAGCTCCAGCCGGGAACTACGCCTCCACCGTCCAGGACATTATCTTTGTCGAGAAGAGAAATATCGGGGCCGGGCCGCCGGATAGATATAGTCTCGTTGCGGGGGTTTACGACCAGTACCATTCGGGTTCCGGCTTCGAGCCAACCGGATGCTTTTTCTTCCAACTCGGTGTACAGATCGTTCGGAGACACTACCCTGACGGTGAGGTCCGGGGCGCCGGGCCAATATCCCGTTACTTCTCCAACCTCTTCTACACGCTCGCGGCGTAAGAAAGCCACGTCCGGGGCGTGTACCGTGTCGGGATCTTCTTCTATCTTGAAGCCCGTCTCAGCGGCAAAGACCAAGCCCGGATCGTTTTCCCGGACATAGCTACCCAACGGAACCGTCAGGTTGACCGCTACTCTTCCGTGAACATTCCCGGCTGGGGCCATCGTTCGCACCTCTCCCCGCACGAGCTCGCGCCGGACGAACATATTCGGCATTCTGAACAGTTCCTCGGCGGTTACCGGCTTTTGGGCTATGACCATGTGATCATTCTACCGTACCCGGCGTATTGGCTGAAGTGCTAGAAGCTGAGGCTGCGGGGCGGGAGGACGACCCCCGGGTTGATACGGATTCCCTGGTCCAGAACGTTTCCTTCCCCGATGACCGAACGCGCTCCCAAAGACGAAAGCCCCCGCACTATGGCATTCTGGCCGACCCGGGCGTCCGGGCCGATGATGGAGCCGCGTACCACGGCCCCGGCTTCCACCTCCGCACCCGGGAGCAGGACGCTCCCCTCTACCACGGCCGCCCGACCGATCCGGCACCCGCGCCCGATGGCGGTGCGGCCGCCGATGGTTGCGCCGTCCTGGATCTCGCACCCGGCCGCGACGGACACCGGCGGCAGCAGCCGGACGCTGTCTCCGATGCGGGTTGACCGGCAAACGTCCAGGTAATCGAAACCTTCACCGGCGGCCACCGCCCCGGAGAGCACGTCCTGGGAGGCGGCCAGGTAGCTCCGGGGGGTTCCGATGTCCTTCCAGTAAGAGCTTGAGACGTGCGCCCTTAGCTTTCCCCGGGCTTGAATCTCCGGGAAGATCTCCCGCTCGATAGATACTTCGCGGCCCGCCGGGATCATATTTAGTACTTCCGGCTCCAGGACGTAGACGCCCGCGTTGACCAGGTTGGTGGTTACCTCGTCGTAGGCCGGTTTTTCGGTAAACCGGTGAACGACCATGTCGTGGTCCACCTCGACGAGCCCGTAGGCCGTGGGGTCTTCGACGCTCGTTAGCGTTATCGTGGCCAGGGCGTCTGAACTTTGGTGCCGGTCTATGGCTTTGCGGAGGTCCATACCACAGAGCACGTCGCCGTTCACCACGACTATCGGGCCGCCATCGAGGTACTCTTCGGCGTTTTTGATGCCGCCGGCCGTGCCGAGCGCCCGGTCTTCGACGGCATAATCCACCGAGAAACCTTCCAGGTCACACCCGGACAGATACTCCTGGATCGGGTCCGGCAAGTACCCGAGAGACAGAACCGCACCTTCGAGCCCGCCGGAGCGGAGAAAATCCAGCATGTACCCTATAAAGGGTCGGTTCCGCAGTGGAACGAGGGCTTTAGGGATGTCGTAGGTGATCGGACGGAGCCGCGTTCCCTGCCCCCCAACGAGGATCACAGCCTGCACGGGACCCGCGCCTTATCCGAGACCCGCGCCGGCGACCAGCGCCGAGAGCGGACCCATAGCCAGAAACAGCAGTGCCGTCGCCGCGGCGAGGACAAAGACCGAAACCTCTACCGGGCCCACCCCCCCGGGGCGGGCGGTGTCCGTCGTGGGCTCCTCGAAAAGCATGTCGCGGATAATCCCGAAGTAGTACGGTACAGAGAGCACGCTGTTGACGACCACGGCCCCGACGACCACGTAGACCAGAACCGAGCCGGACTGCGCGCCGGCCAATATTACCCAGGCTTTTCCGAAGAACCCGGACAGCGGGGGAAGGCCCACCAGCGCGGCCATAAAGATGCCCATGCTCACCGCAACGCCCGGCCGCGTTTTGAGTAGGCCATTGTAGTTCTTGCCGTCCTCACCCACGAGATCTATAACCAGGAACGCCCCGAGGTTCATCACCGCGTAGACGACGGAGTAGATCATTACCGCCTGCACGCCCGTGGCGACCGCCGGCCCCTGGAGCGCCGCGAACGCCGCCAGGATGTAACCCGAGTGCGCCACCGAGCTGTAGGCCAGCATCCGGCGCACGTTGCGCTGGCGCAGCGCGAACAGGTTGCCGACAAACATTGTCAGAATCGCGAGAAACGCCATTACCGGCGTCCAGGTCGTTGCGGCCTCCGGCATTGCTTCCAGCAGTATCCGCAGCAAAACGGCGAAGGTCGCAGCTTTCGGGGCGACGGAGAGGAAAGCGGCAGCGCTCGTCGGGGCGCCCTGGTAGGCGTCCGGCGTCCAGAAATGGAACGGGGCCGCCGACACCTTGAACGCAAACCCGGAGATCAGTAGCACCAAGCCGAGCAGCGCCACCGGGGAGAGGCTACCCGTAAAAGTCACCGCCACGTCTGTCAGGTTGGCCGAACCGGAGACGCCGTAGATCAGAACTATCCCGTAGAGCAGCACCGAGGAGGCGATGACGCCCGTCAAAAGGTACTTCATCCCCCCTTCGGCACTCTCACGCCGGTTCCGGTCAAAGGCCACCAGGGCGTAAGAAGGGATCGTCGCCAACTCAATAGCGAGGAATATACCGAAGAGATCCCGCATCGAAACCAGCAGGATCGAACCGGCCACGACCGAGAGGATAAGCCCCATGTACTCCGGCGCGTCACCCGTCCCGCCCGACCACCGGGCCCCGGCCAGCACCGCAAAGAACGCCGAGCCCGAGACGACCAGCTTAAAGAACAACGCGAAGTCGTCCACCACGAAGCCGCCCCCGAGGAACTCGCCCCCGAACCCGGTCGCCATGAAATACGCCGAGCTTCCGAAAACAGCCAGGGCCCCCAGGGCTGCTAGGCCTGCCGTAATGCCGGCCGACCGCTCCACGGTAACCCCGACCGTTAGCACGAGCAGCAGGAAAACGACGGCCAGGATCTCCGGGACGAGCGCGATTAGGGTTTCTCCGGTCACTACCATTAGCTACCTCCAATCGCGGAAACAATCGCCTGAACCGCCGGCTGTTGGACGTTGATCAGCAAGCTTGGCAAGACCCCGAGTATGACGAGCAAGGCCGCCAACGGGACCACCGCCGCCAGCGCGACCGGCCCGGCGTCTTCTATCTCTTCGTAGGCCGGTTTCTCTACGGGACCGAACACCGTGCGGGCCAGCATGTACAACAAGTACATCGCGCTCAAAACGATCCCGGACGCCGCCAGTATTCCCTGAACCGGGAAGGCTTCGTAGCCGCCCATTATGCTCATGAACTCCGAGACGAACACCGCAAGCCCCGGCAAGCCCATCGCGGCCAGCGCCCCGAGCGCCAGCAGGCCGGCGGCCCACGGCATCCGGGCGGCGAGGCCGCCGAGTTCCGAAATCCGGCGCGTGCCGGTCTTTGCGGCGATCACCCCGACCAGGATGAACAGTAGCGCCGAGTACAGACCGTGCGTCACCTGCTGTAGCACGGCCCCGTTCAGGCCGACCGCGTTCGTCGAAGCCGCGCCGAGCAGGATAAAGCCCAGCGTCCCGATAGAGGAATACGCCACCAGCGCCTTCAGGTCCGGCTGCAAAAACGCCACGAACGCGCCGTAGATTATGTTTACGACGCCAAATATCGCGACGTACGGCAAGAACGGCTCCACACCCTGGGGCAGAAGCGGGATGGCTATTTTGATCAGGCCGAACGTCCCGAGCTTCGGCAGCACGCCGGAGAGCACCACGTTCGTCGAGATGGGGCTGGAGACGTATACGTCCAACAGCCAACTGTGCAGCGGGACCGCGGGAACTTTGATCAGCAACCCGAACAATATAGGCGCCGCGACCGCCACCTGCGCGGAGCGACCCAAGCCGCCGCCGGCGTTCAGGCCATCTATCGAGAAGGTCCCGGCGAGGGTACCGAACGCCAGAAAACCGGCCAGCATAATGGTGCTGCCGAAGAAAGTGTAGACAAAGAACTTGATCGCCGACCGCCGCCGGTTTTCGTCGCCCCAGATGCCGACCATAATGTACATTGGGACCAGCGTAACCTCGAAGAATATGTAGAACAGCACGAGGTCCTGGGCCGCAAACACCCCGAGCATCCCGACCTCCGCGATAAACAGCATCGCGTAGTACATCTTGATGTTCTCCCGTACGTCCCACGAAACGGCAACCGCGATGAGCGTCAACAGCGCCGAGAGCAAAAACATCCCGAAACCCAGGCCGTCCAGCCCGACCCGGTAACCTACGCTAAGCGACTCCATCCAGGTGAAATCTTGGGAGAGCGCGGCGTTGTCGAGGTTGCCCGCGAGGCCGAACCGGAAGTACAAAAAAAGCACCAGCACCAGCGGGATAGCCGCGACGACGAGCGCCGCGTAGCGGATCAGGCGCTCGTCTTCGTCCGGCAATAGCAGGATGAGCAACGCGCCGAGCAGCGGTATGAAGATGGTTATCGTGGTGATCACAGGCGAACCCCCAACGCGAAGGTCGCGAGCGTGGCGATCACGATGAGGGCAACCACCAGGATCGCGTACTGGGCTCCCCCGAGGGCGCCGACGATCACCCCGATGATCAGGACGCTCACCAGGATGAACAACGCGTAGTTCTGGACCCCGCCCGTCTGGAACCGGCGGAGGAACTCCCCGAAGCCCTGGGCGCCGCGCCCGACACCGCCAACTCCCCGGTCCAGGCCGCTCCGGTCAAAGACGTTCGTGGCCCGCCCGAGCGCCCTGGCGGCCCGCACGAAGGTCGCCCCGTAGAGGGCGTCTATGTACCAGCCCTTGTCCAGGAACGTATGCAACCCGGAGAGGCTTCGGGCCAGCGAGGCCGCCCGTTCCGGCTGCATAACGTAGAGGAAATAGGCCAGCCCGATGCCGGCGGCGCCAACCAAGACGGAGAGCAGCGCGAGGCCGAAGCTGAAGCCGTGCGGCTCAATGCCGAAGGTCGCGCTCAGGGTCTCCGTCGCGAAGCCGCTCGGGGCGACGAACTCGGCGAAATAGTCCCGCAGCGGCAACCCGGCAAACCCTTCCGGGATGCCGATCCAGCCGCTCACCACGGACAAAACGGCCAGCAGGATCATCGGCAGCGTCATTATTCCCGGCGGGTCCACCGCCGCCCGGGCCTCCTCGGAACGCGGCTCCCCGGTAAAGGCCATGAAGATCGCGCGAAAAATGTAGAAGGCCGTTAGGAAGATCGTAATGAGCGCCATGCCGAACAGCACGTAGTAGTGCTCTTCAAAGGCCCCGGCGACGATGGCATCCTTCGACCAGAAGCCGCTCAGCGGGAAGATCCCGGCCAGCGACAAACCGGCGATCACCATGGTCCAGAAAGTTACCGGCATCCGGCGCCGCAGGCCGCCCATGTCCGCCAGGCTGTAAGAGTTCATCGCGTAGATAATGCTCCCGGCCCCGAGAAAAAGTAGCGCTTTGAAGAAGGCGTGGTTGTACAGGTGGAACATCCCGGCGGTGTAGGAACCGATCCCGAGCGCGAGCATCATGTATCCGAGCTGCGAAACCGTCGAGTAGGCGACGACGCGCTTAATATCTTTCTTTACCAGCGCCATCGTCGCCGCCATAATCGCCGTAAACCCGCCGATGTACGCCACGGTCAGCATCGCCGTCTCGCTCTGAATAAAGATGTCGTAGGTGCGGGCCACCAGGTAGACGCCGGCGGCGACCATCGTGGCGGCGTGGATCAGGGCGCTAACCGGCGTCGGGCCTTCCATCGCGTCCGGCAACCAGACGTGCAGCGGGAACTGGGCGCTCTTGCCGATGGCCCCGATGAACACTAGCACAACCGCCGCAGTAAACAGCGACCCGCCGATAAAACCGGCCTGGGCCGCCTGGGAGATACCGTCGAAGGAAGTCGTTCCGGTCTGCGCCCAGAAGATAATGATCCCGACGAACAACGCCGCGTCACCAACGCGGGTAACGATAAACGCTTTCTGGGCCGCGTCGCGGGCGGAAGGTTTTTGGAACCAGTGCCCGATCAGGAGGTAAGAGCAGACGCCCACCAACTCCCAGAACACGTAGAGCTGAATGAAGTTCGGCGCGACGACCAGCCCGAGCATCGAAGCGGTAAACAGGTTCAAGACGGCGTAGTACCATGAAAAGCGCGAGTCGCCCTCCATAAACCCGCCCGAGTAGAGTTGTACCATGAGGCTCACGAAGCTCACCACCACGAGCACCACGGCCGCCAGCCCGTCTATATAAATTCCTATAGGGAACGAGCCGCCCTCTCCCAAGTCGATCCAGTTGACGGCGAAGGAGATCGGACCGCCGCCACCGACGATCCCGGCCACGAAAGCCAGGGCCGTCACGGAGAAGACCAGCGAGAAGACCATCCCGAAGATGGCGACGTACTGGGCGTTCTCTTTCAAGACCCGTCCGAAGAGCGCCAGCACGAGAAAGACCAGCGCCGGAATAGCCGGGATGGCCGCGATTATTAGCTGTCCGCCGACGCTCTGCGTCATCTAAACGTTCTCCGGTACAAAAGCAGTGCTCCTTCTAGCCACGCATCGTGTTGACTTCGTCCACGTTCACCGTGCGGCGCGAGCGGAACACCGCCAGGACTATCGCCAGGCCGACCGCCACCTCGGCGGCGGCGATGGCTATGACGATCAGGGCGTACCCTGCGCCGGCGCCCCCGGCGTTTGGCAGGTAGTCCGCAAAAGCCACCAGCGACAGGTTGATGGCGTTGATCATCAACTCCACGCACATAAAAACCACCACCGCGTTTCGCCGGATCAGGGCCCCCCAGGCCCCAATAGCAAACATGAGCGCCCCGACGACCAGATACCCTTCGAGCGGTATCGTGACGTTGAGCGTGTCAATTACCTGCTGGATCACTCGTCTATCCCCCGGTCTACGCCTTCGCCGCTCTTGCGGCGGCTGACGACTATAGCAGCTATCGTCGCCACCAACAGCAGCACCGCCACGACCTGAAAAAAGAGGGCGAATATCTCTGTGCCGGGGCTGACGCCGAGCAAGGTCCGGCCCAAGTCAGCTATATCCCTCGGCCCGTTGCCCGGTTGCGTGCCGCCCCAATCCTGGACGGAGAGCACGTAGGCAAGAAAGATTCCGACGCCCAGCGCCACCACGAGCCCAGCCCAGATTTGGCGGTTCATAATCGTGCTGAAACTCCGCACCGAAGGCCGCTGCGTAAACATGATGCCGAACAAAATTACCACCGTAACGGCCCCCACGTAGATCAAAACCTGAAACGCCGCCAACGCCGGGGCGTTTAACATCACGAAAAAGCCGGCGATCCCGAGGAAAGAACCGGACATGAATAAGGCCGAATGCACGACGTTGCGGCTTAGCACCACCCCGAGCGCCGAGACGAGCGCCATCCCGGCCAGGAAACCGAACGCAACGGTCAAGCCGCGTCCTCTTTGGCTTTCTCGGCCTTCGCGGGGGCCTTCTTCGGGGCTTTTTTAGGGGCTTCTTTTGCGCCCTTGGCATCCGCCTTGCCTTTGCTCGCGGCCTTTTTCTTTTTAACCGCCGGTTTGGGGTCTACGGTCGGGTCCACGGGGCGTTCGCCGAACTGCCGGGCGAGTTCCAGGCGGTTGTAGGCCTGGGCCTCGAACTCCTCGGTGTGGTAGATGCAGTTGACCGGACAAACCTCGACGCACAAAGAGCAGTACATGCAGCGCGAGTCGTCTATAACAAAGCCGACCGCGTAAGGCTTCGCCTTGCCGGAGCCGTCGGCGTCGCGCTTTGTTTGTTCGATAGAGATACAGTGATCCGGGCATATCCTCATGCACTGCAAACACGCGATGCAGCGGTCCATGTCAACCGTCAGCATCCCGCGGCTGCGCTCCGGGAGGTCTCGCTTAAACTCCGGGTACTGGCGGGTGATCTTCTGTCCAAAGAGGTGCTTTAGGGTCACCCCCATCCCTTTTAGAATTCCCTGTCCTAACTGTGGCATTCTTCGCTCCTTCTAGAAAATCAGCATCGCGCCGGCGGTGATAAACAACCAGGCGAGAGAGATCGGGACCAAAACTTTCCATCCGAAGTCCATGAGTTGGTCCATCCGCAACCTCGGCATGCTCCACCTTATCCACTGGAAAGTGAACATAATAAGCGAGGTCTTGAGCCCGAACCAAAACCAGTTGAAGTTACCTAGATCGAGAAACTCCAGCGGCGGCTGCCACCCACCCAGAAACAGCGTCGTGGTGATCGCCGACATAAGCCCCATCGTCGAGAACTCTGCGGCCTGGATCAGGGCCCACGTCATCCCCGAGTACTCGATCATGAAACCGCCGACGATCTCGCTCTCGCCCTCCGGCATGTCGAACGGAACCCGCTTTACCTCGGCGAGCCCGGCGATGTAGAAGACTATAAACATCGGGAACTGCGTGACGAAGTACCAGTTCCACAACCCGCCGCCCTGGGCGTTCACGATGTCCACCATCGAGAGGCTCCCGGTGAGCATAATGACCCCGAGCAGGCTCAAAATGAGCGGTACTTCGTAAGAGATCATCTGCGCCGCGCCCCGAAGCGCACCGAGCAACGAGAACGTCGAGCGGCTACCGTAGCCGGCCATGATAACCCCGATTGCCCCGATAGACGTTACGGAGAGAAAGAACAATATGGCTATGTTCAAATCGGCCACGACCGCCCCCGGCGCGAACGGTATAACGAGCCACACCAGCACCGCCGGCAAAAACATCGCTATCGGCGCCCCCAGGAAGATCCAAAGGTCCGCCCGCCCCGGCGAAACGTTTTCTTTCGTAAACAACTTGACGATGTCCGCCAGTGGCTGCAAAAGCCCCCGCGGCCCGACCCGGTTTGGGCCGAAGCGGAGCTGGATGTAACCCGCGACCTTCCGCTCGGCCATAACCAAAATAGCCGCCAGGTTCAAAGCGAGAAAGAGTATCGCCCCGAACGAAAGTAGAAACCGGAAAGGCTCCTGGTTCAGTATGTCCAGCGCGCCGGACACTACTTGTCCCACCCGCCGGAGACCGGGTCTATAAGCCCCATTATCGGCATGATGTCCGGCAGATAGTGGCCCGGCACGATCTCTTGTAAGAGTTGCATGTTGCAGAAGCTCGGGTCGCGGTAGTGGACCCGATACGGTGTATCAGAACCGTCGGAGACTACGTGAACAGAAAACTCCCCGCGCGGGCTCTCGACGCGGCTGAAGCCTTCACCCTCCGCCGGCCGGATGCGTCGGCCCGTATCACCCATGACCTCGCCTTCGGGCAACTTCTCCAAACACTGCTTGATGAGCTTTATGCTCTCCAGGATCTCCCGGACGCGCACTTTGTACGAAGCCTCAACGTCCCCGGCGTCTTCGGTTATTACGTCGAAGTCCAGCTCGTTGTAAACGCTATACGGGTAGTCGCGCCGGATGTCGAAGTCAACGCCCGTGCAGCGCAGCGGCGGCCCGGTGAGTCCCATATCGAGCGCCTTCTCCTGGCTCATCGTGCCGACGTTCCGGGTCCGGGAGATAAAGATCTCGTTCCCTTGCACCAGGTCTACGAAGTCTGATTGGTAGTTCGCCTCCAAGCTCTCCACGTAATCCCAGATCCTCTGCGGCATGTCCGGCGGCAAGTCTGCCTTTACGCCGCCGATCCGGACGTAGTGGAACATCATCCGGGCTCCGGTGATGGCCTCGAAGAGCGTCTGTATCCGCTCCCTCTCCCGGAAACCGTACAGGATCGGGGTGAACGCCCCGAGCTCCAGCATCAGGAACCCGAGCGACGGGATGTGGCTCGCCAACCGCATTAACTCGCTCATCAAGACCCGGATGTACTCGGCCCGCGGCGGTACCTCGACGTCCAGCAGGTCCTCGACGGCCAGGCAGTAGCCGTGCTCGTTGTGGATGTTGGCGAAGTAGTCGAGCCGGTCGGTTAGCGGGATGACCGCCGGGTACATCCGGTTCTCGGCGATCTTCTCCTGGCAGCGGTGCAGGTACCCCATTACCGGATCGCACCGCACGACGGTTTCGCCGTCTAGCTCTAATATGAGACGCAAAAGCCCGTGCATCGCCGGATGCTGCGGTCCCATGTTCATGTCCAGGGTTTCGAGCCCGAACTCGTCCCGGATATCCGGGTTTGTCAGACGTCCGCTCTCGGTTCCGCCGAGGCTCTGACTCTCCAGGTTTTTTTCTTCACGGAGCATGTCTATCTCAACCCTTCGAAGGTTCGCTTTGTGCTGATCTCGAAGCTCTTCAGTAGAGGATGGTGGTCGAAGTGGTCCTGCCACATGTACGTGCGCCGCAGGTCCGGGTGCCCGGCGAACGCGACCCCGAACATGTCGTAGGCCTCCCGCTCGTGCCAGTTGGCCGTCGGGTAGACGTGCGTGACGGTCCCGATGACCGGCTCGTTACCTTCTATGGTCGTCTTTACCCTGATGTCCGCCCCGCGCAAGTCCGCCAGCGTGTACGTGATCTCGAACGAACCTTGCCGGTCAACCACGGTCAGGTATGAGAGATGCCGGACGTTCAACTCTTCGCGGGCCGTAGCCAAAACCGCAGGCACGGATTCCGGGCTCACGACGAGCTTTACCACGTTGCCTACAACCTCCGACTCGTCTAAACCGTGCCGGTTGCGGAACCTTTCGAGGTAGTGCTCCAGGCGCTCTTCCAGGCTTCCTTCCGGCAGCGTAACCGCCACTAGGCGTTCTCCTTCTGCTCGGCCCCGGCCGGCTCTGCGCCGTTACCGTTGCCCTGGGCTTCCGCCTCGGCGGCCTTGCGGGCCTTTTCTTGCTCCTTGAGCTTCTTCTTTACCTCTTTAGGGATCCAGCCAACGTCCGTCTGGGAGGCGGGTGGCATGCCCTTGCGCTCGAAGGTGTAGGTGCGTTTGAGCGGCCGGATGTTGTCGAAGCGCGGGGCTTTGCCCTCGCTAATCTCCGTGTACTCCCGCTCCGGCAGGTACTCCTGGATGGTGCCGTTCTCATCCACCAGCGCCGGGCGGGGCTTCTTGTAGCCGCCGACCTGCTGGTCGCGTTCGATCTTCTTCTGCAAAGTCATAATGCCGAAGATGAGTGCTTCCGGACGCGGCGGGCAGCCCGGAACGTATACGTCTACCGGGATCACGCGGTCCGCCCCCATCAGCACGGAGTACCCGTCGAGGAACGGGCCGCCGCTTATGGCGCAGGCTCCCATCGCGATGACCCATTTCGGGTCGGGCATCTGCTCGTAGAGCCGGGTCATGCGCTCGGCCATTTTGGTCGAGACGGTTCCGGAGACGATCATCACGTCCGCCTGCCGCGGTGAGCCCATAAACGGGCTGCTCCCGAAACGTTCCAGGTCGTTGTGGGCCATGCCGGTGGACATCATCTCAATGGCGCAACACGCCAGGCCGAACTGCAACGGCCACAGCGAGTTTTTGCGCGCCCAGTTAAACAACTTGTCCGTACTCGTCGTAACGATGTTTGGCTCGTTGAACTGCTGCATTACACCCATTTAAGGGCCCCCTTCTTCCATTCGTAAATAAGCCCCGCGGTCAATATGAAGACGAAGATAGCCATTTGAATAAAGCCGTACAGGGCGAGCTCCTCGTAGACTACCGCCCACGGGAAAAGAAACGCCGCCTCCACGTCGAAGATCAGGAAGAGCAGCGCGAAGATGTAGTAGCGGACCGGGAAAGGACGCCACGGGTCCGTCACGGTCGATTCGCCCGTCTCGTAGATCTGGTCCTTAGTCCGCGACTGGCTCCCCGGTGAGATCAAACGCGCCATCACCAGAACCGTCGCGACGAAACCCGTTACCAACAACATGAAAATCCCGACGTATAGATACAACGTCCCGTAGGAGATTTCCTGTTGCAAAAGACCTAGCGTCAAACCGCGCCTTTCTTCCCGAATAACTACCCGGAATATACCCTTGTTTCAACAAACTTTCAAGCTGTAGCTAATGGTATCAAAACGCTGCTAAAGACCGCTCCCGTTGCGCCCGAGTATCTGGCAAAACTGCACGAGCATCCGGCGATAGTTCTCTAGCGAGGATGCCACGACGTACTCTTTCGGCCCGTGGTGGCCGCCGCCGATAGGCCCGAACTCCACGCCCGGCACGCCGACGCGCTGGAAGTATACGATGTCCGACGCCCCGTGGCGCCCCACTCCGACCGGGTTACCGTGGAAGTGCCGGGCGGCGACCTCGCGGAGCGCCTTTACGAAGGGGCTGGAACGGGAGATGTAGGTGGGCTCCCGGCAGAAGAGGGTTTCGACTTCGGCGGGGAGTTGTATGGACCGGATCTGGCGGGCTATCTCTCCCGGGTCTTGCTCGGGCAGGTAGCGGATGTCCAGGTCGTAGGTGCAGCGGTCCGGCACGCGGTTTATCACGTCCCCCCCGATGATACGGGCCATGTTGATGCTCGGGTATGGGAAGAGGTCGTTGCGTTCTTTTGCGAACGGCAGTTCCAGGACGCGCTTGTAGTGCTCGTGGGCGCGCATGATGGCGTTCTTACCGAGCCACGGTACGGAGCCGTGGGCGCTTTTTCCAAGCAGCGTAATTCGGAGGTCCAGAACCCCTTTCGCCTGGGTCCCGATGTGAAAATCCGTCGGCTCCCCGGTTATTAAGAAATCTCCCACGTGGCCTTTTCGGACCAGAACCTCCGCCCCGGTCGGCCCGTCGAACTCCCGCTCCTCGTCGGGAACTACGAGCAACTCCACGGTACAGTCGCAGCCGATCTTGTGCAGGTCTTCGACGGCGTACATCATGGCCGCGAGGGCGCCTTTCATGTCGTATACCCCGCGTCCGTAGAGCTCGTCGTTCTCTTCGTAAGGCTCGAACTGGCTTTCTTCGCCGGGAACCACGTCTGCGTGACCGTGCAGCAGTATCCGGGGTTCACCCGACCCTACCCGAACCACCGAAGAGGTGAGCTTGCCGTTCGGCCCCGCGCCGGCATACTGTATAGGTTCAAGGTCCCGGGCCTCGAACCAGCCGTTTATAAAATCCATGGCGGATTGCGCGGCCCCGGGCGTATACGATTGGTAGCGCACCAGCCGGCGCGTGAGAGATAGCACCTCGTTTGTAACTGCCGTAGTCTCCAGGCTTCCTCGATCCATGTAGTCGGGTCAAAAAGACTATTCTATATACTCGCCGGCTTTTTGCCGAAATACGGGGCCTACGGTTATTTCCGGCCGGCCGGCGCCAAGATATAGCGGCGCTAAGACATAGCGGGTTCGCCCGACTCGGCGAAGGCGACCGCGGCGCCCAGCCCGGAGAGCTTTTCTTCGAAGTCTTCGTAGCCGCGGAGGACGTGCCCGGCGCCGTCTACGATAGTCGTGCCCCGGGCGACGAGCCCGGCCATCACGAGGCCTGCTCCCCCACGGAGATCCGGCGATTGAACAATGGTCCCCGAGAGTTGGCGCGGGCCCCGGACGAGCGCCCGGTGCCCGCCGAAAAGGTCTATACCAGCACCCATGCGGTTCAACTCTTCGGCGACTTGCAATCGGTTCTCGTAAACGTTTTCGGTGATGATACCGGCCCCGGAGACCTGGGTCAGAAGCACCAGCATCTGAGCCTGGAGATCCGTGGCGAAACCGGGGAACGGCAAGGTAGAGACGTCTACTCCCTGAAGATCCGCCGGGTCTTCAACTCGCACCCGGATGCCGCCGTTCTCGGGCTCTAGGCCCACGCCCATCTCGCGCAGCTTCTCGAACTCCATCTTTAAGTGTTCCGGGGCCAGGTTTTTCACGAGGACGTTCCCGCCGGCGGCGGCGGTGGACATGATAAACGTTCCGGCTTCGATCCGGTCGGACATAACCGCGTACTCCACGGGGTGCAGTTCTTCTACGCCCTCTATGACGATGCGGCCGGTACCCGCGCCTTCGACGCGGGCGCCCATAAGGTTCAGGAAATCCGCCAGCGCGACGACCTCCGGCTCGCGGGCGCCGTTCTCGATTATCGTGAGACCGTCGGCCAGCACGGCGGCCATCATCACGTTCTCGGTAGCCGTTACGCTCGGGTACTCGAAGATCACCTCCGCCCCGCGAAGTCCGTGGGGCGCGGTGGCTTTGATAAAACCGTGGTCCAGCTCGATCTCCGCCCCGAGCGCCCGCAGACCGTTTAGGTGGAAGTCGAACTTCCGCAGGCCCAGGTTGCACCCGCCCGGCGCCGAAACCTCCGCCTCACCGAAACGGGCGACCAACGGCCCGAGAACTACTATAGAAGCCCGCATCTGGCGCACCAGGTCGTAGGGAGCCGTGTAAGAGTCGAGCTCTCCGGCTTCGATCCGGAGTACACCGTCTGAGAACCCGGTCTCGACCCCGAGCCCGTCGAGCACGGCGAGCATGGTGTTTACGTCTTTTATGCGCGGCACGTTATGCAGCGTGGTACGGCCGGGAGCCAGAAGCGAAGCGGCGATTAGCTTGAGCGCCGCGTTTTTCGCCCCCGAAACCTCGACCTCTCCAAAGAGCGGCGCGCCGCCCTCGATCAGGAACCTCTCTGACACTGTTCTCCCCCGATGTTTTCTATTCAGCCGGACACAACTAACGCGCATCTTACAACCCGCAGGTAACAGCGCTATTACACTAAAACCACACTTTTGTTAAGGTATTGCCGGCCTAAGCCCCGCCGTACTTGCGGGCGACGCGGGCATAATTCTCACCGATGCTCCGCCGCCGCTCGATGTCTTTGCGGCGCCGGTCCAGGTCCTCACCTTCTTCGTCTTCCTCACCGAGCCCGGAAAGCTCTTTCTCAGCTTCCTCTACCCGGCTCTCCGCATCACTAACGTCTATCTCGTCAGCCAACATCGCCTCTTCCACCAGCACTTGCACCAGGTTCTCGGAGACTTTGAAAAAGCCGTCGGAAGTCGCGTAGACCGTGGTATCGTCGCCCTGCAAAATACGGACGTCCCCTATCTCTACCGTAGAGATCGTCGGTACGTGGTCCGCCAGAACCCCGATCTCACCATCCGAGATACGGGCTATTACCCGGTTGACTTCGCCGTCGAAGACGATGTCTTGCGGCGTGATGATGCGGCAGAATAGTTGGCGGCCGTCATCCGCCACTACTCGTTCTCACCTTGCCCGGCCTCATCTTCCTGTCTGTTCTCGCCCTCTTCTTCCTCCTCGACTTCCTCCTCAGCTTCCTCGCCGCTCATGCCGCGGGCTTTCTCCAGGGCCTCGTCAATGTCGCCGACCATGTAGAACGCCTGCTCGGGCAGGTCGTCATGCTGGCCCTGGACGACCTCCTTGAAGCTGCGGATGGTGTCCTCCAGCGAGACGAACTTACCTTCTAGGCCGGTGAACTGCTCGGCCACGAAGAACGGCTGGGAGAGAAAGCGCTGCAAACGGCGCGCCCGGCCCACGATCACCTTGTCCTCCTCCGAAAGCTCGTCCATGCCCAAGATAGCGATAATGTCCTGCAACTCTTTGTACCGCTGCAAGATGTTCTGTACCTGCTGCGCCACCTGGTAATGCTCATCACCCACGATGGATGGGTCGAGGATGGTAGAGGAGGAAGACAGCGGGTCAACCGCCGGGTAGATACCCTGCTCCGTAAGCGACCGCGTAAGCTCGACCGTAGAGTCGAGGTGGGCAAACACCGTAAACGGCGCCGGGTCGGTAAAGTCGTCCGCCGGAACGTAGACCGCCTGGAAGCTCGTGATTGAGCCGTTCTTTGTGGAGGTGATGCGCTCCTGCAACGCGCCCATTTCGGTGGAGAGGGTCGGCTGGTAGCCAACCTCCGAAGGCATCCGGCCCATGAGCGCGGAGACCTCGTTGCCGGCCTGTACAAAGCGGAAGATGTTGTCCAGGAACAGGAGCACGTCCTGGCCCTTCTCCTCGCGGAAGTACTCGGAGACGGTAACGCCGGTCAGGCCGACCCGCAGTCGGGCGCCGGGCGGCTCGTTCATCTGGCCGAAGATCATGGCCGTGTTCTTGAGGACCCCGGCTTCTTGCATCTCGTAGTAGAGGTCGTTTCCCTCGCGGGTCCGCTCCCCCACCCCGACGAAGACGCTCGTGCCCTCGTACTCCAGGGCGATGTTGTTGATCAGCTCGGTAATGAGCACCGTCTTTCCGACGCCGGCACCGCCGAACAACCCGACTTTACCGCCCCGGAGCACCGGGCAGAGCAGGTCGACGACTTTGATGCCGCTCTGAAACTGCTCGGCCTGGGGCGAGAGGTCTTCGAACTTGGGCGACGCACGGTGTATCGGCCAGAAGTCGTCCGGGCTCTCGACCTCGCCCTGCTCGTCTACCGGCTCACCGAGCACGTCTAACACCCGGCCGAGTACGTTTTCGCCCACGGGAACGGTTATCGGCTGCCCGGTGTCCTGCACGTCCAGGCCGCGCTGCAGGCCGTCGGTGCCGGACATGGCGACCGCGCGCACCAAGTCGTCGCCGAGGAGTTGCTGCACTTCCATGGTCAGCGTCTGCTCGCCCTGGGCGCTCTGCATTTGGACGGTCAAAGCATTATAAATTTCCGGGACTTCGTCGCCGGAAAACCGGATGTCTACGACCGGGCCTTTGACCTCGACGATGGTGCCGACACCGCCCTGCTGGTGTCCGTCCCGACCATTACGCCGGCCTTCTTTTTGCGGGGTGGTTTCTTGAGGGGTGGTTTCTTGAGGGGTGGTTTCTTGCGGGGTGGTTTCGCTGCGGGCGCTGCCACCGTTGTCCGGCCCCGGAGGGCCGCCTGTTTGTTGTTGCCGCTCTTCTGCCCGGTTATCATCGTCGGTCAAGGCTTTAGTGATTCCTTTTATCAGGTCTCTAGCCTTGTTCCTTGGGTTGTCTGATTTATCCATCGAGTTTACTCCTCCTCTAGTTGCCCAGTGCCTCGGCGCCGGCCGCAATCTCCAAGATTTCCTGGGTGATCTGTGCCTGCCGCGCTTTGTTCATCTGCCGCGTCAGGTTGTCCGCCATCTCGTTGGCGTTGTCCGTCGCGCTCTTCATCGCCGTCATCCGGGCCCCGTGCTCCCCGGCCGCGCTCTCCAAGAGCGCCTGCCAGATAACCGTTTCCACGTACTTCGGGATGAGGTCGGTGAGGATCTCATCCACCCCGGGGATGTACTCGAACGGGGTGTCGGAGCCGAACTGCTGGTCCTCTTCCTCTTCGTCCTCGTCCGGTGCCGCGGGAAGCAGGCGGGTAACGAGCGGTTCCTGCACCATCGCGCTCCCGAAGCGGTTGTAGATCAGGTAAACCTCATCAGCCTCCTCATCCTCGAAAAGGCCCGTAAGGTGACGTCCGATCTCTTGCGAATGATGGTACTCGGGTGAATCCGAGATCCCCGTAAAGGTCTCCTCCAGCCGGATGCCCCGAAACTGGAAAAAGGCCACGGCCTTGCGGCCCATCGCGATCTGCATCAGGTCGTGGTCCTGCTCCTGCCGGAAGCGCATGGTGCGCCGCAGTATCTGGGCGTTAAAGCCGCCGCAGAGCCCCCGGTCCGCCGTCATGCTGGCGACGGCGACGGTGTTCACCCGCTCCCGGCCGGCCAAAAGCGGGTTGTTGCTGTTTTTGGCCTTGCGGGCGATGTCGCGCATCATTTGTTGCATGTTCTCGGCGTAGGGCCGCGAGTGGTGCACCCGCGCCTCCGCCTTGCGGAACTTTACGCCGGAGACGGTCTGCAAGGCATTGGTCGTCCTCGCCGTGTTGCGGACCGACTGTATCTGGCTCTGAAGGTCCTTAAGTGAGGCCAAACCCTAGCCCGCCTCTTCCTCTTCGGCTTCTTCGTCTTCTTCGCCGCCGGCCCCTATGTCCAGGGTAACGCCGGTGTCCTGCGGCTCGTAGTTGCGGTTGAAGCTTTGAATGGCTTCTTTGAGGCTCTCCTCGTTCTCTTCGGTGAGCTTCTGTTCGTCCCGAACCGACTGGAGGATTCCGTCGTGGCTGTCGCGCATGTAGCCGCGGAATTGGCTCTCCCAGTCGGGGACGTTGTTCGCCTCGATCTCATCCAGGTAGCCGTTGCTGACGGCGTAGACAATGACGACTTGCTCCTCGACCGGCAGCGGCTCCCGTTCGTCTTGCTTCAGGATCGCGAGCTGCCGCTCCCCGCGGGCCAGGGTGTCCTGGGTCGCCTTGTCCAGGTCGCTGCCGAACTGGGCGAAGCTTTGAAGCTCGCGGAACTGGTTGAGTTCCAGGCGCATCGTACCGGCGATGTCCTTCATCGCCTTGATCTGGGCCGAGCCACCAACCCGGCTCACCGAGTTGCCCGTGTCAACGGCCGGCCGTTGGTTCTGGTTAAAGAGGTCGGTATCCAGGAAGATCTGGCCGTCCGTGATCGAGATGACGTTCGTCGGGATGTACGAAGAGATGTCCCCGGCCTTGGTCTCCACAATCGGCAACGCCGTGAGCGATCCGCCACCGTAGTTGTCCGACATCCGGGCCGCCCGTTCCAGAAGACGCGAGTGCAGGTAGAAAACGTCCCCGGGGTAAGCCTCGCGGCCCGGCGGACGCCGCAACAACAGCATCATCTGCCGGTAGGCGACGGCGTGCTTTGAGAGGTCGTCGAAGATAACGAGCGCGTCCTGGCCCTCGTACATGAAATGCTCCCCGATGGCGCACCCCGCGTAGGGGGCCAGATACTGGAGCGTCGCCGACTGGGAGGCGGAGGCGTTCACGATGGCCGTATACTCCAGGGCGCCGGCTTCCTCCAGGTCCTGCATGACGGAAGCCACGGAAGAGTCTTTCTGGCCGATGGCGACGTAGACGCACTTCACGTCCTGGTCGCGCTGGTTGATAATGGCGTCTACCACGATGGAGGTCTTGCCGGTCTTGCGGTCCCCGATAATGAGTTCCCGCTGTCCCCGGCCGATCGGGATCATGGCGTCTATAGCCTTGATGCCGGTCTGGAGCGGCTCGTTGACTTCTTGGCGGCGGATGACGCCGGGGGCGATGATCTCCACCGGACGCTGGTCCTCGGCTTCGATGTCGCCCTTGCCGTCTATCGGAACGCCGAGAGGGTCCACGACCCTTCCCAAAACGCCGCTCCCGACGGGTACGCTCGCCAGACGCTCGGTGCGCCGGACGGTGCTGCCTTCTTGAATGTGCCGGTCGTCGCCGGCGACGATGGCGCCGACGTTGTCCTCCTCCAGGTTCAAGGCGAGGCCCAGGATCTTTTCCCCCCGGGCGTCCTCGAACTCCAGCATCTCCTGGTACATAACGTTCGAGAGGCCGTGGACCCGGGCGATACCGTCACCAACGTCCAGAACCTGTCCGACCTCTTCGGTGCGGACCCGGTTATCGTAGTCCGTGATCGCGCCTTTAAGTATTGAGGAGATCTCCTCCGGCCTGAGCTGTTCAGCCACTTACAACACTCCTCTCGGTCATCTCTTGCCGGAGGCCGTTGAGCCTCCCCCTTATACTACTGTCAATTAGAACCCCCCCAAACCGGAAGACCGCTCCACCCATAATTTCTGGGTTCACGCGGGTCTCCAACAAAACTTCTCTCCCGTCCAGGATTTTACCAAGCCGTTCTCTAACACGCTCTTCCATATCGTCCGAAAGCTCGACGGCCGTGATGACTTCTACTTCCACCCGGTCGAAGTGCTCCTCCACGAGCTCCTCGTAGCGCCGGAGCACGTCCGGAAAGATCTCGTTACGACCGTTGTCCGAGAGCACTTTCAGGAAGTTGCTCGTCGAGGAGGTCATGTTCTCGGTTAGTTTGTCCAGGGCCTGACGCTTTTCGCGCTCGGTGATCTGGGGGCTGAAGAAAAACTCCCTCAACTCTTCGACCTCTTCGAGCGCCCCGTTGAACTTTTTGAGTTCGTCGAGCACGTCTTCCAGTTCTTCCCGCTCGCGGGCGGCGGCGTAGAGGGCTTCGGCGTAGGTGGAAACGGCGCTCAAGCGTTCCGGCTCCCGTCCTGGGAAACGCCGCCGGTTACCTCGGCTTCGAGGTTATCCAACGCCTCGGAGATCAAACGCTCGTGCTCTTCGTTGTCTACCTCGCGGCCCAGGACCCTCTCCGAGGCTTCTATAACCATTCCGGCAACCTCGCCCCGGACCTCCCGGAGGGCCGTGTCGCGCTCGCGCCCGATCTCCTCGCGGGCGCGCTGTATTATGCGCTCGCTTTCCTCGCGGGCCTCGGTGCGGATACGCTCCCGCTGCGATTCACCCTGTTTGCGCGACTCGTCCAAGATTTGCCGGGCCTCGCCCCGGGCTTCGTCGAGTTGCTTCCGGTAGTCGGCCAGTAGTTCGCGGGCCTCTTTACGGGTCTTCTCGGCCTCGTCAATGGCGCCTTCGATCTCCGACTGGCGCTTCTGGACTTGATCCCGAATCGGCGGATACACAAACCAGTACAGGAGAAACAGCAGAATCCCGAAAGCCACTAACTCCCAAAATATAAGGCTCGCGCTGAATTCGAATACTCCGCTATCCATGCTTTTCTATCTCCTACCCACCGAGGACGAAAGCCAGGAGGATGGCGAAGACCAGACCGTACAACGAGAGCGCCTCGACGAAGCCGATCCCGATGAACATTAGCGTCCGGTACTCACCGCCGAGTTCCGGCTGCCGGCTAATAGCCTCAATGGTCTTGCCGATCAGATAACCGAGCCCGACGCCCGGGCCGATGGAAGCCACCCCGGCCGCCACCCCGACGCCCAAGAGCTTGAGCCCCTCTGATTGTCCTTGCATCAACGCTAGTGTCTCGTACATAATTCCTGCTCCTCTCTGCTAATTCTTTAACTACAAAAACCGAAAACCCGTTTTCCGCCCGGGAAGTCTAGCATCGCATCGTCCACCCTAATGGCTCTCCTCCCCGAACATGGCGAGTTCTATGTAAACCTGCGTCAGAATAGCGAAAATGTAAGCCTGTATCACGGCGATAAACACCTCGAAACCATAGAACGCAATCGCAGCCGGCACCGAGACGACGGCCGTGATCGTCCCGAAGTACAGGATCAAGCTCAGGAACACCAGGATAACGAGGTGCCCCGCCAGGATGTTGGCGTACAGCCGCAGCGCGAGCGTGAAGGGCTTGTTGAGTTCACCCACGAGATGGATGAGCCACATAAACGGCACCAACACGAACTTGGAAGGGTTTTGCGGAAGCCCGGCCGGCACCCAACTCTTCAGGTATCCGCCGGCCCCGTTGCGCCGGAAGCCCTCGAACTGCGTTATGAAAAACGTTATGAGCGCCAGCGTCGCGGTGAAAGATATGTTGCTCGTAACAGGGTAAGTGTCCGGGATGAGGCTCATGAGGTTCAAGACCAACAAGAACACGAAGATGCTCAGGGTGTAGGGGAACCACTTGCGGCCTTCTTCCCCCATCTGCCCTCCCAAGTGGTTGCGTCCAAAGCCATAGAGCTCTTCGACTATAACCTGGTAGGCTCCGGGCCGGTCCTTCAGCAACCTGCTCCCGATAAACATAATTATGAAAGTCAGAGCCGTCCCGATAAAGAGAAACCACACCCGCTTGTCTATAGAGAGGTCTACCCCCATGAGCTCTATCGGGATGACCCAGGTCTCGTCGGCCTCACTCCAGAGCTTGAGGATTTGTTTTCTAAGTTCTTCTTGGCTCAACTGCTGCAAGAGTGCCAGCGTACCCGTCAAACCGTTACCCTCCGTTCTACTTCTTCGCCTTCCGGATCCACTACTCGTCTTTTCGATTCGGAGGCTTTACTCATCATCCTCGCTACTCCCGGCAGGAGCACGACGTTCTCAGCCAGATACACCCCGGCAAAGCCGGCCATCATCGCCACTACAGGCCACAAACCGAAATATGCGGGAACTCCCAAAGCCGCCGCCACGAAACCATACCTCAAAAAGAACGACATCGCTCCCAAGGCACGCAACAGTTCGGAACGCCCCGTAATCAACGATACGCTGAGCGCCGTGGAGACGAAGCTCACCAAACCGACGAAGACCCCGTAGAGTAAGGCCGCGGCGTAAGAGTTACCGTAGTAGTACCAAACTATGCCGCCGATCAAAACCGCAAAAGCAGTCGTCCAGGTTGTGTAGCGGACCGCCAACTTCCAATGGGAACCCACTACCGTCCACCCGTCCTTTGCAGTATCCAGTATATGTAATACATCTCTGCGGCAAAGCCGATCCCAACCCCGACTAGCAGCATCAACGGCAAGGTGTTCAGTAATCCGTCTAGAAAAAATCCTGCCGCGGTGGGGATGGCGAGTATGGAAAGCAATGTGAACCCAATACCGATGTATTGGGCGTAGTTGGAGTCCGTATCTTCCCTGCGAGAATCGCCGTTTACCATTTCCAAAACTATACCCTAACGACCAAACTGTTGCAATCAGTTTCAAACTCATATTACGCCTACGATTCGAGATAGAAGATCCGCCACGCCGAATATACCGGCTCCCAGGATCAACACCCAAGAGAAAGTGGTTTTGAAATGGTACTCGGGATGGTCGGCGAAGATTAAGTGAAGCAGCACGTGCACGATAAAGAACACGTCCAGAACGAAGATCAAGCCGCCGTTCACCCCGCCGCCGAAAAGTCCCCAGAACAGCACCGCATAGAGAGGAATGTGGAGGGCCGTGAAAGCGACGTATCCCGCCTCGTCTCCTATCTTGGACGTAACCGGAAATATCCTCCACTCTTTACAGCGGACCGCGTCCATTTCGTGGGTCAGCAGGAAACAGAATCCTAGAAGAAAGAAAAGATGGTCTACCATTGCTTATCCCGGGCCGCCGGATTTCTCAGGCTGCACGAAGTCCAGTATCAACCGGGCGAGTTGTTCAGGTCGGTCCTCGGGAACGAACGCCCGGGAGCCGGGAATGAACTTTAGTGTCGCCCCGGGGAGATCCTGCTGTAGCCGCCGGGCCAGCTTCGAAGAGAAGATGGGGTCGTTCTTTCCCCAGGCTATCAGTACCGGATGGTCGAAGTTTCCGAAACTATGGGAAGCGTCCAGGGTGTAGCGGTTCGAGATCTGGGCCAGGAATTTCGTAAGGTCGCGCCGCACCTCTGGCTTTTGGATCAGGGGCTCCAGGTAGGCATCGAGTGTTAAGTTGTCCATTCGCCGGATGGCGACGAGCTTTAGAAGAACGCGCTGGGTGAGGCGGGCCCGGAGGGTCCACGCGACGAGATCCACGAAGCGCCGGCCGAAGAACTTTGCGCCATAGTGAAAGGGTTGGAGCAGCGCCGGGAAGAAAGCTTCGTACGAGTCGCAGTTCGTGAGGACGAGGCGCGAGAGCCGCCCAGGGTGTTCTGCCACCACTATCTGGCATATGGCGCCCCCGGTGTCATTGCCGACGAGCGTAACGTCTCGAAGATCCAGAGCTTCCATAAAGTCCGCGACGATTTGGGCCACGCCTTTGGGGCCGAGGTCCGCGTCCGGGTTTAGGGGAACCGGATGGCCGCCGAGCGGAAGGTCCGGGGCGATGCAACGAAAGTGCTCGGCGAGAGGCGGCGCCACCCCGCGCCAGAGTACGCTGTTCACCAGTATCCCGTGCACGAACACGATGGGCGGCCCCTCACCCAACGCCCGGTAACGCACCACACCCTGCCCTAGCTCGACCTCTTTCGACTCTCCGAACGTTTGGTCGTCTGACACCTCGGCCTCCTTTCGGGGGATGGTCTACGATCTCTAAGATAGGCCGTGCGTACTGCAACGTTCACCAAAAACGGTGCCAAATAGTGCCGGTTTCGTTTAAAAGAGGTTATTTATGGTGCCCGTTGTTCCGCGACAGGAGATCCCGGGCGACGAGCCTCGCGGCGGCGTTCTGCCAGTTGTAGAAGGTGCGTTCGGGGACCTTATGGCGAAACCACTCCAGCGCCTCGCGGACCGTGGGGTCTTTGTGGTAGTTCGCGGCGCGGCTGCTGTACGGCTTTATGCCGGTGACGTATGGAAAATAAAGCGCGTTGTAGTAGCGCCACTCGTCCGAGGTGCCGAAGTCGTCTCCGGTGCGGGGTTTGAGCCGGTTTATGCTTTCGGCCAGAACGGTTTTGAGTTCGGCGGCGCGTTCGAGCGGGTTGTCGGGGTAGGAGCCCGGTGGTAGGCGACGGTCTATGAGGCCCAGGTTGATCAGGGGGCTCGCAGAGAGCCTCGGGAGGTCTCCGAAGTTGCTTAAAGCCCGGCGGGTGACCCGGGCGAACTCTTCCTCGTCAAACGTTGCAGGGTTTAGCGTAGGGTCTCTGCGCTGCAAAGAGCGGGCTGTCGTCCGTAACTCCGAGCGGGCCTGACGGAGGCGCGGCAGCCGCCCGAGGGCCACCCGGTCGAGCGCCACCGAGATCCTATCGGACAGCGTTGGGACCGCGACCGCGCTGGCGACCGTAACCAGGAGCAACGAAACCATCGGCAACGTCGCGCCGGTCGAAAGCCGGATCACCACCGCAACCGGCCCGGAAAACACCAGGGCGGCCAACAGGGCCGCGTCGAAGGACCGGACCATATCCGGAAGTAAAGCCTCGCCCTCTTCGAAAGCGTCGAAGTACGCGATGACGAGCCCGAGGGCCATCACGTCGGTCCCTACGGCGAGTAACGTCCACACCTGGGGCAGCCAACCGTGGGGCAGGAGTATGAGGGCGGTGCTGAGGCCGAAAAACAGCGTAAACACCACCAGCACCCCGACCGACGTCCTGCTCCGCCGGGTCCCGAGTGCCCGCCACACGAGCCCGCCCGAAGCCAGCATGGGCAGTAGCACCACGAGGCCGGCTACCACCTGGATTTCCCCGGCCTCCCGGCTCATCCCGGTGAGGAGGCTTACCAGGAAGAGACCGACGATCAACGGGATCGCGGCTAGCTTCCACACGTCGGTGAGAGAAGCCCGGAACGAGGTTTCCTCCGGGAGCAGGTGGATCATTGCTCCCGTCCAGAAGATCGCGGGTGTCATCAGCAACGGCCAACTTGAGCGTTCGACGAAGAGGGATAGTTTCGCCGAAGTTACGCTCTCCAAGATGCCTCCGGCGATAGCCAGGGCGTAAGATATGAGGCCCAGACCGGTCAGAAGTAGCCGGGGGCTCCGGGGGTCGCGCCCGATCAGGTACAGCCCCAGCCAGAGCGCCAGGCCGTAGATGACCACTAATATAGAAAGCGCAACTGCGGACATATAAAAGTTGTACTACGTCAAACGATGGTCCAGGCCCGCCCGGCGTTACGTGCCGGCGGCCCCCGGCGAAAACCGGACCATCTCCAGCCCGCCTTCTTCGGCGAGCTCTACCGCGAGCGGGTCCGGGTACCCGCCGGCGTAGCGGACCTCTCCGATGCCGGCGTTCATGATCATCTTCACGCACAACAGGCACGGTTGATGGGTGCAGTACACGGAGGCTCCGGTCACCGATACACCGTGATACGCCGCCTGGATAATGGCGTTCTGCTCGGCGTGGAGCGTGCGCTGGCAACTCTCCCGGCCGTCCACAATCCGGATTAGGCAGCCCACGTCGTCGCAGTGCGGCATCCCGGCCGGGCTCCCGTTGTAGCCGGTGGTCAGGATGCGCTTGTCCCGCACGACCACGGCGCCTACCGCGAGCCGGGGACACGTAGAACGGGTCGCGACCTCGTGGGCTATCCGCATAAAATACTCGTCCCAGGAAGGCCGCGGGGGCTTCGTCCGGTGTAGCGCGGTTGCTTCTTGAGCCGGGTTTCTAGAGGGTTCCATAAAGCCTGTCCCCCGCGTCCCCAAGGCCCGGCACGATAAAGGCGTTGTCGTCCAACTCCGGGTCGAGGGCGGCGGTGTAGAAGTCTACGTCGGGGTATTCGGAGGTTACACGCTCGGCACCCGGACCGGCGGCCACGACGTGGATGCACGAGATGCCGGTCGCGCCGTGCTCCTTTAGCTTCCCGAGCGTTGCGGAGAGGCTGCCCCCGGTCGCGAGCATGGGGTCCAGCACGATCACGAAGTATTCTTCCAGGTTGCCCGGTAAGTTGACGTAGTACTCGACCGGCTCGGCGGTTTCTTCGTCCCGCTGCAAGCCCACAAAACCAACCGTCGCCGTCGGGAGCAAGGCAAGAGAGCCGTCGAGGAGACCGAGGCCGGCCCGGAGCACCGGCACCAGGCAAACCGGGGCGGAGATCTTCTGTACCTCGGTTTCCTCCAGCGGGGTCCGTATCTTTGCCGTGCGGGTCGGCAGTTTGCTCGCAGCTTCTCCAACCAGGATCAGGGCCAGCTCCCGCATTACCCGGCGGAACTCCGGCAGCCCGGTCTCTTCGTTCCGCAGGACCGCCATCTTCTGCCGGCTGAGCGGCCCTTCTACTACGTGGAGGTTTTCCGCCTCAAGCATAGAGCGGGTAGGCTTCCGTGAGCGACGCGACCCGGTCCCGGATGTCACCGGTCTCACCCCTCACGGCGGAAACGATGATCTCCCCGATCTCCCGCATCTCGTCCTCGCCCATTCCCCGGGTCGTCATGGCCGCCGTACCGAGCCGGACGCCGCTGGTAACCATCGGGCCTTCCGGATCGTTCGGGACCATGTTTTTGTTTGATGTGACCCCGACTTCGTCTAGCAGCTCTTCGAGCTCCTTGCCGGTCGTGCCCGTGTCCCGCAGGTCCACGAGTATGAGGTGGTTGTCCGAGCCGCCGGAGACGAGGTTTATTCCGCCTTCCATAAGCGAGTCAGCCAGCGCCCGGGAGTTATCTACTATTTGCCGGGCGTAGTCCTTAAACTCGGGCTTCAGCGCCTCCCCGAAAGCCACCGCTTTTGCGGCCACGGCGTGCATGAGCGGTCCGCCCTGCATCCCGGGAAAGACCCGGCTATTAACCTTTTTGGCGAACTCTTCGCGGCAGAGGATCAAACCGGCCCGCGGCCCGCGCAACGTTTTGTGTGTCGTGGTGGTCACGATTTCACTGTGGGGGACCGGCGAGGGATGAACCTCGGCCGCGACGAGCCCGGCGATGTGGGCCATGTCCACCAGCAGGTACGCGCCCACTTCGTCGGCGACCTCCCGAAAGCGGTCGAAGTGAATGATGCGCGGGTAGGCACTGGCCCCGGCGATGATCATGCGCGGCTTCTCTCGCACCGCTATCTCCCGCACCTGGTCGTAGTCTATGAACCCGTCTTCCCCGACCCCGTAATGCACGAAGTCGTACATCCGGCCGCTGAAGTTGAGGTGCATCCCATGCGTCAGGTGCCCTCCGTGCGCCAGGTCCATCGAAAGAACCTTATCCCCCGGCTCTAGCAACGTCGCGTACGCGGCCTCGTTTGCCTGACTCCCCGAATGGGGCTGCACGTTGGCGTGCTCCGCCCCGAAAAGCTGTAGCGCCCGCACTATCGCGAGCCGCTCGGCCTTGTCTACCTGCTCGCAGCCACCGTAATACCGCTTGCCCGGATACCCCTCGGCATATTTATTCGTCAGCACCGAGCCCTGGGCCGCCAAAACCGCCTGCGACGCGAAGTTCTCACTGGCTATAAGCTCGATGGTGGCGCGTTGGCGCTCCAACTCGCCGTCCAGCGCCTCCTGAACCTCTGTGTCAACCTCTGTGTAAGGACCTATCATTGTTTTACCTCCACTTTAGGCTCAGTGCCGCGACACCCAGGTTCGTCCGAGAACCGGCCGGATAGCGGCTTCTGGCGACAGGCTTTGCCCGCCACTTCTTCTGGGAAGAGTATAGACTTTGTTGGCGACGCCCTCAAACCCCTCAAACGCTTACCTTCTCCGGCTTTCCCTCCTTGCGGCGCTATTCGCCGGATAAGCTGGATAGTTTGTCTTCGGTGAGAAGGCTGTTCGGCCTCAGCAGCGTTGTTCTACCGTTCGACAAGTCCACCACGGCCGAGGCTTCGCCCGCGCTGGTCTCGCCGGCGTCCTCACCGGCCACGGTCGCGTCCACATACTCCAGGATGCGCGGGTCTACCTGATCCAGGGCCGCCGGGGGCGTATTTCCTGCCAGGTTCGCGCTGGTCGCGTAGAGCGGTTCCCCGCAAGCGGCGAGCAATCGTGAGATAACCTCGTGATCCGGCACCCGCACGCCGATGGTTCCTCCCCCGGCCGAGTCCAGCACGAGGGTGAGGGGGCCGGGCCAATAAAGCTCCGCGAGCTTTCTAGCCAGGTGGGGGACTTCCGACGACATCCGGAAAGCTTCTTCCGGCGTGGCGCAGAGCAAGGCGATAGGCTTGCCCGGGTCTCGGTGTTTGATCCCCGAGAGCCGCCGGCGTCCTGGCTCGGCGGCGACGAGGCCCACTACCGTCTCGGTCGGGGCGAGGACGACACCGCCTCCACGCAGGATGTCGGCCGCCAGGCCAACAGAGACGGTTTTCACCCGGTCTCCCAGCGGAACAACGCCACGCGGGGCGTGCCGGTGAGGTCTCGACGGGTCCCGAGCGGGACGAAACCTGCCTCGTGGCCCAACTCCAGCACCGGGCCGTCTTGGCCGCCACCGACTTCCAAAACCAGGTGTGCCCCGTTTTCCAGCAACACACCCGCCCCGGCGAAGATCCGCCGGTAGAAAAGAAGCCCGTCCGGGCCGCCGTCCAGCGCCGGATGCGGGTCCCAGTCCCGGACTTCGGGCTCCAGGTTCAGCAAGTCCGCGCTTTTTACGTAAGGCGGATTAGAAATTAGCAAAGAGATCTTCCCGCGCAACCCTTCTAAGCCGTCGAAGAGGTCTCCGCGATGGAAATTCACCACAACCCCGGCTGCTCCGGCATTGTACCGGGCAACTTCGAGCGCCGGCCCCGAGATGTCGGTGGCGTGCACTTCGCAAAAAGGACGCTCTTGGGCGACCGAGATAGCAATAGCCCCGGAGCCGGAGCCGAGGTCCAGGACCCGGCAACCGCCCGGATAGTAGTCTACGGTCTCCAGGGCCGCCTCGACGACGCTTTCGGTTTCCGGACGCGGAACGAGTGACGACTCATTCAACCTCAACTTGAGGTATCGGAAGTAAGCGTAACCCAAAATACGCTGCACGGGCTCGCGCCGTTTCCGGCGGGAAACCCAGGAATCGTAGAGAAAACGTTGTTCTCGGGACAACGAAGCGAATACTGCGAGGACCTCGGCCCGGCCCACCCCGAGTAGCTCCGACAATAAGAGTTCGGCCGAAGCGTTTGGTTCCGGTACACCCGCTTTTCTAAGTCCTTCGGCAGCGTCCCGGGCGACGTGGTAGGCGGCTTCTGAGCCGAGCTTCATGCCCGTTTAGCCGGTAGTGCCGTCTGCTTCGGCGGCCAGCCGGTCGGATCTTTCTTTGGCCGCCAGCGCCTGGGTGAACTCGTCTACCCCACCGGCTAGAACGGCTTCGAGGCTGTGCGAAGTTACACCAACCCGGTGGTCCGTGATACGGCCCTGCGGGAAGTTGTAGGTACGAACTTTCGCCGAACGGTCTCCGGTTCCCACCTGCGCCTGGCGCAATGCCCCCTCACGCTCCTGCTGCTCGCGCACCTCACGCTCCAGAAGCCGGGACTTCAATATCCGCATCGCCTGCTCCTTGTTCTGGAGTTGGCTCTTTTCGTTCTGGCACGTAACTACCAACCCGGTCGGCTTGTGCGTGATACGGACCGCCGAGTCCGTGGTGTTTACGCTTTGTCCACCCGGTCCACTGGAACGGTAAACGTCAACTTCAAGGTCATTCTGCGCCACCTGGATCTCCACGTCTTCGGCCTCCGGTAGAACGGCGACGGTTGCGGTCGAGGTGTGGATACGCCCCTGGCTCTCGGTTTTGGGCACCCGCTGTACCCGGTGGGTACCGCCCTCGTGCTTGTATATTGAGTATGCCCGGTCCCCGGAGACTTCCACGGAAACTTCCTTAAAGCCCCCAACCTCCGCCGGGCTCGACGAGAGAGTGCGGTGCTTGAAACCCAGGTGGTCCGCGTAACGGGAGTACATCTCGAAAAGCTCACCCGCAAAAAGGGCCGCCTCGTCGCCGCCGGTGCCGGCCCGGATCTCCAGGATCACGTCCTTATCATCGTTCGGGTCGCGGTCTATGAGCTCGGACCGGATGCGCTCCGCGAGTTTCTCCGCTTTTTCCTCGGAGTCTTCGGCTTCCGTCGCGTAGAACTCGCGTTCTTCGGCGTCCTCGGCCTGCGGTACAAGTTCCCGGGCTTCTTCGCCGGCCTTTATGCACTCGAACAACTCCTGAGACATCTCGGCACCCGGACGCATCTTGGCGTGCTTTTTGGCTACCTCCGTGTACCGCCGCTGGTCGGAGTAGATGTCCGGGTCTGACAGTTCCTCGGTGAGGGCTTTATAGCGCCCGAGAGTTTCTTCGGCCAGTTTAATGACTTGCTCGTCCATTAGATCACCAGCTTGTTCGTCGCCTCGTTGGGCTCCAGCTTCGACTCTTCTTCCATCGCCAACACCTTTTTCAACGAGGCCATCGCAACCTCGACCATGTCGTCCGACGGCTCCCGCGTGGTTAGCCTCTGCATCTGCAACCCCGGCCATACCAACACCTTCACTATAGGGTTAGCCTGATGCCGGGCGCTCCACATAATGAACTCGAATGCTATACCGGCCACGAGCGGTATCACGACGATGCGGCTGACGATCATGTACAGCCAGCCTTCGACACCGAGCAGCGAGAAGACCAGGATGCTCATTACCAGCACGTAGAGCACGAAGCTCGTGCCGCAGCGGACGTGGCTCGTGTCTAGTTTATGGGAGTTCTCGGGGACCATTTCCTCGCCGCGTTCGTACACTTTGATCGCTTTGTGCTCGGCGCCGTGGTAGCCGAAGAACCTTTTGATGTCCCGGCTCACGGCCGAGATGATCACGATGTACGCGACGAAGATCGCGATCCGCAAAGCGCCTTCGACGAGGTTGAATACTATCGGGTTGTCTATGCTGCTCCCCAGCAGGGCGCCGAGTCCTTTCGTGCCAAGGACCGGCGCGGCGAGGAATAGGACCAGCGCCAGACCAAGCCCGAAGAGCAGGGTCAGCGCGATCTCTTTTTTAGACAGCTCTTCTTCTTCGCCGAGGGCGATGTTGGTAGAGAGGGTCAGGGCTTTCATGCCGAGCCATAAGGTCTCGGCGAGCGAGAGGAAGCCGCGGATGATCGGCAACCGAAACAGCTTGCTCTTGCGCGTCACGGAACGAAACGGCTCGGCCTTTATGTCCGTGTCACCGGCGGGTGTACGAACCGCCATCGCCCAGAAGTTTGGAGAGCGCATCAAGACGCCCTCCATTATGGCCTGTCCTCCGACCCTCATATAGCCTCGGCCTACTGCTGTCGCTGGCGCGAGCGCCGGCGGTTCTCGAACCGCTGCACCCTACCGCCGGAGTCCACTATCCGCTGCTTGCCCGTGTAGAACGGGTGGCACACGGAACAAACGTCCACCGTAATGCTGTCGCCCGCCGTGGAGCGGGTCTCGAACTCGTTGCCGCACATGCAGCGCACGAGCGTCGTCGTGTACTCGGGGTGTATATCAGTCTTCATCAAAACCTCCGTCTCTAAAAATACACAACCGCTTTATAGTTTATTACGTCTGTCCAGCAAGAGGAAGGCCGGGAGCCTTATCCGGCCCTCCTAAAAACCTTCTACGTTAGCCCCGTTAGCCCCGGACACGCTGGAGTTCGCGGAGGAATTCCGGGTTGGTCCGGGTTTCTTTGAGCTTCGTTATGAGGAGCTCTATCTTCTGGTTCGACTCCAGGGCGTTGAGGATGCTGCGGACCTGCCAGACCCGCTGGGATTCGCCGGCCTCCATAAGCAGTTCCTCTTTCCTCGTACCGGAATCCTCGATGTTGATGGCCGGGTAAATTCGCTTGTTCGCCAGCTTGCGGTCGAGGCGAAGCTCCATGTTGCCCGTACCCTTGAACTCCTCGAAGATGACCTCGTCCATCCGGCTGCCGGTCTCGACCAGCGCCGTCGCCAGCACCGTGAAGGAACCGCCGTACTCGATGTTGCGCGCCGCCCCGAAGAATTTCTTCGGTGGGTATAGCGCCGCAGAGTCCACGCCGCCGGAGAGGATGCGCCCCGAGGCCGGGGCCGCCAAGTTGTACGCCCGCGAGAGCCGGGTTATGCCGTCCATCAAGACGACCACGTCTTCGCCGTCTTCGACGAGACGCCGCACGCGCTCCAAAAGCAGCTCGGCGACGGCTATGTGGTTGTCGGCGGGCTGGTCGAAGGTCGAGGCCACGACCTCGGCCTCTGGGACGCTGCGCTGCCAGTCGGTAACTTCCTCCGGCCGCTCGTCGGCCAGCAGCACGAAGAGCTTGACCTCCGGGTAGTTGGCCGCGACGGACTGGGCGATCTGCTGCAAGATAGTCGTTTTGCCGGCTTTTGGCGGCGACACGATGAGCCCGCGCTGTCCCTTTCCGATGGGGGCCACAAGGTCTATAACCCTGGGGGCTATGTCGTTCGGCTTCCACTCCAGCCGCAGCCGCTCGGAGGGGTACAGCGGTGTCAGGTCGTCGAAGTTCGCCCGCTTGCGGCCCTTCTGCGGCTCCTTGCCGTTCGCGGTCTCTATACGGACCAGGGCCGGGTACTTCTCGCCGTCGCGGGCCGGGCGGATTTGTCCGACGATGTAATCCCCACGCCGGAGGTTGAAACGCTTTATCTGGGAGGTGGAAACGTAAACGTCGTTCTTGCCCTGGCTGTAGCCGCCGGTCCGGAGAAACCCGAACCCGTCGGGCAGCACGTCCAAAATCCCGCTCTGGGTTGGGCCGTCGGCTTTGCCGTTGCCCTTGTTTCCGCCACGGTCCCTCTGCTGCCGATCCTGTTGTGGTTGCTGCTGTTGCTGTTGGCGCTCTTTTTCGGGCTTGCGCTCTTCGCGGCGCTGCTCGACTTCTTCGGGCGGCGCCACCACCGTTGCGTTGGCCTCGCCGAAACCGTCCCCGGGAGCCTGGGAGGCTTCCTGGGGGCCCCCATTGGTCTCCCGGGCTTCCGCCGCCGTGCCGTTGGACGCTACGGGGGTCGGGCTTTCAGTTGCGCCGGAGTGCTGGCCGGCGGCTTGTTCGGTGGCTACCTTGTAGATCATCTCTGCCAGCTCGTTCTTGCGGTACTTGCGGTACTGCTCAATACCGAGTTGCGAAGCTATCTGGTGCAAGTCGCTCAGGCGCTTGCGTTCGAGGGTAGCTAGTTCGGTCATTTTGTTCTGCCTTTCCTGTATTGCGATACGAAATTAGTCGTCATGATGCCTCGTTAGTCTTTGCTGTGCGCTACTTAGAGTTGGAATCCCTGCGTACCGACGCCCGGTTCGGGCGCGTGGATGGTATTTATGGATCTTACCATACGAGGCTCGGTGCACATAACCACCGTATGCGTACCGCCGTCCCTGAAATCCCGCACGCCGTTCAACGTCTCCCCGGACGTGATGCCGGTGGCGGCGAAGATCACGCCCTCACCCCGCACGAGATCGTCCGGCGCGAGCTTCCGCTCCAATGAGTAGTTGCAGGCCCTCCGCCGGCTCGACCGCGAGGTCCGTTTCAGCGTCCCCGCCCCCGAGCCTATACCCGACGCTCACAATCTCCGTACGGGTTTTTAGGCGTCGGACCCGCCCACTCTCGTCGAGCCGTTTTTCCCAGGGGGTCACTACTCCCCCGGTGGATGAGACTTTCTCCAACTCTTCGCGGAAAGCTTCGGTCGCCAGCGTATACGCTTTCTCCGGGGCGCCGGAGCCTCCGAGACGGGCGATCCCGAGGGTACCCCCAAGGGCGACCCGCTCCGTCACGGCGGCATACTCGGAGGCCGCACCGGCCATAGAACCGAAGCCCGGACCAGAAGAACTAATAAGCGATCAACCAACCTCCCTATCCTGCTATGGATTTACTCGTTGCAGGCTAGTTTTAAGACGAGATTTTTGCCAGAGGGTTGCCGGGCGTGGTTTCCGTGGTTGACGGGAGCCCGCCCTTCCGAACCTATATTATACACTGCCGGTACCGGCTCAACCACCATCGGTTTTTAGTGCCTGGCGGGAAATCCGGAGTAACGCTTCGTCAAGGCCTTCTCCGACGGGGTCGTTGTCGCAGTAGATCACCGGTTTTCCTCCGTCGGCCCCGCGCCGGG
The DNA here is from genome assembly GCA_965213905.1 of Rubrobacteraceae bacterium. Lineage (GTDB taxonomy): Bacteria > Actinomycetota > Rubrobacteria > Rubrobacterales > Rubrobacteraceae > SIRX01. Next base: position 2,925,028 of record OZ243922.1, on the reverse strand, counting down.
TTACGACGTCTACCGCCGCGGCTTTTATCTCGGTAAGATAAGCGTCCACGTTTTCCATGGCGTTCAGGTCTTCTGCCAACCGCCCGCGGTCCGAGAGGTTACCTGTGGCGGCGACGACCTCGCAGCCGTAATGTTCTTCGAGGTGTCCGGACAGCTTTTGCAGTATCTTCGCCGGGGCCGTCGAGGCGTAGGCCACCCTCAGCCCTTCTACTTCACCCACGGGACGCGGGCGGAAAACCGTGGGAATTACTTCTATGCCGGGTTTTATCTCGCGAACGGCTTCTACGATTTCCTCTACCTTCGCCGCATCGGCCATCGGCTCTTCGCCCATGGTCAGGAGTAGCAGGTCGGAAATCAAAACCCGGTAAGCGCCGAGGAAACCGGTAATGTATTCTGGGTCCTGGTCGGCGCCGGCCACCAGCACCCGGCGGTCTACCGCGACGGGTGGCATGGCCGCCCCGGAACCGTCGAAGACCGTGATACCGGTTTCGAGCCCGTTCGCCAACTTCGCGCCCTCCAGGACGTTGGAGACGAACGGCGCGCCGGAGAGGCCGCCCCCGCAACGCCGGCAGCCCACGGTCGTGACCCGGCTTAAGGCCGCGGTCTCGTAGTAGTCGCTCGCCGCGTGCGCCCCGCGTCCCAGGGCTTCTAGCAGGTAGTCACTGCCGACCGTTAACTTGTGGCCCTCGATCACCTCCGGCTCCGGCGGCCCCCCGCGCCCCATCGAAACCACGCCCGGATCAAAACCTTCCCGCGCCAGTAGCCGGGCCAGGTAACCCGAAACGGCCGTTTTCCCAACCCTTTTCCCGGTCCCGATAACCGCGAGCGAAGGTTTCTCGGAAACGTCGTGGAGTTCCGGGGGTTCGAGCTCGAAGTCGCTCCCCAAGTACCGGGCCCCTCTTGAAAGCACGAGCGATGCTATCCTCATCCGTTCGCGATACCCGACCACCGGCTCGTCGGAGAGGTCCACGACCACGTCCACCTCGTACTCAGCCAGGGCCTTCTGGACCGCGGCGACGGGGGACGCAGCTTTTACCAGCGGAACTTGGTAATCCGTGCCTTCCTTGAGCTTCTCCGTGCCGCCGAGAAAAGCGGCTGCGACGCCTTCGGCGCCTAGTTCCTCCCCGACTTTGCTCATGGCGTCCAGCACGACCGGCGGGTAGTGTTCGCCGTCTATAAGAAAAAGTGCCCGCACGCCCCTACTAGTCGCCGGAAGTGGAAGTGTTTACGTTTATACGATCTTCGCGGTGCGAATATTCCTGGGTTTCGGAGTTGAAGTCCACCGTTATCTCCCGCTGCTTGAACGGGTATTTGCGGAAGACCTGGACCCGTCCGTCCTCGATTTCGACTATGTTGTAACAGGGCCGCGTGTTACCGCGCAGGCGCGTGGTGGAGGCCGTGCCGGCGTTCACGAGGAACATGCTCTCCAGCTTCCAAGAGTATGGGACGTGCTTGTGGCCGGAGAGGACCATGTTCACCCCCATGTCATCCAGGAGCTCCAGGATGTCGCCGGCGTCGAAGATAATGTTGCGCTCCCGCCCCGTGCCGGGTATCGGCATCAGGTGGTGGTGGACCACGAAAATCTTGAGCTTGTCACCCGCGCTCTCGAATGCCTCCCGGATGAAGTCATAGTGCTCGCGTCCCACCCGGCCGTCGTTCAAGTCCGGCTCCGAGGAATCCACGCCGACCATCACCGCGTCGTCGAAGTCTATGATCGAGTACCGGTCCCCGAACAGCCGCTCGAAGTGTACGTAGCCCACGTTGCGCGAGTCGTGGTTACCGGGGATCACCATGACGTGTTCGCACTGCAAGCGGCCCAGGTATTCGGCCGCCGTCTCGAACTCCTGCCGGTAACCCGCCGCCGTGAGATCCCCGGATACGACGACCGCCGTAGGATTCAAGTCGTTGACCTCCAGTATAGTGCGCTCCAGAAGATCCGGGATAAAGAAAGGGTTGTTGCCGCAGTGGATGTCGCTGATCTGGCAGATCGTCAACCGGCCGTTCGTGCTCATTTTCTCCCCGTTTTGTTGGGACTGGCAGGCACCGTTTGCAGTATAACAGAGGGCTTTACGGGCACGCCGTCGGCACAAAAGCTTTTGCCCGCACGAAAGCCTTTATTACATCTTCTCCGGCGCCCGGACCCCCAGCAGCCCCAGGCCTTCGCGCAAAACCGTTTTCGTCGCGGCACACAGCGCCAGCCGGTGCGTCCGGAGCGTCTCGTCGTCCACCAGCACCCGGTGGACCGTGTAGAACTGGTGGAAGCGCGTAGCCAGCGTCTCCAGGTAGGTCGGCACGAGATGGACTTCCCGTTTGTCGGCGGCGTTCTCTACCACGCGTGGGAAGTCTAGTAGCTGTAACATCAGGGCGCGTTCTTCGGGTGAGATCTCCCCGTCGGGAAAATCCTCGACGTGGTCCGGGCCGGTCCCGGCGCGGCTGAAGATGCTCGCTATGCGGGCGTGGGCGTACTGCACGTAGAAGACCGGGTTCTCGTCCGACTGCTGGACCGCGAGATCCAGGTCGAAGTTCATCTCCGTTTTGTGCGAAGACCGGACGTAGAAATACCGCGCCACGTCCACCCCGTTCTCCCCCACCTCATCCATGAGTTCGTCGAAGGTGACGAAGTTCCCGGCCCGCTTGCTGACCTTTACCTGCTCTGAGCCGCTGAACAGTTTCACGAGCCGCACGAGCTCCACGTCCAAGAAGTCCTCCCGGACGCCGAGCGCGGCCAACCCGGCCCTTATGCGGGGTGGATAGCCCGCGTGGTCGGCCCCCAGCACGTCCACAGCCGTGCCGAAGCCTCGGCGGTACTTGTCGCGGTGGTACGCGATGTCCGGCGCCATGTAGGTGTACGAGCCGTCGTTCTTGATCAGGACCCGGTCCTTGTCGTCGCCGAGTTTTGTGGACTCCAACCACAAAGCACCCTCGTGCTCGTAGGTATGCCCGTTACTCCTGAGTTCTTCGACGAGGTCTTCTATCGCGCCGGACTCGTAGAGGCTTTTCTCGTTGAAGTAGTCGTCGAAAGCCACCCTGGAGCGGGCCAGGGTTTTCTCTATGTCGTCCATGCACCACCGGGTGGCGTGGGCGGTTATCTCTCCGAGCGCCTTTTCGCGGCCCATTTGCAGGTAGAGGTCACCGTGTTCGTCGGCGACGTTCCGCGCTATCTCGCCTATGTAATCACCGTGGTACAGGGCGTCGGGGTCCGAGACGGGCCACTCTTGGCCGTAGATCTTCGCGTAGTGGATAGCCACGGATTCTCCGAGCAGCCGGATCTGGTTTCCGCCGTCGTTGAAGTAGTATTCCCGGAAGACCCTCCGGCCCGAGGCTTCCATGATCCGGGCCAACGAATCACCGTAAGAAGCCTGTCGCCCGTGCCCCACATGCATCGGGCCGGTCGGGTTGGCGCTCACGAACTCCAGCAGAATAGCCTCCGCGGTCGTCCCGTCCCGCTCCTCGTAAGCCCCCCCGTTTCGGAGCAGGTTGCGGATCTGCTCCCACAACGCTTCGGCCGAGATCCAGAAGTTCACGAACCCCGGCCCGGCGACCGCGGCACCCTCGATAAACGGCTCGTCGAGGGCGTTTGCCAGCCCGTCCGCCACCTCCCGCGGGTTACGCCGGAAGGTTCGCGCGTTTACCAGGGCCACGTTGGTCGCGAAGTCGCCGTGGGAAGCGTCTTTGGGACGCTCTACGTGAACGTTGTCGAGCTCCACGTTGTACAACTCCCCGGCTTTCTCTCGAATGGCTTCGGCCAGCCGGGTCTCCAGGCTCATCTTTCGCCCCGCTTCAGGAGTTCGTCCATCAAGCGCCGGTTTTCGTCCGCCAGCCGCCGGGTCTCCTCCCGGTCGGGCTCGAACCGAACCGTGAACACGTCGCCCGCAGCCGCATCACCGGGGAGCAACGTCCGTGGCACGTCAAACGCTTTATCTCCGGCGGGGTACGGCATCAACACCGCCCACCCGTTATCTTCGAACCTGTCCAGTTGCACTCGCATAGAAGGATTATAGCTTGTCGGCCGGTCATCTTGTCAGCCGGCGAGAGACGGATATTTCGCGCCGACGCTCGACCCGACAAACAAATCGTCGCCAAGGACCGGACGGTCTGGCAACCCGAAAGCCCGGACGGTTGTACACTGGGCAAAGGTTGCAGATAGTTGGAGGTTAAGGTGAAAGCGCACGTTTTGAAGGAAAGCAGGTTGTTTCGTCAGCTCTATCCGCTGTTTCTCCTAACCGCATGCGCGGTCGTTGTGGGTTGTGGTTCGATAGACTCGGGCACCCCGGAAGAAGTCCGGGCGACGCCACCCGAAACGACGGCGGCACAGACCGGCGACTCTTTGTCTCGTGGGTCGGCCACCACGATGCCCTCCGAAACGGTGCGGGAACTGGAAAGCGGTTCTTCAGCAGCATTCGCCTACCCCGCAGGAGATCCACCGCCGGACCTCGACATACCGGACTACGAGTTGGAGGCAGATGGAACCGTCCTCATCGACGGGGATCAGGTTACCGAATGTCACTCGTTCGTCGTGGGCCGCCGGCAGGGTTACTTCACGAACGGAGACCAGAGGCTGGCCCAGCGGGCGGAGAGGCGGTGCAAGCAGGCCGGCTTCTCGAAGAACAACCGCGGCGACATGAAAGTCGGCAACTCAGAAATTGTCGTCGGGGAACGATAGCGCCGCGGAATCTTTAACGGCGTATAAGCTCCCTCACCAGTGGTACTTTTCCCCGCGAGATATTTTCGCGGCGCGGTAGAGTTGTTCGAGGAGCACGACCCGGGCCAGGGCGTGCGGCAGGGTTATCCGGCCGAAGGAGATCTTCTCGTCGGAGAGTTCGAGCAGCTCTGAGGACAGCCCGAGGGGACCGCCGATCAGGAACGCAACGTCGCTTTGCCGGGAAGAACCCAGCGTCGAGAGCCGGCCCGCCAACTTCTCGGAGGAGAACTCTTTGCCGCCCTCCCGGTCCAGGGAGATTACGTAGCTCCCCGACGGTATGCGCTTGACGATACGTCCCGACTCGGCGGCGAGCACCCGTTCACGCGGGTTGCGGTTCAGGTCTTCTTCGGGAACTTCGATCACCTCGACTTTGAAGTAGCGCCGGAGCCGTTTGAGGTAGTCTTCGCATCCCTCGTCAGCCCACCCTTTAAGTTTGCCCACGGCGACTACCGTGGCCCGCCGGATCACTCGACCTCGAAGAGTTGCTGGGCGCCACCGGCGGCGTAGCGGTACACGTATTCTGGGCTTTCGAGCGGCGCGCCCACCTCGATAAAAGGCGTGGGATGTCCCGGAATTGTGGCCCGCACCCGAACCCCGTCGTGGCCGGCTCCCCGGAGCATCTTTTTGACCGTTCCACAAGCCCGGGCGGGCGAGTTGTTCTTCCGGGAGAGGTGCGCGAGAACCAGGTCTTTCATGCCCCGCGCCGCGAGGTCCAGGGCCGCCTCACCCGCCTGATGGTTGGATAGATGCCCGCTGGACGAAAGAATCCTGCGTTTCAACTCAGCCGGGTAATGCCCGCCGCGCAACCAATCCGGGTCGTGATTGGCTTCCAGCACGACCGCGTCGGCCCCCCGCATACACCTCAGCGCCTCCGGGCTCAGATCGCCGAGGTCCGTGGCCAGGGCTATAGCGTGATGATCGTCCGACAGGCGCAGGCCGTACGTGGCGGTGTCGTGTGGCACGGGGAAAAACCGGGCTCCCAAACCGCACACCCGAAACAGTTCTCCGGCTTCGACCGCATCTACCTGGGAGCTTTCGTACACCCCGGGCGCGGCATACACCTCGACGGTCCGCCGGCGGAGGATGGATTTTAGCCCGGAGGTATGATCCCCGTGGCCGTGGGTCAGGAGTACCGCCTCGACGTTCTCCAGGGTACGCCCGATCCTGGCGAGCAGAGCTTCCGTACGCCGGCACGATAGGCCCGCGTCTATGAGCAACCCTCTATCGCCGGCCTCCACGTACGTCGTATTTCCCGAACTGCCGCTAGAAAGCACGCTCAGTCGTAAATTTCCTGGTTTCTTCATGAATTCGGAAATGTTAGCACGCGACGATCAACAAGCTTTTGTCGGTCGTCCCGGCCTGATTTACAACCTGAATGCGGGTACCGAAAGGCTCTTGCGCGACAGCCTTTCTGCACTTTCTGCACCTTGCTCAGGTATTTTTATCCACCAACTCTCCCTGCACTACTATGCGCTCGGAGTAGTCGGGAAGGGTGCAGGTCTGGAGTGAGACCACGGATTCGCCCGGTACGGGCTCCATTATTTCCACGTTGTCGGGAGGCACCACGACTTCTTTCGTGATCTGATAGTAGTATTCATCGCCCGCGGAGTCCTTGAGGCTGATCTCATCCCCCTCCGCGAGCTGGTCTAGGTCGTAGAAAACGCGCCAAGACCCCGTGCCTTCGTACCCTATTCGATGCCCGGCGATGTAGGTATTGGACTCTTCCTGCCAGGGAAAGCCGGTGGCCGGCACGTGCACCACGGATTCTTTGAGCTTCTCTTCTTCTACGGAATCGAAAACCGGTATCTCTTCTATGCCGAGCTTCGGCACCGTGAGGTAGAGTGTTTTGTCCTCCGGCCCGCCGGGATCCCGCCCGAAGTTAAACGGTTTTACGGCGGGTATGGCCCCGAGAGAGGAATCCGAAGTATTGGCGACCTTCGGAACTTCGCCGCCCTCGTCTTCCCACTCGCTAAACTCCGGCACCCCCGTAAGCTCTTTTTCGGAAAGCACGTCTTCCGGTTCTAAAGCTTCGACAGTTTTTTCAGGGCCATCGGAAGAGGCTTGCCCGGTGTTTTTGGTGGTTTTCTCGGCATTGGCGTCGGCATCCTGCGTTGCCGTAGATTCTCGCGTCTCGTTCTCACTCTGGGAGGTAGACGGGTTGCCGCCGCAGGCGGGCAAGAGCAAGAATACAAAAAGGAGGAGCAGGGCGAATGCCCCGCTCCTCCTGTGAAACACTTGGTTCAACAACGCTTTGAGACTATAGTGCCCTGGCGGTGCCACCGGCGGACGGGCCGCCCGTGTCCGGCATCTCGCCACCCATGAACGGGGCGATGGCCTCTAGTACGGCTTCCTGGCTTAGAGCCTCCGGGAAGGCCATGTTGGCCGGCGGAACGACACCGAGCAGGTAGTTGATGGCTACGACGTGCTCGCCCTCGACGCCCACAATGCTACCGGCCGCGGCCAGTACCGAAGGCTCCGAGATCATCGGTGCGGCGCCCAGGTAGGCCCCGACGCCGGTTATCTCTAGCGTGGCCGCGGTGTTCAAGAACGCGGACTCGCTGGCGAGGGCGTCGCCGAACATGAACGCCGGCATCTCGACCGGGGTTCCGCCAGCGTCGGTTATAAGGCCGACGAGCGCATCTACGTGCTGGCTCTCGTGGTCGTAGGTAGCCTCGATGTAAGGCAGCGCCTCACTGCCGATAATGCCGGCGTTCAGCCCCTGCGCGTAGAACTCCATCTCCAGGTACTCCAGCGTCAGGGCGAAGTTGGCGATCTCTAGGTCGCCGGCCGATCCGCCACTGTACTCCTGGGCGTTAGCCTTGCCGGAGAGCATGGCTCCTGCGGCGGTGGCGCCAACCCCGGCGACGGCGACTTTCTTGAAAAAGTCCGCCCGGCTGTGGGGCTTGGCGAGAACCTCGGCCCCCGGTACGTCTATCCTTTGCTTATCCATATCGGTTTATTCTCCTCCTTAACCTAGGCCGAACGGGGCGGCTGCGGCCTGAACTTCTTCAAGCGGCAGTGCTTCCTCGAAGGCCACGTTGTTCGAAGGTACTACGCCCTGGAGGATCTTGATCGCGTTCCAGTGCATGCACTCAGCGTTGTGTATTGAAAGCGCCGGGGGCAGGTACTCAGACCCTATAAGCGCCGGCGCGGCACCTTGATAAGCGCCGATTCCAACCGGCTCTAGGGTGGCGGCAAGCTCTAGGAAAGCTACCGGGTCGGCGAAAACACCGTCCGGGAAGGTAAGGCTAGGCTCCGGTACGGGTGCTCCCAACTCTCCAAGTATCCCCGCCAGGGCGTCCGCGTGGGCCATCTCGTGGTCCCGAATGGCCGCGATCTGGGTCGTGGCGTAGTCGTCGAGGATGCCCGCGTTCACGCCTTCCGCGTAGAACGTGCCCTCTAGTACCTCTAGCTGGTAGGCCAGGCTAACGATCGCAACCGGACCAGCCTCTGCGTAGCCCTCGTGTACGGCGTGCGCTTTGCGGACAGCTACTCCGAAACCGCCTATGCCCGCGGCCGTCAGGGCAGCTCCGGCCCACGCCGCGGTCTTTAGGAAGTTACGCCGCGAATACTCCCGGTCTATGCCGACCGAGGCAATGCGGCTATCTACTTCACTCATTTAGTCCATCCTCGCTTTCTGAGACTCTTTTTGGTCTCTCGACGATCACTACTTCTGGTTACTACGACGCTAGATACGTTCCAGATCACCCTCCCCCAACTTTTTGTTGATTTTTCAAAACTCAGTTTGCATTATACATTGATTAAGTTTTGTGAAGCAAAACCCGCCCGGTACACCCGGTACACCCGGGCGTCAACGCCGAACGCCTGATCTAACACGTACCCGATGCCGTAGAATGGGCGTGTGGCGAGAACGGATAAAGACTATTTACTCTTGGCGGACGAGGAGTTGATCTCCCTGGTGGAGAACGAAGATCCCCAGGCCTTCGCCGTGCTCTACGACCGGCACAGCCGGGTTGCTTTCTCCCTGGCATACCGGCTGATGGGCGAGCGTCAGGCAGCCGAGGATCTGGTCCAGGAGGTTTTTTTGAGGGTTTGGCGGTCAACGGGCAGTTACCGGGCCGAACGCGGTAGCGCCCGGACCTGGATACTCTCCATAGTCCACCACCGGGGGGTTGACCTGCTCCGCTCCAATGCCAGCCGACGCCGCACGCAGGACAAAGTGGAGTCCTCGGCGGAGACTGTCCAACAAAGCGAAGCATTCTCCGAAGCCTGGCGTAACTCGCAAAGAGATCAGGTCCTCAAGGCTTTGAACACGCTCCCCCCCGAGCAACTAAAGATACTGGAACTCGCGTATTTCTCGGGCTACACGCACGTAGAGATCTCCGAGCTACTAGGCCTACCGCTAGGGACCGTGAAGGGCCGGATGCGCCTGGGGCTCAAGAAGATCAAAGACTACTTCGACGCCCGCGGAATGGCGGTGCCCGGATGAGCGAGATGAACCACGGACGCTTTGAGGACCTCAAGGAAGCTTACGCATTGCAAGCCCTCCCGGAAAGAGAACGCGAGGAGGTGGAAGCTTACCTGGAGCTACATCCGGAGCTAAAACCGGAACTGGAAGAACTGGGTTCGCTGGCAAACGCCCTGGCCCTCTCTCCCACCGAATACGAACCATCCCCCGAGTTACGCAGAAACTTGATGCGAACGGTCGAGTCCGAGGCCGCCGGTAGGCAGTCCGGGCAGGCCGGGCAAGCCTCTACATTCCGAAAGCTGCGCGAACTCTTTAACATCCGGCGGCTCGCCCTGGGTGCCGCGGCGGTAATGTTGGCGGCGTTACTCGGTTGGAACGTGTTGCTACAAAGCGAGGTTCAGGACTTGCAGGGGGAGCTAGAGGAACGTCAAACCTTCGCCATGCAAGGTTCCGGGACGGCCAGCAGCACACAAGCCCGGGTGGTCGAGTTGGACCGTCGGCAGGCCATCGTCTTGGCCGACGACATGCCTTCCATACCGGAAGGGAGAACCTTCCAGATCTGGGTAATAGAAGACGGCACCCCGAAACCGGCCGGGACTTTCGAGCCCGGCGATACGGTCGCCGCCCCCATAACAGACTCGTTGAGGGGAGTCCAAACCGTCGCCATAACCGTCGAACCGGACGGCGGTTCGGACCAGCCCACCAGCGACCCGGTACTCCAAACAGACCTCCAGTCCTGACGAAGTACCCGGAGGTTTGCCGCAGCACCCAACGGGTAAAAACCGCACTAGGGAAACGATCTGAAAGGAGTAGCAATGTCTGTTGCCCGCGTAACGGAAATCAGTGCCACCTCGCAAGAAAGCTTCGAAGACGCCGTCAAGCAAGGCGTAGACCGCGCCACAAGTACGCTGCGGGGGGTCGAAGGAGCCTGGGTCAAGGACATGAACGTCCTGATCGAAGACGGGAACATAACCGGCTACAAGGTGAACATGGCCGTAACTTTCCTCCTGGAAAACAACTAGCTGCGAAACCTATTTTGCGAGCTTACGCCCCGGTCGAAAGACCGGGGCTTTCCACCTTTTTTGCGGTTTTTTTGAAAGCACGAACACAGCCGACCGGGCCTGTTTTGTGTAAACGTTCCGTATGATACGTCTCGGATACCCCACCCAGAACCTGACCATACCGGCCGGCACCAACCGCACGTTGCGCCTCGCGAACCTCCAGAATGAGGAAAAGCTTCGTGGCCTGATCCGGGCAAACATATCCGGCTTGAAGGAGATCATCCCCTGGAACGCCGCGCGCGGCATCGGGCTTTTCAGGATGGGTCAAAGCCTTATTCCTTTCGCCTCACACCCGGCTTTTCCCTACGACTGGCGGGCCGAGCACGCCGAGGACCTCCGGGAGGCCGGGGAGTTGGCCCGAAACCACGGCGTCCGGCTCTCCATGCACCCGGGGCAGTACATCCAGCCTTCGAGCCTGAAGCCGGAGGTGGTCGGGCGCAGCGTGGCGGAGCTGAGGGCTTCCGCCCGCATCCTGACGCTGCTTGGCGTCCCGGACGCCGTCCTGGTTCTCCACTTGGGTGGAAAGAACGAAGACAAGGCCGCCACCGCCCGGCGTTTCGTGGATGTAATGCGGGATGAACACGAGGTATTGCGTTACCTGGCCCTGGAAAACGACGAGCGGGTCTGGGCCGTTCCGGAGGTGGTAGAGACCGCCGTAGAACTCGGCATACCGGCCATAACGGATACCCTGCACCACGACCTGAACCCCGCGGACCTGTCCCTCGGAGAAGCCCTGGGCCTTTCGCTGCCGACCTGGGCCGGGCGCGGCGCAAGACCAAAGCTGCACATATCCAGCCAAAACCCCGAGAAACAAGCCGGGGCCCACGCTTTTTATATAGACCTGGTGGATTGGGAAAGTTTGCTGGACGCTTTGGGGAACCGGGGAGCCGACGTAATGGCCGAAGCCAAAGGCAAAGAGCAAGCACTCGAACCACTCGGTGTCGGGGTAAAGTAGAACCTCCGCGTTTATACTCGCTTCAGAGTTGGCCGCCACAAATTTCGTACAGGAGACCCCCGTGCACAAAAACCCGGATCGAGACGAAATAAAAACCCTACTCAGCGAATCCCGCAACCTGGCGGTCGTCGGCCTCTCGGACAAACCCCATCGGACGAGTTACGCCATAGCCCGCGCGATGCAGGACTTTGGGTTCAAGATCTTCCCCGTCAACCCGAACCTGGACGGCCCGGTTCTCGGCGAAGAGCCCTACGCTTCTCTAGAAGACATTGACGAGAAAATAGACATCGTGGACGTTTTCCGGCGGAGTGAGTTGGTCCCGCCGGTCGTGGAAGAAGCCGTGTCGGCCGGGGCCGGGGCGATCTGGATGCAACTCGGGGTCGTGAACGAGGAGGCCGCCGGGCGTGCCGGAGAGAACGGCCTCACCGTAGTCATGGACCGCTGCATAAAGGTAGACTACGCCGCCCTGGTGGGCCGCTGAGAAGATGCCGGCGTCCCCTCCGAACCGGGCGTTCCACCTGTTCGTTTACGGTACGTTGAAGAAAGGCTTCGGCAACCACGACAGGTTCTGCAAAGGCGTCCGGCAAGTAGAAGAAGCGGCTGTGCGCGGGCGGCTTTACGACCTGCCGTTCGGGTTTCCGGCCCTGGTGGTAGAGCCGGAGAACGTCCACGCTACGGGCTCCACCGACCCCGTCCTGGACACTTCTCTACAGTACGATCTGCAAAGGACCGGGGGGGATCTTCGCGGGCCTGTGGTTTACGGAGAGCTCCTCACCTTTGAAGACCCGGAAGAGAGGTTACCGAAGCTCGACCATTTGGAAGGCTTCGACCCCGAAGGCCAGAGCCTCTACCGGCGGATACTGGTCCCGGTCGAGATTTCGGCCCGCAGCCTTCTAGGCTGGACTTACGCGGTCGGGAAGCCGACGGGTACGCATCTGCCGGGCGGACGCTGGCCTCTGCAACCCTCCTGAGCCGGGGCACCGCCCTTTGGCGAGACGTTGCCCCAGCTTACTTTCCCGGTTGGTTTTAGCGTTCGTCCATTGGTACGTAGTCTGCGTCGCGGGCGCCGGTGTAGATCTGGCGCGGCCGGGCGATGCGGAGCTCCTCGTCGTGGTGCATCTCTAGCCACTGGGCAATCCAACCGGACGTCCGCGGTATGGCGAACATTACGGTGAATGCGTCGGCCGGGATACCCAGCGCCTCGTAGATGAGCCCGGAGTAGAAGTCCACGTTCGGGTAGAGCTTGCGGTCGGTGAAGTACTCGTCGTCCAGCGCCTGCTTTTCGAGTTCGACGGCTATATCGAGCCACGGGCTTTCTTTATTGGTCGCCTCCAGGACTTCGTCCACGTGGCCGCGGATGATGCGGGCCCGGGGGTCGTAGTTTTTGTATACCCGGTGCCCGAAACCCATGAGGCGTTCATCGCCGTTTTTTACGCCCTCCAGGAAATCCGGTATGTTCCCGGTAGAGCCTATCCTCCGGAGCATCCTCAAGACCGCCACGTTGGCCCCGCCGTGGAGCGGGCCGTAGAGCCCGCCGACCCCCGCGGCCACCGCGGAATAAGGGTCTACCAACGAAGAACCCACGACGCGCACCGCGGCGGCGGAGCAGTTCTGCTCGTGGTCCGCGTGGAGTATAAAGAGCACGTCTAGCGCCCGCTCCAGCCTCGGGTCCGGCTCGTAGCGGGGCTCGGCCATCTTGAAGAGCATGGAAAGGAAGTTGCCCGCGTAGGAGAGGTCGTTGTCCGGGTAGACGAACGGCAGGCCGAGGCTCGCCCGGTACGCGAAGGCCGCCAGGGTCGGCATCTTTGCGATGAGCCTCACCGCCGCCATGTGCCGCTGCTCATCGTCGGATATGTCTTGAGACTCCGGATAGAACGTCGAGAGGGCCCCGACCGAAGACAGAAGGGAGCCCATCGGCGGCGCGTCGTACCGGAAATTTTGCATGAAGTTCTTCATGTTCTCGTGGACGTAGGTGTGATGCGTAACCTCGTAGACCCAGGAGTTCAACTGGTCTTCCGTCGGCAGTTCGCCGTAGATGAGCAGGTACGCAACCTCCAGGTAAGAGGAACTCTCGCAAAGCTGCTCTATAGGTATGCCCCGGTGCTGCAAAATGCCGTTCTCACCGTCTATGTAGGTGATGGCACTCCGGCAACTCGCCGTGTTCGAGAAACCGGGATCGTAAGTCATCAGGCCGAAGTCGTCCTCGCTGACTTTGATCTCCCGGAGGTCCATCGCCCGGACGGTGCCGTCCGTAATCCCAATATCGTAGACCTCGCCCGTCCGGTTGTCCGTTACCGTAAGGCTGTCGTTGCCGTTTTCCGTGGTAGTTCCGGTTTTTTGCGTACCCTGCGGCTCTTCGGTCACTCCGCCCCTTTCTGAAGGTGCTCGTCGTTTTTAGACGCCAGTACTGTAGGCATCTATATTCGTAATTATCGCGCAATTCTATCTGAAGGAGAAGCAACTAGGCAACATCCCCCTCCGCAAGACGAGCCCGGATAACTTCCGGGCTGCTTTTCACGCTAAACTTGAAAGCCACCACAAACCCTGCAACCAGTATGTGTATACTTATAAAATGCCATTTTGAAGTTGTGTTGGCGAGACATTGTACACTGAAGAAGGAGTTTATTGAGGATGAGTCGTTTTCTGCGGGAGCACACTAACCCGCCGGTTTTCATTGCCTCGGTAACAATAGTTGTGGCGTTTTTGGCGCTTGGGGCGGTCTTTGCGGAGACCTTCGGAACCTGGGCCGGGGCTGTTTTGGGTTTCATCACCACCTATTTTGGATGGTTCTTCGTCATTAGCGTGACATTTTTCTTGATCTTCGTGGTGGCGCTGGCATTTACCCGGTACGGACGGGTTCGCCTCGGTCCCGACGATAGCCGTCCGGAGTTCAGCAACCTGGCGTGGTTTGCCATGCTTTTCACTGCCGGAATGGGCATTGGGCTCGTGTTCTTCGGCGTGTCGGAGCCGGTGACCCATTTTACGAGCCCTCCGACGGGTGAAGGCGGCACGGCTGCCGCGGCCCAGGAGGCCATGAACCTGACGTTTTTCCACTGGTTGTTGCATCCCTGGGCGATCTACATCGTGTTCGCGCTCTCGATAGCTTACTTCTCGTTCCGGCGGGGTCTGCCGCTCCGTCCGGCGTCGGCTTTCTATCCTTTGATCGGCAACCGCATCTACGGTCCTATCGGGCACGTGGTGGACATCGTAGCCGTCTTCGGCACCATTTTTGGGCTTGCAACCTCGCTCGGGTACGGCGCGCAGCAGGTAAACTCCGGGCTAAGTACGTTGCTCGGCGTGCCGAACAACGCGACGGTGCAGGTGATCCTGATCGCGGCCATAACCAGCATCGCCGTGGTTTCCGTGGTGCTGGGCATCGACCGGGGGATTCGTAACCTCGCGCTTATCAACATGTGGCTTGCTATAGGACTCGCCCTGTTCGTCTTTATCGCGGGGCCGACGCTACTTCTGCTTAACTCGTTCGCGGGCAACATCGGTTACTACTTCCAGAACCTCGTCGGCACGAGCTTCAACATGTTCACCATGAACGAGTCCGGCCAGGAGTGGCAGGCGGGCTGGACGCTGTTTTACTGGGCGTGGTGGATCTCCTGGTCGCCGTTTGTCGGGTTGTTCGTGGCGCGCGTTTCGCGGGGACGTACCATCCGAGAGTTCATCGCCGGCGTGCTGCTGGCCCCGGCCGGAGCCTCGGCCGCGTGGTTCGTGATCTTTGGCGAGACCGCGATCAGCTACATCATGAACAACAACGGCGGCGGCCTCGCCGGTGCAGACTCCAGCAACGCCCTGTTCGTGCTGTTCGCCCAGTTGCCGGTTGCCTCTATAGTTAGCACTATCGCCTCGATAGTTGCTGTCGTCGTGGTGGTACTGTTCTTCGCCACCTCTTCGGACTCCGGTTCGCTCGTGGTGGACATACTCACCAATGGCGGCGACCCGAACCCGAAGTGGCAGCAACGGCTCTTCTGGGCCGTTACCGAAGGCGCCATGGCGGCAGTCCTGTTGGCCGCGGGGGCCGCCACCGGCGGCGACGCGCTCGGCGCCCTGCAATCCGCCACGGTCGCTTCGGGCCTGCCGTTTGGTATAGTGCTGATCTTTATGTGCATCGGCCTCATGATGGGGCTGCGAGAGGAGCGGCTACCGAGCATACAACCCGATCCATCCCTGGACCGGGTTCCCCCCGAGCCGGGGCGTGCGGCGACCAAACCCCGCAGCACCCCCGCACCTCAGCGAGTCAGCGTAGAAAGCACCGGAGAGCGGCGCGGCCAAAACCGCTCCTAAACCGGACCATCGAAAGCGTGGAGAAGGCGGTTGGACTTTTCATCCGCCTTCTCCACGGCAAAAGTTAAACTTCAGTAGTTTGGTTAGCGATCTGTGGAGGTATGAAAGTGGAGAAACAGATACCAGAGTCTTGGGTCGGGGAGGATGTACTGCTCGCCCGCACGGGCGCCCCGGAGTCTGAGTTGGTAATTGTTAAAAACACGAACGAAACCGGGCTGGCCTACGTGTACAAAAACGGGGATATGAAGGAAACCCCCATCTTCGTCCCGTGGAGTTCGGTCAGTTGGATGCGGCCCTCCGTATCCGAGGACTTGCAGGATCAGGAGAGCGGCGAGGTCGAGAACGAGTAGCGAGGTCTGCATAGCGGTCGCATAGCGGTTTGTGGTTCGGGCGGATTACGCGAAGAACAGGAGGTAAGTCCGGTGGCGAACGAGAAAAACAACCCGTTTCGGGGTTTCATAGACACCATAAGCGAAACTAATAGGATGCGCCAGCGGTGGTTCACCGGCCACGAGCCTGAACCGGAGGAGCGTTCTCACGCAAACGCCTGGGTTCCGACGACGGATATCTACGCGAAAGGGCAAGACCTTATCATCCGGTGTGAGATCGCGGGCGTCGCCCAAGACGCGTTGGACGTTACGCTCTCCAACGGAATTTTGACCATCTCGGGTGAACGCACCGACCGTCCGGAGGACGTCGTCTACTACGCGCACGAGCGCCACTACGGAAACTTTCGGCGCAGCATGACCCTCCCCGAAGGCGTGGAAGAATCAGCCATCAGCGCCAACTTCGAAAACGGAATGCTGGAAGTCCTAGTCGCGGGCGGCGCGGCTCCCCAGGACCCCAGCCGCATAGAGATAGGTTCCGGATAGCAAAGCTCCGCCCGGGTTATGGGCGGGCGGGCCGGCAAACCCGGCCACCCTTTCAAAATTTTTCAGGGACGGAGGATACTGCCCGCCCCCGAAAATTAAAAGCCGAAACTCAACCCCGTTGGTTTATTACGTTTTGCATCTCTTCCTGAAGGCTTTGCACAACCTGTTGAGGGTCGGTCTCGCCGGTGAGGGCGGAATGGAACCCGCCGGCGAGCCTCCCGGAAATGAGCGAGTAGTACGGGGTGACGGGCCGCGAGCGGGCGTCTTCCCTAACTATATCCCGCGTCCGCTCCACGATCGGCACCTGGTTCAAAATTTCCTGGTCTTCGTAGAGGCTGTTTAGCGTCGGCAAGAAAGACCCTTCGGTCGCCCGGAAGCTTTGCTGCTCGGAAGCGGTGATCCACTTTATGAACTCCCAGGCGGCGTTTTTGTTTTGGGACGAAGCGTTAAGGTACATATTCCAGCCACCGAGGCAACTGAAGCTTTGCTGCGTCTCCTCAGTGGTAGGTAGCGGGGCGACGCCGACCTGATCCTGGCTTATCTGCGAGTCGTCGCTCCCAAAAGTGGCGTACATGTACGGCCAGCCGCGTTGGAACACCGCGTTGCCGGCCTTGAAGATGTCGTTGGAATCGGTTTCCGTAAACTCCGCGACCTCCCGGGGGGACACGCCGTCGGCGATCATGCTGCGCTCGACCTGGAGGCCCTGGGCCGCGCTCTCGCTGTCTATCGCCACCAGGTTCGGGGAGATGGATACGGGCGTACCCGGGGCCGAAGTGCTGATGTTACCGTCCAGGACTTCCCCGCCGGCATTCCAGATGTACTCCAGGCCGTTAACGACCCCGCCTTCGTAGTCGGCCCCCTGAAAGACGAAGCCGTATTGGGTGCCGGTCTGCTCCGTGACCTGGTTCGCCGCGTCTTTCAGGCCCTCCCAGGTTGCGGGCGCGTCGCCGAGGCCGGCCTCTTCGAGGAGGTCCTGACGGTAGTAGAGCACCCCGACATCGGTGAACCACGGCACGCCCCACAGGCTGTTCTGGTATGAAACCGAGCTCATCGGCGCCTGCAAAAACGCGTCGGGGACCTGGGGATCGTAATCAGAGTACATCCGGCCGCTGAGGTCTTCGATCCAGTTGTTGTCGGCGAACTCTGCGCTCCACACCACGTCGCCGGCGATTACGTCAACGTTCGAGGAACCGGCTTGAAAGTCCGATACCAGCGAACGAAAATACTCGTCGGTGACTTCGGAGCGCTCGTCAAACTCTACCGTGATGCCCTGCTCGTTTTCCTGGTTGAAGCGGTCTACCAGCTCCTGCACGGTCCTCGAATCGTCGTCTCCCGTGGGCCCGTAGGTGAATACTATGTTCGACGAGTCACCCCCACCGGGGTCGTTTCCGCCGCAAGCCGCGGTGCCCAATAAGGCCGCTCCCGCGAGACCGGCCCCGCCGAGCCTCAGAAAATCCCGGCGGCTGTAGCGCCGGCCGGCGGCGGAAAGCCTTGCCGCCGTATTCCTTTCCCTATTCATCCACACTCCTCCTTTTTGCGTTTCGGTGTTACGTGTTGCCCGCCTCCCTTTCCCTACCGGAAGATGTAGACGATCACGGCCGTCGAAACTAACATTACGATAGACAGGAACCGGTAGTTGATGAGGAGAGGCGTACCCCGCAGGTTCTCGGTCTCCTCGGTCCAGTACCTCGATTCCCAGGTCTTGCCTTCCGTCTGTTCCTCGCTCGGCGGATCGCCGAGCAGGCTGACAACCACCAGCATTACCAGCGAAGTAACGAACAAAATACCGGCCACGTACAGGAAGTGCAGCGGCTCCCCGAAGACCTGGAGTATTGCGTTAAGCACGAAGCCCACAACACCCAACGGTATCAAGATAATCAGGGTGAGGAAAGCCGCCGTCGCGTTTATCCGCCTCCACAAAATACCCAGGAAGAAGACTGCGACAACCGGCGGCACCGTATAAGAGAGTATGGACTGCAAGTATCCATAGAGCGTCTGGAACTGGGCGATGGTGGGGGCCCAGATCACGGCAACGATCAAAGCGCCGACGGTCGCAAGCTGCCCGATACGAACGAGGCTCTGCTGGCTAGTATCCGGCCGGAAGGTTCTTACGAAGTCCATCGTAACCACCGTCGAGGCCGAGTTGAGGATAGAGTCCACCGTCGAGGTGATGGCCGCGATTATAGCCGCGAGCAGGACACCTCGAATGCCGACCGGCAGCAGGTCAAAGACCAGCGTCGGAAACACGAGGTCCGGGTTCTGAAGGTTAGGATACAAGACGATGGCGAAGGTTCCCGGCAGGATAAAGAAGAAGAGGAACGACAGCTTCACAAAACCCGCCAAGAGCGACCCCCAACGCCCGTGGTCCAGGCTGCGGGCGCCCAGCGTTCGCTGGACGACTAACTGGTTTGTCGTCCAATAATATAAACCGATAATGACCACGCCGGTAATGAGTCCGGGCCACGGCAGGGTCTCGTTTCCTATCGGCAGGATAAGGCTCATTTTCCCTTCTCCGGCCTGCTCGGTTACGGCGTCCCAAGAGGGTATTTGAGAAAGCGTTATAAAGAACACCACGGCCCCGCCGATAAGCGTAAGGCTGGCCTGGAAAGAGTCGCTGATCATGACGGCCCCCAACCCGCCGAAGATCGTATAGACAGCCGCCAACGTTGCAAGAATCGCTATATCTATCCACAACGGTATCACCGGGAATATTGCCCGGATCACCAACGCCCCCGCATAAAGGGCCGCGGCCATGTCTATGAACATGTTGGCGAAGAGGTTGAACCCCGCAAACGTTAGCCGCGAGCGTTGGTCAAAGCGGTTGTTGAGGAACTCGGGCAGGGTGAAAACTTCGGACCGCAGATAGAAAGGCAGGATAAAGAAGATAAAGATAGCCAGGATTACCGTCGTCATCCACTCGTAAGCGTAGACCGAAATTCCTCCGGAATAACCGGCCCCGGCCAGCCCCACATAAGTGGCGCCGGACATGTTGGTAGCGACGAGTGAGAGCCCGACGAGAGGCCAGATAAAGTTGCGCCCGCCGAGGAAGTAGTCGTCGGAGGTTTCGTTTTTGCCGGCGAACAGTAGCGGTATGATCCGGCTCAAGACCAGGTAAGCGATTATTATGGTGAGGTCTATTGCACCTATCTCAAACCGATCAGACATCGAACAACTCCTCCATCATGGTCCTCGTACTTTTGCTACGCTGGCGTCCCCATCTAATGCTGCAACGGTAAGCCAGCAGGTCATGCGACCCGTGCCTCGCTCGCGACAAGCTCAACCTCTTATCCCTTTCGCCAACAGTTCTCCTCTCTTTGAACTATCGTTCCCCGTTTGAACTGGATATATACTACTTTCGCATACAATTCCGCGCAAGTTTGTTTTGGAAAGTTCCGGGAGATCAGGATCAAAAAGCTTCCACCGGTACTTCTACGTGTCGCGGGTATTTAACCAACTTCGCTAAAAACAGAAACACCGCCGGGTCTCTGCACAAAGCCTCGGCTTCCTGCCGGGCTTGGTGCCCGGAATACCCCGTCTTCTCCGCTACCCGCTCACCGCAGGCCTCTTCCAAACTTCCCTCGCAAGAGGGCGTGCGCTCTAGCGTATTTCGTGTGCCGGCCCAATTCCCGGGGTAGTAAACTCTGCAAGCTATGCGAGCCGTCAACTACAGTCCGAAATTCCCTCGATGAGGCTGCGGGCGCTCCGGGTTTTCTCGGTGTTGGCCGTTATTTTTCTGGTTTTGACGGGCACTCTCGTATCGCTCGGGGTCATGGAAGTTCCGTCGCGAGGTTACGCGCCGGTGTTATTTTACTTCTCCCTGATTCTGCAGCTTCTCACCCTCACCCTGGCGCGGCTGGGCATCTCTCTCGCCGGGCTCGTGCGAGACCGGGTGGGCCCGTCGCCGGATGGGCCGCGGTACGTCTCCGGTATGGCTGACAGGTTTCTCTGGCCCTCAGCGGCGCTTTTGCTCGCGGGCGGGCTGCTGTTTACGGCTTCCTTCGTCGTACAGGCCGCTTAGTCCCGGAACAGCGGGCGCAGGTCTTCGAGGCTCTCGTAGCTCCACCACAGGTAGTTGCGCGTGCCGTCCTCGCGCAGCGGGTGCAGGTCAGCGTTCTCCGGATCGTCGAGAAAACCCTGGAACGCCTCCCGCGAGGGCCACTCGACCAGGACCATCGCCGTGCGGGGAGGAACGTCCGAATCGTCCAGGGACTCGTCCAGCTTGCCGAGCGCGATCACCTTGCCGTCGTATTTGCCTACGGCCTCCGGCGAACGGCGCGAGTACCGACGGTAGGAGTCGTTATCCGCCAGGTCGAAAAGGTTCAGGGCGTAGAGCGGCATCTATCAGACGACCATTTTCTCTTTGGCTCCTCCAGTAGTCTTGTGATGTTCTTCACGTAGACAGCCGTCCATCTCTTCGGCGCCGGATGTCCTGTATTGCGCGAAGGGGACGAAGCGCGTCAGTGCTTTCTCATATCGTCCAGGATGTTCCGGATTTTGCCGGAATACCTGGAGTCGGTGGCCCAAACCCCGTTACCCAGGTGGCTTACTCTCCTCACCCACCAGCCGCGGTTCTTCTGGGCGGCCCGGGCGTCGTAGAAGCGGTCGTGAGGTTTACCGAGCGGCTTCTTGCCCGTGTAGGCTGCCATGTGGTTGATGTGCATCCTCACGCCCTTGCGGGCGGTACGAGGCCTCTCGAAGTCCCTCGGCCGGTCACCCACGATGCCGCCCTTTTTGATCCCCGCCATGTTCCACGGCTTCGAGTCGCCGCCGTAACGTCCCCGCCCCGTTTCGAGAATAGCCTGCGCCACGAGCACGTCCGGGGCTATATTACGTTTCTTCGCCAGTTCGTAGTAGATAGGAATAGTCTTCATGATAAAGCGCGTGCTCCCCACCGAACGGGCATACCGCTTCGCTTTCGTCTGGCTGTGTAGCGGCTTGCCGACGAGTTGATCCGGTTTCCGAACACTGTTCGTGCCCGCGAAAGCTTCCATCTCGACCTGCAACAGCAAACCTCCAGCGAGAAATAATGCCAACAAGACGATCGCAAGATGCCGCACCCTGACTTCCCCCCTCAACAAAATTCTTCGTTACGTTAACTCGTCGCTCATATTATCGGACGAAAACGAAAAAGACTATAGCTCCTCGTACAACAATTTCGCATCCTCACCTTCGACCCAAACACAAAGCGGTTGGATCTAGATTACCCCAACCGCCCAACGCGCAAAACAGACAAAAGCCTCCCAGCCGCCCAACGGGCACGCCTCCGTCACCTTCCAGAGATGCACCCACCACCGCGGCACCTCGACGGGCCGCACCGCCCGCGCCAGGAACGGCACCCTCCTCGAAAATAATCCCCCGCGGAGGAGTCCTTCGGGGCCGGGTTGTTGTTAAACCGTCGTCAAAAAGCCCCCGAATGCATTTAGAAGGCTTTCTCTAGCTCGCGAATTCTTCTTATCTAAGAGGACAAAGGGAGCCGACGAGCGGACTCGAACCGCTGACCTGCTCATTACGAGTGAGCTTTGAGTATTGTCCGCCCTGTATCGCACAGTGACACAAAATGACGTATTTGCAGGTGATTCGTAGCTTATGACGTAGACATATTGTCGCCGAGTATCGTATTGTGTCGCCTCTACTGCTGACACTACTGCTGACAACAGTTCTGTCGCCTTGATACCATCGTAGTTGAACGGTCGCAACTAGCATGTTTAGCGAATTGTCTTGTCCTTGCCGATGGGTGAACGATTAACTAGGTAAATGCCAGAGACAGTGAACGCGGCACCGACAAGTAGTGACGGAGTTAGTTGCTCACCGAGAAAGATCGCCCCGATAACTATCCCAACCAGAGGTACGAAAAAAACATAGGCTGCAACCCGGCTCGCCTCGCCCGCTCGGATCAGTCCGAACCAGATCAACCACGCCGCTGCTACGCCAACTAGCGCTAAGTACGTCAGACTAGCAAACAATGCACCCGTTGGAGAAATAGCCGACCATCGCTCAACCAAACTCCCGAAAGCCGTAAGCACGGCGCCCCCGATCACGAACGTCATTGCTACGGTCCACATTGTTGAAATTCGTGACTCGTACCGTTTAAAGTAGACGGTCCCCAAGGCCCAGAAAAGCGCTGATGCCACCCCAAAGACTAATCCAATGGGAGACAGCAAGCCAGAGATACTCCCGGTGCTCACCGCAACTATTCCGGAGAACCCCAGTACCAGGCCGATGATCTTGACGAACGAGAGCTGCTCGCCCAGTATCAACCAAGCTAGAAGTCCCACTAGTATCGGCTGCAAGTGTACTAGAACTGCGGCCGTCCCGGACGGCAGGTAAAGAATCGCTAAAGTCTGAAATCCTATAAAGAACACCACATTAAACGACGCGAGCAACAAGAAGATCGGCCAGTCGCGTCTTAGATGGGAGTCCCCGCCCCACACCGTAGCCACAAGCAGCATAGCGAGCCCCCCACTCAGGGTACGCAAACCCGCGAAGATCATAGGCGGCGAATACTCCAACCCGACCTTCACCACTGAAAACCCTGATCCCCAGAAAAACACCAGCAACGCAAAAGCCGGTACCACATAGCGTCGCCTACCGAAAAACTGCAAGGTGTCTATCGATAGAAAACATTCTTTGGAATGATTCCGTTAGCAATGCTCCCGGTAAAAACTTCAACCCAAGCTAGATTAACTTTTGTTAGTGAACGCACTGGCTGAGGTTGGTACGAGCACGACCCCTTCAACTAGAGAGCGAGCTGTCCGTTCGACGCCCACTCTTAGCACTTCATTGTTCAGGTCACGCTCCACAACCGCATCAATAATTCCTGACGGATGTCCAATTCTGACCCGTGTGCGTTGCTCACCGGCATCAGTGCCTCCGCTAGATACACTGTGCGGAATGGTTCCCGGCTGAGTCACTGCCACTGCTGTGCAAATGGCACCAGAGACCGAATAAGCCGCGTGAGGCTTGCCCATGGACATTATGCGAGCGCAGAGATCGATATTCTCCGAGCTCACGATAGAGCCATCACTGGCTCGGTAGTCTCTCGGCGGAGCAACAACGGCGACCTTTGGCACACCCGGTGTTGTAGCGGCTGCATCCTTCGCGTCTCTTACGAGTCCCATATGTTGAGCTCCCCAACCACGGCAATGCTCTAGCGTCCGTAGCTGGTCAGTGTAAGACAAAAGTTCTTCGGGTAGCTCATCTCCTGAAAGGCTGATATTTTCCGCGCTGACAAACACAATGGGGTTAACCGAGTCCAAGAAAGACACGTTAAATACGCCTTGAGCGAAACTTAGCTGATCACATTTCTCGCCGCTAGGATACAGTTTTCCAGTCGACGCCCCAGTTGGTTGCTCAAACCAAAGGCTTACTGGCGACCCTGAGCCCGGGACTCCAGCAATAACAGCGTCTCCGTCCACCGCTGCCAGCCCATCCTGGATCGGGACTTCGGCGACTACTGTACTAGAGGTATTGAGATTGTAGATTGTCACGTTAGTTGTTGGTTCAGTCAGTTCTACAAACCCGTTGTCGACAGCATAATGTGCGACCGCCGACGTGCAGTTTCCGCAGGTTCCACCATAGTCGACCACAGGCTCCGTAACGCTGACTTGAGCGAAACGAAAGACGATATCGGCAGTTGGCTCGTCTTTCGTCGGCTTTCGTAGCAACAAGGCTTTGCTAGTTAGCGACGTTGCTCCCCCTACACCGTCGATTTGCCGGGCGTCAGGGCTCCCGAGCGCGGCTAACAGCACCGCGTCTCGTTCAGCGTCAGTGTCCGGTAAGTCCTCCATCCGGAAACAGTGACACTTACTCGTGCCACCTCGAATCAGCGCATAAGGCAACTCTCGCTGAGGACTACGGTCGGTGTCGTGTGTGACGGCGGGAATCGACATTTCAACTTCTATCTAATCTATTCGTTGGTTGACTTCGACGATGTTCAGGGCAGGATCGTAAAAATAGATTTGGTAGGCACCTCGCAAAGCCCAACTAGCTGCATCTGCGTAATAAACGCCTCTGCGGTCGAGTTCTTTCTTGACCGCCTCGATGTCATCGACGCGGTAGGCGACGTGGGGAGCTGCGATAGGGTTAATATGCCAGTTATTGTCCCTCGCGGCATTGGGGTTCGGGACTTGCAGATGCACCTGCGGCCATCCTTGATCCTCATCCTCGACAGTGATAACGACGTCCTCTTCCTTATATATGCCGCGATCCGACGGGTCTGATGAAGGGAACGGTTTGGCATTCATGCCAAGTATCTGCTCGTAGAACTTGATAGACGCCTGTAGATCTGGTGCAGGCACATTCACATGATGTAGATGCCAACTCATATTTAAGCCTCTCTTTCATTGTTGGGTAAATCGTGCGGTAAGTTCCTTTGATAGTGCTTGTATATAGAAACTATGTCCTTATCAGGCATCACTCCTTCTGCGCTCTTATATAGCTCTTCCAGCACTGACGCTAGCGGCGCTGCCGACGGAATTTCTTCAGCAACCTGGCACGCCAGCCGGACATCCTTTGCACCTAGTTGTACAGAGAAGTAGGTAGTGTCGTCCCCGTCGATCAAGCGTTTGAAGCGCTTCACAAACTGATTCGAGCGGCCGCCGCCGAGAGCCAGCGCTTCATAAAGTCGACGCTCGTCTACTCCTGCGGCCGTTCCAATACTAAATGCCTCTGCAGCGACGGCGATGTTGCCCCAACTCATGAGGTTGTTGATGATCTTAACTAGCTTGCCATTTCCGGTTTCCCCGCAGTCAACAACCTCACCGAGACCACTTAGCACCAGCCGGGCGTCAGCGTTAGCCTCAGTGAGCCCACCTGCGTAAAGTGTCAAGCCACTGTTATCGTCATTCAATAATTCTGGTCCTCCGGTGACCCCTACGTCGATAAAGCCGAGTTCGTGGGTATCCGCCACTGCCGCTACCTTCTGCACGGTTTCAGGCAAGATAGTGCTCGTTTCGATAACAGAAGCACTGGCTGGCAACTGCTCTAACAACCCATAGTCACCCGTCAGCAGGGCGATCACTTGATCGTCGGCTGGCACACAAGATAAGATCACGTCCACCGATGTGACATCGCAAGCCTCAACAACATCAGCAGATAGACCGTTACTACGTACAAGCTCGACGGCCTGCGGGTTAACATCGTAGCCATGCACCTCGAAACCCGACCGGTCAAGCCGAGCGAGCATCGCTGAACCCATCGCCCCAAGGCCGAAGCAGGCGATCTTGACATCCGATCTTTGGCTCTGTGCCGTAGCCATCAGCGGATTGTGAACGGGTCGCTTGCGTCCACCTCAGTTTCGATCATGACGTTCTTGGACTGCATATATTCTCGTAGGCCCTCGAGCCCACGTTCTCGTCCAAGACCACTTTGACCAAAGCCGCCAAAGGGTGCTGCCGCAGCAAGTTTTCGGTAGGTGTTTATCCATACCGTACCGGCACGGAGCTGCCGTGCCATAGTTAGTGCGCGCGATACGTCACGGGTCCAGACTCCCGCCGCGAGACCGAAGGGGGAATCGTTGCCGATCTTCACCGCTTCATCCAGGTCAGCGAACGACCAAGCAGCGAGTACCGGTCCGAAGACCTCCTCCCGCGCAGCAGGTACGTTGTCATTCAGGTTGGTGAGAATTGTCGGGCGTACAAATAGATCGCCGACATCGGTGGCTGCATAGCCGTTGTCCGTTACAACACTTGCTCCGGTGTCGATGGACTTGTCGACTAGATCTACAACCCGTTCGTATTGTGGTTGATTGGCAAGCGGCCCCATCTGTGTGTTTTGGTCCTTCGGGTCACCTAGCCTGATCGACTGGGCACGTTCGTTCAATTTCTGGAGGAATTCATCGTAAATCTTTTCGTGCACCAAAAGCCGCGAACCCGCGATACAGGTCTGCCCCCCGGCTGCGAAGATGCCGGCTAAAACACCGTTCAACGCTGCTTCAAAATCTGCATCCTCAAAGACTATATGGGGCGACTTGCCGCCAAGTTCCAATACGACCTTGGTAATGTTCTCGGCCGCAGCCCGCAGGATCGCTTTCCCGGTTTCTATGCCGCCGGTGAGGCTGATCAGGTCGACACCAGGATGTGCCGAAAGTGCCGCTCCAGCTACAGTACCTTCTCCCGAAATGACGTTGACGACACCCGGCGGAAACCCTGCCTCTTCAATTAAAGTTCCAAGGTGTAGAACCGACGTTGAGGCATGCTCAGACGGCTTTACGATTGCAGTATTACCTGCTGCTAACGCGGGCGCTAGCTTGTTGGCGAGCAACTGCATTGGGGAATTCCAGGCTACCATCAAGCCACAAACACCCACAGGCTCGTAAGTCAGGTAGTCGAAGGTAGTATTGCTCTCCAAAGGTATGACCGAGCCAAAAACTTTGTCGGCGAAGCCAGCAAAATACCGATAGGTAGACGCGGCTAGGCGTGCCTGCTTTGTAGTCTCGGCGATCAGTTTACCGTTATCTCGCGTATCTAGGCCGCCGATGAACTCCGCGTCTCGCTCAATAAGGTCGGCTAGACGCTCCAACATCTCTCCCCGCTTAGATGGAGTAAAGTCTCCCCATTCACCTTCTTCGAGAGCTGCACGCGCAGCACTGACCGCTTCGTCGACGTCCGCAGACGTAGCGTCGGGGATCAGCGCCCACTCAGTTCCTTCATACGGATCCAGAACCGCTAGTGTCGAACCGTCCGATGATCCTCTTCTTCGTGCTCCGATGAGCATCTGAGGGTGCAGATTATCGTAGACAAATTGCTGCACGTTTGGGCCTCCTATCTTTACAATCTTCAGCTCGTGTCATCAGCCTTCTCCAAGGAAAAAGGTGGTCAGTGGCGGGAAGAGCACAACGAGTAGTAAGCAGAAAAGCAGTGGAATGAGGAAAGGCACCGTGCCTCGCCAAACCTCTCTAAAAGGCACACCAGTTACTGAGGTCAACGTAAAAAGAACCATGCCGACGGGTGGGGTTAGCAGTCCGATCATGAGGCTGAGTATGACGACGATTCCAAGCTGTACGGGGTGGATACCCAGCGTGCTAGCTAAAGGCGAGAGCACCGGGGTAAGAATGACGATAGCCGCCAGCGGTTCTAGCAGCGTTCCAACGATTAACAGACCCAAGCTAATCAGTAACAGAGAGACGATCTGTCCTCCGCCAATCGAAGTGGCCAAGTTCACGATTTTGGTGGGAGCGCGCTCCAAGGCGAGAATATAGCCAAAGATAGAGGAAGCGGCGACGATGATGAGTATCGCGACGGTCGTTTGAACACTGTCACTCAAGGCCTTCTTCCACACGGTCCATCCGAGCGAGCGATAGACGAGCGCCCCTATCAGCACCACGTAGGCAACCGCTACACCGGCCGCCTCGGTAGCCGTGAATACGCCGGCAAAAATACCTGCGAGGAGGATGAACGGCGTAGCTAGTGCCGGTAAAGCGCGGAGTGTCTGCCAACCTATCTTTTTGAGACTAGACCTTTGCTCGCGAGGGAAGCCGCGAAGTCTACTAGCAACGGCCACCCACAAGATCAGGAAGACCGCCATGAGGATACCGGGGCCTATACCCCCGATAAACAGTGCTCCGACCGGAACACCTGCAGCAGCTCCATACACGACGGCCGGAATGCTCGGCGGTAAGATAGGCCCGATGGTGGTAGAAGCCGCGGTTAGTCCGACGGAAAATCTATCCGGGTAACCCTGCTTACGCATGGCAGCCACCTCAACCGAACCCAGTCCTGCGGCGTCGGCCACCGCGGCGCCACTCATGCCAGCGAACACAAAGCTGCCGACAACATTGGCGTATCCAAGTGCTCCACGATAATGACCGACGAGAGACTCGATCCACTCAAACAGTCGGTCAGTCGCATGGCTCGCGTTCATAAGATTTCCTACCAACACGAACAATGGGACTGCCAGAAGTATGAACGAGTCAACCCCCCCAGTCATCTGGCTAACGAGCGTGCTCAGCGAGACCGTAGGACTCTGGACCATATAGATGAGCGAGGGAATAAGTATTGCAATCGCGACCGGCAATCTTAGGAGCAAGCCGAAGATAAGCACCAAGATGAGTAGTATGATCATCATGAAGCTTGTTCCTCCTTGCGCATTTCGATCACAGTGACCGAAGTAACTACAAATCGGTACATTGCCCAGGCGAGTAACCCAATAGCAACCAAGTAGAAATGAAAACTAAGTGGCAGGCCGGTCGCCGGCGCAGACAGTTGTAGGCCTGTACCGTGAACGAATGCCGCGTAAGCGAGAGTCAATGCCACGAGGCCCGTGAGAACTGAGCGAACTATATACAGTGCCTGGACGATGACATTCGGCACGGCATCGGGAAGATCAAACTCAATGGCGAGGTGGGAGTCGCGAGAATCTACCCAAGCGAGTCCCCAAAAGGTTATGAGCACGAGCGTGAGCCGTGCGATTTCTTCAGCCCATGTCAGCGGCGTACCCATAACGTAACGAAAGAAGATCTGCGCGAGGACCAGAGCAGTCACTGTAATAAGTGCAAACGCTGATAAGAAGTAACTCACCCTAAGCAGCGGTCTCAACACCGGAGCTAGTCCGCCACCTGTCTCCGATTCGCCGTGCTGACCATCAGAACGGTCAGCGACCTCTGAGTTGTTGGCCTCCCCATTAGAGGCGCTCACTATTGGACGTCCTGAATCCGCTCATACAGCCCATCCCACTGATCACTAAACTTGGGTAGCAGTATCTCTCTCGCGTTCTCTTGGAAGGCTGATTTATCGACATCCTCAACAACCGTGATTTCCGGGTCGTCCTTCCACTCCTGCAAGAACTTTTCGGTGTCCTCTTCTACGCAATCTCGAATATCCTGGGAGGCCTGATCCATTCCCGACGACAGTTGGTCTTGCTGCTCTGAAGTAAGGTTCTCCCATGAATCTCCGTTCATCGCCCATGGCAGCGTTTGGACTACGTGCCCAGTCAAATTCAGGTGCGATTGGTGAGCCATAAAGTCGTTGGTTGCGATCGTTGGAATCGGGTTCTCCTGTGCGTCTACAACGCCCTGTTGCAATGCGGTAAACAACTCCGCGATCGGAACAGGTGTCGGGTTCGCCCCCAGTACCCGGGAGTTTGCGAGGAACAACGGTTCGTCAATCGACCGGATCTTTATACCGTTCATGTCCTCCGGGCTACGCACCGGCACTTTCGACGTTACATGGCGGGTACCGTACAAGGGGGTAGCGATAAGCCTGAGGTTGCTCTCACTTAGCATCTCCTCGCGTACCTCCGTACCAACCTCCCCTTCAAAGACCTTTTCAAGGTGGTCAGCGTCACGCATAGCATAAGTGGCATCGAAGACGGAAAGTTTTTCATAAAACTGCGCTAGAGTAGAGAAAGTCGTAATCACAATATCGACGTCGCCACTCTGCGTTTGCTGCGCCGCCTGCTGGTCGTCACCGAGTTGACCACCCGCGAACACTTCGAGTTGTATCCCTGTGTTGTCCTCCTGCAGTTGCTTCGCCAGCGGGTCCGCACCACAGGTTATGTAAGGATGACTAGCCTCAAGCGCACTAGCTAGGCGTAAGGTCACCTGGTTTTCTGCTCCGTCTCCACCCGACGAGCTCGACCCACCACCACAGGCTGATGCTACAACTGTTAGGAGAAGGAGAATCGGCAGTACCATTACTGTGCGTAACTTCGCTGGAGGCTTCTCCAATTCTTTTGTTTGTGCACCCGCGCAGGTATGGTCGGATGGGCCGATCCGCCCAGTCTCTTCAATTCGACGGATATCTTTCCCCATGTTGCTCTCCTTTCGGCACTGCTCGATCTCGCTTCTTGTGAGGTTCCGTAAACGCTACTCTGAGAACGAACTACTCTCATCGATTGCTGCAACGTTGATACTTGACCTTCGCTTACGAGATCTCACCACCTATAGAACTCCCTTCAGACAACAGTATACACATTACATACAATTTGGGTCAAGAGTTGGTAGTAGATTAGTAGTGTGTAAGCACCGAGCAGAAATTCGGACCAAATCGCAGTACAGAATCTATTGTACTGCTACTCACAAAAGCTGGTAGCCTATTTTGTATATTTGTTGTATATCTAAAGTGTGCAACATTAAGGGGGCATGTGGGCCGACATTATGACGTCGTAATAGTAGGCGCTGGGAACGCTGCCTTCTCTGCAGCACACGCCGCACGCGAGCACGCAGCCCGCGTGCTCGTACTTGAGAAAGCACCGCGAGAGTGGATGGGCGGCAACAGCTACTTCACTGCGGGCGCCTTCCGCACGACCTTTGAGGGATTAGAAGATTTACGTCCGTTACTGGATGGGGTCGACGACGAACGTGTTGCTCTAACAGAACTTCCTTCCTACACAGCGCAGAACTTCAAGCTGGATATGAGGCGGTTAACAGAAGGCGAGTGTGACGAAGTGTTGACTAACCTCCTGGTCAACGAAGTAGCAGATGTCATGCGATGGCTGAGCAAGAAGGGCTTGCGTTTTAGGCTCATGTACGATCGTCAGTCGTTCAAAGTGGATGGCAAGTGGCGTTTTTGGGGCGGTTTGGTATTAGGAACTGTTGGGGGCGGCCGCGGTCTTATGAGACAACATCTGGCTGGCGCACGAAAATCTGGAGTAGAAGTCAACTTTGAAAGCCCGGTAACCGATCTGCTGCGAGATAACGCCGGAACCGTTACTGGGGTGGTCTGTGACGGACCGCGCGGCAGAGAAGAGATAGAGGCAGCAGCGGTGGTACTAGCGGCCGGCGGCTTCGAATCCGATGACGATATGCGTGCCCAGCAGCTCGGCCACGAGTGGCGGGCCGCGAAGGTGCGCGGCACGCCATATAACACGGGGGAAGTCCTGCGGATGGCAATTGAAGCAGGCGCACAACCCTATGGACAATGGAACGGATGCCACTCGATCGCTTGGGACGCTGCGGCACCGGACACTGGCGACCTGAAGCTGACCAACCTATACTCCAAACAGTCTTATCTCTCAGGTATAGTTGTCAACAAATACGCTAAACGCTTTCTCGACGAGGGCGCAGATTTCCGCAACTACACCTATGCCAAGTACGGCGCTAAAATTCTGGAGCAGCCCGGAAAAATCGCATACCAGATCTTCGACGCCAAGGCTGAGCCTCTACTCCGGCAAGACGAATACACTGCGCCGGGAGTATCCCGTCATGAGGCCAACAGTATAAGTGGGCTGGCAGAGAAAATCGGCATTGATCCGAAGGCGCTTGAGCGTACAGTGCAGAAGTTCAACGCTGCAGTTCAGCCGGGAGAGTTCCACCCTGCCGTGAAAGACGGGAAGTGTACAAAGGGTATCGAGCCTCCGAAGAGCAATTGGGCGTTACGGCTAGACACCCCACCCTATTTAGCCTTTATAGTCACTTGCGGAATTAGTTTTACATTCGGTGGTCTATCGGTGAATGCCGAGACCCAGGTGCTCGACCATGAGGGGCGTGCCATTCCTGGGCTTTACGCAGCAGGCGAGCTCGTAGGAGGCCTTTTTTATCACAACTATCCAGGGGGCTCAGGTTTGGCAGCGGGCTCCGTCTTCGGCCGACGTGCGGGCCGGTCGGCGGCGCGTAACATCTGTAAGCGGGAAACATCCTCTTGAGGAATCATTTTATACAAATAGCCGAGATCAAGTGTACCGGCGAAAGTACAAATGCTATCCTGCGATGGAGATCGCTTGTTGGCTGTGAGCCAACCTAACGGTCGAGAAGCATGCTGATACGCAGCTCGCGAGCGCGCCGCATGTGATCGATCGAAAATTTTTCGGCGGCTTCAGTGTCGCCAGCAGCAATTGCTTCGACTATGCGGCTGTGTTCCTCTAGCGTTTCCTCTGCACGACCGGGTAGTCGTAAAGTGGTATCTCCGAAGCGTCGTACCCCGTGTTCCACTTGTCCGAGAAACCGCCTAAGAAGTTGATTTTTGGAGGTCTCTCTAACAGCCCGATGAAACACTAAATTCAGATGCGCAAGCTCCGAAACTCTTTCGTCTGCCACCGCCTGCCGCATCTGCTCGAGAGCTACTTTCATACCTTCGAGGTGCTCTGTAGTCCTGTTCTTCGCAGCCAGCCTAGCTGCTAATCCTTCGAGGTTTTCCCGGACAGCGTACACTTCTAGTATGTCTTCAATGGTCATATGCGCAACCATTGCGCCTTGATTTGCGGCGATGACCACTAACCCTTCTGAGGCCAGCCGACGGAAGGCTTCTCTTACTGGCGTTCGGCTGACGGATAGTTCCCGTGCGAGCTCCATTTCACGAAGCCACTCTGAGGGCTGTAGCTCACCGTCAAGGATGGCCTCCCGCAACGTGTCTGCGACGGCATCGACTGTTGAACCATGCTTAGGTACACGGTTCAAGTATCTGGTGAAACGAGATTTGGAGGCCGCGCCTGTCAGAGGGTCAGCGGCTGTGTTTGTCCACAATGAGCTGTCTGATTCATCGCCCGTAACGGTCCGCGCCATTAGCACCTACTCCTAGCACTGTTTCTTAGTAGTTTTCGCATTGATTGTATACTAGCCGTGTACTCTCATTGCGGAGACGTCAGCGGTCTCACTACTGGCATCAACTTTCTAGATGCAATCGCGATCCGTCCAAGAGAGAACAGCGCGCCCATCAGCTCACTTCCGAATGCTCGAAGGCCTCCGCGAGCTCCAGTTGCTCATACTCCGGGCCAGTGATTGGTTCAGAGACCTCCACAGTGTTCTCCTGATCCTCGCCGGCACATTTCAGGACATAACCGCCGAGGAGCACTACCCTATCCTCTCCGCTGGCGGTCAAATAGCTCTCCAAAGTAGCTTCGTTCTCCTCCGTCTTGCGGGAGATCCACTCCG
Organism: Rubrobacteraceae bacterium; assembly: GCA_965213905.1. Classification (GTDB taxonomy): domain Bacteria; phylum Actinomycetota; class Rubrobacteria; order Rubrobacterales; family Rubrobacteraceae; genus SIRX01. The sequence goes on along the minus strand of OZ243922.1, from coordinate 2,891,912 downwards.
TGAGGTGACGATGGTAGAGGAGCTGACGGGCCGCTCGTGCGGCCCGCCTCTCCGTGATCTTCCAGGCGACCATCAGGAACACTCCGATTTCGTCGCCTTCATCGCCACGTACTCGGCCAGAGCCTCGGCGCTTACCTTCTTCCAGCGCCTTCGGGCCAGCAGCCGGTAGTAGTCGGCGCCGTAGCGGTAGAAGGTGGTCAACCCTCCGAAACTGCCCCAGGTGGCGTACATGGCGGAGTATGCTGCAGAGTCTGCCAGCCTCACGCATTCGGCCTCGGCTCGGTCGCGGGCGAGAGTCAACGGGTGCGGGTAGAGGTAAAGTTGCTCTGTTCGCTCAGTCGGGGCCGCCATACTAAGCGACTCCCTGGGAGACGGCGCAGGATCCGCACAGACTGTCTACGAGCCCTCCGAGCGTCGGGTGATCCTCCGGGACAGTCTGCAGATGCCGCCGGAGGATCTTCTTCCGGCAACCTCCACACTCCTCGCTCTTCGTGCGGGCGATGATCGCCGCGGTGACATGCTTGCAGACCTCGCCTTCTGGCGGGGTGTCCGGACACTCGCACGACTCGACGCGCAGGTCTACGAGGTAGCTTCTTGAGCCGGAGCACGACGGGACGCGCCACCTCCAGCCCTCGACGTGCTCGATCTGCTCTCCATGTGACCGGAAGAGAGCTATCCCGCGCTGCTGGCGGGTGCTCGGCTTGGGCGCTACACTGACCTTGCTCAAGGGTATCCTCCTTGGGCCGGGGCCTCGGAATGCGGGAACACTCGCGGGGCCGATTTATTTGTTCGAGTCCCCTCTCAGGAACCTTTGCTTGGGAGTCAGATGCCGGCGGACCGGCGTGGAGTCAAGGGTGTAGGGCGGTAGGCCAGCCGAAGGCTGGGGTCGGTGTGGAGGCCGCCCGTAGCCCTTGATGGAGCGACGGCCGCTGGTACGCTGCCGCGGCGCAAAGGTTCCACGAAGTCAGAGTACCGGGCGAATATGTGGAAATCTTTGCAGAGCTAAATCAAAAGAGCTGCTGCTTTAGAGTTAGGCTTGTCCTCTACATTGATCTGCCTTCGTACCTTTAAATAGTGCTTGGCTCCGGGGACAGAAGCCGAGCACGAGCCACTCTGTAGACTCCGCCAACGACGCCTGAGCCTAAACCGCCAGAGCAATCATCGAGAAGTAGCTGAACATTGCTCAGAACGAAATCGGCGCAGTCAAATGAAGTTCTACTTCGAGGGGCTACATATTTCGTTCAACGTCACCCCTAGCCTTGTTGATAATTGACACCTAAGTGTGAGGCTTGCCGTCCTCACACAACGGTCCACTCCTGTGAGAGTACCTCCGCCTGCTCCAGCACGGTTCGGGTGGCCTGTTCCTGCTTGTCCGGCGGGTAGCCGTTCTTGCGGAGGATGCGCTTGACCAACACGCGCAGTTGGGCGCGGACGTTCTCGCGCATGGTCCAATCGATGGTCACGTTGGCGCGGACGGTCTCTACGAGCTCGCGGGCGATGGCTCGCAGGGTATCGTCGCCGAGGACCTGGACGGCGCTATCGTTGGCCTCCAGAGCGTCATAGAAGGCGACTTCTTCCTCGTTGAGACCCAGTGCCTCGCCGCGGGCGTTGGCCTCACGGATCTGACGCGCCAGCTCTATAAGTTCTTCGATCACCTGCGCCGCCTCGATGGCGCGGTTCTGGTAGCGGCTGAGGGATTGCTCCAGCATCTCCTCGAACGAGCGGGCCTGCACGACGTTCTTTTGCCGACGGGTGCGGATCTCACCGGAGAGAAGCTTGTTTAGCAGCTCTACCGCAAGGTTGCGCTGGGGCATTCCCTGTACCTCGGCCAGGAAGTCCTCGGAGAGGATCGAGATGTCCGGCTTATCCAAGCCCGCAGCCGCGAAGATGTCCACTACTCCGTCGGGTGCGAGGGCTTCAGAGACAATCTGACGGACGGCGTGGTCTAGCTCCTCGTTAGTGCGCGTATCACCGGGCTCACGCTTTGAGAGCACGGCCCGCACCGCCTGGAAGAAGGCCACGTCGTCCCGGATGCGGAGAGCCTCTTCGTGCGGTGCGGCCAGGGCGAAAGCCTTAGAGAGGTCTCGCACGGCGTCCAGCAGCCGATCTTTGCCCTCCTCCTGGGCGAGGATGTGCTCCTGGGCCTGGGGCAGCAATCCCAGCTTCTCGGCCGGGGTGCCGGTGGTCCACTTCGACCAGTCGAAGCCATGGAAGAGGTTCAGGCAGACTTCGTACTTCTCCAGCATGGCCGCGACCGCTTCTTCCTGATCCAGCGCGGTGGTCCCGGTGCCGCCGCTCTCGGTGTAGGTGGCGAGTGCCCGCCGCAGCTCGTGGGCGAGCCCGAGGTAGTCAACTACCAGGCCGCCGGGCTTGTCCTTGAAGACGCGGTTCACGCGAGCTATAGCTTGCATGAGTCCGTGCGCCTTCATCGGCTTGTCGAGGTACATGGTGTGTAGGGACGGGGCGTCGAAGCCGGTGAGCCACATGTCCCGGACGATTACTACCTGGAACGGGTCGTCCGGGTCGCGGAAGCGGTTGGCGAGGGCTTCGCGGCGGGCTTTTGAGCGGATGTGCTGTTGCCAGTCCTCCGGGTCGGAGGCGGAGCCGGTCATGACAACTTTGATCTTCCCCCCCTCGTCCTCTTCGCCATGCCAATCCTGGCGAAGCTCCACGATCTTTTTGTAGAGGTCCACGCAAATCTTACGGCTCATGCAGACGATCATAGCCTTACCCTCCACCGCTTCGAGGCGCTGCTCGAAGTGATCCACGATATCCTGCGCGACGAGGTCCAGGCGCTTGTCGGAGCCGACGATGGCTTCGAGCTGGGTCCATTTGCTCTGGAGGCTCTGCACGCGCCCGGCGTCCTCGCCCTCGGTTACCTCTTCGAAGTCCGCGTCGAGGGTTGCGCCGCCGACATCGTCCAGTCCTAGTTTCGCGAGGCGGCTCTCGTAGTAGATAGGGACGGTGGCTCCGTCTTCGACGGCGCGTTGGATGTCGTAGACGCTGATGTACTCGCCGAAGACCGCGCGAGTGCTCTTGTCCGTCAGCTCCAGCGGGGTGCCGGTGAAGCCGATGTACGAGGCGTTCGGCAACGCGTCGCGCATGTTCCGGGCAAAGCCATCTATGAAGTCGTACTGGCTCCGGTGAGCCTCGTCGGCAATGACGACGATGTTGCGCCGCTCTGAGAGGACCGGATACTGGTCTCCCTTCTCCAGGGGCAGGAACTTCTGGATGGTGGTGAAGACCACGCCGCCGGCGTCGACCGTCAGCTTCTCGCGCAGGTCGTCACGGCTCCCAGCCTGCACCGGGGGCTGGCGCAGCAGGTTCCGGCAGCGGGAGAAGGTGCCGAAGAGCTGGTCGTCCAAGTCGTTGCGGTCGGTGATGACGACGATGGTCGGGTTCTCCATGCGGGGCTCCCGGATCACCCGCCCCGCGTAGAAGGCCATCGTGAGGCTCTTGCCGGAGCCCTGAGTGTGCCACACCACGCCGGCGCGCCGGTCTCCGATCTCGCCACCCGGTTGCCGGCCGGCCTCGTAGTGTCCGCGCTCATCCGCGACGCTTTCGGGCTTCTGGACTTGCGAGGCGCGCAGTGTTTCCCCCACCGCGACGTTGACGGCGTGGAACTGGTGGTAGCCGGCGATCTTCTTCGAGGGAGGCCCGACGCCCGAGTCTTCGAAGAGGACGAAGTAGCCGATGAGTTCGAGCAGGCGACGTTTGGCGAAGACGCCCTCGATCATTACCTGTAGCTCCGGAAGGTGGGAGTCGGCGAGTGCCTCGCCGGAGATCGTGCGCCACGGCTTGAACCATTCGCGTCCGGCCGTGAGCGAGCCGATGCGCGCCTCCATCCCGTCGGAGACGACGAGCAGCTCGTTGAAGGCGAACAGGTTCGGCAACTCTGCCTTGTAGGTCTGGAACTGCTGAAAGCCGGTCCAGATGGTGGCGTTCTCGGCGGCGGCGTTCTTCAGCTCGATGAGGGCGAGCGGGAGTCCGTTGACGAACAGCACCACATCCGGCCGCCGGACGCGCCGGTTCTCGGTAACGGTGAACTGGCTGACGGCGAGCCAGTCGTTATTGTCCGGCTCGCTAAAGTCCAGCACGCGAGCCTGCGCGCCGCCGATAGAGCCGTCTTCGCGGCGAAACTCGACCGTTACGCCGTCCACGAGCATCCGGTGGAAGGTGCGGTTGCGCGTCTCCAGCGTCGGTCCCTCGGGACGGATGAGCTTGCGGAAGGCTTCTTCTGTAGCCTCTGCGGGAAGATCGGGGTTGAGCCACACTAGCGCCCGTCGCAAACGACCTTCCAAAATGACTTGCTCATAGGTTTGCCGTTCGGCTTCCGACTCGTCGGGCGCAATCTCGCGGCCATGCACCATCGTCCAGCCGAGGCTCTCCAGCCATGAGAGCGCGGCTTCCTCCACTAAGGATTCGGTAAATTTAATCGTCATCAGTTCGTTCCGCGCTGTTGTTTTCTCCAGGCGCTTGAATACGCAACCAGGAGACAAATCGCTCCGCTACCTCTTCGCTTTTCTCTCGTTTAGATCCGAAATGCACTAGTAAGCGGCGGGTTTCAACTTTCAATCGTGCTTGCTGACGCGTACTGTCCTTCCAGTCCAATCCTAAGTTCTGATCAGCCAGACTCAACAACGACCCGACGAGATCGTCTTCGTCCTCCAGCCTAGTGTCAGGCCATCCTTCATTCCGAAGGAGGTTAGTCAGACCAGGGCGCAACCTCTCAAAACGACCATCGTGTGCGGGAACGTCACCAAACGAAGTTAAGTCGCCAGTGAATGCGCGAGTATGCGATTGTCCGGCGATGACTGGGATACTCGGCTCAGGTTCCACTTCTTGGTCGGCAAACTCGGCCACAGCGGTACCTAGTATCTCTATGTACGCGGAACGATCCACACCGTAGAGCATTCGGCTTGGCTCTACCTTTACCTCGATTTCTTCCGCGTTTCCTCCGGTCGTGAACGTGAGGATTACTAGAGGAACATCACCATCTAGATCTACAGCGGCGTCTATCGCTACAGATCGATCTATACGGTCGTTGTGGTGCGGGAATCTTTCGTATGGCTCACGTGTCTTCGAGAGATCTGGCTCTTTACCCTCCATCGCATTCAACAACAAACCCAGTATGGCATCGCCGGTATGCAGAAATGCCCTGGCGTGGTCTGCTTCTAACGCTTCGAGAAATCCGTCTTTTCCGTGCGCTACTGGGCCATTTTCGTTTCGCATCTCACTCAGAGCATCTGTGAGTTTATTGTAGCCTGACAATACCTTATCCATCTTGCTTGCTCCCCTAGTGTTGTATAAACCGAGGGGTCGCAGGGCTTCAACGAGCAAGTCTGTTGTAGACGGGTTTGATGACGGCATCGGTTTGCCGAACTCTTCGAGAATGGTTATGCACACACTTTCCAGCATTGCTTTGACATGCTCGACCAGTCCGTGGCTACTTCTTGCGTAGCAGGTCACTATCTCTTTGTAGCAATGGGACAGGTTGGGAGCATTTGGCCAATGCTCCATGGCACGCGAGTAGTTCGGCGCAAGCGTATCGACTTCAGACATCAATCTGTGCCTTCGAGTAGTGACGATCCTCTAACTCTCAACTCGCCGGAGATGAGCCTGGGTAATAGCGCATCGCGAATAGAGGCTAAGACGCTTGATTCTTCTTCGACTTCATATATACGGCGAAAGAGCTGCTCAACAACACGATTGAAGGTATCAAGAACCGAAGCTGACGGAACGATCTGCTGGTTCTGGTACGCGAAATTGCGATTCAGTCCAGGCACTGCGGAATCAGCAGCGAGCGAAGGCAAATTGTGGTTCTTTAGCGCATAGAAAAGGAAGTGCAAACTCGTGCGTTTGTCTGTGGGGACCACGTAGAAAGTAGTGTCGATGGGAAAGAAATCTGCTGGAGACCACGTAACGAAACCCGGATTTCCCTTTCTACCAACGACTACTCCTGGACCTTTGACCAGCCGTTCGTCATGCCAACCGACCTGGCCGTTTGAACCGTACACTGCGACATCACCAGGCTTTCGCACACTCTGCTTCAGAGCTTTGCCGTACGCCAACTCCATCAAATTGTCCAAGGTGTCTATCTTCCACCCCGCCGGGATCTCGCCCATCTCAGAGTCCTCGAAGCGGTCGGGGAAGAGGTCGGCTATGTGTTTGGGGAGGCCGGGATCTCGGCCCTCGGCCTTCGCGCGCACGGGATCGAAGTCCACGAACCACGACTTGAAAATCGCCCGCGCCGTCTCCTCTAACGTCTCGTTCATCCGGCGGTTCAGCTCGATCTTGTCATCCAGCGAGCCGAGGACATAGACGATAGCGCGTTGTTCTGCAAGCGGTGGCAACGGTACAGCAATAGCCTTGAGCGATGCGGTTGGACGTGCTATAGCGGGTACTCCTGTTTGAGAAGTGTTGGCTAGTAGCTCATGTTGGCCCAGAGGCGAGCGCAAATAATAGAAGACGTAAAAAGGGTCTACTCTGTCACGGTCGACTGTCAACTTCATCTGGCTTTGTGAAACTACGTATCGAGAATGTTTCGCATCGTAAGGAATGATGCCCACTTGTCCAAGCGTGCCTCGGTGCGTGATGACGATATCACCTGGAAATACATTGGACGCGCGCAACTCGTTTGCCTTGTCTTCGGTAAGAAAGACAAACTGATCGTCCAGTAAGCGTTCACCATTTAGGTTGTTGCCACGGATCACCGGCACGCCGGCGGACACGAAGTTGTCAGTTTTTATGCGCGAGCCAAACGGACCCATAGCGATAGCGTTTGGTGTGTCAGCTTTAATCTCTTCGACAGTAGCGGTTTCCCACTCACCCGCCATGATCTGACTCCTTCAGTATCGCCTCAGACTTTTCGAGCAGCCGAGGGACTTCGTTCTGGACGATGGCCCAGACGATCTCGGTGTCTACCTCTGCGTACTCGTGGATGATGCGGTTGCGGAAGCCGACGATCTGCCTCGCGGAGCCGATAGGTTCCTCAAGCTCGGGGAAGTGGCGCGTGGCTTGGCTCACAGCTTCACCCACTATCGAAAGCTCCCGCTCGACGGCCCGGCGGAGCATCCGATTCTGCTCGAAGCCCGAGAGCTCGTTATTCTGCACGTACTCCAAGATGGCCCGGCAGGAATCGGCAATATCCCACAGGTAGGCTTCCCGGTTACGCCGCGGCATACAGGGTCTCTTGACCGGCCTCGATCTCCCGGCGAAGGTATGGGTTGCGGACGGCCCCGATCTCCACCAGATCCACCCTTCGCGCGAACAGGCTCTCCAGATCTTCCAGCAACCCGAAGTATGCCTCTGCGTGCTCGTGAGGGATCATGGGCTGGAACTCCACGGCGAAGTCCAGGTCGCTGTTGCCGGAATCGAAGTCGTCCCGGAGCGCGGAGCCGAACAGGGCCAGGCGCTCGACGTTGTAGCGTTCGCACAACGCCCGCAGCTCGGACCTCTTCGACTCGATCAACTCCGTCACCGCTCAATCCTCCTCCCCGACATGGTAGCCCACGCTCCGCAGGTTCGCGCGAATCTCCTTCTCCAGCCTCGCCGATTCGGCGAACTGCTCGTCCAGCGTCGCGGCGAGCCGCCGCATCTTCTCCTCGAACGGCTCGGTGTCTTCCTCTGGAGCCTCGGCGCCAACGTAGCGGCCCGGCGTGAGGACGTGGCCGTGCTTGCGGATCTCTTCAAGCGGCGCCGACTTGCAGAAGCCGGGTACATCTTCGTACTCGCCCACCCGAGCTATCGTGTCGTCCTCGCCGCGCCAGGCGTGGTAGGTGTCGGCAATATCCTTCATGTCATTCTCGGTGAGTCTGCGGTGAGTACGATCCTCCATCTCGCCGCGCTTGCGGGCGTCTATAAAGAGCACCTCTTCGCGGCGGGCACTACGGAGTATCGCTCACTTCAGAAGATAAACAAAGGGCCGGGGGCCGACCGTCAGCGTCGGTCTGCGGCCCGACCCGCCGATTCGCGCCTGCAGCCATTTGGCGCCGACATAGCGCAGCCCGGGGTCCCCGACGGTCGCGGAAGCGAAGCTGTAGCGGCCCCTTGCGGGCGGCCTCAAGCCGCCGGCGGGGTGGGTGCGCGGGCTTGCCAAGACGGTTCGGTAGTCGCAATTGGGACAGCCAGAATTATAAGGAGCATTGGATCGGATAGGCCTTTCATCACCTACCCCTATGTCGTGCTGCTCGACGTAATACCTCTGGTTCGCAAGCTGCACCCAGTTATTCTAGTTTGGATATGGGGTGCTGATTACAATAACGGGTGTAACGAAAGGGCCTGCTAGACATTAGATGGGTACGGCTATCGTGGCTCCTGAATCGTCCATCTTGCTCTTGATGGCGTAACCTAAACTTATTTCGACTCTCTTCCGAAGATTCTCTACTGCCACTGCGCACTGTGACTGATTGGTCGTATTTATCTTAAATAAGCCGGATTGTGTTGTTCGTTTGGCCCGCAAGCTGTGCCACGAAACCCGAAATCTGATTCTGGAATATTTCTGGAGAGTTTCGGGCGTGATTCTGGGGTTTGCAGCCAGTCGCTAAGACAGCCTCCTCGCTTCCCCACAAATGAAGTTCGCCACCGCGTGCGGGCTGCCAGACTGTACGGACATCCTCTCCGTATGGAAGCTCCTCATACCGAGTTTGCGCGGACTTTTAGTGGGATGGCCCCCCCGAGCTTCCAGTGCCGTGCGGGCGTCCCGCTCCTCGTCGCAGGCCCACAACAGTATCATCTTGCGGGGGTCGCTCTTGCGCTCGGGTGAGTTGGCAAAGCGATGGTAGCCGAAGGTTTTATCGTGGAGCTTCTCTGGTCGCTCCTTTGCTCGCGTTGTCTGCCGCTCGATGAGATACAGGTGCTCGAATATCTCAATTTCCACATCGGGTTTGAGCACATAGCGCGTCATGTCGCTTCCCTCCCCCATGACATACTCTCGATGGCACCGGGGCTCTCCCGTCCACGCCCAGTCCCCTTCGTAGACGCCCGCGATGTACTGCAAGCAGTGGAACAGGGTGACATAGAGATCGTTGGCAGCGATCAGATGCTCGACTTGGAAAGGTCCGAGGGGTCTAGGGTACTTGTGCGAGCGGTCATAACCCACGAGCGTAAAGAAAGTCTTCCTTGCCAGTTCCCAGACGCAGCCGGCCGTACCATGACCGGTCGAGTTTTTTAGGAAGCCTTTTTTCCTCAATAAGTACAGCCTTGCCTGGGCGGCATGAAAGCGCCCCTCAAAACAAAGAGCGGCGATCTGTTGCGTAGAAAGCGCACGAGTGCTCTGAAGGTGCCCCGCTACTTCCCAATCCCGCGGTTGAAGTCTTACGCCTGCATTGTTAGCCTGACCCACTTTTCTCAAGTTGGCAGCTCTCCTCGTAGGTGCTTTGCTCGATTTAGTCTTTTCGTTCTTCTCGCGATCAACAGATACATCCCGACTCCCAGCCCGACCGTGAGAGAGAAGAGGGGCTGATAGGTGACTATAGTTTGATGCAGCGTCGCCCCTCCTGCGAATACATTCAGAATCCATCGCAGAGCTAGAAATGTCGCTATCGTCGTGACGACCGCCAACAACAGTTCCCCCAAAGTGAAGAGATTCTCTGAAGGTAGGCGCGTCCGCAAGTCCGAGTCTGGAGATTGTAATGCACATGCGCCCTCATCAGAGATCGGTCGGCTGCTGGAAGTAGTTTCGGTCGAGCAATGCCTTTCCTGGCTACTTTGCTTCCTACCCTCTCCCCGTAAGCTAACCGAACCCTCGTACTCCTTCGGCTCCGGCACAGGCTGATGGCTTGGTTCTGAACCACGGGTGGCCTGCTCATCATCGAGGGTACGCGGGGTGCTTGGATCAGCGCCCCGCAGTTGTTCGTTCGCAAGGCCATTATGGCGTCGCTCGGCACGACGGTCTGAGGTGGGCTCGTTCAACACACTATCCTTCTACTCTTCTCGATGTTCAACGAAGCTTCCCTACAGGCTTAGGTCTCTCGAACCAGTTCGAGAAGATGTTCGGCGTGTCTCTTGGCCTCGGATATCTCGTCTCGCTCCCGTGCTAGGTCCAAAGCAAGTCCGTAGATCTCTTCCCAGGTCCGGCCTTTCAGGTTGTCGAGTGCGACGCGCTCGGATTCTCGTTCCTCTTGGAGTGCGCGCCTTATCGCCGGCTTCCGTCGGTCGGGAATATTCGGATCTCCGAGCCTCCTCTCTAGCTCTGCGCTTCTCTGTTTCCTATGCTCCAGGGTAGCCAGGTCAAAGATCAGCCCCTGCTGTTTAAACTCCTCTAGTTGAGGAAAGCCCTCGTACGCTCGTTCGCTCTCTCCACTCATGGGCTCGGCTCCTGCGTGGCGACGTCGATCCGTATAACCACCGATTCCCACTACTGGCGAGCAGAGCACTCCGAGTTCGTGCATGGTCCGCTTGAAGTTCTCAGCGTATGCCACGGCATGAGTTGGGTTGTTGAAGAAAACGTGCCCAGTGTAGACATTTAAGTCTATGGTCTCCTCGGAATCACCTGATGGGTGCGGCGGGTAATGGTCCCGAAGATATCCTATATAATCGTCGTGGTTCATCAGCTCATAGAAATTCGGAGCTACGTAGTATCTAAGGACAGAACCCACAATGTACCATCTGCTTGTAGCCTTCTCTTGCCAGCTCCGCCAGGGAAAGGCTCTTAACCACGAAGAGAACTCACGCCATCCACACGCTTCGAACTGGAGCTTCCTGTCGTACTCGATCCACACTCCGTTCACTGACTGGTAGGAGGCCTTTGTTCGTCCCGACGGTATGAGCGTCGAAGATTCTTCTCCCCTCACGCGCCACTGTCTGTATAGGCGGATTGGTATGCTCCCGATCCACTTTCGGAATCTTCTCCTGTGTGAAGCTGGCTCTGAAGAGAAGACCTCGCGAGCGACTACGTAACGGTACTTTTCATTATCGTCGATCACGATCGTGTTGGCGATATCGTAATAATTCTTCAGTATGTTGGTCCCTGCGTCGCTGAAGTGGTCTGCGGACCGAATCAGCTCTTCCTTTTCCTTTCCGAGGTCTACTTTCCTCCACCTCAGCGTACGTTCTTGCTCGTTCAGTCGGTCCACGATATTCTCCGCAGCCAGCGCGCCGTTAATCGTTTGGTTGTACACGTATTGCTCCTTTCACTTTGTTTCCTCGCCCCCATACTGGGGAACCTGTTCCCGTACATACTCAGTGCTACCTCAAGTCGCTTTCATGGATCACCTCCTCCGTCGTCTCCAAGCCGTCAACAACCGCCGCCGCAACCGTTCTAGTAGGCGCTTTTCAGACTTCGGAGTCCTAATGATTACTGGATCTTTGAGGTTGCCGTCCTCAGCGCTAACGAAGAACCACGTGCCGCGACCAAGCTTCCTGATCTGCTCGACTGAGTACCGCCATTTCTCGACCGTTTTCGTGGTGACCACCGCTTGCCCCGGACCGGATAATGCCGAGGCGCGAGTTCTGCGAACCTCCTGCACTTCTTCTTCAACCGTGCCGAGAAGCTCTTGGGCGGCGCGGGCATCCTCCGCAGACAAGCGGCCAGACACGAACTTATTAGAGGCATTGTTATCTACGATACGCCGCAGCTTCAATGGCAACATTGAGAAGCCCTGGTACGCTAGATGCACTGCTACCCGAAACTTTCCGACTTGCGGAAGCCACTGTGCGAAAGAGTCCGCCGCCCGGGTATCGGGACCACCAAGAAGTGCATGTATTTCGTCAAAATAGGCGGCCACTGGAGAATGTATTCCCGTCCGGTCCAAAGTCTCAAGTTGGAATCGTTGTAGAACCCACAGTCCCAGAGCGAGGCTCGGGACCGCCCCGATCTTCGCCGCCGGGATGTCGATGAGCACCAATCCAGGACGGCTCAGCGCATCCGTTAGGTCGATAGTGTTCTCCTCGGTATCTGTAGATAGGGCGGCGGCCACAGCATTTCGTCCTAACATCTCGTCTAGGAGTAGATATAGTCCGCTGATGTTCTTCTGACGCTGCTCTGCATTCCACGCAAAATAGATGTCCTCAAACCACCTGCAAGTGGACGGATCTAAGCTCGGTAAGTTGACCTTCTGTCGTCCGAGGGCAACTCGTTCCACCTGCAGAGCTTCCCGCAGGTACTCGTGGTCCTCTAAAAATCTCTTGACCAGAAGCAGGTCCGAGTCGCGGCCCACGCTGCACGCGTAAGCCTCTGCCGCAAAGATCATGCGCCGCAACATTCCGGTGTTTACGCTCTGATAATAAGGATCAGAAGATACCGAGATGGCTTCCAGCGTTGCCGCAGCCTGTTCGGCTACGCGCTCTACATCGTTGCCGGGTCCGGTTGCCAATGGATTCCAATTGAGTCCCCTTTTAGCGAGAGGATTAAAGTATGTTACCGGCACCCCGAGTTCGCGGGCGACCCGCCGGACCTTGCTACCGAGATCTCCACCTACCTGAAGAATGAATACAGTGTGGCCCGCCTTGAGATCTTGTTTGGCCCATCCCACCACGATCGTGGTCTTTCCCTGCCTTGTAGGTGCGATGATCGCTACGTGCATGCACCTAGCGACGAATGACAATCTAATTGGTGGATTTAGAACAAAGTCTAATAAGCTCGCACGTCTGAACCCCACCGTAATTACTCCCGGCCGCGCGTCGAGCGCTTTTGAGACCTGGTACAAGCACCAGGCGCCGAGCCTTGTCGCCGATATGCCCGCCACAGCGACAGAAAGTGTGGCAACCACGAGGAGCATTAGGTTGACTGGATTCTCCATGTAGGCCACTATTTCGGACCAGTGATCATGCAACCACATGCCGACGTCGTAGAATAGCCCATGCTCCGTAGGCTGAACAGCGACAAACGCCGTCGCCCTTCTAGTCAGTATTAGCATCATGGCCCCTATCATGTATTTTCTTTTCGTTGATCGCCTTTGGAAGGTGCTGTGACCTCATACGTACGACGCCGATTCGCATTTGCGGCTTGCACGACTCCCGGCAGACACTCTGATGCTCTTACTTCGTGCCATTCCCCACTCGACGGATCGTGCAGAGAGATCCAACCGCGCTCATCCACCCACCTGATAATTAGCCTTCCTCCATCAGTCTCCCTGAGCTTCCGCTGCTCCCACTTGAGAAGTTTGATAAGCGCCTGCTTGTTGCCCGCCAGAAGAGCGCGTTGCTCCTCACCTATCGTCCCGGCTGGTGCATCAACACGTAATCGGTCACCCTCAGCCTCTATCTCGGCGCCAAGCTGGCGTAGATTTGCCAACAGTGACCGAGCGCTCAAATCACGAACCTTTCTCTTCCAGAATCCGGTCGTAGGTTATCGTCCCGGCTGTCCCGACCGTCCCGGCCTGGTTCCGTATCATCGGGCTTTTTCTGAAATCCGGGACGATCGGGACGGTTCGATGCAGCTAGTTTCTTCAAACGCTTCTGGCGTGTGCGAGAACCCCCGGAGAGGCGTTCGTCATCGTACCCAATACCCGACTCGCGCAGCGCAGGCGCTATCCTCTTCATCCGGTCGGACATAACATTCGGGGCTCCAGGCCAGGCCCGGGAACGCCGCATCTCCTGGCTCACTAGATTGCACAACTCGTCGTAAAGTTCCGTCGCAGTCCCGATCCACTCCTCGCGCTCTAACATGAACTCTTGCACGACTACTGCTAACGGATCGCTTTGCACAGAAAGCACATTTTCGTTTGTGCGATTTTCGTTATAAGCCTTTAAGAATGCTCCCGTTCGCCATGGTAGGGCTTCCTCAGCAGCCACAATCCAGGTGGCAAAATCCGCCATCCGCGGAGCCTCCTCAAGCACTACCTTGTTTCGGTTTCGAAGGGCCGCACTGACGGCGTCAAGCAGTGCTCCCAGCAAGGAGCTGCGGATCGCTTCGAATTCACGGTAAAATTTACGCTCTGTGCGTTTATTCTGCGGTGGAATTGGTGGGAGTTCCACGATCATGCTCCGGTCCCGAAGATCGCCCGCCTGACTCATCGAATCGATGCCATTGAGCACGATCGGTCTTCTAATGCTGAAAATAGTTTCCTGGTCATCAGAATAAAGCTGTCGGGTCGTAATGCCCCCGCCAGTCGCCACCCGACAGAGGGTATCTGACAACCAGTGTTTGACGCCGCTCATATTGTCGAGGGCGAGTACCCACCCATTCTGCGCAGCAATTGCCAGATCACGTTCGTCCCGAGGCGGGGCGCGCAGAGGTTCGATTGCTGGATCAATTAATGAGCGCAGAATTCGGACAGTGGTACTCTTCGCACTTCCCTGCTCTCCCTGGAGCACTAATATCGGGAAAGGACCAACCGCACTCAGAGCGCCTATTATCCAGGATACGACCAAGATGAAGTCTTCATCGGTACGGACGTTTAAGAGGTTTCGCAGATCCGCAATGCCTCCACCAGACCTTGGTTTGGGAAGCTCAGCCATGTTTTGCCTGCGAATAAATCGCACAGGTACTGCGGTGCCAAGAAGAACACGCCACCCAGAAGCCGTAATCTCTACGATTTCCCGACGCTCGTTAGCCAAGTCGAGGTAAATAGCGTTCTCGCCGTACTGTGTGACGCGAACGAAGACTTCTCTTTTCGGCCCACCGAACATCGCCTTCGCCGCGATAGTTGCCCTGGCATCTGACAGGGCCTGTTCACTGGGAGCTCCGCCATGTTCAGTATAGAATTTCCACCGCAAGAACTGAACAAACTGTTTTCCGCTTACCGGCCATGTCTCCGCCCGGCCGCCGATCTCAACGGTTACGTAAGCTACATTATCCGGCGTGTGAAACATTTCCGTTGCCTGCTCTGCATAGCAAACAAGCATTTCAGTTTGAGTTAGCTTTTTACTCATACATTTACTCGCCGTCCGACACGCACTTTCATTGAATTTATCTACCCTGCCCGGTCTTATGTAGTTCGACCCACTTCGCTACGTCGCGCGGATCAATACGCCTAACACGTCCAATCATCACACTCCGTATTGCACCCGTGCGCACAAGTTCGTAACATTTGGTACGACCAATGTTTAGATATCGGCCCAGTTCCTCTACCGTCCAGTATCTATCAGGCATTGCACTATCGTCCATGTGGCCCCTTCCACGCGTGCTCTGATCTTTCAACAGAATCACCTACAACCCTGCAAACTGACCGTGCGCTTCTGTGAGGCTGCCTTCAAGCGGATGTCGCGAGGGACCGTAAGCAGTTTCGACCTAGTATCCATAGCCGTACCGTACCGTTGGGACACACGCGTATCACCCCCTCCTGGTTGAACTTAACTAGGAGGGGGTGGTTATTTCCCCTGCAAAATACCTATTTCTTACTCGTAGTCGTTATCGGCAGTGAACATTCGGCGCACCCTTTCTGCTGTAAATACACCCCTTTGCACCAAGTCCCGCAGGGCGTCCGATTTCCACTCTACTTGCTGCTCTTCTCTGCTCAGCGAGAAGTACCACTTTCTCTGGGATTTGAGATCGTTCACCAGCCTAAGGTATCCTTCCTCGCCCAATGCATCCTTGAGTATAATCCTGCCACTTTTCGTAGCGTTTGCTGCCTTCCGATTGTCATTTTTTCGCACGTCCCGCTCGGTCTGCTTCAGATCAAGTTTCTCCCCGATTTTCTTGGTTCCGAGACCTTCCACGTCAGCTATCATCGCAGCTCTTACATACCTTGGCGCTTCAGTAACAGGTCTCTTGGGGCGTCCGGACCACGGGTCGGCCTCTTGGATAGCCCCGGTTGCTTCGCGCACAGCTACAACAATCCTTTCCAGAGGTTTGATAGTTCGCTCTATGAGGGCTATTTGCGACGATTTATCGAAATCGTCGAATCCAGGCCGATAATGTCGAAGCAGAGCGACAACATACGCTAAAGTCCTTACCTGCCCTTTAAGGCAAGCATCAATCTGACCTTTCGTAGTATCTTTCATCCTGAGCGCAAACTTTTCGTACCTCTCCTCAGGTTCGACGGGATAATTCCGTCGGTACGTATAGGTGATCATGTAATCGTAGATGCGTTGCTTTAATGGAAATTCGATCAAGTTCAAGGCTTTACGTAATTTCGTTATGTCGATAGCATCCCCTGCAATCTCCATAACCGTCATAGCAGACAGGATAGCCAAATCTGTCTTTTCAGGCTCCGGCAACACCTTCGTGTGCATATATCCGTCCTCTGCCCTCAGTTGCCCGTAAGGCTTAATCCAGATTACCTGCTCACTGTCCTTTCCAAAGCGCACAGGAAAAAGCATATCCCGAGGGTACTTAGAGACGAACCCGGTAGTACCAGACTCTTCGTTCTCGGAGCACGTTTTTAATGTTGGGCTCACATCGTTCATCCCTTTATCCTTAAGCTCTTGCATCCAACTTTGTGAAAGCGTCGGTACATCTTCCCAATGTAGGCTCCCACCTTCATAAAGCGCACTCCAAGCAAAATAGTCGCTATCAGCACCATTCGAGCCCTCGTCATCCTGCAACTCAATATACCTGTCTGCGTACTGTTGCAAATACCGTCCGATTGTTTCTAAAGTCTCACCCAGACTCAACAACAGTCTTCCTATATTGCTGCGAACAAAATATCTCCATTCGGCCCTGCGCATCATATCTTCTCCTTCACCTTTCAGTTACTAGAAACGTCCATGTACACATTCTGACTACCTACTCTCTTAGACTTGAGAGCTTTCCGATGCCTCATGAATGATTTATGGTCATTTTTAGTCTTTCATTATACTTGTTTTGTGTCAAGTAATATGATAGCCTGCTGCCATGCTAGATTACTTTACATAGGAGGTATTTTGCCAAGTTTAACTGATTTTGAGAAATGGTTTACTACTGGTCAGGCAGCAAGTATAGCTAACAAGAGTCGTCAGGGTATTACGTGGCTGGTAGAGAATAGGAAGCTTCGTGCAGTCAAGACGCAAGCTGGCTGGCTGATCGACCCAGAAGCAGTAGAAGAGTACGCCGCAAAAGGAGACAAATAGTGGGTAAACCAAAACAGCATGGCAACGGTAATGGTTCAGTCTATCCGCGCAGGAATAAGAACGGTAAGATCACAAGCTATGTTGGCGCGTATTATGGAGCGGACGGCAAATGCCGTTACGTGAGCGCAAAGACTAAGACGGCATGCCGACAGAAGCTACGGGCTACCATGGCCGACGGCGATAAGGGAATCCTTTTTGATTCTAAAGGCCAGACCGTTGGCTCTTACTTGCAACGGTGGCTCGTAGATGTAGTGAAGCCAGGCAAAGCGCACCGCACCTACTCGACTCATAAACAGCAAGCTCATACCCACATCATCCCGGCTATCGGGAAGATAAAGTTAGAAGCACTGCGTAAAGCTCATGTGGACCGACTGTACGCTGATCTTTTGCGAGGCAGCGAAGGTAAGCGCCCACTCGCACCTTCTACGGTACGTCGTGTGCATGCCGTGCTACATGCGGCCCTGGAAGAGGCTGTTCGAGGTGATCTCATTTTCCGTAACCCTGCAGAGCACGCGAACACACCGAAGTTACACCAGAAGGAAATAAAACCGCTCGACGCAAAACAGGTTCGGAAATTACTTACTGAGGCTAAAGGAGACCGTTTTGAAGCTTTGTTTGCCCTATGTGTCACAACGGGACTACGTCAGGGCGAAGCGCTGGGTCTCAAGTGGTCCGATATAGACCTCAAAGCCGGGACACTGAGGGTGGAACGGCAGTTGCAGAGGGTACGCGGAGAAGAAAATGAGCCAGGTAGACTGGAGTTCTCTGAGCCAAAATATTCTTCGAAGCGGCCCATAGGTTTGCCTGGCAGGGCTACAAATGCACTGAGGACACATCGAAAGAGGCAGCTAAAAGATAAACGGCAAGCGCGAGGCAAATGGCACGATAACGATCTCGTATTCACCTCTAAGGAGGGTAAACCAGTAGATGCCCAGAATGTCGTCAACCGCCACTTCAAGCCGCTCCTAGAGCAGGCGGAATTACCGAAGATCAGGTTTCACGATCTCCGCCACTCGTGCATTACTCTACTAGCCTTACGCGGTGCACCCATAAGGGATCTGCAAGCCCTCGCGGGCCACGCCACTGCCGCCTTCACCCTTCAGAGGTACGCTCATCTCTACGATTCATCGGCAAGGCGTACCGCGAGCACGATGGATGAAGCCCTAGAAGAATAAAACCTACTGCTGACACACTGCTGACAAAACCCTCGGTGGATCAATCCGAGGGTTTTCATTTGTCGCAAATTACCTTTACCTATAGGAAAAAAAGAGAGCCGACGAGCGGACTCGAACCGCTGACCTGCTCATTACGAGTGAGCTGCTCTACCTGCTGAGCTACGTCGGCTTGTTTCGGGCGCAAAGTATATCGCAGCCCGCCTACCCTTTACAGTTCGGGGTGGTTTGCGGTGCGACTCTGCCTTGCTTACGTGATCCTACTGGATGATTTCTCCCACCTTCATCGTGCCGCGCTCAACGAGTTCTACCCGGTAACCGTCGGGGTCTACGACGAAGGCAATCTTATAGTCGTGTCCTTCAACGGTCATCGTTTTGGGCTGAAGCGCGACCTCTACACCCTGTTCTTCCAGTTCGGCAACTGCTGCTTCGAGATCCTCTATAGTAAATGCGACATGGGAATACCCGTCACCCATATCGTAAGGTTTACCCTGGTCGTGGTTGTGGGTGAGCTCCAGCATCGGCTCCGATGCGTCCTCCTCCAACGCGAAGAAGTAGTTGGTCGCGGTGTCAAAGTGCATCTCGCCGACCTTTTTCAGTCCCATCTTGTTAGTATAGAAATCTATGCTTTTCTCGGGGTCCACTATCCGATAACAGGTGTGTATGTAGGTTGCCGCCACGTTAAGTTCTCCTTTTTTAGCTTTACCGGTCAGTATTATACAACCCCGATGACACAGTAATTTTTAGTCTCTCGTAAGGATTCAAACTTCTAGTCATCAACTCTCGCCTGCGGAGACCTAGCGGTATTTCTGGCAGAAGCCGCAGCGATATTCACGAGCGTTGCAGGATAAAAATCTTACTTGCGGTGCGCCTCAGGACTAATATAAAATGCCTGACGAGAGGGATAGAATCCGGGACGGACCCACGAAATAGCAAGGAGGTGAACAGCCGGAGCTTGGATGCCTGCGTTCCAACGAGCGCGCTTCCTGCCACTTACGTAGCGCTATTACAACTCAGGATGCTATCGAGGTCCGGAAGGTTTTATTCGAAAAGAGTACCCCGAAGAGCACCTCATTCGAGGAAGGGTTGCCGGTCCTTCATACGGCGGCTGTAGCACCCACGCTACTACATAGAAAGGAAACAAGCTGCAACTATGAGTGAGAAACCTGCCGACCGAAAAGGTCCTAGTCTAGAGGGTCAGATGTCGGGTGAGGGTGGCATACGTCCCGCCGACGCCGCCGTTTCGACCGACAAGGAGACTTTGACAGTGCCCGGAGGAGACGTCGAAAGCCTGAAAGCTCTCGACGAAGCTACGGCAAAGACACTGGTGAGCGTGACCCGCGCGATGTATCCTCACGACCGATTCCCCGACAAGCACTACGCCCGCGTGGTCGTGTTTCTGGACGAAAAGGCCGCCGACGACGCGGACATGAACGCGCTCCTCACCGAGGGCGTCAAGAACCTGCCGGACGTAATCGGTGGCGAGGACTTCGCGGCGCTCGACGAGCAAAAACAAGTCGAGGCGCTAAAGAAGATCCAGGATGAACCATTCTTCAAGGCCGTGGCCGGGGAGGTTGTTACCGGATTGTACAGCCAGCCGGATGTCTGGCCGTACCTCGGTTACGAAGGTCCGTCCAACGACAAGGACGGCTATATAAACCGTGGCTTCGACGACATCGACTGGCTGGACGAGGCGCCGGATTACCGGGACAACGAGGTAGTCGAACGCGTCAGGACCGAAGATCGCATAGATCCGGAAAGGAAGTAAGCATATCTGCACCATTCGACCGCAACGACGATTCGGTCGTCGTGATCGTCGGCTCCGGCGCCGGCGGGGGAACTTTGGGCAATCAACTCGCCCAGAAAGGTATAAACACCGTTATCCTCGAAGCCGGCAAGCGCCACGAACCAGAGGGCCACGTAGACGACGAGTGGCCTAGCTTCGAGCAACTCGCCTGGCTAGACATGAGGACTACCTCTGGTAAGTGGCGTATAGCGGAAGACTTCCCGAACCTGCCGACCTGGCACAGCAAATGCGTCGGCGGCTCGCCCGTCCACTGGGCCGGCTGCTGCCCGCGCTTCCAGGAACACGAGTTTAAAGCAAAGACGACCTACGGCGATATCTCCGGCGCGAACCTGCTCGACTGGCCGCTAACCCTACAAGAGATGGAACCGTACTACGAACGCGCCGAAGACAACATCGGCGTGACCGGCACGGGTGGCCGTCCCATGAACAAACCAGACAACAACTGCAAGGTCCTGGCCGAAGGCGCCAGGAGGATGGGCTACAAGAAAGTCTCGACCGCCAACTACGGCCAGAACGCGGAACCCTACGATGGGCGTCCCGGCAGCATCCAGGATGGCTTCTGTTTCCAGGGCAACAAGTCGCGCGCCAAGTGGTCGCCGCTAGTGTCGGACCTGCCTAAAGGCGAGAAGACCGGGCATCTCGAAGTCCGGCCCGAAGCGATGGCGCTCAAGATCGAGCACGACGATAGCGGCAAAGCAACGGGTGTTCTCTACGCCGACGCCGATGGGAACCACCAGTTCCAGAAGGCGCGCGTCGTGTGCGTGGCCGGCAACTCCGTCGAGTCACCCCGACTGCTCCTGAACAGCGCATCGTCTATGCACCCGGACGGTCTCGCCAACTCATCCGGCGAAGTCGGCAAGAACTACATGCGCCACGTCTCGGACACTTGCTGGGGCGTCTTCGAGAAACCGGTCAACTTCTATCGAGGCAACACAATGGCGGGCATCGTCGGGGACGAAGCGTATAACGATCCAGATCGCGGCTTCGTCGGCGGTTTTTACATGGAGACGATCCACCTCGGCCCGTCGTTTATGGCCGCGTTCATGAACCCGCAGAGCTGGGGCCCGACCTTCACCGAATTGATGGACGACTACGAGAACTTCGCCGGGATGTGGATCGTCGGCGAGGATATTCCATCCGCGATCAACCGCGTGACGCTCAACGACGACATAGAAGACCAGTACGGCCTACCCGCGCCAAACGTCCACTACGACGACCACGAAAACGACGTGTCCATGCGCGACTACGCCGCCGATAAGGGTCGCACTTTGTACCAGTCCGTCGGCGCGGTAAAGACGGTTCGCACGCCACCGTTTCCCTCGTCGCACAACATGGGCACCTGCCGTATGAGCGAGAAGCCCGAAGATGGCGTGGTCGACAATTTCGGGCGGGCCCACGACGTACCGAACCTCTACGTCTCCGATGGCAGCCAGTTCACCACCGGCGCGGCCGCCAACCCGACTCTAACCATCGTGGCGCTGGCGATCCGGCAGGGCGACCACATAGCCGAACAGATATCTCAAGGGGCACTGTAGCTCGAGCGACAACCGACGAAAGAGCGAAGGAGGAAGGATGAAAGCAGCCCGGCTGTACGAGTACAACGAAGATATAGGTACGAAGCCGTTAAGCCTGGAAGAGGTCGAAGAGCCGACGGCCGACGGCCCCCTGGACGTGGTTGTCAAGATCGGGGGTGCCGGGCTCTGCCGCACGGACCTGCACGTCATTGAAGGCCAGTGGGCGCCCCTAACCGGCATAAACCTGCCTTATACTCCCGGCCACGAAAACGCCGGCTGGGTAGAGGAAGTCGGCTCCGCCGTTACCAACGTCGAGGTCGGGAATGCGGTGATCGTGCATCCCCTCATAACCTGCGGGCTATGCCGCGCCTGCCGGGCCGGCGACGACATGCACTGCGAGAACCAGGCATTCCCCGGAATAGATACGAATGGCGGATTTGCACAACTACTCAAGACCAACGCCCGGGCCGTCGTAAAGCTGCCCGAAGGCGTCGAGCCGCAGGACGTTGCGGCACACGCCGATGCCGGTCTTACTGCTTATCACGCGGTGAAAAAGGCCGTGCCGATGCTGCATCCCGGTACCCGGGCGGTCGTGATCGGGGCCGGCGGCCTGGGGCACATCGGGATACAGTCTCTAAAGGCGCTGTGTGCCACCGAAATCATCGTGGTGGATCAATCCGAGGAGGCCCTGGAAGGGGCCAAGAGGCTCGGGGCGGACCACGCGGTGGTCGCCGATGGGTCTCAGGTAGAAACGGTTACGGAGATGACGGACGGTTTGGGGGCCGAGGTCGTGCTGGACTTCGTGGGCGAGAAGGGCGCCCAGGTAGACGGGTGGAACATGACCCACGCGGCGGGCTCGCACTTCATTATCGGGTACGGCGGAAAAATAGAGATCCCGACCATAGACATCATCTCGACCGAGCGGAACATCATCGGCAACCTGGTCGGCACCTACAACGATCTGGCCGAGCTTATGACGCTCCAAGCCCAGGGCAAGGTCAGCCTACAAACGCACACCTACTCGCTGGATGAGATCAACGACGCCATAAACGACCTCAACAACGGACGCGTCCCCGGCGGCCGGGGCATTTTGATCCCCGAAGCCGCCTGAGAGAAGGCTATTGGCGTCAGGCAACAGGCACCGGGTTTTTGCTGATGGCTGAAACCTGATGCCTGTGGCCTCACTTACCTCTCCCCGGCATACTCCGTCACAGAGGGGAACCCCGGTACTCCCTTCGCCACCCGCACGGCCCGCAGGATAGACTCCTGCATCATCCGGGCTCCCCAGGCCCCTACCACGTCCGGGGCCGTCTCGACCCCGCCGACGGAAGCGACGAAAACCGCGTCGCCGTCTACGCTGGTGTGTACCGGGTAGACGGCGCGGGCGAGGCCGTCGTGGGCCATCTGGGCTACTTTGGTGGCCTCGGGTTTCGTCAATCGGGCGTTCGTGGCGACGATTCCGAGGGTCGTGTTCTGGCCCCAGCGCATCCGGTCGGCCACCTGGGGCATTAGGTCTACGCTGTCGGCCAAGGTGCCGTCTAACGCGCGGGGCCCGGCCAGGATATTTCCGTTACCGTCCCGCACGTCGCCGACGGCGTTCACGACGGCCAGGGCGGCCACGACGAGTCCACCTTCTAGTTCGATAGACGTACTGCCCAGCCCGCCTTTCATGGCGTTCTCCAGGCCGAGCATCTTGCCTACCGTGGCCCCGGTTCCCGCCCCCACGCTGCCCTGCTCGAAGTCATTGCTAACAGCTGAGACGGCGGCTTTATAGCCCATTGCAGCGTCGGGGCGGGCGTCTGGAGAGCCGGCCATAAGGTCGAAGATCACCGCCGCCGAGACGAGCGGTATTTTTGCCACGCCGATGTCGAGGCCGACGCCTTTCTCTTCGAGGAACTTCACCACCCCGTCCGCCGCCGCCAGCCCGAAGGCGCTGCCGCCGGTGAGGAGTACGGCGTGGGTGTCGCGCACGATGCCTAAAGGGGCGAGACGATCCGTTTCCCGGGTGCCCGGGGAAGAGCCCCTTACCTCTACGGCAACCACGGCCGGCCGGTCGAAAAGGACGGCGGTGCAGCCGGTGGCGCCTTCGTAATCGGTGGCGTGACCGACGAGGACGCCCGGTACGTCGCAGAGATTATCCGACACGGTAGACCCGGGTCATTCCTCCGCGTCCGCGGGTTCGACCTCGTCGTTTTCACCGGACAGCCGCCCGAGCGGAACCAGTTCCTGGTCGCTGCGTTTCTCGCCGAACTGGACGAGGACGGAATCTTTCACCATCGAGTAGTCCACGACCCGGCCTTCCCGGTCGCCGAGTTGCACCTGGGTGTTTTTGTAGGGGGCGCGTTCTTTGAATTCTTTGTAGGTGTCGTGCTCGTAGCGCATACAGCATTTCACCTCGCCGCAGCAGCCCAGGATCTTCTCGTTCGGCGTTACGCCTTGCTGCTTGGCGAGCCGCACGTTTACCGGCCCCATGCTCCGCGCGCCGCCCCAAACCGCGCAGCACAGCGGCAACCCGCACGTGTCACACCCCCCGGTATCCCCCGCACGCTCGATAAAGGTAAAGCGGCACAAAACCACCTTGACGTCGTAACGGTCTTCGAGACCCTTTTCTACGGGCTGCAGGTTTGGTTCGGCGTCCGCCTGATACTTCACCTCGACGTACCGGCCGTCCAGCGAAACGTCGCACCCGACGAACTGGACTTTCTCGATCCGGTGGTCCCGGGCGAGCTTCTGGGCTTCGTTTCGGACTTCGCGGGCCAGCTCCCGGTTCGCGTCTTCCTGACGATCGTCTCTTTCGGTCACGATGCGAAGGATGTCGTACGGATCCACGTACGGCTCTCGTCGGCGGGGCGTGAGGGCGACACGACCTACTAACTCCCCCACCTCGGTATCCACCACCACCCGGTAGCCGACGCGCAGGTCCAGCTCCCTCGCGTGGCAGAGCCTCGGGGTGCGCCAGCCGGAGATCCGGACGTCTACGAGCCGGGGGAGTGTCCGAGTATTCTCTGCCGTATCCGTGATAGCGTAACCTCCAAGATCGCCTCTGGGGAGACATTATACGCAAGCTCGGTCCGCGCTTCTCCCACCTGCAGGGCGGCCCCGGCCCAGTCGGCCTCCGGGTTGCGGTCCACGTGGCTTTGTATCTCCGGCTTGCGGTCCACGTTAGCGGCCAGTTCTTCTGCGTTCGTGCGGATCACGGCGGCGTCCCGGTACACCAGGGCGAGCAGGTCCAACGCCTCCCGAACCGCCCCGTCCCGCCCGGACCGCCCCGCGCGCTTTGCCGCGTCCTTCGCCCGGCGCGCTTCGGGCTCCTCGAAACGGTCGAGGGTTTCTTTTTCACGCGCCGCCCCGACGGCTTCGGCGCGGGCCAGAATCCCCGCGGCAACCCGGCGGCGTTCTTCGTAGTCCCCCGCGTAGGCGAAAGCGGCCTCGAAGGCCGTCTTCCTAAGCTCTTTCAACTCCGGCTCCCGCGCGTACCGCAGGGAAAGCCCGACGCTGCCCCGTCCCAAAGCCGCGGCCAGTTCGGGCTCTTTCACGCCTTCTTGGCCCAAAAATTGCGTTACCTCCGGCACGGGAACCGGGTTGAAGCGCACGGGCTGCGTGCGGGAGACGATAGTGGGCAACACGCCTTCCCGCGAAAGGGCCAGCAGGACGAACACGGTCTCCCCTTCCGGCTCTTCCAGGGTTTTCAGGAGGGCGTTGGATGCTTGGGGGTTAAGCGTTTCGGCCTCCAGGATGAATACCCGACGGGCACCTTCAAAGGGCCGGCTCGCCGCGAGGTTCACGACTTCCCGCACCTGGCCTATGGTCGTAAACGCACCCTCCGGACGCACTTCCTGCAGGTCCGGGTGGAGGCCCCGGCGGGCGCGGCCTTCGGCTTGCGCGTCGCCCCCGGCGACCAGCACAGCCCCAAACCGCCGGGCGACCGTCCGCTTGCCGACGCCTTTCGGCCCGTAGAACAGGTAAGCGTGCGAGGGCCTATCCGCTTCGAGCGTCCTTTCGAGTAGCCGGAGCGCCGGCTCGTTACCCAACAAGCCCCCGAACACGGCCAATTAATTATCCGTCCCGTCCGGTAAACGCCCGCAGCACTACCTCCGCCAACTCCTGCGGCGGGCGGGAGGCGTCTAGCGCCTCGATCCTCTCGGGTTCCAGGCGGACGAGTTCTTCGAAGCCGGCTTCTACCTTTCCGGCGAACTCCGCCCCGACTTTCTCGATGCGGTCCAATATAGCCCCGGACTCCCGGGCACGCCGGGCACGCTCCCGGGCGTCCAGCCGCAGGTAGAAAGTCTTGTTGGGGACCAGCTCTCCGACGGCCCAGGAGTTAAGCTCCCGGACGGTTTTTACCCCAAGGCCGCGGCCCGCCCCCTGGTAGGCGACGCTCGAATCCAGGTAGCGTTCGCAAAACACGTTCTCACCCCGCTCCATGCGCGGCAGGATCTCCCGGCGGGCGTGGTCCGCGCGGGCCGCCGCGTAGAGATAAGCCTCGGTCCAGGAATCCATGTCCAGCTCCGGGTCCAGCAGCACCTCTCTAATGCGCTCCGCGGCGGGGGTTCCCCCGGGTTCGCGGGTAAAGTGTGCGGGAGCGTCCAGGTTTTCGAGCAGCGGTTTCAGGGCCCGCACGAGCGTGGATTTACCGGAGAAATCCAGCCCTTCGAGCGTCACGAAGATACCCCTCGGAGGCGGGGACACCGAAACCTTAAGCCGCGGCCCGACCGAGGGCGTACCGCCGGGCGGCGGAGACGTGGGCCTCGAAAAAGTGCCGTTGCTCGGGTCCGGTCTCCCGCATGGCCTCGGCGTGCCACTGCACCGCGACGATCCACTGGCCCGAAAAATCCCTCGACTCCGCCGCCTCTACGAGGCCGTCCGATGAGCACCCGGATACGACCAGTTCGTCCGAAAGCTCTTTTATGGCCTGGTGGTGGTAAGAGTTTACCTTCACAACCCGGTTGCCGGCTATCTCGGCCGCGCGGGTGCGGGGGTAAAACTCGACTTCGTGGGTCGGCTGCCACTTCGGCGTCGTCTGGCGGTGGAGTACGAGGTCCGGTTCGACCTGGGCCGGAAGGTCCTGGTAGAGCGTCCCGCCGAGCGCCACGTTCAAGACTTGCATACCCCGGCAGATCCCGAAGATGGGGATTTCTTTTCCCAGGGCGTACTCCAGCAGGGCCATTTCGAGTTCGTCCCGCTCGGGGATGGTCACGTCTAGCTCCGGGATCGGCTCTTCACCGTAGTAGCTCGGGTGAAGGTCACTGCCGCCGCTCAGGAGGAGGCCGTCCAGGTTGCCCACCACCTCGGCGGCGTCTTCGTGCCGGATCGCCGGCGGCAGCACGAACGGAATGCCGCCGGCCTGCGCGACGCCTTCCACGTAGTCAAAGTCGGCCCGCACGAACTTGCCCAGGGGTCTGGTCGCACTGGCCTCGGTATCTTCTTTCAAGGTTGCGGTTACACCGATTACCGGTTTCAAATCACCTCACCAACAATTGCGGGACGCTCGGCACAGGGTTCTACAGGGCGGCAGAATAGCAGATAACGGCGATCAGGGCGCACAGGATCAGGTATCCCGAAAAACGCTTGTAGATAGAGGCGTGACGCCGAGGAGTTTCTTCCGGGGGGAGGTCCAACCGGCCCTCTATGTGGTGGACTTCTCCAGTTCCTTCCCGCTCTCCTCCGATGATCCCTCACCCCCGTTTGCGGTTTCTTCGGCTTCTCTGGCTTCCTTCTCCGCCTTGGCTTTCGCGGCTTCCTCTTTCTTCGGGCAGTCCATGTTGATGCAGGTGATCCAGGGCCGCCGTTTGCCGAGGACTTTGATCTCGGGCGCCCCGCAAGCGTCGCACGTCGTGCCCAGCGGGATTATGTCCCCCCGCTGCGGCAGCGGGTAGGTTACCCGGCAGTCCGGGTAGCCCTCGCACCCGACAAACCGCTTGCGGCTCTTGCGGTTGCGGCGCACGATCAGGTTGTGTTCACACTCTGGGCAAGCGCCTATGGTCTCGTCCACCTTGATGCCGCTGCGTACGATGTCGGCGAACTGCTCTTCGCTACTCTCCAGGTGCTCGTAGACCCGGCGCAAAATGTCCCGGGAAGTCTCGACGACGTTTTCTTTGCTGTCCTTACCCTCGGAGATGTCGTCCATACTTTTTTCGAGCTCGGCGGTCATCTCGTGCGAGGCGATCTCCGAGGCGAAATCTTTTAGCGCCTGGGCCACCGCGATGCCAGTCTCCGTCGGGATGAGCGGGTCGGCGTGGACGTAGCCCCGGTTGTAGAGGCTCTGTATGATGTTGGGCCGCGTGGCCTTCGTGCCGAGCCCGAGGTCCTCCATGACCTTGATGAGCCGGCCCTGGCCGTACCTGCCGGGCGGCTGGGTTTCTTTGCCGAGTATCTCGGCCTCTAGAAGCCGGACTTCCTGCCCTTCTTCGAGCGCCGGGAGCTCCTCGTCCGAGCGCCGGCTGTAGGGGTAAACCCCGAGCCAACCTTCCTCGGTGATGACCGTCCCGTTGGTGACGAGCGGCTCCCCGCCGGAGTCGAAGCGCAGCGTGGTCCGCAGGCTCTTCGACGGTGACGAGAGGGTGGCGAGAAAACGCCGGACCACTAGCTGGTAGATCTTCCACTGGTCGTCCCGCAAGGCGTTTTTAGGAGCCCGGGCCGTCGGGTAGATTGGCGGGTGGTCCGTGGTCTGCTTTTTGCCGCGGGTCGGCGTGAGCTTGCCACTTTGAAGAAGTTTCTCCGCGTACGAACCCGCGCCCTCGACGCCTTTTAGGTAGCCGAGTATCTCCCGCATGTCCAGCGAAATCGGATAGACGGTGTTGTCCGTCCGCGGGTAGGAGATGTAGCCGTCGGTGTAGAGGTCCTCGGCGAGACGGGAAGCCCTGGAGGGGCTGATCCCGATCCCCGAGGCCGCCGTGAGGAAGGCCGTGGTGTTAAACGGGGCCGGGGCCGGACGCGTGGCTTCTTTCTGCTTGACCTCGGTGACCGTGGCCGTGTCGGTGAGGTTTTCGTAGGCGGTCTTCGCGGCGGCTTCTTCTTTGAAGCGGCCCTGGGCGTGACGCACCATAAAAGGTTCGCCGTTTTGGAGGTTCGCCTCTATCTCCCAGTAAGGTTCGGAGACGAACGCCCGCCTTTCGCGTTCGCGTTCGGCTATGAGCGCGAGGGTGGGCGACTGCACGCGACCTACGGAGAGGAAAGCGTTTCCGTAACGGCGGGTCGCCCGCGAGACCCACCGGGTCAGGGTTGCACCCCAGATCAGGTCAATGTCCTGCCGGGCTTCGCCGGCGTCGGCCAGTTCGTTGGAAACCTCGTCCAACTCGTCGAAGGCGCGGGTGATCTCACCGTCGGTCAAGGCCGAAAACCGCGCCCGCTCGACGTGGTCCACGAGCTTCTCGTTCGCCTCGAAAGCCAGGCTCAAAGCTTCGACCCCGATCAACTCTCCCTCGCGGTCGTAGTCCGTCGCGATGACGACTTTGTCCGCTTTTTTGGAGAGCGACTGGACGGCGTTTGCCACGCCCTTCTCAGAAACGTTCTTTTCTATCTCCGCGTCGATCAACTCCGAAGGCTCGACCTTTTGCCAGTTGGAGTACTGCTCGGGATACTCGGGGTTTAGAACGTGCCCTTTGAGCCCCACCGATACCGTCTCCTCATCCTTCCAGGTAAAAGTATGGTGCGGCACGCTGCG
This sequence comes from Rubrobacteraceae bacterium, assembly GCA_965213905.1. Classification (GTDB taxonomy): domain Bacteria; phylum Actinomycetota; class Rubrobacteria; order Rubrobacterales; family Rubrobacteraceae; genus SIRX01. The sequence goes on along the minus strand of OZ243922.1, from coordinate 2,862,824 downwards.
ATGCTTGCCTTCCTTTACCTGGTCTTCGGCGAGGAACTGGGAGATCTTTTTGGCCGTGTTCGCTTTTTCAGAGATTATTAGTCGCATATTGATTCAGGTTATAACACAGTGAAATCCTTTGTCTCACCGTCACAAAGGCGGGGTAACTTTAAGATAACCTTAGTTTATGGAAACAGACGATACATTGAATTACGATTGCGGCGACGCCCGGGAAACACCCGATGAGCAACCGCGCGACCCGCTGAAGGACCCGCTGAAGAAGTGTCCGGCGTTTGCGGCGGCGCTCGTGCTGTGCGCCGGGATGCTGCTGTTTGGATGCTCCTCTACCCCGGATGGTTCCGCCCCCTCGTCGGGAGAAGCAGTGGCCGACGCGGCGCCCCAGGACTCGGTGAGGGTTGACGGCATCACCTACCATCGCGGCGACTACGGACAGACCAGCACAATCCCGGCGAAGCTCGTAGACCGGCAAACTCTGGTGGGTAGGGTTAGAGAGCAGGTAGCCAGCTACGAGCCAGAAGAGGGGCAAGCGACTGAACTCAGGCCGGGCACGCCGCTCTACGCGGTTCGAGGCTACGACCCCTCTTTCCGCATCACCGCAAAAGAGGCCCGGAAAGGTGAAGACGACGAGTCCGGCGGGGCTTGGGCGCTCTACGAAGTTCAGTCCAATCCGGGTGCGGAGGGCGCCGGAGACCTGCTCGGCATCCAGGGCAAGGCCGGGCGCATCAGCCTCGAAACGATCGCTACCAACGAGGGTGAGCCGGTTCGGCAGGAGAATTTTATTTTGGGTCCCGAAGATTCTGCGAGGGTCGCGGGAGCCGCGCTGGACGCCCCGCTCCGACACGTCGCCGGCGAATACTTCAAGGGGCTTCTTGTCTTCGAACTCGAAGACGGCACGCGGTCGTTTCGTGTTTACGACCCCTACTCTGGGGAGTTATTCCTGTCCGAAAATCCGTACGAAGAAAGCGTAATAGATGTGGGCGTAGTGCTACCGACAAAGTATCGGAAGCTACTCGTGACCGATTCGCGAAGATGAGAACGCCGTTGTAGAAAATGGTGAAGCGACGATGGGGAAATGCACGCCGGGTCCTTCGAGTATGAACTTTGCCCCGACAAAGAGCAGGGTCGGCCCTAAAAAGTCCCGGGCCTTTGCACGAACACCCGCCAAGGTCCGGAACGATTTGTCGTGCGGAGCCGGACACAGAGGTCTATCCGGGTTCCCAAGCGTCTGCGAACGGTCCTGACCCTGGCCGGGTTGGTTCTGGTCGAGTTGGTGGCCTGGTACGTCCCGAGCGTGCTGACCACCCTCGACCGCGGTGCCGCGCGTCTTCTTGGATTTCTTCCGCGTGCGGCTTACGGCTCAAGGCCGGCGAAAGGCTCCTCCGCTCCCGGCATTGGGACTTACGGGTTGCGGGCCTCGGTGACGGCCTCCTCATCCGGGCTTCCCAGCAGAATTCTCAGGATGAGGAGACCCGAGATCCCCAAGGCAATAGCGAACCAGAGGGTGGCTAGCCGGATCACGATGGTCAGCGCCGCCGCCGGCCCGCTCGAAAGCCCGGCGAGTGCTATGAACTGGCCCGCGAGAAACGCCTCGGCCGAACCGATGCCGCCGGGCAACATGCTCGCGACCCCCACGATAGAGCTGACCGAGAAGATAAAGACCACCATCAGGAAAGGAACCTCCGCCCCTATCCCGACGGCACAGAGGTAAACGGCCGCTATCTCCAAACCCCAGGAGACGAAAGAGATGACGGAACCTACTACGAGCGCCCGCACCCCGAGCAACTCGCTCGTCGCGCCGTGAAAATCTCCCAGATGCGGCGCAAACCGGTTCAGCACGGGCACCCGCGCCAAAACTTTCTCCGCCAAAAGCGAGAGCCGCTTCGACCGCAGCACCACGATCCCGAAGACCGTAAAAGCGAGAAACAGCAACAGCAGTCCCGGCCCGAAGCTAAAGGCCAGCGCCCCGAGCAAACCCCAGAGAACCATACCCGTCCCGTCCGTCACCCGCTCGGCGATCACCGTGGGGGCCGTGCGGGCGACCGGCGTCCCGGCCACCTGCCGGACGAACACGCTTTTTAGCACCTCCCCGAGTTTGCCGGGCGAAATGGTCATCGAGAGGCCGGCGGCAAAGATGGCGGCGTTCTCTTTTACCGGCACGGGGACGTTCAAGACGCGCAGGTAATAGACCCAGCGCACGAAACGCCCGACGTACGAGACGAACACGAGGCCCAGGATAGCCGGCAGCAGCGACCAGCGGAACTGCCCGAAAGCCTCCCGGAGGTCGTCGAAGCCGGTCAGGACGGCCAGGACCAGGTACACCGCAACGCCCAGGCCGAGCGCGAGAACGAAGTTTCTCCCCAAGCTCCCCACCCTAGAGCACGTAGATAATCGTCATCACCGTGGCGAGCCAGAGCACGAGCGTCACCTGGAGCGGCCGGTCTTTGAGTAGCAGCACGTCCGGGTTGTCGCCCCCGTCACGGTGCACCAGCAGCATGTACCTAAAAACCCCGTAGATCACGAACGGTATGCTAGACATCATGTATACGTCGTCGTAGACGGTAAACGTGTACAGGACGTAGGCGATGATGGTCGCCGACATCATAATGTTCATCATCTCGTCCAAAAGCGGCACGGAATATTCCCGCAAGTTCTTCCGGTGACCCGCGGCCCCGCCCCCGAGCGAGGCAAGCTCGTGCCGCCGCTTCGAAAAACCCAAAAACAGGGTCAAGAGGCCGGTACAGACGATCAACCACGGTGACACGAGGCGGTCCACCGCCGCAACCCCGGCCAGCGCCCGTATAACGAACCCCGCGGAAATACTCATTACGTCCAGTATCGCCATGTGCTTTAGAAACGTCGTGTAGACGGCTTGGAGGCCGAGATAAGAAAGCCCCGCGAGCCCGACACCGGGGTTTACGAGGAAGCACAACGCCAACCCGCCCGCCGCCAGTAGCGACGCGAAGAGGATCGCCGAACGCGCCGATACGTCCCCTACCGCGACGGGCCGCAACCTCTTTAGCGGGTGAAGGCGGTCTTCTTTCACGTCCAGGACGTCGTTCGCCGCGTACACGGCGCTCGACAGCCCGCAGAACGCCACGAACGCCACCAGCGCCCAGATCACCGACCACCACTGCAAAGCCTCCGCGGCAAAGACCAGCCCGGCGAGCACGAAACCGTTCTTGGTCCACTGCTTGGGCCGCGCGAGGTCTAGTAACGCCCTGGAAGTGCTTCTCGTGCCGTTGAATTCCTTGGATTCCATACGATAGCGGTTTCTATCATAAAGTGTATGCCGAGTCCGACGCCAGGGTAGAAAGTGTGAAAGCTGCGTTTGAAAAAGCCCCCCGCGCCCGCCACAATTGCCATACACCATCCATCAAAGCGAGGGACGAGCTTTTGCCGAGAGACCTTGACTAACAGCAACACCAGCAAGACCGCGACGGTGGCCGAGTGGTTCTGGCTGGCGCGGCCGTTCAGCCTGACCGCGGCGGCCGTGCCGGTGCTGTTCGGGACCGCGCTGGCATACGAAGACGGGGTTTTTTCCTGGGGGCCGTTTCTGGCGATGCTCTTCGCCAGCCTGCTCATACAGGCGGCGACGAACATGTTCAACGAGTTCTACGACGAGCAGCGGGGCCTGGATACGGCCGGCTCGGTCGGTATAGCCGGCTCTATAGTACAGGGCCGGGTGAACGCGCGGAGCGTCCTGATCGGCGCGCTCTTTTGCTACACGGTGGCGCTTTTTCTGGGGCTGTACCTGGTGTACGTCGGCGGGTGGCCGATACTCCTTTTGGGATGCCTCTCGGCGTTGGGCGGCTACGTGTACTCCGCCGGGCCGCGCCCCGTGGCCTACACCCCGGCGAGCGAGGCGACGGTGTTCGTTTTTATGGGGCTCGTCATCGTGGTCATAACTTACGGGGTGCAGGCCAACCTCTACCCGTTCTCCGTGCCGCTGGCGGCCGTTCCGATAGGGGCCCTGGTCGCGGCGATACTGCTCGCCAACAATATCCGGGATCTCGAATCCGACCGCCGGGGCGGGCGCAACACCTTGCCCATAGCGCTAGGAAGGATGGGTGGGGTCTTTGTTTACAAGGGACTTTTATCCGGCTCTTACGTCTCCGTCGTAGCGCTCGCCGTAATCGGGCTCGTGCCGCCGGGCGCGTTACTCGCCGCCTTTAGCCTCGCGCTCGTACCCCGTCTCTGGCGGGGTATCTCGTCCACCACCGACCCCGACAGGCTCGATCCTATCGTAAAAGGCACCGCCGGACTGCACGCGGTTTTCGGCCTTTTGTACACGGCGGGGGTACTGATACCACTCTGAAGGATTCTACGAACGTACCGGTAAAAGCTGTTTACCTGATCTCCGGCATCGGGCAGGAGGAGGTCTTTGCCGCCCTGCTGGACGTACCGGGCTTTACCCGTTGGGGCTACGGGTTACGAGAGGCGAGGGCGCTGGACGAGTCCGGGACGTTGGAAGAATCCCGGATACGACCCGGCACACGTTTCGAGTTTACGTTGAGCGCCGCAGGATTCACCCACAAGGTGATCAGTGCCGTCACGGTAGTCGAGGCTCCGCGAAGAATAGAGTGGCGCTACGTGGAAGGCGCGATAGGAACCGGCGGCTGGAGCCTGGAAAAAGACGGCGAGGCGGTGAAGATGTCGCTGTTCACCGACTACCAGGTAAAGCCCGGCTGGCTCAACCGGCTGGCACACCGGCCGTTTTTCCGGAACCTCACCGGGGACCTGCTACGGCGCTCCATGCGACGCTTCGAGGAACAACTCAGAGAAACCTAGTCGTCCCGGTCTTCTTCGTCCTCTTCATCATCCACCAGGGCGTCCATCCCGGTTCCTTCGGTCACGGGGTTTACGTAGCCGGCGATCAGGATGCTGACCTCGTAGAGGAATATAAGGGGAATAGCCAGCAAGACCATGCTGAACACGTCGGCGGGGGTAAGGGCCGCCGCCAAAACGGTATTTACCACGATGGCGGCCCGTCGCCACTGTCTAAGGATGTCCCCCGAGATCAGACCAAGCTTCGCCCCGACGAAAGTTGCGGCGGGCATCTCGAAACCTATGCCGAACGCGAACAGGAAACGGGTCACGAACGAGAGGTAGCTATCCGCGGTGATGATGGGGTCGAAGCGTTCTTCACCCCAGGTCAATAAAAAGTCCGTCGCTATCGGCAGCACGATATAGTAAGCGAAGGCTATCCCGGCCAGAAACAGCGATGAAGCCAGCGTGATGAGCGTGTAGGTAAAAAGACGTCCTACTTCTCCGACCGCCGGGGCCACGAAAGCCCACCCCTGGTAAAGGAGCACGGGGACCGTGAGCACCAGCGCCGAGTAGAGCGTCAGCTTTACGTCGGTCAGGAACGGCACGGTCACCGCCGTGGCTTTCAAGTTCGGTAAGCCGGAAGGCTCCAGGAGCGCTTCGTAGATCGGAGCGTGGAATATTCCCGCCACGACAGCGGCCACGAGAAACGCGGCGCCGACCTTTATGATCCTGGACCTGAGTTCGTCCAGATGATCTATAAGGGTCATCTGGGCCTCGTCGTGCGGGCCCGAAGGTAGTCTTAAGCGGCTAGCCAATTAGCTGTTTGGGAGCTTCGTGTTCGGAAATTTCGATGATGTTATCTCTGGCGCTGCTGTTCGCGGTCGGCCTCGTTCGAGGGTTCCGCGTCCAGGTCGTCTTTGTCGTCTCCGCCGCCGGCGGTTAGCTCTTCTTCCTTCTTGCTTTCTTCTACGTCCTCGTAGTCACCCGAGCTGCTCTTCCGGAACTCCCTCATCCCCGAGCCAAGTCCTTTGGCCAGCTCCGGGATACGCTTTGCCCCGAACAGCAATAGTATGATGACCAGGAGTATGATCAACTCCGTCGGTCCCGGCACGCCCATTTACTTCCTCCTCGTAATTTTCGTGGTCACTATCCGATTCTACGCATCATTGTACTACTCTGGATCACCCAATCCTACGGTTGCGGGTTCCCGCCACCGGGCTCTCCGGTGGTCTGGCCGCCTTCTAGCAGCGAAGAGATGCGCTCTTCGACCTGATCCGCCTGCTCGCCTTCCGGCTCTAACTCCAGGTAGGTGTTCCAGTATTTTATAGCCTCTGACGGTTGCCCGGCCTGGTCGTAGGCCTCGCCGGCCGCCAGGTACGTGTCTTCGTTCTCCGGCTCTATCTCTGTGGCGGCGGCCAGGGCATCGCCCGCTTCTGAGTACAACTTCTCTTGTTCGTCCTCCGGCGCGGACTGTGCCTGCTGAAAGTAGAGCTGGCCCAGGATCAGGGCTATATCTTCGTTGTCCGGTGCTTTCTCGCGACCCTCTGACAAAACTTTTTCGGCTTCTTCTAGCTGGTTGTTTTCTATGTAGAGCGCGGCGAGCGTGGTGATCGCATCCGGGTCTTTTGGGTTCTGCTCCAACTCTTGCCGGGCCGCTTGTATCTGGTCTCCGGAGCTTACCGTTTGCCCGGCCTGTTGCTGCTGGTTGTTGCCGAAGATGTCGAAGATGCTGTACTGAACGGTGGAACCTATCGAAAAGAGTACGAAAGAGGCGATAAATACGACGGCCAGCAGGATCGCCACCAACCTTATCCAAAAGCTCATTCTTTCGCGGTCCATCATCATTGCGGGGTTTCCTCCGGTGCTTTACGCTTCGGAGCGATTGTATATCAGGTTTCCACCGATAACCGTCGTCGTCACGCCACCGCCGGCCGCGCTTTCGAGCACCTCGCGGCCGGGGTCGTCGTCGCCGGGGAGCGTCTCGACGACCGCGAAGTCTGCCCACTTGCCGGCTTCCAAACTCCCGACTTCCTCGTCTATACCCAGGGCCTCGGCCCCGCCGAGCGTCGCCAGCCTGAGCCCCACACCGCCGTCGAAACCGTGTAACTCCAGCGCGAAGAGCGTCTCCGCAAAAAGGTTCATGCTCGGGCTGCTCCACAACCCGTCGGTACCCATACCAACCCGGATGCCGCGCCCCAGCATCTCCGGCACGCGGGCCACGCCGCAACCGAGCAACTCGTTGGAGTGGGGGCAGTGGGCCACGGCCGTGTCGGTGCCCCGCAAAATTTCGAGGTCGTCGTCGGTGACGCCGGTGGCGAGGTGCGCCGCTATCGTCTCCGGGCCGAGCAGTTCGACCTCCCGGGCGTACTCGACCGGCCGCATCCCGGTGCCGCCCCAGTCGTTGCCGCCGAATATGTCCATCAAGCCGCCCGTGCCGTGCCGCACGAACTCTACTTCCTCCGGGCTCTCGGAGAGGTGTATCGCGAGCCTACCCCCCTCCCCACGTGCTTTGAGCGCCGCCAATTCCGACGACCGGGGGTCCACGGTGTACGGCGAATGAACGCTGACGTGCGCCCCGACCCGGGGCGGCAGCCCTTCACGCGACCCGCGGGTTTTTTCGAAGACGTACTCGACCGCTTCTTCGGGGGTGCCCAACTCGTGCGGGAAGAACTCGGCGTAAACGGTTCCGGCCAGGCCGGACTCAGCGAGTTGCGGCAGGCACTCCGCGTAAGGTGACGACTCGGCCATAAAGGTCGTGCCCGACTCTAGCGCTTCTTGCGCGCAGTCCCGGGCCGCCTCTGCGGTCCAGGCCTCTTTTTCCGGGAGGCGTTCGATCAGGCGCGACAGCCATCCCGAAAACGTGCCGCCTTCCGGGGCATCCTCCCGACGGAAGCCCAGGTGCGCGTGGGTGTTTACCGCGCCGGGCACTATGGTCGAGCCGGAGAAATGCCTGACTTCCGCTCCGGAAGCAGTTCGCCGAATTTCTTCTAACTTGCCAACGTCCGCGATACGACCGTCCCGCACGAGTACGGCCCCGTCGCGGATGGGGGGCGCCGAGACCGGCAGGACGAGCCCCGCAGAAAAGATGCTCTCAGAGATCTCAGACATCCCTTCCCACTACCTCGGTCGCCACGAACTCTAGCAGGCCCCGCTCCGGGCCTTCGGGCAACAAGTTCAGGCCTTCGATGGCGGCGTCCACCTCTTCCCGGGCCCACCCTTCCGTCCGGGCTACGGCGTCGGTGGACAGCACGGCTTCTATGCCCTCATCCAACATCTCCCGGGAGGGGTTCGGTGTGGAGAGGACTTCCCGAATCACCCCGGCGTCTCCTTCTCTTAAAGCAAAGATAACCGGCAGGGTGACGGTTCCTTCCGCGAGATCCGTCCCAATACCTTTGCCCATGAGGCCGGGTTTCCCGACGAGGTCCATAACGTCGTCCGACATCTGAAACGCGATACCGAGCGCTTGGCCGTAACTCGCCAGGGCGTCTATCTGACGGATAGTGAGCCCGCCCAAGGACCCGCCGGCGACGCACGCGGCTTTGAAGAGCCCCGCGGTCTTTTTTCTTATGTGCTCCAGGTAAGCCTCGACCTCCACGGTCGCCCCGTTCGCCCGGTACTGCTCCAGCTCTCCGGCGGCCAGCCCCTCGGCGGCCTCTGCGAAAGCCCGAACCAGCCTCGGGTCCCCGATCTCCGCCAGGTCAGAGAAAGACTCCGCGAACAGGTAATCGCCCGTCGCGATGGCTTTCTCCCGCCCGTACCGGGCCACCGTGGTGGGTTCCCCGCGCCGGCTCTCGGCCCGGTCCACGATGTCGTCGTGGATGAGCGTGGCGGTGTGGAGAACCTCTATAGCCACCGAGGCTTTCAGGAGATCCTCACGATCCGGCTCGCCCATTCGGGCACTCAGGATCAGCAACAAAGGCCTGAGCCGCTTGCCGCCGGAGGTCAACGCCTCCAGCGCGGGCGCCACGAGTCCGGCCGGCGCGCGCCGCGCCGTGGCCGCCAGCAGTTCCTCGACTTCTTCTACGGCCTCGAAGGCCTCATCCGGAAGCTCGGATTGCAGGCCGGTTTCCCCCACCTCTTCAACGGGAGGGTTTTCCTCCACGGTGGAGCGTGATGATGCCGCCGGCGATCCTCTGCCATGTAACATTTTGTAATCCATTACGCCTCATTATGTCAGCTAATTCGTCAGGTGCCACGAACTCTTTCACGGATTGGGGTAAATAAGAGTAAGCCTGGGCGTCCCCGGAGACTTTTGCGCCGAGCCAGGGAACGACTTTGTCGAACCAGAGCCCGTAGAACGCGGTGTACAACTTGCCGGACGGACGGGCTATCTCCAGGCATACCGTCGTCCCCCCCGGCACCACTACCCGGGCTATCTCGGAGAACAGGGCGTCGAGGTCCGGTATGTTGCGCGCGCCGTAGGCTATGGTGGCCGCGTCGAAGCTTCCCGTGGAAACTCCACCCAGGTTTGTCGCGTCTCCAAGTTGGTATCCAACGTTGTGTTGGGGCCGGGCTTCGGCGGCCGAAAGCATCTTGGACGAAAAATCAACACCCAATACGTGCCCGCCGGGGCCGACTTTTCTTGCGAGCTCCCTCGTCAGGCTGCCCGTGCCGCAGGCCAGGTCTATCGCCCATCCACCGCGTTCTATTCCCGTGGCTTTTACGACTTTTTTGTTCCAGAGCCGGTGCATTCCGGCGGTCATAACGGTGTTGAGCAACTCGTAGCGGGGCGCGATCCGGTCGAACATCTCGCGTACCTGCCGGGCCCGCTCCGTACCCGCCGGCAGCTTCCCGCGCCCGTTCGCGACACCCCTGGCGTTCCCGTTTATCCGGCCGGGTTCGGCGCTTCCGGGCCTACTCAAGACGACACCCCGTCGGCCTTTAATTCTCCGGCCTCTACATCCCCGAGTGCGTCCCGGATGCGGTCTTCGGATGCCGCCGCGTCTTCCCCGGATATGACCTTCAACAAGTCCGCCAGGTGTGGTACCCAGAGTTCCAGCGTTACGTCGTCGCCAGAAGATATTACGCCGGCGCCGTCCCGGATCATACGGCTCGCCACCGCCACGAACTGCGGCTCATCCAGAAAAGCTATCGTCTCTACGGCCCAGGCGTAGGAGTTGTCACCGACGAGTATGTCGTCGTCGGTGGCCTCCGCCCCGCCCCTGGCGTAGTGGGCGTCGAAACCCTGCTGCAAGTACCTTAGAGACTCGGCTACTACCTCGCCCTGCCCGTCTTCGTCCGGCGACCCCGCCAACGCGCGCCGGAACACCTTTTCGAGCGATTCTTCAGGGGTTTTGGGGGTGTGGTTTTTCATTCAACCCCTTCTCCGGCCGAACCATTCACCGGCGGCTTCGAAGGTGCGTTCCAGGTCGTCTCCGGAATGCATGACGGAGATAAACCCGGCTTCGTAAGGGCTGGGAGCCAGATAAACGCCTCTTTGCAGCATGTGCCAGAAAAAGTCTTTGAAAGCCTCCGTATCCGCCCGGGCCGCAGACCGGAAGTCCGTTACGGGTTCCCCGGTAAAGAAGATGCTGACCATCGAACCGGCCTGATTTATCGTGATGGGCACGCTTCCCCCGGCCCCCCCGGAAGCAGCTTCGCGCATGCCTTCTTTCCAGCGCCGGCCGAGCTCTTCCAGACGGTCGTAGAAACCCGGCTCGCCCGCGGCCCGCAGCGTGGAGAGGCCGGCGGCCATCGCGAGCGGGTTGCCCGAGAGCGTTCCGGCCTGGTAGACGGGCCCGGCAGGCGCGACCTGCTCCATGATCTCCCTGGAACCACCGAACGCGCCGACCGGGAGCCCCCCGCCGATGACCTTGCCGAGGCACGTCATGTCCGGCGTTACCCCGTACCGCTCCTGGGCCCCGCCGCGCGCGAGCCGGAACCCGGTCATAACCTCGTCGAATATCAAGACCGTGCCGTACTCCCGGGTTATCTCGCGTAGGCCTTCCAGATAACCCTCTACCGGAGGTACACACCCCATGTTTCCACCTACCGGCTCCAATATAACCGCCGCGAACTCTTCTCCGTGCGCCTCGAAAAGATCTTGCACCGCGTCGAGGTCATTGTAGGGCAGGACGGCCGTGTCTTTCGTGGCCCCCCGGGTTACACCGGGGCTGTCGGGCAGGCCCAGGGTGGCGACCCCGGAGCCTGCAGCGACCAGTAAGGCGTCGCCGTGGCCGTGGTAGTTGCCGTCGAACTTGAGTATCTTTTCTCTGCCGGTGTGGCCGCGGGCCACCCGTATGGCGCCCATCGTGGCTTCCGTGCCGGAGTTGGTCATCCGCACCAGTTCCAGGGAGGGGACAGCCTCGCACACCAGTTCGGCCATTTCGACTTCGAGTTCCGTCGGCGCGCCGAAGGTCGTACCCTTGCGGGCGATGGACTCTATAGCCCCTATCACCCTCTCGTCCGCGTGGCCGAGGATCAGTGGTCCGTAGCTCATGACGTAATCCACGTAGGAGTTACCGTCTACGTCGAAGATGCGAGATCCCTCGCCGCGTCCTATAAACAGTGGGTCGCCACCGACCGCGCGAAACGCCCGCACGGGGCTGTTGACCCCGCCGGGTATACTCTGCACGGCCCGGGACATAAGCCGGGCCGAACGGTCCGTCGCAATCGCTACCCGGGCGTCGGCTTCTGTTCTCTGGCTACTACCTTGCAAACGTCGAAAACTCCCTTCGATAAGACGATCAAGTTATACTGGAATTCGGATCTATTTTAAGTAACGCAGCTTACTCGGAAAGCCAGCGGGCGGCGTCGAGGGCGTGATAGGTGATGATGATGTCGGCCCCCGCCCGCTTTATCCCGGTTAACGCTTCGAGCACCGCGCCCCGCTCGTCGATCCAGCCCTTGCCCGCCGCGGCCTTGACCATAGAGTATTCTCCGCTGACGTTGTAGGCCGCCAACGGCAAGTTCGTCCTATCCCTGACCCTCTGAATTACGTCCAGGTAAGAAAGGGCGGGTTTGACCATCACTACGTCGGCACCCTCTTCAACGTCCAGGTCCACCTCCAGGAGCGCCTCCCGGGCGTTTGCCGGGTCCATCTGGTAGCTACGCCGGTCCCCAAACTGGGGCGTGCTCTCGGCGGCTTCGCGGAAGGGGCCGTAGAACGCGGAGGCGTATTTGGCGGCGTAGGCCATTATGGGGGTGCTTTCGTGGCCTTCGCGGTCCAGCTCGGCCCTTATAGCCGCCACCCGGCCGTCCATCATGTCCGAGGGGGCGACGATGTCCGCCCCGGCCTCTGCCTGGGAGGTGGCGGTCCAGGCCAGGACTTCCAGGCTTACGTCGTTCAGGACCTCGCCGGTGTCTTTGTCCACGATTCCGCAGTGCCCGTGGCTCATGTACTCGCACAAACAAACGTCCGTTACGACCAAAAGGTCCGGCACGGCCTCCTTTATCGCCCGCGTGGAAAGCTGCACCACGCCCTCGGGGTCGTACGCCCCGCCAGCCGCCTCGTCCTTCTCGGCCGGAATACCGAAGAGCAGAACGCCCGGTATCCCGAGTTCGTGGGCTTTCTTTGCTTCGGCGACGGCGTGGTTTATCGAGAGTTGAAAGATGCCCGGCATGGACGTTATCGGTCTTTTTACGTCCTCCCCGGCGGTGGCGAAGATCGGGTATATAAAATCTTCCGGCGACAGCCGGGTTTCGCGGACCAGGCCCCGCAGGTTCGACGTGCGCCGGGTTCTACGCAACCTCTGTTGTGGGAACGCCAAGCCTCAAACCTCCTTCTGTGCGGGGTCTGCGGAAAAGAAATCCGCTATCGTCTCTACCAGGCCCGGGATAGTGTACTCCCGGGCTTCAGCGTCTACCCGGAGGCCGTAACCGGCGGCTGCGGCGGCCGTGATGGGGCCGATACAGGCGACCCTGGTCTCTTCTAGCAACCTGGCAGCTTCGGATTCACCGAACGTCGAAACAAAGTTTTCCACCGTCGAACTGGCGGTGAAAGTCACGAAATCTATCTCATCGCCGTCTATAAGACGCGCAACTTCCGTCTTACCTTCCGCGGAAGGAACTGACTCGTAAGCGGGCGGCACTACTACTTCAGCCCCGGCCTCCCGCAGCTTCTCGGGCAATATTTCCCGCGCAATTCTCGCCCGGGGTATCAAGATTTTCTCTCCAGCGAGAGGACGATCCGACATCTCCTCCAGCAAAGATTCGGCCCGGTATTCCCGGGGCACGACGTCTACCCGGAGCCCGAAATCTCTTACCCGGTCGGCGGTGGCCGGACCTATGGCGGCGATCTTCGTCTCCCGCGGCACGGCGCGCGCGTCGAGATCGTGGTGTCCCAGACGCCCCACAAAAGCCTCTACGCCGTTCGTGCTGGTAAAGATCAGCCAGCCGTAACTATCTAGTTCGAGTATAGCTTTATCGAGCGGGCTAAAATCCTCCGGCGGCCTTATTTCGATGGTCGGGAACTCTACGACTTCGGCCCCAAGGTCCCGCAGCATCGCCGATAGCTCCCCGGCCTGGGTCCTCGCGCGGGTGACGACGATTCGCCGGCCGAATAGCGGGCGCCGCTCGAACCAATCGAGGCCTTTTTCGCGCAGCGAGACCACTTCGCCTATAACGGTGATCGCCGGTGGTTTTAAGTCGGCTTCAACCACTTTTTCGGCTATGTCGCCGAGCGTGCCGGATACCGTTCGCTGGTCCGGGCGGGTGCCCCAGCGCACGCAGGCAGCGGGCGTGTCGGGGTCTTTCCCGGCTGAGATGAGCTCGTCCGAAATCTTTTTTAGACGGCCGATCCCCATGTAGAGCACCAACGTGTCCGCGGCGTTTGCGACCCGGCTCCAATCTACGTCCTGGTATTCTTTGGTCGGGTCCTCGTGTCCCGTGATAAAAGCTACGCTGGTCGAAACACCGCGATGCGTCACCGGGATGCCCGCGTAAGCCGGGGCCGCGACGCCGCTGGTAACGCCGGGAACCACCTCGAAAGGAATACCGGCCTCCAGAAGATCCAGGGCCTCCTCACCGCCGCGGCCGAATATGTATGGGTCTCCGCCCTTCAAACGCACGACGGTTTTGCCCGCCCGTCCGAACTCTACCAGGAGGCCGTTGATCTCCTCCTGAGACATCGAGGGCGCACCGGGCTTTTTACCGACGTAGACGAGTTCGGCCTCTGGCCCGGCGTGGCCCAGCAAGCTTTCTGGGGCGAGCCGGTCGTAGACGACGACGTCCGCCATCTCCAAGCAGCGGGCCCCTTTAAGCGTGAGCAGGCCGGGGTCCCCCGGGCCGGAGCCTACCAGGTAGATCACGACCTCACCTCCCGCACCTCGCCGAGTATTACGGCCGCCCCCTGATCCAACAACTCCCGCGCGAGCCTCTCACCGAGGGCTTCGGCTTCTTCACCCTCACCTTGAGCTTTATACATCAAGGCGCCATCGGGTGAAGCAACGAGGCCCCGTAGGAATACTTTACCGTTCTCAACTGTCGCCTGGCCTCCTACCGGGACTCGACAACCACCTTCCAGGGTCCGTAGCATCGCCCGTTCGGCGAGCGTGGCCCGCTCCGTGCTTTCGTGGTTCAAAGCGGACCGTATTTCTCGCCGCAGGGGATGATCTTTTAACGTGGTGACGGCGAGCGCCCCCTGGCCGACCGCGGGTAGCATCGTCTCCCAGGGTATAGGCGTGTATGCGGCCTCCAGCCCGAGACGTTCCAGGCCGGCCCGCGCCAGTATTAGGGCGTCGGCCTGGCCCTCGTGCATCTTGCGGATGCGGGTGTCTATGTTGCCGCGGATCTCTACCGTTTGCAGGTCGTGACGCCGGTGGAGCAGTTGGGCCTGGCGCCGGAGGCTGGAGGTGGCGACTACGGCTCCCCCCGGCAGGTCGTCTACGCCGTGTCCCCCGTCGGAGATCAGGACGTCCGAAGGATCGTGCCGCCCGGGGACGGCTGCTATGGATATTCCTTCCGGTATTTCGGTGGGAACGTCTTTGAGTGAATGTACGGCGAGGTCTATCTCCCCGGCTAGCAAGGCTTCATCCAGTTGGCGGGTAAAGACGTCCCGCTGGTCTATTACGGAGAGCGGTACGTTCGGGTGATGTTCGCTGGTGGTTTTGATGATCCGCACCTCGACCTCGACGCCTCGCGTACGGAGCTTCTCCGCGCAAGATTCGGCCTGGGTCAAGGCGAGTTTGGAGCCTCGGGTTCCGAGGGTTACGGTCTTACGGAGGGTCACGGTTTCTTTAATTCGTCCGGTCGTTGCAACTCTACTTCGATACCCTGAATCTTTAGCAGGTGCCGGCGGACCTCGGCGCTTTCGAGCAGCGTGCCGGCTTCCGCGAGAGCTTTGAGTTCGGAGATCGGGCCGTGCAAGAGCTTGTTCACCAGCGAGTGGCTCATGCGCTCCACGGCTTCGGCTTCCTCGGGGTTCAGGTCAAGCCTCCTCAGGGCCCGGGATAGCTCGTGACGCCGTATCTTGTCCGCGCCGTCCCGCAGCTCCCGGATAAGCGGCACCGCGTGGCGGGTACTCGACCAACTCATGTACTCGAAGACGGCGGGTTCGATCAGCTTCTCGCCCTCCCGGGCGGCTTCGTCCCGGTCCCCGACGTTATGATCCACGACCGATTGCAGGTCGTCCACGTCGTAGACGTAGGCCCGGTCGAGCGTCTGAACCGCCGGGTCCACGTCCCGCGGCACCGCGATGTCCACAAAAAACAGCGGCTCTTCCCGGACGGCGAGCGCCCCGGCCACCAAGTCTTGGTCCACGACCCAGTCGCCAGACCCGGTGGAACTGACCACGACGTCAACGTTCGGCAACTCTGCCGCGAGCGCGTCGAAGTTTACGGCCACCCCCCCGACCTGACCGGCGAGCAACTTAGCCCGGCTGGCGGTTCGGTTTGCGATCCTCAAGTGGCCTATACCCCTGGCTTTGAGTTGTTTTATGACCAGCTCGCTCATCTCGCCGGCCCCCAGCACGAGCGCCCGGCGCCCCGAAAGCGTCCCGAAGACCTCTTCGGCCAGCTTTACGGCGACGTGCGGGACCGAGATCGAGTTGTCGCCGATACCCGTCTCCGCCCTCACCTGCTTGCCGACGCGAAGCGCCGTGTGGAAAAGACGGTTGAGCATCTGCCCGGCGCACTGCTCTTCGGTAGCCATCCGGTAAGCCTCGCGGACTTGGCCCAGGATCTGGCTTTCCCCCACCACCATGGAATCGAGAGAGGAAGCCACCCGGTACAAGTGTCGGACCGCGTCAGCGTCGGTGAGCCAGTAAGTGCTCTCCTCCAACTCGTCCCGGTCTATCTCCCGCTCGCCGGAGATCTCCCCCAGTACACGAGACCTGGCGTCTTCACCCTCCACGACGGCGTAGAGTTCGGTTCGGTTGCAGGTCGAGACCAGGACCGCCTCCGACACTACTCCTTCGTCCTTCAACCGCTTTAGAAAGTTCCGGCCGGCACACGGCGTAAACGCGACCCGTTCACGCACCTCGATGGGCGCCGTGCGGTGGTTCATCCCCGCAACCGCAATAAACACTGGCCCACCTCCTCCCTCAAACGCCCGTCGGCCTCCGTCCCGTCTTGCCTGCTACGCCTCAACTCCTCGACCAACCCGGCCCACTCCGGCCCGAACTTCGCCTCCAACTCTTTGCGCACGCCGCGCGCTAGGGTGGGAGAAGCCCCGCCGGTCGAAACCGCAACCTGTAACCCGCCCCTCCTCAGCGTCGAGGGCAGCGCGAAGCTCCCCTCAGACGGCTTGTCCGCAACGTTCACGAAAATCCCCCGTTCCCGCGCCTCGCGGGCTACCGCCGAGTTGACCTCCCGGGAGTCCGTCGCGGCGAAAGCCAGGTGCGCCCCTTCCAGGTCGCCGGCTTCGTAGGGACGCCGACGTACCTCGACGGCCATGCTCTCGATCTCGGGCCTCGTCTCCGGTGATATTACTACGACCTCCGCCCGGGCCTGCAACAGCTTCTGGGCTTTACGGTTGGCGACCGCGCCGCCACCGACTACCACACACCGGCAACCGCCGAGGTCCAGGAATATAGGGTACGGTACCGCCCCCTCGATCTCTACCTCCCAAACTTCTACAACGGGTGCGTCTGCTGCGCCCGCAAACATACACAACTACTACTCAAACTTCATAGCAAAGTGTTACATGAACCGGCCGCCAAAGGCGTATGAAACTTCACGCTATAAAAACGAACCCCACAGAAGTGCAAGATGGCACGACGTTTATGTAACAAGTTATACTTTTACCCGCACGGGCTACACACGGGCTAGTTTCGACGGCTTTGTAAAAGGGTGCGTTGGCCGAGGAAAGGGTGGAGATGGACGGCGGAGAAAGTTACAACCCGGCCGGGAAGATAGATAGGCTTTTTCAGAAGATCGAAGTTCGTCTGCAGAAATCCAGGGACGAGGCGGCGGGGTTGCGCTGGTATGCGAAGTTGAACCCGGCCCGCCGGGGCCGACTCTCCCGTTACGAAAAGCAACTCGGCCGGGCACGAGGTTTATGGCGCGCCGGTGATTCGGCGGCCACGTTCGACGCGCTCAGCAGGATAGACCGGCAATACCCTTCGACTATCGGGCTGGCCTACGGCACCTACAAAGCCCGCGAGAACCAAAAAGAAGTCTACGAGATGCAAGAAGAGGCTTCTCTCGGGCGGGCAGAGACCCCCAAGCGGATAGACATTCCGCCCGGCGGCTTTCACGGCGGCGCCTAGCCATCCTTAGTCTTCTCCAGCAACCGGATGTCCCCGATCACCATTCGCTTGTCCACCGCTTTGCACATGTCGTAGATCGTTAGGGCCGCGACGCTAACGGCGGTTAGAGCCTCCATCTCGACGCCCGTGCGGTCGCTCACTTGCGCGGTGGCTTTTACCTCGACCCGGTCTTCTCCTACAGAAAACTCCACGTCCACATGCGTGAGGTCGAGACCGTGACAGAGCGGGATGAGATCCGAGGTCCGTTTGGCCGCCAGAACACCGGCTATCCTCGCCGTGTTGAGCACGTCACCTTTCGGCAGCGCCTTATCCCGCAACAACTCGACGGTCTCGGGGGCCATCCCGACAAAGCCGCCCGCGGTCGCGGTCCGGCGAACGACCTCCTTGTTTCCCACATCCACCATCCGCGCCGCACCGTCCCGATCCAGATGCGAAAACTCCGCCATAGCGCAAACCTCCCGTCACACCGCCTAAACTCGACTATCAGCCCGACCTATACTGCGGAATGCGGGGGAATCGAACCTCCACGGCCGCGTTGCGTCCGCAAACCGGTTTTGAAGACCGGCCGGGCCACCAGGCCCACGCATCCCGAAGACGAATATTTTATTACACCGGCTACCGGTGACGCCGGGTCAAGACCCGGACATCCCCCATACGGCTGGTGACGCCGGCGGCGTCGGAGTACTCGAGCCAGGCCTGGGCGTACTTGCGGCTCGTTTGCAGGAGATCCCGGAAGCCGGCGAGGGAGACCTCGCCTCTCTCCCGGCATTCTTGTTTTATTTGCTCCAGCACGGTCTCCGCGGCCTCCCGGGAGGCGAACATATCGCCGCCGATCTTGACGGCTTCTCCGCGTTTGACGAGCAAGCGTAGCGCGGGTCCCGGCTCTGTGGCGGGTGGCTCCGCGCCGGCGGAGCGTAGCTCTTCCGAGGTTCGGCTGGCGGCTTCTTCGAGTTCCGGCGGTACCTCGTCGGCGTCCGGCAGGCTTACGCCGGAGTCCGTCATCCGGACCCGGGAGGCGGCGAGGTCTTGGAGCAGGGCGTCTGCGAGCCTTTGTTTCAGGCCCGTCGCGGTACGGGCTTCGGCGACCGAGAGTTCCGGGGTTTCGGGGTTGTTTTTGGCACGCGCGTCGAGGGCTTCGAGAAGGTTGTCTTCGGCTCTACGTATTATTTCGTCTGACGCGTAAAATTCTCCGAGCTTGGAGATCCCGGAGATGCCGTCCAGGCGGGCCGCGACTTCCCGAGGGTTTGCGGAGAGGAAAAGGGATAGTTCTTTCGCCGTCACCCCTTCGGCGGGATTGCGGGCGACGTAGAGCGGCGCGATGCGTTCCACCTCCCCGCTTTCGAGGGCTTTTAGCCAAGAGGTTTGCGGCCTCCGGGCGGCCGGGTCCGCCGGACGGCCGTCTACGACCTCGCCGCCGCCTATAGTGACCTGCGGCGCCATAGAGCGCAACACGAAGCGGTCGCCCGCCAGCGCCACCAGCGGTTCTTCCAGGCGCAGCCGGGCCAGGGAAGTACCCCCGGGGACCAGCTCGCGGGCTTCCAAAAGGGCAACCCGGGCGTTGGTGTCCCGGGTGCCGTGGTGCAACCGCACGCGAACCCCGTGGGCGAGCGGCTTCGCGCCCCTTAGAAGACGGACCCGGACATCGAGAACCCGGCTTTCCCCGGTAGGTTGTGAGAGTAGCGTGTCGCCCGCCCGGACCCGCTGCGCCCCGGCACCCGCGAGGTTCAGGGCGGTTCGGGCCCCGGCCCGGGCAACCTCGGCGGGCCGGCCGTGGTTCTGTACGTCGCGGACCCTCGTGCGTATACCGGACGCCGTGTAAAGCTCCTCCCCCACCTTTACCTCTCCCGACCACAAAGTTCCCGTAACGACGACCCCGATACCCTTCAACACGAAAGCCCGGTCTACCGGCAGACGCGAGACCTCCACCCCTGAACGTTCGGGACGAGCGCCCTCCACCAACTCATCCAGCGCGTCCAGGAGCCCGGCGACCCCCTCACCGGTAACGCCGCTGACCGGTAGTGTTTGGGCCTCTACCCCAAATTCCTCCAGCAGCTCGACGACTTCCAACTCCGCCAACTCGACGGTTTCGTCGTCCACGACATCGGTTTTGGTCAGCGCGACGACCCCCTGCCCGACGCCGAGCACCCGCAGCACTTCGAGGTGCTCCCTGGTTTGCGGCATTACCCCGTCGTCGGCGGCCACAACGAGCAGGAAAGCGTCCACCCCCGTCGAGCCGGCGACCATGTTCTTGACGAATCTTTCGTGGCCGGGCACGTCCACCAGGCTGGCCCGCCGGCCGCCGGGGAGCTCCAACTCCGCGTAGCCGGGAACGATGGAGATACCCCGCGAATGCTCTTCTTCCAGGCGGTCGGTGTCCGTGCCGGTCATGTGGCGGACCAGGGTCGTCTTACCGTGGTCCACGTGGCCCGCGGTCCCGATGGTCAGGGCTATTGGCCGGTCATCCGGCGGCGGCACGCACGGCCTCCACGAGGATCTCTTCGTCGCCCGGCAGGAGCGTCCTGGTATCGAGCCAGAGCCGGTCTTCGTGGACGCGCCCGACAACGGGTACCTTCGCCCCCCGCAACTCCTCCGCGAGCGCGGCGGCGTCCCGGCCGCCGAGCCGCACGGCGAAAGACGGTATCTCGTAGGTGGGCAGTGTTCCGCCCCCGCTACGCGCCACGGAGGGGACCGCGTCTACCTCCAGGTCCGGCGCGGCCTCCCGAAGGGCTCCGGACAGCTCCTCCGCCCGCCCCTGCAAGTCTTGGGCCGGGGTCTGGAGCATTTTAATCGTCGGTATCTCCTCGGGGGCGGTTCCCCTCAAGTAAGCGTCCAGGGTCGCTTCGAGGGCGGCGAGGCAGAGCTTATCGGTCCGTATGGCGCGGGTGAGCGGGTGCCGGCGCATCGCCGAGACCCAGGCCGCGGAGCCCGCGACGATACCGGCCTGCGGCCCCCCGAGCAGCTTGTCACCTGAGAAGACGACCATCTCGGCCCCGGCCTTTACCGCGGCTTGCACCCGGGGCTCGTCCCCGACCGGTAGCAAAGCGCCGCTCCCCACGTCCGCGATCACCGGCGGTTCCAGCGTCGCCAGGGAATTCACCCCAACGGATTCGGTAAAACCCTGGATCTCGAAGTTCGACGGGTGGACCCACAGGATCGCACGGGTATTTTCGTTTACGGCGTACTCGTAATCTGAAAGCCGGGTGCGGTTGGTGGTGCCAACCTCCCTGAGCTTCGCCCCGGAGAGCGCGAGGACCTCCGGGATACGAAAGCCGCCCCCGATCTCGATGAGCTGCCCCCGCGAGACCAGGACTTCCGGGGTTCCGTTTTCGGTGTCGGATTCCGAGACGACTACCGAGAGGGCGAGCAGTGTCGCCGCCGCGCAGTTGTTGACCACGAGGGCGTCCTCGGCCCCGGTCAGCTCGCGGAGCAGCGGGACGGCGTGGCCGTAGCGCGAGCCCCGGTTGCCGGAGTCGAGGTTGTATTCGAGGTTGGAGTAGCCGCGCGCGGCCTCCGCGACGGCTTCCACGGCCCGGTCGGAGAGTACCGAGCGCCCCAGGTTCGTATGAAGGATGATCCCCGTGGCGTTGACCACACGGCGCAGTCCCCGGCGGGAGAGCCTCTGCGCCACCGAGGCCACTAGAAACTCTTCCCCCACTTCCGGGGCGCCGCCGTCGAGGATCTCCCGGCGCACGCCGTCCAGCACCTCCCGGATGGTGGCGGTTACCGCGGCCCATCCGTACTGCTGGGCGAGCCATTCGACCCCCGGGCTGCGTAGCAAGGCATCCACGGCCGGCAAGCCGCGCAGCCGCTCTTTTCTCCCGGTTTCGAGCATGTGTGGCTAGTATAACGCGCGGCTCTCCAGTCGGCGTCGCGATCAGATAAGCTATACTGAAGGCGTCTGAAAGTGTTCGTAAAGGAGAGGTTGTTTGCGCTTGGGCAAGGGTTCGACGAAGTTTCTAGTAGGGACTGTAGTCGGGGCGGCGGGAGGGTTCGCGGCGGGTTCGTTCGTGGCCACGCCCACTGCCAGGTCCTTCGGAAAATCCGCCCTCAGCGGCATAGCCATCTCGGCCAGCTTCGTTGGCAGAACTTCCGTCAGGACGATAGACCGCATCGGCTCGGCGCTAGAGTCGGGCTACACCCGTATCCGGGGCCGGGAAGCGTACCTCGAAAACGAAATAAGCGAGCTCCGGGACCAGATCACACGCCTCGAACAGCGCATGGAGTAACCGGTAACCCCACTCCAAAACCGGACACACCTTACCCCAACAAACCGTTTACTTTCCTCTTTATGAGGGTAACCGACGAGTAATGTAACCGGAGCATCAGAGAGAGGTGCGCGATGCACGACGAAAACGAGCGTTCCGCGAGCAACCTACAGCAAGATTACGCCCGCTACAGGGTCTTCGACGAACACTACGAAGAGATCGGCCGGGTGGACGACCTTTTTGTAGACGAAAGCGGTCAGCCGGAATATATCGGGGTCAAAATGGGTTTTCTGGGGATGAAGTCTACCCTTATCCCGATGGACCTCGTACGCGCAAACGACAAGCGGGAGCTTCTCGAAGTCGCGGCCCCGAAAGAAGCTATAAAAAACGCGCCCAGCTTCGACGATGACGAGACCGTCTCCCCCGAGCACGAAGCAGAGATCCGACGTTACTACAACCTCTCCCCAAGCACCAGCGAGAGCCCCCGCGGCGGCTATTCCTCACCCAACCTGGACGCGGAGAGACCCCCAAACGTAGACCTGGAGTACGGAGAACGGCGCGGCGCGGGAGAACCCCCGGAGACCGCCCGCCCGGACGCGGAAGTACGCCCGCCGCGCCAAGACAGCCGGCAAGAACCAATCCGGGACGAACCCATCCGAGATGAGCCTGTTCGGGATGAGCCCGTCGCGGCTGAGGGCGCCGGCGACGACGAGTTGAGGATTCAGCGCACGGAAGAAGAGTTGAGGACCGGTACGCGGGAGCGTGAGGCCGGCGCGGTCAACGTACGCCGCAGGACGAGGACCGACCGCGAAAGGGTGCGCGTCCCCAAAAAACGCGAGGAGGTGACCGTCGAGCGCGTCCCGGTGGGTGACGAGCCCGTCTCCGAAAGCCCGGAGCAAAACACCCCGGGGGGATCCCCAGGGGTAGAGTCGGACGAAGAAGAGATCCGAATTCCCGTGGTCGAAGAAGAGGTTGTGGTCGAGAAGCGCCCGGTGGTAAAGGAAGAACTCCGCATAAAGAAAAGGATAGTCGAGGAGGAAGAGATCGTCGAAGAGGATGTTCGCAAAGAAGAGGTCGAGATAGAAGGCGAAGCGAACTACCGCGACGACTAAACCACACGGTCGCTACCAGAGTAGCATGGAAACGGCGTCGGCCTGACTGCGCGCCGGCGCCATTTCTGCCCGCGTCTGTCCCCGCTATGCGGTAAATACCTGGGTCGCGAACCTTTTGGAGGTGACTTTGGTAAAGCTCAGAAGGACCAGCGGGAGCACAACAGAGGAGAGCCTCAAGCTCCTCTCGATGGTAGACATGTTCGAGCCGCTCTCCCGCGACGAGATAGAAGAGATAGAGTGGCAGAAGCTCGAGACCCACGTAGAGCCGGGTGAGGTCTTCTTTACGCCGATGGACCTGTCCGAGACGCTGTTCATACTCCAATCCGGCCGGGTCAGGATCTACCGCAAGACCCCGGAGGAGCGGGAGTTTACCCTGGCCGTATTCGGTAGCGGCACGGTCTTCGGGGAGATGGCGCTCACGGCGCAGCGTCTACGCAACGCTTACGCTGAGGCGTTGGAGCCCTCGACGGTCTTCGCCATGTGCCGGGCCGACCTGGAACGCTTGATCCTCAACAAACCCCAGGTAGGATTGCAACTCACGTACCTGTTGGGAGAACGGCTGATGCGCTACGAGGCCCGAATGGAAGCCCTGGGACTAAAAGAAGTTCCCGCCCGGCTCGCCGGCCTAATACTCGAACTCATCGAGAGCGAGGGCGTCAAGACCGGTGAAGACTACAGGATACCCACCCACTACACCCACCAGCAACTAGGAACCATGATCGGGGCGAACCGCGAGGCCGTAACCCGGGCTTTTGCCCGCCTCCAGGACCTCGGGGTCGTCGAGTTGAAGCGCCGCAGGATACACGTGAGAGACCTCGAAACCTTGAGCCAGGCCGCCCAGATAACCGGTGCGGAGGCGTAGGGTGGAGAAATTTCTACTACGACAGCTTCAAAGAGAAGTCGAGCGTCAGTGTCGGTTCGCGATCTTGGCCTTCGAAGACTTGAACGCCTCCCGGGCCGGGGCCACGGTCGGGGCCTCCGGGCACCGCTTCTGGTTCTCGATCCAAAACCTCCTGACGGCCCTCGGCAGGATCTCACGGCTCCTCTGGCCGCCCGGAGACAACGGTTCCGAACGCGGCGGCGAGCTTCGCGAAAGCCTGGAGGTCGAAGAAGACTCCATCCTCCGCTCCCGGGGGATCGTCGAGTACTTCGAGCAGTTCGGGGAGCGCCTGGAGAACTGGCACGATTCTTCTAAAAGCCACAGGTTCTTCGACTCCTACACGGAACCACTGGACGTGCTGGCCCTCACCGAACCCGGCGACCGCTTCCGCGGTTTCGACACCGAACACGAAGCTATCCTCTTTCACGGTGAAACGTACGAACTTCAACCCGTCGCGGAAGCCGTAGAGGACCTGCTGGACAAAACCGAGCGTCAGACCCAGAGGCCACGGTACTACCAACCCGAGTAGCCGGGCGGGCGTCGGGTAAGTACCGCAAACTTTGCGGCACGCCGGTTGACCGGTCAACCGGCGACGTCCGATAGCGGCGTCCGTTCACTTACAGCCCGGCCTCCCCGGACACTTTTGGTGTCTTGGAACACTTTAGCCGGCACAATCTTGTTTCGCGGTTCGCGGTGCGGGGTAACGGAGTTGTGTAGTAGCAAATATTGGCTTTCGAGAAAGGAACCAACGTGGCTGAAGAACGCAACGACCGCTTCAGGGAAGTAGAAGATTTGTATGACGGCTATCAGGTCAACGACCGGGATGGCGAAAAGGTCGGCAAAGTAGACGATCTTTTCGTGGACGAAACCGACCGGCCCGAATATATCGGGGTAAAAATGGGTCTTTTGGGCATGAACTCCACCCTGATTCCGATGGACGCTTGCCGGGTGGATGAAGGGGAACAGACCATCACCGTTGCGGCCGAGAAGAACCACGTACAGGACGGCCCGGACTTCGACGACGACGAAGCGATTTCACCGGACTTCGAGCGCCAGGTGCGGGATCACTACGGCCTGGAGCACCACGATGACGATACCGACCGCGGGGCGTATGGCGGCTACTATTCGGAAGATGATGACGATGGCGAGCGTGGCGCGGATAGTGAGCGTGGCGCGGACGTAGAGCACGACAGTGACGACGAACTGCGGGTCGAGCGCAAAGAAGAAGAGATACGGGCCGGCACCCGCGAGCGCGAGCGCGAAGACGGTGGCGTCAAAGTCCGCAAACGCGCCCGGACCGACCGGGAACAAGTCCGCGTACCCAAAAAGCGTGAAGAAGTAACCGTCGAGCGCGTCTCCATGGACGACGACAGCGGTTCAGACGCCGAGACCGTGGAGAAAGGCACAGATTCCGACGAGGGTGAAGAGATACGGGTACCGGTCAAGGAAGAAGAAGTCGTCGCCGAAAAGCGCGAAGTGACCAAAGAAGAAATCCGGATCAACAAAGACGTGGTCGAGGACGAAGAAGTGATCGAAGAAGATGTCCGGAAAGAGGAGATCGAGGTCGAGGGCGACGAGCGGTAGCCCCACCACCCGAACCCTCTTGCCGTAGAAGAGCACTGCCAAGTCGTTGAAACCCTTGCTAAAGGAGAGCGAAAATGGATCTAGGTAATTTCAACCCGCAGGATCTGCAGCAATATCTACAGAACATTAACTGGCCCGCAAACAAGGACCAGATCGTCAGCGAGGCGCAGAACAACAACGCGGACGGCAGCATTATAGACCAGCTCAAGAACAACCTGGACCCCGGCCAGTACTCGGACCCGCAGCAGGTAATTTCCAACGTAACCGGTCAGTAAACAGCACAACCAGCACCACTGCACAAAGGCGGGCTCTCTTTTAAAAGGGAGCCCGCCTTTTGCGTTTGCTCAGTAGCGTTGGCCGAAAAACCGCCGGAGCCAATCGGGTAAACCTCGGGTGTTTTCCCCGGTCGCCCGTTTATAGTCGCTGAGATCGTCGGGGTGTACGGGGTTTCCAGCTTCGCCCAAAAGGGCGCGGGCGTCTTGCAGGCGCGAGTCCCGAATTTCCTCGGAGAAAGTCGCCTCGACGAGGTAATTTCCGTTCCAGCGGACACGGAAGATGCGGAGCCCGACCAGTTCCCGGCCGGTAAAACGTCGGTCTAGCTCTGTGGCGGATCTCCGGGCGTTTTCTTCCTCGGGGAACTCGTAACCCAAAGAGCGGCGTTCGTCGCCTTTCTCCTGCATCTCAGGCCGCGTCTATCCTCTCTAGCCAGAGGCCCGGGTCCCGAACTTCCGCGAGGGTTGGCAGGTTCGCGGGTTTTTCCCACACGCGGTTCAGGCCGTCCATGCCCCGGCGACGGGCGACGGCGTCGGCGAACCTCTCCCCAAGGCGGTACTGCTCTAGCTTCATGTCCAGACCCGTTATGCGGAATATAGCCGTTTCGAGGGGCGGGCGGTGCGCCCGGCTGGCGGACATGCGGCGGCTCAGGTGGTCGTAGTTTGGGACCAGGCCGCTACCAACGTGGTGCATGACGTAGTCCGAGTAGCCTTCTATTACGGCCATGGTGGCCTGCATCCGGTCGAAGTTCTCGCGCTGCTCTAGGCTCATCATCAGTTCCACGGATCTTCCTCCGGTGCGGAGGTTGTCGGAGAGGCGCTTTACGGCTTCCCGCGCGCCAAGCTTCTCGGCCAGCGGGTTGATGAGGCTTTCGAGGAGTTCTCCCAGGTGGTCGCGCAGCCAAGGATAACCTTCGAACTGCAAGGCGTGGGTCATTTCGTGCAGCACGATCCAGAGCCTCAACCCGTCTACCGGAATCCCAATTCTGCCGGCGGCGGAGACTATGTTGCCGTCCAGGAAGAACACTTTGCCCGGCTCTTCGACGCTCCGGCGCGTAAGAAGCGGGCCAGTATCGTACTGGCCCAAGACCCGGGCCGAGAGAAACCCCAGCAACAGGCCGACCTGCGCCGTGAGGGTGGCCCCGCCCAGGGCCCAGGTCAGGTTGTTCGCCTCGACGGTGGCCCGTTTCAGGACGGGCTCCATGAGAGAGCCGAAACCTTCTATGTTGAAGTCGATCCACTCCTCCCGGTCCGCGATCCGCAACTGGCGTCCGTCCGGTGGCCCCTGCGGCAACCTTATACCGGTAAAGTCGGCGAGGGGTTCCATCGTGCGCTGTACGGCGTCCCGGTAGTCGAAGTCCTCCGGCGGGGAGGCGCTCTCGGTACGGGAAGCCAGCGCAACAGCTATCGTGCGTACCGCCCCCCAGGAAATCAACTTTGGCTCCACCCGTAAAATTTCATGATCTGAGTATATACCTTGACCGTAGACATTGATTGTAAGCCTTTGCGTGAGGGAGTATATTTATACCGTGTTCGGTCCCCAGGAAATAATAGTTATCGGCATCTTGTTCTTGCTCATTTTCGGCCCCAGCAAGCTTCCGCAGATGGCCCGGGACGTGGGCCGCTTCGTGGGAGAAGCCCGGCGCTCTATAGACGAGTTCAAGGAGGAACTTACTTCCTCCGTAGAAGACGAGGAAGAGAGCAAGAAAAACTCCCGCCAAAGCCCGGACAAACGTAGCAACCCTCCGGTGAAGAAGGAAAAGCGCGAAAGCAGCTCCGTAGCGGAGAACTCGAACGAAAAAGAGACCGGGAAAGAAGCGGAGTACGACTTTTAGGTTCTAGTCCGGGCCTTTCGGTTCGGCGTCCGCAGTGCCGTAGTTTACGTTGTTTTGTTCCTCGGGCACGTAGAGGGCGCGCCGCAGCGGGTTTTCGTAGTGGCTCCAGCCGTCCGGGCTAACGTTCGCCGTCGTCTCCACGTACATCGCGACCCGCGCGTCTAAGTTGTCTATAAAATGCACCAGCAGGGCTTCGAGCGTCTTGGGTTGCTCGGGCGAGCCGTAGGAGATCTCTCCCTGGTGCGCGAGCAGTACGTGGGAGATTTGCAGGGCCAGGTTTTTCGGGAAGTGGGGTATCTGAGAGATATAGCCGGCGACCAACCTGTCCCCCAAAACGACGTGCCCCTGCAGCCGGCCTTCTGTGGTGTAGCCGAAGCCCCCCGCACCCCAGGACAACTCCTCCACCTTGCCGACGTCGTGGAAGATCGCTCCGAAGAACAACAGGTCCCGGTTTACCGGGTACACGTCCGCCAGAAAGCGGGCGATCCTCAAACATTGTACCGAGTGCTCAAGCAAACCCCCGATCCGGGCGTGGTGCATGGATTTGGCGGCCGGCGCGGAGCAAAACGCCTGCCAAAAGCCTTCATCCGAAGACATCAGGGTGAACAGGTCTTTCAGGTGCTGGTTCTCTAGTTCTCCACCGGCGGCCAACAGCTCGGCGGATAAGGCCCCACGGTCTTTCTCCGTGGCCGGGAGGTAGTCGTCCTCGGAGATTTCGGAACGCTTCAGCGTTTTGAGCCGGTTTATCTTCACCTGGAGCGTGCCGCGATACTCGTGGGTGTGGCCTTCGACGTAAACGTATCGGGGTTCGCTAAAGCCTTCCAGCAGTTCGCTGGGCAGGCTCCACATTCGGGCTTCGACGTAGCCGGTGGAATCTACCAACTTGGTAGAAAGATACGGCGTTCCGCGGCTGTCATTGCGGACTACGGCTTCGGTTGCCAGATAAGACGAGCGCAGGTTCAAGCCGGGCTCGAGGTCCCGCGCCCAGAAACTCTCCTTTTTCAGAAGAACGCCCTTCTAGCTCCGCTTCGTTGCGGCTTCGCTTATCCCTTTACGGCCCCGGCGGTCAGCCCGGAGACGATCCTCCGCTGAAAGATCAAAACCAGTATAACAAGCGGCACGGTCACTACCACGGCCGCCGCGGCCTGGGCGCCGTAGTCAACGGTGTAGACGGTTGCAAAGTTCGGGATGACGACCGTAACCGGCTGGGTGTCCGGGGTAAAGAGGAACGTGTTGGCGAAGATGTAGTCGTTCCAGGCGAAGATAAAAGTCAGGATCGCCGTGGTAAACACGCCCGGCGCCGAGAGCGGCACGATCACCTTCTGGAACGCCTGGAGCGTCGTCGCCCCGTCAACCTTTGCCGCCTCTTCGAGGTCGAAGGGCAACTCCCGGAAAAAGGCCACCAGGATCCAGACCGTAAGCGGCAGCGCGAACACCGTGTCCGCGATGATCACCGACCAGTAAGTGTCTATGACGCCGATTGCGGTGAACTGGATAAACAGCGGCGCGATAATCGCCACCTGGGGGAAGAAGCTGATCGCCAGGATCAAGGTCATAACCGGGCTCTTGAACCGGAACCTGAGCCGGGCTATCGCGTAGGCCGCCAGCGAACCGAAAAACAGGCAGAGCACCGTAGTTACACCCGCGATGATCGTGCTGTTCAGCAGCGCCTTCTGGAAAGCGGGGTCGGCGAAGATCTGGCCGTACTCCTGGTTTACCGGGTTGTTCGGCAGGATCGTCGGGGGTGAGGCCGAAAGTTCGGCCCGGGTGATAATGCTCATCTTGAAGACCCAGATGAGCGGGAACATGCTCACCAGGACAAAGAGGATGAGGAACACGTAGAAGAGCGCCGCGTTGACGTTGCCCTTCGATCCTCCTTTTGCTGTTGCGCTAGCCATCTGTCTACTCCTCCGTCGAAGTCTGCATACCGAGAACCTTTATAAAGAAGATCGCTATTGCGAAGGCCGAGATAAAGATAAACACCGCCGCCGCGTTGCCCTCAGCGAACTGGAGCTGGCTGATCCTGACCCCCTCGTATACAAAGGTCGAGAGCGAGTCGAGCTGCCGGTCGCTCATCACCCAGAAGAGGTCGTAGATCCGCCACGCGTCGAGCGTCCGGAACAAGAGTGCGACCAGTATCGCCGGCTTTAGGAGCGGCAGCGTAATCCTGAAGAAACGCTGCATCACGCTCGCACCGTCTACCCGCGCGGCCTCGTACACGTCGCCGGGTATCGTTTGTAGGCCGGCCAGTATAAGCAGCGCCATAAACGGCGTCGTCTTCCAAGCGTCCACCGCTATGGCGGCGATCAAAAGCAGCGTCCGGTCATTTAGTATCGGCTCGCTAATGACCCCCAGCGTGCTCGCCACGTACTGGATGATCCCGACCTGGTCTTGAAACATCAATCGCCACATGGCGGCCGAGATAGCCGTCGGGAAAGCCCACGGCACCAGCACCGCCGCCCGCACCAACCCCCGGCCCCGGAAAGCCCGGTTGATCGCCAGCGCGATACCCAAACCGACGAAAAACTCTATGGTTACACTTACTATCGTAAAAAAGGTGGAGTTGATGAGCGCCACCTGGAAGTCACCGTTTTGAAGCATCTGGGTGTAGTTTTGAAACCCTACGAACTCTCCCAGGCTATTCAGGGTAGCGTTGTGCAGGCTGAGCCAGACCGAATAAACTATCGGGTAGAAGGCAACGGCCAAAATAATGACCAGCGTCGGCAAAACCATGTAATAGGCCGTGCGTCGCTCCGGGTTGCCGAACTCCTCTTTGAACCAGCCGCCCTTTTTTTCCTCCGGTGCACCCGTCGTCATGCCGAAACCTCTTTCCCTCTAGAGAACCAAGCGGCGCCGGTAAACCAGCGCCGTCTGGTCCAAGGCCGAGCTTATCCCTGGGCCTGTTCTACGATGTCCGACAGCTCGGTCTGGAGCGTACTTATGGCTTCATCCGGGGCGGTCTCACCTTTGAGCGAGGCGTTGAACTGCTCGGCCATTCTGAGCGACATATCCGAATATACCGGCGAGACTGGGCGAGGCCTCGAACTCTGAATGGCGGTCTTACCCAAGTCTATGACCGGCACCTGGTCCAGAATCTCCTGGTCGTCGTAGAGCGCGGTTAGCGTTGGTAGAAAAGCCCCCTCCAGCGCCCGGAACTTCTGCTGCTCGGAGGCGGTCAAAAACTGTATGAACTCGTAGGCCGCGTCCTGGACCTCCGGATCGGCAGAAGCGTTTATGAACAAGTTCCATCCGCCCAGTCCACTCGCCGTCTCGCTACCCCCCGATACGGGTATCGGCCCGACCCCGATCTGGTCTTGGGTAATCGAGGATTGCTCTTCGTCGGCCGCCAGCGCGTACATGTACGGCCAGTTTCGCGCGAAGACCGCGTCCCCGCTGAGGAACGCCGTCTGCGTCTCCTGCTCCTTGTAGGTGGCGACGGCTTGGGGCGCAATCCCTTCCTCGACCATGCTACGCTCCGTTTGCAAACCGGAGATGGATTCCTGGCTGTCTATGACCACCTCATCGGCCTGCCCCTCTGGAAGAACCCGGCCACCGTGGGTCCAGATGTATTCCAAACCGTCAACGACGCCGCCCTCGTACTGGGCTCCCTGGAATATGAACGCGAACTTGGTACCGCTGTCCTCCGCCGCCTGCTGGGCGACCTGCTTGAACTCTTCCCAGGTCTCCGGGACGCTGTCCACGATGTCGCTGCGGTAGTACATCATGCCGGCGTCGGTGTACCACGGGACGCCGTAGATGGCGCCTTCGTAAGTGTTGGCCTCTATCGGGCCGTCGAGGAAATCGCTCTGCTCATCCTCCGGGAAACGGTCGGAGAGGTCCGCGATCCAACCGTTAGCGGCGAACTGCGCCGGCCAGATCACGTCCCCGCCGATCAGGTCTATGTCTCCCCCACCAGCCTGGAACTCGGTCCTTAGCTGGTCGAAGTACTGGCCCGTGTCCGCCGGCATTTCACGGTAACTAACCTCGATGTCCTGGTTGTTCTCGTTGAAGCGGTCGATTAACTGCTGCAAGGTACCCGAGTCGTCCGGGCCGAAAGAGAAGGTGACTTGCGTCTTGCCGCTGCCACCCTGGTTTCCCCCACCGCCACCACACCCGGCTACCCCCAGTAGCGACGCACCGGCCACACCGGCGGCGCCCATCTTCAGGAAATCCCGCCGGTTCATTCCGTTACCGGTGGGTACGCCCGCGGCTTCCTTTTTATCCGTCATGCTTTTTGTTTCCTCCTGTCCGGGCGGACACCTATCTGTCCGCGTTGACGATCCAATACCCAAAGTTGTTAATTAAGAGCATCTTAACAATAACCCAACCCCGCGCAAGTGGGGCCGCGTCTGCGGGCCGGTCATTCCGGCTTTAGAGGATTGCTTCCTCGGTCTCCGGATCGAAGAGTCGAATCTGCTCGGCGTCTAAGGCGAGCTGTATTTTCTTGCCTTCCCTAGCCCCGCTCTCGGCCGCTATCCTGGCAACCATCATGTCTCCACCGCTATCGGGGGAGCCGCCTTCCTCTTCATCTCCTCCGTCGTCGGTCATCTCCTTGACGCTGTCGAGATCCGCCGCGTGCTCCTCACCCACCTCGAAGTACAGGTACTTCTCGCTTCCCATGCTTTCTATAACCTGCGGCTCCACCTCTATGACGTTGCCGGCCGAGGTGTCTATGTCATCGGCCACTTCGGAGTCTTCTATGTGCTCGGGTCGGATGCCCAGCACGACTTCTTTGCCGGCGTACTGCCCGGGGTCGCCGCCTTTCTCTCTAGCTGCTTCCACAGCTTCCTTGCTTACGGGCAGGCGGCTCTTTCCAAAGGTCGCCACGTAGCCACTGGCGGAGCCGCCAGCGGAGCTGTCTTTCTCTAACTTCGCCCGAACAAAGTTCATCGCCGGGCTTCCTATAAAGCCTGCTACGAACACGTTTTTTGGGTGGTCGTACATGTCCTGTGGGTGGTTTACTTGCTGGACTACGCCGTCTTTTAGGACCACGATGCGGTCGGCCATCGTCATGGCTTCGGTCTGGTCGTGGGTTACGTAGATTGTCGTGGTGCCGATGCGGTTGTGGAGCTTTGCGATCTCCGTGCGCATCTGCACCCGGAGTTTTGCGTCGAGGTTGGATAGAGGCTCGTCCATGAGGAATGCTTTCGGCTCCCGGACTATGGCCCGGCCCAACGCTACCCGCTGTCGCTGCCCGCCGGAGAGAGCTTTTGGTTTGCGGTCGAGGAAGTGTTCTATGGAGAGAACCCGGGCGGCCTCGTTTACCCGGCGTTCTATGTCTTCTTTGTCGAACTTCTTGAGCTTCAGGGCGAAGCCCATGTTTTCGCGGACGTTCATGTGGGGGTAGAGAGCATAGTTCTGAAAGACCATTGCTATGTCCCGGTCGCGGGGCGGTAAGTCGTTGACCACGTCGTCGGCTATGAATACTTTGCCCCCGGAGATGTCTTCGAGGCCGGCGATCATGCGTAGTGCGGTGGACTTGCCACACCCGCTCGGGCCGACAAAGACTACGAACTCGCCGTCTGGGATGTCTAAGTTCATGTCTCTTACGGCTACTACGTCTTCGCCGTAGACCTTCGTGACGTTCTCCATAGTTACCTCGGCCATCCTACTTCTCCTCTCGTAACCGCTTTTGCGGCTCTTGTTGCTTCCCTAGTTTTGTTAGGCTATCCCCTGTAGCTCGGGGACATTCTACCTAATTTGCTGGAGGGTCGTACGATAGGTAATCTTTCTTTGTTTTGACGATACGTTCCACGGAGCGTTTTATCTGCTCCTCAGGAACCTCACCGGACTCGACGGCGGCCACCACGGCCTCGTACGCATCGGCCTGCTGTTGGGCGGGGCCGGAGAGGATGAGCAGGTCTGCGCCGGCCGTTACCGCGGCGACGGCCGCGTCCGCCGGGGGCCTGCCCCGGGAGGCGGCGTCCATGCTGAGATCGTCCGTGACTATTACGCCCTCGAAGCCCAGGTCATCGCGCAGGAGTTTCATCGCAGCCGGCGAGAGGCTCGTAGGAAGAGAGGGATCTATGGCCGGGTAGATCAGGTGTCCCACCATTACCATCGGGACCCCCGCGTCAACCGCGGCCCGGAAGGGCGGCAAATCGTAGGACGAGATGGTCTCTGTGTCATGCTCCACCACCGGAAGCCCGGTATGCGAGTCCGCGTCGGCGACGCCGTGGTTCGGGAAGTGCTTGGCCGACGTAACCACGCCCGCTTTCCGGTAACCTTCTACGGACGCCACGCCCATTCGGGAGACCACCGAAGGGTCGTCCCCGTAAGCCCTGGAGCCTATAGCGGCCCCGAAACCCGTATCCACCACGGGGGCGAAGTTCGTGTTGACTCCCGCCCTTTGCAACTCCCGGCCCGTATGTTTCGCTATGCTCCGGGCCTCTTCCGCGTTACCCCGCGCCCCGACCTCGGAGGCCGCCGGCTGCAGCGTCACCCAGGGGGCCGACGAAACTTCCCCGCCTTCCTGATCCACGGCCACGAAAAGCGGCATGGAAGGTTTTGTTTCACGCGCCAGTTCTTGAAGCGAGCCGACCAGAGATTTGGTCTGGGCTTCGCCCTCCATGTTGTAACCGAAGAACAACACGCCACCGACGTTCCTCTCCCGGATCATCTTCTCGATATAGTAGTCGGACTCCGTGCCGGATACAGAGACCACGAACATCTGGCCCACCATCTCCCGAATGCTCAACCGCCCAACCTCCTCCGACGTGCGACCGCGGCTTTCTCGCCCGTTGGCAGAGAGGCTCGTCGTGCCGCCGGAAGAGCCTCTTTCGTGGGCCGGGGCACCGGTGGATCCTGCGGACGACTCTTCCCGGGGCCCCGGTGTGCCGGATACATCTCCGCCGTCATCGGCGCATCCTACCGCCACCAGGACGACCAGGAGCACCTGGACCAGCCGGACAGAGGTGCGGTGTCGCGTGTTTTGGGTGGGTTTCAAAAGCTCCTTTTCTGGTTTGTCCCGGGCATACTACCCATACTATCGCTGAGAGACGGGCCGGGCTCGGGTATTCTTTGTGGGACGTGATCGAGCTATCTTACGAGTCCGGCACCCTTGTCGCCACCGGGGGCGACGCGTCTTCGCTACCGGAGAGCTTTGTTTGGGACGGGCGTACCCGGCAGTGGCGGTCCCCGGCGGGGGCGTACCGCGAGACCGTGCTGGGGTTGCGCTCTTCGGATACCCCGCACGTGGACCACGCATCCAGCTTCGCGAAGCTCCCTTTGGAATCCCGCGTGGCCTTGGAGCCCCGCCCATACCAAACGGAAGCCCTCGCCGCCTGGAGGCGGGGCGGCCTGCGCGGGGTCGTGGTGCTCCCCACGGGGGCCGGCAAGACCGCGGTGGCGATCCGGGCGATGGAGCGCACCGCCCGGAGCACCCTCGTCGTGGTGCCGACGCTTGCGCTACTCAAGCAGTGGTACTCGGTGCTGTCGGGCGCCTTCGGGGGCTCCTTGAAGGTGGAAATAGGGCTTCTGGGCGGCGGCTACCACGAGGTCACGCCGGTAACGGTCACGACCTACGACTCGGCCTACATCCACGCCGAACGCTACGGGGACCGGTTCGCGCTCGTCGTCTACGACGAGGTACACCACCTGCCCGCCGAGAAGTACGCCGTCGTCCCGAAGATGCTGCTCGCCCCGTACTCTCTGGGGCTCACGGCGACCCCGGAGCGTCCCGACGGGAGGCACGAAACGCTGCCAGAACTCGTGGGCCGCATCTGCTACCGGCGCTCACCGGAGGACCTTGCCGGAGGCTACCTGGCCCCGTTCGAGTTGGTGCGCATCCCGATAGAGCTAACGGCCCACGAGAGGTTCGAGTACGCCCAGGCCGACGCCGTGTACAAAGACTTCCTGAACAAGCACCGGCTCTCCGTCCGCTCCCCGGAGGATTGGCAACGTTTCATCATGGTCGCCTCGACCAGCCACTCCGGTGGCCGGGAGGCGCTGCTGGCGGCCCGGGAGCGGCGGCGGATACAGGCCGGGGCGATGCGGAAGGTCGTTACGTTGGAGACTCTGCTCCGGCGGCACTGGCAGGACCGGTGCATCGTGTTTACCAAGAGCGTCGAGGAAGTGTACGCCCTCTCCGAAAAATTCTTGATCCCCGGCATAACCTACGAGACGCCGGCCCGGGAGCGGAAGGAGATCCTGGACCGTTTCCGAGAGGGCCGATACCGGGCGATCATCGCCTCCGACGTTTTGAACGAGGGCGTGGACGTGCCCGACGCGAGCGTCGCCATAATCCTCGCCGGCAGCGCTTCCCGCCGCGAGTGGGTCCAACGACTGGGCCGCATCCTCCGCCCCAAAGACGGCAAACAAGCCGTGCTCTACGAGCTCGTCACGAGCCAGACCGGCGAAGAGTTCTCCGCCCGCCGCCGTCGGGAGGATGCTATCTAGTGCTCCGCAGCGAACACGTAATGGCCCGGCTCGTCCGCGGATACCTGATCCCCCACCGGCTATCCCCCGAAGACCCCCGGGTGCTCGAAGCCGCCGACGACCTGTGCGAGACATACAGGTTTTGCCTGGGCAAACCGCGTTCTCAACTGGAAGAGAAACTGGCCGAGAAGGAAGAAGAGTTCGGCCCCCGCCTGGACCCGCGGCGGGGGTTCCGGATCTTGCGGGCGCTCGCGAAGCTGCTGGAGGAGCGGGCGGAATGGACGCCCCCAACCACCGCGGACCCCTACACAATCCGCGCCCGCATCTTCGAGCTGGCCGCCACCCTGCCGGAGCCGCCCGCTTCCGAACCAGACCTCCTGCAAACCACGAGCCGCGATGAAGTGCTCGCGCGAGTCGCCCGTGAGACGGGGCTGGAGGACCCAGCGGCCATGATGCACGCGGACCGGGCGGGCGCCCAGGTCCTCGAAGCTTTCGGGCAACCGTCGGCGGAAGAGTTGGTGGGCCGGTACAACGTGGCCCAGGTACAGGGCGTGCTCTACGCGGCCCGCGAGTTGGTTGTAGAGGTCGGGCGGGAGGCCGACCTTCGGCTCGTTTTCCACTACGTAAAGCTCATGGACCTCATCTACCGGCTGGAGCCGACCGAAACAGGCCACCGACTTTACCTCGACGGCCCGCTCTCGCTTTTCGGCTCGACCCGCAAGTACGGGCTCCGGCTGGCGAAGTTCTTACCGGGCCTGCTGCTCACCGTCCCCTGGAGTCTCTCCGCCAACGTGGGCTGGCGGGGCCGGGAGGCGATCCTGCAACTCGATTCGGATTCTCCCGGGCTCACGAGCCACTACGCCGGGCCAAAGGCCGGGCGAGAGGCCGCTGACACCCGCGAGGCGTTCGTCCGGGCCTGGGAGCGGGCAAAGACGACCGGCGGCTGGCGGCTCGAACCGGGCGCCGGCGTGCTGCCCATACCCGAGCGGAAGGCCGCGCTCGTCCCGGACTTCACCCTCGTTCACGAAAAGAGCGGCGAAAAAGTTCACCTGGAGCTACTCGGTTTCTGGTCCGGGCGAACGTTAGTGGACCGGGTAGCCTTGATTCGGGCCGCAGAAGAAAAAGGCCACCGGCTCCTGATCGCCGCCTCCGAAAACCTGGGCACCGGCTCCGAATCACTCTCGAAAGCGGTGCAGGGCCAGGTGATCCCTTTCAAAGGCCGACTCGGCGTGAAGCCTGTTCTGGATGCCATCAAATCCCTAGGATTGGAGACCTGGATAGAGGACCGTTCGGAATCCGGTTAACCAGCAGACTAAGTTGAAGAACAGCAAGAGTACTGTAAGCCGTATAATCGCCAGCATGAGCCAGGAGACAAAATCCCTCGTGGTGTTGACCGTCTTCTACACGTTCGTGGCCGCGTTGTTCGGGTTCGGGACGGATATTTTCTCCTTCCGCAGTTCGTACGAGGAGTCCGGGCGGGAGATCTTGATGTTGGTGACCCGCCTGCTGGTCTACATGGCGCTGGCCGTCGTACTGGTCTTCAAGGAAGCCTGGAAAGGGGTTTTGGCGGCCATCGTGATGGTCACCATCGCCACCACGGTAGAGTGGATGTTGTTTCCGCTGGCTTTCGACTGGGCCTCATCCGGCGACCCGGCCGGCTACACGGAGAAGTTTGGGAACGTGGGCCGGCCGTCGTTCTTCGAATGGCCCGCCGTTTTCGACATACTGACGGTCGGCATAACGGCCGCGCTGACCCAGGGCCTGAAGATGATGGCCTACGTCAACCCCAAGGGTCCTCGGGACGAATGACCTCCAACTCTTCATCTTCGTCGAAGTCCAGCAGGTAGACCTCGCCGCGCGCGTTGAAGTCGTAGCGCGAACGGGGCAACTTGCCCCCGACCGAATCTTCGACCTCCACGTCGGTAACGAGCCTGCCCCGGCCCTCACACCGCTTACATTCGACGGGCCTCCAGGCCGCGCCGTCGTCGCCCCGCCCCTCGCAGTTCGGGCACTCACGAAGGTTCGTGTAGCGGATAGTCAAGGTGCGGGCCATCAGCGGACGGGCCGGCCGAACACTACCGCCAACTGTTGAGGTACTCGACCTGCTCTTCCGTCAGCGTCTCCGGCTCGACGCCGAGGGTGTCTAGCTTGATGCGGGCGACTTGCTCGTCTATCTCCTGTGGTAGGGATTGGATGCCGCGCTCGAAGTCTTTCGCGTGGCTGGCGAGGTGGTGGATGCCCAGGGCGTGCAGGGCGAAGGTGAGGTCCATGATCTCGACCGGGTGCCCGTCCCCCGCGCCGGAGTTGAGCAACCTGCCGCGCGCGATAACGTGAAGGCGGCGGCCGTCCGCCATCTCGTACTCGGTAACGTTCTGGCGAACCTCACGCTCCTCGACGGCCATCTCACGCAAAACCGCCATGTCGAACTCGTGGTCGTAGTGGCCGGCGTTCGCCAGGATCACCCCGTCGCCCATCCGATCGAAGTGGTTTCCGTTCAGGACTTTCAGGTTGCCCGTGCCGGTCAGGAATATTTCGCCTATTTCGGCGGCCTGGAGCGAGTTCATAACCTCGTAGCCTTCCGAGTAGGCTTCCAGCAGCTTGATCGGGTCGGGCTCGCACACGATGACCCGCGCCCCGAAACCCGCCGCGTACTTGGCGAGCCCCCGGCTCACCCAACCGAAGCCCATCACCACGACCTTTTTACCCGACAGGAAGAGGTTGGTGTTTGCGAGCAGGCTGACGATGGAGGAGTGGCCCGTGCCGTAGCGGTTGTCGAAGAGGTGCTTCATGCGCGCCTCGTTGATGCCGAGCACCGGGAACGGCAGCACGCCCTCGCCCGTCATGGCTTTTACCTTATGGATGCCGGTGGTCGTGGTCTCGGTGGCGCCTTCGACGTTATCTATGAGGTCCGGGTGGTCCTGGATCAGGCGCCCAACCAACTCCGCGCCGTCATCGAGCAGGAGGTCCGGCTCCGTTTCGAGCGCCATGTGGATGTAACGCTCGAAGTCTTCGTCGCTCGGGTCGTGGGTGGCGAATACGCGGATACCCCGGTCCACGAGACCCGCGCAGATTGCATCCTGGGTAGAGAGCGGGTTGGAGCCGGTCACCGTTACCTCCGCCCCGGCCTCGTGCAGCAGGATCGCCAGGTAAGCCGTCTTGGCTTCGAGGTGGACGGTAACGGCTACTTTGCGTCCTCTGAGTGAGCCGTCGGCGAGTTGTTCGCGGGCGATGGTGTTCAGCACGGGGCAGTGTTGGGCCGCCCAGTCGATCTTGCGGTTCCCCTCCTGCGCGAGCGCCGAATCTTTTATGACGGAGTCCTGGATCATGTCTCTCCTACCTTATTGGAATCTGACAGGCATGCTCTTACTAGTGTACAGAATATGCCGGCCGAAAGCCGTTACCGACTAACTTCCACACTAACTGCCCCGAGTTTTCTAACGTTCTTCCAACACTTTAGTCAATATCTCCGGGCGGTTCGTCATGATCACGTCAACGCCGAGGTCCAGCAGCCGGTGGGCTTCTTCGGGGTCGTCTATGGTCCACACGTCCACCCGGACCCCCAGCTTGTGTGCCGCCGAAATGAACCTCGGGGTTACGATCTCGACGCCACGATAACTCGTCGGAACCTGCAAGGCCGCGTAAGCCGGGCGCAGAAAACGCTCCAACCCCAACCGGCTCAGGACCAGAAAAATCACCACCTCGAACTGGGAGGAAGACGTGGGCACCGCGCCCCCGGAAAACTCTCGAAACTTCCTTATGACGCGGTGCTCCTGGGAAGCCACGAAGGTGCGGTCCTCCGCGCCATTCTCCGCGACGATCCGCAGTACGGCCTCCTCGAACCCGGCCTGGTTTTCTTTGATGTCCAGGTTGATCGGGGTCTCGGGAAACTCGTGAAAGACTTCCTCCAGCCGCGGAATTTTCAGCCCTTTACCCCGGTAGGAGGAAGCGGCGCCCTCCTCCGATTCGAAGTGGTAACCAGCGTCGAGGGCTTCCAGCTCGCGGAGCGTCTTCTCCCTTACCGGCCCGGCGCCGTCCGTAAGGCGGTCCACATCGCCGTCGTGCATGACGACCACGTACCCGTCCCGGCTCATGTGAACGTCCAACTCCAGGCCACCGGCGCCCTCTTCGATGGCCAGCCGGTAAGCCTCCAAAGTATTTTCGGGGGCGTGCGCGGAAGCGCCCCGGTGGGCCAAGCTCACGGGCCATCCGGTGTTTCCTGTATCCCCGGTATTTCGTGGCCGTGTCTCCGGACGACGTAAACGGCGCAGCCGCGAGGAGACTAAGAACCCGACCAGGGCGGCGCCCAAAACCGGGAGCATGTTTTTGGATTCCATCAGCAGAAGTTAGCACATTACCCGCGTTGGGGGTCAAAACGTTTCGCGCCGTTGAACCTTTCGGGGGCGTACCTTATACTCCGGGAGGCTGGCTCGTCGGAGTGGCGGAATTGGTAGACGCGCTAGGTTGAGGGCCTAGTCCCCGTTCAGGGGGTGGGGGTTCGAGTCCCCCCTCCGACACCACTCAAAGGATGTCCTGTAACACAATATACCCTCGTTTTTGCGTGCCGGTGTATAATATGTAGCGGAGTCGCCTGTTCTCCCCATCCTCCCTGGGCGGCTCCTTTTTTGTGCCTCCCAGACAGCTTCTCAAACAGCCAAATGACCCCGTTCGTGGGGTTCGTTCAGGTCCAGGAGTGGACCCACCGGTACTATCCGGGTCGGGTTGACGCTCTCGTGGCTCATGTAGTAGTGCTGTTTTATGTGGCCGAAGTCCACCGTATCGGCCACGCCCGGATACTGGTACAGGTCTCTCAGGTAGCCCGAGAGACTCGGGTAGTCCGAGATGCGCCGGAGGTTGCATTTGAAGTGGTAGTGGTAGACGGAATCAAAGCGGACCAGCGTTGTAAAGAGGCACCAGTCGGCCTCGGTGACACGGTCCCCGCACAGGTAGCGTCGCCCGCCGAGAACGTCTTCCCAGTGGTCCAAAGCCTCGAAGAGCGCGGTTACGGCTTCTTCGTAGGCGGTTTGCGTGGTGGCGAAGCCGGACTTGTAGACGCCGTTGTTTATGGGCTCGTAGATCTCATCTATCACTCGGTCTACTTCTTCGCG
The DNA here is from genome assembly GCA_965213905.1 of Rubrobacteraceae bacterium. GTDB lineage: Bacteria > Actinomycetota > Rubrobacteria > Rubrobacterales > Rubrobacteraceae > SIRX01. The sequence continues at coordinate 2,822,042 of OZ243922.1, read as the reverse complement.
CAGGTCCTCCGGGCAGAAGTCTACGTCTTCGGCCGCCAGATCCTCGAACTCCTCGTCGAGCATCCGGATAAGCTCCCGCGACTCGTTGTTCACGATGGTTTCTTTTTGTTTGTCCCAAAAAACAGGGGTGGTGACCCTGCCGGTGTAATCAGGGTCCGCTTTGGTGTAGACCTCGCGTAGGTAGCCGGCCCCGTTCACGCTATCGGGGATCGCGCCGGGCGCGTCCGAGAAAACCCATCCGCCGGAGCCCATAAAAGGGTCCAGGATAGAAAGCGAGATGGCGTCTTCGAGCCCTTTGAGCTTTCGCAAGAGAACCGTCCGGTGTGCCCACGGACAAGCCGACGCGACGTACAGGTGATACCGGCCCGCCTCCACCGGAAAGCCGCTGCTCCTGTCCGCCGTTACCCGGTCGCGAAAGCTGGTCTCGGAGCGCACGAAACGTCCTTCGCTATCCTTCGGTATCCCGTGCGTGGTCCAACTACCGTCTACCAACATTCCCAGTGCCATCAGAACTCCCTTCAACCCTTCGAACCAAGTTGAGGCTAGCACAGATGTCGTGAGGAACGCTGCTATGCCCCGGCAATCGCCCGAGTAGAGAAGGACTTTAGCTTTCCGTCCCCAACTCCCGGTGGCGGACAAAGAGGTCTACTTCCGGCGTTTCGGCTTTGCCCAGGCGGCGGACCAATTCCTCTGCTATAGCCACGGAGCGGTGGCGGCCTCCGGTACAGCCGACGCCGAGCGTGAAGTAGGTCTTACCTTCGGCGGCGTACCGGGGGACGAGAAAGGAGAGTAGGTCCGAGGTGCGCTCCAGGAACTGTTCGCCGTCCGGGTTGTCGAGCACGGCGTCGCGGACCGGCTCGTCGTGGCCGGTCAGGGGCCGGAGCTGGGGGTCGTAGTGGGGGTTTGGGAGAAAGCGAACGTCCAGGAGCATGTCCACGTCGAGCGGGGCGCCGTGTTTGAAACCGAAGGAGATCAGGCTGACCGTCAAACTCCCCGGGAAGGACTCCGCCAACTTCCGGAACCGGACGCGGGCGTCGAGCGCGGAGTACCCGGAGGTGTCCACGACGAGGTCTGCCTTTTCCCGGATGTTCGCCAGGTCTTCCCGCTCGCCCCGGATGGCGGCCAGCACGTCCCCGTTTTCGGCCGTAGGGTGGGGCCGGCGGCTCTCTTTGTAACGCCGCACCAGCGTCGGGTCGTCGGCCTCGACAAACAGGATGCGGCGTTCCCAGGCTCCATCCGTCTCCCAAGCCTCCAGGCTCTGCTCCAGGTCTTCACCAAAATACCTGCGCCCCCGAATGTCCATAACCAGGACCACGCCGTCGGACTCGACCCCTTCAGCGGTCTCCATCACGGCCGGCGCCATCCTGGGCGGCAGGTTGTCTATGCAGAAATAACCCGCGTCCTCGAAGGCCTGCAAAGCATTAGACTTCCCGGCCCCCGACAACCCGGTAACGATAACCAGCCGCCGCTTGGCCGCGGCCCGGTCTCCGCCGGCTCGAAACTCGTCCTCGTTCATGAAGCCGACCCCGGCGTTGTTTGCGGCATGGAATCCATATTGCAATTTGAGAGTAACACCAAAAGCGGAAGGTCTCAACGGTATTCCGTATATTTAAGCCGTATTTAACAGAGAAGGCTTCAGGTGTCAGGTGTCAGGTTTCAGCCGTCAGATTCTGGTTCTGCGGCGACCGGTATTGGTCGATAGTGTTACGAGATCAAGCCACCAGCAAGCATTCAGAAGACCTCAAGCTTCTCCCGGATGTCCATACCTGAAACCTAAAACCTGTTGCCTAAATCCTACCTGTGCAGGCGGGCGTGGACCTCGCGGGCGACTTTTCCGGGGAGACCCGGGACCGCTTCGAGTTCTTCGAGGGAGGCGTTTGTGAAGGCTTCGGGGGTTCCGAAGTGGTCTAGTATCTGCCCTTTACGGGCCGGTCCTATGCCGGGTAGCTCGTCGAGGACGGAGGCGGTCATGGCTTTGCCGCGCAGTTTCCGGTGGTAGGTGTTCGCGAAACGGTGGGCCTCGTCCCGGACACGCTGGAGGAGGTGAAGCTCGGGAGAATTGCGCTCCAGCAACACGGGCTCCGGGCGACCCGGTTCGAAGACCTCTTCGTCGCGTTTGGCGAGCGAGCGCAGGGGGATGTCCGGTAGCTCGGAGCCCACGCCAAGATCTTGCAGGACCGGGACGACGGCGGAGAGCTGTCCCTTACCGCCGTCCAGGAGGACCAAATCCGGCGCCGGGCTAAATTTCTCGTCGCCTTCTTTCAATCGCTCCAGGCGCCGCTTTATGACTTCGGCCATGCTGGAGAAGTCGTCGGCGCCTTCGACCGTACGGATCCTGAACCGCCGGTAGTCGCTTTTGGCGGGGCGTCCTCCCTGAAAAACGACCATCGAGGCTACGGAGTTCGTCCCCATCGTGTTCGAGATGTCGTAGCATTCGATCCTGACGGGGATCTTCGGCAGCGCCAACTCTTCCCGCAGGCTGTCTAACGTGGAGGCGACCTTGTTGCGCTTCGCCTCTTCCAGAACCCGCTCGTGCGCCAGGCTCAACTCGGCGTTTCGTACGGCCGACTCCAGAATGCGCCGCTTGTCGCCCCGCCGCGCCCGGCGCACCTCGACCCGCGAGCCGCGCTGGTCAGAGAGGTGCTCCGCCAACGCCGCTTCCGGTTCGTCGGCCTGTACCAGAACCTCCCGCGGTATGGTAGCGTTTTCGTAGTATTGCGGCACGAACGAGAGCGCCACGTCTTCCGCCGGCGCTTCGCCGTAGTTGTCCAGCAGAAAAGAGTCCCGGTTCACGACCTGTCCCTCCCGGACGGCGAAGACCTGGACACAGGCGGTCTCTCCCCCGGCGTAGGCGCCGAAAGCGTCGAAAGAGTCCTCAGAGGCGATGGTGGCTTTCTGGCGATCGCGGACGTGGGAGAGGGCGGACAGCTCGTCGCGAAGCTTCGCCGCCGCCTCGAAGTCCATCTCTTTAGCGGCCTCTTGCATCCGGGTCTGACGGTCCCGGATCAGGCCGTCCACCCGACCCTCCAAAAACGAGATAACGTCTTCGATGATCCCGTCGTACTCTTTTTTGGAGATCGCCCCGATGCACGGTGCCGCCGACCGGCCGATGTGGTAGTTCAAACACGGAACCCCGCTCCGGCGGCCCGGCTCCGGCCCCCGGCACTCGCGGAACGGGAAGGTCTTGTTCAAGACGTTCAGCGTCGAGTGAACGGCGCCCGCGCTCGGGAACGGCCCGAAGTACCGGTGCCGGGGGTTGTGGGAGGAGCGGGTGGCGAAGACCCGCGGGTACTCGTCACCGGTCGTCACCACGATGTACGGGTAGCTCTTGTCATCCCGGAGCGAGGCGTTAAAGCGCGGGCGGTTTCGCTTTATGAGGTTGGACTCCAAGACCAGCGCCTCGGTCTCGCTCTCGGTAACGATAAAGTCTATCTGCCCGATTCGTCCCCGGAGCTCCGAGATCTTCGGCCGCCCGTCGCCGGAGCGGTTGAAGTAACTTGCCACCCGGCTGCGGATATTCTTCGCTTTCCCGACGTACAGAACCGTGCCGTCGGGGTCTTTGAAGATGTAGACGCCGGTAGATTTGGGCAGGTGGGACCGGTCGGGATAGCCGTTCTCTGACATCGTCAAATTATACCGCGCCGTCCGAGAAGCTACCTTGCGCTATCTCACCCGTTCGACGCCCGGCGGGAGCATCTCCTCGCCGCCGGCCCGGGCGTGGCCGATGCCCGCCGTCCAGCCGCCGGCCGTGCCCGAGAGGGTGGCGACGACGGCGACGAATAGCTGGAGCAGGCTGAAGTTGAAGGCCAGCAGGACGAGCCCGGTAAGCCCGACGAGTGCGGCGGAGATCAAAACCAGTTGCCGGCGTCGCCCCGGCTCCAGTTTGCTCGGAAACACCGCGTACGTGAGCAGCAGCCCGCCCGCGGCCACGGGTGGGGCGGCGAGCCAGTAGATCGGGTTCGTCCCGGAGATGACGTTCTCCAGCCAGATGGGAAACGCGAAGCCCGCCAGCCCGACGACCGTGCCGACCGCCGCGCCGTTGCGGGTTGCTTGGCGACGCTCTGAACGGTAGGTCCGCGACCCCACGATGGCGCCGAGTATCAGGATCGGCAGGAAGACCAGGATGGCGTAGAACGTTATGCCCTCCAGGACCGAGAAAAGTCCCCACCCGGCGAAAAACCAGATCGGCATCATCCCCAAAGACGCCACCGCGAGAAAGGCGAGCGTGCCCATGTAGATCCAGGTGACGCAACCGAAAGCCCTCCGGTAGCGGGGTTGAATGCCCTGCGCCTGCTCTCGGCCGGAGGAGCCGTTCCGTGCGCCCCGCCTAGAGGCCATGCGGCAATCCATCCATTTCGACAAATACGGCGCCCCGAACAGCCCCACCCCATCCCGCCAAAATCATAAGGTTCGGACCCTCGCCGGCGTCTATGGCCGCCCGTACCGGCACGGATTTTGGGGATTGATCGTAATTGTTTTCGTTCAAAGTTTATAGATTGTAACCGGAGAGTAAGTTTCGACAGGTAATGCTCTTACTATCCTGTAAGGACTCGAAAGGCCACCGTGACGACGACAGGGTTTGTTACGGCTGTGGCCCTCAAGTCTCTTGCGCCAATCTTTTCAGAAGCAGGATCTCTAGCGGCTCGCCGGGCATCAGCAAACATCCGCTGTCCTCGTAGCCGAGCCTACGGTAAAGGCGTTGCGCGCCTCCGTTGGTCGACTCGGTAGAGGTTAGAACCGAATCGTAACCCAGCTTCTGCATCTCTTCTTCCCAAAACGAGATGAGCCGCGTGCCGAACCCTTTGCTCCTCGAATCTTCCTCAACCCACAGCAGGTTCATGAACGGTTCATCGTCCCAGAAGTAGTTGTAGCGGAGAAAGCCAACCCTCCGGTTATCGTGGTGGGCGATGAGAAACTCGCGACGACCTATCTTCTCCCTGATCCTATTAGAGACGAGGTGGTCTTTCTCAACCAGGTAGTCGAGGTCTTTTGAGAGCGCGAAGACAACGGTCAAGTTGCAGCTCTTTTCGTGGGGCGAACCCGGGCGGGCACCGCGCCTAGCGTCGCGCCTACGAACACGAGGACCGCGACCTCTTCAAGATCTTCACCTTCGAGTGGCACTTCGAAGCCGGGTGCCCCCCGGCCAGGGGCGCCAGAAACCCGATCACCACCGGGGCCACGGTAAACGGCAGGCGAATCTTGCCGGCGAGCAGTGTCTACACCAATAGCAGCCGTTGCGGAAGGCTCGTATCATACCGGGACGAACTCTCCGGGGTTGGGTGTCATCCGAACCGGCCGGATTCGGCCGCCCGAACCCGCGAGTGGCGTTCTCTAGCGGTTATTTCTCACGTTACGCACCACCAGCACCGGCACGGCCGCGTGGCGCACGATGCTTTCGGCGTCGCTGCCCATGATCGCCCGGCGGATAGTCCCGGCTCCCCGGCTCCCGACGATGATCATGTCCGCCTCGATCTCTTCGGCGAGGTTTATTACCTCCTCGTCCGCCCGCCGGCCCGTCCTTAAGTGGCTACCGGCTACCTCACCACCCGCCTCTCTCACTTTCTCGGCCTGTCCGTCGAGCACTTTTTGGGCCTGCTCTTTTAGCTTGAGATACTGTGCCTCAGAGAGGTTATCCGGCAACATCCAGTGCGAGAGGACTATCGCGTGAATCAGGTGTATCTCGGAACCAACGTTGTCCGCCAGGTCCACGGCACGCCTTATAGCAAGTTCCGAATCGTTGGCCCCGTCGGTTGCGACCAAGACTTTTTCCGGAAATCCGGCCATCGCTCTCCTCCTATTCTTTCCTTTGAACGTCTATTCTATTTCGCACCAAGCGTGGGACGCAAGGCGGGGCCTGTTCGGTTCACCGTAGCGGCTGGTTCGCGGCGCATCTAAAATTGCCGGAGGCGAGAACGAAGGGACGAGCATGACATCCAGCCCCGCAAACGGAAAATACTCCGAGCTTTTCGACGTCATCGAAGGCTACGCCCGCAGGGAGTACGACTATCAGGACAAGGCTTTGCAGGTCATAGCCGGCGCCTACGTCTTTATGTTCGAACCGGAAGACATGCCGGACGCCCGGCCGGTCGTGGACGACATTTTGGGCCAGTACGACTACGTTTTCACGAACCTGGAGCGCGGCAACCTGGACCCTTTGAGCGTGGACGCCGTGGTCCGGGTGGCCCTGTATACCGACGAGTACATGGAGTGGGGAATCAACCGGCTGGGCCGGGTCCTCGAAGGCCTGCTCCGCCGCGTCCAGACCGACGAGAGCTACACCGATTACGTCGAGGACGCGCGCGTCGTGATCCGGGGCCTGGAGAACATAGTGCTCGGCTCTGCCCTGGAGGAAATAGTCGAAGGTCCCCCTAATAGCGAAGACTCCCTGCAGGAAAGCTAGGACCCCAAGACCATAACTTTCGCCCGGCGAACATGACAAATTTCGGCGGAGCTTTTAGAATCCGGTACCGTCAGGCCAAAATGTTGGGCTAAAGCCTCGACATTAGCCTCGCGGTGTTCTTTGCTCTTTGGGGAACACAAGTATAATTGGCAGCGTGGCTGCGAGCCGGGCACCAGGTACAGGGCACCAGGTACAGGGCACCAGGTACAGGGCACCAGGTACAGGGCACCAGGTACAGGGCACCAGGTACAACCAAAAATCTCAGGGAGTGGGGATGGCGAAAACGAGAATCTACACGACGGGGCTCTTTAGAAAGAGACGTTTTCCGAAAGGATCCTCCGGAGAACCGAAGAAAGGCCCGCGGGGGCCGGGACGTCGGGGCGACTGGAGTCGGGATGACAACCGGTTTGGGCTGCTCGGGGTGGTTCTCGTGGCGTGTGCGGTGTTGGCCGTGCTTCCCGTTCTGGACGGCCTGATCACCAGGGGGGAGATCTACCGCGGCGTAGAAGTCGCGGGCGTGGACGTTGGGGGTAAGACCCCGGAAGAAGCCCGGCAAGTGCTCCGAGAGCGTCTGTCAGACGAGGCCCCGAAGGAAATAACCCTCTCCGGCGCGGGCGAGAGCATCACCCTGGGCACCGGGGATCTCGGGACGAACTTTGATCTGGCGTCCACGGTCGAACGGGCGAACGACGTGGGCCGGACGGGAGGTCTTTTCGAACGGCTCTCAGAGAGGCTCCGGGCGACCTTCGGAACGGTGCAGGTCGGGGCCGAGACCGGGTACGACACGGAGCTCGTCAGAAACGTCGTCGGGGATCTCGCCCAGCAAGTAAATCGGGAAGGCCGGAACGCAACGGTCACCCTCTCGGGCACGCAGGCCACGGCCGAGGGCGGTCAGGAAGGCTACCGGCTAGACCAGCCAGCGACCAGACAGAACTTGCGCCAGGCCGTCGGCAACCTGGACAACGAGGCCCGTATCGCCGGGTCTCCGGTGGAGCCCGAAATCTCCTCCGCAGAAGCCGGGGATGCCGCCGCCAAGGTAAACGTGGCCCTCGAAAAATCCCTGGTCTTCGAATCCGGGGACCAAACCTGGGAGTTATCCCCCGAGCAGTCGGCCCAAATACTGGCCGTCGAGAACGCGGGCTCTGGGGTCGAGCTAGGGATCAACGGGCAGCAATTGCGGGACCAACTGCCGCAGATGTACGAGGATCTCCAGACAAAGCCCAAAGACGCGAACTTCGTGTTCGTGAACGGGTCGGTAGACGTGGAAGCGGCCAGACCGGGCAAACAAGTCGCCGAGGACAAGCTGGTCGAAAACCTGCGGGGCGGTTTGTTCGACGGCCAGAGCAACTTCGAGGTTCCGCTCAAAGACGGTGGGCAGCCGGAGTTGACCACCGAAAAGGCCGAGAGCATGAAGCCCACGGAGCTTCTGGGCAAGTTCGAAACCAACTACGAGAAGGTCAAAGACCCGGACGGAAACCGGACGTATAACCTGGAGATAGCCTCGGAGGCTATCAACAAGACCATTCTGGCGCCGGGCGAGGTCTTTTCGGTCAACGACACCGTCTCCCAGCTCGACTACAAAGAAGCCAAAGTCTTCCAGGAAGGCCTGATCCAGTACGCCGAAGGCGGCGGTTTGTGCCAGGTGGCCTCAACAATGTACGTCGCGGCGACGCGCGCCGGGCTGGATATCGTGGAGCGCCACCAGCACTACGCCATGCTGGAGTACATCAAGCCGGGCTTCGACTCGACCGTGTGGTTCGGTGACGCTTACGGCAACGGAGAGCTCGACTCACGGTTCAAGAACAACACCGACTCCTACGTCCTGCTCCGGGAGTGGGTGGACGAGGACGGGAACATGTACGCCGAGGTGTGGGGCCAGCCCCACGACAGGACGGCCGAGTTGCGCTCCGAAGAGGTAGACCGCACCAACAGCTCTTCCACCTGGGTGACCTACAAAACGGTCAAAGAGAACGGCGAGGTAGTCGAAGAAGGCCGCGCCTACGAAGACGTGTACCGCTCGCTCGGGGCCAACGAGCTCAACGACAACCCGTACGGCTTCGACCCCTTCTGGCATACGGTAGAGTAAGTCGGTCGGGCTTCCGATCCCTTTAGATTCCGTCTCGTACCACTGCACTAAATCGGCTCGACTACGGGCCTAAAAAGAAAACGATCGCTTGTATTCCGATGGTACTCAGCGCCACGAAGACGAGTACCGCCGACACCGCTTTATCGCCGGTAGTGAGGTAGCCCCGCACCGCAAAGAGTATGGCTCCGGCGGCGAAGACCAAAACGCCGGGGGTAACACGGCCCAGAAGAGCCCCGAGTACGAAACCCAATGCGAAAAGCGCCACCGAACCCAGGCTTAGCGCCGGCTTTAAACCGTGCGGGGCGCGTTGCTCCTCGAAGTCTTTCATAGAAATGCGGCCTAGCTCGCGGCGACGACCTCCGGGGCGAGGTCGCGCAGGAACCGGCCGGTGTGAGAAGCTTCGGCGCGGGCGATGTCTTCCGGGGACCCGCTCGCGACTATCTCGCCGCCGCCGTCGCCGCCTTCGGGACCGAGGTCCAAGACGTAGTCGGCCGACCGGATCACGTCGAGGTTGTGCTCGATTACGATGACCGTGTTCCCCGTGTCTACGAGGCGGTGCAGGATAAAGAGCAACCGCTCTACGTCGGCGAAGTGGAGGCCCGTCGTCGGCTCGTCCAGGATGTACACCGTTTTTCCGGTGGCCCTTTTCCCAAGCTCACTCGCCAGCTTTACCCGCTGCGCCTCGCCGCCGGAGAGCGTGGTGGCCGGCTGGCCTAGCCGGACGTAATCGAGGCCGACGTCCCGCAGGGTGTTCAGGCGCCGGGCCACCACCGGTACGGGCTCGAAAAAGCCGCACGCCTCGTCCACGGTCATCTCCAGCACGTCGGAGATGCTCTTGCCCTTGTACGTGGCACGCAAGGTTTCGTTGTTGTAGCGGCGGCCCTTGCAGACCTCACAGGGAACGTAAACATCCGGCAGGAAGTGCATTTCTATGCGGATCTGGCCGTCTCCCCGGCACGCCTCGCACCGACCGCCCTTTACGTTGAACGAGAAGCGGCCCGGCTTGTATCCCCTTATCTTGGCCTCCGGCGTTTGGGCAAAGATGCCCCGGATGTGATCGAAAACTTTGGTGTAGGTGGCCGGGTTGGAGCGCGGCGTCCGGCCGATGGGGCTCTGGTCTATGTCTATTACTTTGTCCACGTCTTCCACGCCCTTGAGCCCGGCGTGCCGGCCGGGGCGGTTCTTTCCCCGGCTCACCGCGTTTGCCAGCGCCTTGTAGAGGATATCGTTCACCAGCGTGCTCTTCCCGGAACCGGAAACCCCGGTCACGCAGGTAAACACCCCCAGCGGAAACTCCGCGTCCACGGCTTTGAGGTTGTGCTCGCTGGCTCCGAGTACCGTGACGGCCCCGGTCGGCTCGCGGCGCGTCCCCGGCGGCTCTATGCTCCGCCGGCCGGACAGGAAAGCCCCCGTGATGGAGCGGTCGGCGGCCTCGATGTCTTCGACGTCACCGGCGGCCACGATCTCACCGCCGTGCACCCCGGCGCCCGGGCCCACGTCCAGCACGTAGTCCGCCGACCGGATCGTCTCTTCGTCGTGCTCGACGACTACCAGCGTGTTCCCGAGGTCCCGCAGCTTGGTGAGCGTGTTGAGTAGCCGCCGGTTGTCCCGCTGGTGCAACCCGATGGACGGCTCGTCCAGCACGTAGAGCACCCCGACGAGCCCGCTACCAACCTGCGACGCCAGCCGGATGCGCTGGGCCTCGCCGCCGGAGAGCGTCCCGGCCGAGCGGCTCAGGGTCAGGTAACCGAGGCCCACGTCCACGAGAAAGCCCAGCCGCTCCCGGATCTCCTTTACCACCCGCTCGGCGATGATCCACTCCCGGGTGGAGAACTCGACGCCCTCGAAGAAGTTCTGGGCGTTCTTGACGCTCATCTCGGTGAACTCGTGGACGTTGATCTCCCCCACCGTCACGGCGAGCGCCTCGGGCCTGAGCCTCGCCCCCTTGCACTTCGGGCAGGGAACGTTGCTCATGAACTCCTCGATCTTCTCCCGCCGGTACTCGGACTCGGTTTCGGAGTACCGGCGCTGGAGGTTTCCGACCACGCCGTCAAAGCGGCTCATGTATTGCCGCCGCCGGCCGTAGCGGTTCCGGTAGGAGATGTAGATACGGTCGCCGTCCGTACCGTGCAAGACCGTGTGTTTGTGCTCTCCCGGTAGTTCCCGCCAGGGCACGTTCAAGTCTACGCCGTATTTCTCCGAGAGCGCCCCGAGGATGCTGCTCTGGTACTCGCTGGACGAGTTGGCCCACGGCACGAGCGCGCCCTCGTTGATGCTCAAATCTCCGTTCGGAACCACGAGCTCCGGGTCTATCTCCAGCCGGCTCCCCAGGCCGTCGCAGCGGGAACAGGCGCCGTGCGGGCTGTTGAACGAGAAAGTCCGGGGTTGTATCTCCGCGATGGAGGCGCCGCAGTTGGTACAGGTGAAGTTCTCGGAGAAAAGCATCGAATCTCCGGGGCCGTCTTTTTCTACGGTCTCGATCTGGACCAGTCCGTCCGACAGTTTGAGGGAGGTCTCTATCGAGTCCGTGAGGCGGCGTTCTATGCCCTCCCGGACCACGAGCCGGTCTACCACCACGTCTACGTCGTGCTTGTAGTTGCGGTCCAGGTTGAGGTCCACCGGCAACTCGTGCAGTTCGCCGTCCACCCGCACGCGGGCGTAGCCGTCTTCGGCGAGCTCCTTGAAAAAGGTGCCGTACTCGCCTTTCCGGCCCCGGACTACCGGCGCGAGGACCATAAACCGGGTCTTCTCTGGGATTTCCAGTACCTTTTCGACCATCTGCTGCGGGGTCGAGGAGGCTACGGGGAAGCCGCAAACGTGGCAGTGGGGCCGCCCGGCGCGGGCGTAGAGCAGGCGGAGGTAGTCGTAAATCTCCGTTACCGTCGCCACGGTCGAACGCGGGTTGTTGCTGGTCGTCTTTTGGTCTATGGAAACCGCCGGGGAGAGGCCATCTATGTGGTCCACGTCCGGCTTGTCCATCTGGCCGAGGAACTGCCGGGCGTAGGCCGAAAGGCTCTCGACATAGCGGCGCTGGCCCTCGGCGTAGATGGTGTCGAAGGCCAAGGACGACTTGCCGCTGCCGGAGAGGCCGGTCACCACGACCATCGCGTCCCGCGGCATCGAAACGGTCACGTCCTTGAGGTTGTGTTCCCGCGCCCCGTGAACGACTATCTGGCTCTCAGAGATCTTGGTGCTCCTTTTCCAAAGACTTTTCAACAAGTATACGGACGGACCCGGCCCGGCCAAAGGGTGTGTTGTTACCGCGAAAGATTTTAACACCGGAGACTATTGCTTTTACCTTTGTTGCAGGCTCGTATATAGTTTTGGGTGCGTAGAGATTAGTACTTATTTTGACCGACAGGCGGCTAACCCTTGTTTCTAAAAGACTTTAACCGAATACTGGACAACGGATTCGAGGTCGTCCGGCCCGTCGAGGGGGCCGGCGAACGGGTCGTTACGGGCTTTTCTTTGGACGAGGGAACGGACGGTTGGCTGGAGGCGGGCGAAGTCGCGGTGAGCCGGCGCCGGTCTTTGGACGACGAGTTTCTCAAGGAGGTTCAGGGGGCCGGGTCTCCCGCGATCCTCTGGCTCACGGATGAGCAGCCGGGCGGCAACACCACAGAACTCGCCCGTAAGCTGGGCCTCGGCCTCTTCACGATGTCTCCGGGCGTACCGGTCAAGAAGCTGTTTGCGGCTTTCTCGTTTTCGGAGGGAAACCAACTCCTGCGGCACTCCCACACGGTAAGCCGGCAACTTCTAGAGGGCGGCGGCGCCTCCGTCACGAGCGTGGCCGGGGAGATCTCGAACCTTCTGGGCCGCCCGGTGGTCGTGGAGGACCCCGTAGGCCGGTTGCTGGTGGACGCCGGGACATCCGACGGGCTGGTTTCACTGCTGGAGGAAACGAACCTCCGGGCCTCTAAGAGCACCGGCGTGGAGGAGACCCGGCGTGAGCGGCGGGACCGCTACGCCAGGCTCCCCGACGGTTTTCTCTCGGTGCCCATTGAGCGGTGGCGGGTAGAGGACCACGAGCTTTTCTGGATGCCGGTGGGCGGCGGCTCGCCGGTCGGCTACCTCTGGATGGACCTGGAGGGACACCCGCTCGCGACGGAAGACGTGGTGCTCTTGTACTGGGCGCGGCACATCCTGGAGACGGAACTCGGTAAGGAGCGGGTGCGGCTGGAGACGGAGCTTGGTGCCCGGGGCGACTTCGTGGACGACCTGGTAAACGGACATTACGGCTCCGTGGACCTGCTGCTCCAAAGGGCCCGCTACCTCGGCGCCGACCTCTCCGACGGTGCCCTGGTGCTCGTCGTGGACATAGACGACTTCGCCCGCTACCTGGAGCGCCGCCGCCTCAAAGAGCCTGCGATTCAGGAGCTAAAAAAGCGGCTCGCCGACGCGGTGCGCCTGCAAGCCCGGCAACTCTTCACTAACTTCCTGCTCGGGCCGCGCTCGGACAACATCATCCTGTTCATCGGCCCTTCCGAAGAGTTCCCGGCGGAGAACATCGCCGAAGCCGCCCAACAGTTGGCCGGCAGGATCCAACGTTACGTCAAAGGCCTCCTGCCGGACCTCACGGTTTCTATCGGCATCGGCCGCTACATCGAAAGGGCGGCGGAACTGCCAAACGCCTACTCCGAAGCCGAGGTAGCCCTGGAGATCGGGCACCGCATCAACGGCCCCTCGTCCGTCTCGACCTTCGAGGGCGCCGGAACCTACAAACTCCTCTTCCGAGTCCTCCAGGAAGGCCCCGAAGAACTCGAGTCCTTCTACGAAGAAACCCTCTCCCCGGTGGTCGTCTACGACTCCCGCTACGGCACCGAGCTGGTGAACACCCTGACCACCTACCTCCGTAACGACGCCTCGACCGTCAAAACCGCGACCGAACTCTTTGCCCACCGCCACACCATCCGCTACCGGCTCGACCGGGTGGGCGAACTCACCGGCCTCGACGTGGACAAGAGCGAAGACCGCGAAAGCCTGACGCTAGGCATCAAAGTCATGCAGCTCTTAGGCCGGGTGCCCCAAAAACCCTCCAGCTTCTCCGACCGCTAACCCCCCAAATTACCCAGATTCCCCCCGGGTTAGACAACCGGAGCAACCCGGGGGCTTTTCGGGCATCCCATCTTTGTACATTTGTATAAAGACGATCCACACACCGGCGGATATGATTGCGAAGTAATTACAAACCCGTATCAAGGAGGACTTTACTTTGCGCCGATTAGGACTCATATTCGCCGTTGCCCTGGTGGCGGTATTGGCTTTGCCGGCCGTGGCTTTCGCCCAAGACGCGCCGAGCAACGAGGATCTGCAGTTTGTCGCCAACACCGTTTGGGTGATGCTGGCGTTTATCTTGGTGCTGTTTATGCAGGCCGGGTTCGCCATGCTGGAGGTCGGGTTCTCCCGGATGAAGAACGTCGGGAGCGTTGTGGCGAAGATCCTGGCGAACATGGGTATCGGCGCGCTCGTATTCTGGGCCGTCGGTTTCGGGCTGGCCTTTAGCGAGGGCAACGCGCTCTTCGGGAGCGGCGGCTTCTTTCTGACCGGATTCGAGGATGACGGCATCCCCGTGTCTCTGCTGTTCTTGTTTCAGACGGCCTTCGCGCTCGTCTCGCTGGCGATCGTGTGGGGCACGATGCTGGAGCGGACCAAGTTCAGTGTTTATTTGATCTTCGCGGTCGTTTTCGTCGGGCTTATATACCCGATGGTGGCGCACTGGATCTGGGGCGGCGGCTGGCTTAGCGGCCTCGGCAAGCAAGACTTCGCCGGCTCCACGGTGGTTCATCTCTCCGGCGCCATGGCGGCGTTGGCGGGCACTTTGATCCTGGGTCCCCGGCTCGGCAAGTACGACGACGAGGGCAACCCACAAACCATCGCCGGCCACAACATGCCGCTGGCGGTGCTGGGCGTCCTGATCCTGTGGGTCGGTTGGCAGGGCTTCAACCCCGGCTCCACGCTGGGCGCGGTGCCGGAGATCGCCGACATCGCCCTTACGACCAACCTCGCGGCGGCCGCCGGTGTTCTCGGGGCCATCACCATGAGCTACGCCTACCGGAAAAACGTGGACGTAGGTATGGCGGGCAACGGGGCCATCGCGGCGCTCGTCGCCATTACCGCCTCGTGCGCCTTCGTGGCGCCGTGGGCGGCGGTGATTATCGGCTTCGTGGCCGGCGTCATCATGTACGCGAGCCTCATCTTTTTCGACAGCATCGGCGTGGACGACCCGGTAGGCGCCATCGCGGCGCACGGTATGGGCGGCATCTGGGGCACGCTTTCCACGGGCTTTTTCGCCACCCCCGCGCTGTCGGAGGCCAACGGCGGTAACCCGGGCCTCTTCTACGGCGGCGGGCTCGAGCAGCTCGGCATCCAGGCCGTGGGCATCGTCGCGGCCGGCGGGTTCGTGTTCATCGCCTCCCTGGCGGTGTTCGCCATCCTCAAGGCCACCATCGGTGTCCGGGTCAAGCCGGAAGAAGAGCTCAACGGTCTCGACATCAGCGAGCACGGCGTCTACGGTTATGCGGGCCAGATCATCGCCACCGATGACCGGCAGAACGGCAATGGAGCCTTCGCCGCCGGTCCCCAGGGGAGCAGCACGACGGCCCCGACCGAGAGCAAGTCTTAGTACCACGCACCATCCTTCGGCGGGCCGGGGAGGTTTCTCCGGCCCGCCGGTTTTCGTTAGCGAATTTCCCGGAGAACCCGTCCGGGATTTTCTCGCGTCCCGACGAGAATTAGAGTACGCTTTGAAGGCTTCGCCGCAAGAAACGCGGCTGGTGACACCGAGTAGTGACACCGAGAGAAATCGCGGGCGGCCGCAACGGCCACCGACGCTGAGATGAGAGTCGAGAGGTAGGATAGGGGAGCATCTTTGGACAAGTTTATAGCCCAGGCCACGGGGCACAACAATTATATCGTCAACGTCTACGAGGAACACGTAGAGATCACGAGCGGGTGGCAAGGACAGAGCGTGGAGAGCGTCGGCCTGCGGGACGTGTCGGCGGTTACGGTCAAGGGGCTGGTGAACTGCACCCTCACGCTGGAGAGCAACGAGGGTAGGGTGTACGAGATAACTCGCATGGCGCGGCCCGACGCAAACGGCATCAAGAACGCTATCGAGAACCAGAAGCGCAAAGCGGGCCTGTACGAATAAGTTCTCCAGGTCCCAGGCCTTGAAGAAATCTCCGGCGGCGTTAACCTGACACGGCTGTTTCACTTCCCAGGGCTTCTTCCCAAAAACCCCGAAAGGAGCGTCAGGTCAAGTACCCCGAGGCGATCGCCGGTGTAAAGACGCCTTTTTACGGTTGGGCCGTAGTGGTGGTGGCGACGCTGGCTACTTTTTGCTCCGGTCCCGGGCAGTCGTTCGTGTTCTCGGTCTTCGTGGACCCTATTCTGGCCGATACCGGGCTTTCCAGGGTCTATTTGTCCACGCTCTACGCCTTCGGTACGGGCGTGAGCGCCATAATGGTCGTCGTCGTTGCCCGGCTCGTGGACCGCTTCGGGGCGCGGTTGATGCTCGCCGGCATCGCCCTGGCACTCGGCGTCGCCTGCTTCGGGATGTCGACCGCCGCGGGGCCGGTCGCCCTCTTTTTCGGTTTTGCCGCCATGCGGGCGCTCGGCCAGGGTTCGTTGCCGGTAACCGCAAACATACTCACCGCCCAGTGGTTCGTGGCGCGCCGGGGCCGGGCCATGGCGGTCGTGGTGTTAGGCCTCGCCGCCTCCAACGCGGTACTTCCTCCCCTTACGCAGTCGTTTATAGGGACGTTCGACTGGCGGACAGCTTACGTCGTGTTGGGAGTTATGGTGTGGGTCTTGCTAATACCAGCCTCCGTACTCATCGTCCGCAATCGTCCGGAGGCGGTTGGCTTGTACCCGGATGGCTCCCCCGAACCGGTACCCGAACCCAGCGGTGAGAGTCAAGAGGAGCGTGGCTCTTGGGAAGCAGTAAGCTCCCTTAACTTCTGGCTTCTGGCCGTTCCGTTGGCCGCCGTACCCTTTGTGGCGACGGCTCTGGTTTTTCATCAGATCTCCATACTGGGTGAGCAGGGTCTGAGCGCGGCGGCAGCCGCCGGGATTTTCGTGCCGTTCGCCGTGGCTTCCGCAGCCGTCACTCCTCTATCCGGTTTGCTCACCGAGAGGATGGGACCGCGCGTGCCCCTGTACATAAGCATGGCCTTACTGCTCGTGGCGATACTGGGCCTACAACTCGTCTCCTCGCCACCCACGGCCATCGTATACGCCGCGGTGATCGGCTCCGGAGGGGGTTTCCACGGCGTGGTCGCCGGCGTGGCGTGGGCGCATTACTACGGCCGCCGGGGCTTGGGCAAAGTTCAGGGACCGGCCACGATGGTCATGATCTCCGCCGCCGCCCTCGCCCCGCTCCCCCTCGCCGCCCTCCGGCAGTTCTCCGGGGACTACGTCCTGGGCCTCTTCGTGATGGCCTCCGTCCCCGTGCTGTGCACCATCATGTTGTACCTTTTCGACCCGAAAAAAGCCCGGCGTGAAGTAGAAGCCGTAGAGTGACTCCCCGGCGTTCCCGACGCTTTCTGGACCGGATCCAGAAGTAAATTGCCCACATTCAGTTCACATTTCGGGTAACAAGGTGTATTTTAAGTTGTTAGAGTAATCAGGTTACGGGAGGTGCGTATTGGTAACGCAAAAGCGGCGGCCGCTAAACCGGGAAAGGGTGTTAGCCGCAGCCGTGGACTTTGTGGACCGGGAGGGACTCGAAGCCCTCAGCATGAGGAAGCTCGGCGCCACGCTCGGCGTGGAGGCGATGTCGCTCTACAACCACGTACCAAACAAAGACGCGCTGCTCGACGGCATGGTCGAGGTGCTCCTACGTGAAATGGAAATTCCTCCCGAGAACGAGGACTGGGAAGCCCGCGTCCGGGAAGCGTACAGGAGGCTTCGCCGTCTCGCACACGAGCACCCGAACGTCTTCCCACTCCTGATCATACGCCCGCCGGACACTATGGACGGCGCCTGGCTCGTGGAGGAGTTTCTGGAGACGCTGCAACAGGCCGGCTTTGGCGTCCGGGCCGCGCTCCAGGCCTACCGGACGCTTACCAGTTTTACCGTCGGGTACGTCATCTCGGAGATACGAGGCTTCGCCATGGAACCCGGGGGCGACCGGCACGGCGCCCGCGGCCTCCCATCCGGGAACTTCCCACGTCTTTCGGAACTCTCGCCACACCTGGGAGGCGTAGACCGGGACGCGGAGTTCGAGGGTGGACTGGACATCATCCTCTCCGGCTTGAGGCCGCACCCGGAATAAAGGCCAGGTCCTCGTCAGAACTCAGACCGCCCCGCGCCGGAGAACCCGAACGGTCCAGAACAGGGCGAGCATCGAGAGCACGCCAACCACGACGAAGGCACCCACCACGGAACTGTCCCCGATAGACCCGATGAAAAGGTTTCTCGCGGCCTCGACGGCATGTGCGAACGGGTTTACCGAAGCTATTATCCGCATCCAACCCGGGGCCAGGGTTAGAGGCAGCACTATTCCTGAGAGCAGTAGCAGCGGCAAGGTAAAGAAGTTCAAGGTTGGGGCGAAGCTGTTCTCGTCTTTGAGCACCAGCGCGAGCGCGTAAGAACAGGAGGCCAACATCACCCCGATCAGGGCCATCAACACCAGCGTAATCGCAACCCCGGGCACGCTGGCCCGCATCCCCATAAGCCAGGCGACCCCCAGAAGCACGAGTGACTGTGTCAGCAAGACGGCTACGTCACGGAGAACCCGCCCCAGAACCAGTGCCAACCGGCTAACTGGGGTAACGGAGAGACGTTCGATCACGCCGGCGCGGACCTCAGCGATCAGGCCAAACCCGACGAATAACGTCCCGAAAAGTGCTATCAATATCAAGACCCCCGGGGTAAATAGCGTAAGCGCTCCACCAGAAGGAAAGCCGGGGCTCTGGGCGATACCTTCGAGCAACGGGGCAAACAATAGCAACCACAAGATAGGCTGGATGATCCCGATTATGACCCAGACCGGGTTACGCAAGGTAGTACGCAAACTGTAGGTGAATATTAGATACGTATTGTGGACGGTGCCCATCTTTCCTCCTCTACTACCAACTGGAAGACTCGCGAAGGGAACGGCCGGTCTGCTGCAGGAAAACGTCGTCCAGGCTGGGCCGGGAAAGAGAGATACTCCGAACCCTGCACCCACTACCTTCGAGCTCCCGTATTAGACCCGGCAGCACTTCCTCACCGTTATCGGCGTACACGCGCAGCATGGCGCCGTCTTCTTGAACCTCGTCGATCAAGGAGCTGGAGCCAAGGATTCGCTTGGCCTGCTTTACATCGCCATCGTGACTATCCAGGGTAACCGAGATTGCATCCCCGGAGATCCGGCGCTTCAAGTCTCCCGGAGTGCCCTCGGCGACGATTTTGCCTTCGTCTATGATAGCCAGCCGATCACAGAGAGCGTCGGCCTCGTCCAGGTAATGCGTGGTCAGGAAGACCGTGGCGCCGGTCTCCCGGAGGCGGCGCACCTCGACCCACAACCGCGCCCGGCTCTGCGGGTCCAACCCCACCGTAGGTTCGTCGAAGAACAGCACCGCCGGCCGATGCACCAGACCGAGCGCCAATGCCAGCCGCCGCTGCTGACCTCCCGAATAAGTACCGGCTTTGCGGTCACAGATCTGCGAAAGCTCCAGTAGCTCGACCATCTCCGAAACCCGGTTCCGCGCTTCCTCACTACCCAAACCACACAGGCGGGCTTGTAAATGCAAATTTTCTCGTCCGGTAGCTTGCACGTCCACCCCGCCAGCCTGGCCCACGTACCCGATCCGACCTCGAACCCTGGAGGGCTCCCGGAGCAAGTCGTAACCGCCGACCGTCGCCCGCCCGCCAGTCGGCGCCAACAACGTCGCGAGCATCCTGAGCGTGGTCGTCTTGCCAGCCCCGTTAGGCCCGAGAAAACCGAAAACCTCACCAGTATCGACCTCAATGTCCACACCTCGCACCGCCTCCACGACGCCACCTCGCGACCCAAACCTCTTGCTCAGACCCTCGACCTCGATCACCGCCATCGTCCATCTCCTTATATTCTAATTTGTATAAAAAACAGAATACAAAAATGGTGTCGGCGTTTCAAGGCGTGTTTTAGTTTTCTCGAAAGTTTTTAGGGGAGTTCGCCGCGCTCGATCTTACCGGCGGTTTGTTCGATCCAGTTGACTTCGGCCTCGTAGTAAGCTCTCACGAGGCGTAGGTTCTCTACGATGTGGCGGGGTTTGTGTTCTTGAGGGCCGGTCGTCAGATACTCCAAGCCTTTGAGTTCCCCGTTCAGCTTATCGGCGCGGGCGCGTAGGGCTGCCAGCAACTCTTCCCTCGGCATAAAATTCATAAAGGTGAGGGCTACCTGGAAAGGATCTATGACCGGCTTGCGATTCCACCAATACTCACGCAAAAGGCGCTGGAATTCGTCCTCTCCACGTCCGGTTATGTTGTACTGAGTCTTTGCCGGTCGGCCGCCCGGGGCGCCTTTGCTGACGACCTCCACCAACTCTTCTTCGGCCATCTTATTCAGGGCGTAGTAGATCGAACCGTAGGCAACCTGAGCCCACTGCTCGGCGTTCCACGCTTCTAGCTCGCGCCGGATGTCGTAGCCGTGTAACGGCTGCTTTATCTGCAAAACGCCCAGGATCAGTAACCGCGCCGCGGACATCAACCACCTTTCGAGTAAGTATATAAGTTTGTATATTATATCCAGGCCGCGTTCGCACGTATGGCTATTAGCTTCGTCAACCCCCGCCCGGATTCGCTAATTTGCTAGACTGCTACGGAGTAAAGCGCAAAAACTACCAGAGGAGTAAAAGATGGCCGAGGTGCGCAAAGTTGGGATGTTGACGGGCGGTGGCGACGCGCCGGGGTTGAACGGAGTGATCCGGGCCGTAACCATGAAGTGCGTCGAGGACTACGGCTACGAAGCCGTCGGCATCAAACGCGGCTGGAAAGGGTTGCTGGCCCCCGAAGAAGACAGCCTGATGGACCTCGGCGTCGAGGACGTCCGCTACATCCTGCAAGAGGGCGGCACGATCTTGGGTTCCTCCCGGACGAACCCGTACAAGAACGAGGGTGACGCCGAGAAGGTCGTCGAGCAGATGAAAGAGTTCGGGATAGACGCGCTCGTCGCTATCGGGGGCGACGACACTTTAGGGGTCGCCAAGCAGCTCCACGACGACTTCGGGGTGCAGATAATCGGCTGTCCTAAGACCATAGACAACGACCTTTCGGCGACCGACACCACGTTCGGTTACGACACGGCCGTTTCCATCGCCACGGACGCCATAGACAAGCTGCGGACGACGGCAAAGAGCCACGAGCGGGTCGTGGTGGTCGAGGTCATGGGGCGGCACGCCGGTTGGATCACCTGGGGCGCCGGCGTCGCTTCCGCCGCGAACGTCACCCTGATCCCCGAAGTCGAGCCGGACATGGACGCCATAGCGGACATCTTTAAGCAGCGGGCCGAGAACGGTGAGAGGTGGGGCCTCGTCGCCGTGAGCGAGGGCGTCGTGTTGAGCGACGACTTCATAACCCAGAGCGCCGAGCGCGACGAGTTCGGGCACGTCCAGCTCGGCGGCATCGGCGAGACGCTCGCCGGGGAGATCGAGGAGCGCACCGGCATCGAGACCCGCCACGTCGTACTCGGCCACCTCCAGCGTGGCGGAACCCCGACCGCCTACGACCGCATCCTATCCACCCGCTACGGCCTGAAAGCCGCCGAAGCCATAAAAAACGGTGAGTGGGGCCAGATGGTCGCGCTGCGGGGGGACGAGATCGTCACCGTCTCGCTCTCCGAAGCCACCGAGGAGACAAAGACCGTCTCGGACAAACTCTACGAAGACGCCCGGACGTTCTTCGGATAGAAAGGCCGCACAAGCGGAGTCCCCACCTTGCGTTCCCCGGCCTGGATGGTCGCCTACGCGGTAGTCCTGTTGCTGCTGGCAGGCGCTTACGCGGCCCTGGTGTTCTTAGGGCCTGGGCCCGCGCTAGCTTTAGCGTCGGCCGCCTTCGCCGTCATGCTCGTGGCCCTGGCGTTGGCGATTTTCTGGTAGAAAATGGTCCGTCGGCAGGATTACCCGGCTTCGGGGGCGTGCGTCCCGATACGCCGGTATCGCTCGTAGCGCCCCTCGACGAGGGCCGCAGCGTCCACGCCGCCGAGGCCGGAGAGCACGCGGTCCAGAGCTTCCCCTACAGCCTTTATGGCCGGCTCCGGGTCTCGGTGGGCGCCGCCCAAGGGCTCGTGGAGGACTTCGTCCACGATGCCGTGCTGCTTCAAGTCCGTCGCGGTCAGCTTCAGGGCCTCGGCCGCCTCGGCGGCCCGGCCCGGGTCGCGGAAGATTATGGAGGCGCAGGCTTCGGGGGCTATGACCGAGAGGTACGAGTTTTCGAGCATCCCGAGGTAGTCGGCGGCGCACATCGCCAACGCGCCCCCCGAGCCGCCCTCGCCGATTATCACGGAGACCACCGGCACCGGCGACCGGGCGAGCATCATGAGGTCGTCGGAGATGGCCCACGCCTGGCCCCGCTCTTCGGCGCCGCGGCCCGCAAATGCCCCCGGCGTATCCACCAGGGTAACTATCGGTAGTTCGAAGCGGGCGGCGAGGCCGTAGAGTCGTTTCACCTTGCGGTAGCCTTCGGGGTGGGCCATGCCGAAATTACCTTTGACCCGGCTTTCTACGTCGGCGCCCTTATCCTGGCCGACCAGGACGACGTTGTGGCCGGAGATCCTGGCGAAACCCCCTCTTATAGCCGGGTCGTCGCCGTACGTACGGTCTCCGGCGAGCTCGTAGAAGTCTTCGACGAGGGCTTCGAGGTAGGCGCGGAAGTTCGGGCGTTCCGGGTGGCGGGCGACCTGCACCCGCTGGTAGGGCGTAAGGTTCGAGTAGATGCGCCGCCGGGCCGCCTCCAGGGCCTCTTCCAGGCGTTGTATCTCGGCCTGTAGCTCCTCGCTCTCGCCCGCCAGGCGGTGGAGGTCGGAGATGCGGCTTTCGAGCTCCAGGATCGGTTTCTCGAAGTCCAATATCATCGCGCGGTCTTCACCCTACGAGGTCCAGCAAAAGCCGGAGGTCTTCTTTTAGTCCCAGGCGGTGGACTATGCGGTCTACCATCCCGTGCTCTTTCTGAAACTCCGCCGTTTGGAAACCTTCCGGCAGCCGCTCTTTCGTCGTCTGCTCTATGACCCGCGCCCCGGCGAAGCCGATGCGGGCGCCCGGTTCCGCCACGATAACGTCGGCGGCGGTTGCGAACGAGGCCGTGACCCCGCCGAAAGTAGGGTCCGTGAGCACGGAGATAAAAGGCCACGAACCATCCATGTACCGCGAGAGCGCCACGCTCGTTTTGGAGAGTTGCATAAGGGAGTAGACACCCTCGAACATCCTCGCCCCGCCGGAGGCCGAGACCACGATGAGCGGTACTTCTTCGGAAAGGGCGGCTTCGACCGTGCGGGCGACCTTCTCGCCGACCACGCTGCCCATCGAACCCCCGATAAACCCGAAGTCCATCACCGCGAGCGCCACGCGCCGTCCCCCGAGGGTTCCGGCCCCACTCAGCACGGCTTCTTCGAGCCCGGCTTTCACCCGCGCGCCCTCCAGGCGTTCTTCGTACCCCTCAAAGCCCAGCGGGTCCGCTGCGGAAAGATCGCTGCCCCGAGGTTCGAAGGTGTCCGAGTCCAGCAGCAAGCGTACCCGGTCCCGGGCCGGGAGCGGGTAGTGAAACTCGCAGTTCGGACAGACGTTGAAGCGGACCGACAGCTCGCGCTCGTAGATGGTCTGGCCGCACTGGCGGCACTTGGTGAAAACGCCGTCTACCGGGCCGAGGCCGCTCTCGGTCTCCGGCTCCGGCGAGCGGCTATACTCGCGCCTCTTGCTGAGCCAGTTCCTAATGCCGCTCCCCCACCCCAGCGCGGTCGCCCCCTGAAATCGCCTCCCGCACCTCGCCCAGCCACTCTCCGGCTTTCCGGGAGCCGTGCTCGGAGACGATTTGCATCAGCTTGCTCCCGATGATTACGCCGTCCGCCTCGTCTGCGGCCCCGGCAGCGGCTTCGGCGGAGGAGATCCCGAACCCCAGAGCAACCGGCGCGTCCGCCATCGAACGTACCCGGCGCAACAACTCCACCGCACCCGGCGATAAAGAGTCGCGGGCCCCGGTGACGCCGGCCACCGAGACACAGTACACGAATCCGGAGGTGGCTTCCCCGATCTCTTTTATCCGGTCGTCCGTCGAGGTCGGTGCGGCAAGCGGGCACAACGCGACACCCTTGCTTTCGGCCAGCTCCCCGAGCTCTCCGAGCTCGTCTATAGGAAGATCGGGGATCACGAGCCCCGACACCCCCGCCTCCGCCGCCGACTCCAGAAATTTCTCCGTTCCGCGGGCGAAGATCACGTTGTAGTAAACGAGAAACACGACCGGCACGCGCCCGGCGAGCCCGGAGGCCAGCTCGAAGCAATAGTTCAGGTCCGCCCCGTTCTCCAGGGCGCGGGTCGTGGTGTCCTGGATCGTCGGCCCGTCGGCCAGGGGGTCGGAAAAGGGAACCCCGATCTCGACGATGTCCGCCCCCGCAGCGACGTAGGCCTCCCCCACCTCCCGGGCGCCGTCGAGCGTCGGGTAGCCGGCGGTCAGGTAAGGCATGAGTGCTGTTCCGCCCTCGGGGAAAGCCCCCCTGAGGCGTTCGCTACCCTTCGACACCTAGAGCCTCCGCCGCCGTGTCCACGTCCTTGTCTCCCCGGCCCGAGAGGTTTATGACCAGGTTCTTCCCGGGGCCGAGCTCCCCGGCTACCTTCTCCGCGTACGAGATGGCGTGGGCGGTTTCGAGCGCCGGGATGATGCCTTCGGCGCGCGAGCACAGCGTAAAGGCTTCTAGGGCCTCTTCGTCGTCCACGCTCACGTACTCGGCGGCGAGTTGGTCTTTGAGGTTGGCGTGTTCGGGGCCCGTGGCCGGGTAGTCGAGCCCGGCGGAGATAGAGTGGGCCTCCCGGATCTGTCCGGCCTCCGTTTGGAGCACGTAGCTTTTCGCCCCGTGCAATACGCCCAGCTTGCCCTCCGCCAGCGACGCCCCATGCTCCCCCGAGGACAACCCGCGCCCGGCGGCCTCAACACCGACGAGCCGCACGTTGTCTCGCCCGACGAACGGGTGGAAGGCGCCGATGGCGTTGGATCCGGCGCCGACGCAGGCGACGATGGCGTCCGGGTCACCGCCGAAACGCTCCCGGGCCTGGACCTCGATCTCGCGTCCGATCACGACCTGGAGGTCCCGCACGATCCGGGGATAAGGCGCGGGACCCACCACGCTCCCGATAATGTAGTGCGTATCCTCCACGTTCGTAACCCAGTCCCGGATCGCCTCGTTCACCGCATCCTTTAACGTCCGGGACCCGCTTGTCACCGGCACGACCTCCGTACCCATGAGCTGCATCCGCACCACGTTCAGCCGCTGGCGCCGGATGTCCTCCTCGCCCATGTACACGACGCACTCTTTACCGTAGAGCGCGGCGACGGTGGCGGTCGCGACGCCGTGCTGCCCGGCCCCGGTCTCGGCGATAATGCGTTCCTTGCCCATCCGGTCGGCCAGCAGGATCTGTCCGAGCGTGTTGTTGATCTTGTGCGCCCCCGTGTGCGCGAGATCCTCCCGCTTGAACCACACGTTCGCCCCGCCCCACTTCTCCGTGAGCCGCGAGGCGAACATCAGCGGCGTCGGGCGCCCCACGAAATCCCGGGCCAAACCATCCAGCTCTTCGACGAACTCGGGGTCTTCGCGGTAACGTTCGTAGGCCTCTTCCAGCTCTTCGAGGGCGTGGATGAGGGTTTCCGGGACGTAGCGTCCACCATATTGCCCGAAATATCCTGTATCAACTTTTTGCTGCATTTACGAACCTCCGAACCCACTCGTCGTCCTTTGTTCCGGGCGTTCTTTCCAGGGAACTCGAAGCATCAACACCATGTGGCTCGAAGAACTCGATCGCCGCCCGCACGTTCTCCGGGGTAAGCCCCCCGGAGACGAGAATGTTAGCATACCCGGTTAGCGCCTTCGCTAATTCCCAGTCGAACTTTTCCCCCGTTCCGCCCCGCGCTTTCTCACTGTAGGCGTCCAGCAGGAAAAGGTCGGCCTCGTAGTCTTCCAAAGACTCCAGCGAGGCCGCATCCCGAACCCGGAGAGCCTTTATCGTTTTCAGACCCTCGGAGCGCAACTCCGCCACAGTCCGCGGGCTCTCGTCGCCGTGGAGTTGAACGTAATCCAGTCCGACTTCAGATGAGATCCGGCGGACCTTCTCCGGCTCTTCGTTCACGAACACCCCGATTTTCAGGATGTCCCCGGGCAAGGCGGCGGCTATACTCCGTGCTCGATCCGAATTTACCTGTCGTGGACTCTGGGCGAAGATTAGACCAATAGCGTCCGCCCCGGCGTCGGCCGCCAGCCGTCCGTCCTCTACGTTGGTTATGCCGCAAACTTTTACCCGGGTCATGCGCCAAGTTTACTCCTTATTCCGACGTACCTCTTCCAGAGTGATGAACTTCGCAATTCCGCCGTTAAGCATTTCGTAAGGATTGCGAAATGAGCGCGTAAGAACCAGGGCTTACATTTAACTCGTCGAGTGCTAGAAAGGAGTTTTGGGTGGGTCGAAACAACGGTCCGGAGGCGGTGTCCGATGGGGTGGGTGCGGGCGAGACGGCCGGTGGTGCAAACACCAGGAAGAGCAACGTTACCCGGCTCGTCGGCTTCGGTCTCGCGCTCGTGGTGGTTATCGTCGTCGCCCGGCTCACGGGTGTTACGGAGTACGTCAGCCTGAACAATTTAGGCCGCTTGAGGGATTGGATCGGTGGTTTCGGCGTCCTCGCCCCGATAGTTTTCATAGTTATTTACGTGGTAGCCGTGGTCGCTTTCTTGCCGGCCACGCCGCTGACGCTGCTCGCCGGGCTAGTCTTCGGCGCCGGGTGGGGCACACTTTGGACCTGGATCGGGGCGACGATTGGCGCCACGCTGGCTTTTTTGGTCGGCCGGTACGCGGCCCGAGGCCTGGCAGAAAGTTGGACGACGAACAACGAGCGCGTCAAAAAGCTCGACGAGGGCGTCGAAGAGCAGGGCTGGCGGATACTGCTCGTCACCCGACTCGTTCCTCTCTTCCCGTTTAACCTCCAAAACTACGCCTACGGCATCACCAAAATAGGGTTCGGAACTTACGTCCTGCTTACCGCCGTTTGCATCCTGCCCGGTGTAATCGTCTACGCCTTCGCCGGCGGTTCCCTGGCCGCCGCCGAGCAGAACCTCACCCGAACCTTCCTCTATCTGGGCGTGGCCGCGGTCTTCTTCGTGATTATCTCCCTCGTACCGGGTTGGCTCCGGAAGCGGAACCAGGACAGGGACCTTAAATAAGTTGCTCCCGAACACCCCGAAAACCAACACTCCCCCGCAGCCTCCGGCCAAAGCCGTCGCCTATCCATCCGCTATTTACCGGCGCCGGTTGCTGGCGCTGGCTTTCTGGTTACTCTTGATCCTCGGCTACTACTCCTACACCGGGCTGGCCGGCATCCCGCCGGCGGAGGCTGCGCGGCGGTTGGCGGACCCGGGCGCCGCCGAAGCCTTTGGCGCCCTCGTGTACCTCGTTCTGTGGGTGCTGCGGCCGCTCTTGCTTTTTCCCGCGGGCGTGCTCGCCGCGGCGGCCGGCTTCGTTTTCGGCCCGGTCGCCGGAGTAGGCCTCGCGTTCATCGGCGGCAACCTCTCGGCCAGCGTGGCCTACCTGCTCGGTCGCTACTTCGGCGGAGGTTTGGTAGAAGGGCGCCACCGGCGTACCCGGACGAGCCGGTATGCGGACCGGCTGCGGGACGACGGCTTCGAGGCGGTCCTGGCGGCGCAGCTCGTCTACCTGCCCTTCGACCTGGTGAACTGCACGGCCGGCTTTATCCGCATCCGCTGGCGCCGGTTCGCCCTGGCAACCCTGCTCGGCACGCTGCCCGGCACCGTCTCGTTCGTCCTGCTCGGCGCCGCGCTCGGTACGAACTCGGGGCATCCCTTCATCTTGGATACCGGCCTGCTGACGGCCGCGGTCGGCGTGTTCCTGATCAGCATTCTGGCCTGTCGTTACGTCAAACGCCGGGGGCACCACCACACCCACAACCCCAAAGGAGAAAAATCATGACCGGACGTTTATTACGCAACCCCATACTTTGGGGCGCCACCCTAGTGTTACTCGCCGCGATCTTCTACCTGGCCTTCGGGTTCTTTCAAGTTCAGGCCGCTTTTATAGACCAGGAGGTGAACGAAGAGTTCGTCGCCACCCCGGCGACCACCGAGGAGGCCTCGCCGCAAGAAACCACCCGGAACCCGGGAACGCCCGCGGAGGAAGAAACCTCTCAAGCCACGATACCCGAAACCACCGTAGCCAACGTCCCGCAACCCGAGCCAGAGCCGTCCGGACCGGTGCAAGTTTCGGCGGGTACGTTCCACGACGTCGAATACGAGGGTACGGGCGACGCCGTCGTTTACCGGCAAGGCGACGGATCTTACGTTTTGCGCCTGGAAAATTTGAACGTGGATAACGGCCCGGATCTCTTTGTGTACGCCGTTGCCGCCGACGACGCCTTCGACGCCGACGCGGTGATCAACGCCGGCTTCGTGGACCTCGGGCCTCTCAAAGGCAACCAGGGAAACCAGACCTACGAGTTGCCGCCGGACTTCGACCCGGAGGTACACCGGGCGGTCTCGATCTGGTGCCAGCAGTTTACCGCCAACTTCGTCACCGCCCCGCTGGGGACCGTTTAGATGGAGGCCGGTATAATGCAACAGGCTAAAAAGGGCAAGGAGGTGAAGTCCAGGGTGGCGAGGATCCTGGTCGTTGACGACGAGCCGAATATCCGGGAGGTGGTCGGGCTGTACCTGCGCCGCGACGGCCACAAGGTCGTCTCGGCCTCCGACGGCGAGGAGGCCCTCTACCTCTTTCGGCGCACAGACCCGGAACTGATAGTGCTGGACCTGATGCTACCCAAGCTCAACGGCTTCGAGGTTTGCCGCCGCATCCAGTCCGAGAAGCGGGTGCCCATCATAATGCTGACCGCCAAGGGCGAGGAAGAAGAGCGTATCATCGGGCTCGGGCTCGGGGCCGACGACTACGTGGTAAAGCCCTTCTCGCCCCGCGAGCTGGCCGCGCGGGTAACGGCGGTGCTCCGGAGGGTCGAAGAGTCGGCCCCCCAAAACCTTACCCAGCCGGTCCTGACCTTCGACGGCCTTTCCATAGACCCGAACACGCGGGACGTTCGGGTGAAAGATGAACCCGTGACGCTCACGGCGCGGGAGTTCGACCTGCTGCATTATCTGGCGGCGAGCCCCGGGAGGGTTTACACTCGGGATCACCTGATGGAGACGGTGTGGGGTTACACCTTCGCCGCCGAGACCAGCACCGTCACGGTCCACATGCGCCGGCTCCGGGAGAAGATAGAGCCGGACCCCGCGAGCCCGCGCCACCTCCAGACCGTCTGGGGCGTCGGGTACAAGTTCGGCGTATGAAGACGATGGTACGGACCGTCTTCGTGGCCCTGATCTTCTTGCTGGGCGCGTTGGCGGTGACTATATTCGCGGGCGCCACCCTGATCGGGGTGCCGACGACGGACCTGCCGGCCGTCGCCTTGCTCTTGGCCGGCGCCGGTGGTGGTGGCGGGGCGCTCGCGCTGGTTCTGGTGCGTCCCGCCGTGCTCGGCCGGCTCGGCGGCGTGCGGGCGCAGCTCGTGGGGGCCGGGCTGATCGGGAGCCTCCTCTTGCTGGGTATGATGCTGGCCGGCGCCCAGGCAATGTTCATCTCGGGCCACGACTTCGTGATCGTGCTGACGATGCTGCTCTTCGCCGCCGTTCTCTCCGTGGGCTTTAGCCTGCTCTGCGCCGCCCCGATGGCGAATCGCATAGAACGCGTCCGGCACGGAACCTCGCTCCTCGCCGAAGGCAAGCTGCAAACGAAAATCCCGGTCGAGGGGCACGATGAGATCTCCGGCCTCGCCACCGACTTTAACCGCATGGCATCCGCCCTCGACGAGGCTAAAGAACACGAGAAAGCCTCCGAGCAATCCCGCCGGGATCTCATAGCCTCCGTTTCCCACGACCTCCGCACGCCGCTCGCCTCTACCCGGGCGCTCATCGAGGCCGTCGCCGACGGTATAGCCACCGACCCCGACACCGAAGCCCGCTACCTCCAATCCGCCCGCGGCGAACTCGCCCACCTCAGCCGCCTGGTTGACGACCTCTTCGAACTCGCCCGCATAGATGCCGGCGTACTGAAGCTAACGCTCGAAGAAGCCTCCCTGCGAGACCTGGCCTCCGACACGCTCTCCAGCTTTCAGGCCCAGGCCAAGCAGCAGGGCGTGAGGCTCGTCGGCGAGGTGGAGCGCGAGGTAGACCCGGTGCTCGCCAACCCGCCAAAGCTCCAGCGCGTATTGCACAACCTCATCTCAAACGCCCTGCACCACACACCCACCGACGGCACGATCCTGCTGCGCGCCGTGCCGCAGCAAGACAAAGTCCAGATCGAAGTCTCCGACACCGGAGAAGGCATCGCGAGCGAGGACCTGCCACACGTCTTCGAGCGTTCGTTCCGGGGCGAAGAATCCCGAACGCGCCCCGAGCAAAACGCCGCCGGCGCCGGCCTCGGCCTCGCTATAGCCCGCGGCCTCATCGAAGCCCACGGCGGTGAGATCCACGCTTATAGCCAACCCGGCAAAGGCTCCCGCTTCCGCTTCACCCTCCGACGCGCGTAGAAACACCGTGCTATGCTTCGCAACGCGGGGTGGAAAAACAAGACGAACGCCGAGGATATGAAGACTTCTGGTATAAGACGCTCGAAGCAGAAGTGAGCCCAGAAAGTAACAACACTCGATGGTGGATCGTAGTGTTACAAGCCCTTTTCTTTCTCGTCCTCGCAGCAGAAATCATCTGGATAGGAATTTCGGTTACGGCTGGCGGATTTCTAAGCAATTTTTTCGAGCAGCGGGAGAGAGGCCTCATACACTTGCTTCTATTGGGCTCTCTTGCCTTGTCTTCCGGGTTATTGCTCTTGGGCGAGAGGTTGTCAAACACCTTTAATGAGCCCGATCATCAGTGGACGTTGGCGGAGACGCTTTATGCGCTGGCACTCTTCGCGTCCCTGTTGTTCGGTATTTACGCTTTTTTTATCTGGTACTTCGCTCCCTCTTGAAATTTCGTAGCCGGAGACCGAGACCTTAACTGTTTCTTACGATAAGAACGCCCGGGACGGAAACGTGTTGTCCGCCGCCTGTTCCCGTGCCAGAATCGCTGTACGAAACAACCATTTCGGAAGGAGGAGGCGTATCGGCGGTAGAGCCTGTTCCGCAAAGAGGTTCGTAGCAGCGTGAACGAGCCTACACTATTGCTCGCCTTGCTCGCGGGGACGGCGTCTTTCGTGTCGCCGTGCATGTTGCCGGTGATACCGGCTTTTCTGGCCCAGCTTGCGGGCACCTCGCTCGGCTACACGGAGCTCAAGCGCCGGGATTTACTCTTTGGCACGGTGCTTTTCGTGGCCGGGTTTTCGATAGTTTTCGCCGTCCTGGGCGTCGTTCTCAACGCGGCGCTACAGAACGCCGCCACGGAGGTTCTCGCCGGGCTCTCGCGCGTCGCGGGGGTGGTCGTGATCCTTCTGGGACTCCACCTGACCGGGCTGCTCCGACTGCCTTTCCTGGACCGCCGGTTCTCGGTGCGGCCGGCGGCAAGCGGGCCGGGGCATCTGGCGCCCTTGCTGTTCGGCGCCTCTTTCGCGGTGGCCTGGACGCCGTGCGTCGGGCCGATACTGGGGAGCACCCTGGCACTCGCCGCCGCCCGGCCGGCCTCCGCTTTCCCGCTGCTGCTCGCCTACGCCCTCGGCCTCGGGGCGCCATTTCTGCTCGTTGCCCTCTTCCCATCCCGGGCGTTCGGGTTTATCAAAAAGCACCGGGGGGCCGCCACGCGCCTGCACACCGCCTTCGGCGTGGTTCTCATCGGTATGGGCGTGCTCGTGTTTACCGACACGCTCAGCTTACTCGCCAACTTCCGACTACTAAGTGAGGTACTACTATGAGGTCGCTAGTCCCGAAACCCATACTTCTCGCCCTAACGGTGCTGATAATCCTCGGCGCCATAGCCTTTGTAGAGTTCCGGTTCAACGCCGTAGGCCAGGCCGCCACGCAAGCCCGGGTGGTCCAGCCGACCACCGGCGAGGTCATAGAAAGGCCGGACACCACCGAATCCGCCGGGACAGAAAACCCCGAGCCCGCACCCGGCGAATCCGAGAAACAGGAGGGTCCGGGAACGGAGCAAGCCCGGGGTAAGCCTGATGGTGAGGCGACCAGGATCGCCGCGAAAGAAGAAGAGTTCAAGCGCGCGGCGGAGATCACCGGCCCAACCGGCTACATCAACACCGACGGCGTCTCGCTCGAAGCACTCCGGGGCGAGAAGGTGGTGCTGCTGGAGTTCTGGACCTACACCTGCATCAACTGTCAAAACGCGCAGCCGTACATCAGCGGTTTTCACGAAGAATATTCGGACGAAGGTCTCCAGGTGATCGGGGTTCACTCGCCGGAGTTCGAGTTCGAAAAGGACTACGACAACGTCGCGGCGGCCGTCCAGGAAGCCGGCATCCAGTACCCCGTCGTCCTCGACAACAACTACGCCACCTGGAACGCCTACAACCAACTTTACTGGCCGGCCTGGTATCTCATAGACGCCGACGGCTTTATCCGCTACAAACACTTCGGCGAGGGCGCTTACGACGCGACGGAGAAGAAGATCCGGGAGTTGCTGGAAGAGAAGAACCAGATTCGTGGTTGAAGAAAGGTAAAAGCACTGCACCAACACAAATACTTACAGCATTTGATTGAGACGAGTGAACAACTCAATCACAGACTCTTCATACTCACCTCGTAGCGTACCTGATTCGTCAAGTATGCCTGTTTTCGCTTGTAGATGCTTTTCTTTTTTGGTGCGAACATCATCTGCGGGAATAGCATGGAACTGGTACTGTGAAAATTCTTCTTCGAGCTTTGGTAAGAGATTAGCCTTATCATTGTCAAGCACCCCTCCAACCTTTTTGAAACCAAGTTCAGCGAGAAGCGATGCGATTGCTCGCATACTATCGGCTCCTCCAACACCCCAGCCGAAAAAATCTCCCTTTATCTGAATTCCGAGTTGATCTGCTATCTTTTGATAGAAGACAACGTCTTCTTGCCCTTCGACTAGTATTATTCCGTCCTCCAGAAAAAAAGCTTCGCGAGCATTGAGGCCCAGTACGTGAGGATTGTTGTAATTACGAACGAATCCAGCGAGAAGCTTGATTGTTGGCTTACTAAGAGTAGAAATCATAGAGTTGCCGTCCCGCAAATGGAGACGCGCAATTCTCGCCCCACTTAGCAGTGTATTGAAGTCAACGAAATAGGGTGAGTGCGTCGCAATTATTATCTGTCGATCAGCAGCGTATTTGCTGAGGAGTGCAAAGAGACGTCGTTGCAAAGAAGGATGTAGAGACAGTTCTGGCTCGTCTATAACGATTACGTCGTCCGAACTTGAATCATAAAGGGCATCTACAATGATGAGCAGGCTTACGAGACCCTCGCCCATGCCTTCGCTACTATGATATTGACCGCTTGTTTCTACCTTTAGGTAGTATCGTTCAGAATCCGTCTGATCGATAGTCCACTTTGGTATTGGATTGATGACCTCTCCCAATACGGCATCGAACTCCTCGCGCTTCTGCTGAACTTGAAATAAGCGAGAGCCGAATTGCTGTAGCGGTCCCCCGCGAGCAGTTGATGACATATCGTACTGAACTATGTAGTTGTCTCGCGTCATTGCATTCTTGTAGAACAGTGGATCAAAGTACCGGCGAGAAGGTAGGACGAAAATCCGCTCCCCTAATTGGTTGGGAAACCATTCAGTTTCACTTCCTCCAGATTCGACGGTACGGAGTCCGCCAACGTTGCCGCTATGGTCCGTTGCCAGAATAGTGATCCTGTCCCCAGCACGCTTGTTCCGACGCCCTTCAGTGAAGCTCCGGGGTTGCGATGAACTTTGAGGTGACGGGGCGGCTAGTGCTCGTAATGCCTCGACAATAGTAGATTTGCCACCATTGTTCGGCCCAACTAGTGTAGTTAATCCACTGCCATGGCTTCCATTGGGTATGGCAAATGGGAGTCTTTGCAAAGTTGCGAAACCACGAAGTCCTTGGAGTTCAAGTTCTTGTAAGCTCATACTTCTATATTACCGTGCGAAGTGACTCAGGACTGCACCGAAATCATTGCCACCAACGCGGGATCTCGCATGGCCGCCTCTCCGACGAGCACGGCGTCCGCCCCGGCGTCCAGCAATCGCCGGCCGTCTTCGGGTGTTTTTACCCCGCTCTCCGCGACGAGCGTGGCCCCGGAAAGCCAGTTTGCCAGACGCTCGAAGTTACCGAGGTCTACGCTGAAGTCTTTGAGGTTGCGGTTGTTTACGCCTATCACGCGGGCCCCGGATTCCAGCGCCCGCTCCGCCTCTTTTTCGTCGTGGATCTCGACCAGGGGCGTCAAACCGACTTCGTCGGCGAGCGCGACGTAGCGGGCGAGCGTGGCGGTGTCGAAGAGCGAGGCTATTAGCAGCACCGCGTCGGCCCGCGTTCCGGCTTCGAGAACCTGGGCTTCGTCCACGGTGAAGTCTTTGCGGATGACCGGCAGCGTCGTTGCCCTCCGCGCCGCGCCGAGGTCTTCCAGGCTCCCCTTGAACCAGTCGGGCTCCGTGAGCACGGAGAGACAGGCCGCGCCTTCCGCCTCGTAGCGCGCCCCCCACTCCGCGGGTTCTACTTCCCGGATAAAGCCCGCCGAGGGCGAAGCCCGCTTTATCTCAGAGACGACCGAGAGGCCCGGCGCGGCGAGCGCGGCGGCGAAATCCCGTTTCTCGGAGGCCAGCGCCCGCTCGTAGAGGGCGTCGAGGCCGGTTTGTTCCCGAAGCTCCTCCGCCCGCTTTTTGGCGGCGACGGCGAGGTCGTCCAGTATTGTCATACGGCCCTCGAAAGGCGGCGGGTGGTTTTCACGAAATCTTCGAGTGCTTCGTTAGCGGCCCCGGTTTCAAGAGATTTCCCGGCCTTTAATACGCCCTCCTTCAGGCTCTCGGCTTTATCTGCGACGTATATCGCGGCGGCGGCGTTTAGCTGGATCACTTCCCGCGCCGCGCCGCGTTCCTCGCCGGATAGTACGCGGCGCAGGATGCGGGCGTTGAGGTGGGCGTCCCCGCCCAAAAGACCATCCGGGGCGTGCCGGGAGAGGCCGAAGTCTTCCGGGGAGATCTCGTACTCTCGGGTCTCGCCGCCCCGGACTTCGGCGACGAAGGTTTTGGTGGTCACCGTGATCTCATCCATCCCGTCCTCGCCGTGGACCACGAGCGCGCTCCGGGCGCCCAACCCGGCGAGCGTCTGGGCCACGGGCCGCACGTACGACCGGTCGAACACCCCTATAACCTGGCGCCTGGCCCCGGCGGGGTTAGTGAGCGGGCCGAGCAGGTTGAAGATGGTGCGAAACGGCAACTCAGCCCTTACGGGCGCCACGAACTTCATGGCCGGGTGGTGGGTGCGGGCGAACATAAAACCGACCCCTGAGGCGGCGATGCACTGTGATACCTGCTCCGGCCCGAGTTCTATCTCCGCGCCGAGAGCCTCCAGCACGTCGGCGGAGCCAGCCCGGCTCGTTGCGGCCCGGTTGCCGTGCTTTGCGATGGTAACCCCCGCCCCCCGCGCAACGAAAGCCGCGGCGGTAGAAATATTGATGGTTCCTTTCGCGTCGCCGCCCGTGCCGCAGGTATCTACCACGTCCTCCGGGGCTTCGACTCTTTCGGCGAAGCGGCGCATGGCGCGGGCAAAACCCGAGATCTCCGGCACCGTTTCGCCCCGGAGCCGCATCGCGGTCAGGAGTGACGCGGTGGCCGCCGGCGGGACGGTTCCCTCCATGATCTCCTCCAGCGCGCGCTCGGCCTCGCCTTCGGTGAGGGCCTTCCCGGCGGCTACTTTTCGCAGGGAGTCCCGGAACACCGTTAGAGCCCCAGGAAGTTTTCGAGCAGGGCTTTACCGCTCGTAGTCAGGACGCTCTCGGGGTGGAACTGGACGCCTTCGGTCGGGTGCTCGCGGTGCCGGACGCCCATGATCACACCGTCCTCGGTCTCCGAGGTGACGACCAGACAATCCGGCATAGAATCCGGCTCGATGACGAGCGAGTGGTAGCGGGTCGCCTCGAAGTCCTGCTCGAGCCCCGCGTACACGCCTTTGCCGTCGTGGTGGATGCGGGCCGTCTTGCCGTGGACCGGCTCGCCCCGAACCACGTCCGCCCCGAAGGCCTGCCCGATAGACTGGTGGCCCAGACAAACGCCCAGGATCGGCACCTCTCCCGACAGCTCCCCGACGAGCGGCAGTGAAACCCCCGCCTCGTCGGGCGTGCACGGACCGGGTGAGACGACTATCCTATCAACGTGGAGGGCGGAGACCTCGTCCGCCGTGACTTCGTCGTTGCGCCGGACGACGACCTCGGCCCCGAGCTCCCCGAGGTACTGCACGAGGTTGTAGGTAAAGGAGTCGTAGTTGTCTATGATAAGAACCCGCATGAGTAGAGGAATTGTAGCAAGTAGATGTCCCGGAGAGGAGAGAGCATGACCTTACTGCTGACCGAAGACGAGGTCGGGCGCCTGCTGGATATGGACTCCACCCTCGACGCCGTGGAGTCCGTGCTGAGAGAAGGTGCCGAAGGCAACGCGACCAACCGCGCCCGCCGCCGCGTCTCCCTACCCGCGGGCGGCCTGAGCTACATGGCCGCCGGCGCCCCGGAGCTGGATCTCATGGGCATCAAGGTTTACTCTGTTGCGTCCACTGGCGCCCGGTTCTACACCATGCTCTTCGACTCCGAGGGCGGCGAGTTGCTCTCCATAATCCAGTCGGACAAGATGGGCCAGCTCCGCACCGGCGCGGCGAGCGGCGTCGCCACCAAACACCTCGCCCGCGAAGACGCGGCCACTTTGGGCATCTACGGCGCCGGCTGGCAGGCCGAGAGCCAGCTTGAAGCCGTCGCGGCGGTCAAGGACCTCGAAAAGGTCGTCGTCCACAGTCGCTCGGAGGAGGGCCGCAAAGCGTTCGCCGCAAAGATGGGTGAAAAGCTCGGTATGGAGGTGGAGACTACCGCCGCGCCCGAGGAGCCCGCCGCCCAGGACATCGTCGTTACCGTGACCTCGTCAAAAGAACCCGTCCTGAAAGGCGAGTGGCTCCGGCCGGGGGCGCACGTAAACGCCGCCGGGTCGAACTTCATCTTCAAGAGCGAGATAGACCGAGAGGTCGTCCGGCGGGCAGGCTTCGTCTGCGTGGACTCCCGCGAGGAGTTGGGACTCGAAGCGGGAGACCTGATGCCTTCGCTGGAGACCGGGGCCATACTCCCCGAAGCCGTCTACGAGCTCGGCCAGGTCGTCGCCGGCCACCTGCCGGGCCGTCGCGGTCCCGAAGACATAACCCTCTTCGCCAGCCAGGGGCTCGCCCTCGAAGACCTGGCCGCCGCCAGAATCGTCTACGACCGGGCCGTAAAGCAAGACGTGGGTAGAGATATAGAATTTTAAAGCTTGTCAGCAACTCAGCCTGTCAGCTAGTCAGGGAGAGCGATGCGGGACTTTAGGAATTTGCAGGTCCGGCAGACAGGCACACCGGCTCACCCTAGAAGCTTACAAAGCGACCGCTGGGTTTCCAAAAGAGGAGCTATACGGACTTACGAGCCAAATCCGGCGATCCGCGGCCTCCATACCGGCTAACATGGCCGAGGAGTGCGGTCGTAGTGGCGACGCGGGGCTGGCTCGTTTTATGCTAATAGCAATGGGTTCGGCCGGCGAGCTAGAATACCACCTGCTGCTTGCCAAAGACCTGAACCACCTAGATTCCTCACCGTACGAAGGTCTTACCGGGAAGACAAGGGAAGTAAAGCGTATGCTGGCGCCGTTCATAAATAAACTAAAAGGCTGATTAGCTGAAATGCTGAAAGCCGCCCTCGGCGGCGTGCTGACAAGCTTCAAAAAGGAGGAGTTTTGACGGAGACTTTCGAATCGTCGTCCGGGACGGGGTCGAGATACGAGCCGCTGGGCGCGGCGGAGATCACGGACCACGACGAAAGCCGGGTACGTTTCGCGGCCGGCCCGACCATCGTGGAAGTTGCGGCGCTCGCCCCGGACCTTTTCCGGATCGGGATGTTTCCGGAGGGCAACCCGCCGGACTACGAATCTCCCGCCATAAACAAAACAGGCTGGGAGCCGGTGAAAGCCTCTATGCAAGACTCCGGCGGGGTGGTGGAGGTCTCGACCCCGGCGGCAACCGCCCGCATCCTTCTGGACCCGTTCCGGATCTCCTTCACGGACGCGGCGGGCCGTGTTTTTGCTTCGGACGACGAGGACCTCGGTATGGGCCTCGTGCGGATGCCGGAAGAGAACGTTGTTTCGTTGCCGACCGGCAACCCGGTGCGGCTCTACAAAAAGCGGGAAGAAGGTGAGAGGTATTTCGCCTGCGGCCAGCGGACCGGCGGGCTGGAGAAGACCGGCTCCCGGCAAGACTTCTGGAACAACGACCCCCCGATGGGACATAACGACGACCACAACAACATGTACGCCTCCACCCCGTTCACCCTGGTAATAAACCACGGCTTTGCCTGGGGACTTTTCTTCGACAACACCCACCGCGTAGGCTTCGACCTGGCCAAAGAGGACGCCGGACGGGCCCTCTTCGAAGCGCAGGGCGGGGACCTCGTCTACTACGTCTTCTGCGGCCCGGAGCCGGGGGACGTAGTCGGGCGTTACACGGAGCTAACCGGGCGCATCCCGATGCCGCCGAAGTGGTCGCTCGGGCACCAGCAGTGCCGTTACAGCTACATGTCGGAAGAGGAAGTGCGGGACGTGGCCGGCGCCTTCCGGGAAAAAGATATTCCCTGCGACGTGATCCACTTCGACATAGACTACATGGACGGATACCGGGTCTTTACCTGGGACACAGAAAACTTCCCGGACCCCGAAAAACTCATCTCGGACCTCAAGGAACTGGGCTTCCATTCCGTAACCATCGTAGACCCCGGCGTAAAGGTAGACGAGAACTACGAGGTCTACACCGGGGGCCGGGACCGGGATCTCTACTGCAAGACCGACGGGGGCAACGAGTACCGTAACGCCGTGTGGCCGGGGATTTGCGCCTTTCCGGACTTCACGAACCCCGCGACCCGCGAGTGGTGGGGAGATAATCACCGCGGGCTGCTCGACGCGGGCGTCGCGGGGATCTGGTGCGACATGAACGAGCCTGCCCTTTTTATCCCGAAGAACTCCACGATGCCGGAAACCGTCGTGCATCCCGGGGGACCCGGCGGCAGGGCCCGCTATCACGCCGAAGTCCACAACACCTACGGCTCCCTCATGGCCCGGGCGACGCGCGAAGCCCTGCTCCGCCAACGCCCCAACGAGCGTCCGTTCGTCATTACGCGCTCCGGGTACTCCGGGATGCAGCGCCACGCTCTGCAGTGGACCGGCGACAACTCTTCCTGGTGGGATCACATCTGGATGAGCATGCCACAGCTTATGAACATGGGCCTCTCCGGCGTTCCCTGGACCGGCGTGGATGTCGGGGGGCATTTCGGAGACGCCAACGGCGAGCTTCTGGCACGCTTTATAGAGTTCGGCGTCTTCCAACCTTTCTGCCGCAACCACTCGGCGGACGGGACGGCCCGCCAGGAACCGTGGGCCTTCGGTGAACCCTGCGAGTCCGTCTACAGAAAGATGGTCAAGCTCAGGATGCGGCTCCTCCCCTACCTCTACACGCTCTTCGAGGAGAGCCACCGCACCGGCGCGCCGATCATGCGTCCCCTACTCTTCGAGTACCCCAAAGACACAACCACCTATACGGTAAACGACGAGTTCCTCCTGGGAGACGCCCTGCTGGTCGCCCCCATAACCCGCCGGGGCGTCGAGCACCGCCACGTCTACCTGCCCGAAGGCTACTGGTTCAACTACTGGACCGGCGAGCAGTTCGACGGCCCGGCCCACACCCTGGCCCACGCGCCGCTGGGCGAACCACCGGTCTACCTGAAAGCCAACAAGGCCATACCTTTCGGCCCCGAGATGAACTACGCCGGCGAGAAGCCTACGGACCCACTAACGTTCCTGCTGCACCCGGCGGTGGGCGCGGGAGAGTCAACGCTCTACGAAGACGCCGGCAACGGGTTCGACTACCGGAACGGCGGATACGCCCGGAGAACGGTGTCTTGCGAAGCCTCCGAAGAGAAAATTATAATGCGGACAGGAAACCGGGAGGGCTCCTGGAGGCCCGACCGGGAAGAGATGCTGATAGAGCTGAGAGGCCTGCGCGCGCCGGGGGAAGTAATGGTGGAAGGAGAAAGCGTCGGGTGGCGGTACGACGACGAGACCCGGACGCTAACCATATCCCTCCCGGAGAAAGAGTCCTCTTCCACGGTAGAGGTTTTCCTCTAAGACCGTGCCGAAGCTTTCCGGAAAGCCGGCCCGGACGGCCGCCTGGGGCGCCATAGTTCTGGTCTTCCTGGCGGTGGCGTATTTCGCGGTCGGCCTCTTTGTCGCGAGCCGCCTGACGGCGCCGAGCCCGGCGCAAATGGAGGCGACCCCCGAGTCTGTAGGGCTCGACTACGAGAGCGTTCGGCTGGAGAGCACGGACGGAACGGGGCTGGTCGCGTGGTGGGTTCCGAAAGAGGGCGCATCGCGGGCGGCGGTTCTGGTCCACGGCTTCGGCGGCAACAAATCGAACGAGCAAGTCCTGGCTACGGCCCCGATCTACAACCGCGCC
Source organism: Rubrobacteraceae bacterium (assembly GCA_965213905.1). Lineage (GTDB taxonomy): Bacteria > Actinomycetota > Rubrobacteria > Rubrobacterales > Rubrobacteraceae > SIRX01. The sequence goes on along the minus strand of OZ243922.1, from coordinate 2,781,745 downwards.
GGATACGACGTGTTGATGATCGACCTCCGGGCCCACGGGGGCTCCGACGGAGACCGCCGCACCCTGGGCTACAAAGAAGCCCGCGACGTCCGCGGGGCCCTGAACTGGCTGGATGAACAGGGCATCGAACCGGAACAAACAGTCCTGCACGGCTGGTCAATGGGCGGCGCCACGGTCGTCCGCAGCGCCCCCGGCAGAGAACTGGCCGCCGTGGTCGAAGAAGCCGGGTACGCGGACCTACCACTGCTCCTCGACGACGCGATACCGGAGAACAGCGGCCTGCCGGCCTTTTTCAACCCCGGGACGATGCTCATGGCAAAGACCTTCCTGGGCTTTGACCCGTGGGCCGTGGTCCCCGAAAAAGCGGCGGCCCGGCTCTCCGAGAAAGACACGCCTTTTTTCGTGATCCACTCGACCACCGACGAAACCGTACCTTTTCGCCACGCCCGGCTGTTTAGGGAAGCTTATCCCGGGGCCACGTTCTGGAAGCTGGAAGGCTACGACCACGTAGAAGCGTACAAACACCCCGGGTATGAAAAACGGCTGTCCGGTTTTCTAAGGACTCTGGAAGTTAGAGAAGCCGCGTAGCCGCGTAGCGGGCGGGCTATACGTCGAGTAAAGCGATACATTCGGGGTCGGTGAAGTCTTCCGACACCATAAAAGCCCCGGTTTCGAGGAGCTTGGCGGGGTCGTGGGTGGAGGCGATGCCGACCGTGGGAATGCCGGCTTTTACGGCCGAGGTTATGCCGGAGGACGAGTCCTCAAAGGCCAGGGTTTCTCCGGGAGAAAGTTTTAGCTCGTTCAGGGCGGCGAGATACGGGGCCGGGTCGGGTTTGCCGGCCTCTACTTCCCCGGCGAGCAGCGTCGCGTCGAAGGCGCCTGCGAGTTGCAGGCCGCCTAGTATGGCCGTTACGTTCTCTTCCGGGGCGTTGGTGACGAGGACGAGTTTCAGGCCGCGCCCCCGGGCTTTTTCGAGGAAGTCCACCAGGCCCGGCAAGGGTTCCAGCGTGCCGGTGTTGCGCCGGAAGTCTTCTTCTTTGGCTTCGGCTATCCGCCGGCCCTCTTCTTCGGAGAGGTGGGGCAGCAGCTCTTCGACGACGTCCGGGTTTAGGCGCCCGCTAATGTTTTCTTCGTAGAACTTTTCGTCTACCTCGATGCCGTGGGGGGCCAGTACGGCAGCCCAGGTGGGCCGGTGCAAAGAGTCGGTTTCGGCCAGGGTGCCGTCGAGGTCCAAGAGCAGGGCTTCGAGCACTAGGAGTCGTGGTTTTGCTGCAGGTTATCCAGCAGGTCGTACAATGCCCGGTCCGCGAAGTCCCCTATCACGAGGTTCACGCCGGCCTCTTTCAGCTCTTCGGGGGTGTGGGCCGCGGAGATGCCGACCGTCGGGATGCCGGCCGTGTGCGAGGCTTTGGCGCCGGTGACGGAGTCCTCGAAAGCGAGGGCCTCGTCGGCCCCGATTCCCAGCCGCTCCAGAACCTCCAAATAAGGATCCGGCTCCGGCTTACTCTCGCCCACCTCGCTCGGGTACACGACGGGATCGAAGGTTCCCTGCAAATCCAGGGGCTCTAGGATCTGGTCCGCGTCGGCTTCTACGGAGTTGGTAACCAGGGAGAGCGCCAGCCCCCGCTGCGTTCCCTCGTCCAACAGCTCCCGCAACCCGGGCAGGGGACCTATCTGCGCGGTCCGGTCCCGGGAGCGCTCCTCCTCGTCTTTTATCAGTTTGCGACGCTCTTCTTCGGAGAGGTCCGGCAACACGTCGTCCACGACGTCCACGTTTACCCGGCCGGCCAGCCGCTCGTCGTAGTACTCGCGGGTCACCTCGATGCCGTGGGGCCGCAAGACCTCCATCCAGGCCGGAAAATGAACGGCGTCCGTGTTGCACAAGGTACCGTCCAGGTCGAACAGAAGAGCTTTCAGCATAGTCCCACTTTCTGAGTTATGGTCCGTAGTACAAGAACATGTTCAGGGCCCGGGTTATTATGAGGAGCGCTCCGAGATAAAGCAAGATGAAGAGGTGACCTTTCTCCCGGCCTTTGCGCAGCGGGCTGGTTTTGTACTCGGCCATCCCGAGGAGCAAACCCACGGCGCAGAGCCCCCACACCCAGTAGAAGGCGAAGTACCGGGCGAAGTCTCCGGGGGCCGGGTTTAAGGTGGTCCACGCGAAAGACCCGGTAACGAAGAGGCCCAGAAACACCGCGGTGGAAAAGAGCACTTTGTTGGGGATGCTCCGCCGCCGCCAGGCGAGCCAGCCCCTTAAAAGGCCGGCGGGTTTTTTGATTGCGCCGTTCATCGTGGTGATACTAACAAACCCGCCGTGAAGTCCCCGTAAAAGCTATCTCCGGGCATTTTCTGGGGGAAACAAAAGGGTAGAATACGCGCCGTGCGGCGATTACTCTTTCTTACCTGCGCCATAGTGCTGGCCGACACCGTTTTCTACGGTGTCCTGGTGCCGCTCGTCCCGTACTTCTCCGGCGAGCTCGGGCTGACAAAAGGCCAGGTCGGGGTTCTCTCCGGGGTTATGGGGGTCGGGATCATACTGGGAAGCGTCCCCGGGGCCTACCTGGCGTCCCGGCTCGGGGTAAAGGGCACGGCGGTTCTCGGCCTGTTGCTGCTGTCGGCTACGAGTTTGCCGTTCGGCCTGGTGGATGAGTATTGGATGCTGGTGGCGTTGCGCTTGGGAGAAGGTTTCGCGAGCGCCCTGTCCTGGATCTCGGCCTTTACCTGGGTCTTTGTCCAGGTCCCCGAAGAACGGCGGGGTCAGATGCTCGGTACGCTCATCAGCGCCGCCGTGGTCGGGGCCCTGATCGGCCCGGCCCTCGGCGGCGCGGCGGAGACCGTCGGGGTGGCCCAGATCTTCTTCGCCGTTTCCGGGTTGGGCTTGATCGTCGCGCTCTGGGCCCTCTCGACCCCCGCCCCGCCCCCGGAGAAAGACCTGCCCAGCCTCCGCAAGCTGGGGAACTTGTTCCGCCCCCGGCTCTCCGCCGGGCTCTGGCTTATAGCCCTCCCGCCCCTGCTGTTTGCCTCCCTCGCCGTGCTCTCGCCCCTGGAGTTTTCCAGCCTGGGCTGGGGCGCGGCGGCTATCGGGGTCGTCTTTCTGCTGGGCGCCGCGGCGGAGGCGGCCGCCCACCCCCTGGCGGGCCGCTGGTCCGACCGCGCGGGCTACCGGCCCCCGATCTCCATGTCGCTCCTGGTCTCTTTCGCGGTTCTCGCGGCCCTGTCCTGGGCCGCCAACCCCTACGTCCTGGCGCTCCTGGTGGTTCTCGCCGCCGTGTTCTTCAATTTTTCTCTGGCCCCCAGCACGGCCCTCTTTACCGAAGGAACCGAGAAATACGGGATAAGACCCTCCACGGCTTTCGCGGCGACCAACGTCGTCTGGGCCTCCGGGTACGCCGTCGGGGGCCCGCTAGGAGGCTTCCTGGCAGACCTCGGCGGCGACGCCCTGGCGTACCTCTCTCTGGCGCCGCTGTGCCTGCTAACGCTGTTCGTAGTCTGGCGGGCGACCTGATGGACGTAAGAAACCAGAGGAACCGGAGAAAACCGGGATGAGAGAACGCCCGGCCAAGATCCTCCAGAGGTTTCGCCCTTTCGAATCGGTGGTTGTAGTTTTATGCCTCGTCATCCTGATATTGCTCGGTCCCCTGCGAGGTTTCATGACCGGCCTGCCGCCCCTCGTGGCCTTTCTAGGGTCCTTTGTCTTGCTCACCGCCCCGGGGGCGTTGCTCGTGCGGTGGTTTGCCCGGGGCCTCTTTCCCGGCCCGGCGCTGATACCGGCGGCGGTCACCCTCGGCATGGGCCTCTACGGCCTCGTGGGGGTCCCGGCCCTCCTGCTGCACGTTAGCCTGAACTTTTACCTGGCCGTCTGCGGCGTTATCCTGGCTTTGTTCCTGACGGCCGCCACGCTGGTCGCCACGACCTTGACGGCCCGCCCTCCAGACGACCACCCCGCGTCGGATGGTTCCGGCGGAACGGAGCCCGGCGGAACGGAGCCCGGCGTTACGGACGCGGGCCTTCATTGGGATTCGCTATGGTTGTGGCCGGTGTTCGTGCTGCTCGGCGGCGCGTTAGTGTTTCTGGCGGGGGATGCTCCGTGGATAGACGGTGACACCTGGAACTACCTGGCCTGGGTCCGGGACTACCTGGAGTCCGGCCGGCTAGCCGCCGTCAACCCGTACTTCGGCACCGAGACCGGGCCCTCGCGAATACTCATCAACGGCTTCTTTCTAGAACAGGCGGCGCTCGCCCGGGTCTCCGGCCTGGACCCTATATCGCTCGCGATTCAGTACCTCTCCCCCACGCTGGCGGCCGTATCGCTGCTGGCGTTGTACGCGCTGGGCCGCCAGCTCTTCGGCCCCGGACCGGCGTTGGTGGCGGGGTGTTTCTACGCGCTGTTTCTGCTCGTCAACATCGGCGGGGAGCTACCGCTTTTCGGAAAAGAGTTCCTGGTACGGATCATTCAGGACAAGGGCGTGGCCCGCTTTATCTTCATGCCGGTCGCGCTCTGCTTCGCCGTCGGGTACCTGCAAAAGAGGCGGTTCCGGCACCTCTTGATCTTCGGTTTTCTGTGTTGGGCCTCTGTTTCCATGCACCCGGCGGGGCTGGCTATCATCGGTATCTCGGTTTCCGGGTACGGCTTGCTGCACGTCGTGCGGAACGTGGGGAGTCTTGCGGCCTGGAAGGGTGCTACGGCCCTGGCCCTGGCGCTCCTTAGCATCCTGGTGGTCCCGGCCGGATACGTCCTGGCTACCGGCCGGGCGCTCTCCTCCACGCTCTACTCGGCGGACATCGGCGACTCGGACCCCGTGGTGCTCGCAAACCAGGTCTTTGTCCGCGAGGAGTGGATGAACATTTTCGTCCTCGAAAACGGCTCGTACATAATGCACCCGTCGCTCGTGCTGAACCCCGCCATCGCAACCGCCTACGTGCTGGGCGTGCCGTTTTTGCCGTGGCGCATGAGGTCCGGGGGGGCCGCGGCCCAACTGCTGCTGGGGATGTTGCTGGTTGCCACCGTGGCCTGTTACGTGCCCCCGGTCGCGACGTTCCTGGGCGACAAGGTGGTCGCCCCCGGCCAGCTACACCGGCTCTCGTGGCCCATACCGCTGGCGGCGTTCCTTACCCTGGGTTGGATGCTCTGGGAGCTCGTCCGCTGGCCCGTCGAGCAAATAGGCGGGACGAACGGGGCCGCGAAGTTCGTCCCGCCGGTCGTACTGTTACTGGTCTGCGGTTTGGCGGCGGCCGTTTTGCCGCGGGGTGTCTCCGAAATAGACGGGACTTACGGCTACGAGGGAAACTTTATAGGCAAACCCGCTTTCCAGGACATACGCCTGGACCCGGCGTTCCATTGGATGGGGCGCAACATAACGAAGCCTTCGGTAGTCCTGGCGCCGGACTTCGACAACATCGTCATACCCGCATATTCGGCGGAGGCGAACGTCATAAGTTTCCGAGGTCAGCCGGTTATAGATAACCTGGAAGACTTGGAGCGCGTCTCCGGCCAGAACGTAGAGGTACCCCAAAGTTCGTTGGACGTGCGGGCGTTCTACCAGAACGCGACCCCGGAAGAACGGCGGGGTATCCTGCGCCGCTACGAGGTAGACTACGTGTTGGTTCCGGCGGCCAACCCCCTGACGTCGCTCCTGGACGGGACACCGGGCCTATCCCGGCTCGATACGCCGGGCGGGCGCTACGTGCTCTTCGCCGTGGACCGGTCGGACCTGGAAAGCCCGTGAGTAAACCGAAATTCCGGACAACGCTTTGCTAGCGGACCTGCTCCCGGCCTTTCTCGCCACCGCACTAACCTGCGTCGCACCCGGATGGTTCTGGACGACGGCCCTGCGGGCCGAAAAACCGGACCCCGTAGAGCGTCTGGCGTTCTCGACGGCCTTCTCGATGGCGCTCGTGCCCCCCGTGGCGCTGGCGATCATGTGGGGCTTCGACGCCGGGGTGGGCACCGCGGTCGCCCTGCTCGCCCCGTTGATCGTTTTCGTCTGCGGGCTCGCCGTTCGCCTCCGCTTCGGCCCGTCAAGAACCCGCGGAGACCGCCCCGCTTCCTACTCTCCCACCCTGAACCTGCCCGCGCTCGTGGCGCTGGTCCCGGCCCTGGGGCTCTTGCTCTGGGCCAACCTCGCCCCTCCGGGTTCACCGGGCCTGGAATTGTCCGGACCGTTCGGGGTCCCGGTTTTGACAATATCCGGAGGAGTTCTCGTCGTACTCGCCGGCGTGCTGACGTGGACCGGCGGCCGTCGAAAGGCCTCGCCGTCATACTCTCCTCCGGCCGGGGGAAAGGCCGGCGGCTTTCTTTTTCTTGCGGTGGTGGCGGCCGTGCTGTCCCTGGTTTTAGTCCGCGGGTACGCGGGGCCGGCGCTCTACGACTGGCCTTACCTGCGCGGTGGAGACCAGTACAACCACGCGGTGCAGGCAAACGAGATGCTCGCGGTAGGACACTACGACGCTTTTCTCGTGTATCCACCCGGCTTCTCCACGCTCACCGCCTCCGTTTCCCGGGTCTCCGGCCTGGAACCTTTAGAGGTGTTTCCCGTTCTGGCGCCGGCCCTGATCCTGCTGCCCGCGGTGGCCTGTTACGCGCTGGCGAAGGACCTGTGGGGACGCTGGGCCGGACTGGCCGCGGCCGCCACAAGCGGCCTGCTTCTAAACGGCGTCTGGGAGAACATCTCGGACGCCCGCTACCCGAACCTCGTCTCGGCGCAGTTCCTGCTCGTTTTGATGGTCGCGGCCCTGATCCGACTCTACCGCTCGCCGGGTCCCCGGCCGGCGTTTGCCCTCGCCCTTCTCGGCTCCTCGGTGGTCCTCTACCACTCGGTCGGCACCTTCTACGCGGTGCTCCTCCTGGCCCCGGTCGCGACGCTGCTCCTACCTTTGTGCCTGCTCGCCCGGGACCGGAAGCGGGGTGTCACGCTATTACTTTCGCTGGCGCTTCTCGGGGTTCTCTCGGTCCTGTACGCCTGGGACACCTACGAACTGGGGGAACTTCTCGGCGGGCTCCTGACAGGCACGGAGACCGGGGCCGGCGGCGAGGCCGTCTCCATCGTGGTCGGCACCCAACCGACCTTCCCCCTCGTAGGCCTGCCGGAACGGGTCTCACCGGGGGTCTTCGCCTTCGCGGTTTTGGGGTTGTTACTGCTCTTCGCTCCGGGGGTCTTTCCAAAGAACCTGCCCGGCCGGCTCTCGCAGATCACGCTGCTGCTGTGGTGCGGGGTTCTTTTCGTCGGCAGCCGCACCGCCCTGAGCGCCTTTCCCCAACGCTTCGAGCGAGACCTGGGCATCCCCCTCTCCGTACTCGCCGCCCTGGGCCTGGTCGCCGTCTTTAACTCCCTGGCGGCGTCCGTCCCGGCCCGCAGGTTCTCGTTTTCGGTAAAAGCGGGGTTTGCCCCGGTGGTCGCCGTCGTCGCCGGGGTCCTCGCGCTTTCCCTGGTGGGCGCCCAGGCCTGGGCATCCCTGGGGCAGGCGGCCAAACCGGGGCCGGCCAACACCCTCACGCCGGAAGTTGCGGCGGCGGGCGAGTGGCTAAAAGACCACAACTCGGGCGGCAGAATACTGCCCACCCCCTCCTACGAGTCCACCACGAGCCGGGGAATGCTCGCCCTGGGCGGCTACGACGGCCTACAGGCCTACCCGGAGCGCCGGGTACGAACCCCCCGCTCCCTACCCCCCGGCGGCGCGCGGGAGATAAAAGATGCCCGCTGGATGCTCCTGAACCCGCAAAGCAGGCGCACCCGGAACATTATCGGGCGTTACGACCTGCGTTACGCCGTCCTCTCAAAAAGCTACCCGGGCGTCAACCTCTCCGCCTTTGAGAACGGGCCGTACCAAAAAGTCTTCGAAAACGAGGCCGTGGTCGTTTTCGAGCCGGAGGACCAGCGAACGTCCGGTTAATCTACCTCGCACATAAAAAGCGGCGGGATGTGCATGTAGGTGCTGCTCGGGTTCGGCCCTACCGTGTCTTCTGCTATTTCCAGGGCTTCGGCGACGGTGTTGGCGCGTTTGTAGCCCATGTGTTTCGTGGTCGTCGGATCGCCGCCGACGAAGATGACGTCCCCCAGGTGATCCAGGGCGTGGGCGCCCCACTGCCAGGTGGTGAACGGGTGCCAGCCGTGGTAGGCGTGGGAGTTTCGGTAGAGCGTCTTGTACCAGGGGTCGTGGATATATTTCTGCTCGAACCTCTGCTCGGCTTCGTGCGGGTCGGTGGTTTCGGCTAGAACCTCGTCGAAGAACGGCTTGTAGCTCGGATGGTGGACTTCGTCGAACTCGTAGGGGACGGGATGGGTCGCTATGACGACGCCGCCTTTTCTCACCAGCGGTTTGCCTTTGTAGAGGTTGAAGAGGTAGCCGAGGACCATGTTGTGGACCAAGATCGGGTTCATTATGGAGTCCACGTTGTACGGCCCGATGTACGGCACGCCGAGCATCAGCACGTCGGACTGGCCTTCGACCTGTACCAGTTTCTGGCGGTAGAGGTTTTTCATGGTCTCTTCGTGGACCGGATCCGTGGCGCCGGCCTGCACACTGGTCATCTTGTGCGGGGCGACGATGGACTGGAAGATCTTGCGTGCCGCGCCCCGGGGCATCTTCTGGGTCGCTTTATGATTGACGAGGAAGTTTGCTTTCGTGAGGCCGTTCCATTCGTGTTCGGGCTGGGCCATGAAATTGAAGACGGACGGGAAGGCCGCGTTGTTCAGGGTCGTCTCGATATGGAAGACTTTGAGTTCTTTGTCCAGGATCTCCCCCATCCGGCCGACCGAACTGTGCAAGGCAGAGTTTGGCGGGTCCATGAGGGAGCGGGTGTTTTCGAGGGTGTGGGCGTTGTGGTGGTGGCGGATGGAGGAGTAGGGTGAGATGCCGGTGTGGACGGATTTGTGGCCGCCGTTCATCGAGACGAAGTTGATATTCACGTAGACGATCAGGTCGCTGTCGGCGGCCCGTTTGCTGATGCGGACCTGCTCCCCGTGTTCCGTCTCCCCGATAACGGTGTTGCCGGCTTCGTCCTCGGCGTCGTAGTTGTAGAGGCGGTCGGGGTAGTAGCGGGCCATGATCTTCTGCCCCAGCGCCCACCGCAACTCTTTCTCCGTCATCCGCCGATGCAAGCCCAGGGCTGTGATCAAGTGGATGTCCTCGACGCCTTTTGCGGCGGCTTTCTCTAGCACCTTCTCGATCACGAGTTGGCGGTTGTCCGGCGGCTTCATCGGCGGCAGCGGACACGATACGTCGTCGAAGACGATGGTCAGCTTCATACCGGGGTGGAGAAGCTCGTGCAGCGGCTCCATCCCCATCGGCTCCAGGAGCGCGCGTTCGATGGCGACGTTCGGGTCTTCGAGCGGTTCGACGGGTCCGGGAGGGTAGATCACCCGCGTCCCCTCCGGTAGTTTCTCGTAATGAAACTGGACCCCCGCGTTGAACATCATCGGCGGGCTGTTCTCGTCTAGGGTTACTATCTGTGCGGGACGGCTCATTGTGTCTCCCTTTGGTCGAAGCTGGTCAGCCTGCCAGCACGCCGCCTCCGGCGGCTTTCAGCGTTCAGCTTTTTGGTGCCCAGCGTTTCTCGTCTCGGACTTCGCCCCTGTTCTGAAATCGTCGAATCCATTGGCCCATGATAGAGCATCTTTGGTTCGACGAATCTCTCTGTCGCTGATCCCTTGCTGAACGGCTGACAGGCTGAATTGCTGACGGCTCAACCGCTAACGGCTCTATGATCGAACACCACTTTCACGTTTCCGTCGCGTCCCGCGCTCCGGGCCGTGGAGATTGCCTCCCGGTATTCCTCCAAACGAAAGTGCGGACCAATGAGTTTCTCTAAACTTATCTCCGGCGCGAGACGCAGTGCCAGCTCGAAGCTCTTTACCCTCTCCCCCCCGTAATCCTCGACGCCGTAGGCGTAAGTTCCCGCGAGGCTGATCTCTTTGTACCAGAGCGCCGTGAGGTCCAGGCTGCTCTTTGTACCGGGCATCCCGACGAGCGACGCTTCTCCGCCGGGTTTTGTCAGCCGGATCGCATCCTCCATCGTGGAGGGCGAGCCTACGCACTCGAAGACTTTCTCCGCACCACCCATCACCACGGGCTTGCCGAGCTCCGGCTCGTGTGTCTCGGTGCCGAGCATCCCGGGGAGCGTCGTGTACGTCTCTTTCGGCTCTACCACAGCGTCAGCCCCGAGCCGGAGGGCTTCCTTTCGCTGACGGTCGTGCTTGGCTCCGCAGATTATCCGGCCTGCGTCCGTTAATCTGCGGAGCGCCGCGACGGTAAAGAGCCCGACGCTCCCCGCCCCGATGACGAGTGCCGTATCCTCCGGCCCGGGGCTCGCCTGAAGCGCGGCGTGAACGGCGCAGGCCAGCGGCTCGACGGCGACGGCGGCCTCGTCCGAAAGCGCGTCCGGTACGCGGTGGAGTTGCGACGGGTGGGCGACGAGCGCCCCCCGCGACCAGCCGCCGCCCGTATCGCGGCAGAAACCGGTCTGAATGCCGGGCGCAACGTCCCCCTTCGTTACGTTGAGGCACAGAGCGTAGCGCCCGGCGGCGCAATACGGACAGAAAGGTTCGATGCCGCGGACCTCGCAGCCGAGGGCGGGCTCCACAACAACCCTTTCTCCGGCTTCGAAACCGGGGCTATCTTCGGTTACGACACCGACGACTTCGTGGCCGAGGACGAATGGTGGAGAGGTAATCGGCGAGAAGTATGGGGAGTTCTCCGACGATATTGTCCCGAGGTCCGAGCCGCAGATGCCGGACAGCGATGGTTTTACCCGCACCCAATCCGGCGTCGGCAGCCCGGGCTCGGGCGCTTCTTCGAGTTGTAGCGGGGCGTAGCGGCCAGTCTCCAGGTTTTTTATGCGTTTCGCGCCGGCGCGCATAAGCAGGTAGCGTGGGATGGACTTGCGGTATACGAGGGCGCGCAAACTCAGGTTTTCTTCGGGGCCGCGCCGTTCTTGCCCCAGCGTTGGACCTTCCAGCCCCGCTTTTCGGCGGCCGCCGCCAAGCGCCGGTCGGGGTTTACGGCGACCGGGTTGCCGACGGCCTCCATCATCGGCAGGTCGGAGATAGAGTCCGCGTAGGCGTAGGACCGGGACAGGTCCAACTTCCGCCGCCGGGCGAAGGAGGCGAGCATCCGGGCCCGCGCGTCCCCGGCGACCGGGGTCCCGTCGAGTTCGCCGGTGTACACGCCATCTTCTTCCTCCAAGGAGGCGCTTAGTACGTCGTCTACGAGGTCTTCGAAGGGTTCGAGCAGGAAGTCCAGGGCGCCGGAGAGCAACACGACCCGGTGGCCGGCCTCTTTGTGCTCCAGCAGGCGTTCCAACGCGCCGGGATAGATACGCTGCAAGGTGAAACCGGCGAAGCTGTCTTTGCCTAGCTGCCGGGCGCGGGATGGTTTCCAGCCCCGGTAGTTTTTGTAGAAAGCGCGGTTGAAGTGGGTCCGGCTGACTTTGTCCAGGAGCCAGTAGTAAGGTATTTTCGGCAGGAAAGCCGCGAGCCAGAGCGGCCGCACGGCGGGCGACAGTTCCTGCATCTTCAGCCAGGCGTAGTAAGAAACGACGTTGGATCCGACGAGCGTGCCGTCCACGTCGAAGATCGCCGCAACCTCCCCCGGCTCTTCTTCCACCCTTTTGCGCTTTTTTCGGCCCGGTTTCGTCGTGAGCGCCGGCAGGTGCGCCTCGTGCAGGTATTTCTTCCAGTCGAGCTGCGTGATGTCGAAAAAGAACTCTTTCTGGTCCTGCGGGCCAAGCTCTTTGTAGAGTTGCGCCGTGCGGGCCGTGGAGAAGGTGGCTTTCATATTGGCGTAAGCGCCGTAGATGCGGCTGTAGTAGAGGCTCATGCGGGCGCGCTTCTCGGCCCGGGCTGTGCGCTGGCGCGCGTCGGAGGCCATGTGTCCGTCCGGCATCCGGGCGGCGACCGCGCCGGCTACCTTGAGCCCCGCGAGCTCCAGCTTGAGGCCGTTCTCGACCCTTTTGCGGCCGGGAAAACTCCACTCCGGCAGCGGGGCGGGGCGGCCCCCGGAATCGCGCAGTGGGTTCTTCAGGAAGTACTCGCGCACGATGTCGTAGAAGCCCCGGTAGCGCAGGGTGTTGCGCTCACCGGAGGCCACCTGGAAGACTTCGGGTTGCTCCGGGCGGCGGGCGCCGGCGGCGAGGATGGCGTTTACGACGTGGTCTACGGGGACGAGGTCTACATAGCTGTTCGGGTCGCCGGGGAACTCACGCAGGATGCCTTTGGCGAACGCCATGATGATGGGGTCGGCCATGCGGGTGCCCTGGATCCAACCGGGGTAAGGCTCCTTCTGGCTGCTCTCGATGATCGCCGGCCGCAAGATGATGAGCGGCGCGTCCCCCTTCTCCAAAACCACCATTCGCTCGGCCAGAGACTTGGTAAAAGTGTACACGTCGTTCCAGCCGAGCTCTTGCGCCCGCCCGGTCCCGACCTCGACCAGCCGCTCGCGCATCCAGGCCCGCCGTAACTGATCCACCCTGTCGGCCACTTCTTCTTCTTCGCCGACCATACCCAACTCCCGCCGGGCCTCCCGGTCCAACCGCCGCAAAAGAACCTTCTCCCGGGACGCCCGCTCTACCTCCCCGGCGATCGCTTCGAGGCTCGAAACTTCTTTTCTCGCGTCGAGCGTCGTGCCGTTCGGCGTCAGGCCCGCCGGCGGCGCCTCGGGAGCCGTTACGCCGCTGTTCCCCGACACGTAGGCCGTCGAGATGTGCATAAAGAGCGGCTTTTTCTCCCAGTCACGGGCGAGCTTCAAAAGCCCCAGCGTACCCCGGACGTTCGAGTCCACCGCGGCGTCCAGCGGCGCGTCGAAGACGACCGAGGCGGCAGAGTGAATTACCACTTCCACCTCCCGCGAAAGCTCGACGAGGTCTTCTTCCCCGAGCCCGAGTTTCGGGGCGTGCACGTCGCCCTCCAGTATGCGAACCTTGTCTTCCACGTACTCCTCGAAGTCGTCGCCCTTCGTTTCCCGCAGCTTCTTGAAAGCGGCGGATTGCAGGACGTCCTTTTCGAAGCGGTCGGCGGCTGGTTTGTCGCGGGAAGGCCGGATCACGAGGTACAGCCGTCCGAGTTCCGGGAGGCTACGCAGCATTTTCTCAACCAGCGCCATCCCCAGAAACCCGGTCCCGCCGGTAAGCAGGACGTTTTTCCCCCGGTACGCTTCGCAGAGGCCGCTATCCACGCTTGTCCACCTTCTGACCAACCTTTCTCTCCGTGCCGTTCAAGAGCGCCCGGACGTTTTCTCGGTGCAACCAGATGACCAGCGCGCCACCCACGAGGGTGTAGAGCACGTAGGGTACCGGCTGGCCGAAGACGAGAAACATGGGCGCCCCGGCGGCCATTGTGACGATCGCCGCCAGGGAAGTATACCGGCTCGCCAGCGCCACGACCCACCAGAGCCCGAAAAGCCCGAGCCCCAGGAGCGGCGCCAGGGCGAGTATCGTTCCGGCGCCCGTAGCCACGCCCTTTCCACCCCTAAAGCGCAGAAATACCGGCCAGCAGTGTCCGACCACCGAAGCCAGGGCGGTGAGCGCGACGATCCAAGGTTCATCCACCACCAGCCGCGCCAGCAAAACCGGGATCAGACCCTTGAGCATATCCCCGAACATCGTCAGGGCGGCGGCCCACTTACCCGCCGCCCTGAGGACGTTGGCGGTGCCGATGTTTCCGCTGCCTACTTTCCGAATGTCTACGCCCGCCGCCTTCCCGACCAGAAGGCCGGTCGGAACGGCGCCCAACAAGTAGCCGAAGAATACGATAAACGCCCCTAACATGGCCGGAATTATAGCTTAACGGGGACCGGCGCGGCTAGCTCCCGGACCGGTCCCCGCCCGTTACGGGGAAGCCCGTTAAAGCCACATCTCCCGGCTGCGGGCGACCTCCAGCGCCCGCGCTATCGCCCCGGCCTTGTTGCGGCTCTCTTCGTACTCCAGGGAAGGGACCGAGTCGGCCACGACGCCGCCGCCGGCCTGGAAGTAAGCCGTACCGTTCTTCACGAGGGCGGTACGGAGCGTTATGCAGGTATCCAGGCGGCCGTCCACGCCGTAGTATCCGGTGGCGCCCGCGTAAGGGCCGCGCCGGGTAGGTTCTAGCTCGTCGATGATCTCCATCGCCCGCACCTTCGGGGCGCCGGAGACCGTACCGGCCGGGAAGGCCGCGGCCAGCGCGTCGAGCGCGGTGAGGCCCTCCCGCAGCTTCCCCTCGACGGTCGAGACGATGTGCATGACGTGCGAGTAGCTCTCCACGTCCATGAAGTCCGCGAGTTCTACGGTGCCGGTCTCGCTGACCCGCCCCAGGTCGTTGCGTCCGAGGTCCACGAGCATTACGTGCTCGGCCCGCTCTTTCTCGTCCGCGAGCAACTCTTCCATCAACGCCGCGTCTTCTTCGGGCGACGCGCCCCGCCACCGGGTTCCCGCCACGGGACGGGTCATTACCCGATCTTCCTCGACCCGGACCAACGGCTCCGGCGAGGCCCCGACTATGTAGAAGTCCCCGAGCTTCAGGTACGTCATGTAGGGCGACGGGTTGACGCTGCGGAGGCCCCGGTAGAGCAACAGGGGGTCGAGGTCCCCGATCTCCGCCTGGAACCGCTGCGACGGCACCACTTGGAACGCATCCCCCGCCCGGATATACTCTTTCGCTTTCTCCACGGCCTCTTCGTACTCCGTCCGGGTGAGGTTGGACGAAACGTCCGGCGCCCCGCCGACGCCCCCGTTCGGGCTCCGGTCCCTTGCGGGCGCCGAGAGGCGCCCCACTATCCGCCGGATGTCGTCCGCCGCACGCCGGTAAGCCGCCGCGAAACCCTCCCCCTCCACGTCGCGCAACCGCGCCGCATCCACCAGCGCGACGACGAGGATGCGATGCCGGAGGTGGTCGAAGACGACGAGCGTGTCGGTAATGACGAAGTAAGCCTCCGGCACGTCGAGGTCGTCGGGTGGAGCATCCGGCAAATTCTCCAGGTAGCGCACCGCGTCGTACGAGAAATACCCAACGGCGCCGCCCACGAAGGCCGGGAGGTTCGGTAGTGGGGCGACGCTCTTTTTACCCACGATATCCGCCAGGCCCCGAAAAGGGTCCTCCGCCGGCACCTCCCGCACCCCGTCGGCGTCCACGACGGTGTAGACACCGGCCCGGTAAGAGAGCGTACGTTTGGGATCGAAGCCGAGAAACGAGTAACGCGCGAAGCGTTCTCCCCCCTCCGCACTCTCCAGCAAGAAGACGTTCTCTTCATCCGAAAACTTCATAACGGCGGAGATCGGGGTTTCGAGGTCCCCGATGAACTCCGCGTATACCGGCACCACGTCGTGGCCGCGGGCGAGCCCGCGGGCCTCGTTCAGGGAGGGGACAAGCCGCGGGTTAGCGGTGCCGGCCATTTAGGACCCGCGCCACCTCGTCGAGGTTCACATCCCGCTCCTCCAGCAGAACCAGCAGGTGATATACGAGGTCCGCCGTTTCCTCCGCCACCCGGTCTTTCCGGAGTGCGGCTATCACCACCTCGACGGCCTCCTCGCCGACCTTCTGGGCCACCCTCTCGGGGCCGCGGCGGATCAACTCCGCCGTGTAAGAACCTTCCGGCATCTCCCGGCGGCGCTCCTCTATCGTCCGGGCCAGCCGCTCGACCGTCGTCCCAAACCCCTCGCCGTCGCCGGAACCTTCGGCGGCCACGCCCACGCCCTCACCCGCGACCGTGGTGAAGAAACAAGTCCGCCCGCCGGTGTGGCACGCCGGGCCGCGCGGCTCGACCCGGTAGAGTAGCGCGTCGGCGTCGCAGTCCAGTCGTACCTCGGCCACGACCTGCGTGTTGCCACTCGTCGCCCCCTTGCGCCACAACTCCCGCCGCGACCGGGAGTAGTAGTTGGCTTCCCCCTCGGATAGCGTCTTTTCTACGGCCTCGCGGTTCGCGTAGGCGAGCGTCAAGACCTCGCCAGTGTGAACGTCCTGGGCTACCACGGGCACGAGGCCGTTTTCGTCGAACCGGATGCTCTCCACGCTGCTCACCGGACCGGAACCCCGGCCTCGGACATGTGTCGTTTGACTGACTCAATGCTCCATTCGTTGAAGTGGAATATGCTGGCGGCGAGTACGGCTCCAGCCCCGGCCTCTACGGCGGAGACCATGTCTTCGGGGCCACCGGCGCCACCGGAGGCGACTATCGGGAGGTTGGTCTTCTCTGCGACGGAGGAGATCAAATCCAGGTCATAGCCGCCCTCGGTGCCGTCGGCGTCCATGCTGTTGAGCACGAACTCCCCGGCCCCCCGCTTCTCGCCTTCTACGAGCCATTCCAGGGCGCCCATCTCTGTGTTCAACCGGCCGCCGTTGAGATATACCTCCCAACCCGTCCCCGACTGCCGGCGCTTTACGTCCACGCTCAGGACTACACACTGGCTGCCGAAACGTTCGGCCCCGGCGCTTATGAGGTCCGGGTTGTTTACGGCGGCGCTGTTTACGGAAACCTTGTCGGCCCCGGCCCGGAGCATGGCGCGCATGTCGTCCCCGGTCCGGACGCCGCCGCCGATGGTGTAGGGGATAAAGACCTCTTCGGCGGTGCGGCGGGCGAGCTTTGTAGCCGTGTCGCGGCGTTCGTGGGAGGCGGTTATGTCGTAGAAGACGATCTCATCCGCCCCCTCCCGGTCGTAGAGGGCCGCCAGCTCGACCGGGTCTCCGGCGTCCCGGAGGTTTTTGAACTTCGTGCCCTTGACAACGCGGCCCGCGTTTACGTCGAGGCACGGGATTATGCGTACGCAGAGCCCCATGTTAGACGTACGGGATCCCGGCGCCGCGGCACTCTTCGGCTATTCTTTCGTGCAGCGTCTCGGAGGCGGGAAGGAGTACGGAGCCTTCGTAACCGGAACCCACGACTATGGAGCCACCCCGGCCCTTCCAGTGCCGGTGTACGGTGTAGGCCGCCAGCGTCGCCTCGACGAGGCTAGAAAGACGGTCGAGGTCCGCGTGCGAGAGTTTGGGGCCCACGTCCAGCTTCGAGATGTCCACGTTCTCCGGGGAACCGAGGTCCGAGGAGAGGTTTCCGGTCCTCATCCTCAGCCCCGGGGCGTTCCACAGCACGTCTATCGCGCCCTTTAGCGCCGTCGCCCGCTCTTCTTTGTTGCCCTTGCGGAACTTCGGGTCCCCCCTCTCACGGAGTTTCCGGGCCAGGTCGCCGTTGCGGTCGTCCTGGTCGCGTTCGAGGGAGAGTATTTTGAGCGTCGCCCCGGAATCTACTTCCACGGCCACGCTCTGGCCCCGCACGCGGGCAAACGGGTAGTCGGTGTACTCTATACCGATCTCCTGCAGGGCCGCCAAAAGTTCTTCCGGGTAGGGCTCGCCGCCGAACATCTTGCGGCTCGCGGAGTAAGCCGGTAAAGAAAGCCTGGAGAGCACGCGCTCGATCCCACGGGTCCCCCGTTCGTTTGGCACCGAGAGCGGGGCGTCTACGCCGAGGAGCACGCCGCGGCGCCCGTCGGCGTACCCTTTGGCGGAGGCCGAGATCTCCTCCGCGTCCCCGGCGAACGAGTTTGCGATGATGCTGCCCCGCTCGTCCATCGCCGCCAGGCAGGATACCTTGTCCCGCGCCTCACCCGGTCTCCACGCCAGCGCGCAGCCAACAAACCTCAAACCTCTACCTCCGCTCCCGCATCCGTTCCCGCATCTGTTCCCACGTCCGCCACGACCTCCGCGACTTCTTCGCAGACCTCCCGGCACACTTTCTCATCTTCGTGCTCGACCATTACCCGGACCAGGGGTTCCGTCCCGCTGGGCCGGAGCAGTATACGCCCCTCTCCGCCGAGCCGGGCTTCGGCCCCGGAGACCGCAGCCCTTACCGCCCCCGACGCCGCCACGGAACCGGCGAGCGACGCCCGCTCCACGGCCACGTTGATGAGGCTCTGCGGATAGACTTCCATTACGGCCGCAAGCTCCGAGAGCGGCTTTCCGCTGCGCGCCATTACGTCCAGCAACGCAAGCGCCGTGACGAGCCCGTCTCCGGTGGTCACGTATTCCGAAAGAATAACATGGCCCGACTGCTCCCCGCCCAGGGAGGCCTGGCGGCGCGTCATCTCCTGGGCGACGTGCCGGTCCCCGACCGGCGTCACTTCGTAAGGCACGTTCAGCGTCTCCATAGCCTTGTGAAAGCCGAGGTTGCTCATCACCGTAACCACGACGACGCCGGCGAGTTTTCCGCGATCTTTGAGGTCCCGGGCGAGGATGGCGATTATCCGGTCGCCGTCCACCACGTTTCCTTTCTCGTCTACCGCCAACACCCGGTCGGCGTCCCCGTCAAAGGCGAACGCGACATCGTGGCCCGCCACGTCCAGTTTGTCTACGTGGGTAGACCCGCACCCGGCGTTTATGTTAGTGCCGTCCGGCCCGTCGCCCACGACCGTGGGGCGGATCCCCAACTCCCCGAAGACCCGCGGGGCCACCTCGAACGCCGCGCCGTTGGCGCAGTCGAGCAACACCTTCGTCCCTCTGGCGTCCGGCTTTACCCGGTTCAAGAGCAGCCCGGCGTACAAGGAGACGGCGTCTTCGGAGGTTGTAACGGCCCCCACCCCACCCCCGAAAGGCCTCTCGATCTCCTCGGCGGTCAACCTCTGTAACTCGTCTTCGGTCTCGGTGGTGAGCTTGTGCCCCGCGCCGGAAAAAAACTTTATGCCGTTGTCCGGGTACGGGTTGTGGGAAGCACTGACGACCCCCGCCGCGGCGGCGCCGAGCTCCGGCGCCAGGGCAGCGACGCCCGGCGTGGGCATGACGCCCAGATCCACGACCTCCCCGCCGCCGCTGGAGATCCCGGCGGCCAGCGCGCAAGAGAGCATTCCGCCCGAGAGCCGGGTGTCCCGGCCCACGACGATGCGGCCCCCGAAAGTTCGGGCGGCCGCCAGGCCGAGCCGCAGGGCTTTCTCCGGGGTCAAGTCCTTATTGGCGACCCCGCGCACCCCGTCGGTCCCGAAAGCGATCTCCTGGTGCAAAGAAACCTCCAAACGCCGGACGGACCCTTCCGTATCCGGAAAGGCCCGCCCGTAAATAAGAATTTTCCGGGTTAGCGCTTGGAGAACTGCGGGCGCTTGCGGGCCTTTTTGAGGCCGTATTTCTTTCGCTCGACGGCCCGGGAGTCCCGCGTGAGCAGCCCGGCGTTCTTCAACTCGCCCCGCGCTTCCTGCGACTCTTCGGAGAGCGCCCGGGCTATGCCGTGGCGCATGGCGTCCGCCTGACCGGTCAGGCCGCCACCCTCGACCTTCGCCACCACGTCGTAGTTTGCGCCCGTCCCGAGGAGTTCCAGCGGCGCCCGGACCACCGTCTGGTAGGCTGGGCGGGGGAAGTACTCGGCGTAATCCCGGCCGTTCACCATTATTTTACCGTCACCCGGTAGCAGTCGTACCCTCGCCACCGAAGTCTTGCGCCGACCAGTTCCCGTGTACAAAGCCTCGGCCATGTTAGCTCACCTCATATGGTTCGGGACGCTGGGCCTCGTGTGGGTGCTCGGGGCCCGCGTAGATCTTCAACTTCTTGAATTGCTGGCGCGCGAGGCGCGTCTTGGGCATCATGCCGTAGACGGCCTT
Source organism: Rubrobacteraceae bacterium (assembly GCA_965213905.1). Classification (GTDB taxonomy): domain Bacteria; phylum Actinomycetota; class Rubrobacteria; order Rubrobacterales; family Rubrobacteraceae; genus SIRX01. Next base: position 2,762,208 of record OZ243922.1, on the reverse strand, counting down.
GCGCAGTATCTCGGTCGGCTTGCGGTCCATCATCTGCCCGTAGCTGGTCTCGCGGAGGCCGCCGGGATAGCCCGTGTGGCGCCGGTAGAGTTTCTGATCTGCTTTCTTGCCGCTTACGGTCACGCGATCTGCGTTGACCACGACCACGAAATCGCCGGTATCCACGTGCGGGGTGTACCGGGCTTTGTTCTTGCCGCGCAGAACGCGCGCGATCTCGGTCGCCAGACGGCCCAGGGTCTTTCCTTCGGCGTCTACGACGTACCACTTTCTTTCGACCTGGAGGGGCCGCGCCATGTAACTTTTCATCATCCTCCGGAGCTTTTTGCGAAGTTCAACTTAATTTCAAACGCATCAGATAGTAGCATATATTCGCCGTGGAGCCAGATCTACGCCGCCAAGAGCCTCGGGTAGCTTCTGGAGCCCCAAGTGTGGGGTGAAAACCGCCGCGGCATCTACCGAAGCACTTACCGACGTTGTGGCTCTGGTAAGATCATCGTGCGTTATGGCTACCATCGAGCCCTTTACCGTACGCCTGGCAAACCCCGAAGACGACCCGGTGATCGCCGCGCTCGTCGTAGAGGGGTTCCTGGACCAGTTCATCCCTGTTTTCGGCGAAGACCGGGGCGTCTCGAACGAGATAATGAGGCGGTGGGTGGAGCTGGAACACGCTTGCGGCGGCGTAAAATCGCTCGTCACGGCTTCGGGGGACCGGGTGGTCGCCAGCGTGGGGGTCCGGACGGCGGAGTCGCAGGATTCGGTTCTGGCCCAGGGTTTGTGGCGCGCGCTCAAAAGTAACCTGGGCCTTATACGCGCCGCTTGGGCGACGATTCTGCTCTCCTATCCCCGGTACTCTCCCAGGCCCGCCGAAGCCTACGTCGAGCGGCTCGTCGTCACCGAGGACTACAAGAAACAGGGTATGGCCCGCGACCTGCTCCACGAGGCGGAGAGCCTGGGCCGCGAAGCCGGCAAAACCTCTGTCGGGCTCCACGTCAGCGGCAACAACACCCCGGCTATCAAGCTCTACGAAGACGAAGGCTACGAGGAGATCTCACGCCAACGCTCGATAACGACCGGTTACTTTCTGGGCATCAGGGACTGGCGTTACCTGAGAAAAACTTTGTAAAGGAGGGGTTCGGGGCGCACGAAGCGCGTACGAGTTACGAGGCGGCGGGTCCGCCGCCGGGGCTACCGGCCGTCTTCGCCGTCGTCGCCCGCCGGCTTTCGGCGCCGGGGCTTTTCCCGGGAGCCCTGGCTTTTGCCCGGGGGCTGCGACCATTGGAACAGGTCGTCGGGGAACTCTGGTATGCGGGCGGGCCCGGCATCCGGGTTATCGGGCCGGCGTTCTCGGGAAGGCCGTCGGGGAGTGCGCTTTTTGTTCTCCGGGCGCGACTCCACTTGTTCCGGCTGCTTCACCCCGTCATCCCGGTTTCGCGGTAGCGGCGTGGCCTTTCTCGAAAGCCGGCGCGGGGGCGGGGCTTCGTCACCATCCGGGTCCGGGTCTGAAGCCCCGGCGGAGGCCGGCGCCTCCTCGCCCGGTGTTTTTCGCGGCGTTGACGAAGGCCGGTCGGGCGAGAAGTTCCAGTCGAGGTCGCCAAAGAAAGTGTCCCGGCTCGACGCGGCGGACGGGGCGGACGGGGCGCTTCTTCTCGGGGGTTCGTTGGCGGGGGGTCCTTCGTGGGAGGTGGTTTCTTCTTCGAGGATGGCCGGGCCGTCCGGTTCCTCCGCGTCCTCTTCCCGGGTCTCTTCGGCGTGGTTTTCCCGCACCGGTTGGGGTACTTCTTTGACGTGTTCCAGGTAACCCTCGTCCCCCGTAAGAAACGCGAGGAGGCGGGCGCTGAACTCGGAGGAGGATTCCACCATCGGCAGGTGTCCACAGCCGTCCAGCAGGGCTATCTCGGCCTGGGCGGCGTTTTGGCCCCAGTCGCCAACCGCCCGGGGGTCTATGATCTGGTCGTCCTCACCGGCGAGGAGCAGTATCGGGACTTTTATGATCCTGGCCTGCCGGGCGACGCGCCCGCCGGAGATTTCGTGCCGGGTAACGGTAAAAGCCTTGGAGGCGGCGGCCGGCGTGGGCTTGCCCGCGTCTTCTACGAGATTATTCGGCAGGTCTTTGGGGTCGTGGACGAAAGACCTCAGCCACAGCTTGCGTACGGGCTTCAAGTACCTCCCCAGGGTGTAGAAGATAGGCCCGACTACCGGCAGCGTTCCCAACCAGAGTAGCGTTGGCAGGTCTATCTGCTCTTCGTCCGCCGGCGCGGCGACCAGGACCAGCCGCCCCACGATGTCCGGGTGGTCGGCGGCGAGCTTCACCGCCATGGCGCCCGAGAGGTCGTGCCCGACGATGGTGGCGCGGGCAAGGCCGAAGTGGGCGCAAAAAGCGTAGAGCAGCCGGCTGCCGTAGCGGGCGCCGTAACCGCCCAAGGGCTTGTCGGACTCGCCGAACCCCGCGAGGTCCAGGGTGTAGACCGTGAACCGTTGGGAGAGCTTGGGGACGACTTGGTCCCAAACCCGGGACGAGGAGAGCCACCCGTGAACCAGAACGACGGGCGGGCCGCCGCCGGTGACGCTGTAGCGGACCCACCGGCCCTCCAGCTCGACGAACTCCGTGTCGCGGGCGCTCTGGACCTCGTAAGATACCCGTCCGAGCATCAACGAAACGGCCACCACCACTACTACCAGCAGAATCAGGACGATCATTACCGTACTCATGATCGCAATAATAACCCAACCATCAGCGGGAAACACACGCCGACGTTCGGCCTGAAAGCAGTTCCTACGGTCCCTTAGCCTGTGGCTTTCTAGCCTGTGGGTTTCTAGCCGCCGCCGCGCCGGCTGACGACCTGGCGGACTATGATAGAAGCCAGCGCCGTAGAGGCGAACCTGAAGGCTCCCTTTATAAACGCTTCCCAAATATCGTCTCTGATGCCCGGTTCGTCGGGCACGTCCAGGTAACGCTCCGCCAGGCGGTCGGACACCGCGTAGGCGATGACCCCGGACAGTATGGTGATCATGCGTTTCTGAAACTCTTCGTTCACCGGCATCCCTTCTCTCTGACGTAACCTGGTGTCAGGGGGATTCTAACCTCTGGGAGGCCCGTTAGCCCACTTCTTGGGACAAGCGGTGGCACGCGTAGAGGTCTCTCAGTTGGGAATAGAGCAGAGTCCGGCGGGAGACACTGGAGTAGCGGTTTATAGAATAAACGACGTCCTCCGGCCGTCCGGGATGAAGGTCGTGCTCCATCATAAAGTCCAGCAGTTCCGAAAAGCCTTCGCCGACCTGATCCACGAACTCCGAGAAAGATATCCGGCCCGAGATCAGGCGCTCGCAAGCCTCCTCCGGGGTCAGGTTTCCCAGCCGCCGGTTGGTGTGCCTCACTATAAGTCCGGGGGCTATGTCCCCCGCTACCATTTCCTCCTTGGCCACTATACAGTCCCTTTCTAGCTCTTGGACGGTAGTTTTGTTTTTCCCCAGCGACGCCGGTTTCGGCGTCGGTCCCGGAAGTTTACGAAATAGTCGTACCTTTTGTAAAGTGTCATGCGGCACATAGTCATTGCAACGTTATACTGATCCCTAATCCGCGGCTCACGGGAGGCTACTGCATTGGATGCTAGAACGTAATGTCTGAGGGCACATGGGGTAACAGGCGGGTCGTGGTCGTGGGCGCGGGCTTTGCCGGGTCCAGCTTTATAAAAAGCCTGCCACCGGGCTTGAGGCGTCCGGGCGAAACCCTGCTCGTAGATAAATCCAGGGAGTACCCGTTCATACCGCTGGTCCACGAGGTGGCGGTGGGGAGGATCCACCCGGGCAGCATAAGGTTTCCTATAGGAGACCTCTGCAAAAACTACTGCGAGTTCCTCAACACCGAAGTAACCGGCGTAGACCCGGAGAAGCGCGTGGTCGAAACCCCCCGCGGCAAAATAGGCTACGAGTACCTCGTACTGGCCGCCGGCAGCGGGCCGGCACAGCCGCCGGACAACCTTTCCGGGCATTTTCAGCTTTTCTGGACCCTGGAAGACGCTTTGCAACTCCGCGACGCGCTCAACGACGCCTGGGTTTCGGCCGTAGCCCCCGGAGAACGGTCGGAGCCCGGCGACCTCACCGTCGGTATAGTCGGCGGCGGCGCCACCGGGGTCGAGCTGGCCGCCGAGATAGCCGCGCTCTTCCAGTACCTAAAAAAACGGACGCCGCGACGGCCCGCCGTGGAGCCCCGCGTGGTCCTTTTCGAAGCAACGGACCGGCTATTGGGATGGCTCGACCCATATTTCCACCAGGTAGCGATGGAGGAGTTGGAGAAACTGGGTGTAGAGGTCCGGCTGGGCGCGCCGGTAAAAGAAGCCGACGCCAAAAACGTCCGGGCCGGGGAGGACTGGTTACCGGCCGGCGTAAAAGTCTGGACCACGGGGATAAACATCTCTCCGGTGGTCCGGGAACTGCCGGGAGACCACGATTCCACGGGACGGGTAAAGATCGACGCCCACCTGACGCTGCCGGATTACCCGGAGGCCTACGTCCTCGGGGACGCGGGCTCGTACGAAGACCCGCGGTACGGCCCCTTGCCCCCTACCGCATCCGTGGCGGTTCAACAAGGACCCTGGGCCGCCCGCGACGTGGGGCGCAGGCTATCCGGCAGAGCCCGCCCACCCTTCGACTTCTTCAACCGCGGTTACGCCGTGAGCCTCGGCCCCGAGAGCGCCGTTGCGAACCCGGTGGGGCTAAAACTCCGGGGACCGGCGGCCCAGGCCCTCTACCGGAGTATCTTTCTCTACTACCTCAAGCGCAGCCGGGACCGCGTGCTCGCGACCTCCGACTGGGCGATGGAGAGAACTATAGGCCGCGTAGGGTTCAACACAGAAAGGAGCAAGCTACGTTAAAGGACTTCTAGGGTAGAGGGGTAACCCTAAGTTTCTATTCTACCCCCGACGAGGTGGCGCTCCACGATCCGTGGCACGTCTTCGGACGAGACTTCCGTGTACCACACGTCGTCAGGGTAGACAAAGACGACCGGGCCTTCGTGGTGGCGGCGGGTGCAGGCGTTCCGGAGCACCGTCGCGGAGGACAGGCCTCGTGACTCCACTTCTTTTTGGAATCGTTTCAGCAACGCGCCCCCGCCCTTTTCGCCGCAGCGGCCCTCGCCGGGCGTGGCGCAGACGAAAATCTGGCAAAACTTCGACATGGTCTCAGACATGGTTTCATTTTATGGCGCACGGCGAATAATTCCAGGTTCACCGGTGCCACGATGGTCTATAGAGATTCAGAAGCTGGTGGCCGAGAGGCCTACCTCCTCGCGTTCGGGGCGGTAGCGGCGGGCCATGCCGCCCTCGCGGGCGGCCTCGGCGACCGCTTCGGCGACGGCCGGGGAGACGCGCTCGTCGAAGACAGAGGGGATCACGTAGTCCTCGGAGATGTTCTCGTCCGGGATAACGTCCGCTATCGCTTCGGCGGCGGCGAGCTTCATGTCTTCGTCTATACCGTGGGCGCGCACGTCCAGGGCGCCCCGGAACATACCGGGAAAGCAGAGGACGTTGTTGATCTGGTTCGGGTAGTCGCTGCGGCCCGTGGCGATGATCCTGGCGTGGCCCATGGCAACCTCCGGCCGGATCTCCGGGTCGGGGTTCGCCATGGCGAATATGATGGGGTCTTCGTTCATGGCGCCTAGGTCTTCGACCGTCAGCACGTCCGGCACCGAGAGCCCCAAGAATAGGTCCGCGTCCTCCACGGCCTCTGATAGATCGCCGCTCACGCCGTCGGGGTTCGTGTTCTCGGCAAACCACCGCTTGGACTCGTTGAGCCCGTCCCGGCCTTCGTGGACGATGCCCTTAGAGTCACACCCGATGACGTTGCGCGCGCCGGCGGAGAGCATGATCTTGGCGCAGGCCACCCCCGAGGCTCCGACACCGTTCACGACTATCTTGAGGTCCTCGATCTTCTTGTCCACGATCTTGAGCGAGTTTATGAGCGCCGCCATCACCACGACCGCCGTGCCGTGCTGGTCGTCGTGGAAGACCGGGATGTCCAGCTCTTCTTTCAGGCGTTCCTCTACCTCGAAGCACCGCGGGGCCGAGATGTCTTCCAGGTTTATCCCGCCGAAAGCCGGGGCTATGTTCTTTACCGCCTGCACGATCTCGTCGGCGTCTTTGGTATCCAGGCAGATGGGAAATGCGTCTACGTCGGCGAACTCCTTGAAGAGCATCGCTTTGCCTTCCATCACCGGCATCGCCGCCCGGGGTCCGATGTCTCCGAGCCCCAACACCGCCGTACCGTCGCTAACGACGGCCACGGTATTGCGCTTTATGGTCAGGTTGAAAGCGCGCTCCGGGTCCTGGGCGATGGCGCGGCAGACGCGGGCGACACCCGGCGTGTAGGCCATTGAGAGGTCGTCGCGGGTCCGGATCTGCATCCGGGACTTCACCTCGATCTTACCCCCAAGGTGCATCAGGAAGGTGCGGTCGGAGATGTTGACAACCCGCACGCTCTCTAACTCCTCCACGGTCCCGACGATCTTCTGCCCGTGTTCCGAGTCGTAGGCGTTGACGGTGATGTCCCGGATAGTCCTATCCTGCTGCATCCGGACGATGTCCACCGCCCCGACCATCCCGCCCGCGTCCCCGATGCTCGTCAGGATTTGCCCGAGAGAACCCGCCGCGTGCGGGAACTCGACCCGTAAGGTCATGCTGTAACTGGCGCTGGGTATGGATTCCATCTACTCTCTGTCCTCTTTTCCGTCGGGAGCTTTCCCCAAGCTCGTCGAAAACCATTCTATTGCAGACGGCCGCCCAGGTAAACGGAAAGTTCCGCACGACGAAATCTAACCGGCGGAAGTGCTCGTTTCGGGCATCTGCTATACCGACGAACTACCGAGGGTTTTACTCTCGTCTGCTAGAGAGATTCAAACCGGCAGGTAGCCCGGTTCGTCCGGGAGGTCTTCGCCGGGTAGGGCCCTGTGGCGGGCGAGGAACCACTGGCCGAGGTCGGAGTCGCGCCCGGCCTGGGAGGCCGCTTCTTGCAGGCCGGCCCGGAGTTCCTGAAGGATGGGCGGACGCTCGCCATAGGAGATCATCTCCAGCTCCGCAGTGAGGGCCGAATCCACGAACTCACCCCACGGCCCGGCGGCTTCACCGGACGGGTCGGGCGGCGCGGCGAACGCCTTCTTCACCTCCTCAGGCAACGAGGTCGGCCCCACGAGTTCTCGCCTCCGGCGGTCTGCCGCCGCGGAGGTTTTCTCCAGGTAGCGGCGGGCGCTGAAGATCATCTGCCGCGAAGAGATCGTGCGCTTTTTGAAAGACCCTGCGACCGTCTCCCAGTTTACGAACGAGCCCCCGTACAATTCTCCAAGGTCCACTATTGCCCTACACTTTCCGTCTCGGTTTCGCCCGGTATGGCGACGTATGAGGTGGCGGGCGGCTCTGCGGCATAGCCCCGGTCCAGCGGCGTAAACTCCTCGTAGTCTACCTCGGGGAAGTTTAAGGGGGCGGCCCCGGCGGTCGCTTCTCGCATGTAGTCGGCCCAGATGTCGAGCGGCAGCGTCTGGCCGTTTACCTCTTCGAGGCCGTGTACGTTCACCATCGGGCGGCGCCCCTCCGGGTAGCCGGTCCACACCGCGGTCGAGAGCCGCCGGGTGTAGCCGACGTACCAGGCGTCCACGAACTCGTCGGTGGTGCCGGTCTTGCCGGCGGACGGTCGGCCCAACTCCTCGTCGAGGTCGTGGTCCGCGGTCGCCTCGTCGTCGGTGACGACGCCCCTTAGAACGTCGGTGGCGAGGGCGGCCTGGTTGCCGGTTAGCACACGCCGTCCTATGACCTGATGATCGTAGAGTTGCTCCTCCCCGCCGAAGTCGCGGCGGTCTATCTTCTCCACGGCGTACGGCTCGCGGTAGATGCCGGCGCCGGCGAACGTGGCGTAGGCCGAGGCCATGTCGAGGACGCTGACACCGGTTCCGAGCCCGCCGATGGCGGTCGAAGGGTAAGGTTCGACCGGGGTGCTTATGCCGAGTGCCTCGGCGGTGTCGGCCACGTTGGTGAGGCCGACGTCGGCGCCGAGCTGGACAAAGGCGGTGTTGTCGGACTCGATCATGGCTTCGCGGAGCGTGATTTGGCCGCGCTCCACGTAGTCGTAGTTCGCCACCGGATACTCCAGGCCGTCGAAGTTGACGTCGAGCCCTTTGGAGACGTACTCCGTCTCCGGCGAGACGTAGTCCCGCACGGCGGCGGCGAACACCAGCGGCTTGAAGGAACTCCCGGGCTGGCGCCTCGCGTCCAGGGCCAGGTTGAACCCGCCTTCTTTTTGTCCGGCGAGCACTTTGATGGCCCCGCTCTGGGGTTCGACGGTGGCAAGCGCCGCCGCCGGGTCCCCGTCCTCCGAGAAGACTTCGTCTTTGGACTCGACCGCCCGGCGCTGCAGGTTGGGGTCCAGGCTAGTCTGAACCTCCAGCCCTCCCCGCGCCAGGCCCTCATCACCGAGGTTGGCCTGGACCTCCCGGCGCACTTTGTCCAAAAACGGTTCGTATACGGGGTCTTCCGGCGGGGGTTCGGGGGCGAACTCCAGCGGGGCCTCCACGGCCTCCCGGTGCTCGGGAGCCGAGATCATACCTTCCTCCCGCATTATTCCGAGTACCTGGTCCCTGCGCTCCTCGGCGCGCCGGGCGTCCGCTTCGGTATCCGATAAGTAAGTAGAAGGCGCGTGCAAAAACCCGGCCAGGGCGGCGGACTCGGAGAGGGACAGCTCGTCGGCGTTTTTTCCGAAATACCTCTCGGCGGCCAACTCGGCCCCGTAGGCCCCGTCGCCGAAGTACACCGTGTTGAGGTACGCGGTCATGACCTCCTCTTTCGTGTGGTTTCGTTCGTAGGCGAAGGCCAGGGCGGATTGGTTAAGACGCCTCCAGAAAGACACCCTCATCCAATCTTCTTCCGAGATATAAAGGTTCTTTACCAGTTGCTCGGTGACCGTGGACCCCCCTTCCTGCACGCTCCACGAGCGCAGGTCGGTCCAGGCCGCGCGCGCGAGCCCCTCGAAGTCTACGCCGAAGTGTTCGCGGAACCTGCGGTCCTCTATAGCAACCGTGGCTTGTGGCAGGTACTCGCCCAGGCCTTCAGGGCCTACCGTTTCGCGGTTTTGCCCGGCCTCAAAGGTGCCGATTTCGCCCCCGTTGGCGTCGTAGACGTGGGAGTTTTGGACGAGTATGGGATATTGCCGGTCCAACTGGTCGCCGTACTCGCGGACCATGTAGAAGTACAGCCCCGTCATCCCGACGGCCGTGGCGACGAGCAGGATCAGGGCCAGGTTAAAGACCGCGCGCAGAAACCGTACCGGCAACCTCCGGCGGCGCTTTTTGACGGATTTCTTGCTCGTTTCGAAGAGGGTAGTCATCTGATCCCCTATAAGTCTATCCTAGCCCGGACCGGAAGTGCGAACCGCCCCTCCGGATCACTGCGGGCCGCGTAACGTTCGCTTTCCTCCGATGTTACGATGTAGCGATGCCGAAACTCACGTGTACATCCCGCAGAATAGGGGATTACGAAAGCCGCACGGAGGAGTACGAACTCTCCTACGTGGTGGGAAACGCCCACCCCCGCGAGATCCGGGTAAAGTACCAGGCGGCGCGGGCCTACGAGATCAACGCCGCCCTGGACACCGGCGTCGAGACCGCCCGGGAAGCCATCGCGGCGGCGGACCGGGAACTCGCACACCGGCCGACCGACGAATCCCTCGCCAAATTTACCTGGCGGGCGATCCAATCCGTCAAATACGACGAGGGAAAAGCGAAGACTTCCCAACTAGAGATATAGTTCCAGAGGTTCCGCAAGACTAGCGGGCGGCCTCTAAAAGTTCCTCCAGCGTAACCTGACCTTCGTAGAGCGCGGTCCCGACGATGGCCCCGGTTATGCCTTCTATCTTCGAGAGCGCCGCGACATCCCCCACACCCCGCACGCCGCCGCTGGCGATAGCCGGGACGCGGCGGGCGACTTCGGCGGTTTCTTCCAAAGCCGCCCCAGAATCCATACCGTCCCGCGCAACGTCCGTGTAGAGGACTCTGGCTACGCCATCGTTAGCCAGTTCCTCCGCCAACTCCAACACCCCAACCCCACTGGACCGCTGCCAGCCGTGGGTGGAGACGATGCCGTCCCGGGCGTCCACCGCAACCACGAGCGAGCTTCCGGCCTCCTCGACGGCCCGCAGCCGCAAGCCTCTATCCTCGACGGCGGCCGTGCCCATTACGACCCACTTCGCGCCGGCCTCTCGCACAGCCCGCAAGTCTTCGAGCGTCCGCACGCCACCGCCGGCCTGGAGCGGCACGTTCACGGCGCTGGCTATCTCGCAGATCAGGGATAGCTGGGCCGGTCGCCCGTCTTTTGCCCCGTCCAGGTCTACAACGTGTATCGCCCCAGCCCCCCGGCGTTCCCACTCCCGGGCGCGGCCAACCGGGTCTGCGTCGTACTCCCGGGAGCGGCCGAAATCCCCTTGCTTGAGCCGGACGCACTTCCCGTCCCGCAGGTCTATGGCCGGAAATACGGTAAAGCCCGTCACAGGTTCCCGGCCCAGGATAGAAAGTTCTCGTACAGTTTCAGCCCGGCCCGGCTGCTCTTCTCCGGGTGAAACTGCACCGCCACCAAATTCTCCCGGCCCGCCGCCGCGCAGAACTCTACCCCGTAACCCGTCGTGCCGAGCACGTCCGCCGGTTCCCCGGGCTCCGGGTAGTAAGAGTGGACGAAGTAGAACGATTCACCGTCGAGCCCCTCCAGTACCGGATGCTCCCGCGCGAGCGAGAGCTGGTTCCAGCCCATGTGGGGAACTTTGAGGCCGTCTGCCTTGAACCGGACGACCGTTCCGGGAAATATTCCCAGCCCCTCTACCCCCGGCGACTCTTCCGAGCGTTCGAAAAAGACCTGCAGGGCCACGCAAACCCCGAGGAACGGTTTGCCACTGGCGTAAACTTCCCGGCAGGCGGCCTCCATGCCGCGCCCGCGGAGCTTCTTCATGCAGTCTCCGAAAGCCCCGACCCCCGGCAACACCACGGCGTCGGCCGCGGCCACCCGCTCCGGATCGGGCGTGAGGTCCACGCGCGCCCCGACTTTCTCCAGCGCCCGCGTTACGGAGAGCGTGTTGCCGGCGTCGTAGTCCACCACGGCGACTTGTAAGGTTTTAGGCATCAGGTATCAGCCGTCAGTTTGTCGGCCGTTAACCCTGTTCCGAAGCGCAACGACGTTAGTTTCCGGTGACGACAGCTTTCTGAAACGTCGCTCGATACGGTCTTTCGCTGAATACTGGAGCCTGGAACCTGATCGCTCAATCTATTATTCCTTTTGTCGAGGCATTCCCGGAGTTTCGAGTCGCGATACCTTCCCGTAAGGCCACGGCCAGGGCTTTGACGCCGGATTCGACCTTGTGATGGGCGTTTTCGCCGTAGTGGCAGTTGAGGTGCAGGGTAAAGTTGCCGTATTGCGTAAAAGCCCGGAGGAATTCCTGGAAAAGCTCCACGTCGAAAGTCCCGATCTTCTCCGGCATCGGGCCGAGGTTGCAGGTGAGGTGCGAACGCCCGCCCAGATCCAGGACAACGGTCGAGAGCGCCTCGATGAGCGGCGCCGAAGCGTCGGCGAAGCGTACGAGGTCCGAGCGGTCGCCCAAAGCCTCGTCGAAGGCGCGGCCCAACACGAGCCCCGTATCTTCGACGGTGTGATGATCGTCTACCCAGGTATCGCCCTCGGCCTCTACGTCCAGGTCTACGCCGGAATGGTGGGCGAGCAGGTGCAGAACGTGGTCCAGAAAACCCACACCCGTGGCGACCTCTGCGCCCCCCGAACCATCGAGGTTCAGACTTACCCGGACAAAAGTCTCGCCCGTTTTTCGTTCCGCGTTGCCGGTGCGCGTCATGGTGTCTTCTCCTGGTAGATCGGAGGTTTTCTAAGAAACAGCAGCCGGGAAAAGAGCTTTCTAGTCTTCATCGGGACCATCCTTCTCCGAACGACGAACCCCGACGCTCGCGGCGTGATTCTCGAAACCTTCGAGCTGTGCCAACCGCTCTACGTGCGGGCCGAGGTTCTGCAAGGCCTCCTGCGTAAAGTGCATGTAGTTTGTGCGAACCAGGAAGTCGTGGGTCCCGAGCGGGGAGGCCCACGCGGCGGCTCCCGAAGTCGGGAGCGCGTGAGAAGGTCCGGCGGCGTAGTCGCTGAGGGCGACCGGGCTGTGGTCGCCGATGGCTACGAGCCCCGCCTCGCGCAGGTCGTTGAGGACGGCTTCGTGGTCTTCGGAGATTATGTGGGCGTGTTCGGGGGCATAGAGATTGGAGAGTTCGGCGGCGTGTTCGAGGTCCCGCGTCCATACCAGGGTTATGAGCCCTGCCGGTTCGCCGGAGAGCAACGGCTTGACGCTTTCTATGAGGTTCTCGCTCGGTGAGAGCAGTATCGCCGACGCGCCGGAGAGGTGCTCGGCCTGGGCCATCAGGTCGTGGGCCACCCTTTCGGGGAAGGCTCCGGCGTCGGCGATCACCACGATCTCACTCGGTCCCTGGGGCGCGTCTATACCGACGGCCCCGAAAACTTCCAGCTTGGCCGCCGTAACGTAGTCGTTGCCGGGGCCGACGATCTTGTTTACCGCCGGGATGCTCTGCGTGCCGTAGGCCATGGCTGCTATCGCCTGCGCCCCGCCGACGGCGTATACCTCGTCCAGGCCGAGCAGGCCCGCAACGGCCAGCACCCACTCGCTCACGCGCCCGCCGCGCCCCGGCACGCAGACACAGATCTCCTCGACCCCGGCGACTTGCGCCGGGACCGCCGACATTACCAGCGTGCTCGGGTAAGCCCCGTGTCCACCGGGGACGTAGAGCCCGGCCCGCCGCAACGGCCGCACCCGCTGCCCCGTAGTCGCCCCGTTCCGGCTCGTCTCCCAGGAGCGGTCCATCTCGCGCTTGTGGAAGAGCCGGACGTTCTCTATCGCCACCCCGAAAGATTCCGTCAGGTCGGGGGACAGTCTATCGCGGGCCGATTCTATCTCCCCCGCCGGAACCCGGATGGGCTCCGGCCTAGCCCCGTCGAAGCGTTCCGTATACTCCAGCAGCGCCTCGTCGCCCCGGTCCCTCACGTCATCAACTATGCTGCGGGCGGCGCCGCGGATTTCCGCCTCCAGAAACCCCCCGGGTCGCCGCAACCCGGCGACAAAGTCCTCCGGCGCGGCTTCGCGGGCGTCGAGCTTTTTAACCATACGGCGCCTCCGCTTTTTGCATGGCGTTTACCAACGTGGCGACTTGTTCGTGGCGCAGCCGGTAAGAGCCGCGGTTGGCGATCACGCGGGCGGTCGAAGAGGAGATGTCGTCCAGCACCGCGAGGTCGTTCTCCCGCAGCGTGGTGCCGGTGGCGGTGAGGTCCACGATGCACTCTGCGAGCCCGACGAGCGGGGCGAGCTCTATGGAGCCGTGGAGCGCGATGATCTCCGCCTGCCGGCCGAGGCCTTCGAAGTACCGCCGGGCGATGTTCGGAAACTTCGTCGCCACCCGCACCACCTCGGCCCGGGAGATGGCTTCCCTCACTTCCTCCGCCCGGTCTCCCTGGGCCGCCAGGATCATGCGGCACGCACCCGTTCCCAAATCTTTGAGCTCCATGACGTTCGGCTGCTGTTCCTCTAGAACGTCCTTGCCGACGATTCCGACGTCCGCCGCCCCGTGTTCCACAAAGACGGGTACATCGGTCGGGCGGCTAATAACGAACTCCGTGCCACCGGCCCGGTACACGAGCTTGCGGCCATTGTCCCGGAGAACCTCCACCGGCAGCCCGGCGGCCCCGAGCGCGCGCAGGGCATCCTCGAAGATGGCCCCTTTGGGAACCGCGATCCGGAGCCCGCTCACCCGTTCACCATCTTCGCGACTTCTCCGGGCTTTACCAGCTTCGGCTCGTCTCCATTCCGGCTTAGCTCGACCTCGCCGGATGCCGGATAACATATCCACTCAGCCCCCACCGACCTAGCGTACCGGGAGGCTTCCGCCGCCGGCAAGTCCCCGGCCAGTTGCAGCACCCGCACCCCGGAGCCCCTCAAAAGGTCCGAGACGCCGGTGCTCTCGACGGTATCGCCCACGAGAACGAGCAATGGCTCCGTCTCGGCGGCCGGTAATATAGAGAGAAGTCTTTCGAGGGAGATGGCGAAGCCTGTAGCCGGGAGCGGCTCTCCAAAGCGGCGGAGCAGGTTATCGTACCGGCCTCCGCTGGCGATGGTGAAGCCGAGGTCCGGCGAGTACGCTTCGTAGACGGCGCCGGTGTAGTAGTTGTAGCGCCCGATCAAACCGAGGTCCAAGATCACCGCTTTCAGGCATCCGTAAGCCTCCAGGTGGGCCAGTATTTCCCGCAGGTTCTCCAGAGCCGCCCCGGCCTCTTCCCCCCGCGCGTATTCCCCGGCCCGCTCCAAAACGGAGCCGTCTGCCGCCGGACCCACGATGCGGGGTATGCCACGTACCCCTTCAGTCGTCTCCCCATCCAAGCCCGAGGAGATCTCATCAACCCGCACCAAATCCTTCGCCGCCAGCGCCGCCAGCAACTCCGGCGCAACCTCCGGCGCGTGGGAGTTCAAATACCCTTCATAAAAGGCCGTCTGCCCTAGCACGACGGCGAAATCATCCGGCGCCCGCAACCCCAGGCTCTCCAACACGTCCACGAGCAAAGCTATGCTCCCCGCGTCCTCCGCCGGGCTCGTGGAGCCGACGGCCTCGACCCCCGCCTGATGAAACTCGGCAGCCTGCCCCCGACCGACCCCCGCCCGACGGTACACCGGCAGGCTGTAAGAGAGCTTGTGCGGCGGCGGTTCGTTCCCCAAACGCTGGGCGACGAGACGGGCGATCTGGGTGGTCACCTCCGGACGCAGCATCAACATCTGGTTGTCGTCGTCAAAGAGCTTGAAGGAAGCGTCCCGCAACCTCGGCTCCTCCACCACCTCGGAATACTCCAGCGCCGGCGTCACGACCTCCCGAAACCCGAAAGCCCGAAACCGCCGCAAAACCCGCGCCTGCACGTCCCACAACCGCGTGGACTCCGGCGGCAAGATGTCCCGCGTGCCGGGCGTCGTCGTAAACTTTCTGGGAACCTCTCGTCTCATAAGAACCGCTATCTTAACCCATAAACAAGGCTCTATCGTCCACCCCGCCTCGACGTTCCAAACCCACTATCTTGCAAAACAAAGTACCGTCTGCTAACTTACTGGTATCTTGCGGTGCAAGGTTCCGGAAAGGGAACGTTTGGCGGAAACGGGAGACAGGCGCAACTCGCAGTTGCTAAAGGGGGTGTTGGACATGTGCCTGTTGGCGATCATTGCCGAGGAGCCAGCCTACGGGTACGAGATGGTGCGGAAGATGGAGGAGCGGGGGCTGGAGCTGGTCGGCGAGGGGAGCATCTACCCGCTCTTGAGCCGGTTGCAGAAGGGTGGTTACGTCGAGGGTTACACGGTGCCATCCAAAGAAGGTCCGCGGCGCAAGTATTACCGGGTGCTCCCGGCGGGGCGGGAGAAGTTGAGGGAATGGAAAGAAGAGTGGAGTAACTTTTCGGAGGCGGTAGAGAAGGTCGTTGGGGATAGGAGTTATCTTGAGTTATGAGGACCGGCAAGAGGAATTGGAATTTGTCATGCTAGAGTGCGAGGGTTATTGGAGAGCCATGGGCATCTCTCCGCAGAGAGTAGGGGAAATGCAGGGCGAGCTAGGCAATCATTTGCAGGAAGCTTTGCAGGACGGCAAGCCGGTGGAATCTGTGATCGGGGACGACACGTTGGCATTCGCCGAAGATTGGGGCAAGCCCTACATACCGCAACACTCGGCGTTCGAGCGAGCGGTGGAGCAGGCAGCTTTCGTGTTTGTCGGGGTTGCCCTCGCGGGGACGGCTGCGCACTTGTGGCGTCGGTCGTATGAGGTGCCTTACGACTTGCGTAAGTCGGCGTCGGGTCTTGCCCGGGGACATCTCGTCGGTCTCATGATGAACTTCTCTATTCGGCACTACATACGGCGTTCGGGTTCGGTGGAGGATCTCGAAGAGCTCTCGTGGGGAAATTTCTTTGTTCAGAACGGAGCCCTTACGGTTGGCTACGCGGCGCTGCTAGGGATCAACCTCGCGGTCAAGGGCGGCGACCGCTCGGCATTCTCAGAATGGTCCTGGAAGTCCAGCGCCATCTCGGGTTTCGTCGGCGTCGTCCTACTGTGGCTTGCTCGCGAGAAGCGACAGCAAGAGTAATTCGAAAGGAGTTCCTTTGAGCAACGTTAGCCAACAAGAGCAGACCCGCAAGGTGCTCACCATCTGCCGGGGACGTTGGCTCTCCAGTGGAATCCCGGAGAACAAGGTGGACGAGATGACCGGAGAGTTGGAAGACCATCTCGATGAAGCTTTGGCGAAAGGACAATCCGTAGAAGACGCAACCGGCAGAAACGTTTTCGTTTTCGCCGAGGAGTGGGCGGCCCTGGAGCAGCCGCGGAAGCCCGTCGGGCACGAGGTTCTGGAGATGTTCGCCGCCACGAGCGCCTTTATGTTCGTCGTCGTGTTGGCCGCGCACCTGTGGCAAAGTTCTGCGAGCCTGCCCGCGAGTTGGGAAGTGGTTGGTTTCTTCGTAGGCCTGGCCTGGGCGTTTTCGTGGCTGTTCATGAGGGTCCGGCGTCCCGCCGGGGCTTCGTCCGACGACGATGAGACGATGTGGGAAGTTTACCCGGTCTGGCTCCGGTATGGTTTGTTGGGCCTCGGTATTCTGGCGGTGACCTATGATCGCTTTGTGCAGTCCCCGGAAGAGGTGGCTTTCGTGTGGCCGTGGTCGGCGACGGCGGTGTTGCTGATGGCGAGCCCCGTCCTACTGGCCCTCAGAAAGGTAGTCGGTGGAAAAACGCTGGAGTACCGGCCCGGCAGTCGGAACGACGCAGATTACCTCTACGACGGCTTCGATCCCCAAGACGAGATAGACCTCGTCGTGGAAGACTGCGTCTTTTACTGGAAAACGGACACCAGGATACCGGCGGACCAGGCCTGCGAGATGGGCGAAGAGTTGGAGCAACACCTTTGGGGTGCCGTGGAAGATGGCAAGACCGTAGAGTCGGTGATCGGCCCCGACGTAGAAGCCTTCGCCGAAGAGTGGGCGGACGAGGAGCGGCCCCCCACTTCTACGAGAGACCGCGTGGTCGAATTTGTCTTCGGAGTATCCGCCTTTTTCACTATCGCCGCCGGGCTCGGACACTTTCTCGGATGGGAGCTTTACGTGCCCATACTGTGGTTTCCAGTGCTGCTCTTTATCGGCATCGGCTCGTCGCTCGTGGGTAAGATCGTAGATCAAACCCGGCAACCGCAAACGGTGAGCCTTCGAAAGAGCTGGCTCCTTGCCGCGGGCGTAGCGTTGCTGGTCGCGGTTCTCGCAGTAGGGATCGCCTCCGCCCTTTTCGGGATCAGGGAAGCGGTGCCGCTTCTCGCGTCGCTGCGGTGACCGTGGTACGCGACGTTGGTTTCGGCAACCACAACCATCCTCGCCCTTTCCTTGTGGTTGAAAGAGTAGAAATTCGGAGTTTATTTCGAGAAAGGAGTTGCGTTGAGGACAGATGGTCGGCAGGAGCAGATTCGTAGGGTAGTCGCCACCTGCAAGGATCACTGGCGTTCGAGAGGCATACCCGAAGACCAGGTCAGAATGATGGCCGAAGAAGCAGAAGAAGACCTGCGAGACGAGTTCCAGGATGGCAAAACAGCCGAAGAAGCAACGGGCTATGACGTGGAAGAGTTTGCACGGCGCTACGCAGAAGATTTCGCCTTGGATTCTCCTAAAGATCGTTTCTTAATAGGACTCGTCGTAGTCGCTATATTCCTCCTTTTTACGGTTGTGCTTACTGTTTTTCTAGCTAGGGTGGTCGAAATCGTGCCGTTTCCAGAAACCTGGCTGCCCTGGTACTCGGTTGTGGTTTTAGCCGCGATGGTCGCCGCTGTCTGGCTGTTCTGGCCGGGGAGGTCGCGTTAATCAGAAAAATTAGCAGGAACTTTTGGATAAAGGGAGGATGACTCTTTGAGCGTTGATACCCAGAAGAAGATTAAAGACGTCCAGGCCGAGTGCGAGATGTATTGGCTGATGAACCGCATACCGCATGACCGGGCCGAAGAGATGACCGACGAACTCGGTCAGCACCTAGAAGAGGCCGTGCAAAACGGAAAAACTGTCGAGGACGTAGTTGGACCGGACGCCGGGACTTTTGCCGAGTCGTGGGCGGAAGAGGATCGCCCGGACTGGACCGCGAAGGACCGCGTGATGGAATACGCGTTCACGCTGTCTTTCTGGGTGGCGTATGCGGCGGTTGCCTTTCACTTGCTCTACTGGACACCGTTCCTCTCCGTTCACTGGTCCACAATACCCATGCTCTTGTTTCTCTCATGGCTGCCAACCCGGCGGTCCGTTCTTGCCGGGCCCCTAGATGTCCGTCCGTGGTGGCGGCGCTGGCTGTGGCCCGCCGCAGCGATCCTCTTTATGGCCGTCGCTTGGTTGGCGAGGGAGGAATTGAGAGCTGCTTACGATGTCCTCGACATCGCCATCACCGGCGGCACCGACGGGACGCTATTTATGTGGCCGTGGTACGGGACCGTTGTGGCGGTAGCGGTCAACCTCGCCGTCGGCCGGCTGAGGAAGAAGTAGCTCCGCGGCTCTCAAAGGCTACTCGAAGATTACCGTCCGGTTGCCGTCTACCAGGATGCGGTCTTCGAGGTGCCAGCGTACGGCGTGGGCGAGGACGCGGCGTTCTATCTCGCGGCCCTGGCGGATCAGGTCTTCTACGGTGTCGCGGTGGGTGACGTGGGAGACGTCCTGGTGGATGATCTGGCCGGCGTCGAGGTCTTCGGTGACGTAGTGGGCGGTGGCGCCGATGGTTTTCACGCCCCGCTCGCGCGCCCGCCGGTAAGGGTCGGCCCCGACAAACGCCGGTAGAAACGAGTGGTGGATGTTGATGAGCCGGTCCCGGTAGGCGTTTACGAGCTTGGGGGAGAGGATCTGCATGTAGCGCGCCAGCACCACCAGGTCCACGTTGTTGCCGGTGAGTAGGTCCAGCATCTGCGCCTCTTGTTCGGCCTTTGTCTCTCCGGTTACCGGCAGGTGGTGAAATGGAATGTCGTAGAGTTCGGCCCGCGAGGCGAGGTCCGGGTGGTTGGAGATCACGAGCGGTATCCCGGCTTCGAGTTCTCCGGCGTCCCAGCGCCAGAGAAGGTCTATGAGGCAATGGTCGTAACGGGAGACCAGGATCGCCATTCTCTTCTGCGCATCAGTGTGGCTCAAGCGCCAGTCCATCCCGTGCCGGCGGGCGAGTGGGGCGAAAGCCGCCCCGAATTCCTCGCGCTCCAGGCCGAAACCGGCGCCTTCGATCTCCAGGCGCATAAAGAAGGTGCCGGTGTCGCTTACGTACTGGTCGGCCGAGAGGATGTTGCCGTCGTGCATCGCGATAAACGACGAGAGCGAAGAGATCAGGCCCTTCTTATCCGGGCAGGAGATCAGGAGCCGCACGTTGTAGCTGTTTGTCTTCTCCGTACCCACAGCAGGGAATTATTCTGCTACAAAAGCCCTGCGGTTGGCAACCGGAATGTAAGAGGTGTAAGAACCGTAGCTTCTAGTTCCTACCCCGGATCTGGGTAACGGTCGGGTGGAAGAAGAGCTCCAGGACCCAATCCGCCGCGATCCTGGCCTTGTTTTGGGGGGCCTCGGTCTTGAACAGGTACGTTGCCCGCCAAAAGAGCGACGCTATAAAGCCGCTGAACTTCACGCCCATGACCTCGTTTACCGCGAACTGGCTGCCCATCTCCACCAACTGCCCGAGGGACTTGTAGTCGAAGGGCTCTAGCTCTTCGCCGTCTATCGCCGCCAGTACGTTTTCGGCGACGGCGTTTCCACCCTGCACGGCGGCCTGGGCGTTTGGCGGGATGGCGTTGCCGTGTTCGTCCATGTTGGCGGCACAGTCCCCGATGCCCCAAACGTGATCGTAGCCTTCTACCCGGCAGTACTCGTCCACTTCGAGGCCTTTACGCTCGTCCGAGGGTAGCTCCTCGAAGTCTTCCAGCTTTACGCTCGCCCGGGCCCCGGCGGTCCACACGACGTTTTCGGCTTCTATCTCGTGCCCGTTGTCCAGGATCACCTTGTCGACGGTGATCTCCTGGGCTTTGGTGTTACTGAAGACTTCTATATTCAGGTCGTCCAGCTTTTTGCGGGCCGTCCGCCGGAGCGCCGGGTCCAATTCTTTCAAAACCTGCTCGTTCCGGTCCACCAAGACGATGCGGACCCGGTTAGGATTTATGTTCGGGTAGTCCGGGGCCAGAACGTCGTGCACCAGCCCGTGTAGCTCGGCGCACGTCTCGACACCCGTGGCACCCCCGCCGATAACGACGAAGGTGAGTTTCGAGGGCGGCACATCGCCACGGGCCAGCGTCGTCTGCTCGAAACGTTCTATAGTCCGGTTGCGGATGTCCTCCGCCGTGTGGATGCCCGTCATGCTCAAGGCGTGTTCCTCGACGCCCGGTATCCCGAAATACGCCGGCTCGCCGCCGAGGGCCATGATCAGATGGTCGTAAGGGACCTCTATCTTTGCTTCCGATTCGCCTACGGCGGTCACCACTTTTTCCTCGAAGTCTATGTCTTCGACGGTCGCCCGCCGGAAGCTGGCCCCGGCCTCTATAAGGGACCGCCGCAACGGCTGCGCCACGTTCTGGGTCTGGATGTCGCTGCTTATGACCCCCGCGAGCATCGGCCAGAACGTAAAGTAGTTTTCCTTGGAGATCAGCATGATCCCCACGTCGTCCCGCTTGTCAACCAGCTTGCAGAGCCTCTTCGCCGCGTTGTAGCCCCCGAACCCGCCGCCCAGTATGAGGATCCTGTGCTCGAACTCCCTGTAAGGCGGACGCTCCCACGGCTCGTAGCGGGGGTTCGGCTTGACGCTGACGATCCTGCGCAAGCCTTCCAAAGCGACCACGCTGCCGCCGATAGCCAAACTCCCCTTTAAAAATTTGTTCATCGCCCTGTCCCTTCCGGTGCCTCGAACTTTTATACGGTGTGACCAGTATTTAATGACATTAGCACCCTACGCACAAGGGTTAAATTGCCGCCACCCCCGATTCCTTTCTCCCAACGGCTCTACCGGGGCCGGTATTTCCGGCGTCGCCCGGTGCTAATATGTCCCGATGGCTAAAACTTTCGAAGACAAATTGCAGAGTTTGAAGGACCGGTTGGCGACCATAAGCGACCTGGACGCCGCAAGCCTAAACCTCGCCTGGGACCAGCAGACTTACATGCCCGAAGGCGGTGTCCGGGGCCGCGCCGAGCAACTAGCCACCCTGGCCCGGCTCGCCCACGAGATGCTCGTTTCCGACGATACGAGAAGGCTTCTGGACTCCCTCAACGGCCTGGACGCAGATACGGACGACGGCGCCATCGTCCGTATCGCCCGCCGGGATCACGAAAAATCCACGAAGCTTCCGTCCCGGCTCGTGGAGGAAGTCTCCCGCGCCCGCTCCCTCGCCGAGCCAACCTGGGCCAAAGCCCGGGAAGCCTCGGATTGGGAGGCTTTCGCGCCCCACCTAGAAGACCTGCTCTCTCTACAACGCGAGGCCGCCGAACACCTCGGATACGAAGAACACCCCTACGACGCCATGCTCGACGGCTTCGAGCCCGGTGCGCGAAAATCTTCCTTAGAGAAAACGTTCGGGGAACTAAAAGCCGGGATAGTTCCGTTGCTACGCCGGATCTCCGAATCACCGGACGGGGAACGCGCCCGGCCCCTACACGGGGCTTTCGACGTAAAACTCCAGGAAGAGTTCGGGGCCTCGGTCGCCACCGCCTTCGGCTACGACTGGAGCCGGGGCCGCCAAGACCGGGCTATACACCCGTTTTGCGTCGGCATGAACCCTGGAGACGTCCGGATCACTACGCGCTTCGATCCCGAATGCCTCTCGCTCGCGCTCTTCGCCACACTTCACGAATCGGGGCACGGCATGTACGAACAAGGTATAAACCCCGATTATTCCCGCACGCCCCTCGGTGGCGGCGCCTCGATGGGCGTCCACGAGTCCCAGTCCCGGACGTGGGAGAACCTAGTGGGCCGGTCGCGGCCCTTTTGGGACCATCACTACCCGGTGCTGCAAAAGACCTTCCCCGAAGCCCTGGGCGAAACGGACCCGGAAACTTTCTACCGCGCCATAAACGCCGTCCAACCCTCGGAGATAAGGGTCGAAGCCGACGAGCTAACCTACAACCTGCACATCCTACTCCGCTTCGAGCTAGAGGCCGCGCTCTTCGAAGACAGCCTCTCCGTGGCAGACCTGCCCGAAGCCTGGAACGCCAAAATGGAAGAATACCTCGGCATAACCCCCGAAAACCACGCCCGCGGCGTCCTGCAAGACGTCCACTGGTCCGCCGGTCTCTTCGGCTACTTCCCAACCTACACCATCGGCAACGTCCTCTCCGTCCAACTCTTCGAGGCCGCCGTAAAGCAGCACCCCCGGATAAATGAGGAAATAAGCCGCGACGAGTTTGGGACACTATTAGGCTGGCTGCACGAAAACGTCCACCAGTACGGCCGCAAGTACGACCCGGAAGACCTGATCACGAAAGCCACCGGCCGCCCCCTGGACACCACACCGTACCTGAACTACCTGAACGAGAAGTTCGGAGGGTTGTACGACCTCGGCGGTTGACTCAGGAGACTTGCTCCATCTCGGGCTCGGGGGTCGGGCGTTTGTAGCTGATGCAATTCACGCCGAGCAGTTGCTTCAGCCCCGCGTGCAAGTCCGTCGAATCCTCGACGCCGCAGATCCGCTCTTCTTTTCCATCCTCCGATACGATAAAGAGCGGGCTGCCCCCCGGATAGGCCCCGATAACCTCGAACGCCCGTTCGGCTTCGTGGCGCGTGAGGCCGACGAATTCCCGGGCGAAGAGGTAGAGTGGGTCCAGGCCCGGCTCCAGGTGAAGCTCTTGAATCTTCATCGCCACGATGCGCGGCAAACCTTCTTTGCGCTCCACCCGGCCCTTTACTTTCAACACCGCGTCCTCGCGGACGCACTCCGAGCAGTTGGCGTACACCCGGGGGAATACCATGACTTCGGCGAGGCCGCGCATGTCGTCTAGCTGGAGCATCGCCATGTTGTCGCCCTTGCGCGTCGTGTTGATCCTCACAGACGTGGCGAGCCCGCCGACCCAAACCATCGCGCCGTCCCGGCAGTTGTCCAGGTCCGAAACCGTAGTGTCTATTTGTTTCTTGAGCTTATGCAGCACGGGCCGCAGCGGGTGATCGGAGACGTAGAGGCCTAGCGTCTCCTTTTCCCATTCCAGGCTCCGGCGCTGCTCGTCTTCCACGGCCGGAATATCGGGCTTTGCCGGCGCGATCTCCGTCGCGTCGAACATGCATACCTGGTTCTCGCTCGCCCCCCTGAGCCCCCTGCCGACCCGATCCACGGCCTTTACGTGGATTTCCAACATGCCCGACCGGGAACTGCCCGCAAAATCGAAGGCCCCACACTTTACCAACGATTCGATTGTGCGTTTGTTGTATGTCATTGAGTCAACCCGCTCGCAGAAGTCGTAGATGTCCTCGAACGGGCCGTCTTCGCGGGCGGCGATGATCGAGTCCACACAGGCGTCGCCCACGTTCTTGACCGCCGAGAGCCCGAATCGGATGGTGTCACCAACCACCGTGAAGCGCAAGCCACTCTCGTTTACGTCCGGCGGCAGCACCTCTATCTTCATGGCCCGGGCCTCGGCGACGTACTGCGGCACCCGGTCCTTGGTGTTCATGACGCTGCTCATGAGCGCCGCCATGTACTCCTCGGGGTAGTGGGCTTTGAGGTAGGCCGTCTGGAAGGCGAGGAACGAGTAGCAGGCCGAGTGGCTCTTGTTGAACGAGTAGCCGCCGGCTTTTTCCATCCAGTTCCAGAGCTCTTCGGCGGTGTCGGGCGATACTTCGTTCGCCGCGCAGCCCTCCATAAACTTGTCTTTGAGGGTGGCGAGCATCGCGGCGTTCTTCTTGCCGATGGCTTTCCGGAGCGTGTCGGCTTCGCCGGGGGTAAGGCCGCCCAGCGTTTTGGAGATCTCCATGAGTTGCTCCTGGTAGGCGGCGACGCCGTAGGTCGGCTCCAGGATGGGCTTGAGGCGCGGGTCCATG
Organism: Rubrobacteraceae bacterium; assembly: GCA_965213905.1. Lineage (GTDB taxonomy): Bacteria > Actinomycetota > Rubrobacteria > Rubrobacterales > Rubrobacteraceae > SIRX01. Next base: position 2,738,105 of record OZ243922.1, on the reverse strand, counting down.
TAGTTGACGCTGTCCGGGTCGTGCTTACCGCGCTTGAAGTTCGGGATGTAGTCCATCGGGCCGGGACGGTAGAGGGCGTTGAGCGCCACGAGGTCGTCGAAGCGGTCCGGCCGGACCTCCTGGAGCATCCGCTGCATGCCGCTCGACTCGAACTGGAAGACCCCGAAGGTGTCGCCCCGGGAAAAGAGCTTTAGGGTCTTTTCGTCGTCGAGCGGTATCTCCGTTATGTCTAGCTCTTCGCCCTTCGTCTCCCGGATGCTTTCCAGGGCCTCCTCGATCACATCCAGGTTCCGCAGCCCCAGGAAGTCCACCTTTAGCAGCCCCAGAGCCTCGACGTCGGACATGGGATGCTGGACCATTACGGAGTCCGTGTCTTTGACGCGCTGGAGCGGCACGATGTCGGTGAGTGGTTCCTCGGAGATTACGACGCCGGCGGCGTGGGTCCCGGCGTGGCGGGCGAAGCCCTCGATCTCGAAGGCGTTGTCCAGCACGCGCTTTGCGGCCTCGCCCCTACCGGCGATCTCCATGATCTCGCGTGCCGGGCCGGGGTGCTTCTCACCCGCGACGTAACCGTCTTCCCCGGGCGTCAGGACATCGCGCAGGGTGGTGCCGACGGGCTTTTCGGGAATGAGCTTGGCTAGCTTATCGGTGTCGCCGTAGGGGTACTCGAAGATTCGGCCGGAGTCCCGGATGGCCGCTTTGGCGCCGATGGTCCCGAAGGTAATGATCTGGGCGACGTGATCCTGGCCGCCGTACTTCTCCGTAACGTACTGCATCACCTCGCTACGCCCGGCCACCGAGAAGTCTATGTCCACGTCCGGCATGCTGATGCGGTCCGGGTTCAGGAAACGCTCGAAGAGCAACGAGTAGCTCAAAGGGTCGAGATCCGTTATCTCCAGCGCGTACGCGACGATGGAACCCGCGGCCGAGCCCCGACCCGGACCCACCGCGATCTTGCGTCCCTTCGCGAACCGGATGAAGTCCCAAACTATAAGGAAGTAGTCCTCGAAACCCATCTTCCCGATGGTTGCGAGCTCGAACTCCAGCCGCTGCTGCACCTCCGCGGTCTTGGCCCGCTCCCCGTAACGGCCCACGAGCCCCCTCTGGCACAGCTCCCGCAGATATTGGGCCGCCGTGTAACCACTTGGTTTGGGAAAGTTTGGCAGGCGGGTTTTGCCGAGCTCGATCCCAACGTCCTCGACCATATCCACGACCTTGATCGTGTTCTCCAGGGCCTCCGGGTGTTCGGGAAAGAGACGCTCCATCTCCTCCACCGGCTTGACGTAGAACTCGTCGCCGGCGAACTTCATCCGGTTGGGGTCGTTGTAGAACTTGCCGGTCCCGATGCACAGCAGCGCGTCGTGCATCCGGGCGTCCTGGCGCGTGGTGTAGTGGCTGTCGTTTGTCGCCACGAGGTCCAGACCCGTATCTTTGTGCAACTGTAGAAGGCCCTCGTTGACCCGTTTCTGCTCCGGGATGTTCAGGTGATCCTGCATCTCCAGAAACACGGCGTCGAATACTTCTTGGTACTGCTCCAAAAGCTTCCGCGCCTCGTCCATCCGGCCTTCGAGGATGCGGGTCGGCACCTCGGCGGATAGACACCCCGAGAGACAGATGATGCCCCTGCCGTGCTTCCGCAACATCTCCATATCCACCCGCGGCTTGCGGTAGAAACCCTCCAGAAAGCCGGTCGTCGAGAGCTTCATGAGGTTCTTGTAACCTTCGGCGGTGCGCGCGAGCAGCGTAAGGTGGTAGTAGGGAGCTTTGCTCCGGTCGTGCCGGTCGGCGGCGACGTAGACTTCACATCCCAAGAGGGGTTTTATGCCGGCGTCGGTGGCTTCTTTGTAGAACTTGACCATCCCGTACATTACGCCGTGGTCGGTGAGCGCGAGGCCGGGCATGTTCTGGTCTTTGGCGAAAGAGATCAAATCCCGAATACGGCTCGCCCCGTCGAGCATCGAATACTCCGAATGGCAGTGCAAATGCGCGAAAGGCGTGGTCGTCAAATAAGCTCCCTCTCCTGTTCCGGGAGAAACCCCGGCGGCGCAAAAAGCTACACGCCGCCGTTGCCTGTTCTCCCATCCTCGACGTCGCGTACTATAGATAAGAGCTGGCGGTTTGTCTATATCAGGTTGAACCAGAACTTGAGGCCCGATTTGCAGGACTTTTCAAGAGGTCGGTCAGATAATCAGCACACCATTTTCGAGGGTTTCCGGCGTATTGGCCGTTCGACGAACGGCCTCCTCACAAAGATCGTACTCCTCTTGAGAGCGGCCCTTCAACTTGAGGCTCCTCAACTTGAGGCTTCTCGGCGGGCGGCGAAGCCAAAACGCTCGCTGTAGGCGGTAAAGTGCGCACGCACCGTATCGTCGTCAAAGCCAAAATTCTTTGTAGAGTAGCGATGCACACCGTGCTTGTCCTGAGGATTTTCCTTGATGTACCGTTCCATATTCTCCTGACAAGCACCGGTAAACGACAGCTTGTAGTGTTCGTAGACACGCCGCACCGTGTTCTTCGGGTCGGAAATGAGGTCGTCGTACTGGATATCCAAAACTGTGTCTGGGTTGGCGTCGCGCCCGGCGAGATTACGCCGGGCTTCCTCGGCCAGAAGGCGGAGGTTGGCCGCGGCGACGCGCTTCCTATCGAAGGCGTTGGTGGATAATGCCTGGGTAGTTTGGCCCAGGCTCGAAAAGCTAGCAAACACGGCTACGGGATCTCTGTGTAGCTGCACGAGGCGCGCTTCGGGTACGGCGCGCAAAAGCATCGAGAGCGCGCCGGTGTGCTCGGGCGCCTTGAGGACCAGCCGGCGCCCCGGGTGGGCCGCTTGTAAAACCTGTAACCATGCCCGGTACTCCCGGTATTTTCTCCTGTGGCTCTGGGTTAGGTACCACTCCAGGTAGCCGTAGACAGGTGCTACCATCCAGAAATACCATGCTTCAAAAGTCGCCGCCAGCGTGAAAAGATCCTCTTCAGGGGAGTCGACCGCTATAAAATGCTTTTGTTCGAGGTCGTTGGTCAAAAGCTTGCGCGCTTTAACGGAGCGTTCGGCTTTCTTGCGGCGGTTGTCCGGGCGCCCGGGAAACGGCAGGGGAGACGACAACTCCCATTGTCTAGGAGCGTGGTGCGCCGGGTCTTCGGCCAAGAGGCGATGCAGAAAGGTCGTGCCCGAACGCGGCAGGCCCAGGATGATAAGGGGTGGGATCAGGGGCCTAGCAAAGAGTTCCGGAGTCTGTTTCTGGGCTTCGGTCAAGAGTAGCCGGTTGACGAGACCTTCGATAACGGTCTGCCGGATGCTCAGGCGACCGATAAAGTGCAGGCGGGCTTCCTGTTCGGCCGAACCCAGCAAAACCTGCAACCCGTCCAAGAAGCCGGGGTCTCCGAAGTCCGTGAGGCCGGTTTTTTTGGCCGCGGTCTCGAGAAGCGGATCCACCTCCAGCCGAACCCGCGCCAACCCAAGGGTGTTCAGGGTAGTCCCGATGGCTCTTAGCATCCGAAACGGGACCGTATGCTTTGCGCTGTCGGAGCCGATCTAGTCATCCTCTTTCCAGAGTAACCAGTTGAGTGCTATCTGGGCGCTCAGGACGGCGAACAGGAGGGCGAAGACGCCCCGGCCGAGGTCGTGGGCCCAGGCCGTGTACACGACCAGGGCCGCGGAAACGGCGAGCGCGGCCACGACGAAAACGAAGGTGAGCGTCAGTATGACCACCCGGTAGGCCCGGCGCACCGGGCTTCCGGCCCTTCCGTCCCGCCGGTCTTCTGCCGTCTCACTGAACAAGCTTGGTCCTTTTTATTTCTCAGTCTTTTTTAGAGGCTTTCTCAGTGGAAGAGTTGGAGGGGGAGCCCGATGCACCCTCACTTTTTTTGCCGCCGTTGGTCCCCGACTCCGACTTCGTCTCGGTTTTCTCCGAACCGGCGTTTTTAGAATCGGTCTTCTCGGTAGCGGGCTTGCCGTTTTTGTAGTCGGTGGAGTAGAACCCGGAGCCTTTAAAAGAGATGCTGACCGGGTTCATGAGTTTCTTGACCGGCGCGCCGCACTCAACGCATTCCTTCAAGGGATCTTCGGCCATCTTCTGCATGATGTCGAAGACGTGCCCGTTCTCACATTTGTATTCGTAAATCGGCATCGCGCCTCCTCGGATATGAAATTCGTAACCCGCGGATTATACAACCCGGAGGAATACGTCTGCGGAGACCGCCGCGTGCGGGGCTATTCAGGACGATTCTCGGGGTTCAGTTCGCCGGACTTGAATTCCTCCTGCATGCTTTCCCGGGCCGCCTCGACGATTTGGGGGTCACTAGAGATCTCCTCTATCTCCACGCTGGAAGCGTTGCGGCGGACGTACTCTTCTTGGAGGACGTCTTGTAGGTTCGCCCCCTCGTTTACCCGGTGTACGACGTACCCCATCACCTTTTGTTCCCGGGCCGAAGGTCCCCTCGTCCCGAAAAGGCGCGCCCAGAAACCTTTTCTGCCTTTCTCTTCCGACACAGCAATCTCTCGCTTTCTATGTGGCCTTCTCTCAAAGAGTTTATAGGTTGGGCCGGTCTTCGTACAGAGTTCGGCTAGCCGGCGGCGAGTTTCTCCAGTTCTTCCCCGGTGACCCGGTAGACCGTCCAGTCGTCCATCGGCCTAGCCCCGATGCTCCTGTAAAACTCTATCGCCGGGTCGTTCCAGTCTAAAACCCACCATTCGAGACGCCCGCAGCCCCGCTCCTCGGCCAGCTTCGCCAGCCGGACGAGCAATGACTTGCCCACCCCGGAGCCGCGGAATCCGGGGCCCACGTACAGGTCTTCGAGGTACAGCCCCGGCTTACCCAAAAAGGTGGAGAAGTTGTGAAAAAAGAGGGCGAAGCCAGCCGGCTCGCCGCCGAGGTGGGCCAGGAGCGTCTCGGCCACCCGGAACTCCCCGAACAGGGAACCTCTCAGGCCTTCTTCCGTGGCGACGACCTCGTGGGCGAGCCGCTCGTACTCCGCGAGTTCCTTTATAAAGCGGAGCAGGAGAGGTACGTCTTCTTCGGTGGCGGGCCGGACCTCGATCTCCGGCACGTCTCCTTCCTACACCCGCGTTTCGATGAGGGATTCGGCGATCTGGACGGCGTTGGTCGCCGCGCCCTTGAGCAGGTTGTCGGAGACGCACCAGAACGAGATGGTGTTTCCCTCGACGCGCACCCGGCCGACGAAGGTGTGGTGGTCTCCCGTCGCTTCTATCGGGGTTGGGAACTGTTCCGGGTCTTCGTAGAGCTTCACGCCGGGGGCCCCGCGCAGCACCTCCAGCACCTCCGGCAGCGTCGCCCCCCGTTCGGCCTCGACGTAGACGCTCTCCGAGTGGCTCGTGTGGACGGGTATGCGGACGGCTGTCGCGTGGACTTCGAGGTCCGGCATCCCGAGGATCTTGCGCGACTCCAGGCGCATCTTCGTCTCCTCGGTCGTATTGCCGTCGTCTCCTACGGCCCCGATCATGGGTATCGCGTTCCCCGCTATGGGCTTTTGGTAGACGTCTTCCCGGCCGTTTTCCAGCGCCTCCACCCCGCTCCGCCCGGAGCCGGAGACCGCCTGGTAAGTCGAGACGACGACCCGTCGCACCCCGAACCTCTTGGCGAGCGGCGAGAGCGGCAGCAGCATCGTGATGGTTGAGCAGTTGGCGTTTGCGACGAGGCCGTTGTGCTCCCGGAGCGCGTCGGCGTTGACCTCGGGAACGACGAGCGGCACGTCCGGGTCGAGCCGGAAGTCGCTGCCGTTGTCTATTACGAGCGCGCCGCGCTTTATCGCTTCGGATGCGAGCTGTACCGCCGCGCCCTTTTCGCCCTCCGTGCCGGCGAAAAAGGCGAAGTCCACACCCTCGAAGGCGTCGGGCTCCGCCACCGCCACCTCGAAAGTTTCGCCGGCCAGCTCGGCCCTCCGTTCGGTGCGGGCGAGGACGCGCAGTTCTTTGAGCGGAAAGTCCCGGCGCCGGAGTTCGGCGACGAGCCGCTCCCCGACGAGTCCCGCCCCCACGATTGCCACCGTGTATCCCTCGCGTATGTCAGACGTCATACCGGCCTCTTCCATCGTCGTTCACGGATTTGTGCATTATGTCCAGTAGGTCGAAGACGACCCCGCTCGCGGTACGCTCCGGCCCGGCGCCGGGGCCGCGCACGGTGAGGGTAACATCCGAGTAGCGCCGGGTGCGGAAGTCGAAGACGTTCTCGGGCCCGTCTATGGGCCCGAACGGGCTCTCGACCGGCGTGTCTACCAAACCGACCTCTATCGGCCCCTCTTTCGGAATGCGGGCCAGGTAGCGGAGCATGTGGTGTTCCTCGACCGCGAGGAGGCGCCCGGCGAAGGCTTCGTCGGCTTCGGGGAGGCGTTTCATGAATTCTTTCTGGGAAACGTCTTCCAGTTTTTCGGGGACCAGGGATTCGTAGGGGACTTCGTCCGGCTCGACCTCCCGGCCCATAGTGCGGGCGAGGATTATGGCTTTGCGCGCCACGTCGAGGCCGGAGAGGTCGTCCCGGGGGTCGGGCTCGGCGTAGCGGAGTTCGACCGCCTCCTCGACCGCTTCGGAGAACGAGCGGCCGGCTTCCACGGCCGTCATTACGAAGCCCAAAGTTCCGCTGGGCATAGCCTGAATTTCGAGCACCTCGTCGCCGCCCTCGATAAGGTTTTGTAGGGTGGAGATGATCGGCATCCCGGCGCCTACGGTCGCCTCGCGCCACAAACGGTTCCGGAGCTTCGTGGTGATCTGGCGGTATCGCTCCATGCTCCCCGAGAGCGGCCCCTTGTTGGATAGGACCAAAAAAGCCCCGTTTTGCACGCCCAGAAGGTCGAGGTCGTAGGTGCCGCCGTGGACTGCGAGGTCTACCACGGCCCGCACGCACCCCGGCTCGGACTTCGAGAGGAGCACCTCTTCCAGCAGCTCCACGCCGAGCTCGGAGAGTTGCCCGCCCTCCTCCTTGACCCGGATAGCTTGCGGCAGGAGGTCTTCTCCCACCAACGCACCCGAGGTATCGGCCACGGCCCGGTAGCTGACCTCCAGGCCGGACTGTTCGAGCCAGTGCTTGCGCTCTTCCAGCACGATCTGGGCGACCGCCCGGCCCACGTTGCCCATCCCGACCTGGACTATCTCCAGCCGCTTCATACGGCGCCTCCGGCGACCAGACCCACCCCGGACTCGACGATTAGGGCGCGATGTAAGGTACGAAGGGCCTCGTCCGCATCCCCCACCGGCACCGCGAACACGAGGCCTGACGGGCAGAAGCCGGCCGCCACGGGGCCGATATCCACACCCTCAAGGCTCTCCAGGCCCCGCGAGAGGTCCTCCCGACCCGGAGAACCCACGCACACGACGGCCGCTACCCCTCCCCACTCGTCTTTCTCTAAGATTCGTGGGCCGTCCCACTCATCCCCCACGACGCAGAACACGTCTTCTGCGGGGTCTGCGGGCGCATCGGCGGACTTTGGCGACCCCGAGACGGAGATACCCCGTTGCAGGGCTACGCAGCGGACGCCGGGGCCGCGCTCTTCCCCGCACACCAACGTACCGGGATTTTCGGGATCAAAGGTGTTGAGTACCCGGACCTGCATGTTGATCCCGGCGGCCGGTTCTACCGTCCGGTGGTGCAAGACTTTGGCGCCGAGTTCGGCGAACGTTCCCGCTTCCCGGTACGAGAGTTGCGGTAGGGGCCTGGCTCCCGGGACGAGACGCGGGTCGGCGTCCAAAACGCCGCTTACGTCAGTCAGGATCCAGGCCTCCCGGGAGCCGAGCGCCCGCCCGAGCACCGTGGCCGAGAGGTCCGAGCCGCCCCGCCCGAGCGTCGTCTGCTTTTCTTCCAGGGACCTCCCGGCATAGCCCGGGACCACCGCGACCACGCCCCCGTCCAGCAACGGCCGGACGTACCGGCCGCATCGCGCCCGGGTCCTTTCGGCGTCCACCTCGGCCTCGGCGAAGCCCGCGTCGGTGGCTATCGGGTCCGGGGAGACCACAGAAGCAAGTTTTCCCGCACCCTGGATCGCCCCAGCGAGCACTTCCGCCGAGAGCCGCTCCCCGTAGACTGCGACCTCTGCCCGGCGCGCGTCGGGGTCGTCAAACGGGGCGGCGATGGCCTCGACGAGGCCCCGCAGGAGTTTCAGTACACGTTCCTCCACTTTTGGGTAATGCCCCCCGCAGACGGCTTCGCGGGCGGCTTCGAGGTGGCGGGCGGCGAGCGTGCGGTGAAGCTCTACGACCGACCCCTCGTAAGTCGCGCCGGTTGCGGTTCGGGTGGAGTTTGTGGCGGTAGCTTCGGCGTAGCCGAGCAGGGTGTCGGTCGTGCCGGCCATCGCCGAGACGACGACGGCCACCGGACGGTCTTCACTGGCGGCCCCGGCGACGATCTCGGCGGCGCGTTTTATGGACGCGCCGTCGCCGACCGAGGTGCCCCCGAACTTAACAACGAGGGGTTCGTTCACTCTACCTTCATCCTCCATTCAGGGCCTGATCCAGATCCCACAATATGTCGTCAACGTCCTCTAGCCCAACCGAGAGCCGCACGTAGTCCGGCGAGACCCCGGTGGACTTTTGCTCGTCCACGCTAAGCTGCGAGTGCGTCGTCGAAGCCGGGTGGATCACCAGGCTCTTCGCGTCCCCGATGTTCGCCAGCAAGCTGTGCAACTCCAGCCGGTCTATAAACGCCTTGCCGGCCTCGTACCCTCCCTCGATGCCGAAGCCGAGGATTGCCCCGTATTCACCTTCGCGGTGGTACTTCTTCGCCAACTCGTGCGTCGGGTGGCTTTCCAGGCCGGGATAGTTTACCCACTTGACCTTCGGGTGTTCGTCCAAAAACTTCGCCACGGCCAGCGCGTTCTGCGAGTGGCGCTCCATCCGCAGCGGCAGCGTCTCCAACCCCTGCAAAAACAGGAAGCTGTTGAACGGAGACAGGGCCGGGCCGTAGTCGCGTAAAAGCTGGACGCGGGCCTTCAAGATGTAGGCCAGCTCGCCGAGTGTCGGGTAGAACTCCAGGCCGTGGTAGGACGGGTCCGGCTCGGTGAACTCCGGGAACTTGCCGTTATCCCAGGGAAAGTCGCCGCCGCTGACGATCAGGCCGCCGATAGACGTTCCGTGCCCCCCGATAAACTTGGTCGCGGAGTGGACCACCACGTCCGCCCCGTGCGCCAGCGGGTTTACCAGGTACGGAGACGGTACGGTGTTGTCCACGATGAGGGGTACGCCCGCTTCGTGGGCGATGTCGGCGACGGCTTGTATGTCCAGCGTGTTAAGCGACGGGTTGCCGACGGTCTCGGCGTAGAGGGCTTTGGTCTTATCCGTGATGGCCCCACGGAACGCCTCGGGATCGTTGCCGTCAACGAACTTCACGTTTATCCCGATCTTGGGCAGCGTGTAGTGGAAGAGGTTGTAGGTGCCGCCGTACAGCCCGGCGGAAGAGACGATTTCGTCTCCGGCTCCGGCGACGTTCAGGATGGAGAGCGTCTCCGCCGCCTGGCCGGAGGCGGTCGCCAGGGCCCCGACACCGCCTTCGAGCAACGCGGCGCGTTTCTCGAAAACGTCGGTGGTCGGGTTCATAATGCGGGTATAGATGTTCCCCTCTTCCGAGAGCGAGAACAGGTTCGCCGCGTGATCCGTGTCGTGGAAAACGTAGGAGGTTGACTGGTAGATCGGGACCGCCATGGCCGTCGTGGTCGGGTCGGGCTCCTGCCCGCCGTGAAGCGCCAGGGTGTCGAACCCGTATTCGCGCGCCTGCTGCTGGTTTTCTGTGGTGTCCATCTAAATCCTCCTTGGCTTTTAGCCCTCGGTAAACGGCCTTATGGCCGCGCTCAACTCGTTCCAGTCTTTCAAGAAAGCGTCGTGGCCGCTCTTGGTATCTATCTCCGTGTAACGTGCATCCACCCCCGCCCGTCGCGCCGCAGCCGCCGTTTCACGGACTTCCGTAGCGGGGAACAACCAGTCGCTAGAGATCCCGACAAAGAGCACTTCCGCCTCTACGCGGCCGTAAGCCTCCTCCGGGGACTGGTAACCGGCGGCGACATCATAGAGGTCCATCGCCCGCAAGAGGTACAGGTACGAGTTTGCGTCGAAGCGGCCCACCAACTCTTTCCCCTGGTACTGCAGGTAACTCTCGACCTCGAACCGTCCGCCGAACTCTTCTTGAAGGGCCGGGCGGCCCGCCTTCCGGCGTCCGAAGCGTTCCCACTGCCCGGCGGCGCTGTGGTAGGTCATCATCCCGGCCATCCGGGCTATCGAGAGGCCCTGGTCGGGGGAGCGTCCCGTTCCGTAGTAGTCCCCGCCCTGCCAGTCCGGGTCCGCCATGATCGCGCGGCGTCCCAACTCGCTCATACCCAGGCCTTGCGGCCCCAAAGCCCCGGTAGCCGCCACCGGAACGGCCTTCTCCACGAAGTCCGGAAACTCTACGGCCCACTCCAGCGCCTGCTGCCCGCCGATGGAGCCGCCGGCAACGAGCGCCAGCCTCCGGACCCCCAACCCGTCCAGCAGCCTCTTCTGCGCCCGCACGATATCCCGGATGGTGATGATGGGAAAACGTGGGCCGTAGGGTTTCCCCGTCTGCGGGTCAGAGGAGGCCGGTCCGGTGCTCCCGGAGCAGCCGCCCAGGACGTTCGAGCAGACCACGAAGTACTCTTCGGTATCTATGGGACGCCCCGGCCCGACCACGGGTTCCCACCAGCCGCCTTTTTTGTACTCCCCGCACGGCTCCCCGGCGGCGTGTGAGTCGCCGGTCAGCGCGTGGACGATCAGGACAACGTTGTCCCGCCCGGCATTCAACTCGCCCCACGTTTCGTAGGCGAGCGTCACGGCATCCAGCCTTCCGCCGAGTTCCGGCTCGAAAGAGCCTATAAAGTGGTGGTGTTTGCCCGGACGGGCCGGAGCGTGGCTAGCGCCGGCCCCTGGGTCTAGTGTCATACTCGGTAGTAATGCAGCCTCCTTCTTCCGTCACGTTTTACGCCCCGGCCCTCGCCGCCTGGTGGGGCCGTACCGCGCAACCCGCTCGAAGAAGAAGCTGCCCGCCTCTCCACACATCTTCCAAGACGAGAATGACCGCCTTGCTGGACTTGGCACCTTGCGATGAGGCTCTCACCTTCTCGCCGGTTGCCGCGGTTTCACGGGGCCAGTTCCCTCCACCGCTCTAGATGCGAGTCCGCGCTAACGCAGGATGCTAAAGCAACTAGAGTGCTTCGTCAAGGGCTAAAACCCGGACTTCGCTTCAACTCAAAGGTAGAGCGCGTCTACCAGAGTATTATTGACGTTTTTAGTAAGCGCGGGCGAACACCGCAGTCTTACCCGGCTTCCCGGAAACCAGATCCTCTCCCTCTATCCATTCGTCGGGCAGCAAGCGAATAGTGGCCTTCGTGTCGTCTTTGATCTTCTGCTCGGTCTCCCCTGTTCCGTCCCAGGGTGCCACGACGAAGCCTCGCTGCTCAGCGATGATCTCCTTGAACTCCTTGTAAGAAGCCGCGTAACGGGTGTTCTCGTCCCGGAACTCCGTCGCTTGGGCGAGCATGTTCTCCTGGATTTCGGCAAGAAGCTCTCGCAGCCGTTCCGCTACCCTAGAGCGCGGCACGAATTCCTTCTCACCGGTATCCCGGCGGACGAAAACGACCTGCTCTTTCTCGATGTCTTTAGGCCCGATCTCCAAGCGCACCGGCACGCCCCGAAGCTCGTGCTCGTTGAACTTCCAACCGGGCGAGTGCTCCTCGTCCAGGTCCACCTCCATGCGGAAGCCCTCGATTTGAAGGTCGGCGTATAGTTTCTCGGCCTCTTTGCGAACGTCACCCTTGTTCTTGCCCCGCCAGATAGGCACGATAACCGCCTCCGTGGGGGCGAGCTTCGGTGGCAGTTTTAGCCCCCGGTCGTCGCCGTGGACCAGAATGAGCGCCCCGATGGTGCGGGTCGAGAAACCCCAAGAAGTCTGGTACGGATAAACCCGATTCTGCTGCTCGTCGAGGAACGTGATGTCGAACGCTTTGGCGAAGTTCTGGCCGAGGTCGTGGCTCGTAGCCGCCTGCAGGGCGCGCCCGTCCCCCATCAAGCCTTCACAAGTGAAGGTCTCGTCGGCTCCGCCGAAGCGCTCCGAGGCAGTTTTCACCCCGGTGAGAACCGGGATCGCCAAAATCTCGTGGAAGGTGTCCCGATAGACGCCTAGCATACGGAGCGTCTCCTCGCGGGCTTCTTCAGCGGTGGCATGTACCGTGTGGCCCTCTTGCCAGAGAAACTCCGAGGTGCGGAGAAAAGGCCGGGTAACCATCTCCCAGCGCAAGACGTTCGACCACTGGTTTATGAGGAGCGGAAGGTCGCGGTAGCTTTGGATCCAGTTCCGGTAAAAGTCGCAGATGATGCTCTCAGAACTTGGCCGGATCGCCAGCCGCTCCTCCAGTTCGTTTTCGCCCCCCATCGTTACCCACGCGCACTCCGGGGTGAAGCCCCCGGAGTGGTCCGCCTCCTTGTTCAAAAAGCTCTCGGGGATGAGTAGCGGGAAGTATGCGTTGGTATGGCCGGTGGCTTTAAAGCGGTCGTCAAGATCACGCTGGATGCGCTCCCATATAGCAAATCCGTAAGGCCGGATCGCGAACGTTCCTCGTACAGGACCGTAGTCGGCCAGCTTCGCCATGCGGACCAGATCCAAATACCATCGGCTCGGGTCCTCGCTCTTCTTCGTCAGCTTCTCGACCGCCTCGACCATGTGAAAGCTCCTCTCTAATGCGATTCAGATTAGAGAGGAGTATAACGTCAGCAACGTAGATGAGTCGTTCTTTTACTCTCTAGTAGGGCTATCCGGACGAAACCACCTGCCGCTCGGCTTGCTCTTCTACCTCGCTTTCTATCCGGTCGTCCGCCTTTTTGCCGAACACCAGAAGCCCCCCGACGACTATGGCTATCGCTATCGGCATCATTAGCCACCAGGGCAGGCCGAAGCCGACCGGGAGCAGGCCGATGAGCAGGGCTACGAGGCCGGTGAAGAGCGCGTAAGGGAGTTGGGTTCGGACGTGATCTATGTGGTCCGAACCCGAGGCCATCGAGGAGATGATGGTCGTGTCCGAGATTGGGGAGCAGTGGTCGCCCCATACGCTACCGGCCAGCACCGTCGAGACGGAGGCATAAAGGATGTGATATCCGTCGGGGTTGTCCAGGCCGTTTGCCTGGAGGATGGCCCAGGAGAGCGGGACCGTTAGCGGGATGAGAATGCCCATCGTACCCCAGCTAGTGCCGGTGGCGAACGCTGTTGCCGCCGCGACCACGAAGACCAGGGCCGGAACGACCGCCGGCGGCAGGCTCTCACCGAGCACGGAGACCAGATAATCGCCGGTGTGGAGCACCTCCGTCACCGCCGCCAGCGCCCAGGCCATGACCAGAATAACCAGCACGAACAGCATCGCCCGGAGCCCAACGTACCAGGCGTTCATCGTCTCGCCCAGAGAAAGCAGCCGTTGGCTGAGGGTCAGAATGACCGCCACCAGCACCCCGATCAAGGAGGCCCACACGAGAGAGGCGAACGGGTCCGCGCTGCCGATGATGTCCTGGATATTGTCGCCGGTGCCCGTTACGTACAGCCCGATCAGGGCTACCCCGACCAGCACCACTATGGGTACGACGGCGTTGAAGGCTCTTTCGGGGGTTTCTTCTTCGGGCTCCAGCTCGTCGCCCGAGGCGGCCGAGTCTACGTCCGCGTCTTCCCGGAGGACTTTACCTTCCGTCCGGCTCCGCACCTCGGCCGTGTACATGGGGCCGAAGTCCCGGCCCGTAATTGCGACGGCGAAGACGAAGACTATAGCCAGGATCGGGTAGAAAGCGTACGGGACGGAGTTCAAAAAGATCGAGTACGCCGACTGGCTAAAGCCTTCGATGTTGCCGACGGCCTCGTCTATAAGGCCGACCTGGAAGCCGATCCAGGTAGAGATCAGGGCGACCGTCGCGACCGGCGCGGCGGTCGAGTCCACGATATAAGCTAATTTCTCCCGGGAAACCTTGAGCCGGTCGGTAACGGATCGCATAGTATTGCCGACGACGAGCGTGTTCGCGTAGTCGTCGAAGAAGATGGCGACGCCGAGGACGCCGGTTGCCGTTTGTCCCCGTTGCGGCGTGCTCGCGAAGCCGACGATCCTGTTAACGATGCCTTTCATCCCGCCGTTGCGGGAGATGATGCCGACCATACCCCCGATCATTAGCGTAAACACGATTATGGAGGCGTGCCCGGTACTTCCGTCCGGCGGGGAGAGTGCCTCTATGACGTAGACGTTTAGCGTGTCCACCAGCCCGTACCACAAAGCGCCCAGGCTGATACCGTAGGCCATTACCGCCCCGATGTAGATACCCAGAAAGAGCGCCGGGACTACCTGGCGGGTGATCAGGGCAACCGCAATAGCCAGTAGCGGCGGCAAAATAGAGAACCAGCCGGGGATGGAGTTCGTGCTCTGCTCAGCGACCTGCTCGCCGCCCGCCAGAACCGCCATCGAGACCTCGCCGGTCTCCCCCACCACGATATCTTCCACCGTGGCCGTTCCGTCCGAGAAGCTGGCCTCGTAATTCTCACCCGCCACCCGCAGTTGTACGTCGTCCGCCGGAGAGCCGCCGGCCTCAACTTCCACGCTGAACGGTATACCGTTCAGTACGGTCTTCGGAGGCTCGACTATGGAGTAGGAAGAGTTTTCCTGGGCGCGCGCGGCACCAAAAAACATCAGAGAGCAGATCAGCAGAAGAAACGTCCAAAAGGCCAGCCTTCCGCCTACGGTGTGCGCCCTCATGAAAGATACGCTTTCATTCTGTTCTCCTCTCGGGGTTTACGCGCTACCGGCCCGGTGTTATCCGGAAGCTGTTCCAGCCGGAGCTTCTTCCTTCTCTTCCTCTTCTTGTTGTGCCCCGTCGCCCCCGTCCTCCACCTTCGTGCCGAAGATGAAGAGTATGCCGACCAGGACTATCGCACCGATGGGCAGCGTGATCCACGGTGGCACCCCGAACCCGGCCGGGAGTAGCCCGAGCAGCAACGCCGCAATGCCGACCGTCATGGCGTACGGGATCTGGGTCCGGACGTGGTCTATGTGGTCCGAGCCCGCGGCTACAGAAGAGATGATGGTCGTATCGGAGATCGGGGAGCAATGGTCGCCCCATACGCTGCCGGCCAGCACGGTCCCGATGGTCGCGTACATGATGTAGTAGTTCTCGGGGTTCGCCATGTCGTTGTTCTGCAAAACGGTCCACACGAGCGGCACGGCCAGCGGCATCAGGATGCCCATCGTGCCCCAGCTCGTTCCGACGGCGAACGAGACCGCCGCGGCGAGCACGAACAGGATCGCCGGTAGGAACGCCGGCGAGAGGGCGTCGCCGAGTATAGAAACCAGGTAGTTGGCCGTCTTCAAATCTTCCGCGACCGCCCCCAAAGCCCATGCCAGGGTTAGTATGATCATGACGAACAGCACCGATTTCAGGCCGCCGTACCAGGCGTCCATCGTTTCCTTCAGGCTCAAAATACGCTGTCCGACGGAGAGTATCACCGCCACCAGCACCCCCAGGAGGCCCGCCCACAGTAGGGTCTTACCGGTTTCGGCGCTACCGATGATGTCCCGCAGCGTGTCGCCGGAGCCGGTAACGTAGAGGCCGACCGCCACCGTACCGACCAGCACGCCTATCGGGATAACGGCGTTGAAAGCCCGGCGGGGGGCGTCCTCTCTCATCCGGAGCTCGCCGCCGTCTTCGTCTCCGCTATCATCAACGTCGGCACCGTCGCGGAGGACCTTGCCTTCCTGGCTAGCGCGCTGCTCGGCCTTCAGCATCGGGCCGAAGTCCCGGCCGCTGGCGCCCACGGCGAGGACGAAGATGAGCGTCCAGATTGGGTAGAAGTTATACGGGATGGAGTTCAAGAAGATCGAGTACGCACCCTCGTCGAATCCGATACCGGAGATGGAGGACTCTATAAGGCCGAGTTCGAAGCCTATCCAGGTTGAGATCACCGCGATGGCCGCGAGCGGCGCGGCCGTGGAGTCCACGATGTAGGCCAGTTTTTCGCGCGAGATCTTGAGCCGGTCGGTTACCGGACGCATGGTGTTGCCGATGACCAGCGAGTTGGCGTAGGTGGAGAAGAAGATGGCGAACCCGAGCCCGCTGGTCGAGACCTGCCCCCGCCGCCGGTTGCTCGCCAAAACGCTGATCCTGTCGGCTATACCGAAAGCCCCACCGTTGCGGTAGACGATCCCGATCAAGCCGCCCATCAACAGCGTAAATAAGATAATCGAGATGTGACCCGTATCACCATCCGGCGGCACGATGGCTTGGGCGATGTAAATTTCTATCGTGTCTAACAGCCCGAACCACAGCGCACTGGGGGTGAGACCATAGATCATCACCGCCCCGATGTAGATGCCCAGCACCAGAGAAGGGATTACCTGACGCGAAATCAAGGCTATCCCGATAGCCAGTAGCGGCGGCATGAGCGTCAGAAACCCCCAAATCGCCGTCGCTTCGGCTTCAGCGATTTCCTCTCCGTCCTGCGACAGCGCCATGGTGAAGCTGCCGACCTCCGGGACGGTGATATCGCTGATCTCGGCCGTGTAGTTTGTGACGGACTGGGCTTCATTCGTCCCAGACTTCGAACTGCTGAAGTCGTCGGGCTGCAAAGTATAGTCCTCGCCCGAGACGGTGAGCGTGAGCGGTTTCTCTACTAACTCGGCGGTCGCCTGAACCTCCTGTGCAAACGGTACACCCACCGGAACCGCCCTGGGGGGCGTAAACGTGATCTGGTCAGCCCCCTGCGGACCCAACTGGGCTTGGGCGTCATCCGAATAAGACGGCGCGAGCAATATCGCAAGCAACGCGGTAAGCAGCACAATAGACACCACGACCGCGGTCGTAAAACGATTGTTCGCGATGCTCTCTCTGACGCCCGCTAATTTTTTCAAACTGTCCCCTCCGGCTACTTTTAGTGTTTTTCTCTGGAAGCGCAACATCGTATCTTTCGTTCCAGTTTTGGTTAACGGAACGTTAACAGAGTTAGGAAGCGCACCGCAACCTTACAGAAGGCCAAAGATTTGGCTCTGCCGGAAGAATTATTGCGGCTTCTATAAGGCCCAGGGCTATTTCGGGGATTTACGGCTGTTCAGTGGGCTCCAACGTCTCCTTGCCGACGTATGGGACGAGGACTTCGGGGAGCCGTATCGAGCCGTCTTCTTGCTGGTAGACCTCCAGCAGTGCTATGAGAACCCGGCTTATGGCGAGCGCCGTGCCGTTCAGGGTGTGAAGGAGTTGCGGCCGGCTACCCGGCTCCGCCCGCCGGTAGCGGATGGCGAGGCGCCGGGCCTGGTAGTCGGTGGTGTTGGAGGTGCTGGTTACTTCGCCGAATTCACCGGCTTCGCCGCGGCCCGGCATCCAGGCTTCCAGGTCGTACTTGCGGTAGGCGGCCCCGCCGAGGTCGCCGGTGCAGATGTCCACGACCCGATACGGCAGGCCGAGACCCTGGAAAACGTGCTCCTCTATACCAACCATCTCCTCGTGGACCTCTGCGGACTGCTCCGGCGTGGTGAAGGCGAACATCTCGACCTTCGTGAACTGGTGGACCCGGTAGAGGCCCCGGCTCGCCCGGCCGTGGGCGCCGGCTTCGGTGCGGAAGCAGTGGGAGAGCCCGGCGTAGCGTAGCGGTAGTTCGGACTCATCCAAGATGCTGTCGGTGTGTTGGCTGGCGAGCGGTATCTCGGCGGTGGCGATCATGGAGAGGTCTGTGTTTTCTATCGAGTAGATCTGGGCCTCCGGCCCCCGCGGTATAAAGCCCGTCCCGACCAGCGCCTCGTCCCGCGCAAGGTCCGGCGTTATCGTCGGCTCGTACCCACGCTCCACGAGCACGTCCATCGCGTACCGGACGAGCCCCAACTCCAGAAGCACGGCGTCCCCGCGCAAAAAATAGAACTTACTGCCGGTGGTCTTCGCCCCGGCGTCGAAGTCTATAATGCCTAGAGACTCCCCCAACTCGACGTGGTCTTTAGGCCTGAAGGAGAACTCCGGGATCTCTCCAAAGCGCCGGATCTCGACGTTCTCCGAGTCGTCTTTGCCGATGGGCGAGTCCGGGTGGGTCATGTTCGGGATGTTTAGCTGCTCCTGCCTCATCCGGGCCTCGACCTCGTAGAGTTCGGCGTCGCGCTGCGGGATCCGGGCCTTGACGCTCTTGGACTCCTCGATTAGCCTTGTGCGCCCTTCCGGGTCGCTCTGTGAAATTTCTTTTGAAAGGACGTTCTGACGCTGGCGCAGCTCGTTTAATTCGCCGATGAGCCTCGAACGCCGGTCGGATAGCTCCACTACCAGGTCTACGTCGGCCTCGACGCCGCGGTTTTTACAGTTCTGTTTTACGGCTTCGACGTTATCGCGGATAAACTTCAGGTCCAGCACCGTCTCTCCCTCCGGTCGGCGGCTATTTAGCCCGTTAGTATTTCAGCCTGCCAGCCGACTACGGCTGGGCGTGCCCATCCTATCCACCGTCCGGCGGCTCTGCCAGTTCTCGTAGCGCCCGCTCTTCTTCTTTTATCCTCACGGAGAGCAATATCGCGTTCAGGACGGAGAACGCGAGCGCCGTGACACGCGAGCCGAAGATCAGGGGAAACGCCAAGATCTCCACCGCAACGACCACGTAGTTCGGGTGCGGGAGGTACTTGTACGGGCCTTTGCCGACCAACTTCTCACCGGGGACCACGAGTATCCTCGTGTTCCAGTGCTCCCCCAGCGAGAGGATCGCCCAGTATCGCAGGGGTTGAACGGCCAAAAACGCGGCCAGCGCCGGGCGTCCTATCGTGGCCTTTCTCGTGGCCCCCTCCAGCAAGGTGGAGCCGAGCCAAAGGGTGTGAAGCGCGACCATGAACGGGTAGTGCCCGTGGCCGCGCTCCACGGCCCCACGGGAGCGTAGCAGGCGTTCGTTGCGGCGGGATAGAGCGAGTTCCAGCAGCCGCTGGGCGGCGACCAGAGCAACCCCGGGCAGGACCTTTCTCAGCACCTGAAAAAGACGTGTTCCGCCGAAAACCCCGGCCCCATCGCGGAGATCAGGCCAAGGTCCCCTTTCTCGTACTCGCCGCCCTCGATAAACCTCTGCAAGATAAACAACACCGTGGCCGCCGACATATTGCCGTAGTCCCGCAGCACACCGCGGGACAAGCCCAGGCCGCCGGGCTCGATATTCAGGGCATCCTCCAGGGCGTCGAGCACCTTCGCCCCGCCGGGGTGCAGCACGAAGTGTTCGAGGTCTTTGGGTGCGAGGCCGAGGTATTCGCAGGACTCGTAGAGGCTGTCGCGGAAGTGCTTTTGTACGATGACCGGTACGCTGCGGGAGAGGATCACGTTGAACCCCGTTTCGGTGAACTTCCAGCCCATTACGTCTTCGGTCTCCGGCCAGGTAATGCAGTCTTCCCCGACGAGTTCCGGCCCGTCGCCCCCAGTACCGACTACCACGGCGGCGGCGCCGTCGGCGAAAAGGCTCGTGGAGATCATGTTCGCCTTAGAAGTGTCGCCGCGCTGGAACGTGAGCCCGCAAAGCTCCGCCGCGACCAGCAACACCGGCTTTCCCGGGTGACTCCGGGACCAGTCGGCGGCCCGGGAGAGCCCCCCGGCCCCGGCGGCGCAACCGTGCCCGAAGAGCGCCTCGTGTCGCGTATGACGTTCTGGGATGCCGAGCTCGAAGATGAGCTTGTTGTCCAACGAAGGCGTCGCGAGCCCGGTTGTCGAGACAAAGAAAAGAGCTCCCACGTCAGAAGCTTCTACGCCAGCTTTGTCCAGCGCCCGCTGGGCGGCCTTGCTGGAAAGTTGCAGCGCGTGTTCCAGGTACAGGTCGTTCTTCTCGGCGAAGGTATGGTCTTCGCCGAACCACTCTACCGGCACACAGAAGTAGCGGCTCTCGATGTCCACGTTGTCGAAGACCGGCAACAGGCGATCTATGTCCCGGTGTGCGCCGCCGAACATGTCCCGCGCGAAATCTTTGACTTCGTCTTGTCCGATGCGGTGCGCCGGCACGGCGGTGGCGACGGAGAGTATTCTGGGATTTTGGCTCAACGCTCTACCGGACGGCTTTCTTCGTGGTTCTCTTCGTGGTTCACGGCGCCGTTGTCGAGGGCTTCCGTAAGGTCCGGCTCCGGGGTGGCGCAGGAGTTGCGGAAGACGTACTGGGAGATGCGCTTGCGCTGGCGGCTGGACCAGTCTATCGTCGGACGCTTCTTGTCTTCCGGCAGGTATCCCAGCCGGTACATCGCCATAAGCTCCAGGTCGTCGGGGACTTCGAGTAAATTTTGAACTTCCTGCCAGCGTTCCGGGACTTCCATCGGGAAGGAGATGAACTGGATGCCCATGCCAAGCTCCACGGTCGTTAGCCAAATATTCTCGATGGCGGCACCCATCCCGAATACGGAGTAAAAACCGGAGAGTTGGCCCGGGATATACTCGGACCTGTCCAAAAGGACCGCCAGGATCAGGGGCGAGCCGGAGACCAGCTTGCGGTTATCTTCGCCGAGGGTCTGGGGGATCTTCAAGCGGTTCATCAACGTCTTGGCGCGTTCGGAGAAAACCTGGCGGGTAAAGGGCTTCAAGAGCTTCGGGAGTTGGTCGAAGTAGATGCCGTCGCGGCGCTCTTCCATCTCTTTTTCGGAAAAGCGGAAGTACTTGCGGTAGCGTTTGAAGAATTGTCCCCGCTCGAAGACGTGCGTCATGCTCTCGCCGCTGATGCGTGCGATCTCACCTATCATGCCCCGGTCGTCTATGACCACGAAGCGCCAGGGCTGGCTGTTGAAGTGTGACGGGGCCATGCCGGCGACTTCGACGAGCAGCCGCTGGTGCCCGGGTTTTACCGGGTCGGGCAACAAGGGACCGTTTGTGGTCTTACGTTGTTTTATCACTTCGAGAAATTCCAAAAACTAGCCTCCTAAAACATCCATACGAACCCGGCGGCGTAGAAGATCAGGGCTGCACCCGCGAGTGCCGCGTGCCCCGGCGTCCCGGCCCGCACCCGGGGCAGCACCAGAAACAGCAACAACACCGGCGGTAGCGCCCACCGGTACGGGGCGCCCTGCCAGAAACCAAAGCCGGCCGCCAGGGCCGCCGATACGAACACCGCGAAGAACAGCGCGTGGTGCAGCCACCGGAAAGGCTTCGTGTTCACCACCCCAAACTGGACCAGAACACCGAGCGCGAAATTCGCCAAAAACAGTACTGTGGCGGCGTAGAAGATCAAATTTCACTCCTCCAAACCATGGGCAGAGACTAGCACAGGCGTTGCCGGTCCAGAGTGTTTCCGGCTACCATTTGGTTCCCGGGCGGTAGCCCGGCCCCGGGGCTTTTATAGAGTCACGAATCCCGGGTGATGCTAAGATTCGATTGCTTTATGAGATTCAAAATACACAACGCTTGGGGGACTTGATGACGGACGGACGCCCGGCGGCATACATAACCGGTATCGGCATCGTCAGCCCTGTAGGGGTTGGCCGCAAGAAGTTCTGGAGCTCGCTGCTGGCGAACGAGAGCGGGGTGGGGCCCATAACGCTGTTCGACCCGGCGGACTACGGGGTCCGGATCGCCGCCGAGTGTAAGGACTTCGAGCCGAAAGATTTCATGGACCGCAAGGTCGTGCAGCGGACGGATCGCTTCTCCCAGATCGGCCTGTCCTCGGCGAAAATGGCCCTGGAAGACGCCGACGCCTGGGGCGCGTTAAACGACCACCCCGAGCGGGTCGGCCTGGTTTTGGGGAGCGGGCTCGGCGGTGTGGCGACGATGGAGACCACCCAGCACACGATAGACACCAAAGGACCCGGAAGGGTAAACCCGTTCGCCGTCACCAAAATCATGCCAAACTCCGCCGCCGCCCACATCGGCATCCAGCTCGGCGTACAAGGGCCGTCCACCTGCGGCGCCCTGGCCTGTACCTGCGGCACGGACATGGTGGGCCTCGGCTACGACCTCATCCGGCGGGGCGACGCCGACGTGGTGCTCTGCGGCGCGGCGGAGGCGACCATATCTCCGGTCATCGTCGCCGGCTTTATCGCCATGCGGGCCATGAGCCGCAACAACGACGACCCCGAAGGCGCTTGCCGGCCCTACGACACGGCCCACGACGGGTTCGTGATCGGGGAGGGCGGGGCCGTGATGGTCTTGGAGAGCGCCGCCTCCGTCGAGCGCCGGGGGGCCGAACCTTACGCCAAAATAACCGGCGTGGGCCGAACCACCGACGCCCACAACATAACCGACCCGGACCCGGAGGCCCGCGGCATTACCCGGGCCATGCAACTCGCCGTAGAAGACTCCGGGCTGGAAGGGGAACAAATAGGCTACATAAACCCCCACGGCACCGGGACGGTTGCCGGCGACGAACCGGAGTCCCGGGCGATGGAGGCCATCAACCCGGACGTCAAAGTGTCGGCGACCAAGTCCACCCTGGGACACTCACTGGGTGCGAGCGGGGCCATAGAAACCGCCATCTGCGCCCTCGCCGTAAAGCAGAAGACTATACCCCCAATGCGCAACCTGGAAGAATTAGCCGAAGGTTGCGCCGACCTGGACTACATCGTAAACGAGCCGCAGGAGGCACCAAATCTGGAGGCCGCCATGTGCGCGAACCTCGGCGTCGGGGGCCACAACGCCGCGGTCGTGCTAGAAAAGCCCTAGAAACCAGGGACCGTCCGCTTCGAGAACCCCGCGTTTGCGCCGCATGAAAACGCTGGAGAAGTGGTACGCTGACTACGGAAAAAGAAACAAAGAGAGGAAACCGCTTGGGCCGCATCGAGCACCGCCTCAGAGAACTGGAAAGCATGGTTACCCCGTACGGCAGCGCGCTGGTCGCGTTCTCCGGGGGCGTGGACTCTTCCCTGGCGCTCGCGATAGCCGCGCGGGCTTTGCCCAAAGAAAGGGTCCTGGCCGTCACCTCCAACAACGAGACCTACCTGCCCTCGGAGCTGGACCTCGCGAGCGGCCTCGCCGGGTCTCTGGGCGTCGAGCATCTGGTGGTCAACACGCGGGAGCTGGACGACCCGAACTACTCTTCAAACCCTACAAACCGCTGCTACTTCTGCAAGAGCACGCTCTACTCGGACCTCGAAGCGTTGGCGGAAGAGCGCGGTTACGGCTGTGTCGTGGACGGCGCGAACGCCGACGACGAAGGAGATTACCGCCCCGGCAGGAAAGCGGCGAAAGAGTTGGGCGTGGTGTCACCCCTGTCGCGGGTCGGTGTCGGAAAAGAAGAGGTGCGGAAGCTTGCGAAGTACCTGGGGCTCCCGAGTTGGGACAAGCCGGCGTTGGCCTGCCTATCCAGCCGGTTTCCGTACGGGCAGGAGATCACCCCGGAGAAACTGACCCAGGTGGCGCGGGCAGAAGAGTTCATGCGTTCGCGCGGTTTCGGGCAGGTGCGCGTGCGGCACCACGGTGAGATAGCCCGTTTGGAAGTCGGCCCGGACGAGATAGAGCGGGCCTTTGCGGAGCGGGAGGAAATCTCCGCGGAGTTAAAAGACGCGGGGTTTTTGTACGTCGCGCTGGAGTTGGACGGGTACAAATCCGGTAGCCTAAACACCGCGCTCGGCAAACGTGGCAAAAAGGCTCTGCCGGTGATCTCTTAAAATGCCGGAGTTTTTCAGCAACCTGCCGCTCTGGATCGCCCTCGCGGCCATGCTGCTCGGGTTGGTTGGAGCCGTGGTACCCGGACTACCCGGCGTACCCCTGATCTTCCTGGCCGCCCTGGTCTACGCTTACCTGAACGACTTTATACCGGTGGGTGGGTGGATCCTTGCCCTGCTCGGCCTCTTCGCCGTTCTCGCCCTCGCCGCCGACTACGTCGCAACCTCCTACGGGGCCCGGAGGTTCGGGGCGAGTTGGGCCGGCACGCTCGGCGGGGCAATCGGCGGGCTCGTCGGTACGGTTGCCGGTATGTTGTTCTTCGGGATCGGGGCTTTCTTCGGCCTGATACTGGGAACTATCGGCGGCGTGTTTTTGGGGGAGTACCTCCGACGTCGCAACCGGACGCCGTCGAACTCCGAGGGAGAAGTTACCGGGGGCGAAGGCTCGTATCGGGGAGATTGGCAGCGGGCGTCGCGGGCGGCCGGAGGGGTGCTCGTGGGCTATCTCTTCTCATCAATCGCCCAGTTGGTCCTGGGCGTCCTAAGCGTCGGAGTTTTTCTGCTGGCGCTGATCTACTAGCGAGTCGCTGATCTACTAGCGGGCTCTACTCTTCTTCGTTGCGCTGCTCGCGCAGAAAGCTTTCGAGTTCTTCGGCCAGCTCGTCCCCGGATGGGAGGTCGCGGGTTCCCTGGATGGTTTGGGCGTCGTAGCGTTCTTCGAGCATCTGTATGTAGGAGGCGAGGTCCGAGTCCTGGGAGACGGCGGCGGAGACTTGCTCCTGGTATTCGGTGGCGGTTTGTTGCAGGTCGTCGGTGTTTATCTCGGCGCCGAGCAGGTTGGATAGGCCGTCGAGCAAACCAATCGCCGCCGGGGCCGAAGGAACGGCCGGCAGGTAGTGCGGGACCTGGGCCCAGAAGCTCACGGAAGGCAGGTTTGCTTCCGCGCAAACCCGGTGTAGAACCCCGGTGATGCCGGTGGGACCTTCGTAGCGGGAGGCGGAGAGGTCCAGGCTCTCTATAAGGGCCGGGTCCTGCGAGTTGGCCGAAATCGAGACCGGTCGCGAGTGGGGAACGTCGGCCAGCAGGGCGCCGAGCGTCACCACCAGCTCCACGTTCAACTCCCGTGCGAGGTCCACCACCGCGCCGCAGAACGAGCGCCAGCGAAAGTTCGGTTCCGGCCCGGAAAGCAGCACGACCCCGCGCCCGCCGGTGGCTTCGAGGTTTTGTGGGGTCGCGCTTAAGGTGTTTTCGGGCCACTCGATCCTGCGGGTGACCCCTTCCACCAACTTGACCTCCGGCCGCGTCGTCTGAAAATCAAAGAACTCTTCGGCGTCGAAGCTGCCGAACCTCTCGGCCTTCCACGAACCGTTCAGGGTGTTGATCGAGGTGCTCGCGGCCTCCGCCGCGTCGTTCCATCCGGTAAATCCGGCTATCAATATCGGTCGTTCCAGTTCGGGCAATCGTTCGATGCTTAAATATCTGTTGTCCATTGGCCTAGCTTACCACGCCGACTCGCGGTGACTTCCTGACGGAACAAGAGAAATTTTGGGCGACGCTACCCTACGAAAGTTTACGCGAAGGATCTTTCCAACTCTAAGGCATGGTCGAGCCGGGCCAGGTATTCCTCGTCGGGGATCTCCGTCACCCCGAGACGGGCGAGGTGGTCGTTTTGGATCTGGCAGTCGAGCAGCGCGTAGCCTAACTCTTTGAGCCGCTCTACCAGGTAGAAGAGACAAACTTTGGAGGCGTCCGGCCTCCGGCTGAACATGGATTCTCCCATGAACGCCCCGCCGAGCGTAACCCCGTACAATCCCCCGACGAGTTCGTCGTCTGCGTAAGCCTCGATGCTGTGAGCTTTTCCGGCCTCGTGCAGCCCCACGAAAGAGTCTATTATATCGGCGTTGATCCAGGTATCTTCGCGGTCGGCGCAGGCCCGGATCACGGCCTCGAAATCCCGGTTCAGAAATATTTCGTATTTCCCCTGCCGTATGACGCGCGCGAGCGACTTGGAGACGTGCAGCGAATCCAACTCCAACACGGCGCGGGGGTCCGAGCGGTAGAACTCCACGCGGCCGCTCCCGTCGGCCATTGGGAAAGCCCCGGCCTTGTAGCACGTTTCGAGAACTTCGGTGGATAGCCTCACACCCTAGATGATAGAGCGTTCTACAATGAACGTCATGGACGGCTTCGAGAGACCCACCCCAAACTCCGCCCGCGCGACCCGCGCTTACCTCGTGGACCGTAACGCCCTGGAAGCGGCCGTAGAGAAAGCTTTGGAAGAACTGCCCCGTTGGACTTTGGAAAGAAAAAGGGACGGGGATATTCACGCTATCCGCCGGTCGAGGCTCTTCCGATTCAAAGACGACGTTACCGTAAACCTCGCTTCCCAAGACACCGGAACCGAAGCAAGCTTCGAGAGTGCTTCCCGCGTCGGGAAAGGCGACTTGGGCCAAAACCTGCGTAATTTGCGGGAACTTCTGGGGGCTATAAACGAGAACCTCGGACGGTAACCGGCCCGGGCCGTCCTTGCGATTTCGAAGTTGACGCCTGGAGTCTAGACGAGGGGCAGTATTTCGCCCACGTTCTCCCCGTGAAGGTCGCGTAAGGCGGACCCCGCTTCGAAGGGTGGCCCGACACCCTGAAGTAAGAGCAGCGATAGCGCGGCCGGCCTAACCGCCCGGCCCGAGCCGTCGGAGATCTTGATCGCCGCGCCCCACCCTTCCGGGCTTCCGCAGGCGATTGTGCCCTCCGCCCCGCCTTTCACGACTAGGTCCGTCTCACGCATGAGGTCCGTATCGAACCTATCCGTACCGGCGATCAGGTACGGGTTTTCCTGCATGATCCTGCTAACTCGGCTGCAAGCTTCCGAAATCTCTTTGGGAAGGTTGCCGCCCGAAGCCAGGCGGGCGAACCCGGTAGCGAGGTTGCGGAGCGGCATGGCGAAGGACGGTACTCCACAGCCATCGCCCCCGAGGAGTATTTCGTCGCTCTTCAGGCCGCAGACCTCGGCAACGACTTCCAGTATCCGGCGCTGCGCCGGATGTCCGGGTTTCCTGTAATCTTCCGTGCCCCAACCTTCGTGGACGCAGAGCGCGAGCATCCCGGCGTGCTTGCCGGAGCAGTTGCCGTGAACGGAAGACGGAGGCTCGCCGCTCCGCGAGAGTTTTTGGGCGGCGGGCTTGTAAAACGGCGGGTGTGGGCCGTTTTGCAGGCTTTCTTCGGTTAGACCGGCTTTTTCGAGGATGGAGCGGACCAGAAAGAGGTGACGCTCTTCGCCGCTGTGGGAAGCGCAGGCTAGGGCTATCTCTTCGTCCGTGAGCCCGAGGGCATCCGCCGCCCCGGAGAGTAGCAGGGGAATGGCCTGAAAAGGTTTTGCCGAGGAGCGGACGTAGGCGTAGCCTTCGGGGTCGCCCGCGGCGTAGAGCACCGCGCCGTCGGGGTTGCAGACGACAGCGCGGCCGCGATGGACGCTCTCGATCAGGCTTCCGCGTTGTGTGGCGGCCAGGGGTACGTCGTCGGGCAACGAGTAGATGAGGTCTTCTTGCAGCATTACCCCGCCGAGATGCGGATGACGCGCAACCCGATCAGGTCGTGGGCGACACGCATCCGGGCCATGGAAGGCGGAAAGTCTTTTTGCTCGTAGTAGTCTATGGCCTCGGAGATCAGAGCCCGAAGCTGCTCCATCAGTTCTTCGTCTGCCCCTGTCGGGGCTCCGCCCCGGACGCTGGCCTGGGCCATACCCATGACTATCCTGGCGCGCGGGTGAGACTGCCACATAGAGAGGATAGCCATGGTGAAGTACGTGCCTATGCGCTCCAAATGTCCGACGCGGAGCGCGGTGGACTGCCGCCCAGTCTCCGTCACGGGAACCACCGCCGGATGTTCCCGGAGAGGATGCCCGGGAGCGCCTCATCCGGGACTTCCGCCGCGTCGGCGGCGGCGAGGGCGGCGTAGAGCGTCGAGGGCAGGTCGCCGTAGGGTATATCCGACCCGAAGCAAATACGCGAAGGATCCAACGACCGGAAAAGAACGTAGAGGTCTCGGGCCCCGACCACGGAGGTCTCGAAGAGGACGTTTTCGTGGTCTCTGAAAGCGCGGGTGGCCTCCAACACCTCGACCATCGCGGCGTGGCCGAGTATCAGGCGTAGTTCGGGGTGGGCTTCTATCGTCGGCAGCAAGGGTTCTACTATTCTCTGCATCGCGAACCCGGCGTGGACCAGTACCGGCAGGTCCGCCTCCGCCGCCATCTCCAGCAGCCGGACGAACTTCGGATCGTCGAGTTCGAACTGCTGGGATACCGGGTGCAGCTTGAGCCCCCCGAAACCGCGCTGCACGCAGCGTGCAAACTCTTTCTCGTAGTCCCGGTGCGGGTTGAGGCGGAAGAACGGCACAAAGAGGTCCGGGTGCTCCTCGTAGGCGCCCCAGAGCGTGTCGTTCGGGCCGGAGAAATCGTCGTGGGCGTTCGGGTCGTTGAGCGGAAAGACTATACTTTTGGAGACGCCGGCCTGCAGCATCCGGTCCCGCATACGCCCGGCGGTCATCGTCCGGCCGTCCACGTCGGCCCCGATGTGGGCGTGGGCGTCGAAGATTTCTACGCCCTGCGGGATCTTCCGCCGCGTCCACTCCCAGATGCCGGCCATCGCACCGTCCGTCAACGACTCCAGGTTCTCTCTGCGCTCCGTATCCAATCTCACCTGCTCGCTAACTCGGGATGCCCGGACGAAGGGCCAATGTTAGCAGGGAGGATACAGATTTGCTGAACTAGGGAACCTGGATCCAGTTTACGTCCCCGGAAGAGCACTCTTCCGGTAGGCCATAGCCGGCGGTATAGATCCGCACGCCCTTTACCCAAACCCGGGGGGTTCGTGTTCAGTCACCGGACTCTTCACCCAGGGAAAGCGTGAGCATAGAGACGCGGGCCCCATCCACGGACTTGACGGTGAGAAAGGCGTCGTGGGCGTCGTGGGCCTCGACTCTGTCTCCGGTCTCCGGGGGGCGTCCCAGAAAGCCTAAGACGTAGCCGCCGATGGTGTCGAAGTCTTCGTGCCGGAGGTCGAGGCCAAAGCGTTCGTTTACCTCCTCGATTGGGATGCGGCCGTCTATGGCGTAGACGTTCTCTCCGAGTTGCTCGATGGCGGCCTCGTCCCGGTCGAACTCGTCCTGGATCTCCCCGACCAGTTCTTCGAGGACGTCCTCGATGGTGATAAGCCCCTCGACACTGCCCCACTCGTCTATGACTATCGCCATCTGGAGCTTGCGCCGCTGGAACTCCCGCAGGAGCTCCTCTATAGGTTTATTCTCCGGGACTACGAGGCAGTCACGGATCAGGAGCTGAACATCGAACTCTTTGGGCTGCTCGTTTGCGGCCCGGAAAAGGTCTTTGACGTGTACGGAACCCAGGACGTTGTCCAGGTTCTCTTCGTAGACCGGATATCGCGTGTAGCGCCCGAACGCGGCTGCTTCGGCCAGTTTTTCCAGGGGGGCGTCGTGGGGCAGGGCGTCTACGTCGGGTCTCGGGACCATGATCTCCCGGGCGACTTTGTCCGCGAAGTCGAAAACGTTGTAGAGGTAGTCGCGCTCTTCGGGGTCCAGCTCGCCCGAAGCCGCCGAGGAGGTGATCATCAACCTCAACTCTTCTTCGGAATGGACGTCCATTTTCTCCCCGAGCCGTATACCCCATGGACGAAGCACGAAGTTGGTCGAGTTGTTTACTATCCAGACCAGCGGCCGGAACAGGAACATGAACAGCTTGAGTGGTCGGCTGACCCGGAGCGAGGTAGTCTCGGCTTTTTGAATGGAGAAGTACTTCGGCGCCAGCTCCCCAAAGACCAGGTGCGCGTAGGTTATAACCGCGAACCCTAAGACCACCGAGATAAAGCCGACCACCCGTTCGTTCGTAATCCCGGCGCCTTCAAGCACCGGCCCGATCAGGTGCGATACGGTCGGCACTCCCACCCAGCCTAGCGCGAGCGAGGCGACCGTGATCCCCACCTGGCAGACCGAGAGGTATGAATCTAGGTCCCGCAGGGCGCCTCGCACCACCGCGGCCCCGGCGCTTCCCTCCTCTTCGAGTTGCCGGATACGGGTTTCTCGAACCCGCACGAACGCGAACTCCGCCGCCACGAAGAAACCGTTCAACGCGACCAGACAAAGCGCCGCCAGAAGGTTTATCCAAGATAAAAGAGGTTCTCCCACGGCTAACAACCCGAACCAGAAGAGGTTTTGAAGTCCTGCACCAAGCTAAAAATTAGGTAGGTTTCGCCCATCGCGTTACGAAATAGATTATACCGCAGCCCGGCCCCCGGAACAAAAAAGCCCGGCCAGAAAGGCCGGGCTCCAAGAGTTTGCTTTCGGGTTTTCGCTACGCCAGGCCGAGGGCCTCGTACTCGCGGCGAAAGCCCTCGAACATGCGGCGATGGCCCTGCTCGTCGTGGAGGATCGCTATGACCATGTCCTGAGTAACGTGGTCGGCCTCCTCGGTGGCCTCGATAATCTTCTGGTACTGCTCGATGGCGCCCGTTTCAGCTTCGATAACGCCGTCTATGACGTGGACCACGTCTACCTGATCGTTGGGTGGCTGTAACCCGCCCTGATCCGCCTTGAAGTCCATCGAACCCGGTACCACGCCGTAAAGTTCTTTTATGCGCGAGGCAAACTGCTGGGCGTGCCCGAGCTCTTCCTGGATGTCTTCTTCCAGGGCCTCCTTTATCTCCTGGGCCCGCACGCCGTCCGGGTTGACAGAGTTAGTGACGTAGTTCATAACCGTCTCAAGCTCCATGAAGTAAGCGGTCTTGAGCATCTCGACGATTTCTTCGCGCTTTTCGGCCATGTCCTCCGCGAGGATGCCTTCGCTGCTCCGTCCTGTCTGCATCTTTCGAACCTCCTTAAAGCCTGAACGATTTGTACTTAAAGAATTTACCACCGCAGGGCGAAGCTTGAAAGTGAAATCAGGAACGAATCCTAAAATTTTGAGGGTGCGTCAGGCAGTGGCTGTTTCTTCCTTTCTGAACTGCTTGGGCTTGTAGCGTGAGATCCACTCCCGGTAGTCTTCTACTTCTTTCTCGGCGCGGTCTTCGTCCCAGCCGAGATACTTGACGGCTACTTCCGCGGCGGCTTCGTCCACGTCGAGGCCCACGTTCGGCCCCATGCCGACCATCGTGCGGCGCAGGAGCACGTCCGTGAGCTTCTGGGCCATCTCTTCCTTAAACGCCCAGATAACCTCGGCCCCGATCAGGCCGGTCTCGACGCTCGCCGGGGTGGATAGCGGCATCTTGAGGTCTGGGTCGTCGTCGGCCAGTGCCAGAACTTCGGGGGCGCGGACGCCGTAGAGCTTGAGCAAACGTTCGGAGATTTCTTCGGCCAGCCCACTGTCGGCCTTGAACCTAGCGGAGAAGGCCTCGAAGTCTTCCGTGGCACCCCCGGGGAGTGGCGTGCTGCCGGTGTTGCTCTTTGGGGCGTGGAGGTGGAGCTTGTCGAACACGTCGTCCACGGTTTCGCGGGAGAGGTTGCGATAGGTGGTGAGCTTGCCCCCGATAATGGAGATCAGCCCGCCAACCTCCGGCTCGTGCAGCGTGTGATCGTAGATTATGTGGCTCCGGGTGACGCCGCTGGTATCGCCCTCCGGCGAGTAGGGCAGGGGCCGTACACCGGAGTAAACGAAGAGCACGTCTTCGAGGCTCAAGCCGGCCTCGGGTATAACGCGGTTGGTCTCGTTTATGAGGTATTCGATCTCCTCGTCGTCGGGTTCGATGTGGTCCAGGTCCCCGTCGTAGCGGATGTCGGTGGTGCCGATGAGGTAGCGGCCGTTCCACGGCACGATAAAGTACGGCCGTCCGTCGGATTCCGCCTCGACGTAGAGGGCGGTTTCGGGCGCGCCGGGGAACGGGTCCACCACGATATGGCTGCCTTTTGTGCCCCCGACCATCTGGTTCTCTGAACGGCTCTCCAGGCCGTCCAAGACCTCGTCCACCCACGGGCCGGCGACGTTCACGGTTACCGGCGCGAAGGCCTTGTACTTGCCGCCGTTCAACTCGTCCGAGAACTCTACCCCGGTAACGTTGCTGCCATCCATGATGAGGCGGTCTACTTTGGCATAGTTGAGGACGACGGCCCCGTGGTTTTTGGCGGAAATTGCGTTCTCGACGGCTATCCGCTCGGCGTACTCGGACTGGCCGTCGTAGTAGAAGGCGGCTCCTTTGAGCCCGTCCGGGTTCAGGCCGGGGTAGCGCTCCCGGGTATCTTCCAGACTCAACATCTCGTGGCCCCCGACGGTCTTCTCGAACGAGAGGGCGTCGTAGAGGATCATGCCCATCCGGATGAGCATCATGCCCCGCTCCATATAGTCGTAGATCGGAACGCCGAAACCTAACGGCCGTACCAGGTGCGGCGCGATGCGGAAGAGTAGCTCCCTATCCCGCAAGGACTCCCGCACCAGGGGGAACTCGTAGTATTGCAGGTAACGCAGGCCACCGTGGATCAGGCGCGTAGCCCACTGCGTGGAGCCGCTGGAGATGTCCTCCTTGTCCAGCAGCAGAACTTTCAGGCCCCGCATAGCAGCGTCGCGGGCGATGCCGGTGCCGTTGATGCCGGCCCCGACCACGATCACGTCGAACGGATAGTTCTGGATGTCCTTCGGTACCTGGCGGTCTGCCTGACGTTCCATGTTTTCTCCTTGTCCTTAGTGCAGCTTTGGTTCGGTCTTTGCTTCCATCGCCGCCTCGACACATTCTTCCGCGCCGTCCCCGGCGGAAGCTGCAACACCCGCAGAGAACGCCCCCTCTACAAACGGCGCGTCTACCAGCCAGACGCGCTCCTTATCCTCCGAGGATAGCATCTCCAACACCGTCTCGGCGGAGAGCACCGCGCTTCCAAGGTCCATAAACACCAACACTCCGTCGGCTTCAGTATCTTCTATGACAGTCTGTATCTTCTCCGGGTCCGTGCCGAAGCCGCCTTCGGAGTCTCCCCCGACCGGCACGACCTCTACCTCGCCGGCCATCTGGCGCACGATTTCCGCCGTGCCCTCCGCCGCCTGCGGGCTGTGGGAGATCAACACCAGCGCGACGCTCACGATTCCTCCAGGGACCGGGCCGCCGCGTCGAGCAACAGGTGGGTAGAGGTCGCCCCGGGGTCCTGGTACCCAACGGCCCTCTCACCCAGGTAGCTCGCCCGCCCCTTGCGGGCCACGAGGTCTTTTGTGGCCTCCACGCCTTCCCCGGCGGCCCCCGCCGCCGCCCGGAAAACCTCCGCCACGCTTCCGCCGGTGGTGTCCTTCGCCGCTTTGGCGGCGGGCTCCAAGGCGTCCACGATGGTCTTATCTTCGGGCTCCGCCTTACCCCGCTGCTTGATGCCGCCGAGCGCGGCTTCTATAGCTTCTGCGGCGTCTTCGGCCGAGACTTCCTCCTTGTTTGCCAAGACGGAAGAGGCCCGCAAAAACGCCGTGCCGTAGAGGGGACCCGCCGCCCCGCCGACTTTGCTTATGAGGGCGGACGATACGGCTTTAAGTACGTCGGCAGGGGTTTCGGCGTCGGTACTTTCGAGGCGTTCGAGGACGGCCTGAAAGCCCCGGTGCATGTTGTTGCCGTGGTCGCCGTCTCCTATCTCCGAGTCCAGCTTGGTCAAGTGTTGTTTATTTTCCTCCATCGCGGCGGCCATTTCCCGGATTATCGCGGCGGTTTTTTCGACAGCGCTCAAAACTTGATCTTCTCCTCGGCCCGATCCTCCTGACCTCCTAGCCGGAGATCATGCCTTCCGTATCCCATACCAGCAACACGCCATTTCCTTTGGGGTCTTGTACTACACCTACGAGTTGCCAACTATTTTTGGAGCCTCCGTTGAGGTGTTCTTGCAGTGACACGTCCAAACTATCCGCTACTTCGACGTGTTCCACCGAATAGCGGTCCGGCTCGGGCATATTTCCTTGAGACATTGATCTCCTACTTTCTGTGCGGTCGTGTTTCGCGGGTACTATTTACCTTTTGTGGGGTACTGGCGAGCCAGCCTGCGGCGCCGAGGTTGCCGGGCCGATAAACACTAATGTTCCGGCCCGGCAGATTCCTTTTGCTTCTCCTTTACGATGGGGCGAACCCGAGAATAGTGTACAGGACGGCCCCGATAACACCGCCCACGAGCGGGCCTACGATCGGGATCCAGCTGTACCCCCAATCGGAGCCACCCTTGCCGGGTATCGGCAGCACGGCATGGGCGATGCGGGGACCGAGGTCTCGCGCCGGGTTTATTGCGTAACCCGTAGGCCCGCCCAGCGAGAGGCCGATGGCGAAAACCAGGAGGCCGATGATCAGGGGCAAAATGCCGAACGAGAACACCACTTGCAGGTTGATGTCCGCCGCTTGTTGTATCTGCCCTACGTTGGCCGCGATGGCGACGACCCCGAAGACCAGCATGGCCGTGCCAATAATTTCGGTGATAACGTTCGCCAGGGTGTTTGGGATCTCCGGCGCTGTGCAGAAGACGCCCAGTTTGAGCGCGGGGTCGGCGGTCGGCTCCCAGTGGTTCAGGTAGGCCAGATACACCAAACAGGCGCCGATGAAAGCGCCGATCAGCTGGCCGAGTATATAGACCGGCACCATGATCCAACCCGAAAATGCTCCGGCAAACGCCCCTATTGACGCCAGCCCCACCGTTACGGCCGGGTTGATGTGGGCGCCGCTAATGGCCCCGACGGAGTAGACGGCCATCGCCACCCCCATACCCCATCCGAAAGTGATGACGATCCAGCCAGAGTTCTCCGCCTTGGATTGGCGCAGCAGCACGCCGGCAACGACACCATCTCCCAGAAGAACTAGGATCATAGTGCCGACGATTTCCGCTAGAAATGCTTGCATCTATCCTCCCCTTTCTAGAACGGCCGTCCGGCCGCCACGTCACATGGCGCTTCCAGATAACCTCTCATCTCATCGTCGAGCTTGAGCAGTGTAATCGAGAATCCCTCCATCTCCAGCGAGGTCATGTAGTCTCCGACGTAGGGCATCCGGTAGACCTCGATACCCTCGTTTTCGAGGTAGTCTCTTACGTCGGCGTAGGCGACGTAGAGCTCCATAAGCGGCGTTCCGCCCATGCCGTTGACCATAACGGCGACTTCGGAGCCGGAGTAGTCTACAGAGTCACCGAGGATGCGGCCGAGCATGTGCCCGACTATCTCCTCAGAAGAGGCTACCTCGGTGCGCTCGGAGCCGCGCTCGCCGTGGATGCCGATGCCGAGCTCCATCTCGTTCTCCCCGATGTCGAAAATGGGCTCGCCGCCCTCGGGCGGGGTGCAACTCGTTAGCGCCATGCCCATCGAGCGGACGTTGCCGTTGACCTTTTCGGCCAGCTCCTTGATGCCGGCGAGGTCTTTGCCGTCGTCGGCGGCGGCTCCGCAGGTTTTATGTACGAAGATGGTGCCCGCGACCCCGCGCCGCCCGGAGGTGTGCTCGGAGTCTTCGACGGATACGTCGTCGTTAGTGACGATGTAGTCGGTTTCTACGTCTTCGGTCATCTCGCCGGACATTTCGAAGTTCATCACGTCGCCGGTGTAGTTTTTGACGACGTAGAAGACGCCGGCCCCGCCGTTTACGGCTTTGGTGGCCTCTTGCATCTGGTCCGGGACGGGGCTGGTGAAAACCGGCCCGGCGCAGGCGGCGTCGAGCATACCGGGGCCGACGTAGCCGCCGTGGGCCGGTTCGTGGCCGGAGCCGCCGCCGGAGACGAGGGCGACCTTGCCTTCTATCGGGGCGTCGGCCCGGACCAAGGTGTTGTGCTCGGGGATCAGGCGGATCAGGCCGCCGGGCCCGCCGTGCGCCAGCTCCATGCCGCGCAGCATGTCCTCGACCACCCTCTCTGGGGAGTTAATGATCTTTTTCATCTATGCTCCTTGAGTAAGACCGGGGGCTTTGAAGCCCCCGGTCTGTTGTAACCCTGCCTGTTTTTGCTTACTCTTCTTCGCGGTCCCAGCCTTTGGAGCGTTCGACGGCCCGGAGCCACATCTTATGCAGCCGCTCGCGCTCTTCTTCTTCCATCTGGGGCTCGTAGCGGTTTTGGAGGGCCCACTTCTCGGCGATGTCGTCCCGGCTCTCCCAGAAACCGGTTGCGAGCCCGGCCATGTACGCCGACCCGACCGCGGTCGTCTCGGTGATCTCCGGTACTTCTACCGTGGTGCCGAGGATGTCGGACTGGAACTGCATGAGGAACTCGTTTGCGACCGCCCCGCCGTCGGCCCGGAAGGACTTGACCTCTATGCCGGAGTCTTTCTCCATCGCCTCCAGCACGTCCCGCGTCTGGTAGGCCATGCTCTCCAGCGCCGCCCGCGCTATGTGCGCCCGGGTGTTGCCCCGCGTAATGCCGAAGATGGCCCCCCGCGCGTAGGCGTCCCAGTGCGGCGCACCGAGACCGACGAGGGCCGGCACGAAGTACACGCCGTCATTGGAGTCGACGCTCTTTGCCAGTTCCTCGGTCTCCGCGGCGTCCTCTATGATCTCCAACCCGTCCCGAAGCCACTGCACCGCGGCGCCGGTGACGAAGATGGCGCCTTCCAGGGCATACTCGACCGGCTCGTCACCGATGCCCCAGGCAATGGTGGTCAAGAGGCCGTTGTCACTCCCTACGGCCTCGGTGCCAGTGTTCATGAGGACGAAGGAGCCGGTGCCGTAGGTGTTCTTGGCAAGCCCCGCCTCGAAGCAGGCCTCCCCGAAGAGCGCCGCCTGCTGGTCGCCGGCGATGCCCGCGACCGGTACGGTGGCCCCGAGAAAACGGTCGGGATCGGTATCACCGAACATGTAGGAGCTGGGCTTGACTTCCGGTAGGATCTCTTTAGGGACCTCCAGGATCTCGCACATCTCGTCGTCCCACTGCAGTTCGTGGATATTGAAGAGCATCGTCCGCGAGGCGTTGGTGTAGTCGGTTATGTGAACGTTGCCACCGGTCAGGTTCCAGACCATCCAGGAGTCTATGGTGCCGAAGGCGATCTCGCCATTCTCGGCCCGCTCCCGCAGACCATCCACGTTCTCCAGCATCCAGCGGACCTTCGTGCCGGAGAAATACGGGTCTATTAGTAGCCCGGTCTTTTTGTTGAGCGTCTCTTCAACACCCCGCTCAGCGAGTTCGTCGCAGTATTCCGCCGTCCGGCGATCCTGCCAGACGATGGCGTTGTGAACCGGTTCCCCGGTCTCTCGATCCCACATAACGATGGTCTCGCGCTGGTTGGTGATGCTGACGGCGTTGAGATCTTCGGCTGAGATGCCGGCTTCGTTCAGCGCGTCCTCCACCACCTTCATGGATACTTCCCAGATCTCGTTGGCGTCGTGCTCGACCCAGCCCGGTTGCGGATAGTGCTGCGTAAACTCCGAGGCTGCCTGCCCTACTACATCGCTGTCGTGGTTGAAGATCAGGACCGTGGTGCCGGTCGTTCCCTGGTCAATCCCTAGAACGTAGTCTCCTGCCATACTTCGTCTCCTCCTTTATTCGGATCCAACTGCTTCCCCTTTAACCAAGCACGTCTCACATAAGAGCCGACCCCCGATCCCCCGAACCGCGAGCACGGACGGGTTTCAATAGTATGTATTCCCCGTTCATATACCTCTCCTATCGTATACATTCCGAGCCTAACGGAGCCCCAAGTCCGAGTCAAGCTACGGGCCAGCCGCAAGCCGGTCGGGGGCTGAGGTTAGACTGGTGTGGAGCCGGACTTTCGTCTTCCGTAGGTGAGAATACGCCACAGCCACTCCACCGGACCGTGGGAAAAACAGGAGAGCCAAACGGGGCTGAGAAAGAGCTGCAAAACGTAGAAAACCAGGCACATCACGAGGGCGGGGGCCAGGCTCACCTGCCCGTAGAGCCCGAACCCGTAGAAGATGGCGGTAAAGACGACGCTCTGGGCCAGGTAGTTCGTCAGGGCCATGCGCCCGACGGCGGACGTGCGGCGTGTGAGGCCGGTTTGCGCGTAACGTTGGAAGAAGGTGGCCGCCAGGCCGATGTAAGAGAGGGCCAGTACCGGGCCGCCGGCGAGCTGGCAAGCCTGGCCGATCCAGAGAAGCGCCGCCCCGGATGCTCCGCCGGGGTTGAGGACCATGGCGTAGGCGGCCACGAGGTTCAGCGGCAGGCCGACGCCGAGCCCGATGACGATGGCGCGCCGGATGCCCGTTCGGTGGGCTTCCAGGTCTTCTAACCAGCCGGCGCGCACGACGGCCCCGCCGACGAGGAACATTCCGAGTATGGTGGGTCCCACGACGGGCAGGTTTGAGGCCCACAGCGACAGCTCGCGCAGGCGCTGGGCGACCATCTCGCCGTAAGAGCCGGGACCGTAAGCCTCTTGTGCCGAGTCGGCCAGGTTCCGGACGAGTTCGTTCTGGCCCGCGGACGCTTCGGAGATGGCCTGCGCCCCAGCGGCGGTGGTAGTAGCTAGCAGGGCCAGAAGGCCGGCGGCCAGGAGCAAAAGCGTCGGCAGGATCAATAATACCGCGGCCCAGATCAGGAGCGTTCGGGGCGGGCTGCGGCGAAAGAGCAGGAAAACGAAACCCAGCAGCGCGTAGGTCAACAAGATGTCGCCGCTCCAGATCAAGACCGCGTGCACCGTCCCGAAGAGCGCCAGCACCGCCAGCCGGCGGGCCAGCAACCGCCCCGAAGATTGGCCCCGCTCTTCCGCGCGCAAGGTCTGCACGACCAACCCGAGGCCAAATAGAAACGCAAAGATACTGTAGAACTTGGCCTGGACTAAAAAGGCTACGAGAAACCCGAGAACGAGATCCAGGCCCGAAAGGACATCTTCACCGGCGAGTAAAAGCCAGAAATCGGGACCGTAGAACACCTGGATATTTACCAGCAGGATCCCCAGGATCGCAAACCCCCGTAAAGCGTCGAGGGTGACTATCCGACGCCCGCCCCGAACCGGTCGCAATTCGCCTTCCGTTCCCGTCACCCGCGGACCTCCTGGACTTGGGTACCCGGCGAGTGTACTAGAGAGGGGCTACCGACGCCCCTACAAGAGACAGCCTGTATAGGTATAGTGTTCGCACCTTGCAGGTCATCCTCAACACGGCGCTGCCTTTCTTCGCCCTGATCTTCTGCGGCTACGGCGCGGGCCGCTTCGGACTTTTGAGCCCGGCCGCCGTCGTCGGCGTCAACAGCTTCGTCTTCTACTTTGCCCTACCGGTCTTTATCTTCAACCTGATGGCGACCGCGCCCCTGGCGGACGTCCTCAACGTAAAGTTCATGGGCATCTACCTGGGCGTCGGCCTGACGGTTTACGCGGCTTCGGTGATATCAGGCCGGCTACTGTTCGGGACGCGGCCCGGAGAGTCCGCCATCCAGGGCGCGGCGGCGGTGCTGGGCAACACGGGTTACATGGGGCTCCCGCTGGTGGCCGCGGCTTTCGGCCAAAAGGCTGCGATACCGCTCTTGCTCGGACTGACGCTGGAGGCTACCGTCCTGATCCCGCTGACCATAATCATTATCGAGTCGGATAAGGGCTCCGGCGGCCGGTGGACAAAGCTGGTCTCCACAGTCTCGGGCGCCCTCGTCCGCAACCCAATCATTATCGCCATCTTCTCCGGCGTCCTGGTCTCCGGCCTGAGCCTGGACCTCCCCACCCCGATAGCCAACTTCACCGACCTCTTGGGCAACGCCGCCGGCCCCTGCGCCTTGTTCGCCCTCGGCGCCACCCTCTCCGCCTTCCCGATCTCCACCGGCCTGCGCGAAACCTCCTCCTTGAGCGTTTTCAAGCTCTTTGTCCACCCCGCCGTCATGTGGCTCGCCATGACCCAAATCTTCACCGTAGACCCACTCTGGGCTTCCGTCGCCATCCTGGTCGCCTCCCTCCCAATCGCCGCCAACGTCTTTATCCTCGCCCGCCAGTACGACACCCACCTCGAACGCGCCTCCAGCGCAATCCTACTCTCCACCGCCGTCTCCGTCATCACCGTCTCCACACTGCTAACCCTCCTCCCCCTCGAATAATCTACCTTGACGTTTTTGCTACCAGCGTTAAAATTAGTTAGCTGGCTAAGTAATATTGATAAGGAGTAACAGATGAGTATTTCACAGAGAATTAGGGATGAGGTTTTGGGTTGGGACGGCACGGAGTCGAGGCCGCACCGCTTTAACGGGATCGAGTTTCGGGTGAACGGGCATGAGATCGGGCACCTGCACGGCGAGGGGTCCCCCGTGCTGGCGGACCTGCCGTTTCCGAGGCGTGTCAGGGAGGAGTTAGTCTCTAAGGGTAAGGCGCAATTGCACCACGTACTGCCGCAGACCGGGTGGGTTAGCTACAGGGTCCGGGGCAAAGAAGACATGGAGGGTGCGCTGGAGTTGTTCCGGCGCAACTACGAGCGTTTGACGGCGCGGAAGAAAGGCGCGAAAGCCTGACGGACGCGGTGGAGCGGGGCGAGGTCCGGCAATCCCATTCGTACCCGGACCGGGTTTGGGCAGCCTTACGCCCCGTAGGCTATTCGGACGGCTTACAATAAGGTGTTTTCAGAAAGAGGGTAAATTTTGGGTGGTGAACATTTGAACGTCGTCGGCATTGGCGGCACACTCCGCGAGAACTCGACCAGCCTGGGCGCTTTGAGGCGGGTACTCCAGGCGGCCGAGGAAGCCGGGGCGCGCACGGAACTCCTGGATCTCCGGGAGTTGGACTTGCCGATGTACGCACCGGGCGAGGAGCCCGGTGGTTACGGTGAGAACGTAGAAGAGTTTTTAGAAGTTATTCGGGCGGCTGATGCGGTCGTCGTTGGTACGGCGGCTTATCATGGCACGCTCGCGGGCGTTACGAAAAACGCCTTGGACTTCACGCAGTTCCTGGCGCGGGATGAAAAGCCCTACCTGGACGGCAAGGTGGTGGGACTCGTCGCCACGGCCGGCGGGGACCAGGCGGCCACGAACGCGACGGGGGCGCTGGTAAACGTCATCCACGCGCTCCGGGGAGTCGTGGCGCCGCTGATGGTCCCGATCCCGAAGGCCTGGCAAGTCTCGGACGACGAAGGAAACATTACGGACGAAAACTACGGCGGCCGGCTGGACCGGCTCGGCAGGCTTCTAGTAGATCTGGCCTCCAAGCTGGGGTCAGAAGAACCCGCAGAGCAAGAGGCTTTGCCGGCGAGTCGCAGCTAGTGGCCGGGGGCCGGGTGGAAGAGGGCGTCTCCACCCGGCTCGTAATGGCGGTCGTGGCGGCGGCGATCTTTATCTCCGTGCTGCAGCAGACGTTCGTGAACGTCGTGGTGCCGGACATTCGGCAAGACTACGGGGCGTCGCAAGGGCAGGTGGGGTGGGTAATCACGGGATACCTCCTGGTCTTCGCCGTCGGCATCCCGCTCTATGGTCGCGTCGCCGACCTTTATAGCCTGCGAAAGACTTTTACCCTGGGTTTACTCGGCCTCGTCGCGGGCTCTGTAGTCTGCGCTTTCGCCCCGAGCCTCTCCGTTCTGGTGGCGGGCCGCATCTTGCAGGCGGCGGGCGCGGCGGCG
Source organism: Rubrobacteraceae bacterium (assembly GCA_965213905.1). Lineage (GTDB taxonomy): Bacteria > Actinomycetota > Rubrobacteria > Rubrobacterales > Rubrobacteraceae > SIRX01. Next base: position 2,697,117 of record OZ243922.1, on the reverse strand, counting down.
ATACCGGCCCTCGGCTTCGCCTCCATAGCGAAGCTCCTGCCGCCCGGACAGCGCGGGACCGCGCTCGGCCTGCTCTCCTCCAGCGTCGGGGTCGGGGCGGCCGTGGGACCGGTGGCCGGCGGGTTTATAGCCGGCGTCGCCGGCTGGCAGAGCTTGTTTTTCGTTACGCTCGTTTTGGCCCTCGTATTGGCGGTTGGGGCGTGGCGCGTGTTGCCGGACGCCGTCTCGGATCACCCTGTTCCGGGGAGCGTAATGGAAGCCCTGCACCACTTCGACGTGCCGGGCGGGTTGCTGCTGGCGTCCGCCGCCGGGCTCGCGCTTTTCGGCGTTACGGAGGGCCAGGTGGCCGGGTTCGACTCACCCATTACCTGGGGGAGCTTCGTGTTGGCGGTAATGTCCGGCGCGGGCTTTTTGTGGCGCATCCGGTCGGCGCCGGACCCTTTCGTCTCGCCCGGCTTGTTTCGGCACCCGGGTTTTCTGGCGGCGGTTGCGGTGGGGTTCTTTATGATGTTCGCCAACGTCGGAACCCTCGTGCTCACGCCGTTTTTAGTCTCGGAAGTAAACGGGTTGTCGGCAGCGGGGATCGGGCTGGTGCTCGCGCCGGGGGCCGCGGTGGTCGCGATCCTCTCCCCTGTTGCCGGACGGCTCTCCGACAGGTTCGGGCCGCGGCTTTTGATCCGGACGGGCCTGGCCGTGATGTTGCTCTCCACCTTTGGGCTCTCCACCATCGGGGTCGGCGCTTCGGCGGTCGTGGTCTCCCTCGGGGTGTTGGGTTTGGGGTTGGGGTTCTCTATCGTCAACTCCCCCACCGCAAACGCCGCCGCGGCCACGCTCTCGGCGGAAGAGAGTGGCGTGGGGCTCGGCATCTTCCAGCTCGTCTTTTTCCTGGGCGGAGGATTCGGTCCGGCGGTGACCGCCACACTCCTCGCCGCCCGGCAAGAGGCCGGTGGAGCGGCGATCAACCCGCTCTACAACCTGCAAGCCGCACCCTTCTCCGACGCTTTCCTGCTCATAGCCCTGTCCGCCGCGATAGCCCTGGTAGCCACGTTCGGTATCAAACAGAAGGCAAAAGATGCCTGATTACGGACGCAAACTCGACTTCATCTACTGGCCGCAGCAGGACTCCCTAAGATAACCAGAGCCCTTCGCGGGTGAGGTAGTATCCGGGGTACGAGAGGCCGGGGGGAAAGGCCGGACTTAGGGAATCGAAAACCACGCCGGGATACCGCGCTAAACTTAGAGAGGACGTTAGAAAAGCTGAAAGGGAACGACGAAGGAGGTCGAAGATGGCGCAAGACATCGAACGGGACGAGTTGAGAGAGAAGATCGAGCGCGGCGACGACTTTGTTCTCGTGGACGCCCTGGGCCGGCAGCATTACGAAAGGAGCCACCTGCCGGGGGCCGTCAACCTCCCCTACGAGTTCGTGGACGACGCGGAGCAGGTACTTTCGAACAAAGACGCCGAGATCGTCGTCTACTGCATGAACGTAGACTGCGCGGCTTCGGGAGAGGAGGCGCGGGAGCTAGAAGATATGGGCTACAAGAACGTCCGGCACTACGCGGAAGGCAAACAAGACTGGCTAGAGGCCGGGCTGCCCGTAGAAAGCAAACGCAAGTCTCGGCTGGGCGGGATCTAGAAACCTGCGCTGGAGGAAATTAATTGACCAATTTAGCACCGTCTTTGATCGCGGAGGCCTCCGCCCAACCCGAAGAGCAGCCCTACGAGGACCAGGATGAATAACGAAGCGGTGGCAACCATCACCCGCGAAGAGTTGCGGGAGAAGATCGAGGCGGGAGACGGTTTCGCCCTGGTAGACACGCTCGACGAGGATCTCTACCAGCAATCACACCTGCCGGGGGCGATCAACCTTCCGCTCGAAGAGGTAGACAAGGCGGAAGAGGCGTTGCCTAACAAAAACGCCGAAATCGTCGTCTACTGCATGAGCCCCATATGATCCGCCTCCGAAGAAGCCGCCCGGGAGTTGGCGGCTATGGGCTACACGAACGTAAAAGACTACGCCGGGGGCAAGCAAGATTGGCTCCGCCACGGCCTTCCCCACGAAGGCACCGGCAACGACAAGGAGGAATAGCATGACAACGGAAAGCAGCCGGATACCGGAGGGTTACGAAGACCTCCTCGAAACCACCGCCCTCGTCCACGTCGCAACCATCGGCCCCGACGGCGAACCGCAGAACAACCCGGTCTGGTTCGACTGGGACGGTGAACACGTAAAGTTCAGCCAGACCAAAACCCGCCAGAAATACCGTAACGTCAGCCGCGACCCGCGCCTGGCACTCTCCATCGTGGACCCCGAAAACCCCTACCGCTACATCGAGATCCGGGGCGAAGTAACTAAGGTCGAAGAAGACCCCGACAACGACTTCATCAACGCGATGGCGAATAAGTACCTCGGCCTGGACGAGTACCCCTACCACCAGCCCGGCGACGAACGCATCGTAGTCTACGTCGAGCCGGAGCACACGACCCAGATGGGCGCATGACAAAAGCCAACTTCTTAGGCTTCAACCACATAGCTCTGGAAGTAGGAGACATCGAAGAAGCCCTTGAGTTTTACGGCAAGCTCTTCGAGGTAAAGCTGCGAGGCCGCGGCTCCCGGATGGCATTTATAGACGCCGGGGACCAGTTCCTCGCCCTCTCCGAAGGCCGCACGCAAAAAGCGGACGAGCACCGGCACGTCGGGCTCGTCGTGGACGACCGGGAATCCTTGCGTGAGGCGCTGGAAGGTACGGAGGCCAAAGTTATACGCAACGAGCCCGGCGGGGGCCTGGACTTCCTGGACCCCTGGGGCAACTACTGGCAGGTCGTCGAGTACGAAAACGTCCAGTTCACGAAGGCTCCGGAGGTTCTGGAAGGGATGGGTCTCGCCGACCTGGAGAAGTCCGAGAAGGCGCTGGGCGAGTTGAGGAAGAAGGGAATGGCGCCGGAGTAGTGGCGGCCGGCGCGACTACCGAAAAAAGCGGAGACCCGGCCGGCCTCGGGACGGTGCGGCGGGCGCTAGGCTACCTGCGCTCTTACAAGCTGGAGTCCGGCGGGGCTTTCCTGGCGCTGTTGCTCGTTACCGGGGCGAACCTGACGACGCCGCTCCTCATTGCCCGGGCCATAGACGACGGCATCCGGCCGCGAGACCCGAACGTGGTCTTCCTTATGGTGGCGGGCCTCGTCGGGGTTGCGTTGGTGCGAGGGCTGTTTACTTTTTTACAGGGTTACCTGGCGGAGCGGGCGTCTCAGGGGGTCGCCTTCGATTTGCGGAACGCGCTTTTCGAGAAGATCGGGCGGCTCAGCTTCTCCTACTACGACCGGGTTCAGACCGGCCAACTCGTCACCCGCCTGACCAACGACGTCGAGCAGATCCGAACTTTCACCGGCAGCGGCGTCGTCCAACTCGGTAACGCCGCCGTGATGCTGGTCGGCACGACCTTCTTGCTACTTTATTTGGACTGGCAACTCGCGCTGGTGGCGCTCGCGATAGTGCCGCCCATCGTCTTCGTGCTCGTGCGCTTCGTGCAGAAGATACGGCCCCTCTTCGGAGGGGTACAGCAGACGCTCGGAAAGCTGAATACGGTTTTGCAAGAAGACTTATCCGGGGTACGTGTGATCCGGGCCTTCGCCCGCGAAGACTACGAAACCCAACGCTACCGCAACGTCAACGACGAGCTTCTGAACAAGAACCTCGAAACCGTGCGAACCTTCGCCGGTAACTTCCCCGTAATCTTCCTCCTCTCGAACCTCGGCACGCTCGGCATCGTCCTCTTCGGCGGCTTGCAGGTCATCGGGGGCAGCCTCTCCTTCGGAGAGCTGGTCGCCTTCAACGCCTACCTGGCCTTTCTGCTCCAACCCATCCTGACGATAGGCTTTCTCTCCGCCAGCATCTCCCGGGCCGGGGCTTCATCGCAGCGCGTTTTCGAAGTCCTCGACGCCCCGATAGAGGTAAAAGACAAACCCGACGCGGTAGAGCTTCCGCCCATCCACTGCCGGGTCGAGTTCGAGGGCGTCGGCTTCCGCTATCCCGGTAGCGAGCGCGAGGTTTTGCGGAACGTCAGCTTCTGCATCGAGCCGGGTCAGACGGTTGCTATCTTAGGAACCACCGGCTCCGGCAAGTCCACGCTGGTCAACCTGGTACCGCGTTTCTACGACGTGACGGAAGGCGGCGTAAAGCTCGACGGCCACGACGTACGGGACGTAACGCTCTCCTCACTGCGGTCCCAGATCGGTATAGTGCTGCAAGAAACCCGCCTCTTCTCAGGCTCCGTCTGGGACAACATCGCCTTCGGTAAACCGGACGCCGCAGACGAGGAAGTACAGTCGGCCGCCCGCGACGCCCAGGCCGACGGGTTTATCGAGGAGCTGCCGGACGGGTATGAGACGACTATCGGCGAGCGGGGTCTCGGGCTTTCGGGCGGGCAGCGGCAGCGGATCGCCATCGCGCGGGCGTTGCTCGTGGACCCGCGGCTCCTCATCCTCGACGACAGCACCTCGGCGGTAGACGCGGAGACGGAAGCCGCGATTCAAGAGACGCTCGACCGGCTTATGCGTGAGGAGAGCCGGACGGTCTTCGTCATCGCCCAAAGGGTGAGCACGGTGCGGGACGCCGACCTGATCCTGGTCCTCGACAAAGGCGAAATTGCCGCCCGTGGAACCCACGAAGAACTCACCCGCGACAGCGAACTGTACAACGAAATCCTCGGCTCGCAGTTAGTAGTAGAAGAAACACCAACCTAGAGAAAGGAACCACATGACCGAGACAAACGGAACCCCCGACGCCTCAGCAGCGGGAACCTTCGCCATCGGCGGCGACCTGGAGGTAAACTGCCTGGGCTTCGGCGCCATGCGCATCACCGGCGAAGGCATCTGGGGCGAACCCGCAGACCCCGAAGAGGCCAAAGCCGTACTCCGGCGCGTTGTGGAGGTCGGCATAAACCTCATAGACACCGCCGACTCCTACGGCCCCGACGTCTCCGAACGCCTCATCGGCGAGACGCTCTCCCCATACCCGGACGGGGTGACCATCGCCACAAAGGGCGGCCTCGTGCGGCCCGGCCCCGGCAACTGGCAGACTAATGGCCGCCCGGAGCACCTGCGCGAGGCGTGCGAGGGAAGCCTGCAACGCCTAAAGCTGGAGCGCATAGACCTCTACCAACTCCACCGCATAGACCCGGACGTTCCGGCTGAAGAGTCGCTCGGCGTCATCTCCGAGATGCGGGACGAGGGCAAGATCCGCCACGTCGGACTCTCCGAAGTCGGCGTTGAAGAGATAAAACAGGCCCAGGAGATAGTACCCATAAGCACCGTCCAAAACCGCTACAACCTGACCGACCGCGGCTCCGAGGACGTACTCGACTATTGCGAGCAGGAAGGTATCGGCTTTATCCCGTGGTTCCCTCTGGCGACGGGCGACCTGGCGAAAGACGGCGGCCCACTAGACGAGATCTCCGAGGAGCACGACGCCCGCCCCTCGCAGATAGCTCTCGCCTGGCTTCTGCATCGTTCGCCGGTCATGCTACCGATCCCCGGCACATCCTCCGTCGGGCACCTGGACGAAAACGCCGCCGCAGCCGGGATAGAGCTCTCCGACGACGAGTTCGAAGAGTTGGCGGGCTAAAGGTGAACATCGGCATTATAGGCTCCGGCAACATCGGCGCCAACGCTGCGAGGCTCTTCGCCCAGTCCGGACACGACGTAATCGTCAGCAACTCTCGCGGCCCGGAATCTCTACAAGACTTGGTTACAGAGATCGGTCCGAACGCCCGCGCCACCACAGTAGAAGAAGCTGCAGACTTCGGCGAAGTCGTTCTCGTGGCGGTCCCGTTCTTCGCCCGCGACACGCTGCCATCCGAAGCTCTGAACGACAAGATCGTCATTGACGCGACGAACTACTATCCGGGCCGGGACGGCGAGATAGGCTTCGACGGCTTGACCTCCAGTGAACTGCTGGCGGAGAACATCCCTGGTGCGCGGCTCGTCAAGGCGTTCAACACCATGTACTACGAGACGCTCGCAAACGGAGGCCGGACCGAGAACGAGGACCGATTGGTTCTCTTTGTGGCGGGCGATGACGAAGATGCGAAAGAAACGGTCTCCGGGCTTATAAAGGAGATCGGTTTCGAGCCGGTAGATACGGGTTCGCTCCGAGAAGGCGGCGAGAAGCAGCATCCGGGTTCGGCCATCTACAACAACCCGATGACCGGGGATCAGGCGCGCGAGACGTTGGCGGGGATGGAGTAGCTTAGTTGGGCCTGCGCGGCATAGAGTCCATTGCGGGTGCGCCCCAGGAGAAAGCCGGTGACCGGGGCGCGACGGCCCGGCGGCTACTCGGGGAACTGACTCCGTACAAGAGCCCGTTGGCCTACGCGATGGTGCTCGTGCTGCTCGGGGCCGCGGCGCAAGCGGGTGGACCGGCGCTTATCGGCATCACCATAGACCGTTACATCCTCGAAGGCGGCGACCGGGCGATGCTGTTCGTGATGATGGGGGTGCTGTTCGCCATCTACGCCGTCGGGGCGCTGGCGCAGCGCGGACAGGTCTACCAAGTAGGAGCCATAGGTCAGGGTGTGCTGGCGACGATCCGGGGCCGCATCTTCGATCGGCTCCAACATCTGCCGCTGCGCTACTTCGATAAACGCCCCGTAGGGGATCTGATGAGCCGGGTGCTCAATGATGTTGATACATTAAACCAACTGTTCTCTCAAGGCATCGCGCAGTTGCTCGGGTCGTTGTTTAGCCTGATCGGGATTCTTCTTGCTATGTTTCTGTTGCAGTGGAACCTGGCGTTGGGGAGTTTCCTGATCATCCCGCTCATGCTCCTTCTTACCGCCTTTTTCGCCCGCCGGGCCCGCCGCGCTTTCCGCGTTACCCGCCAGACGGTCGGGGACGTTACCGCGAACCTGCAAGAGGACATCGTCGGGGTGCGCGAGGCGCAGGCGTTCAACCGGACGGAGGCAAACATCGAGCGGTTCCGGGAGCGGAACGCGGCGAACCGGGCGGCGAACGTGGAGGCCGTGGCCATCACCTCCGCCTTCGCCCCGACGATAGACGTTCTCAGTACGCTCTCCATCGCGCTCGTGATCGGGTACGGTGGTTATTTGGTCTTCGCCGGTTCGATGACACTCGGCATCCTGACGGCTTTCGTCCTCTACGTGCAGCAGTTTTTCCGGCCCATCCAGCTAATCTCGCAGCTCTACACCCAGCTCCAGGCGGCGCTCGCCGGGGCAGAGCGGATCTACAACATCCTCGACGAGGAACCCGAACCGCCCGACCCGCCGGACGCCGTAGAGTTGGGAGAGACTGAAGGCAGGATCTCCTTTGAGGACGTAACTTTCGCCTACAACCCCGGCCGGCCGGTCCTGCAAAACGTAGACATCGAGATAGAACCGGGCCAAACAATAGCCCTCGTCGGCCCTACAGGAGCGGGAAAGACGACCATCGCGAGCCTTATCCCCCGCTTCTACGACGCGACGGAGGGCTCGGTAAAGATAGACGGCCGCGACGTGCGGGAGCTGGCGCGCAAAGACCTGCGGGCCGGCATCGGGATCGTGCTGCAGGAGCCGTTCCTCTTCTCCGGCACGGTCGCAGAGAACATCGGCTACGGGAAAGATGACCCGGCTCGGGAAGAGGTAGAAGATGCGGCCCGCACCGTGAACGCCCACGGCTTTATAACCGAGCTACCGGACGGCTACGATACGGTACTGGGTGAGGGCGGCGGCTCGTTGAGCCAGGGCCAGCGGCAGCTACTCTCTTTTGCGCGGGCGCTCCTGACCGACCCGCGCATCCTCATCCTGGACGAGGCGACGAGCAACATAGACACCCGCACTGAGGCGATCATCCAGAGGGCGCTCGGCACGCTGCTAGAGGGTCGGACGAGCGTTGTGATCGCGCACCGCCTGAGCACCATCCGCAACGCGGACCTGATCCTCGCGGTAGAGAACGGCCGCATCGCCGAACGCGGAACCCACGACGAACTCCTGGAGCAAAATGGCCTCTACGCCGACCTCTATCGCCGCCAATTCCGGGAGCCGGCCGCCACATGACGGAAGTGGGTAGAAAAACCCACCGTCCAAAAGGCTTGGACGTAACTTTCGGCCTGGGCCGCTGCGGCGAATCGCGAAACAAACCTTTCTGCGACAACCGCCACGAGAACTCCGGCCTTCGGGACGATGGCTTTCTAGAGAACAACCCTTACCCGGGGTCTTCCACGTCCGGCGGTGAGCCTTTCTGTGAGGGCACCCACGGCGGCGCCCACGGCGGAATAAGGTGGCAAGACGACTAGACGTGGGTGGTATAACCGGATAAGAAGCATTCGCGCAAACGTATCCGAACCGGGAGAAAAGCCATGAGCACCGACACCACCGGCATCCACCACGTTACCGCCATCGCGGGTGAGCCGCAGCGAAACATAGACTTCTACGTCGGGGTGCTGGGCTTGAGGATGGTAAAGAAGACCGTCAACTTCGACGACCCGGAGACCTACCACCTCTACTACGGCGATGGTAACGGCTCACCCGGCAGCATCATGACGTTCTTTCCCTGGGCGCACGCGCCGGCCGGGCTGCAGGGTACGGGTCAGCTCACCGTCACGTCGTTCTCCGTGCCGGAAAGCTCACTCGGATACTGGACGGACCGACTCATAGGTCACGGCGTCCGCTTCGGGCAACCCTCCCGGCGCTTCGACGACACGGTGGTTTCTTTCGACGACCCGGATGGAATGAAGCTGGAGCTCGTCGCCTCCGCGAATGATAGCCGGAGCCCCTGGGAGGACGGCCCGGTGCCGGCGGAGCACGCCGTCCGCGGCTTTCACCACGTAACCCTCTCAGAGCGTGATCCGGGGCGCACCACAAAGCTAATGACCGAGACCCTGGGTTTCCGGCAGGTAGAAGAGGGCGACGGGCGCTACCGCTTCGAGGCCGGCGACGGCGGGCCGGGGAACGTCGTAGACGTGGTTGACGGTTCGGAGGATCCGCGGGGCCGCATGGGCGTGGGGACCGTGCACCACGTCGCGTTTCGGGCGGAGAACGACGAGCATCAGTTGGAGATCCGGGAAGAAGTCGAGAGTCTCGGTTACGACGTAACGCCGGTCATAGACCGAAACTACTTCAACGCCATCTACTTCCGCGAACCGGGCGGCGTGCTGTTCGAGATCGCCACCGACCCACCCGGCTTCACCGCCGACGAAAAGATCGAAGAACTCGGTACGAACCTCAAGTTGCCACCACAGTACGAGTCCCGTCGCGACCACCTGGAGGGCGTGCTGCCCCGGCTCGACGACCCTTCGAAGGTAAGTTGATGGACGCCGGCCTGGGGCTCATCCACCGCTTTGTTCCGGGTGAGAACGAAACGACGCTGCTGGTATTGCACGGGACCGGCGGGAACGAGGAAGACCTCATTCCACTAGGCCAGGACTTGGCGCCCGGGGCCGCGATCCTCTCCCCCCGGGGCAATGTCTCCGAGAACGGCTACCCCCGTTTTTTCCGCCGCCTCGCCGAAGGCGTCTTCGACATGGAAGACCTCGTCTTCCGCACCCACGAGCTGGCCGAGTTCGTGGAGAACGCGGCGGAGGAGTACGGCTTCGACAAAGACAAACTCGTCGCCACCGGTTACTCTAACGGGGCAAACATCGCGGCCGGCCTGATCCTGCTGCACCCCGGCCTCCTGCGCGCGGCGGTTCTCTTCCGCTCGATGGTCCCCCTGGAGCCCGAGGTTACGCCGGACCTCTCCGGGATGCCGGTCTTCATGGCCGCCGGCACCCAAGACCGTATGATCCTACCGGACAACACCGAACGCCTGGCGAACATGCTCCGCGAAGCCGGGGCCGAAGTGGACCTGCGCTGGCGAGACATCGGGCATCCCCTAGCCCACGAAGAGGTCGAAGAAGCGAAGGACTGGCTCGCCGAGAATTTACCCTAGCGTTTTAGCCTCTACCGCCCCGCGCCCGAAAAGCCGCCAGAAACACCACACAGGCCACGAAAAAGAACAACCCGCCGAACAACCCGGCCACGTCCCCCGTGCGGAGGCTGGCGAAGATAAAAAAGAGCGCGGAGACCACGAACAGGACCCACCCCCACAGTTCCAGTCTGTCGCCTTTTCTCCGCCCACCTTTCGGCACAAAACCTCCCTGCTTTCGGGACCTCTCACAATCCTAGCATCGAACGGTAAGTAGTCTCGTGGCACCGGTAGAACGTGGGCCGCCGCGGTGGGATAATCTCGCACAACCTCGATGAGCCTGCGAAAAACAATTCTGGTCTCGATACTGGCGCTGCTGACGATCGTCGCTGTCGGGGTGGGAGCTTCGGCCGTGCTTTTAGGCCAATTTCTAGAAAGGGAGCGGGCGAAATCCGAGGCAGAAGCCCGCAAGACTTACGCGGACCCCCGGGTGCTCATCTCCTCCGAGTCCAACCTGGGCTTTGATCCCAGAAACGGGCGGAAGCTGATGCGAAACTCCGAAGAGGTTTTCGTCGGCGAAGTCGTGCGCCTGGTGGCCTACGGCGACAACGACCCGACGCCGTTTCTGGAAGCTTGGACCTCGACCGCCCGCTTCAGAGTCCGGGTAGAGGAGGTCAGGAAAGACGAGACCCCTGACGACAACCTGGAAGCCGGACAAACCGTAACCGTTAACCAACTCAGCGTGCCGCCGCCGGACACCAAAGCTACCATATGTTTCGGCAACGGTTTCCCGGATGGCGGGTACGTTGCGGCACAGGAGTTGAGGGCGGGGAACCGCTACGTCTTCTCCACGGAATATTATTCGAGAGAGGGATGGCACGAGGTCCGGGTTGACCCGTTCGGCTGGATGGTCCTCTCCGAAGACGCGCCGCCGGACGAGGCGCCCGAGGCGGGAGACGGTGACCCTCCCTGCGACTTGGCTGTGGACGGGTACGACGAGGCTTCGGGCGGTTCCTGACTTCTAGTTTCATCGCGGGATCATTAGTGGATCATCGCGACCCTCTACGCTGGGCCAATGGCCGCGAAGCGTCGCACAGAAGGAGTCGGGGATCTCACCTGGATGTCTCTGGACATGAACTCCTATTTCGCCTCGGTGGAACAACAGTTCCGCCCCGAACTCCGTGGCCGGCCGGTCGGGGTCGTCCCGGTAATGGCGGAGAACACCTCCTGCATCGCCGCCAGCTACGAGGCCAAGCGGTACGGCATCAAGACCGGGACAAAGGTCTTCGACGCGCGGCGGCTCTGCCCGGATCTGCAGATAGTCGAGGCGCGGCCGCCGCTCTACGTGCGGACCCACGAGAAGATCGTGGCGGCCGTAGATTCGGTACTGCCCGTTGATAGAGTCACCTCCATAGACGAGATGTTCTGCAAAATGGGTCTGCGGCAACGGAACCCGGACGAGGCGCTCGCGGTGGCGCAGGAAGTTAAAAAGGCGATCCACGACCAGGCGGGGACACACCTGCTCTGCTCCGTCGGCCTCGCCCAGAACCGCTTTCTCGCCAAGATAGCCGGCAAGATGCAGAAACCCGACGGCCTGACGACGCTCCGCACGGATGATCTGCCGCACAAGTTGTATTCTCTCTCCCTGCGAGACCTGACCGGCATCGGCAGCCGGATGCACGCCCGGTTGGAAAGTAACGGCATCTCCACCGTCGAGCGGCTCTGCGCCCAACCGAAGGATCAGTTGCGACGCATCTGGAAGGGCGTCGTCGGAGAACGCTGGTGGTACGCCCTGCGCGGCTACGAACTCCCGGAAAGCCCCACCCGTCGCCGGACGCTCGGCCACTCCCACGTCCTGCCGCCGGAGTTTCGCACACCGGAAGGCGCGAAGGCCGTACTAGTCCGGCTCGTCCACAAAGCCGCCGCCCGGCTGCGCAAGCTCGGCGACTGGGCCGGTGGCCTGTCAGTCGGCCTCTCCTACGCCCGCCACGCAAAGTGGAAGTCCGCGACGCCCCTGGTACCCTGCCAAGACACCCAAACGCTGGTGGAAGCGCTCTCCGGTCTGTGGGAGAGCCGTCCGGCTGCGGGCACACCGCTCAAGGTCTCGGTCGTGCTCTACGATCTCTTGCACGACACTTGCAGGACACCGCCCCTATTCGTCGAAGACCACCGAAAGTCCGAGTTGGCGCGGGCGATGGACGCGGTGAACGGCCGGTTTGGGACGAACGCCGTCTACCTGGCCGCCATGCACAGCTCCGCGCGCACGGCCCCCTCGCGCATCGCCTTTGCGCACATCCCGGACATCGCCGTCGAGTCAACGCGGAGTGCCCACGAAGTAAATTCTCTAGTGGTGTAGATAGTCATGAAGCAGATGGAGCGAAGCGTTCCCTGCCTGCACCTGCCAAGTGTTTGCTTACAGATTCAAGCTCGGTATTTGGCGAAAGATACAGAAAGCCGACGCCGAGTTCTTCGGCACGTCGAACTGCCAGGTCAAATCCGTAGTCGGTCATTCGCTCTTTCAATAAAGGCGCCGTGTCAATAACCATCATCACCGGATAGAAGTCCGTTTCGCGGTGGATTGCCTCTTCGCGGTGGGCGGCCAACTTTTCTATGTCGTTGGTCACTTCTTTCGGTCCCAAACGGCTATCCGCTCTCTCAGAAGCCTTGATCTCGACCGCAAGCAACATCGAACGGAGAGTTGCTGCAAAATTACGACGCCTCCAGTCCGCTGATACTGAGGGCGAAAACAACGCTACATCCGGTATAGGTTCGAAGCCCCCGCGGAAGTTTTCATGCTTACGCAAGTCCAGTTTCTTGAATAGTTGAGACACCGGGCTGTCAATCTGCATCTTAACGTTCACGCCGATCTGGGTAAGCGGCACCCCTACTTTCCTCAGATTATGATAAACGAGTGCCTGATAATAAAGCTCTGAGCCTAGCGTTGCCCGACATTCACCAACTATTGACGGCCACGCTTTCAACAACAACTCGGCGGACTCGCGGGAGTTATTCATAGCTTCAACACCCTAGCACAGGACGCCTGTAGAGAACGACACACCTAAACTGCATAGAAGGTTGGCATAGGATAGAACCACGCAGCGATCCTCACCGTCCTCTTACCCGACAAAAGTCTCGTGCGTTTTCGAACGTATCCGCGCCGGTAAGCCGTAGTATTTCTCTCTCGTAGTTTGGTATTAGTGGTGTCTCTACTCCGTTCCTCTTTACATCCATAAGGTACGTTATCCCGTCCCGGCCTATCTTGCCGGCTTCGGAGCGGGCGCTTTCGATAGCCAACCTCGCCAACTTCCGTGGGCCGGGGTCCGGTATGTTGGCGCGGACCTCAACGTACAGCACTGTTTCCAGACTTTCGAAGTTATCCAGGCGGCGGACCGTTACCTCGGACGATGGGTCGTAGCGCTGCTCGCTTCCCTCTCTGCGAGTTTCACGGCGCCACAGCATATCCGTTGCATCAGCCTCCAAGACAGATTTCTGTAAAACCAGGATGCTCGCGTTCACCGCAGCCCCGCCCTCCGAAACGGGGGCCAGAGTGGGCGCACCGTTCCGCGTCCGGCTCGTGCGGGCGAACTCCACCCGGAACAGGGTTTCACAATCTATCTTCTCGACGATTCGAGGCCGGATCTCCACGCCCGGATCGTCACCGAGCGAACCATAAGCCAGGATGCCTATATTTTCAGACGATTCGCTCACCGACGGTACTGGTTCGCCCGGATATTCCTAGAGGCCAGCTCCGCCGTCTCCAGGACGCGCTTGCTGCGGGTTTCGGCCTTCTTTGCTTGTTTGATCCACTCTAAAATACCGCGCTTGGCCGAGCGCGGGAAGGCTTCGAAATTCTTCTCAGCCTCCTCATATTCCGCGAGCGCAGCGGATAGATCATCCGGGACTACGAGGGCTTCGACGTCGTCGAGGAACGCCCAGAAGCCGTCGGCTTTGGACTGCTCGATCTTCCGCAGGCCGGACGGATGCATCTTCCTAGCGGACATCATGCGTTTCACCCGCTCCTTATTAACCTTCGACCAGGCGCTGCCGGGCTTCCTCGGTGACAACAGCAGCATGGTCCGTTCTGCATCCAACTTGCGTGGCAGGCTGTCGATCCAACCGAAACAGATCGCCTCTTCGGCCACGGCGTCGTACGACACGTAAGGCTTTCCACTACCTTTCTTGAACGTAACGAGCCAGATGCTCTCCGCGATCTCGTGGTTGGCCTCAAGCCACGTCCGCCACTCTTCACGGCTCTCGACCTGTACTTTGGGAAAGTCTTTCGCCAATCCGCCTGCCTTTGTTAGTCTTCCACACTTACCAGGGTAACGGCGTTCTGGCGCAGACGCATCATGCACCCGAGACGTCAGTGACAGTATTTTCCCAAGAAGCACTAGCCACCAGCAGCCCGACGCCCAGCCAGAATCCGACAACCGGACTCATACTAATGCCGACAAGCGGAACCGGGAAAGCGCCGAACAGCGTCGTGAGGGCTGACAGGACGAAATAGACGCTGAGCGCAAGTGCGGCGGTTCGCACAACCGAGGATTCAGGACGAGCAGCAATCATCATGGGAGCTAGAGTTGCGGCACCAAGCGAAACAACGGCCCCCGTGGCGATTAGTGGAGAAAGAGTGTAAGCGAGGCCTATAATGCCTTCGACCTCTGCAACGGGCGTGAGCGGATCGGGGCGCAGCCATGCCACCACAGCAGCGAACAAAATCAAGACTACGGCACTTATACGAAAAACGCGGGCCACCGGAAGGCGCGCCACAATGACGAGGCCCGCCATGGCGAGAGCGGTTGCCTGCGATGCGTCCGGCTGTAAGACCAGCACTACCGCGCACAAGGCGTACGCAAACCAAATCCAGCGCGCATCGTGGATGAAACTAGCCATCGCCACAACGAAGGCCGGCAGTAGCAGCGCGGCGGCATTCGCCTGGACAGGCCCGACCTCGAGCCAGCGATGCACACCCATTTGGCCTGGACTGGCAAGACTGGCTAGCAATCCGGCAGGGGCAGCGAAGATCATGACGCGCGCGAAGATGGGTGAGGCGAAACGAGAAACAGTCAGTGCCACGACCGCACCTACACTCCATGTGGCGATATTCCGTAGCCAAGCTCCGGCAGGAGCGCCATCGAGGGCGACGACGAGGCAGCCCGAGGCAATCGCGACAAACGACAAAACCGTAAAGACTGCGAAAAAGCGTTTGGAGTAGCGAAACCACAATTCGTTTTTCTCGTTAAAGTCCTTCGTAGATCCGGGGTAGTGTAAGCTCGGTCTGGGGACAGGGAATAGGAACGATACCCTCGCCTCCAACCGCTTCCGCCCGCCACCACCGGCCCGACTCGTCCCGCCAGTGGCGCTCGACGCGAAGCTCTCGCTGGTCCACGATCAGATACGCTTTCAAAGAGGTGATGTTGCGGTAGGCGAGCAGCTTCTCTCGCCGGTCTATGTTCTCGGTGGAGGGAGAAGTTACCTCGACCACCAGGCACGGAGAGCTCTCGAAGAGTGCTGTGTCGTCTTCCGGTTCATCTTCGTCCGGGCAGACGACCATCACGTCCGGGTAGTAGAAAACGTCTCCGGCCGTCCGGAGCATCCGGTCACCGCTATGTACCCGGCACGGGCCGCCACGGGCCGCGTTCCACAGAGCGGCCAGGATGTTGACGGAGATCACGTCGTGACGCCGGGTGCCGCCGGCGTGCGCGTGTATTTCTCCCGCCACGAACTCGTGGCGCACCTCGCTGATCCGTTCAAGCTCCAGATATTCTTCGACGGAGAGTGGTTCTTGTGGTGCAGCAGGCTCGCTCATGTGCTTAGTATAGCGTCTTGGCTCGGGTGAGCTACTGGACGTTTCAGGGCTAGTATTTCCATCTTTCTTGCGCCAAAGGCGCCCGGTTCAATTCATCCCGGTACATTCTCCATTGGGGCATAAACTGGTCCATTAATGCTCGGAAACGTTCGTTGTGGCGCCTTTCTAGGAGGTGGACCATTTCGTGGGCGAGGACGTATTCGAGGCACGGGGGCGGCTTTTTGGCGAGTTCGAGGTTTAGCCAGACGCGGCGGTCCTGAATGTTGCAGCTACCCCAGCGGGTCTTCATTTTCTTGACGCCCCAATCGGCTACGTCTACGCTGATAACTGGCTGCCACTTCTCGATGAGGCCGGGGATGACGTGTTTCATGTGTTTGCGGTACCAGTCGTTGAGGATTTGCTCGCGTTTGTCGCGGCCTGTGCCGGGCCGGATCTGCATCGTTAGCTCCGAGTTGTTTTTAAGGTGGATGCTGGGCGGACCGTCGTGTTCCCGGACGCGCAGCCGGTAGCGGCGGCCGAGAAAGTAGTGGCTCTCGCCACCGACCATCTCGCGCGGGGATTGGCGGGGCTGGTCGGCGAAGGTTTTCTGGTGGCGATGGATCCAGCGCAGCTTGGAGGCGACCGCCAGCCGCACCACCTCATCGTTCGTGCGGATCGGCGCCGATACGCGCACCCGGCCCTCCGGCGGGTGGACGCTCAGGTGCAGGTTCTTTATGGGCTTGCGAACGACTTCTACCCGGATGCCGCTTACCTCGATGGTCGCGGTTTTAGTACTCACGCTGGTTCTTTACGATCTCGAAGATCTCGTCCGCCCGGGTTTCGTATTCGCCCAACTCTTCACGCACGGCGTTCAATACTTCCTTCTCCTTGAACCGGTTGCCGCGCCAGTCGTCTTTGCGGGTGTAATGGACGGCGGTGTCCACCCGGACGGCGGCCGCTTCGTCGTGGTCCAGGTTGTCGTACAGGGCTCGTTTGGCCGAGGTGTCGAGCGAACCCGGATATTCACCCACCCCCGCCGGGTCTCCGCTTTCGCCTGCGCCGCGGCCTCGGCCGCCGCCGCGAGCCGGTCCACCTCCGCCAGTTCGTCCGCGAAAAAGCTGGCGGCTATTAGCTGCGGTGGGATCAACTCTCCCACCAACCGCACGGCCTTGCCACCCCTCTTGGTCACGAGCTCCGGCGCCTCCCCGTCGTGGGCGGGCCGCACGACGCGCCCGGCAGGCCAACCGTCCTGGGCGATGGCGTACACGTCGTCCTGCATCGTCGCGGCCCAGTAATCCATGAGGTGCTGGTACACGTCGTACCGGCTCACCAGCGCCACATCCGAGAACCGAACCAACAAGTCCTCGGAGATCCCGCGTATGAGGGCTTTCGCGTCGCTCCCTTTTTCGAGCCCCTTCAGCGTCGGCTCGTGGGCCTGCCGCCAGCCCTCGAAGACGGCCCGCACCCGCTCCGTAAACGCCTCGAACTCCGGGTGGCCGAGCACCGCTTCGCGCACCTCGGGGGCCGGTACGCGGGCGCGGGCGTAGCCGGGACGGTCGCCGGGGCCGAAGAGCGTGCGGCGCAGGGTCGGGAAAATGTCCCAGTAGTCCGCCAGCGCGTCTACGTCACGTTCCGGGATGCCGCCGTGGAGGTGCGCGCCCAGGTCGTGCAGGTCTTCCGGCTCGCCGGAGTCTATGTAGCGCGGGATGTTCAGGTTGAAGCCGTTGGCCTCGATCTCCCCGAACTCCACGAGCCGCGAGTAACGTGGCACTTCGATCTCATGATTGAACACGTCCACGATCTTGTGTATATCCTGGCTGCGGAGGCGGTTCTTCGCACTATCCTTCATAAACCCGCCGCTCGCGTCCACCATAAAGATCGGACGCCGGTGCTCGGCGTTCTCTTTGTCCAGCACAACGATACACGCTGGGATGCCCGTGCCGTAGAACAGGTTCGGCGGCAGGCCGATGATACCCTTAATGTAGCCCTGCCGGACGATGTACTGCCGGATATTCGCCTCGGCGTGACCCCGGAAAAGGACGCCGTGAGGTAGGATCACCGCCCCCTTCCCGGTCGGAGTAAGCGACGCCAAAATGTGCAACAGAAAGGCGTAATCTCCGTTCTTCGCCGGCGGCACGCCCGGCCCGAAGCGCCCGTACTCGTCGTGCGCCGGGTCCAGGCCGTTGCTCCAGCTCTTCGCCGAAAACGGCGGGTTCGCGACGGCGAAATCGAAGGTCTTTAGGCCACCTTTTGGGCTAAGGAAGCGCGGGTTAGAGAGGGTGTTGCCCTTGCGGATGTCGGCGGTTTCGTGACCGTGCAGGATCATGTTCATCCGCGCCAGCGCGTAGGTAGCGTTGTCCATCTCCTGCCCGTAGATAGAGAGACCGCGTGGTGCTTCGTCAGCCACTTTCAGCGACAACGAGCCCGAGCCGCAGGTCGGATCGTAGACCGAGAAAGCCTGGCTGGTCTGCGGACCGACGCCCAACACCTGGGCCATCACGCGGGAGACCTCGGCGGGAGTATAGAACTGGCCTTTGCTCTTCCCGGACTCAGTGGCGAAGTGGCGCATCAGGTACTCGTAAGCGTCGCCCAGAAGGTCGTCGCCCTCCGCCCGGTTGGCGGACAAGTTCAAGCCCGCGAAGATCCCGACCAGCCGCGAGAGCCGGTCCACCATCTCCTTTCCCGGCGCCCCGCCCTGTCCGAGCTTATCCTCGTCGTTGAAGTCCGCGATGTCTATGACGCCTTCGAGCCCGTTCGCCTCGGCCAAGTTGCGGACGATCTTGTTCATCTCGTCGCCGATGTCCTTATGGCCCCGCAGCTTCACCATATCCTCGAAGCCGCCGGACTCGGGGACCTCGATCATCGCGTGCCGCTGCCCGAAATACTTGTCCGAGACGTACTTAACGAACAGCAGCGTCAGCACATAACCCTTGTACTGGCTCGCGTCCATCCCGCCCCGCAACTCGTCGCAGGAACTCCACAAAGAACGATAAAGCTCGGACTTCTTGACGGCCAATGCTACCCCCTCTAACTACTCGACGAGCCTACCGGATAGTCTCATATTAAAGTCTAATCCTCGAACGGATTCACCACTGCCAAACCCTCGATCCGCTGCCCGCCCTGCAAGTCCTCACTGTAGAGCCGGTCGCACCCAGCATCCAGAGCCGCCGCGATAATCAGCGAATCATAAAAACTGTAGCGGTAGCGAGCCTGCACGTCGAGAGCACGATTGTAAAGCGCCAGACTCGGCGAGACCCGCCACAACGGCGCCAGCACATTATCCATATAGCTTCGAATCTCGTTTATGCTGAGGGTTATTTCGGCTTTACGGACCGCAGTATTCAGACATTCTTGTACGACCTGGAAACTGATGCAGGTATTCCCGGTCTCGATCCCGCTACGGATAATGAGATCCGCCGTCGCCGACTTTTCCTCGTCCAGCGCTTCTAGCTGATAGATAAAAACGTTGGTGTCTATAAAGGACTCAACGCTCATTCATCTCATCCCGGGTCAACTTACGCCCAACCCGGAGCTTGCCTCGCAGCTCCCGGACTACCTCCATAGCCCTCTCCGCCTGTTGCTCGCGCCGCGCATAGTCCTCCAACCACAACCGGAACTGCTCGTTCAGGGTCGTATGCTCCGCCCGCGCCCGTTCACGGGCAGCCTCGATCAGCTTCTCATCAGCACTCAGCGTAATATTCTTCATCCGATAAGCTCCTTAGTAGGATTTTGCACTATCGTAGTGTACACTAAGATCGTGCCCAACATACGTTGATCGGCTTGCGGGTCACACCATCGGGTGTTGCCTCCCAGCACCTATTCGGTTCGGCTGCTAACACCGTATAATCAGCCCGTACAAAGACGAACGGAGAACTCAGCAGTGCAGGATCTTCAAAGAATAACTAGGGACCCAGAGGTAATGGGCGGCAAACCTTGCATTCGCGGGATGAGGGTTACAGTCGGCACGATACTCGGTTTGCTGGCGAGTGGTCACAGTGAGAAAGAGATTCTGGACGCCTATCCTTACCTGGAGACTAAAGACGTCCACGCGTCGCTGAGCTATGCAGCCTGGCGACTCGAAGAAATCGAAGTGCAGATCTCTCGTCTGAGGTTCCTCACAGCAATCACCGACACTCTTCCTATAGGTCTTGACACCGCTTGACGTTGCTGCAGGGTAGTCCTTACCGCCCGCGATTCACACCAGAGGGCATCCAGTATGATGGAAGCAAGTAATTGAAGCACAGTATCGCTGCAAGGTTGCGATTTCCGCCCTGATGCGTGATCCAGACAGATTCAACCACAGCACCTGTTTCGTCTCCGAGGTCGTCTGCGAAAGCCCAGAACTGCGGCCGAACCTCTGGCTTAACAGCATAGACAAAGATAGTTGCGATCCCAGGAACCTGCCGACGAACATAGCTATTCAAAACCTTAGCGAGGCGTGGTAGGTCCGCTTGATGGAGTTTGTTGTCGTCTAGCTCCTCGTTCTCAGAGTAAGTCATTGGATCAGCCGAAAACAGCCACGGAACTTGAAGTGAGGCAGGGCACCAGTGGGCACCTTGAGAGCTTACCTCTTTGCGCCAGGAAGCGTTAACTATCCTGACGGCTGAACCCGACCAAGCCTGTCGTAGATCGGTATGCTTTTGGGGATCGAATTCGGTGATTCCACCGGAAAGCCGGTTTCGTCCGACCACTGCCGCAAGCAATTCTGCGCTATTAGGATAGTGTTCGAGAGACGCACCCGTTGCCCGGTATGCTGAGACAACTGTGGGTTCGTTGTAAGTTTCAGGTTCTTGCGCAGCTTCTAGAGCTCGAAGGAATGCGCTTCGTACCTGGCCGCTAGGTGGGCTGTCGCACGGTTCGAACGGCTTCATGCCGTGGGTCAGTGCCATGTGAAGAGACCCATTCCCAAATGTACGCGCCAGGTGCAGGCCGGCCTCAACCTCCACGCTGTGCTGTAGGTAGTTCCCGTTGTTGCCTTTCGCCACAGTTTACCCTTTGCTGGATTTCATTCGCCACAAAACTCTGTTGGTCTAATGTTACATTTAAAACATCAGTTTGGAGCCACAAAGCGACGGCAAATGATAAGCGTGAAGGAGATTGTTAACCGTTTCCTCGGTTGCTTGGAATTGGCGATATCAATCCTTCTAAAAGCAACTGTCCATCACCAATTGTAGCTAGAGACTTGCTTGATTCCTGAGTACCGAGAAGCTCAGGTTGTGAAATAGGACCAAGCGCCTCAATAACATCTAGTACCGGGAATTCACGGCGTGTATCTAGCTCTCGTGCTACTTGCCGATGCGCAGGCACTGGTAATGAAACTTCTTTTGGCAAGCGACCGTCAGCGTTGATGAATTGCTGAACAATGTTCCAGGCGTTATAGAAAACTTCCATGAACTCGCCGTCATAGGGTATTGGGCAAACGATCAGATTCTTACGTTCATCGCGCCTAACCGCATCGCCTTTGCCTTGGAAAGCGGGAACAATACCTACTCTCAAACCATTAGCCGCTTCCAACTGCGACGGGTTTATTTTAACTGTGGTTCCAACCCAACGGTCTCCGTCTGTAGAACCCAGAAAAAGATCTGCTTTTTAAAGCCCATTAATACTGGTAGGCAAAGAAAGTCGTGTGGAGGGACGCCGAAAAGCGGCAGCAAGCTGGTTTAGATAGCCCTTCAGTTTTGGTGGCTGTGATCGCTTACCAGTTAGCAGTCTAGAGTCATCGGTAAGAGTCTGTTCAGCAGTTGCAATAAGCTGACTCGCACCTTTCTTCTCGACGCCGAACAGTAGTGACTGAATAGCCTCACCAGGTACTTTGCACTTCTTCAGCGAGTCTTCTACGCGCCCCATGACTGAGGAATCTTGCCGTTGTATAGCATCGTGAACAGCATACTCATAACAAATTCCACAATCTCCATCTCCAGCTCTGTACAATCTCGGGAGCATTTTAAGTTTGAGATCCTCTAATGTTCCAACCTCTTCGAAAACATCTACCTTTAGGCTGTAAAGCAGTCCAGAGAGAATTGGCCGCACTACTGCCAATAACGCTGCAACGTCCCCAGCAACTGGATTTTTTTGTATTTCTGATCGAATAACTATTTCTGACAAACTGACCTCCGCTATTTATTGGCTAACTAGCGACCATGCCGCTCACCTAGACACGAAATCTGGGAAGCCAACCCGTCCACGAAGCTTTGTAACTACAAGTCACGCGTTTCGCTCATAAGATCTGAAAAGCTGAGGACTCACCGTGCACTTACGACGCGTTATACTGGCCTCAAATCTCGTGCGTGCAAAACTTCCTTACTAAGCATTGGGCGTACGTCTTTAGCTCCCAAAGTCAACACAGCGACGGTTCCACCTTCGCCCGTTACGAACTCTACCTCTAGTGCTCCGCCGGTACTATAGCGGTGAACGACTGCCCCCACGTCGCCCCGTTCGAGCCCGTGCTCGACCAGGTCTTTTTTCAATACTACGGTATCTAGTTCTTTTATCATTTCGACTCCTTGGCCGGATACGCGGTTATGAATCTGGGTCTCTCGTCTGGTGGCTCCAGAATCCAAACCGTATCCACTACTACTGTAGTTCTTCCAGGCGTTTCCAAAGCTCCTCTCACAACGTACTTTGCACCGTAAGGAGAATCGGTTTGTTCTTTGATCTCATTATACTTGGGGATCGAGAGCAGACCCCATTCCAGCAAATGTAGATTATCTTCATCGTAACCGTGTGACCGGAAAAATTTGGCTTTGGACTTCCCTACAGCATGCGTCTCCGATAGTAGGTAGTCGGTTAGCTTCTCGGGCGGTATGTAGGCGTTTTCTACGTTTGCCAGCATCTTCGTGTTTTGCTCCCTTCTAAGCCTATCCTACCCAAATGGGCGGGTTGAAGGTGATGTTATAGTTCTATCAAGCGTTCGAGATGGGCTTTCGGGCGCGGTTTGAGAGCTGCGACTAGTTTTTGAAAACGTATTTGAGACGCTGGGAGGGCTATGGCGAAGCCGGTGATACTGGCGGTTGACGATGATCCCCAGGTTTTACGGGCGGTCGAACGTGACCTCCGACGCAACTACGCCCGCGAGTACCGGGTTTTGCGGGCGGACTCGGGACAATCGGCGCTGGATACTCTGGCTAAAGTGCAGGAGCGGGGCGATCCCGTGGCGCTGATGCTGGTGGACCAGCGGATGCCCCGGATGAGCGGGGTGGAGTTCCTGGAAGAGGCCCGCGATATGTTCCCGGACGCGAAGCGGGCGCTGCTTACGGCCTATGCGGATACGGACGCGGCGATCCGGGCCATAAACAACCGGGTCCTAGACTACTACCTCCAGAAACCCTGGGACCCGCCGGAGGAACGTCTCTACCCCACCCTGGACGACTTGCTGGAGGACTGGCTGGCCTCTTATCGGCCGCCGTTCGAGGGGCTTCGGCTCGTTGGGCATCGCTGGTCGCCCAAGTCTTTCGAACTGCGGGATTTCCTGGGGCGGAATCAGGTCGCCTACCAGTGGGTGGACGTGCGGGCCGGTGAGGAGTCGGAGAGCGCACCCGAGGGGATCGAGCTGGACGGGAAGAAGCTGCCGCTGGTGGTGTTGGCGGACGGGACGGAGCTCGAGGAGCCGGAGACGCTGGAGGTCGCGGAGAGCATCGGGCTGAGTACGCAGGCCGAGAAGCCTTTCTACGACGTAATTATTATTGGGGCGGGGCCGGCGGGGTTGGCTACCGCCGTGTATGGCGCGTCGGAGGGGTTGCGAATCGTGATGATCGAACGCGAGGCTCCCGGCGGACAGGCGGGCACAAGTTCCCGCATCGAGAACTATCTGGGGTTTCCTTCGGGGCTTTCGGGGGCGGATCTTGCGCGGCGCGGGGTTACACAGGCGAAACGGTTCGGGGTGGAGATCCTGACGCCGCAGGAGGTCCGGGGCGTGCGGGTGGAGGACCCGTACCGGATCGTGGAGCTCTCCGACGGCAGCGAGCTCTCGTGCCACGCCCTGGTCGTCACCACCGGCGTCTCTTACCGGATGCTGGACGCGCCGGGCCTGGACCGCTTTACCGGCGCGGGCGTCTACTACGGCGCCTCGATGAGCGAGGCCCGCTCCTGCGAAGACGAAGAAATATTCATCGTCGGCGGCGCAAACTCCGCCGGGCAGGCCGCCGTCTACTTCGCCGGGTTCGCGAGCAAAGTAACGATGCTCGTACGGGCCGACTCGTTGGGCAAGAGCATGTCGCAGTACCTGGTGGACCAGATCGGGGAAATAGACAACATCGAGGTCCGCACGAACACGACCGTCGCAGCCGTGGACGGCGAGGACAGCCTGCAAACCGTCACCGTAAACAACGCGGACGGTGAAGAGGTGTCGCTGGAGGGAACCTCTATCTTCTTCTTTATCGGGGCCGAGCCGCGCACCGACTGGCTCGACGGCGTTATACAGCGGGACGACCGCGGCTACATCCCCGTCGGGCTGGACCTGATGCGGAACGGAAAGCCCGAAGGCTGGAAACTGGACCGGGACCCTTACTGGCTGGAGACCAGCGTGCCAGGCATCTTCGCCTCCGGGGACGTGGTGCGGGGCTCCACAAAGCGCATCGCCTACGGCGTCGGGGGCGGCGCCATCGCGGTCCAACTCGTCCACCAATACCTGAGCGAGGTGTAACGTGGAGGCTGCCAAGATAACCGACTGCCTGCGAGGGGTGCCGCTTTTCCAAAGCCTGGACGAGGACAAGTTACGTTGGATCTCCGAGCAAGGCGCGGTTCTGGAGTTGGAATCCGGGGCGACGATTGCGAATCAGGGAGATCCGCCAGATGGCTTTTACATGATCCTCGACGGTGAAACGGAGTGGACCCAGAACGTCGGGGGCGAGGAAGTCTACGTCGTAACACTCGGCGAGGGCGACATCTTCGCCGAGCTGATCCTGGTCCTCGACGAACCCTACCCGACCACCGGACACGCCACCACAGACATAAAGCTCTACAAACTTTCACCCGACGCATTCTGGAACATGCTCACCGTCTGCCCCGAAGTCCTCAAAAAAGTAGTCTCCACCTCCGCCGAACGCGCCCAACTCCACGAGACCGTCTCACAACAACAGGCAAAGCTCGCCTCTCTAGGAACCCTTGCAGCCGGCCTCGCCCACGAGCTGAACAACCCGGCGGCGGCCATCAGCCGCAGCGCTCAGGAAGCCCGCGAAGTCTTCCGGGGCTCGTCGGCCCGGGCGATAGAGCTTAACGCGCTGGAGATGAAGCCGGAGGAGCGAAAGTTCGTCGCCGGCCTACCGAAAGAGGTAGCGCGGCGGGCGAAGGAAGCCCCCAAGCTCGACTCTCTGGAAGGGAGCGACAAAGAGGATGAGGTAGCGATCTGGCTGGAGGACCGCGGCGTCGAAGAGGCCTGGGACCTCTCCCCCACGCTGGTTTCATCCGGGCTGGACGAAGAGTGGCTAGAGGAGCTGTCCGATCATATCTCCGACGAACAGAACATCCCCGGCGTGTTGAACTGGCTCGTGGCGGAGATGCAGGGGGACGAGCTGCTGCGGGAGATCGAGGACGGCTCCGTCCGCATCTCGAAGCTGGTGAAGGCCATAAAGTCTTACTCCCACATGGACAAAGCTCCCTTGCAAGAGGTCGAGATTCACGAGGGCCTGGAGAGCACCCTGACGATGCTCGGCCACAAGCTTAAAGAAGGCGATGTGACGGTTGAGCGCGACTACACCGACCTACCGAAAGTCTCCGCCCACGGCAGCGAGCTGAACCAGGTGTGGACAAACCTGCTGGACAACGCCATAGACGCGGTGGATGGTGAAGGCAGCATCTGGGTCCGTACCGTGCGGGAGAATGGCCGAATTTTGGTCGAGATCTCCGACACCGGCCCCGGCATCCCCGAAGAAGCCCGGGGCAAAATATTCGAGCCGTTCTTCACCACCAAAGACGTCGGCAAGGGCACGGGCCTCGGCCTGGACATCGTCCGGCGCATCGTCTCCGAAAAGCATCACGGAAGCATAAGGTTCGACACCGGCCCGGACGGCACGACGTTCCAAGTCCGTATCCCGATAGACCCAAACGAAGAGGATGGTAACTAGATGGCTACACTGGAAGAACTACGCCGCTCGACGCTCTTCGAAGGCCTAACCGACGGGCAACTCGGAGAAGTTATAGAGCAGGGATCGGAGGCGCGCGTACCCCAGGGTGAGGTCTATGCCCGCGAAGGCGAGCCTATAAAGCACCTGTACGTGGTGCTCGAAGGGGAGATGAGGATAACGAAAGAGGTGGACGGCCGGGAGACGGTCTTAAACACCTACGGCCCCGGCATCTTTTTCGGGGAGGTTCCCCTGATGGCCGGAACGCCGTTCCTGGCGAGCGGCCGGGCGCTGGAAGACAGCCGCCTGTTCCTGCTGCCGGAGAGCGAGTTCCGGCGCATGTTGAGCGTTTATCCGTCGTTCAGCAACGCGGTGTTAAAGACGATGGCCTGGCGGGTGCAGCACCTGCAGTCCGTGGCCCAGCAGCGCCAGCAACTCGAATCTTTGGGGACGCTGGCGGCGGGCCTCGCCCATGAGTTGAACAACCCGGCGGCCGCGAGCGTCCGGGCCGCCGGGCGGCTGCGGGAATGCTTCGAGGCCATGAGGTCTATCGGTGTAGAGATCTCGCGTTTAGCCTCTTCGGGAAATCTCAGCCCGGAGGAGGTCGCGGGGATCGAACGCATCTCCACGCAGGCTCTAGCCCGGGCCGCCACAGCGGAGCACCAGAACTCGTTGGAATCTTCCGAGCGCGAAGAGAACATGGCCCTCTGGATGGAGGATCGCGGCGTCACCGAGGAAGCGTGGGACTATGCTGCGACTTTCACCGAAGCGGGCCTGAATGTAGCGTTTTTGGAAGATATAGACGCGGCAGTGGCCTCGGAGTGTATCGGGGAGGCGTTGCGCTACCAGGAGGCGGTGCTGGCGGTGGCCGGGCTTGCCGAGGAGGTCGAGTCCAGCACGACGCGCGTCTCTTCGCTCGTCGAGACGATGAAAGCCTACTCACACATGGACCAGACGCCCCTGCGCGAGATCGACGTGAACGAAGAGCTTGAGAACACGCTGGCTATACTGGCCTACCGGCTGGACGGCGTCGAGGTGGAGCGGGAGTTCGGAGATCTGCCAACCGTAACGGCCTACGGTAGCGAGCTGAACCAAGTCTGGACAAGCCTGCTGGAGAACGCCGGGGACGCCGTCGCCGAAGAGAATGCCGGACGAATAAAAGTGCGGACGCGGTGCGAGAACGACGTGGTGCTGGTGCAGATAGAAGACAACGGTCCGGGAATCCCGGAGGAGTTGCGGACGCGCATCTTCGAGCCGTTCTTTACTACCAAAGGTGTCGGCGAAGGGACCGGGCTCGGCCTGGACGTGAGCTACCGGATCGTGGTCGGCCGGCATAACGGGGACATCCGGGTAGTCTCCAGCCCGGGCGAGGGCACCTGCATGGAGATCCGGCTGCCGGTTGGCGGTCCGGACGCCGAGCCGGTCGAGCAGCCGCGTTCCGCAGAAAGGATTTCAGGGTGAGTCTGTATATTATCGGAGAGGAGCATCGTAGTGGAAGATAGGAACACTTTGTTCAGGGAACTGTGCTCCAAGCGGCGCGGGGTGAATACGGAGGTGCTCACGCAGACCATCTCACTGGCGGTGGAGATCGCGCGCGAAGGCCGGGAGGGGCGCAAGATCGGGACGCTCTTCGTCGTCGGGGACTCCGGGGAGGTAATGAAGAACTCGAAGCCCCTGATCCTGGACCCTCTACAGGGTCACGCCGACGAAGATAAACACATAAACGACCCGAACGTGCGCGAGTCGCTCAAAGAGTTGGCCCAACTCGACGGGGCGTTCGTAGTCTCGAACGCGGGCGTCGTCCTCTCTGGAGCCCGCTACATAGACGCGAACTCCGACGACCTGAACGTGCCGCTCGGCCTCGGTAGCCGGCACATGGCGGCGGCCTCTGTCTCCAACTACACGGACGCAGTGGCGGTCGCCGTTTCGGAGAGTTCGATGGTCCGGATGTTCGACGACGGGGAGCTAATATCCGAGATCATCCCCGAAGTTTGGATGATGAACGGCTACAGCTCCAAACTAAACGGCCCCACCTACACCCGCTCCGAAGAAGACCTGGCCGTGGTAGCCCGTGCCGAGTGAGCCGCGAAAGGTCCTGGACTTCTGGTTCGGACGCGAGGGCGAAGAAGGCTACGGCGAATTCCGCGAGGAGTGGTTCAAAAAGGATGAAGAGTTCGACCGGCAGGTCCACGAAAAGTTCTTGGAGGACTACGAACAGGCGGCGCGGGGCGATTATGACGGGTGGCAACACGAGCCGGAGAGTTGCCTGGCGCTCGTGATCCTGCTGGACCAATTCCCGCGCAACCTGTTCCGGGGCGATGCTCGCACCCACGCCACGGACGACCATGCACTCGATATCTCCCGCGAAGCCGTTCAGAAGGGCCTCGACCGGAAACTCGAACCTTTCCAGCGACACTTTCTCTACATGCCGTTCATGCACAGTGAAAGTTTGGAAGACCAACAGCAGTCCGTCGCACTTTTCCAGGGGCTCGCCGGGGAAGGCGGGCCGGATGTAATGGAGTTCGCGGAGGGCCACCGGGACACTGTCAAACGGTTCGGACGTTTCCCGCACCGGAACGAGGTGCTGGGCCGGCCTTCAACGCCCGAAGAAGTTGAATTCTTGGGAGAATCCGGTCCATAATCCGGTGATACCCCTATCTGTAAAAGGGAGTTAGAAGATGGCGTTACATTCGCGGCCGCCGTGCGACGAGGGGGTCATAAAGTCCGGCAAGGCCGAGTCGCCCTGTGAACAGAGTTCCGGGCCGTGGGTTCTTGCGGCGGCGATTATCGCTTCGGGGATGGGCTTTATGGACGGCACCATCGTGAACGTCGCGCTGCCGGTCATCCAGCGGGAGTTGGACGCGACGGCGGTGGATGCTTTGTGGATCGTGGAGTCTTATGCGCTGCTCTTGGCCGCCCTGATCCTGGTCGGCGGGTCTCTCGGAGACCACTTCGGACGGCGTAAGATCTTCATGATCGGCATCGGTATCTTTACGGTAGCCTCCGTGTGGTGCGGCCTCTCTCCGAGCTCCGAGTCGCTGATCGCGGCGCGAACGGTGCAGGGTATCGGCGGGGCGTTAATGATCCCGGGCTCTCTGGCGATTATTAGCTCCTCGTTCTCCCAGGAGAACCGTGGTAAGGCCATCGGCACCTGGTCGGGATTCTCCGGCGTAACGGCGGCGCTCGGGCCGGTCGTGGGCGGGCTGCTCATAGACTTCGTCTCGTGGCGGGCGGCCTTTCTGATCAACATCCCGCTCGCCCTGATCGCGCTCTACATCTGCGTCAAGCACGTACCCGAGAGCCGCGACCCAGACGCCGCCCGGCTGGACTTCGTCGGGGCGACGCTGGCGACGGTCGGGCTCGGCGGGCTCGTGTTCGGCCTCATAGAAGCCTCCAGCCGCGGCTTTACCGACCCGCTGGTCTTTGTGCCCCTGGTCGTCGGTGTGGCCGCGCTCGCGGGCTTCGTGTTTACCGAGTGGAATATTCGGGAGCCGATGATGCCGCTAACCCTGTTCAAATCGAGGAACTTCACCGGGGCGAACCTGCTGACGTTGCTGTTGTACATGGGCCTCGGCGGGGCGCTGTACTTCTTCCCGTTCGTGCTGCAGCAGGTCCACGGTTACTCGGCGACGGCGGCGGGGAGTGCATTCTTGCCGTTTATCGTCATCACCTTCCTGCTCAGCCGGTGGGCCGGCGGGCTCGTACCGCGCATCGGGCCTCGTACACCGTTAGTCATCGGCCCGATCATCGCGGCGGCGGGCTTTATCCTTTTCACCCTTCCGGGAACCGGCGGCTCGTACTGGACGACCTTTTTCCCGGCGGTCGTGGTCATGGGCCTCGGGATGTCGCTCGTTATAGCCCCGCTCACGACGACCGCCCTGAACTCCGTCTCAGGCCGGCACTCGGGACTCGCCTCCGGCGTCAACAACGCCGTCTCCCGAACCGCCACCCTTATGGCCGTGGCCGTGATGGGCGTCTTCGTCTTCGCCACCTTCTCAGGCGCCCTGGACTCCCGGCTGGCGGATCTCGACGTGTCGCAGCAGACGCAGGCGACGATGGAAGAGCGGAAGGTGGACCTCGGGGCCGCCCAGCCGCCGGAGGGCGTGGACGGAGAGACGGCGACGGCCATAGAGAACGCCGTTGACGAGTCCTTCGTGGCGGGTTTCCGGCTCGCCATGTACATCGCGGCGGGCTTCGCGTTGGCGAGCGCCTTGGCGGCGGCGCTCATCGTCGAGGGCAAAGGCCGGCAGCAGAGAACCGAAGAAGAACCGGCCGGAGAAACCGAAGGCGAGCCGTCGCCCGCGTAGTTAATAGCAGAGAGGAGCTTTCTTGCAACAACAATGTACGCACCTGGACCAGATACAAGACGTAGAGCCTTCGGCCGACGGCTGCGAAGAATGCCTCCAGATAGGTGATGCCTGGGTACACCTGCGCGAGTGCCTATCCTGCGGCCATGTCGGCTGCTGTGATTCGTCCAAAAACAAGCACGCCACAAAGCACTTCCATGCCACGGAGCATCCGATAGTTCAGTCTTTCGAGCCGGGTGAGGACTGGCGGTTCTGTTACGTTGACGAGGTGCTCGTCTAAGATGTTTTTGTGGGCGGCTAAGGAGGTATCGTGCCGGGTCTGGTAACGGGGTTTGCGCTGGTCGCCATCGTGCTCACGGTGGCGGGTCTCGCGTCGGGGCTCGTAAACCGGGCGCCGCTATCCTTCCCGATCATCTTCCTGGGACTGGGCTTTCTGCTCGGGCATCAGGGTTTGGGCATCCTGGAGTTCAGTCCGGACGACCCATTGTTGGAGGCTGTGGCGACCATCACGCTGGCGATGGTTCTGTGTCTGGAGGCCGTGAGGATCGGGAACGCCGGCATGAGCGGGGCAGGGTTCGTCCCGGTTCTCTCACTGGGACCGGGGACCCTCATTATCGTCTCCGTTATCGCCGGTAGCGCGTACTTCCTGTTCGATAACGTTTCGATCGTCATAGCCCTGTTGCTCGGTACCATCCTGGCCTCGACCGATCCGGTGGTGCTCCGCGACGTGGTCCGCGAGGAGCGGATACCATCTTCGGTGCGTCAGGCCTTGAACATCGAAGCCGGCACGAACGATATCGTGGTGTTGCCGACCCTGCTTATCCTGATCGCGCTGGCTAACGCCGAAGCCTCCGGCGCCGCAGGATGGGCGATTCTAGTGGGCGAAGTCCTGATCCTCGGTCCGGTTATCGGCTTCGCCATCGGCGCGGGCGGCGCGTACCTGATAAGCAAGGCCGATAAGAGGTTCGGGGTGAGCGAGGTGTACCAATCACTCTACGGCGTCGGTATAACGCTGCTCTCCTTCGCAACCGCCACGGCACTCGGCGGCGACGGCTTCTTGGCCGCGTTTGCCACTGGGTTCGCGGTCGCGGTCTTGAACTTCGATTTGTGCCAGTGTTTCCTTGACTACGGCGAGACGACCAGCGAGATGGCGATGCTGTTGTCGTTCATCCTTTTCGGCGTCGTGATCAGTGACCTCTTCGGCGAAGTGCCACTGGTGCCGGCCCTGATACTCGCCCTGATCGTGATCCTCATCGCCCGGCCACTCGCCATCGCCATAGTTCTCCGCAAAGCCGCCATCAGCAACCGGGCGCGGGCGTTTATCGGGTGGTTCGGCCCGCGCGGTTTGAACTCTCTGCTGCTCGCCCTGCTCGTCATCCACGCGGACGTGCCAGGTGCGGAATTTGTTCTGGCCGTCGTCGGCGTCGTCGTAACCGTCTCCGTGATCGCGCACGGCGCTTCGGCCACTCCTCTCTCCCAGGCCTACGGCCGGGCCGTCGAGAACGAGACGCACCAGGAGGAGCGGGACAACGCCGGCGGCATCTTCGAGGGCGACGCGAGCGCCTCTATCCGCATAAAACCCGAACGCCTCGCCGAAATGCTGGACGAAGAAGAGCCTCCGGTAGTCCTAGACGTCCGCACCCGTTCGCAGTACGAGCAGGACAAAACCCAGATCCCCGGCTCGGAGCGGGTAACGCCGGACGGGATCGAGGAGTGGGTCCAGGAACGGGAAGAGGCTTACGGCAGCCAGATAGAAGGCCAACGCATCGTCGCCTACTGCACCTGACCGGACGAAGCGACCAGCGCCCGGGTGGCGCGGAGGCTGAACAAAATGAACTTCGAGGCTACAGCCCTGGAAGGCGGCTTCGACGTTTGGAAAGAAGACTACGAGGTGGAGCCGTCCGGGGAGCAGGTGGGCGCTTCTTAGGTTTCCGACAAACGCTGGTGGACGAGCCGGACCGCCATCGAGCCCTCGCCCACGGCTGAGGCTACGCGCTTGATCGAGCGGCTCCGCACGTCCCCCACCGCGAACACGCCCGGCAAACTGGTCTCGAACAGGTAAGGCTCCCGGCCTTTCCAAACCGCGTAGTCCAGTGCGGCTTCGTCCAGCGACTCACCCGTTAGCACGAAGCCTTTCTCGTCGAGTTGCAACGTATCCTGGAGCCAGCCGGTGTTGGCGTCCGCCCCGATAAACACGAACAGCGCCCGCGCCCCGAGCGCCCGGCGTTCGCCGGAGTGGTTGTCCTCGACCTCGATGCCCTCCAACGCGCCGCCCTCGCCGAGTAGCTCCCGGACCTCGGTGTTTGAGAGCAGCTCGATGTTTTCGGTGCTTTCCACGCGGTCGGTCAGGTAGCTGGACATGCTCTTGCCCAGGTCGTTGCCCCGGATCATCAGATAGACCTTACTGGTACGGCCCGCCAGGAAGACCGCCGCCTGTCCGGCCGAGTTGCCGCCGCCGACCACGACGACCTCACTTCCCGCGCAGGTCTGGGCCTCGGCCTCGGTGGCGGCGTAGTAGACGCTCAAGCCTTCGAACTCCTCCAGGCGCTCCACGTCGGGCCGCCGGTAGCGGGCGCCGGTGGCGATGATGACGCCCCGGCCCCGCACCCCGCCGCCCTCGGAGAGGTTTATCGTGTACGCGCCGTCTTCCGGCGTCAGGGTGCAGGCTTCCTGGGGGACGGTGGTGCGGGCGCCGAACTTGTCCGCCTGGACCATCGCCCGGCTCGCCAGCTCCGAGCCGGAGAGGCCCGCCGGGAAGCCCAGGTAGTTCTCGATGCGGCTGCTGGTTCCGGCTTGACCGCCGAGAGCCACGGATTCCAGGGTTAGGGTAGACAGACCCTCCGACGCTCCGTAGACGGCGGCGGCGAGGCCGGCGGGTCCGGCGCCGACCACGATCAGGTCGTAGGTCGTCTCGGCGGAGTTGTCTACGTCCAGCCCGATCTCCTGCGCCAGCCCGGCGTTGGACGGGTTTTTGAGCGCCCGGCCGTGCCAGATGGTAACCGGCGTCTCCTGGCGTGAGACGCCGAACTCCCGGAGCAGCAGCTCTGCGCCGTT
Source organism: Rubrobacteraceae bacterium (assembly GCA_965213905.1). Classification (GTDB taxonomy): domain Bacteria; phylum Actinomycetota; class Rubrobacteria; order Rubrobacterales; family Rubrobacteraceae; genus SIRX01. The sequence continues at coordinate 2,664,015 of OZ243922.1, read as the reverse complement.
CTTTTCCTCCAGGTCGATCCAGGCGTGCGGCAATCGGTTGCGGACGGCGAACTCCCGCAGCCGCAGGGCGTCCTGATCGTTCCGCGAACCAACGATACGGAGGCCCGTGCCGGCGTTCATTAAGACCTGGCGCCGGGCGAGAAACGCTTTTAGGATTGTGTCCGAGAGGGTCGGTTCTTCGGCGATGACTTCCTTGAGGTCTTCGGGCGGGATGGCGAGAACTTTGCCGCCCTCTTCCACGACCGCCGAAAGATAGACGGCCTGGCCGGTGAGCATGTTCATTTCGCCCAAAAAGCGGCCCACACCGTGGGTGGCGAGGGTGCGATCCCTGCCGGAAAAGCTCTCCACTATGTTTACCGCGCCTTCGAGAATGACCATGAAGTCGTAGGAGGTGTCACCGTCCTGGAAAAGGGTCTGACCAAGCTTTGTTTCTCGCACCTCGCCATAGTTTTCGAGGTAGGAGATCTGTGCCTCGTCCAACGTCGGGAAGGCGGTGCTGGCTACTTCTCTTCCGGTTCTTTGATCCATAGACAGCTATATTCTACGCCCCGTCCGGGTCCGGGCGAGGTTGTCCTCCGTTATCTCACCAATTGACCGGCAACCGGCGAGGCCCATCGTCAGGTCGAAGTCGGCGATGAGGTTCCGGATGACGTTTCGCACCCCCTCTTCCCCGCGGAGCGCGAGCCCGTACACGTAGGGCCGTCCCAGGCAAACCGCCCGAGCCCCGAGCGCCAGCGCCTTGAACACGTCCGCCCCGCCCCGGACGCCGCTGTCGAAAAGTACCGGGATGTTGCCGTCGACGGCGTCGACGACGTCCGGCAGCGCGTCGATGGTCGCTATCGCGCCGTCCACCTGCCGGCCACCGTGGTTCGAGACGATCACGCCGTCCATCCCGTGTTCGACCGCTTTTCCGGCGTCGTCGGGGCGCAGGATGCCCTTGAGCACGATGGGCAGCTTTGTGCGTTCGCGCAAAAAGGCCAGGTTTTCCCAGGTCAGCGAGGGCCGGGAGTAGGTGGCGATGAACTTCCGCACCGCGGCGAGCGGCTCGCCGGAGACGAGGTTCTTTAGCGGGTTGCCCGGGTAGTTGCGGGCCTGTTCGACGAGCGACTTGACCGTGGAGAAGTTTATTTTCGTCTTCCCGGCCGGCGGTGCGGGCTCCGAAAGGCTGCGGCGGAACACCGGGTCGCTGGTGTACTGGGCGATGCCCTTGCCGCGCAGAAAGGGGAGATAAGCGAGGTCCAGGTCGCGGGTGCGCCAGCCGAGCATGGTGGTGTCCAGGGTAACGACTATCGCCTCGCAGCCGCTCCGCTCCGCCCGCCGGACGAAGCTCTCGACCAACGCGTCGGAGGTGCTCCAGTAGAGTTGGAACCAACGCGGCGCGTTCCCCATCGCCGCAGCGCACTCTTCCATCGGCTTGGAGGCCTGGTTGGAGAAGATGAACGGCACGCCCTCGGCCGCGGCGGCTTTTGAAACGGCCACGTCCGCCTCCCGGTGGGCCATCTCCAACACTCCGATAGGGGCTAGAAGGATCGGCGCCGGGAGTCTCCTGCCGAATAGTTCTACGGAGGTGTCGCGTTCGGAGACGTCGCGGAGCATACGGGGCACGAGGCGGCGCCGGGCGAACGCCGCCCGGTTTTCGTGGACGGTGTTCTCTTTCCCGGCGCCCCCGGCGACGTAGGCGAAGGCTTCCGGGCTCATCTGCTCCCGCGCCGCTTCTTTCAGCCGCCCCGGGTCTGCGGGTACGGTAGGCTGCTTTCCCGCGAGGCCGTTCAGGTAGATCTCCGTTTGACGTTTTACACCGCTGATGACACCGACCACTGCTGCTTCCTTCCTGTTGCTCCCAGAAAGGTCAGTATGCCAGTTCGAGGATTCTCCGGGCGTCGCCGGCCCGGTCCCCGAACTCGTCCGCTATGTCGCCCAGGTCTTTCTCCGGCACGCCTGCTCCGCGCAAAGAGTCGGGCAAACCCAACCCCTCGACCAGTCCGGCGATCCGCGATGGCGGGTCACCTTCCACGGCCCCGGCCAGCGCCGACCACAGATCCCCGTCTATCCGTTCCCGCATGACTTCGAGGCTCGGCGCGAGGGTTATGCAGGAGGTAATACCGTGTGGCACTCCGTAGCTCGCCCCGATCCTGCGCCCCAGGCCGTGAGACAGGCCCATCGGGGTGTTGAGCGGCGCGAAATACGAGAGCCAGGCGGCTACCTGCAACTCCGCCCTCGCGTCCAGGTCTTCCGGCTTTTCTTTCGAGCGCGGCAGGTACTCGAAGAGCCGGCGGGCGCCTGCGAGGCCGGTCACGTCGGTGATGGGGTGCGGGCCACCGTAGAGAAATCCTTCGACCGCGTGGTCCAAGGCCCTTATCCCGGTCGAGAGCCACAATTTCTCCGGCGTGAAGACTGTCATCTCCGGGTCCAGTATGACGACCGGTGGTACGGCTCTAGGATCCGCGAAGCCCGACTTCTTCCCGGCGGCCTCGTCGGTGACGCCGACGCGGTGCGCCCACTCCGCCGCCGAGAGCGTGGTCGGGATGGAGATCTGCGCCGGATAGCCGAGTTGCCGGGCGATAGCCTTTGTTCCGTCGACGACGCTCCCGCCACCGAAGGCCACGAGCAGGTCCGCGGCGGCCATCTCCGCCTCCCCCGCAGCTTCTTCGACCGCGCCGCCGGGGGTGTGCTGGCCTATTCCGGCGTAGGTCCCGGCGTGTTTCTCACCCAGTAACCGCTCCACGCGCTGGACGAGATCCGTCTTCTCGGCGAGGGTGCGGCCGGTAATGACGAAAGTCCGATCGCAAGATCGGGCCTCCGTCTCTATCTCTTTTACGCTCCCGGCGCCGAAATGTACGCGCGCGGTCGGGAGAACTCTGTGCGTGCCGGCATCCATACCGGCAGTCTACACCGGGACGGCGGGGACTTTCTAGCTTTCCTAGCCTTCCTGTTGCACCGCCCGCTCGGCGGCTTCGAAGCCGGCCTTTGAATGCGTACCGTCGCAGAAAGGCTTGTTGGTCGAGGCCCCGCAGCGGCAGAGGGCGGCCGTTTCCTGCTCCTTCGGGTACTCGTTGCCGTCTGCGTCGGTGATGAGCACCTGTCCCGTCACCAGGTACGGGCCGTTGTCGTAGGCCGTGATCTTGGTTTGCTCGGCCATGCCGTTCTCCTTTTCTTTTCTTAGCGTTTTTGCTGGCTACCGGTCTTTGCTACCCGTCGTAAGTTTCGGCGTTCTCTTGCTGGCCCTGCTCCCGTTGCTCGCGCACGCTACGGAGCACCTCAGCGACTTGCCCAACCCGGCTGCCCAGGTTGCGGCACGAGAGCAACTCATCCTCTACCGGCTGCTGAGAGCCGTCCAACCCGGCCACCGTAGAAGGACCGTACGGAGTACCGCCGACGCCTTCGGTAGTTAGGATGTGCGGGTTCTGGCCGTAAGGCGTCCCGACAAAGACCATGCCCAAGTGCAACAACGGGATCAGACTGGTGATTATAGTGGTTTCCTGCCCACCGTGGATGGTGGCGGTGCTCGTAAAGACCCCTGTCGCCTTGTCCTCCAGCTCGCCGTTCTGCCACAACGCGCCGGTCGTATCCAAAAACTGCTTCATCTGGGCGGTCATGTTGCCGTAGCGGGTTGGAGTCCCCCAGATAATGCCGTCGGCCCACCGTAAATCGTCGTGCGTAACCTCCGGTATCTCCGACTGCTGCTCTTGGGACTGCACGTAGAAATCCTGCTCCGAAAGGGCCTTGCGCGCCTCTTCGAGCTCCGGTATGCGACGCAACCGAACCTCGGACCCACCATCCACCTCGGCGCCCTTCGCCACAGCCTGCGCCATCTGGTAAGTGTGCCCGTACGTGCTGTAGTAGGTTACCAATACCTTCGACAAATTAACTCCTTTCAATACTAAGTGGACCCGCGTCCGCTTTAAGTTTGCACCTTAACCCGTTAGACTGGTGGTGTCAAGGTTAAGGAGTAAGCAGTGGTTCAGACCAGACAGGGCAAGAACAGGTCCGGGTGGCTCCTGGATCACACCGGCGGCTCCGCCCTGTGCGATAACGAGCGGAGTGATGCGGCCCGAAACCGGGACAAGGTTCTGCGGGCGGCGCGGCGGCTCTTCGGCGAGAGGGGTGTAACCGGGGTTACGATGGAGGAGATAGCGCGGGCGGCCGGGGTTGGCAAGGGCACGCTCTACCGGCGCTTTCCCCACAAGGGTTTCTTGTGCCACGCCCTGTTGGATGGGCCGACCAGGGAGTTTCAGAAAGAGACGTTGGAGGTCGTCGGCGGGGCGGGGCGGGGTGCGCTGGAGAAGCTGGACGTTTTTCTAGATCGGCTAGTTTTCTTCACGGAAAGTAACCTGGATCTCTTTTACGGCGGCCACGAGCCTCTCTCCGGGGCCGGGCGTCTCGACCAACTCTCGCACCCGGCGCGCGACTGGCTCCGCTCGACCGTGCTAACGCTCTTGCGGACGGCGGACCGGGAAGGCGCCATCGAAGAAGACCTCGACCTGGAGTACCTGGCGGCGGCCTTGCTGGCCCCGCTGGAGATAGACCTCTACTACCACCAGCGCCGGGTGCTAGGCTACTCGACCCGGCGTATCAGCGCGGGCCTCCGTTCGCTGGTACCCGGCAAAGCGTAGCCGGGTACGCTGTGGACCCCCGGTGGCTACAGTGGGCAAAGCGCTTGCAATCCATCGCCCAAGATGGCCTGACTTACACCCGGGACCACTACGATGTGGAACGGTACGAGCAACTGCGAGAGGTGGCAGCCGAGGTTTTGGCGGCGCACTCTACCGGAGACCTCGAAGAAGCCCGCGAGCTTCTCGGCCTACAAACAGGTCCGGCGACGCCGAAAGTGGACGTTCGGGCGGCTGTGTTCGAGGAAGACGCGATATTGCTCGTCAAAGAGACCGAAGACGGTCTCTGGTCGCTACCCGGTGGCTGGGCTGATGTAGGAGAATCGGCCTCCGAAGCCGCCGTGCGCGAGACGTACGAAGAATCCGGCTACCGGATACGGCCGGTAAAGCTCATCTCCGCCTACGACCGGGACCGGCACGATCATCCTCCTATCCCCTACCACGTCTACAAGCTCAACTTTCTGTGTGAGATAGAAGAGGGAGCTTCGACGGTGAGGTTAGATTCCGCCGGGGCGGCGTTCTTTGGAGAGGATGAGTTGCCCGAACTTTCGCTAACCCGCGTCACGCCCGCCCAGGTCTATCGCTTCTTCGGGCACCATCGGGAGCCTAACCTGCCAACAGACTTCGATTGACCGCGCTCATCCGTCAACGTGGAGCACCGCCTTGCCGGTGAAGCCCCGCCCTATCAGGCTTTCGGCGACGCCCCCGATCTCCGTCCAGGATTCCTCCAGGGCGACGTATGGCCGGAGGCTCCCGTCAGCGACGAGCCGCGCCAGACGATCCAGGCCAAAGGAGGCTGGTTTCTCCAACACCTCGTGGAAGAGTATGAAACCGTAAAGGCTCGCCCCGCCGGTTGCGAAGAAGCTGCGGATGTCGAGGGTAGTTTCCGGGGCGGCCGAGACCCCGAACGTGACGCAGGTTCCGCCGGTGTTCAGCATAGGGATCACGTTCCCCAAAACCGCACCGCCGACAGATTCCATCACGACGTGGTACGGGCCATGCTCTTCCGCATCTGACGCGTCCTCGCTGACGACCACCTCTTGCGCCCCGGCGTCCCGCAGCAACTCTACGTGCTCCTCCCGGCGCACGACCGCGACCACCCTCGCCCCCGCGAGCCGGGCGAGTTGCACCCCGAAGCGGCCCGCGCCACCGGAGGCGCCGGTCACGAGCGCCGACCGGCCGAGCAAGTTGCCGCCTTTCTCCAGGGCGTAGAGCGCCGTCAGGCCCGCGACCGGTAGCGTCGCCGCCTGGACGAAAGAGACGTCGTCTGGCAGCACGGCGAGTGAGTCCGTCGGGACGGCGGCGAGTTCCGCCCAGGCGCCGGAAGGGAGAAACCCGACCACCCGGAAGCTTTCTGGCGGGCCGGATCCGTCTTCAGCGGCCCGTTCCACGGTTCCGGCCAGGTCCCACCCGGGACAGGACCCGGGCTCGGCGTTTTCGGCCCGGCGCACCTCGCCCCGGTTAAGGGAGATGGCTGAGACCCGGATCAGGGCCTCGGACGGAGTCGGGGACGGCTCGTTCACATCCCCGAAATCCAGATTACCGGGCGACGTGTGGTTTACCGTAACAGCGCGCATCTCTCTCCTCCATCTTGTGGTGCCATCTACCATCGCCAGTATATTGTCTGCTTTCGCCCCCGGACGCTTTACATAACCCTTCTCAAACGCTATACCTCTCTACCGTGTCCGAGAAAGAAAACACCCGGAAAGACGGCGGCCTGCGGAGCAGGTTTCGCAACCGGCCGCACATCCGGCCGGCCGTTTACGGCTACCTGACCGAAGAAAAAGAGTCGTTGCGGCAGGGCTTCGCGGCGCTGTTTATCTCTTCTGTCGGGGAGCTTATCGCGGGTGTCGCGCTGGCGAGCATTACGGGTACGTTGGAGGAGTTGGTCGGGCTGGCGGTCTTGATCCCGGCGGCCATCGGGATGCGGGGCGCCATCTTCGGCGCGATGGGCAGCCGCCTCTCGACCGCCATCCAGACCGGCCTCTTCCGGGTAAACCTCCGGCGCGGTATCCTGGCCGAGAACGTGCAGGCCGCCATGATCCTCTCGCTCATCTCGGGGGTTTTCCTGGCTTTCCTGGCCCGGTACCTCTCGGACCTTTTGGGTGTGGAAAGCGAGCTTTCGGTTTTGGACTACGCCGTGATCTCCACCGTCGGGGGGATTATCGCGGGGGTTTTGCTCGTGGGCATTACAATCCTGGTCGCCCGGCTGAGCGTGTCGCGCGGCTGGGACATGGACAACATCGCCGCCCCGATGCTGACCGCCGCCGGCGACATACTGACCCTGCCGGCGCTGGTGCTCGCCACCACCCTGATCGGCATTCCCGTCTTCTCCAACGCCCTGGCGGCGGCCCTGATCCTGGCCGCCGTCGCCGCCGTCGCCGTCGGGTTTCGCCTGGGTGGCCGGGACCTCCGCCGCATCCTGGCCGAGAGCCTGCCGATCCTGGCGCTCTCAGGAATCGCCATGACCCTCGTGGGCCTAGCCCTCGAAGACCGCCGGGAGGTCTTTTTCACTTATCCGGCCCTACTCATCCTTTTGCCGGCCTTTCTCCAGGAGGGCGGCGCCCTCGGCGGTATACTCTCCAGCCGGCTCTCATCTAAAGTGCATCTCGGCCTGTTAGAGCCGCGCGGTTTGCCGCAGCTCCGGGCATTCAGGGACTTCACGCTCGTCTACATCTTCGCCGTCGGGGTGTATCTGTTTATCGGGGGGGCCGCCCACTGGATTGCCGTTGCGATTGGGAACATCAGCCCCGGACTGCTCGACTTTTTGGGATGGGACGCCGGTACGTTAAGCCCCGGATTCTTGGCGATGATGGGGATCAGCGCGGTCGCCGGGCTCATCGCGACGACCGCCTCGGTGTTCGCCGCGTACTACGGCTCGACGGTTAGTTACCGGCTCGGTCTCGACCCCGACACCTATGGAATCCCGATCATCACGGCCTCGGTAGACCTCTTCGGTTTTATGAGCCTTATAATAGCCATGATCTTTTTCCAGCTAACATAGTAGGAGCCATGCGAGACACGAGACCCCGAAACCTCAAGGACATGCTGACCGAGGCGAAAGATACCTCGGAACTTATGGTGGACCTGGCCTACGCCGCCATCTTCTACAACTCCGAGGACATCTCCGAGGAGGTGTCCCGCCTGGAGGAACGACTCAACGGCCTGGTCTTCGACATGCGCTCCATGGCGATCCTCGCCGCCCGGAGCCCCGCGGACGCGGAGCAGATGGCCGGCATCTTGCAGGTAGTCCAGGACATCGAGAAGATCGGCAACGCCGCAAACGACATCGCCAAGATCGTCGTGAAAAAGCTCGGCATCCCGCCGGAACTCTTACAGGACATCCCCGAGGCCGAGGAGATCCCCTCCCGGGTAAGGATCTGCGCCGAGAGCACCCTCGACGGCCGGAGCCTCGGTGAGGTGGACCTGCCGCTGGAGACGGGTATGCGGCCCATAGCCCTGCGCTCGGGCAACGAGTGGAACTTCGACCCCGGCCCCGAGGACGTGCTGCGGGAAGGAGACGTACTTTTCCTCCAGGGCCCGCCGGAAGGCGTGGCGGAGATCCGGGGCCTCGCCGGGGCGAACCCCCTGCCGAAACCGGAGGCCGACGAGGAAGCCGGGCCGCTCACCGAGTTGGAGAAGGCGGTGGACATCCTGATCGAGATGAAAAACCTCTCCGAAGTGGCGGTCGGCCTCGCCTATTCCGCCCTGCTCTACCGCGACGCCGGCCTGGCCCGCGAGGTCGTCGCCATCGAAGACGAGATGGACGAGATGCGCTACCGCATCGAACGCTGGGTTCTTCTGGCCGCCCGGCACCTGGGGGACTCCTCCCGGCTGCGGGGCGTGTTGCACCTGGCAACCGCTTCGGAAGCCATCGCCGATTGCGCGATGGAAATGGTCTGGATGGTAGAGAAGGGAGAGGAGATCCACCCGGTCCTCTCCGCCGCCGTGGGCGAATCGGACGAGATCGTCTTGAAGCTCACCGCCTCTCCCGGCTCTCCCGCGGACGGCAAATCACTCGAAGACCTGCAGTTGGAGACCGAGACCGGCATGTACGCCCTGGCCGTAAACCGCGGGGGACGTTGGACCTACCGCCCGCGCGCCGGCTACACCCTGCGCGGCGGCGACTCTCTGCTCGCAACCGGCGCCCCCGAAGGCCTGGAACCCCTGGCGGATCTCTTCGGCAAAGAACTAGCAGAGTTGGAAGAACAATAAAGACCCCGGCACAAAAAACTCGCACCGGGTTTTTTGCCGGCCCCGCGGTCCGCAACGTGGTATTTTGGGCACTTTTGGCCCTGCTCGGCGGCGCACTCTACTGGGGCCTCACGGCCCAAGTCTCCGGGCTGTCGTCCGAGATGGTTGGGGAGTCGAACGACCTCATACTCTACCGGGACACCGGCGAAGCTTTGTTGCGGGGGGAGGTCCCCTACCGGGACTTCTTTATCGAGTACCCGCCGGGCGCCATACCGGCGTTCCTCCTGCCGGCCCTGCTTAGCTCGACCCCGGAAGGTTTCGGGAACGTCTTCGTCGCCGAAATGACGCTGCTGCTGGTAGCGACGATGGTGCTGGTGGCCGTTACGGCCCGTAGCATGAGGGGCGGGTGGGCGTGGGTGGTTCCGTCCCTGACGTTCGTGGCCGGGACTATCCTCCTGTACCCGATAGCGGCGACGCGCTTCGACCCCGTCGTCTCTTTTACCCTGGCCCTGGCCGCGCTCGGCGCGGTGCTCGGGGGACGCTTGCTGATACTCGCCTACGCCTCCCTGGGGCTCGGGGCGGCGGCGAAACTTGTCCCGGTGCTGGCTACAGTTCCGCTCGCCCTGGTCCGGGACGGGCACGACACCTTCGCCGGCTGGTTGCGGAGAACGGCGCTTGGGTTTCTAGCCTTTTTTGCGACGCTGGGGCTCTTTTTCGTGCCGGCGTACCTGCTGGGCGGCGAGGCTTTCGAGGAGAGCTTTACCTACCACGCCGACCGGGGACTACAGTTAGAAAGCCTCGGGACGGCGGTGCTGATGCAGCTCGGGTGGATAGAAAACATCGTCTTCCGGTACGGAGCCTGGGAGGTAGAAGGCCGGGGCGTAGAGCTCCTGAGCGCCTTGGGCCTCCCGATCAGCGCGGCTTTGATCCTCATTACGGGTTTCGTAATGTACCGGGACCAGCGCGTGCAGGGTTTCGCGGCGGCGAAATTTCCCCGCTACGCGGCGGCCTTTATACTGGCGTTCATGATCGGCTCGAAAGTCCTCTCTCCCCAGTACATGCTTTGGCTCCTGCCGCTTCTCCCCCTGGCGGCGGGCGGCGCCTGGGGGATCGTTATCGCGGGTATGCTGCTCGTTACCTGCTGGACTACCACCCAGATCTTCCCGCACTACTACGGCGAGTTGATGGACCTCGAACCGTCCGCCGTTAACCTGCTGTTCGTTAGAGACCTGCTTCTGGTCCTGCTCTGGGGTCTTATGCTGGTCCTGCCCAACCAGGAAAAGCCGGAGAAGAACCCCGCTTGAAACGTTTGATCGGTTTGATCGCAAAGCCCGGTAAGCTGGCGCCCCTGCTCCTGCTGCTACCGCTGCTCGGCTTTCTACTGGCGCTCGCGCCGGGGCCGCAGATGGACGCTTCGGAGGCCGCCAACCAGGCCAGCTTCGTGCCCGAGCTGGACAAATACTACTCGAAGCCCACCGTCGAGACCTCCGCCGAGTACGACTCCGGCCCGGACCAATGGCGCGTCGTGCTGACGGAGCAGACCTCCAGCAAGGACGTGGCCCGCCTCGACGTGGACGACGACTCGAAGGCGGTGTCCGGCGTAACCGTCTTGCCCCGGGCGGACACGCTGGACTACCCGCCACTAGGCAAAGAAGACGCGATGAAGATCTCAGACGCCAACCCCCGGGTCCAGGAGCAACTCTCCGAGTACGACACCTACGTGACCGACGCGGAGTTCGAGGGCGGGGAGTGGATCGTTCATTACTGGGTCGGGCAGGGCGATGAGCAAGCGGAGGTGGCCCGCGTTGGGATAGACGCGGAGACCTTGAACACCAACTACGCCTACACCGGCGACCAGGTCGGCTGGCAAATGGCCCGCGGAGACTTCGGGGCTTACGGCAAAGAAGCGAACTACTGGTGGATCTGGGGGCCGATGGCGCTCGTCTTCGCCCTGGCTTTCGCCCGCCCCGACAAGCTCTACTCCCTGCGAAACCTGGACGTGTTGGTGCTGCTGTCTTTTCTCGTGTCACACGGGTTTTTCCGGGCGGGCATCTCTTACGAGGCGGTGTTGCTCTGGTACCTGCCCCTGGTCTACCTGCTCGTCCGCACCCTGCTCATGGGCTTCGGTATCGGCGAGCGGGTCGAGAAAACGAGCAGCTTTCCAACCTGGCTGATAGTCATACTCACGGTGGCGGCCAGCGCGCTCATTATCGGGCTAAACATCTACTCCCGGGTCATAGACGTGGGCTACGCCGGCGTCGCGGGCGCGGACTTGATCCTGGACGGCGTAGCGCCTTACGGCAACATGCCCGCAGACGTCGGCACCGGCGACACCTACGGCCCGCTCAACTACCTCTTCTACGTCCCGACGGTCTTGATGTTCGGCTTCTCCGGGGAGTGGGACTTTCTACCGGCGGCCCGCGCCGTGACGGTCTTCGCCTACGTGCTCGGGGCGCTGGCTATGTTCTACGCGGGCTGGAAGTTCTCCGGCGCCCGGGTAGGGATGGCGCTCGTCCTGGCCTGGGCGGTCTTTCCCTACACCCTGTACACCACGAACAACAACACCAACGACATCCTGGTTGCCAGCGTAACGGCGGTCGGCCTGGCCCTGGCGACCTCCCCGGTGGCCCGCGGCGTCGCGGTCACGGCGGGGTTCGCCATCAAGCTCTACCCCCTAGTCCTCGCCCCAATGTGGCTGCTCCACGACGACGTACGAAAACGCCCGATAGTCAAGTTCGTCCTCGGCGGCGTGGCGGTCGTGGCCGCCTCTTTCTGGGTACTTTTCCTCGACGGCGACGTGCTGGGAAGCCTCAGAGGCTTCTACGAGAGAACGCTGGCTTTTCAGGGGGAACGCGACACGCCCTGGACGATCTTCACCCAGATCCCCCAAACCGAGGCCTTACAAAGCCCGCTCATAGCGGCCGTGATACTACTCGGCTTCCTGTTGGCGGTTTTCCCCCGCAAGCGCACCGTCCGGCGGCTCGCCGCGCTCTCCGCGGCCCTCGTAATCGCCTTCCAACTCACCACCAGCTACTGGTTCTACCCATACGTGACCTGGTTCCAGCCGTTCATCTTCCTCGCCCTGCTCCCGGCAACTAACGAGAAGACACCCCTCGACGGGGAAAGCTCCAGCCCCGCAGCAACCGAGGAAGACCAAGCAGCGAAGGTCGCCTAACCTCCGCGGCGCTCTCTTTTACGCCGCCACGCGTCGAGGCGTTCCTTGACCGGGGCCTCCGCGCCGCTCTCTTTTGGCTCGTAGTAGATGCGGCCCCGCAGTTCGTCGGGCAGGTAATGATCGTTCATGCCCTCGGGTGCGTCGTCGTGGGCGTAGCGGTAGGCCACGCCGTAGCCTTCGTCCTTCATCAGGCCCGTCGGGGCGTTGCGCAGGTGCATAGGAACTTCGGGTGTGTTCCCGTTGCGCACGTCTTCGAGGGCGCGGCCGATGGCGGCGTAGGCGGCGTTTGACTTTGGTGTCGAGGCGAGGTACGTGGTCGCCTGGGCTAGCGGGATGCGGCCTTCGGGCATCCCGACGAGTCGGACGGCTTCGGCGGCGGCTATGGCGAGCGGTAGGCCGTGCGGGTCGGCGTTTCCGATGTCTTCGGAGGCCAGGATCACGAGCCGTCGGGCCACGAATACCGGGTCTTCGCCAGCCTCCAGCATCCGGGCCAGGTAGTGCAGCGCCGCATCCGGGTCCCCGCCGCGCACGCTTTTTATGAACGCGCTGATAACGTCGTAGTGTTCCTCCCGTCCGTAACGCAGCGCCTTGTTCCCGACGGCCCGCTCCACGTCCTCTACCTCGATCTTCTGCGTTCCGGCGGCGGCGACCTCCAGCGCGTTGAGGAGCCGCCGGCCGTCGCCGCCGGAGATCTGCAAAAGGTGCTTACGGGCCTCGGCGGATGTCTCCGCCCCGATCTCCTCCAGGCCCCGCCCCAATAACGTATCCAGATCCCTCTCCGAAAGCGAACGCAGCCGCAACACGCGCGAACGGGAGAGTAGCGGCGCGGTTATCTCGAACGACGGGTTTTCCGTGGTTGCCCCGATAAAATCTACCAGTCCTTCTTCCAACGCCGGTAGCAGCGCATCCTGCTGCACTTTGTTGAAGCGGTGGACCTCGTCCACGAAGACCAGCGTCCCGCGGCCTTCGTACTTGAGTCGCCCGCGGGCGCCGTTCAAGGCTTCGCGCAGGTCTTTCACCCCGCTCGTTACGGCGCTCAAGGGCACGAACTCCTCGTCTACCGTGCCGGCCAGTACGCGGGCGAGCGTCGTCTTGCCAGTCCCGGGCGGCCCCCAGAAGACCAGGGACCCAACCCTTCCCCGCCACGCCACGACCCGGAGCGGGCCGTCCTCGTCCGTCAGGTGCGGCTGGCCCACCACCTCGTCGAGCGTACCGGGCCGCAGGCGTTCGGCCAGCGGCGCGCGCCGGGCCAGGCTATCCGCGCCGGATGAGTCGAAGAGATCCATTCTTGTAGTATATCTTTCACCTCGTCAGGGACCCGGGAGGGACCCGGGAGGGCCGGGTAAAAGTCGAAGCCTTATTCGAAAAGATTGGGCTATCGAGGGAGAAGAGCCTTTGGAACCGGCGGAATGGGTAGTATACAGTGGCGTAGTAGTTTATAGGAGGGAGCGGTAAGGTATGTTGTTTGCGGCGACGTTTAAAGTAAAAACGGGAACCTCGACGACTTTGAACGAGTTCCTGGCCCGCAGGATGCAGGGGGCCGGTATCGGGGAGGCGCCTACCGAAGGTCGTTTCGAGGGGATAAAAATCCTCGGTGAATACTACCTGCAATCCACCAACGTGAGGATAATCGTTATCTTCGAGGCCGAAGACAACGGGCCGATTCTAGAGCTCGTCTCCGAGTGGGATGATCACTACGACATAGAAGTTACGCCGGCCGTTAAGGTGGCGGACGTAATGGAGATTTGAACCGGAGAAAGCTACGTAACGTGGTCTGTTCGCAAGACGATCTTGCCGCGGGCACGCCCGGTTTCACCGTGCTGGTGGGCGTCGGCCGCCCCTTCTAGCGGATACACCTCGTCCGTGACGACCTTCATCTGTCCCGCCTCGAAAAGGGACTTGAGCAGCGAGAGGTCCCGCCCGGAAGCTTTTACGACTACTACCCGGGCTTTTTTGTTCTCGCCGGGAAAGGTCAACACCTGCCACAGGAAGTTGCCCGGCACGGGCTCGGTCGTAACGTAGATGCCGCCGGGCCTGAGCGCCCTCCGGCAAGAACCGAAGCTCTGGTTACCCACGACGTCGAAGATCACGTCGTACCGGCCCTCGTGCCGGGTGAAGTCTTCTCCGGCGTAGTCCACGGCCCGGCCCGCGCCGAGATCCTGCACGAGTTCCGCGTTCGCGGCGCTACAGACCGCCGTGACCTCCGCCCCGAATACTTTGGCGAACTGCACGGCGAAGGTCCCTACCCCACCGGAGGCGCCGTTTACCAAAACCCGGCGCCGTCCCAGCGCCTCGTCGCAATCGTGGGGCAGGTCGCGCAGCGCGCCCCGCAGCGCCTGCACGGCGGTCAACGCCGCCAGCGGAACCGCGGCGGCTTCCTCGAAAGACAGGTTCTCCGGCATGCGGGCCGCCGCATCCTCCCCGACTACGGCATACTCCGCGTAGCCGCCGAACAAGCTGCCCAACATGGCGTAGACCCGGCCCCCGGTCCGGAAACCCTCGACGCCCCCGCCAACTTCTACGACCTCGCCCGCGACGTCGCGGCCCGGCACGCGGCGGCGTTTGAGGCCGCCAAGAGGCCGCAAATGGCCCCGGCGCATCCGCCAGTCCAGCGAGTTTACCCCGGCAGCCCGCACCTTTACCAGTAGCTCGTTGCTTCGTGGTTTGGGGATCTCGATCTTCTCGTTCTTCAGCACTTCCGGCCCGCCGTAGCCCCGGGCCACCACGGCCCGCATCTTTCCGTTCTCCAAATCTGCCTCCGGGTAGATCCTTATCTCGCGATAGAGATGGTACACCGCCGGGAAGGCGACGAAGTGAGGGATGCGGTGATACAAAAAGCGTCGGACAAACGCTACACAAAGTTACACGAAGAGTAGGAGCGAGATGGGTAGAGAGATACACCTGGTCACCGGCGCGACTTCCGGCATCGGTAAAGTAACGGCCGGAGAGCTCGCACGCCGGAACGCCACGGTCGTGCTGGTCGGCCGCAACCGGCAAAAGGCGGAAGCCGCCGTGGAAGAAATAAGATCCCGGACCGGCAACGAAAACGTCGAATATCTGCTGGCGGACCTCTCCTCGCAGAAAGAGATCCGGGACCTCGCGGAAAAGTTCAAAGCCCGCCACGAACGCCTGGACGTACTCGTAAACAACGCCGGCGCGATCTTCTCCGAGTACGGCGAGACCGTGGACGGCATCGAGCGTACTTTCGCCGTCAACCACCTGAACTACTTCCTGCTAACTAACCTGCTCCTGAACCCGCTCAAAGCCGGCGCCCCCTCGCGCGTGGTCAACGTCGCCTCCGGGGCGCATCAAGGGGCGGAACTAGACTTCGACGACCTGGGCACGAAACAAAACTACGGCTTTATGAAAGCTTACGGCCGCTCCAAGCTCGCCAACGTGATGTTCACCTACGAGTTGGCCCGCCGCCTCGAAGGGACCGGCGTCACCGCGAACGTCCTGCATCCCGGGGCCGTGGCGACCAACTTCGGCTCCAACAACACGGTCTGGTACGCCCGCCCGGCGCTCGCGCTGTTCCGCCTCTTCGCCACTACCTCCGAAAAAGGGGCCGAGACCTCCGTTTACCTGGCTTCGTCACCCGAAGTAGAAGGCGTAACCGGCAAATACTTCGCCGACAAAAAGCCGGCCGCCTCCTCAAAAGCCTCCCACGACAGGCAAGCAGCGGAACGCCTCTGGCGCGTCAGCGAAGAATTAACCGGGCTCTCGGAGGAAGAAGCGGCGTAGGCTTCACTCGTCGGCATACCGCTCGTCATGCTCTTTGCGCTGGCGGTTCATGCGGCGGGCGGCCTCTAGAACGTCCTCGGGGTGGAGGCTGTTCAAGGCCCCGGTTTCGAGCACCTGCTCGACGGAGTGCTCCGGGATCATCATCCACTCCGCCGCGTGCGGCACCGGCAACGGTTTATTGAGTATCCGATAAACGACCCAGACGATCCAGCGTCCAGGACGTGAGTTAGAAAGAAACTTCATATTCCACACCTCTCGATCCAGATTCATAGAAAGAGGTATTTTAGCCCGCCGTCTGTTTTGCTACTCGAACGTACCCGCAATTACGTTCCGGCCTTCTTCCACCATTTGTTGTTCTCGCACGAAGACGCCGTTTATCTCCAATGATTCCCCGAGAAACTATCGGGGACCAAGACCGTCTGGGTCTGCTCCTCACCCGCGTCCGTATAAGTTACTTCCCTGGTGTCGAACTGGCCGAGCGGTACGAAATACGTGGCGACGGCGGCCAACAAAACCACGAAGAAGATAATGACATAGGTGTCGGGTACCCAGGTCGCCTCCGGCTGCTGCCGTTCTGCGTTTTCCTGCTGATCCTCGTTCACCATCCACCCCTCTCGAAGGACCCAACCTCCACCTTTGTAGGTAGGAGAATCCGGACTCGTTCACTCTCCGTTCATAGTAACAAGTTTTATAAAAGCCGCCTACAGGTTGTGAAATGGCGCGAGCAACGGCCCCGGATGCTAGAGTACAATAACGTCCATGTACCACGAAACGGAAGAATTCGAGGATATGGTCGAGCGGGCTCTGGAAGGGTTGCCACCGGAGTTTCTGGAGCTCTTGGATAACGTGGCTATTCTAGTAGAGGACTGGCCGGATTATTCGACGCCGCTGGCCCGGGGGCATACGCTCTACGGGTTGTACGAAGGGATTCCTCTGACGGCGCGGGGGACGCGGTATTCGGGGGCTTTGCCGGATAAGATCACTATTTTCCGGGGGCCGTTGGAGCGGGACTTTCCGCCGGAGATGCTGGAGGAGCAGGTTCGGGTTACGGTGGTGCACGAGATCGCGCATCACTTCGGTTTTGACGACGACCAACTGGACGAGTTGGGGTGGGGATGACGGAGAAAGACTTCGTGGAGATCCGGGAGCACATCAGGGCTCCGGCCGACAGTGTCGCCGCCTACATCGGAGACTTCCGGCACGCGGAGGACTGGATGGTGGGCGTCGAGGGCGTCGAGAGACTCGACGAGGACGAGTATCTGTTGGAGATCGAAACCCCCGTCGGCCGCATAAAGCCGCGGGTGCGGATGCTGGAGCATAGCTCGGAGAGGATCCGGTGGACTTACGCGACCGCCATCGAGGGCGGCGGACGGGTGGAGGTCGCGCCCTCCGGCAACGGAGACTGCGTCGTGTCTTACAGCGGTGACTTTCAGCTAAAGCAGCGGCTGCTGGGCCGGGTCGCCAAGACCCTGGGCTCCGGCTTCGCCCGAAAAAACGGGGGACGTTCGCTGGCGCGCCTCAAGTACCTCATGGAAGCCCGCCGTTACTAATGACTTTAGCGGCTTCCCCGTCGGTTTTTCCTAGAGAACGGAGCCTTTTGTGGCCGGACCTATAGAACTCCTGATCCTACTGTTCATCGTGTTCCTGATCCTGGGTCCGAAGCGGATCACCGGTATGTTCCGGGCCCTGGGACGCGGCGTTCACGACTTCACCGAGCAACTCGGCCGCGACAAGAAAGACAAGGAACTTCCGGAAGAGGAAGAAAAGACCCCGAACAAAAAGAATTAGCGCAGCCCCAAAGTAGAGCCGACTTTTGTAGATATTTCCGGATAACTACCCCGCGGTTTTCTTGTCCTCCCCGGTTCCGGCCTCTGGCTCGGTCCCAGCTTCCGGCTCCCCGGCATCCGGCTCGGGTGCTTTCTCTGCCGGGGTTTGCCCGGCTTTCCGTTCGGCCTTCGCGACGCGGCGTTTTTCGCGTTTTTCGGGAGACGGTTTGTCGGGCTTTGGTTTCTCCGTTTCGTCCTCTGCGGTTTCCGCTTGTTTGGCGGTTTTTTTTGGTTTTTTGGGTTTCTCTTCCCTGTCCTCTTCGACGGGTTTGGGGAGGCCGGTGATCTCCCCGACCTTCGTCAACAGTTCATCGGCGCCGGGCCGGTCATCGGTCCAGGCGTGGACTACTTCGTGGTCGGATCCGATAATGAAGACCGCCGGACGGGCGTGTTCGCCGTGCTCTTTGTCTTTCTCCAGCGTTCCCCACTCCCGGCTCGCGACTTTTGCGTAGTCGTAGAGTACGTAGGATTTCACCCCGCTCTGCTTTACAAAATCCCGCGCTTCGTCGGGGCCGCTGACGCCGATACCGACCACAGAGGCGGCGGCCAAGTTTATTTCATCTTCTTTGCCGGCGAGGTCTTTAAAGTAATCTACGTCTTCCTCCGACCAGGTCCCCCGGTAGAACACCACCACGACCGGCCCCCGGGCGGTCCGCATGCTCAGCCGGAGCTGGCCGCCCTGGGCGCTCGGAAGGTTGAAGTTGGGAGCTTCGTCGCCCACCTCGGGCATCGGAGCGACTTTTGTACGCGCCATAAAAATACTCCTAGCAAATAGAAGGTTTCGCCTTACAAATCTTACAGCCTAACTCGTGGTTTATCCGGGTCGCGCCGACAGTGTTTTTCCAAAACCGGCCGGGCTTTCTGGCGGAAATTTCCGCCTCTTGGCGGCTGAACATTATACGAACGGGCAAGCATCGCACATAGGTTGCCGGAGACCACCAACGGCCCGGGATCCCACCCCGTGAACAAACCAGGTTGTTCCAAGACGCAATAATCTCCGTCATGGTTTGATAAGAGCTACGCCGCCACTAGAATAACCTCCGACGATCGAGCAGCGAAGAGATAGCCCAGGGAAACAGCAGTGGCAAACCATCAGTGACCCGGATACTATTCGCAGGCACTTTGAGAGACTATGTCGCCCCCGGTCCACGCTATACTCCAGATTTTCCCAACCAGCGCGGAAAAAACGATGGTCCCGGTCCTCTACCCGATCCTCGTCGGTGGCTTGGCTGGTGCGTCGTTTACCACGCTGGGCGGGGCCGGGGGCGTCGAAACTTGGAGTTTGGGGCCGCTTGCCGGTTTATCAGGCGCAAGCCCAGTCGTTAACTGGATATAATTGATGCTCGGCGCGCCAGCGTTTTCGTGCGTCAGGCAATTTACCTTCCGAGAAATCGTGGGAGATTAATAGTGAAAGTATCGAGCAACTTGCAAATTACTCCGTGAGTACGCTTGCGCTGACCGTAGACGCCGCCAGCCACGGGATGCCGCCGTTCTTCAACCTCGTTATGCTGGCGTTCGTGATACCCCTGACCACCGTAACGCTCGCCGTCTTCGCCGCGCGCAGCGCCCGGCGCCGCTTCCGGAAGGCGGCCTGAAGTGCGGGCGGGCGCTCCGGATACGAGATTGCGGAACGTCCCTACGGGCCTCCTGCTCCGCAGCGGCGCACTCCGGTTCGTCACGCTCGCCCTGCTCTGGGTGGTCCTTACCGAAGGCGACCTGGGGACCCTATGGCTCGGCTTTCTGGCGGTCGTGGCGGCCACGCTTTCTAGCCTGGCCCTGCTGCCACCGGCCAGCCGTTCCTGGAGTCCCGTCGGCGCCGGCCGTTTCGCCGGCTTCTTTCTCCGGCAGTCCGTGGTCGGCGGCATAGACGTGGCACTCCGCGCGCTAAAGCCCGGTATGGACCTGGACCCGGCGCTCGTCGAGTACGAAACCCGGCTCCCGGAAGGCGGCGCGCGGGTGTTGTTCGCCAACACGATCAGCCTCCTGCCCGGAACCCTGAGCGCCGAAGTCCGGGACCGCCGTTTGCTGGTCCACACGCTCGCCGCGAGCCCGGAACTGCAAGAAGAACTGCAGCTTACCGAGGAGGCGGTCGCCCGGCTGTTCGGTGTCGGGCTGTCCGGAGAACCTCCGCCGGGAGGACGCGGATGAACGGGCTGTACCTGGTCCTGGCGGTCTTCTTGCTGCTCAACCTGCTGACCGGAATGGTCCGGGTTCTGCGGGGGCCGACGCTCCAGGACCGGATGCTGGCGGTCCAGCTATTCGGCACCGCCGGGGTCGCCGTCTTGCTGATACTGTCGGAGAGCCTGGCCGCACCCGCGCTGCGGGACGTTGCGCTGGTGTTCGCCCTGCTCGGGGGCGTCGCCGTCGTCGCCTTCGTCCGAAGGGCGTCCGGGACGGATGACGGAGGGCGGGGCTCGTGAGCGTACTAGACTGGGTCTCCGCCGCGCTGCTGCTGGCCGGGGCGTTCTTCTTTCTGGCCGGAACCGTCGGACTTCTCCGCTTTCCGGACGTGTACAATCGGCTCCACGCCCTCACCAAAGCCGATAACCTGGGGCTGGGCCTTACGGTGCTCGCGCTCATGCTGCAAGCCGGGTCGTGGACCGTGGCGATAAAGTTGCTGCTCATCTGGCTGCTGGTGCTGCTCGCCGGAGCTTCTGCGGCGCATCTCATAGCCGGCTCCGCCCTGCGGGATGGGGTACGCCTCTGGGAGCGCCGGTGAGCGTGGGCTTCATCTTCGACGTCCTACTCGCCGTCGCCCTGCCGCTTTTGACCTGGCGAACGCTCGCGGCGAGAGAGTTGTTTACCGGCGTAGTGCTGTTCATAGCTTTGGGGCTCCTGATCTCCCTGGCCTACCTGCGCCTCGCCGCCCCGGACGTGGCGCTCGCCGAAGCCGCCATCGGGGCGGGCGTGACCGGCGCCCTGCTCCTGGATACCCTGGCCCGCATCGGCGAGTGGCGCGGCGGCCGTGGAGGGGAAGACGATGCAACGTCCGGCTAATATTAGAATTCGCCGCTTCCTCTTACGGGCGCCGGCCGCGATCCTGGCCGCCGCCCTGGCGCTCGGGCTCGGCTGGGCGGTGCTCTCGCTACCGGAACCGGCGACCGGGCTCACCGGCCGGGTGGACACCGAGATGGACAACAGCGGCGTCAGCCACCCGGTGACGGCCGTGCTGCTGAACTTCCGGGGCTACGACACGCTGTTGGAGATCGGGGTGTTGTTGCTCGCCTTATTGTGCGTCTGGTCCCTGAACCTCGCTCCCGCCCGGCGAAGCGCGGAAGTGGCCCGGACACCGGTGCTCGGGTATCTGGTGCGGCTGCTGGTACCGCTGGTCATCGTGGTGACGGTCTACCTGCTCTGGGCCGGCTCGAAGCAGCCGGGCGGCGCGTTTCAGGCCGGGGCGGTGCTGGCGGCGGCCGGGGAGCTGTTGCTGCTGGCCGGCTTTGTCCGGGGATATTTCCGGCGGGCGTGGGTTCTGCGGCTGGCGCTCGGGATCGGGTTCGGGGTCTTTCTGGCGGTGGCCGGGGGGGTCGTGTTGCTCGGGAACGATCTGCTGGAGTATCCCCGAGGCTCTGCTTACACCCTGATCCTGCTGATCGAAGGCGCCCTGACCGCCTCCATCGGCTTTACGCTGGCCGCCCTGTTCTTCGGTTCGCCGCCGGAAGCTATGGCCGCGGACGTGGCAGAGGACGAAACATGAGCCAAGTTTCACTGTACGCGCTCTCCGGGATAGCGATGATCGCGGTTTGTCTCTACGCCCTGATCTCCTACCCCCACCTGCTCCGCAAGATCCTCGCCATCAACGTGATGGGCAGCGGAATTTTTCTGCTCCTGATCTCTTTCGCCCGCCGCGTCCCCGGCCCGGAACCCGACCCCGTCCCCCACGCGATGGTCCTCACCGGCATCGTGGTCGCCGTGTGCGCGACCGCGTTCGCCCTGGCCCTGGCCCGCCGCGTCTACGACGAGACAAAAAGCCCGTACCTCCCCGAAGAAGAGCCACCGGAGGAACCGGGCTGACGGGCGTCGCGATAATCCTGCCAATCGTGCTGCCGCTGGCCGCGGCCACCCTGACGTTCCTGCTGCGTCGCGGCGCGGTTAAGACAAGCCTCGCCACCGCGCTCGGCGTTGCCGGGTCGGTGGCCGTTCTGGTGCTGCAGGTTTTCGGACGGGGCCCGATAGAGTACACCGTCGGCGGCTGGGACGCGCCGCTCGGCATCGAGCTCTACGCGGACGGGCTGACCTCTATCATGCTAATCATGGCCGCCGTAGTCGGCATCGCCATCACCGTCTACGCCGCAGGATATTTCTCAGACAGCCCCGCGAAAGCGCGGTACTTCTGGCCGCTGTTCTTGTTCCTCTGGTCGGCGATGAACGTCATCTTCCTTTCGGCCGACGTCTTCAACCTCTATGTCGGGCTGGAGTTGATGGGGCTCTCGGCCGTGGCGCTGTTGACGCTGGAGGGCAAGCGCGACGCCCTGACCGCCGGGATGCGCTACCTGCTGGTCTCGCTGCTCGGGTCCCTGATCTACCTGCTCGGCGTCGTCCTGCTCTACGGTACGTTCGGCACCCTGGCCGTTCAGGAACTAGGCGCGCAGATGTTCCCCGGTCCCGCTACCTGGGCGGCGCTCGGCCTCATCACCGCCGGGATGATGCTCAAGACCGCCCTCTTCCCGCTCCACTTCTGGCTTCCCCCGGCCCACTCCAGCGCCCCGTCCCCCGTGAGCGCCCTGCTCTCAGCCCTGGTCATCAAGGGCTCTTTCTACCTGCTGCTCCGGCTCTGGTTCGACGTCTTCCCCGAAGCCCTCACGCCCGCCGCCGGGCAGTTGCTCGGCATCTTGGGCGCGACGGCGATCCTCTGGGGTTCCGTTTTGGCGCTGTTCCAGCGGCGGCTGAAGCTACTCGTAGCATACTCGACGGTAGCCCAGATCGGTTACCTCTTCATCCTCTTCCCGCTGGCGAGCGCCGAAGCCTGGAGCGGCGGCGTCTACCACGCCCTCTCCCACGCCTTCGCCAAAGCCGCGATGTTCATGGCCGCAGGAACCCTCCTGCACTCTCTGGGCACCGACGACCTCGATGCGCT
Source organism: Rubrobacteraceae bacterium (assembly GCA_965213905.1). Classification (GTDB taxonomy): domain Bacteria; phylum Actinomycetota; class Rubrobacteria; order Rubrobacterales; family Rubrobacteraceae; genus SIRX01. The sequence goes on along the minus strand of OZ243922.1, from coordinate 2,641,392 downwards.
GGACGGCGCCTCAGAGAGGTTCCCAGTCTCCGTCTACGCCTTCGGCCTCGCCGGAATAACGCTCATGGGGCTGCCTTTTAGCGGCGGCTTTACGGCCAAGTGGCTCCTACTCTCCGCCGCCCTGGAGACCGGCCAGTGGTGGTACGCGATAGTCGTGCTGGCCGGTGGACTGCTGGCCGTCGGCTATCTTTTGCGGGCGCTCGCCCGGCTCTTGACGCCGGCCCCCGCCACGAAGGTTATTCACAAACCGGCCCGGGGCATGGAGGCTACTGCACTCGTCTTGGCGTCCGTCGCCCTGTTGCTCGGGCTCGTCTCCGCGCCGCTGCTGGAGTTGTTGCAGGTCGGGGCTCCGCTCGGGAGGATTTTGCCGTGAGCCTCGCCGCCTGGATGCCGGTGTTGGTTATTTTGAGTTCGGCGTTGCCGAGTTTGGTGATCTTCTTTCTAACCGACGAGCGCCTGCGGCTGCGGCGCATCCTCTACCTCGGGGCCGAGGTCGTGAAACTGGGCCTGGTCGGCGTCATGCTGGTCGGGATCTACTACGGCGTCGCCTTCGAGACCCGCATCCCGCTCCTGCCCGGCGTGGACCTGCTGCTCCGGGCCAACGCCCTGGGCATGCTCTTCCTGACCTTATCTGCGGTGCTCTGGCTCCTCACCACGGTCTACGCCATCGGCTACCTGGAGGGCTCGCCCAACCGGAGCCGCTTTTTCGGCTTTTTCGGCCTCTGCGTAACCTCGACCGCCGGCCTCGCCCTCTCCGGCAACCTGCTGACGTTCTTCCTGTTCTACGAGATGTTGAGCCTCGTCACCTACCCGCTCGTCGTCCACAACCAGACGCAAGAGGCCCTGAAGGGCGGCCGTACCTACCTGATGTACACACTCGGCGGCGGCACGGTGATGCTCGCGGGCGTAGTCTGGCTGTACTTTCTGGCCGGCTCCGTCGAGTTCACGGCCGGCGGCTCCCTGGCGGGCTTCGACGGCAACGAAGCGGCCCTCACCACTATCTTCTTCCTGCTCATGGTGGGGCTCGGGGTGAAGTCGGCGTTGTTTCCGCTGCACGGCTGGCTGCCGAAGGCGATGGTCGCGCCCGCGCCAGTCAGCGCGTTGCTGCACGCCGTGGCCGTGGTAAAGGCCGGGGCCTTCGGCATCGTGCGGGTGGTCTACGAGGTGTTCGGCATCGAGCTGGCCCAGGTGCTCGGCGTGCTGGCCCCGCTGGGGGCGGTGGCAGCCTTTACCATCGTCTACGGGTCGGTGATGGCGCTGTTTCAGGACGATCTCAAGCGCCGATTGGCTTATTCGACCGTCAGCCAACTCTCGTATATAACGCTCGGGGTGGTGATCGTGGGGTCGGCCTCGACGGTTGGCGGGATCGTGCATCTCGTACATCAGGGGATCATGAAGATCACGCTGTTTTTCTGCGCCGGGCTATTGGCCGAAACGGTGGGGATAAAGAAGATCAGCCAGATGAACGGCGTCGCCCGCCGGATGCCGTGGACCATGATGGCCTTTACGGTCGGCGCCCTCGGAATGATCGGGCTTCCCCCGACCGCCGGCTTCGTCAGCAAGTGGTACCTCGGCCTCGGCGCCGCCCAATCCGGCGACCTCTGGGCGATTGGCGTGCTGGTAACGAGCGCCCTCCTGAACGCCGCCTACTTCCTGCCGATCCTGTACAAGGCCTGGTTCGTAAAACCTGACGGGCCGTTCACGGAGAAGCGTCCCAAGACCCGCTTCGAAGCCGACTGGCTGATGTTGGCGCCGCCGGTGATCACGGCGGTCCTCGTCCTCGCCCTCGGTTTGTTCGCGACGGCAGACATAAGTCCCCTGGAGTGGTCGAAGCTGATCGCCAACCGCGAACTCCCCTACCCCCTGGAAGACATCGGCCCATGACCGGCGTCCTCTTTATGACTCTCTGGCTCCTACCCGCCGGTGTACCGCTCCTACTCGCCGCACTGCTCGCCCCGAAGAGTCTGCGAACCTTCGCGGAGTTCCTGGCGCCCGTGGCGGCGCTGCCGGCGTTCCTGTTGGCGGTTTTCGCCCGGCCGGGCGATATCGTCGAGGTCCCGCTGCTGCTCGGGACCCGTTTCGGCCTGACCGGGACTACCCAGCTATTCCTGTTGTTCAGCGCGGGCCTGTGGCTCTTCGCCGGCCTCTACGCCCGGGCTTACCTGGAAGAAGATCCGGCATCCGGCCGTTTCTTCGGTTTCTTCCTGGCGACCATGGGCGGGAACCTCGGGCTAATAGTGGCGCGGGACGTAGTGAGCTTCTACCTGTTCTTTATCCTCATGAGCTTCGCCGCCTACGGCATAATCGTCCACGATAGAACTCCGCATGCGTTCCGGGCCGGGCGAGTTTACCTGATCTTCGTGGTCGTCGGGGAGACTTTCCTCTTGCCGGCGATGATCCTGATCTCCGCCGCCACCGGGACCTACCGCCTGGAAGAGGTACCCGCCGCCATCGCGGATAGTCCGCTGCAAGGTTCCATCATCTTTCTCGTCCTCGCCGGTTTCGGGACGAAGGTCGGCGTTCTGCTGCTCCACTTCTCCCTACCGCTCGCCTACCCGGCCTCCCCGCCGCCCGCCGGCGCCGCGTTGGGTGGACCGATGATCAAAGCCGGCCTGCTCGGATGGCTGATCTTCCTGCCCGGTGGAGAAACCGGGACAACCTTCTGGGGAACCGTAATCGTGGTGTTCGGGGTCGCCGCCGCTTTCTACGGGGTGGTCGTGGGGCTCACGCAGCAAAAACCCGGAACCATACTCGCCTACTCCAGCATCAGTCAGATGGGTTGGATCTCGGCGGCCCTTGGCGTCGGCCTCCTCTCCCCCAACTCCTGGCCCGTAGCCCTCACCGCCATCCTCGTCTACGCCGCCCACCACGCCCTCGCCAAAAGCTCCCTCTTCCTCGGCCTCGGCGTAACCCGCCGCGCCGAGAGCCTTCGTACCCGCCGCCTGGCCCTCGCCGGTCTCGTAGTGGGCGCTTTGGCCCTCGCCGGAGCCCCCCTCACCAGCGGCGCCGTCGCCAAATACCTCCTCAAAGAAGCCACCGCCACCACCCCCGGTTTCTGGCCTCTGGCCCTGGAAACGCTCTTACAGATAGGAGCCATCGGGACGACCCTGCTCATGGCCCGATTTCTCTTCGCCGTCCGGCCCGGCTCCGAACCCGGAAAGCTCTCCCCCGGCCTCTGGCTCCCGTGGGCCGCGCAACTAGGCCTGGCGACGATCGGCATTCTGGCGCTACCGGGAGGCCCGCTGACCACTATCGGCTTGACGTTATCGTTCAGCACGTTCTGGCCCCTGGCGGTCGGTATCCTGCTGGTGGTGGTCTACCGGCAACTCCGGCAGAGAACGGGTATCGGGACCGGGCCACGGATACCGGAAGGCGACCTGCTAGTGCCGTTCGTCCATCTGCTAGAGCTGTCGCGCCGGACCTGGAATAGCGTCGTCGTCGCGTGGAACAGGGCTTCGGGAGACCCCGGGCTGCGTAGCGGGCGTTACGGTCCCGGCCCAGGGATTAGCTTGGTCCAGGTGGAGAATTCCTTGAGATACTGGGCGGTAGCCGGGACGTTGTTCGTGGCGCTGGTCGTGGTTCTGGTGGTGCTGGCCGGCGTTCTGTAGGGGACGGACGGCGGCGGGACCGCCCGCCTATCCTCCGTGGTCCTTCGCCGGAACCGCGAGCACGCATCGCGCGGACCCCGGGCCGGACGGAACCCGGGGTGTGAACTACATTCGGGGCGTTTATACTAACCTTCGCGTTGGAGAAAGACTTTGGAGAAGGCAGAACAGGCTTGAAACCGACGCCCGGGCGTAAGCCGGAGAGCCGTCCGGTTGGGACTGCCGGCCGGCTCAAGCGCTGGCTTTTGCTGCTGGACGCGACGGTGCTCGTCTTGGTGCTCCTCATCCTTATCGTCGAGGACGCCGGGCAACTCTTCAAGCTGAGCTTTTTCGTGCTGACCATCGGGACCTTTTTCTGGGACCTCAAGACGTTCGCGGTGCGCGGCGCGTTCTGGGTGTCGCTCACGACGGTCGTCCTGCTGGGGTCCATCTGGGCCGGCCGGGTGCCGCTGTTGGAGCTGCTGGACATCCCGTTTTTCCTGGCGGTGCTGGCCCTGGTGTTTACCATAACTAAGCGGCGGGCCGAGGCCCACGAGGAGGCCGAACGGCTGCTGGCGGCGGAAAGGGAGCGGACCCGGCGCCTCTCGGAACTCGCTGAGCTCAAGGCAGACTTTACGGCCATGGTCGTCCACGAGTTCGGGAACCCCATCTCCGCTCTCCGGCGCCTGACCGAGATGCTCCGGTTCGAGAGCCTGGACGGGGAGGTCCGGGAGTACGTGCTCAACTCGGTGCGCGGGGAGCTCGGGACGCTAGACGCCCTCGTCGCCGACGTGCAGTCAGCCGTTGCCGTCGAGCGCGAGGACTTCGGGCTGGAGACGCGGCCGGTCCTTCTGGAAGGTCTGCTGGGAGAGGCGGAGAAGTACGGGCGTTCGGTGTCGGGGGAGCGGCCTTTCGCGGTGGTCGCGGACGGTTCGCTCGAAGGGCGGGCGGTGGTCGCCGATCCGGAGCGGGTGGCGCAGGTTTTGCGGAATCTGGTCTCGAATGCCGTCAAATACTCCCCCTCCGGGAGCCCCATCGAACTGCGGACAAAGCCCGGCGAACCCGGACGGGTGCGCTTCGAGGTTGCCGACGAGGGCCGGGGCATCAGCCCGGAGGACCTGGCCCGCATTTTCGAGAAGTTCGGCCGGGGCCGCGGCGCCGGGGGCGGCGAGGTCAAAGGCGTTGGCCTGGGCCTCTACATCTCCCGCCGCCTGGCGCAGGCCCACGGAACGGAGCTCACGGTCTCCTCCGAGCCCGGTAAGGGCTCCATCTTCGGTTTCGAGCTTCAACTGGCCCCGGAAAAAGAGGGGGTCGAGTAAACGTGATCCGGCTGATGCTCGTGGACGATCACGCCTCCGCGCGCGAACCTTTGGCTTTTATGCTGGACCACGAGGAGGACATGACGGTCGTCGCCAAGGCCGGCTCCGTGGCCGAGGCCCGCGAGGCGCTGGCCGAGAACCTGGACCTGGACGTCGCCATTCTGGACCTCGGGCTGCCGGACGGTTCCGGCAAGGAACTCGTCGGCGCCGTGTACGCCTCCAACCCGCGGGCCGTGGCGCTCGTCTTGACCTCCTTCTCCGACCGGCGGGTGCTGGCCGAGGCCACCGAGGCCGGGGCGGCCGGCGTGATGCACAAGTCTTCGGACGTGCAGGAGATCTTCGCCGCCGTCAGGAAGCTCCACGCCGGCGAGCAACTCGTCTCCGCCCGGGAGGTCTCCGAGGCCATCCGGCTGGCCGTCACCGAGCGCCGCCGGGGCGAGAGCGAGCGGCTCATGTTGGACAGCCTCACGAACCGGGAACGCGAGGTGCTCCAGGCGCTCGCCGAAGGCCTCACGGACAAGGAAATCTCCGAACACCTCTTTCTCGGCGCGGGCACCGTCCGCACCCACGTCAACAACATCCTCGGCAAGCTCGGCGTCCGCTCCCGGCTGCAGGCGGTAGTCTTCGCCGTCCGATATGAGGCCGTCGACCCGTCCTGAACCGCAGTCCTCTTCTTTTATACGAAAACGTATAGAAGACCCGTATAGAAAGATACCGACCATCCTGCCGATCCCACCGGCGCCGGTGCATCCTACGATACGGGTGTAGGTAAAGACCCCAGACCTTGGACCAAAGGAGGAGAAAGATGAATCTCAAGCGCGATGAAGTAGTCACCCTGTTCTCCGGGGTGGTGGGTCACGTTTTCGGGGCGGTCGTGGTGGTGGCGCTGACGCTCGTGACCGTCTACCTCAGCTCCGGCGTCATCGGCACCGAGAACCCCGCCCAGAGCAGTTCGCTGCCGGTGGCCGCGCAGACGGTCCAAAACGGGGCCCTGAAGGAGGCTTCCGCGGGTAACGGGTCCGGCGGGCAGCCGGGCGGGCAATCCGCCGAAGCTCTCATCGAGCCGGCGGCCGGGGCGGGCGAGACCGCCGTAGAGACGGCCTACGCAGAGGATCCCTACGAAGAAACGGCGGAAGGCTACTACGATGACTGATCCGGAGGACCGTACTAGAGAAACCCGAAACGGAAAGACAAAGCAAACACTAGAGAGAGGAGAGAAATGAACGCTTCACGCAACTTCGGGACCGCACTTTTGCTGGGGCTGGTTGGCATGCTCGTCGGGATCGCCCTGCTGGTTATCTTCATTTTCCCGCTGGGCGCCGGTAGCGGCGACCAGAACGAACAAGAGCCAGAGTCCGCACGGGCGGCCCAGACGCAGGAAGATCCGGCACAAGACGACCAGAATCAAGACAACACGACGAACAACAACCAGGCGCAGAACGACCAAAATCAGGAAGTAAGCCGGGAGAGGGCCGGCGAGATAGCCGTCGAACACCTCGGCAGGGGCGAGGTCACCTGGACCGGCCGGGAGGACGACCACGGCGCGCTCTGGGAGATCGAGGTAACGGGCAACGACGGCGCCGAATCCGACGTCTTCGTGGCAGCCAACGGCAACGTAACCCACGTCGGCGGCGGAGGTCAGGATAGCGATGCCGGTTCAGGATCTGCCGGTGACGGGCAGCCCCAGCAGCAACAGCCGGCTCCCGAGCCTCAACCGCAGAACATAACCGCCCAGCAGGCCGGGGAGATCGCGGCCTCGCACGTTGGCGGTACCGCGGACACGGTCAACAGAGAACCCGACGGCGACTACGGTGCCGCCTGGGACGTGGACGTTTACTCTCCTGAAGGCGAATACACAATCTACGTCAGCGCAACCGGCGAGGTGGTGCGCGTGGAAGGCCCGTTCGCCGAGTAACTCAATAAGCAACTGGTATCGAGTCGCCGGAGGGTCGCAAGACTTTCCGGCGGTTTCGTTTTCCGGTCTGGAAGCTGGGCTCTCGACCTACCACGGCCGGCAACAACGTCGTTTCTAGCGGCTCATGCTCCCGTTGGATATGGCCGGCTCCGGCGGCCGGCGAATGTCTCGCGTGACAGAGTAGCCAGATAGAACCTGCGCGAACGAGCAGCAGGCCCCGTTATGGGGATGCCGGGTCGAGCAGCTCGCCGAGGACCACCTCGTAGCGGGCGACCGAGATCACGCTCTCGCCCGCACTCCTGGCGCTCTCTACCCGGGCCTGCTGCACGGCGTCTTCGCTTCGCGCCATGTCTTCCTCCGTCTCCCACAACGTCATGGCGATCGAGTGCTTCTTATCCGTGTCGAGCATCAGGTACATACCCCGAAAACCCTCTTGCAACTGGGCCGCCGGGAGGAACTGCCGCCGGGCGACCCTTATGCCCTCCGCCGTCTGCTCCGGCGGCCCCTCGAAAGTGCTGACCCTCGCATACATTCTCCTCTCCTTTCCATCCTTTTTGTTTCCCCCACCACCCGAAACTTGCAAGATCCGGAAGAGCAACTCGTACTCGCCGTGGGAATAGACTTACCCGTCCGTCCCCACTCACTTCGGGCAAACGCATGTTACGGCTTATCTTGGCGTACGCGAAGCCGGTGAATCCTCTACCGTTCGTGCCCCGATAAACGCGAACCGCTTTTGCGGCCGGCGAAGACTTCCCTCGCGGCTGCGACCAGGTAACCGGCCGACATCAAGAGTAGAACGACATTGATAACAACCGAGGACGAAAGGTCTCCTTCGAACAGTCCTGCTACCCCGCGGAGCGTGCCGAAAGCCATCAGCAACGCCAGCGCGATAGCCAGGTACAAGCCTATAGAGCGGGTGGCCGGTCTAGTTACCAGGAAACCGGCCAACAGCACCGGCAGGCCTATAAAGGCCGGGATCATGGCGGTAATGCTCTCGCGGCCGGTCGCAAAGTAGGTGACCACCCCGATCAGGACGAGCAACACCCCGAAACCCAACGTCAGCCGGCCCACCGCTAAGACTCCGTCTCCGCACCTGAGGCGGCGGCCTGACGGCGCTCCAGCGTCTCAGGCTTGATCCTCTTGAGCTCGCCGGGCGGGAAGCGATCTAACAGCTTCCACGCGGTCTCCAGCGTCTCTTCGATGGTGCGGGCGTTCGATCCCTGCCCGACGAACTCGTCTTCGAAATCGTCGGCGAAAGCCAGGTAGCGCCTATCGTCCTCCGAAAGCGCCTGCTCCCCGATAATTGACACGAGCCGCCGCAGCTCTTTGCCCCGCGCGAAGCAAGCATAGAGTTGGTCTGCGACCTGCCGGTGGTCGTCGCGGGTCTTGCCCTCACCGATGCCGGCGTTCATCAGGCGGGAGAGGGACGGGAGCACGTCTATCGGTGGGTAGACGCCACGCCGGTCGAGCTCGCGGCTCAGCACGATCTGGCCCTCCGTTATGTAGCCGGTGAGGTCCGGGATGGGGTGGCTGATGTCGTCGTCGGGCATGGAGAGGATCATGAGCTGCGTCACTGACCCTTCTCGCCCGTGTACCCTCCCCGCCCGCTCGAAGAGCGACGCCAGGTCCGTGTACATGTAGCCGGGATACCCCCGACGACCCGGTATTTCTTCCCGCGCCGCCGAAACCTCGCGCAGAGCCTCGGCGTAGTTCGTGATGTCCGCGAGGATCACCAGTACGTGCCGGCCCTCCTCCCAGGCCAGGTACTCGGCCGCCGTGAGCGCCGCCCGCGGGGTCAGGAGCCGCTCGACCGTCGGGTCGTCGGCCCCGTTGATAAACAGCACCGACCGCTCCAGCGCCGCGCTCCCCGCAAACCGCTTGCGGAAGAACGACGCCTCCCGGTGGGTTACGCCGATAGCCGCGAAGACGACGACGAAGCCCTCGTCCTCGTCCACGACGCGGGCGCCCTCGGCGACCTGGGCGGCGAGTTCCATCGCCGGCAGGCCGAAGCCGGAGAAAATGGGGAGCTTCTGGCCCCGCACCAGCGTGTTGAGACCGTCTATGGCGCTGACGCCAGTCTCGATAAAGTCCGACGGGTGGCTGCGGGCGAAGGGGTTGAGGGGCATGCCACCGACGGGCAGGTGGTCGGCGGGCTGCAGGGGCGGGCCGCCGTCTATGGGCGTGCCGGAGCCGTCGAGGATGCGCCCGACGAGGTCGGGGCCGACGGCCATCTTTGCGACTTCGCCCCGGGTGCGGACCGCCGTATCGGGCCGGTCGAGGCCGCGGGTGCCGCCGAGGACCTGCACGACCATTCGGTCGCCCTCGACTTCGAGGACCTGCCCGCGGCGGGTCTCGCCATCCGGGGTAACGACGTCCACCAGCTCGTCGTAGCCGACCTTTTCGGCGGCCTCGGCGATCAGGAGCGGACCCGAAACGTAGTTTACGGTCTTGTGGTCTACGGCGAAGAGGCTCGTCCGGCCGTCTCCGTTGCCGGCTTTGCCGTTGCCGTTCGTTAGTCTTTCGCTCACAGCTCCTCCGTCTCTTTTTCGATGCGCGAGATGAGTTCGTCGGCCCTTTCCCGCATCTCGTCGTCGGGCCAGAATTTCGAGCGGTTTATCTCCGCGAGCGCCGGGACGCTTGAGGCTGCCTCCACCGCCACGTCGCGTTCAACGGCGGCGGACATGGCCTCGTGGGCTCCCCGGATGATGCGGAGCATGTGGTACTGCTTGGGCAGGGCGCAGTAGGCATCCGTGTCGTCGAAGGCCGATTGCTGGAGGAAGTCTTCGCGCATAAGTCGGCCGGTAGCCAGGATCACGCGCTGCGGCGCGGCCAGGGCGTCAGCGCCGAGAAGCTGTACGATCTCCAACAGCGAACCTTCCTGCTGCAAGATCCCCGTGGCCCAGGCCCGCTGGTCCGTCCAGTCTTCCGTGACCTCGTTCTCGAACCACTCGGCCAGCTCGTAGAGCGTGTAACTGGTGCCCCAGTTGATAGACGGAAAGTGCCGCTGGCGGGCGAGCGAGGTGTCGAGCGCCCAGAACGTACCGGCCAGGCGCAGGCTGTACTGCGTGATCGGCTCGGAGAAGTCCCCGCCCGCAGGCGAGACAGCCCCGACGACGGTAACAGACCCTTCCCGTTCGTCGCTGCCGAGGCAGATCGTGGAGCCCGCCCGCTCGTAGAAACCGGCGAGCCGGGTCGAGAGGTAGGCCGGGTAGCCCTCTTCGGCAGGCATCTCCTCCAGGCGGCTGGAGACCTCGCGCAGCGCCTCGCCCCAACGGCTAGTGGAGTCGGCCATCAGGGCCACGTCGTAGCCCTGGTCGCGGAAGTATTCGGCCAGGGTGATGCCCGTGTAGATCGAGGCTTCGCGGGCGGCGACCGGCATGTTCGAGGTGTTGGCGATCAGGACCGTCCGCTCCATCAAGGGCGCGCCGGTCTTCGGATCCACCAGCTCCGGGAACTCTTCGAGAACTTCGGTCAGCTCGTTGCCCCGCTCGCCGCAGCCGATGTACACGACGACCTCGGCGTGGGACCACTTGGCGAGCGACTGCTCCAGCACCGTCTTGCCGGTCCCGAAGCCGCCCGGGATCGTGGCCGCCCCGCCCAAAGCTACCGGGAAGAGCGTGTCCACGACCCGTGTCCCCGTTACCAGCGGCACGTCGGCGTCCAGCCTCCGGGCGACCGGGCGCGGCTCACGCACCGCCCAGTACCTCAACATCGCTACCGGCGTGTCGCCGACCTTCACGACGGTGTCTTCGACCTTAGCGGGTCCGGCGTTTACTTCGGTAACGGTCCCCGAGACGTCGTTCGGGACGAGGACTCTGTGCGTCAGGGCTTCCGTTTCGGCTACGGTGCCGAGCACGTCTCCGGGGCCGACCTCGTCGCCGACGGAGACGGTGGGGACGAAGTCCCACTCGCGGTCGCGGTCTACGGCGGGCAGTTCCAGGCCGCGCGGGATCATGGGCTGTCCGTAAGGATCGTCGCCGACCTGGGACATGCGGGGCAGCGGGCGTTGGGTGCCGTCGAAGATGCTGCCCAGCAGGCCGGGGCCGAGCTCGACTTGCAGGGGTGCGCCGGTGTCCGTTACGGGTTCGCCGACGCTCAGGCCGGAGGTCTCTTCGTAGACCTGGATGGTGGCTTTATCGCCGTCTAGCCGGATCACCTCTCCCGGCAACCGCGCTTCCCCGACGTAGACGACGTTGTAGAGCCGGGCGTTCCTGAGTCCTTTGGCGACTACCACGGGACCGGCGACGCGGAAGATGGTCCCGGCGTCCAGCCCGCCCGGCGAGCCGGTCTCCGGTGATGTGAAAGTTTCGGTCATGTTTAGCCTCCCTCGGCGTCGAAAGTAATCTCGTAACCTACCGCTTGCCAGAGCATCTTTAGAAAACGCTCCCGGCGTCCGCCGTCTTCGGCCCCGGCCTCACCGGACGGGAGCGCGACCACGAGCGGCTCGTAGGTCTCCTCGAAGCGGCGGCGCATTTCGCGGTCTAGGTCGCTGTGGTAGGGCTCGTGCAGGGCGATGACGCCCCGCTCTCCCTGGCCGTCTACCAATTCTAGTAGTTCGGTGACGGCTTCGTCGGTCGAGGTGGCGGGTATCGTGGCGGCGCCGGCGAGTTTGTATCCCGGTTCGAGTTCCGGGGTTGTTATGACGATCAGGCGGCTCAACTGGAGCCCCCGATCTCCTCGGGGACGAAGATCTGGCCGCGCGCCAACTCCGGGTCCAAGCCGCGCGCCGCGCCTTCGGCGACGAGCCGCAGGTTTTTTGCTTCGTTCTCTTTGGCGACGGCGTAGGCTATGGGCACGCCGAGGCCGAGCGGGTCTCCCCGGGTAAAGAGCCCGACGGCGTCCGAGATGCGCCGCTCTTCGAACTCTTTTTGTAGGGCGAGAAGGCCGCCACCCGCGGACCACCGCTCCAGCGGCAGCCGCCAGCGGTCACCGGGTCCGGCGTCGGCGAGCGAGTTAGCGGCGGCGCCCGGGTCGGGGAGCCTCACGGCGTTGTCTAGTTTTTCGCTTGCGACGGAACCGCCGGGCAGGTATGCGCCCCACTCGTCGGAGGCCGGTAGGCCGGAGAGCTCGCCCCGCTCGATGGCTTTGCGCAGCCGGAGCGCCACGAGCACGTTCTTCTCGTTCGTCTCGCGCTCGAAGAAGTTTCTGAGTATTTCTCCGTCGGCGCTTTTACCGGCCAGGGCTTCGGTGGTCCGGGCGGTCCAGCCGGCGGTTACCGCGTGTTCTAAGGCGGCGAGGTTTTCGGTCCGTTCGTACTCCGGCCAGGCTTCGCGGAGGGTTGCGGCGGTCTCGGGATCGGGGAGTTTCCAACGGATCAGGAGCCCAACCGAGACGGCGAACTCGTTCTGGCGCGCGATCTCCCGGGCCAGCGCATCGGTCAAAGTCCCGACGGGATAGACGTACATCAACGCGTCCTCTGTATGAGGCCGGATCGCCTCCCCCCGCAACAGCGCAATGGTGTTGTGCAAGTCCCACCGCGAGAGCAGCACGTCCACCAGTTCCCGGGCTTCTCCCGAGTAGAAACCCCGCATCTCCTCCAGCGAGCGGCCCAGGTTTACCCGGACGGCCTCGTGCAGCCGCCGCGCCCCGCTAAAGCGGGTGAGGGCGCCCTCCACCTCCGGCCCGTAGGCGGTGGAGGCGAGCGTCCCTAGAACGCCGTCCACGTCTTTACCGAGCAAAGACTCGTAGTCCGCCCGGCCGAGGAGGTGGGTTTTGCGCGCCCGGAGCCGGGCGTTGCCGTAGTTGAAATCGGCCCGAGCCTGGAAGAGCCTCAACGAGCCTCCTCAGATTCCGCGAGCCGCTCTCCGTAGGCCTGCCGAAGCTCCGGTTCGGCGTTCGCCACCCGTTCTTCGAAGGTGTTCCGGATGCTGCGCCCGTCGTCGGCGACCAACTCCAGGCCGCCCGACGTTTGCAGCGTGGGCTCGACGGCCAGCCCGTATTCGTTCGCCAGCTCCGAGGCCAGGGCTTCGTCTATCGCGTCCACGCGCAGTACGCGGGCGTTCGGGAGCGCGGCGTGGGCCTCTTGCAGCAGGCCCCGTAACACGTCGCGGTAACGGTCCGAGGCGCGCAGGGTGCTGAGCCGGCTCCGGGCCACCCCGAGAAGCTCTTCGAAGCTCTCTTCCCGGGCTTCGCGCAAGAGGTTCGTGGCTTCGACCCGGGCCGCCCCGATGCGGCGGGCGGACTCGCGCCGGAGCTCCGGCTCTTGAGATTGGACCGGCTCGGCGCGGACGGTTTCGGCTTCGGCGCGGGCCTGGTCTAGTATTTCGTCCGACTCGGCCCGGCTCGATTCGTCGAGCCGGGCGCGTTCCTCTTTGGCGTCCGCCTCGATGGCGGAGAGGAGGTCGTTTAGCGGGCTCACGCTACCCGCCTCAGAGTAGCAGTATGATCATGGCGGCCACGGCGAACCCGAGGACCACAAGGGTCTCCGGAATAGCCATCAGCAGGATGGCCCGGCCCGTAAGCTCCGGCTTCTCGGCGATGGCCCCCATCGCCGCCGCCCCGACCCGGCTCTGGGCCATGCCCGAGGCGAGCGCGGCGAGGCCAATAGCCAGGCCGGCTCCTATCGCGATCAATCCAGCTTCCATCTTTTTTCTCCTTTCTCGACTTTACCGACAACTTCGTCACAAACACCGCCCGGTGCTTGTGCAAAGTTTTCTGCTGGCGAACTTTCGTGACTTCATCGTTCCTCCTCAGGGGTCCTTATGGGTTTGGCGTGTCGTAGTGCAACTCCCGCTCGGCGGTGGGCGGCGATTGTCCGGTGCGGGCGCCGAACGGTTTGAAGGCCTTTCCGCCGCCGGAGTAGAACTTCGAGAAAAACTCCACGTAGTGCAGGCGCATCGCCTGGATCATGGGCGAGAAGCCGGCGAGCGCCAGGTTGAGCGTGTGGAACAGCGTTGCGATGACCACCCCGATCCAGAGCGGCGCCGCTACCGCGAACTCGTTGGCGACTATCGCCAGGTACGCGCTCGCCAGCCCGACAGCCGCGACCCGCAGGTACGAGAGGATGTTTCCCAAAGCCCCGATCAGCTCCAGCGGCCCCATCAAGAGGCCCATCCGCCCGTGGGCGGCCATGATCAGGACGAGCCCCACGATGATGACGGCTATGGCGGGCGTAACCACTCCACCCGGCAGCATTCCAGCCGCCAGACCAGCGATCCCGAACACCCCGACGATCGCGAGCAGCGTCCCGAACCTCTCGGCCACTTCGCCGCGGTGCTGCTCCTGCCAGCCCTGCCAGATCCCGAGCAGCAAGCCCAACACTACGTGCGTCGCCCCGAGCGCGATAGCAAAAATGAGCAGCGGCACCAACCCCTCCGGCCGGTAGAACCACAGCGCGAAGTCGTCACCATCCGCGAAACCGAGCACCTGATAGCCGAGGTTTCCGAGCGCCTCGCCGAAGATGAAACCAAAGATGATCGCCCAGACCGAACCGATAAGCATGACCGACCCGAGGTCCCGGATCATGCCCGGCTCCGTGAAACGCTTCTTTACGTACAGCGCACCCAGAAAGAGCAGCGCCCCGTACACGATGTCCCCGACCATCGCCCCGAAGATGAGCGGCAAAAACAGCGTCATCAAACCGGTCGGGTCCATCGTGCCGGGGTTCGGCAGGTCCAGGAACTTGACGAGCCCCTCGAATGGCCGGGCGACTTTCCGGTTGTGCATGAGGACCGGCATTTTCTCGTCGTAGCGGCCGACCTTTAGCTCCTCTACGACGACCTCGTCTCCGACGCGGGCTTCCAACTCGCCGCGCAGTTGGACGACTTGTTTCTTGGGAACCCAGTAGGCGGCGACGAAGGTGTGGCCCGTCTCGCCGACGAGTACCGCCGCGTCGAGTTGCTCCAGCTCGGCGCGGAGGCCGGCGAGCAGGGTGCGCCAGTCGTCTTCGTGCGGGCGGAGCAGGTCGTCCAGGTCTACGCGGGCGGCCTTGAGTTTTGCCGGGAGGACGGAGATCCGCTCTTCCATTTCGGCAACCGAGCCGCGCAGGGAGAGGTTCGCGTACTCGTCCGGCAGCGAGACGTGCCGGACATGCTCCTGTCCGAGGAGGGCGTGAATCGCCTCTGCGTCGTCGTGAGTAAACACAATGACGCACCCGATGGCGCTTTCTTCGATCTTTTTGTACACTAACTCGAAACGCTGGCCGACGGTTTCGGCCAACTCGTCCCGCAGCATCGAGATCAGGCTATCGTCGTCGGTGTTGAGCACGAGCGCAACCGTATCCAGCCGCAGCAGGTTCAACTCCTGCTCCTCCAGATCGGCCAACTCCGGCACCAGCGGCAAGAGCTGGCGCAACGGTTCGACGTAGCGGGGCAACACGATTTGCTCGTCCTGCAACGCCTCGATACGCCCCCGAAGCTCTCCGACTTTCGGGGAGATCTCTCTTAGTTGATCCTTTAGAGAGCCCGTATCCACCGCGCCGGGGACCAGATCTTCTTTCGCCTCGGCTTGTCCGCCATCTGTCCCGAGCAGGTCCAGCAGGGCTTCCAACTCGGCTATGAGGAACCGGAGCTCGTCCGCCCGGGCCGCGTGCCGCTCGTCGAGCGAAAGAGATGAGACCTCGAAGTCCTCCTCTTCCTTCACGTCTATAAGATGCACCAACTCCAGCTTGTGCAACTCTTCGAGCACGCCGTCGAGCCGGACTTTCGGGCCGATAACCCGCACCTTGGACATGGAGACGAGCGACATGCTATGCCCGCCCTCCGGGCAGTATCTGCTCGACCACGGCCTGCGCCGCCGCGTCTTGTTCCCCCGCCGCGTGCTCGCGCAGCTTTTCGGCTTCGGCCCTCGCCGCTTCTAGAATGCGGGCGACTTCTTCGTCGGCCGCCTCCAGGACTTCCCGGCGGCGTTCTTCGGCGGCTTTCTCACCCTCTTCGCGGGCGGAGACCAGGATACGCTCCGCCTCTTTCTGGGCGGCGGTTCGGCGTTCTCCGGCGACCTTTTCTATCTCCTGGCGGTCTTCCAGCGTGCGCTCTATCTGGCGCACGGAGTCGAGCGCGTTATCGTTGGAATCCTTGACGTCCATCGTGCTCACGATGCCCTCCCCAGCTCTCTAGCATTCTCTTTCTCCCGGTCGGACTTGGCCTTCGCCCGCATCAGACGCACGCGGTTTTCGAGTTCCCGCTCGTCCAGGACCATCGCGATAAAGTCGCGCTGCTCTTCCAGGCGCGGGATGACGACGTGTTCCAGGGCGTTCACGCGGCGGGTGGTGCGCGTGATCTCCTCTGCCAGCCTCCTCAGAGACATCTCGACGGCGACCACGTCCAGCAGCCCGTCCAACACGACCTCGAAGTCCTCCGCCGTCCGATCTACCCGGGGCGTGGTGGCCGTCAGGCTGTATCCGCGCCCGATGCGGGACCTTCCGACGGTGTCGTGGTCCAGCTCCACTATAGGCACCCCGGCGACGTTCTTGGTGCTCAACTCGACCTCGACCTCGCCGGTGGCCGCTATGGCCGCAGAGCCGATAGACTCCGGGCCGTCGAGGGCGATGGCTTCGCTCAGGGTGTCGCGCGCGGTGGCGGCCTGCTCTTCGAGGTTTTTCATGGCGCGGAGCGCCGAGGAACTCAAACGGTCGAACTCCCGCATCAGGGCGGTCCGCTTCTCTTTGAGCAGGTCCCGGCCCTGGGCGGCCAGGCCGATCTGGGCCTTCCTCGCTAGAAGCTCGCTGCGGGTGGCGCTAACCCGTTCCATAACCCACCCCGAAGGTTACATAAGAACCGCCGATCGAATATGCGCCACCAGACGCGGCGCAGTTTGTGAAGTTACGGGGTAAAGGAAGTTGGAGGCCCCGGAGTCTGGGACCTGCGTCTTGGCACTTGCGGCGGTTCATATGTGGCTCCCTCTGGCTCGTTATCTACAAGCCGGAGGTCTCTCCATGTCCTTTCGGACCGGCTCCACCGGGCGTCAGCCGTATTGACGATGGAGCGCCAGGGGATACTCCCCTCCGCTACTGTGTGCTTGATATGGATTGTAGCCGGACGTTTCTAAGTAGTCAAGTCGAAAGTTCCGGCATTTACGCCGCCTCCGACGTCTCTTTTTCGCGGGTCTGGCGCTTGCGGAACCACTTCTCCAGGCTAATGATGGGCAAGACTATCAGGCCGACGACCAGAGTCTCGATCCACTCCACGATGCTCAGCGGCGCCGAGCCGAACAACGTGTTCATAAACGGCAGGTACACAAACCCGACCTGCAACGCGAGCAAAACCCCGATGCCGACGTAGATCCACTTGTTCGTCCAAAGCCCCACTTCCAGGATCGAGTACAGGAGTGAGCGGGAGTTGAGGAGGTAGAAGATCTGTAGGAACACGATGGTCGTTACCGCCATCGTCTGCGCCTCGGCCAGCGCGACGCCGGTGGCGACCCCCTGGCCCAACTGGGAGTAGTATTCGAAGAGGAACAGCCCTATGCCGCCGACGGCCATGAGAATCCCGACCCCGACCGTCCGGCCCAACACCAGGCGGTCTATGATCTGGGCCTTCGGGTCTTTCGGCGGCCGGTTCATGGCATCCGGCTCTAAAGCCTCGAACGCCAGCGGCAGCGCCAACGTTACCGCGACCACCATGTTGACCCACAGGATCTGGGTCGGTTGTATCGGCAACAGCGGGTTCCCGTCAATGATCGGGAAGAACATCACCGCCAGAAGGATAATGAGCCCCTGCCCCACATTCGTCGGCAGAATAAAAGCAAAAGACTTCCGGATGTTGTCGTAGACCCGCCGGCCTTCCTCGACCGCGGCGGCGATGGAGGCGAAGTTGTCGTCGGTCAGGACCACATCGGCGGATTCTTTAGAGACGTCGGTGCCGGTTATGCCCATCGCGGAGCCGATGTCCGCCTGCTTGAGCGCGGGGGCGTCGTTTACGCCGTCGCCGGTCATGGCTACGACCTCGCCCTGGGCCTGCAAGGAGTTTACGAGGCGGAGTTTGTGCTCCGGGGCGACGCGGGCGAAGACGTTTGTTTCTGTGGCGACGCCGGAGAGGTTTTCGTCCGAGAGCTCGTCCAGCTCCCTGCCGGTAACGGCCGTGTCTTCTTCGCCGATAAGGCCGAGTTGGCGGCCGATGGCGGCAGCGGTTCCGGCGTGGTCGCCGGTGATCATCTTGACCGTAATGCCGGCCGCGTGGCACCGTTGCACCGCCTCGATGACTTCTTCCCTGGGAGGGTCGATCATGCCCTGCAACCCCAGCAACTCGAAACCGTCCTCGGCGGCGTCCTCGTTCAGCTCCGTCAGGGAACCGGCCGTTTTGCGGGCAAAGGCCAGCACGCGCAAGCCTTCGTTCGCCATGCTCTGGATGTTTCCGGTTACGAGTTTCCGGTCGAGTTCCGCGCCGCCGGCGGCCCGGTCGCAGCGCTCCAGGATCACCTCCGGCGCGCCTTTTATGTAGACCACCCGGGAATCTACCGCCCCGCTCTTGGTCGCTTCGGCAGGTATCTCGTTGAGCGTCGCCATGTACTGACGTTCGGACTCGAAGGGGATGGCGTCTTTGCGGGCGAGTTTTTGCCGGATGCCTGCTTCGTCGAAGCCCAACTTGCGGGCGGCCACGATGAGTGCGCCTTCGGTCGGGTCTCCTTGCACGAGCCAGCTTCCCCCATCCTGCGAAATGCCGGCATCGTTGCACAAAGCCCCGGACATCACAAGTTCGCCCAGGCTGTCGGGCGGGGTCTCTATTTCTTTACCCTCTGTCCCGGACAGCACGCCCTCGGGCTCGTAGCCGACGCCGGAGAGTTCGTAGAATTTACCGTTCCCGGAGCCACCCGGCGTCCAGAGTTTTTTGACGGTCATCTCGTTTTTGGTGAGGGTGCCGGTCTTGTCCGTGCAGATCACGGTCGCGCTGCCCAGAGTCTCCGTTGCGGGCAGGTACCGGATGACGGCCCGCCGCCCGGCCATGCGCCGCACCCCGATGGCGAGCGCGATGGTGATGACCGCCGGCAGGCCCTCGGGGATGGCGGCGACGGCCAGGGCGATGGCCGAGAGCACCGCGTCCACCAGCGGGTAGCCGCGCAGGAGGCCGACGCCGAAGAGCAGTACGGCGACGATGAGGATGGCGCCCGTGATCCACTTTCCGGCCGTGGAGATCTGGCGGGTGAGCGGCGTCTGGACCTCGGTTGTCTCGCTCAACATCTCCGAGATGCGCCCGAGCTCTGTCTCGTTGGCCGTGGCGGTTATGGCCGCCCGTCCGGTGCCGGAGGTAACGAGCGTGCCGCCGTAGACCATGCCCGTGCGCTCCCCGATTGACGCTTCTTCGGAGACCGAGTCCGTGCCCTTGTAGACCGGCACGGACTCCCCGGTGAGGGCGGCTTCGTCTATCTGCAGGTTGCGTTGTGCGAGCAGGCGTCCGTCGGCGGGGACTTTGTCGCCGGATTCCAGGAGTATGACGTCGCCCGGCACGATCTCGGGTGCCACGACCGTCGTCCGCACGCCGTCGCGCAGAACGGTCGTCTCGTTCGGGACCAGGTCCGTAAGGGCTTCGATGTCTTTGCCGGCTTTATATTCCTGGGCGAAGCCGATCAGGGTATTGATGACCACCACGCCCAAGACCACGGAGCCGTCCACGATCTTACCGAGGGCCATAGCCAGGGCGCTGGAGGCCAGCAGCACGTAGATGAGAGGGTCATTGATCTGGCGCCACAAGAGCTTGAGCACCCCGTCGCCGGAGTTGCCTTCGAGGACGTTCGGGCCGTGGCTCTCGTGGCGTTTCTTCGCTTCTTCGGTGCTTAGGCCATCGTCGTGGACGCCCAATTCTTCCAGGACTGTAGCCGAGGTCAGCGAGTGCCATTTGACGTTGCGCGTCTCGAAGGAAGTTTCCTGAGCCTGCAAGGTCCATCTCCTTTTCGGACGGGCCTGGAAGACGAAGAGCGAGCCCTCCACAGCCGTCGTTGACTGCAAATGGTCTCGCCCATTGCGCTGCGACTATGACGCCGCAGGGCCGGTGATCGACCGGGGGAAACCCCGTATTGACGGCCGATCCCCCCGCATATTTCGCGGGCGGCTACTCCCCAATTGGCTAGTTAGTATACCCGCAAACGACACCGTCGCAAAGTCTACAGGTGTTCGGATCCTTTCGAGGTGCGCCGTCTTCTCCGGTTTCTTTGGGTACGGGCGTAACCAATACCTTGTCCGCCCGGCTCGTAGTAGAGGCGGTAGAGCTTGACCGTTCACAAAGGCGCCGGTTCATCGGCCAAATGCGCTTTACTGTGTGCCCGCCTAGGTGGCGTGCAACACGATGCCGCTGTTCGTGTCCGCACTCTACACCGCAGTTCTTTCCCCGGGTTTGGGGTCACGATTGGCCTGAAAGAACACTTCTACTCGGAAGAGCAGCTCTGCTATTCTCCGGTGAGTGAAGTTGGTCGTTACACACGGTTACATGCTCTCCGGCTCCGGGAGCAACGTCTACGTGCAGAACCTCTGCCGCGCCCTGGTACATGCCGGCCACGAAGTAAGCCTCCTCTGCCAGGAACCCCGCCCCCTGGACTATGATTTCGTCAGCGAGCGCTATACGGCGGACGAATCAGGGGTCGAGCTTCGTGAAAAACGGGAAACCCTCTACAGCGGGCGTTGCGCGGTCTACCAGCCGCTTATCGGGGACTTGCTGCCCGTCTACGTCTACGACGATTATCCGGGGTGGCGGGTAAAGACCTTTCTAGATATATCCGTCGGAGAATTCGAGGAGTATGCCCGGTGCAACGTCGCCGCGATAAGATCCGTACTCGACGACGTGGGGGCCGACGTGGTCGTCACGAACCATTCCGTGCCGGGACCCCTGATCTCCCGTAGAGCCTTGACGCAAACGGAAACGCCATACTTGAGCATCGTCCACGGCAGCGCCCTGCAATACGTCGCCCGCAAGAGCAACTTCTACCTGGAAGTGGCCCGCGAGGGACTGGCGGGCGCGAGGCGCGTACTGGTCCTTTCTGAAGATAGCGCCGGGACCATCGTGGAAGACTTTCCCGAGATGGCGGACAAAGTTCTCGCCCTACCGGGCGGCGTAGACACGGAGCTCTTCCACCCAGGCGTACTGGACCCTCGTTTCCTGGAAGAACTGGACGGTGGTTCGGGGCGCGGGCCGGAACACGCCGCCGCGCTGCGCGAACTGCTCGAAAACGAACCTTCCGATGCCGAAGATTTAGCTGAAGGCATCCACGCAATCTCCAACACTTACGCGCCCCGCGACCCCGACCGGGATGCTGGAGGGCGCCTAAAATCATTCTTGGATTCGGACTCGCCGCTCGTCATCTACGTCGGCAAACTCATAGCTTCGAAGGGTGTACACGCCCTGATCTCGGCTTTTCCCCACGTCTACCGGCGCACGGGAGCCCGGCTCCTGATCGTTGGTTTCGGCACCTTCCGGGAAGCGCTGGAAGCCCTCACCCTTTCCATGAGCAAAGGTGACCGGCGCGTCCTGGAACTACTAGCCGATGGGGGCCGGTTGTACGAGCGTGGTCCACCGGGGCCGCTGGACCATTTCACAATCCCCGAAGAACTGCTCCGGGACGCGGCAGGGATTTCGAACGCCGTAGAGTTCGTCGGGCCGCTGGAGCACGAAGAGCTGGCGAAGCTCTTGCCGGCGGCGGACGTTGCGGTGGTGCCGTCTATCTTCCCGGAGAGCTTCGGGCTCGTAGCGGCGGAGGCGGCGGCGAGCGGGGTTCCGCCGTTCGTCGCGGATCACTCCGGTCTCCGCGAGGCGGGCGGCATCGTCGGCCGAGGTTTGCCATTCGACCTCCGTGTAAGCACGAACAGCTTCGAAGAAAATTTAGCCGACGCCCTGTCGAGCTACCTCTCTCTACCGGCGGAGCAACAGGCTGGTTACGCCCAGGTGGTGCGAAACAACAGCGTCGAGTATCTAGGGTGGGATACGTTGGCGGAGAAGATAGTCCGTCTAGCCGGTAGTTAGGGCGCTTCTTCCGTATTCTCGGGTTCGTTCAAACGTTGCCCGGATTCGTCTACGGCGCCCGGGGCGCGCATCCTGCCGCGGCGTTGGAAGTAAGCCTTCCCGATCACGTGGGCGGAGACCGGCGTGGTCATGAGGAGGAAAAAGGCGATCATAATAACGCGCAGTATGATGCCCTGGTCCGTCGTGAACACCGATGCTAGAAGCAGCGTTATGAGGCCCAAGAACACGGATTTACTCGCGGCATGAAGCCGGGTAAAGGTGTCGGGCATCCGGATTATGCCGTAGACCCCGATGGTCACGATGAACGTACCGAAGACGACGAGTACGTCGGCCACCCAGGGGAATATCGCGGCCACTAGAAGATGTTCCTCTCACCGTGGTAGCGGGCCGCGGCGATGGTGCTGACGAACGCCAGCAGCGCCAGTATCAGGGCGGCGTCCAGGTAGTATGCCGTTTGGAAGGCGTCGGAGAAGAGCACCAGTAGCCCGACTAGTATGAGCGTCAGGGTGTCGAGGGCCAGGATGCGGCCCGCCGTATCCCGGAGCTGGATGGTGGCGATCACGCTTACCACCAGCAGCACCGTCATCCAACCCGCCGCCGCGAAAAAAACTATCGTATGCAACTCATACCTCCTGCGAGCACTATGAAAATCACGGAAACACCTTTCTCTGCCACTTGTCGTAGAACTCCTGGTGTTCGCGGCGCACCTGGTCGGGGTCGCTCGCGTCCAGGGCGTGGATCAGCATTACGCCCTGTTCCCAGTCAACGTCCACGAGGAAAGTTCCCGGCGAGAGCGTCGTACACTGGGCCGAGACCGCAACCCCCGTCGGGGTCCGCTCACCGATCGGTACGGCCACAATCCCGGGGCTGACCAACGGCCTCAAATGCAGCGTGACCAGCGCGACCTCCCACGTCCCCGTGATGATGCTCCAAACCTCAGCCACCACGAACGGCCAGAAGTGCAGAAAGCGGCTCAACAGGTTCGAGGAAGAAGGTTTCTCCCGGAAAGAAAACTTCCGGGTTATGAGGATCAGGGCCGCGGATATAACAACGCCTATTGCTATGTCCCACGGCGCGAAGCTTCCCAAGACGAGCAGGTAGACGAGCGTTAGAAGAAACAGCGTAAAGACGACGTACCTCAAGCCTACGGTCCCCCTACCAGTACTTCCGCGGCCTGTGCGCCGACGTAGAGTAGCGGTTCGGGGTAGAGTCCTAGACCGATCAGGAACGCCGCCAACGCGACCACCAGCACCCGCGCGCCGGCCGAACTCGGCTTGCCCCCTTCCATTCGGCCCGGCTTCAGGTAGACGCTCTGGTAGATCTGGAACGAATACACGAACGACAAAGCCCCGCCCAAGAAGATCAAAGCGACCAACGCCACGCTTCCAGCGAGGCTCTCCACCCCGATAGCGGCCCGAAACAGCGCCAGCTTGCCAATGAAACCGGCGGCCGGCGGCACGCCCGCGATGCTAAAAGCCCCGATGGCAAAAGCCGCCCCGACCATCCAACCGCGTAGCCCGGTCGCCAGAAAGACCAGTAACTTATTGAGCGAGTTGACCACGGCGTAAATCACCGCCGCCGCATACCCAACCGGACCACCGATGGCAATGGCGATCAAGATGTACCCCGCCTGGCCGATAGCCGAGTACGCCATCACCTCGACCGGCGAACGCCGGGAGACGGCTTGGTGGGCGCCGTAGATAATGCTCGCCGCACCCAACACCATCAGTACCGGCGTCCCGAACGCGAGTTGGTCGGGGAGTATGTACCCGCCGAAACGCAAAATGCCGTAGCTGCCGATGTTCGCCAGGGCGCCGCTCAAAATCGCCGCTACCGGCGCGTGGCTCCCGACGTAGACGGCCGGCAACCAGAAATGGAACGGGAACAGCCCGATCTTCAACCCGAAAGCCACGAATAGCGCCGTGGCAATAATGAGGGTTGGGTTGGCGCCGGTCTCCAACGCCCGCTCGGCGGCCATTCTCATGTCCAGCGTTCCGGTAATATGATACAGGGCGGCGACCCCGATCAGGAATATAACCGATCCCAAAAGGTTTATAACGGCGAAGATAAACGCCGCCCGCACCTGGTAGTCCTGCTCCCGGTAGCCCGTCAGCACGTAGGCCGCCGTCATCGCGATCTCGAAAAAGACGTAGAAGTTGAACATATCTCCGGTCAGGAAGATCCCCACGAGCCCGGTGTTTAGAAACAGGATCAAGGCCGGGAAAGTCCTCGAACGGACGCCCAGGATAACCTCGTAGAGCAGCGAAACGAAGACGACCCCGCTCGA
The DNA here is from genome assembly GCA_965213905.1 of Rubrobacteraceae bacterium. Lineage (GTDB taxonomy): Bacteria > Actinomycetota > Rubrobacteria > Rubrobacterales > Rubrobacteraceae > SIRX01. The sequence continues at coordinate 2,617,405 of OZ243922.1, read as the reverse complement.
CACTACGGCGAAGGTAACGCCCAGGGCGTCGGCCCGCAGCGCTATCCCGAGGCCCAGCGGCCAGTCGCCCGCCACGAAGACGACCGTGCCTTCCTGGAAGACCCGAATCGCCAGCAGGATGACGGAGACTAAGCTGGCCCCCAGGGCCGCCAGGGCGAGGATTCCCACGCTGCGCCGGCGGCCGTCGAGCATCGCCAGGATGGTGCCGAAGATCCAGGTAAGGCCAATGGAGAGCGAGATCAGGATCAAATCGGCTCCTCGCGGTCGGCGTCTATGAGCTCCGGTTCTTCGCCCCGGTCGAGTGCTTCGGAGGCTTCGGCCTCGGCCCGCGCGATGTCTTCCAGGTCTACCGTGCTGTGCGAGGTGTAGAGGCGGTAGCTGAGGGCCAGTAGCAGGGCGGCGACGCTAGAGCCGATCACGATGGCCGTCAAAGCCATTGCCTGCACGAGCGGGTCGCTCGTCTCGGCGTTTTCGGCCAGCGGGTAGATTGGGGCACGTCCCCGCGTAATGCCGGCCGACACGATAAACAAGTTGGCGGCGTTCGAGATGAGCAGTATCCCGATAACCACCCGGATCAGGTTGCGCTGCAGGATCAGGAACGCCCCGGCCCCGAAGACTATAGAAACGGCAAGCGAGATGATAAACGTCATCCGGCACCCTTCCCGAAGGCTTCGTCGGGGTCCTGGTGCTCTTCTTCCGGGCTGCGGCGTTCGATGCGGGCGACGAGCCGGGCGATGAGGCTTATGGTCCCGGTCCCGTAGCCGATAACCAGGAGGAATATCCCGATGTCGAAGGCGACGGCCGTTATGATCTCCAGCGTGCCGAGGTAGATTACGGAATCACCCGGCGGCGGCCAGTGGGTCATTAGCGGCTCGCCGACGAACAGCGGCCGGAACGCTACCGCCAGCGTGACGAGCAACCCCACGAACGCCAGGTAACCGATGCCCCGCAGCGGCAGAAGCCTCTCGGCCTGCTCACGCCCGAAAGCCAGATACTGCATCAGTATCCCCAAAGAAACGACGACGCCCGCCGAGAACCCATCCCCCGCCTCGACGTAGCCTTTTATGAGGATGGCCGCCGCCGTTGCCATCGTCGGCATCAGGAGAAGCCGGGAGACGACCCGGGTCATGACGCTCGTAACGCCCGCCGGGACGCCGCCGGGGCTTCCCTCGCGCACGCCTTTCATTGTAGCCTCCGGCTCACGGCAGCCTCCCGCGCCAGAGCAGGGTGGCTATCCCGAGCAGCACCAGGGCGACCACCGAGATTTCCCCCATCGTATCCAGGCCCCGGAAGTCCGCCAGTATTACCGTTACGGCGGCTTTGCCGTGGGCCTCCGGCGTGAGCTCCAGCAGCCCTTGGGCGACGGTCTCCTCCGTGGTCGTCTGGGAGAGCGTCGCCCAGCTTATCGCGAACATAAACCCGCCGGCCAGCACCGCGATCGCCGCCTTTGCCTTTGCGTTCTGCACCGGTATCCGCGCCCCGCGGCGCAGAACGTCGTAGGGGATCAGCTTGAGCACCCCGAGGACTATGAGCGTGACGATGGTCTCGACCAGAACCGCCACCAGCGCCACGTCCGGCGCACCGAAAAAGGCGTAGGCGACGGCGATAGAGAAACCGGCGGCCGAGATGACCAGCACCATGGTAACGTGCTTTCGGACGATACAGGTGGCTACCGAGGCTGTGGAGGCCCCGATCAGGGCGAGCAGCAGCGGGAAGTCGTCCCTCACGAAACCGCCGAACTGGTAGACGCCGGCCGTTCCGGTAAAAATGAGGCCCAGCCCGACGAGTATTCCCGCCGGCACCAGAATAGCCGCCACCCGCTCCCGCGTGTCCCGCACCTCGATTCGGTGGATCACGTCGGAAAAGCGGTTCAACTTCTCCAAACTAACGAAGTAAACCCGCTCCGGCCCGACCTTCTCCCCGAGCCGGGCAAACGCATTTACCGCCCCCTGCCAGAGCGGCGTCGAAATAATGACCAGCGCCCCGAGCCCGAAAGTCGCCAACGCCAGCAAGTTCTCCGGCCGGGCGTCCAGTTTGTAGGCGGTCGTTACGCTGTCTATGGTCCCCGCGTATGAAACCTCGCCCGCGGCCCGGGCCAGCTCTTCGAAAGGACTCACGACAATGCCCCCAAAAAGCACCAGAACCCCGAGCACCGTGATCGGCAGCACGAGCGCCATCGGAATGCCCTCGACCTCGCCCTGTTCGTCCCCGAGAAAGATGCCGCTCCAGAACCTCCAGGTGTAAGTGAGCGTTAGAACCGTCGCCAGCAGCGACATCCCGACGAACAGAAAGCTTTCCTGCTCCAACGCCGCCCCGAACAATAACTCGTCTTTGAAAAACCCGATGGTCAGCGGCACGGCGGCGAGTCCTGCGGCGGCGGCCCCGGCGGAGGCGGCCAGCAGCGGCATCCGGTGCGCCAGGCCGCCGATACGGGAGAGTTGGTTTTCGCCGGTCGCCTCCGTAACGGCACCGGCGGTCAGGAAGAGGGCGCTCTTTGCGAGGGCGTGCGCGATCACGTAGAACGAGGCGCCCATCGCGCCGTACTTGCCACCCATCCCGAACATAAAAACCACGTAACCGTACTGGGAGATCGTGGAGTAGGCCAGGAGTTGCTTGAGCACGTCGCGGGACAACGCGATCAGGCCGCCGACCAGTATCGAACTCGCCCCGATAACCGTCAAAGCACCGAGCAGGAACTCGCTTTTCTGGATCAACGGATAGACCCGTCCGATGAGCAGTACCCCGGCCGCCACCATCGCCGCCGAATGCAGATATGCCGAAACCGGCGTCGGGGCGGCCATCGCCCGCGGCAGCCAGAACTGAAACGGGACCTGGGCGCTCTTTGCGAGCCCGGCGATAGCTATGAGCCCGCCGGCAACGATCAAGAGTAGGCCGGGCTCCGTCGCCTCCGAGAGTTCCGGCACGGAGAAAGTTCCGTAAGCGGCGTAGAGCATCAGGGCTCCGATGAGCAGCAGTACGGCGGTGACGCCCGTGACCAAGAGGGCCATGAGGGCCGAGGTACGGGATTCTTCTTTATGGGCGTCGTAGCCGATCAGGTAATAAGAAGCTATGGCGGTGAGGTCCCAGAAAAGGAAGATCAGGATAAGGTCCTGGGCCATCGCGAGCCCGACCATCGCCCCCATAAAAAGCAAAATAAAGAATTGGAACCGGACAGCATACTCTTGGGGCCGGTCCTCGTGGTGCAGGTGCAGCGGTATGTACCGGGAGGCGTAGACCACCACGAGAAATCCCACACCGGTTGCGAGGAGCGTATAAAGCGCGGCGAGCCCGTCCAGCTCGACCGCGAAGCGCAGATCCAGGGTCGGCGCCCACGGGACGTCTACCCTCCCGCCGCCGGAGAGCCAGCTATAGAGAGCGGCGGCGAACGCCAGCGCGGTAACCGCCGCGCCGGCCGGGGCCGCTAGTTCCTTACGGATCATTCCCGCGAGCACCGCCACGGGCGCGGCCAGCAAGGCCAGCACCAGCGGGACGAGCACGAGTGCAGCCGTCAGCAGCGGCTTCCTCTATGTCCGCCAAGGTTCCGACGGCGGTTCACAGTTTCTTTCTCCACAAAAGACTTGCCCAAAAGCTGCAGACCTCTTCCGGCTCCGCCGACTATCGCGACAGTTTAACGCCAACTCGACCGTAATTGTAAGGGCCGGCCAAATTTCACGTCGAGAGCGGCGAGGGCAGCCGTTTGGCCTCTCAGAGTTTACAATAACCCCAAAGGAGGAAGTTTTGAAAACCACCCTTACACAGCTAACAGACTCCTACAACCGCAAGATGGACTACCTGCGGATCAGCGTAACCGACCGCTGCAACTTCCGCTGCCAATACTGTATGCCCGAAGACATCGTCTTCCAAGACAAAAGCCACATCCTAACCCTGGAGGAGATGCTAACCTTCGCCGAAGCCTGCCTGCAACTGGGCGTGACAAAAGTCCGCGTTACCGGCGGTGAGCCGCTCGTCCGGCGCGGCGTCGTGTGGTTCATCGAGCAGCTAAAAGAAATGGGTTTCGAAGACGTAACCATGACCACCAACGGCTTCCTACTGAAAGACTACCTAGAAGACCTGGTCGAAGCCGGCCTGGACCGCATAAACATCTCGCTGGACACGCTGCAGCCCGAAAAGTTTCAGTTCATAACCCGCCGGGATCACTTCGAGAAAGTTTGGGAATCCGTAATGGCCGCGTTGAAGACGCCGCTTTCGCCTGTCAAACTGAACGCGGTAGCGATGCGCGGGGTAAACGACGACGAGATAGCGGACATGGCGAGGCTGACGCTCGAATACCCGATCCACGCCCGTTTCATCGAGCTAATGCCCCTAAACGGCGACACCGACGGCTCCCGCTTCCGCTCGCTCTTCATCTCCGGCAAGGAGATCCTGGACCGCGCCCAGGCAGAACTCGGAGACCTGAAGCCGGTAGAAAAAGAAGACCCGGCGGCCCCGGCGGACGAGTTCAAGTTCGACGGAGCCCCCGGCACCTTCGGTGTCATAACGCCGGTAAGCGAACCGTTCTGCGCCAGGTGCTCCCGGCTGCGGCTGACGGCGGACGGCAAGATCCACCCTTGCCTCCTTACCGACCTCGACGTGCCGGTAAAAGACGCCATCCGCTCCGAAAACCCGATCCCGGCCATCCACGAAGTCCTATGGCACACGGCCGGGATAAAGCCAGCCGCGGGCCTCACGCTCCCGGAAGAGTCACGCAACCGAACAATGAGCCAGATCGGGGGCTAACAGGGTTCCAATTTTAGGAGCTTGAGTTAGTAATTAGTTCGCATCAATAGAGGATATTATGTCGTCCAAGATGCTCCACTGCTTTGAGCGTCTCAAATAACCTGGATGGTATGTTCGGAAGGTGTTCATTGGGAGCTGCTCATAATCCAATCTGTTTAGTTTCGGTTCCGGTAGAATCTCTTCTGGCATCGCGCCCGGAAAACTATTGTAAAGTCTCTCATCGTAACTTGGGCCTGTTAGGAACACCACAACATCAGGTTTCGTAATTTTTATTTCTTTTTGTAGCAGCTCGTACTGACTAACCACAGCTTCTATCTCTGGTTGAGGGCGCCTACGGTTTTGATCTACCTTGACCAGATTCGACCATAAGAATGCGTGTTCAGGACCATCGGGATTTAGCTTCTTATGAAGTTCATGTGCCGCCTGCCAGAAGACACTTGTCGGACGCTCACGGCTCAAGTCGAAATCTTTGTATTCTTTCATAAGTGCGTCTACAGTATGCTCATTCTTATTTTCCCATCCATAAGTTTGCTGACCTACAACCATTAGCTTTACCGAAGATCGAAAGTACGCTTCGGGAACACAGATCAGCAGTAAACGCGACAAACCAGTGAAATGTGAGTAATCGTGTGCAAAGTGCTCCACTGCTGGTTCATATAAATCGGACAATTGTCGGTTTAAAGACTGTGCATCCATGAATGACTGTTGTTCGTTCAATCAGGCTCTATAGAAGCGATGAGGCCTTTGGAGGTTAGCTGTTCGGCGTAGAGTTCGGCGAGTTCTTTGTGGGTTTTGTGGGCGACGGCTTTGTCGTTGGTGTGCGCCTCGATCATTATGGAGATCGCCTGTTTCTCGGACATGCGGGGTATCACTTTGACCAGGGTCTCCACCACGTACTCCATCGGCGTGAAATCGTCGTTGTGCAGGATGACCTTGTAAGGTGGCTCTTGCGTGGTACGACGCTCCGTCGTCTCCCGGGGTTTCGGTGGGGTCTCGGTAGAAAGCGTCGCGATACTATGTTCGTATAACTTGACCATCAACAGGTTTATAGGGTAGCACAGGTTTCCGTGCTGATACTACCTATTTAACGGGTGGCACGGGCTTTTCCAGCACCGCTTCTACGGTGCGCCGGTTGGTGTCGGCTATCTGCTGGGCCCTTTCTATGGGCGGGTAGTCTCGCGGGGCATCGCGCATGAGACGCGGCAGCTTTACGGGGCTTCGTCCGCCCCATTTGGAGAGCCAATCCTCCGGCACTTCCTCCGGCAACTCCTGATGGGATACCGTTGCCCAGAGGGCGGTCCAGGCGCGGGGAACGACGCGCCAGATGTCGTAGCCCCCGCCGCCGGTTGAAACCCAGCGTCCGCTGCAGAGCTCGTGGGCCAGGTCGTGGACGCGGGCCGGCACGTACTCGTAGAGGCGGGTGGTGGCGGAGAGGTGCGTGAGCGGGTCGAGCTTGTGCCCGTCGCAACCGTTCTGGGAGATTATGATGTCGGGGCCGAAAGCCCGTAAAACTTCGGGGACTACGGCGTCGAAACATTCGATCCAGGATTCGTCATCCGTGAACGGCTCCAGCGGCACGTTGACGGAGTAACCTACCCCGTCTCCCCGGCCCCTCTCGCCCACGCCGCCGGTTCCGGGGAACAGGTGCCGGCCGGTCTCGTGCATCGAGACGGTAAGGACTTGCGGGTCGTCGTAGAACGTCCACTGCACGCCGTCGCCGTGGTGGGCGTCGGTATCCACGTAAGCTACCCGGATGCCGGGATGCTCTTCTTTGAGGCGGGCGATAGCCACCGCGGCGTCGTTGTAGAAGCAGAAGCCGCTCGCCCGGGAGCGCAGCGCGTGGTGGAGGCCGCCGGAGATGCACATGGCGTGGTCCACCTCGCCGTCCATCACCATCCGGCACGACTTCAAAACCGCCCCGGCAACCCGGGAGCAGGCCTCGTGGACGTTCGGGACGACGGGGTTGTCGGAGGAGCCGATACCGTAGTGGAGCAACTCGGCGGGGTCAACGAGCCCCGTGGCGGCCTGCTGAACCAGCCGGATGTACGTCAGGCTGTGAACGGTCAAGAGGTCCTTCTCGTCCGCGGGCTCCGGGCCCACAAACTCGTAACCCTCGAACAGCCCCGACGCCTCGCAAAGCTCCAGCGTCATCCGGAGGCGCAGGGGATTAAAGGGATGCCCTTCGCCAAACCCGTAAGTTTCGAGCATGGGGTCGTGAACGGCCGCAGCGCCGTTCCCAACGGCTTCTCCGGCACGGCCCCGCGGGGCTGCAAGCTTGTCTGCCAAATTCATATCTCCCTTTCCACGTACTCCCAATGTATTGTATACGGGTTCCCCACGGCGGGAAAGACCCCGTGCGACCTGCTATAAACCCCTGTATGGTCGAGTATTTGAACGAGTTTTTGGCGGACAAGGCGACGATGCTCGTGGAAGAGAACTTCACCGGCGTCCGGGCCGGGTGGTGGTGGGAGCGCCGGTTGGGCGGCGGCATAGCCGTTTGCCAGGAGCTAGACCCGAAAGCCATGAGCCATGAGATCTCCGTCGCCGCCGAACGGGACGAGGCGGAGGTGCAAGAGGTAGTCGCGGAAGAGTTGGGACTGGAAGACCTCGAAAAGATCGTGCTCACTTTCGAGATGCCCGGCGAAACCCCGGCGCCGGAGGCGGCCCGCAGGCTCCGGGATCGTTCTTCCACCCCCCGGGGCCTCGCCGCCGGCCTCTACCGGCAAGTCGAGGATGCGATACGTGCGGCGTAGCAGCCCGCGCTACGCCCGCGCTGCGCCCGCGGGAAACCCCGGTTCGTGAGGGCGGCCAAGGATGCGGGCCTCCTCGCCGCGTTGGCGCTGCTCTTGTGGTCCTGCGGCCAGCAAGGAGCCGACTTTGCGGCCGTCTCCATAGAGAAAGCGGAGCGGAGAAAGAATTCTGGTCGCTGGAGGATGGGGCAAGGGGGTTTCCACCCCCCCACTCTGCCGCGTGCTGGAGGGCGCCGACGGGCCCGCGAGCGGCCGCTTCGGGACCGACGCCCGGGTCACCCTGGACGGCAACACCTTCTCCAGAAAGTTTATCCTGACAGGGGATCTCCGGGAAGAACCGTCCGGGTCGCGGGATGCTTACCACGTCCGTTGCACGGTGAGCCTGAGTTCCGGAAGGTCCCGGGAAGACACGGTGAAAGTCGCCGAAACCCCTTGAGGGTCAATATCAATACCTCGGCACGTTTCCATCTATCCGGGAGTAGGCGTCCAAGCCGCCTTCGAGGTTGAGGGCGCGCGTGAAACCGGACCTTTCCAGGGAGCGGGTCACGTAGGCGCTCCGGACTCCGTGGTGGCAGATCACGACCGTCTCCCGGTCGGGGTCGAGTTCGGAAACCCTCCGGGACATCTGTCCGAGAGGGACGAGGCGGGAGCCTTCTATCCGGGCGAGCTCGAACTCCCACGGCTCCCGCACGTCGAGTAGCTCCGGCCGGTCGCCGCGGTCCAGCTTTTCCTTGAGTTCCCGCGGCGTTATGTTTCCGTAGTCCGGCTCCCGGATCAAACCTCGTAGTCCGCCACGATCCTGCCCGTGGTGCGCTCCCCGAGCTTCTCCACGACGGCGAGGTGATCCGGGTGCTCCAGGTACTCCTTTAACCCGTCCCGGTCCTCGAAGCGGGCGAAAAGCGCGTGCGTATACCCGCCGGACCGCCCGCTGAAGTCTTTTCCTACGGAAAGGTCTACCACGCTGCCGACGCCATCTTTCAGGGCTCGTATCGAAGACAGAAGGTCCTCTACGTCCTCACCCGAAGCATCGTCTTTGACGGCGAAAAACACGAGATGGTCCACCATTGCGTTCCCCTTCTAAAGATGGTTTATAAAATAGTCTAGCACCTTGGTCCCGGGTCTTTCCCGTTCCGGCAAGCAGCATGAACTACGAATGCAGTAGACTACTATGGTCGGCTTTGACAGCATAGAGGAGGAATCGCCCTGGAGACTTCGCTTGTGACGGCCATTCTTTTAGTTCTGGCTTTCGTGTCGGGGCTCATAGCGAGCTCTTTGAGGTTGCCGCCGCTGGTAGGCTATTTGGCCGGGGGCTTCGCGTTGTTCGCGATAGGCTTCGAGAGCACCTACCTCTTGCACGAGATCGGCCACATAGGTGTGTTGCTGCTCTTGTTCACCATCGGCCTGCACTTGAGGATCAAAAGCGTTCTGCGCCCCGAGGTATTGGGCGTCGGTGCTATTCACCTCGCGCTGAGCGCGGCGCTGTTTGCGCTCGTGGTGTTGGGCTTGGGATTCAATATTACGGCGACGATCTTTATCGCTATCACGCTGGGGTTCTCCAGCACGGTGCTCGCGGCGAAGACGCTGGAAGGCCGGGGTGAGCTGGACTCCTACCACGGGCGGGTCGCCATAGGCATCCTCATACTCCAGGACATCGTGGCGATCGGGCTGCTGGCCTTCAGCGGTTTGGGGGCTCCTTCTCCGTTTGCCCTGCTCTTGCTCGCGATACCGCTGGCCCGCTGGCCGCTGACACAGCTCCTCAAAGCGAGCCGGCACGACGAACTACTCTTGATCTACGGCCTCTTACTAGCCCTGGGAGCCGGCGTCCTGTTCGAAGGGGTTGGCCTGAGCTCGGAGCTCGGCGCCCTGGCGGCCGGGGCGCTACTGGCCGGCACCGCCCAGGCGGACGAGCTGGCAGACAAGCTTTGGGGCCTCAAAGAAGCGTTCCTGGTCGGTTTCTTTCTGGAGATCGGTCTGGCCGGCTTCCCGACGCTCGGAGGCCTGGCTTTCGCCCTGCTACTGGTGTTGCTGCTGCCGCTCAAGACCGCCCTGTTCTTCTTTCTCGCCACGCTCTTCAACCTGCGGGTCCGCAACGCGTTCATGGTCGCCGTCTCGTTGACGGCTTACAGCGAGTTTGCCCTTATAGCAGGTGCCGCGGCGGCGGCGGGCGGCCTGATCCCCGAATCTTCCCTGGTTATCTTGGCGCTGGCGGTAGCGTTCTCGTTCGTGATAAGCGCGCCCTTGAACCGGGCCGTTCACGAGCTCTACGCCAGGTTGGAGCCTACGCTCTGCCGCTTCGAACGGGACGTCCGCCACCCCGACGAGACCCCGCAGATACTCGGCAGCGCGAAATCGCTGATCTTCGGCATGGGCCGGACCGGCAGCTCTGCCTACTCGACCCTCATAGACCACGGCGGACGTCCCGTAGGCCTCGACTCGGACCCGACCAAGATAGAAGAACACCGGGCCGAGGGCCGGCGGGTCGTCTACGGGGACGCCGAAGACCCCGAGTTCTGGGGTAACCTGAACATGGAACGTTTAGAGCGCGTGATACTCACCCTACCGGACATCGAAGGCCGTATGCAGGCCGTAAAGGAACTCCGTGACAGAGGCTTCGAGGGCGTCATCAGCACTATCAGCATGTATCCGGAAGAGGAAGACGCCCTGCGGGAGGCCGGCGCCGACATAATCGCCCACCCGCTCGCCGAAGCCGGCTACGGCCTGGCCGCACAGAGCGTCCAGCTCGCGGCTATCCGGTGAGCCGGGGCTAGTAACCTGCGGGAGATTCCCTCAAGGCTCCGCGCGCCGCCGCCGGAGTTCCCAGAAGACCAAGGCCAGGACCAACGCGCCGACCACGGCCCAGCCCCACGGGCCGATGGTCAGCAGGTGCCCGCTGACGACCGAGACCACCACGATGGGTATAATGCCGAGCGCTGTGGTCCAGGTAAACCTCCAGAACCTTATGCCGAGCAAGCCCATGGCGATGTTTAGCAGGCTGAAAGAGATGATCGGGATAAAGCGCACCGCGACGAGCTGCCAGTCGGACCTCTCGCGGGTCCACTCCTCCATACGCTCCAGGCGATCGCCCGGGGTTATGCGGAAGATCAGCGGCCCGGCGAACCGGGCGGCGCCGTACCCGGCCCAGGAGCTTACGACCATGCTGGCCCAGGTTACCGCGATGCCGCCCCAGGTCCCGAATACCACCCCGTTGGCTGCTGCCAGCAACTCCAGCGGGAACGGTACGAAGGCGTGAACGACCATAAGGGCCGTCGAGGTCAGCGGCGCCCACGGGCCAAGCCCCTGAATGGTGGACCTCAAAGCCCCCGCGTCTATCTCTGTAAACAGCGCCCAAAGGCTTCCCAACGGTCCGCTCAGCCACCACCCGAACGAGAAAACGGCTATCGCCACCGCCACGAGGGTCGCCAGCCGGCGCAGGTCCGGGTCCAGGCGGCCGCTTTTGGGGGGGGTTTTTCCACGCAAAGGCCGGCTCTTGCCCACCCGCGAGGTTTTCTTTACGCTCCTTGGATTACCCACTAGGACTTTCTAGCCACGTACGAGGGCTTTCACCGGCACAGCCCGAGGGGCCGGGGACCTGGGAGTTTTCTGATTCGATTTGGTTCGGCCTGCACGCAAACCCGGCGGCCCGAAGATCTAATACCATTGAAAGCCGAGTCTAACATCCGGCCGGGCCGACACCGTGACACAGGCTACGTTACCTTACGTTAATTTACTTCCGGCCCAGTCCAGCACGTCTTGGAGGGCGTTGCGGGCCTTCTGTTTCTGGGAGTCGGAACTGTCCGAGGTCGCCTTGAGCAACAGGTTTTCGTCTAACTCCACTTCCTTGAAAGAAACGTCTAGCAGATATTCGGTCCCGCTCTCGTCTACGGCGAACAGGTAACAGGTTGGGTGGTCTTCCACGTCGTAGGTGACCCAGCCGCCGGTGTTGTAAACGCGCATTTGCAGGCCGTCTTCCAACAGCAACTCTCCCCAGCCCCCGTCGTGGGTGTCGCCGTAGACGAAGGTAACGTCGTCTTCGTACATGCCATGCTTTTGCAGGTGCGTCTTCATGTGCGGCAGGAAATATTCCATGCACAGCTCCAGGGGGAGGACGGAGGCCTCCCCGTTCGAGGTGAGGTGTGGGATCCTGTCTTCCGGCACCTCCGGGAGCTCTTCCGCCGCAAAGAGACGGGTCTCGTCCGGGCTCTGCCGCCGCAGGCCGAACCGACCGCTCAGGACCGCCATTAGATAACCCGCCTCGTCGAGCATCGAAACCGGGTTGTTCTCGTAGGCGGGCAGCAGCGCGTCTATAAACGGCGCCACCACCCGCTCCAGCTCTTCCAGGTTTTGCGCCTCCCGCACGTCCCCCTCGGAGATGACCTGGAAGTCGCCCAGCACACCGTTTGAGGTCAGCAACTCCGCCACCCGGCGCGCCCAACGCGGGGACGTCACCTCCTTACGAAAATGGGTGCCGTGGGAGAAGACGTAGGTGCGCCCGTTGAAGCTCTCGGCGTAGAGCGGGTTGGCGAAGGAGATGTTCACTTTCTCATCTTCGATAGTGTTCCAGGCCCGGCCGTCCGGGTAACCGAAGATCGTCGTCAGCAACTCTCCGGCGCTGTCGTTGGCGTCCACCCGGTTCCCGGCGCGGACTACCGGGTCCCCTTGCGGCGCGGTTATGCAGCCGGCGGTCCCGCTTCCGTACAGCTTTTCGCAGTACGCGGTCCACAAAGTATGGTCGTGGTTTCCGGGGGTGTATACGAGCTTGTCGAAAGTCACCGCTTCTGACAAGGATTCCATAAAACCGTGGGTACTGGAGAACATCTCCTCTGGGGTTGCGTGCGACCTCTCCGGTATGTCCCCGAGCAATATGAGTTGCTCGGCCTCGACCTTTTCGCCGCCGCCGAGGTGCTCCAGCACCACGTCCCGCAGGTGCCGGCGGCCCTCCGGGTACGAGAGCATCGAGGGCGCCTCCCCCAGGTGGGCATCCGATATGACGAGGAACTTCAGCTTCAAAAGGTTGACCTTCCGGACGTAGACAGTTTTCCGTGTGAGTTCTCCGGCTACATTAGACTAGCGCCGGCGGGGATGTCAACGTCCGCACCCCGTCGCAGTCTTAGTTGGCGGATTCATGTTCTCCGGTTGACGAGCGGTTTACCAAATAGACGCCGGTGACGATCAGGACGGCCCCGATCAGTAGGGACGCCGTTAGCCGCTCGTCGAGGAAGACCGCCCCGATCACTATGCTAACTACGGGCACGAAGAAAACGTAAACCGCGACGCGGCTCGCCTCCCCGGCCCGAATCAGGGCGAACCAGATCAACCACGCCAGCGCTATCTCGACGAGCGACACGTAAAAGAGGCTCGCGAAGAGCACGCCTGCCGGAGACACCTCCGCCCAGGACTCTGTAAAAAGGCTAAAAAGCGTCAGTACCGTGCCCCCAACCACAAACGGTATCGCCACAGCCCACATCGTCGAAATCCTCGACTCATACCGTTTGAAAAAGACCGTCCCAAAAGCCCAGGAAAGCGCCGAGCCAGCCCCGAACGCCACCCCAATCGGAGACAGATTTCCAAAGAGGCTTCCGGTACTCACCGCGATAATTCCAGAGAAACCCAGTATTAGGCCGACGATTTTGGACGATGAGAGCGACTCGTCCAGGACCATCCAGGCTAGTAGCCCGACCAGTACCGGCTGCAGGTACTCCAAGACCGCCGCCGTACCGGACGGCAGGTTCAAGATAGCCAACGTCTGGAACCCGAAGAAGAACGTCCCGTTGAAAGCCGCCAGCAGCAGAAAAACCGGCCAGTCGCGCCCCAAATGCGGGTCCCCGCCCCAAACGGCAGCCACGAGCAAAATTGCGAAGCCACCTAGCAGGATTCTCAGGCCTGCAAAGAGCATGGGAGGCGAATACTCGAGCCCGACCTTGACTACCGCGAAGGCGGAGCCCCAGAACAAAACCAGCAGCGCAAACGCCAGCACCACGTAACGTCGCCTTCCAAAAAGCTGCAAGATCTCTCCCAAAAGGGCCTACAAAACGACCCGGACAGCTTACTACGGAGAAAACCCGGAAGCGTTTCCCGGGTTCGGGGCGCGTATCCGGCGTTCGGTGGGGCCAGGTAGCTTCACGGACCGGTATCCGGTTACCCGTCGGCCTCGTTCTTCCCGGCGGGTGAACGGTTAACGAGGTAGATGCCGGCTGTGATCAGGGCCGCGCCGACCAGGAGCGAGGGCGTCAGGCGCTCCCCGAGAAAGATCGCCCCGACGACTATACCCACGAGGGGCACGAAAAAGACGTAGGCCGCCACCCGGCTCGCCTCTCCGGCCCGGATCAGGCCGAACCACAATAGCCACGCCGCCGCTATCCCGACGAGCGACACGTAGGCCAGGCTCGCCAACAGCGGGCCGGAAAAAGCCACATCCGACCAGGACTCGACGGCCGTTCCGAAAACCGTGAGGACGCCACCCCCGACCACAAACGGCAGCGCCACGGCCCACATCGTCGAGATTCGGGCCTCGTACCGCTTGAAAAAGACCGTCCCCAGAGCCCAGAAAAACGCCGAACCCACCCCGAAAACCACCCCGAGGGGAGATATGATGCCGGAGAGGCTTCCGGTGCTCACCGCGACTATGCCGGAGAAACCCAGTACCAGGCCGAGTACCTTGGCCGCCGAGAGCGGCTCGCCCAGGATAAACCACGCCAATAGCCCCACGAGTATGGGTTGCAGGTACACCAGCACCGCCGCCGTCCCGGAGGGCAGGTAAAGGATCGCCGATGTTTGAAACCCGATAAAAAAGACCACGTTGAAAGCGGCTAGCAGCAGAAAAACCGGCCAGTCGCGCTTCAAGTGAGGATTTCCGCCCCACGCCATCGCGACGAGCAGCATGGCGAGGCCGCCGAGGAGAGTTCGCAGCCCGGCGAAGAGCATTGGCGGTGAGTATTCTAGGCCGATCTTCACCACCGAGAACGCCGAACCCCAGAACACGACCAGCAAGGCGAACGCCAGCACCACGTATCGCCGTTTGCCGAACAACTGCAAGTAGCCCCCTACAGAACGAACTCGCGGGAAGCCCACAGCTTACTACGAACGGGCCACCGGCTCCGGGTCTTTTACGAATCGTATATATTTAGGTGGCTGGCAGGAAGAGAGGAACAGGCTTGCAGATACTCGACGACAACCGCAAAGACCTTTTGGGGAGGGAGCGGGCGCTTCTCGGGACCCTGATCGAGTTCTTGGGAGATTTCGGCGCGCCGAAAGAGGATGCGGACTTGGTAGAGCAGACACTCTCGGACCTGGAAGAGTTGTTTTTGCTGGTTATCGTCGGGGAGTTCAACTCGGGCAAATCGGCTTTCGTAAATTCTCTCTTGGGGGCGGAAATTGCTACCGAGGGCGTTACGCCGACCACGGACCGCATTACCCTGCTCCGCCACAGCGAGGAGCCGGAACGCCGCGAGCTCCGCGAAGGCATCCTGGAGAAAGGGTATCCGAACGAGTTCTTACGGGAAATCTCCATCGTGGATACACCGGGGACCAACGCCATTATCCGCCACCACGAGGAGCTGTCCCGCAGTTTCGTTCCGCGCTCGGACCTGGTGCTTTTTATAACCTCTGCCGAACGGCCGCTGACCGAGAGCGAACGCGGGTACCTGGAGTTGATCCGGGACTGGGGAAAGAAGATCCTGCTGGTCGTAAACAAGTCCGACCTGCTGGACGGTGACGAGAGCGCCGAGAAGGTCCGCTCCTTCGTCACCGACGGCATCCACTCCATGCTGGGCCTGACACCCCCGATCTTCTTCGTCTCTTCCCTGCTGGCCCGCAAGGCAAAGGCCGCCTCCAGCGGCATGGAGCGCGACGCCCTGTTGAAAGCCAGCGGCCTCGGCGAGTTGGAGGAGTACATCACGGACCTCCTGGACGAGGAGGGGCGGGTGCGGATCAAACTAGAGAGCCCGCTGGGGGTCGTGGAGGAGTTGGTGCGCCGCTACCGGGAGTCGGTCGGCGAGCGGATGAGCTTGCTGGAGGACGATTTCAAGACTTCGGAGAACGTCGAGTCGCAGTTGGAGCTTTTCCAGGAGGACATGCGACGGGACTTCGAGGCGCGGATGGCGGAGATCGGGAACATCATCCACTCCTTGAACGAGCGGGGCGACGCCTGGTTCGAGGACAACATCCGTATCGGAAACGTGGCGGAACTGGTCCGGCGGGAGCGGATACAAGAGCGTTTCCAGCGCGAGGTCATCGGCGACACCGAGTCGCTCATAGACGAGCGGGTGGACGAGTTAGTGGACTGGATGGTTGACCGGAACCTCAAGCAGTGGCGCGACATCGTGGAGTACGTCAACCGCCGCCGGCAGGCGCAATACAACGAACACTTGATCGGGGAGGTCGGCGACAACTTCGAGTACAACCGGAGCCAGGTTATCCGCTCCGTCGGCAAGAACGCCACCGACGTGGTCCGCAACTACGACCGCGAACGCGAGTCGGAGCAAATAGCCCTCTCCCTCCAAGGCGCCGTCGCCCAGACCCTGGCCGCCGAGGTCGGGGCTTTGGGCCTTGGAACCGCGGTCGCGACGGTCGCGATGGCCGCCGCGGTGGACGTGACCATGACCCTCTCGGCGCTTCTTCTGGCGGGGCTGGGCTTTTTCATCATCCCGAACCGGCGGCGCAAGGCCCGCGAAGAGTTTCGGGAGAAGACCGACACGCTCCGGGGGAAACTGGACGAGGTGGTAACGCGCCAGTTCGAGACGGAGCTTGCCCGCTCCGTGGAGCGGATGCGCGAGGCGATAGCGCCTTACACCCGCTTCGTGCGTACGGAACACGCCCGCATGACCGAGGCCCGCGACACCCTGGCGGAGCTCGACGGCGAGGTAGACTCGCTCAAGCGGGAGATCTCCGCGCCCGGCTTGGACCCGGAGGCTCCGGGCTCCCGGTCTTAGCCCTCCCGCTCTTCGGGGCGGGCTTCGTGGCTCATGTCCGGCGCCCCGGTGTAACCCTCCGAGAGACGCTCCGGCTCCTCAACCCGGGTCAGCGCCCGCTCCAGGACTTCCTCATCCACCGGATAGGGCAGATCTAGCCGTCCGGCCAGCGTGCGATCCAACTCCTCCCCGGGAAGCGCCGCGACCTCCTCGTTCACCTTTACCATCTCTTGCTCGTCGGTGTCGGCGACCCCGAGGTCTTTTACCATCAAGGCGATCATCTTTCGTTCTTTTGTAGCGCGGTCCACTTTGTATCGTCCTCTCTAAAGTTATCCGGTTTTTCCCGGTATTCGGGCCAGGATAAACGCTTCAGCCTTCCTGGAGCTCCCAGATCACATCCGACGACCCCTCGAACAGCACGGATCGGGGCTCTTCGCCTTCTTCTATCTGGAAGGTGATGTTGCCGCTGCCACACTCACCAGGTTCTACGCTGGACCCCCTAAGGGCGGGCAATTTCGCCGGGACGCTCGCCAGCCGGCGAACGTCGTCCGAGGCCTGCAGGCTAAACTCCCTGGGCGTGAAATAAGCCGGTTCTTCGGCCGACTCCGGCACGCAGACTTCCGCCTCTATCACGAAGAACTCCATACCCTCTCGGGCCTCGTAGACCGAGTCCTCCGGGGGAATACCGGACTCCCCGGACAGGACGGTCACGCTGTTGCCGGTTTCCAGCGTGGCTTCGGCGCCTATGTTGCGCACGATGTCGGCCTCCGGGGGCACGGCGGGACCGGGCAGCTTTTCGCCGGTAGCCCCACCTTGCCCGGCTACCTCTCCGCCGGTGACGCCCCCGGGTGTTGTTTCTCCACCGGGTTGTTCCTCCCCGGGGCCGGCTCCCCCCGAGACCACCGTTCTCTCGACCGTCACCTCGCGGGTTACTTCGACGGTCCTGGCGGGACTTTCCCGGGTGTTTCCGCCGACTTCGCCGTCCGAGGCGCACGAAAACAACGAGAAACTCGATAGTATAAGGATCACGACGAGCCCGAACCTCAAAGGACCTCCCTACTTATATGTCGTAATGCAGGAACGTTGGGTGGCGGGACCCGGGCTCGAACCGGGGACACCATGATTTTCAGTCATGTGCTCTACCAACTGAGCTATCCCGCCGCGTACGCGGAGTTTATCCTTTGGGATTCTAGATTATGTGGCCCGGGCTATCAAGCGCCGGCCGGAACTCTCCCCACCAATACGAAGTGGTACGGGAATTCTCCCTCGTCTACGGGCGTTACGGCGAACCCGGCCTCCCAGAGTAGCTCTTTTCCCTGCTCTTGGGTTATCGAGACCTCGGGGGGTGGCCCCATCTCACGTTCCACGTCCGGCCGCCAGTCTACGGCCAACAGGAATCCGTCGGTTTTTAGCAGGCGCCGCATCTCGGAAAGGGCTTTCTCACCGACGACCTCGTGCAGCAGGTTTACGGCTAGTATGCGATCCACGCAGCGGTCCGCGAGGGCGACGTTGTTGCCTTCTATGGGGTGCGGGTAGACGTTTCCCGGATCGTATTCGGACAACCGTTGCTCCAGGAGGCTCACCATCTCAAGGTTTTCTTCCACGGCGTAGACCGTTCCCCCCGGCAACTTTTCGGCCACGGGAACCGTCAGCACGCCGCTACCGGCCCCGTAGTCAACGACGGTCTCGTCGCCCCGGAGGTCCAGCAGGGAAACCACCCGACCGTTCGGGAGCACGCGCTGGCGGTCGGGCTGCTCTAGTTTCGCGGCGTTGGACGGGTCGAACTTGTGGGGGTGCCCTAGGGGGTGCCCCGGATTATCCCGCGGGGGCAAAGCGGCTCAGCTCGAACGTGGATTCGATCATCTCCTTAGGCAAAGCCCCCACCACGCCCTTTGGCTGCTCATCCGGCTCGAAGAATACTATAGTCGGGATGCTGGAGATGCCGAATTGGCCGGCGATTTCCTGCTCCGCATCCACGTCCACCTTCGCCACCTTCACCGAACCCTCGTACTCTTGGGCGATCCGCTCCATAACCGGTGCGACCTGCCGGCAAGGGGCGCACCACGAGGCCCAAAAGTCCACCAAGACGGGCACTTCGGAGTTCAAAACTTCTTTCTCGAACGTCTCTGCGGAAACCTCTACCGGCTCTGCCACGGGTTCACCTCCAAATAACTGCTATTTCGTTATTCAATATATTACGGGTGTCAAGTTCGACGGGCTTCGATTACGGCGAGCGAGAAGCCGACGACGGCGGTTACCATGAGCACCACGGGAGGCCCGACGGCGTACGGTATGTAACCCAGGAGGCTGGCGAGCGCCGTAAACAAGCAGACCAGGGAAGAAGCCGAAAGCAGAACTATGGTAGTGCGCTTGGCCCGGAGGGCGATACGCTCCCGGCCCATCCGGCCGATCACGTCGTCCACACTCTCTATTTCGTCGCGCTCACCCTTCATCACAACTCTCCCAAGTAGATTAGTAATTTTTTACCACGAGGTAGAAAGCCGGAAACAAATAAAGCGTGCGGAACGACAAAAAGCGGGAGCGACGGGACTCGAACCCGCGGCCTCCGGCGTGACAGGCCGGCGTTCTAACCAACTGAACTACGCCCCCGCGTAGGGCACAAAAGAGTGTAGCAGACCCTCAAAACTATTTCTAACGAACTACGGCTGTTGCTTTGCTATCTAGATCCGGCACCAAAAAGACTCCACCTAATAGATTCTGTATTCAAGAACCCTTTGTTTTTAGTTTGCGAACCCCATCCGGTTTTCCCCAGGCTTTTTCGACACCGCCATCAGGGCCTCGGCAACCCGGGGGTCGAATTGCGTGCCGGAGTTTCGCAGTATTTCGTCCAGCGCCGACGTCCGGGAGGTGCCACGCTGGTAGGCTTTGTCTCTCATCATGCTGTCTAAGGCGTCCGTCGCGCACACTATCCGGGCTGCGAGCGGTATATCTTCCCCACCCAAGCCATCCGGATATCCCTCGCCGTCGAAACGTTCGTGGTGGTATCTTACCGTCGGCGCCGCCACCGCCAAGTCCGCCACCCGCGTGACCATCTCAGCCCCCAGTATGACGTGACTTTTCATGACTTCGTACTCTTCGCCGGTCAGGGGACCGGGCTTTCGCAGTATGGCGTCTGAAATTCCGATTTTCCCTACATCGTGCAGCAGGGCACCAATGCCGAGAACGTCCAGCGAATCCCGGGGGAGACCCATCTCGGACCCGACCCTTAGAGAGAGTCGCGATACGGCCTCCATGTGCGGACCCAGATAAGAGTCCCGGAGTCGCGTGGTCTCCAGAAGGGCGAGGGCTATTTCGTCCCGCCGTTTGCCGGACTCGCCGCGCTCGCGCTCCCTGATGGCCTCTGCAACCGCGTCCGGTGAGGCCCCGAAGAGCTTTTCCGGCGCGGTTTCGGCAATAGAAACCGCGTCGAACGCCGCCTCTAGTATCAAGTCCGGGTCTCGGGTCTCCCTGGAATCTAGTAGGACGAAGCCTACCGAGGCGTCTTGCGGGACCACAGCGTCTTGCGTGGAAGCCGCGACGACCTCTCGGATGTGGAGGGCGGTCTTCCGGGCCGCAAACCCACTAGAACCCTTCAAGACTACGGCCAAGACGTCTTCGCAATGGAAGACCCTCCGGTATTCCACGTTCAGCCGGCTCCCCAACTTCTCGAACAGCCGGTCCCCGGCCGGAGTTCCGTAGAGTCGCCGGTATTCCCGCAGGCGGTTCAACCCGACCATTAGCACAGTGGTCGCGTTGCCCCGCGAAAACTCTCGCCCGAGTATGCGCCTGAGCGAAGGTTTATCCGGCAGCCCGGAGATAGGGTTCCGGCCGCCGGGCGCATCTTTCGAAGCCTCCAGAACACCGCTGATTTCCGCGGCCAACGACTCCAGAATACGCTCTTCCCGCTCGTTCAAAGTCTTGCCCCCCACCACGACGGCCCCGATTCCCCCGCCTTCGCTGGAGCGTATCGGCACCGCCACAAAGCCTTTCAGGCCACACACGGTTGTTTCTTCGCGCAAAATTTCTCCGGTGCGGCTGCTCCAGAGAAGCAGCCGCTGGATCTCGGGGTGCCACCAGCTCGGATATACGTTCGAGCTTCCTTCGGCGTGCGTCCGGTGGTTGACTGCATTTAGTAAAGCTACGTGCACGAAGGGCGCCCCCAGTAACCTGCCCGATGCGGCCGCTGTCCAGCCGAGGATTCCGCCGACATCCAGAACCCTCAAAGCTGGTGCGAAACTCGAAAACAGGACCGAAATTTGCTCTTCGCTCTCCCGCAGGCTCGTATCCGCCAGTGAGAGTTCTTGCGCTTTATCCTGGAGGCTTTGGAGCCTCAAACCCACAAGCCCGGCCAGAATACCGGACAGGAAGACGAGCCCTGATCCGAACGCCGTCTCCGGCACAAAGAACGCCCCGAACGTGCCGCCGAGACCGGTGGCTACAAGGTACCCGGCCGCCAGCGCGGCGGCCCCGACGAAAGACACCGGCAGGCTCGCGGTCCGGATCAAACCAAGCGAAGCCAGAAGGTATAAAAACAAAAAAAGAAACCCTTCTCTACCGGTATCGTAGACCAGCGCGCTAACGAGGACCGAATCTACAACCACCACAGCCAGCGTGTTTCGCGAGAGAACCCGCGGCCAACCCACCATCAAGGCCACGCCCAAGATACCCGCCAAACCCGCGGCACAATAAGCGGCTGGCGCCCCGTAGACAGACCATCCACCCGTTCCCAAAAACAAGAGGACGGAGGCCGCCAGAAATACGCGCAGTAAGCCTATTCTGGGCGCCGGGCCTCTCCCGGCACCTGGTTCGACTACACCGGACAACCGAACGTCTCCCCTCCAGAGCTCGGCGAATTTTCGCAGTTGCTTATCCTAAGGCAGTTTAGCGAAAAATACAATGCGTGTGAACTTCTTGGGGTCGTGTGGTGCCGGGCCCGGCTTCAGTAACGTATTTGTTCTCGACCTGCTTACCCCTTACCCCGAAGGGCTATTAGTTTCGCGCAGGCTTACGGGGTTTCCTGACCCATCGTGCATCGGGGTCAGGTGCTTGGGGTCTGGGAAGACGAACCTGTGGTCGTCCGCCATATGGTAGCCCTCGGTTTCGGTGTCCAGGACCCTCAACATAGCCCTTACGATCACGCCGTCGAACTGCGTTTCTATGCCGGAGATCAGGGCTTCTCTAGCCTCCGCGAAGCTCACGCCGGGCCGGCGCGGCTGGTCCAGGACCATCGCGGCGTAGGCCTGGGCCACCGCGAGTATCCTCGCCTCCAGGGGTATCCAGGGCCCTCGCAGCTTGTCCGGGTATCCGCGCCCGTCTACCCGCTCGTGGTGCCAGCGGACCCAGCCGGCCATCTCTTTCAACTCCGGAACAGCCGCCAGGGCGGCCTCGCCCCGCGCCGGATGCCCGGTAAGCTCGTTCTTGGCGATAGAGTTCAACTTGCCGGTCGCCACCAAAAGCTCGTTCGGCACGCCAAACAAACCGATGTTGTGCAAAAGCCCCGCCATCCTCAGCCGTCCCACACGCAAGTCGTCCAGCTTCATCTCGCGGGCCAGGTCCGCGGCGAACACCGCGGTAGCCGCCGCGTGCCGGTGGGTGTACCCGTCCTTATACCCCAGATCCTGGATCATCATCATCCCGAACGTCGTGTTCGAAAGCGTCAAAGATTCTTCTAAAGACCGCACCCGCTCTTTCAGTCCCTGGTTTTCCTTCACCTTGTCCCGCGAACGGTACACCAGCACCTGACTCCCGATAGCTCCGACTACTACCACTACAGCTGCAACCGGACCATATGCCAACAGGGACATCACTGCCAGCCCCGCTGTTAGTACATTTACGGCGTCTGAAGGCAAATATGGTTCCATATCTTTTTTCCAAGTATCGTAAATGCTGCGATCGTATTTGACTTTAAGCAAAACGATCATAATTATTTTGTTAGTAGCGAACAGCGTCAAACCGGCAGCAAGCGTGCCATATAGCACGTGAGCCGTAGACTCGGTTATCCCGTCTGACACGGGTGAAGACGCCAAAGAGAAAACTATGCCAGCCAGGTAAACGATAGTAACTGAATGACCTACCTCAAAGACGGTGCGCAATCGATCTCTTCTACCTGCATAGAAAGCCGCAGGTAGTGCTGCGATTGCGGCCCAAGTCGGACCCACTGCCGCAACCGCTACCATCATACCGATGTCCCAAGCTCCTATAGAATAAGAACGGCTAACTCGTATAGGTAGCACCTCGCCCAACAAAATGAGACCTGCGAAGGTTATGGCTCCCAGTATGAAATGCGGTTCGGATTCTACGCCGTACCAGCGGACCCAGGATAAGGTGAGCGCTACGGCAAAGGCAAGAAGAGCAACCACGTAGATATTAAGATAGTGGGTTCTGGGCTGAGCCTTGCTCAAATCTCTCTCAAAAGTGCAGAGCCTACAACTAACGTACTCTATTCTGCATGTTTTGTAGACTCTGCACAAGGGTGTACAAATCTTTAGGGTCTCCTACCAAGCTTTGCCTCCTTCGATCACTCTGCTCACCTCCCCTCCTAAGTTTTGTCGTTCATGATGGTTGACAGTCGTTACCAAGCTTTGCCTCCTTCGATCACTCTGCTCACCTCCTCTCTATTCTTGTTTTATTGGACTCAATGCTACTTGCTTAGTTGAAGCTTGGTAGAGGTTAGAACTGAACTTGTAGCCGAAAAGCCAATTTCAAAATAATTTCATCGGGGCGGTTGTGATGAACAGGAGGATGAGAAAACCTACTGCGGCGGTTGCCGTCCCCGCGAGTAGGTACGTGGAGCGGGGGCCGACGGCGTCCACGATCAGGCCGCCGGCCCCGTACGCGAGCACTTCCCCGGTGCTGTAGGTCATGAACCTTACGGCGAACACGCGGCCCAACAAAGCGTCGGGGACTCGTTTTTGCAAGATAGTGTCGGTCGTCACGTTGTCCGTGCCGTTGGCTATACCGGCCACCGTCAGCGCGAGGAGGGCCACGACGAACGTGGGGGCGAAGCCGGTGGCCGCGAGCGCCAGGGCCGAAACGAAGATGCCCAGAAAATAGAAAAAGATAAGGTTGGTCCGGTCTCCGAGGGCGGCGATCAGAATAGACCCCAACACCATACCTCCGCCCCACAAGCCGACGAGCAACCCGTATCCCACGTCCCCGGCGTCGAACGTCTGCTTGGCTAAAAATATCTCGGCCGGTACCGTCGCGTTGACGGTCAGTATGAGCAGGAAGGCCCCGACTACTATGGCGAGGGGAATGCGCGCCCCCGCCAGGTATCCGAACCCGGCCCACAACTCCTGGCCGAAGCCGGCGTTCTCCTCTCTTCGTGGGCGCGGGAGCGGTATCAAAGCCAGAAACGCGGCGGAGACGACGTAGCTTGCGGCGTCCAGCAGGAAGGCGGCGTTGAGCCCCACCGTCGCCACCAGCAGCCCCCCGAGCGCCGGTCCCAACGCTATCGAGACGCTGAAAGTACCGCTGATAATGGCGTTGGCGCG
The DNA here is from genome assembly GCA_965213905.1 of Rubrobacteraceae bacterium. Classification (GTDB taxonomy): domain Bacteria; phylum Actinomycetota; class Rubrobacteria; order Rubrobacterales; family Rubrobacteraceae; genus SIRX01. Next base: position 2,593,519 of record OZ243922.1, on the reverse strand, counting down.
GGTCAGGTCTCCCCCGGCCACCACGCTCGGGAAGGCGGCCCGGATGGTCGGGTTGAAGAACACGCGGGCTACCCCCATCAAAAAGACCAGGGCGTAGAGCGTTAGGGGGTCCCTCACGAACATCACCCCGACGACGAGAACGGCCCGCGAGAGGTCGCTCGCTACCAGAATAACCCGGCGGTCGAAGCGATCGGCCATCACGCCGACTAGGGGGCTGGCGAGCATCGGTACGAACCGGGCGAACAAGAGCCCGCCGACAGCCGAGGCGTTTCCCGTGATCCGGACGACGAGTATCACCATCGCGACCAGGGAGATCGCATCGCCGACAAACGAGATCCCCTGTCCTATCCAGAGCTTGAGAAAACGCGGGTTTCCAAAAAGCGAACCGCCAGTTTGCTCCACGTCTGCCCTCCACAAGTGGGTAGCCTCCAGTCCGATGATAAGCGAATCGCGAGAAAAAAGTAAAGGCTCTGGAGTAAAATGGACCGGGAGCCGGAACCTGGGCTGAAGTCTCGACCCCGGATATACACCCGCAAAACCCGAAACACCGGGGCGCAAAACCAGCCCGAGAAAAGGCGCCTAGACCAACCACCGGGAAGAGGAGTTCCACGTTGGAGGATACAAAAAAGGTACTCTTCGTGTGTACGGCCAACGTGTGCCGCAGCCCGATGGCCGCCGCTATATTCGACGCCCTGGCCGAAGACAATGGGCTGGCCGCCCACGCCGGGAGCGCCGGGGTCGCGGCCCTCGTAGGCCAACCCATATCATCCAACGCCGAAGTGGCGCTGCAGGAGATCGGGATTCCTAGCCAAAACCATCCCGGAGCAAGGCAGGTCGGCAAAGAGATGCTCGAAGAAGCGGACCTCGTGCTCACGATGGGCCCCCGGCACACGGCAACGATCCGTCGAGAATTCGGGGAGTTTGCCCCGAAAGTACGTGCATTGCCGGAATACGCCGGGGGCGACTCCAGCCACGAAGAGATTCCCGACCCTTACGGTGGACCCTTGATCTCATACCGCGCCTCCGTGCAGCAGCTATTGGGGCTCGTAAGCTCTGTCGTAGACCGTATCAGACAGTAAACGCCCGCGTAGCCTCCTCTTTTGGAAGAAGCTACGCGGGCGTTCGCGGGCGTTCGCGGGCGTTCGCGAAGACCGGTATGCTACCGGCGGCCCCGACTGATCGCGAGCGTGGCCGTGCCAACCAGCATGAGGGCTATTGCCGAACCGAGCAGGAGCGAAGCCCCACCGGTGTCCGGCAGGACCCCTATCGCCGGACCTTCACCCGAGCTTTCGGTATCCGCCACACCCTCTCCAGTTCCGGAACCTTCGACGGCTATCCCGGAGCCCGAGCCCCCGGCGGAAGCGTCGTCCACACCCTGGCTCCCGGCGGAGGATAGCGGAGACCCGTATTCGTCATCTGCGGGGGTTTGCGCGTGAGCCGCCGCCGACCAGGACAACGTGACTATCAAGGTTATTGCTAAAGCGAGAACCCAACGGACCTCGAAAATCGTACTGCCGGCTTTTCTCATCTACTGGCTCCTCCTCATTCGGGGACTTTTACAAGATACTCATCCACTGGCTAACGTATAACACGCCGAATCTACGAAAGAAGAGGCTCGTGGCGCTTAACATACTTTCAGGGGACGAACGTGCAGAGGCGTACTAACCCTTTGTGCAAACTAAAGTATCGGGGGGCAAGATCAACGGCGCCAGCCCGGTCGCCATCGAAGTTTTAGAGGGCTACCGAGAAGGGACCGTAAGTCTTATCGAAGGAGTTACTCGGCCTCTTCGATCTGCTCTACGGTTCGGGCCATGTCTTTGTCTAGCGGGTTGCGGTCTAGGGCTTTCTCATAGAGCGATAGCGCCTCTGGGTAGTTTCCCCTTACCTCGTGGTATTCGGCGTAGAGCGCGTACGGGGCGAAGTGCTCCGGGTTGAGGCGTATCATCTCCCGGTACGCTGTTTCGGCCCAGTCGTTGTAACCGGCCCGGGCCGCGACTTCGGCTTCTCGCTGTGAGATCACCGGGGCCACCGGGTTGAACGTCTTCGCCTTCTCGGCGGCTGCCAGGGCGTCGTCAGGTTCGTTTGACGCGTAGCTGCGTTCGAGGTAGTGGTTGGCTACGTACAGGGGCGCGACGACAGCCAGTGACATCACGGCCAGGGCGGCGATCCCGGTTCGCGCCGGCCACCGGAGCGGGACGTGTTCGACCTGCCTCCAGGGCGCCGCGAGCATCGCCAGGTATACGGCCGCCGGCAGGGTGATAGCCGGCATCTGCCAGAACCACTCGGCGCTGGAGTGGACGAACCAGTAAGTGACGGCCGCGGCCATCGCCCCGACCTGCGCCTTGCCTTCCGGGTCGAGGTTTCCGAACCTGTACCGCAAACCACTCAGCAGGCACACGGAGATAAAAGCCGCGAACAGAACCCCTCCGATGGCGCCACGTTCACCCAGCACTTCGAGCGGCAGCATGTGGGGTTGGCGGACCCAGCCCCACTCCACCTCGCGCAGTTGGTAGTAAGTCGCCTCGTAGTTGTGGGTACCGACACCCAGAAGAGGGTTGGCGGTGAAGTCTTTCCAGGCGACCTGCCACAGCGTGTACCGGCCGGAACCGGAGGCGCTAAGATACCGGCTCTGGTCTTGGCCGGAGATGTCGTTGCTCTCGAACGCTTCCCACTTCTGCGCGCCCCAGGCTACGGGATCCCCCTCCCGATCGTAGAACGTAGTCGCGCCGACCGCGGAGACGGCTATTACACCGACCAGCACCACGACGCCGACGGCCCGTACTAGAACCCGCGGAGGCTCCCACAACCAGTCGGCCAGGCCCCACAAAAGCGCGTACAAGCCGACCCCGGCGGAAGATAACCAGACGAGCGGCAGGGTTTGCCGGAGTACCGCAGAAGGGTCTCCCCTGTTCAGCAACTCCAGGTAGACCCTGTTCAGATCCGGGAAGACCACGAACAGAACGGCGGCTACCGGGGCCAGCGCCAGGAGGCCGCGGAGCCGCTGGCCGGAAAACAGGAAAAAGACCGGTATCGAGACGGCCATCGCCACCATCGCCCCTCGTGACTGGGTCAGGACGGCGGCGCTAACACAAAGGACGGCACCACCGAGAACCAGCCCGCGCAGCAAGGGGTTGGCGCGTCGGGAACCACCCACGTAGATAGCCGCCCAAAAAGGAACCAGTAGGAATGCCGCCTCGCCGTTGTAGTAGCCGATGGTGCCGATCAGACGAAGATCCTCGAACAGCTCTTCTACGCGCGAGCTGAGGCCCAATAACGTCAGCCCCGCCACCACCGCCGGGCCGAGGGCCGAAGCGGCGAGTACCCACAAACGCGACGCGCCCAACGAGATCAGGTACACCGCCACCCCAAACGAGAGCAGGTACAAAAGCGTGTACCCGGCGCCAACCCAGGCATCACCTTTGTTCGGCGCCCAGAGGAGCGAAGCGAACGTCCACGCGGTATAACCGGCGAACAAACCCAGCGCCAACGAAGTCCAGCGAGAGCCCAGCCTGCCGAGCAAGCCGGCGGCGCTCATCACAAAAGCCAGGGCAGCCAGAAGCCCGGCGGCTACGGCCCAAACATCAACGAAATACCCCCCGTACTCGTACCCCATCCAGGCCGCGAGTAACACTACGGCGGTCAGCAAAAGGCTCGGAGACAACCGGCTCCGGCCCGCACGCCCCGCACGCTCTTCGTCGGGCGGTGCTTTTTGCCCGGCTGGAAGCTTGTGGGTCTTCATATGGCACGACCTTTTGTCCCGCGGAAGATCCGCGGTTCATAGACTCTGCCGGTTGACCCTTCGGGATCATGGTATCTGGGTAGTATCGGAGAGGACACGAAAAAACGTGGGACGATAAAGAGCATTCTAAGTCCTCCTGCTACGCGCGTCTCGACTCCGGGACCGTAAGCAGACGATTCTAGAGCACCTCTACGTTGTCCGGTAGCCTCCCGGACTTCCGGCGGAACGCGTTGCGGAGGTCGATCACCGTGGTGGCCTCGTCGAGTGCGCCTTCGATCTCCACGGCGTCGTGGTCCGTGACGATGACCACGCAGTCAGCTTTCTGGATCTCCTGGGGACTCAACTCTACCGAGGATAGCTTCGAGTCGGGCAGGTAAGGCACGTGGGGGTCGTGGTAGGCTACTTCCGCCCCGGCCTCCCGGAGCAGCTCCAGGATGGTCAGGGCGGGGCTTCCCCTCAAGTCCGCCACGTTCGGTTTGTAGCTCACCCCCAGCAGGAGTATTCTGCTGCCGTTGACGGACTGCTTATCGCCGTTCAGGGCCGAGGCGACCCTACTCACCGCGTAGTAGGGCATGTTGGCGTTCACCTTGCCCGCAAGCTCGATAAACTCCGTAGTCGTATCAAAGGCCCGGGCACGCCAAGAGAGATAAAAGGGATCTATAGGTATGCAGTGCCCTCCAAGCCCCGGCCCCGGGTAGAAGGGCATAAAGCCAAAGGGCTTGGTCTTGGCGGCATCTATTACCTCCCAAACATCAATCCCCATGCGGTCGCAAAGCATAGCAAGCTCGTTCACCAGGGCTATGTTCACCCCCCGAAAGATATTCTCCAGCAGCTTGGACATCTCCGCGCTTTCAGGCCTGGAGACCGGGTAGACCTCTTCGGTTATGGTGCTGTAGAGTCGGGTGGCCCGGCTTGTACACTCGGACGTTATGCCTCCCACGACCTTCGGGATGTTGTGGACCGTGTAGCGTTCGTTGCCCGGGTCTATGCGTTCCGGGGAAAAGGCCAGGTAGAAGTCCCGGCCCACCCGGCGTCCGTCTTCCGGGGCGTGATCTCCCTGGTGCTGTTCGAAAATCGGGAGGAGCACCTCCCGGGTCGTACCCGGGTACGTGGTGCTTTCAAGTACGACCAGGGCCTCATCGCGCAGGTTGCGCGCGACATTTCGGGCACCGGAGATCAGGATGGCGAGGTCCGGCTCCCGGTGCTCGTTCAAGGGTGTCGGCAGGCAAATTACGACCGCATCAACCTCGGCGAGCGCCGCGTAATCCTCCGTAACCCGCAACCTCCTCGAAGAGATCAGGCCTCGCAAATCCCCTAAAGGTACGTCTTCCACGTACGGGTCGCGAGAGTTGAGGGCGGCAACCTTCTCTTCGTCTGTCTCTACACCGACTACGTGGAGCCCGGACTCGGCGAACGCCATCGCCAGCGGTAGGCCAACGTACCCGAGCCCGACAACCCCTACTCTTTCTACACCCTGCGAAAACGGCATACTTTTCCCTTCTCGTTTTTCATAAAAGCTTCATCCCAGAGCCATCTTTCAGTAGGCTCCCCGGCCGAGCAGCACGATCTTCACGGTGCGGGCCAGGATCACGACGTCCAGCCACACGGACCAGTTGCGTACGTAGTAAGAGTCCATCGCGACCCTTTCGTCGTAGTCTGTATCGCTGCGTCCGCTGACCTGCCAAAAGCCGGACATGCCCGGCCTGATGCGAGTGTAGAGTTCGTAATCACCCTCATACTTGGGCACCTCCGCCGCCACGATGGGCCGTGGACCAACCAGGCTCATCTCTCCCCGGAGGACGTTCCACAACTGGGGCAGCTCGTCCAGGCTGGTCTTGCGCAGCAAACGGCCCACGCGGGTAACACGGGGATCACTACGCAGCTTGTGGTTCTGTTCCCACTCGGCCTGGAGAGTAGGGCTGTCCTTCAGATACTCCTCCAGCAAGTGCTCCGAGTTCTCATGCATCGTCCGAAACTTCCAGCAGAAGAAGGGTGTGTTTTTGGCGCGTAGGCGCTGGTGTCCATAGAACGCCGGACCCGGAGAGTCTAGCTTGATCAGGGCTACGATACCCAGTACCACCGGGGCGATGAGCAGTCCCCCTACCAGGGCTCCGAAAAGGTCCAGGGTGCGCTTCAACCTTTGGGCCCACGGGTCGAGGAGGTTGTGTTTGATCTCTACCGCGAACGTACCCGCAAAATCCCGCGCCACCACCGCCGAGTTTGTTACCCCGTTCAGGTTAGGCACGAGCAGCACGTGCCGAAAATGCTCGCTCGCCACGCCTACCATGTGCGCCAATTGCTCGCGGCGGGTGTGGGGAATGGCGAAGAAGATCGTATCTATACCCTGTTCGCCGGCAACGGTCGCCGCGTCGGTCAAGGTCTCTTCGTAGGGAGTCTTTTTGTAAGAAGACCCCGCCGGCACCAGATGGTAGTCGAACAAGGCGACGGGCTCGTACCCCTGCCCCCACTCCCTTTCCAGAAGCCGCATGAATTGCTCCCCGGTATCTTTGTAGGATAGGAGCAACACGGGCTTGCCCCACAGTCCGATTCTCCTCATCGCCCGGCGGGACAGGTACTGAACAAAGGGAGCCGCGAACAGGAGACCCGAAAAAACAAGGACCATCTGCGTGCGCGACGGCAAGTTTTCGACCTGGAAGCCTACGGCGACGACCGCCAAGATAGCCAGCGCCGCGAAGATCGAGTAGGTGTGGCGCCGCAACCTTTCTATCGAATCCAACCCGTAAGCCGGGTACAGTCCCAATAGCGCCCGCATTCCGACCCACACCGCCACAATAGGCAGAACAGCGGTCGCGGTGGCCTCCGAAGACGCCCCCCCATCCCAGAGGCCTTGTGCAAGGTACGCCACCACACCGATCGCCAGCGCCAAAAGTACATCCGAGAGCACCAGCGCAGAGATGACCAACCGCTGTCTCCAGGCGGGCCTCCAACGCTTTGCAGCACGCAATCCTGCGCGGGTGGTAGTCACCGGCTTCTCCGCTAGTTCGTGCTCCAATGTACACTCCCGTTAGCTGGATGCCTGCGTATACAGGCTCAGAGTTTCTCGCCTCTGGTTATATTCAGCATCCCGGCTGGTTAAAAGAGTTTCTTGGACGAAGTGCACACCAAGCAGCACAAGGTGTAACCCGGTGCTATACGCGGTCTAACACCAGGGTACTAATAGCTATCTATAAAGCCGAAAACAGCTTGGCAAACCATGTTCGCGCGCGCTGGGTGGGTGTATATATTGATAGTGTCATTTCGTGGTTCGTAGAGAAAGGAACGGCTTGCCCAGCCCCGAAACTCCGGTGAGCGTCGTGATCGCGACACACAACAGGGAACACCTACTCAAGGAGATTCTGCCCACGTACGTCTCGCAGGCCGGCGTCACGGAAACGTTGGTGGTAGACGATGGTGGCCGGGACGGAACCAAGTCTATGTCCGAGGCTTTTGGAAAGCCGGTTCGTTACCTGCGCAACGAGACCCGCAGAGGCCAGAGTCACGCCATGAACGTGGGGGTGAAGGCCGCGTTGGGCGAGTTCGTTTTCATAGGTGAAGACGACCTGAAACTTGACGAGGAACATATACCAACCCTGCTGGATCACCTGGGGCGCACGGAAGCCGACATTATCTGCGGGCGGCGGGTCAACGTGTACCACGGCGAGACCGAAGAAGACGCCCTGAGGCGCGCCGCCCGTTGCCGGGACCCCCTTATAGATCGTCACAGCATACTGGAGCACAGCTTTGTCGAGTGGGGCGGGGATCGGGTCGTTCCTCTTACGGGACCGAGCATGCTGGTCCGCCGCCGGGTTTTCGAGGACGTGCTATACGACGAGGCCATAAAAGGAAGAAGCGGCTGGCGTTTGGAAACCGACTTTCAGCTCGCCGCGGGCAGTCTGGGCTACAAGCTGGTGCTATGCCCCCACGCGGTAGGGTTTCACTACCCTAGCATCCGGGTGAAAAAGAAAGCCGGGGGGGCCAAAAGCGGGAGCCGATTGGGCTACGAATACGAAGTCGCAGGATACAATCTGCGCCTGCTCCGCAAGCACTGGAGCTATCTAAGCGATCCCGCCGGGCCGTTCAACCTGGGCCCTTCTCCGGCGGTGGTATTTGTGCGGCAGATGGTTTCCAGATACCTGCTCGGGGCCCGCAAAGTTTATGCTTTTGCCCGGGCGCGTTCTACGGGGAGGCCACCCGTATGGCACTAGGTATCGTACCCTTTTCGTCCAATGTCGCAGCGTTAGCCCGGCAACACCGTTTGCCAGACTTCTTTATCGTCGGCGCGGCCAAAGCCGGCACGACCTCGCTATACGAACATTTGAGATCGGCACCAGGCGTACACATGTCGCCCGTCAAAGAACCTCACTACTTCGCCCCGAACGTCTGGACCGACCAGCCCGACAAGAAAGTCGTGGATCCTGCCGCTTATCGGGCACTCTTCCAATGGGCGGACGAAAAGGACGCCGTCGGAGAGGCCAGTCCTTTCTACTTGTGGGATCCGGACTCTCCCGCGCTCATAAAAGAGATGGTGCCCCAGGCCCGGGTGATCATGATGTTGAGGGATCCTGTAGAACGGGCATTCTCACACTACCTGATGGAGGTTGGCAGCGGTTCCGAAACCCTATCGTTCTACGAAGCTTTGCAGGCCAACGCGCGGCAGTCTGATGGCACGTGGGGCGTCGGACGCCACTACCTCGAAATGGGACAGTATTCCAAACAAGTTCGACGGTATCTGGACCGCTTTGGAGATAGCAAGATAAAGGTTATTTTCTTCGAAGATTTCAAAGAGGATGCCAAGGCTATTGTAGAAGAGATACTACGGTTTTTGGGAGTAGAGGGACGAGACATTATCCTAGAGGCGAAAGTGCACAACGCTTTCGCCGCCCCGCGGGGGCGTTGGGCCAGGCATTTTATACTCTCCGGCCCAGCTAGACGTTTGGCGCGTACGCTGGTCCCCAGACCGCTGCGCCAATTGGTGTTGCGCCGGCTTTTACTAAAGCCTGGGGGAAAGCCAGAAATGTCGTTGGAAGCTCGGGACTTCTTACGCTCGTTCTACCAGGAGGATTTGAGTGTGCTGCAAGATATGTTGGTAGACCAAGAACTACCCTGGCAATGGACCGGTGGGTGAAGTGCGCCGAGGCCGGGTAAAATCTGAGATGAAGAGGCGGTTATGTTTATGAGCGGACAGAGGATATTAAAAGCCGTCTGGCGCCTGAAGTGGCTTGCTATAGTCGTTCTGCTGGTTTTTATCGGGGTCAGTGCGCTCGTGACGGCTCTTTTACCGGAGAAGTATCAAGCTACCGCCACCGTGCGGGTTATACCGGCGTCGGACCAGACTTCCGACGCATTCTCACAGCTCCAGACCAACCAGGGTTTGGCGAGAACCTACGCCGAGTTGCTCAAGAGCCCCAGCATTTATAGAGAGGTCGTAGATCGGGAAGGTCTCTCTGTAGAGCCGGAGAATTTTAGGGAGGCTACAGAAGTCTCCTACGTGGAAGGCACGGAGCTTATACAAGTCCAGGTCGAGAGTACCGGTTCCAGGGAGGCCCGTACTCGGGCAAACCTCTTGGCGCAGACGTTTGTAGAGGAGCAGGGCGGCGGGCAGGAAGAAACATTGGTGCTCGCGGACCCCGCGCTCGTACCCACGGAGCCGGTAAGTCCTTCCTGGCCGCTGAACATGGCCCTGGCCCTGTTGCTTGGCCTGGTAGCGGCGGTGGGCGGCACGGCCTTACTAGACTTCTTTGGCGACCGGGTTTACTCGGAAGATGAGCTTGCGGATTTGGTGGGAGCACCCATTTTGGGGTACCTACCCCGCATTCGCAAACAAAATAAGAAAGGCTCTCACGGCTCGGCCCAGTTCGAAGAAGCAATCAACTCCCTGCGCGTAAACCTCGGGTTTGCCCTGGGCAGTAACTCGGGCAGCGGGATCGTATTGTTTACCAGCACCCTGCCCGAGGAAGGCAAAACTACCATCGCCGGCGCCCTGGCAAAGTCGTACGCGCTGGCGAAGCGAAAGTGTCTTCTGGCCGACGGCGACCTCAGGAAGCCGCAGGTTCATTCGCGATTTGGCGTACGTAACATACGGGGCCTGTCCAACCTTCTGCTAGAGGGTTCCGAGGGCTTGAACGGGTCGAGTTCTAAGGTCGAGGAGAACCCAAACCTCACCTTGTTGACTAGCGGGGCAATACCGCCCAATCCCGTAGATTTGTTGACCTCGGGCAAAGCGAAAGATCTCCTCTACTCCCTACGCGAGAGATTCGACACCGTGATACTAGACAGCCCACCCGCCCTGGCGCTCGCCGACGCGAGCGTCTTGGGAAGCATGGCCGATGGCGTGCTTCTGGTAGTAGATGCGAGACAGGCTCGACGCCGCAAAGTGCTTCGTACCGTCGAGCAACTCCGTAGCGGTAACGCCCGTATCCTAGGCCTCGTGCTCAACCACGCTTCAGAAAGAGACGTAGGCTACTACTCTTATGAGTAGAGTGGCTGGGACGAGCCGGGCGTGGAGTGCCGTCTTGGTCTTCGCCGCGGGCTCCATAGCGGTTGCGAGCGCGTTGCTCTCTTACCTGGTTTCGCCGGTTGCGGTGATCGGTTTGTTCATAGGAGCCATTGGGCTTTGGGCAATTGCCTCGTTCAAAATCGGTGCGATTCTACTGCTAATGCTCAGCCTGCCCTTGGGTCGTCTTACCCTGACGGAGTTGGGCCCCGTTCCTGTATCGCCCGTGACAGCGTTGGCGGGTGCGCTGGTGCTGATCTGGCTTTGTAGACTTCTGATCGGCCAGGAAAAGCTAGAAGCTTCCTGGATGCAGCTTCCGCTGGCCGTCTTCTTGTTGTGTGGAGTGCTAAGCTTCTACTGGGCCGCAGATACGGTTATCGCCGCCAAGATAGCTTTCATCTTCGTTATGGGCGCCGCAGTTTATATGGTCGTTTCTCATACGGTGCGCTCTGCGGAGGAAGTGCGGGCTATTATATGGACGATAGCCATTGCTACGGGCCTTATAGGCTCTTACGCGGTCGCGGCGGAAGTCGGGATTATTGGGGGGGTGTCCGAAATCCAGATCTACGACTCCGGCGAAAGCTACAGTAGGGTAGAGGGACTTTTCACCCACCCCAATCAACTCGGAGGATTCCTTGCGCTGACGATCCCCCTCTTGACGGCCCTGACGGTCTCTGAACGGTCGTCTTGGATGCGGGCACTAGGTTACCTGCTAATTGCGGTTTCTGTGGCCGGCTTGGCTCTGACGTACTCAAGGGGAGCCTGGGTCGGCACCGGACTGGGGCTGCTAATCCTGTTGCCGGTTCTTAGAAGGGGCGCCTGGTTGGTACCCGGGGTCGCTCTCGTCGGAGCCGTTGCTTCTTCGAGTGCTATCTTGGAGCGGCTGCAATCTATCGCCTCCTTTAACAGCGACTCGGCGGTTACGGGAAGGTTCGAGTTTTGGAGTGTGGCGCTGAAGCTGGTGGCCGAAAATCCGTTGTCGGGTATTGGACTGGGAAACTGGTATACGGTCTACGGTACCTTGCCGATCCAGAACCTACCTCGCCTACCTTACTCCCTGGAAGTTCCCGCCCAGGCCCACAATCTGTTTCTCAATTTGGCGGTGGAGATCGGCCTTGTAGGAGCCGGCGCGTTTATTCTGATGCTCGGGTTCGCCTTTTACGGCGCCGTGAAAATCATCTCCGCCTCTACAGGACGAACACAGATTTGGACCACGGGTATTTGTGCCGGGCTGGCCGCCATGGTCGCGCAGAATCTGATAGACGTCACTATTTATCAGGGGTTTATGGTGCTTGTTCTATTTACCTACCTCGGGCTGTTGGAGACTATGAGGCGTTTCGAGAAAAGCGAGGCTATATAAAGCATGGTGCTGCGCTTGGTACGTCTTGTATTTCTTGTACTGCAACTTTTGGCGGGCACGGGTGGAGGATACTTCGCGTTGTTGACGGTCGCTACTTTCTTGCAGGGAAAAAGCCCTTCCGGCTCTGGACCGGCTAGCCGACGGTTCGCGATCTTGGTGCCGGCTCATAACGAGGCGTTGACGGTGTCGAACACTTTGAAAAGCCTGATGAAGCTAGACTATCCTGGAGAACTCTACGAAGTGTTCGTCGTAGCTGACAATTGCCAGGATGCCACGGCGGAGATTGCCCAGGAGTTTCGCTGCACCGTATGGGAGCGTACAGATCCCAAGCACCGATCAAAGGGACACGCCTTGAATTGGGCTTTCGGAAAGATACCCGAAAAATACGAAGCAGTCGTGATCGTAGACGCCGATAGCGAGGTGAACCCTGAGTTGCTCACGGAGTTCTCCCGCGTCTATGATCCCTCAGTAGCATTACAAGGTTTGTATCTTCAGTCCTCCGGCTTGGGGGCAACTCCTACAGCCAGCTACGTAGCCTCGGCGCTTCACAACGGCCTAAAGCCTTATGGAAGGGAGAAGCTCGGCTGCTCCGTGGGCCTGGGAGGAAACGGCATGTGCTTTCCGCGTAATCTGATCCGCGAGGTGCCTTGGCAGCGGTTTGGACTTGCTGAAGACGCAGAGTACCATCTGGATCTTGTCTTGGCCGGCAAGAGAGTACGCTTCGCACCAGGGGCCGGGGTAGAAGCAGAAGCTCCCGGAAACTTCAAAAGCCTACAATCCCAGCGCTCTCGCTGGGAGGGAGGAAGAACGGAGGTTTTCTGGCGTTTTACCCGACCTTTGATAGTGCGGGCTGCTAGAAAACGAGACCTCAACAGCCTGGAAGCCTTGCTATCTTACGCTGCTCCCCCGTTCAGTCTTACAGTATCCGCGTCGCTGGCTTGCCTGGCTTACGGGCTGCTCCGCTGTTCTACAAGTAGCAGGGTTGTAGGAGCGTTCGGGTTGATAGCTTCGGTGGCGGCGGTTTTACGGGCGCTCAATCTGATACAAGCCTCGACCAGGATCTATCTGTACTTGCCGACGTTACCTTTGTTCGTTGCCTGGAGAACCTGGCTATCTTTCAAGAGCATCTTTCCGGGCAAAAAACGTGAGTGGCGACGGACCGAGCGTGCAGGGAAAAGGGCATGACCGAGCCCGAAGTAGGAGAGCCTTTAGCGGGAAAGGTAGTAAGAGGTTCATCCTGGCTTTTCGGCTCTTACGCCCTGAGCAAACTCGGCCGCATCGGGATGATGCTGGTGATCGCAGCCATGCTTTCCCCAGCGGACTACGGGATAATCGTTCTATCCACCGTCATACTCACGGTCACGCAAATAATCAACGAGCTTGGCATCTGGCAGGCGGTGGTATACCGGAACGAGCCCGAACTCCACTTCATTGACACGGCGTTCACCGCAAATGTTATCGGTGGGTTCGTGGCGGCTGCCGGGCTCTTCTGGGTCGCCCCCGTGATCGCCAACTTTTACGGAGAACCGGCGATGACGGGCGTGCTCAGGGTTATGGGCCTGGCGCTGATAGCGGACTCGATCTTCTACGTCCCGGACGGAATACTCCGCAAGGCTCTGAAGTTCAAGAGTCGTGCCCTGCCGGAGATCGCCGGAACCTTCGGAGCAGCACTGGCTACCGTCGGGCTGCTGCTTCTGGGAGTAGGAATCCTGAGCTACGCCGTAGGATTTGTGGTCGAGAGCCTCACCCGGTGTATGCTCACGCTCAAAAGGATCGACCGGCGACCGAGATTTCATCTACACTACGCCTCGCTAAAGGAGATCGCGTCGTACGCCAAGTACGTGCTGGGCGCCGACCTGGCACGCCAACTCTCTTCCAGCATTGACTACTTTATCGTCGGGCGTCTGCTGGGAGCAGGCCCTCTGGGCTTCTACACGCTGGCTTTCAACCTGGCTAACTACCCGGTATCCAACTTCTCCCAAATACTCTCCCGCGTAGCATTTCCTACCTTCGCAACCCTGCAAGCAAACCCGGACTACGCCCGGCACGTTTACCTGAAGATGGTCCGGATCGTCGCCGGCCTGGTTATCCCGTTGCTGGTGATGTTGGCTCTTTTGGCGGAGCCTTTTGTCGTCGGGGTCCTAGGGGAACAGTGGCGGCCAGCAATATTTCCGTTGCAGATCATGGTCGTAGCCGGGATCTCTCGGGCGATCTCTTTTCCCGGGCTAGACTTGCTCCGGGCCATGGGGTTCACGAGCTTACCTTTCAAGGTGTACGCTGTTCAGAGCCTGCTAATAGCGGGCGCGCTTTTGGCGCTGGCGGCCAGGGGGGTCGAGACCGTAGCCGTCCTGGTAACCGCTATCCTGAGCCTGGCCTCTTGGACCCTCACGGCCGTCACGTGCCGAACTTTTGGCATTTCGATCTTGGACTTGTGCCGGTCTCTTTTGCCGGGGATGGCGCTGGCTGCCTGTGGCCTAGCGACCGTAATCTTTCTCGACTTGCTGGGTATTAGCTCCCTGCCAAACATCCTCCAGCTTGCCACGTTAGCCTTTGCCGCCGGCGCAGCAATGGTTGTCTGCCTGCTTACCGTGTATAAGAGCTTCCTCCGGGAGATTTACACGCTCGCGCAATCGGGCAAGATCAGAAAGCCCAGCCTTGAACAGAACTAGTCGTTCGCAGATACAGGAGGTAGGGTCGGGCACCTCACCTACAATACGGCCAGGCTTCCTGTGGTGCTCTTCGGCTTGCGCCACAAACGGGGTAGATAGAACGTGCGCCAAGAAGACAACGCTCATTACTCCAAAGGGACTATCAAAGAAAAGAGTCCACCGTGAGTTCCTCGCAGCTCCCAATCTTACCTTTACCGTCCGGTTGGCCGCGGTATCGGTTGTGCTTGAAAATTGGAGAAGGTTGATTAGAAGATGAGATTTCTCGAAGCCTTAAACAAGCCGGTGTTCGTGTTGGCGCTTTTGCTGATTATGCTTTCTACGTTCGGTCTCCTCTACTATCGCTACCAGGCCGCGAACGACACTTCCCCGGCTAGTGTTCGCGGAGCTTCGGCACCCGGCTCGGTACCCGAGACGACGGCGCGTTCGCAATATGAGGGAGGTAACACGGCACCCGGCGGGTCTATCGCTTCAGATCCGGAGGCGGACGAGACCGTGTTTGTTCATCGTGCCACGAGTGAAAACATCCTCGACAATAGCACTTATCTGGATCATCCTCTAGCCAACGGCAATCCCGACGCCTTTATCCTGGTTACGCAAATCTCAGAGCCAGGAGATGACGCGGTCAACAACGACCACCCTATAGGCGTCTGGTATGACACGAACCGTTCCGGTCGGTGGGCGATCTTCAACCAGGATCTCGCGGCGATGCCCGAGGGTGCCGCCTTTAACGTTACCATCTCAGAAAGTTCCGAGAACGCCCTCCACCGCGCCGCGCCCGCAAACACCTTAGCTAACAGCACTTATCTCGATCATCCCTCGGCAAATGGCAACCCCAACGCCGTTCTCACGGTTACGGCCAACTGGAACCCGGGAGGCGAAGCGGGAACCTATAACAACCATCTAGTAGGGGTGGAGTACGATGCCAGCCGTGAGAGGTGGACGGTTTCTAATCTAGATCTTGAGCCGATGCCTTTGAGAGCCGCCTTCAACGTTGCCGTCTCAGAGAGTTCCAGAACAAGATAATGGCCACAGACCATTAACAAGTAGATATAGTCAAAAGCTATAGACCAAGAGTCTACTGAGTAGCATACCTTCCCTTCAAGCAGTCGTATGGAGAAACCGGCGCGCCGATGTCGATGGGAAAGAGACACTGATGGAGAAGATACATTAGGTAGGGAGCGACCACGAAAGTGTTTTGTGCGAAGTTCGAAAATGGGAAATTGGGAAATTTGCGAATATCTCCTTTTTTTCATAAGATCTAATATGCTTAAAATTTTCCTACTCTACACTTTAGATAACTACAAACTAAAGTGTTGTGTATAGACTTTTACGTTATCTTGTCACTCGCAACTAAAGCTTTCTGATCTTCTGGTCGACAACGTCTAAGTAGTCCTGAAAAAGGCAAACCCATCGCGAGGTGGGGACGCAAAACCGTGGACCTCTTCTTGAGGTAGCCAGGTTGCTGAAAGGAAAAAATGAGACACGTATTGCTGATTGCTTTGGCCCTCTTGACGTCTACTGTTTTCTCGGCCTATTTGTTGAAGTCTTCCGAAGCTGGGGCCGCTACAAACCTCGGCAAGTTTGAGCCAAGAGACGGCCTAGCTTACACCGGGGTAGCGGCAAACCCGCAGCCGGGAGATACGGTAGAAAACGCCACCCGCAAGTGGAGAAACTGGACTAAACTCATGGGGGGTAAACGTACCCGCATCTCCCATACCTTCGAGGCGTTTGACACCTGGTTTGATTACGACTTCGACATTGCCGAAGCCCGCAACGCGATACCGCTTATAAGCTGGCAAACAGGTAAAGTAGCTCCAGAGGCTATTGCTCGTGCGGGCAACACAGGGGGCAAACCTACAGATCAGATAATACTTCTGAACGCCCAGCTTTCAAAGCGGTACGGAAAACCTGTATTTCTCAGGGTGAACCAAGAGATGAACGCGCACTGGATGCCCTGGAGCTCTTACAATGCTAACGGGAGCCGGCGCGCATCCTTCCCGAAAGACTTCAGGGACATGTGGCGCCGCATGAACATCATATTTCGTGGTGGCAAGGTTTCTCAAATCAACCAACGCCTGGCGGCTGCGGGCCTTCCGCGGCTTGATCGTGATGTGAGGTTCCCAGGTTGGATGGGATTACCCAGCACTTCTAACCCTAACTCGTACTTTGCTCCCGCCAGCAATGTGGCCTTCGTTTTCAACCCGGTCGACGCCCCCGGTATACCCAACGTACGGGGCAACCAGTGGAAGGATTACTATCCCGGAGACCAGTACGTAGATTGGGTGGGTCAAACTACCTACAACACCAACTGGAACGCCACGATAGATCAAAGGTTTAAGTGGATGAACTCTTTCTACAAAAAGTACTCGGTCAACCGTGGCAAGCCTTACATGGTAGGGGAATGGGGCCTTGAGCCCAAAAAGAATGCCGGGTTTGGTGACAATCCAGCCTATATAAGACGGATGCTCAGTTGGACAAGGAACCACCATAAAGTTAAAGCGCTAGTCTACTTCAGTGTCAATGATCCCAAAGGGGACTACAGGCTTGCCAACTACCCCAGGTCAGCCAGAGTGTTGTCTCGAAATGTGTCGAAATCAGGGTTCTTGAAAACACGTTGATGACACCTTCAGTTTCGCCGTGATGGTTCATGCGGTCGATCTATACATGTGAAGCCCGCAAACGCTCCCTCAGCGGGGTTATGAATGCTATCTCGCGGGTGGAAATTCTGCGTCGCTAGAAAGCAGCCCGTCGTGCAAGATCAAGGGCATACTCGGGGAGCCACTCTCCGGCTCTTGAGCTACCATAACAAGCTCCGTCGGACTCTCCGGGAACCTTGATCCAAAGATACGCGTCGACTTTTGTTTGTCCTGTATTTAGGGTGGGCCGTTTACCAAGAGCCCGGCCTGGGGCGTTGCACGACTCGCCGTTGCGTCCGTTGCCGTTGCGGCTGGTGTCTATAACAAAGTGTTTATCGCCAACACGAGAAGAAACTTCTTTGCCGTAGGCGATTTCTCTTTGGATCGAATAGTGGTTGGCAACGTTCAGAGAGAATCCCCGGGCCTCGCTTATCCCGGCTGCCCGCAACCGGGACGCCATCTCCTCGGCGCTGATCCAGTCTTCGTTTGTGCCCGCGTCTATGTAAACCAAAGCGTTGGAGCGTTCTTTCAGTACGTTTACCGCATCCCGAATCAAATCGAATCGCTCTTGTTCTTGGACCTCCGAGAGACAACGCGTGAAGGCGAGCGCATCAGGCTCCAGAATTACGATAGCCTTACGGTCTCCTATACCGTCTGCAAAGGAGCGGATCCACCCCCTGTAAGATTCCGCAGAGTCCAAACCTCCCGAAGAGTATTGTCCGCAGTCACGGTTCGGTATGTTGTAGGCAACCAGCACAGGAATACTTCCGGCTTTGGCTGCTTCAGAGACGTGACTTTTAGTTCTGGCCTGAACACTCTGGTTTGAGCCGCCGACCCACCGCGCTTGAGGCTGGGCGGCGATCTTATCCATCTGGGCCGCGTCGTTCGGCCGTGAAGAACGCCACTCGTCAGCCTGGGCGCCGGCTTTAGAGCCAGGATCCACATAAAGTTGACCATCGGCGAACGGGTCGGACGTATCGGCCCGCAGGCTATCGGACTCCGAGCTTCTCACCAAACTTATCTTATCGACGCGCAGGTTGCGGTCACACGCATCGTCGTTGAGGTCGTGCTCGACGGCTACCTCGAGGGTGTGCTCTCCGCCTGGCAGGTCAACATCCGCAGCGTAGTCCGTCCATTCCGTTTGCCACACCCACTCCGACATTACCCTTTGGCCGTCGACCTTTACCGTCATAAGAGGGGATCCGTGACACTGGTCACCCCGGACCCGAACGACGACTTTTTCGGCTTCTACGGGCGTGACACGTTTCGTCACAGTAGTATTTGAGTGCAGGAGTAACGCTGCCCCTCCGCTGGCGGAAGTATCCTCGTAATTACGCCCCTTACTATCCGGCGCATACATCGTTTCCGCCTCAAAATCGAGGGTCGTGCTTTCGGCGTCACGTACCCGTCCGGTCCCCAAAAGCACGCCGACGACCGCCACAACTATAAGCACGGTTACAATAACTGGCTGCCGCAAATATTTCCTCTTTATCTTAAAACTTCAGTTTTGCGTAAGATATTATCACCCCGAGCCTACACTTCAGACAGTGCGTATTTCCGTAGTGGTTGCTGAGGAGCACTCCGACAAGCCGAGGGCGACAGAACCCGCTAAGGGAAAGTATCGCGGTTCCGTCAATCGGTGACCGTTTCTTCACAACTTTTCTGTGCCTTGAACAAAAGCGCATACTCTCGCGAAACCTGCTTTTTGTCGTAGCTCTCACGATACAGTTTTTGGGCCCCTCGTGAGATACTTTGATTGTAGTCCACATCGGTAAGGGCCGCCATCAACTGTGGGTAACGTTCGACGTTTTCCTCCACCAGGCAGTTTACTCCGTTAGTCACCCTTACCCCCTCGACCCCGTAGCTAGTGGACAAAATCGGCAGACCCCGGGACAGAGCTTCGAGGGTTTTGATCTTTACTCCGCTGCCAAACAATAGCGGCGCCACCATGGCGCAAGAGGTATCGAAGACCTCTTCCAGGTTTTCTACGAAACCCTCGATGGTCACTGAACGTCCGTATTTTTCGGCGAGCTGTAACAAATCGCTGTCAGCGCCCTTGCCAACTATGCGCAATCTGGAGTCCGGCATCTCTTCTAAGACCCGGCCCATCTGGTTTTCTATGAAATAGCCGATGGAAAACCGGTTGTGCGGGAGGCTGAGATCTCCGAGAAACACGAACTCCGGCTCTCCGTCGTAGTCCCGGCCTGAGTTCGTTACAGTGTTTGCGAACAGTGGTTTGACCGTCTGGATTGAAGGAAGCCCCGTTTCTTTTCTCAGGTGTTCGGCCTCCTGCTCGTTGATCAGCAAGGATGTATCGAACCATCGCACGCAGTCTCTTTCCCTTTTCTCGACCAGCCGCTGCTCCAACCTCAGGAGCAACTTTTGGGCTGCTCTCGTTCGCGCCAGTAGCCTCAGTGGGGCCGGTACGAAACGGGAGAAGTTTCCCAATACGTTCAACTGGGCATTCGGAAAGCGCGATAAGACCCCGAGCATCCTCTCATACCTGATCGAAAACAGGTCGTCCATGTAGAGGACGTACTTACTATCGGGACGGTGGGGCGTCTCGAAAAACTGCCCGGTCCGGAAAGTGTCACAGACTACGAGGTCCGGGCCGATTTTGTCCAGGGTGGTCCGTAAATTCCGACCGAGCTTGGCAGAATAAAGCATTGATTCCTGTATGCTCTTTGTCCTCTTCATTGTCACAAACCAGAGCGAGTTCCACAACCGGGTCAGAAGCCTCGGTTGCCCGAACACGAGGCACTTGCAGGGCATATCGGCTTTTTGAAGCGCCTCGGTTGTCGAGCCGCCCAGTAAAACGTAAGTCACGTTATCCGAACCGTACCGTTCGACCAGATACGATAAGATGCCCGACACGACAACTTTTTTACCGGCGTCAATGGGGTAGGGTAGGATCGCGCTTACGAACACGACTTTCGTCACGGGAAAGACAGCCTACTAGAGTTTATCTAAACCTCCCTAAAGAGCCTTGCGGCCTCGGTGCGGTTTTTTACGTCGAGCAGCTTGTAGGCGGCGCGCAGGTGCTGTTTTATGGTGGACTCGGAAAGATACAGGCGCTGGGCTATCTGGGCGTTGCTAAGGCCGCTGGTTACGAGTTCCAGGATTTCCTGCTGGCGAAAGGAGAGGGCCGCGAGCTTATCCCGGTCCCCACCCGCCAGCATATACTCCAGCATTTGTCTCGGGGCCGCGACCTGGCCTTCCGAAGCAACCATGAGGGCCCGGACTATCTGGCCGGGTTGCATATCCGCGTGTATAAACCCCATAGCTCCGGCCTTCAAAGCGGTCTGCGCGAGCGAGAGATCCAACTCCACGCCGAACACCAGAACTGGCGTGCCGGGCAAGAGTTCGCGTAGATGCTCGATGCTTTCGGGGAGGTCTTCTGCCGCAATGCTTGCCGTACAAAGGACCACGAAATCGGGAGCCTCTCCATCTGCTGGCTCGCTACCAGAATATACTCGGGCTTCCTTCTCCAGAATTTGGGTGAGACCGACGATGATCACCGGTGAGGAACACTTGATCCATATGTACCCTAGGCGCTTACGCTCGCTATCTACCAACTGTTTATCCCATCCGTCCGCTTTTTGAAGCATGTGAAACATCAGTCTACCCAAACGCATACCAAAAATATCCGATCTAGAACGGATAGTCAAAGCTCGGGTAACGTCTGATCGATACTTTTTGCGCGCCCGAGCGAGATTTTCGCCCGAACCAAACAGAAGACCCAACCGACCACCACACTCTTATACCCGGCTACAAGAGCCCGCACGACGAACTACGTCGCGAAAGGGTTGGTAGGAAGGCCCGTTCGGATAAATCTTGGCCGATAGGTTTTCGATGTATTTCGGAAGTTGCCAGCTTTTTCTTTTTCGGCTAGGATCGTCGAAGGCCACTATCGCGTCCGGGAGGCGTATTACCCGAATCTAGGAACTCGTATACGGCGGTATCGGGAAGCGGCTCCGAGAAATAATTTCCTTGTCCGATGTCACAACCCATCTCCCGCAGTCGTTCCAGTTGCTCCCCGGTCTCTACGCCCTCTGCGACCGCCGTCAGGCCCAGCCGGTGTGCGAGTTCTATTAGTAGCGGGACGAGAACCTCAGATCCTTCGACTTCCGGACGCATCCGATAGACGAACGAACGGTCCATCTTCAAATGATCCACCGTAAAGTGCTCCAGGTAGGAGAGCGAAGAATAGCCTATGCCGAAGTCGTCTATCGCGAGCCGTACACCCAGACCTTTCAGCCGCCGTAGCACGTTGGAGGCGTGCTCGATGTCCATAAGCAGGCTCTCGGTAATCTCGAGTATTAGGCAACGTGGCGGCAGACCGGTCTCGGCCAGAATCGCCGCCACCGTCTCCGTGAGGCCCGGTTGCTGGAACTGGCGCGCGGAGAGGTTAACGCTTACCAGGGGCGCGGCGTCAGCGTACCTTTCCCGCCACAGTAGCGCCTGGCGGCACGCCTCTCTCAGCACCCACCGGCCGATCTGCACTATAAGCCCGGTTTCCTCAGCCGTTGTGATGAACTCTAGAGGTAGGATCGTGCCGCGCTCCGGATGATTCCAGCGCAACAGAGCTTCTAAACAGAAAATTTGTCCGTTTTCGAGCAGTACCTCCGGCTGATAGTGGAGGCTGAACTCGCCCCGGTCCACGGCCCGCCGGAGATCGCTCTCCAACTCGAGACCTTCGAGAGCCTCGGCGGACATTTCTTCCTCGAAGACTACGTGCTGGGCTTTACCGTTTTTCTTAGCCCGGTACATGGCGGTGTCCGCCGCGTTCATCAGGTCTTCGACCGTGCGGAGCTTCGGTCCACTCGTGGCCACGCCGACGCTCGCCGTCGCGAACAGCGTGTGGGCGTCCCAACTGATCGGCTTCCGTAACACCTCGACGATCCGGGCGGCGACCCCGGACGCGTCCCTTGCGGATGCTGGGTCACTGAGCAACACGGCAAACTCGTCCCCGCCGAGCCGGGAGATGGTTTCTCCCGGTCTCAGGCTAGCCCGCAACCGCTGCGCCACCATGGTGAGCATTAAATCCCCCACCCCGTGCCCGAAGCTGTCATTGACGGTCTTGAAGTCGTCGATGTCGAGAACGAGAACCGTAACGGGCGTCCTGGAGCGAGTGGCCCCGGTCAGCGCGTGCTGGAGCCTGTCCACGAAGAGGTCTCTAGTCGCAAGCCCCGTCAACGAGTCGTGAAACGCCCTGTAGATAAGATCTTCTTCCGCTTCTTTACGCCCGGTAATATCGCGGATGTAGTACGCCCGGCCCCTGACGTGAGGGTCATCTAGTAGATCGGCGCTCGTGGCCTCGAGATGCCGCAGGGTACCGTCCGCATGACGAACCTCGAACTCTATGGGACTGTCAGGCTTTGCAAGAGAACCGTGCCTTTTATCCAGGGCACTGCATCTACCCTTCAACGCCCTCAGGTTCAAGAAATCCGAGGCCCTGGCGTCCTCAAGCTCGCCCGTCTGGTACCCTAAAAGCCGTTCTGCCGAAGGATTAGCGTACCGGATAATCAGGTCTTCCCCGACCACGACCAGGGCGTCCGGTGAGTTCTGCACGAGGCTTCGGAATAAACCTATCTCGTCTTTTCTCTCTTCCACGGTAGTCACGGGGACAGCGATCCAGCCAGCCACCTTGATAGCTCTCGTTCGATCAACCATGTGGTCCTGATGTTCGTGATCTCACCTGAGTCTTTCTAGCCAGAATTTTGGATACCTCCGACCACTGACGTTACCGTGCACGGGGGACGGATGTAAGAGTGCCAAGACACCGTTAACCCCGTTTCGTACTCTAACAAGCGTAACGTACAGTTCAGTGTTGGCCGGAGAACCGCACCAAGGTGCTAAACACTGCTCTCCGGCGTCCTTTCTACGAGGAGCCCGGGGAAGAAGCGTCGCCAGTGCCGTCGGAAACCTGTAAGTTCCCGTGACCGTGGGTAGAACGGACTCTAGCCGTCGCCTCAGATTTTGGTGCGTAACACACCGAACGCCTCAGCGTACTCGATCCCAACCTCCTTGCCCCGGATGGAGGCCAGCGAGCTGACGGACTCCAGGCTACGGATGTGCGGGCTCGGACGGAGTTGCGTTTCGTGGCACTTTATGGCTTCGAGCTTTGTGGGGAGATGCTCAGAGATGTCGCAGTAAGCCACGGGACGCGGCATCGGTTCGGAGGCCCAGTTGATCTTGGTCATTTCGTAGGTGAAGACGTGTGGTACCAGATGCTTGCCGAACACCTCTGCGATTGGCCGGGCGGCGGCGAAGGCAGTCTGGAACACGGCCACGTGGTCTTGGTCGTAGTCCACCCCGTTTGGAAGTAGTAGAAGGTCTGGACGGTGTTCGTTGATCTTCGTCTCGAAGAGATCCACGAGATCTCGCTTTGGCAGGGTGTCGAGCTTCTCGATTAAATCCCGGTCTCCGTAGGAGATCTCGTAGCTGCAACCCAGCAGCCGGGCGACAGCTTCTATCTCCTCCACGCGTTCCTCGTAAGTAGTATGCCGGTCTAATCCGTAATGATGGAACCCGTCTACTGCGAGGTAGATAACGTGCACCTCGCAATCCCTTTCGGCCAGCTTCGCCATCAAACCCGCGCAACCCATAACCTCATCGTCCGCGTGCGGCGAGAGGATGAGTACCCGCTCCAGGTTCTCAGAGAGCAGCATACGCCCCCTGCTCGTGCTCCTGACGGTAGTCATCGCGGGTACGGTAATACTCGGCGGTATCGAGTATAAGCCTGTCCAGGCCGATCTCCGGTTGCCAACCCAGCTCCGGCGCGGCTTGAAGAACCGGGACTTTCTCGAAAGATTCGGCTTCGGCGTACATCGGCCCGTAGACGTCCCGGCCATCGGCCCGTACGATGTCGGAGTCGCTGTTTAAAAGGGTTTTGATCTTCTGTGCAAGGCCCCGAACGGTCGTGCGGTTCGCCGGGTTCCCGATGTTGTAGATGACTTCTTCACCCTGAAACGCGGGTTCCCAAAAATCGGTCAGAAAACGTCCGAGGTCCGTGGCCGAGGTGAAAGACCGGACTTGCTCTCCGGTGGCGAACACGGTTATCGGCGAGCCCTCCAGCGCCTGCTGCACGAAAGTCGGCATCACGAAACCGCCCGCCCGGGACTGGCGAGGCCCGACGACGTTGAACGGCCGGATCAAAATGCCCCTCAAGCCCCGGTGTAGGCTGTTGACGACCATCGCCTCGATGAGCGTCTTGGCTATGGCGTACTCGATGCGGGCGTTGTAGCCGGTCGGGACCCTTATATCGTCCTTTTCACCGAGTTGGCCGCTGCGGCCGTACACCTCGGCGGAACTAAACGCGCACAGCGGAACGTCGGCCTCGATGCAGGCTTCCACCACACGCTCGGTGCTCCGGACCATCTCCGGTCCGAGACGTCCCGCGTAGCGCAAGATGCCCGCCGGCCCCACGTGCGAGGCCGCGTGCACGACCCGGTCTGCACCCGAGAAAGAGCCCTCGTCGAGGAAATCTTCCACCGGCATCCGGACGACCTGGCAGTTCGGATGCTCCTCGTACTCACGACCCTCTATAACAGCGGCGACCTCCGAGTCGATCACCGTCACGTGGTGTCCGAGGTCGAGATAAGCGTCCGCAACGTGCGAACCTATAAAACCAAGCCCACCGGTAATGACTACGTTCATCTCTATCTTCCTTTCGCCGGGGCCCCACGTCTTGCGGCGTCTCGCATTATTTTGCAGGGCGGCTCCCAAAACTTTGCTGGCCTACAAACATAAAAGTATCAACTAAAACGCCTCAGCAAGCGGATTTTATGACCGGTGGCCCGCGAAGCGTACCTTAAGCAAACTAAAGTACGTGCCAGTGCTAAACCCCCGCCCACGTCGAAGTGTTGTAAACTACTGGTCGCAGGGTGGGCGAGAAATTCAGGACCGGCCGGGCATAATGCTCGAAAAAACAGGTGTTTCCCTAAAGTGGGCGATGCCCTATCGAACCAGCGCCCCCCCTTGTAAGGGACTTCGGGCCTGTTTCGGGGTGTTAGTCAGTGTTGCAAATTCCCTGCAAAACACGCAAATTCGTACTCCAGCAACAATCCGCAACAAGGGGCAATTTCGCCCAACTGGTGTACAAATGGTGTACGGATTGCGGGTGTGTCGGAGGTGTCAGGACCAGGTGCGCCAGCTCTGGTGGGCTGACTCGGCGTCGGAGAGTACCTTCTCCCAGTCGTCGCGCAGCGGCTCTACTTGGAGCTCGGTGATGACGAACCGGATGACCTCCTCGATGGAGATACGGCCCGTGGGGATGTGCGTCCGGTGGAGGTCTTCGCGGCCGAGGCGGGCGCCCTGATCAAGGTGCAGGTGAGGGTGTCGCACCTTGAACCTCTTTGCAGGATGCCAGTGGAAGGCTAGAACCACCCGATTGTCGGCGTCGCGCAGGTTATAGTTATATTCGGCGGTACTGACCTTCCACGGTCCCCTGTCGGGCTCTTCTACCCGGATCACGTAGTAGAACTGCTTGACGACCAGGGAAAGGTCCGTCTCACCGGGCAGCTTCTGCGGCAGTCCATCTGCGAGTACCAAAGCGTGCGGCTCGTCGGTAGTGGGATAGTAGCCACCCTTGACGTTGAGTTGGGCCTGGGTGAAGCAAGAGATGACCCGTTGTAGTGGGTCCAAGAAGTTGTTTACGGCTTCAGCCGGGGTCTTGGCCGCCACCTAAGAGAAGAGCACTCTTTAGCGGGCGAACGGTAGGAGCATTGCCACGTCCACGACATCAGGTTGGTCAGGATCGTCATCGTAGTAGCCGCTGTCCCATCGTTCGATGAACTCTTCGCCGCTGATGCCGAGGTAGAAGCGGGCGGCGTTGTCGAAGAGCGCGCGGCCCTCCTCGTCGGTGAGATCCCGCACGTTTCCGTTTGTCCCTACCGCCTTTTCCATGACAACTCCTGTTTCGCCAACCTCAATAAGTATACCCCGTTCTCGATGTCGTGGCCGAGGTCTTGGAGAGTTCGTCCTACCGCCCTGCCCGAAAGGTGAGCGTCAGTTCTCCTCGACGTCGAGCTCCCCACGGTCACGGAGGTTCAAGAGGATGGCGGTCGTTGCCTGCAGGGGCACCCCAGGACGCCCTCGCCCAAGGAGATGCACCCGCTCTCCGCGCCCGAGGCGCGTGGGCTGCTGGAAGCGGCCCGCGGCAGCCGTCTGGAGGCTTTCTGTGTGCTGGCGCTCCATACAGGGATGAGAAGCGGGGAGTTGCTCGGCCTGAAGTGGGACGACATAGCTCTCACCTCCGCCGACCCCACCATCAGAGTGCGCCGGACGCTGGCGCGCACCGGGAACGGCAAGGGCCTCGCCCTGGGCGAGCCGAAGACGAAGAAGAGCCGGCGCACCGTGCGTCTGACGCCGCGGGCCGTGGACGCCCTCAAGGCTCACCGGGCGCGCCAAGCGGAGGAGAAGCTGAAGGCTGGCACGCTCTATGAGGATCAGGGGCTCGTTTTCGCGGGAGAGGGCGGCAACCTCATCAATCCGTCGAACATTCGGCAGCGGTCCTTCGCACCGTTACTGAAGAAAGCGGGCCTGCCAGGGATCACATTCCACGACCTCCGGCACACCTGTGCCTCCTTGCTCTTCCAGAGGAACATTCACCCCAAGTTCGTGCAAGAACTCCTCGGCCACGCCTCCGTCGCCATCACCCTCGACACCTACTCCCACATGCTCCCCGGCATGGGCGGAGAAGCAACCGACGCGATGGGCGAAGCCCTCGGCTAAAGCTCCGCTCCTAATTGGTGTACAAATGGTGTACAGAGAGCCGGGATACAGTTCCCGGCCCTTTGGTCTTATCGTAAAATACTGCTATTTGCAGGACTTTTAGAAGTGGGCGATGCTGGGTTCGAACCAGCGACCCCCTCCTTGTAAGGGAGGTGCTCTACCCCTGAGCTAATCGCCCCTGCTTGCGGTCCGGCCGGGCCTGTGCCCCCAACGGGATTCGAACCCGTGCCGCCGCCTTGAAAGGGCGGTGTCCTGGGCCTCTAGACGATGGGGGCGTATTCAGCCCTTTTTCGGGCGTTGCCCGTATCCGGGCTCGTGAGCCAGGAAGGGATCGAACCTTCGACACGAGGATTAAAAGTCCCCTGCTCTACCACTGAGCTACTGGCCCAAACTCAGCCGACAGAGTTTACCAAATAGTACCGGTCTGTAAAGAAGCGAAAGAAGCGCGCCTCTACCTATTGTGACTCTAACCACCCTCGCTGGAGGGTCCGATCCGGCGGACGAAGAAGAGGGCTCCCGCCAGGGCTACGACGAGGACGGTAAGCACGCCGAGCTCGTAGAGTAGGCCGTAAAACTCCGGTGTGCCGAGGCTCTGTTCTATAGAGACGGTGACGGCCAGGATGCGCCGGACGACGGCTATTAGCCCGATCAGGAGAAACGGGTCGGCCCGGATCTCGTTCTCCTGGACGATAGTGGTTATGGTGCCGAGCAGTTCGGCGAAGATGAAGAGCAGGAGTATTTTGTCGAGGACTTCCAGCGCCGTTTTGAGCGGCCCTACGTTACGGACTTCCAGGATGGAAGCGGCAGCATCGTAGAAGACCATCGCGATCGTCACGAGTAAGAAAAAGGCGGCCCCGTAGTAGATCACCCGCTCTATAGTATCTATCAGCCGGGCGGCCTTGCGCTGCTCTCCTGACGAGTTTCCGTTCATACGCGCAGTCTAATGCAGAAAGTGCCGGTGTCCTGTAAACACCATCGCCAAACCGCGGGCGTCCGCGGCCCGCACCACTTCTTCGTCTCTTTTGGAACCACCGGGCTGTATTACGGCTTCTACCCCAACCTCCGCCAGGGTCTCCACCCCGTCGGCGAAAGGGAAAAACGCGTCGCTGGCGGCGACCGCGCCCCGGGACCTCGCGCCGGCTTTTTTTGCCGCTATCCCGGCCGACTCCACCCGGCTCATCTGCCCGGCCCCTACGCCGACCGTCCCGCCGTTTTTCGCCAGCACGATAGCGTTGCTCTTGACGGTCTTCGCCACGCGCCAGGCGAATAACAAGTCCTGCATTTGTTCTCCGGGCGGGCGGGCTCTAGTAACGACCTGGTAATCGGCGGCGTCCTCGAGCAGATCTGGGTCCTGAAGGAGGAGGCCGCCGCTGACGTACTTGGCGGTCGTGGCCGGCCGGGGCAGGGAACCGCCCGTAAGTAGCCGTAGGTTCGGTTTCTCGGAGAAGACCTGCCGGGCTTCCGGCGTAAAGTCCGGGGCCAGCAGGATCTCGGTAAAGATTTCGGAGATGCTTCCGGCCAGATCTCCGTCTACCTCGGCGCTCAGGGCGATGATACCGCCGAACGCGGAAGTTGGGTCCGACTCGAAGGCTTTTTTGTAGGCCTCGTGGATTGAACCGGCGACGGCCGCCCCGCAAGGGTTGGCGTGCTTGACGATTACCACGGCTTGTTTACCCGGATGCCCTTCGACGAGGTCCGCGAGCAGGGTGCGGGCGGCGTCCAGGTCGTAGAGGTTGTTGAAGGAGATCTCTTTACCCTGCAAAACCTCGACGTCCGAGAGTAGGTGCCCGGGACCTTCCTCCGCGTAGTAGGCGGCTTTCTGGTGCGGGTTTTCACCATAGCGCAGCGGCGAGACGCGCCGGTAGCGTACCGTGCGCGAAGCCGGAAATTCCTCGTGCTCTTCCGCCGTTCCCGAAAACCAGGAGGAGATCGCCGCGTCGTACCCGGCGGTCCGGCGAAAGGCCGCGAGCGCCAGTTTCTTCCGGGTTTCCTCGGAGACCTGCCCCCCGCCCTCCAACTCTGCCAGCACCTCATCGTAGAACTCTTTCGAGGGCACGACGGTCACAGAGCGGAAGTTCTTTGCGGCGGCCCGCATCATGGCCGGCCCGCCGACGTCTATCTGCTCTATGGCTTCTTTTTCGGCGGCGTTTTTCGAGACGGCTTCTTCGAACGGGTAGAGGTTTACGCATACGAGGTCTATCGGGGCGATGTCTTGTTCTACGAGCTGGGTTACGTGGTCGGGGTTTTCGAGGTCGGCGAGGATGCCGCCGTGGATCTTCGGGTGGAGCGTCTTGACTCGTCCGCCGAGTATCTCCGGCTCGCCCGTCGCCTCCGTCACCGGCACGACGGGTATCTTCTGCTCCTCCAGGGTGCGGGCGGTGCCGCCGGTGGAGAGGATCTCGAACCCGATATCGTGCAGCCGTCGGGCGAAATCCACCACGCCGTCTTTGTCCGAAACCGAGATCAAGGCGCGCCGCTTCATAGTAGTTTCTGCGTTCATAGTCTCCCCCAAAAGTAGTCTGCGATTGCGCCGACGAGCAGACGATGCTCTATCGGGTGCAGCCGTTCCACCAAACTGTCCTTTGTATCCTCCTGGCGCACCGTGACCGCCTGCTGCGCCACCACCGGCCCGGCATCCACCTCCTCGACCATGAAGTGGACCGTTACCCCGGTCTCGTCCACGCCGGCTTCCAATGCCCGGCCCACCGCGTCCAGGCCCCGAAACTCGGGCAGCAGGGAAGGGTGGACGTTCAGGATCGCCGGAAACTCGCGAAGAAAGGCGGAAGAGAGCACCCGCATGTAGCCGGCCCCGACCACGAGCCCGACGTCGTGGGCGGAGATCCTGGCCGCAAGCTCCGCGTCGTAGTCCTCGCGGCTACCGAAGCCCCGGGGGTCCGCGTGCTCGACCGGGACCCCGGCCCGCCGCGCCCGCACAAAGGCGTACGCGTCTTTCTTGTCACCGCCGACTACTACCAGCTCTCGCGTATAGGCGTCCAGCAGCGCCTGGAGGTTGCTCCCCGACCCCGAAGCCAGCACCGCGAACCGGGAACCCTCCGGAAGACGCTCAGGCAAACTCGACGCCCTCGTTTGCGGTGACCATTCCGATGGTCCAGGCGCGGCACCCGGCATCGCCCAGAATTTCGACGCTATTTTCCGCGTCCTCCGCACGCACAACGACACAAAACCCGACCCCGAGGTTGAACACCCGGCGCATCTCGTCTTCGGGGACGTTGCCGAGACGCCGGACGAGGCCGAAGACCGGCGGCTCTTTCCAGGAGGCCGCATCCAGTTTGGCCCCAAACCCGCCGAGCGACCGCGGCAAATTTCCCGGCAGTCCTCCCCCGGTTACGTGGGCCATCCCGCGTACCCCGACGGACTCTCGCAGCGCGGAGACCTCCCCGACGTAAGCCCGGTGCGGCTCTAGGTAGGCTTCTCCGACCGTGGCGCCAAGACCTTGCGGTTTGTCCGGGTAGGAGATTCCGGTGTCTTCCAGCACCTTGCGGGCCAGGGTATAGCCGTTGGTGTGGAGGCCGCTGGAGGCCAGCCCGATCACGGCGTCCCCGGGACGAACCCCGCCGCCGGACACAACCTCCGACCTTTCGCAAGCCCCGATGCAAGCCCCGACTACGTCCAGGTCTCCCTCCGCGTACAAACCCGGCATCTCCGCCGTCTCCCCCCCGACCAGGGCTATATTCAACGCGCCGCAAGCCTTCGCCGCCCCGCGCACGACGCCCGCGACGGCTTCGGGATCCAGGCGGCCGCTCGCCACGTAATCCAAAAACACGAGCGGCCGCGCCCCGGTGGAAAGTACGTCGTTGGCGCAGTGGTTGACTATGTCCGCGCCCAGAGAGCCGTAGCTGCCCACCTCCCGGGCCACCATCACCTTCGTGCCGACGCCGTCTATCGTTGAGGCGAGGACGGGCTCGGCGTACCCGGCGAGGGCGTAGAGGCCGGCGAACCCGCCGGAGGCGGACAGTACCCGCGGCCCCTGGGTCGCCTCGACCGCAGACTTCATGAGCGATACGGCACTCTCCCCGCGTTCGATGGAGACGCCGGCGGCTTCGTAGCTGTGGCCGTCTTTAGTCAAGACGTTTCTCGTAGAAGATGCAGTCAATAGAGCCTTTTCTGTCCCGGCGTATCTCCCGGTAGCCGTTAGCCTCGTATAGCCGTCGGGCGGCCTTCTGCCGCGCGGCGGTGTCCAGGTGCAGCGTCTCGTAGCCGAGTTCTGCGGCGCTTTGCTCCAGGACCGCGAGGATCGTTTGTCCCAAGCCGCGTCGCTTGAGCCCCGGGTCCACGCGCATGTATTTGATCTCCGCGCGGTTCTCACCCGTTTTTTTGACACCACCCATAGACACGATCTCGCTACCGAGAACGCCTACGAAAAACTCCCCGCCACCGCTTAAGTAGACCTCCGGAACCTCGCCCAGGTCGTCGTACCACGGGCCGTCGTCACCGAGATGAATCCCGGCGTCGCGCAGGGCAACGTCGTGCAACCGCCAGACTACCTCGCGGTCATCGGGGCTGTAGCGGCGGATGTAGAGTTCTTCTTTCTCCAAAGCTATTTATTTATCGGTAGGGCGTGGTGGGTGCGGTTCTCCAGGGAGTGTTTGCTGGAAATACCGATTATCGGGTAGTCGCCGTCGAAGCAGGCGCGGCAGAGGTTTTGCTTGGGTTGCCCGGTGGCGGCGACCATGTTCTCCGTCGAGAGGTAAGAAAGCGAAGTGGCCCCGATCTGGGCCCGGATCTCCTCCACCTCGTAGTTCGCCCCCACCAGTTGTTCCGGGCTGTCCATGTCTATTCCGTAGTAACACGGCCCCGTAACCGGCGGCGAAGATACCCGGAAATGCACCTCCTTAGCCCCCGCCTCGAAAAGAAGCTCCACCAGCTTGCGGCTCGTGTTTCCCCGCACGATGGAGTCGTCTATGACCACGAGTCGCTTACCCTCGATCACCGACGGCAGCGGGTTTAACTTTAGCCGGATGCCGAGCTGCCGGATGCCGTTCGCCGGCTCGATAAACGTCCGCCCGACGTAACGGTTTTTTATGAGGCCTTCCGCGTACGGAATGCCGCTAGCCTCCGAGTACCCGACGGCCGCCATAATGCCGGAGTCCGGGACCGGGATGACCACGTCGGCTTCTGCCGGGGACTCTTTGGCAAGCAACTCGCCCATCCGGTGCCGGGAGCCGGCGACCTCGCGCCCGTCGAAGCGGGAGTCGGGACGGGCGAAGTACACGTATTCGAAGACGCAGAGCGCGTGCCGGGGGCTCTCACCCCCGTAGCTGTGGAGTCCCTCGTCGTCTATGACCACGACCTCGCCGGGCTTTACGGTCCGCACGAACTTCGCCCCGATAATGTCCAGGCCGCAGGTCTCACTGGAGACGACGTAGCCGCCCGCCACCTCCCCGATGCACAGCGGTCGGAAGCCGTGAGGGTCGCGGAAGGCGACGAGGGCATCCCGGCAGATCATAGCCACCGAGTAAGCCCCCTCCATGTGCCGCATCGCCGCCTGCGCCGCCTCGCCGACGGTACGCCCGTGCTCCAGTTCCCTGACCACCGAGGCTGCGATGAAAGTCGTGTCCGAAGTGGAGTTGAACGAGAAACCGTCTTCGGCAAGCTCCTCCCGGAGCTTTTCGGCGTTCACCAGGTTGCCGTTGTGGGCGACGGCCACGTTTACGTCGCCCCGTCCCTGAAACTCCGGCTGCGCGTTCTCCCAGGAAGCTGAGCCGGTAGTCGAGTACCGGACGTGCCCGAGCGCGATATGCCCGGACTCCAGCGAAGCCAGCCGCCGCCCGTCGAAGACTTGCGAGACGAGCCCCATGTCCCGCATCGCCGTGGTACGTTCGCCGTCGGAGACGGCGATACCGGCCGACTCCTGGCCCCGGTGCTGCAGGGCGTAGAGCCCGAAATACGTGTGCTGGGCCAACTCGCCCTCAAGCTCCCGCGAGTAGATCCCGAACACCCCACACGCCTCTTTCGGTTTACCGTCATCCTGAAAACCCATCAGATTCTATTCAGCTCCTCTACGGTTCGTTCGCCCCAGACGTTGTCCGTGTTCAGCGTGGAGGCGGGCTCGACGTTTACTTTCTCTAACTGCATCCCGCCTCCCGGGTAGATATCTGTTTCGTGTAGATCGCCGCCGGCTCTCCATTCCATTCGGCGTAAGAGTGGACGGTTTCTACGTGGCTAAAACCGCTTTTCTCGTAGAAAGTTCGGGTCGCCCCGTAAGGCGGGTAGTTCGCTTCCGCGGCGAGCGTCTTTACGGTTAGTAGTTTTACACCTTTTCCGCCGAGATACTCTTCGACTTTCTCCAGAAGGCTGCGACCAGCTCCATTTCTTTGTCGTACCGGGTCTACGGCGAGCCAGGTGACCTCCGCTTTCTCGCTTTCCTCACCTCCGGTTACGGTCGCAAACCCGACGGCACGTCCGTCTTCCACCGCCACGTACAGAGCTTCGCAAGACAGGCTGCGCCGCATCTGCTCTAGGCCAGTTTCGTCGAAGAACCCCGGGAGGCTTTCGCCGATTCGCATACAAGCCTTCTTATGCTCACTGTTTCCGACGAGTATTTCCACTGTACTAAGCGAAGAGGTCACGCTCATAAGCCTCTCTCATATCCTCTATGGTGAGGTCTACGAAGTCCCCGATCATGAACTTATCCCCGCCGGTATCGCCGATGTCGCTGTAAGCTACTTCCATTCCCAGAACCTCTTGCAGCTCTCTATACCGCCCTTCCGGAACCGCAACGATAAAGCTGGCGCCCTTTTCCTCGAACAACCCTTCATCCCGACGTTCTTCACCAAACATAGGCCCGATCTCGGTTTCATCGAACTCCATGCCGTGCCCCCCGGCTATTGCCATCTCAGCGAGCGCGACGACAAGTCCGCCGTTAGAAATATCGTGTGCCGTATCCACGAGGCCGGACTGAACCAGGCTCCGTACGAGATCTGCACAATGCTTTTCCTCTTCGAGGTTGGGTCTCGGCGGAGTACCCTCGCTCTCCCCGTGAACGATCTCTAGATAACTCGAACCAGAAAGCGGATTTCTTCGAGGTGGATCAGTAGTGTTCGCCGCGAAGTACATCGGTCCGATAACGACCACTTTGTCGCCCTCCCGTTTGAAGGCCGGCGTGGCGTGGCGTGCCACATTTTGGAGAACACCCACCATCCCGACGGTCGGGGTCGGGTAGATCGCTCCGCGCTCCGTCTCGTTGTACAAACTGACGTTTCCGCTAACCACCGGCGTCCCGAACGCTTCGCACGCCTCAGACATGCCCTCGATGCACTCTGCGAGTTGGTAGTAGCCCTCTTTCTTTTCGGGGCTTCCGAAGTTGAGGCAGTTGGTCAGGGCGACGGGCTCGGCCCCGACGCACGAGAGGTTGCGGTAGGCTTCGGCCACGGTCGCTGCCCCGCCGCCCCGCGGGTCGAGGTAGCAGTGCCGTCCCCGGCCGTCGGTGGTGATCGCGAAGCCGCGCTTCGTGCCTTTTATCCGCATCACGGCGGCGTCGGCGCCGGGTAGCACGACGGTGTCGGTTCCGACCTGGTGGTCGTACCGGGTCCAGACCGACTCCCGAGAACAGAGGTTAGGGTGGGAGAGCATCTGCAATAAGGTCTCGTTGTAGTCTTCCGGCTCGGGGATCTCTCTGAGGTCCGGCTCTTCTATCTCGTCCAGGTACGCGGGCCGCACGACTTCCCGCTCGTAGGTTGGGGCGTCGGCTAATATTCCCGCCGGTACCGTCCCTACCGGCTCGCCGTCGTGGAGCACACGCAGGTCGCCGTGATCCGTCACCCTGCCGACGACGGCCCCGACCAGTTCGTATCGTTCCGCCAATTCTAAGACTTCCCCGGCTTTCTCCGGCTCGACGACGGCGAGCATCCGCTCTTGAGACTCGGAGATGGCGATCTCCCACGGCTCCATGCCCTCTTCGCGCAACGGAACCCTATCCGTGTCTATCTCGATCCCGACGCCACCCTTCGCCGCCATCTCCGAAGCGGAAGAGGTGATCCCCGCCGCCCCCAGATCTTGCAGCGCCACGAGCAGATTCCGCCCAAGAAGCTCCAGGCAACATTCTATAACCATCTTCTCGCAGAACGGGTCTCCGACCTGCACGTTGGACCGCTTGGACTCCGACTCTTCGGTCAACTCGTCGGAGGCGAATGTCGCCCCGTGGATGCCGTCCCGCCCGGTCTTAGAGCCGATCAGGACGACCAGGTTACCCTCCCCCGTCGCCCGCGCCGTCACCAGATCCTCAACCCTTATTAGTCCCACGCACATCGCGTTCACCAGT
Organism: Rubrobacteraceae bacterium; assembly: GCA_965213905.1. Classification (GTDB taxonomy): domain Bacteria; phylum Actinomycetota; class Rubrobacteria; order Rubrobacterales; family Rubrobacteraceae; genus SIRX01. Next base: position 2,558,606 of record OZ243922.1, on the reverse strand, counting down.
GGGTTTCCCGAGTAAGCCTCCGCAAACTCGACCTCCCCGCCAACCGTCGGCACCCCGACGGCGTTCCCATAACCGCCGATGCCGCCCACGACCTCCCGAAAGAGGTAACGGTTGCGCTCTTCCTCCAACGGCCCGAAGCGCAGCGAGTTCATCGAGGCCACCGGCCGCGCCCCCATCGCCAAGATGTCCCGGATGATGCCGCCGACACCCGTCGCCGCCCCCTCATACGGCTCGACCGCCGACGGATGGTTGTGGCTTTCCATCTTGAACGCCACCGCCCAGCCGTCCCCGACCTCTACAACACCGGCGTTCTCCCCCGGCCCCTGCAACACCCGGTCCCCCCCGTTCGGGAAACGCCGCAACAAAGGCCGCGAGTTTTTGTAGCCGCAGTGCTCGCTCCACATCACCGAAAGCAAAGATAGCTCCAGGTAGTTCGGATCCCGCCCCAGAAGCTCCAAAATACGTTCGTACTCGGCATCCGAGAGGCCGAGCGCGGTGTAAGTCTCCCTTACGCTCAAACCCCGGCCCCCACCAGCACTGAACGGAGTATCCTTAACCCTTCGTCCGAGCCGAGCGCGGGGTCGGAGACGCGCTCCGGGTGCGGCATGATCCCCACGACGTTCCGCCCCGCGTTGCAGACGCCCGCGATGTCGCCTATGGACCCGTTCGGGTTCTCCAGGTACCGGAGCACCACCCGGTCCTCTTCCTCAAGCTCCGCCAACGTCCGTCCGTCCACGAAGTAGTTGCCCTCGTTGTGGGCGACCGGCAACGTTAACTCCTCACCAACCCCGCAGCCGGCCGTCCAAGAAGTGTCCGTAGTCTCTACCCGCACCCGAACCCGGTCGCACACAAACCGCAATCCAACGTTCTGCAACAATGCACCGGGCAAGAGCTGGGCTTCGGTGAGCACCTGGAAGCCGTTACAGATGCCGATAACGGGACCGCCGTTGCGGGCGAATTCCTCTACCGGGGCCATGATCTTCGCGAAGCGGCCGATGGCGCCGGGGCGGAGGTAGTCGCCGTAGGAGAAGCCGCCGGGTAAGATCACGGCGTCCACGCCTTTGAGGTCCGGGTCGGCGTGCCAGAGTTCTACGGGGTCGGCGCCCAGGCGTTCTACGGCATAGAGGGCGTCCCGGTCGCAGTTGGAGCCGGGCAGGATAGTCACCCCGATCCTCACCCGACCACCTCCCATTCGTACTCCTCGACCGTGGGGTTCGCCAAGAGCCGCCGGCACATCGCGTCCACCTCGTCAGTGGACTCTAGTTCCAGCTCGATCAAACGCCCGACGTGAACGGTTTGCACGCCGTCGAACCCCAACGCCGGGAGCGCGTTCTTTACCGTCTCTCCCTGCGGGTCCAAAATTCCGGCTTTCGGGCGGACGAGCACGCGGACTTTCAAGGTTTCGGGCATCAGGTCTCGGATTTCACAAGAGGTTTCAGGCTACAGGCCTCGGGCTTCAGGTTTTCTCGTTGATTCGTCTTATGGCCGCCCGTCAGTCCCGAGAGTTCCCGGAAGCAGGATCTCGTGAGTCCTGTAAACGGACAAGGCATCGTTGCCTGCATCAAACACCGTCCTCCTCGTCTTTACCTGATGCCTGAAACCTGACACCTGGGGCCTGCGTCGTATCCTGTGTCACCCTTCTCAGCACTTCAGCGTAGGCTTCTTGCTCGCCGCCCAGGTCGCGGCGGAAGCGGTCCTTGTCCAGCTTGTCGCCGGATTCCTTGTCCCAAAAGCGGCAGGTGTCCGGGCTGATTTCATCGGCCAGCACGAGCGCGTCCTCACTGTCCCGGCCGACCTCTATCTTGAAGTCCACCAGCAGTATTCCCCGCCCGTCGAGAAAGGGCCACAAGACCTCGTTCACCCTGAGCCCCAACTCCTCGCAGAACTCCAGGTCTTCGTCGGGCACGCCAAGCTCCCGAAAGTGGGACCAATTGAGCATGGGATCCCCGAGATCATCCCGCTTGTAGCACAATTCTACTACCGGGGCCTTCAGCTTCGTGCCTTCTTCGTAGCCGATGAGCTTTGCCAGAGAACCGGCGGCCACGTTCCGCACGACGACTTCTACCGGCAACATATCGAGCTTCCTGGTTTTCATGGTTACCGCGTCTATCTGGCCGAGAAAGTGCGTGGGGATGCCGTTCTTTTCCAGGTGTTTGAACAGCGCCGCGCTGATGGCGGCGTTCGTGTGGCCCTTGCCTTTCCACGAGCCGCGCTTCTGGGCGTTGAAGGCCGTGGCGTCGTCTTTGTAGCGGTGGAGCAGCACGTCCTTTTCGCCGCTCGTGAAGACCTTTTTGGCTTTGCCCTCGTAGAGGAGTTCTTCAGCCATTCCCAAGCCTCTCTTTCAAAGCGTCCACCCGGTCGAACACCACGTCCAGGTTGCGGAGGGCGTAAGATGGGTCGAAGAGGGCCCCGAAGTCTGCGCCCAAACGTTCCCGGACTTCTCCGTCTTCTTCCAGCAATTCCCGGAAGTTGCCGCCGCCTTGCCAGGCCTGCATCGCCGCACCTTGGACTATCGCGTAGGCGTCGTCGCGGGAGAGGCCAGCTTCTACCAGGGCGAGCAGGACGCGGCCGGAGAAGACGATGCCGCCGCCGAGGTTCATGTTCGCGAGCATCCGGCCTTTGTCCACATCCAGGCCGCGCAGGACGCGGGCGGTGGTGCGGAGCATGTAGAAAACGAGGATCGTGGAGTCGGGGAGGACGACCCGCTCGGCGGAGGAGTGGCTTATGTCGCGCTCCTGCCAGAGGGCGTTATTTTCAAAACCGACGATTGCGTTGGCCCGGAGGATGCGGGCCATTCCGCACAGGCGCTCGGTCAAAATTGGGTTGCGCTTGTGGGGCATCGCGGAGGAGCCCTTCTGACCCCGGCCGAACGGCTCGGCGAGTTCCCGGATCTCCGTCCGCTGGGCGCCCCGGATCTCCAACGCTATCTTTTCCAACGTCGAGCCGACAATCGCCAGCGTCGAGAGAACCTCCGCGTGCCGGTCGCGCTGCACGACCTGGGTCGAAGCCGGCGAAGAAGATATACCCAATTGCTCACACGTAAGCGCCTCTACCTTCGGGTCCACGTTCGCGTAGGTGCCGACGGCGCCGGAGATTTTGCCGACGGCGGCAGTCTCGCGGGCGTGGTCGAGCCGGTCCAGGTTACGTTCCATCTCGAACGCCCACACCGCCAGCTTGTGCCCGAGCGTCGTCGGTTCGGCGTGAACGCCGTGCGTCCGGCCTACCATCACCGTTTCGCGATGCTCCAAAGAAAGGTCCGTTATCACAACGGCGAGTTCGCGGGCTTCTTCGAGAACCAGATCCAACGCGTCCCGCAACTGCAAAGCTCCCGCAGTATCCAGCACGTCGGAGCTCGTAAGGCCGAAGTGGAAGTGCCGGGACACGTCCCCGGCATACTCCGAGACAGTCGAGACGAAAGCTATTACGTCGTGGTTCGTCTCGGCCTCTATCTCCCGGATGCGCTCTACGGTGAAGTCCGCCTTCTCCGCCAGTTCCTCGACTTCATCAGAGGGAACCTCACCGAGCTCCGCCCGCGCGCGGCAGACGGCCAACTCGACCTGTAGCCAGGCGCTGTATTTTGCTTCTTCGGTCCAGATGGCGCCGATCTCCGGTAGCGTATAGCGTTCGATCAAGATAAGCTCTCCCTGTTTGTGCGTCTAAGGTGACAACGCTTTAGCATTAAAACTATGGCGTCCACAAAGACGGCGTTCAGGAGGCACAAGAGCGCGATATTTGCAGCAGAAGGACCCAAATCCACGCTACCCTGATAAGCAGAGCCTAACAACATGAAACCTAAGACCACCAAGCTCGCATAAAGTAGAGCACAACGCCGGACGTGATCTAGGCCCCTTGGTCGCTGTAAACCTTCCAACCGGAGGAGCACCAGGTTCGTTAGCCCATACACTACGCTCAACGTCAGAACCGGTGCCAAATGAAACCAGATTCCTGGCAGCCAGGACGCGTATATAAAAGCGACAGACAACTGTAACACCGGTAATGTGACGAGCAAGATAGTTGCAGCGTAAGCGAGCGGCGTTACAAACTTCATAGGGGAATCCAGAATTTCTCCGGCCCGCAAACTCACAGCTCTTCGAACTCCATGGCTTCGAGGGCTATGTCGGTGCGGTATTGCATTCCGGGGAAGTGTATTTGCTCGGCGGCGGCGTAGGCGCGGGCGCGGGCTTCTATGATGCTCGGGCCTTTGCCGACGACGTTCAGGACCCGTCCTCCGGCGGTGTAGAAGTTGCCGTTTCGCTCTTCGGTGGCCGCGTGGTAGATGAATACGTCGGTCGGGATCTCGTCCATACCCCGTATCTCGTCCCCGCTAGAAGACGTCTCCGGGTATCCTTCGGAGGCGAGGACCACGCAGACGGCTTTGTCGGCAGACCATTCTATTTCCCGGTCTAAGAGGGTTTCCTCGTTGGTGGCGATCATCAACTCCAGCAGGTCGGTCTCGATCCTCGGTAGCAGCACCTGGGTCTCGGGGTCTCCGAAGCGGCAGTTGAACTCCAGGGCTTTCGGCCCGTCGGGGGTAATTATTACGCCGGCATACAACAGGCCGGTGTAGGTGGCCCCGATCAGGGCTAGTTGCCGCACCGTGGGGCGGATGATCTGCTCCAGCACGGCGGCGTAGGTGGCGGGTTCCATCCACATGATCGGGGAGTAAGCCCCCATCCCGCCGGTGTTCGGCCCCTCGTCGCCGTCGTGGATGCGTTTGTAGTCCTGGGCCGGTAGAAAGGGCAATATCTCCTGCCCATCCGTCATAACGAAAATGGAGGCTTCCCGGCCCTCCAAGTACTCTTCTACGATAACCCGTTCCCCCGCCGGCCCGAACCGGCCGCTGAAAGCCTCCCGCACGGCGTTCTCTGCCGCTTCTTCCGTACCGGCGACGGTTACGCCCTTGCCGGCGGCGGCGCCGTCGGTCTTTATGACCACCGGGTAATCGCTGTTTTTACGCAGGTGGGCGAGCGCGTCGGCCTGGCGGTCGAATACCTCGAAGCCGGCGGTCGGGACCCCGGCATGCTTCATTACTTGTTTCGAGAAGACTTTAGAGCCTTCTATCCGGGCGGCGGCGCGCGACGGGCCGAAGACCTTCAAGCCCTCCTCCCAGAAACATTCGGCGATACCGCCGATCAGGGGTTCTTCCGGCCCGACGACGGTGAGGTCTATCTCGTTTTGTTTGGCGAAATCCCGGAGGCCGATCAGGTCGTTTACGGGTATGTCTACCGTTTGGGCTATCTTGGATATGCCGGGGTTTCCGGGGGCGGCGTAGAGCTCGGGTTCCAGGGGGCTCGCGGAAAGGGCGTCTACCAACGCGTGCTCCCGTCCCCCGCTCCCGACGACCATCACCCGCACGGTGCTAGACCCCGATCCGCTCTACTATAGCCTGATCCCGCTCGGGGCCGACGCTGACCATACAGAGGGGAGCGCCGACCTCGGCCTCCACGAACTCCACGAAGTCCCTCGCCGCATCCGGCAAGTCCCCCCGCATCCGGGCGCCGGTGATGTCTACGCCCCAGCCGGGTAGGGTCTTGTAAACGGGCTTTGCGTGGTGGAGGTCGGTCTGATGCATCGGGTAGACGTCCGTACGTTCGCCGTCTATCTCGTAGCCGACGCAGATCTTTATCTCTTCCACACAAGAGAGAACATCGAGCAGCGTGATCGCCAGGTGCGTGATCCCGTTCAGCTCCGCCGTGTACCGGATCGCCGGCAGGTCCAACCACCCGACCCGCCGCGCCCGGCCCGTCGTGGTACCGAACTCGCGTCCGGTCTCTCGAATGTCGTCTGCTACGGAGTCGAACATCTCCGTCGGCATCGGCCCGTCGCCGACCCTCGTGGTGTACGCCTTCGTCACCCCAACCACGTTCTCCAACTTCTTTGGCGGTATGCCGGCCCCCACGCACACCCCGCCGACCGACGGGTTTGAGGAGGTAACAAACGGGTAGGTCCCGAAGTCGTTGTCCAATAACGTGGCCTGGGCCCCCTCCACCAGCACTTGCTCCCGGTTCTCCAGGGCTTCGCGCAGCATGGCCCCGGTGTCCGTTACCATCGGCCCTAGTAGTTCGTCGAAAGAAAGCAGCCGGTCCGCAACCTCGTCCACGTCGAAGGGCTCTTCTTCGTAGACGTTCTCGAAGATGGCGTTCTTCTCGCGCAAAGCACCCTTCAGCTTTGTCCGCAGTATCTTCTCGTCGAAGATGTCCTGCACCCGGATACCGACCCGCGCGACCTTATCCTCGTAAGTAGGACCGATACCGCGGTTCGTGGTGCCGATCTTCGCTTTGCCGAGGGCTTTCTCCCGGTGGGAGTCGAGCCGGATGTGGTACGGGAGGATCAGGTGCGAGCGGCCGTCTATCTTGAGCCGGCTCTTTACGTCGAGCCCCCGGGCTTCGAGCGCGAGGACTTCTTCGGCCAGGACTTCCGGGTCTACCACCACCCCGTTTCCGATGGTGCAGATCACACCCTCGCGCACCACGCCTGAAGGTATGAGGTGCATCTTGAACTCCTCGTCGCCAACCCGGACGGTGTGACCCGCGTTGTTGCCGCCGGAATAGCGGGCGACGTACCGGGCGTCCTTGGCGAGGGCGTCGCAAACCCTGCCTTTGCCTTCGTCTCCCCAAGCGAGACCCAGTACTACCGTGGCCGTCAAACGCTTACCTCCACTTTCCTAGAAAATACTTCCGAAACTTCGCAATGAACCGGATAAATCGAGTAGGCCGAACCAGGATCAGTCTTTTTACCGACTTCTATAAGGCCGCCTGAATCTGCCACGCGTGCAATGTAACACAAAGGTAAATCGTTTTGAATCGGACGCCCCCGCCGGTACGGAGCCGGTCCGGGTTATTAGCGTAGTTTCTTTCCTCTTTTACTCGAAGAGTACTATCGGCTCGTCGTAGTAACGAACCCGGTTTTGCTCCCACCGCTCGGCAACGAGGGCCTCTAGCTCTTTGTTCCGCCCGTCGAGGTTTCCACCCCGCAGCTTCTCCAGGGGGAACCGGATGCCGAGCACCCGTTCCCGCACGCGGAAGTGGGTTATCCCGGCGGGCAAGACAGAGCCGGCCCTTACGACCTCGACGAGCTCTTGCGGGGTAAAGTCCCGGTAGTGGATCAGGGCTTCCCCGGCCTCCAGGTTGACCCGCGTTCCGCCTTCTACCCGGCGCACCACTTCCTCCTCAGGATAAAGGCTTTGCAGGCCCCACAAAGCGGCCACCTGGCCGGCCAGGCTCCGGTCCCCGGATTCGACGAGGGCGTGCCCCCCGTCGGCGTATTCCACGTCGGCCAGATGGCTGCCGGTGCCGGACGGGGTTTCGATGTTCTCCAACGTCTCTAGCTTCTGCGGCGTAACGCCTCTCAGTAGGTGCGCCCAACCCTCCGCTTTATCCGGGAGTTCGACCACCTGGACGAGTATGAACCGGCAGCCGATCTCGGCCATCCCCCGGACGCGATGAACCCCGTCGAGTACCAGGTAGTCGTCTTCGAAAGCAGAGACGATCACCGGGTTCTGCTGAAACTTCTCAGCCTCGACGCGGCGGCGTAGACGGGCCAAACGGTTCGCGTCATAAGATTCGTGGAGGATAAGCCGGTCCAACTCGACCACGAGAAGGTCTTTTAGGGAGCGAATCAATCGTCGTCCGCTTCAATCAATCCGTTAAGCTTTCTAAGCCCGCACCGGGCAACACCCCGACGCTTTTTAAGGGTCTCCGTCGCGCCGGCCCCAGATAAAGTCCAGCAGTACGAAGCCGCCGAAAAAGAAGATCGCGATAAGGGCCATAAAACCTACGATGCCCAATAGCAGATTTAGTGTGTCCAACCTTTACAGGCCTTTCTCGGAAGCCACCCAAAAACGTCGTGAGTCGGGACGGCCGGATTTGAACCGGCGACCACTCGGCCCCCAGCCGAGTGCGCTACCAGACTGCGCCACGTCCCGACGTACCGCTTGCGCCAAGATAATACCAGACGCGCCGCATGCTATCATCGCCCCGACGTGGCGCGGGCAGCTTTTTACATAAGGACCGATACCGGGGGTGAACTCCCTTCCCGCGAAGAGCAGCGGGCTTCCATAGAATCCTACGCCGCCGGGCACGGCTACGAACTGGTGGCCGCCTACGAGGACCTCGAAGCGCCGGGCGTCCTCTTGTACCACCGCCCCGGCATCAAGGAAGCTATAAACAACATCAAAGAAGAGGAAGACTGGGAGGTACTCATCGTCGCCCATCCGCGGGCCGTCTCGGACACGGGATCGGCCCGCCACGAGCTCGTCCACAAGTTTTCTCTCTACAACAACCGTCTGGAATGCCCGCTCAAAAGCTGGGAAGAGTTTCTGGAGGAGATGAAGGCCTACCGTAGGGAAATGAGCCGCAAGTAGCCGTCCGGAAAAGTTTTTCTTTGTTTACCCGAAACGTTTGTTGAACGAGTCTTCTTTCCGGTAATATAAAAGGGTGAGTTTTATTCTGACCCTTCTGGGGACGTTGTTGTTGCTGGTTTTTCTCGCCGGTATAGGACTCGGAGTGTACATGGCGACCAACCCGAACACCCGCGAACTGGGCTGGCTGTTTGCCTGCTGGTGGGTGCCGGGGGCCGCGGCCGCGGCCGGTGTTCTGATGCGGGACCTGGTGACCTTTGCCGTCGGCTCGGTTTGCTTCCTGATAGCCGGGGTGGTGTTCTTGCTGAAGGGCGTGTTGATGAGGAGGTCCCACGTAAAGCGCGGGGGCGCGTCTCCCGGCGGTAATGCCGAGGGCGGGGACACTGCCGGCGACACCAAAGACCGCAGGACCGCCTCCTAGAAGAAAGAGAGAACCCAATGGCACTGGTCCGCACAATCCTCGCCTTCGTGATACTGGTGATCCTCGTCCACCTCGGCGTCGCCTACGCGGGGGTGGAGCCGGGAACCAACAGCCTTACGGAAGTCATCTACAGCCTCGGCTCCCTTCTGGAGTCTCCGGCGCAGGCCTTGCTCGCCGTTCTCCCGATCCCCTCCGGGCAGCAGGAATTTCTCAACCCGAACAACTTTTACGGGGTGGCGCTTACGGCCGTCGTGGTCTACTTCGTGCTCTACTTGCTGCTGGGGATAGGGAGCCGCAACTAAGGTTCTACACGAACCAGGCCCTACACGTCGTACTGCCGCACGAAGTTCTGATCTATGCGGTGCTTGAGGATCATCGCCGCGCGGCCCCGCCAGGAGAAGGAGCCGTAGATCGCGAGCCCCGTACCGTCGCCCAGGTTTAGCACGTACAGGTAACGTTCCTGGGGCTCGAAGGTCTCCAGCGGCTTTCCGTCAACCGCAGACAGCAGGTTACGGAAAAGGACCGGCCCCTGCCGGATGCCGAACACGCCGAGCCGGGGCAGAGCCCCTCCCCGGAAAGATATAGAATCCCCGCCGCCGAACAACCTGGGGTCACTGACGCTCCGCAGGCCGGGACCCACCCACAAACCGCCGTCTTCCCCGGTGAGCACGGAAGGTTCGTACCCGACGTTTCGCGGCACGATGCCGACCGCCGGCACCACGAGGTCCGCCTCTATCCGGCGGCCGTCGCCGGTTTGTATCCCCCCGGCCCCGTAGAATACGGCCGTGGTATTTAAGAGCACTTCGACCCCGACGCCTTGCAGGTAAGAGGCCATGCTCTCGCGCGCCCGGTTCGGGGACGCGCCGAGGAGAAAGGGGCCGTCCTCTACTATAAGTATCCGGCCCCCGATGTTCCGCGAGTTCATCAAGTTGGCCGTGTTGGCCGCCACCTCGCATCCGGCGGCCCCGCCGCCGATCACGACGACTTTCGGCCCCCCGGAACCTCTACCTTTATAGGACAGGATGCGGTTCCGGATCCCCACCGTGTTCTCCACGGGCTTTACGGGGATGACGAACTTCTCATCGTTTTCGTCGTTCCCCGTGGCTACCTCGCTCCCGAGACAGAGTGAGGCGAGGTCGTAGCCGACGCGCCCACCGTCCTTTAGTAGAAGCTCTCTCTGCTCGCGGACGACGCCGGTGACCCGTCCTTGCACAAAGCTCCCCCCGCCGCGCTCCACGAGCCGCCGCACGTCTATGCGGTCCTGTTCGGGCGTGTAAGCACCGGAGATGACGCCGGTCGCCATCCCGGAGTAGTAGAGGTACGGGGATGGGTTTACGAGGGTTACCTTGCAACCCCGCTCCGTAAACTCGGAGGTGCGCAGAAGAGAGTGCAGGTGCGCGTGCCCGCCGCCGACGAAAACCACGGCCTCGATGTCGTCGTCCCGGAACACCTTTTAGGTATACCAGAAACAGTTCGGTGTCCCGCATTACCCCTGGGCGCTTGAACGATGGATTATACTTACGCGCTAATGTACTTATCCGAGGAGGAGTCGAGAAAGGACGTTATGAGAACTGGAAGTTTCAAACAAGCCTGCAGGTATGGGTTCTACCCGTGGAAGTTTGGGAGATGCAATGATCGAGTTTAAAGGCGTCTACAAGACGTACCCCGGCTCAGAGGAGCCGGTAGTCAAAGATCTCTCCTTCAAAGTTTCTGAAGGGGAGATCTGTGTGTTGGTAGGGCCTTCGGGTTGCGGCAAAACGACCACCATGCGGATGGTCAACCGCCTCGTCGAGATCTCCTCCGGGGACATCCTGATTGACGGGGAGTCCATAACCGAAAAGAGCGCCACCGAGTTGCGGCGCAAGATCGGCTACGCCATCCAGGGCATCGGCCTCTTCCCCCACCACACCATCTCCGACAACGTCGCAACCGTCCCGAAACTTTTGGATTGGGATAAAGACCGGATGAGAGAACGCACCGACGAACTGCTGGAACTCGTCGGACTTCCCCCAGACGATTACCGGGACCGCTACCCGGCGGAGCTCTCCGGCGGCCAGCAGCAAAGGGTCGGGGTCGCGCGGGCGATGGCGGCCGACCCGCCCATCATGCTAATGGACGAGCCGTTCGGGGCGGTAGACCCGATCACGCGCACCCGTCTTCAGGAAGAATTCCTGAGCATCCAGAGGAACATAGAGAAGACCATCGTCTTCGTCACCCACGACATAGACGAGGCGATAAAAATGGGTGACCGCATCGCCATCCTCCAGCAGGGCGGCGTCCTGGCCCAGTACGACACGCCGCACAAGATCCTCTCCGAGCCGGATTCGGAATTCGTGTCGTCGTTCGTCGGGACCGACCGGGTCCTCAAAAACCTCTCGCTCACGCGGGTCGGTGAGGTAGACCTCGAACCGCTCAACGGCGAAGGCGAAAAGTTGCCGCGCATCAGTGAAAAGCTATCTTTGAAGGATGCGCTCTCTGAGCTGATCGGGTCGGACTCTGAACGTGGGGTCGTTTACTCCGAAGACGGTTCCAACGGAAACGGAGACCGGGGCACGATCACGCTCGACGGTATCCGGGAGTTGAGCCGGGCAGACGGCGATGCTCGCTAGTCAGTCGTACTTTGGAGACGAAGCCCAGCCGTTTTTCGACTGGCAGTGGGTATCGGATAACCTAGTGGATGGAATCCTTCTGTGGTTCGGACAACATCTGGTTCTCTCATTGGTGCCGGTAGCTGTAGCGCTCGTGATCTCACTGCCCGTTGGAGTTCTGTGTACCCGCAACCCTACCTTCTACCCCCCGATAACCGCCGTGGCGGGCATCTTGTACACGATTCCCAGCCTGGCGTTCTTCGTTATTCTTGTGCCGATCGTGGGTATCGGGCGCCTGCCGGTGATCATCGCGCTCACCGCCTACTCGCTCCTTATCCTGATCCGGAACACTGTAACCGGCCTCAACTCGGTCCCGAACGACACGAAAGACGCCGCCCGCGGCATGGGTCTGACAGAGAGCCAGGTACTCTGGCGGGTGGAACTGCCGCTCGCGCTGCCGGTGATCGTGGCGGGCATCCGGATCGCCACCGTCACGGTCATAGGCATCGCGTCTATCGCGGCCTACATCGGGGCCGGAGGGTTAGGAGTCCCGATCTTCCTCGGGATAGACCGCAACTTCAACACCCCGATAATCGTGGGGGCGGTTCTGGTGGCCCTGTTCGCGATGACGACCGATGTCTCGCTCTCACGGCTGGAGAGCTATCTGAGGCCGTGGGCCCGGAGAGCGGGGGGTGCTACCTAGAATGATAGGCGGCATACTAGAGGTCTTTCAGCGCGACGCCTTCTGGCCCACCGTGTTGCAGCACATAGAGCTGTCAGCGATCTCGCTGTTCGTGGGGATCGTGGTTTCGGTTTCGCTGGCCGTCGCCGTGAGTCGCTCGTCGAGGGCGTCGCTGGTGGCGATCAACATAACCAACCTGGGACGCGGCATCCCGGACCTGGCCTGGCTGGCCTTATTCCTGGTCTTCGTCGGCATCGGCCAGCTACCCGCTATTATGGCCCTTATCCTGCTCGCCATACCGCCGATACTGATAAATACTATCACCGCCTTGAATCAGGTTGACGACCGGGTTATAGACTCGGCGCGCGGCATGGGATTTTCCGGGGTCCAGATCTTGAAGGACGTCCAGCTTCCGATAGCGGCGCCGGTGATCTTCGCCGGCATCCGAACTTCGGCGGTGCAGGTGGTGGCCGGCGCAACACTGGCTACGTTTATCGGGGGCGGCGGCCTCGGCAACTTTATAGTCGAGGGCTTCCAGGGCGGGGACACCCCCACGATGCTCGCGGGCGCGATACCAGTAGCGATCCTGGCTATCGCCACGGAGTTCGCTTTCGGGGGGCTGGAGAACCTCTCCACGCCAAAAGGTCTCAAGATAGCAGCAAGCAAAAGCTAGAGAATCAGGAGGAACACTTTTATGCAAAGATCTATGTTGCGTACGTTTTTCGTGGCGTTGGGGGCGCTCACGCTCACGCTGGCGGTCGCGGCCTGCGGTAGCGGCGGTTCCGGTGGCTCCGACGAGTCCGGTGGAAACCAGGGCAACATTACCGTCGGCTCCAAGAATTTTACCGAACAGCTCATACTGGGCGAACTATACGCCCAGACCCTCGAAGCCAACGGGTTCTCGGTCGAGAAAAACCTGAACCTGGGTAGCGTGGAGATTGCCGACCAGGCTCTGCAGTCCGGCGAGATAGATATGTATCCCGAGTACACTGGCACCTCGCTCGAAACCGTTCTGGAATTCCAAAACGCCGGCCAGCTGGAATCTCCCGAAGCAACTTACGATAGAGCCGAAGAGCTCTACTCCGAGCGGGATCCGGCGGACACGATGCTGAAGCCGGCGGACTTCAACAACACCTACGCCATAGCCGTCCGCAAGGAGGCTGCCGATGAGTACGGCATAGAGACCCTGGAAGACCTGGCGGAGGCTTCCCCGAACCTGGTTTTCGCCTCCTTCTCCGAGTTTCAAGAGCGGGGTGACGGCTTCCCGAACATCCAGGAAAACTACGACGTTAACTTCGAGGACATCCAGATCGTCAACTCTTTGGGTAATAGGTACCAGGCCCTCGCCCAGGGTGACGCCGACGTGGCGGTGGGCTTCACCACCGACGGCCAGCTCAACTCCGACAATCTGGTGGTCGCCGAGGACGAAAAGGAGATCTGGCCCTACTACTACCCGGCCCCGGTCTTCCGCAGCGAAGTCCTCGACGAGAACCCCGAAGCCAGAGAGGTCGTAAACTCCGTCTCCGACAGCCTGAGCCTGGAGACCATGCGCGAACTTAACGGCCAGGTTGACATAGAAAACCGGGACCCCGAGGACGTAGCCCAGGAATACCTGGAGGAAGAAGGTCTGCTGAACTGAGCAGGGCCTCTTTGTAAGTAGCCGGCAAAAGCTACATCGCACACGGCTAGAAGCGTGTACGGTATAGATTCTTTCGACCACCTCATAGCCCGGATAAACTCCGGGCGCCTGCTGTAGACTGGGTCTATGATCGCGAGGGTACGAATAAAGCCCGAGGTAATAACCGAGCACCGGCTCCGGATCGAGATGTACGGCCTCGAAGATGAGGACATCGAGAACACGGTCCGCATGAAGGGTTGGGCCTGGGTCCGGGCGCGGCGATGCTGGGCCTACGCCGGCGAGCCGGATTTTATTTACCGGCAGATCCGGGAGGTCATCGTCGGCCTGCCGGACATCACGTTTATAGAAGAAGATCTGGAAGAGAGCGTAAAAACCGTAGAAGCGAAGGCCCGCTCCGAAGAAGAACTGCAAGAAGGCCGCGAACTACTCCGGCAAGCCTTCGAGCACACCGGCCAACCCGGAGGCAAAGAATTTGTCGGAGGCTAAGCTTCTCCTATTTAGAGAAGTCTTCCGGCCTCCCGGACAGAAACGGCAGTTCGTCGTAGCGGACGTAACGGTTGAACGCCGGGTAAAATTCGCTGCTCTTGGAGGCCTGGCGGGAAAAGCTGGCTAGCGGCTCCTCTCCCTCCTCGCCTTTACCGGGTTGTTTGAGCGTTATGCGGACGCCCTCTTCGTCTATGTCTATAACGTTGTAGGAGGGTGGCATGATGCCCCGGACCCGGTAAGTCGAGGCCGTGCCGGAGTGGACGATCCTCACGCCCGAGATGCTCCAGACGTAGGGCACGTGCCGGTGGCCGGAGAGCACTATGTCGACTTCCAGTTCGCGCAGGATAGCCATTACGTCCCCGGCGTCGCGCAGGTTGTTCACGTCCCGGCCGGTCCCGGGCACGGCCAGGATGTGGTGGTGTACTATCAGGATCTTCGGCCCCTTGTCCCAGTCCCGAAACTCCGACGCCAGCCAGGCGTAGTGTTCCCGCCCGACCTCTCCCTCGTGCAGGTCCGGTTTCGTGGAGTCGAGGGCCACCACCTTTGCCTCCCCTTCGGGACCGGGGACCGTCAAGGCCCGCTCGCGGGCGCCGAAGAACTCTTCGAAGTGCCAGTACCCGACGCTGTGGGCATCGTGGTTGCCCATCACCACGGCGACGTTGGGGCATTCGATCCGGTCTAGATAAGCCTTCGCTTCTTCGAACTCCCAGCGCAGCCCTTCCATCGTGAGGTCGCCCGCGATGGCGACGAGATCCGGCTGCATTTCGTTCGTTTCTTCTATGGCCGCCGAGAGGAGGTCTGCATCGAAAAGTCCCGATCCCACGTGGATGTCCGACATCTGCACTATCCGCACGTCCGTTCTCCTCTCTAAAGTTACAACGCCACTACATTATGCCTGTTTCTCGCTCTCGGGGATCGTGAGCGGCAGTTTGTCGTAGCTGACGTACCGGTCGTAGTCCAGGTACAGTTCGGTACTTTTTTCCGGCTTTCGGGAGAAGCTGGCTAGCGGCAGGTCGTTCTCCCCCGCCGAGTCCTTGAGCGTTACCCGAACGTCGTCGGCACCGATCTCTACGAGGTTGTACGAAGGCCCGATGGTCCCGCGTATCCGCTCGGTCGAGGCGGTGCCGGAGTGTACGACCCTGACGCCCGAGATGCTCCAGACGTACGGCACGTGCCGGTGGCCGGAGAGCACGAGATCCACTTCTACCTCCCGGAGCAGGGCCATTACGTCGCCGGCGTCACCCAGAATATTGGCGTCCCGGCCGGTCCCGGGTACGGCCAGGATGTGGTGGTGGATGAGGAATATCTTGGGGCCTTTGTCCCAGTCCCGGAATTCGGAGTCTATCCAGGCGTAGTACTCGCGCCCGACTTCACCTTCGTCCAGGTCCGGTTTGGTGGAGTCCATGGCTACCACTTTCGCCTCGCCGCTCGACGTAGCTATCGTCGTCGAGTTGCTGCGGGTATCGAAAAGCTCTTCGAAGTACCGGTAGCCGACGTGTTTGGCGTCGTGGTTGCCTAGCGTGTACCGGACGTTCGGGCACTCCAGGCGGTCCATATATTCCCGGGCCTGCTCGAACTCCTTCCGGTAGCCATCGCCGGTAAGGTCCCCGACGACCGCCACGAGGTCCGGCTGCAGACGGTTGGTTTCCTCTATAACGTTCTCCAGGAGATCCGGCCGGAACTGCCCCCCATCTTCGACGTGCAGGTCCGACATCTGGACTATTTTCACTCAGTACTCCCTTTCTCGGGCTTGTTCGTAGAAACCTATACCCGCCATTCGCTACCGGGACACGCCCGCAAGAAACTCTTTCGCCCGCCGGAGCTGTTGCTCTACGGAGCCCGGCGATGTGGAGCCGGCGGACTTCTTGTTCCGGATACTTCCTCGCGGCGTAAGCAAACCTTCCGGCACCTCCGCGAGCGCCGGGTGCGCCTCTGAAAGCTCTTTGTGCGGGACTTCTTCAAGCCCCACACCCAGCTCTTCGCACCGCTTTACGAGGGTGCCCACCGCCCGGTGCGCCGCCCGGAACGGCACGCCCCGCGCCGCCAGAAAGTCCGCGAGCTCCGTCGCCAGCACGAAACCTCCGGCGGCGGCCTCCATCCGCTCTCCGTAAAAACGTGCCGTACGGAGCATCTCCGGCAGCACGGCGAGCATCGCGAGTACGGCGTCCACCGCGTCGAAGATCGGCTCTTTATCTTCCTGGAGGTCTTTCGAGTAGCCGGGTGGCAACCCCTTAAGCGTGATGAGCAAGGCGTTCAGGTCCCCGATCAGGCGCCCCGATTTGCCGCGCATTAGCTCGTGGGCGTCCGGATTTTTTTTCTGCGGCATAATAGAGGAGCCCGAAGAGTAAGAATCGTCTAACGTGGCAAAGCCAAACTCCTGGCTGGTCCAGAGCACCCATTCCTCCCCCATCCGCGAGAGATGCACCCCGAGCACCGCACAGGCGTACAGCAGGTCTAGCGCGAAGTCCCGCTCCGAAACCGCGTCGAGCGAGTTTGCGAACGACTCCATCCCCAGTTCTCCCGCGACCGTGGCGGGGTCTACCGGGTGCGGCGTCCCGCCGAGCGCCGCCGCCCCGAGCGGCGAGACGTTCGCCGCCCCGCGGGCCGCCTCCAGCCGCCGGTGGTCCCGCCTGAAGGCCTCGAAGTGGGCCAGCAGGTGATGGGACAGCAGGATCGGCTGCGCCCGCTGCAAGTGCGTGTAGCCGGGTAATATGAGGTCCGAATGCTCCTCCGCTACATCCACGAGTGTACGCATCGCTTCGAGCAGACCGCGTTCTATCTCCCTGGCCGCGTCCCGAACAAAGAGGTGCAGGTCCAGCGCGACCTGGTCGTTGCGGCTGCGGCCCGTGTGCAGCTTGAGCGCCACGTCACCTATTAACTCCCGCAACCGCCGCTCTACCGCGGTGTGCACGTCTTCATCGGCGAGCGTCCATACAAACTTGCCGGACTCTACTTCGCCGAGTACAGTCTGTAGACCCTGCACTAGCTCAACGGATTCGTCCTGCGAGACGATTCCTTGCTTCCCGAGCATCCGGACGTGGGCGATAGAGCCCCGGATGTCGTAAGGCGCTAGCCGGATGTCGAAAGGGATAGAAGCGTTCAGCCGCTCGAACGCCTCCGCTGGCATCGAGCCGAACCTACCGCCCCAGAGTGGTCCTTTGTCTTTCTCACTCACGGTTACGCAGTTTAGCGGAACTGTGGGTGCCGGGTAGAATACCGCGTCTCTTCAGACTGTTCTGGCGAAAGACTCGCCGGAATAATGAAGCACGTTTTTTTGGTACTTCCTCACGGCAGCCTTCAGCGTACTGAGGCCCAGCGTTATGTTGCGGGTGCGGCTGCCAACGAGGTCCCGACCCACACTATCTACAAACTCTTCGTAGTCGAGGGCGAGTACTTCGTCCATCGTCAGGGACTCACCCCGCACTTTCTCCAGGATCATGCTAGAGCCCGCCATGCTCAAGGTGTCGCCCTCGCCGGTGAAAGAGACAGCTTCTATGTTGCCGGCTCCTTTGCCCCTGAGGTATATCGTCACGGAGCCGCCACATTCGGGGCTGCCGCCGGGCATGACGACGTCCGCGCCGTCGAGAACCCCCTGGTGGCGGGGGTTCTCGACGTGGTCCACGAGGAACTCGATGCGTTGTTTGCGGTCCAACGGGTCTTCTTACCGCTCGATCGGTGCCCGCACGGAGTTACCCCACTCGGTCCAAGAACCGTCGTAGTTGCGGACGTTGTCGTAACCGAGGAGGTAGTTGAGCACGAACCAGGTGTGGCTCGACCGCTCCCCGATGCGGCAGTACGCTATGACCTCTTCGTCGTTTGAGAGGCCGGCCTCGCCTTCGTAGATCTCGCGCAGCTCGTCGGCGCTTTTGAACGTTCCGTCTTCCCGGACGGCCCGCGCCCACGGCACGTTTGCGGCGCCGGGTATGTGGCCGCCGCGCATGGCGCCCTCTTGCGGGTAGTCCGGCATGTGCAGCAGCTCGCCCGAGTACTCACCGGGGCTGCGCACGTCCACAAGCGGGCCGTTCTTCTCCAGGTGCTTCTCCACGTCCTCTTTGAAGGCCCGGATCTTCTCGTCGTCCCGTTCGGGGGCCGGGTACTCGGAGCGCTCGAAGGAAGGAACCTCCTGGGTCATCTCCCGTCCTTCGGCCTCCCACTTCACGCGGCCGCCGTCCATCACCCGGACGTTGTCGTGGCCGAAGAGCCGGAAGACCCACAGCGCGTAGGTCGCCCACCAGTTGTTCTTGTCCCCGTAAAAAACGACCGTAGTGTCCGGCGTGATGCCCTTCTCACTCATGAGCTCGGCGAAGTTTTCCGGGTCGAGGTAGTCTCGCATGAGCTGGTCGTTCAGGTCTTCGACCCAGTCTACCTTGACGGAGTTCGGGATGTGCCCGATGTCGTAGAGCAAAACGTCCTCGTCCGACTCTACGATCCGAACGTCCTCGTCTTCCAGGTGCTCGGCGACCCAATCTGTCGTTACGAGGGCCTCCGGCTGGGCGTAACCTTTCTCCTGTATCTCTTGCTCCAAGATCTTCTCCTGTCCTTGTTTTAGCAGTGGAAGCCACATTTTAACGTATTTCCGACAAATTTCGTCGGGTTTGTCGAAAGAGTAGCTGGCGGGTCCGGAGGGTTCCAGCGGGGTAGAGTTTCGTCACCACAGACGGGACACTTTTTTGGTAAGGTTTTGTCGGAAGTCAGTAGAGGAGTTTGTCAGACGCGGCTAACTATTCTCACGGTTGGATCCAGGGGCGACGTAGAGCCTTGTGTGGCGCTAGGGTTGGGGCTCAAGGATGCGGGTTGCCAAGTAAAGATCGCCTCGCATTCTACTTTCAGAGGCCTGATCGAAGGCCGCGGTTTTGAGTTTGCCCCGCTCTCGGTGGACCCGCGGGCCGTGGTCGAATCGCTCGCCCGTTCGGGGAACTCCGCGAGTGGGGTAATGAAGGGCTTCAAGCGGGTGGTCGAACCCGCGTTGTACGAGGCGGCCCAAGAGGCGATCGCTGCCACCGAAAACGCCGAAGGATTGCTGATCTCCTCCGCGGCGTTTCTCGGCTACGACGTGGCCGACGCGCGGGATCTCCCGGCCGTCGGGCTCGAAATGGCCCCCCTGATAGCCCCCACAAAACACTTTCCGAACGCGCTAATGCCCGCGGCCGTCGGTTTCGAGAAGGGTGTCTTCGGCGCCGCCGGGGCCTTGTACAACAGGTTCTCGCATTTCGCCGCCAGCCAACTCCTCTGGCAGCCTTTCAGGAAAACCATCAACCGGATCCGCTCGGAGCTTTTCTCTTTGCGGCCCCACCCGTTCCTCGGCCCGCTCCTCAACCCCCGGCAGAACAGGAGGCTCCAGCTCTACGGGTGGAGCAACGAACTGTTGCCCGAACCGCCGGACTGGGACAAAGACCGGCGGGTGACCGGCTACTGGTTTCTAAACCCCGGGGAAGGTTGGTCACCCCCGGAAGATTTGGCAGAGTTTCTCGGGAGCGGCCCGCCCCCGGTCTGCATGGGTTTCGGCAGCTCTTACATCGAGAACGCCGCACAAATCGCCGAGGTGTTCGCAAAGACGTTGTCCGGCTTGGGGCAGCGGGGTATCCTCCTCGGCGGTTGGGGACAGCTCCGGGGTAAAACCCCGTACCACAACGTCCTGGAGATAGAAGAAGCTCCTTATAGTTGGCTGCTACCCCGCACCCGCGGCTTCGTGCATCACGCGAGCGCCGGGACCACCCACGCGGCGCTGCGGGCGAAGATACCCAGCGTCGCCGTGCCTTCCTACGGGGATCAGCTACTGTGGGGACGCCTTCTCTCACGCGCAAAGACCGCGCCGGCGCCGATTCAGCGCAGCAAACTCTCCGCCGAGCACCTGGCCCGGGCCGTCAGCAGGATCATCGCCGATCCGCGTCTAGCCTCTGCGGCCTCCCAACTGGGCGAAAAGGTCGAACGCGAAAACGGCGTGGACCGCGCCGTAGACCTCGCGATTCAACACTTTATGCCACAAGAAAGCACTACCTGACCCCGGGACAAGTTTGCTTTTAAGCTCCGCGTGGCGGCGCTTGAAAAACACGAAGTCTTCCGCGCGGATCAACCAACCGGTTGACCGTTCACCCAACCGCCCGGCATCCTATCTTTAGACCTCTGGTTGATTACTAAGCCGCCAACCTCGTCAATACTTGTCCTTGAAGCCCGGGTAGCCCGGATAGCCGGGGAAAGCGAGGGCGGCGGAGATAGGAAGATGGGATTTGAAAAGAAAAACGTGGCTATACAGGTCGAAGATTTAGAGGCCCGCGGCGCTGGCCGGCCTGTCTACGGTCTCCGTAGTGGCCTCGGCCCAGACTTTCTGGGGGGCAAAGAGATTATGGCAATGAACCAGGATCTATTGGTAGGTTCCGCCCTTATTCCCATGTCATACGTGGTTGCGCTGATCCTTATCCCTACGTTTCCGTTCCATCAACGTAACGTAACCTGGAGGAGGTAGCTATGAAAACAGCAATTCGGGTGGAGAACCTGCATAAAACCTACGGTGACACGGTGGCGGTAGACGAGGTTTCGTTCGAGGTGGGGCGCGGTGAGATCTTCGGCATCCTCGGTTCTAACGGGGCAGGCAAGACCACCACGGTCGAATGTATTACCGGGATGCGTAATCCGGACGGCGGCACGATACAAGTTGCTGGTCTCGACCCTGGGAGCCAGGGGACCGAGCTACGACGGCAAATCGGCGTGCAACTCCAGCAGGCAGCCCTACCCGAACGTCTCAAAGTCTGGGAGGCGCTGGACTTATACGCCAGCTTCTACGACAAGCCGGCCGACTGGCGCGGGTTGATGCAAAAGTGGGGACTGGCCGAGAAGCGCGACACTCGATTCGAGAACCTCTCCGGCGGCCAGCAGCAGCGGCTCTTTGTGGCGCTCGCGCTGCTCAACGACCCGGAGGTCGTATTCCTGGACGAGATCACGACGGGCCTAGATCCCCAAGCCCGCCACGCGAGCTGGGACCTGATCCGCGGCATCCGCGACGCGGGCAAAACGGTCGTGCTCGTCACCCACTTCATGGACGAGGCCGAACGCCTCTGCGACCGGGTAGCAATCGTGGACGGAGGTAAGATCATCGCCCTCGACACCCCCGAAGTCCTCGTCCGCAACCTCGACGCCGAAACCACCGTCAGTTTCACCGCGCCCGACGGCTTCAATCCGGAATCTTTACAGAGCATGCAAGAGGTTCGCACCGTCGAGCGTGCGGAAGACAGGGTCGTGGTCCGTGGCAGCGGATCTCTGCTCGTGCGGGTTGTGGTTGCGCTGGATCGGCAAGGCATCACCCCGAAAGACCTCAGTAGCGAGAGTGCAAACCTGGAAGACGTCTTTCTCGCCCTTACGGGCCGGACGTTGCGAGACTAGAGGAGGAAAAAATGCAAGCTCTCTACAAGATGACGTCCATCGAGACGAAACTGTTCCTGCGCGAACCGATAGCCGTGTTCTTCAACCTCGCGTTGCCGGTGATGTTTCTGCTGCTCTTCGCGAGCATCTTCGGCAACGAACCCGTGCCGGGCTCGGACGGCCTGCGGATGGTGGACGTTATGGCGCCGGCCTACACCGGGTTCGTCATCGGGTCCATAGGCCTGATCGGTCTTCCATCAACCTCGCCGAGTACCGCCAACACGGCATCCTACGCCGCTTGAGCGCCACCCCGGTACACCCCTGGACGATACTCTCCGCCCAGGTGCTCACGCAACTGCTGATGACCGCGCTCGGCATCACGCTCCTGCTGGCCGTAGCGCGGGTGGTCTACGGGCTCAAAATGCCGGAGGCTCCGCTGGCCTTGATCCCCGCCTTCGTGCTCGCCAGCCTCAGCTTCTTCGCCTTGGGCTTCGTAATCGCCGGCCTCACGCCTACGGTGCGGGTCGCCCAGATCACGGGCCAACTCGTCTTCTTCCCGATGTTCTTCCTCTCCGGGGCCGCCGGCATCCCACGAGAGGGTTTCCCCGACACAGTAAAGCTCATCTCGGACTTCCTACCGCTCACCTACGTGGTCGAGCTGATCCAGGACCTCTGGATAGAAGGCGAATGGAACCTGCTGGCCGTGGCCGTGCTGATCGGCGTGCTCATCGTATCCGCCTTCATCTCTGCCCGCACCTTTCGTTGGGAGTGAGCCTGATGGCTAAAGATCATCTTGGACGGTATTCTCTTAGTCGAAACATGAGTGCTTTGTTTTCACGTATTCGAAAACTCGGTGGGCGTGGAGTTTCCCAGGAAACTCCACCAAACGGCAGCGTCTGGAATCGGTGGCAAAAGGCGATGCACTTCGTGTTCTACGGACTGCTGGCCTTCGGTTTGCTCTCTGCGCTCGCGGACGGCCCGATAGACGCGTCGTACTCGTGGGGATATGTGGCCACGGCCTCCGGTATGACGCTACTCCTCGGCGGGTGGTACTGGCTGCTCGTAATAACGTCCCGAGAATGCGTAGAGCAGTATCCGCTAAGGGCACTAGGATACTTCGTGGTGGCGCTCGGGCTCTTTGCCGGGCTCGTTTCGGTTCATCCCGGGTTTATGTCCGTTGCGTTTGTCTTCTACTGGCACACTTTCAGCCTCCTACCGACGCGCTGGGCGATTCTCGGAACCGCCGCGTTGTCGCTCTTGCTCATCTGGCTTAGCGGCGGCTTCGAGGCACTGACTGAAATGGCCTCGACAATTGGGATCGCAATCTTCCTCGGAAGCCTCACCGTCGCCGCCGTGATATCCCTTTTTATTGATTCCATTATTCGCCAGAGTGAGGAACGTCAGCGCCTGATCGAGGAACTGGAAGCCACCCGCGCGGAACTCGCCTCAGAAGAACGCCGGGCCGGAATGTTGGAGGAACGCGGGCGGCTCGCCCGGGAGATACACGACACGCTGGCCCAGGGATTTATCAGCATCGTCACCCACCTCGAAGCCGCTGAGGAGGAACTTCTTCCGGGTGCGAAGCCGGTGAGGCATCACGTGGAGCGGGCCAAACGCGCGGCCCGGGAAAACCTGGTGGAAGCCCGCAGGCTCGTGGCGGCGCTCCGGCCGGAGATACTGGAGAGTTCCTCGCTGCCCGAAGCCCTGGAGCGGATCTCGGCCCGCTGGACGGAGGAAACCGGGATCTCCGCGAACGTGGCAAAGAACGGCGACCACGAGCAACTTCCGCAGGAGCTACAGGTCACGCTGCTCCGGGTCGCGCAAGAGGCGCTCTCCAACGTCCGCAAACACGCCGATGCCCGGCGGGTGACGCTCACGCTCTCTTACTTAGAAGACCTCGTCGTGCTGGACGTTCAAGACGACGGCGCGGGTTTCTCACCCGGCGCCACGACAGACGGCCTGGAGGGTGGTTTCGGCCTTCAGGCAATGCGCGAGCGGGTCGAACAATTTGGAGGACTACTACTCGTCGAGAGCGCACCAGGAGAAGGAACCACCCTCGCCGTTCACGTACCGCTGGAGGTACAGGAGGAGACACTTCGGAGTTTAGAGGGGCGCCCGTGAAGACAGTCATCCGGCTGCTGATAACCGACGATCATCCTGTAGTGCGCGCAGGACTCGAAGGCATGCTATCCGGTCAGCCCGACATGGAGGTCGTGGGCGAAGCTGAAAACGGCAAAGAGGCTGTAGAGCTGGTGGATCGCCTACAGCCGAACGTGGTGCTCATGGACCTCCGGATGCCACTGGTGGACGGCGTTGCCGCCACTGGGGAGATCAAAGTCCGCCATCCGGAGGTGCAAGTCTTGGTGCTCACCACATACGACTCCGACGCGGATATCCTGCGGGCCGTAGAGGCCGGCGCAACGGGATACTTGTTGAAAGACGCCCCCAGGGAAGAACTCTACGAAGCCGTCCGGGCCGCCGCGCAGGGTAAGGTGTTGTTCGCCCCCGCCGTGGCCGACAAGCTGATGCGGCGCATTCGGGAACCTCGCTGGGGGACGCTTAGCCACCGGGAGATCGAAGTGCTCGGCTACGTGCGGCGAGGATTGAGCAACAAGGAGATAGCCCGCAGCCTCCACATCAGCGAGGCCACGATAAAGACGCACTTGATCCACGTTTTCAAGAAACTCGGCGTCGAAGACCGGACCGCGGCCGTAACCGTGGCCCTGGAACGCGGCGTCTTGCGTCTAGAGAAATGAGTATACGTCGTTAATCTCGATAAACTACCAGCTCTTCGGCAGGTTTCCGGTTGCGGCGCTTTGGCGGGTCTCCTTCCGCGTAGCCGAGCGTCAGCAGGGCGTGTGGGACGAGTTTAGGGTCCAAACCCAACGCCCCGTTGACGGTTTCCGGGGCGAAGAGCGGCGCGCACATCCAGCCGGCGTCCAGACCGAGTTCGTAGGCGGCGAGGAGCATGTTTTGGGCCGCCGCCCCGAGGCTCTGGGCGGCCATCGTGGTCTCGTTGGCCTGGCGATCCGGGTCCGGGTACTCGTCGAGGTCTTCGAGATACAGGCAGAGCAGGACGAGCACCGGCGCGTTTAAAAGTCGCTGCCGGGAGCCTGCGAGGCGCTTTTCGACTACCTCCGCTTTTTGTCCGTCCATCTCTAGATTGCTCCGCCACTCTTTTCCCATGGCTTCGACGAGCCGCTCTTTCGTGGCGCGCCGGCGGACCACGGCGAAGCGCCACGGTTGGCGTCCGTGGGGAGACGGGGCCCACCGGGCGGCTTCTAGTATTTGATCCACCTGTTCTTCGGGTACTTCTTTGTCCAGGTACCGGCGCACCGAGCGCCGTTGCCGCACCACGTCCAGTACGTTCCGGCTCTCCCCGGGTGTGTCGAGTTTGCCCCAGGAAACGGTTCTCGTCATACGAATGGCGATCACCGGGTTCTCTTCTATACGCATCCGCTCGTACTGATGGTACTTGCCCCGCAGCAGCCGGACGGCGGCGTCATGTTCGTCGGTCCCCGGTTCGACGAGCGCCGCGGCCCCACGCACCATTACGAACGCCAGCAGGCTCCAGTCCTCCGCGTAGCGGTCGGAGATTAAGGCTACCTCCGGGTTCTCCAAAATATTTCGCACCCGCTTGAGACGTGTCGGGGGAACGTCTTTGGGTTTCTCGTCCAGGGCGATGTAGATGACGCCCGGCGTGTAAGCGAAGCACACCGGAACCGCGTGGGGCTCACCCCCGGCGTCGGCCGTGGCGAGCCGCGCCACCCGCTGGCGCACGAGAAAGGAGGTTTGTTCAGGCGTCAGGGTCACAAGGTTGTCGTCCACTCTCTCACCACGACGAGGTCCGCTTCACTAACCTCTGATCAAACGGTTTTACGGGGTTTTTCAGGACCACGTTTGCCCCGGAGCCGTAAGCCGCCAGGAATTTAGAAGTTCCCACCGCAGCGTCTCCCACCACGGACCTCGCCAATCTTCGCTGTAAAATACGAAAAACTGTAGCGTTTCAGCTAGAAAGCTCGTCGGACCTATTGGCTCCGCTTGGTGTGTAAATTCCAAAACTTCTTTAAAGAATTTATCGGGTATGTCTGCCGTAGCGAGGGTAAGATGGGCGCGAAATTTTTCGTAGGCCCACCCCATCTCCTCGCGGGTGAAATTACAGCCCGAATCCGTAAACGGCACGAGCGTATCCATCACGTTTCGGTGGAGATCTTGCAAAGGAGCATTGGGCGCTCCTTCGCGAGTATAGTTTATGTCTATTACTATAGCGTAGCGATCAAAAGCGGTTACGCCGCCATTAAAGACCTTGAAAGCTTCTCTACCTTCGAGCGCCGTGTCGAGCCGAGACATCATCTCTTCTTCATCCGCGCTAGAACGAAAGAACCCCTTGAGGGTAGCGTGAGGCATAAAGTTGCCCGCCGCCTTGAGCCCGTACTGACGTTTTAGCACACCGTAGACCTCAGTTTGAGCCTTGCTCATCTCGTAAGACGGGCGCAAGTACAAACCGTAGCGCGGATCAGACACCGGCTATATTCCTCTCCGAAAATGCCCCGAGTAGAGATATCATCGCATCGCAGTCTCCGATCATTTCGTTACCAGAAACGGGTTGAAGCTGGTATCCCGGTCGTAGACGTCGAGGTTTTCCCGGCGTTTGAGGAAGTTGACCACCAGGTAGGTTAGCGGCGTCGCGGCGGCTTCGTAGACGGACTTGAAGACCCAGTTGACCAGGATGATGCCGAGCAAAGCCCCCGTGGGGATCGTGCCCGAAAAAGCCAGGACGACGAAGACCGTCGAGTCGAGGCCCTGTCCTACGATGGTCGAGCCGATGGTCCGGCTCCAGAGCCAGCGGCCGTTTGTGGCGACCTTCATCTTCGCCAGCACGTAGGAGTTTGCGAACTCGCCGACGAGGTAGGCGCAGAACGAGGCGAATAGCAGGCGCGGGGCGTAGCCGAGGATGGTCTCGTAGGCTTGCTGTCCTTCCCAGAAGGGGGCCGCGGGCAGGGCACCTCCGAGCGAGATGGCGCCAACGGCGAGCAGGTTGCAGGAGAAACCCAGCCAGATCACCTGCCGCGTCCGCCGGTAGCCGTAGACCTCGGTAAGCACGTCGCCGAAGATGTAGCTGATCGGGAAGATAATGGTCCCGGCGTCTATCGCGAGGCCGAAGGCGCCGATGAGCTTGACCGCCGTGATGTTCGCCGTGATCAGGGCGGTCACGAAAAAGGCTACGATAACGACGAACCAGAGAGAGTAGCCGGACGAATCCGAACCGCTTATCCTTCTCTCCGTCATTCTTTGTTGCCTCTCTCAGATCTCCGACAGGACCGCGCAGAGTAAACCATCTCCCCCCGGTAGTCGCCAGCAAGCTATCGCCAGCCGGGTTTTCAGGCGTTTTGAGACTCGCGGTTTTCGCGGTTCGACGCCCGCCGGACGTCTTTCTGGAGTTCCTCTACGGCTTTTACGAGGTCTTCCAGGCCCTTACGTGGGGTGTCGCGGTAGCCCTCGAACAGCAGCGGGTTGATCCGCCAGGTGCTGGTGTAGGGCGTGCCGCCGAGGGACTGGTAGCTCGTGGTTACGACGATGCCCTCGTCGAGGCCTCGTCGTCGCAGGCTGGGGATGATCTCTTCCAGGGAATCCCAGTAGCAGGTGATCTCACCGCCCGGTTCCAGAAAGTCCAGCCCGTACTGGAAGTACGGCAAATCCGTGACGACGTAACCGTCGGAGCTCTCGACGGAGTGGGAAAACTCGAACTTTATACTTCTCGCCGCGCCCCCAGCTACGTTGCGGACGGCCAACTCCACCTCCGGCAGGCGGCTGTACTCCGCCTGAACTATGACCTGGGGACGGCCGCCAGACAAACGCCCCTCTTTCATCTCGGAGACGGTCTCTTTGTAGAGGCGGATGATCAAGTAGTACCCGACCCCAAAAACCAGACCCAGTATGACGTTGGAGAGCGGCGCGGCTATCGTCGAGAGCGTTTGCAAGTCCATAAAAAGACCTTTACCCGGAGGATGAAACTGTTGAAACTAGTGCGTGATCAAGAGCGTCGTGCCGACGAAGATGAGCATGACCGAGAGCACGATCCTCAGGGGCCGGGACGGCAACCACGGCGCGACCCGGCTCCCGATCAAAACCCCCGGGATGCTCCCCAGTAGCAGCGTCCCCACCAACCCGAAGTCCACGTTGCCCTGGGTCATGTGGGCCAGGCCCGTCACCAAAGACAATACCGTCGCGTGGGCTATGTCGGTCCCGACTATAACCGCGGGGCTCAGCGGGTAGAGCAGGAGCAGTATTACCGCCATGATGCTGCCGGAACCGATGGAGGTAAGGCCGACCAGATACCCCCCGATAGCCCCGAAGACGATGGTAAAAACCCTCCGCTGCAGGCTCATGCGGCCTTTGCCGTCCCACCGGTGCTGCTTGCGCTCGGTCCAGCGTTCGGGCATAAACGTACGGAAGATCAGGGAGGCCCCGACCACCACGAGCGTTGTCGCGATGACCGTGATCATGATGGCGTTTACTCGCTCTTCGTCGAAGGAGTTCTTGATCCACTCCAGCGTCCTTACCCCTAGAAGGCTCGCCGGGATACTGCCCACCCCGAGAAAGAGCGCCACCTCGAGGTTTACGGACCGCTGCCGGTAATGCTGCCAGGAGCCGGTGAGCTTCGTCACCGTGGCGTACACCATGTCGGTGCCGATGGCCGTGGGCGCGGGGACGCCCATCACCACCATCAGAAACGGCGTCATGAGGGAGCCGCCCCCGACGCCCGTAAGGCCGACCAGAAAACCGACCAACAGGCCGAAGAGGGCGGCCTCGATGCTCACGCGCGGTTGCGTCCTTCAGCGGAACTGTACTCTTCGACCGGCCACAGGTAACCGAGCTCTTCGAGCTTGCCGACGACCCGGCGGGCGCTGTCTTGCGGCTCCTCTTCGTCCGTCCTTATGTGAAGCTCCGGGGCAACCGGCGCTTCGTAAGGGTCGGAGACGCCGGTGAACTCCGGGATCTCCCCGGCAAACGCCTTTTTGTAGAGGCCTTTTACGTCCCGGTCGGCGCAGACCTCCAGCGGGGCGTCCACGAACACCTCGATGAAGTCCTCCCCGATGTCCCGGCGGACCTCGTCGCGGGCCTCTTTGTACGGAGAGATGGCGCTGACGATTACACCGGCCCCGTTACGGGTGAGCAGGTTGGCCACGAAGCCTATGCGGAGCACGTTTATGTTCCTATCCTCGCGCGAGAAGGTTAATCCCTTCGAGAGGTTGGTCCGGACGATGTCGCCGTCCAAAACTTCTATCTTACCAAAACGCTCGCGCAGGTCACGCTCGACGATCTCCGCTATGGTAGTCTTGCCGGCGCCCGAAAGCCCAGTGAACCATAGCGTGAAGCCGCGTCCGTACCTGTTTCCATCCTGCATACCAATCTCCTTTGCTAGTCTGCTTTTCTTTACTTTTCCTCGTAGACCCGAGGCTGGTTGACGGTTTTTTCTTCGTCCCGGAGCCCGTCTATGAGCACCTTGACGACTTCGGGGCGGGAGAACTCCGGCGGCGGGTACTCGCCGTTGGCGAGCATCTCGCGAACTTTGGTCCCGGAGAGAAAGACGTGGCCCTCTTTGCCGTGCGGGCAGGTCTTGGTGGTCGCCATGCCCTCGCAGTTGAGGCAGAAAAAGGAATGCTCGAACATGAGCGGCGTTATGCCAAGCTCGTCCGGCTCGAACTCCTCGAAGATGGCTTGCGCGTCATAGGTGCCGTAGTAGCTGCCGACGCCCGCGTGGTCCCGGCCGACGATGAAGTGCGTGCAGCCGTAGTTCTTGCGGCAGATGGCGTGGAACACGGCCTCCCGCGGCCCCGCGTAGCGCATGGCCGCCGGGAAGACCGCCAGCGTCGTCCGGTCCTGCGGATAGTAACGGTCGAGGATGGTCTCGTAGGACTTCATCCGCACCGCCGCCGAGATGTCGTCGGACTTGGTCTCGCCGACGAGCGGGTTCAGCAACAGGCCGTCTACGGTCTCCAGGGCGCTCTTCTGGATGTACTCGTGTGCCCGGTGGACCGGGTTGCGCGTCTGGAAGCCGACGACCTTTTTCCAGCCCTTCTCAGCGAACGCGGCCCTGAGCTCCGCCGGCTCGTAGTAGTAGCCGGGGAATGGGCGGTGGTTCGGCTCATCTTCCAGCAGCGTGAGGGGGCCGCCGATCAGCACGTCTTCCTGCCGGTACAGTGCCGCGACTCCGGGGTGTTCCTCTTCGGTGGTCCGGTAGACCTGCTGGGCCTCGTGCTGCTTGTCGTAGGTGTAGCTGTCTTCTACGGTCATGGTGGCCACGAGGCGGCCGTCACCGTCTACGAGCGCAACTTCGTCGCCCTCGTTTATGGAGTTGGACTCTTCCTCACTTATGGAAAGCGTGATGGGCAGGCTCCACACGAGGCCGTTTGAGAGGTGCATGTTATCCACGACGCCCTTGTAGTCTTCCTCGCCCATAAAGCCGGTAAGCGGCGAGAAGACGCCGGTGGAGATCATCTCCAGGTCCGAGATCGCCCGCGGTCCGAGCGTGACCTGCGTTAGCCCCGTGGCCTGCTGCTTGCGCTCTTCACGCTCGTCTTTCGGGGCGCGACGGTCTACTAGTTCACCGCCGTGTGGCTCTATTCCGACGTACTCTGTTTTGATCGTCACCGGCTAACCTCCGTTAAAGCTTTTTCGTCGTTCGTTTTTTCTGGCAGACGCCTCGTCACCCTCCCGGCGAGCCCGGCGACGCAGTGATCCCACGGCCGCTCCCCGACTACCCACAACCGCAACTCACCCGAGTAACCGCGAGAGATTTCCAGAAAACGGGCGTGCTCCATTCCGGCTTTTTCCAACTCTCTCCCCCACTCCTCCCAGAGCGGGTCGGCCACGAAGCGGGCGTCGTTTACCTTGCGGGAGCCCTCCTCGGGCGATTCCTCTAGAAGGGCGCGGGTGTCGGTGCGGACGGTCGCAGGCTCATCCGGCAGGGACAACCTCTTGTGCTGATCTCTCAATCAATACCTCACCGCTTCATGTGCCGCCGGGGCCCGATCCGTCCCGTCGTAGTTGTTCAGGTGCTCCTCGAAGTCTATAAACATCGGGGCGTCCGGATCGAAGGCTCTCTTTAGGCTATTAAAGGCCACCCTTTTGTCCAAGCCGTCCAGCTTATCTAATGCCTGTGGTTTGTCAAGGTCGCGGAGCTCTAGTTTTTCGCGAATGTGTCCGAATGCCTGGAGTCCTTCTTCACTCCGGACGAGGACGCTAGAGTACCCGTCGGCGCTCCCCACGCTCCCCACGCTTATGTCCGCCGCGTGCCCCATGAAGTCCGCACACTCGTCGCAACCCTTGAGCGCCGCATCGTGGAAGTCCCGGATCGGCTCCTCGAAGATCGTCTCGTAGCCCAGGTCCTGGACGATGAGCTTTCCGCGGGTAATGTCCACCCGGCCTACGTTGTCGAGGTCTACGCCGCGCTTGTCCCGGACCTCCTCCAGCATCAACTTCTCGTAGTTGAAGCTCTTGGTACAAAGGAGCGCTATCGTCAGCGTGATCGCCTCCACCTTCGACGATCCCCAGGTCCACGGCCGGGCCTGCATGGCCTTTATGCCCTCTATCTCACACGGCGTCCCCACCACCGCGATGCGGGGGTTCGGCGGCAAATCGTAGTCCTTGAAGTCCACGTGCCCCAAAGCGAGCGTCTGGTTGTAGAAGCTCCCGGCACACTCCCGCACCTCCTCCGGCGTGGTCGCCAGAAAAGCCTCGCCCTTCCACCGCTCGGTCTCACTCTCCCGGGCGAGCAGCGCGCCGTCTATCTCATCGGCTTCGAGCAACTCTATGAGCAGGGCGCTCACGAAGCCGCCATCCTGCACGCCCTCGATAGTAGGGTCTATCCGGGCCGTGTAGCCCTCTTCGACGTGCCCGACACCCTCGATGGCGCGGCCGTTGCCGGTACTATTCCCATTGCCGGTGATCTTCCACGTTGACTCGTACTGCAACCCGCCGCGCGGGCAGAAGTCCCAGCACAGCGAGCAACCGGTGCACATCTTGACCAGCGTCGGCAGGTCG
The DNA here is from genome assembly GCA_965213905.1 of Rubrobacteraceae bacterium. Lineage (GTDB taxonomy): Bacteria > Actinomycetota > Rubrobacteria > Rubrobacterales > Rubrobacteraceae > SIRX01. The sequence continues at coordinate 2,527,028 of OZ243922.1, read as the reverse complement.
TCCTCCCCGAGCCCGATAGAGTCCGTCGGGCAGGCCGCGACGCACACGCCGCACTGCACGCAGCGGTCGGCGTCTATGACGGCCTTCTCCAAGTCCCAGAACCACACCTTTCCGGGGGCCTCGTCTATGTCGTTCATCATGTCCCGGATGTCGAAGCCGGCCATTAAGCGTTACCCCCGTTCCTGCCGGCGGCGGCCTCCGGTTTCCGCAACGCCTCCCGCAACTCTTTGTTGCGCTTGCGCCGCGCCCACTCGTGGAACCGCTCGTCCTCTCGGCGCTCTTCTTTGAACTGCTGGAAGACGTTTTCGAGGGCGTCCGGGACTTCGTCGGTGGGTTTTGCGCCCTCGACCCAGTCTATGAAGGCGGCATCTTTACCCAGGCTTCCGCCGAGACCGATGTCTACGCCCTCGACTATTTGGCGGTCCTTTTTGGCCGTTTCGCCCCGAAAGCCAACGTCCCCGATCTGGGGCTGTGCACAAGACGCCGAGCAGCCGGAGAAGTGCATCCTCACGGCGTTCTGGCCGAGGTCTCCTACCCGCTCGTCCATCTCTTTGGCCCACTCTGCGGCGCGCATCTTGGTCTCCACGATGCCGAAGCGGCAGAACTCGCTGCCGGTGCAGGCCACCACGCCCCGCTCGAAAGAGCCGGGCTCTGGCGAGTGCTTCTCCAGGAGCGGTTCGGAGAGTAGGTCGTCCAGCTTCTCTTCAGGGACGCCGGTGATGATGAGGTTTTGGTCCGTAGCCAGCCGGATCTCTCCGTCTCCGTACTCTTCGGCGAGCCGGGCGGCCTCTACAAAGCTCTCACCACCCATCCGGCCGACGGTCACGTTGAGCCCGACGTAGTAAAGGCCGTCTTCTTTCTGACGGTGGACGCCGACGTGGTCGCCCCGGTAGTGCTTGGTGAGGTCTTCCCCGGCGGGCGTGAGCTCGAAGCCCGTGCGCTCGTCCAGTTCTTCGCGGAACTGCTCCGGCCCGATCTCCTGCACCAGATACCGCATCCGGGCCGTCCAGCGGTTCTCCCGATTTCCAAGCTCCCCGAAAACCTGGGCGATGCCCCGCGCAAGCTCCACGGCCTCCTCCGGCCGGATGAACACGTCTATATCCGAGGCCATCCGCGGCCCGTCGGAGAGACCGCCGCCGACCCGCACGTTGAAACCTATCGTGCCGTCCTCCAGGCGGGCGGGTAGCAGGCCGATATCGTTGATCTCCGCCTGGGCGCAGTCCTCTAAACAACCCGTGACGCTCATCTTGAACTTGCGCGGCAGGTTCGCGTACTCCCGGTTTCCGGTGAAGTAGTCGTTGATGGCTTGCGCAACCGGATAGGCGTCTACGACCTCTTCGTGGTCGAGGCCCGAGACCGGGCAGCACAGGACGTTTCGGGCCGAGTCGCCGCAGGCCTGCACGGTCGTCATCCCGGCCGCTTCCAGCCGGCGCCAGATCTCCGGTATGTCCTCTATGCGGAGCCAGTGCATTTGCACCGTCTGGCGCGTGGTAATGTCCAGAAAAGCATCCCCGAAGACCGGATTCGAGACCGGGCCGCGGGCAAACTCCATCGCGACCTCGCCCAGCACCCGCGCCTGCCCAGCCTTGAGCACGCCACCGGGAACTTTGTAGCGCATCATAAATGCGTCCCCGCCTTGCTTCTGCGGGTACACCCCGACCCACTTCAAACGTTCCATCTCGCCATGAACGGCTTGCAGCGACTCTAAGCCTTCCTTAGAGTAAGTATCAATGATCGCCTGTCGCACCTCCAGCGGGTGGCGCTCCTGCTTGATCTTCTCTACGTTGTTGAGCCGCTGGCCTTCTCTAAGAAACTTCACGCCGGGTTTCTCCGCCGACGAAGTGGATGCCGCATTCGGTCTTATCCAGCCCCGACCAGCGGCCGGCACGGGCGTCTTCGTCGTGATGCACCGGGCGGGTCTGGGGCTCGCAGCCGATGCTCTTGTAACCTTGATGCAATAGCGGGTTTACGGAGATACCGTGTTCCTCGTTGTACGCCCAAACCTGCTCCTCAGTCCAGTGGGCGAGCGGCGCGATCTTGGCCGCCCCGTAACTTTCTTCCCAGGCTACTACCTGGGTACCGGCCCTCTGCGGCGTCTGCACGCGGCGGATGCCGGTCATCCAGGCGTCGTAGTTTTGCAGCGCCTTTTTGAGCGGCTCGATCTTGCGGATCTGGCAGCAGAGATCCGGGCTGCACGTCCGCATCTGCTCCCCGTAACACTCTACCTGCTCTTCTACGGTAAGCTCGGGCCTCAAGACCTCTACCGGCAGTTTGTACCGGCGAATTACCTCTTCACGAAACTCGGCAGTCTCCTTGAAGATGAAACCTGTGTCTATGGTAAGCACGGTGACCTTATCGGTGATCTTGGAGATCATGTCCAGCAAAGCCATACCCTCGCCGCCGCCGAAAGATGCCGAAAGCGCGAGCCCGTCACCGTAGGTCTCCACCGCCCATTCGATGGTTTTCCGCGGGTCGGCGCCCTCTAAATTCCAATTCGCCTGCGAGAGCTTCTCATTGTTCAAAATCACAGATTTACGACCCAAAGATCCCAGAGCTTCTTGCACGAAAAATCCTCCATAAGCGTTATAAAACTTTCTAGTTTAGTGAAAAACCTAGATATAGTAGCGGACGCTACATCGGGTACACATCGAAGGGGAAGATAGGCCCAGCCCCGTGGCGATTCTGCGTGTAAGCTCTAACTCCATGTGCGGGATATTATGCAATGATCCCCTACCCGTCAACGTTAAACCCGACATTTTTTGTCGGGTTTAAGAGAATTTCACCGAAAAAGGTCCTTTCCGGGTTCCATGAGCAAGTTTCGTGCGGTTCCTGCGCCTTCTTTGTAAGCGTAGTTTCGTATGATGGCGGCGGGGATGGCGTCGGTCTTGCCCATGACCAGCTCTGCGGCGCCGGCCAGCTCGTCGGCGACGGCCAGCACGCTGGCTTCCAGCGGGTAGCCGTGGGGGTCGTATTGGCCGCGGTAGTCGGCCAGGGGGTACATGCCGGCCACGCCGATGGCGACGTCGGTTATCCCTTGCCGCCACGGACGGCCGAAGGAGTCGGAGATTATGACGACGACCCTGGAACCGGTGCGCTCTACCAGAGAACTACGCAATCTTTCGGCGGAGTCGTCGGGGTCCACGGGCAACAGGCAGATGGTCTCTTCGTCGGGGACGTTGGAGGCGTCTACACCGGCGTTGGCGCAGACAAAACCGTGGCGGGTCTCGGAGATGATGATGCCCCGGTCCATGCGGACGATGCGGCGGCTCTCGCGGAGGACCACCTCGATCTGGCGCGGGTCCTTATCGTGTTCGACGGCGAAGCTTTTCGCGAAGGGCGAAGGTTGCACGTCCCGCAGGTCAACGAGCCGGCCTTCGGCTTTGCTGACGACCTTGTGGGTAACCACCAGGACGTCTCCGGTACGCAGGTCTCCCCCGATGGCGGCGGCGATTGCGTCCGCGAGGTCGTTACCGGGTAGCATCTCCGGCACCCCCTCGACGGGGCGTATCTCTACGGGTTTCACGGTAGTTTCACGGTGTCGGGAACCCGACGATTTCGAGGTGTGCGAGGTCTTCTTTCGTGTCCAGATCGAAGGCCAGATGGGACCGTTCGCGGAGCGAGATCCGGGCCCCCGACTCTTCCGCCGCCCGGCGGTGGGCCTTGAAGCTGTCGGGGCCGAAGGCGAAAGGAAACAGGGTGGGTGGCTGGAGGAGCAGGGCGTTCGTGCCGGTGTGGGTCGCGTTGGGGGAGATCACGGCCAAAGGTCCTTCTTCGCGCCCGGAGATCACGGCCCGCACGTCCTCCGCTTCTATGAGCGGCAGGTCCGCCGGGAGCACCAGCACGGCCGAAGCCCCCTGTTCTACGGCCCACTTTCTTCCTTCTTCGAGCGCGGGGTTCAGGCCCCGGCCCTTTTGGCGTAGGATGCCGGCCCCCTTTTCACGGGCATTCTGGAGCACCAGCCGGTCCGGGCTCACGACGCAGACCTCCCCGACCCCCGCATCCCGGAGCGCGGAGATAACCCGCCCCATCATGTACAGGGTGAGGCCGGCGCGTCCGGGCGGGTTCAAGACCGACATGAGGCGGCTCTTCGTCTCCCGCAGGTCTTTGACCGGCACGATGGCAAAGAGGCTCATCTACCGCCCAAACTCCGGCCGAACTCCAGGACCTCCCGTGCCAACCGACCCCGGTCCCTCTCGCCCCGCATCACGGCATCCGTGACGAGCACCTCCAAGCCCAGGCCTGCTATTATGGGCTCTTCGTCGGCATCCGCCCGGTCTATGACCATCGCGTCTACCACGCCCCCGTACCCGCGGGCGACGCCCGTGGCGGAGACTTCGTGGCCGAGGGAGTGCATCATCCGGTCCGCCGGCCCTTTGAGCGCCCGGCCCCCAACTATGGGGCTTACGCCGACCTTCGGCGCCGGCGCCGCGGCCAGGGCCTCGGAGAAACCCGGCACGGAGAGTATGGGACCGATGCTCACGACCGGATTTGAAGGACAGAGCACTATCAACCCGGCTTCCGCCAAAGCCTGCGAGGTGCCTGGCGTAACCCGCGCCCCTTCTACGCCGCGGAGGTCCACGCCCAACACCTCGTCCCGCTGCCGGCGCCGGACGAAGTAGTCTTGGAACTCCAGCGGCCCCTCCGGGGTGTGGACGAGCGTCGAGACCGGCTCGTCGCACATCGGGAGCACGGCGCTCCCCACCCCGAGCGCCGCCGAAAGGTCCGCCGTAACCTCCGTCAGGGAGTCTCCTTTATACAGCCGGTCCGTGCGGAGCACGTGGGTCGCCAGGTCTTTATCGCCGAGCATAAACCAGGTGTCCTCCCCGTATCCGGCGAGCATCCCGAGGGCGTCGAACGTTTCGTTCCGTATCCCCCATCCGGCCTGCGGGTTGGCGATCCCCGCGAGGGTGTACATGACCGTGTCCAGGTCCGGGGAGATGTGCAGCCCCCAGAGCCTGAAGTCGTCGGCGGTGTTCACCACGACGGCCAGGTCTCCGTCCGGCAGAACAGCCTGGAGGCCCGCCGCCAGTTTTGCGCCGCCGACCCCGCCGGCCAGGGCCAGCGTCTTCGAGGGTGTGTCCGGGTGGGGTTGAACGTCCATCTAGCAGGTTATCTTAGCATCGGCCGGCCGGATGCTATCTTAGGCGTCGTGGAGATACTTTCGGCCGGCTATCTCGAAGACCCCGAGGACGGTTTCGGGCTGCAGCAGGTTATCCTCGAAGACGTTGCCGCCGGCGTGCGGGGGCCGACGGCCCTTACCTGGAACTCTTCCCGCTACGTCGCGCCCACGGGCCGGGAGCGCCGCCTACCGGGTTTCGAGAAAGCCGTAGAGGTAGCCGGGGAAAAAGGATTTCCGGTGCTGGTGCGGAACTCGGGGGGCGGGGCGGTGGCGGCGAACGAAGGCTCTATCTCGTTCTCGCTCACCTTCCCCGTCGAGGATTTGCGTCACGGGCTCTACGAACGTTACGGGGAGGGAGTAGGTCTGATCTCCTCGGCCTTGCAGGGCCTCGGCGTGCCGGCAGAACCCGGCGAAGTGAAAGGAGAATTTTGTCCCGGGGCCTACTCCATCCGCTCCGGCGGCGAACGGGGGGTAAAGCACGCCGGCCTCGCCCAGCGGGTCAAAAGCCGGGCCGCCCGGCTCGAAGCCCTGATCCTGGTTACCAACACCGCCGGCCTGATCCCCGTGCTCCAGCGCTTCTACGCGGCGCTCGGCCTGCCGTTTAGGCCAGAGAGCATCGCGGACCTCGACGCCTCGGTGGCACAGGTTGTAGACGCGCTCTCCGAGGAGGTTGGCCGGAGGTACGACACTACCGAAGCCCGGCTGGAAAAAGGGGTTTTCGAAAGCGCGAAGCTCCTGCGCAGAACGTGGCGCGCCTTGCCTAGAAGGCTGTAGGCGCCTACCAAAACCCGGCTGATGGGCGAACGTGCAATCGCGGCGAAGAGCCTCAGAAAACATTGCACCTGTTCGTCCAGGTGCTGGTTAGCTTTCTACTCCCGGGAAGCGTTGACTTTACAGGCAACAGGACATTCGTAATGTTGTAGACAAAGCATGGAGTGTTTTAGCTCTATTGATCCGGGCTCCCCCACGGAGGCCTCTGCTCTAGAGTCTGCAGGTATAGTTTTATGGATTCCTCCGCCGGACGGGGCTCCCAGAAGAAATTTCCCTGGCCCAGTTCGCACCCGAGTTCCCGAAGGCAATCGAGCTGCCCACGCGTTTCTACACCTTCTGCGACCACCCGCTGATCCAGGGAGTGGGATAAAGTTACTATTGCCTGGGCGACAGATGCTTTTCTAGGATCGTGGTCCAGACCACCGATGATCGAACGATCTATCTTGAGCGCGTCTACGGTGAATCGGGTGAGGTAGCCTAAGGACGAGTAGCCGGTCCCGAAGTCGTCGAGAAGCACCTTTATGCCGCGAGCACGCAACTTTTCGAGGGCTTGGATGGTTGACGTCGCATCTTCCATGACGACGTTCTCGGTTATCTCGAGTTTCAAGAATCGGGCATCTAGGCCCGTACACCGCAGGATTTCCTCTACTTCCCCAATGAACTCCGGGTGACCGAGTTGCCGCGGTGAGATGTTTACGCTGACCGAAGGAGGTGGCGCGTCCGGGTAGGCTTCGTGCCACCGGGCGGCCTGGAGGGTTGCTTGCCGGAGCACCCAGCGTCCTAGAAGGAACATCAGATCTCCCTCTTCCGCCGCGCGAATAAAGTCGCCGGGGAGCAAGAGACCTCGCTCCGGATGCTCCCAACGCAGAAGCGCCTCGAAGCCTTCTACCTCTCCGGTCGTGAGATGTACTACGGGCTGGTAGTAAAGGGCAAACTCCTCACGCTCGACAGCCCGCCTGAGGTCGTTGCCGGAGCCCAGATGGTCGTTTGTCCGGAAGCCCATCCACCCCTCGTAGATCTCCCAGCGGTTCTTTCCCTTCTCCTTGGCCTGGTACATCGCGATGTCGGCCTCCTTGAGAAGGTCTGCGGGGTTTGATCTATCGAGGCCTGGATCAGGCTCCGAGATGGAGATGCCGATGCTGGACGACGTAAATAACTCGTGTCCTTCTACGCGGAAAGGCTTATCGAACTCCCTGGCAATCCGCCCGGCGATCATGGTCGTCTCCTCGAGCCGGGCGTTTTCGACGAGCACTACGAACTCGTCACCACCCAGACGGGCCAGGGTGTCTCCGGGTCTCAGACACCCTTTTATCCTTTGGGCAGCCATTATCAGCAGCGCGTCGCCGACCTCATGGCCTAAAGAGTCGTTTACGGCTTTGAAGTCGTCGAGATCTAAAAATAACACCACCGCGTAGCCATCTTGTCCACCCCGCCGATCTCCAACCCGCCGGTCTCCTGCCTGCTGGTTGGCGCGCCCAAGGGCATAGGAGAGACGATTTGTAAAAAAGGCCCGGTTAGGCAAGTCCGTTAGCGGATCGTGGAGTGCCTGATGCTCCAGACGCTTCTCTAACCGCCGGCGCTCGGTGACGTCCCGCAGCAGGATCAGATATCCTCCAGGCTGGCCCTCGGGTGGAATGCCCGGCTGGCCGCTCCGGCTTTCGAGCGCGGAAAGCGTTCGCTCGTAGTGACGAAGCTTTCCTCCCGCGTGGATCTCGACCTCCACGTTGGCCGCCCCCGACTCTAGTCTTCTTATCCGAGCCTCTCGGGTCTGTACCCTCTCAGACGGCTCCGACGGCTCTGACGACTCCGACGGGATCATAAGCTCAGGCAAGACCTCGGGCAGGACCTCCGCGGCGGGCCGCCACAACACCTTGGGGGACCGAAGATCCAGTATGCGCTCGGCAGCCTGGTTGAGATCCACCACCCGGTTGCGGTCGTCCAGTACGATCACGCCGTCGGAGATCTTCTCTATAAGGATGTCCCGGGCGACCGGCGCCACGTCGAGCAGGCGGAGACGAAACAGGCTCCAGGCAAACAAAATACCCGTCAACGGGAAGCTGAGCAGCGTAGGATTCAAGTAAGGAATCGGACTCAAGTTCAGCAGGTACGCCACGTTTCCGGCCCACAGCACAACCACGCCCACGAGCACGGCGACTGTCTGCCAACGGTAGGCCCGTGAAGCGCGCAGAAGCTGGGCAATGAGCAAGAGCGTGCCGATCAGTACTAGGAAATAGCAGTAGGCAGCGAAGATCCAGAACCAGGGTCCGTGGTCCATCGAGAACGTCGTGAACGGTCCGGAACTCTCAAGCTCCCGGTTTTCCCACACCAGCCCATGCGCCCCGTTAGTCCACACCAGAACCAACGTCAGGCCCGGCAAAATACAGAGGAGAAGCAGCCTCCGCCACGACAATCTCCTCCCGAAACCCGTGTAGTGGAGCACGAAAGCCAGCCACGCGACAGACACCCCCGCTACCCCCACATATTCGAGGTTGTGCAGAAAGAGCCTAGCCTGGAGCCCACCCGCAAAGAATCCCAGACCGTGAACCAACTTCCACTCGCAGGCGGCCAGCATCAACACCCCAAACGCCACGGCCCCGGGCGTACGACGGCGCCTGAATGCGAAGATGGCGAGCGCCAACAGCATTGTTGCAGAGGCGAAAGGCAAAATTTGATAGGTAATATATTGGAAAGCCACTTTTTACCTTCTCTTTTGCCTGCGTCGGCTCACAAAGTTTCCTTTAGTCCTTACCCTACCACTGCCAGGGTCCGTAGTTCCCGACACGATTGTATTCAAGAGACGCCACTTTCGTAGCAACAAGAGGCTGGAGAGGCGCCCCGGCCGCATAATCGTTCATCCTGGTTGCAAATCCTTGGAGTTGGAATAGGTTAGGAGTTTTCTAGTTTGCCTCCGCCATACATCATCCAACTCAGCGAGTGCGATGGGAGTTGCCGCAAGATAGTAAAACTAGTAACATTGTAATAGAATTTCTGTTCTCTAAAAATAAAGATCTACAAGGGGGTGGACGTGCAGGCGGTTGTTGTGGGGGCCGGTGAAGTAGGGTTCAACGTCGCCCAGATGCTTTCGGAGGAAAATCACGAGGTAGTGGTCATTGACCAGGATGCTTCAAGGGTAGAGAGCGTTTCGGAGCAGTTGGACGCCCTGGTAATGTCGGGAAATGGGGCGAGCCCGAAGATACTGGCGGAGGCTGGGGTAAAGAAAGCAGACCTCGTGGTCGCCACGACGAGCATAGACGAAGTAAACATAACGGCTTGCTTGGCGGCGAAGCACCACGGGGTTGAGCGGACCGTGGCGCGCATCCACAACCCGGATTACTATCCGGAAGACCCGTTCGCCAAAAACATACTCGGCATAGATTTCGTTATCCACACAGAACAGGTCGCGGCCGAGGAGATCAAAGCCGCCCTACTCGTCCCCGGCGCGATCAACCTGGACACCTTCGCCGGCGGGCGCATCGACGTCGCGGAGGTGGTGTTAGGCAAAGACTCGCCGGCGGTGGGGTGCGCCGTCCGGGACGTGGAGCTGCCGGAACGGACGCTAGTCCTGGGGGGCATCCGGAATGGAGAGCCGCTCATGTCGCGGGGAGACACCGTTCTGTACTCCGGGGACCACGTATTCCTGATCTCCGAGCACGACCGGATCCGGGCCGCCGTCGAGACCGTTTCGACGGATACAAAGCCGGTCGAAGAAGTGATGATTATGGGCGGAGGACGTATCGGCCTGCGCCTGGCCCAGGCCCTGGAGGATTTGATCTCCGTAAAGGTGGTCGAGAGGAACCTGGAACGCGCGAAGTACGTCGCCTCGCAGCTCGAAAACGGTCTGGTGCTCCACGAAGACGACATCTCGCAAGAATTTCTAATGCGGGAAGGCGTCGGAGAAACAGACGCTTTTATCGCGGTAACCGGAGACGACCGGACGAACATGCTGACGTCCATGTACGCCCGGCGACTCGGCTCCCGGTTGACCATCGCGGGGATAAACCGGGGGGAGTTCTCCCCGCTCGCCGAGAAACTTGGCGTGGACATAACCATCTCGCCCCGGATTTTGGCGGCCGGCGCGATCAGCCGCTTCGTCCGCCGGGGGGACGTGGTGGCCGTCTCGCTCCTGGAGAGTGGGGCCCAGATGATAGAGCTCAGGGTCCCGGACAAGTGCGCCGTGGCCGGGCATCCACTATCCGAGCTAAACTTTCCTAAAGAAGCAATCGTCGGGATGGTACTGCGCGACGGCGAAACCATCATCCCGAAAGGCCAGGACGTACTCCGTTCCGGCGACGACGTGGTGGTGTTCACCGCCAACACCACCGTGGAAAAAGTAGAAAACCTCTTCGCTTCTTAAAGCCTCCGGCTCGCCAGCCTTCAGCACCCGGCTTTCTAAGCCTGTTCCAGGCTCTTCCAAAACCCTACGTGCGTCCGGCGGGCGGACTCTACGTCCCTGACATCCGCCGGGTACTCCCAGTCCGGAAATTCGTCTTCCTCGACTCCCTCTATGGTAGCGGCGACGCTTTCGGCCAGCGCGTCGAGGTTGTAACCGCCCTCCAGCACCAGCGCCGGAGGGGGAATCCCGAGTTCTTTCGTGTGGAACGCGATCATCGCGGCGAAGTCTTTGAAAGCCCCCGACTCCAGGGACATACCGCCGAGAGGGTCGGCGACGTGTGAGTCGTACCCGGCCGAGACGATGACCAACTCCGGCCCGAACTCGCGCAACACGGGGATCAAAACTTCGGAGAAAGCCGCCGTGTACTCCCCGTATCCCGAGCGCGCCGGGAGTGGGACGTTCACGGTAAACCCCCGCCCCCCGCCATCTCCGACTTCCCGGGGTGAGCCGGTCCCAGGGTAGAAAGGGCTCCGGTGGACGGAGAGGTACAGTACCCGCCCGTCGTCGTAGAAGATGTCCTGGGTCCCGTTGCCGTGGTGCACGTCCCAGTCGAGGATAGCGACACGCCCGAGCCCCTCGGAGCGGGCGTGCCCGGCGGCGACGGCGGCATGGTTGAGGAGGCAGAAACCCATCCCGTAGCCCGCCCCGGCGTGGTGGCCCGGCGGCCGGGCCACGGCGAAGGCCGGCGTGCCGGACAGGGCGCTCTCGACCGCGTTGACGGCCGCCCCGCTGGCCCGGAGGGCCGCGTCCCAGGAGTGCCGGTTTAGGCCGGTGTCCGCGTTCAGGTATCCACCCCCCGCCTCCGAAAGTTCCCGCAGCCGGTCTAGGTAAGCCGAATCGTGGACGGCGGCGAGGGCGCTGTCTGATGCGGGACCGCAAGCGTGGTGCTCTACGGGAATACCTTTTTCCTCCGCCAGCTTGACACCGGCGAGGGCCGCCGGGAAACGCTCCTCAGCTTCTATGCGGGCCACGGTGTTTACGTGGAGCGCGGAGGATTCGTCGCTGTAGATCCTCATCCTCTAGGTGAGGTCCTCGGATACCGACGACCCGCCCTCGACGGTCTTGTCCGGGAAAACGGCCACCCCGGCTTCGACCGTGGCCCCCTCGCCGACCTCGACGTTGTCCCCGAGGGCGCTGTCGTTCAAGAGCCGGGCCCCCTTGCCGACCTTGCACGAATGCCCGACGAGCGCCCCGTCAAGCTCCGCATTCTCACCGATGGCCGTTCCCCCGGCGACCGTGCTGCCGGCGATTTTCGCGCCGGGCTCCACGGTGACGCCGGGGGCCAGCACCGTGTACGGACCGATCCGGGAGCCGGCCGAGATCTTGACGTTATCCCCGATCACGGCCGGGGCTTCGAGTTGCTCCTCGCCGACCTTCACGTCCCTCCCGATAAACACCCCGTCCACGCGCACCTCGCTGCCGGGGATCTCGATCCCGTTCACCTCGCCGCCGAGCACCGCCCGCTGGGCGTCGAGGTACTGGTCTATGTTGCCGATGTCTTCCCAATAAGCCTTTTCCGTAACGTAACCGTACACGGACCGTCCTTCGTCGAGCAACTTTGGAAACAGGTCGTCGGCGAAGTCATAGTCCTCGTTTGCCGGTATATCTTCCAGGATACCCGGCTCCAGGACGTAGATGCCGGTGTTCGCCGTGTAGGAGAAAACTTCTTCGGGGTCCGGCTTCTCCAGAAACCGCTCCACCCGGCCATCGTCGTCCACGACCACGATACCGAACTCCGAGGGGTCGTCCACCTGCTGGAGCACCAGCGTGGCCTCCGCCCCGTTCTGCTCGTGAAACTCGACCGCCCGGCCCAGGTCCGCGTCCGTCAGGGCGTCGCCGGAGACCACGACGAAACGCTCGGAGAGCTTGCTTTCGGCGAGTTTCACGGAACCGGCGGTCCCCATCGGCTCTTTCTCGATAGAGTGTTCCATCTTTACTCCCCAGCCGGAGCCGTCGCCGAAGTAGTCCTCGATCACCTCGGGCATAAAGCCTAGAGTGGTTACTATCTCTTCTATACCGTGACGTTTGATGAGGTTGACGATGTGCTCCATGCACGGTTTGTTGACGATGGAGATCATTGGTTTCGGCTGGTTGCTGGTTAGCGGCCGGAGTCTCGTTCCCTTGCCTCCGGCCATTATTACGGCTTTCACTAGGCCACTCTCCTCGTTGATCTTTGACACTCAAGGTGGTGTTCTTGCCCGGAAAGTGGTCCGTACGAAACGGGCGGCTTTCCCGGTTGGCATCTTACCCCCAAGGAAAGCCGTCCGCCGGCGCGTATGCCGGTGCGTATAATTCGGGCGTGCCGGAACTCGTCTTCAACTCGTTCGTAACCCTTATAGTGGTGGTGGATCCGCTCGGCCTGGCACCCATCTTCGCCGCCTTAACCCGCGGGAATAGCGCGAAGAGAAAAAGGGAGATGGCGATCCGGGGCACGGCGCTCGGCACGGTAATACTCCTCGGCTTCGGGCTCTTTGGCGGGGCTTTGATCGGCGCCCTGGGCATAGAACTCGCGGCTTTTAGGATCGCCGGCGGCGCGCTGCTGTTTCTGGTGGCGCTGGACATGATCTTCGCCAGCCGGTCCGGGATGCGCTCCCGCACCGTGCGCCAGCAGGAGGAAGAGTCCTACGAAGAAGACATCTCGGTCTTCCCGCTCGCCATACCCCTGATCGCCGGCCCCGGCGCCATAACGAGCATCCTCCTCTACACCGGCGGACGCGGCACCCTGGAGGTCGCGGCGGTCCTCGGGGTTTTGGCGGTGGTTTTGGCCCTCGTGCTCACCTCTCTACTGCTCGCGCCCCGGATTATGGGTCTCTTCGGCGAGACCGGCTCCAACGTTCTCTCCCGTGTCTTGGGCGTTCTGCTCGCGGCTTTGGCCGTTCAATTCGTCCTCGACGGTATAAGGACGAGCTTTTCCTGATCGGGGTGAATTTGGATTTCTTAGGTCGGGTCGTTGCGGGCCAGATCGGCCATCTGCTCCTTGGAGATCCGGCCGTCGGTTCCTCCCCGCTCCTGCGACGTACTGCCTCTTAGCGAGAGGATCGCACCCCACGGTATAAGCGTTACCCGGTCTTCCGTAGTCTCTTCAATGGAGTTGCCGACTTCTATACCAACCTCGCCGATACGATGTAGTTGGAATATTCCAGAACGGGCCTCCATCTGGCCGCGGGCAATTCCCTTTTCATCGTCCGGGTCCATAGGTTCAGCAGGGCCACCCAGATACCTGACGACTACCCGGTGCCCCAACCAACTTAGCAGCACACTTTCTGTCCGCTGGGCGTTGACCGACGAGCTTTCAGACATATTTCTGTCTCCCTTCACTGAGTTTTTCTTCGTCCCTGGAGAGGACGGCCACTCCACACTCCATCAAACTTTCCCCTAAAAGCGTGGAACGAAACGTGCCGCCCGGAACCCGGAACGGGAATGTATAATTTTGGCGTGACAAACGGACCAATAATCGTGGTTGGGGGCTTTACGTCCTGGCCCCGGGACCACAGAGGTTTTTCCGGCGTCCTCCGTGAACTTTCCGGCTCAGAGGTCCACGTGGTGCCGCTGACGCCGCTGGACTGGGTTGCGGGGCACTTCCGGGGGTTCGGGCAGTTGGTCTTCGACATCGCCACCACGGTGGACCGGGCGCTCCTGGAGAGTGACTCGGACAAGGTGGTGCTCGTGGGGCACTCTGCCGGGGGCGTCGCTTGCCGGGTTTACATCGGTGGGGACCCACCTTACGGCGGCCGGAGGTATTCCGGGCACCGCCGGGTCTCGCACCTGATCACGCTCGGCACCCCCCACGTTGCCACAGATAAGCGCCTCGCCGCCATAGACCGCGTAAACGATCTCTTCCCCGGTGCGCTGCACGCGGATGCCGGCCTGGAGTACCTCTCCGTCGCGGGGAGCGCCGTGGACGGCTCGTCCCCGCGCAAGACCTCGCGCAAAGCGCGCAAAAGATACGAACGCTTTATAGAAGACGGCCGCGTACTTGGCGACGGCGCGGTTCCGGCGAAAGCGGCGCTCCTTCCCGGGGCGGAGCACAAGGTCTTGGAAGGCGTCTACCACAACAAGCACCTGGGCCACTGGTACGGCGCCGACCTCGCGACGGTCGAACGGTGGTGGCCGGAGGGCTTGCGGACGGGGAGCAACGTTGTTGAAGAACGCCGGGCGTAGTAGCCTCAAGCCACCAGTGGCGGCTTACACTATCAGGAGAAACCAGAATGCCGGTTGACGGCCCGCACGATACAGAAAAGCGCCGGGACGAGGAGGCGGAAGTGAAGGCGAAAAGTGCCGACGCCGACTCCTTGAGGGCGGCGATGCGGCTATTTCCGACCGGCGTTACCGTGGTTACTTCCGGGCACGGGGAAAGCGCCGAGGGCATGACGGCGAACGCGGTATTCTCGGTCTCACTCGAACCGCCGCTATTCCTGGTCAGCGTCCACAAAGAAGCCCGGCTGAGCCCCCGCATAAAAGAAGTAGAGTACTTCGCGGCGAGTATCTTGGCCCAGGACCAGGAAGGGCTCTCCAGGCTCTTCGCCTCCCCCGAACGTTCCAGCGGCCTCCCGGCAGTTCAGTCTCTGGGCGGCGGGTACGGCGTGACCGGCGCGCCGCTCGCGGCGGGTTCTCTGGCCGTCGTAGAGTGCGAGCTGGAGACCGTTTATCCCGGCGGCGACCACGAGTTGTTCTTGGGAAGGGTGGTCTCCGCGCACCAGGGTGACACCCGGAAGTGGCCGTTGGTCTACCACGAGGGGGATTATCCTACCCTGCAGGCCGCCCCCCGGGCCGAAGAATCCGGGGCGTTCGTGGACTCGGTGCGGGGTTTCGACGCCCGGTTGAGCCGTATAAAAGGCCGCAGGAAGCGCCGCTAGATGTTCAAGAAAAAGTTGCTCTCCATACTGCGCGACGACCCGACGGACGAGCGAGGATTCGCCTACTTCCAGGGGACGGAGGAAAACGGCATGATCCGCCGGGGCAAAGCCCGCTCCCCCGCGACCGGCAAGACCTACACCATAAAAAACGGCTACCTGGACATGATGGGGCGCCGCCTCGGCGCCGATAACATCGCCAACCTGACCAACTACCTCCCCGGCGCGGGTTTCGGCTACGAGCCGCTCTGGCGCGTACACTCGCTCTCGCTCCTGACCGGGGAGCACTTCACCAACGAGCGTGAGATACGCATGATGACCAGCCTGGTGCAACTAGACCGGGGCGGGCTCTTTCTAGACCTCGGCTGCTCCGCCGGGCTCTACACCCGCACCATGGCCGAACGGCTCGGCGACGACGGCGACATGATCGGGCTGGATATCTCGCCCTCGATGATTCGGGAGGCCGTTCGCCGCTCCCGCAAAGCCCGCGTCAGCCCGTCTTTTGTCCGGGCCGACGCCGACAACCTGCCCTTCGCGGACGCCTCGTTCACCGGGCTGTTGTGCGGCGGCACCCTCAACGAGTTGGGCGACCCGGCCCGGGTCCTCCGGGAATCTTGTAGGGTACTGGAACCCGGCGGGCGAATCGCCATCATGGGAATCCTCGAAGCCGAAACGAGGAGCGGCGCCTACTTCCAACGCTTTCTGAAGACCGGCGGGGTGCAGTTCTTCGGCGCCGACGAGGTTCAGGACCTCCTCACGGGGACCGGCCTCGACCCCGAACCGCTCATCAGCCGCGGCCCCGTCTTTTTCGCCAGCGCCGTCCGAAACGCTTAGACGCGGCGGTTTAGAACGGCACCCCGCAGCGGAGTACGACGTTCGCAAAAGGCGTCGCCTCCCCGGTCCGGACGACGAGCCGGGCGTCGGACGACATGCGCTTGAACTCTTCGTGGGAGACGAAGTCCAGGTCCGATAGACGCGAGTCCATGAAATCGTGAACCGACGGGTTTTGTTCTTTCACCTCTTCGGCAGCGGTGGCACCTTCTACGACCAGCTCTTCCAGAAGCCCTTCGAGAACCGTCTCGAAAGACGGGGTCCCGAACCGGAACGCAAGGTCCACGACCTCCGGCCCGGGTGGGATCGGCAGCCCCGCGTCGCAGACTACCAGCCGATCCGTATGCCCCAGCCGGGCCAGGGCGTAAACGAGCCGCGCGTTTACTATGCCGCCCTTTTTCAGAACTCCTCCACCGTTTCAGGCGTGGGCAGCGCACCCTGGGCGCCCTCCTTCGTAACGGCCGCCGCCCCGGCCCGCACCGCGTAAGAGACGGCTTTCTCCAAAGACGAACCATCCGCCAGCCTCACCGCCAGTGCCCCGACGAAAGCGTCACCCGCGCCGGTGGTATCCACCACTTCTACTTCGGGGGAAGAGACGTGCCCCGACGCATCACCTTCCGCATAGACAACCCCGTCACCACCCAAGGTTACGACCACCGAGCGGGGACCTAGCTCCAGAAGCTCCGGTGCGGCCGAGAGGGCTCCGTCAACACCCTCGACCTTCTCACCGAGCAAAAAAGCCGCCTCGTGCTCGTTCACCACCAGCGGGTCGAGCTTCCCCAAAGTCTCTTCGGGAATCTCCATCGGCGGGGCCAGGTTGACCAGGGCCCGGGTTCCGTTTCTGTCGGCGACCGCTACCGCCCGGCCCACCGTCTCGGGTGACACCTCCATCTGGGCAACGAGGACCTCCGCGCCCTCGATAGCATCAGAAGCAGCGTCTACGTCCTCCGGCCGCACGTGCCGGTTCGCCCCGGGGGCGACCGTTATGGCGTTCTCACCGTCCGGGGTCAGGGTGATAAACGCCGCGCCGGTAGATTCACCCTCGACGGTTTCGATGAGGCTCGTGTCTATGCCCTTCTCTTCCAGGGCCTCTACCAGCGGCGTCCCGAGATCATCGTCCCCGACGCGGCCCAGCATCGCCACCGAGGCGCCGAGCAGGGCTGCGGCGGCGGCCTGGTTCGCGCCCTTGCCGCCGTTGTGCAACGAGAGCACGGCGCCCGTAACGGTCTCACCCGGTTTAGGACGCTGCCCGACCTTCAGGAGAAAGTCCTGGTTTATGGAGCCTACGACCAGAACGTCAGCCACCGGAAGTACCACCGCCGCCCATAAATTGCGCGACGTTTGCTTTCGTAACGAGCTCTACCTCGACCGGTATCTCCTCTTCGACGCTCTCTCCCTCTATGGTAGCAACCGCCTTCTCCACGCCGAGCTCACCAATACGGCTCGGGTTTTGCGCCACGCTCGCTAGCATAGTGCCATTTTGGATAGCCTGGAGAGCGTCATCGTTGGCATCGAAGCCGACAACGGAGACCTCATTACCCGCCCGGTCTCCGAGTGCCCGTACTGCACCGAGGGCCATCTCGTCGTTATCAGCGAACACTCCTTTAAGTTCGGGGTTCGCCTGGATGATGTTCTGCATAACGTTCAGCCCTTCGTCACGGTCAAAGTTCGCCGACTGGCTCGCCACCACCTCGACCTCTCCGCCTTCTTGGCCCGAGATCGCCTTTTGGAATCCCTCGCCACGATCACGAGTGCCGGATAAGCCGGGCGTACCTTCGAGGTGGGCAATCGGACCAGAGTTTACTTCTGCTATGAGCTCTTCCCCGGCCATGCGTCCACCCGCTACGTTATCCGAAGAGATAACCGTAACGAGGTCGCCGCCAGCGGGTACCCGGTCGAGGGCTATAACCGGAATGTCAGCATTGTTCGCCTGCTCTATGGCGGGAACTATGGCCTCTGTATCCACGGAATTTACCAGGATGGCGTCTACTTGCTGGGTTACGAAGTTCTGGATGTCATTTTGCTGCTGCGAAGCATTGTCCTGCGCGTCGCTAACTACAAGCTCGTAGTCCGTGGTATCAGCAGCTTCGCGGGCACCATCGCGCAGGTCAACGAAGAATGGGTTGTCCAGCGTAGAAACGGAAAGCGCTATCTGACCACCTTCCCCTGAGCCGCCGCTGTCGGAGCTACCGCAGCCCACCACAACGATTAGTAATGCTAGGATAGTCAACAAGTAAGCTATTTTGTGCTTCATTCTATCTCCTTTCATTGCCTTTCTTTTATCCTTTTCGCCGCCGCCGCAGCGTGTCAGTCATGACCGCGAGCGCTATAACGGCGCCTATCACCACTTGCTGCCAGAACGCCGAGACGTTCAGCAAGTTCAGCCCGTTTCGCAAAACGCCCAAGATTAGGGCCCCGATCAGGGTTCCGGTGCCGGAGCCCACCCCGCCAGCCAGACTGGCTCCCCCGATAACGACCGCCGCGATGGCGTCCAGCTCGAAAGTAAAGCCGGCTTGCGGCTGGGCCGAGGCGAGCCGGGCCGTGGCTAAAACCCCGGCGACGGCCGCGAAGAATCCCGAGAGCGTATAAATGAACAGCTTTTGGTTGAAGACGTTTATCCCGGAGAGCCTAGAAGCTTCCTCGTTGCCGCCGATGGCATACATACAACGTCCCGGATAGGTGCTCCGCAATACTCCGATAGTAAAAGCCCACATTACGAGCATCAGGATCACGGGTAGGGGTATGAAACCGAAAAGATCCCCGGTGCCCAGAGTCTGTATAGATTCGGGGATTGGGTTGAGCGGCTGGCCGTTGGAGATCACCAGCGCCAACCCCCGCGCCGCGCTGAGCATCGCCAACGTCGCTATAAACGGCGGCAGATTACCGAGCGTTATGAGCAACCCGTTTGTAATACCAGCAGCAGCCCCGGCCCCCAGGCCGAGTGCGATCGCGACCGTCAGCGGCAATCCGGCAACCGCTGTTGCCCACCCGAAGACGACCCCCGAGAGTCCCAGCACGCTGCCTACGGAAAGGTCTATGCCGCCGGAGACGATCACGAACGTCTGTCCAAAAGCCAGGATGGCGATGACGGCGATCTGGGTCCCCACGTTGAACAGGTTGTTAAACGTGAGAAAGAACGGCGAGAGAAAAGACATGACCACGCACAAGATGATGAGCCCGCCGAGCGGTCCGCTGCGCGACAGCAACGCTCTAGGGTTGATCCTCTGCAATACGCTACTCAACGGCATCCTCCTTCTGCTGGGTTGCAAGTTCCATAACGTCTTCCTGTGTCGCCTCTTCCCCGGAAAGCTCGCCGGTCAGACGCCCCTGGCTCATGACCAGCACGCGGTCGCTCATCCCCAGCACCTCCGGCAACTCGCTGGAGATCATGAGTATCCCGGCGCCGTTCTCGGTTAGTTCGTTCATCAACTCGTAGATTTCGACCTTCGCCCCGACATCTATGCCGCGCGTAGGCTCGTCCATAATGAGAACCTTCGAGTCGTTCAAAAGCCATTTTCCAATAACGACTTTCTGTTGGTTGCCGCCGGAGAGATACCGAATCTCTTGGTCCGGTCCCGGTGTGCGGATGTTAAGCTCTTCGATCATTTTGTCCGCTTGTTGTCTTTGCTTGCGGCGGTTGACCAGCCCGATACTGCTATTGTCTTCCAGTGCGGCCAACCCCAGGTTCTCCGAGACCGAGAGCGGAGGCACGATCCCCTCTCCCTGTCGGTCCTCAGTAATGAACCCAATTCCCTGGTTTTTAGCCTCCCGAGGTTGTCCTGGCCTCAGGCTCTCGCCTCCTATCTGCACTTCCCCTGAATCAGCCGGCTCGGATCCGAAGATAGCTTCTGCGAGCTCGGTCCTCCCAGCCCCGACAATGCCGGCAATACCGACCACCTCTCCAGCATGCAACTCAAAGGAGATGTCTTCCAGCACTCCTTTCTGGGAGAGATTTTTTACCTCCAGCAACACATCTCCCAACTCCGGCTTACGACGCGGGAATTGATCTTCGATGTCGCGGCCGACCATCAGGCGCACGAACTCCGAGTGGTCCGTGCTCGCCGGAACCCGGTCCACGTACTCCCCATCCCGCAACACCGTTACCCGATCCCCAATCTCCGTGACTTCTTCCAGGTGGTGGGAGATAAATACGACACCGACATCGTCTTCCTGCAGTCCTCGGATGATCTCGAAAAGTCGCTCGACTTCCTGGCCAGAGAGCGAGGCCGTGGGCTCATCCATGATGAGGATTCGGGCATCCAGGCTGAGGGCTTTGGTAATCTCGACCATCTGCCGCTGGGCCACCCCGAGGCTCTGCACCGGCGCGTCAACATTCACCCGAATTTTCGTCCTCTCCAGCAGGTCCCGCGTATCGCCGCGCATCTTGCGCCGATTCACGAACCCGAAGCTCTGGGGCTGGCGGCCAAGAAAGACGTTTTCGGCAACGGAAAGCTGCGGAACGAGGTTGAACTCCTGGTAGATCGTGGCGATCCCCAGGTTTTCGGCGTCCGTGGCGGATTTGATCTCCACCTCCTCGCCGTCCACCAAAATTTTGCCTTCGTCCGGCTGGTGGGCGCCGGAGAGCATCTTGATGAGCGTGCTCTTGCCCGCGCCGTTCTCTCCCAACAGCACGTGCACCTCGCCTTTTTCGAGCTCGAAGTCCACGTTATCCAGAGCGGTAACCCCCGGAAATCCTTTTGTAATGGCCCGCATCTCCAGCAGAGTGCTCACGATCAGTCTCCCACCTTCCCACACGATTCTCGCACCACCAACTCCGCCTCCAGGATTACGGACTCTACTCCCGCGCCTCCGACCAGCCTGGGCAACATCTCAGCCGCCGCGGAACCCAGCTCTCCGACGGGCTGCGCTATGGCCGTTATAGGAGGCTCGACCAACTCGAACCAGCTAACGTCATCGAAGCTCGCAAACGAGATATCCTCCGGCACCTTTACTCCGGCCCTTTTGAGAGCTTGCAAAGCCCCGAGCGCCATCAAGTTGTTGGCGGCGAATACGGCCGTTGGCGGCTCGTCCAACTCCAGCAACTCCCGCATCGCTATAAAGCCGCTCTCCCGGCGAAAGTTCCCGACCTTCACCCACTTGCTGTCTAAAGTCACGTCCCGCTCTTCGGCCCCAGACAGAAAAGCATCGCGTCTTTCGAGGCCCGGCACGGTCTCGGTGGGGCCAGAGATGATCGCCAACTTCTCGTGTCCCAACCCCACCAAATGTTTCACCAGTTTATCTACCGCCCGCCGGCCATCGGCCCGAACAACGGGTGCCTCGACACCCAGTACGAAGCGATCCAGGAACACCACCGGCACCCCGTCCCGTACTAGCTCTTCCAAGTGCGGTGATGACGCCCGAGCCGGGCTGACGATGAGGCCATCTACCTGTTTTTCCAGCAATACATCCAGGTACTCGGTCTCTTTATCCGGATCCTCGTCGGTATTGCCGAACACCAGGCTATAGCCCCGCTCACGGGCCGCATCCTCTACCACCCGGGCCATCTGGGTAAAGAAAGAATTGCGAATGTTGGGGATCACGAGCCCCAACGTTCTGGTGTTCCGTGCCCTCAAGGAGCGTGCAACCGCATTCGGCCGATAACTCAAGCTCTTTGCCGCCGAGACGACCCGTTCTTGAACCCCCGGGCTCACCCGATCCACCCCGTTTAGTGTCCGCGAAACCGTCGCCACGGATACCCCTGCCTCCTTCGCCACGTCCTTGATCGTCGCCAATTCTCCGGCAACCCCTTTCCATCCAGTACTGTAAACGTTTTCGTAAACGTTTACAAGAGTCACATTATAATTCGTGTAGAGATTTGCATTTCATCAACTTTGTTTCTATTGCCCCCAGTCCATGTGCTTGAGTTGGGCGACGCCGGTGGAGAATACGGCGTAGCCGATGGCTGCGGCGGCGACCGTCCAGACTGTTCCGGCGATGATTGCGGAGAGCCAGACGGGTAGGACCATAGCCAGGCCGAAGGCTATTGCCGCGCCGATGCCGCCCAAGGTGGCTAGCCCGATCAGGCAGACCATCATTACGAGTCCGCCGGCGGTGGTGACGACCTGATTCGGGTTCTCCCAGTCGAAGCGGGGGTACATGGCGGCTACGCCGACGGTGTACAGATCCAGGACCGCGCTCAGGACGATGCCGGCCACGATGCCGGCGAGTAGGCCGGGGAGGTAGAGACCCGAGACCAGCGAGATGACCAGCATCCCGAGCAGCGTGGCCGCCGTTCCGATAGAGACCGCCGATATCCACTTGGCGGCGAGCAGCCTCCCGGTGCTTATAGGGGATGCCACGATAAACCAGTACGAGCGTCCCTCGCCCCCTACGGACTGGGCCGGCCCGGACATGGAGGCCATGGCGGCGAACCCGGCCATGGTCAGGTACGGCATGAATTGTGAGGGAACCTGCATAACGGACGCGCCACCCGAGAAGTAGAAGAAGCCAAATGCCAGGCCCATGACGACCGGAATCACCACGTTGACCAGCCGCCGGAGGTCCCGGGGCAGCGAGTTGAGGTCTTTGACCACCACCGCCCGGATGTCTTGTGGCAGGGGGGCGAACAGCTTTGCCGCCCACCCGGTCGGGCGCACCTGTCCCCCGCTCTCCGTCGCCCGCCCCCGGCCCGTGGCGTAGGCCCAACCGGAGACGGCCAGGCTGAAGGCGTACATCCCGACCGACAACGCGGCGAAGGGGACCAAGCCGGCGAGGAGGCGGCCGGGGTCCAGGGTCGAGATCCCGGTCAGGGTCTCGGAGATCCAACTGCCCGGCGGGACGTTCAAGACGGGCGTGTCGAGCACGACCTGTAGGGCTTCCTCCGTGCTACCCGCCGCGCCCGGCTCCGGCGCGGAGGCCGTCCCGGCGCCGAAACGGAACCACAGCAGATAGAAAACAGCGATCAGAAGTCCCCCGAGGGCGGCCACGAGCTCCCGGGCCCGGTTCGCCGGGATCAGGCGCATGAGCGGCATGATGAGCAAAACGCAGATCCCGGTCGGGATCATCAGGAGCAACACCGCCACGGGCGGCAGGACGAGGTAGTAAAGAAAGGAGGCCCCGGTAGCCACCCCGTAAGCTACAAGCGCCGGAACCCCGAGCACCACGAAGAACGCCGAGTTGCCGGCCAGCGTCTCCCAGTACTTGTAAGCGAAGATAGTCCGTTCCTTTATCGGCAGCGAGAGCAAAAGGTCCAGGTCTTTGGATAGGTACATCGTGTAGAG
This sequence comes from Rubrobacteraceae bacterium, assembly GCA_965213905.1. Taxonomy (GTDB): domain Bacteria; phylum Actinomycetota; class Rubrobacteria; order Rubrobacterales; family Rubrobacteraceae; genus SIRX01. The sequence continues at coordinate 2,503,841 of OZ243922.1, read as the reverse complement.
CGCCGTCGCCAGGCCAGTAAAGACCAGCGCCAGCACGGCGGCCGTACAAAAGCCGGCCAGCACACGGACCGCCAGCTCGCCGTCGGCCACCGACGCGAGCGAGCCGAACATAAAAAGCGAAACAAAGAAAGATATTAAACAAAGAAAGACCCCAAAAAGCCCGATGCTGAAGTACTGCCACAACCGTACGCCTCCGGCGTGCGTGATGGCCCGCCGAATGGTCTTGAGCCGGACCCGACGCATAAGGGTGAGCACGCCCAAAGTTAATCTTCCCCTAGATAACCGGCGACTTCGCGTCCCTCGCTGGAGCCCGTGAGGTTCAGAAAGATGTCTTCCAGGGTGTTGTCGTCCGAGGCGTGGGCCTCGGCGCGAAGTTCGTCCAGCGTGCCCGAGGCCCGGATGCGGCCGTCCTGGATGATCGCGACGCCGTCGCACAACGACTGGGCGATCTCCAGTATGTGGGTCGCCATAAAAATGGTGGCTCCCCGGGCCGTGATCCGGCGCAAAACGTCTTTTATGAGCCGGGCGCTCGCCGGGTCCAGACCTACCGTCGGCTCGTCCAGAAACAGCACCTCCGGCTCGTGCAGCAGGGCCGCCGCCAGCGCACACTTCTGCTGCATGCCGTGCGAATAACCGTCCATCAAAGAGCCGGCGGCCTCCGAGAGTTCGAACATTTCCAGAAGCTCGTCCGCCCGCCGCCGGGCTTCGTCGCGGGGCATCCGGTATACGTCTCCGACAAAGCCGAGAAACTCTCGAGCCGTAAGCTTGCCGAAGAGCTGGGGCTCGTCCGGCACGAGGCCTATGCGGCGTTTGACTTCGAGCGGCCGTTCCATAACGTTCATGCCCGCGACCTCTACCGTCCCGCCGCTCGGCCGGATAAGCCCGGTAAGCATCCTGATGCACGTGGTCTTACCGGCGCCGTTGGGACCTAGAAAGCCGTAGAGCGTGCCTCTTTCTACCTCCAGGTCTACGCCGCGCACGGCTTCTTTCGAGCCGTAGTTTTTGGTCAGGTTCTCAGCCCTTACCGCGGTTTTGGTCTCCAAGAAAGCCTCCCAGAGTAGTCTCGCAGAGTAGTCTCGCAGATCCCACCCGCACACTCTAACGCAGAAGTCGCGCCGTGCGAAGTGCGAAACGCCGGGTAGGGCGCGGAACGCCCGGATAAACCCGTAGCCCGCGCTAGTTCGGCTTTCGCGGCACGCGGGCGCGGCGGCGGAGCCAGCCGGGGATCAGGGACAGCAGCACGAAGATCCCGGCGGCTATGCCCAAGAGTACGAAGGTGCGGGTGAGGTTTCCGCTCGTGACGGAGCCCCCGGCGAAGGTGTAGACGACGACCCCGGGGACTATGCAGGCCGCGGAGACGAGCACGTAAGTCCCGAGCCCTATCCTGGTAAGGCCGTAGGCGTAGTTCTGGAGGTTGAACGGAAAAAGCGGGACGAGCCGCGTCACGACCAGTATCCTCCAGCCCTGCCGCCCGACCTCACCGTCCAGCCGGCCCAGGCGTTCGTTCTCTTGGACCCAGGAGGCCACGAGGCCCCGGGCGGCGTACCGGGCCACGAGAAAGGCCAGGGTAAGCCCCGCAGTCGCGCCGATCATGACGTAAAGGGTCCCGAGAACCGGGCCGAAAGCGAGCCCCGCCAGCAGCGTGAGCGGCGTGCCGGGGAGAAAGGCCACGGTCGCCCCGGCGTACGCCAGGATGAATACCAGCGGGGCGGCGGGGCCGAAACTCTCTACGTAGTCGCGGAGCCGGCCGAGGTTGTCGAGGCTGACGAAGCCCGTAAGCCCGGTGACCCGGGCGACCGTTATGATGGCCGCCAGCGCGAGTACGAAAAGCGCGAGCCGTACAAGGTGACCCCTTCTCAACCGAATATGTTCGGAACGGTGGTGTCTACGAGGACGTTCAGGACGTAGGGTCCGTCGGCGGTCGCGGCGCGTTCGAGTGCGGCTTTCAGGTCTTCGGCTTTTTCTACGTTTTCGCCCCCGCAACCGAACCCGCGCGCTATCTGCACGATGTCCAGGTCCGGCAGGTCGAGGCCGGGAACGTCTTCCAGGCCGATAGCGTCCCGGAAACCCTTGAGGATCGAGTAGCCTTTGTTGTTTATGACGATGATGGGGACGGGGACGTTGTACTGGGCGGCGGTGTAGAGGGCCTGAACGGAGTACATGCTGGAGCCGTCCCCGATCACGCAAATCACCTGACGGTTCGGTAGCGCGAGCTTGAGGCCTACCGAGGCCGGCATACAGAAACCCAGGCCCCCGGCCGCAGAGGTGTGGTGGCCGTCGGGAACCTCGGCTTTTACGTACTCGTAGAGCGTCCCCTTGCTAGAAGTAGACTCGTCGGCGACCACGGCATCATCCTCCAAAACCTCCGAGATGGCGTTCATCGCGTAAGCCACCGACATCGGCGAGGTTGCTTCCGGTTTTTTGGGCGGTTCCCGGCGGGGCGGCCCGGGGCGGTCGGCCTCCGGCAAAAGCTCCGTAAGGCTGCGGGCCGCGAGTTCCGGGTCCCCGACGACGCCCGTGCCGACGGCGGCCCGGGCCGCTTCTTCGTGGTCTTCGGTGATCTGGAAGACCCGCGTGCCTTCCTCGACTACGGGACCGGGGACGTACGGGTAGTAGGTAAAGACCGGCGCGCCGAGCACCAGAACCACGTCGTGGGACGAGAGCTTTTCGGCGAGTTTTCTCTGGGCGGCGGGCAAGTGTCCCTGGAAGAGCCGGTGGTTCCACGGGAAGCCGGGCAGGGCGGAGATCGGCTCCTGCCACACCCCGGCGTTTAGTTTTTCCGCAAGCGCCACGACGCCCTCGAAGGTGTGGGCGCGCCCGATCCCCGGCCCCACCACGAGCCCCGGGCTCCGCGCCCCCGCCAGGGCCTCAGCTACCTCTTCCAGCCCTCCGGCTTCCGGCGCGACGCGGTACGAGACCTCCCGAATAACGGGCGGTTCCACCTCTACTTCCCAGTCATCCATCGGGATGGAGAGAAAGACCGGGCCCCGCGGATGCTGCATCGCGGTGTGGTAGGCCCGCTGCAACTCGAACGGCACGTCCTCGGCCCGCGACGGTTCGTGGCTCCGTTTGACGTAGGGTTTCGCGAGGTCCACCAACTCACCGGAGAGCAATGGCTCCAGGGCGACGTGCCGCCGGTCCTGCTGCCCGGCGGTCACGACCAGCGGCGTCTTGTTCAGGTAGGCCGTGACCATCGCGCCCATCGCGTTCCCGAGCCCCGGCGCGGTGTGCAGGTTGACGAACGCCGCGTTGCCCGAGCCCTGGGCATACCCCGTCGCCATACCGAGCACGGAAGCCTCTTGCAGCCCGAGCACGTATCGGAAGTCCCCCGGGAAGTCCCTGAGAAGCGGGAGTTCCGTCGAGCCGGGGTTGCCGAAGACCGTCGTCATCCCGAAGTGCCTCAAGAGGCCGATAGTCGCCTCGCGCACCGTAACCATAGTCCACCACTCTCCTTGCGTAGCCTACCCGGCCGAATGGTAACAGAGCTGGTAGTGGGGCTACGCCCGCGGCTTTCTAGCCTTCTCCACTACGCTGGTGACGAACCTTTTTTTGGCGGCGGTGTACGCCTCGCGGTCGTCCATATGCCGGCGGGCCAGCTCGTGCTTGAGTCGGGCGTATTCCCGGGCCGTTTCGGCATGATCCCGAAGGTAGTCACGGAACAACAGACGCTCTCTCCAGTACCAGCCTCCGGCTTCGACGAGGTGCAGGTTGTGGGTGCGCGCGGTCCATCCGTCGTCCACAAACTTCGCGAAGAGGCGGTGGTGCGGCTCCGCACCTTCTTCCCAGTACGAGTAACCGAGGCTAACGAGTGGCTCCACGCAGAGATCCGCATCCAGCATAGAGGATAGGCCCGGCATCACGTCTATTACCGGCTTGGCATCCAAACCGGGTACGGCCGTGCTGCCGACGTGCTCGATCCCCACCAGCCAACGCCCGATGACTCTTTCTATCCGATCGCGCTCCTCCCCGAACCGTGCCGGCCAGCCGGTATCGTAGGCTACTATGTGAACCTGCTCCGGCATCGGACGTTGATGTTAGCAGGCCGGTGTCGGCTTGCCGGGCGATTGGAAAGGGTGGCGCCCCAAGCTAAACTATGCCACACATGAACTTTTCCGGAACAGCCGCGCCTCTACTGCCGGGACGTTACTGTGCCTGAGACCGTCGTGCACGGCCGCTACAGCATCCGGAGCACCCTGGGCAGCGGGGGGATGGCGCGGGTATATCTGGCGCACGACGGGGTGCTGGGCCGGGACGTGGCGATCAAGGTTCTGCGGGACCAGTACGCCGAGGATGCGGAGTTCGCCGAGCGTTTCAAGCGCGAGGCCCGCAGCGCCGCCTCGCTCTCCCACCCGAACATAGTCTCTATCTACGACCGGGGCGTTGACGAGGACGGCACCTCGTACATCGCCATGGAGCACGTTCCGGGCGGCTCGTTAAAAGAACGTATTTCCCGGGAGGGTGTTCTAGATACGCCCGAGGCCGCTTCGGTGGCGTTAAAGATCTCCAACGCCCTCGAAGAAGCCCACGGGCGCGGGGTGATCCACCGCGACATAAAACCCCACAACGTCCTCCTGACTTCTACGGGCGACGTGAAGGTCGCAGACTTCGGGATAGCACGCGCCTCCGCCTACACCGCTATCTCCCAAACGAGCCTCGTCCTGGGCACAGCGGGCTACATGTCGCCCGAGCAGGCGTTGGGCGAGCCCGTAGACCCCCGGAGCGACCTCTACTCCCTGGGCGTGGTCCTCTACGAGATGCTCACCGGAGGGCTACCCTTTACGGCAGACAACCCGGTGGCCGTTTCCATGAAACACGTCAACGAACCACTGCGGCCGCCGCGGGAGATAAACCCCGAGATAACGGAAGACATGGACGCCGTCGTTACGAAACTACTCGCCAAAAAACCCGGGGACCGCTACGGGGGCGCGACCGAACTCGCCGAAGACCTCCGGCGCGTGCGCGACGGGATGCCGCCGCTCGCCGCCGGTCCGGTAGGGAGAGGGACCAACCCCGAACCCCCGCGGGTAGAAACCCGCCGGCCCGTGCCCTCGCCGCCACCGGCGTACAGGACAAACCGCCGGCGCCGGCGCAGGAGCACGCCCTGGGTTCTGGCGGCGGTCCTGTTGCTGCTGGTCCTGCTCGGCGGCCTCGGATGGGCCCTCTCCCAAAGCGGGAACAACGGCAACCCGGGAAACAGGGGCAACGGAAGTTCGAGGGTCCCTTCCGTAATCGGCCTACCCCAGGATCAGGCACAGCAGAGGCTCGACGGCGCGGGTTTCCGGCCGGAGGTCGAACGCCGCGAGAGCACCGAGGAAGAAACCGGAACCGTACTGAACCAGTCGCCCGGCGGTGAAACCCGGGCCAGAAATGGCTCCCCCGTGACGTTGCAGGTTGGATCCGGCCCTTCGGGGCCTGCCACCGTGGCCGTGCCCGAAGTCTCCAACATGAGCCTGCCGGAAGCGGAGGCGGCGCTCGGAAATGCGGGCCTGGCCGTCGGCAACGTCCGGGAGATCCAGAGAAACGACGTCGCCCCGGGCGTCGTCGTGGAGCAGGGATACCAGGTGGGGGTGCCGGTCGCGCCCGGGACCGCGATAAACCTCGGGGTCAGCGTCGAACCACCGGCCCCCGCGCCCGAAACCCCGAACCAGGACACACCGACCCCCGCCCCGCAAGAACAACAGCAGGAACAACAGCAGGAGCCACAACCCCAGCAACCCCAACCGCAAGAACCCCAGCAAGAGCAGCCTCAGCAAGAGCAACAAGAGGAACCACTGCAGGAGCCACAACAAGAGCCGCCGCAACAAGAGCCGCCACAGGAAGAGCCGCAACGGGATCTCGGCGATGAGATCCAGGACGAAGTCCGGGAGGGCTTAGAGGATGCGGGCGACGATGGCGGGGAAGGGTAAGCCCGCGGAACCGGCGGCCCGCAAACTCCGGCATGTGGTGTGGAATCCCCGGTACAATAATCTCGCAGGGAAACTACTTTAGGGGGCGAAATTATGAAAGCTATCCGGGTAAACGAGCCTGGCGGGCCGGAGGTTCTGGGCTACGAAGATGTGGAGCTTCCCGACCCGGGGCCGGGAGAAGCCCGCGTAAAGCTCGCCGCCTCGGGCGTGAACTTTATAGACGTGTATCAGCGCACCGGGCTCTACCCGCGCGAAACCCCGTTCACGCTGGGGCTCGAAGGGGCGGGCGAAGTCGAGGCCGTCGGTGACGGCGTAGAAGAGTTCTCCGACGGAGACTACGCCGCGTTCGCCGGGGTGCCGGGGGCTTACGCCGAGTACATCAACGCCCCGGTAGAAAGCCTCGTGCCGTTCAACGTAACGATGGTCGAGGCCCGGATGGCCGCCGCCGTAATGCTCCAGGGCATGACGGCCCACTACCTGAGCCACAGCACCTTCCCCATACAAGAGGGCCAGACCGTCCTGCTCCACGCGGCGGCCGGCGGCGTCGGGCTCTTGCTCTGCCAGATGGCGAAGATGCGGGGCGCGGGAACCGTGATCGGCACCGTAGGCACCGAGGAGAAAGCCCAACTCGCCCGTGAAGCCGGCGCCGACGAAACCATCATCTACACCGAACAGGACTTCGTGGAAGAAGTAGACCGCATAACAGATGGCGAGGGCTGCCACGTCGTCTACGACTCCGTCGGCAAAGACACCTTCGACGGCAGCCTCGACTGCCTGCGGCCCCGCGGCATGCTGGTGCTCTTCGGCGGCGCCAGCGGACCCGTGCCGCCGTTCGACCTCCAGGTCCTCAACCAGAAAGGCGGCCTCTACGTCACCCGTCCCGCCCTCGGCCAGTACACCGCGACCCGGGAAGAGTTGCTCTGGCGGGCCGAGAGCCTCTTTTCCTGGATCGGGCAGGACAACCTCAGCGTCCGCATCGGTGGCGCCTACGAGCTATCTAATGCTCGGCAAGCCCACGAAGACCTCGAAGGCCGCAAGACCACCGGCAAGCTCATCCTCATCCCGTAAAGGAGCCGCCATGAAGCTCGACGTAGGCCTCGGTGTAGAGGGCAAGTACCTACAGCGCATGAGCATCACCGCCCGAGCCACCGAAGAGATGGGCTTCGCCGGTCTCTGGACCAGCGAGACCAAACACGACTCGTTTCTGCCGCTCGCCATAGCCGCAAACGAGACCGAAGATATTGAACTCGGAACCTCCGTCGCCATCGCCTTCTCCCGCTCCCCGATGGAGATCGCCCAGACGGCCTGGGACCTGCAAGACCTCTCCGGCGGACGGTTTATCCTCGGCCTCGGGACCCAGGTAAAAGCCCACATTGAGCGCCGCTTCTCGATGCCGTGGGGCAAACCCGCCTCCCGGCTGCGCGAGTACATCCTGGCGCTGCGGACTATCTGGGAGTCGTTCCAGAACGAAGGCTCCTTGAAGTTCGAGGGCGAGTTCTACCGGCACACGCTCATGACGCCGTTCTTCAACCCCGGCCCCGTAGACCACCCGGAGATCCCGGTCTACATCGCCGGCGTCAACACCCGCCTGGCGGAGCTTGCCGGGGAGCTGTGCGACGGCTTCCACGTCCACCCGTTCCACAGCCCGGAGTACGTCCGGCAGGTTATACAGCCCGCCATCTCGGATGGCGCCAAAGGTGAAGACCGCGACCCCGACGAGGTAAAACTGGCTACCAGCGCGTTCGTCATCACCGGGGACGAGGAGCGCGAGCAGGCCCGGCAGCAAATTTCCTTCTACGCCTCCACCCCCACCTACCGTACCGTCCTGGAAGTCCACGGCTGGGAAGACGTCGGTGACCAACTCGGCGCCCTCGCCCGCGACAAAAAGTGGCGCGAGATGCCCGGCCTCATCACCGACGAAATGCTCTCCGCCTTCGCCGTCGAAGCCGCCCCGGACGAGGTAGGCCCGGCCCTGAAAGAGCGATACGAAGGCCTCATAGACCGCGTAGCCCTCTATATCCCGTTCGTCCCCGGAGAGAAGGATGAATTCTGGCAGGCGGTGACGAAGTCGGTGCGATGACCCCAGACTTCCAAACAACCGACATCTGCGACGAGTTTCCAGACAAAGTCAGCGTCTGCGAGTCCGTGTTCACTTCCTACGGGGCCGTATCCAGATTCCACGGCCCCATCGCCACGGTTCGGGTCCACGAGGACAACGTGCTGGTACGGGAGGCGCTCGAAGACTTGCCGGAAGGAACCGTCCTCCTCGTGGACGGTGGCGGTTCCAAAAGGTGCGCCTTGCTCGGAGATAAGCTGGCCTCCATCGCGGCTTCCAGGGGGTTGGCGGGGATTATCGTGAACGGTTGTATCCGCGACTCGCGCGAGATCTCCGAAATAGAGGTCGGCGTCTTGGCGCTGGCGACCCATCCTCTGAAGAGCAGAAAGAACGGCGAAGGACGAAGAGATGTGCCTGTGGAGTTCGGTGGTGTTGTGTGGACACCCAACCATTACGTCTACGCCGACGAGGACGGGGTCGTGATCACCGCCGAAAAGATTTGAGAACGGCCGTGGCGAGCATAACTAGCCACGGCCGTTAGGTAGCGTTAGCCCAGGAAGTCGAGCAGGGCGCGGTTGAACTGTGCGGCGTGGGTGGCGTTGATGCCGTGGGGACCACCCTCGATCAACTCTAGCTCGCTGCCGGAGATGGCTTCGTGTGACCGCTTTCCGCTGACCTCGAACGGGACGACCTGGTCGGAGTCGCCGTGGATTATGAGGGTCGGCACGTCAAACTTGGCGAGGTCGTCGCGGAAGTCGGTCTTGCCGAACGCGGCGATGCAGTCCAGGGTGCCCTTTGGAGAGGCGAAGGCGGCGATGTCGCGCAGGTGCAGCCGGAGCTGTTCGCTGGTCTGAACCTTCTCGGAGCCGGTCAGGCCCTGACCCGGGCTCAAGAACTGTGCGGTGAAGGTGTCGAGGAACTCGAGGCGCTCGTCTTTGACGCCCTCCTCAAACTGCTCTATGGTGGCGTCGTCCAGACCGCCGTCGGGGTTGTCGTCGCTCTGGTACAGGTACGGCGGGACGGCGGCGGCCAGCACGGCCTTCGAAATTCGGTCGGTGCCGTAGTTGCCGATGTAGCGCGCGATCTCCCCGCCACCCATCGAGAAACCGACGAGCGTTACGTCCTGTAGATCAAGGTGCGAGAGCAACGCTTCGAGGTCGGCGGCGAAGGTGTCGTAGTCGTACCCTTCCCACGGCTGAGACGAATTGCCGAATCCGCGCCGGTCGTAGGTGATGACGCGATGCCCGGCATCCACGAGCGCCGGGATCTGCTTCTCCCAGGAACGACCGCTTAAAGGCCAGCCGTGGATCAGGACGACCGGGCTACCGGAACCATGATCTTCGTAATATAGCTCGATAGACGTGCTGTTCTCTTCTCCGACTTTCAAAAAAGCCACAGAAAACCTCCTGTATCTTGTTCGGGTGCTGTTTTCAAAGACAGACCGTTTCTAACATTCGAGTACGTTGCTTCTGTAGAAAGATTCACGGTTATTCGGATTGCTCTCGCAGGGTTTCCCTGTTTAAGTTCAGGCGTATGCTAAAATTTTGTGCGTGCGAACTACGCTTGAAATTGATGCGCAATTGATGGACGAGGCTGTCCGGCTCTCCGGGGAGCGGACGAAGGCCGCGGCTGTAGAGGCGGCTTTGGCGGAGTACGTGCGGCTAAGGCGCAAGGAGTTGTTGCTGGGATTACCAGGAGACATCTGGCTGGACGAGAACTGGCGGGAGTTGAGAGAGGCCGAGCTTGGCGAGTGATTCGGTGCTCGTAGACACGTCTTGTTGGATCGAGTACTTCAACCGCCCTGGAACTGGAATTGCATCCATGGTCGAGGAGGCTGTGAGGAGAGACCAGGCGGCGCTGACAGGCGTGGTCTTGGCGGAGCTTTCTCAGGGCGCCAGAAGAGATGCAGAGCTATCCCGTCTGCGGATGGCGCTAGGGGCGGTTAGGTGGGTAACAACTTCACGAGAGGTATACGAGCGGGCCGGTGGAATCGGGTTCGAGTTGCGTCGCCGAGGCGTAACGGTGCCGGTTACGGACTGTGTAATCGCTGCGGCGGCGGAATCTATTGGTGGCCGGATACTCACCCTCAACGGCCACTTCGTGGAGATCTCCAAAATCTGCGAACTTACCATGGTACAGGAGTGAGCAAAACCCTATAGTCTGCGGACGAGCATTCGGGTATGCTCTTTGCATAACCGTAATTTTTGTGGAGAGGAGTAATTTGGTATCGGGCAGCGTTCTGGATCCTCTGTAAGACTTCGCCGCGGCGCTGACAAAGACTTACTCATCGGCGCTCAAAGGGCAGCCGGAGGACCAGCTAAAAGGCCCGACACAGGAACTGTTGCGGGCTGCGGGCTCGGCGTTGGGCTTCGACGTTTCTTCGTTTACGGAGTCAATGGTGCAGGGAGCCGGCAAGCCGGACGTCGCCGTCGGGGTTGGCGGGCTCACGAGCGGGTACGTGGAGCTAAAAAAGCCGGGCCTTGGGGCAAACGCGAAGAAGTTCAAGGGCCGTAACAAGGAGCAGTTCAAGAAGTTCTCATCCATCCCGAACCTCGTCTACACCGACGGCAACGAGTAGGTCCTCTACCGCCAGGGCGAACGTAAGGCCGCGGTTACGCTCTCCGGGGACATTACGCAGGATGGGGCTTCCGCCACCGACCAGAAAAACGCCAACGACCTCGAACGGCTGTTGCGGGACTTCTTTACGTGGGAGCCGCTGGCCCCCAAGAGCCCGCGGGCGCTGGCCGAGATGCTGGCGCCGCTGTGCCACCTTTTGCGCGACGACGTGCGGGAGGCGCTCGGGGATGAGAACTCCAACCTCTCGGCGCTGGCGCGGGAGTGGCGCGACTACATTTTCCCCGACGCCGACGACGCCCAATTCGCCGACGCCTACGCCCAAACCCTCACCTACGCGCTGCTCTTGGCCCGCTTTTCCAGTAGCGGGACGCTCGACACGGACGCGGCGGAGAACGCGCTGCGCGGGCGGCACAACTTGCTGGCCCAGACCTTGAGGATACTCGCCGACGATCAGGCGAAGGCGGAGATCTCCACCGGCGTCGAGCTTCTGGAGCGCTCCATCTCCGCCGTTGACCCGCAAGAGATCGCCAAGCGCTCCCCCGGCGGCGACCCCTGGCTCTACTTCTACGAGGACTTCCTCGCCGCTTACGACAAAAAGCTCCGCAACGACCGCGGCGTCTACTACACCCCGGCGCAGGTCGTGCGGGCGCAGGTAAACCTGATCTCCACCCTCCTCCAGAACAGCTTCGGCAAACCGCTGGCCTTCGCCGACGAAAACGTCGTAGCCCTCGACCCCGCCGCCGGGACCGGGACTTACCCGCTGACCGCGATCCAGCACGGCCTGGACCTCGCAACGCAACGCTTCGGCGCGGCGATGGCCGGAAACACCGCCGCCAAAATGGCCCGCAACATCCACGCCTTCGAGCTGCTCGTCGGCCCCTACGCTGTCGCCCACCTTCGGCTGTCGGAGCGCGTGATGGACGCCGGGGGCACGCTGCCCGACGACGGCGTCCACGTCTACCTCACCGACGCCCTGGAGAGCCCGCACGCCTCGCCGCCGGGCCGCTTCCCGCTCGTCGCCCGCGAGCTGACCGAGGAGCACGAGCGGGCGCTCGCGGTAAAAAAGGACACCGAAGTCCTCGTCTGCTTCGGCAACCCGCCCTACGACCGGCAGCAGATAGATCCCTCGGACGAAGGCGTCGAGCGCAAGGGCGGCTGGGTCCGAAACGGCGACGACGAGAACGAGCGTCCGCTGCTCGAAGACTTCTTGCAGCCGGCGCGGGAGGCCGGGGCCGGGGTTCACCTCAAAAACCTCTACAACGACTACGTGTACTTCTGGCGCTGGGCGCTGTGGAAGGTCTTCGAGGCGCGGGAGGAGCCGGGGCCGGGCATCGTCTCGTTTATAACGGCGTCGTCGTACCTGCGCGGGCCGGGTTTCGTCGGGATGCGCGAGGTCATGCGCCGGACGTTCGACGAACTCTGGATCATTGACCTCGAAGGTGACAACCTCGGCGCCCGCAAAACCGAGAACGTCTTCAACATCCAGACCCCCGTAGCCATCGCCGTCGGCGTCCGGCATGGGGAACCGAAGCCGGACGAGCCCGCCACCGTCCGCTACGCCAAAATAACCGGCTCCCGCGAACAAAAGCTCGCCGCCCTCGACGACGTAACCGGCTTCGGCGACCTCGACTGGCGCGAGTGCATGGAAGGCTGGCAAAACCCCTTCCTCCCCGCCGGCGAGGGCGACTACTTCGCCTGGCCGCCACTGACGGACGTGTTCCCGTGGCAACATTCGGGCGTCGAGACAAAAAGGAAATGGCCCATTGGCGTAACTGAAGGAATTCTAAAGGAGCGTTGGATACAACTTCTCCAATCCGAAGACCGCAAATTAGCGTTCCGAGAGGCAGACCGTAAGATCATCAAAAGCTACTCAGACCTAGAAGCTTTCAACGAGAAAATGACACCAATTGCCAATCTATCAGCCGACTCTGCGATGCAAGACAGAGTTCGTTTTTCCTACAGGTCTTTAGATAGACAATGGTTAATCAAAGATGCACGACTCGGAGATCGCATGAGGCCGCCACTATGGCAGGCGCACAGCACCCGACAAGTCTATATGACGAGTCTTCTGACTAAAGTGCTCGGCTTGGGACCAGCCGCTATTGTTGCGAGCGAAGTTCTTGACCGAGATTATTTCTCCGGCCGGGGCGGCAAGGACGTGATCCCGCTGTGGCGCGACGCGGCGGCGACGGAGCCGAACGTTACGAGCGGGCTTTTAGAATTTCTCTCGGGGGAGTACGGCGGGCCGGTGCCGGCGGAAGACCTCTTCGCCTACGCCTACGCGGTGCTCGCGTCCCCGGCGTATACGGAGAGCTTCTCGGAGGAGCTTGCGATCCCCGGTCCGCGGTTACCGATCACCCGCAAAGCCGGCCTCTTCCGGCGCGGCGCAGGGCTCGGGCGAGCACTCATCCACCTGCACACCTACGGCGAACGCTTCGCCCCGGAGGACGGGAAACCCGGCGTCCCCCAGGGCCGGGCGCGCTACGAGAAGCCCATCCCCGAAACGCCGGACGGCTACCCTGAAGACTACGCCTACGAAGAAGATAAACAGACGTTGCGCGTCGGGGCGGGCGAGTTCCGTCCCGTGAGCCGGGAGGTCTGGGAGTACGAGGTATCCGGGTTGCGTCCTCTTCGCTCCTGGCTCGGCTACCGGATGAAAGACCCTTCCGGCAAAAGCTCCTCGCCGCTGGACGAAATACGCCCCGAACGCTGGACCGGCGAAATGACGATGGAGCTACTCGAACTTCTCTGGGTCCTCGAAGCCACCGTGGAAAAAGAACCCGAACTCGCCGCCTTTCTCCAGACAATCGTAGAAAACTCCACCTTCGAGGCCGCCGAACTTCCACAGCCTTCGGAGGCGGAGCGCAAGCCCCCCGAAAAGCCCGTCGAACCCGTGCAGGAGGAGTTGGGACCGGTGTAGCGGTCTCGTCAGGGGGTGGCCGCCTCTGCGCGGAACTCTTGTAGGATGCGTTCGTTCTCTACGGGGTCCGGGACGAGGACCTGCCGGCCGTCGGGGAGGGTGGTCGGGACGCCCGCGAGTTGGAAGCTCGTAACGGCGTCGGGGCCGTCTGCGTTTAATAGTGAACGCGCCAGAGAGAGGTTTGCCGCCGGCCCCAAGTCGGTCTCCAGGTTGCCGCGGATCGCGCTTACGACCTCGGGCAGTTTCGGCACCGTACCCCAGCTTACGAGCTGTTGGCGTAGGGCGGCCACCACCTGCTGCTGGCGCGCTATCCGGTCCAGGTCGCCGCCGGGCGTGCCCCGATAGCGGGCGTAGAAAAGCGCCTTCTCGCCGTCGAGGGTTTGGGTTCCCTCCAGGTTCCGTCCGGGGGGCATCTCGCCCTGGACTTCCAGGGTGATCCCGCCGACGGCGTCCACGATGTCTTCGAAGCCCGCGAAATCCACGACGGCGTGGCGGTCCACGGGGACGCCGGTGGTCTCCTCGACCACGCCGGCCACCTGCTCGACGCCCCCGTAAGAGTAGGCGGCGTTGATCCGGTCTTCCACCCCGGGTTCTATTTCGACAAAGAGATCCCGTGGAATGGAGAGTATTTTTACGCCGCCGGTCTGCGGGTCCACGCGTGTCACCATCACGGTGTCCGCCCGGCTTCCTTCCACGGAGCTACCTTCCGGCCGCCGGTCTACGCCCAGGACGAGCACGTTCAGCGTCTCCGCCTCCACCTCTCCACTATCGCCCCGGGCTGTACCCGTAGGCGTGGGCGCCGCGCCGCCGGCGGGATCGCCGGTCTCCCTGCTTGCGGCTTGTTCCTGTTCTAGCCCGCTCGGGGTGTTTTTTCGGGGGGCTTCTCCGGTATCAGGACTTCCGGAAAACGAAATAAGGCTCACGAGCGCCACGAGCAGCAGCAAGGCGACCAGGATCACCACGACGGCCACGATCCGGCGTCGGAGATATACCCGGCGGCGCTCTCCGTAGGAGAGGCCGCGCAGGCGCGGGTCCGAGCGCCGGCCCCGCCGCGCGCTGCTCCTGTGTTCCCGTGGTTCTCTCTCCATCCTCTAAACGCCCCCTAGTCTACGCCGGGGCCGGTATAGGCCCGGCTCCCACTTCAGAGGCCTTAAATCATATCTTAGAGTGGCGGCGGGCGCCCGCCCTACGGTTTGAGCACGACTTTGATCGCGCCGTCCTGCTTTTTCTGGAACATCTCGTATCCCAAGGGCGCGTCACCGAGCGGCATCTCGTGGGTTTTCAGGTCTTCGGTTCCCAAGGGGTCGCCGTCGTCTTGGAGGAGCGGCATTATGTCGTCCACCCAGCGGCGGACGTTTGCCTGTCCCATCCTTAGCTGGAGTTGCATGTCAAAGAGGTCCCCGAGCGGGAACATCTGGACCGGCCCGGTATATACGCCGGAGATAGAAAGCGTGCCGCCCCTCCGGATCGAACCCATACACTGCCAGAGCGCGTGCGACTTGTCTAGCTGCACCTTCGCCGTCTGCAACACCGAGTCTACGAGCGACCCGCCCGCCTCCATGCCGACACCATCTATGGCGGCGTCCACGCCCCGGCCGCCGGTAAGCTCCAGCATCAAGTCCTTCACGCTGTCTACCACGGAGAAGTCCACCGTCTCGACGCCGTATTTGGCCGCCAGCGTCAGCCGCTCGGGTACGGAGTCCACCCCGATAACCCGACCTACCCCCTGCTGCAGCGCGATGCGGCACGCCATCTGCCCGACGGGACCGAGGCCCCAAACGCCCAACGTCCCGCCCTCCGGGGTGTCAGCGTACTCCACCGCCTGCCACGCCGTCGGCAACACGTCCGAGAGGTATAGAAACCGCTCGTCCGGCGGGCCTTCCGGGACCTTTACCGGCCCGAAATGGCCCTGCGGCACCCGCAGGTACTCGGCCTGCCCACCCGGTACCGCGCCGTAAACGTGCGTGTAACCCAAAAGACTGGCGCCTTTCGCCCGGTCCAGCAGGCTCGCGGCCTGGGCCAGCTTGCCGTTGTCCTGGGTGGTCTCACACTGGGAAAAGAGGCTCTGCTCGCAGAAAAAGCAGTGGCCGCACGAGACGTTGAACGGGATCACGACCCGGTCGCCGGCGGAGATGTGCTCTACCTCGGGGCCGACTTCCTCGACGATACCCATCGGCTCGTGCCCGATAATGTCGCCCTCGCGCATGATCGGGGATAGCTTCGAGTACAGGTGCAGGTCCGAGCCGCAGATGGCGGTCGAGGTGATCCGGACGATAGCGTCCGTCGGCTCCTGGATAGTGGGATCCGGGACGTTGTCTACCCGCACGTCTTCTTTACCGTGCCAGACTACAGCTTTCACGGCTCCCTCCTTCCTACTCCGGTTAGTATCTCTCGTATACGGAAAGGCCCGCTGGCCTCGGCGGACAGCGGCGGCGTGTCGAAGTTCGAGCCCTCGCGCAAACCCTCCAGAATGTCCAAAAAGGCTTCGCCGGCCCCGTGTTGCGGCGTCCAGCCGAGTTCCTCGCGGGCGCGGCGGGTGCTCATGATGGGTACGTTCAGCGACAGATCGAGCCAGCCGGGAGGGACGGGCTGCAGGCGAAGCTTCCAGGCGAGGTCCGCCCCGGCCCGGAGCAGCTTCGCAGAGGCCGGTACCGGCCGGGCCCCGATGATGCGCCCGATCTCCCGGGCGTCCAATACCGGCTCGGCGGCCAGGTTGTACGCGCCCCGTGCCTCCTCGTTTACGAGCGCCAGCCGGAAAGCCTCCCCCACGTCATAGGAATGAACGACCTGCGAGCGCAGCCCCTCTATCTGCGGCACGAGGTTTATAAGCTCCGGCCTCGCGAGAGACCCCGGCAGAAAAGGCCCGGCAAAGAGCCGCCGCACGCCGGTCGCCGCCTCTTTCTTGAAGACCAGCCCCGACCGCATCCTGACGACCCGCACCTCCGGGTTTTCGGCCTCGAAGAAGTTCAGCCGCCGCTCGACCTCGGCCTTCTGCCGGGCGTAGTACGAGGTGGTCGCGCCTCCGGTAGGCCAGCCCTCATCCACCGCATCGTCCTTCGGCCCCGGCGAGTAAGCCCCGACGGAAGAGGCGTAGAGCAGTGACGGAACCCCGGCCTCTTTTACCGCCCGCGCGACCCGCAGGCTACCCTCGACGTTCACCATCCACAGCTTGTTCAAGTCCCGGGAGGGCTGGATGAGCCACGAGAGGAGCACCACGGCGTCCGCGCCTTCGAAATGCGGCGCGAGGTCGTCACCCGTTATGTCGGCCGTCGCCCACTCGACTTTCGGTAGCCGGAGGCTCGGCCGCCGGCGGGCCACCCCGAGAACGGACTCGACCTTATCTTCATCCGCGAGCGAGCGCAGGACGCTCGTTCCCAGGTTACCCGTTGCTCCGACCACTACTACACGCATGGGCACCCCTTTACCCCCGCCGGTGATCGGTAAACCACCCCCTGTCCGGCGGGTGTTCTCTGCTAACATCTTCGGGGAAAAGCCAGAAGGAGGCGTATATGAAAGTGGTAGTCACGGGTTCTGCGGGTAAGGTCGGCAAGGCGACGGTTGCGGCGTTAATGCAAGCCGGGCACGAGGTTCGGGCGGTGGACGTGTTACCGCCGGTCTTCGAGCGGCCGGGCGAGGACGAGCCGGATTACATGCAGGCCCAACTCACCGACGCCGGCGATGCTTTCGCGGTGGTGCGCGGGATGGACGCGGTCGTTCACGCGGCGGCGCTGCCGGAGCCGAGCCAGAACCCGCCACACGTCGTCTTTCACAACAACCTGATGGCGCTCTTCAACATGATCGAGGCCGCAGTCCGCTTCGGTGTAAAACGATTTGTAAACATCTCCAGCGAGACGGTCCCCGGCTTTTTCTTCCCGGAGCGCGAGTTTCTTCCGGATTACGTGCCGGTGGACGAGGAGCATCCCATAAAGCCGCAGGACCCCTACGCCCTCGCCAAACACTTCGGCGAGCAGCTCATGGACGCCGCCATGAGGCGCTCGGATATCCGGTGCATAACCATCCGGCCGAGTTGGGTGCAGCACGAGGGTAACTACGAGCGGAACCTGGGGCCGCAGGTACGCGACGCCTCGGAGTTAAGCCCGAACTTCTGGAGCTACATAGACGTCTACGACCTGGCCGACGCCATAACGCTCGCCGCCGAAAGCGACCTGGACGGGCACGAGGTTTTCTACATCGCCTCCCCCGACAACGTCGGCAACCGCAACTTCGAGGAGATCGTGAAGGAGTATTACGGGGATCAGGTCGAGATAAAACACCCGTTACCCCGCGAAGACACTTCCGGCATCTCCACCCAGAAAGCCCAGGAGATGCTCGGTTACACGCCGAAGCGCACCTGGGGTGACTACCTGGATGAAGAGGGCAAGCTAAAGCCGGGTGTAGAAGGACTCTTCTCCGGATCTTAGCTGGCCGCCCCTACGGACCTGGCTGTTTCTTCTACTGGTAGCTGATGACGGCCGGCGGCGGGTCTAGCTCTGTGAGGACTTCTTCGGGGGAGAGCAGCGGCGCGTCCTGGTCGTAGAAGAGTTTGAAGCCGCCGTACTGGATCGGCTCTTGGGTGACGAGCGCGTTGTACTTGTCGTACTTGACCTTCGGCGCGCCGAACCCGTCGGCGTGGAGGACCATCTCGACGTTCTCCACCGGGGCCAGGTTCTCCTTGTTCAGGATCATGCCGTACTGAAATTGGTGGATGACGAGTACCTTGGCGGGGAGGTCGTTTCTTTCGGTTATCGCGGAGAGTGTTTGGGCGGCGGCCGTGATCTCCGAGGCGTAGCTGGCGCCGACTTGCTGGCCGGGGATCTCACCGGGCTGCATGTCGTACTCGGGGTCTATGGCGAGGTGGACGTAAGGCCGCTCCAGAAACGGCCTCAGGACTTCTACTTCATCGGCTATGGTGCTGTAGCCGATCTGGATGTCCAGCAACAACAGACAATCGTTCTCTTTAGCCAGTTGTGCGTACTGTTCGATGACCTCCGGCGGCGTGCGGTTGAGGTAGAGGCCGTCGTCCCCCGGCGTCGGCTGGGCCACGGAGGCGATGAGTTCTATAGTAGGAATCGCCGGTCGGTCGGGATCAAGCTCTGTGTAAGCCGCCGCCTGCTCCTTGAGCGCGGCGACCATCTGTTGCGGTTCCTCGTACTGGCCGAGCTCGCCCATGGCGCCGGACCAGGGATGCCCGTAGTAGCTGACCATACGGTTGCCGACCAGCGGCCCGTCGGTCGCGTCCGTAACCCCGGGAACGAGCGTGTCCGAAGAAACGATCGCCGGTTGCCGGTCGGCGGCTTGCTGTCCCGACGACCTATCCCGGCTAGAGTCTGCCGAGTTCCCCCCGCCGGTGGTCCCGGCCTCCGAGGCCCCGACGGTCTCCCCGCGGGTCTCCCCAAGGGTGGAAGCGCCGACCGGCGTGGTGCTCGACGGAGCCGCGCCTGAAACGGTCGTACCGGAAGAGCCGGCAACCGTGCCGGAGGACGAGCCCGTCCGTGAGGGACTCGACGCCCCCGATCCTTCTCCGGACCCGGAGGTGTTTCCGGTCGAGCCCGTACTGCAGCCGACGAGGACTACAAACACAAGAAGTACAAAAGGGATAACCCAGATCCGACGCACTTTCAACGAAGCAACTCCCTACCTTTGTCTAATGGACGAGCGCCCGACGGCTGCGTTCGGCCTTCTTTTCTACTTCCTCCCGAAACCTTTCTCGAAGCCGTATTGTAACTTCTCGCCCTCTCCGCGCCAGTGGTCCCCGAAAAACCTTCCGAGAACCGCCTTCTCCGCCGGCAGGGACGTTCAGAAGGTGGCACCTTCCGGAGGAAAGCCAGCCCTGGCGCACAACTCAACGGCCTCCCGGGTCAGCGGCTCCATTACGTTGCCCTCGGAAGTTGAGTCTTCGGAGCCGGGTTTCGCGGGCGCCCCCATCTTTACGAGTTCCTCGCACCGCAAGATCACATCACCGCCATAGATTAAGTCTCCGTCCTTCGTCGCTTCGTACGAGCCGCTGTACAGGGAACTGTTGTCGCGTGCGGGAGTAGTGGCGCCTGGGGGCGGCGCGGCCACCACACCCTGCGAAAGAGAACCGGCCGACGCAGTGGTCTCCCGCGTATTTTCATCCGCGTCCTCTGTTACGTCCGGTCTTACGATGATGCGGAAGTAGTAGGCAGCGTCACCCTGCGGAACCCTCACGAAAACCTCCAGCAGGTACTCGCTGGGAGGCAGGTCCAATAGGATCGAAGTTTTGTTTCGGTCTTCGACGCGTTTCAGCGACCAGGCGCCGCCAGGGTAGTTGACGCGGTCGTTTCGCCGGATCTGATAAGCCGTGCTCTTGACCTCGATCGTCGAACGCCCCCCGTAGTTGAAGCGTAGCTTCGTACCTTCGGATACCCGTAAGGTTTCTTCGGGCACCGTGAGCGCGGCGTCAATGCATCCCCCGCTCCCGCCGCTACTCCAGCAATAGGAGCCCGGCTGTCCGGCCACGGTCCGTCCTCCATAAGAAAGCGTACTGTCCGGGGGACCATCCGGCCCGATGTCCTCCGGGGTCGTCTCGCGGGTCGGCGGTGGAGGCTCTGATAGTTCGGAGTTCGTCGTGGGCGAACTCGCCGTAGAAGCATTAGCCGCGGGCTCGCACGCCGCCCCGGAACCACAGTCGCCTTCGCCTTGCGCGCGATTCCCACACCCGGCCAGTAAGAGTGCCAGACACAACGCCGAAAGCAAGCCCAACCCGGCAAACATCGTTGTCGGTTTCACCCGCGACCTCCGGCCTGTAGAGTCTTATTACCTGTAGTACAACTTCCGTTGCGTCTGGGTTCCCGGCCCGTGTTGGTTGGTCGCATTTTCGTCCGCCACTGCCCGGCGTTTCTGTTAGAGAGCGCGACCTTTCGCGACCTTTCGCAACCCTTGTGGCGCCGGCTAAACCTCCCGGGGACCGACTCCTGTGGGGGCGGTGGATTCTACCCCGCTCGTCCGGTAGCCGGCTTCTTCTAGGGCTCGAACCACTCCAGAAGGGTTGGTGGTTTCGAGGCGTATGGCTATGGTCCGGTAGCTGGCCCTTTCGGCCGGGGCGACGAAGACGCTGGAGATGTTGACCTGGCGGTCCCGGATCACGTCGGTCACGCTCGCCAGCGTTCCGGGTTCGTTGGAGACTTCTACTTCGACCCAACTTCCCCGGTCCTGGGCCCCGATAAGAAAGGCCAGCGTCCGCATCATGTCCTGGGAGGTGATGATCCCGACCAGCTCTCCGCGGTCTACCACCGGGAGGCACCCGATTTTGCGGTCGTAGATCTCCCGGGCCGCGTGGTCTATGGTGTCGAGCGGCTCAATGACGGAGATGTTTTTGGTCATGATGTCCCGCACCCGGACCCATCCCAGGGTGTTTTCCTGGTCCCGGCCCTCCCGCGGCGGGCTCACGTCTCTGAGATCCCGGTCGGAGACCAGGCCGACGAGCCGGTCTTTTTCCACGACGGGGATGTGGCGTATGCCCTTCTCCCGGCATATTCCCCAGGCCCGGGCGGCGCTCGCCTCCGGTTCCAGGGTAATAACTTCCCGCGTCATGGCGTCCCGTACTCGCAGCATCCGTGTTCCTCCCGGCCCGGTCTCGGGCGTAGCTCTTACCCACCGGAGCCCCCACGAGGCTCCTGCAAACCCAGCTTATCACCGCCGGGAAAACCCCGCCAGGGCGGGCCGGCTAAGGACCGTTGAGCCCGTCCACTATGAGGTCCGCGTACAGCCGCGCGCCCTTGGGCCGGAGGTGCATGCCGTCTTCCCAAAACAACCCGGGACGGTTCACGCTCGCCCCGTACCAATCAACCAGCGCGGCGTTCGCGTGGCGTTCCACGCCTTTGCTTATCACCGCGTTGTTGCGCGGCTCCCAGTTGCGGGGCACTTTGACGCTCACGAACACGGCCCGGCGCTCCTCCCCGATAACCCGCATCATCTCGTCGAACTCCGTGGCCCGGAGCGGGCCGTTGTTCCCGACGTGGATAACGACGTTCTCTCCCAACTGCCCGGCGGCCTCGCGCTGTTTCAGGACCGCGATGGCGTCCGCGGCCTGAAAGCCTATCTCGGCGTTTACGGTCGTGGACGATGGGAGCCTTCTCTCGATGTTTCCAAACTGGAAGGCGCCGACCATTACCGAATCCCCGACGGCGCTGACCGGGCCGGCGGAGAAGGAGTTCGCAGATTTGGAGGCGGCCTCTTCGTTCGGTCCCGAGGCCGCGGAGGGGTTGGGGTTTGCGGGCTCCTGTGGCGGTGTCTGATCCGGGGCGGGGTCTTCGTTTTCGGTCGGAGCCGTCCCGGAACCCGTGTTGATCTTCTGCTTCGCGTCGGCGAATTGCGGTTGGTCCGGTGCTTCGGCCTGTACTACCGCCAGTCCCAACACCACGCAAATTGCCGCGGCGCCCGCCGCTCCTCCGGCCCACTGGAGGCCGAGCCGGACGCGACGAGGACCTTCGGATCCGCGAAACGTCCGCCAGGATCTTTCCAGAAAACCGCGCCGGATCGGGACTTCCACAAAGCGGTAGGAGAGGTCCGCGAGGACCAGCGTCGCCAGCATCCGCAGGGCGAACAGCGGAACTCCTTCTATCGGAACGTCTAGTTGGGGCCGGGTCACCATAAAGACCGGCCAGTGCCAGAGGTAGATGCTGTAGGAGCGCAGGCCAACCCAGCGCAACGGCCCCCACCCGAGCACACCGGCCCCCACCCGGGCGCGGGGATGAACGACTATGAGGATGAGCAAAGCGGTGACGACCGCGACCAGGGTGAACCCGCCCCGATATATAAACGGCCGGAACTCGTCGAGGCTCAGGCAGAACCAGACGAGCATCCCGAGCGCCGCCAGGCCGACCAGGTCCAGCAGGCGGGGTACGGTCCAACCCAGCCGGTGGCGGACGTGGCGCCGGGCGCGCTGTAGGGGGCGATGCCGGGCGCCGGGGTCGTAGCGCCCGCCGACCCGGATCAGCTCCGGAGCCCACACGAACGCCAGCGCGGCCCCGAACAAGAGCCCCGCGGCCCGGGTATCGGTGCCGTAGTAGATCCGGGATGGGTCCGCTTCGGGCTGGTAGAGGACGGCCATCAAAACCGCAGATGCCGCCGCGCCGCCGAGCACCGCGGGCAACCAGTAGCGTCGGGGAAGGAACGTCAGGCCCGCCGCGAGCAGCAACGGCCACAGGATGTAGAATTGCTCCTCGACCGCGAGCGACCAGAGATGTTGCAGTATCGAAGGCCGGCCGGCAGCCTCGAAGTACGACTCCTGGCTGAAAATCAGCAACCAGTTCGTAACGTAGCCAATCGCCGCCAGCACGTCGTCCCGCAGCCGCGCCACTTCTTCAGGCAGGAATAAAACGGCGAAAGAAAGCGTCCCGACGAGCAGCAGGTACAGCGCGGGTAATAATCGCCGCGCCCGCCGGAGCCAGAAAGCCTTGAGGTCTATGCTCCCCTTCTGCCGCCACTCCGCGAGCAGGAGGGCGGTGATCAGGTACCCGCTGATAACGAAGAATACTTCGACGCCTAGAAACCCACCCGGTACCCACGCTATCCCCGCGTGGTAAAGGAGCACCGCGATTACGGCGAGCGCCCGCATCCCATCCAGCCCCGGCAGGTACGAGAGCGTCGTGCCGCCGGGCCGCCCTCTCGGCGACTCGACTTTTTTCTTGCCCATCCGGCCTAGTAGTCCGGCCGCGACCTTTCGGGCGTCCGCCAAAGGGCTCTTTTTAGGTTTCTTTGGCTTTTTCGGTAGTTCGGTGGTCTCCGGTTCGGGCTCTTCTGCCGGCTCCCGCCACTCCCACGGAATGAGATCCACATCCGAGGGCCTACTTTCTTTTTTGTAGTTTTTTTGGGGACGGCGGACCATTCGGGGCGTGTGACCACTCAAAAGGAGATTCCACCTTCCCAAAAGAGAACCGCAGCGTTTGATATCTCCGAACTCCCACGGGTAATTTCCATGGTTTTCTTGCCCTTTTGCACGACGCTATAAAGCACCGGACAACGCACTAACTCCATCCTCCTGGTTTCCGGGTTACGGGCCTCCCACATTAACTTACACCGGCTTCCGGATCGTCGGCATACCGGCCCGCCGGCGAAAACATTTATCCGCCGGTGGTAAGCTCCTTTTTACCAGAAAAGAAGGAGGACTTTTTGCGCGCCTGGCAAGTAGAAGAGCTCGGAGACCCGGAGGACGCCCTAACGTTGAACGAGGTCGGGGACCCCTCACCGAAAGACGGAGAAGTCCTCGTAGAAGTCGAGGCCGCCGCCCTGAACTTCTTCGACATCCTGCTCTGCAAAGGAGAATATCAGCAGAGGCCGGACCTGCCATTCACACCGGGGGCCGAGGTCGCGGGAAGGGTTCTGTCCGGCGGGAGCGGGACACATCCCGAAGAGGGTGCCCGGGTTCTGGCGACTCCCCAGCTACCGCGCGGCGGTTTCACAGAGCGGGTCTCCGTGCCGGAATCTTCGGTCTACCCGATTCCGGACGAAATGCCTTTCGGGGACGCGGCGGCCCTCCACATCGTCTACCAGACGGCTTTTTTCGCCCTCCACCGTCGGGCGGGTTTGCTGGAAGGTGAGACCGTGCTGGTCCACGCTGGGGCCGGCGGCGTGGGTTCGGCGGCGATACAGCTCGCCCGGGCCGCCGGGGCGCGGGTGTTCGCCACGGCGGGCGGTGGAGAGAAGGTGGGGGTCTGCCGGGAACTGGGCGCGGAGATCGCGATAGATTATCGTCAGGAAAACTTCGTGGAGGTGGTTAAGGAGGCGACGGAAGGCCGGGGCGCGGACGTGGTTTTCGACCCCGTCGGGGGTAACGTGTTCGACGGTTCGCGCCGGTGCGTGGCGTTCGAGGGGCGCATCGTGGTGGTCGGCTTCGCCGGCGGCCGCATCCCCGAAGCCCCGGCGAACCACCTGCTCGTCAAGAACTACTCGGTTCTCGGACTCCACTGGGGACTATACGGCAAAACGATGCCGCACCTCATCTGGGAAACTCACGAAGAACTGGTGAGCCTCTACAAAGCCGGGGAGATCAAACCCCTAATATACGAAACCGTACCGTTCGAGGAGCTGCCGGAAGCCCTGGTGCGCCTGGAAGGCCGCGAGAGCCACGGCAAGCTCGTCACTCTTCCGCGAGGTTGACGACCGATCCCGCCTTACCCGCCGGGACGCTCTCCCCCGGGGGCAGAAGCCGGTAGAAGGGTCCATCCACCTTCAGGGTTCTGAAACCGGCGTCGTAGAAGTTGCGGAATCCGGTGCCTTCCTGGTCGAGTATGTAGACGGCCCCGTCTTCGGCGGCGGCCAGGGCGGCGCTGACCCCGGTGTCGTCGCTGACCTCGTAGCGGCGTTCCGTGGCGGCCGCGTCCAGGTCGTCGGGCCACACGATGTCGGTCTGCCGGTCCCAGTCGGGCCGCCACGGGTCCAAGAGAGTCAAGTCCCGCCGCCGCTCTTCTACCAGAACCATGTACCACAAGGAGCTCCGGTGGTGTATAACGGTCGAGTCCGGCAGCGCGCCCTCGGCGACGGCGTTGATGGTCTCGCGGCCCCGGTGAACGTCGCCCATGTCGTTCTTTTCGTAAGTGTCCCACACCCCATAGAGCGGCAGCAACAAGATGGCCGACGTTGCGGCGAGGACCGCGCCGCGCCCGATGTTCGGCAAGCGCCCCGAAAGATACTCCGACGCCCGCAGCAGGGCGCCGAAGCCGGCGGCGGCCAGGGACAGCATAAGGAAGCTCGGGATAAAATAGAGTTCTACGTCGTAGATTTTGTATTCTATAGCGTGGAACATCCAGATCAGGTAGGCAGGCAGAATCATCGCGGCCGCGGCCCGGTCTTTGATTGCCAGCCACACGGCCCCCAGAACCGCCGTCGCCAGGATCACCCCGTTGAAGTCCCCCGACAGGTAAACCCAGTAAAGCTCCAGGCGTCCCGGTATCTCCGACGGCCCGAAGGCTAGTGAGTTCTTGTGGTGTCCACCGCCGCTAACGAAGTACCAGAAATTGGACCACGTTGAAGGGTCCGCCTCGTTCATCGGCGGGTCCATCGAGGCGCGGATCGGCAGGTACAGATAAGGCGTGAGTCCCAGCAGAAAAAGCCCGGCCCCTTTGAGCGCCGGTTGTAAGTCCGTGAGCTTGCGCCAGTCCGTGAGAGCGACAAAGAGGAACCCCGCCGGTATTACCAGCCCGCTCGTCAGGTGGTTTGTGAGGGCGAACCCCATGAAGAAAGCCGCCAGCAGCAGGTAGCGGTCCTTGCGGATCTCGCGCCACACTAGCAGGGCAACGATAGGGAGCATGATCAGGGCCGCGTTCAGCGTGTAGATTTCGGTTATAACCGCCTGGCTCCAGAAGACGCTCCCCAACCCGAAAGCCAGCGCGGCGGCCACCGCGGCCAAAAAGCGCCGGCTCAACAAAAGCCCGGCCAAAAAAACCATGAGCACCGCCCCGGCGGCGTAGACGGCCGAAGACAGGTTCGTCCGGTAAGCCGGGTCTCCAAAGGGAAGGTAGGTAAACAGGTGCGTGAGCATTACCCAGATCGGCTCCCCGGTCGGCCCCGTCATCCCGAGGGTGGTAGCCTGAACCTGCAACATGACGGAATCTAGCAAAAGCGGCCGATCGTAGTACAAAACGGTTGGGGCCAACGTCGCCAAATACAAGACGAAGGCGAACAACGTAACCCCGGCCCCGTCAGGACCACGGCGGACGTTACACGAAAGTGCTTTGTATCTTCAACGGCTGGTTTGCCGCCAAAGACCTTCATTTTGCCCGACTTTCGCCCTGAAGATTTCAGTTTTGTCTAGCCCCACACTCGCCTCGCAGTCTCGGCTATGGTTTGCAGCTTGTACTCCTCATCCTCGACGGTTACGGCGTTCCCGATCACGGAGGTCGCAAAGCCGCACTGGGGGCTGATCGCCAGCCGTTCCAGGGGCACGTACCGGGAGGCGTCTTTTATGCGGGCCTCCAGGCCGCTCACCGTCTCGCGCCGGGAAGTTTTGGTCGTGACCAGCCCGAGCACGGCGACCTTGTCGTCCGGCACGTGGGCGAGCGGCTCGAAGTCTCCCGAACGCTCGTCGTCGTATTCCAGCATAAGCCGGTCGGCGGCTGTTCCGCCGAAGATCCTGCGGGCCAGGGGCTCGTAAGACCCGGAGACCAGCCAGCGGCTCCCCTGGTTTCCCCGGCACAGGTGAAAGGCGAAAGTAACGTCGGGGTGGCCCCCGATCACGTAGTTGTCCAACTCGACGCCCCGGGAGAGCCACTTGTCCAGGTCCCAGCCCCGGGCCTCGTAGAACTCACGCGTTTCTTTTTCCAGTAACAACGGATAATGCGGCGCGTCTAGCTGTATATACCTCGCGCCGAGCCGCACCAACTCCTCGACCTCTTCCCGCAATATCTCCGCCACGTCCTCCACGAACTCGTCCATCGTCGGGTACGCTTCTTTGGAAAGCTCCGGCGACCAGAAGTTTGCGTAGAGCGTCGGGCTAGGCAACGTAACCTTCACGGTTTTCTCGGTCCGGGCGCGGGTGTAGACGAACTCTTCTACCGATAGGTGCCGCCTCCGGCGCAGCTTGCCGACAACCCCGAGCGTCGCCGGACGTTCCAAATCCTTGTCCCCCACGGCCTCGTCGCCGTGCCAGTCACCCCACAGGTAGGCGTCTATGGTGCTCTCGCCGAAACCCTCGACGGATTCGACCATCTGGCTTTGAAACGACTCGCGGCGCATCTCGCCGTCGGTCACGACTTCGAGCCCCGCACGCTCCTGTAACTCCAAAGCCCGGTCTACCGCCCGGTCCTCGACCTTTTTGAAGGTTGCGGCGGAGATCTTACCCGCCGCTCTTTTCTCGGCAGCTTCCAGTAGTTCCGCCGGCCTCAGCAGGCTGCCCGCTACGTCGGCCCGGGCTGTAAGCGGTGGATTCACCGGGCGAGTCTAGCACAGGCTATTTGAGGCTTCTCCACGTATTCGTCAGGTTTTTAGCCTCGCGGCCATCTCCTGGAGGGCGGTCGAGATGGTTCGCAGATCCGCCTCGTTTTCGGGGGACTCATAGAGTTCGTTCAACATGCCGTTGCGTATCCCGCGTCCGGCGAAATGTCCCCGCAGTTCAGAGACCTCCGGCAGGTAATCCCTACGGTAGACCCGCTGCATTTCCTCATCTTGGGAGGTGACGTGCCGGTGGGAGAGCTCGCTGTCTTTTATCACCGGGTCGTCCGGCGGGCGGGCGGCCTGCTGTTCCCCGACTAGTCCCGCCAACCGTTCGGACAACCCCGTGGCCCGGTTCCGCAGTTCCGGCCGGGTAAGCTCGTGCCCACGGCTCCTGTAACTCCTCACGAGTAGAACTACCGAAACCAAAAGTACGACCCCGACGAAGATTGCAAGGATGATCTCTATCACGCGCACATAATAACCTAGCGGGGACGGCGGGGTGCGCCGGTTACCCGCAGGGGTGTTTTCGAGAAACGACTTTCGAACCTTTCTTTCAAACCTTTACAACGTCGTTACAAAAACTATATACACCCTTCACACCAGTTCGACGATAATTAAACGGCCCCGGACGCTACGTTGGAGTCCCCCTCCGGCAACTTGCACAACACACCGGGGCTTTATAATTCGTGGGCTAGAAAACAGTAGTACAAAGATGCCGGTAGGTTTTGGACGCCTCCAGGGTCATGCGGCCCCCGCCGTTCCGGCAGAGAACCCGGAGAACGAGAGGAGAACAATGAGGTCCGGATGCCGCGGCTTCGTGCTGCGATTGGGAACATCAATAGCATCCGCGCTCCTCATAGCCGTGGGTATGATCCTGCTGATCTTCGGTATCTCTTCTTCGACACCTTCGTCCGGGATCCGGGTGGCACTTTTGGTCTTCGCGGTGGCAATCGTCGCCTACACCTTCTTTAAGATAGGACAGAACATCTGGCAGGACTTGAAGAACGACTAACCCCCAGAGGGCGAAAAAGAAGCTGGCCCGGACGAAACCCAAAAAGAAGACTAAGATTTTTCGTCCGGTCATTGCTCAAGACTGCGGGCGATTGAAAACTCGAGAAAAACTTGACATTGTGCTTTACGGTACGGTGTCACTCTCAGTAGGGGCGGTGGGACTCGAACCCACACTGTAAGGATTTTAAGTCCTCTGCCTCTGCCGATTGGGCTACGCCCCCGCAGCGCACGAGTATAGCAGCCGGCCTCCGGATCAAGTTGTGCAGCAGGCGTCCTGCGGGTATGGAGGATCTTCGAGGCGGTCCAAGGTCCACTCTGCCACAGGGTTTGGGAGGGCGCCGGAGAGGTGCAGGGCGGTGAAAGCGTGGAGGCATTTAACGTGGCCGCCCTCGCGGACTCCGGCTACCCGGATGCCGTAGCGTTCCCGGTGCTGTTCGTGTACCTGCTGCACGGCTTCCTCCCCGACGTCCTCTTGGGCCACGCGGACGCCGCCGACCGCCTCAACGCGGGCGATGGCGGCGTCCAGGTGTGGGCAGGTTACCCAGAACCGGGTCGGCATGTTTCTCGAAAGCTCGTTCTCGATAACGGCCGGCCGGCCGAAAGGACACCGGTACGCCACGTAAAAAGGCTTTGGTTCGCGTCCTAGTTGTAGGGTTACGGTTTCGCGGTCATTCATCTTCGGTGATTATGTAGACCTTTTCTCCGGGCCGGACCATGCCGTATCGCTCGCGGGCGACGCGCTCGACGCCCTCCGGCGTGTTCAGGTCTTCGACGAGCCGGCGCTGCTCCGCGTTGTACGCGCGCGTTTCGCTGATCTCCTCTTCGAGAACGGGAATTTCGGCCCGATACTCCAAAATCTGCTGGGTCGGCGCCACGTAGGATGCGAGCAGCATCCCGACAAACGCCGCGTAGAGCGAGACCTTCAGAGTGCGGGAGAGCCTCAACGATCTTCGCCCACCGTATAAATCTGTAGCAGGTTTGTAGAGCCCGGCGTTGAACCGGTGGTCCCGCCGGTCATTATTACCTGGTCCCCTTTCTCCAGTTCCCCGGCGGCCTCGGCGGCCTCGACCGCCGCCTCAAAGCGGCTCTCCAGGGTTCCGGCCTGGTCGCCGAGTATAGAAACGACGCCCCATATAAGGGCGAGACGGCTTACGGTCTCCTCCACCGGGCTTACGGCCAGGATCTTGTTCGGCGGCCGGAAACGCGAGAGGCGTGTGCAAGAGAGCCCGGTCTGCGTGGAGGTAAGGATAGCCTGGGATTCGAGGACTTCGGCAAGCTCACAGGCGGCGTGGGTCAGGGCGTTGTAGCGGTCACCCCGGCCCCAGGAGGCGGAGGCGCTGATGTCGCGGCCGTAGTTGATGGCGCCCTCCGCCGCCCGGCAAATACGGTCCATCTCCCGCACGCTCTGTAGGGGATAGCCGCCGACCGCGGTTTCTCCGGAGAGCATTACGGCGTCCGTCCGGTCGAAGATGGCGTTCGCCACGTCCGAGACCTCGGCGCGGGTCGGGCGGGGGTTTCGGATCATGGAGTCGAGCATCTGGGTGGCGACGATGATCGGCTTGCCCAGGCGACGGCAGCGAGCGATCATGCGCTTCTGCTCTATCGGGACGCGCTCGTTGGAGAGCTCGACGGCCAGGTCTCCCCGGGCCACCATGATGCCGTTCGAAGCTATCATTATGTCCTCGATGTCTTCGATGGCCTCGTGCTTCTCTATCTTCGAGATCAGGGGAATGTCGTCCCCCCCGAACTCTTTTATCCGCTCCTTGATCTCCCGGACCTCATCCCCGCTGCGGACGAACGAAGCCGCGATCCAATCCGGCTTCAACTCCCGTACCCCGAACTCCAGGTCTTCGAGGTCTTTGGGGGTTAAACCTTTTACGGAGAGCGCGGTGTCGGGGAAGTTGAGCCCCTTGTGCGACGAGACTTCGCCGCCTTCGATCACCTTGCAGATCACCTCGTCGCCCTCGATCCGCTCTACTTCTAAACCGAGCAGGCCGTCGTCTATGAGCAGCCGGTCGCCTTTTTCCGCGTCCTGGGCGAGCTTGTCGTAGGATGTCGCGAGCCTTTTGGCATCCCCCTCGAAGTCTCCGGGGGCGAGGGTTACTTCCTCACCTTCTTTCAACTCCGTGCCCTCGGCGACTTTTCCGGTTCGGATTTTGGGTCCTTGAATATCCTGCAAGACCGCCACGTTGCGGCCGTGTTTTTTCGCGGCCTCCCGAACCGTTTTTGCGTTGTTCATATGGACTTCGTGTTCGCCGTGGCTGAAGTTGAGCCGGGTTACGTCGACCCCGGACTTGACCAGTTCTTCGATCATCTCTTCTGACGACGTGGCGGGCCCGAGGGTGGCGACTATCTTGGTTCGCCGCACCCCTTTACCGCCCCTCACGAGGGTTGAAGGCCGAGCGCCCGGGGTAGTGGGCCGCGTCGCCCAATGCCTCTTCTATGCGGAGGATCTGGTTGTACTTGGCTACCCGTTCGCCGCGGGCCGGGGCGCCGCTCTTTATCTGGCCGGCGTTCACCGCGACCGCGAGGTCGGAGATGGTCGTGTCCTCGGTTTCGCCGCTGCGATGGCTGACCATCGTGGTATATCCCGCTTTGTGGGCCATCTCCATCGTCTCGAAGGTCTCGGTGAGCGTGCCGATCTGGTTGACCTTTACCAGGATGGAGTTGCCGACGCCTTCATCTATACCACGGGCAAGTATCTTGGGGTTGGTCACGAACAGGTCGTCCCCGACTAGCTGAATCTTCCTCCCGAGCTGACTGGTGAGCGTTGCCCAGCCGTCCCAGTCGTCCTCATCCAGGCCGTCTTCTATGGAGATGATCGGGTGCTGGTCCGAGAGCTGCACGTAGTATTCGACCATCTCGTCGGCACTCATCTTTTTGTCTTCGCCGGATAAATTGTAAGTACCGTCCTCGTAAAACTCGGACGCGGCGGGGTCGAGGGCGAAGCAGATCTGATCTCCAAGAGAGTATCCGCTCCGCTCGACCGCCTCGGACATGAGGTTTAGCGCCTCTCCGTTGCTATCCAGGTCGGGCGCGAAGCCCCCCTCGTCCCCGATGCCGCTGGAAAGGCCTTTCTCTCCGAGCAGTTTCTTCAAGCCCTGATAAACCTCTGCTATGGAGCGCAGCGCCTCGGCGTAAGTATCGAAGCCGACGGGAACGACCATGAACTCCTGGAAGTCTACGTTGTTCGAGGCGTGCTCCCCGCCGTTCATGATGTTGCAACAGGGAACCGGCAAGGTATAGGACCCGGTCCCGCCCAGGTAGCGATAGAGCGGCAGCGCGGCGGATTCAGCGGCGGCTTTTGCGGCGGCCAGCGAGACGCCCAACATGGCGTTCGCCCCGAGCCGGCCTTTGTTGTCCGTGCCGTCGGCCTCGATCATGGCGAGGTCCAACGCCCGCTGGTCGGTGGCGTCCATGCCCACGACGACCTCCGCAAGCTCGGTGTCCACGTTGTTCGCGGCCTCGCTAGTACCCTTGCCGCCGTAACGTTGGTCTTCCCCGTCGCGAAGCTCTACGGCCTCGTTCTGGCCCGTAGAAGCCCCGGACGGCACCGAAGCCCGGCCTATAAAGCCGCTCCGGGTGGCAAGTTCCACCTCGACGGTCGGGTTTCCCCTGGAATCCAGGATCTCACGTCCGTGCAACGCCACGATCTCGGTCATAGGCAGCCATCCTCCCTGTTGTCGTTCAATTCTGGTATACCCGTAACTCTACGCGCTTGAACGCTTTCCCGCTACCGCCGGAGGTCGTTGCGGTTCCTGCCTAATTTCCTTCGGGTACCGCCGTCGGCTCTCCCCCGGTCGCCCCATCCGGGGCCGGCTGCTCGGGTTTGTATCCTTCCAGGTACTCGACGTTGCGGTCTTTTTCCTCTTTCGCTAGCCACTCCTCGAACTCCGTGGCCTGCTGCTGCTGGGCGAGTTGGTCTCTTATCTGAGGCTTGACCTCTTCCAGCGGGGCGGTCTCCGCCGGCCGGGTCTCCGTCACCTTTATGACGTGGTACCCGAACTCGGTCTCGACCGGGCCGACGACCTCACCCTCGTCCGCGCCAAAAGCGGCATCCTCGAACTCCGGCACGAAAGAGCCTTTACCCTGGCAACCGAGGTCTCCACCCTCTTCTTTGCTGCCGGGGTCCTGTGAAAACTCCCGGGCGAGTTCGGCGAAGTTCCCGCCGTCCTGGATCTGCTGCTTCACCTCTTCGGCCTTCTGCTCTTGGTCTTTGTTGAACAGGATGTGGCTTATGCAGCGCTGCTCGGGGGTTGCGAACTGAAGGTCTTTGTTCTCGTCGTAGAAAGCCTGGATCTCATCTTCCGAAGGCTCGGTGTCGCCGGCGACTTCCTCCTGGACTTTCTGTACGGGTAACTGATCTCGAATATCCTGGCGCAACTGCTCTTCGGTGAAGTTGGCTTGTTCTAGGGCCTCACCGAAAGCCTCCTCGCGGCCGATGTCCGGGTTCTGCGCCCTGGCCTGCTCCGTGATCTGGTCCTTTATCGTCTCGATTTCTTCGTCCACATCTTCTTGGGAGACGTCGATATCGTTCTCCTGGGCGTAGGCTTGGGCTACCTCCAGCCCTACGAGCTGCGGCATTACCTGCTGCAACGCCGCCTCGTACTGCGGAGAGTCCGGTGGGATCTCACCGGCGCCACTCTGCTGGGCGAACTGCATTAACGCCTCGTCTACCTCGCCTTTGGTAACTTCACCGCCATCGAAGGTCACGACTTTCTGCGCCCCGGACTCCACGTCTTGGGCCGGCTCCGCCGGCGAACAACCCGCAAAGGCCAAAGAGGCAACAACCACGACGACTACCCATACTCTGACGGGAAAAGACTTACTCAAAACGAACGGAATCCTCACTGTGATCGAACGGCAGAAACCGCGGGGATTATAGCACGGGGTCTTGGTAGTTCTGGACTTAACCCAAACCCCCGACTCGTTTGTTGAAGTTTTAGTGCTGTGTGCTACGATTAACTTACTTTGTAAGCCAACGAGAGATTGGGGTGTAGGTTGAGGCGCATCTTGTGGTTTGCGGGTGTACCCTTGGCGGCTTTGGTGGAGGGGGCGGCGGGTTCGGCGCCCGTGTATGTTATGGGGCTTGTGGTACCTGTTTTTATCGTCGGGCCGTTGGCGCTGGTAACGGGGTCGCTTTTGGCGGCCCTGGCGGCGGGATGGGTCGCCAACTTCTCGGCCCACGGTGCTTCCGCGCGGACGCGGAGCCGGCTCTGGGCGATCTTTGCCGTCGCGCTGGCGGCATCTCTCGTAGGGCTCCTGACCGGTATGGTCGGGGCCTTCCTCGCGAACGAGCTCGGGGTGGGTATGCTCTCCGGGGTCGACCTGGTGATGGTTTATTTACCCGGCGTCGTGATCTTCTCCGGCGCCACGACGTTGGCGGCCTGGAAGCTTCGTACCCCGACAGTAGGACAATTGGGCGTTTTAGGTAAGACGACATTGGCGTTGGCCGCAGCATGGGCGATATTTCTCGTAGCGACAGAGGTTATATGGACCGTACAGCCTGCGTACTTGTCTCAAGACCTGGCGGATCTAATATTAGAGATAGGGTTCTGGGTTTTCTTTGTAGGGAGCTTAGTCCTGGCCGCACTAGGCATCTTTCTCGCCACACGTTTTTCGCGAGGTGTCAGAAAGGACAGTTTACCGTGGGATGCTGCCTTGTCGCTAGTGTCGGTCGGGCTAACGCCCGCCGTGATCGCGGGAACGATCTTTCTTAGGTGTTCGGTCTCCTACTGCGGGGTGTAGTTGCCCCCATGCCTGCCTCTTAACTTCGCGAACGACTCTGTCGCGCTTCGACCACAGCAATTACAATTGCCGGTAACAGCGGGTAAACCTCACGAACGGAAGAGACCGTAGTGCGCTTGATCCTTGGGGTTGTGTCCGGGGCTGTTTTGATCGTTCTATTGAACCAGACCCTACTTCTGAACCCGGGTGGCGAAGGTCCCAACGGGGATGCTGTCGGCACCTTCGTCTCGGTGCTGTGGTTTTTCGGGTGGGCGGCGGGTTCGGTTGGTGTTGGCGCGTTATCCGGCTGGATCTCCGGGCGGTTGGAGATCTTGGCTGCCGTCGGATCGGTCGCGTTAAGCACGGTCGCCTTGTGGTTCCTTCCGTCCCTCTTCTGGCTTCTCAATTCGTACCTGGGAGAGCCACTTTCTTTGTACCTGGGAGGGCCGGAAAGCCTCGGGCCCGTCGCAATTCTTATAAACATTCCGGTACTCGTGTTCGTCCTGATCGGCGGTGCTCTAGCGTTCTTTGCCCGGAGACCCGACTTCAGATAACCGGAAACCTCTGACTAAAAAGCCCGCGAAAGTCCCCTGAGCACAACCTCCGCCAACTCCAAGGGCTCCTTTTCCGAGCGCACCGTAACCCGCCCCTCCCGGCCGCCGACCGTGCCGCCGGTTTCTTTCCGCAGCAGGGCGGGAGTTTGTGCGGTGACGCCGGTAACGGTCAGCGTGCCGGGCCGGTAGGTTACGGAGGTGGCGCCGGTTTCGCGGGCCAGGAGCTTTATGCGCGAGATGCCGAGCAGGTTTAGGGTGGGGTCCGGTAAACGCCCGAAGCGGTCGGTAAGCTCTTCGGCCAGGTCGTCTACTTCGGCGAGGGTCTGGACGCCGGATGCCCGGCGGTAGAGGTCTACGCGCTCTATTTCGTCCATCACGTACTCCGGCGGCAGGTAGGCGTCAACCGGTAGCTCGACTATGACCGGACGATGCTCTTCTTGCTCGACCTTCTCGCCCCTGGCGAGCGCGACGGCTTCTTCTAGTAGCCGAAGGTACATCTCGAAGCCGACGGCGGCTATGTGGCCGGATTGCTCGCCGCCGAGGAGGTTCCCGGCGCCCCGGATCTCCAGATCCCGCATAGCGACCGCGAAACCGCTACCGAGCTCCGTAAAGTCCATGAGCGCTTCGAGGCGTTTCTGGGACTCGACGGTGGCCCCGAGCGGGGCGAATAGGTAGGCGTAAGCCTGCTCTGTGGAGCGCCCGATCCTGCCGCGCAACTGGTAGAGCTGCGAGAGGCCCATCATGTCCGCCCGGTCCACGATGAGCGTGTTGGCCGTCGCAACGTCCAGACCGCTCTCGACGATGGTCGTCGTGACGAGCACGTCTGCCTCACGTTCGAGGAAGCCCTGCATTACGTCTTCGAGCGCCCGCTCCGGCATCTGACCGTGGGCCGTTACGAAGCGAACGCCGGGCACGATGCCCCGCAACCGCTCCGTTACCTCGTCTATCGTCTCGACCCGGTTGTGGACGAAGAATACCTGCCCGCCCCGCGCGACCTCCCGCTCGATAGCCCGCTTGACGAGATCTTCTTCGTAAGGCCCGACGTGCGTCAGGATGCTGCGACGGCCGGCCGGTGGCGTCTCGATGATGCTTATGTCCCGTAGCGAAGCGAGGCCCATCTGCATCGTGCGCGGGATCGGGGTGGCGGTGAGGGTTAGCACGTCTACGCTGGTCTTGAACTGTTTCAGGCGTTCTTTGTGGCGGACGCCGAAGCGTTGTTCTTCGTCGACCACGATCAGGCCGAGTTCCTTCGGCCTGACCTCCGACCCGAGCAGGGCGTGCGTCCCGATGAGCACGTCTACCTCCCCGGCGGCGAAGTCCGCGAGTATCCGTTTCCGTTCGGCCCCGGTGCGGAAACGCGAAACACTTTCGACCCGCACGGCGAAGCTTCCGAGGCGCTCTTTGAAAGTCCGCTCGTGCTGCTGTACCAGGATGGTCGTCGGGGCGAGCAGCATGACCTGTTTGCCGGCGAGCACGGCCTTGAACGACGCCCGGATGGCGACCTCGGTCTTTCCGAACCCAACGTCGCCGCACACCAGCCGGTCCATCGGGTGCGGCTGCTGCAGGTCCGCCTTTGCGGCGGCAATTGCGGCCTGCTGGTCGGGGGTCTCCTGATACGGAAAGCTCTCCTCCAACTCCTTTTCCCACTCGCCGTCTTCCGGGAGGGCCTGCCCGACGGCGTTGGCGCGGGCGGCGTAGAGTTGCAGCAAGTCCCCGGCCAGCGCCTTTACCCGCTTGCGGACTTTGTCCGTAACCTGCGACCAGGACGAGCCGCCGAGCTTGTCCAGCCGGGTTCCTTCGCCACCGATGTACTTGTGCAAAAGCTCCATCTGCTCGTAGGGCACGAAGAGCGTGTCCCCACCTTTGTACGTTACCTGCATGTAGTCGCGGGTCGCACCCAGTACCTCTTTCGCCACCAGTCCCTCGAAACGTCCGATGCCCTGGGTCGCGTGGACTACCAGGTCTCCGGTCTTTAGGTCGGCGAACGAGGTGAAAGAGCGTCCGGGACGGGTTTCGCGCGCCCTCCGACGCCGCCCAAAGAGTGAGTCCCGGCGGAGGACCGCGATTCCACCGTCCGGGTAAGTAAAACCTTCTTCGACTTCGCCGGGTACGGCGTAGACGCCGCGGGGCAGGTTCGCGCCTACCCGGTCGGCCTCCCGGACTCGGCGTTGAATCTCGCCGAAGGCGTAGATCGTACGTCGGGCTTCGCCCCGCGAGCCGCACGCGATAAAGACCGCCAGCCCTTCTTCGGCCATCGAATCCAGCCTCCGGCCCGCCTCCCGGATGGTGTCGGCAAAGGCGGCGATCGGCGGGGCCGAGACGATTTCTCCCTCCACGCTACCGGTAAATTCCAGGTCCGGCTCTGGCAGCCCGGCGTCGTAGAGCTCGGGTACAAAGCCGTCGAGGTCTTCGGGCAGGTTCTCCCGGGCCTCTTCGTACCAGATCTCTACTTCCGGCAGTAGCTCGCGCACGGAAGCGGGCTCTTTCTCAAGCAGCAGCCGGTCCAGGCCGGGCGTGCGGACGCCGCGGCGGGCTTCTTCGGGGGAATCTTCGTTTGCGGCGGCGAGGGATGCCAGGTCTGCTTCGCGGGCGGCGTAGACGGTTATGGCTTCCAGCTCGCGGACGACGCGTTGGGTCGCCAGAGAGATGGCCCGGACGCTCTCGATCTCATCTCCCCACCATTCGACACGGACCGGCGATCGGCGGGTGCTCGGGAAGAGGTCCACGATCCCACCCCGCACCGCGAACTCTCCCGGGCGGGAAGCCCGATCCGAACGTTCGTACCCGAGCCGCACGAGCTTCTCCAACGTCGCGTCCAGGTCCGACTCGACGCCGTCCGCCAATTCCAGCGGCTCGTAGAGTGGCGTCTTCTCCATCACAGCTAGAGGCCCGGCTACCACCACTCCGGCCGAGTCCAGGGAATGCAACGCCCGCTGCCGACGGCCAACACGAAGCACGGACGGTTCGAATACGTCCCCGTAAGGAACACCGCGCGACGGGATATGCACCACCGGGTCTCCGGTAAAAGCCGCCGTCTCGCGGGCGTAACGCTCTGCCTCCGCTTCGGTCGAAGCTCGCAACAAAACAGAAGTTTCATTCGTGGCGGCGAGGTATGCCCGGATACGACGCGGAGCCTGCACGTTCTTCGTCTGCGTCGTATCCGGCACCCGCATATTCTACTCGCCCTGGTCCGCGTTCCAACCCACGGTTTCCCCTTCTCCGCAAACGTTCCGGTTGCTGCTAAGATGGGCCGTAGATGGCCGGAATCTCTTTAAAAGAGATCTACGTCTACCCCATCAAATCCGTGGGCGGCATCGCCCTGCAAGAAGCCCGTCTGGATTCCCGGGGTATCGAGCACGACCGGCGCTGGATGCTGATAGACGAAAACCACAAGTTCATGTCGCAGCGAAAACACCCGCGTATGGCACTCATCTCCACGCGGTTTGCTCCAGGACGCCTGATCGTTGCAGCACCAGAGATGCCTGCATTACACCTTTCACTACAGCCGGAGAAAAAGGCGAACGTCGAAACGCGGATTTGGTCGGATACGGTAAAGGCCACGCCCGTCGGGGACGAGGCCGACGAGTGGTTCGGCGCGTTCCTGGGAGCCCGCTGCAAACTGGTCCACATGCCCGACGATGCAGTCCGCCCGGTAGACCCGGAGTACGCCCGGGGTGGGGATCAGGTCGGTTTCGCCGACAGCTTCCCGTTTCTCGTTGTCTCCGAGGCATCACTCAAAGACCTCGGCGAACGCTTGGAGAGAACCGTTCCCGTAAACCGCTTCCGGCCAAACTTCGTGGTCGGAGGTTGCGACCCTTTCGAGGAAGACGAATGGCACGGGCTCCACATTGGCGGTGTGAACTTCCGCGTAGCCAAGCCCTGCTCCCGGTGCTCCATTGTCATGACGAACCAGGAAATCGGCGGGCGGGACCGGGAAGTGCTGGCGACGCTCGCCACTTATCGTAGGTCCGGCAAGAAGATATTCTTCGGCCAGAACTTGGCCCACGACTCGACCGGAACGGTGCGCGTCGGTGACGCGGTGGAGTTGCACTAGACGTCTCCTCGGACGTTCGGCGCAGAGTTTCTCTGGTCCGGCGTGGGGGTAGAAGTTAGCAACGTATCCGGCTTAGATAGGAGTTTCATGATCAAGGGCGCTCTAGCGGCGGTTGCGGCGCTGGCGGGCGGGGTTGCGGCCTTCAAAGCGTACGAGAAAGCGCAGGCTCCGACCCCTCTAAAAACCCACTACTTCGACGCCCCGACCAAAGTCCTGATCGTGGGCGGCGGCTTCGGCGGCCTGGCGGCGGTTGAAGGCCTGATCCACGCCCTCGACGGAGATCCGCAAGTCGGGGTGGCCCTGCTCGACGAGAGCAACTACACGACTTTCTATCCCATGGTGCCCCGGGCCATCTCCTCGAACGTCGAGGTCCGACACCTTGCCTACCCGCTTCGTAACGTCATCGAGCCCCTGGGGGCGCAGTTTTACCAGGCCGAAGTGGAGGAAGTGGACTTTGAGGCGCGGGAAGTGAAAACCGACCGAGAAACTTTCCCTTACGACTACCTGGTACTAGCGCCCGGCAGCCGGACGGCCTTTTTCAATACTGCCGGCGTCGTGGAACACGCCATAGACTTCAAGGGCTTGCGCGAAGCCCTAAACATCCGCAACCGCATAATTGATTGCGTCGAAGAAGCCGAGTGGCAGCGCGGGGATCACGGCGATGACCTGCTGACGTTCGTCTTCGTGGGCGGCGGGCCTACCGGGGTAGAGGGTGCCGCCTACTCCCACGACCTGCTCTTCGAGGTCCTCGAAGGCAGCTACCCGAACGTAGACTTCGACCGGGCAAAAGTCATCCTCGTGAACTCCGGGGAACGCATCCTCAAAGACCTGGACGCGCCGCTGGCGAACGCCGCCACCAAGCGCTTCGAGGCCCAGAACATCGAGCTCATAAACAACACCCGGGTGTCGGAGATACACCCGGATCACGTCGTTCTAAATGACGACCGGGAGATACAAACCCTCACGACGGTCTGGGCGGCGGGCGTGGAACCCGGCCCCCTCGCCCAGAGCCTCGACGTTTCGAAGGACAACCGAAATCGCATCCTCGTAGACGAGTTTCTGCGCCTCAAGGATCATGCCGGCGTTTACGCCGTGGGCGACTGCGTCAACATAGACTACGACGGTCCACCCGTGCCCGCCCTCGCCCAATCCGCCGAACAAGCCGGGGAGAAAGCCGGGCACAACATAGCGGCAGACATCCAGGGCGGCTCCCCATCGGAGTTCGTTTACGAGTCGCTGGGCAATTTGGTGGACCTGGGTTCTACCAGCTCCCTCGCAGACATCCTGGGGGTGAAGCTGACCGGCAGTATCGGTGAACTAGTGTGGCGTATGGTCTACCTCAAAGAGCTGGGCCACAACCTGAACCGGGCGCAGGTGGCGTCCGACTGGATCGTTGACTTCTTTACCCAACCCAATATCTCTAAACTCATGGAAGAAGAATAGCCCGAAACTTTGCTCAAGAACGTGTGTTGAAGCGGTTCATCGCCGCTTCCGGTCCCTGCTCGACCACCACTTCGACGGCATCCGTCGCTGTAGGGACGGCGTCGCGCACTGCCGCGTCCATCTTGCCCAGCACGTAATTCGTGACGGTTGTGCCCTCCGGCGGGCGCCCGACCCCGACGCGTACCCGCACGAAGTCGTTGCCGAGTTGCCCGATAATGGAGCGCAGGCCGTTGTGACCGCCCGCGCCGCCGCCGACCTTTACCCGCACGTCGCCCTCCGGCAAGTCCAGGTCGTCGTGGACAACTATAAGGTCTTGCACCCGCCGGCCGCCGACGGCCCGCCCGGAGTTGTTCATAAAGGTCTGGGGCTTTAGAAGCTCCGCCGGAAACGCACCGACGTTTACCGGGGTTGCGACGGAGCGTTTCTTTTTGCGCCAGTCGCCACCGTAGCGCCGGGCCAGCTCGTCGGCGACGAGAAAGCCTACGTTGTGGCGGGTGCGCTCGTAGGAGCGGCCGGGGTTTCCGAGCCCCACGATAACGGGGGACCGCACCGGCCCCCCGCCCTCTTTCTCTTTTTCGGTGGTATCCGCGGGAACGGCGTTTTTACTCTGCGCCTTCTTCCGCAGAAGCCTCCCCAGCTTCCGCATCTCCGCCGGCCTCCTCGTCCACTTCGTCGGACTCTTCCTCAACGATACCGGCGGCCTCGATCTCCTCGTCGGTGATCTCGGTCGGCGCGGTGATCGTCACGGCGATCTCCTCCGGGTCGGAGATGAGCTCGACCCCCGAAGGCATCGCCAAGTCACCCAACGCGAGGTTTTCGTTCATCGCGACACCGGAAACGTCTACCTCGATCTCCTGCGGGATGTTGCCCGGCAGGGACTCGACCTGTATCTCGTAAGCGACCTGCTGCAACACGCCGCCCTCTTCCTCGACGCCCGGCGCCTCGCCGACGACCGTAATCGGCACGGTGATCTCGATCCGCTCGCGCATGTTGACCGGCGCGAAGTCCACGTGCATGAGCCGGCCCGAGACCGGATCGCGCTGCGCGTCCACCACCCGCGCCGTCGCGCTGCCGTTAGAAGTGGTCAGGTTATAGAGGGCGTTGTCCCCGAGGGTCTGCAGCGTGTAGTCCACCGTCTTTGTCGGGACCGCGATCGGGATGCTGCCGCCAGCCTCGTTGCTCTCGCCGTACAGCACGGCGGGGACCATCCCCGAAACCCTCAGCCGCCGGGAGTCGTTTTTGCCCCGGCCTCCGCGCCGCTCGGCCTGTAAGTCTACGTTGTCTGCCATCTCTTTCTCCTAATACTCTTATAAACTCTCTGTTACTAGAAAAGCTGGTTTTCGCCCATAAATACCTCGCTCACCGACGCGTCGGTAAAAACGTTGTTGATGGTGCTCGCGAGGATAGGGGCGATGGTAAGCGTCTTTATCTTAGACTGCGGCTCACCGTCCTTCAAGGGAAGCGTGTCCGTAACGATGACCTCTTCCATCGGTGAGTCGTCTATCTTACGGTAGGCGTCGCCCGAGAAAACCCCGTGCGTGCCGGCGGCGTAGACTTCCGTGGACCCTTCTTCTTTAAGGCGCTCCGCCGCGTTGCAGAGGGTGCCGGCGGTATCTATCAAGTCGTCTATCATGATGACGCGTCGGCCCCGGACGTCCCCGATGACGTGCGTGACCTCCGACTGGCCCGGCCCGCTGCGCTGCTTCCGCATAATGGCCCACGGCAGATCCAGGTGGTCCGCCAGCTTGTTCGCCACCCGGGCCTCCCCCACGTCCGGGGCGACCACGACCGCGTCGTCGGCGCCGCGGAAACCCCGGTCCACGAAGTAGTCCACGAAAGTGTGCATCGCCGTCAGGTGGTCTACCGGGAAGCTGAAAAAACCTTCGATCTGGCCGACGTGCAAATCCATCGTCATTACCCGCTCGGCCCCGGCGGTCTGGATCATGTTCGCCACCAGCCGGGCCGTTACGGGCTCGCGCGGCTTTGTCTTCCGGTCCTGCCGCGAGTAGGCGTACCAGGGGATAACCGCCGTTATCCGCTTGGCCGAAGCCCTTTTGGCGGCGTCGATCATGATGAGAAGCTCCATGAGGTTCTTGTTGACCGGCTCTCCCAGAGACTGCACGATAAACATGTCCGCCCCCCGCACGGATTCCAGGTACCGGGCGTACATCTCGCCGTTGGAGAACTGCACCAACTCCACCTCTCCGAGGTGCATGTCCAGCCTGTCGGCTATGCTCTCCGCGAGGTCCGGATAACCCCTCCCGGAAAAGAGCATGAGCTTCTTCTCGTTAGTCTTCGACAGGTAACCATCGTGCATGCTTTCTAACCCTCCGTCTCGGTTTTTGGCCGCCTTACGCCCTCAGAACCCTCTTCAGGTACTTTGTCCGCTTTTTCCGGCGCGTCCCGGATCACCCGCGCCGGCATCCCGACGGCGAGCTTACCCGGCGGGATGTCCTTATTCACCACGCTTCCGGCCCCGATG
This sequence comes from Rubrobacteraceae bacterium, assembly GCA_965213905.1. GTDB lineage: Bacteria > Actinomycetota > Rubrobacteria > Rubrobacterales > Rubrobacteraceae > SIRX01. Next base: position 2,461,218 of record OZ243922.1, on the reverse strand, counting down.
TAAGCGCCGCCGCCTATAGTAACAGGTGCTATCAGGTTTGTGTTGATCCCCGTAAACACCTCGTCCCCGATGTTGGTGCGGTTCTTTTTCTTTCCGTCGTAGTTCGCCGTGATGGTCCCGGCCCCCAGGTTCGCCCCCTCCCCTATCTCTGCATCCCCGACGTAAGACAGGTGGGGAACTTTGCTCCCGTCACCGACCCGCGTATTCTTGACTTCGCAGTAGGCCCCCACTTTCGCCCCGGCGCCGAGCACGGTCCCCGGTCGCAGGTACGAGTAAGGCCCGACGGTGGCCCCCGCGCCCACGCCCGCCCCGCGCCCGACCGAGTGCTCGACCTGGGCGCCGTCTCCGACTGCCGTATCGAGCAAGTCCGTGGACGGTCCTATAACGCAGTCCGAACCTATTTTGGTCTCGCCCCGCAGGAACGTGCCCGGCAAGACGACGGTGTCGCGTCCGATCTCCACGCTGGCTTCTATGTGGGTGGAGGCCGGGTCCCGGACCGTCACGCCGTTACGCATGTGGGCGTCCAGGATGCGGCGGCGCAGGATCTCCTCCGCCCGCGCCAGGTGCGCCCGGTCGTTGACCAGGTTCGCCTCTTCCAGATCCTTGAGCTGGTAAGTAACCGCCCGCGACCGCCGCCCGATAACTTCCAGCGCATCCGTCAGGTACACCTCGCCGTCGCTGTTGTCCGAGCCGATCCTCCTTATCGCGTCCCGAATCTCCGGCAGGTTGAAGGCGTACAGCCCCAAATTGACCAGGTTTATCCCGCGCTCGGCCTCCGTAGCCTCCCGCTCCTCCACGATCCGAACCACGCCCGCGTCCTCCGCGACCCGGCCGAGCCCGCTCGGGTCCGGTAGCTCCGCCACCAGCACCGTCGCCCCGACCTCGGCGGCCCGGTGCCGCTCCACTAACTCCCCCAGCGTGCGGTGCGAGATCAGCGGCCCGTCACCGTTTACCACCAGGAGCGTGCCTTCTTCTTCCTCAATAGTTTCCAACGCCACCCGCACGGCGTCGCCGGTGCCGAGCTGCTCCTTCTGCAATACGGGCTCAGCCCCCCGCGGCAGCACGGTCTCGACCTCCTCCGCCTGGTGCCCGACCACGACCAGCAGCCGTTCCGGCAACAAGGGAGTTATGGCTTCTATCGCGTAGTTAACCATCGGAACGCCGCAGAGCGTGTGCAGCACCTTGGCCCGGTTGGATTTCATCCGGGTTCCCTTGCCACCGGCCAGAACCACGGCAAAAATCGGAGAGTTTTGGGGCATGATGTTTTTGTGGCTCCTTAGATTTTTTCTCTGGCAGGCAAAGACACCGGTTGGCTGGGGCGGCAGGATTCGAACCTGCGATCCCGGGACCAAAACCCGGCGCCTTGCCGCTTGGCTACGCCCCAACGTGCTATCACCGGGATTATACCGGAGGTATTTTCAACCGTCAGCTTTTCCCCGACCCGAAACCCCATCTTCCGGCGAACTTACCTCCGGCGAACCTACCCACAACCTCACCGAGGCCTTGTACCCCTCCGGCACTTCCGCGGACGCCAGGTCCTCTTGGTCAAACAACCCGACGGCTTCGTGCTCCGTACTGTGTCGAGGTTCGAAAGGCTGTCCGGCGAAACACCCGTAAGCCACGACGAAAACATGGTGGCCGGGGAGTACCTCGTAGACCCAGCAGTTCAACAAGGGTCCCACAGACACGTGAACCCCTAGTTCCTCCATTACCTCACGCGCCACACACTCTTCCGGGGTCTCACCCGCCTCCAACCTGCCGCCGGGCAATTCCCACCCGCCGCGCCAGACAAATTTTCTCAACCCTCCACTATCTCCGTCCCGCGTGCCACGGGCTCGTAAACCCCGGCGAACGGGACCGTAAGCCGTCGGGACGCGGCCCGTGCTTTTTCTTCCGTTTGGAACACCCCGTAAACCGCGGTCCCCGTTCCGCTCATACAGGCCCCCAAAGCTCCTGCTTCTAACAACTCTGCTTCGTACGCCGCCACCTCCGGCACAAAGTTCTTGGTGGTGTGGGCGAGGTCGTTGCCCAGAGAAGCGGATAGCCCTTCCAGGTTGCCGGCTTCCAGAGCCTTCAGTATCGGCCCGGTGGAGGTAGTAGATTCGGGTGTCTCTTTGGGTGTCTCTTTGGGTGTCTCGTCGTGGGCGTTGTAGATCCTCGCGGTCTCGGCGCCACCCTGCGGTTTGGCGACGAGGAGCGCGTGGGCGGGCGGCGCGGGGAGGGGCGTCAGGACCTCACCTATACCTTCTCCTAAAGCCGTCCCCCCCGATATGCAAAACGGCACGTCGGCCCCGACCCGCACCCCCAGGCCCCGTAGTTTCTCCCCGGAGAGCCCCAGCCCGAACAGCTCGTTGGCCCCCACGAGAACCGCCGCCGCATCCGCCGACGCGCCCCCCAACCCGGCGCCGGAGGGTATTTTCTTCGAGAGCCGCACCCGCGCCGGTAGCTCCCGGCCCGCTTCTTTACAAAGCAAGAGCCAGGCCCGGTACACGGTATTTTTCTCCAGGGGACCCACGTCCGTCTCCTCGGGCTCTATGGCGAGCCCGAAGCCTTCGTCCGCCCTCTGTAGCCCTACTTCGTCGGCCAGCGAGACACTTTGCATAACGGTTGCTACCTCGTGGTAGCCATCGTCCCGCACCCCTTTTACAGAGAGGCCGTAGTTGACCTTTGCAAAGGCCTTCAGCCGGATCATGACGCCTGCGAGAGAGCCCGGTACAACGCCACAAAGCCTTCCGGTGGGATCTCCTCCGCCCGGGCCTCGGGGCTGTAACCCAGAGAGCGCAAAACCCACGGGGCTTCCTTGCGAACGGGCCCCTCCAAATTGTTCGCCAAGCGCTTGCGGCGGCTCTTGAAAGCGGCGTGTACGAGCCGCTTGACACCCTCGTACTCCCCACTTTCCAACCCGGTCTCGCGACGCCTTATCTCCACGACCGCGGACTGTACGCGCGGCGGTGGATCAAAGACCCGGGGCGAAACTTTGTGCTCGACCTTCGCCGAACCGAGAAGCTGCACGAGCACCGCGTACGACGAGTAATCTTTCGTTCCCCTCTCCGCCACCATCCGGCGCGCCACCTCCAATTGGACCATAAATCGCATTACATTGATACAATGCTGTTCTTCCAAAACTCTCAATATTAGTGGAGAGGCAATATTGTACGGCAGGTTTGCCGCCAGTTTGCCGGGGGCCGGGGAGAGTTTCGGGTAGTCGAAGGTTAGCGCGTCTCCCGGGTAGACTTTTACGTTGCCGCGTTCACGGGCCACCTGGTTCAAGGCCGGGAGTGTGTCGGGGTCTAGTTCTATGGCGTGTACGAGTTTTGCCCTCTCGGCGAGAAAGGCCGTCAGAAAGCCGCGGCCCGCCCCGATCTCCAGGACCACGTCGTCTTTTTCGAGGTTCAAGGCGACGATCCTGGCGGTGTTGGGGTCTTTTAGAAAGTGCTGTCCCAATCGTTTCTTCGGGAACCCGGGAGTAGAGGCCAATTCAGTTTTCGGGGGGCAGGCCGAAAGCCTCGCGGGTGTTTTGCGCCGTTAGGACCGCCAGTTCCTCTTCTTCCATTCCGAGGCGTTCGGCGACGAACCGGGCGGTGTGGACGACGTTTTTGGGGGCGTTTTTCTCGCCGCGCACCGGCTGGGGACTCAGGTACGGGGCGTCGGTTTCGACCAGGAGGCGGTCTTCGTTCAGGAGGCGCAGTAGGCGGGCGGTTTCGTTGTTTTTGTAGGTGATATTTCCGGCCAACCCGACGTAGTATCCGCGTTCCTTCGCCTCGCGCACCTCGCGCTCGCCCCCTTCGAAGCAGTGGAGCACTATCGGGACGCGAGCGTTTCCCAGGCAGGCCATAGTGTCACCGAAAGCCTGTCGCGAGTGGATGACCAGCGGCTTCCGGACCTCGTTGGCTAGCGAGACCGTGTCCTCGAACAGCGCTATTTGAACGTCCCGCGACCACTCGTTGCGGTAGTAGTCCAGGCCGGTCTCTCCGAGCGCTATCACGCCGGGCAACTCGGACAACTCCGCCAGCTTTTCGAGGTCCGCCGCCGTGTAAGTACCCGCGTTGTGGGGGTGTATTCCGACGGCCGAGTAGACCCCGGGTATCCGCGCCGCCAACTCCGCCCCCGCCAGCGAGTCTTTTACATCGGTGCCTATGTTTACGATGGTCGTGACGCCGGCTTCGGCGGCTTCTTCGGCGGCTTTTTCCGGGGTAATATCCAGTCGCAGCAGATGTGTGTGCGAGTCTACGAGCATTTCACCCGCTTCCCTTTCCTGGCTCCTGCATCCGGAACATTATATCTTTTCCCGGGATTCGCTTTCGACCAGCCCGTCGTAGATCTCTGCTTTCCTAAAACCTGTTTCCCGGGCGGTGCGGGACGCCGCTCTGGAAGCACTATCTCCGTTTCGGGCGTACCCTCTCGCCGTTTTCAGGGCGTCTTCCAGGCTGGCCGGCGGCGAGGCGCCGCCCCGGACGACGAGTACGATCTCACCTTTGGCCCCGCCGGAGAACCTCTGTGCAGCCTCCGCGATGCTGCCCCGGAAGACTTCTTCGTGCATCTTGGTGAGTTCCCGGCAAACGGCCACCGGCGCGTCCGGCGGGAGTTCGGCGAGGGTCTTGACCAACCGGTGGGGAGACTCGAAGAGTACGAAAGTCGTCGGTTCTTTCGGGATGCGGTCCAGGAGTTCTTTGCGGTCCCGACCCTTGCGTGGGAGAAAACCGGCGAAATAGAAGCTATCCGAAGGTAGACCGGAGGCCACGAGGGCGGTAACGAAAGCCGAAGGCCCCGGCAAGACCTCGACCTCGACGCCGGCTTCAATGCACGCCCGCAGGAGCCGGTATCCGGGGTCGGAGACCAGCGGGGTACCGGCATCGGTAACGAGCGCGACGTGCCGGTTGCGGGCTTGTTCCGCGAGTTTCGGGGCGAGTCTGGCTTCGTTGTGCTCGTGGTAGGCGACCAGGTCTTTTTCTATCTCGTAGAAGGCGAGTAGCCTTCCCGTCCGCCGGGTGTCTTCGCAGGAGATCAGGTCAGCCTCACGCAAGACCCGCAGGGCGCGGAGTGTTATGTCTTCGAGGTTGCCTATGGGGGTTGGCACGACCGATAGGGGCAATTATTCCTCCGAAAACACCGCTAGGATATTACTGTTTCCAGTCTACTATCTCTAGCTCGGCTTCCCCCGTATAGGCACTCCGGGCCACGGTGTAGGCGGCGTCGAAAGCCCCGGTTGGCAGGTTCTCCGGCGCGCCGGCCATCTTCGCGACGACGCCGCCCAACCGCACGAGGTTCATGCCCTCCCAGAGCTGTCGCGATCCTTCTACCCGCAGACCTTCGGAGACGAACACCGGCCGGTGGTTGCCGCTTCCGAACGGCGCGAGCCGCTCGTGGAGGTCCAGAAATCCGTTTGAGAAAAGGTCCGGGTTTACCTCCGCGTCCACTTCTACGGAGGGGGAGAACACGTCCGGGTTCTCAGCTTGCTGGTCGCGCACGGCCCCGTTCAACCCTTCGACAAAAGCGTCGAAGTTGCCGGGGGCCACAGAGAGCCCGGCGGCCTTGCGGTGCCCGCCCCACTCGCCGAGCAGGTCTCGCACCTCGAACAGGGCCCCGTAGAGGTCTACGTCGGTCTCCCCGGCGCGGGCTGAACCGCCGTAGGAGCCGTCGGCCCGGCGGTTCAGTATGGCCGCCGGCCGGCCCGTCGCCGATGCTACGCGGCCGGCGATCAGGCCGGCCAGTCCCCCGGCCTCGTCCGTTACGACGACCTTGAAGTCCTGTTCGTCCACGACCTCCGCCATGGCCTGCTCGACGGCGTAGCGGGTGCGCCGCTGGCGCTCGCTGTTTAGCTGGTTGAGGCCCGAAGCTATTCGCAGGGCCTCCCTGCTGTCCCGGGTCAGGAGCATGTCGAGCGCCGGGGTGGGGTTCTTTATCCGGCCTATGGAGTTGATGCGCGGCCCGATCTTCCACCCGAGGTCTTGTTCGTCTACCTTTCCCCGCACGCCGGCCACTTTCACGAGGGCCTGGAGTCCCGGCCGGGCCCCGTTGGCCGCCAGGGACCGGTTGATGTAGCGCAACCCCGTCGTAGCCAGCGCCCGGTTGTCCCCGACGAGCGGCGCGATATCCACCACCGTGCCGACGGAGACGAGGTCCAAAAGCCGCCCCAGGCGTTGCTTGCCGTCCGGGTCCCCGAGCTCCCGGGCCACCGCCCAGGCTAGTTTCCACGCTACCCCCACCCCGGCCAGCGGGTCTTCCGCGTCCCAGAGCTTCGGGTTCAGGACGGCTACCGCGGCGTCGGGCGTTTTTTCCGGCGGTATGTGATGGTCCGTCACGACCACGTCCATCCCCAAAGAAGCCGCGAGCTCTACCTCGTTTCTATTAGATATGCCGCAGTCGGCGGTGACGAGGAGGTCCACACCCTCCGCGAAGAGGTCCCGCACGTAGGGCTCCAGGAGGCTGTACCCCACCTGGCGGGTCGGCAGCTTTACGACCAAGTTCTTCGTGTAGTTCGAGAGCGTCTGGTAGAGCACCGCCGCCGAAGTTATCCCGTCGGTGTCGTAGTCGCCGAAGACGCCGATCCTCTCGCCGTTTTCTATGGCCTTTACGACCCGGCGGGCCGCCACGCGCCAGGGCTCTTCTTCCGGGGCCCGAACGTCTTTGAGGGACGGCGCCAGAAAGCTATCCGCGTGCCCGGGGAGGACGCCCCGGTTGGCGAGGAGCCGGGCGGTGAGTTCGTCCAGGCCGGAGGCTTTTGCAAGCTCCGCGACCACATCTTTATCTGGTTCGAGGAGCTTCCAGCGCGCCAAGCAATTCCTTTCCTAAAAGTACGTCCATTTATTATACAGAGGGTACATAAGGTTCGGCGGTTGCCCGAAACTCGAACCAGATGCTCACATCGAGTTCACACCAGCGGGCTAAGAGAGGACAGCGCGCGTTCGACGATTTTGGCCGGCAGCGGCCGATTCTCCCACTCCTCCAGCGTAAGTTCTTCGGAGTTTTTCTTATCCAGCTCGAACATGCGTCTCATCTGTTTTGCGAAGTTTTCGCTGTAGATCTCTAGGTTCACCTCGTAGTTGCCGAGCAGGCTGAGCCGGTCTATGTTCGCCGTTCCGACGGTGGACCACACGCCGTCCACGGTGGCGGTCTTCGAGTGGATCATGATGTGCTTGTAGCGAAAGATCCTGACCCCGGCCTCCAGCAACTCGTAGAAGTGCCTCCGCGCCAGCCAGTCGGCGGTTACGTGGTTGGACTCTTTCGGGAGGATCACCTGAACGTCCACGCCGCGGCGGGCGGATTCCGCCAGGTGCGTGCGCAGCGCCCGGTCGGGGACGAAGTAGGCGTGGGTGAGATAGATGTGTTTGTGGGCCCGGTCTATGGCCTCAAGATACATCCCCCGAACGGGGAAAATCCTGAGGTACGGGTCGTTGCGGTGTAGTACCAGGTGAGAGTTCCAGGCGCGCTCTTCGGGCTGCGGTATCCGCGGTAGGTCCTGGATCCGGTGGGTGTTCCAGAAATCCACGAAAGCGTTCTCGACCTCGTACACTTCCTTTCCCCGGATACGTAGGTGGGTGTCGCGCCAGCCCGCCGCGTAGAGCTTACCGATATTGTAGCCGCCCATAAAAGCCACCCGGCCGTCTACGGAGAGAATCTTGCGGTGGTCCCGGAATATGGTACGGGGGTCCGCGAGGCTCGAAAGGCCGTTTACGGGCCGGAATTGTAGCGTGTGGATCTCTTTCGGAAACCGCTTGAACTTCGCGGGCACGACCATGTTGGCGAAGCCGTCGAAGATCACGTAGACCTCTACGCCTTCGCGGGCCTTGCGCTCCAGGGCCTCCACAAAGCGCCTTCCCACGGAGTCGCCCTTCCAGATAAAAGTTTCCAGAAAGATGTGGTTCCGGGCGTTCTCTATCTCGGAGAGCATCGTCTCGTAGAGCCTGACGCCGTAGGGGTAGAGCTTGATCCGCTCCTCGCCGCCCTCCAGCTCTATTTCTTCCTGATCTTCCCAGGGAAAACCTTCGCGCGGCTCCGTCCGGCGCTTGCGTAATTGGGCCAGAGCGACCAAAACCGCGACCAGGACCGTCTGGACAGCGCCCAGCAAAAGAAAGCTCCTGAAAACCAGCCGGCGCAGGCTACCAAAAACGGCCCGCAACTCCGCGAGTACGCGAGATACGAAAGACAGCATGCAAAAATACTACACGGACGTTAGCGGTCGCGCAGGCGGGCGACGAAATTTTCGGCCTCCGCGATGGCCCGGCTGCGGATGTCGGACATCTCGCCCTCGCCGACGTGCTGTTTACCGCGCTCGAAGTAAAGCATCGTGGCCCGGCCCATGGCTATGGTCCCGGCGTAACCTATCGCCGCCGCCGCGGCCCAGCCGCCGAGCGGGATAAACTTGACTATCTGACGGCTCAACGCCCGCAGTCCAAACCCGGCGGCCAGAACCCCGATCAACTCTTGGGCCCGGTCCACGGAGAGCGCCTCCCCGTGAATAGCCGCGATGTTCAGCACCATCCGGCCCTGGTTCGCCGTCATTACCGGCATGTCGGCGCCGGGGATGGGCAGCGCCCCGATCACCGCGTTCTGCCGGGCGTTCTTGCGGATGACTTCTTCACAGACCGCCCGCCGGAACAAAGGATATCCCCGGCCCAGGGGCACGAGGTAGTCTTCGTCCAGCGCGCCCACGATTCTCGACACCAACTCGTTTCTGATGACTTCCTCATCCGTCGAGGTGACGCTAACCTCGTCCGCCTCCTCCACGGCCTTACCGGAGATCGTCAGCGGGCCGCCGCCTTCCGGAACGCTGAGTATTATCTCGGCCCCCCGCACGCCGCGCTGCGCCCCGAGCGACCCGGCAAGGCTGTCCGCCTGCTCGGAAGTGCCGATCACCGCCAGGGTGGCGTGTTCTTTAGCTGCTTTGCGGGATTCCTGGAAAACCCGGTAAAGATTTCTAAGTCCGATCAAGACAAACCTCTTCCTCGACTTTCTCGTGTATGTCTTGCGTATATACCCACCACAATTGATCTCTGATCTTTTTAAGATATATTACGTGCGTATATCAGTAAAGCTTCAGTCTAGGAGAACTAGAATATATTGCAACCCCAGAGAGACCTGCGGGATATCGAAGAGGTACGAGAACTATTCGAGACCGGCCACAAAAACGGTACTCTAGAGTCTAGCGAGGTCCTGGATCTCCTCCAGGAAGTAGACCTTTCGACCGGTGAGATTCAGCAGGTTTACGGTCTTCTCCGGGAGCAGGGCATCGAGGTCGTAGACGCCGAGTTTTTGACGGACGCCGTCTCCGAGGAAGAGGACGAGCAGATCGTCGAGGCGGTTTTCGAGGGCGACTTGCGCACCCGCTACACGGGCGACGCCGTACAGATGTACCTGGACGAGATCGGCCGCACCCCGCTGCTTACAAAAGCCCAAGAGGGCTACCTGGCGCGGCGGATAGAGCGGGGCGAGAAGCGGGCAAAGGCCCACCTGACCCGGGCCAACCTGCGGCTCGTGGTCTCTATCGCAAAGAAGTACGCCAGCCGGGGGGTTTCCCTGCTGGACCTCGTACAGGAGGGAAACATCGGGCTCATGCGGGCGGTCGAGAAGTTCGATTATCGCCGGGGCTACAAGTTCTCCACCTACGCGACGTGGTGGATCCGCCAGGCCGTGACCCGCGCCATCGCGGACAAGGGCCGCACCATCCGGGTGCCGGTCCACATGGTCGAGAAGATCAACAAGTATTACCGGGTGCAGCGGGGCCTGGCGGCAGATCTCAACCGCGAGCCAACCGACGAAGAGGTCGCCGTTATCTTGGAGACGGACGCCGCGGACGTGGCCCGAATTCGGCGGGTCTCCCGCCGGTCCGTCTCCCTGGAAACCCCGGTCGGCGAGGACCACTCCTCGGAGTTGGGCGACTTTATAGCCGACGAAGAGTCCCAGAGCCCCCACGACCTCGCAAAGACTTCCCTGCTAAAAGCCAGGATGCACGAGGCGCTCAACAGCCTCCCGGAACGGGAGCGCATGGTGCTGGAGTACCGTTTCGGCCTCACCGGAGGCCAACCCAAAACCCTGGAAGAGGTCGGCGAACGTTTCGACGTGACCCGGGAACGTATCCGCCAGATCCAACTGACGGCCCTGGCGAAGATAAAGACTAGCGCCCACGCCGCGAGCCTACGAGACCTGCTGGACTAACCTTCCGGAAACTCTAAAACGGTAGAGAGAACGCCCCGGAGACTACCTGCGGGGACCGGATTGCTTGCTCTGCCGGCCTTCATCTCTTTCGTCCCCCTCAGAGCTTTCCGGGTCCCGGTCCGCGGCTTCCCCCAGGACCCGCATGAGCACCGGAACGGCGATCAGAAGAATAACAGCCACGACGATCATACCGACCACGGCGATTCCCAAAACTACCCCTTTCGAAAACTTGCGGAGGCCATTTCAGCCCCCTACGCATCTATATACTATCCTAAAACCGCCCCGATAATAGATATTGTCCACACAATTAACAGTACGGTTCGCCACCGGCACCACGGCCACGTTCGGGCTACTGCTCCCGGACCTCTTCGAATGCTCGGCGCACCTGGGGGTCCCTGTCCAGGATCTCTTGCCGGCCCAGGTCTTCGGCCCCGCCCGGGGTTAGGGGTTCGGCGTCTTTGTCCAGCTTCACTTCTATCCCCGGGTCTATGCCGCTCTCGCGGATAAAATCCCCGTCGGGGGTCAGCCACTCCGCGATGCCGAGGAGGATGGAGGACCCGTCGTCTAAAGCGAACTCTTTTAGAACCGTGCCCGTGCCGAAGGTCGTCGTCCCGATGACCGGCGCCCGCCCGTTGTCCCGGAAGGCTCCGGCCAGTATCTCGGAGCTGGAGGCCGACCCGTTGTTTACCAGCACCGCGAGTGGCGCGTCGGTGGGGTTCGCGCCGCGGGGGACTTCGACCTCGTTGCGGTCGCCGGAGGCGTCTTTCCGGAGGTAAACGGTGTCGCCGGAGTCTAGAAACTGCCCGGCGATGTCCAGCGCCTGGTCCAACTTGCCACCGGGGTTGTTTCGGAGGTCCAGTATGAAACGCTCCGCGCCCGCGTCGCGCGCCTCGGCGAAGGCTTCCTCCAGTTTCTCGGCGCTGTCGTCGGTAAAGGAAGCCAGCCGGACGTGGGCCACGTCCGTGCCGGGCACCAGGTTCCAGGAGGCCACCGGGGACTGAATTTCCGCCCGCTCCAGCGTAAACCCCCGCTCTTCCCCGCCGCGCAAGACCGTTATCTCTACCTCGGTACCCTCGGGACCCCGGACCCTCTCGGCGATCTTCGAGATCTCATCCCCCCGGACGCCGTTGCCGTTTACCGCGATTATGACGTCGCCGGTCTGCACGCCCGCTTGCTCCGCCGGTGAACCTTCTATCGGGGCGGCGACCACGGCCTCGTCCTCTTTGGTTTCAAGCTGTATCCCGACCCCGACGTAAGTACCGGAGAGCCCCCGTTGGTTCTGCTCCCGCTCTTCCGGGGTGAGAAAGCGCGTGTGCCCCTCGTCGCCCAGCGAGCCGAGCATTCCTTCTATGGCGGCGTAGGTCTGCTGCCGGGGTTTTACGGCCCCCTGGTCCACGTAGTCGTCCTGTACCCGGTTTAGGGCCTCGGCGTACAACTCCAAGCTCTCCTGATCCTCGGCCCCGAGCCCCGCCGGGCCTTGCGACCTGCCGTAGAAATACGCCGCCGCCGCGGTCGCCACGATAACGGCGGCCAGGACAAAGAGCTGGACCGCCACCCGGCGATTGAGTTTAGGGGAGGTATTCTTGAACACGCAAAGATTCTACTATGTAAATTCCAATATCTAACCGACTTACTGCTGAGATTTACCCGCGGAGGCCTCTTCGATGCTTTCGCCTTCCGTCACGGGGAAGAAGCAAGAGGCGCAGTGGCCGTTTTCTACCTGTGTGTCGAGGGTCGGTACGTTCTCTTTGCAGTATTCCCGGGAGCGCGGGCAGCGGGTGTGGAAGGTACAGCCGGGGGGCGGGTTGGCCGGAGACGGCACGTCGCCGGAGAGGACGATGCGCCGGCGCCGGCGCTCGCGCTCGGGGTCGGGGATCGGGATGGCCGACATCAGCGAGGTCGTGTAGGGGTGGCGGGGCTCGTTGTAGAGCTGGGCGCGATCGGCTATCTCCACGATCCTGCCGAGGTACATGACCGCCACCCGGTCGCTTATGTGCTTCACGACCGAGAGGTCGTGGGCGATAAAAACGTATGTCAGGTCGAACTCTTTCTGGAGGTCTTGCAAAAGGTTCACGACCTGGGCCTGGATCGAGACGTCCAGGGCGCTCACCGGCTCGTCGCAAATAATGAGCTTCGGGTTTAGCGAGATCGCGCGGGCCACCCCGATCCTCTGCCGCTGGCCGCCGGAGAACTCGTGCGGGTAGCGGTTGTAATGCTCCGGCGAGAGGCCCACGATCTCCAGCAGCTCCTGAACCCGCTTTTTCGTGTCTCCTTCTATGCCGTGGGTCTTCAGGGGCTCGGCGATTATGCGGCCGACCGTCATGCGGGGGTTTAAGCTGGCGTACGGGTCTTGGAAAACGATCTGCATGTTGCGCCGGACATCGAACATCTGCCGGCGTCCGTAGTTTAAGATGTTCTCGTCCTCGTAAAAGACCTCGCCCTCGGTCGGGTCGAGCAGCCGCAGCACGCACCGGGCCAGTGTGCTCTTGCCGCACCCCGACTCCCCAACCAGCCCCAACGTTTCGCCTTTGCGCACCTGGAGGTCCACACCGTCAACGGCCTTTACGTGCCCGACCGTCCGCTTCAGGACACCCGCTTTTATCGGGAAATGCATCTTGAGGTTCTTTGTCTCCAGCAGGTGCTCGCCGGTGTGTTCGTTGCGTCCGCTCACGCGCTCGCCCCCTGTACACCGAGCTTTTCGTCGGCCTCTTTCTTGCGCCGCTCGACCTCCTCGACCGGGAGGACACAGGCCGCCAGGTGATTCGGTTTCTTTTCTTCGAGGTCCGGGTCTATCTCGTGGCACTCGTCTTTGACGAACGGGCAGCGGGGGCTAAAGTTGCAACCTTTCGGCGGGAAGATGAGCGACGGCGGCGAGCCTTTTATCGGGAGCAGCCGCACCTCGCCGGCGGTGTCCAGGCGCGGGAGCGAGCGCAAGAGCGACCAGGAGTAGGGCATCAAAGGATCGTAGAAGATTTCTTCTGTTGTGCCCTGCTCCACGGCGCGGCCGGCGTACATCACCATTACCTTATCCGCCAGTTGGGCCACGACGCCGAGCTCGTGCGTGATCATTATTATCGCCGTGCCGTATTTCTCCTGCAGATCCACCATAAGCTCCAGGATTTGGGCCTGAATCGTCACGTCCAGGGCCGTCGTCGGCTCGTCGGCGATGAGGACTTTCGGGTTGCAGGCCAGGCCCATGGCGATCATGGCCCGCTGGCGCATCCCGCCGGAAAACTCGTGCGGGTAGCTCTTGACCCGGTCTTCAGGCCTGGGTATACCCACGTCGCGTAAGACCTCGACAGTCTTTTTCCGGGCTTCGTCTTTGGATACGTCCTGGTGAATGCGGATGGCCTCCCGGATCTGGTTTCCCACGGTAAACACCGGGTTGAGGCTCGTCATGGGGTCCTGGAATATCATGGCGATGTCGTCGCCCCGGACCTTCTGCAACCCCCCCTCGGAAGCCTCCAACAAGTTCTCGTCCTCGAAAAGAATTTCACCCTCCGGGTACTCGGCCGGGGGCTGGGGATTGAGCTGCATAATGGAGAGCGCCGTTACGCTCTTGCCGCTCCCCGACTCGCCCACGATCCCCAAAGTTTCGCCCGGCTCCAGCGAAAAGGAAACGCCGTCAACGGCTTTCACCAAGCCGTCTTCGGTCTTGAAGTGCGTTTTCAGGTTGTTGACTTCCAGCATCGCCACAGCTTACTCCACCGCCTTCGGGTCGAGGGCGTCGCGCAGTCCGTCGCCCACGAAGTTTACGCAGAGTGCCGTAATGACGATCATCAACCCCGGGAATATCGTGAGCCACCACTGGGTCGTCATTTGGGAGCGGGCGTCGGTGAGCATGTTGCCCCAGGACGGCGTGGGCGGCTGGATGCCGAAGCCCAGGAAAGAAATTATGCTTTCCAAAATGATCGCGAGCGCCACGATCAAGGTAGCCTCGACCACCACGATCCCGAACGTGTTGGGGAAAATGTGGCGGAGCATTATCCTGAAGTCGGAAACACCCACGGCTTTCGCCGCCTGTACGTACTCTTGATCCCGGAGAGCCAGAACCTGGCCGCGCACGAGGCGGGCCATTCGCGGCCAGAGCAAGAGGGCTATCACGAAGGTTATGCTGAAAACACCGAGCTGAAATATGCTTCCTAACACCAGCAAAACCGGAATAAACGGCAGAACCAGTACGAAATCTGCGGTTCCCATCAACCCGCTGTCCACGAACCGTCCGTAGTAGCCGGAGACAATACCTACACCGGTTCCGATGACGGTAATTAGCGAACCAACGCCCAGCCCAATCATCATGGAGACTCGCCCTCCATACATCACCCGCGTTAGTTGGTCGCGGCCTAATTGATCCGTGCCCATCGGGTGGCTAAAACTCGGCCCCTGGTTCATCGAGGTGAAGTCTTGTTCGGCAAACCCGTAAGGCGCTATCCAGGGGGTGAGAAGGGCCAAAAGGTAGAGAATCACCAGGGTAAACCCGCAAACCATCGCGAGCTTGTGCCGCTTGAAACGGCGCCAGATGATCTCCCGTTGGGTTCGGCCTTCGACCCGGCCGCTTTCCTCCGGTTCGACCTCGGCGGCTTCTAACGGGTCTCCGCTGCGAACCACGGCCTCTTCGTCTTTTCTCTGGTCTACCATCTCACCTCCCTCTGTTAGTTGTAGCGCACCCGCGGGTCCACAAACGAATATGCGATGTCCGCGATCAGGTTGAACACGATTATCAGGGCCGCTCCGATTACCAGCAGCGCCCGGGTCACGTTGTAGTCGCCCTTGTACAGAGAGTCGATCAACAAGAACCCGAGGCCCGGCCAGGAGAACACCGTTTCCGTGACGACGGCGCCGCCGAAAATGGTGCCTACGCTAAGGGCCACGATGGTGACCGTCGGTATCAGGGCGTTGCGCAGGGCGTGTTTCAGGTAAACTACGCGGCGGCTAAGTCCTTTAGCCCGCGCCGTCCGCAGGTAGTCGGATGAGAGTACGTCCAGCATGGCCCCACGCTGAAATCGGCTAAACTCAGCAATCGAGATCACCGCCAGGGTTATAGTCGGCAGGGTGAGGTGCTGGAGTAAGTCTATAAACCCTTCCATGCTGTACCCCGAGACGTAGAAAACCCGCACCCCGAGCCAGTTCGTCAGGTACACGGCCAGCACGAGCTGCAGAATAAGCCCCAACCAGAACACGGGCATGCTAAAGCCTAGAAACGAGGCGAAAGTACCTATCTTATCCGCCAGGCTATACTTCTTGATCGCCGAATAAACACCGAAGGGTACGGCGACGGCGACGGCGAGCAAAAGCGAAGATCCCATCAGCAGCACCGTGGGCCATATGCGGCGGGCGATGATCGAGTTTACGTCGGTGTTCTGCTTGAAACTGGTGCCGAAATCGCCCTGTAAAACGTCCCCGAGCCAGATCCCGTACTGTACGTACATCGGCCGGTCCAAGCCGTACTCTTCGGATATGCGTTGTATATCGTCGCCGCTAACCTGGGGATTTTGCCGGAGTTGTACTAGCGGGTCTCCCGAAAGCTGCGTGAGGACAAAGAGCACCATGCTCGCTAAAAATAGAACCAAGATACTGGTTAGCGTCTTCCTAATGATGTAAGCAAGCAACCCTGGCGCTACCTCCGGTGCTGGAAGTTCCCGCTGGAACCTCGGTTTTTAATATTAGTCAGGTCTCGGCGCAAATTGCAAGAGACCGGGCCGGGGTCGAAACCCGGCCCGGTTCGCAAACGTTACTGCGAGAGCGACCACTCTTCGACGTTCCAGTACGCTCCTGCCAGGGTTGGGTTTATCTCGGGGCCTTGCAGACTCTCCTCGTGGGCAAAATATTCTGGACGCTGGTAGAGAGGTATGAGCGGCACTTCGTCCGCCATTATCGTCTGCACCTCGCGGGTAAGCTCGGCGCGCTCTTCTTCATCCACCGTCACGTCGGCCTGCTGCATAAGCTCGGTGGCTTCCTCGTTCTCCCAACGGTAGTAGTTCTGACCTTCCGGCGGGAGCGCGTCCGCACCAAAGAGCGTGGTCAGGGTCGGTTCGGGGGTCGCGGCCCAGGCCCACTCGCCCATCTGGAAGTTGCCTTCCGGAAGCCACTCGCCGAAGAAGGTCTGGGCGGCGGTGTTCTGGATCTCTACGTTTAGGCCCACCTCGCCGAGCTGCTGCTGCATCACCTGTTGTAGTTGCTCGCGCAAGTTGTTGTCCGAGGTCGTGGAGAACGTAATGTCGGTCGAAGCTCCTTCGGACTGCGCTTCCTCGACAAGCTGGCTGGCGCGGTCGGGGTCGTAACCGTACTGCTCCCACGCCGGCTCGTAGTAGGGATCTTGCTCGGGAACCAGCACACTGTCGAGTGGCTCGACCTGGCCCGGGAGGATCTCTTCGAGGATTTGCTGGCGGTTTATGCCGTAGGCGACCGCTTGGCGTATCTTGAGGTTGTCTATCTTCTCGGTATTGAAAGCAACGTGCTCCCAGATCGTACCGGCTGCAGTCTTCACGTTTACGCCCTGATAGCCTTCGAGCTTCTCTTTGAGTCCAATATCTGCCGGGGGATTTATAAAGCTCACTTCGCCGGATTGCAGCGAGGTGTTAAGCGTGTTGGTATCCGGGATGAAGCGGTAGGTGATCTGGTCTATCGCGGGCTCTTCTCCCCAGTAATTCTCGTTCTTCTCTACTATGAGGTTCTGGCCCTTGTTCCACTCCCGAAGCTTGTACGGCCCACTGCCGACTATCTCGTTGTTGAGCGCTTCGTTGAAGTTCTCGCCCTCGTAAACGTGCTTCGGAAGGATGAAAGCGTACGGACCGCTTATGAGATCCCGCCACGGCGCGTAAGGCTCGGAGAAGACTATGCGAACCGTCTGGTCGTCGGGTGTCTCGAAGCTCTCGACCTTATCGAAGCCATCGCGGCTAATAATATCGTTGTCTTCGTTCATGACCTGGTTGAACGTGAACTTCGCGTCTTCGCTGGTAAGCGGCTCGCCGTCAGAGAAGGTGAGATCCTCCTTGAGCGTGTACTCGATGGTCAAAGGATCTTCGCTCACGATTTCCGGCTCGCCTTCGGCGAGTTGCGGCGCGATGCTCAGGTCCGGTTGTATTTCGTAGGGCTTATCAAGAATACCCTGGGTAGTGTCGGTGGTCACGACCAAGTCCCCACCGACGATAAAACCGTTCAGAATGTCCGGCTCTTGGTCAATGCCAACGGTCAGGTTGGCGCTGTCGCCACCTCCGCCCCCACCGTTACCGCCGTCTCCTTCTTGCCCGCCGCCGTCACCGCCGCAACCGGCGGCTATCGCGCCGGCGAATATTAAGGCTACCGCTAGCAATAGTAGTCGCGGCCCCCGCATGATCACTCTCTTCAAAACCCTTCCTTTCCGAAGAACGCGGCGGTTTCAGGACCGTTTCGAACCCCTATCCCGCCTTTGTACTACACCGACGAGAGTTGCTTCCTCCTTTTCCAGCTATTTCGTATTGTTCCTCACCACTTTCCTTTGCGTAGTATACGCATCTAAAGTCGTGCGGAATAATCTGAGGAATTCATACTTACGCAGTATAAGCTCATATTTAACTATTGTGCAATAGGAAGATAGGTCCGAATCGAAATGTTCTCCCGCGGGCCAAATTTTGGGGCGGGGAGCGGGCGGGCGTTACGACCCGGGTACTACGAGTGGTGGCAGGCGGTGACAGACGGCTAGTATTAGGGACGCCGTTCGCTGACGTATGTTTCGTAGGAGGGGTAGTTTCTTGTGCGGCGGCGGGAGAGAAGGGCCAGGATGGCGCCGCCGACCCCGACGAGGGCCAGGGCGTAAACGATCAGGTTTCCTAGAAAGGGGATCAGGTACGCCACGGCCAGCAACGAGGCCCCGACCGCGGCGGCGAGGGCGTTGCCCCCGTGGTAGCGGCCGGTGGCGAACAGTATTCTGCGGCCGAGGAAGTAGGCCGCGACCAGCGCCCCGAAAAGTACAAGAGCCAGGTACGCCGGGGCCGCGAGCAGCAGCAGGGGTATCCCGACTATGGAGACGCCCAGCACAACGGCGAGCAGTACGGCCGCCGGCACCGATGCCAGGCCGATCAGCAGGGACCGGCCTACGGACTCCCCAACCTTCCCGGCGGAGGACTCTATCGGACGCGGGGCCAGAACGGCCGCCAAAACGCTCATAGCCACGAAGATCAGGGCGGCGAAAAACCAGCCTATAAAGCCCAACACCCTTGAGTTACCGGGGGAGTCGCCGATGCCGGGGGCCATGCCGAACTTCATTTCACCGGCAACCTGCGACCTCGTAAACTCGTTCATCGTACAGTCTGAGCAGTAGAGATCACCGCCCACGTTGGCTTCACGTCCCGCCCTGACCTCCCCACGTTTCACCCGCACGTCGCCGCCGACCCGGTCGTTTATGAGTACGTTACCGAAGTCGGACTCCACGTCGCCCCCGACGGGGGCTTTGATCTTCACGTCTCCAAACTCGGATTCTAC
This sequence comes from Rubrobacteraceae bacterium, assembly GCA_965213905.1. Lineage (GTDB taxonomy): Bacteria > Actinomycetota > Rubrobacteria > Rubrobacterales > Rubrobacteraceae > SIRX01. The sequence goes on along the minus strand of OZ243922.1, from coordinate 2,442,603 downwards.
GTCGCCCCCGACCCGGCCGTTTACGAGTATGTCCCCCCGGACGGTCGTAACGTCGCCGGGTGTACCGCCGGGGCCGACGGTTACGTCGCCGAAAACCTTTTTTTCAGCGGCCCGGGCCTGGTTTGGGGGGAGCAAGGCCGAGAAGACCGCCAAGAGAACCAGGACCATCAGAGAAAGCATCACTAGAGCCCGGACGAGAGCCCGGGTGGGGAGTGGGATGGCGGCGCTCATATTTCTCTTGCGCGGCGGCGGGACACCGATAGGAGGACAGTGACGAGTAGGAGATCCAGGAAAGCCCCAACGGCCAAAGCGGCCAGGATGGTGCCGCCAGCGATGGAGACCGCCGTGTCGAGCAAGTCCGTTAGCATCGCCGTCGTAGACCAGAAAATTTCCATGCTTCCCATTAAAAACGTCGCCGGGTTCACGCCGTTTAGCGCGAGCGCGAACAGCGCCAGCAAGAGTAAGCTTCCGGAGAGCAGCGCCCACAAAAGCCGGACTTTCAGCGGCCGGGTCGGGAGCGCCATCACGACCCTCTCGCGCACCGAGCACGCCCCGGAGAAATCCAGGGACTTGAGGCAAGAGTTGAGTTGCGTCTCTTTTTCGTACAGCGCGCGGCATTCGGGGCACGAACTTACGTGGTTCCGCATCTCGTGCTCGCGTTGGGGAGTGAGGGCCTGGTCGGCGAGGGCGAAAACTTCCTCCGGGTCGCACTTGCAGCCGGGAGGGAGGCTCATTCGGCCCCTTCTTCCTGGAGTTTCTCGGCCAGCATGTTACGGGCGCGGAACAGGCGGCTCTTTATTGCCGGGACCGTTATCCCGAGTACTTCCGCTATTTCGGCGTAGCTCATATCCTCAGTGTAACGCAGAATCAGCGGCACGCTGTAGGTGTCGGGCAGGGTGGCTATGGTCTCTTGGACCGACCGCGCCCGGTCCGCTTCCAGGGCGGCGGTTTCGGGCCCGCGGGAGGAGCCCTCGTGTACTTCCTGGTTAAACTCGACGACCTCCCGCCGCCGCCGCAGGGTGTCTATGCCGAGGTTGTTCGCGATGGTGAGCAGCCAGGTTTTAAAGCGGTATTCGGGGTTGAAGGTGTTCAGGCGGTCGTAGGCCCGCAAGAAAGTCTCCTGGACCAGGTCTTCGGCGGAGATCTCGCGCCGGGCGTAAGGGTAGAGCACGCTGCCGACCAGCCGCTCGTAGCGCCGGATCAGCTCCTCGTAGGAGCGCGTGTCGCCGGCGAGGCTCCGGGATACGAGGTCGTTGTCCTCTAAAGCCTCGCGCCGGAGCGGGAGGCTCTTTATCCTTTCTCGCCAGCGGCCGATGGTCACTGTAGGTGTGTACTCCACGTCTGAATAACTTATACGCCCTTCGCGGGTGAAAGTTTCAGAAATTTTCCGCCTTTCTCCGTTTTCTCCAAAAAGTCCCGAGCAGGGCGAGCGTGCAGCCGGAGACCGCCACCGCGTTGAACCAGCCCACATCCCGGGCCTTCGGCCCTCCCTCGACCTCCAGGGTTTCCCCGACGGCCTCCCCCGAATACACCTTGGCGAGCGGAACGCCGCCCTTCTCGTAGGCGTAGAGCGGCTCTTTATCTTGCAGGGCGAGCATCTGATCCGTGTATATGGATTGGCGGGGCAAGAAGAGGAAATACGAGCTTTCGCGGGGTTGCCGGTCCCGGGTGTATTTGTCCGGGGAGATTGGGGCCAGGTACGCCGGCCGGAGATCTTCGCGAAGGTTCCCTACCCGACGGTAGGTCTCCGTTACCGCGTAGGTGCCGGCCTGGACGTAGACGGTAGCCCCTTCGGGCGCGACCTCGTTGACGTATTCTACGGCGGGCTTGTAGGTGTTTGCCAGGTAAGTCGTTTCGAAACCCAGGACGCGGGCGCCGGGGATCAGGCCGACGCCCTCGCCGTAGTACTCGAGCGAGTTGGCCGTCCCGGTCCACAAGATGCCGGGCAGGGCGAGCACCACGTACGCGGCGAGGACCACCTGAAACCTCGGCCGCAGGGTCTTCGCCAGCCACCCGGCGCCAACCCCGGCGCAGACCGCCCAAACGGCGAAAGCCGGTAGAAACTGCCGGGGACCGCCGTAGACCGGCACGAGCCCGGACCCGGCAACCCCGGTGATAAAAGCGAGGTTCAAGAGGACCCAACCGGCCACCGGGTTTTGGGCTTCCCTAAACAGCCGCACCGCGCCGAAAACCCCGGCGAGCGCGACGACCAGCGGTACCGCCGCCACGAGCATGGCGGGCGGGTAGTGCCCCGGCGCCCCGGCCCACCACTGCCCGAGGTAGAAGGTAAAGCGTTCGTCTTGCAGCCCTCCGGCCCAGGTCAGGAACTCCCACGTCCGTCCGACGGGGTCCCGCCAGAGCCAGGGCCAGATCCCGAAGAACACCACCGCCCCGATGCCGAAGGCCGCAAAAGTACGCCACAGGGCGGCCTTTCCCAGCCGGTACACGAGTACCCACGCGAGCGCGGCGGGCACGAGCGGGAAGACCGTCAGCTTGGTGGCGAACGCCAACCCGAGCAGCACGCCCGCCCAGAGCGTCGGCCCCAGGCCGCCGGAGACGACCATCTGGTACAGGGCGACCATAGCCAGCAGGTACAGGGCGGCCGCCGCCCCGTCTAGTTGTCCCAACCGGGCGAAGCCGAAGAGCACCGGCACGAGCGGCAGGCTCAGGGCCGTTCCCCAAGCTTCGGCCGGCCCGAACTCCCAGCGGACAAAACGAAAAGCGCCGTAGGTAGCCGCCAGAAAGAGCGCGTAAGAAGCCAGCCGGTAGGCGTCGCCGAGCATTTCGAGGTCGTCGGTGCCGAAGATCAGGGCGGCCACCCCGGCAAACAGCCCGGCCCAGAGCTTGAAGAACGGCGGCGCCTCGTGGCTTTGCCGCCAGTAGCGGTCTATAGAGGCCCACCAATCCGCGGGCTCGGCGACGATGTGCCCGAACCAGGAGAGGTAAGAGTAAGAAGAAGTAAAGTAGTTCGGCTCGTCCCAGGTCACCCCGATCCGGCCGACGGTCAAAAGGCCCAAAAAAGCCAGGACCAACAGGTAAACGAAGATCGGACGTTCCCCCGACCGCCTCTTTCCCCCCTTGAGATCTTTGCGGCTCACGAAGGCTATTCTAGTCGGGAACCGTCACGACGGCCCCCGGCGGGACTTCGGGGACGAGCCTGCCCGCTTTTCGGGTCGGTTTTCGGGTCGGTCGTACCTGAGAGGTATCCCTACGTCCCTGACTAAATAGTCAGTTGGCCGTCTACGGAGAGCCCCGATGGGCTGGAGTATTCTTCCAGAACGTCCCGGTTGAGGACAACGATCTTGCGGCTTTTGACTTCTATGTTGCCGTCCCGCTGAAACTCGCTCATGACCTTCGAGACAGCTTCGCGGGTGGAGGCGATCATGTTCGCCAAGTCCTGGTGCGTCAGGCGCACGTCCAGCACTTGGCCCGCCCCGTCTTCCTCGCCGAAGCGGTCGCTCAGGTTGATGAGCAGCGTCGCCAACCGCGTGGAGACTTCCCGGTGCAACAGGCTTTCTATAACCTCGTCCGACTGGCGCATGCGCTCGGAGAAAGTGGAGAAGAGCTTTAGGGCGAACTCCGGCCGATCCTTTATCACCCGCTCTATCGCGCTCTTTTGTATGCTGGCGACCCGGGCCTCCGTTACGGTCTCAGCGAAAACGTCCTGCCACCGGCCCTCCGCGAGGCTTAGCTTCCCGAAGATCCCGCCCTCTTTCAAGAGCGCCGTCGTGGCTTCTTTGTAGTCGCCGTAGATCTTGTAGAGCCGAACCGTGCCGGAGAGCAGGAAATAAAGCTGGTCGTCCGGGTCGCCCGGCGTGAAGATTATGTCTTTCGGCCCGAACTTCCGCTCGACGGTCCGGAGCCCCGCCTCCTCGAAGTCTTTTAGGTCAAAACCCTCCGGGGCACTGGTGACGGCGAAGCCCCCGCTGCTATGCCTCATCAACATTTTTAGTCTTCCACCTCTCTACGTGGTGCGTGCCCGCGCTTTCAGACTACGAATACCACCCGATCTCTGGCGCTATGCCTGTTGCCTGGATTATAACCGAATGTAACCTGTTGCTCCTACAACTTTCTGTGAATTTTGCAACCGGGCAAACATTTGCCGGGGTTTGGCCCTTGGCCCCGGCCTCTTAAGCCACGCTCTAGGCTACGCTCTCGCGCCACCGGAACTCGACGCCCTCGCGCTTTGCGACGAAGAGCAGGTCGTCCCGCAGCGCCTCTATGTCTTTGTCGTAGATGGTCACCAGGCAGAAGCCACAGTTGCGGTAAGCCCACACAAACGGCGCGAGATCCCCTAACACCCGGCCCCGCTTGCCGAGCCCCCAAGCGTCACGAAGCTCCAACCGCCGCTCGGCGAGATCCAACTCCAGTTGCCACCCCTCGTCGGTGGGCACCTCGAAGTAACCCCGCAAACTACCAGAAGGGACCATAGTGCCTTCCAGATCCCTGGCGTAGGCTTTTTTGTGCTCCTCCACCCCGACGAGATAATCCGAGTCGTCCACCAACCTGGGCGGGGCCGGTGTGTAAACCCGGTTTTCCGTGACCCGCACGCCCTCCGGCGGGTAGAACCCAACGAAAGGGACCGGGGAGCGCCACAGGTGTTTTATAACCCCGAGCGTCACGTTGCGCCGGCCGGCCTCGTCCCCGACGGCTTCCGCGAACCGCATCCCGGCGAGCCGCATGTGACGCGGCTCCCAGGGCTGCGGTTCTCCAACACTCCGCAGCCTCCGGCGACGCTTGCTGATCCGGTCTACTCCTTCCACAACACGAGCATTTTAGCACCGAAATAAACCGTGTTAGAGGGCGGCACAAAAAAAGAGCGGGGCCGAAGCCCCGCCCGAAGTTCTTCGTTGTTTGGAGTTCTACTGCCGGGCGGCGAGCAGCAAGTAGAGCAACATCAGTATGGAAGTCAGCGCCGCCGCTATGTAGGTAAAGGCCGCCGCCGAAAGCACCCGCTTGGTGCCGCCGGCCTCGCTGTGCGAGAGCATCCCGTAGCGGGTCAACTGGCCGTAGGCCCGCGTCGAGGCGTTGACCTCGACCGGTAGCGTAACGACGTGGAAGGCCACTACCGCGGCGAGCGCTATAGCCGCAAGTTGTATGAAGATGCTGCCACCGAGAAAGATGCCCATGATGAACAGCGGCATCCAGAACTGGCCGGCGAAGTTCACGACCGGGAAGATACCGGCCCGCAGCTTCATAGGCGCGTAGCCGGTGGCGTCCTGGATCGCGTGCCCGACCTCGTGGGCCGCGACGCTGACCGCCGCGATGGAGTTTTTGTTGTAGTTGCCTTCGGAGAGCCGCACGACCTTCTTGCCCGGATCGTAGTGGTCCGTTAGCTGGCCGGCCACCGGCTCGACCGGCACGTTCGTCAGCCCGTTACGGTCCAGAATGGCCCGGGCCACCTGTGCGCCCGTCATGCCGCTGTTGCTCTGCTTTTTCGAGTACTTCGCGTACGAACTCCGCACCCACGCCGCCGCCACGGCGGAGAGCACCATGCTCAAGATCATTACTATTATGTAACCGAAGCCAATGCCTCCGAACACTTCTTCCTCCTTGGAAAGATTTTTGTTTGTTGGACGTTATTTTACTACACCCTTATACGAAAACGGGGATGTAAAGGTTTCTGTCTTCCAAAGAGAAAAGGGACGGACCGAGGCCCGCCCCTCTCGTGCAGCTATTTTCTGCGAGTCAGGTCTGCTGGGAGACTTCCTCCTTTAGTTCGTCTACGGCGGAGGGGTCGGCGAGTGTGGAGGTATCGCCGAGGTCTTCGTCGCCCTCCGCGACGCCCTGGAGGATGCGGCGCATGATCTTGCCGCTCCGGGTCTTCGGGAGGTTGTCGGTAAAGACTATCTCCTCGGGCTTGGCGATGGCCCCGATGCGGTCGCGGACCTGCTGGATCAAGGCGTCTTTCAGTTCGTCCGAGCCTTCCCGGTCACCTTCCAGGGTGACGTAGGCGAAGATGGCCTGGCCTTTGTCTTCGTGCTCCACCCCGGTTACGGCGGCTTCGGCAACGGCCTCGTGGGCGACCAGGGCGCTCTCGACCTCCATCGTGCCCATCCGGTGGCCGGAGACGTTTATTACGTCGTCCACCCGGCCCGTGATCGTGTAGTAGCCGTCCTCGTCGCGCTTGGCCCCGTCGCCGGCGAAGTAGGCGTCGCCGTACTTCTGCCAGTAGGTCTCCCGGTAGCGTTCGGGGTCGTTGTAGAGGGTGCGGAGCATCCCCGGCCACGGCTGCTTCATCACCAGGTTGCCCTGGTTTTCGCCCTCGAGCTCGTTGCCTTCCTCGTCGTAGAGACCAGGGAAAACGCCGGGGAACGGACGCGAGGCGCTGCCGGGCTTCATGGTCGTCATGGCCGGGAGGCCCGTGATCATTATTCCGCCCGTCTCCGTCTGCCACCAGGTATCTACTACCGGGCAGCGGCCGCCGCCCACGTTGTTGTAGTACCACTCCCAGGCCCGGGGGTTGATCGGCTCCCCAACCGTCCCCAGAAGTTTTAGCGAAGAGAGGTCGTGCTTTTCGAGATCCTCCGTGCCGGACTTCATAAACGCCCGGATGGCCGTCGGGGCCGTGTAGAGTATGCTCACCCCGCGGCGCTCGATGATATCCCAGAACCTGTCGCTCTCGGGGTAGGTCGGCGTCCCCTCGTAGACGAGCGAGGTGCCGCCGTTGACCAGCGGCCCGTAGACGATGTACGAGTGCCCCGTTACCCACCCGATGTCCGCCGTGCACCAGTAGACGTCGTCCTCCTGGAGGTCGAGCACCCACTTGGTCGTGGCGTAGACCTGGGTCATGTACCCGCCCGTGGTGTGCACGATGCCCTTTGGCTTACCGGTAGAGCCGGAGGAGTAGAGGATAAAGAGCAGGTCTTCCGAGTCCATCTCTTCGGCCGGGCAGTCGTCCGAGGCGTTTTCCATCAGCTCGTCCCAGTAGTGGTCCCGGTCTTCTTGCATCTCTACTTCGTCGCCGGTGCGCCGCACGACCACGACGTTGTCTATGGACGGCGTGTCTTCCAGGGCTTTGCCGCTGTTTTCCTTGAGGGCGGTTTTCTTGCCGCCGCGCGGCGCGGTATCCGCCGTAACCAGGACTTTCGCCTCGCAGTCGTTGATGCGGTCCCGCAAAGCGTCGGCGCTAAAAGCCCCGAAGACCACCGAATGGGGCGCGCCGATGCGGGCGCAGGCGAGCATCGTTATGGGAAGCTCCGGGACCATCGGCAGGTAGACCGCCACGGGGTCTCCTTTGCCGACCCCGAGGTCTTTTAGGACGTTGGAGAACTTCTCCACCTCGGTCTTGAGTTCCGAGTACGTGTAGCGGATCTCCTGGTCCGGCTCGTCACCCTCCCAAACAATGGCATCCTTGTCGCCCCGGCCTTGTTCTATCTGGTAGTCCAGGCAATTGTAGGAGACGTTGGTCTTACCCCCGACAAACCACTGGGCCTCGGGCGGGTCCCAATCCAGGGTCTTCTCGAAGTCCTGAAACCAGTGGAGCTCCCGCGCCCACGAAGCCCAAAACCCCTCGAAGTCTTTCTCCGCCGTCTCGTACACCGAAGGGTCCGTTACGTTAGCCTGGGAGACGAACTCCTCCGGCGGATCGTAGGCCTGAACTTCCTGAGTCTCCGGATTCTGCTTTTCGCTCATCGTGAATTTTTCCTTTCCCGGTTTCGTCTTCTGTTGCAGGCCTTTCCCTCTGGCCTCCTCCATACTCTTACCCACTAAGCCGCACGGTAATTCTTGGCTCTTTTCTATTTCTTTCGACACCCCCACAGTAACCTCAAGTCGCCACGTTTACCAAAGTAGCTTTGTTTTCAACTCCGGTCAACCCGGTCTAGTCCCCGACAGCTTTTCGACCACCTCCTTAGGGGCACTTTTGTTGGGAGGATCCGACGATGTCCCGGGCTCGAACCCGTCCGCCGGGCCGGGGTTCCGTGGGCGACGATGGGGTTTCGAGGATGCCGGCGGCATGAAATCTTTGTTAAACTCCCCCGCATTCATGCGCTGGAAGAGTATCAAAAAGCATATTGTAGCTTTCTCGTCGGGGCTTCTGGTCCGGAGGGACTGGGTCTACCTGCTGAGCCTTTTGCTCCCCCTGGCCTTCTACAGCGTCGCCTTGAAAATAGTCCGCATTTTTACCCAGTTGAGCCTGCCGGGACCGTTGGGCTTTGTAGACCAGTTGCGCTCCGATGTGCTCTTCAACCTGGGTTACGCGCTGTTGTGGATCGGTCTTTTCTCCGTGTTCCGGCGGGGAGTTTTTAGATGGGTCCTTTTGGGACTGTTTCACGTATCGGCCCTGGTGGTGGTCGTGCTGGTTACCAGCACCCACTTTTTCTACAAAACCACGGGCTCGACGCTGGACTACAGCTTTATAATGCTCTCGCTCTCGTCTTTCGGTGAAACGTGGAAGATAATCGGCGCCGAGACCTCGGTGCTGCACTGGCTGCTTCTACTCGCGGTTCTTTTTTACGTGGTGGCCGGCCCGGCCGCGATAACCCGTCTTTTGACGAGGCGGTGGCGCCCCCCGCTCCGGACGCCGGGAAGACCCTGGAGGGCCCCGCTCGCCGCGTGCGCGGCGGCGGTTTTTTTGTGCTCGCTCGCCGCGTTGCCGAGCGCCACGGGCGCCAGCGATAATTTCTCCCGGGACGCCCTGGTCAACATAGCCCTCTCCGAGCTAAACCAGCCGGACTTCCAAAAGATTAAAACCAACCTGGTCGCGGAGGACTCCTTAAAAGACACCTCCCTGGCAAAAACGTCCGGAACCGACAAACGCAACGTGGTCCTGGTGTTTTTGGAGTCCACGCGCGCCCGGTCGGCCACGCCCTACAACGAAGACCTGGAGACAACCCCGTTTTTAGACAAGCTGGCCGGAGAAAGCCTGGTGGCGGAGAATGCTTATGCCGTGGTTCCCCACACCTCGAAAGCTATGGTCGCCGGAAACTGCGGCGCGGCCCCGCCGTTGGATACGAACAACACAGAGTCCGAGCCGGGTGCGATCCCCGCCCGGTGCTTGCCGGAGTTGCTCGGGAAGCAGAACTACCGCAGCGCGTTCTTCCAGTCGGCGACCGGAGAGTTCGAGCGCCGCGGCCAGCTAGTCGAGAATTTCGGCTACGACGACTTCTTCCCGGTAGAAGAGATGGACAAAGAAAGCTTCGAGGAGGTCAACTACTTCGGCTATGAAGACGACGTAATGCTCGGGCCGAGTGAGGAATGGCTGAAAAAGGACGAGGGCCGGCCGTTTCTGGCGACCTATCTCACCGTAACCGCGCACCACGACTACACCGTGCCGGATCGCTACGGCGAAAAACAGTTCTCCGAGGACGAGGAACTGAACGATTACCTCAACACCGTGCGCTATCAGGACCGCTTTCTGGAGAACCTCTTCGATCAATACAAAGAGCTCGGGTTGTACGAGGACACGGTGTTCGTGATCGCCGGCGACCACGGCGAAGGTTTCGGCGAGCACGGCCTGCGCCAGCACGACAACGTGATCTACAACGAAGGGCTCCGGGTACCGTTTATCGTCCACGACCCCAAGAAACCTCAGGACGCTGGCAGGGTAGAGGCCCCGGTCAACCTACTCGACATCCTCCCCACGGTAACGGGCCTGCTCGGCTACGACATAGAAGGTGGTACGTATCCCGGGGCTTCCGCTCTGGACCCACCCGAAGACCGGGAGCTCATGGCGAGTTGCTACCAGGAGAACCGCTGCCTGGCGAGCGTAAAGGGCTCCAAGAAATACATCTACTACTACGGCAACAAAGAAGAAGAGTACTTCGACCTCTCGAAAGACCCCTTAGAGAAGGAGAACCTGATCGACGACCAAAGCCCCGAGAAGCTCGAAGGGCTCCGCTACAACTTGCTGTCCTGGCAGGCGCGGGTCGAGTCGTCTTACGAAAAACACCTCTACGGCGGGGGCTCGACGGAGTAGTCCCCGTCCCGCTGGTCACGAAGAAGCTTATCCCGTAGACTTTGGCCGGTCTGCAGGTCTACGAGGAGGATGAAGTGGCTGGGCTTCTGGAGGGCAAGAAAATACTGGTAACCGGCGTCCTAGACCGGCGTTCTATCGCGTACTCCGTCGCGCGGCTCGCGGCAGAGCAGGGGGCGGACATCGCCTTGAGCGGCTTCGGCCGCGCCGCCTCCCTAACCAAACGCACGGCGAAAAAGCTGGACCCGGAGCCCCCCGTACTGGAGCTCGACGCGAATAAGCCCGAAGACATAGCAGCCGTCGCCGAAGACCTGAAAGGGCGCTGGGGCGAGCTGGACGGCATCGTTCACGCCATCGCCTTCGCCCCCGATGACGCCCTGGGCGGCAACTTCCTGACCGCCGAGTGGCCCTCCGTGGCGACCGCCGTCCAGACCTCGGCCTACTCGCTAAAAGCCCTCTCCGTGGGCCTTTCGGACCTCATGAAGCCCGGCTCCTCCATCGTCGGCCTCGACTTCGACGCCCGCGTCGCCTGGCCCGCTTACGACTGGATGGGCGTCGCAAAGGCCGCCCTGGAGAGCACCTCCCGCTACCTGGCCCGCGACCTTGGGGAACGCGGCATCCGGGTAAACCTCATCTCCGCCGGTCCGGTAAAAACCCTGGCCGCCAAAGGCATTAGCGGCTTCGAGAGCATCGAAGGCGAATGGGGGCGTCAGGCTCCTCTGGGCTGGGAGACCACCGACCCAGAGCCCGTCGGGCGTTCGGTCGTTAGCCTGCTCTCCGACTGGTGGCCGGCCACGACCGGGGAGTTAATCCACGTAGACGGCGGCTACCACGCGATGGGTGCTGCGATAAAGTAGCTTTCGGCGCCGCCGGTCAGCGGCGCTCGGGCCAGGCCAGCCGCAGTCCCAGGCCCACCAGCACGCCGCCGGTCAGCCAACTCAGGCCGTTGGCCGCCCGGGGCCGGTGTCTCAGCCAGCCGCCCAGGGCGCCCGAGAAATAGGCGACGAAGCTGAAGAGCGTCCACGTCGAGAGCGCGAAAGCCAACCCGAGGAGGAGAAGCTGCAGCGTCACGCCGATCTCCGCCACCCGGTTGGCGAACTGCGGCAGGTACGCCAGAAAGAAGACCGCTATCTTGGGGTTGAAGACGTTGGAAACGACGGCCTGACCGTAGACGCTGCGGAGGCCCAGAGCTGGCCTGTCCCCAGGGGGAAACACGAACCTTTCCCGGTCGAGCAATGACTTTATGCCCAGGTAGATCAGGTAAGCCGCCCCAACGTACTTGACCATCGTGTAGGCCGTCGCCGAGCTTGCCAACACGGCCGAGAGCCCGGCCGCCGCGAACAACGAGTGGCACACGAGCCCCGTGCTCGCGCCGGCCGCCGAGACGAGCGCGGCCCGGCGGCCCAGCGTCACGCCGCGGGTAAGTACGAGGATGTTGTCCGGCCCCGGCGCCAGGATCACCACCAGCGAAGCCGTAAGAAACAAAACTAATGCTGCCCCATCCAAGTCGTTCCATCTCCTTTCGCACGCCAGACCGCCAAAACATTATGTACGGGACGGGCTTATTCTGCTGTCGGAAGAACCGCCCTCCGACGCTACCCGTACTTGCCGGACCAGTCTTTCCGGCGCCGCTTGTAACGTTCGTCTTCTCTGACGAGCAAGTACTTCTCGTAGAACACGCGGGCGGCGCGGGCTTTCTCGTTGTCGAGCGCGTCGGGCTCCTGCGGGAGCACCCCGCCCCGGGCGTCGTACTTCCTGCCGTAGCGGTGGTTGGCGTAACGGCGCGCCCGGGTGTAGCCCATCTGCAAGAACTTCCTCGCCATGTCCATACCGACGAAATCATCCTGCCGCTTGTAGTCTAAAAACAGCGCGTAGATGCTCTCCGCAGACTCCCGGGCGACCGCCTCCGTCTTGAACCGCCAATACGGCAGGATCTCCGACTTGTACGGCTCGACGAGCAAGACTCCCTGCTCGCCTTTTCCAACCCTGTAAAGGTGCGGCTGCTCGCGGAAGTTCGTGTTCTGAAAGTCGAGCGAATAGTCGAACTTCGGGACCAAACCGCGGTTAGCGCCGCGCCAGCGAGGCAAATTTGGTGTACTGCTCCAGCCACGCGAGCTGGGTCTTGCCGGTCGGCCCGTTGCGGTGCTTGCCGACGATGACCTCGGCGATGCCCTTGTCGTCGGAGTCGGGGTTGTAGTATTCGTCGCGGTAGAGAAACATTACCATATCGGCATCTTGTTCTATAGCGCCAGAATCTCGCAAATCCGAGAGCATTGGGCGCTTGTCGTGACGGGATTCTACGGCGCGGGAGAGCTGGGCTATGGCGAGCACCGGCACGTCGAGGTCGCGGGCGAGGACTTTGAGGCCGCGGGAGATCTCTGCTATCTCCTGTTGGCGGTTTTCGCGACTGTTGCCGATCATGAGCTGCAGATAATCCACCACGACGAGCGAGAGCGGCTTCTCGTCCTGGGCGTTGAGGCGGCTGGAAAGCCGCCGGACCTTCGCCCGCATCTCCATCAGGTTGATCCCCGCCGTGTCGTCGATCCAGATGGGCGCCCCACTGACCTCCGCCACCCCCCGCACCAGCTTCGGCCAATCCTCGGCCCGGACGTTGCCGCTCCTCAAATCCTGCGTCGGGATCCGCGTCGTCTGAGAGATGAGCCTCTGCACGAGCTGCTCTTTGCTCATCTCCAAACTGAAGATCGCCACCGGCAGCTCTTCCACGCCCGCCGCGTGCCAGATCGCGTTGAGGGCGAATGCCGTGTTGTGAACACAGATGTCGTTAGCGACAAAGTTGTGGGTCACGGGGATGGTCAGATCGTAGACTTGTTGGTTCCCGAGTGGTTCAATGCTGACGATCTCATCCCAGTACACGTCGCTCTCTGCGAGGTTTTGCAGGCCCGGATCTTCTAGCGCCTTAGCAAACCGGGCGAAGCGACCCCGTGAGAGAGACCTTTTCCCAACATGAAAGTTATGGCCGGGACCGTAGCCCATACGCCGCGCCAAAGCCGCCCAGGATTCGTCCTGGCGAACTTCAGAGATCAATTTCCAGGCTTCCCGCGGTACGAGGTCTCGGTTGACATGAGGTTCTCTATGTTCCAGCGCTTCGGCGACGAGTTGGATGGCCTCTTCCTTGCCGAAGATACCGATTTCTTCGACGAAGTTGCGCATAGAGTCCGCATCAGTAATGTTCAACTGGTAAGCCGCGCGCCGCGAATCCCCATACTTGACGGAACGTTTTAGGAGCGAAGCCACAACACCGAACCTCAGCAGCAGGTGTTGAACTTGCCGCGCAAGCTTCTCGCTAACGGTGCAGTAACCAAGCTGCGCCTGCCCGGTAGCCAGAACGGTTGCCCAGCCGTCCGTCGCGAAGAGACGGTTGAGGAACAGCGATAGCTCTTCTTGCGGAACGCGGAAAACGCACTCCGGAACGAACTTGTCTTTCGCCCGGCACCCTCGCAGTCCTATATCCTCCATCCACCGCATTAGGCTGTTCGGGACGTTCTTGCGGGCCCGGTCCAGCCCGGGCGCGTCGAGAACTACGGCATCCGCAGCCAACGTCTCACGAAGTTTGCTGAAAGCATCCCTATCCGGCACGGTCCTTCCCCGACGCCAGTTGACCAGTGAAGCAGGACTGACCCCGATATGCTCGGCGATCTCGCGGGCCGATCGCGTAGAGTTGCAAACAGCCCGATCGAATTTTGTTGCGAACGACGCACGACACCTTCTCGTCGCCGCCAGATCGGCGGACACGCAAAGCGAGGGTGTACGTGTGCCGTTGGAGCTTTCTTCACGAACACACAAGCCCCCGAAAGCCTTCACGGCCTCCACGAAGTCTTCCCGGATCTTACGGTTGGAATTGGTGAAGCGGGGCGAGGTGTTCGTGAGACCCCCATCACCCAACATATAGCCCAGCAGCTTGATCCGGTGCTCTCCAATAGGATCGTCACCGAAAACCGGAGTCCGGCGCGGAACCGCCACGGGCTCTCCTACCGACAGTTCACCGAGCTTCTTCCACCCCTCCACCGTAAGAAAAGGATGGGTTATCGTGGTCTTGATTTTCCGCCCCAGCCGGGTAGACACCTCGAATACCGGCTTGACTCCATCGTCTATGTAAGCGCTCGGCCGCGTCCAGGAAAACTTGAGGTTGTCCCCGAGGGTCATCAGCCGGGCGTCCCCCCTTTTCACGAGTTGCTCGATAGTACTAACGCTGCCATCTTTCTGCACGATCTCCGCGTCCGCGCTGAGACACTTGCCCATCGCCGGTCTCGCGGCCAGCACGACGAGGTCGCTGTTGTGGAAACCGGTGGTTAAACGGTCCAGGTCCTCGAACCCCGTCTCGACGCCCGTTACCTCGCCCTCGGACTCGTAGAGGCGCTGTATCATCTCCAGGGCGCCCGGCGCCAGCTCGGAGACCGGCGACAGCCTCTCCCGGAGCGTCCGGTTGGAGACGCTGTACACTAACTGTTCGGCGGCGTCGAGGGCTTCGTTTACGTCGTCGGGTTCGCGGAAGGCGTCGTCGGCGATGCGGCTGCCGGCGTCTATTATGGACCGGAGAAGCGCCTTGCCCCGAACTATCTCGGCGTAGCGGGAGGCGTTGGCCGCCGTTGGAACGCTCTCCACGAGCTGAAAGATGTAGGCCCTCCCCCCGACCCGGTCTGCCTCGTCCATACCCCGCAACTCGTCCAGGAGTGTAAGCTGGTCTATGGGATCGCCTTTGGCGTAGAGCCGCATCATGGCCCGGTAGAGAACCCGGTGGGTCTCGGAGTAAAAGTCCTCGGCTGAGATGGATTCCGCCACAGCGGCCACAGCGGATTCCGAGACGAGCATCGCCCCGATAACCGCCCGCTCGGCGTCCAAGTCGTGTGGCGGTACGCGCGCGGCGTCGCCGCCGCCGGTTACCTCCCGAATTCTTCCCCGCCGTTCCATCTCCCTAATATGCAGCAAAAAAGGCCCCGATACAATAGAATCGGGGCCTTTATTCCTAAGCCTCTGGTCGAGGTATTACATAAACCTCAGGTAGAGCTACAGTTTGGGTACGACGATGACTTTTACGCTGGCCTGGACGTCGCCGTGGACCTGGACCGGTACCTGGTGGGTACCGAGGGACTTTATGGGTTCGTCGAGCATGACGCGGCGACGGTCTACGCGAACGTCCCGCGCCCGTTGGATGGCGTCGGCGATATTTGCGGCGGTGACGGAGCCGAAGAGCCGCTCGTCTTCGCCGGTGCGGGCCTCGATGGTTATGACGCTCTTGTTGAGGGTCGCGGCGATCTCCTCCGACCGCTCGGCCAGGCGGCGCTCGCGCTCCTCGGCCTCCTCCATTTGACGGCGGGCTTCCTCCATCTTGGCGGGGGTGGCCACCTCGGCCAGGTCGCGGGGCACGAGGAAGTTGCGGACGTAGCCCCGGCTCACGTCTACGATGTCCCCGCGCTGACCGATCTTCTCTACGTCTTGAGTCAGTATTACCTGCATGGGCTTCCTCCTACTGTCCCGCTACGTAGGCCAGAAGCGCCATCTCGCGGGCGCGCTTTATGGCCGACGCGGCTTCGCGCTGATGCTGGGGACACAACCCCGTAACCCGGCGCGCCCGGATCTTACCCCGCTCCGAAGTAAAGCGCCGGAGCATGTTGTAGTCCTTATAGTCCACGTAGCTAATGTTCTCCTGGCAGAAAATGCACGGCCGATTTTTTACTGGCCGGTCGCCCTTGTCCGGGCCTCTTCTCCTGCGTTGTCCCATTTACAGAACCTCCTGATTCTTCATCTAGCCGGAGACCTGGGCGGCCGCGGCCGATTCCTCGGGCTCCTGCGACGGCTTGGCGTAGTCCTCCGGCAGCTTGACCACCATGTGCCGGAGCACGTCGTCGGAGACCCGCAGGATGCGCTTCAGTTCTACGAGGGTTCGCTCCCCGGCGGTAAAATTCATAATGCTGTAGAAGCCGTCCGTCCGGTGGTCTATTTCGTAGGCCAGCTTCCGGCGGCCCCAGTGGTTGGTCTCCGTTACTTCGCCGCCCGTTCGCTCGATCACGGTGCGGAACCGTGCGAGCGTGCTCTCGACCTGTTCTTCGTCGAGTTCGGGGATGACTATGAGCATGGCTTCGTAAGTGTCGATGTTTTGCCTCCTCTGGTCTCTATCAGCTTCCCCAGCGCGGATCACACCGCGGGAAGCAGGGGCTTATTAAAATTGCCGCGGTAGTTTACCAGCGGAGGGTAAGTGTTACAAACGACGGCTTCGCTGGATTTCGCCGGAAACTGCCTTTCTCTTCCGGTAGAATCGCACGATCCAGGCGGCCGCCTCTAAAATAGCGGGGATGAGTGTTACAAAGATGCCAATAACCATTGCCAGAATTTTCATCATATTCTGACTCTGACCGTAACACGGCATCGAGACGCCCGCAAACGACCGACCCCCGGCCCCGGCGGCTGTCGAAACGTTCACCGTCGCATCCACCCCCGCGGATATACTTAGCGGGTGGAAAACGGAAGCAAAGTCGCCGTAAAGACCGAGGGGTTGGCGAAAGCCTACGGTGAGGGTCCTACCGCGGTGCGGGCGCTCAAGGAAGTCTCGCTGGAGTTTTTGGAGGGTGAGTTTGCGGCCATCATGGGCCCTTCGGGTTCGGGCAAGAGCACGCTGCTCCACATTCTCGGCGCCCTGGACCGTTCGTCGTCCGGCCGGGTGACCGTCGGCGGCGTGGAGCTCTCCGGGCTCTCGGACAAAAAGCTGACGCTGCTCCGGCGCGAGCGGATGGGGTTCGTGTTCCAGTTCTTCAACCTCATCCCGACGCTCTCCGCCGAGGAGAACGTGTTGCTGCCGGCCCTGATCTCCGGTGAAAAGCCCGGCAAGTACGCGGACCGTCTCGACGAACTCTTGGAGCTCGTAGGGCTCTCGAGGCGTCGGGAGCACCGGCCCGATGAGCTATCGGGCGGTGAGCAGCAGCGGGTGGCGATAGCCCGCGCCCTCGTCCGAAACCCGGACATCATTCTGGCCGACGAGCCGACCGGAAACCTCGACTCCAGGACCGGCACCGGGGTGCTGGACCTCATGCGGGAGTCCGCGGCCCGCTACGAGCAGACGATCATCATGGTTACCCACGACCCCCGTGCCGCCTCCGCCGCCGACCGGGTGGTTTTTCTGGCGGACGGCCAGGTGGTGGACGAGCTTCGCGGGCCAAACCCGGACGAGATATTAGAGCGCATTAAGGTCTTGGAATCGGCCGGATAGAGCCTGTGAAGACTAGTTCTACAGGCCGCCGGCCACGAGGCCGAAGAGGGCCAGGACGATGAAGACGAGGACGGCACCCCCGTTGAAGATGGCGCCGAGGACGGAGAACACCCTTTTGCGCCGGCTCTGGATAAGCCCGGCGATGCCGAGCCCGAGCCCCAGCAAGTACGCGAACAGGCAGGCGAATATGCTGGCCCCGGCCAGCGCCAGGCCGGTCCCGGCCGATGACTCCTGCAGCCTCTGCTCGATCTCTCGGGGGTCGACGTTCTGGGTGTCTATGCCCTGTAAGGCCTGGGCAGTAAGGACACCGGCTACTATAAAGAGGATCACGATCACGACGGTTGTCAAGATCGCGATGACGAAGGACGTGATGCCCATGCGCGAGTGCCCGGCCCTCGAAGTATTGTCTGGTGTGCTGGTCTCTGTCATCTCGGCCTTCAGGTTAACACGTCACACCGCCGGGGTCGGCACGACGCCGTGAAACTCCGTCGCTTCTCCAGCCTGAGCTTTCGCAACCTCGGTTCGCGCCCGCAGCGCACGGTCCTCACCGCCATAGGGATCGTGCTCGGCGTAGGCATAGTCTTCGGGGTTTTAACCCTCTCCAACACGATGTCCAGCACCTTCACGGAGCTCTTCACCCGCGCCTACGGGAGTGCAGATCTCACCATCACCGCCGCGGGCGGCAGCGGGACTTTCAAAGAAGACCGCGTGCAAGAGGTCCGTTCGACGACCGGTGTGGAGTCCGCCGCACCCCGGCTCTCGCTGCCGGCGTCCCTGATACTGGATGAGACAGACGAGAACGGGCTGCCGGAGGTCCAGAGCATGCGGCTCTTCGGCGTCGAGCCGGAGTCGGCGTCCCTGGCGACGGGCTTCGACCTGACGCAAGGCCGCTACCCGGAGAACGGCGCCGAGCTAACCCTCGACGGCGGCACGGCGGACTCCGCCGGCCTGGGCGTGGGCGACACGGTTCGGATCGGTACGCCGCAAGGCCCGGAAGAGTTGAAGCTGGTCGGGCTCTTGCGGATACCGGGCGGTTCGTTCGGCGGGGTGGGTTTCGGTATGGCCCCATCTTCTTACGCCCAAAAGACGTTCGATAGTGAAGGGGAGATCTCCGGTATCTCCGTGAACGTGGCCGAGGGGGCGGCTTTGCCGGCGTTGCAAGAGCGGCTCACCGGCAAGCTCGGGGACGGGTTTCAGGTGGAGCGTTCGACGACCCGCACCGAGCAGGTCAGCAGCCAGTTGCAGGGGTTCCAGATCGCGCTGCTCTTCTTCGCCGGGACCGCGCTGTTCGTCGGGGCTTTCCTGGTCTTCAACGCGCTCTCGATGACGGTGTTAGAGCGCACGCGGGAGCTCGGGATGCTGCGGGCGCTAGGTTCCACGCGGGCCATGATCGGGCGCTCCGTAATGATCGAAGCCGCACTTTTGGGGTTTCTCGGTTCGGTCGTCGGCGTGGCTTTCGGCTACGGAATAGCCCGGGGTCTCGTTTACCTTTTCGGCCGGGCTTTTACGTTCGAGATCACCGAGCTCTACCTCTCCCCATTCGCCCTCGTCTCCGCGGTCGTAGTCGGAATCTTGGTTACGGTTGTAGCCGCGTTCTATCCCGCTTTGCGGGCCGGACGGGTGAGCCCGGTAGAGGCGATGCGCGCCCGTACCGGCGGCGATTCCGGGCGGTGGTCGCGGCGTCTCTTCTGGCTCGCGCCGGTACTCGGGGTTGTGCTGGTCGGGGTTTGCGCGCCCTGGATCTACTACCTCGCCAGCAACCTCTCGGCGAACCTGGACGGCCTCGTCTACATCTCCGGGATAGTTGGTGTGATCGGCACCTTCCTCGGCGTCTCGCTTATAATCCCGGCGCTCGTGAGGCCGCTGTCTTTGGTTTTCTCACCCGTTCTCCGGCTGCTGTTCGGGGTCGAAGGCCGCATGGCGGCCGCAAACGCCACCCGCAACCGCACCCGGACGGCGCTTACGGCCTCGGCGCTGATGGTTGGAATCTCGCTCGTCATAGCGTTCTCGGCCTTGGGCGGGAGCGTGCTCGGCACGATCCGGGCCTCCCTCGAAAGCTCGCTCGGCAGCGACTACGTCGTCCAGCCCGTCGCCCAAAATTCCAGCGCAACTTTCTCCAGAGAGCTACCGCGGAGGGTCTCCGATATTTCCGGCGTCGAAGACACGACCGCCCTCTCTTCCACGTTTTTGCGGCAGGGTGAGGAGGTCAGCTTCGTCTTCGGGGTGGACGGGAGCTACCCGGACATCTTCCGTGTAAACTACGCCGCCGGGGGCCCGGATGCCTTCTCGAAACTCGAAAGCGGCTCCGCCCTCATCGGCAAACAACTCGCCGAGTCCCGCAAACTAAAGGTCGGAGAGCAGATAAAGCTTCCGACCCCCCAAGGCCCGAAAAAGTACCCGGTCGCGGGTATTCTGGAGAACGACCTGCTGGGCGGTGGCGGGGGCATCTACCTCTCGGACGGGGTACTCGCGGACGATTTTAACGAGAAATCCGACGAGTTCCTCGCCATAAAAGCCACGCCGGGTTCGGATCGGGGGGCGATAAACCGCGGAATGGAGAAGGTTCTCGAAGATTACCCGCAGTTCACCTTTTACTCGAACGCAGAGTGGAAGTCTCAGATAGAAAACGACTTCAACCGGCAGTACGTCTTTTTCTACGCCATCATGGGCGTCTCGGTGGCGGTCTCGGCCTTCGGGGTCGTCAACACCCTTTCGATGAGCGTCTTCGAGCGGACCCGGGAGATCGGGATTCTTAGGGCCGTCGGCTCCACCCGGCTCCAGGTCGGGCGGCTCATCATAGACGAAGGCGTGGTTATAAGCCTGATCGGCTGCCTCGTCGGCGTGGTCGTCGGTTCGGCTCTGGGCTACCTTTTTGTCCGCGGCTCGGGGGCCGGCGGCTTCGAGGTGAGCTTTTTCTACCCGACCGGCCCCGCCATCTACGCCCTCGTGGCCGGGCTCGGCATCGGCGTCTTCGCCGGCCTCCTCCCCGCCCGCTCCGCCGCCCGCACGAACATCGTCGAAGCTGTACAGTACGAGTGATCGTGACGCCGGCAGCACTTACGGGGAGGCGCAAAATTGGTAAAAGAGCCCGATACCAAACAAGGTGAACCGCCCGGCCCGGCGGCGCCGCCGCTGTGGCCGTTTATTCCACCGCTAACGGGTGTAACCGGGCTGATATGGGCTTACTTCGCCGTTAACACCGGTATCTGGGGAAACATTTTCGGCATTCTTCCGGCGGTGTTGCTGATCTCCCCAAGCCTCTCGAACGTCTTTTCCGGCGGCGATGCCCGCCTCTCCCAGTTTATGTGTTTGGGCACGTTCTTCGGGGTAATCTTCTCTTTCCCGATGATGTTCGTCGCCGGGCCTATCGTGGGGGTGGTGTTGCTGGTTCTTTCGGCGGTGGGCTTCGTGGCCGCCGGGTATCTGGCCGTCGGCGAGGTTCCCGTGCCTCAAGACGTACCGGAGCCCGACATGGGCATAAAGCTCTCCGCCAAGGCGGCGAGCGACGAGATCAAGATGATCGCGTTGATCTTCACCACCTGGCCGCAGGCGGTCGGCTCGACCGCCACCTGGATCTCCCGCGAGGTGGACGAGGCCCTGGAGGTATTCGAGGAGAATAACTGGCTCGAAGAACCCGAACGTTTCCACACCGAGCCTCCCCCCGCCGACAACATTACCGTCAAAGAGTTCCGACACAAGGGCCGGACCATGGAGCACCTGAGCTTCGAGAGCGGCTACGAGCCGTGGCCGGACGAGCCGGGCCGCGACCGCTGGCTCTCCCACGTGGACAACCGCACGGCACACGCCCTAACCCTCCGGCACCGGGACGACGAGAACCGCCCCTGGCTCGTGTGTATCCACGGCCTCCGCAACGGCTCGCCCCACAAGGGCGGCGACATCTTCCAGCCGGAATTTCTACACGATGAGCTGGGGCTGAACCTGCTCCTCCCCTACCTTCCGCTCCATGGCCCCCGGAGAAAAGGCCTGGTCAGCGGCTCGCCCCTGCTCTCGGGGAGCATGATGGAGCTTCTCCACGCCGGGGCCCAAGGGTCTTGGGACATCCGGCGGCTCCTCGCCTGGCTGCGCCTGCCGGAGCAAGACGCCCCGGCGGTCGGCGTTTTGGGACATTCCCTCGGGGGTTACACCACCGCCCTGCTCGCCGGCCTGGACGACACAATAGACGCCGCGGTGTGCGCCAACCCGTCGGTAGAACCGTCCCACATGTTCTGGCGCGACGGCTTCTCCGCCGCGACGCGCTACCTCAAGACCAAAGGCACGACCCAGAAAAAAACGGATCAGGTACTGCGCGTCGTCTCCCCGCTGTCGTTCGAACCGCAGGTGCCGAAGGCGGGCCGGACCGTGGTAGCCAGCCTGGCCGACCGCATTATCCCGGCAAACGAACCCCACGCCCTGTGGGAACACTGGGACAAACCCCGCGTCGTCTGGCACCAGGGCAACCACTTCGGCCTGCTCCGGACCGGCGAGGGCCACGAGGCCGTCAGAGAAACCCTCCGCGACGCCGGCGTCATCCCTTCTTCCTCCGGTGAAGGTGAAGCCGGTAAACCCGCGACCTAAAACTAGAACGTACCCCTTCCCGAATGGTTGCTCCGTACTCCACAACCGCGCGCGGAGAGCGTCTCTGCTAAAACATGCGGATGGAAACCTTAAAGAGTAAAAAAC
Organism: Rubrobacteraceae bacterium; assembly: GCA_965213905.1. Classification (GTDB taxonomy): domain Bacteria; phylum Actinomycetota; class Rubrobacteria; order Rubrobacterales; family Rubrobacteraceae; genus SIRX01. Next base: position 2,420,785 of record OZ243922.1, on the reverse strand, counting down.
GGAGGCCCGAGTCCGGCCCGATAGCGCCGTCCTGGTGGCCGGCGGTATCCGGGGTCCCGGTCGCGGCCGGCATGCTGTGGATGTGGTGGGCCGTAGAGGGCGGCTTGTTGGGAGGAGTTCTGGGCGCCGTGCCGGGGACTTTGCTGCTGGCGACGGGGCTCTCCAATTTGCTGTGGGCCGGGGACGCCCGCATCTTTCAGTTCATGTCGTTCGGGGCCGTCGTGGGGATGTTGTTCTCCTTACCCCTAGCCCTCATCTCCGGTTCGGTGGCCGCTTTTGTGCTGCCGGTCGCCTCCGGCGGGAGCTTCGTCGCCGCCGGGTATCTGGCCCTGGGTCAAGAGCCCGTGCCCCTCGAAACGCCGGAGCCCCGGCTGGATCTCAGGCAGTCATATACGGCCGCCGGCGACGAACTTTCGATGTGCAGCATCGTGCTCACCACTTCGCCGCTGTCTTTCGGGTCCCGGGCGGACCGGATAGGCCGCGAACTCGACGGGGCGCTGGAAATGTTCGCCGGCGAAGAATGGCTTTCCAGTCCCGCGACCTACCACAGAGACCCTCCGCCACCAGAAAACCCGCGCGAAGAGCCCCTGCGGCATAAGAGCTGGGACATGGAGCACCTGAGCTTCGAGAGCGGCTACGAGCCGTGGCCGGACGAACCGGGCCGCGACCGCTGGCTCTCGTACGAGGAGAACCGCACGGCCCACGCCTGGGTCATGCGGCACCCCGGAGAACCGCGGCCGTGGCTCGTCGGACTGCACGGTATCAGGATGGGGTTCCCGAGGAGGGACCTCTTGCTCTACCGGCCGGAGCACCTCCACCACGAGCTCGGCCTGAACCTCTTGCTTCCGATACTCCCGATCCACGGTCCCCGCAAGGTCGGGACTGTGAGCGGTGACCGGATACTCTCGGGGGACGTGATGGACACGGTCCACGCCGGGGCCCAGGCTATGTGGGACGTGCGACGGCTCATCTCTTGGCTCCGTTCGCCAGAGCAAAGCGCGCCGGCGGTCGGTGTGATCGGCTACTCCTTGGGCGGTTACACGGCGGCGCTACTCGCCGGCCTCCGGAGCGGGGCGGACTGCATAATCTCCGGCAACCCCGCTGTAGACCCGTCCGGCCTGTTCTGGCGCAACGCGCTCTCTCTAACCACCCGCTATCTAAAGACGGCCGGCGTCACGGAGGAGAAGATGGGCGCGCTCATGCGGCCCGTGTCGCCGCTCGCCCTAACGCCGCAGATACCCTGGAATAGGAGGGCCATATTCTGCGGCGTCGCCGACCGGGTGGTGCCGCCGGGCGAGGCAACGAGCCTGTGGCGTCATTGGGAACAACCGCGCATCCAGTGGTACCAGGGCTCCCACCGCGGTTTTCTAAGGACCGCGGGAGGCGAGGGTTTCGTCCGGGAAACCCTGCAGGCGACGGACGTGCTGCCGGCAAAGTTCTAAGAAGTGCTCTAGAAAATACTCCCGGGCCGCACGGTGCCGGCCGTATCAGGAAACGCCCGCCCGGCGCGCCTCTTCCACCGCCCGGCCGGCGCCGACCGTCCAGGGTTCGCCGTGGCCCGTGAGCACCGTCTTTGCGCCGGTATCGGCGAGCGCGTCGAGGGAGGAGAGGGCCCGCTCGCTGTCGGCCGTCGCCGCCCGCGCGACTATCTGCGGGCCGGTCCCCGCGGTGTACGGGTTCAGGGTCACTATAGCGTCTCCGGCGATTACGCAGTCCCGGTCGGGGAGGTGCAACGCGCAGTGTCCCAGGGTGTGGCCGGGTGTAAAGACAACCTTCGGGGAGCCGGGCACCGACAGGGTTTCGTCCGATCCCTTGTAGCGTCGGACTTCCTTGATCGGCTTCGGCCACCACGCCCGGTTCCGCAGGAAAGTAGCGGCTATCGGCGCCGCGCGGAACTGGGTCGCGAGGTAGTAAGAAAGCGGCGACTCGTGGGCGTACTGGAGCGGGTGCCGGGTCAGCGGCACGTCGTTTTCGTGTACCCAGACCGGCACACCGAGATCCGCGCGGGCGCGTTCGGCGAAGCCGAGATGATCGAAGTGGGCGTGCGTAAGAACTACGGCTTCTATGTCGGAGAGCCTGAGCCCGAGGTGGCCGAGGGCTTCGATCAGGGACGGCCACGAGGTCGGGACCCCCGTGTCAACCACGGTGAGACGCCCGTCTTCCTCGACGAGGTACCAGTTCGTGAACGAGTCTTCGACCCGGTGGACACCTTCGGCTACGTTGGCATGAAACACTGCAAGCCCCCTTTCGGCGATCTCTTTTGCCGTGGTGATGGTCTCTGCTACAAGACGAACGGTTCTCGCAAGTGGTACCCGTTTGGTTCTCAGATCAACCTTACGGGCCGGTAGATCAGACACCGGACCCTGTAAGCTTCTTTACCCGGTTCCAGGGCCAACCTTGTTAGTATCCGGGATGTACACTCACTATACTTCTACCCAGCAGAAAGCGGGTGTTCTTTGGCGGAAAAGCGCATAGCGGTTGTCGGGGCCGGGATGGGTAGCCTCGCCGCGGCCATCCGGCTGCAAGCCCAGGGCTTCGAAGTCGAGGTCTTCGAAAAAAACGATCAACTCGGCGGCCGCGTGGGACGCCTCCAGGAAGAGGGCTTCACCTTCGACACCGGGCCGTCGCTACTTCTGATGACTGATACATACCGGAAGCTCTTCGAGTTCGCCGGGGAGAAGTTGGAAGATTACGTGCGCCTGATCCCGCTGGACTCCGAGTACCGGGTAACTTTCGGGGACGGCGACTCGCTGACCATCCGCCGCACCCTCCCCGAACTTATAAAGGAGCTAGAGCGCATCGAGCCCGGCGTCACGCCCCGCTTTTACCGCTTTCTCGAAGACGCCTCGTACAAGTACAGCCTGGGCCGCAGCGAGTTCGTCGAGCGGGACTTCGACCGGGCGAAGGACTTTTTCGGCCCCCGGAACCTCCGGCTCCTGCTCAAGACGAACGCCGTCAACAACTACTACAAAAACGTCTCGAAGTTCTTCCGCACGGAGAAGCTCCGCCAGGCGTTCAGCCTCCAGACCATGTACCTGGGCCTCTCGCCGTTCCGGGCGCCGGCCGTTTACTCCCTCCTCCCCTACACCGAGCTGGCCGAAGACGGCCTGTGGTTTCCGGAGGGCGGTATGTACAAGCTCGTCGAGGCGATGGAGAGGCTGGCGAAAGAGCTGGGCGTGAAGTTCCACCTGAACAGCGCCGTAGAAGAAGTAACCGTTTCAAAGGGTGAAGCGCGGGGCGTGAAGGTAGATGGGGCGGAGATAGGGGCGGACGCCGTGCTGGTCGGCGCGGACCTCCCCTACGCCTACCGCTCGCTGCTGCCCGGGTCGGCCGACGCGGATTTCAAGGGCCGCCGGCCGCGCAAGAAGCTACAGTACACGGCCTCGGCGTTCATGCTCTACCTCGGGCTGGGCCGCAAGTTGGACCACATGCTCCACCACAACTTCTACCTGTCGCCCGAGTACAAAGAGAACTTCGAGGCGATCTTCCGCGACCGCCGGCTCCCCGATGACCCATCCTTCTATGCGGTGAACGCCTCCCGCACCGCCCCGGAGATGGCCCCGGAAGGCATGGACAACCTCTTCGTGCTCGTCCCCGTGCCCCACCTGGGCCCGAACGTAAACTGGAAGCGCGACGGCGAAGCTTTCAAACAAAAAGTCTACGGCTTGCTGGAGAAGCGCTGCGGTATAGAGAACATTCAGGACCACATAATGTACGAGAAAGTCCGCACGCCGGAAGATTGGCTCACAGACTACAACCTGGAAGAGGGCGCGGCGTTCGGCATCGGGCACGGCATCTTCCAGGTCGGCTACTTCCGGCCCCCGATGGTCTCCCGGAGCATAAACAATTTGTACTTCGTCGGCGCCAGCACCCGTCCCGGCACGGGCGTACCGCTCGTAACCATCGGGGCGGAACTCGTCGCCGGACGCATCGGACGCGAGGTCGGGACCGGCTAATGCGCCTCGACCCGGCGGGCGGACAGATCCTGGAAAGCAAGCTCACGCTGCCCGAGAGCTACGACCTGTGCCGTCGGATCCAGAAGTCTCACAGCAAGACCTACCACTTCTCGACCCGGCTCCTGCCGCCGGAGGTCCGCCCGCACGTATACGCGCTCTACGCCTTTATGCGCTACGCCGACGAGATCGTGGACAACCCCGGAGCACAGAGCCTGGAAGAACAGCACGAAGCCCTCGACGCCTTCGAACGCGAAACGATGGCCGCCGTGGCGGGAGAGAGGACGATCAACCCCGTGCTCCACGCCTACGCGAACACGGTGCGGGCCCGGGGGATAAGCCTCGGCACTATAAAAGACTTCATGAAGAGCATGAAGATGGACACCCACGTCTTCCGCTACCCGACTTACGAAGACCTCGAAGTCTACACCTACGGCAGCGCGGCGGTGGTCGGCCTGATGATGTGCCGGGCCATAGGCGTCGAAGACGAGGCCGCGGACCACCACGCCGAAGCCCTCGGGGTCGCGATGCAACTCTCCAACTTTTTGCGGGACATCAAAGAAGACTGGGAGCGGGGACGGATCTACGTCCCGCTCGAAGACCTGCACCGCTTCGACTACACCGAAGAAGACCTGGACGCCAACCTCGTAGACGAGCGCTTTGCCGAGTTGATGAAGTTCGAGATAGCCCGCGCCCGCAAGCTCTACGAAGTCGCCGACGAAGGAATGGAGTACATCCCGCGGGGACGCCGCTACCCGGTAAAAGTCGCCCGCGAGCTATACGCCGCGATACTCGACCGGATCGAAGCCCAAAACTACGACGTTTTCTCTATGCGGGCCGAGACCACGAAATCTTACAAACTGCGGGTCGCCGCGGGCCGCGCGGCCCGAGAACCAAAAGAAATACTGGCCCGCCTCCGCGACCGGCGCGAGCCGGAGATCTCCATTCCCGCCTAAACGTTTCGACCGCATGCCCCACCACTAAAAGACTCCCCCCAATAAATAGCTTTGACGACCGCGCAGCCTGGGTTGCGTATAACGCAAGCGTTTCACATTACATTTTTTTCGTAATATCGGTTGCACCAGGTATATTTCTATGTATGATCCAGGGGGTGTATTGAAAGTCAACATACATCGTTGGTTTCGAATATGCCTCTTACCGGGGGTTTCGGCGGGACGAATTCTGCTATATTCGCGAGCCGGCTCGTCCGGGTGGGTTACCCGGGCGGTATACAGAGGGGGTATTTCATGGTTACCGGTAACCGGCAACTGTTTGGTGAAGACCCGGTACAGGTTCGCGAGTCGGACCACTACAAGCTCGAATACATTCAGAGTTTTGTGGAGAAGTGGGACGAGTTGATAGATTGGGAGATGCGGGCCGAGAGCGAGGGGGATTTCTTTATCCGCCAGCTCCGGGAGCGTGGGGCGCGCAAGGTTTTGGACGTGGCGACGGGGACGGGATTCCATTCGGTGCGGCTCTTGAACGAGGGATTCGGGGTCGTCAGCGTGGACGGCAGCGCGGAGATGCTCGCGAAGGCGTTCGAGAACGGACGGAGGTATGGGGAGCATATACTGCGGACGGTCTGTGCGGACTGGCGCTGGCTAAACCGAGACGTTCCCGGTGAGTACGATGCCATAATATGCCTCGGCAACTCGTTCACCCACCTCTTCGACGAGCGGGACCGGCGCAAGACGCTGGCGGAGTTCTACGCCATGCTCCGTCACGACGGCGTACTTATCCTGGACCAGAGGAACTACGATGCGATCCTGGACCACGGGTACTCCAGCAAACACCGGTACTACTACTGCGGGGACAAGATAAGCGTAGAGCCCGAGCACGTAGACGAGGGGCTCGCCCGCTTCCGCTACGACTTTCCCGACGACGCCGTGTACCACCTGAACATGTACCCGCTCCGCAAGGAATACACGCGACGGCTCATGAACGAGGTCGGGTTTCAGAGGGTAGAGACCTACGGAGACTTTCAGGGGACCTACATAGAAGAGGAGCCGGACTTCTTCGTACACGTTGCGGAAAAACTTTACGTGGAGGAAGATCAGGAGGAAGAAAATAATGGGTAAGCCCGTGGAAGCGGTGAACGTGGCCAGGGACTACTACAACTCGGGGGACGCAGACAACTTCTACTCCACCATCTGGGGCGGCGAAGACATTCACATCGGCATCTACGAATCCGAAGAAGAGCCGATCCGGGACGCCAGCCGCCGGACCGTCGGACGGATGGCCTCGCAACTAGACACGCTCGGCCCAAAGAGCCGGGTGCTGGACATCGGGGCCGGCTACGGCGGGCCGGCGCGGCACCTCGCGGAGAACTACGGATGCCGGGTGGTCGCTTTGAACCTCAGCGACGTCGAGAACGAACGCAACCAGGCGTTGAACGAGCAAAAGGGTCTCGGGGACGCAGTAGAAGTAGTCGAAGGAAGCTTCGAGGCCATACCGTGTGGGGACGACTCGTTCGACATAGTCTGGTCCCAAGACGCTATCCTGCACAGCGGGGAGCGCGAAAAAGTCTTCAGCGAGGTTGCCCGGGTGCTCCGCAGAGGTGGAGAGTTCGTCTTTACGGACCCGATGAAGACCGACGGCTGCCCCGACGAGGTTCTACAGCCGATCCTGGACCGGCTACACCTCGACTCGCTGGGCTCGCCGGACTACTACCTTCGGACGGCCCACGAAGTAGGACTGCGAGAATTGGGTTTCAGAGACCACTCCAAACACCTGCCGACCCACTACGCCCGGGTACTCCAGGAGACCGGGCAACAGGAAGAAGAGCTCTCCAAAACCGTTAGCAAAGACTACCTGGAACGCATGAAAAAAGGCCTCGGACATTGGGTCGAAGGTGGCCGCAAAGGCCACTTGACCTGGGGCATATTTCATTTCTGCGCCGGCTAACAGGACGCTTTCGACCAACTCTCAAGGAGGAAGACATGACCGAAGTAGTAGGAAAAACCACGAGGAAGACAGAGAACCGGGGGCTGGAGAACGGGGCCTCTACAGGCAAGTCGTTCTCGTTCACGTCGGAGTCAGTAACAGAGGGCCACCCCGACAAGATAGCCGACCAGATCTCCGACGCAATACTCGACGCCGCCATAGCAGACGACCCCACAAGCCGCGTCGCCTGCGAGACCCTCGTCACCACCGGCATGGTCATCGTAGCCGGTGAGATGACCACCTCTACCTACGTAGACATCCCCACCCTCGTCCGGCAGAAGATCTCCGAGATCGGCTACACAAGGGCCAAGTACGGCTTTGACTCACAGACCTGCGGCGTCATCACCTCCATAGACCCCCAGTCAGTAGACATAGCCCAGGGTGTGGATCACGCGAGCGATGCGGAGTTAAGCGAAGGCGAAGAGCTAGAAGAGCTAGAAGAAATAGGAGCCGGGGACCAGGGGATGATGTTCGGCTACGCCTGCGACGAGACAGAAGAGCTAATGCCGCTACCGATAACGCTGGCCCACGCCCTAACGAGAAAGCTCTCGGAGGTGCGCAAGCAGGGAGTGCTCGACTACCTGCGTCCCGACGGCAAGAGCCAGGTAACGGTGCGCTACGAAGACGACAAGCCCGTAGCGGTAGAGAAAGTCTTGATCAGCGCCCAGCACCGCGCCGGGGTAGAAGAAAACATCAAAGAAGACCTTACAGACGCCGTAATAGGGCCGACCCTAGGAGAAGAGTTCTTCGGCGAAAGCTCGACCGAAGTACTGGTAAACCCCACCGGGCGCTTCGTAACCGGGGGGCCACAAGGCGATACCGGGCTCACGGGCCGCAAGATCATAGTAGACACCTACGGCGGCGTCGCCCCCCACGGCGGCGGGGCGTTCTCGGGCAAAGACCCGACAAAGGTGGACCGCTCGGCCTCATACGCCGCAAGGTGGGTGGCAAAAAACGTGGTGGCCGCCGGGCTCGCAAAGAAGTGCCTGGTGCAGGTAGCTTACGCCATCGGGGTCGCAAGACCGGTAAGCGTCATGGTAGAGACTTTCGGGACGGCCAAAGTAGACCCGGTAACGATAGAGGCCCTGGTAGAAGAGCACTTCGACCTGCGGCCTGGGGCTATCTTGCGCGAGCTAGAGCTCCGGCGTCCGATCTACGCCTCTACGGCCGCTTACGGGCACTTCGGCCGCGATGAGCCGGGCTTTAGCTGGGAGGACACCTCCCGCGCCGATGACCTGCGCCGTGCCGCCGGAGCCTGAGCCCCCGAGGGCTGGTCACTGTAAAATGGTTCCGTCCCGAGAGATCCAAAAAGGCCGTCACCCAAGTTTGGAGGTAGAGAGTGCCGTGGAGAGCTCTAGCATGATGCTCGACGTAAAGGAAGTGCTCATAACTTCGGCGGAGATCCAGGACAAAGTACGGGAGATCGGGGACCGCATCACCGAAGACTACCGGGGGGAGAAACTACTTCTGGTCGGCATCCTGAACGGCTCCGTAGTCGTACTGAGCGACCTCATGCGCCACGTGGGCTTGCCCTGCGAGGTCGCCTTTATGGAGGTCAGTTCCTACGGTGTGGGGACCGAGTTCAGCGGCGACGTCCGTATCCTCAAAGACCTGGAGCGGGACGTCGCCGGGGGGCACGTCCTGATCGTCGAGGACATAGTAGACACGGGCTTCACGCTCTCACACCTGCGGAAGATGCTGTTCTCTCGCGGGATAGCTTCGCTGGAGATCTGTAGCCTCCTCTCGAAACCATCCCGCCGGAAGGTGGAGCTGGACGTAAAGTACCTCGGCTTCGAGGTGCCGGACGAGTTCGTCGTCGGCTACGGGATAGACTACGCGGGCTCCTACCGCAACCTGCCGGATGTCTGTGTCCTAAAGCCCGAGGTCTTCGAGAACGGCGGCGGACCGGCAGAGACTCCGGAAGGTAGCCCCCGACTATTCGCCGACCGGGACGCCGACCGGGACACAGAGCTGCAACGATGATGGGCCTCGCGCCACCCGCCACGACGGAATTGAAATACCGGCATACCCGTGGTGTAATCGAGGGGCTAGACGTCGCGCCGGATAACCTCGCGACACTCATCGAGAGCGGTGGAGGGACGGGCCCCGAGAAGCCGCGGCAACCGGTGAAGCGAACGCCCCACAGGACGCAAGCTTCATGCCAGGTGCCAACTCCCACGGAGGTTACTCCGAGAGATGAGACGTTTTGCAGACGCCGAACCTCTCTCCTCCTTACTAAACCCGGAGAACGTAGACAAACAAAGCGACGGAGAAAGGTTTTGATCCTTGAGTCCCAACCTTAGAGACGTATTAGAGAGCCGGGTACTAGTCGGCGACGGGGCCATGGGAACCCTGCTCCACGACCGCGGCGTCGGCTACGATCACCCTTATTCCCGCGCCAACCTGACCCACCCGGAACTGGTCTCTTCAATCCACGAAGAGTACCTGCGTGCCGGGGCCGGTCTCATAGAGACCAACACCTTCGCCGCCGACCGCCTCCGGCTCTCTTCTCGCAACCTCGAAGATAGCACCCGGGAGATCAACACCGCCGGGGCCCGCCTCGCCCGCCAGGCGGTGGACAACACAACGAACGGTGGAGAGAAAGCGTTGGTGCTGGGGGCGATCGGCCCTCTCGGACGCTCGCTGGAGCCGGTCGGCTCCCTCAAGACCGAAGAGGCCAAAGAGATCTTTCTGGAGCAAGCCGAAGCCCTTCTGGAAGGTGGAGCGGACGCGATCGTGCTCGAAACCTTTACCGACGTAAACGAGCTCCGGCTGGCGTTCGAAACGGTAAAACCGCTCGGGGCACCGGTGCTCGCGTACAAGACCTTCGTCGAGGACGGCGAGACGCTGTCCGAAGGACTCCCGGCGCGGGTTGCGCGGGAAGTCTCGGGGTGGAACGTGGAGATCTTCGGCGCCAACTGCACCGTCGGGCCGCAACGGATGCTCGGTATCGTGGAGCAGATGTCCGACGCGGCCGGACCCGTGGCGGCTTTTCCGAACCCCGGCCTGCCACAGCTCATAGACGGACAGATACGTTACCGCCAGGACGTGGAGCACTTCGCCCTCTACGGCAAGAAGCTCGCCGAGTCCGGCGCGCGGATTATCGGGGGCTGTTGCGGAACCACCCCCGCCCACGTCCGCGCCCTCTCCGAGGTGCTAAAAGACTTCGTGCCGGAGAAGAGAGTCGCCCGCAACACCAACGTCGCGTTCGAGAAGGAGAAAACCGAAGTACAAGCCGAACCCGACTCCGAGTTCGCCCAGAAGCTAAAGACCGGCTTCGCCGTAACGGTGGAGGTGGACCTACCGCGCGGCCACGACATCTCGGAGGTGGTCGAGGCGTCACAGCGGCTCAAGGAGCGGGGCGCAGACGGCATAGACATCTCAGACGGGGCCCGGGCGCGGCTCCGGATGCACCCGGTGGCGGTCGCCCGGATCGTGCAGGAACAGGTCGGGATCGAGGTGGTCGCCCACATCTCCTGCCGCGACCGGAACATCATCGGTTTGCAGGCGGACCTGCTCTCGGCGACGGCGCTCGGGGTAAAGAACATCCTGGCCGTTACTGGAGACCCGGCCCAGATCGGGGACTACCCCGAAGCCACTTCCGTTTTCGACACCGACGCCATCGGGCTCGTCCACGTCCTCTCGAAGATGAACCGTGGCGAAGACCTGGGCGGAAACCCTATTGGCGAGCCGCCGGGATTCCTCATCGGGACAGCCTTCAACCCCACCGCCGAAGACCTCGACGCGGAGATCGGCAAGCTCCGGCGCAAGTTGGAGGCCGGGGCGCACGCCTTCTGGACCCAGCCGGTATTCGAGATCGGGGCTCTAGAACGCGCCCTCGAAAAGCTCGAAGCCCAGGACCTCCATCCCCGTCTCCTGCTCGGCCTCATGCCACTGCGCAGCGCCCGGCAGGCCGAGTTCCTCCACCACGAGGTCCCCGGCATAAATATCCCTCGGAACGTTCGCGAGAAACTGGCGGAGCTATCGCCCGAAGACGCCCCGAAGTACGGCGTCGAGGTGGCGCAAAACCTGCTTGCCAAGGCGCAGCCGCTCGTAAACGGCGCGTACATCATGCCGCCGGCGAGCGCCCCGGATCTGGCGGGCGATGTGATGGAGGCAATCAGCGAAGAGGCTTCAGGCCACAGGCGTCAGACATCAGGCAAGAGATAAGCTGAAACCTGATACCCGAAGACTGAAACCTAAGATATAGAATAGAGGCTTATGGTTCTCCGCGACACAATAGCTTCGGATAGAGAGTCCCGACTCGCAGAGTTTCGGGCTGCTCTAAAACAGCGTATCTTGTTGCTCGACTGTGCTATGGGGACCATGATCCAATCCTACGACCTCTCGGATGAGGATTACCGGGGCGAACGCTTCGCCGACCATCCCGGAGAGCTTAAGGGCAACAACGACCTGCTCACGCTCACCCAACCCAAGATCATCCAGGACATCCACGAAGCCTCCCTGGAAGCCGGCTCGGACATCGTAGAGACGAACACTTTTAGCTCCACCTCCATCGCCCAGGCCGACTACAAGATGGAAGACCTGGCCTACGAGCTAAACTACGAGGCGGCACGGGTGGCGCGGACGGCGACGGACGCCTACTCGGAGCAGACGCCGGACCGGCCGCGCTTCGTCGCCGGGGCCATCGGCCCTACGAACCGGACGGCCTCTCTCTCCCCCGACGTGAACAACCCAGGTTTCCGCAACGTCAGCTTCGACGAGCTGGCCGAAGCGTACAAGGAGGCTGCGCGCGGGCTCGTGGAGGGCGGTGCGGACTTACTGCTGATCGAGACCATCTTCGACACTTTGAACGCCAAAGCGGCGATCTTCGGGATCAAAGATTACCTGGACGAGGAGGGTTCGGACGTGCCAATCATGATCTCCGGTACGATCACGGACGCGAGCGGCCGCACGCTCTCGGGTCAAGTTACGGAGGCGTTCTGGAACTCCGTCCGGCACGCCGAGCCCATAAGCGTCGGCCTGAACTGCGCCCTGGGCTCCGGCGAGCTGCGGCAGTACATCGAGGAGCTTTCCGGCATCGCGGAGACGCACGTGAGCGCCTACCCGAACGCCGGTCTGCCGAACGAGTTCGGGGAGTACGACGAAAGCCCGGAGTACATGGCCGCGGAGATCGGGGAGTGGGCGGCGAACGGCTGGCTGAACATCGTCGGCGGCTGCTGCGGCACCACGCCGGACCACATCGAAGCGATTGCAGAAGCCGTCTCGGGACATCCGCCGCGGGAGATCCCGGAGCTTCCGTCCAAGATGCGCCTCTCGGGGCTTGAGCCGGTCAACGTCGGGCCGGACTCTTTGTTCGTGAACGTCGGGGAGCGGACGAACGTGACGGGTTCGGCGCGGTTTAAGGACCTGATTCTTAACGACGACTACGAAACGGCGCTGGACGTGGCGCGGGAACAAGTGGAGAACGGTGCCCAGGTCATAGACGTGAACATGGACGAAGGCATGTTGGATGGCGAAGAAGCCATGATCACGTTCCTGAACCTGGTCGCCGCTGAGCCGGACATCTCACGGGTGCCGGTCATGATCGACGCCTCCAAATGGTCCATCATCGAGGCGGGCCTCAAACGCGTGCAGGGCAAATCGGTCGTCAACTCTATCAGCATGAAAGAGGGCGAAGAAGAGTTCATCCGGCAGGCGCGGCTCTTGCGGCGCTACGGGGCCGCCGTAATAGTCATGGCCTTCGACGAGCAAGGCCAGGCGGACACGAAGGAGCGGAAGGTCGAGATCTGCACCCGCGCGTACAAGATCCTGACTGAAGAAGTCGGCTTCCCGCCGGAGGACATAATCTTCGACCCGAACGTCTTCGCCATCGCCACCGGCATCGAGGAACATAACAGCTACGGTGTGGACTACATCGAGGCGGTGCGTGAGATCCACCAGACCCTCCCCCACGCCAAAACTTCTGGCGGCATCTCGAACGTCTCGTTCTCGTTCCGGGGCAACAATCCGGTGCGCGAGGCAATCCACGCCGTCTTTCTCTACCACGCCATAGACGCCGGCCTGACGATGGGCATAGTCAACGCCGGCCAACTCGCCGTCTACGACGCTTTGGATGAGGAACTGCGCGAAACGGTCGAGGACGTGGTGCTGAACCGCCGCGACGACTCGACCGAGCGACTGCTGGAGCTGGCTGAGAAGTACCGGGGATCGGGCGATGTCTCCGGGAGTGAGAAGGATTTGGAGTGGCGCTCGTGGCCGGTAAAGCAGCGGCTGGAGCATGCGCTGGTGAAGGGTATCGCTGAGTACGCGGAGGGTGACGCTGAAGAGGCACGCCAGGAGGCTAGTCGTCCGCTGGACGTGATCGAGGGTCCTTTAATGGACGGTATGAACGTCGTCGGCGACCTGTTCGGGGCGGGCAAAATGTTTCTGCCGCAGGTGGTCAAAAGCGCCCGGGTTATGAAGAAGGCCGTCGCATACCTCATACCGTTTATAGAGGAAGAGAAGGGCGAAGAGCGCAAACCGAACGGCACGGTCGTGATGGCGACGGTTAAAGGCGACGTACACGACATCGGGAAGAACATCGTCGGTGTAGTGCTACAGTGCAACAATTTCGAGGTTATAGACCTCGGCGTTATGGTTCCGTCCGCCAAGATTTTGGAGATTGCGAAGGAGAAGAACGCTGATGTAATCGGTCTCTCGGGGCTTATCACGCCCAGCCTCGACGAGATGGTCCACAACGCGAAGGAGATGCAGCGCGAGGGTTTCGACATACCGCTGCTCATTGGCGGGGCGACGACTTCGAAGACGCACACGGCGGTCAAGATCTCACCGGGCTACGAGGGGCCCATCGTTCACGTTAAGGACGCCTCGCGGGCCGTCGGGGTGGTCCAGAACCTCATAAGCGAGGAGCATCGGACAGGTTACGCAGAGCAGATCGCCACCGAGTACGAAGAGGCACGGACCAAGCATGCCGGTCGCCGATCCCGGTCCAAGATCACCACCCTGGAGAAAGCCCGCGCCAACGGCGTGAAGATCGAGTGGGAAGGTTACACCCCGCCGAAACCCAATCTTCTCGGGGTAAAAACGCTTGAAGACTACCCGCTCGCGGAGATAAGACCTTACATAGACTGGACGCCGTTTTTCCACTCCTGGCAGCTAAAAGGCAGTTACCCGAAAATCTTCGACGACCCGGAGAAGGGAGAGGAAGCCAAGAAGCTCTTTACGGAGTCTCAGGCGCTTTTGGAGCGCATGATCGAGGAGAAGTGGATCTCGGCCAACGCCGTCTTCGGCCTCTTCCCTGCCAACCTGCTACCGAACGATTCCGTCGAGGTCTATACCGACGAGTCGCGCAAAAAGGTTCTCACAGAACTCCACTTCCTTCGCCAACAGAAACAGAAGCCACCGGGCCGTCCGAATCAGTCCCTGGCCGACTTCATCGCCCCTAAAGAGACCGGCCTCGAAGACCACATCGGCCTCTTCGCGGTGACCGCCGGCATCGGAGCCGATAAGATCGCCCGCCGCTTCGAGGACGAGAACGACGTCTACAACTCCATCATGGTCAAGGCGCTCGCCGACCGTTTCGCCGAAGCCTTCGCCGAGTTGCTGCACGAGCGGGTACGCAAGGAGTTTTGGGGTTACGCCGCAGAAGAGAACCTGGACACTGAAGCCATCATCAAGGAAGAATACCGGGGCATCCGGCCCGCGCCCGGCTATCCGGCCTGCCCGGAGCACACCGAGAAGCGAACCCTCTGGAACCTCCTCGACGTGGAAAAAAACGCCGGCATTTCCCTGACCGAGAGCTGTGCCATGAACCCTGGCGCGGCGGTCAGCGGCTACTACTTCTCACATCCCGAGTCCCGCTACTTCGGGGTTTCGGAGGTCGGGCGGGATCAGGTAACAGAATACGCTGACCGTAAAGGCATGACGCTCGAAGAAGCCGAGAAGTGGCTCGCCCCGAACCTCAGCTACGACTCCGAAAGAGGTTAGTGTAACGACAGGGTAAGTGGCTAACTGAGCCCCGACTATTCAAACCACAAGTAAGCATTCGAATTAAAATCCTCTTGTGAGCTACTAGTTTCAGTTATCATAATGAGTAAGAAACTCACCTAGCTTCACGAGTCGATAGGAGGACGCTTTGCCTGACCAGTATGATGCTGACAAGCGAACAATCGGTGAACTTCTGAGCATGACTAGCCCTAATCTTGAAGTCCCTGACTGGCAACGCAGTTATAGCTGGAAGACAGAGCAAATAGAAGCATTTTGGCAGGACTTAACCAACTTCTCTAACCTTTATCCAGGAGATAACGTCAATATTCAAGAGTACTTCCTGGGCTCTATAGTGTTAGTCGTAAGCGGCACCCGTCACGTACTGCTAGATGGTCAACAACGATTAGCTACCGCGACTATTCTGCTTTCTGTAATTCGAGACTTCTTGAAGAAGTATAGAGCGGATGCCGCGACAAGAACTTCGCAAAAGTATATTTCTGATTTTGATGATGAAAGTGGTACTTATACATTTAAGTTGACGCTAAATTTATATGACCGAGATTTTTTCAGAGTTGAGATTCAGGAGGAAGCTCACGTAGAAAACGGCTCTGCTTTGGATGTAAGCTTTTCCTCGCACGAGAGGATAAGAAAAGCTCGAAAATTCTTCCAGGATCGCTTCGAAGAAAAATATGAAGAGTTAGGAGAAGGCGAACAAGCGTATAGATGAGCTTTAAGAATTCGCAAGGTGCTTACTGAGCATATATCAGTTGTCGCAGTTAGATCAGAGGATGAGGACAATGCCGCTAATGTGTTTGAAACCTTGAACGATAGGGGGATTGGCCTCTCTACTCCTGATCTACTTCGTAACTTACTCCTTCGTAGATCCGAGAACGCTCATCGAGACGAAATAGTCGATTGCTGGAGATCAGTACTTAAAATTGAGGAAGACGCGAAGGTTGACGATTTTTTACGTCATTACTGGCTTTCTCACAAAGGAGATGTCAAAACTCGTGGACTCTATCGTGAGATCAAATCAACTGTTCTGCGAGAGGATCGAAGCTCCTTAGACTTTTCTAGAGACCTTCGGCGGACAACGAGTATATATCGCGAACTCGTCACCGGTAGGGATGAGAATGAAGAATTGCGCCAGCTTTTACTTAGTGTAGACGTACTCGGAGCCAAGTTGCTTATTCCTGCCATTCTCAGTGCTTACGATGTCGGCAACCTTGAGAACAAACAGAAGTTTTTGCGCGCGTTAGTTGCACTATATGTTCGCCATAATGTAATAGGCAACTTAGAGAACAGTCAACTCGAAACTCTGGTTTTCGATGTGGCAAGAGAACTCAGAAGCAATAGAGATTTTTCTGCGGCGATTGCTCGAATTGAAAGATCAGCTCCACAAGATGACGAGTTTATTGAGCAGTTCAAGATAGCTCGAATCAGCAGACAGAAGACAGCAAGATACGTTTTACGAGAGCTAGAACATGCGAAACGTAGCACATACGATGAATTAGAGGTCAGTTCTCCTGACCGCGTTCATGTTGAGCATATATATCCTCAAAAACCTGAAAGCCCTTGGGAAGATCACAGTTCTATAGTTAGTCGTCTAGGAAGTCTTACGCTCTTAGCTAGAAGGCTCAATAAAACGCAAGGAATAGCGCCTTTGATATTGAAAAACTTTACTATGAGCAGTCAGAATTACTCTTGACCAGAGAACTTGCAACTTACGATGATTGGAACCAAAGTACCATAGATCAACGCCGAGCAGACCTTAGTGGCTACGCAACCTCTATTTGGGCATTTGATTAGTTGATAATAACGCTCAAGATTTTCGGAAATACCATCTAACCTTTATGTCCGATTTCCGCCAGTAATTTGCGGGAAGTGGTGGCACAATTAACTCATGTTCGAGGATTTCGAGAGTTGTTACAGGGCGGCGAGTAGCCGGGATGCCCGTTTCGATGGGTGGTTTATCGTGGCGGTTACGACGACCGGGATCTACTGCCGGCCGAGTTGCCCGGCGATCACACCGAAGAAATGGAACGTCCGCTTTTACCCTACGGCGGCTGGGGCACAGGCGGCGGGGTTCAGGGCGTGTTTGCGTTGTAGCCCGGATGCGGTACCGGGGTCTCCGGAGTGGGACTTGCGGGCGGACGTTGTGGGACGGGCGATGCGCCTCGTAAACGACGGGATCGTAGATCGCGAGGGCGTGGGCGGCCTGGCCCGTCGTCTCGGTTACACCGGGCGGCATCTGGGCCGGATGCTGGCGGAGGAAGTTGGGGCCGGACCTCTGGCGCTGGCCCGGTCCCGGAGGGCTTACATGGCGCGGCTGCTGGTAGAGACGACGGAGATGCCCGCCGGGGAAGTCGCGTTCGCCGCCGGTTTTTCCAGCATCCGGCAGTTCAACGACACTTTTAGGGCCGTCTTCGCCAAAACTCCGACGGAGCTCCGGCGCAAGAACCGGCGTGACGGCGCCCCGGCTTCGGGGGCTCTTACGCTGCGGCTGCCGTTCCGGGAGCCGTTCGACGTTTCGGAAATATTGCATTTTCTAGGGGGCCGGGCCGTGGCGGGAGTCGAGGAATTCGAGGGTGAGACCTACCGCCGCACCCTCCGTTTGCCGCACGGCGCGGCTGTGGTCGGGCTCTCCGAAGGTGAAGGGTATATTCGCTGCGAACTCCGGTTGGAGGACATGCGGGATCTCGGCCCCGCGGTAGAGCGGTGCCGGAGGCTCCTGGACCTCGACGCGGACCCGACAGCTATAGAAGAGAGCCTGGGCGCGGAGCCGTTCCTCGGTTCGCTCGTGAGAGAAGCGCCCGGACGGCGCGTACCGAGGAGCGTAGACGGTGGCGAACTAGCGATACGGGCGGTGCTCGGGCAGCAAGTCTCCGTAGCCGACGCCCGTACCCTGGCCGGCAAACTGGTGCACCTCTGCGGCCAACGAATACCGGACTCACTCCTGGATGCCGGCAATAACCTGACCCATCTCTTTTCCGCGCCGTCTACCATCGCCGAAACGGGTCTCCGAGATCTGGGGATGCCGGAGGGTCGCCGCGAGGCTCTGCGAAGGTTAGCCGGAGCCCTTTCTTCGGGTGAGCTTGTACTAGACCCCAGCTCGGACCGCTCGGAGGTCGAGAAGCAACTCCTGGACATCAAAGGCATCGGTTCCTGGACCGCCTCATATATCGCGATGCGTGTCCTGGGCGACCCGGACGCGTTCTTGCCCTCGGACCTGGGGGTCCGCCGCGCCATCGAAAAACTCGGTGGCAAAGGAGATCCGTCATCCATCGCGAACATGGGTGAGCGTTGGCGCCCCTGGCGAGCCTACGCAACCCAATATCTCTGGGCCAGTTTAGATAACGCTCCCACAAAGAAAGGAAAAGTCGCATGAAAGCATACCTCGGCACCGCAGAAACTCCCGCCGGACTTCTAACGTTCGCGGTAAACGAGGATGGAGCACTGGTGCGGGCGCACTTCGAAGAATCCAACAACGACTCGAATATAGAGGATGAATTGTTAGCCAATGGATACGAGAAATTCGTACAGGATTCCGCCCGTACAGCGCGGCTCCGACAAGAGATCTCCGAATACTACTCTGGTGAGCGACGCGAGTTTACCGTAAAGCTGGCCGCTTCGGGAACGCCCTGGCAACAGAAAGTATGGGAGGCTCTGACGAGAATCCCGTTCGGCGAGACCCGCAGTTACTCACAGGTGGCGGACATGGTCGGTCGTCCCGGCGCGGCCCGCGCTGTTGGCGGGGCGAACGGCTGCAACCGGGTACCGCTCGTCGTGCCGTGTCACCGCGTAATCGCTGCGGACGGCTCGCTCGGCGGCTTCAGCGGTGGCCTCCACCTCAAAGAGAAGCTGCTAGAGCACGAGCGCCAGGCAACGAGATAGCCGCTTACTCGAACCGTACTTGCTCGTAACCCAGCGTCGTCAGAAAAGCGCGGATGGTGTCTTCGGCGTTGCTTTCGGCGGTGGCGCGGATGTAGTTCTGGCGGGCGGCGGCTTCGAGTTCGTCCCGGGCTTCCCGGCGGGCTTCTTCTACGAGGGTTTCGTCGGCCCGCAGACGTAAGATGCCCTGGTCCCGGTCGTAGAGGCGAGTCTCTTCTTCGTCGAGCGCTACGGAGGAGATCTCGGGTTCCGGCATGTTTAGTGTGACGACATTCTCTTCGATTTGTACGTCTTCTTCGGTGAGATCCGAGAGGTTCACCCCGGCCTCTACGTCCCCGACGGCTACCAGGATCACCTCTTCTCCCGTGAGAAAACGCCTCAATTCTGTTCCGCCGGTCTCTCTGGTTACGACTACGGACTGGGTCATACGCACCGTATCGAGCCGATCCAGCTTCTGTATGCCCTCCAACGCGACCGCGCTCGTAGTTGTTTGCGACTGCCCCTCACCGAAGAACCAGCCGACTACCGGCAAATTGGCCCCGTAACGGGCGAGCCCGACGCCTGCCACGACGGAGATGACCACTATGGAGACGGCGATCAGGAGGGTCGTAAGTAAACCTCCGCCGTCTTTCTTGCTTTTCTCCACCACAGCCTCTCGTCGTTACGGACGGTGCGATTCTACCATTTCCAGGAGAAGCTCCGGTTCGGCTTTGTTTAGCGGAACTCCGGCAGGATCTCATTTTGGTAAAAGTCGAAGAAGGCTTTCTGGTTTGGGCCGATCTGCTGCACGTACACCTCGTCGTAGCCGGCGTCCACGTACTCCTGTAGGTTCTGCTTGTGCTGTTCCGGGTCCGGGCCGCAGACGACGCCCCCGGCGACCATATCCTCCGTAACGATGGAGGTTGCCTGATCGAAGTGGGCCACGGTCGGTAGTTCCTGCGCCAACTCCCCGGGAAGCGACTCGTTGGGCCAGGTCTGGTGGGCGATGCGGCGGCACTCGGCTTCATCCTCCCCGTAGCAGACCTTCGAGCCGGCGTGGGCGACCTTGTCCCCGCCACCGGACTCTCGGAAGAGGTTCAACATCTCGGCATCCGGGGCGACGTGGCAATAACCGTCCCCGATTTTCCCCGCGAGCTTCGTGGCTTTGGGACCGAAACCCGAGACGAGTACCGGCGGCGGCTCGTCGGGAATAGTGTAGATGCAGGCGTTTTCGACCGTGTAGTGCTTTCCGTAGTGGCTCTTCGTTCCGCCCTCCCATAAAAGCCGCATCACCTCGACGGCCTCCTCCATCATCTCCAGGCGAACGTCGGTCGGGGGCCAGCGGTCGCCCAGGATGTGTTCGTTCAGGTTTTCGCCGGAGCCGATGCCGAAGTTGAACCGGCCTTCGAGCATCACGGCGGAGGTCGCCACGGCCTGGGCCAGCACGGCGGGGTGGATACGCATGGTCGGGCAGGTTACGGCGGTCGTTACGGGTAGGGAAGTTACCTGGGAGAGGGCCCCGATCACCGACCACACGAACGGGCTCTGGCCCTGCTCTCTCACCCACGGATGGTAGTGGTCCGAGATCCAGAGCGCCTCAAACCCCGCATTCTCAGCCATTTTCGCCTGCTCCACGTGAGCGTGCGGCCCGAACTCCTCACTGGATAGAAAGTAACCGATCTTGACCATAAAAAGAACCCCTCTCGTAGTAGACTGCCGCGGCCGGAATCGTGCCGGAGAGAATTTACCCTTCGAGATAAGAACCCAATCCAGGCGGCAAGATCTTTTCGATTCTAAGACTCGGTGATGACCTCTGGTCCGGATCCAGTCAGTACGAAAGTCTCTTCGGCCTTTGCGCCGGCGAGAGAAGGGTTCCAGGCAAAGGCCATGCCGGGCTCTATCTCCAGGTCGGTGTCGGAAGTGGCGATCATTTCCCGCGAACCGTAGCCTGTGAGCCCGCCTTGATGATGCTCTCTCCACTCGCCAGGGAATCCTTCTTCGGCGTAGAACTTCTTACAGTCCTCGAATACCTCGGCCAGGGTGCGGCCCGGCAGGGTAGCCTCCCGCATCCGGCGCAGGATGTTCTCGCAGGCCCTCTGTCGCCATATGACCTCCTCGCCAGGGTACTCGAAGAGGACGATGCGGGTGAGGTTGGCGTACAGGCCGCCACGCTCGGCACAGACAACCACCATCATCATCCGGCCGAGCGAGGACCCCGGGAAGCGGAGTATCGGGTGCCGGTAACGCATCATCCGCTCTTCCGAAGCGGCCATAAGCAGCGGCGTGGAGAGTCCCCGCCTCCGACAAACCTCCGCTACTATCGCCGCCACCTGCCGTTCACCAATCTTATAGTTGGGTAGCGAGTAGATCGCCTCCGAGACCGCCTGGTTGGCATCCCGTCCGACCCTCCGGTAGCGTTCGATGGCTTCTTCGTCCAGGACGTAGCGTAACGGGGACACGTCTTGCGAAACGTCCGTAGCGCCTTCGAGGGAATGATCCACGCCCAGCAAAGCCTCACCGGCGACCTCTTTTATGATGCCTGAAGGGTCCCCGTACCAGGGATGCTCCAACACTTCGAAGTCCGGCGTCTCCTCCTCGCGCATCCGGGGAGCCTCGATGTTGTCCGTTAGTACGTACTCGTCGTCGGCGGTAAACAGGAGCGCCGCTACACCGAGGGGGTCGGCGTGGTCCACCCGGCTGTCCGCGCCGTTCGTGTACCAGGCGAAGTTGGCCGGACGCCGTAACAGGAGCGCCCCGAGACCCCGCCGGTCCATAAACTCCCGGAGTTTTTCGCGCCGGGCTTCGCGGCTCACTGCGCCGTGATCTCGACCAAGACGCTCGACAACTCCTCGTTCAGTCGTACCTTTACCCCCCGCCGCATCAGGGCTTCGCCGCTCACCGGCCCGTCTTCTACGGTCGTAAGGTACAGGGCTTCGGGGTCTAGGCCGCGCAGGAAAATCGTCGGTACGGGGTCCGGGAACTGATGGGCGCTTCGGAGCACGAAGAGTACGGACTTCTTCCGGTCCCGGCTAACGTACTGGACAGCGGTCGTGTCGCCTTTTCTCGGGGAGAGCAGCCTATACTGGTCGCCGCCCTGGACGACCCCGCGCACGTCCTTATACTTCTCAACCAGCCCGCGGGCCTCTTCCAGGTCCTCGCCGGACCACTCCGTCAGGTTTCCGCCGATTCCCAGCGAGCCCATCATCGCAGAGTGGAAGCGGTATGAGACGGGGCTCTGCCGTCCTTTCACCCAC
This sequence comes from Rubrobacteraceae bacterium, assembly GCA_965213905.1. GTDB lineage: Bacteria > Actinomycetota > Rubrobacteria > Rubrobacterales > Rubrobacteraceae > SIRX01. The sequence continues at coordinate 2,398,815 of OZ243922.1, read as the reverse complement.
TTGCCCGCGTCGGCCACCCAGCACATCATGGTGCGGGCGGGATAGGCCATCGAGAAGCCTTCCTGGATGAGGAGCCGGTCGTAGGGGTCGGTGTTGTCGCTGACCCAGGCCTGATCCGTGAACCGGAACATGCCGAAGTCTATGCGGCCTCCCCCCGCCGAACAGGTCTCGAACGTAACGCCCGGATGCTTCTCCCGCAAGCGCCGCAAGATTTCGTACACGCCCCACACGTGCCGGACCCACACCTCCCGTTGCCGCTCCGGCGGGACCTCCGGCCAGCCGGGCTCCGAGAAAGGCCGGTTCATATCCCACTTGATAAACGAGATGTCGTGCTCGGTCAACAGATTATCCAATACCCCGAAGAGGTGCTCCCGGACATCCTCTTTAGCCAGGTTCAACACGAGTTGATTGCGGCTCTCGGTAAGCTCGCGATTCGGGAAACGGTAAACCCATTCGGGGTGCTCCCGGTACAGGTTGCTGTCCTCGTTGACCATCTCCGGCTCCACCCAGAGGCCGAAGCTCATGCCTAATGAGTGGACTTTCTCGATGAGTGGGCCCAGGCCGTTCGGGAACTTCTCCGGGTTTACCCACCAGTCCCCGAGGCCCCGCCGGTCGTCATCGCGCTCTCCGAACCAGCCGTCGTCCAACACGAAAAGCTCTACGCCTAGTTGTGCGGCTTTCTCGGCCAGTTCGATCTGCCCTCCTTCGTCGACGTCGAAGTAGGTGGCTTCCCAGGAGTTGTAGAGGACGGGCAGTGGATCTTTCGTGGGCAGCAGGTGGTCCAGGGCGTAGCGGTGGAGGTTGCGGCTCGCCGCCCCAAACCCCTCCCGCGTGTACCCCCCGATAAACGACGGCGTCGTGAACTCCTCGCCGCCTTCGAGGTGCCAGGAGAAATCGAAGTCGTTTATGCCGCCGGAGACTTGCAGGTAGCCGTGGGCGTCGTGGTCCGCGGTGATCTTCCAGTTGCCGCTCCAGCCTAAAGCCCCGAACCAGACCTCGCCGGTGTCGTTCGTAGCATCGCCCCAGTCCAGGGCGAAAAAGGGATTGGCGTGGTGGCTCGTGATGCCCCGCCGGCTCTCGAAGACCTTTTTTCCCGGCGAGATTTTCTCTTGGTACACCTGCGTCTCACCGGCGAACCGGCCCGCCAAATGCGTCAGCCGGTAGCCATATCCCCGCGGGACGTGCCACACGGCCGAGAGCACCTCTTCCAGCGTGAACGGCTCCGTCCCCTCGTTCACTAAAACCGAATACCGCTCTACCAGATCCTGCTCCCCGAAGAGCCGGTAGTGCAAAGCGACGCGCAGCGGATAGTGCTCGTCTTTCAGCACGACGACCAGCTCCGGTACTTCTCCCTCTTCTATCCAATGTTCGTGGTACACGAGGCGCGTATCCCGGACGCCGTCCGCGAACGTGGCCTTTAGGCAGGGCTCCCGGTAGTAGAGGCTGCCCCAGACCGGGTACTCGTAACGCAGCCCCGGCCCCTCGGGGTGCTCGAACGGGTAGCTGTGGCCTCTTACGTCCGGGAAGTCCTGCGTGCGCGGCAGAAGTCCCCCGAAATATACGTGACGTAGACGGTCCTTCTCGTCCAGCTCCATGCCGTAGGTTGTGTTGTCGCCCTGCAGCGCCCAACGACGCCGCTCTTCGTCGTAGAGAATGGGCATTAAGAGAGCACCTCCGCGCCCGCCGCCGGGGTGAACTTGTAGAAGGCGGGTTCCCCGAAGTCGCGCCCCTCGAACCGCCGTCGGGTGGTATCCGCGAGTTCGTCGGCTTTGGCGGAGGGGATCAAGGCTATAGCGCAACCGCCCCACCCCGCACCCGTAACTTTCGCCCCGAGGGCACGGGCTTCTTCCGCAACCTCCACAAATGTGTCTAGCTCCGGAACCGAAACCTCGTAGTCGTCGCGCAGCGAGGCGTGCGACTCGTACAGCAACCGTCCGAAAGCCTCGAAGTCTCTATTTTTCAAAGCCTCGACCGCCTCCATAACCCGCGCTTGCTCGGTAACGACGTGCCGGGCGCGTTTTAGCTCGTCGCCGGAGAGGTTTTCCAGGTCCGTCTCTGACGCGTCACGCAGCGCCTCCAGGCCCAGTTTTTTCGCCGCCCGGGCGGTGGTCTCTTGCCGGTCGTTGTATTCTGTGCCGCCCAGTTCCCGCTCGACGCGGGTGTCGCAGACGAGCAGGGTGAGGCCGGCGCCCTCCAGGTCGAGGGGTACGTTCTCTTCTTCCAGCGAGCGGCAATCCACGAGCAGGGCGTGGCCTACCTCGCAGAGCAGCGAGGCGTACTGGTCCATGATGCCGCTGGCGACGCCGACGAACTCGTTTTCAGCCTTCATGCACAGCGAGGCCATCTGCTTGCGGTCTATGCCGAGACCGAAAAGCTTGTCGAGGGCCAGTACCGTGGCGGCCTCTATCGCCGCCGAGGAGGAGAGGCCGGAGCCGAGCGGCACGTTGCCGGCGAAGGAGGCCCGGAAGTCTTCTATCGCGTATCCGGCCTGCTTTACGGCCCAGGCCACGCCCCGCGGGTAGTCCTGCCAACCGCCTTCTTTTTCTTCGTTGAGCGGTTGTTTTTCGTCGAAGTCCGCCGAGTAGAGTTCATCGTCGCCGGGTCCAATAGCTACTGCAACGCGGCGTTCGACGGCGCAGGGGAGGACGTGGCCGTCGTTGTAGTCGGTGTGCTCCCCGATCAGGTTGACCCGACCCGGGGCGCTAACCACCGCCTCCGGTTCCACGCCGAAGTTCTCCTTGTAAGCCTCTACGGCGCGTTGCTCTGTCTCTCGCAAGTTCGTTCCTTCTAGTCTTCGTAGCCGCGAGGGTTATTCTGCTTCCATTCCCAGGCGTCGGAGATCATGGCGGAGAGTTCCGGCTTCTCCGGCTTCCAACCAAGCTCCCCCGCTATCTTCTCGCTGGAGGCGACCAGCACCGGCGGGTCTCCGGCCCGGCGAGGAGCTTCGACGGCTTTTATATCCGCTCCCGTAACCTCGCGGGCAGTTTCTATGACCTGGCGGACGGAGAAACCCTCGCCGTTGCCGAGGTTGTAGATACGATGGCCTTTCTCTTCTCTGCCCAGCGCCAGGACGTGGGCCCGGCCGAGGTCTTCGATGTGGATGTAGTCCCGGACGGCGGTCCCATCCGGGGTGTCGTAGTCGGTGCCGTAGATGTCTACGTGGTCCCACTCCCCGGAGGCGGCCCGCAGCACGAGCGGTATCAGGTGGGTCTCGGGCTCGTGGTCTTCCCCGAAGCGGCCCCGGGCACCCGCGACGTTGAAGTAGCGCAGGCTCGTCGCCGAGAGGCCGCGGGCTCCGGCTACGGACCGGATCATGCGGTCCACCGCCAGCTTTGAGGCGCCGTAAGGATTCGTCGGCAGCGTCGGGTCGGTCTCCTTGATCGGGACTTCCTCCGGCTCCCCATAGACCGCCGCCGTCGAAGAGAAAACGAGCCGCCCCACCCCATGCTCGACCATCGCCTCCAACAAGTTGAGCGTCCCGCAAACGTTGTTCCGGTAGTATTTTTCCGGCTCCTCGACCGACTCACCGACCAGCGAGAGGGCCGCGAAATGTAGCACGCCGTCGAAGCCTTCGGATAAAACGTCGCGGATGCTGTCCGGGCTCAGCAAGTCGCCTTTGACGAACGTCGCCCCCTCAGGTATGGCCGGTTCGTGGCCTTTGGAAAGGTCGTCGAAGACCACCACCTCGTGGCCTTCATCCGCAAGTTGAGAGGTTACTACGCTCCCTACGTAGCCCGCGCCACCCGTTACCAAGAGCTTCAAGATTCGGCCTCCTTGATCTTCGTCCGCAGTTCGGCGGCGGTGTCTTCGGGGGCCACGTCCATCACGAAGACGCCGGCCCCGGTCTCACTGCCGGCAAGGTACTTGAGCTTCTCGGCGGTCCGGTTTGGTGGATAGAACTCTACGTGAAAATGCGCCACTCCCTCATAATCCTTTCCATCCGTAGGTCCCTGGTGCATGACCATCATATACGGCAGCGAGAAACCGAACAGACTGTCGTACCCGGTGAGCAGTCGTTTCAGGACCCGGGCCAGATCCCGCCGCTCCCCGTCGTTCAAGTCCGCTATGGACGGCACACACCTCCGGGCATAGACGTGCGCCTCGTAGGGAAATTTCGCGTAGAACGGGACGAAGGCCGTGAAATACTCGCCTTTCGCCAGTATCCGCCGGCCGTCCTTGTGTTCTTGGGAAAGAACGTCACAGTGGAGGCAACCTCCTCGTTGTTCCCGGTGCCCGCGGGCGGCTTCGAGTTCCTTCGCCACAACCGGCGGAATAAAGGGGTAAGCGTAGATCTGGCCGTGAGGATGTTCGAGTGTTACGCCGATAACCTCACCCTTGTTCTCGAAGATAAAGACGTAGTCTACGAAATCCCGGGCGCCAAGTTCCACGTAGCGGTCGGCCCACACGTCGATTAAGTTTTTGACGTGCTTTTCATCCATCTCGGCCAGGGTGGCGTAGTGATCGTCGGTGTAGAGGACGACCTCGCAAACGCCCCGGCCCGGCGCGGTCGGGGTGAGTTTGTTACCGGGCTCTTCTAATTCCGGCGGTTCGGGGACGAAGGAGGGGAACTTATTCTTGAAGACGACTATTTCGTAAGAGGACCGGGGGACTTCGGTCGGGAAGTCGTCATCGTTTTTGGTGGGGCAGAGAGGACAGTATTCCGGAGGCGGATGGAACGTGCGGTCCTGGCGGTGGGTGGCGTAGGAGATCCACTCTCTAGCCGTCGGGTTCCAGCGGAGCTCGTTCATTCCTCTTCTCTCTCTTCGTCTTCGTCCTCAAAACGGTAGAAGATTATGTAGCGGCCGTCTTCCTTTAGATGGCGTTCCTTTTTCAAGCCGACGGCTCCTTCCAAGAAAGCACTCGTCTTTGCACCAACACCCGGACTTTTACCAGAAAGCGATAACGATCACGGCCGTAACGGCGAGTAAGGCTACGGACCAGTAGCGATAGTTCCAGTACCAGGCCTTCTCCGCGAGTTCCCTGGATTCTTCGCGCCACAGGCTGATATCCCATACGAGATCCTCCGTTTTCTCTTCGGGCGGTGGGGAAGACAGAAGGCTCACCACGATCATTAACAAGCAGGCGAGGAGAAAGAGGATAGCGGCAGCGTACAGGAACTGTATCTGAAAGACTCCGTACACCTCGTTCATGATAAACCCAACGATGCCAACGGGTATTCCGACCGTAATCGCCACGAATGACCCGAGCGCATTGGACCTTCTCCAGAAGATCCCCAAAACGAACGCGGCGACTATCGAAGGGGTAAGGTAGGAAACGGCCGCTTGCAAGTACCCCCAAAGCGTCTGAAAGTTGGTGATCTGGGGTGCCCAGGTTACGGCGACTATTAGCAAGGCCGCGGTAGCGATCCGTCCGATGCGGACCAGGGCTTCCTGGCTCGTGTCCGGCCGTAAGGTGCGGACGAAATCCATGGTAATTACCGTCGAGAGCGCGTTCAACACGGAGTCGATGGTGGACATAAGGGCGGCTATCAAAGCTGCCAGGAGTAGTCCTCGCAGACCTATGGGTAGCAGGTCGAGGGCCAGGGTCGGCCAGATCCGGTCGGGGTTCTCCAGGTTAGGATAAATGGCGGTCGCCAGAACAGCAGGTAGGATAATAATAAACAGCAGCGTGAGCTTGAGCGCGCCACCGAGCAGGGCGCCCAGGCGACCATCATCCAGGCTGCGGGCGCCGAGCACCCGCTGGACCTGTAATTGGTTCATACAAAAATAGTAAATAGTTATGACCAGAAGTCCCGTCAGGAGCCCCGGCCACGGCACCGCCGAATCCGAGGCCGGCCGGATAAGGCTGAACGCGTTGTCGGGGGCTGCTTCCCTGACCTGGTCCAAAGAGTCGATCCTACCGAAAACTAAAATAGTTATTATTATGGAGCCTACGATGATGGTTACAGCCTGTATAGCATCGGTGATCACAACGGCACTAAGACCACCCACAATTGTGTAACCAGCCGCGATCACCCCCAGGACGACGATAGACACCCATAACGGAACGTTCGGGTAGAGTAGGTTGATCGTGATTCCACCGGCGTACAGCGAAGCACTCAACCCGATGAACGTCTCCGCCAATACCGTGTAAGTGGAGTGCGCGTAGCGTGAACGTCGGTCGAACCGTTTTTCTAAAAACTCCGGCATAGTATAGACCCTGGAGCGTAAGTAGAATGGCAAGAAGAAAACCACGAAGAAAACGAGTATTACAGCCCCAGTCCACTCATAATTGAATACCGCGATACCGTTTGCATACCCGGAGCTAGATAACCCTATAAAAGAAGTGCCCGATTGGTTAGTCGCAAACAGGGAGAGTCCCACCAGCGGCCACAGAAAGTTTCTTCCACCGAGAAAGTAGCCTTCCGTATCTTCTTTACCCCTGGAAAACCAAATTCCAAGCCCTATCGTGGCAACAATGTAAACAATTACGATAGTTATGTCTATCCAGGTTATTTGAAACTCCGGCACGACTATATCCTCCTTCCAAAAATACGGCGAACCTTAAACTGATCCCCGGTCCTGAAAAACACGCGTCCCCCTTTTATAGCGACCCTCACCCCTGATGGCCTTTCTCTGAGCTTGGCACACACTACCAAGGTTTCGGACCTAGATCAACAATCTTCATGCCTTTTATACGTTATTCAAACAAGATCTTGTTTAAAAAGTTTTGTTTCCCTGTTAGCTCCAGGACAGCAGTTCCCAAAGGTTCCAGAGTCAAGCGTGTTTTGCAGTCTGAGTCGGTCAGCAGGTCTCTGGCTGGTTTCTCAAGGTGGATCACGGCTTTCTCCTGATTGTGGTTGAGCGCGAAGAGAAACGAGCTTCCCTCGGTACGGCGCCGCACGACCTCGACGCCGGACGGCGCTTGCAGAGGAGGCTCTACGTCGGCCTCACTGCAGGCTTGAAGGAGGAGCCGGGCTGTGTAGGCTTCTTCCGGCCGGGTGCCGAGGTAGTAGGCCGTTCCGTCTCCATACTCGTGGCGGGTTGCGGCAGGGGCTCCGGCGTAAAAGTCGGTTTCATAGGTGGCGAGCGTTTCGGCATCTTTGATCTCGATCAGGTCTATCCACAGTTCGCAGCCGTAAGCCTCGCCCTCGCTCGTGATCATCCGGTTCTTCTCACCTCCAGCGAGAGGCACGAAGTCTTCGATGCTGAGTCCCAACACCTCTCGAAACGGCGCCGGGTAACCCCCAAGCCTTACGTGGTCGTTCTCGTCCACGATGCCGGAGAAAAACGACATGAGCAGTGTTCCCCCGGAAGACACGAAATCCGTCAGGTTCTCCACGACTGCATCGGTTACGAGGTAAAGGTGCGGGGCCAGGACGAGTTTGTACTGGGAGAGGTCCGAACCGGGATGCGCGAAGTCTACCGGCACGTTCATCTCGAAGAGTGGTTTATACAACGAGTACAGACCATCGAGCATCCTCACTTCGGCGGAAGGTTTGGAGTCTAGCTCCAGCGCCCACCAGTTTTCCCAGTCGAGCAGGATCGCAACCTCGGCCTCGACGCCCGCCCCGGTTAGCGCGTCCAGCTTGCCGAGATCCGCGCCGAGCTGCTTTACTTCCTGCCAGCCACGTGATTGCTCTGGTTCTCCGTGGGGAACCATCGCGCTGTGAAACTTCTCCGCCCCGGCTTTCGAGGCGCGCCACTGAAAGAACATTATCCCGTCGGCCCCGCGGGCCACCGCCTGGTGGCTCCAAAGCCGCATTTGACCGGGCTTCTTGGGCGCGTTGCGCTCGCGCCAGTTTACCCGGACGGTCGTCTGTTCCATGAGTATCCAGGACTTTCCACCGGCCAGAGAGCGCATAAGGTCGCGGCTCATTGCGGCCCCAACGTGCGCCTCCGGGTCTTCGGGGTCCGGGTAGGAGTCGTCGGAGATGATGTCTTCGTGGGCGGCCCACTTCCAGTAGTCCAGCGGCTTGAAAAAGCCCATAAAATTGGTCGTTATGGGAGTGTTCGGTGTCACCCCACGCAGGATCTCCTTCTCCATCAGAAAGCATTCGAGCAGCGCGTCGGAGGAGAAGCGCTGGAAGTCCAACTGCTGGGTCGGGTTGGCGAATGTTGGGGCGAGCCGGGGTGGCAGTACCTCAGTCCATTCAGAATACTGCTGGCTCCAGAAAGCCGTGCCCCAAGCTTCGTTGAGCGTGTCCAGGTTCCCGTAGCGATCTTTCAACCATTCTCTAAAGTGCGCCGCCGACACGTCACAGTAGCACTCGGAGACGTGGCAGCCGTACTCGTTATTTACGTGCCACAGGGCGAGCGCCGGATGGTACTTGTAATGGTCGGCGATACGTCGGACCAACTCCGCAGCCTTTTCACGATATCCGGTACTACTCGGACAATAGTGTTGCCGGGCTCCCGGGTAGAGTGTTACCCCGTTCTCGGTGACCGGCAGGCTCTCGGGGTGCAGCCGGGCCAGCCACGGCGGCGGCGAGGCGGTTGCGGTCGCGAGGTCTACCATAACGCCGTTTTCGCAGAGAAGGTCCAGGATACGGTCGAGCCAGCCGAAGTCGTACTCGTCGGGCCTTGGCTCTAGCTTTGCCCAGGAAAAAATCCCCAACGAAACCAGGTTTACCCCCGCCTCCCGCATGAGCCGAACGTCCTCCTGCCAGACCTCTTCCGGCCACTGCTCGGGGTTGTAATCTCCCCCATAAAGGACGTGCGGAACCTTTTCGAGAAGTACCACCCGCTTCTACCCCCGTTCGCTCCGATAACCGCGCGCTTCTCGTCGGAGATTAGCAGAATGTTAAACATTTAGCAACAGTTTCTTGTTCGTTTCGGTTGAAGTTTGGTGTATGGTAATTTATGGGGGATGACGGAAAAGCAAAAAATGTTCGCTGAAGAGCGTCGGGGTCTCATCTTAGATGAGGTGAATCGTTTAGGGAGTGTAACGGTAACGGAGCTCGTGGACCGGCTCGGGGTGTCGGACATGACGGTTCGGCGGGATCTCGACACGCTCTCGGCCCACAAATTGCTGCAAAAGGTTCACGGCGGGGCGGTCCGGATTCCAAAGACCTCCACCGAACCGCACTTCACACAGAAACAACGTCTCTACCCGGAAGAGAAAAAGGCGATAGCGGGGGCAGCGCTACCTTTCATCGAGGATGGACACACCATTGCTTTCTCCGCCGGCACGACCACCTGGCAAATAGCGGACGCCCTGCCTAAAGAAGACGAAGACTTCACCTTTATCACCAACTCGACCAACGTCGCGCTGACGTTGCAGGAGAAGGGTTGGGGGCAGATCGTGCTCTCCGGCGGCATCTTCCGCACCCCCTCCGACGCCTTGGTAGGACCGTTCGCCGAGCGAACCCTAAAAACGCTCAACGCCGACATCCTCTTTTTGGGGGTTCACGGCATCCACCCGGACGCGGGTTTGACCACGCCCAACGTGGCGGAGGCGGAGACGAACCGCTGCCTCGTGGACGCCGCGCAGAAGGTCGTGGTGGTTGCAGACCATACGAAACTCGGTGTGATCGCGCTGGCGAAAATAGCGCCGCTCTCCCGGGTAGACGTGCTCGTCACCGACGAGCAGGCGCCGCAGGATTTGCTCCACGAGATAGAGCTGGCCGGGGTGCGTGTGATCTCCGCCGCGCCCTGACAGTTGCGGCAAGCGGTCACCTTAGCAGATAATCTCTACCGGGAGATCCAACCCGACGAAGGGAATCCATATGCCGCAAGTCTGCGTATTCGACGTAAACGAGACGCTACTCGATCTAGCCGCCCTCGACCCGCACTTCGAACGCGTCTTCGGCGACGACGCCGTTCGAGGGGAGTGGTTCGGGCAGATGATACAGTCCGCCCTGGTCTCCACGGTGACCGGCGCTTACTCGGACTTCGGCGCTATCGGCGGCGCGGCCCTCCAGATGACCGCCGAACGCCACGGCGTCGAGCTTTCCGAAGACGATCAGAACAGCATCCTGACTACCGTGCCGCAACTACCGCCGCACCCGGAAGTACGGGAAGCACTCGACCGCCTCCGGGATTCCGGGTTCCGGCTCGCGACCCTCACCAACTCGACGCAGCAGGTCGCGGATCAGCAGATGGATAATTCGGGGCTCGGCGAGTTCTTCGAGCAGATGCTTTCGGCGGACGAGGTACAACGCTTGAAGCCGGCTCCGGAGCCGTATCAGATGGCGGCGGAGAAGCTGAACGTGGAGGTCGGGGATATACGGCTCATCGCGGCCCACGCCTGGGACGTGGCGGGAGCCTTGAGGGCTGGTTGCGCTGCCGCTTTCGTGGGTCGCCCGGGGAAGGTGCCGGACCCGCTGGTCGAGAGACCGGATGTGGTCGGGGAAGATTTGATGGAGGTCGCGAACGGTATCATAGAGGCCGAAGGTCAGGGCTAACTAGCAGAGGAGGATGTAGTGGCGAGGGTAATGGAGGGTGCGGAGCCTTTCCGCATGGAGGGCAACGAGGTCGGGGTGTTGGTCTGCCACGGCTTTACCGGGACGCCCCAAAGCGTGCGGCCCCTGGGTGAAGGTCTGGCCGGAGCCGGGTTCACGGTGGCCGGGCCGAGGCTGGCCGGCCACGGCACCAGGGTAAAAGACCTGGCAAAGAGCACGGCTTCTGACTGGATCTCCTCTATCGAAGAGGAGTTGGACTGGCTTCAAGAGAGGACGGACACCATCTTCTTCGCCGGCCTCTCGATGGGCGGTATGTTTGCGCTGTACTTCGCCGCCATGCGCCCGGAGTTGCTCCGCGGCATAGTTCCCATAAACGCCTGCGTGTACCTGGAAGACCCCGAGCTATCCCGACTCGTGTTCGACGAAAACGCCCCGGCGACCGTACCCGGCATCGGCTCGGACATCAAAGCGTCCGGCGTAAAGGAACTGGTCTACCCGGATGTTCCGATGCCGGCGGTAAAAGAATTTATGGCGCTCATGCGCGTCACCGACGACCTGCTGCCGACGATAGAGACGCCCGTCCTCATGTTCCAGTCCACCGAAGACCACGTAGTACCGCCGGAGAACGGCCCGTACATCCAGGGCCAGCTAGGAAGCCGGTACAAGCAACTCGCCCGGCTAGAGAACTCCTACCACGTCGCCACCCTGGATAACGACGCGGGCTACATCGCCGAGCAGACGATCCGCTTTATCATAGAGACTTAGCCCTGGATGTTGGTCTGGCCCCAGCGGGTGTGGCGGCCAACCCCTTCAGCTTCGGGAAACTCTTCGCCCCGGGAGAGTTGGATGTACACCGGGGGTTGCATGGTACCCCGGTCGCAGATGTAGGTGCCGGCGTTCGGGGCCTTGTCTCCCGGTTTGTAGATGGCGCCGTATGGTTGATAGCGGGCCAGGATGTCCTCCAAGCCGGGGCTCACGACACCTCCTGCAAGGTGATGGCCCGGGCCTCGATAAAGCCCGGGATGTCCGACAAGCGATCTATAGCTTCCTGGGTGACGGGCTCGTCTACCGTAACGGCCATCGCGGCGCGGGAGCCGGGCTCGTCGCGCCCGACGGCCATGTTGCCGATGTTTACGTCGTACTCTCCGAGCGTGGTCCCAACCTTGCCGATCATGCCGGGCATGTCCTCGTTGCGGATAAACAGCATGTGTCTCTCGGGCATTACGTCCAGGCTAAAGCCCAGCGCCCCGATAAGCCGCGGCTGATTCCGTGGGCCGTAGAGCGTGCCGCTGACCACGCTCTCGCCCTTTTCTCCCTCGAGCCTGAGAACTACGAGGTTCGTGTAATCTGCGCTCTCGGAGGTTTTCGTGGTCTCGACCCTGAGGCCCCGGTCGCGGGCAAGTGCGGGGGTGTTTACGAAGTTGAGCGGCTCGTGGACCATCGGGGCCAGCAGGCCTTTTTGGGCCGAGACGTCCAAGAGCCGGGTGTCGAAGTCGGCTATCTCACCGTAGTATTCGATCTTTAGGTTGCTCCCAGGACTATCAGTGAGCTGGTAGAGCAGGCTCCCGAGCGCCCCGCACAACCCCGAGAACCGGGCCACGAACTCCGCGCCCTCGCCCATCGGGACCGGGGCGTTTATGGCGTGTACCGGCACCGCGCCGCGCAAGGCCGTCGCCACCTGCTCGGCGGCCGTTACACCCGCCCGGTCTTGCGCCTCCGCCGTGCTCGCCCCCAGGTGAGGCGTCACCACGACGTTGGGCAGCGAGAAGATCGGGGATTCGGTGTTCGGCTCTTCGGCGTACACGTCAATTGCCGCCCCCGAGATCCGGCCTTCCTTGAGGCCGTTGTAGAGGTCCGTCTCGTCTATAATGCCGCCCCGGGCCACGTTTATGAGGTAGGCGTTCGGCTTCATCTTCTCCAACGCTTCGGCCCCGATCATGCCGGTCGTCTGGGGCGTGCGCGGGACGTGCAACGAGATGAAGTCGGAGTTCTCCAGCACCTCGTCCACGCTTCCGGCCCGCCCCACGTTCATCGAACGGATGCGGTCTTCGGCGACGTAGGGATCGTAGGCCAAAACCCGCATCCCCATTCCCAAAGCCCCGCGGGCGACGATGGACCCGACGTGCCCGAGCCCGACGAGCCCGAGCGTCTTCCCCGCAACCTCGACGCCCTTGAACGCGCTCCGCTTCCACTCACCGTTCCGGAGAGATTGGTCCGCCGCCGGGATGTGGCGGGCCGCCGCCAGCATCAGGCCTAAAGTGTGTTCGGCGGCGGCGACCGTATTGCTCTCCGGGGCGTTCGCCACCAGGATGCCGCGCTTTGTGGCGGCTTCGATGTCTATGTTGTCCACCCCGATGCCGGCCCGGCCGATGGCTTTGAGGTTGTCGGCCGCTTCTATGACCTCGGCGGTAACTTTGGTGGCGCTGCGGATAATGAGGCCGTCGTACTCCCCAATCTTCTCGACGAGATCCTCCGGCGAGAGGTCGAGCAGTACGTCTACCTCGAACTCCTTCTCCAGCAGTTCTACCCCGCGGTCCGCCAGCTTCTCGCTTATGAGGACCTTCAAGCGGTCACCCCGCTTTTGGCGAAGACCCGCTGGGCCGCGCCGACGCCCCTGCCGAGCTCGACTTCGTAGTCCAGCGACGCCAGCGCCAACTCCGCGGCGGCGATGGTGGCAATGATGTCGTAGGAGTCGAAGTAGCCGCAGTGGCCGATACGCCAGATCTTGCCGGCCATGTCCGCCTGTCCGCCCGCAACCTGTATCCCGTGCTCCCGGAACAACATCTTCACGAGCTCTTTACCGTCCACACCGTCCGGCACCCACGACGCCGTGACCGCCGCGTTCAGGTCCTCGTCCGGCCCGAAAAGCTGCAGGCCCATACCCTTGATGCCCTCGCGCGCCGCCCGCCCGAGCCGTACGTGCCGCCCGAAGACGTTTTCCACACCCTCGTCCAAAATCTGGCGCAAGGCGAGGTCTAGCTGGATAATGAGGCTTACCGCCGGGGTCCACGCCGTTTGGGGCGGGTCTTTCTCGAAGGCTTTTTTCGCCGCCGTCCAGTCGAAGTAGAAGCGCGGCATCCGGCTATCTTCGTGGGCCTTCCAGGCCCTCTCTGAAATGCTCACGAAACCGAGCCCCGGTGGGATCATTAGCGCCTTCTGGCTCCCGGCGACGACCACGTCCACGTCCCAGTCGTCGGTACGAAGCTCGCAAGCCCCGAGCCCGCTCACCGCGTCCACGATGCTTGTGACGTTTTCGGCCGCCTTTGCGAAACCTTCGATGTCGTTCACCGTTCCGGCGGAGGTTTCGGAGAGGACGCACATGGCGGCCTTTATCTCCGGGTCCTCGGAGAGCTTCTCGGAGATCTCGTCGTTGTCCGCCTTTACGCCCCAGTCGTACTTGAGTTCCGTGACTTCGAGGCCGAAAGCCCGGCCCATCTTGACCCAGCGGTTACCGAAGTTGCCGCTGTTTACGACGAGCACCTTATCACCGGGCGTAAAGAGGTTCTGAATCGCACCCTCGAACGCGCCCGTCCCGCTCGCCGCGTAGGTAAAGATATCGTTCTCCGTCAGAAACACCTGCTTGAGGTTCTCGTTGACCCGGGCGAAGACCTCGCCGAACTCCGGCGTGCGATGGTGGATAACAGGCAACGCCCCGGCCGCCGAAACTTCGGGTGGTATCGGGGTAGGGCCGGGCGACATGAGACGATACTTGTTCATCATGGAATGCTAATCCCTCTCTTGCAAAACTCGCGTTCTCGACCCCGACAGTTTATCCAGAATAGCCCGCATTGGCTACATAATAGGCCTTTCTTTTAACAAACCGTTGCTTTCGGGTGCGTTTTGGTTTCGATGCCAAATTAGCGAAGCCCCATACCGGACGGTGTAGGCCGTTGTTGTCTGCTACACGATCACCGAGAAGAAGGAGGTTCCAGGACACCGAAAGGGAAAGGTCGAAAAACCGTAGGATTGCGTTCCTTACCCAAAACCAGCCCCGTCGAGCGCCGGCCGGGCCGTGCGCGCGTAGCGGGCCACGTAGCCTGTTTTGGGCGGACGGATGCTTTTATAGGCTTTTCTGAGGCCGAGATCTTTGGCGCTTACCCCGGCTTTTATGCGGCCTTCTTTTAAATCCACGCGGAGCGTGTCGCCGTCTTGGAGGCGGCTTATTACGCCGCCCGTCGCGGCCTCCGGGGTCAAAAGAGAGATCCAGATCCCTTCCGCGCCGCCGGGCGCGAGGCCGTCGGTAAAGATGGAGACGCTCTCGGCCAACCCGGAAACCTCGAAGGCCTTATTCAGCGTCGTCATCCTCTTCAACCCCCGGCCGCCGCGGGGTCCGCAACCGCCCACCACGACGATAGAGCCGGGCTCTACTTCCCCGTCGTAAAACGCCACCGCCGCCTCTTCCTCGGAGAAAAAGACCCGGCAAACCCCGGACACTTCTTCCGTGCCGACGGGCGCCCGGCAGACGGCCTTCGTCCCGGATGCTTTTCCTTCCACGAAAAACAGGCGCGAGGCGGCCTCCGGCGCCGGGACTGTCTCCGGCAGGGATTCTTTTAGCCATCCGGTAACGGTCGGCACGTCGTGCAGGTCTTCTCCGAAGCCGGAGAGGAGGCCCGCAGCCCCGTGTTTTTCCAGCCAGCCGGAGCCGGGATGGGTAACCTCGGGCACCTCCGGGGTAAGGACCCGCAGCATCTGGGAGAAACCGGAGATCTCACCTTCGCGGGCGAGCGAGGAGAGATGTACCAATAGTTCGGGGCCGCCGCCGGCCGAGAGGCCCGCCCGCAAGGCGTTGGCGAGGGAGAAGCTGCCCACCAGCTCACCCCGGAGACCCTCAAGAGAGCCGGCTTTCTCCACCGAAACCTCTACGGCGTCCTCTTTTATTGGCGCGGCCCCGAGCGCCGCGAGGGCGAGGGTGTAAAGGTTTCCTCTTTGGGGAACCACGGCCGGGATGTCTAACCTCAACGCCGCCAGCAGGGAGCCAAAAAGTTCCTCGGGTTTCTCCGGGTCGACGAGTATCACGTCCAGGTTCTCGCCGGCGTAGGAGACCTGTAATGTGTCAGAGATCCACTCCCTAGAAAGCGCAACGCCGCCGTCGGGCCGCGCTTCGGGCGGCGCGACCCCTACGGGTTCTCCGCCGGCCTCCCGGACCTTCTCTGCAAATTCCGCGGTGGAGACGCCGATACGCGACACGGGTTAAGAGCCCAACTTCTCCAGGATAGCCTGCCGGGCCTGCCCGCCGTCGGCGCCCCCGCGGGTGGCCTTCATGACCTGTCCGATAAGAAACCCGATGACCTTCCGGTCTCCGCTTCGCACCCGTTCGGCTTCCTCCGGGTTGGCGGCTATGACTTCGTCCACGACCCCGGATAATTCGTCGCCCCCCGTGGCCGCGAGGTCTTCCTGCTCGGCGACGGCGGCGGGAGACTCGCCGCTGGTAAATATGCGGTCCAGGACTTCCTTCGCGGTGGAGCGGGAGATAGTTCCCTCGGCCAACAGCGAGATCAACTCCACCATCTGCCCCGGGCCGACGCGGGATTCGGAGACTTCCATTCCGGCCTCGTTCAACCGGGCCTGGAACTCGACCGTGATCCAATTGGCCGCCTGCTTGGGGTCCACGCCGGGCTCGGCCGCGACCTCCTCGTAGTAGGCCGCGAGTTCCCGGTCCGCCGTCAGCACCCCGGCGTCGTACCCCGAGAGCCCGTACTGCTCCACGAAACGGGCGCGCATTTCGTCCGGCAACTCCGGCAGGCGTTCTTTTATGTCGCGCACCCAGGCCTCGGTGAGCTCTAGCGGCTGCAGGTCCGGCTCCGGGAAGTAGCGGTAGTCGTGGGCATATTCCTTGCTGCGAAGCTCGTGGACCTCGTCGGTCTCCGGGTCGTAGTGGAGCGTCGTTTGTTCCACCCGGTCTCCGCCCTCCAAAATTTCTTGCTGGCGCTCCAACTCGCGGACCAAGCCCCGCTCGACAAAGCGGAAAGAGTTCATGTTCTTCAGCTCGGTCTTGGTGCCGAAAGAACCGTCGGGGTTGCGGAGGCTAACGTTTGCGTCGCAGCGGAGCTGGCCCTTCTCCATGTCCGCCTCCGAGACGCCGATGGCCCGCAGGATCTCCTTTAAGTGGTTTGCGGTGGCGCGGGCGGCTTCGGGCGAGGGGATCTCGGGTTCGGTGACGATCTCCATTAGCGGCGTGCCGCCCCGGTTGAAGTCCACGAGCGACCCAACCGAGCCGTGCATCCGGCCCGAAGTGCCGACGTGGACGTTTTTGGCCGCGTCCTCTTCGAGGTGCAGGCGCGTTATGCCGACCCGGACGGTTTCGTCGCCGTTCGGCCCCCCGACGGGTACGTCCAGGTGTCCTCCGAGGCAGATCGGCAGGTCGAACTGGGAGATTTGGTATCCCTTCGGCAAGTCGGGGTAGAAGTAGTTTTTGCGGGCGAATACCGCCCGCCCGGCGACTTCGCAGTTTAGGGCCAGTCCCGCCATCACACCAAGTTCTATGGCTTTCTCGTTTGCGACCGGCAGCGCGCCGGGATGCCCGAGGCACACCGGGCAGGTGTGGGTGTTTGGCCCGTCCCCGTAAGTTACCCGGCAGCCGCAAAACATCTTGGTCCGGGTCGCCAGATGGACGTGGAATTCCAAGCCTATGACGGCCTGGTAAGTACGCTTCTCCTGAACTTCCAAGTGGATAGCACCTCGCGCTCCTGTGTGATTCCTGACAGCCGTTCGGGGTTCATTCTAGCATTATGGCCGAATGCTAGAATCGCACAAACTCCACACAGGGAAACAACAAAGGGAGGGTGGAATTTCCAGGGACGAACAGTCGCACCTGGTTGTCCTGCAGGGGCCGAGCTTCGGTGACGTGTACTACCTGGACAAAGACTCCCTCGTGCTCGGCAACGACCCGTTCCGGGCGGACATCGTGGTTCGGGACATAGAAGTAGAGCCGGAACACGCCGAGATCTCCTGTAACCCCGACGGCGGACACGTCCTAAAAGACCTGGGTACCGGAGAGCCGACCGCCGTGAACGGGGTTGCCGTCGGAGACAAACGTTCCTTGTCCTGTGGAGACCGCATTACCCTCGGGGACAGCGTGATCGAGTTCATAGAACACGACCCCGTGAAAGAAGAGTTTCACCGCAGAATACAGCGCCTCATCAACCAGGATTACTTGACGGGCTTGCTCGCGAAAAACCGTTTTGACGAGAAGTTCGAGCAATCCCTGGAAATCTGCGGCGAAGAGGGGCATCCGCTCAGCGTTCTGATGGCCGACGTAGACAACCTCAAAAAGATAAACGACACCTACGGCCACCTCCTCGGGGAGTTCGTCGTCGGTGAAGTCGGGCGCATCATACAGAACTCGCTCCACTCCGAAGGGCTATACGCCACCCGGTTCGGGGGCGACGAGTACCAGGTGATACTACCCAGGCTCGACGACCAAGAAGCCCTGGAGGTCGCCCGTGAAATCCTGAACCGCGTCGAAAAATACGTCTTCGAGCGCGACGGCGTCTGCGCGAACCCGACCATCTCCCTCGGGATCGCCTCCTGCCCCGAAAACGGCACCACGCGCGACGACCTTACGGAAGCCGCTGATAAGGCACTCTACCGGGCCAAAGGCGCCGGTGGCAACACCGTCTGCAAGTAGACCCGTACTACGGTTTCAACGCAAACTCGAAGTCCGCGGCCTGCTCTACAGCGCGGGCCGCGCGCAAAAGGAGCGGCTCGGAGAAGTAGTCGCCCATTAGCTGAACCCCGACGGGCAACCCTTCGGAGAGCCCCCCGGGAACGCTGATCGCCGGGATACCGGCGAGGCTCGCGGGGACGGCGCAGATGTCCTGGAGATACATGGAGAGTGGGTCGTCCGTCTTTGCGCCGAGCTCGAATGCTACCGACGGCGAAGTTGGAGAGAGCAGGACGTCGTAGCGGCTGAAAGCCGCCCGGAAGTCCTCGACTATCCTGGTGCGAACCTTTTGGGCCTGGGAGTAGTAGGCGTCGTAGTAGCCGCTAGAAAGGGCGTAGGTGCCGAGCATGATCCGGCGCTTCACCTCATCCCCGAATCCTTCCTCCCGCGTCTTGCGGTACATCTCGTGTACGCCGTCCGCCGGGACCCGCAGCCCGTAGCGTACCCCGTCGAAGCGGGCCAGGTTCGAGGAGACTTCGGCCGGGGCGATTATGTAGTAGGCCTCCAGCGCGTAGTAGGCGTGCGGTAGCTCTACCTCCCCCACCTCGGCCCCAGCCTCTTCCAGGTCCCGGGCCGTCTTCTCCGTTACCTCGCGCACGCCGGCGTCTATCCGGTCGTCCATTAACTCGGTTACGACGCCGACCCGCAGGCCGGAGACGCCGTTTTCGAGGCCGGCCAGGTAGTCCGGGACTTCGACGTTGGCGCTCGTTGAGTCATAAGGGTCGTGCCCGGCGGTTGCCCCCAGCAAGAGCGCCGCGTCGCGCACGTCGCGGGTGAGAGGCCCAACTTGGTCCAGCGAGGACCCAAAGGCGATTAGACCGCTCCTGGAGACCCGCCCGTAGGTCGGCTTGAGCCCCACGATACCGCAAAGCGCGGCGGGCTGGCGCACCGAGCCGCCGGTATCCGTGCCCAGGGCCCACCACCCCTCGCCCGCGGCCACCGCCGCCGCCGAGCCACCCGAAGAGCCGCCCGGCACCCGCCCCAGGTCCCAGGGGTTCTTCGTCGGCCCGTAAGCGGAGTTCTCCGTCGAGGAACCCATCGCGAACTCGTCACAGTTGGCCTTGCCGACCACGATAATGTCCTCCCCGAAGTTTTGCAGGGCCGACGCATCGTAGATGGGTTCGAAGTCTTCCAGCATCCTGGAGCCGCAGGTGGTCCGCACGCCGCGGGTAGAGAGAACGTCCTTCACGGCTAGCGGCACGCACTCCCAGGGTTTTATTCCCCCGTTTTTCAGGCGCTCGTCTATCCGGTCCGCCCGCTCCAGGGCGAGCTCCGGCGTCGTCGTCACGAAGGCGTTCACGTCTTCTTCGACCTCTTCGACGCGCTCGTTGGCGGCCCCGGCGGCTTCGCGGGCGGAAATTTCCCCTGCTTCTATCTTCCGGGCCAGTTCGTGGGCGGTGAGATCGAGCATTAGTCTATCCTCGGGACGGAGAACAGGTCGTCGGCGGGCTCCGGCGCCGGCGAGAGGACTTCTTCTCGCGGCATTTCGCCGCGCGGCTCGTCCGGGCGGAGGACGTTGGTGAGGTTCAACGGGTTTGCCGTAGGAGGTACGTCAGCGAGGTCTAGCTCCCCGATCTTATCTATGCTCCCCAGGATAGCGCCGAGTTGGCCGCCCATCCTCTCTACTTCCTCGTCGGTCAATCCCAGCCTTGCGAGGTTGGCGACGTGGCGCACCTGCTCTTCGGATATCATCTTTTTCCTCCGGTTTTCGGGTTTTGCGGGTATGCTAACAGAACATCCGGCCGTCCAGGGTTGGGTAAAACGCCTCCGCGTCCACTAACACCACCGGATGCCCGAAACCTGACTTCCGGAACCGTCGAGGTTGATTCCCGGCCGGGACTCTCCGCCGAAGACGCGCCCGGCTAGAGCACGCGGGCGATGGCCAGGCCGTCTACGCGCTCCCGGATCAGGGGCAGCACGATGGCGGAGAGACCGGGGTGCCGGGCGATACGCTCGTTGAACCCGCGGGTGGCGTGGGCGGACTCGTCTTCCGGGCTCAATACGCTCCCGCCCCGGATGGCGTTGTCGGCCAGGATCAGGGAGCCGGGCCGCGAAAGCTTCAGCGCCCGTTCCAGGTAAGCCGGGTAGCCTTCTTTCTCCGCGTCTATGAAAACGAGGTCGAACGGTTCGATACCACTCTCCACCATCGCGGCGAGCAGGTCGTGGGCGTCGCCTACGAGCACCTCTACCCGGTCTTCCAGCCCGGCGTATTCGATGTTCTTGCGGGCCACCCCGGCGTGTTTTTCGTCCACCTCCAGGGAGATCAGGGTTCCGTTCTCCGGCAGGGCGCGGGCGAAGTGTATGGCACTGTAGCCGCCGAGCGTTCCGATCTCCAGGATGCGCCGGGCGCCGATCATCTCCGCGAACAACCGGAGCAACCTGCCCTGGTTGGTGGAAACCTGTATCTCCGGCAACCCGGCCTCCTTCGACTCGCGCAAGGTTTTTTCGAGCACCTCGTCGTTTGTGGCGAATAGCTCTTCGACGTAACGGTCTACCTCTCCGAGAAGCTCCTTGAAGTTATCCATAATTTCTGTCTCCCCACAGGTCTAGTTCGTAGCCGACGTTCGTTAGTGTAAGGCCTCGCGCCGGGACGGCGGGACCGGCTTCCGCCCTACCACCGCCGGAGAGTAACCGCTCGAAACCCGGCGGAGATCTCTTGCCCTCCGCCACCTCCAGCATGGTCCCGACCAGCGAGCGGACCATGCCGTAGAGAAAGGAATTTGCGGTGATGCTGTAGGTGAGCCGTTCACCGCTCTTTTCCCAAAAGGATTCCGTCACCGTGCGGCCGAAGCGCACGTGGTAAGTCCTGCTCGGCGTAAAAGCCCTGAAGTCGTGCGTTCCCGAGACTATTTCTCCAGCTTTCTCGAGCAGCCCGAAGTCCAGCTTTCTCGCGACGTACATAGTCCTCCCCCAGAGCAACGGGGAGCGTACACCGGCGTTTACTATCCGGTATTCGTAGCCGCGGCTCCGGGCGTCTCTGCGGGCGTCAAAGGTATCGGGGACCGAGACGCAGCGCCGGAGCGCGACGTCTTTCGGTAGCACGGCGGTCGTTTTGTAGGCGATAAGTTCCGGCGGGATGTCGGTGTCCGCCTCGAAGGAGACGACCTGGCCGCCCGCGTGCACCCCGGCGTCCGTGCGTCCGGCGACGCTCATCTTGACCGGGGCTCGCAGGATCCTTTCCAGGCCTTTCGAGAGCGTTTCTTCCACCGTCCGCTGTCCCAGCTGGGAGGCCCACCCGGCGAACCGTGCGCCGTCGTACTCCACGAGGCCGGCGAGCTTCACAGGAGGGCGCCCCCGACGATGACGAGGGTGGCGGCGATCAGTACCAGGGCATCCCGCACCCTGAAGCGTAACTCGCGGTAACGGGTACGTCCTTCGCCGCCACGGTATCCCCGGCTCTCCATCGCCTCGGCCAACTCGTCAGCCCGGCGGAAAGCCCCAACGGTTAGTGGCACGAGAACCGGCACCAGCGCCTTTGCCCGCCTCGTAAGGCCACCGTCGTCGAACTCCGCGCCGCGGGCGGCCTGGGCTTTCATGATCTTTTGTGCCTCTTGCTGGAGCGTGGGGATAAAGCGCAAGGCTATAGTCATCATCATCGCGACCTCGTGCGCCGGAAAACGTAGCTTTTTCAGGGGCGAGAGTAGGTCCTCTATGCCGTCGGCCAGCGTGACCGGGGCCGTGGTCGCCGTGAGCAGCCCCGCCGCCGACACGAGCAACAGTATCCTGAGCGCCAACAGAAAACCCATCCGGAGACCGCCCTCGTGGACCTCCAGAAACCCCCACTGCAATAGAATCGGGCCTTCTCTAGAGAAGAACACCTGAAACAAGGCCGTGAGCGCCGCGATAAAGAGCACCGGTCGCAAGAGCCTCAAGAAAACCTTCGCCGGGACGCGGGACGCGAAGACACCCGCCGCGAGCGCCGCCGCTACCAACACGAACCCGGTTACCGAGTTCACCAGAAACAACCCGAGTACGAGGACGGCGACGGCCAGGATCTTTGCCCGGGGGTCCAAACCGTGGAGCGGCGATTCGGTAGGGTAGTATTGTCCCAGGCTCCTGTTCACGAGGTTTTCTCCACCACGTTTCTCAAAGCTTCCAGCGTATCAGCGTAGGTTGTGGGGCTCCCCAAAGGGCTTCCCAAAGCCGGCCAACCGGCTTTGACGGCCGCAGCCACCCTCACGGTCGCCGGCGCTACCGCAAGGTTCTGGTAGAAAACTTCCGCCGGGGGTCCTACCGTCTTTATCTCTCCACCTTCCATCACGCAAACGCGGCCGGAGACTTCCGCCACCTCGTCCAGGTCGTGTGATACCAGCACCACGGAGACCCCAGATTCCTGCTGTTTGCGTACCAAATCCAGCAATTCCAGACGCGAAGCCGGGTCTAGCCCCGCCGTGGGCTCGTCCATCACCAGCACTTCCGGCCGCATCGCCAGCACGCCTGCAACAGCGACCCGCCGCTTCTCACCCCCGGAGAGGGTGTGCGGCGAACGGCCCGTCAGATGGGGTATGCCGAGGAGCTCCAGCGTCTCCCGGACCCGTTCGGCAACGTCCTCTTCTATCCCGAGCTGCCGGGGGGCGAAAGCCACGTCTTCCTCCACCGTCGGCGCGAAGAGGCCTTGCTCGGGGAATTGGAATACGAGCCCGACCCGCCGGCGCAACTCGCTCTTCTTCATCCCGGAGGCGTCCACCCCATCCACCAAGACCGTGCCACTCGTCGGGGTGAGGAGTGCGTTCATGTGCTGTATCAGGGTACTCTTTCCGGAGCCGGTACCACCTACTATTCCCAGGACTTCTTTCTCCCCGACGGTGAGCGACGCCCCCCGGAGCGCCGGAACCTCGAAATCCGTGCCCGGCGAGTAGACGTGCCACAGGTTTCTTAACTCCAGTTTCATCCTACCTCGGCCCCTTTGCCGGTACTCTGTAGCACCGCCTCCGCGAGTTTTTCCGGGGTCCGGTGCGGCGGGAGCCCCAGGTCCGCCGCGAGGCGTAAGACCGGTGGCAGGACGAGCCGGTTCTCCGCCAGAAGCTCCGTATTAGAGATAAGCTCACCCGGCTCGACGTCCGCCGCCAGCCTACCCTGGTTCAATACCAGTATGCGGTCGGCGTCGAGAAGTTCGTCGAGGTGGTGGGTTACGTGCAGGATGGTCTTCTCGCCCCGCAAGCCGTCCACTTTTTCGAGTACGTCCCGGCGTCCGGCGGCGTCGAGCATCGAGGTCGGCTCGTCGAGGACTAGGATCTCCGGCTGCGCCGCCAGTATTCCCGCCAGGGCCACCCGTTGTTTCTCGCCCCCGGAGAGCGTGTGAGGCTCGCGCCGTTCGTAGCCCGCGAGCCCGACGGCGCTTATAGCTTCCTCCACCCGCCCGCGCATCTCTTCCCGGTATACGCCCAGGTTCTCCAGGCCGAAAGCCACGTCGTCTTCGACGAATGGGGCCACGAGCCCGTTGTCGGGGTTCTGGAAGATCATGCCCAGCCGCCCGCGAACCTCGAATGGTTCGGCGGCCGGGTCGTGCCCGGCGACGCGGACCGTGCCGGAGGCCGGCTCGAGCAGGCCGTTCAAGAGGCGGACGAGCGTGGATTTGCCGCCGCCGTTCGGCCCGACCACGCCCACGTACTCGCCGGCGCGGACCTCGAAGCTCGCGTCCCGGATCACCGGCCTGTCCGAGCCGGGGTACGAGTAGTACAGGTTTTCGCACAAGACGAGAGGGGGCCTGCTCCGGCAGGCCCCCTCTCCGGAGTCTCGTGTTTGCCGGATGTTACTCCGCTTCGTAGTTGACGAGCTCCAGATAGACCTGCTCCGCGCCATCCCCGAGCCTCGGTCCCAGCTTGAGGATTCGGGTGTAACCCGAGTTGCGGTCGTCGAGATCCGGGGCCACATCCTCGAAGAGCGTCCGCACCACGGTCTTATCTTTCAAGACTTTTACGGCCTGGCGCCGAGAGTGCAGGTCGTCTTTCTTTGCCGTGTTCACGAGCTTGTCCACGACGCCGCGGAGTTCTTTGGCCTTCGGGGCCGTGGTCTTTATTCGGCCGTGCTGTATGACCTGTCCGGCCATCGTGCCGAGCATCAGGTTCCGGTGCTGGGCATCCCGGCCTAGTTTGCGTCCACGCTTGGCGTGCCTCATCTCCTATCCTCCTCGTGCTCAGCGGGCCTCATAGCCTTCGCTCTCCATCTCGTATCCCATCTCGGAGAGCTTTGACCGGATCTCGTCAACGCTCTTCATGCCGAGGTTGCGGATGTTCATTAGCTCTTCCTCGGTCATCGTGGCGAGCTGGCCGATGGTGTCCACGCCCTCGCGCTTTAGGCAGTTGTAGGAGCGAACCGTAAGCTCCAGCTCCTCGACCGGGCGCTCGTCGGTTATAACCGGGCGTCCCGCGCTCCGGCGGGGTTCGGAGGCCCGGGATGCCTCGTAGCCGTCCGTAAAGAGGCCGAGGAGGTCCATAAGCTGCTCGGATGCCTCCTGGAGGGCTTCGCGGGGCTCGATCCTGCCGTCGGTGAAAACTTCCATTGTGAGTGAATCCAGGTCGGTCCTGGCGCCCGCGCGGGCCTCGCTGACCGAGTAGTTTACCCTTTGAACCGGCGAGAACAGCGAGTCAACCGCTATAACCCCGATGGGGTCGGCGTCGCTTTTGTTCTGCTCGGCCCGCACGTAGCCCTGGCCCTTCTCGACCGTCAGGCGCACGTCCAGATGCCCGTCTTCGGAGACGCTCGCTATGTAAGCGTCCGGGTTCGTAACTTCTACGTCGGCCTTTAGCTCGATGTCCGCCGCCGTAACCTCGCCGGCGCCGTCTTTTATGATCTCCAACTCTATCGGTTCGTCCCGCTCCAGCTTGAACCGGAGGCTCTTGACGTTGAGGATAATATCTACAACGTCTTCCCGGACGCCGGGGATGGTCGAGAACTCGTGCTGGACGCCCTCTATGCGAAGCTTGGTCGCCGCGGCGCCCGTGAGCCCGCTGAGCATCGCCCGCCGGAGCGAGTTGCCTAGAGTGTGTCCCAAACCGCGCGGCAGCGGCTCGGCCACGAAGATCGCGCGCTGTCCATCTTCTTCTTCCACCCTAAAACGGGGTGGTGCTATGTCTAACATCGTCAAATTACCACCTGCTGATAAATAGGTTTTGCTACCGGCTGTAGAACTCGATTATGAGCTGCTCTTCTACGGGAGTATCTATTTCGTCCCGGCTCGGCGAGTGGAGCACCCGCCCCGTGAAGTTCTCGTGGTCGGCCTCCAGCCACGCCGGAACGGCCACGACGTTCTCCACGGCGTTGATTACGGGCTCTAAGTTCCGGCTCTTCTCCCGAACCGTAAGAACGTCGCCCGGGCGCATGACCGCCGACGGGACGTTGTGCTTTTTGCCGTTGAGCTGAAAGTGGCCGTGGACCACGAGCTGCCGCGCCTGGGGCCGGCTCGTGGCGAACCCCATCCGAAACACCACGTTGTCTACCCGGAGCTCCATGCGGCGCAACAGGTTCTCGCCCGTAACGCCCTGGGTCCGGGTCGCCTCGTCGTAGGCGCGCCGGAACTGCTTCTCCGACACCCCGTAGTACCAGCGGGCCTTTTGCTTCTCTAAAAGCCGGATGCCGAACTCCGTCTGCTTCTGCCGTCCCCGGCCGTGCTCGCCCGGCGGGTAAGGCTTCTTCTCCAGCGGGTTCTTCCGCATCGAGGAGAGCATCACCCCGGCCCGTCGGTCTCGTCGGCCTCTTGGTCCTGTATAACGTGCCACTGTTCTTTCTTACCTCCTGCTCTCTAGCCTCGACGCCGCTTGGGGGGCCGGCAACCGTTGTGCGGCTGGCCCGTAACGTCCTTTATGGAGAGCACCTCGATGCCCATGGACTGGAAGGTCCGGGCGGCCATGTCCCTACCCGAGCCGTGCCCTTTGACCTCGATATCTACCCGCCGGACGCCCTGCTCCATCGCCTTGTTGGCGCAACTCTCCGCCGTCATCTGGGCGGCGTAGGGCGTGCTCTTGCGGCTGCCCTTGAAGCCCATCGCGCCGGCCGACTCCCAGGCTATTACGTTACCCTCCGGGTCGGAGACGCTGACGATGGTGTTGTTGAACGAACTCTTTATGTGGACCACGCCGGTCGAGATATTCTTACGTACCCTCCGGCGGGAGCGGCTCGCGCCCCGGCCCCGCTGCTGTCTTTGTCGTCCCATTTAGATTTAGCCCTTCTTCCTTCCGCCGATGGACGGCTTCGGTCCCTTGCGCTGACGGGCGTTGGTCTTTGTCCGCTGGCCGCGCACCGGGAGACCCCGGCGGTGCCGGATGCCCCGGTAAGATCCGATGTCCATGAGGCGGCGGACGTTCTGGTTGTTCTCGCGCCGGAGGTCGCCCTCGACCTCCACGTTCTGGTCTATGTAGGTCCGGATCTTGTTGACCTCGCCCTCGGCCAAGTCCCGGACCTTCGTGTCCCGGTCTACCTCGGCGGCGTCACAAATCTTCTTCGCCGTCGAATGGCCCACACCAAAGATGTAAGTCAGCCCGATCTCGACCCGCTTCTCGCGTGGTAGGTCCACGCCCGCTATTCGCGCCATACTATCCCTGCCTCTGCTTGTGTCGGGGGTTCGAGCAGATCACCCGCACCACGCCGCCGCGGCGGATGACCTTGCACCGCTCACAGATTGGTTTCACACTCGCTCGCACTTTCACAACGCTCTCCTGTTCGTCCTAGATTCATCTTATGTTCGTTTTAGTTACGGAACCTGTAGGTAATACGACCCCGGCTCAAGTCATAGGGGCTGAGTTCTACTTTGACGCGATCCCCCGGCAGAATTCGGATGTAGTGCATCCGCATCTTGCCCGAGATGTGCGCCAAAACCTCGTGCCCGTTCTCAAGGTCCACCTTGAACTGCGTGTTGGGCAACGCCTCGGTTATAGTACCTTCTACCTCTATAACATCTTCTTTAGCCAAAGGCCTCCTCAG
Organism: Rubrobacteraceae bacterium; assembly: GCA_965213905.1. Taxonomy (GTDB): domain Bacteria; phylum Actinomycetota; class Rubrobacteria; order Rubrobacterales; family Rubrobacteraceae; genus SIRX01. The sequence goes on along the minus strand of OZ243922.1, from coordinate 2,371,891 downwards.
GTCTTCTTTCTGGAAGTTACAAAATGACTGAAGCCAAACGAGTATAGTATCATGCTACGCCCGCTTCTCCCACCTGTTCCGTTCTGTCGGTGAGCACCCAGGGTCCGTTTTCCGTGACGGCGATGGTGTGCTCGAAGTGGGCGGAGAGGGAGTTGTCGGCGGTGTAGATGGACCACTGGTCCTTCTCGCTGATGCTTATATCGTAGTCGCCCAGCGTGATCATGGGCTCTATGGCAAATACCATGCCCGGCTTTAGGCGAACCCCGGTACCGGCTTGCCCGTAGTTGGGTATCTGGGGGTCTTCGTGCATGTCCCGGCCGACCCCGTGCGATACCAGGTCTCTTACCACCCCGTAGCCCTGCTTTTCTGCTGTAGCCTGTATCGCATGTCCCACGTCCCCGAGACGGTTCCCGGGACGCATCTCGTCCGTGGCGGCGGCCAAGCATTGTTGCGTAATCGCGAGCAACCCCCGGACCTCATTCTGTACCTGTCCCACGGCCACGGTGGTCGCGCTGTCGGTAACGAAGCCCTCGTACCGGACACCGACGTCTATGGAGAGTATGTCTCCTTTTTCGAGCCGGTAGGGACCGGGAATACCGTGGACGATCATGGCGTTCGGGGAGGCGCAGATGGAGCCGGGAAAGTCCGGCGCGCCGGGCGAGCCCGGATAGCCCTTGAACTCCGGCGTGCCGCCGCGCTCGCGGATAAACTCCTCGGCCATCCGGTCCAGCTCGCCGGTCGTGACGCCCTCGCGGACGTTCTCCGTAAGCATCGTCAGGCAGGCGGCGGTGACCCTGCCGCCCTCGCGCATTGTCTCCAATTCGCCGTGGCTCTTGCGAACGATCATACGCCTACGAAACCTCTCCACCCAGGCCCGACATTATGTCTTCCGTAACCTTCGTTATGTCTTGGGCGGCGTCCACGCTTACGAGGAGGTCCTTCTCGGCGTAATAGTCTTTCAGCGGCTTTGTCTGGTCGTGATAAATTTCGAGCCGGCGCCGGATAGATTCTTCTTTGTCATCGTCGCGCTGGACGAATGGACCGGGGTCTTCTTCCCCGTTTTCCGGCGGCGGGTCGTGCTCGACGTGGTAGATGTTGCCGGTCGCTTCGCTCTGCCGGCGACCCGAGAGCCGCTGCACGAGTTCCTCATCCGGCGCTTCGAGCACGACCGCAGCATCCAGCTTCATGTCCCTTTCTTCGAGCGCCGCGTCGAGGGCCTCGGCCTGGGCCTCGTTGCGGGGAAAGCCGTCCAGCAGCCAGGAGTCGTTCTGCTCCAGGTACGGCATCGTCATCTCGATAATGATCTCGTCGGGGACCAACTCGCCCCGGTCGTTGTAGTCTTTTATCTGCTCCCCGAGCTCCGAGCCGGATTTGATCTCCGCGCGCACCAAGTCTCCGGTGGCGATGTGCTCCGCACCGGTTTCCTCCGAAATACGTTGTGCCTGGGTTCCCTTTCCCGCCCCCTGGGGGCCGAGTATTACTACCTTCATCCCCTCTATCTCCCTTGCCTCAGAAATCCTTCGTAGTTACGCATCATCAACTGGCTCTCCAACTGCCGCACCGTATCCAGGGATACACCGACCACGATCAATATCGAAGTACCCCCGATAAAAATGGTCCCCGGCAAGCCCAAAAGCGGTGTGATCAGGTACGGCACCACCGCAACCGCCGCGAGGAAAAACGCGCCGAAGAGCGTGATCCTGGTCAGCACCGTGTTCAAGTACTCCGCCGTCGGGCGTCCGGGCCGATAACCCGGCACGTAACCGCCGCTCTTTTTCAGGTTCTCCGCGTGCTCTATCGGGTTGAACTGCACGGCGGTGTAGAAGTAAGTGAACATGATGACCAGCATGGCGTACAGGATTATGTACGGTATCCCGCTCCCACTCTGGCCGGGAGGCCCGAAGAAAGTGGCGATCTGGTTCAAAAAGGAGTCCGGGCTTCCGCCGGCCAACTGTCCCAAGACCACCGGGAAGATCAGGAGCGAGGACGCGAAGATGATCGGGATTACCCCCGCCATGTTGACCTTGAGCGGCAGGTACGTCGAGCCGCCCTGGCTCATCTTGCGACCGACCTGGCGCCGGGCGTAGGTGATCGGGATTCGCCGTTGCCCCTCGTTCACGAACACGATTGCCGCCACGATAAGCAGAACCAGCAACGCCAGAAACACTAGAGCGAGAGGTCCGACGTTACCTGTCAGAAGGGCCCATATCGCGCCCGGTGCCTGAGAGATGATCGAGGCCGTAATAATGAGCGAGATGCCGTTACCCAAACCTCGCTGGGAGATTTGCTCTCCCATCCACATAATGAGCATCACGCCCGCGGTAAGCGTCAAGATCATTAGAAACACATCTATCGCGGTCGCGCCCGCCACGGCGGCGCCAAAGTCGTCAGAACGGGTAAAGAACAAGGCCATCGTCACGGACTGGATAAACGCCAGCACGAGCGTGAAGTACCGGGTGTACTGCGTGATCTTCTGTTGCCCGGTCTCTCCCTCGCGGGCGAGTTGCTGCAAGCGCGGCATCGCAACCGTCATCAGGTTCATGACGATGGCCGCCGTGATGTACGGCATGATCCCCAGCGCGAAGACCGACAGGTTGTTGAACGCGCCGCCGGTGAACACCCCGAACAGGCCCGTTACCGCGTCCTGGGTGTTTACCCCGCCCTGCGGTATTGCCTCCGGGTTGACGCCCGGCAGGGGCACGAAGGCGCCGAGCCGGTACAGGGCTATAATCGCCGCCGTAAAAAGCAGCTTTGTGCGAAGATCCGGTACGCGCCAGGCGTTTGCGAGGGCTCCTAACATTCTTTATCGCTCCAGTATCTCGGCGCTCCCGCCGGCGGCTTCTATCTTTTCTTTCGCCGTCCGGCTGAAAGCATGGGCACGAACGGTTGCGGAACGACCGATTTCCCCGCCGCCGAGGATCTTGACGAGCCCCGCCTTTTTCCGGATCATTCCGGCTTCCCGCAACTCCTCCGGTCCTATGGTATCACCGGAGACTTCTTCGAGTTGTCCCAGGTTTATCGGCGCGTACACCGTCGGACGGGCAACCGTATGACGCCCGCGGGCTTCACCCTTGAGACGCGGCAGCCGCCGCTGCAACGGCATCTGTCCACCCTCGTAGCCCGCAAAGCCCGAAGCCCCGGAGCGAGACTTGGCCCCGTTGTGGCCGCGTCCGCTGGTCTTGCCGATTCCCGAACCCTTGCCGCGCCCGACGCGCTTGCGTCCCTTTTTAGAACCGGGGGCCGGGGAAAGTTCGTTCAGACGCATTACTGTTCAACCTCCTCGACGTGAACCAGGTGGCGCACGTTCTGGACCATGCCCCGGATCTGGGGCGTGTCGTTGTGAACCCGCGAGTCTCGAATACGCTTGAGGCCCAACGCCCGCACCGTCTTTTTGTGGTTACCGAGAGACCCGATAACGCTCTTTACCTGCGTAACCTTCAGTTGGCTCATGAGGTGATCTTCACCCCCCGCATCTGCTCGATCTGGGCCTTGGACCGGAGCTGTTTGAGCCCTTGCTCCGTGGCTTTCACCAGGTTGACCGAGGTGGTCGAACCGAGCGCCTTCGTGAGCACGTCCTTAATCCCGGCAAGCTCCAGCACCGCCCGGACGCCGCCGCCCGCGATGACCCCCGTACCTTCGGAGGCCGGTTTGAGCATCACGTCGGAACTCTCGAACTTACCCAAAACGGCGTGCGGGATCGTGGTGTTCCGCATCGGCACCTGAAACATCGCGTGCCGGGCTTTTTCCTGGCCCTTCGCGATGGCGGCGGGTACGCCGTTCGCCTTGCCGAGGCCGACCCCGACGCGGCCTTTGCCGTCGCCGACGACGACCAGGGCGCTAAAGTTAAAGCGCCGCCCGCCCTTGACGACCTTCGAGACGCGCCGGATCTCTACCACCCGATCCTGAAACTCCGAATCGCGCTGGCGACCGCCACGTCCGCGGCCTCCGCCGCCCCTGTTATCGTTTCTACCTCGACCCAAAACCTGACCTCCTGATAGTTAAAGCTTCAATCCGCCGGAGCGCGCACCCTCTGCGAGCGCCGCCACCCGGCCGTGATACCGGTTGCCGCCCCGGTCGAAGACGACCTCTTCTATGTCCGCTGCCTTCGCCCGCTCGGCGACGAGCTCCCCGACCTTCCGGGCGGCCTCGACGCGGTTCTCCGCCTCGCCGGCCTCGCGGGTGTCGGCGGCGACCAGCGTGTGACCTTCGTCGTCGTCCACGAGCTGGGCGTAGATGTGTACGTTCGAGCGGTACACCGAGAGCCGGGGGCGTTCGGCGGTGCCGTAGATCCGGCGCCGAACCCGCTTCCGCCGCTTCTCGCGGTGCGCTCTTTTCTGCAAAAGTGCCATCTGGTTTCTCTTCCTTTCCTACCTGCGCCCGTCCGGCTAACCGGCTTTGCCGACTTTGCGGCGGATCTGCTCGTCTTCGTAGCGGATGCCCTTGCCTTTGTACGGCTCCGGAGGACGGACCTTCCGGATCTCCGCCGCCGTCTGGCCGACCCGCTGCTTGTCTATCCCGCGCACGATAATGGTCGTCGCGGCCGGAACCTCGAATTCTATCCCCTCGCGAGGCGAGACCGAGACCGGGTGCGAATACCCAACCTGCAAGTTTATATCCTGACCCTGCAACGCCGCCCGATACCCAACGCCCGCTATCTGGAGCGTCTTGACAAAACCTTCCGTCACGCCGGTAACGGCGTTCTGCACGAGCGACCGCGTCAGCCCGTGCATGGACTTGTGCTCCGGCGACTCCGAGGCCCGCTCCAGGACGATGCTGCCATCCTCCTGCTTCACCTCGACGCCGCGACCAATGGGCACTTCCAACTCGCCCTTCGGCCCGGTCACCTTGATGCTGCGGCCCGAAATATCTACCTGTACGCCACCCGGCACTTCGACCGGTGCTTTACCAATTCTCGACATAGTCTCCCAATCCTCCTAGTAGACGAAGCAGAGAACTTCGCCGCCGATGCCCTGCCGGCGGGCCGTATGGTCGGTGAGTATCCCCCGCGAGGTCGAGAGTATCGCCACGCCGAGCCCGTCGAGCACCCGCGGGATGTCCGACTGCTTGCGGTAGACCCGCCGTCCGGGGCGGCTCATACGCCGCAGTCCCGTAATGGCGCGCTGTCCGTCCGGGCCGTACTTCAGCTCGATGGTGAGCTTCGCTTCGGCGCCGGAGCCGCTCTCTGAGTAGTCCTCGATGTAGCCCTCCTCCTTCAGGATGCGGGCCAAGTTGGCCTTCATCCGGGAATTGGGGATCTCGACTGTCTTGTGCTTTGCCATTCCTGCGTTGCGGATTCGGGTAAGGAAATCCGCTATAGGATCGTTTACCGACATCTCTACCTACCAACTCGCTTTCGTTACACCCGGGATCTTGCCTTCGTGTGCCAGCTCCCGCAGGCAGATGCGGCACAGGCCGAACTTCCTGTAGTAGCCGTGCGCCCGGCCACACCGCTGGCACCGGTTGTACTGCCGCGTCGAATATTTCTGCGTTTTCTTCTGCTTCTCCAGCAGCGCTTTCCTGGTCATGAACTTCTCCTAGTTCTGCCTGAAGGGCATCCCGAGCTGCCGCAGCAGCTCCCGGGCTTCGTCGTCAGTCTCAGCGGTGGTCACGATCGCTACGTCGAGGCCGCGCGTTTTGTCTATCTCGTCGTAGGAGATCTCCGGGAAGATGAGCTGCTCCCGCAACCCCAGCGCGAAGTTACCGCGCCCGTCGAATGAGCGGGGACTGATGCCCCGGAAGTCCCGCACGCGCGGGAGAGCTATGGAGATCAGACGGTCCAGGAACTCCCACATTCGCTCGCCGCGCAGGGTAACCCGCGCGCCGATTGGCATACCCTCACGGATCTTGAAACCCGCGATGCTCTTGCGCGAACGCCGCACCTGGGCCTTCTGGCCGGTGATCTTCGCGAGGTCCGCCATCGCGCCGTCGAGCGCCCGGCTGTTGTCCACGGCCTCCCCGACGCCCATGTTCACGACTACCTTATCGACTTTCGGTATCCGCATCGGGTTCTCGATCTCGAAGTGCTCTTTGATCGCCGGGGCGATCTCCTCGCGATACCGCTCTCTTAATCTAGCCATCTATGTCCTCCCCGGACTTCTTGCTCACCCGGAGCTTCTCTCCCGAGTCCGTAAACCGATGACCCACACGGGTCGGCTCTCCAGACGTCGGGTCCACTACCATTACATTGGAAACGTGCAGGGGAGCCTCGAAGGTGTACAAGCCCTGCTGGTTGTTCTGGCTCGGACGGGCGTGCTTGGTGCGGATGTTTATCCCGCCAACGACGACCCGATTCTCTTTCGGGATAACCCGCTCTACTTCGCCGCGCTTGCCTTTTTCCTTGCCAGAGATCACCTGCACGGTGTCCCCGCGTTTTACCTTCAAGCCCATCTCTACAACACCTCCGGAGCGAGCGATATTATCCTCGTATAACCCTTGTCCCGGAGTTCGCGCGCCACGGGACCGAAGATCCGGGTCCCACGCGGAGCGCCGTCCGGGTTTATGACCACGCCAGCGTTCTCGCCGAACCGTATGTACGAACCGTCATCCCGGCGGGTTTCTTTCGCCGTCCGGACAACGACCGCCCGCACGACCTCGCCCTTGCGTACCGCACCGCCCGGCGTCGCCTCTTTTACGGTGGCTACTATTACGTCTCCGACACCGGCGCTGCGCCGCTTGCTGCCACCCAGAACCCGGATGGTCAGCAAGCTCCTGGCCCCGGAGTTGTCCGCTACCCTTAGTTTAGATTCCTGCTGTAGCACTACTCGGCCCTCGATATGACGTTCGCCAACCGCCACCGCTTGCGGCGCGAGATCGGGCGGGTCTCTATTATCCGCACCGTGTCGCCCCGACGCGCCTCGTTCTGCTCGTCGTGGACGAGAAACTTCTTTGACCGCCGGATGCGCTTTTTGTACAGCGGATGACGCACCAGCGTCTCCACCGAAACCGTTACCGTCTTCTCCGGCGCGTCCGAGACGACCATCCCGACCCGCTCCTTGCGCGTGCCGCGGGTCGCATCGGTCTGCACCCGGCCCTCGTCGAGGTCCATCCTCGTTGATTGGCTCGCTACCGGCTCTTCGGCGACCTCCGCTTCGAGGACCACCTCGGTGGGTTCTTCACCCTCGGTAGGCTCCGTCGATTCCTCGGCGGGCTGCTCTTCCGTGAGCCCCTGGTTCTCTGTTTTATCCTCCGCCATTTACCTCTCCTGCTGTTTCTGATTCAGGACGGTCATGATGCGGGCGATGTTCTTCCGCACCTCTTTTAGCTGTCCCGTGTTGTCCAACTGTCCTGTGGCGTGCTGGAAGCGCAGGTTGAAGAGTTCCCGCCGCGTGTCGGCGAGACGCTTCTCCAACTCTTCCACGTCCAGCTCGCGAACCTCTGCTACCTTCACTACTGAACACCTCCGCGTACCATGAATCGGGTCTGGATCGGGAGTTTCTGGGCGGCGAGCCGCATGGCGTCGCGCGCCAACTCCTCGCTCACGCCGCTCATCTCGAACATCACGCGGCCCGGCTTGACCACGGCCACGTAGTCTTCGGGCGAGCCCTTGCCTTTGCCCATCCGGGTCTCGGCGGCTTTCTTGGTAACGGGCTTGTGCGGGAAGATGTTGATCCAGACTTTCCCTCCGCGCTTGATCTTCCGGGTCATCGCGATCCGGGCGGCCTCTATCTGACGGTTGGTGATCCAGGCCGGCTCCAACGCCTGCAAGCCGTACTCCCCGAAGTGGACTTCGGTGCCGCCTTTGGCCTGGCCCCGCATCCGGCCCCGGTGGGGCTTGCGGTACTTGAGTTTCTTGGGTACGAGCATTTAAACCCTCCCGTCCAAGTCATCGTCCGTCTGAATTCCGTGGTTGATCCAGACCTTCACCCCGATCTGGCCCATCTGCGTCGCCGCCTCCCGGAACCCGTAATCTATGTTCGCGTCCAACGTGTGCAACGGAACCCGGCCCTCGGAGATCGTCTCCTCGCGGCTCATCTCGATACCACCGAGACGACCACCACACCGGATGCGGCACCCTTCGGCCCCGCTCCGCATGGCGCTGGTCATCGCCCGCCGCATCGTCCGCCGGAAAGCCGCCCGGCCTTCGAGCTGCTCGGCGATGGACTCGGCCACGAGCGCGGCGTTGAGCTCCGGTCGCGAAACCTCGCGCACGTTGACCTGCACTTTTTTGCCGGTCAGACGCTCCAACTCACCGCGCAGGGCGTCGACCTCGCTGCCGCCCTTGCCGATCACGATGCCGGGGCGTGCGGTGTGAACGTCCACGACCACCTCGCCCTGCTCGGCGGCCTTGCGGATCTCGATGTTCGCGATGCCGGCCCGGGTGAGCTTCTTCTCGATGTGCTCCCGGATTTTGAGATCCTCGCCGAGCAACTCGGCGTAGTCCCTCTCGGAATACCAACTGCTCCGGAAGTCTACTTTCTCGCCCTTGCGCGACACGCCGAGGCGGAAACCTTCCGGGTGTATCTTCTGGCCCATATTATTCCTCCTCGTCTCCGGGCGTGTCTACATTAGCGGTAATAGCGGCCAGGCTTTCGGGGGCCGCGCCGAGCTCCACGGTAATGTGGCTGGTGCGCTTGCGAATCATGGTCGCCCGTCCCATAGCCCTAGCCCGGTAGCGCTTGATCGTCGGGCCGTCGTCCACCCGGATTTCACGAATAAAGAGTTCGTCTATATCCATATCGTGGTTGTTTTCCGCGTTGGAGGCGGCGCTGTTTATCACGTCCCCGACTATACCGGCGGCCCGCTTGTTGGTGAACTGCAGCGTGCTGACGGCGTCGGCGTAGCCCTTGCCGCGGACCTCGTCGGCGACGAGGCGCGCTTTGCGGGGCGCTATGCGGAGGTACTTGGCTACGGCCCGCATTAGCGTCGCCTCGCGGTCCGGTCGTCTTTGCGGTGGGTCCGGAAGGTTCGGGTCGGGGCGAACTCGCCGAGCTTGTGACCGACCATGCTCTCCGTGCAGAACACGGGGACGTGCTTACGCCCGTCGTGAACGGCGATGGTGTGGCCGACGAACTCGGGGTAGATCACCGAGGCCCGGCTCCAGGTCTTGAGCATCCGGCGTTCGTTGTTCTCGTTCATGACGAGGATGCGCTCCATGAGCTTCTCCTCGACGAACGGATCTTTTTTAGAGGACCGCGTCATCTAGCGCCTCCTTCCTTTCCGGCGGCGACGCACGATCATGGCGTCCGACCGCTTGTGCTTCTTACGGGTGGGCGACCCTTGCGTGATCTGGCCCCAAGGAGTAACCGGCGCCCGGCCTGGCGTGGACTTGCCCTCACCACCGCCGTGCGGGTGGTCAACCGGGTTCATAACCGTACCACGCACCGTAGGACGAATCCCCAGGTGACGCTTACGACCGGCCTTGCCCCAGCGCACGTTCTGGTGCGACTGGTTCCCGACGACCCCAACGGTTGCCCGGCAAGTGCCCTGCACCCGCCGCCGCTCACCCGAAGGAAGCCGCAGCGTAGCCAGGCTACCCTCGCGGGCGACGAGCTGGGCGCTTACACCGGCGCTCCGGGCCATCTGCGCCCCGCGTCCGGGCTCAAGCTCCACGTTGTGGATCACGGTACCAACCGGTATCCGGTTGAGGGGCAAAGAGTTGCCGACCTCGACCTCGGCGTCCGGGCCGCTCATCACAATAGAACCGACCGTGAGGTTGCGCGGCGCCAGGATGTAGCGTTTCTCACCGTCGTGGTAGTGGAGCAGCGCGATGTTCGCCGAGCGGTTCGGGTCGTACTCGACCGCCGCGACCGTGGCCGGCACGCCGTCCTTGCGGCGCTTGAAGTCTATGAGCCGGTAGCGCCGCTTGTGGCCGCCCCCCTTGTGGCGGGTCGTGATGCGGCCCTTGTTGTTGCGGCCGCCGTTCTTGGTCAGCTTGCGGAGAAGGCTTTTCTCCGGCTTCTCGCGTGTAACGGACTCCCTCGTCAATACAGACGAGTTCCTCCGGCCCGCGGTTACTGGGTTGTAGCGTATCGCCGGCATCCTAGACTCCCTCGAACATTTCTATACTGTCGCCCTCGGCCAGCTTTACGACGGCCTTTTTCCAGGTCGGCGTCCGGCCACTGGTAAGGCCCTGGCGTTTCGGCTTGCTCTTTACGTTGGCGGTGTTGACCCGGGCCACCCGCACGTCGAACGCGCTCTCTATGGCGTTCCGGATCTGGTTCTTATTCGCCCGCTTATCCACCTCGAAGGTGTATTGATCCTCCATCTCGATGAGGTTGTAACTCTTCTCCGAGATGACCGGACGGATTATTACCTGATGCGGATCCATCTAACCCTCCTCCCCGTTCGCGGTGAGCCGCCCGTAAGCCGCCCGCGAGAAAATGACCTCCCGCGCCCGCAGCAGCTCGTATACCCCGTACTCGCCGGGGAAGAAGATCTCTACCCCGGTAATATTCCGAAAAGAGAGCACCGCATTTTCATCGTCTTCGGTCAGGACCAGCAGCACCGGGCCTTCGATCTCCATCTTGGAGAAGACCTCTTTTGCCTGCTTGGTGGACGGCTGCTCGAAGCTCAGAGAATCGAGAACATACAGCTCACCATCAGCAGCTTTGGCCGAGAGCGCCCCGTCGAAGGCCGCGCGGGCCTCTTTGCGGTTTATGCGCTTGCCGTAACGGGCCGGCTTCGGCTTCGGGCCGCCCCAGGTTCCGCCACCGTACCGGGTCGGGGACTTCACGTCTCCCGCCCGGGCGCGGCCGGTACCCTTCTGGCGGTAGAGCTTCGCCCCGGAGCCCCGGATCTCGTTCCGCCCCTTCGTCGAGGCCGTGTAGGCGCGCTTCGCGTCCAACTCCGCGACTACGGCCCGGTGGATCACGTGCTCCTTCGGCTCCGTCGTAAAGAGCGGACCTTCCAACTCCAGCGAGCTTTTCTCGCCGCTGCGGGCGTCTATTACCTGTGCCTGGGCCACGTTACTCACCCGCCTTCCGGATATTAACCACCGAGTTCTTACCGCCCGGCACGCCGCCACGGACCCAGAGCTCGTTGTTCTCGGCGTCCACGTTGACGACTTGCAGGTTCTTCACGGTGACTTCCTTGTTGCCCATCTGTCCCGGCATCTTCTGTCCTTTGAAAATGCGGGCCGGGTCAGCAGAAGCCCCGACGGAGCCGGGCTGGCGGATGTTGTGCGAGCCGTGCGACATCGGGCCGCGGTGGAAACCGTGGCGCTTGATCGTGCCCTGAAAACCCTTACCTTTGCCGGTAGCACTGACATGAACCTTGTCGCCGACCTCGAACACGTCCGGCCCGAGGCTCTCGCCGACCTCACCCTGCACGCCGCGCAACTCTTTCAAGTAGCGACGCGGGGGCGTATCCACCTTCGTGAAATTCCCGGCGTGGGCTTTGCTGACCTTGCTCGCCTTCACCTGGCCGAAGCCGATCTGGACGGCCTCGTAGCCGTCCTCCTCGGCGGTGCGGACGGCGGTGATGACGTTCGGTTCGACCTCTAGAACCGTAACGCTTACGAGCGTCCCATTGTCCAGAAAGGCCTGGGTCATGTGTTTCTTTTTTCCGAAAACTGCCGTTGCCATAACCTCTAATTCGCCTTTATCTCAATGTTCACGCCGGCCGGCAGGTCGAGCCGCTGGAGCGAGTCGACCGTGCGGGGCGTGGGCTGCTGAATGTCTATGAGGCGCTTGTGCGTGTGCATCTGGAAGTGCTCCCGGGAGTCCTTATCCTTGAAGGGACCCCGGATCACCGTGTACACGCTGCGCTTCGTCGGCAGCGGGACGGGACCGAATACAAAGGCCCCGGTCCGCTCCGCAGTATCTACTATGGATTTAGCCGTCTTGTCTATGACCTCGTGGTCGTAGGCTTTCAGCTTTATCCGGATCTTGGAGACGGCCACAGTTACTCCTACTCCACGATTTCAGTAACGACACCGGCACCAACAGTCCGCCCACCCTCACGAATGGCGAAGTTCAAGCCCTCATCCATAGCTATAGGTGAGATAAGCTCCACGTTCATCACCGTGTTATCACCCGGCATCACCATCTCTACTCCCTCTTCGAGCTGTATCTCCCCCGTTACATCCGTCGTGCGGAAGTAGAACTGCGGCCGGTAGTTGCCAAAGAACGGCGTGTGCCTACCACCCTCTTCTTTAGAGAGGACGTACACCTCGGCCTTGAACTTGGTGTGCGGCGTAATGGTGCCGGGCTTTGCCAAGACCTGTCCCCGCTCTATGTCATCGCGCTTTACACCTCTTAGTAGCGCGCCGATGTTGTCCCCGGCCTGGGCAGAGTCCATCGACTTGTTGAACATCTCTACCCCGGTGATGACCGTCTTGTGCGTAGGCCTTACCCCGACGACTTCTATCTCGTCGTTGATCTTGACCTCGCCGGCTTCTACCCGGCCCGTTGCTACCGTACCCCTCCCCTGGATGGTGAAGACGTCTTCTACCGCCAACAGAAAGTCCCGGTCTATGGCCCGCTCGGGCTCTGGGACATACTCGTCTACCGCCGCCATGAGCTCCATGATCGCACCCTCGCCCTGCTCGCCTTCTTCACCTTCTAGGGCCTGCAAAGCAGAGCCGGTAATAACGGGGATGTCATCACCGGGGAACTCGTACTCTGTTAGTAGCTCCCGCACTTCCATCTCTACGAGCTCTAGCAGCTCCTCGTCATCTACCATGTCCGCCTTGTTCAAGAAGACGACGATGTAGGGTACCCCTACCTGACGGGCCAGCAGGATGTGCTCCCGAGTCTGGGGCATCGGGCCGTCTGCGGCGCTGACCACTAGTATCGCCCCGTCCATCTGGGCCGCACCCGTGATCATGTTCTTTACGTAGTCGGCGTGACCGGGGCAGTCCACGTGGGCGTAGTGCCTGTTCTCCGTGGCGTACTCCTGGTGAGACGTAGCTATGGTAATACCCCGCTGGCGCTCTTCGGGGGCGTTATCTATCTGGTCGAAAGCCACTATGTGGTTTGCAGAGTCGCTGGGGACGTTCTTGGCGAGCACCTTAGTTATCGCCGCCGTCAAAGTGGTCTTGCCGTGGTCTACGTGGCCTATGGTGCCTACGTTCAGGTGCGGCTTGTTCCTCTCAAATCTTCCTTTGGACATTTCTTATCCTCCTGTCTCTCTACTTTTCGGCTATCTCGGCCGCGATGCTCTTGGGCACTTCGGCGTAATGATCGAACTGCATGCTGAACGTCGCCCGGCCCTGGGTCTTAGAGCGGACGGTGGTCGCGTACCCGAACATCTCGGAGAGCGGCACCATTGCGTTGATGACCTGCCCGCTACCGCGGGAGTCCATGCCCTGGATCTGGCCTCGGCGACTGGATAGGTCGCCCATAACGTCACCCATAAACTCCTCGGGCATAACGACCTCTACGGCCATCATCGGCTCCAGCAGAACCGGGTTGGCCCGCTTCATGGCCTCTTGAATCGCCATGCTGCCCGCGATGTGGAAGGCCATTTCGTTAGAGTCAACCTCGTGGAAAGAGCCGTCAACGAGTTCCACCTTCACGTCCACGACCGGATAACCGGCCACGACGCCGTTGTCCAGCGCCTCCTTGATGCCCTTGTCCACGCTCGGGATGTACTCCCGCGGGATCACGCCGCCGACGATCTTATTGTCGAACTCGTAGCCGGTCTCTTCGTTGTGCTCGGCGTTGATGACCGCGTGGCCGTACTGGCCACGGCCACCCGTCTGCCGCACAAAGCGTCCTTCGATGCCTTCGACCCGCTTGCGAATGGTCTCCCGATAGGCTACCTGCGGCTGACCGATGTTCGCGTCCACCCGGAACTCGCGCAACAGGCGGTCCAGGATGATTTCCAAATGGAGCTCGCCCATGCCGCTTATGATCGTCTGTCCAGTCTCTTCGTCCGTAAGAACGGAGAACGTCGGGTCCTCTTCGGCGAGGCGCTGCAACGCGACCGTCAGCTTCTCCTGGTCGGCCTTCGTCTTCGGCTCGATAGCCTGCGAGATAACCGGCTCCGGGAAGATCATCTCTTCCAGCACGATCTGCTCCGGGTCATCCGCCGAAATGAGCGTGTCGCCCGTCCCAGTATCCGAGAGCCCGATCGCGGCGACCAACTCGCCAGCGTACACTTCTTCGCGCTGCTCCCGCGAGTTTGCGTGGAGCTGCAACAGGCGCCCGATGCGCTCGCGCTTGCCCTTCGTAGTGTTCGTGACGTAAGAACCAGCCTTGAGCGTACCGGAGTAGACCCGCATGTACGTCAGCTTCCCGACGTGCGGGTCGGACTGCACCTTGAAGGCCAGCGCTGATAGCGGCCCACCCTCGTCGGCTTCACGGGTAACAGCCTCGCCGTCCGCGTTTACACCCTCGACAGGGGGAACGTCGAGCGGGCTCGGCAGGTAATCTATAACGCCGTCGAGCAGCGGCTGCACACCCTTGTTCTTGAACGCCGACCCGCAGAAAACCGGGGTCATGCTGGTGCTCAAGGTCGCTTTGCGGATCGCCGCCCGCAAGTCGTCTACGTCTATGTCTTCGCCCTCCAGGTAGAGCATCATAAGCTCTTCGTCCTGATCGGCGACGGCTTCGAGCAACTTGTCGCGGTGCTCTTCTGCCAGCGTCCTCATGTCCTCAGGGATCTCCGCTTCTTCCCACTCGGCGCCAAGGTCGTCCTTGTAGATGATGGCCTTCATCTCGACCAAGTCCACGATGCCCCGCAGGTCCGCCTCGGCCCCGATGGGCAACTGAACCGGTACCGCATTTGCCCCGAGCCGATCCACCATCGTATCCACGGCCTTATAAAAGTCCGCCCCGATGCGGTCCATCTTGTTGACGAACGCTATCCGAGGAACGCCGTACTTGTCCGCCTGCCGCCAGACCGTCTCACTCTGCGGCTCGACGCCCGCAACGGAGTCGAACAACGCAATAGAACCGTCCAGCACCCGCAGGCTCCGCTCGACCTCTACGGTAAAGTCCACGTGTCCGGGCGTGTCTATAATGTTTACGCGGTGCTGTTCTTGCACGCGGCTGTGAACCATGTCTTCGGCGGTGGACTTACCATTTTTGGAGGAGCCTTCGATGCCGCCCCAGAACACGGTGGTTGCGGCGCTGGTGATGGTGATGCCGCGCTCGCGCTCCTGGGACATCCAGTCCATAACGGCGTTGCCGTCGTGGACCTCGCCCAGCTTGTGGGTCAGGCCCGTGTAGAGCAGGATACGTTCGGTCGTCGTCGTTTTGCCCGCATCTATGTGCGCCATGATCCCGATATTCCGGACCCGGCGGAGCGGGATTTTTCTAGCTACTTGTACAGCCATGATCCTTTATCACCACCTGTAATGTGCGAACGCCCGGTTGGCCTCGGCCATCCGGTGGGCTTCTTCTTTACGGCGGACGCTGGAACCGAGGTTATCGTTTGCGTCCAAAATTTCTCCGGCCAGCCTTTGGCCCATCGTCTTCTCGCGCCGGGAGCGGGCAAAGCCGACCATCCAGCGCAAGGCCAGGGTGTTGGCCCGGCGCGGCGCGACCTCTACCGGAACCTGGTAAGTCGCCCCGCCGACCCGGCGGCTGCGAACTTCCAGGCGCGGCCGGATGTTGTCCAGGGCGTTGTTCACGACCGTAACCGGGTTGCTGCCGGTGCGCTCCTCTACTATAGAGAGCGCGTCGTAGACGAGCTTCTCCGCGGTGCTCTTCTTGCCGTCCAGCATGATCTTGTTGACCAACTGCTGAACGAGCACGCTTCCGTGGATGGGGTCCGGTGCGATTCTTTTCTTTGGTGGGGCTGCACGCCGCGGCATCTCTCTATCCTCCTGCTACTTCTTGGTTCCGTACTTGGAGCGGCTCTGCTTGCGGTCGTTGACGCCCAGGGTGTCCAGGGCACCGCGCACGACCTTGTAGCGCACGCCCGGCAAGTCCTTTACGCGACCGCCACGAACCAGCACTACGGAGTGCTCCTGCAAGTTGTGCCCCTCGCCCGGAACGTAAGCCGTAACCTCCATCCCGTTCACCAGCCGGACCCGTGCGATCTTACGCAGCGCGGAGTTCGGCTTTTTCGGGGTGGTGGTCGAGACGCGGGTGCAGACGCCGCGCTTCTGGGGCGAACCCTGCAAAGCCGGCGTAGCCGCCTTGTCCTTCTGTTGTTCTCTTTCTTTGCGCACGAGTTGGTTCGTCGTGGGCATGGCCGCGCCTACCTCTCTGTTGTGTGAAAAAGGGGCTTACAACAAAAATTGCTTACCGCAGCATTGGGCAACCTAAAGTCACTCTCAGCCGCGACGTATGATTTTAGGCTTGGAAGCCAGTTATGTCAAGCGGGTGAAGCGAAGGTATTAGGTTTCAGCTATCAGGTTCAGGCCGCCCCTTGGCCTTCTCAGCTCCGGGCCTACCCTATAGGCTACCATCAGATCCATCGATCGCATACGCCGCCGCGCAAAGCAACAGCCCCCGGCCAAAAAAGGCCGAGGGCTGACTGCTGATTGCTTAGGCTCTAGGAAGCCGCTATGTCGAGCTCGTCCGTGCCCTGGGTTTCGTAACCCTCGATGGAAACGGCGAGTTGCCGGTAGCGCGGCAGGCCGGTAGCCGCCGGTATGAGCTTACCGATGATGACGTTCTCCTTAAGGCCCGCCAGGTCGTCCATCTTACCCTCGATGGCCGCGTCGGTCAGGACGCGGGCGGTCTCCTGGAAGGAAGCCGCCGAGAGGAAGCTGTCGGTGGCGAGCGAGGCCTTGGTTATGCCCATGAGGACGGTGTGGAAGGTGGCGGGTTGGCCGCCTTCTTCCTCGATCCGTCCGTTCTCGGCCAGCACGGTAAACCTGTCGGCGACCTGCTCGGGAAGCAGGCCCGTATCGCCCGGGTCATCCACGACAACCTTGCGGAGCATCTGGCGAACGATCACCTCGATGTGCTTATCGTGGATGTCTACGCCCTGGGCCTTATAGACCCGCTGGACCTCGGAGACCAGGTAACGCTGCGTCGCGGTGGTGTCACGGTCGTAACGCAGGTCGTTCTCCAAAAGGGCGTGCGGATACAACGCGCCGTCCGTTATCGAGGTGTTGGCCGTAATCTCGGCGCCCTCCACGATGTCGGCCCGCACCAACTGGCGTTCCACCGTGTAAGCCCGGCTCTCGGTTCCGTCGTTGGAAGTAACGACTACCTTGACCAAGCGATCCGCGCTGGCCTCCTCGAAGGTGACGTGGCCGTCTATCTCCGAGATGGTCGCCTCACCCTTAGGGTGCCGGGCCTCGAAAAGCTCCTGCACCCGCGGCAGGCCGGTCGTGATGTCCTCACCCGCGATACCCCCCGTGTGGAAGGTCCGCATCGTGAGCTGGGTCCCCGGCTCGCCGATGGACTGGGCCGCGATGATGCCGACGGCTTCGCCCACATCCACGGGACGGTAGGTCGAGAGAGCCCGGCCGTAACAGGCCTGGCAGACCCCGTGCGGGTTCTCGCACTTGGACGGCGTGCGGACCGATACCAGCGTCTCGCGCGGCAGCGACTCCTGCCACGAGGCCAGGATCTGCGGCGTAATATCCGTGCCGGCTTCGGCGACGACCTCGCCCGTCTCCGGGTCTGCGAGGTCGCGGGCCAAAAAGCGGGCCGCGACGGAGTCGTTCGCGTCGCCCCGGCCGCCGTCGAGGTAGAGCGGCAACTCGATAAAGCCTTCGCTGCCGCAGTCCTTGCCGTTTACGACAACGTCCTGGGCCACGTCCACCAGCCGGCGGGTAAGGTAGCCTGAGTCGGCGGTCCGCAGGGCGGTATCGGCCTGTCCCTTCCGGGCGCCGTGGGTCGAGGTGAAGTATTCGAGCACCGAGAGGCCCTCCATAAAGTTGGACTTCACGGGCTCGTCGATGATCTCGCCTTTGGTGTTCGTCATAAGGCCGCGCATACCGGCGAGCTGGGTGATCTGGGAGTAGTTACCCCGGGCGCCGGAGTTCGCCATCATGGTGATCGGGTTGAGCCGGTAGAGGTTGCCCTTCATGGCGTCCTCGACCTCGTTTTTGGCCTGGGTCCAGAGGCCTATGACCCGTTCGAGGCGCTCGTCGTCGGAGATAAAGCCTTCGTCCCACTGGCCCTGAACCTCCTCGACCAGGCCCTCGTAGCGGCCCATGATCTCCTCTTTCTGTTCCGGCACGACGATGTCGTTCTTACCGACCGAAACACCGGCCTTCGTGGCCGTGTGGAACCCGATCTTCTTTAGCGTATCCAGAAGCTGGCTGACCAACTCCGTCGGATAGCTGCCGACGTACTCCGAAACGAGGTCCTTGATCTCACCCTTCTTCAACATGTGGTTGACGTAGGAGTAGGAGGCCGGGTCGTAAGAGTCACCCAGATAATCTCTGAGCGTCTGCTCGATGTTCTCGTTGAAGATCACCCGTCCGAGGGTCGTCTCGATCCTCTCGCCGTTGCGGCGCATGAGGACCTTGTCGTGAACCTTGAGCGTGCCTTCCTTGTAAGCCGCCTCCGCCTCTTCGTAGGAGGAGATCAGGCCTTTCACCTCCTGCTCGTCCAGGTTTTCCTCTGCGTAGGTGATGTAGTAGAGACCCAACACCATGTCCTGCGACGGGACCGCGATCGGGAACCCGTTGGAAGGCTGGAGGATGTTCTGCGTCGAGAGCATCAGCACCCGCGCCTCGGCCTGGGCCTCGGGCGAGAGCGGCACGTGGACCGCCATCTGGTCGCCGTCGAAGTCCGCGTTGAACGCGGCGCAAACGAGCGGGTGAACCTGTATAGCTTTGCCCTCGACCAACACCGGCTCGAAAGCCTGGATGCCGAGCCTATGAAGCGTTGGGGCGCGGTTCAAGAGCACGGGATGCTCCTGAATAACATCCTCCAAAACGTCCCAGACCTCGGGGCGCAATCGCTCGACCATCTGCTTTGCGCTCCGGATATTCGGGGCCAGCGCCCGGTCCACGAGCACCTTCATCACGAACGGCTTGAACAACTCGACCGCCATTAGGCGCGGCAAGCCGCACTGGTGCATCTGCAAATTGGGGCCGACCACGATGACCGAACGGCCCGAGTAGTCCACGCGCTTACCGAGCAAGTTCTGCCGGAAGCGGCCCTGCTTGCCCTTGAGCATGTCCGAGAGCGACTTGAGCGCCCGGTTGCCGGCCCCGGTTACGGCCCGGCCGCGGCGTCCGTTATCGAAGAGGGCATCCACGGCCTCCTGGAGCATCCGCTTCTCGTTGTTCACGATCACGTCGGGGGCGCCGAGGTCGAGCAGCCGCTTGAGGCGGTTGTTGCGGTTTATGACGCGCCGGTACAGGTCGTTGAGGTCGCTCGTGGCGAAGCGTCCGCCGTCGAGCTGGACCATCGGCCGCAGGTCCGGCGGCAACACGGGAACGGCGTCCATGACCATCCACGCCGGGTTGTTGCCGCTGGAGCGGAAGGCGTCCACGACCTTGAGCCGCTTTATGGCCTTCTGCCGCTTCTGTCCCTTAGAGGAGCCTACGATCTCGCGTAGTTCAGCGGCCTCGTCTTCGAGGTTCACCTGGCTTATGAGGTCGCGTACGGACTCGGCGCCCATGCCGCCCCGGAAGTACACGCCGAAGCCGTACTCGTCACCGAAACGGTCTTTCATCTCGCGGAAAAGCTCTTCGTCGTCAACGATCTGGCGCGGCTCCAACGTCTGGAACTCTTCCCAGGCCCGGCGGACGAGGGCTATCTGATCGTCCATGGAACGCTGGATGTCCGCAATGGTCTCTTCGGTTTCTTTATTGACCTTTTCTATGGTCTTTTCGCGATCCTCTTCGGAGATCTCCGCATACTCCTCGGTCAACTCGTCCGAGGAACTTTCGCCCTTTATTACGCTTTCGCGCTTGGTGCGGAACGCCTGGGCCTGCAAAATCTCCTCGTCCCGATCTTCTTCGAGCTGCCGGATCTCCCCTTCCACCTGCTCGCGCAGGCTGTCTATATCGTTGGCCCGCTCCTCCCGGTCAACCCAGGTGACGATGGAGGAGGCGAAGTACAGCACCCGGTCGAGGTCTTTGGGGCTGATGTCCAGCAGGTAGCCCATCCGGCTCGGTACGCCTTTCACGAACCACACGTGGGCGATAGGGGCCGCGAGCTCTACGTGGCCCATCCGGTCGCGCCGGACGCGGGACCGCGTTACCTCGACGCCGCACCGCTCGCAGATAATGCCCTTGAAGCGGATGCGCTTGTACTTGCCGCAGTAGCACTCCCAATCCTTCGAGGGACCGAAGATGCGCTCGCAGAAAAGGCCGTCCTTTTCGGGACGAAGGGTCCGGTAGTTGATGGTCTCGGGCTTGGTTACCTCGCCGCGGGACCACTCGCGGACCTCGTCGGCCGAGGTAAGGCCGATGGAGATCTTCTCCAGCTTGTTTATGTCTATGTCGCGCTCGGTGTTGCTGCGCGCTACGCCCTGCTGCAATCTACATACCCCCCGTGGAGAATGTGTCCGGTGCATCGTCCAAGTTTCCTGTTGGTTCCTCGCGGCTGAGGTTGATCCCCAACGCGCGGGCGGCCTCGTCCCAGTCGGTGCGGTCGCCGTCCTCGGAGGCGGCCTCCGCGTTGTAGACCGGCTTGACCGAGAGCCCGAGCGACTGCATCTCTTTGAGCAAGACCTTGAAACTCGCCGGGACCTGCGGGTCCGGGATGTTCTCGCCCTTTACGATGCTCTCGTAACTCTTTACGCGCCCGACCCGGTCGTCGCTCTTGATGGTCAGCAGCTCCTGCAGGGTGTGCGCCGCGCCGTAGGCTTCGAGCGCCCACACCTCCATCTCGCCAAAGCGCTGGCCGCCGAACTGCGCCTTACCGCCGAGCGGCTGCTGCGTAACCAACGAGTACGGTCCGGTGCTCCGCGCGTGGATCTTGTCGTCCACCAAATGGAGGAGCTTCAAGATGTACATGTAACCGACGGTGATGCGGCCGTCGAACGGCTCACCGGTGCGCCCGTCGTAGAGCGTCACCTTGCCGCCGCGGCCCATGCCGGTCTCCGCGCCCCCGTTGGTCCGCACCTTCTCGATGGCCTCGTCGATGTCGCTGACTTCGGCGCCCGAGAATACCGGGGTCGAGACGAAAGTCGGCTCGCCGCCGTTCTCACCGAGCCCCTGGCTGGCGGCCCATCCGAGGTGGGTTTCGAGGATCTGGCCGATGTTCATCCGGCTCGGCACGCCGAGCGGCGAAAGAAGCACGTCCACCGGCCGGCCGTCTTCCATAAACGGCATGTCTTCCTCGGGGACTATCTTGGAGATAACGCCCTTGTTGCCGTGACGTCCGGCGAGCTTGTCGCCCTCGGAGATCTTTCGCTTGGTCGCCACGAAGACCCGGACTTGCTCGTTGACGCCCGGCTGCAACTCGTCACCGTCGTCGCGCGAGAAGCGCTTGACGTCTATGACGACGCCGCCCTCACCGTGCGGGACCTTGAGGGAAGAGTCCTTGACCTCGCGGGCCTTCTCACCGAAGATCGCGCGGAGTAGTTTTTCTTCCGGCGTCGGCTCGGACTCGCCCTTCGGCGTTACCTTGCCGACGAGCACGTCGCCCGAAGCCACCTCCGCCCCGACGCGGATAATGCCGTCGGAGTCGAGGTTCATCAGCACGTCGTCGGAGGCGTTGGGGAGGTCGCGCGTGATCTCTTCCGGCCCCAGCTTGGTGTCCCGGGCCTGTATTTCGTGCTCCTCGATGTGGATGGAGGAGAGGACGTCGTCTTTTACTAGCCGTTCGGAGATGATGATGGCGTCCTCGAAGTTGTAGCCTTCCCACGGCATGAAAGCCACGAGCAGGTTTTTGCCGAGCGCCAACTCACCCTGGTCTGTGGATGAGCCGTCGGAGAGGATCGTGCCCTCCTCGACCTTCTCGCCCTCGGCGACCAGGGGCCGCTGGTTGACGCAGGTCCCCTGGTTGGAGCGCAGGAACTTCCGGAGAACGTACCGGTCGGACGCGCCGTCGTCGCGGCGGACCGTGATCGAGTCAGAGGCGACCCGCTCTACCGTCCCGGCGCTGCGGGCCAGCAGAACGTCGCCCGTATCGGCCGCCGCCCGGAACTCCATGCCGGTGCCGACGTACGGGGCTTCGCTCTGCAGTAGCGGCACGGCCTGCCGCTGCATGTTTGCGCCCATGAGCGCCCGGTTCGCATCGTCGTGCTCCAGGAACGGGATCAGGGCTGTACCGACCGAGACGGTCTGCAGCGGCGCCACGTCCATGTAGTCCACCTCGCCGGGTGAAACGCTCGAAACGTCGCCGCCCCGCGTCCGGGCCAGGATCTGCTCCTCGGTGATCTCACCCGTCTCCTGGTCCACCGGCGTGTTGGCCTGGGCGATAATTAGCTCTTCTTCTTCGTCGGCGGAGAGGTACTCAATTTCCTCGGTCACCTTCCCGTCTACGACTTTCCGGTACGGCGTCTGCACGAAACCGTACTCGTCAACCGTCGCGAAGGTAGAGAGCTGCCCGATAAGCCCGATGTTCGGACCCTCCGGCGTCTCTATCGGGCACATCCGGCCGTAGTGCGTCGGGTGTACGTCCCGAACCTCTATGGGAGCCCGCTCCCGGCTCAGCCCGCCGGCGCCCATCGCCGACAACCGCCGCCGGTGCGAAAGCCCGCTGAGCGTGTTCGTCTGGTCCATGAACTGCGAGAGCTGCGAAGAACCGAAGAACTCTTTTATGGCGCTCGCAACCGGCTTGGTGTTCACCACGCTCTGGGGCGTGATGGTATCGGTGTCCTGCGTGGTCATCCGCTCGCGCACGACCCGCTCCATCCGATACATCCCGATGCGGAACGCCTCCCGCACCAACTCCCCGACGGTCCGCAGGCGGCGGTTGCCGAAGTGCTCGTACTCGTCGAGGCGGTGCCGGATGCGCTCGTAGTTGACCCGGCCGAACTCTTCCTCTTCGGCAACCTGCTGGGAGATGTCCAGCAACCGCTTGAGGAGTCCTTCTATATCCTCGATGGTAAGCGTGTGCGTGTCCATCGGCACGTCTACCTTGAGCTTCTTGTTGACCTTGTAGCGTCCGACCTCGGAGAGGTCGTAGCGTTTGGGGTCGAAGAACAGCCCGTCTACCAGGTTCTGCGCGTTGTCCACGTTTACCGGCTCGCCGGGACGCTGGCGCCGGAAGACTTCCAGAAGCGCCTCCTCACGAGAGGGCGTGTCATCGCGGTCCAGCGTGTTCCGGATCAACCACGAGTCCTCAAAGCGCGAGAGGATCTCCTCCGGCCCGCCCATGTCGAGCGCCTTTAGCAGCACCGTAACCGGCAACTTCCGCTTCCGGTCTATGCGGACGGAAACGTAACCCTTGCTCTCGACCTCGAACTCCAGCCACGACCCGCGGCTCGGCATCAGGCTGGCCGTCAAAACCTGCTTCGTCTGATCCTTGGGCTCCATGACGTACGCCCCCGGCGACCGCACGAGCTGCGTAACGACTACCCGCTCGGTCCCGTTGATAACGAAAGTTCCGGAGTCGGTCATGAGCGGAAAATCGCCCATAAAAACGTCCTGCTCCCGCAGTTCCCCGGTCTCCTTGATAATAAAACGCACCCGCACAAAAAGCGCCGCCGAGTAAGTCTTGTCCTTGGACATGCACTCTTCGACCGAAACCGGCGGATCCTCGAAGTAAGATTCCCCAAACTCCACGGCGTAAGAGCCCGTGTAGTCTTCTATCGGAGAAATGTCCGACAACGTTCGCGCTATACCCTCGTCCAAAAACTTTTGGAAGGAGGTACGCTGAATTTCTACGAGGTTGGGTATCTGAAAATCTGCGGTTTGGGTGCGGGCATAAGGGTGCCGTTCCCGGCGCACGACAGGGGTTACCAAATTAGCTCTCCTCCGCATAAATAAGTTGAAGAATGGCTGAACACGCAATCGGATATCCTACCCCGGTTATGCTGGTAAGTCAAGGCGCGTTCGGGGTGTTCTCTAGGATTTGTTTGGCGCCGATCTCGCCCGGCAGTGTAGCACGGAATGAGGCTTCAGGTCTCAGGCATTAGTTATCAGGAACGCTGGTCGCTGATGCGCCAGTTCGAAAGCAACCCCCAAAGCACGAGAAAGCGGCGCCCCCGCGCGGGGGCGCCGCCCATTGAAGCCTTTACCTGAAGCCCGACGCCTGTAGCCTGAAACCTCTAAATAAACTACTTCAGCTCTACGGTGGCGCCGGCCTCTTCCAACTTGGCTTTGAGGGCCTCGGCGTCTTCCTGGGAGAGCGCCTCCTGCACCGGGTTCGGGGCGTCGTCCACGAGGGCCTTCGCCTCTTTCAGGCCCAGGCCGGTCGCGCCGCGGACCTCTTTGATAACCTGGATCTTCTTTTCACCCGCCGCCGTGAGCACGACGTCGAACTCGGTCTGCTCCTCTTCCTCTGGGGCATCCACCGGGCCCGCAGCCGGACCCGCAGCCGCGACGGCCGTCGCGGATACGCCAAAGCGATCCTCTAGGGCGCTCACTAGCTCCGAAAGTTCGAGAACGGTCATGTTCTCGATGGTCTCCATCAACTCTTGCTGGTCTACTGCCATTTTCAATTCCTCCTAGACTCTGACTACTACTCTGCGCCTTGCTTTTGCTCGGCGATCTGGCCGAGCGCTATGACCAAGCCCTGCACGGTGTTGTTTAGCACCGTCACGAAGCCCGTGAGCGGCGACGATATTCCGCCGACGACCTGGGCGATCAACTGCTCCCGGCCCGGCAGCTTAGACAAAGCCACTACATCCGACTCGCCCAGCACGCGGCCACCTTCGAGGAGTCCGCCCTTGAGTGAGAACGTCTCGACCTGGTCTGCGAACTCGGCCATCAGCTTGGCGCTGGCGACCGGGTCTTCGGAAAATGCCAGGGCCGTCGGCCCTACAAGGAACTCCTGAAGGTCCTCGACCCCGGCGGCGTCCGCCGCCCGGCGGGCCAGGGTGTTCTTTGCGACCACGAAGTCCACACCCGCCTCGCGGCTGCGGGCGCGGAGGTCGGTGCTTTTCGCAACGTCCATACCCTGGTAATCCACGAGTACCGCCGAGCCGCTCTGCAGCTTCTCGGTGAGCTCTTCGATCACCTGCGCTTTCTCTTCCCTTCTCATCCAACTCCTCTACACGTCGAAAACCCCGGGGCCGTAGTAGCACCCGGGGTTTCAAAGGAATCCCGTAAAACTCTACGACCTCGGACGGGAGCCTGTTTTGGCTATTAAGCCCCTCTCGGAGCCCCGACTGTCTCTGGCCTCTATTCTGTTCGCCCGTTCGGGCTTTGCCTATTTAGGCCCGCAGATACTACTCTTTCTCGATCGAAGGGTCAACCTTGATCGAAGGTCCCATCGTCGTGGTGATCGAAATACTCTTGAAATACCGCCCCTTTATCGCCGCCGGCCGCACCCGCTGCAGCTCGTCGCGCAGGGAAAAGTAGTTCTCGATCAGGCTGTCCGCGTCGAAGGACTTTTTGCCGAGGATCGAGTGGATGATGCCGTAGCGGTCCACCCGGTACTCGATCTTGCCGCGCTTGATGTCCCCGACCGCGCTACCGACGTCCATCGTAACCGTGCCGCTCTTGGGGTTAGGCATCAGGCCGCGCGGCCCGAGAACCTGCCCGAGCCTACCCACGACGCTCATCTGATCCGGCGTCGCAACCGCAACGTCGAACTCCATGAAGTTCTCATCCCGGATGCGGGCGGCGAGATCGTCCGTGCCGACGACGTCCGCCCCAGCTTCTTCGGCCTCGCGGGCTTTCTCGCCCTCGGCGAAGACCGCCACCCGCTGGGTCTTGCCCGTGCCGTTCGGCAGCATCGTCGTGCCCCGGACCATCTGGTCCGCTTTGCGGGGGTCTACGTTCAGGTTGATGTGCGTCTCGACGCTTTCGTCGAACTTGGCGCCTTCGAGCCCTTTCAGAAGCTCTATCGCCTCCCGCGGCGAGTAGAACCTCTCCGGGTCTATCTGTGCTTTTTGCTCTAAAAGTTTTCTACCCATTGACCGTAATCCCCATGCTCCGGGCCGTACCCTCGACGATCTTCGCCGCGCCATCCAGGCTGGCGGCGTTGAGGTCCGGCATCTTGGTTTGCGCTATTTCTTCGACCTGCGACCGGCTGACCTCGCCGACCTTATTCATGTTCGGCTCGCCGCTACCCTTGTCCAGTCCCGCGGCCTGCTTGAGCAGGAACGCCGCCGGGGGCGTCTTGGTTATAAAAGTAAACGAGCGGTCCTCGAAGACCGTGATCTCTACGGGGATGATCTGGCCCATCTGATCCCGTGTGGCGTCGTTGAATTGCCGCACGAACTCTCCGATGTTCACCTGCGCCTGACCCAGCGCCGGCCCGACCGGTGGGGCGGGGTTTGCCTGCCCGCCGGTGATCTGCAATTTCAGTTTGCGCGCTACGCGGCGCCCGCGTCCTCTGCCCATAAAAATTCCTCTCGGTTTCTTTGGAGTTTGGCTGTACCTAGAGTTTCGCCACCTGGCCAAACGAAAGCTCGACGGGCGTCTCGCGCCCGAAGATGGAGACCAGCACCTTCAGCCTCGACTGGTCCACGTTGATGTCGGAGATCTGGCCCTCGAAATCCGAGAGCGGCCCGCCGATAACCCGCACGGTCTCCCCGACTTCGTAGTCCACCGTCGTCTTGACTTTCTCGCGGGTCTCCTGCTCGCCCGGGTGCAGCAGTCGTTCCACCTCAGACCGCGAGAGCGGTATCGGTTTATCCCCGGCCCCGACGATCTGGGTAACGCCCGGCGTTTGGCGCACGATCTGCCAGGTGTTGTCGTTCATGTCCATGTTCACCAGGAGGTAGCCCGGGAACTGGCGCTGCACAACGGGAACCTTCTTGCCGTTTTTGATCTCGATAACGCTCTCTGTAGGAATTTGGATTTCCCCGAAAAAGCGATCCAGGCCCAAAGACTCGATCCGGCGCTCCATCGTGGTGCGGACCTTGTTCTCGTGACCGGAATATGTATTAACAACGTACCACTTCTTCAAAACAAAACGCTCCCGCTACGAAAAGATCAACCGCGCCAGGGTACCAAAGACGAAGTCCCAGGCGGCGACGTAAGCCCCGAGCGTCACTACGATGATGATAACCACCATCGTGCTCTGCTGGAGCTGATCCCGGTTCGGCCAACTAACCTTCCGCAACTCGGATCGCACGCCGCGCACGAAGTCTTGTAACCGCGCGATGCGGCCCTGGGGTTGCTTTTTCTTCTGTTGTTGCGAACCTCTGGACCCCCGGGTCACCGTAGAGCCTTTTCTTTTACCCATTTACTTCCTCGCCTGGCTTTCTCTTTATGAGCAGGGCAGGAGGGACTCGAACCCACGACCTGCGGTTTTGGAGACCGCTGCTCTTCCAACTGAGCTACTGCCCTTTGCTACTCCGCTGCTACCGCGTTACTACCGCGTTTCCCGGTGCGCCGTATGCTCCCGGCACCACGGGCAAAACTTACTTAGCTGGATGCGATCCGGAGTGTTCCGCCGATTTTTACGTGTGTGGTAATTCCGACGCTTGCACTCATCACAAGCCAGCGTTACTAATTGTCGCACAACTTTCCTCCAAATCACAGGGGCGGGGGAACCTACCCCGCCCCCGCCGGTTTACTGTTCTTATTCTACGATTTCAGTAACGACACCGGCACCAACAGTCCGCCCACCCTCACGAATGGCGAAGTTCAAGCCCTCATCCATAGCTATAGGTGAGATAAGCTCCACGTTCATCACCGTGTTATCACCCGGCATCACCATCTCTACTCCCTCTTCGAGCTGTATCTCCCCCGTTACATCCGTCGTGCGGAAGTAGAACTGCGGCCGGTAGTTGCCAAAGAACGGCGTGTGCCTACCACCCTCTTCTTTAGAGAGGACGTACACCTCGGCCTTGAACTTGGTGTGCGGCGTAATGGTGCCGGGCTTTGCCAAGACCTGTCCCCGCTCTATGTCATCGCGCTTTACACCTCTTAGTAGCGCGCCGATGTTGTCCCCGGCCTGGGCAGAGTCCATCGACTTGTTGAACATCTCTACCCCGGTGATGACCGTCTTGTGCGTAGGCCTTACCCCGACGACTTCTATCTCGTCGTTGATCTTGACCTCGCCGGCTTCTACCCGGCCCGTTGCTACCGTACCCCTCCCCTGGATGGTGAAGACGTCTTCTACCGCCAACAGAAAGTCCCGGTCTATGGCCCGCTCGGGCTCTGGGACATACTCGTCTACCGCCGCCATGAGCTCCATGATCGCACCCTCGCCCTGCTCGCCTTCTTCACCTTCTAGGGCCTGCAAAGCAGAGCCGGTAATAACGGGGATGTCATCACCGGGGAACTCGTACTCTGTTAGTAGCTCCCGCACTTCCATCTCTACGAGCTCTAGCAGCTCCTCGTCATCTACCATGTCCGCCTTGTTCAAGAAGACGACGATGTAGGGTACCCCTACCTGACGGGCCAGCAGGATGTGCTCCCGAGTCTGGGGCATCGGGCCGTCTGCGGCGCTGACCACTAGTATCGCCCCGTCCATCTGGGCCGCACCCGTGATCATGTTCTTTACGTAGTCGGCGTGACCGGGGCAGTCCACGTGGGCGTAGTGCCTGTTCTCCGTGGCGTACTCCTGGTGAGACGTAGCTATGGTAATACCCCGCTGGCGCTCTTCGGGGGCGTTATCTATCTGGTCGAAAGCCACTATGTGGTTTGCAGAGTCGCTGGGGACGTTCTTGGCGAGCACCTTAGTTATCGCCGCCGTCAAAGTGGTCTTGCCGTGGTCTACGTGGCCTATGGTGCCTACGTTCAGGTGCGGCTTGTTCCTCTCAAATCTTCCTTTGCTCACCCTAAAGTTCCTTTCTCTTTACTATCTTCGCCACTGGGTAGTAGCGGTGGCAGGACTCGAACCTGCGACACGCGGATTATGATTCCGCTGCTCTAACCGACTGAGCTACACCGCCACGTTTACGTCGCGGTCCAGATCTTCCGGACCGAGAGCCCCCGAGCGGACTTGAACCGCTGACCCCCTCCTTACCATGGAGGTGCTCTACCACTGAGCTACAGGGGCATGTTCGTCTATGGGGGCGGAAGGATTCGAACCTTCGAAGGCGAAGCCGGCAGATTTACAGTCTGCTCCCTTTGGCCGCTCGGGCACACCCCCGGCCGCGACCGGGACTTCGACGCCCCGAAACGCCCGAATATGGTAACAAACGGTTGCAACTTTTCAACGAATGCGGGATTAGAGCCCGGGAAGGGAATCGAACCCCCGACCGGCCGCTTACAAGGCGGCTGCTCTACCTCTGAGCTACCCGGGCTTGAAAGGTTTCAGGTGTCAGGCTTCAGCCGTCAGGTTTACCGGCCAACCTTCTATACCGTCCTGACAACGACTATTCTAGCAGCCGCTTCTTCGAGGATACTCCAGGACGGATCACCAGACTCCATCATAATCCTCTTACCTGAAGCCTATAACCTGACGCTTACTCCGACCTGCGGCGCACCTCTTCGAGCTTACGACGGACTTCGGGGGTCATTCGGTCGCCGATGCTAGACCGTCGGCGTGTTTCCGGATGGCGGGTGAGGGCCGGCAGTTCGTCGAGTAAATCTCCGAACTCTCTCGGCGTGGCGCGGGCGGCCCCGCGGGCCAGGGCGGTGCGTTGTAGGGCGAAGTCTCCCGTGTAGACTGTGGATGGGCCGGGAAGTTTGTCGAGCAGGCGTTCTATAACGTCGTCGGCTGATTGGCCGGGCGCACTGTAGATGACGCGGACCGCGCCGCCGGCCATTAGTTCGGTTCTTTCGGCTTCCGGGCTCCGGTGGGCGTCGTAGACGAGGACTATCTCCTGTCCCGTCCAGCCCGAGGCTTTTAGCGTGTCATTCGTTAGCAGCTCGCGGGCCGCGGCGAAGTCACCGACTTCCTGATAGCGGCCGAGGGCGCCGATGAGGTTGTAGCCGTCCAGGATCAGGGCCACCCGCGTTGCCTCCGGGCTTCGTACAAAAGCACGGCCGTCGCCACCGAAACGTTTAATGATTCTACGGAGCCGAGCATCGGGATGGAGATTTCTCCGTCGCAGCCCTCGCGCACCAGCCGCCGTACCCCGCGTCCCTCGCTTCCGAGCACCAAACCGACGGGACCCGTAAGGTCCACGCTCGCGTAGCCGCTCCCACCGGCCTCGGCGGCGTAGACCCAGAAGCCTTTCTTCTTCATCCGGTCCACGGAGCGCCGCAAGTTGGTCTCCCGGGCCACCCGGACGTGCTCGCTCGCCCCCGCGCTCGCCTTGACCGCCGCCGCCGTGACACCAACGGCCTTGTCTTTCGGGATCACCACGCCGCCGGCGCCCGCCCCCTCGGCGACCCTCAGCGCCGCGCCGAGGTTCTGCGGGTCGGTGACGCCGTCCAAAACCAGCACCAAAGGGTCTTCGGCGCCCAGGATTTCGTCCAGCCCCGAGTAAGGATACGGGCTTACGCGCGCCACGACGCCCTGGTGCATGCCGCCACGGGACAACTCTTCCAGGTGGTTTCGGGATGTTTGTTTGAGCGGCGCGCCGTGCTCGTGGGCTTCCGAGGAGACCTCGCCGTTGCCCGAGGAGTCCAGAACCTCGTACACCTCGCGCCGGGTGCTGCGCAGGGCTTCGACCACCGGCCGGATGCCGTAGATGATTTCCTGCTTCAACTGATTACCGGCGGTTCAGGATGGGACCTTCGAGGGTATCCTCGACCATCCAGCCCTCGGCGGCTAGTTCGTCGCGAAGCCCGTCGGCCGCCGCCCAATCTTTCCGTTGCCGCGCCAGTTCACGACGGGCGACCTTTTTCAAGACCTCTTCCCCAGGGTCTCCCTCGTACCGGATATTTACACTTTCGATCTCTGCGACCTGCTCTTCAGCGAGATCAAACCCGAAGATTCCGAGCACCTCTTCTAGAGCGTCTTTTAAGGAAGCAAACTCCGTCGCGGCTTCGGGACGACCGGAGATTTCCTGTCCGACGCGCCGGGCTGCCCCGAAAACGGCGGCGAGGGCCTCCGACGTGTTGAAATCATCCTGCATCGCCGCGTCGAACTTATCGCGCAACTCCGTGGCCAGTTTCGCCGAAAGCTCCGAAGCACTCGACGAAGCGGAGATCTGCCGGTAGAAACGCATCAAGTGCTCGTACGAACGTCGTTTCTCCTCCAGGATCTCTTCGGAGTAGTCTATAGGTTGCGAGTAGTGGCTCTGCAACAACCACATCCTCAAGGCGTTGCGACCGTGGCGTTCGACGGCGTTCTTTACGTCCAAAACGTTCCCGACGGATTTCGCCATCTTGTTGTCGGCGAGCGTGACCATCCCGTGGTGTGCCCAGGCCCGGACGAACGTGTGGTCCGGATGTGCCCTTGACGAAGCCGTGCTCTGTGCCAGCTCGTTCTCGTGGTGCGGAAAGCGCAGGTCGTTGCCGCCGCCGTGGATGTCCGCCCCATCCGGCAGGTGCTTCTCGACCATCGCCGAGCATTCTATGTGCCAACCCGGGCGTCCCGGCCCCCACGGGCTCTCCCACGAAGGCTCACCCGGCTTCGACGCCTTCCAGAGCGTGAAGTCCAGCGGGCTCTTTTTATAGCCCGTCTCCGCTTTCTCGGAGTCCCGCATCTCGTCCGGCTTCTGGCGGGAGAGGGCTCCGTAATTCGGGAAGCTCTCGACGGAGTAGTAGACGTCGCCGTTGGCTTCGCTGGGAGCGTAAGCGTATCCCGCCCCGATGAGGTCTTCTATTAGCGAGATCATCTCCGGTATATGCTCGGTCGCCCGGGGTTCCACATCCGGCAACCCCACCCCCATCGTCTCCAGCCGTCCGTGAAAAGAATCCGTGTAGCGGTCAACGATCTCCTTCCAGGAGACGCCTTCCTCGTTTGCTTTGGCGATGATCTTGTCCTCGATGTCCGTTATGTTCTGGACAAAGGTGACCTCGTAGTCCCGGCTCTTGAGGTACCGGACCACCACGTCCCAGAACAGCGGCGCCCGCATGTTGCCGATGTGGATGTCGTTGTAGACCGTCGGGCCGCAGACGTAGAGCCCGACCCGGCCGTTTTGCCCAACCTCTACATAGCTGCCGCTCAAGGTGTCGTGTACGCGGATGCTCATACCGGTACTGTACCCGAGTATTGAAGGACCAACAATCGTAGGCTGCGAAACTCTTTAGATTGACATCGTATAAGATACAGATGCTTCTTTTTAGCGGCGAGGAGGAAGTGTGGAGCGGGTAAAAACCCTCATAGGAAATAGACGTACAGAGTTACTAGAAAAGTTTTTAAGGATGGGCGAGCGGCAATTCAACCTTTTTGTCCGTAAGCTGTCCGGAGTTTCTGCGTTCGCAGGTCTCTTATACGGTGGATCGATTATAGGCCTTCAACTTTTTGGACTTTTGAATCTCACTATCTGGCAGCAGATATTTTTGCTCGTAGTTCCCACTCTCGCTGCGTCAGCTTTTGGAAATTTCTTAGTACGCTATGTTAGGGGAGAACGAAGAACTATCAGAAAAAAGCAGCGCCTGGAAAAAGAGAAAGTTCAGAATATCTTCGATCAGCCCTCAGAAAACTACAGGGGGCATGGTAGCAATTGGTAGAACCAACTAATACTCAGTCACCCAGACAACCGCAACTCGAAACAGAAGCAGTCGCAGAATCTACCTCATTACACTACTCTTTGACTGCTCTATCCTGTTCCGCACCTCTTCCGCGCCGAGCACCGCGAAGAGGTACGCCATCTCCGGTCCCCGGCTGCGACCCGTAAGCGCGAGCCGCAGCGGATGGAGCAGGTCGCGGGTCTTTATGCCCTCTTTTTTCGCCCACGCACGTAGATCACCGACTAAGGCCCTGGCTTTCTCCAAATCCTCGACACGGTTTTTTTCGAGCAATTCGTAGGCTTTTCCGAACACTTTCTCCGCAGCCTCCGGCAACTTATCGGCGAACTCCGCAGGGTCTACCGGACCGACGATCTCCCGCAGCAACCGCGGAGCCTCCGAGAGCAGCCGCATCTCCTGCTGTATAGCCTCGACCGCAAGGTTTTCCCTGCCTTCGGGAAGCGGCTCTCCGAGAAACGGCTCCAAACGCCGCCGCAACTCCTCCGGTGACAGGCCCCGGACGTGGTGGGCGTTGAGGGATAAAAGCCGGTCCGCGTCGAAGTTGGCGGGGCTCGCCCGGAGCCGCGAAGGGTCCCATTCCCGGGCCAGCTCCGATAGATCCGCGAACTCTTCTTCGCCTTCCGGGTGCGTCCAGCCGAGGAGCGCGAGGTGGTTGACGAGCGCCTCCGGCAAGTATCCTTCTTCCCTGTAGGCGGCGATGTTTTCAGAGCCGTGCCGCTTGGAGAGTTTCTTTCCATCGGGACCGAGGATGAGGCCGAGGTGGATGAAGGCCGGCTCCTCAGCACCGAGCGCCCGGTAGAGGAGCGACTGACGGGCGGTATTCGAGAGATGCTCTTCGCCCCGTACTACGTGGCTGATCTCCATCTCCAAGTCATCCACGACGGCCGCAAAGTTGTAGGACGGAGTACCGTCGGACTTGAGGATCACGAAGTCTTCTATGTCCCCGAACGGAACCTCTCCTCGCAGCTCGTCCCGGAAACTACCCTGCCGAACCGGCGGACGAAAGTACAGTGCCCGGCGGCCTTCGGCATCCTCTGATTCGTATGTTAGTTCCTTCTCCGATAGGCATTCTACAGCCCCGTCGTACAGCTTTCCGCGTTCGCCCTGACGGTACGGCCCCTCATCGAACGTGAGGCCGAGCCAGCGAAGGTCTTCTAGCTGCGCCGCCTCGAAATCCCGACTGCTGCGCGCCCGGTCGGTGTCCTCGATGCGGAGCACGAGCGTTCCGCCGTGGCGCCGCGCGAAGAGGTAGTTGAAGAGCGCGGTGCGGGCGCCGCCGGGGTGCAGCAAGCCCGTGGGGCTCGGCGCGAAACGAACCCGAACCCCGCTCACCGCCTCTCCAAAAGGCAAACGGCCTGGGAGGCTATGCCTTCCTCCCGGCCCGTAAAACCCAACCCCTCGGAGGTCGTGCCCCGCACCCCGACTTGAGAGGCTTCGACCTCCAAGGCGTTTGCCAGGTTCTTCTTCATCTCGTCCCGGTGGTCCCGGATCTTCGGCTGCTCGCAGATCAGGACCGCGTCCACGTTCGCCACAGACCAATTTTCCCCGACCAACTCGCGCACTTTTTCGAGTAACTCTATGGAATCCGCACCTTCGTAACGCGGGTCGGTGTCGGGGAAGTAGTGGCCGATATCTTCCATGCCGGCGGCCCCGAGCAGAGCGTCCGTTACGGCGTGGGCCAATACGTCGGCGTCGGAGTGCCCGGTGAGTCCGCGGCCGAACGGTATCTCAACACCGCCCAATACGAGCTTGCGCTCTTCTCCCGGCTTTGCGAAAGCGTGAACGTCCACGCCCAGGCCGACCCGGAAACTCAGTGCCGTACCCCGTTGCGGGACATCAGGATCGCCTCGGCCAGCACGAGGTCTTCGGGCGAGGTGAGCTTTATGTTGGTCTTCTCGCCGGCCACGATCCCCACGCGCCCCCCTTCTTGCTCCACGAGCGAGGCGTCGTCGGTGGCGGCCCGCAACAACTCTTCGGATGAGGTGTAGATCCTCCTGAGCAGCCCGAGCCGGAAAGCCTGCGGGGTCTGGGTGGCGTGGAGCTTGCTCCGGTCGAGGGTGGATTCTACGGAGCCGTTCCGGGCGACTTTTATGGTATCCGAGACGGGCACGGTTGGAATTACGCCGTCCACGGTGCCGTGAGCCTCCCGGGCCACGCGCTCTATGAGTTGGGGTGTAACGAGGCACCGGGAGCCGTCGTGGATCAGGACCACGGAATCGTCGCTCTCGCCGCACATACTGAGCCCGCTAAGCGTCGAGAGAGAGCGCGACGCGCCCGGCTCGGCACAGCCGACGTATTTCTTTATACCCGCCTGCGTGGCGAGGTTTTCGATCCTTTCTTCGTCCCCGACGGCGTATATGCGGCTTACGCTGGCGGCCTCCTCGAAGGCCCGCAAGGTGTGGTGAAGCGCGGGTTTGCCGAGCAGCCCGATAAACTGCTTGGGGCGTCCCATGCGGCTGCCGATTCCCCCCGCCAATACGAGGGCGATGGTGGTCGCAGAAACGGTTATGTTTCTTCTCCTCCACCCTCCAGGGCGCCGTTTACGAGGAACTCGGCTTCGGACAACTCTGTCTCGTTGGCGAGTGCTATCTCGGAAACCAGGATCTGGCGCGCTTTCATGAGCATGTTTCGCTCTCCCGTGGAGAGGCCGTGATCGTTGCTGTAGGCGTTCAGGTCCCGTACGACCTCGGCGACCTGATCTATGCTCCCCTCGCGCAGCTTTTTCTGGTTGTGCTTGAGCCGGTGGTTCCAGTTGGGGGGCATCGCCGCCGGCCCGCCCTCCAAAACCGTGAGCGCCCCGGCCACGCCGGCTTCGTCCGCGCAGTAACGGAGCCCGGTGGCGCCGTCGGCCGGGATGCTAAGGGTAAGCCCGGTGTCCTGAATGTAGATCACGTAGTACCGCCGCGCTTCTCCGAGCACGGTCTTTTCCTCTACGGCGGCCACGGAACCCGCGCCGTGGTTGGGGTATACGACTACGTCGCCCTCGTCGAAGTTCCGGACCGCGTGTTCGTTGCTCACGGCGCCGTTGTCTTTTTCGGACACGTCTACATCACCTCGCGGGAAGGTTCGAGTTTTCTCTGGCGTTCGAGACTGCGCCGGATAGTTCGCGCCCGCGCCTTTCCGACACCGTTCACCTCGTCCAATTCCTCTTGGGAAGCCTCCACAAGGTTGCTCAAGGAACCGAACTCCTGGATCAGGCTCTCAGCTACCCTTCTGGGGAGCCTGGGCACCTGCTCCAACTGACGATACCCCCGCGGCTTGACGAAGAAATCATCCGTCTGTCCGACGGAACCATACCCGAGAACCTTGGTCATCTCGACCGTGTCCGAGAGTTGGTCCGAGCTAAACTCGTGCAATCTGCGCAGGACTTCTTGGTGGTCCATATCCTCGTCTACGTAGTCTCTCAGCAGTGCCCCGTACTGTTCCGGCACGCCGCTAAACGCCTCTTCGAGTTGCATCTCCACCAGTCTTCCTTCCCGGCCCAACTCCCGGACGTAGGCCTCTATCTCGTCGGCTATCCGCACGGAGTACTCGAAGGTGCCGATGGCCCCGACCACCTCCCGGAGCGTCACGGCCCCCTCGTACTCGTGCATGGTCAAGACCTGGGCCTCCTCCCGCAGCCGCCGGGTAAACTTCTCCAGCGTCGCTATCGCGGAGTTTGCCTTCGAAAGGGCCACCCCGATGTCCTCCAGGACGTGTGGCCCGTACGGGCCCTGGTAGAGGCTGACGACCCGCCGCCGCTCGGAGACCGCCACGACGAGGTCCCCGGTCTGCTGGGCTGTCCGGTGGGCCGCCAGGTGGCGCATCCCGGTTTCTTCGGACTCTAGCGAAGGGTCCGGGCTGAGTTGCACGTTTGCGTAGTGGATGGTGGAGAGGTCCGGCGAGGCTACTATCGCACCGTCCATCTTCGCCAACTCGTAGAGCTTCATCGGCGCGAAATCGAGCTCCATCTTGATCCCGCCGGTGATGATCCCCAACCGCTCCAGCTTCTCCGGGTTGGAGACTATTATCAGGGCGCCGTTGCTCGCCCGGATAACGTTGTCTATGCCGTCCCGGAGTTCCGTCCCCGGCGCCACGAGTTCCAGGGCGTCCGCAAGCTCCGCCGGCAGGGTGCTGCGCCGGGCGGTCACAGGAGCGCCACCGCCACGGCTTCTTCTAGCGTCTTTGCCTCGATCAAACTTTTTCCTCTACTGTTTTGCTCACCATTTTTGGGGCCGTCCGGCGAACCTTTGGACAGGCCTTCGGGCTCTATTATACGCCTGAAGCCCATCTTCAGCAGTTCGCCCACCCTCCGCGAGCCCCCCGGCACGTATCGCAGATCCCCCGTAAGCCCGACCTCGCCGAAACACGCCGTCCTCGACCCAACGGGCTTGTCCCGGAGCGCCGAGGTTATGGCGAGCGCCACCCCGAGGTCCGCCGCCCGCTCCTCGATCCTCACGCCCCCCGAGACGTTGACGTACACATCCTGCCCGCCGAGCTCCAGCCCGGCCCGCCGCGTGAGCACGGCGCACAACATGTTCACCCTTCCGGCGTCCACCCCGTTTGCGACCCGGCGCGGAACCGCCAGCGTGGTCGGTGCGACCAGGCTCTCTATCTCGACCAGCATCGGCCGCGTCCCCTCCAGCAAACAAACCGTCACGACCCCCGGAGGAGTCTTGCCCTCCCGGTTGGAGAGAAAGAACGCCGACGGGTCTTCCACCTCCACCATACCGTTGCTCGCCATCTCGAACACCCCGACCTCGTTCGTGGAACCGAACCGGTTCTTCAAAGCCCTTAGTATCCGAAACGCCTGAAACCGATCCCCCTCGAACTGGAGCACGGTATCCACCATATGCTCCAAGACTCGCGGCCCGGCGATAGAGCCCTCTTTCGTTACGTGGCCGACCAATAGCACCGCGATACCCTCGCTCTTCGCCAAACGCATGAGCCGGGCGGCGCACTCCCGCACCTGGCCGACACCGCCCGGCGCACCGGTAAGCTCCGGCGAGAAGAGAGTCTGGATCGAATCTACGACCACCACCTCCGGCCGTTCCTCCAGAATGGTCGCCTCGATAACGTCCACGTCTGTCTCCGCGAGCACCGAGAACCCGGAACTCCCAACCCCCAACCGCCGGGCGCTCATCGCGACCTGCCGGGGCGACTCCTCGCCGGAGACCATAAGACAACTATCCCCGACGTGCCCCATCACTTGCAAAAGAAGCGTGCTCTTGCCGACGCCCGGCTCCCCGCCGACGAGCACCAACGAACCCGGTACGATACCACCGCCCAGCACCCGGTCTAACTCCCCAACCCCCGTCGAGAACCGTCCCTCCACCTCGTCCGCCCGGACCTCGCCCAGCGTCACCGTCTTCCCCGAAGCCTTCTTCGCCCTTCCGGCCCGCTCGGCGAACCCGACGGCCTTCTTCGACTCCTGGACCTCCTCGACAAATGTGTTCCACTCCCCGCAATCCGGGCAACGCCCCAACCACTTCGGGGACGAGTTGCCGCAGTTAGAGCAGACGTAAAGTGTTTTAGTAGCCATAAGGTAATTGTACGGGATAAAGAAACACTATAACCAGCGTTTACCCATCCTTATCAGTAAGATAAAAGATGTTTTCTCTGGACAAACGTCGTGTTCGATCTCATCAGGAGCAGTGAACGAACAAGAACCGTACGTAACCAAAATCGGCACAACATCTTTACAAAGTAAGAACACAACGAGCAGAAGTTCTCGAGTTTGCTGCGAACTTCAGTTCGTGGCATTGTTACTTTCTCGTACGCGTTAATAAAGTGTGAGGCAGCAAATGGTCACCGACGAAGAGACCAACTCGAAACAAAACCAGAAACACAAACAACGCTCCGCTTGGCGCGCACGCATTGAGTTCGAAGACGTGATGATCGTTTTGTGCGGGTACTTCTTTCTTTCGTTAGTCGGCTCCGGAGTTTTGGCTGCTCTAGGTGCCACTTCTGATCCAGGCATCGGGGTGACGCTCTCTATGGCTAGCGGCGTGGTAGCGGCTGCGGTGAGCGTGGGAGCTTTAGCGATAACTAATACTATTGTCACTCCCGCTTCGATAGGTCTGAAACACACCTCTGTTCGGTGGCTACTTATCGGGGCAGGATTTGGGGTTCTGGCTTGGTTTTTGAGCATCGCCACCGGTGCTCTCTACGCCTGGATCTCCGGCGACCTCACCGACCCCCGGCCTGAGCTCGGCGCGGCTTACCGGGAGACCAACCTGGAGTTTGCATTCTTGGTGATCGTGGGTGGCCTTCTTGTACCTTTCGGCGAAGAACTCGTGTTTCGCGGTGTGCTGTACACTTGGCTCAGGAGGTGGGGTATTGTTGTAGCGATGGGTGTTAGCACCATCGTCTTTGGATTGCTTCATGGCGGGGGCTTGCTCTTTTTCACCTCCGCGCTACTGAGCGTGCTAGCGGCTTTCGCTTATGAGCGTAGTGAGTCTTTGTGGCCGGCGATAGTGGCACACAGTGTAGTGAACACGATCATGTTCGTAAGCGGAAGGCTCTTTCCGTTGTAGTAGCGTTGCTACCAGTATTCAGAAAGCACCGCCCAGATCAAAGCCTACTTATACGTGCCAGCAACAATCAAGAACACTTCTCCTGTGCAAATGTTATACTTAGTTTTACTGAAGTAAGAAGAGGAGGTTGCAGAAGGTGCAGACGCGGCGGACGTTGAGGAAAGTGGGTGGTTCGGTAATGCTCCCGATTCCTCCGGAGGTGTTAGAGGACATGAGCCTTAAAGATGGACAGGACGTTTTGCTGTCTTACGAAGAAGGCGTAATCCAGATAGAGCCGTCGGCACCTCGGCCTTCACCCGATGCTGTCGAGTTTATGTCCAGGTTCGTAAAGAAGTACGACGAGGCTATGAGTAACCTTGCTCGTCGTTGATCTCAGAGTCTAGTTTGGGGACCTTTGGCTCTGGATAACCAACCCAGCCTCCCGGAAGTCCTTTTCTTCCACACAGTTTCGATAGAGCGATACGGAGGCTCGGAAGGCGTACGCGACGAAGAGAGTCTTCTTGCGGCGTTGGAACGCCCGTGGCAGGCTTCGTTCGGCCAAAAGCACTTTGCCTCGCCTTTCGAGAAAGCTGCGGCCCTCATGGAATCCATCATTCGCCGCCATCCCTTCATAGACGGGAACAAACGAACCGCAATGGCCTCCGCCGTCTACCTGGTGTCTACATTCGGCTACGAAGTGGAAGCCGAACAGAGAGAACTCGAAGACTTCGCCGTGGGTGTCGCAGAAGGTGGGGTCGAATTCGAAAACATCGCTGCCTGGTTTGAGAAACACACTCGTAAATCCTGAAACAACAGAACGCAAAGAGCCGGGGCGTTTTTACGCCCCGGCTCCGGTGTAGTTTGTAGGTTTTTACTACTGCTCGGCTTTGACGACCTCTTTGGGTTGGGAGACCAGGATGTCCACGATGGACTCGTCCTCGGCCACGTCCTCGGCGGAGATGTCGTTGGCCTCGATGGTTACCTTCGAGCCTTCGGGGATGTCGCCCCGCAGGATCATCTCGCTCATCGGGTCTTCGATCATGCGCTGGAGCACCCGCCTCAAGGGCCGGGCTCCGTACGCCGGGTCGTAGCCCGCGTCGGAGAGTTTGTCGAGGGCTTCCTTGGTGAACTCGACTGAGACCTCGCGTTCGGCCATCTGCTGCCGCAGACGCTTGACCTGGACCTCGATGATGTGGCGCATGTCCTCGCGCTCCAGCTTGTGGAAGACGATGGTCTCATCTATCCGGTTAAGGAGTTCGGGGCGGAAGATCTTGCGCAACTCGCCCTGCACCCGGGCCTTCATATCCTTATAGGACAGGCCCTCCTCGTCCGAGCCGAAGCCGAGCGATTTCGTTTTGTTGATCGTCTGGGCGCCGACGTTCGAGGTCATGATGAGGATGACGTTCTTGAAGTTTACGTGACGGCCCTGCGCGTCCGTAAGCTGTCCATCCTCCAGGATCTGGAGCAGGATGTTGAACACGTCCGGGTGTGCCTTCTCGATCTCGTCGAAGAGCACCACACTGTAGGGCTTGCGGCGCACCTGCTCGGTGAGCTGGCCGCCCTCGTCGTAGCCGACGTATCCGGGCGGCGAACCGACCAACCGGCTGACCGTGTGCCGCTCCATGTACTCGGACATGTCTAGCCGGATCATGGATTCCTGATCCCCGAAGAGGTACTCGGCGAGCGTCCGGGCAAGCTCCGTCTTACCGACGCCCGTAGGACCTAAGAAGACGAACGAACCACTCGGGCGGTTCGGGTCTTGAATGCCGGCGGAAGTCCTGCGGATCGAACGGGAGACGGCCTTTATCGCCTGGTCCTGGCCGACGACGCGGCCGTGTAGCGAGTCCTCCATCTTCAGGAGGCGCTCGGACTCTTCTTCGGTCATCTTCCTTACCGGGATGCCGGTCCACATGGAGACGATCTCGGCGATTTCTTCTTCCCCGATGGAGGCCCTGTCTTCACCGTCTTCGCCTTCACGCCAGTTTTCTTCCAGGTCTCGGCGCTGCAAGGCGAGTTGCTTCTCGTCGTCCCGGAGGCGGGCGGCCTTCTCGAACTCCTGTCCATCAATAGCGGCTTCTTTTCTCGCCCGTACTTCAGAGAGCTCTTCGTCCACTTCCTTGAAGTACGGCGGCGAGGACATGGTCTTTATCCGCATCTTGGACGCGGCCTCGTCCACGAGGTCTATAGCCTTGTCCGGCAGGTAACGATCCGCGATGTAGCGGTCGCCGAGTTCGGAGGCGGCTTTGAGCGCCTCGTCGGTGATCTTGAGGTTGTGGTGGGCCTCGTACTTGTCGCGCAAGCCCTTGAGGATAAGTTCCGTGTCCTCGACGGAGGGCTCTGCCACCTGAATAGTCTGAAAACGGCGTTCGAGCGCCTTGTCTTTCTCCACGTACTTGCGGTACTCGTCTATCGTGGTCGCGCCGATCACCTGGATCTCACCGCGCGCCAGCGCCGGCTTCAAGATGGAAGCGGCGTCTATAGCGCCCTCGGCGGCCCCGGCCCCGACCAGGTTGTGGATCTCGTCAATAAACAGGATGATATCGCCGTGGTCGGTGATCTCCTTCATGATCTTCTTGAGGCGCTCCTCGAACTCACCCCGGTACTTGGAGCCCGCGACTAGCGCCCCGAGGTCCAGCGTGTAGACCTCTTTGCCGGCCAGTAGCTCCGGGACCCGATCCTCGGCAATTTCCTCGGCCAATCCTTCGACGATGGCCGTCTTGCCGACGCCCGGCTCCCCGATAATTACCGGGTTGTTCTTGGTGCGCCGCACGAGGATCTGCATGATCCGCTCGATCTCCTCGCTGCGCCCGATGACCGGGTCGAGGTTGTCTTCATGGGCGTAGGACGTGAGGTTACGCCCGTACTGGTCGAGCTGACGGGTCTTCGGCCGCTTGGCCTCGCCCCCGCCGCTGCGGGAAGAGCTTCCTTCCCCGCCGCCCTGCTGGCCCCGGCCGCCGCGCCCGGAACGACCGCCGCCGAGCATCCGCACGACCTCCCGACGGACCTTGTCCGGGTCCACGTCCAGGTTTGAGAGGACCCGCGCGGCCACACCCTCGGACTCGCGCACGAGCCCGAGCAGGATGTGCTCGGTGCCGATGTAGTTGTGGCCGAGTTGCAACGCCTCCCGGAGCGCAAGCTCCAGCACCTTTTTAGAGCGCGGGGTGAACGGAGCCTGTCCGCCGGTTCCTTCCTCGCCGTAACCGACGATGCTCTCGACCTGCTCCCGCACCTCGTCAAGCGTGACGTTTAGTGAGGTCAGGGCGCGGGCGGCGACGCCCTCGTCTTCCCTCAGCAGGCCGAGCAAGAGGTGCTCGGTGCCGATGTAGTTGTGGTTGAAGTGACGGGCTTCCTCTTGGGCGAGAACCACCACCTTGCGGGCCCGTTCGGTAAATCTTTCGAACATTAGCTAAAGCCTCCCCGGCTTAGAGGGTCTTTCACGACGTTGGGGACAGTGGCTGTGCTTATTATACGATCCTCAAATAGTGCTGGATTATACGTTTTCAATCTAAAGATCCTGCTTCCCGAAAAACAACAAAACTTCTGCCTGACGCCCGCCCAAAGTATACAAAGGTTTTGGCCGAATTGGCGCGAGAGGAGCACTTTACGCTCTTAGCGGCATCTCTGCGGCCCCGGGCCAAACCTGCAAACCTGCATCTGTACTGAGCACGCCACCATTCTATCCCGGGTTGCGGGCGAGGCGGTGTTACGCATCACACCCCGGAAAAGCGCCGGCGGACCAACTCCTTCGAGAGCCCGGCCACGAACGGGCCGGCTTTGGGACCGTGTTTGGCCCCGAGCAGCACCGAGTAGACGGCCGCAAACGCTTTGCGGGGTTTTACCCCGAGTTCTATGGCGGTCGAGTACAGGAGATCCTGGACCTCTTCACCGTTCAGTTCTCCGTCGAGCTTGTCCGCGGCCGCGCGCAGGTATTTCCGCTGCCCGTCGTCGAGCTTTTTCGCCGCTTCTCCGGCTTCTTCGGGTTCCAGGATTCGCAACCGGAGCGACTCGGGCGCCCACTCCTCGGCCCAGTTTCGGGCGTGGCGCAGGTTTTGGGCCAGGTTGGGGTCTTCGGCGGCTTCCTCGTAGCCGCCCCGGCGGAGCATCTCGGCGGCGAGGTCTGGGTCACTGGAAGTCTGGGCGACCGTGACCAGGTGGTTGAACGGTACGGGGTTTTCCTGGACGGAGGCCAGGTACTCGTCCATAAAGCGGGAGAAGCCTTCTGTGAGGTCGAGGTCGAGGGCGCGGGCCGGGTCGCGGCCGAGGAGCAACCGGCGCACGGCGTCCGGCGGCGCTATGCGGAAGAGATCCCGCGGCAGGAGCACGATGCCTTTGGAGCTACTCATGGCGCCTTTGCCTTTTAGCTGGATCCACTCGTATTCGTAACGCCCCGGCAC
Source organism: Rubrobacteraceae bacterium (assembly GCA_965213905.1). GTDB lineage: Bacteria > Actinomycetota > Rubrobacteria > Rubrobacterales > Rubrobacteraceae > SIRX01. Next base: position 2,328,650 of record OZ243922.1, on the reverse strand, counting down.
GGGGTAGTCGAAGACTTCCCGCGTCATGCGGTCCGCCGTGTCTGTCGAGCCGCCCCGGCTCGTGTGATCCTTACCAAACGGCTCGAAGGTAACCCCCAGTGTCTTCCACCGGGCCGCGAGCTCTATCCGCCAGCCGAGTTTGCCCTCACCCTCCGAGTAGTCGGCCTCGCCTTCGTTACCATCCCGGTCTACAAAGACGACTTTATTCTCGTCCGGCAGGTGTTCCACGACGCGGTTTCCGTTCAGGTCTCCCGAAGCCGCCCGGGGCAGGTACGGCGACCAATCCCTCGGCATCTCCCGGCCGCTTACGTCTTGCAGTATTGCTCTCAACTCGTCGGTGTGTTCTATGGCCTCGCGCGTAACGTCTGTGTAGACGCCGGCCTCGTAGATCTCGTGCGAGCGCAATACTTCCACGTCCATCTCCATCGCGCGCAGCGACTCTTCCAGGGGGGCCAGAAAGTGCTCGGCGTAGGAGGCGTGGCAGCCCTCCGGGTCGGGGATGCGCGAGAGGCTGTGGCCGATGTATTGCCCGTAGCTCTCCGGGATGCCGGGGGCTATCTTGCGCAAAGGGTCTATCGTGTCGGCGTGGAAGATAAAGCGTACTTCTTCCCCACGCTCTTCTAAGGCCCGGGCGATGGCCTCGGATACCAGGACTTCACGCAGGTTCCCGACGTGGATGTTGCCGGAGGTGCTGATGCCGCTAACTACGACGTGGGGCCCGCCGCCGAGGTTTTCGGCGACTCTTTTGGCCCATTCGGGTGGTTCAGGTACGGGGGTGCTCGTCGCGTTCATCGAATGCTCCGCATCAGGTTGACTAGGTAAGGTCCGGAAAGACCTGTTTAGCTGGCGACCTCGACGTTGATGATCTCGTACTCCGTCGAGCCGCGGGGCGTGGATACCGTGACTTTCTCCCCGACCCGGCGCTTGAGTATGGCCCGGCCCACCGGTGAGGCGTGGGAGAGCTTTCCGCTCGTCGGATCGGACTCGTTGGCGCCGACGATTTGAAAGACCCGGTCTTCCTTCTTGCCGGCCGGTCGCAGCGTGACCCGGGTGCCGAGGTCTACGGCTTCGGCGTCGGCCTCCGAAGGATCTACGACCGTCGCGTTCCGGAGACGGCGCTGGACCTCGCTGATCCTGCGCTCCAAAAGGTACTGCTCGTTTTTGGCATCGTCGTACTCGGAGTTTTCGGATATGTCACCGAACTCCCGGGCCTGCCGGATGCGGTTTGCGACTTCCCGGCGGCGGGTTTCCGTGAGGTATTCGTGTTCCGTCTGGAGCTTCTCTAGCCCCTCCGGGGTTATTAGCTCCTGGTTCTTCTCGGTCATAAGAGCGGTGAGTATACGTTCGACACCCCGGGGTGTCAACGTCGTTTTTTGCAGGTCGGCTTTTCGACATTTCAGCCGATCAGCTATCAGGCCGTGGTCCACACCTTCCGTCCACACTACAACACCAGGTTTGGGCGGCACCGTCTGCGATCTGCAGTAGTCGAAGCGCGCCGCGGTGTCTTTTTGCGGCACCTCGCTGACGGGCCGACTAGCTTTTGTTCATCTCGTAGAGGAGGCGCAGGCCTTTGAGGGTAAGGTCCAGGTCGAGCTCGTCTATCTCCCGGCAGTGATGGACTATGGCGGAAGCGGGACCGCCGGTGGCGATGATCCGTGGAACGGGCTCCGAGCTATCCGCCCCCAACTCTTCCTTGAAACGCCGGACGAGGGCGTCTATGGCGCCGGCGTAACCGTAGATAAAGCCGCTGCGGATAGAGTCCGGGGTGTTGGTGGCGATGGCGCAGGTTTCTTTCTCTTCCAGGTCCACGCCGGAGAGCTTCGCCGCCCGGCTGATGAGGGCGTCGAGTGAGACGTAGACGCCGGGCATGATCGCGCCTCCCTGGTAAGCCCCGTTCCCGTTCACGGCGCACACCGTCGTCGCGGTGCCGAAGTCCACGATGACCGCCGGCGGGCCGTAGAGTTCTTTGGCCGCCACAGAGTTGACGATCCGGTCGGAGCCCACGGCCTTCGGGTCGTCGTAGAGGTTCTGGAGATCGGTCTTTATTCCGGGCGTTACGGAGTAGAACGGCACGCCGAGCGTGCCTTCGCCGAACTCCCGGTAAGAGCGGCTCAAACCCGGCACGTCGCTCGCGACGATCAAAGCCTCCACCTCCGAAAGGCTCGTGCCGCGGAGCCGCATAAATGAAGCGATATTGGCCCCGAGTTCGTCCGCCGTCCGGTGGGCCTCGGTGGTCATCCGCCAGCGGGCCCGAAGATCCTCACCCTCGAAAATCCCGAGCTTGGTCTGGGTGTTACCGACGTTTACCGTCAACAACAAAGCTACTCCACCCCTTCGAATTCGCGCAAGCCCTCCAAATCGGCCTTTTCGAGAAGCTCGCTTACCGGGCCGAAACCGGGAATATACAGTCCCGGGACGAGATCCGCGAGCCCCCGCAAGTTGAACGCCCGCCCGATCCCCCGGTGCGGCACCCCGAGATCCGGCTCACAGATCACCTCTTCCCCGAACAGCAACACGTCAACGTCCACCGTGCGGGGTGCTTTCTCACCTTTCCGACCCCGTCCGAGCGCCGCCTCAACGCCCTGACAGTAACGCAGCAACTCTATTGCGGACAACCCGCACTCCAGTTTCACGACGCAGTTCAAATACTCCGGCTGGGCCTCTTCTACTTCCACGGGCTTTGTTTCGTAGACGTTGGAAACCCGCAGGTGTTTTATGTGCGGCCCCCGTTCGAGGGCTTCGATTGCGGCGTGCAAGTACGCCAGCCGGTCGCCGAGGTTGCTGCCGAGGCTCAGAAAAACGCGGGTCACCGGCGCAGGGTTCGGGATATCGTGATCTCCGGTTCGCGCCTTACCGTCATCTCGAAAGTGATCTCCTGTACCCCGGCGAACTTCTCGAAGACGCGCTCCGCAGCTTCCGAGATCAAGGTCTCAAACGGGCGGGAATCCACCGTGTCAAATGTCTCCCGGATGTCACCGTAAAGCTCGTCGTAGTCGAGGGTTTCGGGTTCCAGAATGTGAAAATATGCGAACTCTACCCCCACGGACATGGCCTCCGACTGTACTTCGAAAGGCGCAATCTGTCCCCGGAACAACGACTGATTCGCTGCGCGTCTCTCCGCGCTCCTCGCCGCGACCTCTTCAGCCACCATCTGCACCTCGATCAGGTCCGGATCACCCGACTCCGGCGACTCGCCGAGCCTCCGTACAACCTCCCGTCGCGCCTCATCCGGGTTCACGTCCAAGATGGTCAACATCCTCGCGGCCACGCCCTCGGATTCACGCATCAACCCGAGCAGGATGTGCTCGGTACCGATATAGTTGTGCCCGAGTTGCAATGCTTCACGGAGTGCAAGCTCCAACACCTTTTTAGAGCGCGGCGTGAACGGCGCCTGCCCGCCGCCGGTACCTTCTTCTCCGTAGCCGACGATGTTTCCTAGTTGCTCTCGTAAATTTTTGAGAGAGACGTTCACAGCTTTCAAAGCTCCGGCAGCGACGCCTTCGTTCTCTTTGAAGAGCCCGATCAGCAGATGTTCTGTGCCGATGTAGTTGTGATCGAAATGACAGGCTTCTTCTTGGGCCAACACCACAACCTTGCGCGCCCGCTCGGTGAACCGTTCGAACATGGGATAGAGTCTCCTCTGCGCTTCAAAAGCAACAGGGATAGTTTACTCCGTCCCGGCGGCTAGAACCGGAGAACAGCTTCCGCGACTTCCAAAGCCTCCCTGTTGGCCCGGATGTCGTGGACCCGGAAGAAAGTGGCGCCGCGTTCGTAGGCGAGCACGCTGGTAGCTATCGTGCCGGAGACCCGGTCTTTGGCTTTTTCGGCGCCGGAAATCTCGCCGATAAATCGTTTCCGGGAAGCGCCCACCAGGATCTGGTATCCGAGATCCGCGATAACGTCCAGGTTCTTGAGTAGCGCCAGGTTGTGCCCCAGCGTCTTGCCGAAACCGATGCCGGGGTCGAGGATGATGTTTTCCGGCGCTATGCCCGACTCTTCGGCGTAGGCGGCGCGTTCGGCGAGAAAGTTCCGCACCTCCCAGGCTACGGCTTCGTAGTGTGGATCCTGCTGCATTGTTTTGGGCTCTCCGAGCATGTGCATCAAAACGACGGGACCTCCGGCGTCCGCTATCACGCCCGCCATTTCCGGGTCGCCGCGCAGGGCGGTTACGTCGTTGATGATGTGCGCCCCGGCTTCGAGCGCCGCGCGGGCGGTTGCGGCGCGGTAGGTGTCTACCGAGATCACCGTGTTCGGGTGGCCTTCGAGGATTTTTTCGATGACCGGTAGTACGCGGTTCAGTTCCTCTTCAGGGGTGACCGGCTCGGAGCCGGGACGGGTTGATTCACCACCCACGTCTATTATCCGGGCTCCCTCGTCCAGCATCGTTGCGGCCTGGGCGGCGGCTTTCTCCGGGTCGAGGAAGTCTCCGCCGTCGGAGAAAGAGTCGGGGGTTACGTTGAGGATGCCCATAATAATAGGGCCGGGGCCGAGAGTTCGGTCCCCGACCCTCGTCGTGCGGGTCTGCCCTGTGCTTTGCAATTACTCCTGGTGGCCGTTGCGGTGCGGCCCGCCCATGTGGACCTTGTCCACGGCGTACTCCTCGACGAGACGCAGGAGATGCTTGGCGTCTACGGTTTCGTACTCGATCAGGTCCTGGGAGAGCTTGACGAGCAGATCCTTGTTGCGCATCAGCAAATCTTCGGCGGTGTCGTAAGACTCGTCCACGATGCGCCGGATCTCCTTGTCTATCTGGAAGGCGATCTCATCGGAGTAGTCGGGCTGCTGGTTGAAGTCCCGGCCCATAAAGACCTGCCCCTGGGCCTGCCCGAGCGCCAGCGGCCCGAGCTTGTCGCTCATGCCGTAGCGGGTGACCATCTGCCGCGCGGTCTGGGTGACGCGCTCCAGGTCGTTGGAGGCGCCGGTGGTGATCTCGTCAAAAGTCACGCTCTCGGCCGCCCGGCCGCCGAGCATCATGGCGAGCTGCGACATGAGCTCGCCCCGGCTCATCATAAAACGGTCCTCTTCCGGCAGGCTCATCGTTACACCGAGCGCCTGGCCGCGGGGAATGATGGTTATTTTATGTACCGGGTCGGCCTTGGGGAGCAGCGCGCCGACGATGGCGTGGCCCGCCTCGTGGTAGGCCGTTATCTCCTTTTCCTTATCGGAGATGATACGCGTCTTGCGCTCGGGGCCGGCGATGACGCGGTCTATGGCCTCCTCCATCTGGTGCATGCTGATCTCTTCTTTGTCGTGCCGTGCCGCGAGCAACGCCGCCTCGTTGACGAGGTTGGCGAGGTCCGCGCCGGTAAAGCCCGGCGTGCTGCGGGCCAGCGTCTCGGCGTTTATGTCGTCGGCGAGCGGCTTGCCCCGGCTGTGGACGTTTATGATCTTCTCCCGTCCCGGAAGGTCGGGCCGGTCAACCGTGATCTGCCTATCGAAACGTCCGGGCCTCAGGAGCGCCGGGTCCAGGATGTCGGGGCGGTTGGTGGCGGCGATCATGATGATGCCGCTCTGGGCGTTAAATCCGTCCATCTCGACGAGGAGCTGGTTTAGGGTCTGCTCCCGCTCGTCGTGGCCGCCACCCATGCCGGCCCCGCGCTGCCGGCCGACAGCGTCGATCTCGTCCATAAAGATGATGCACGGCGAGTTCTGCTTTGCCTGCTCGAAAAGGTCCCGAACCCGGCTCGCGCCAACACCGACGAACATCTCGACGAAGTCCGAACCGCTTATGGAGAAGAACGGAACCCCGGCCTCGCCGGCAACGGCCCGCGCCAAGAGCGTCTTGCCCGTACCGGGAGGCCCGACCAGAAGGGCGCCCTTCGGTATGCGGGCGCCGAGCTTCTGGAACTTCTGCGGGTTCTCCAGGAACTCCTTGATCTCGGTAAGCTCCTGCACGGCTTCTTGGGCCCCGGCCACGTCTGAGAAGGTGACTTTTGGTGAGTCTTTGCTCATCTGCTTCGCCTTGCTCTTGCCGAAGCTCATCACCCGGTTGCCGCCGCCCTGCATCGAGGACATGATAAAGAGGAAGAGCAGGATTATGAGGAAGATCGGGGCTATCGTCCCGATGAGCGTAAGCCAGAAACTATTGTTCGGCGGCTCGGTCGTAAACGGGATGTTCGCCTCGTTGAAGGTTCCGGCTATGTCGTATTCCGTGGGATAGGCGTACTCGAACTCCTGCGGGCCACCGTTTTCCCGCTGGAGCAGGCCGGTGACGGTCTGCTGCTCGTCCCCGACGGTCAGCTTCTGCTCCGGGTCTTCGGGGTCGAGAACGAAGCTCTCTTCTTGCACGGCCTGCTGGAACTGTTGGGAGTTGAGCTCTCTAATCTCCGAGTTATCCGCGGATAGGAACCTTACCAGGATCACCGCGAACACCATCAGGAGTATGAAGTAAAGTAGCCCACCGCCCCTTAAAATTCTGCCCAACTGTATTTACCTCTCGTGGAATGTGTATACGAACAAGGCTGATTATACTACCTACGGTTCCGGCAAAGGTGTCTCTCCTCACCCGATGTCTCGGGAGGTCTCCCAGAACCGGATGTTCAGGAGCCGGCGAAGACCGCCGGTTTCAGTACACAGACATCCGGTAAGTTCCTGTAAGCCCCGGCGTAGTCGAGGCCGTAGCCGACGACGAACTCGTCCGGCACTTCGAAGCCTAAGTATTTGACTTCAAGTTCGGCCCGGCGTCTATCCGGCTTGCTGAGGAGGGAGCATATCTCTAAAGAAGCCGGGTGGCGTTGGAGCAGCGCGCGGCGGAGGTAGGTCAGGGTCAGGCCGGTGTCTATTATGTCCTCGACGATCAGGACGTGCCGGCCCGTTATGTCTTCTTCGAGGTCTTTCAGGATTCTTACGACCCCGCTGCTGCTGGTTCCCGTGCCGTAGGAGCTTATGTCCATGAAGTCTACTTCGCACTGCAGGTTTACCTGGCGCATGAGGTCGCCGAGCATTATGAACGCGCCGCGCAAGATGCCCACGAAGATCGGCTTCTCGCCCTCGTAGTCTTCGGTGACGCGGTTACCGATCTCACGCACCTTATTCTGGATGTCGGAAGAGGTTATTAGCACTTCTTTTACGTCGCCCATCATGCTGTCCATGTTCACGAACTTTTTACCTCCAGCCTGAGAACTTTTTTGGTCGAACCGTACACGCCGTATTTTTCTCCGAGATCCCCGCAGAACACCCAGGCCACGTCACCCGCCCCGCCTACCACAACCGGCGTCTTGCGCCTGACGTCTTTGGGAATCTTTCGGTCCATCATCGCCCGCAACACTTTTTTGCTTCCGCCGAGGCCTAGCGGCCGAATAGTATCCCCTTCGCGGACCGTTCGCACGGTGTACGGCCCTTTTTCGCCGTCCAGGTAGGCTACCTCCCAGCGTCCTGCGTCCCGCTCGTCGAAACCTTCGTCCTCCGCGACCTCTATCTCCCAGCCGTCGAAGGTCAGCCGGCCCCCGCGAAGCTCGACGCTGCTTTTTTCTTGTTCCCTTTCTTGTCTCGCGAAGTAGAACGCCAGCTCTCCGGTGTTGCGGGCGGCCGCCACGACGCCCGAAGGCAAGTCTATCGTCCTCGTCCCTTCCCCGCCGATTCTTAGCCCGAGGACCGCTTCGACCCCGCGCCGGTCCAGGCCCGGCGCATCCGGCGCCAGGGTGGCGTAGGCCTGCCGGACCGCGTGACGCTGGAGGGCCTGCGGCAGGGAAGCGAGGCCGTCGGAAGTCAGGAAGATCTCGTCGCCTCTATGGTGGAGGGCGTCGGCGGCCAGGTTTTCCAGGGCCGACAGGTCTTCGCGGACCGTGGAGGCGGCCCGGGCCGCGTTTTTCCCGGCACCGGGGTATAACTCTTCCAGGATCGGCAGGACTTCGAGGCGTATCCGGTTGCGGGCGTAGTCGCCGGCCAGGTTGGTGGGGTCCGAGCGGTACGTCTGACCCAGGTGTTCCAGGTACTCCAGGATTTCTTTGCGGGTTTGCCGGATCAGGGGCCGGGAGATCCGGCCGCGGACGGGCGGAATCCCTGAAAGCCCCCGCAGGCCGGCCCCGCGAGCCAGGTTCATCAAGACCGTCTCGGCCACGTCGTCCGCCGTGTGTCCGGTGAGTATGCTCTTCGCCCCGATATCATCCGCCAGCAGGTCAGCGGCCCGATAACGTGCCCGACGCGCCCGCTCTTGAAAGTTGGGGCCTTTTTCCAGCCGAAGGTGGCGTACCGCGCACCGAAGCCCGAGACTACTACAAAGTTCCTTTACGAACTCGGCGTCTTCCAGGGATTCCCGCCCCCGCACGCCATGTTCGGCATGCAGGACGACCGGTGAGGCGTCCAGTTCGAGGAGCGTCCTTAGTAGCGCCACCGAATCGGGACCACCGGAAACCATCACCAGGGGCCGGGAGAGATCCATGCCGTGCCGGCACACCGTTTCCGAAACCGACTCCACAAAACTACTGGAATACATACCGGACAGTTTAGTCGAGTGTGAACCGGGGGGGGGGTTTATTTCAACGAGGCCGTAAGGCATAATGTTGTGGCCCTACGCGGGGCGAATTTTGCAGGAACAACGGAGTTCAGGTTCTGGCCCGGAGGGGGGACAGCATCGAGATCAGGCTTCAGCTAAAAGTTTTGGTAGCGGGATTGTCGGGCGCTTTGTTGGCGCTGGGCCTGTTGGTTTCGAACGCGGGAGGGACAGTTCAGGAGCAGGTGGACGAAAGCGCGGGGGTTGCGCCACACGCGGCCGGAGAATTGCTCGTCACCTACGAATCCGGAGTCGAATCTGCCGCGGCGGAAGAGTTGCCCGGGGAGACCGGGGGTGAGATCGAAGAGGAAATACCGGAGATCGAGACCCAGGTGATCGAGTTCCCCGAAGTGAAAGCCGAGCCCGCCGAGTTCCAGAGAGAGCAACTCCTACGGGACAAGAGACAGGAGTTGCAAAAAGACCCGGGGGTAGAGTCCGTAAGCTACAACTACATCTACGAAGCCGCCTACACCCCCAACGACGACAGGTTAGGGGAGCAGTACGGCTTGCAGAGGATCCGGGCTCCCCAGGCGTGGAGTAAAATTCGGGGCAACGGCGTGGACATCGCTATTGTGGACAGCGGCATCTCCAACGAACACCCCGACCTCGAACGCAAGATCTCTGCCGAGGCGGACTGTATAAACGACTCGGCGGAAGACCTGGGTTGTGTAGCAGGCCGGGGAGAAGCCGGGGATGAAAACGGGCACGGCACGAAAGTCTCCGGGATCGCCGCCGCGGGCACGAACAACGAAGAAGGCATCGCGGGAACCTGCCCCAACTGTAAGATACTCGCGGCCAAGTCCCTCAACGCCGACCTCCTCGGAACGGCGAGCGACATCGCGGGGGGCATAACCTGGGCCACCAACGAAGGGGCCGAGGTTATCAACCTGTCGCTGGCGGCCGAAGAGGCCGACTCCCCGCAGATAAAGAAGGCTATAAATCAGGCCGGGGCGGCCGGCGCCGTGGTCGTCGCCGCCGCGGGCAACTACGGGAAGAGTTCTAAGACGGTATACCCCGCCGCGTATAGAAACGTGGTAGCCGTGGCGGCCACCAACGGAAACGACCGGAGGGCGGAGAACTCCAGCATCGGGGACTGGGTTGATGTGGCGGCACCCGGCGTGGGCATACTTTCTACGAGTGGTTCTAGTGGTTACAAAAGAGACAGCGGGACCAGTTTCTCCGCCCCGTTCGTCGCGGGCGTGGCCGGGTTGCTCGCCGCCCAGGGACATTCTCCGGGCGAAATTCGGCGCCGGATAAACTCGACGGCCTTGGATCTCGGCCCAGCGGGCAAAGATGGGGAGTACGGCCGCGGGCTCGTGGACGCCGCGTCGGCCGTCGGCGTTCGCAACGAGAAGCCCCGGGTTCAGAAGTTGAGTCCCGGGCCGGGCTCGTCATTGAGGAACCGTACGCCGAAGATAAAGGCGCTCGTCCGGGACGAGGAGACGGATTTGGAGAAGTCCGACCTGACCTTTGTCCTGGACGGCAACAGGAAAACCTCTTTCGGGTACGACCCGGAAAGCGACAGGCTCTCCTACTCTACCAAGCGGAAACTCGCGCCGGGCCGGCATTCGGTCCGGGTAACCGCCCGCGACGCCCGGGGGACGAAAACGGTCCGGGAGTGGGGCTTCAACGTAAAAGTTCCGCCGGAGTCCAGGTCGAGTATCAATACCAGACAAAAGGGTTCCGGCCAGAACGACGCGTCCTCGACGATCAGGAAGTCGGGGTCCGTCCGGATCACCCCGCGGTAATATACCCTTTGGTGGTTTCGGGTGCGGGCCGGACGTTACGCCGACCAGCGGTCCTGTAGAGGACCTTTCTCGCCGAACAGGGGGTCCGCTTGCGGCGGTGGGGTTTGCCGGATGTTCTCTAGCGCCCCGGGACGTTCGTCCGGATCGCCGGTCTTGAGGTCGTAGCTTTCCTGGCCTCTGGGGTAGGCCCCGACCACCCGGAAGCCCCCGCGTGAGTTTGCTTTGCAGTGTCCCACCCCGGCCGGTATTACGACGAGGTCCCCGGCTGCGACGTCGAAGGTTTCCCCATTCGGCCCGCCGAAGATCAGGGCCGCAGAGCCGCTTGTCACCGCGAGGACTTCGTGGGCGTTTGAGTGGTAGTGGTGGTATGAGAACACCCCGTTTACCCAAGCCCCAACCCAGCTGTTACGGGCTAACAGCTCCTTGCAGTACGAAGGCTCCCGTTCCTCCTCGGCGATGGCCCCGCGGTAAACGAGTAGGGGCAGGCTAGCGTTGTTTGGGATGCGGCCGTCGTCCTGGAAGTAGCGTTCTTCTACCGAGGTTTTTGGACCCTCCATCTAACCAACCCCAAGGCTGTCGTCGTGGCTATGCTCCCGTGCCTCCCGACCGGAATTTTCGTCCAGGTTCGTTTCGCTTTCTCCGTCTTCTTTTTCCTGATGAAAGACGAACGGTAGTATCGCCAGCGCGGCGGTGATGAGCCAGGACGAAGGTAGATCTGTAAGAAAGCCGAGCCCCAGCAGCCCGGACTCCGCCAGGGCGACGAGTACGATGACCCTGCTCCTCGTCGGCGAAACGTCGTCGAGGCCCAGCACGCGCGAGAGCGCCCTCTTGAGCTTTCCGAAAGGTCCCTCCCGCGTCCGCCGCATCCTTTCGGATATTTGCTCCGGGCCTTCGGGCTCCGGTGTTCGGCGAGGTTCTACCGTTTCGGACCCCACGAAGATTCCACCTCCTCTTGCCCACCCGCGGGTCTACCCTTAGGTCTACCCTTGGGCCCACTCTTAAGCCTACCCGTGGGACGTTCCATAAGCCGAGCCTAGCACACCGCGTTCGTGGAGTACCAGAGCCCGGCAGACCCGGAATTATCCCGGGTTCGTTTCTCGAAGGTTCGGGCCGCGTGTCCTCCACTTGTTCAGTTCCCCGCGTCCGCCGGTAAACTACCATACCGGGCGGGTCGGGATGCCGTCCGAAAGCGTGGAAGGCGTGATGTGAACTAGCGAAGATTTGGAGGATACAGTGGAAGACAGAGAGCAAGCAGCCGCGCGACTGGCCGAGAGCCGGGCGCTGGCCGGGCGCATGACGCGCAACCCCTCGGTGCTCCGTACCTCGGTAACAGAGGACGCGGAGCCGTTGTGGAAAGACCTCATGGTAGCGGCCCTCGCCCACGAAAAGGCTGTGGAGGACTGGAAGCCTTACTGCGAGACCGGCGCGGACGAACGCGGGCTTTACCTCGGCGCCCGTGAGGAGACGGACTCATCTCCCCTGGGAAAAGACGACCCGAACGCCCACACCAGGAGGCTGCACGCCGAGCTTTTTCTACTGACCTCCGAAAAACTCGAAGAATCCCTAGAAGCCTTCGTGGCACAGACCAGTTTCGACTGGGATAGTTTGCCGTAGAACTCTAGCAACACACGCAAAAGCCCCGAACCTTATGGTTCGGGGCCGGTAGTAGCGGGGATAGGATTTGAACCTATGACCTTCGGGTTATGAGCCCGACGAGCTACCAGACTGCTCCACCCCGCGTCGCGGGCAGAATTTTAACACCACTGAAATGTTTGTAAAGGCTACCGTGCCCGTGCTACTGTAACTTTCGAGATGGGAACCGTACTCTTTATCTTGATACTCGCGGGCGCGCTGCTCGCGCTCGTTACCGGGGTAGTCGCGCTGCGGGCCTGGCTTAGTTTTCGCCGCGCCCGGCTCGCCCTGCAACGCCAGCTATCCGAAGACGTGGCCCGTTTGGCGGCGCGGACCGGCGAGCTGGAAGAGAGCGTCGCCGCCCTCGACGCCCGGAGCCAGCAGTTACCGGTCCGGATCTCCCGCATCCAGGATAACCTCGCCACGCTGCGGATCCTGACCCGCAGCCTCGCCGTCTCACTCCGCCAAGCTCAAAGGGTTCTCTCCTACTCGGGCCTCAAAACCTTTAGCGCCGCCCGTCTGGCCGAACTCTTTCCGAAACGTCCGGGCAAGGCCCGGCAATAAGCAGGTTTCGGGATCTCTAGCGCGAAGAAAGTAGCGGGGGCGCCGCGCCTACCGGAGCCGTACAATTAGGGCATGAACGAAACTCGCCGAGACGAAGAAGCGCAGACCCTAACGCCGGAGCCTACGGAAGAGTGTGAGTTTTGCGGCTCGGAGATGTACGGCCTCCACTGCAAGCTCGTCTGCCCCAACTGCGGCTACCGGCGCGACTGCTCGGACCCTTAACCTAGCCCCGGCTCCAGGACTTGACGCAGGGCCGACACACCCCGACCATGACGCATGTTGTCGGAATATCTGAGAGGCGGGGGAAAGAACATGGACATCAAAGCGGCGGTGGCTTTCGAGGCGGGCAAGCCCCTCAGCATAGAAGCGGTCCAGCTAGACGGCCCGAAAGACGGCGAAGTGCTGGTCGAGATCAAGGCTACCGGCGTCTGCCACACCGATGAATACACCCGCTCCGGCGCAGACCCGGAAGGACTCTTCCCCGCGGTAATGGGCCACGAAGGTGCAGGCGTCGTCGTGGAGGTCGGGCCGGGCGTAAGCAGCCTCGAAGTGGGAGACCACGTAATTCCGCTCTACACCCCGGAATGCCGGGAGTGTGAGTATTGCTTGAACCCCAAGACCAACCTGTGCCAGAAGATTCGGGGTACCCAAGGCCAGGGCTTTATGCCCGACGGCACGAGTCGCCTTTCTCTGAACGGTGGCGCTTTGTACCATTACATGGGCACATCCACGTTTGCCAGTCATACAGTAGTACCGGAGATAGCCCTGGCGAAGATTCGTTCGGATGCGCCGTTCGAGACGGTTTGCTACATCGGCTGTGGTGTGACTACCGGCATCGGGGCGGTCGTCAACACGGCGAAGGTAGAGCCGGGGGCGAACGTTGTTGTCTTCGGGCTCGGGGGGATCGGGCTGAACGTCGTGCAGGGCGCGAGGATGGTCGGGGCGGACAAGATCGTGGGCGTGGACATCAACCCGGCCCGGGAGGAACTGGCCGAGAAGTTCGGCATGACCCATTTCGTCAACCCGCAAGAGGTCGAAGGGGATCTGGTTCCGTATTTGGTAGACCTGACAAACGGCGGCGCGGATTACAGCTTCGAGTGCATCGGCAACGTGAACGTCATGCGTCAGGCGCTGGAGTGTGCCCACAAGGGTTGGGGCGAGTCGGTAATTATCGGGGTGGCGGGCTCGGGAGAGGAGATCTCCACGCGTCCCTTCCAACTCGTTACCGGGCGGTCTTGGCGCGGCTCCGCTTTCGGCGGCGCGCGGGGCCGGACGGACGTGCCGAAGATAGTGGATTGGTACATGGAGGGGAAGATCGACATAGACCCCCTCATCACCCACACCATGCCGCTCGAAGACATAAACGAAGCCTTCGACGTGATGCACCGCGGAGAATCCATCCGCAGCGTCATCACGTTCTAGAGAGGTTACGATGACCGAAAAGCCAGCCACGAACGGCACCCACCGCTGCTTCGGCGGTACGGTCGGCTTCTACAGCCACGACTCCGAAGCGACCGGCACCGGCATGAACTTCGCCGTCTACGAACCTCCTCAAGCGGCGGACGGCCCGGTCCCGGTGCTCTACTACCTGGCCGGACTCACCTCCACGGAGGAGACCTTCATGATCAAAGGCGGAGCCCAACGCCTCGCCGCCGAGCACGGTCTGATGCTCGTCGCCCCCGACACCAGCCCCCGCGGCGCGGACATCCCCGGCGAAGACGACGACTACGACTTCGGAACCGGCGCCGGTTTCTACCTCGACGCTACCGCCGAACCCTGGTCGGAGAACTACAACATGTACACCTACGTCACGGAAGAGCTACGGGGCCTGATCCTTGAACATTTCCCCGCCCGCGAAGATGCCCAGGGCGTCTTCGGCCACTCGATGGGCGGCCACGGTGCCCTCACCCTCGCCCTCAAAGAGCCGGACCTCTACGAGTCCGTCTCCGCCTTCGCCCCCGTCTGCGCCCCGACCCGCGTCCCCTGGGGCAAAAAGGCATTCTCCAACTACCTCGGCCCGGACGAGGACTGGAAGCAGTACGACGCCAGCGAGTTGGTGTGCGAGAGGTCCGACGACCGGCACATACTCGTGGATCAGGGAATGGACGATCAGTTCCTCGACGAGCAGCTATCCCCCGACGTGTTCGAGGGAGCGTGCGCCGAAGCCGGTCAGCGGCTCACCTTGAGGCGGCACGAGGGCTACGACCACAGCTACTACTTCATCTCCACGTTCATGGAGGATCACATCCGGCACCACGCAGAGACGCTGAACGGTTAGCTTTCGGGCGCCCTACGCCTCTCCGAGTGCGGCGAGCGCCCGTTCGCACCAGCCCCGGACTTCGGCTTTTACGCCCATGCTGTTCCAATCTTCGGGCGAGTACCAGCCGACTTTGTCTTTTTCGAACTCGGCCGAAATCTCCGTGGAGCCGGTTGGGCGGGCGAAGTAGATCAGGTCTATGTGCTCGTGCCCCGGCCCGATGTACTCCAACTGCACCCCGGCGGGCCGGTGTAGCTGCACCGGGTCCGTGACATCCTCACGCCTCTCCCCCACCAACTCTACCTCGACCCCGGTCTCCTCCAACACCTCGCGGACCGCCGCCTCGTCCGGCAACTCGTCCTTCTCTATGTGCCCGCCTGGCGGGAGCCACATGCCGAGTTTACGGTGGAGGTGTAGCAGCACGCTCCCCTCGTGAACCACGAAAACCGCAACAGTAAAGTGTCTACCGCTCTGACGCCAATCCATGAGTACAGATTACACGAGTGCGATGGGTAGAACGTATTACAGTCAAGGTTTAGTAGCCAACATAACTTGTCTCTCGGAGTCCGCTGTCAGAAAGAATAAATCAAGTGTTCTCACGGGTATGAGCCACTTTCTCAAGACCCTCACGAGCCTCGGTTTCCAGTCTTGTGTCCTGCGCTTCGCTGGCGATGTCGAGCGCCTCTTGGTAAAAGTCTTCGGCCTCGTCTGAGTATCCGAGTCCAAGACGAGCCTCACCTAAGACAACGAGTGCTGCTCCTTTCTGAAAGTGGGTCCCAAGCTCCTTGCACACGGCTATAACTTCTCTCGCTTTATTCTCTGCAGGCTGATAATTGCCGGCATCCGCATCCTCCCTTCCCAAAGCCAGTAGAGAGTGTGCCTCGTCGCTGCGGCTACCCAGGTAACGGAAGATTCGGCGAGCGGTCAAGAATGCCTTTACGGCGCCTAGTACGTCGTCTTCGAGTTCTGATCGGATTGCGCCACGGTTATTTAGGGCGATGCCTACCTGGATCATGTCGCCCAGTGCACGGAAGATGGCGATGGCCTCGTTGCTTGCCTTGTTCGCCAGCGCAGCCTTACGGCGGCGTCTATAGAGGTTGGTAAGATTGCCAAGAATCGCTGCTCTGTCTCTATCATGACTCTTTGGTGGATGAGCGGGCGCTTCGGGGTCGTCGGCTTCTTTATCCAAAAGTTCGATGGCTTTCAAGTAGCTCCGTTCCGCCAAGGGATAGTCACCGGATATTGCGTGGAGAGCACCGAGTATGTTGAGGGTCCGGCTTTCTCCACGGCGATTCCCAAGTGAGCGCCAGATCTTACGGGACTCTCGCTCTAGCGTGAAGGCGTTTTCTGTCTGCCCCGCATGGTAGCGCACCATAGCTAGCATATGCAGATGGCTAGCTTGAGCGGTGCGATAATTCCTTAAAGCTTCATCCCAACCTTCACCCGTCTCCTCCGACAGGCTATTTGCTTCTATCAAAAGCTTGTCTCCATGTAGCGCGTTCTCGAGCCAGCGGGCACGTTCGTCGAGACTCGCCCGCAAGGATAGAAGTTCCCACCCAGCATCGGCGTAACCACTAACTAGGCGTGCTGCTTCAGCGTCCTCACTATCCTCCGCGAGACGTGACGCCGCAAAATACTGCCCAGACCGTACGTTCTCCCATTCGGTGTCGAATAGCGCCAACCCGACCTTGCTAGCCTCTCCACCGCTACGGTAAAGTGCATTTGCAGAGCGCAGCAGTTCAAGGTAGTGAGTAGCGTGCAAATAGTATGTCGCCAGACTATCGTCCGACGCGCGGCCGAGTAGAAAATTCGCCTGCATCTTTAGCACTGGATGCAGAGAGAAGCGACCAGAACCGTTTGGATCAACCAATCCACGTCCTATCAACGTACTGAGCGTCGCCTTGATGTCTTGCTCATTCGTTTCGTCCCACATCGCTCCAACAGCAGACAGGTCAAAGGAGGCAGGCCCGGGTTCGAAAACTCCCAGACGCCCAAAACGCTCTCGCTCGTTGTCTCCAAGCTTGTCAGTGCTCCTTCCAAGCAGAGCAGTAACCGTAGGCGTAGTACTCTCCACCAGATCAACTAAATCTGGAGGGACGTCAGCGGCGAGTAGCGTTTCTCCTTCTTTGATTTCGGAGAGAAGATCAGCAACCCCGAGACCAAGCGTAGCCTCTTCTTCCAAAAGACGCCCTGCAACCTTCAATGCCAGGGGTAGGCACCCGAGCTTTGTGGCTAGTTCACTGAGCAGTCCGCAGTCTGCTTCATTTATGGAGGGTACTAGTTCTTCGAGTAATGAGACCGCCTCAGCTTCGCTTAGTGGGCCGATTTCGAGCATGGTTCCGCTAGGGGCCATACTTCGAGCCGCTTGCCTAGAGCGTGTCGTCGCGAGTATGGCGCTCTCAGGACCGCCGACAGTGAGAGGCTGCACGTCCTCGGCCGCCCAAACGTCGTCCAAGGCGAATAACACTCTCCTGTTCCGCAGCAAAGCCTTCATCCTTGCTGATGCGGCACCCACGTCTTTATATCCTACGAGGTCTTCCGCGCCGAGGCTCCGTCCCCAGTCGGCGAGTATAGAGAGTTGGTTGGGGTTTGGTCCGATAGAAGCCCATAGAATTTCGCCGGGAAAAGTTGACCTCAATCCGTTAGCAACGACTGTAGCCACTGCCGTCTTACCAGAGCCGGGCAAGCCCTGCACTACGACGAATGGACCCTGTCCCTCCTTGATGGTAGAGAGTAATCCCCGAATTTCGTTCACTACCGTATTGCGACCGACGAAGGGCTGAGGATTAGACGGTATGTGATCTTCCCTCTGCAGAAGGGGTAACTCCTCCCTAGCTACAAATCTTATTTCATGCTTTTCGAGTAGGTTCCGCAAGGACGACGCTTCCTGTCGGCCCGCGATCTCCGCCAGGTGCATACCGTCGTCTCTAAATGCTGTCCAGGCATTTAATATGCTAGCTTTATCCACCACTCTAGAAAGCAATTCGAGTGCTGTTCCTTCACCCTCAGAGCGATCCCCGAGGTCGGCCACGATTACGGAAAGTCTCGCGAGCAAGGAACGTTTGGGCTCTATACCGTCCGCTTCAAGTCTCCCCAAGAACTCCTTGGTGATGGGCTTCAGACGGTCGTCGCGTCCCTGTGCGAGGCGCTCGATGTCCCGTCGAAGTTCTTGTCTTACCGGACGGCTCGCTGCGTAATCCACTAGCAGCGCACAGCGCAAGGATGGATCCTCATCTAGGCCGTGGGCAAGCGACAGCAACGACTCCCAGAGCTTTCTCCCTTTCGTGAGCCCCCTCTTCGCCTGCACCTCTAGGGCGCCACCTTCTCCTCCCGGACCGTTCGAATACTCTACCCTGAGATCATCTCCAGGCCCAGCCGTCTCTACGGAGACTGCTAAGGGTACGGCCCCGGCGCCAACCCAATTTAATGGATGCTTAGCTAGAACGTGGGCACAGACGTACGCCGTAGCGAGTGCTTGGAAACGGTAACCACCCGCACCACCGCTTCCCCCTGAGAAACCTGTCCCATCTCCAGTCTTTCCTAACATAGCCTGGAGTTTAGTATAGTCATGCACTTGCGTTTTTTACCTGCGACGAGCTTCCAGTGCATGTGTAAGAGCATCATCCTTTTCTACAACATAAATGCCGCAACCGTAAAGCACTTGCCGCTCTAACGCTGTCCGCATGCGCAGCGTACACCAACGCGCCGGGTAGAACGTATTACAGCCAAAGGAAGGTTTGCTCTTTAACTTTGGAAGCGAGTAATGACAACGAATTCGAGGAGCCAGGGTGTCAGAGATCTCTAGAGAAGCCTTCAGGCGCCAGGACGAATCCCCGGACGAGGAGTTCTACCGAACCCCGCGGCTCGTCACCCACATAGACGACCGGGCGATAGCGGCCGTTACGCAACTTTACCGGGAGCACTTTCCGGTGGGCGGGGCTGTCCTGGATCTGATGAGCAGTTGGGTCAGCCATCTGCCACCGGAGGTAGAGTATCGTCGAGTAGTGGGACTCGGCATGAACGAGACAGAGCTACAGAACAACCCGCGCCTGGACGATTACGTAGTACAGAATCTGAACCGGGAGCCTAAGCTACCGTTCGGGGACGCGGAATTCGACGGTGCCGGCATCTGCGTCTCCGTAGATTACCTGACTCGTCCCATAGAGGTGCTGCGAGACCTCGGGCGCGTGTTGAAACCCGGGGCGCCGACAGTTATTACGTTTTCGAATCGTTGCTTTCCTACAAAGGCCGTCGCCGCGTGGCAGGCGCTGGATGATGCGGGGCATATGCGGCTCGTCGAGGAGTACCTGAGAGAAGCCGGCAACTGGAACGAAATACACAGCCTCGACCGGAGTCCGCGCCAGATGTTCAGCGATCCTCTTTACGCGGTGATCGGCTACAGCACGGGACCTCACGCCGGCTGAGTTACGAGGCGCAGCGTGGCGCAGGGACTTTGAATGGTGCAACATGGGAGGCTAATCGGCTGACGACGAAAGGACTCTCATGACCAGCACAGCGGATCCGGCGCAGCAACACGAATGGTCCGACGGGCGGCAGAAGGAGATCGTGGACGTTCTGATGGAGGCGTTCTCCGGGCTGATGTCCGCTGACCCGGATGCGTTTCGGACCAAGTTCCGGAAGATGGCCGCGAGCCCGTTTACGTTCTATCGGGGGAGCGCTTGCTTGTTCTACGCGGATATGGAGAAGAGGGAGGATCGCTGGGCAAACGAGCGCACCGGGCGGGTCTGGATCCAGGGCGACCTCCACGCCGAAAACTTCGGCACCTACATGGACGGCGACGGAGTTCTCATCTTCGACGTCAACGACTTCGACGAAGCCTACCTCGGCCACTTCACCTGGGACCTGCAACGGATGGTCGCGAGCGTCGCCCTTTTCGCGTGGACCAAGGCCATCTCAGACGAAGACATCGCCGGCCTGATCTCCACCTACGTCCGGGCCTACATAGAGCAAGTAAAGTCCTTTGTCGAGAACGACCGCGACCACGAGTTCTCCCTCCGCCTGAACACCACCGACGGCTGGGTCCACCAGCTCCTCCAGGGAGCCCGCATGAACACCCGGATAGACCTCCTCGAAAAGACCACCCTCATAGACGAAAACTTCGACCGGCGCTTCCGGCGCGGCGCCGGCGTCCGCGACCTGGAAGATGACGAAAAGGCCAGGGTCAAGGAGGCTTTCAAAGCGTACCTGGAAACCATCCCCGAAGAGAAACGCTCCCGCAGCCTGAACTACGAAGTAAAAGACGTGGTCGGCCGCAAGGGATTCGGCATCGGCTCCGCAGGTCTCCCCGCCTACAACGTCCTGGTGGAAGGTCCGACCCAGGCGTTGGAGAACGACGTGGTGCTCTCGATGAAGCAGGGCAACGTCGCCTCGCCCAGCAGGGTCGTGCGCGACGAGCGGACCGCCGACTACTTCGAGCATCACGGCCACCGCACGGCGGTCTCCCAGCGGGCTCTTCAGGCCCACGCCGACCCGTGGCTCGGTTACACCGAGTTGGACGGCGTCGGTTTCTTCGTCTCCGAGCTTTCTCCGTACGTCGAGGACATAGAATGGGCGGATCTTACGGAGCCCGAGCAGATCTCACCCGTCCTGGACTACCTGGGCCGGGCGACAGCCAAAGTCCACTGCGTTGCCGACGAAGACTCCGACGCAACCCTCGTAGACTTCCAGACGGAAGACGAGATCTCCGCCGCCGTCAACGGCCACGAAGACGAGTTCGTAGACGAGATGGTGAACTTCGGCATGAACTACTCCGAAACCGTCCGCGACGACCACCGCCTCTTCGTAGACGCCTTCCGCAACGGCCGCATCCCCGGCCTCTCCGATACATAGCGCGGAGACCGCACCTAACAGTGAACGCCACAACAGGACCGCCACTCCGGTTGATGGATACTCGACCCGTACCCGAAAACCGCTAAAAAAGGAGCCCGGACGTGGCGAAGAAAGACTACGAAGAGAAATACACCCACCCCGAGATGCGGGAGGAGATCAAAGAAGAAATAAAGCAGTCAGACAAAGGCGGCGAACCCGGCCAATGGAGCGCCCGCAAGTCTCAACTCCTCACCCAAGAATACGAGAAACGGGGCGGCGGCTACAAAGGCGAACAGGACGAATCCCAGAAAAACCTGCAACAGTGGACCGAAGAGGAATGGCAGACCCAGGACGGCGACGCCCAAGCCCGCGGGGACCAAGAGACGGCCCGCTACCTCCCCAAGAAAGCCTGGGAGAACATGAGCGAGGAGGAGAAAGAAGAAACCGAAAAGAAAAAGCGTGAGGGTTCCCGCCAGGGTCAGCAGTACGTGGGAAACACCGAAGAGGCGCAACAAGCCCGCAGGGAGGCCCAGAAAGACCTACCCCTCAACGACTACGATGACCTGGGCGTGGATGAAGTAAAGACCAAAATACAAGGCCTCTCCAAAGATGAAATAGAGGAGATCCTCACCTACGAGAAACAGCACCAGGACCGCAAGACCCTCGTCGAACATCTGGAGGGCAAAGCCGAAAAGGACTCCTAGCCCCCGGCCACCCTTGCCGTCGGCCTAATAGGAACGCCTTAGTACAAACTATCTTTGGCCGCCTGTACGTAGTTTCTATGACATCTCCGTTACACAATAACCCTATACGTGGTATATAGCGCACAGGGGTTCATAGCTTCGTGCAAAACGGAAGGAGGCGCGCGATGGTGTGGGAGTGGCGACTTTTGAGGTGCTTCGACGACTTTGCTGAGGACTTCAAACAGAAAGGCTGGGAGACGGGACCCAGGTACGGTGAAATACCTTCTCTGGTAGCCTGGAACGGCGACTACTGTCTTCTTTTCGGTCGGTGGGAGGAAACGACCGGCGAATGTTGGTTCGAATTGCGCGACCGGGACCGGCGGATGACGACGTTCGTCAAGGAGATTCCCACCCCGGATCAGGCACCAGAACTTCTGCGTAAGCAGTACAGCCTGCTGACGAGGTAAACCTACCAACATACCTTCGGCGTGCCTGCCGGCATCCGGGCGTTTTGTAGAATGCGCGGATGAAGATCTACGGCCTAGATTTCACCAGCGCCCCAAGCAAACGCAAGCCGCTCATAGCCCTCGGTTGCACGCTGGGCCGCCGCGTCCTGCGCGTAGAGGACTCCGAAGAAATGACGGACTTCGCCGATTTCGAGGGGTGGCTGGAGAAACCCGGCCCCTGGGTCTGCGGCATGGACTTCCCTTTCGGCCAACCCCGCAGCCTCGTCGAGGCGCTCGGGTGGCCCGCTAGTTGGGAAGGCTACGTCGGCCGGGTATCCGACATGCCGAAACAGGAGTTCGAAGACGCCATTCGGGCGGATATGGCGCAGCGTCCCAAGGGCAGCAAGTGGCGCTACCGGCTGGCAGATAAGCGGTCAGGTTCGAGCAGCGCGATGATGCTCTTCCGGGTGCCGGTCGGCAAGATGTTTTTTCAGGGGGCGCCGCGGCTCCTCGCGTCCGGTGTAAACGTCGTGCCGTGCCGACCGAATGGCGACGACCGGGTCGCGGTGGAAGCTTACCCGGCCGTGGTGGCGCGGCGTTTTCTCGAACGCCGGAGCTACAAAAACGACGACCGCAGCAAGCAGACGCCGGATCAGGCCTCCGCCCGAAGAAACCTGGTCGCGGGCCTGGAATCTTCCGCGCTGCGCCAAGAGTACGGCTTCACCGTCGAGATGGCCGGTTCGTGGAAAGAAAGGTTCGTCCGGGAGCCGGGCGCGGATGCGCTGGACTCGCTGTTGTGCGCGGTACAGGCGGCGTGGGCCCATACGAGGCGGGAGCTTGATTACGGGGTACCGGCGGAGTGCGACCTTCTTGAGGGTTGGATCCTCGACCCCGCGCTTTTACACGAAGGGTAGAATCCGCGTACAAAACGAGGATGGGAGAAACCTTATGCAAAACTCGCCGCTAAGGCTCGGAGTACTGGGCTTCGCCAACATAGCGCAGGGGGCCATCATCCCCGCCGCCGCGCAAACAGAAACAGTAGAAGTAACCGCCGTCGCCACCCGCGACGGAGCAAAAGCCGGCCAAGTTCGGGAACTCGCGCCCGACGCCGAACCCTTCGAGGACTATAGCTCGCTGGTAGAAAGCGCCGCGGTAGACGCCGTCTACATCCCGCTACCCAACTCCCTGCACGTCGAATGGACGCTCAAGGCGCTGGAGGCCGGCAAGCACGTCCTCTGCGAAAAACCTTTCTCGCTGAACGCCACCGGCGCGGAGAGCGCAGTGAATACAGCCCGCGACAAAGGCCTCACGCTTATGGAAGGTTTCATGT
This sequence comes from Rubrobacteraceae bacterium, assembly GCA_965213905.1. Lineage (GTDB taxonomy): Bacteria > Actinomycetota > Rubrobacteria > Rubrobacterales > Rubrobacteraceae > SIRX01. Next base: position 2,305,670 of record OZ243922.1, on the reverse strand, counting down.
TCCGGCTCCACCCGCAGACGCTGCGGCTGCGGGCGTTGATCTCGGACGGCGCCGTCGGGACCGTGCGGCAAGTCGTAGCCCAGTTTGGACACCTCCTGGACGACCCGGAAGATGTGCGGGGCGTCGGTTCACTTGGCGGAGGAGCCCTCGGAGACGTGGGCTGCTACGCGGTGAGCGGGGTGCGGCTGGCTTTCGACGGTGAGCCCCGCCGGGCCTCAGCCTTCGCCCGCTTCGACGAGGACGGCGCCGACCGGGAGCTCGCCGGAGTCCTGGAGTTCGACGAAGGAATCGGAATAGTTTCGTGCAGCATCTCCAGCGCCCGCCGGGAGCGCCTGGAAATAATAGGCACCGGAGGCCGCATTATCCTGGAAGCCCCGTTCCGGGCCGACAAAGCCGGCGGGAGCATCGAGATACACCGCGGCGGCGAAACCGAAACGGAGAGCTTCGATGGAGGTGACCCATACCTGGCTGAGTTGAAAGAGTTCGCCGCCGCGGTCCGGGAACAGCGCGAACCGTCCGTCGGTCCGGCGGAGATACTGGGCAACGCCCGCGCTATCGGTGCTCTACTAGAGTCCGCCCGTCAGGGAGGCCGGGTGCAGAGCCTCTAGCCCGTTCTTTTGAGTTGGATGCGTTTGGGTTCCGGCGGGACGGTGGCTCCGCCTCTGACGGTGATCTCCACCACGCCCTCCTGAAAGCTGGCGCTTATATCTTCGTCTTTCACGCTCTCCGGCAAGGTCATGCTCCTCCGGAACAATCCGTAGTAGCGCTCCTGGACGTAGTAGCTCGCCTCTTCGTCCTCTCCCGTCAGCCGCTCGCGGTGGCCGGAGATGGTTAGCGTGCCATCCGTAAATGTAATGTCTATATAGTCCGGATTCACCCCGGCGAGTTCGGCCCGGATCACCAGGTCGTCGCCTTTGGACAACACCTCGGTGGTCGGGGTCCACGCGTCCGCGTAGGTCCGCTGCTTCTGCTGATCCTCGGTCCCGGTACCCTCACCGTACATCCGGTCTTGTATTCGTTTCATCTCGTGTACCACGTCCATGAAACCGTGAAGTGGTCTAGACACTACGCTCCTCCTAAGTCTAAAATCTCGACGTTCTACCAGGGCCCGCTGCTTACTCTACTCACTCTCCGCAATAAAACCGTTTTCTTGGAGCCACCGCTCTGCGACTTCCCGGGGGGAGTTCCCCTCCACTTCGACCGCGGCGCTTAAGTTTCGCAGTGTTTCGGTGTCGAGTTGCTCGGAGATGGGGGCAAAAAGCTCTTCCATCTCCGGGTACTGCTCTAACGTCTCCCGGCTCATGGTGAGCGACGGGTTGTAGACGGCGAAGAATTCCTCGTCGTCTTCCAGGAGGCGCAGGTTCATCTCCGGGACCCGTCCGTTCGTGTTGAACACCGAGCCGAAGTTACACCTCTCCCCGCTGTTGACAGCGCCGTAGACCGTACCGGCGGAGAGCACGGAGACGTTGTCGTCGGGGAACTCGAAACCGTAGGCTTCTTCCAGGCCCGGTAGCCCGTCGGCCCGCTCGCGGAACTCGGGCCCGACGCACAAGGTCGCCTCGTCCGGGCGGTCCTCGATCAGGCGCCCGAGATCTGAGACGTTCTGGACGTCCCCGTAGGCTCCTTCCCGCACGGCGAGGGCGTAGGTGTTGTTTGCCGGGGCGGGCTCCAGCCACTCGATGTTGTTCTGTTCCAGGTCCTGCTCGGCGACGGACTGATACTGCTCTTGCGGGTCGGGTACGGGCTCTGACTGGGCCAGGTGGACGAGCCAACCCGTGCCGGTGTACTCCCAGTACATGTCTACATCGTCCGAGATGAGCGCCTGCCGCACCCTCTCGGTGCCACCCAACCCCGTCCGGTCAATAACCTCCACGTCGGCGGCCTCCAGGGACAGGACCGTGATCTGGCCCAGGATCTCCTGCTCGGTGAAGTTCTTCGAGCCCACGGCCAACCGGATGGTCCCCTGCGGGCCGCTCAACTCGTAGTTTTCACTGATGCTCCCCCCGCTTCCACCCCCGCAACCCGTGGCGAAGACCGCCAAAACGAAGACGAACGCCGCCGGTAGCAAAGTTTTACGTATCAACCGTCGCATCATTACCCGGTTATCCATCTCCGGGGCTCGTCGCGGGACGGCTTCCGGAACCTTCCGAGGCGCTGTCTCTGAGGTCGTCTATCCATCCCGGGACCTCCTCGGGATTCTCTTCCCTCGTCAACCCCACGTACAAGGAGATGCACATCCCGATCATGATGACGGCGAACGGGACCGCGGCTATGATAGCCACCTTCTGCAGGGCGTCGAGCCCGCCGGCCAGCAGCACCACTGATGCAAAGGCCGCTATGATAAAGCCCCAGACGAACTTGACCAACACCCTCGGGTTCAAAGCCCCGCCGGTAGACATGCTGCCCAGTACGAACGACGCCGAGTCGGCCGAGGTTATAAAGAACACGCTGACCAGGAGCATCGCTATAATCGAGGTGACGATGCCCAGCGGAAGTTGCTCCAGGGTAACGAACAGCGCGTTGGTCACGTTCTCCGATACGGCGCTGCTAATGGCTCCTCCCGTCTGGCGGTCCGCCCAGATGCCCGTCGTACCGAAGGCCGAGAACCAGAACATGCTTACCATGGTCGGCACGAACAGCACGACGATGACGAACTCCCGGATCGTGCGCCCCCGGGAGATGCGGGCGATAAACGTGCCCACGAACGGGCACCAGGCGATCCAGGTCGCCCAGTAGAAGAGCGTCCAGTCGTTCGCCCAGGTGCTGTCCGCGAAGACGTTCTGCTCGAAGCTCATCGGTATGACGGAGGCCGCGTAGGAGCCGGCCACCTGTACGAGTGAGCCGATAATGAGCACCGTCGGACCCAGTATGAATATAAAGAGGACTAGGAGCACGCCGAGCACCATGTTGAGGTTGCTCAGGTAGCGGATACCTTTGTCTATGCCGGTGGCCGCTGAGGTCATGTACAATACGAAGATAACGGCGATTATGATTATCTGTACCGTGGCGCCGTTTGGAACGTCGAAGAGGAAGTTCAGACCGCCGTTGACTTGCAAAGCCCCCAGCCCCAGCGAGACGGCGACGCCGAACAGAGTGGCGACGATAGCCAGAACGTCTATTACGTTCCCGATAGGACCGTCCACCCGGTCGCCGAGGATGGGGCGGAAGATCGAGCTGATAAGCCCTCCCTGCTCGCGCCGGAAGTTGAAGTAAGCCAGGCACAGGGCGATCACGGCGTACACCGCCCACGGGTGCAGTCCCCAGTGAAAGAAGGAGTATCGAAGCCCCAACTCGGCGGCGTCCGGGGTACTCGCCTCCGCCAGGTTGTACGGGGGTGTGCCGTAGTGGGACATGGGCTCGGCGACCCCCCAGAAGACCAGGCCGATGCCCATTCCCGCGGCGAACAGCATGGCGAACCAGGACAACCGGCCGAACTCCGGCTCCTCGTCGTCTTTGCCCAACTTGATCTTGCCGAAGCGGCTAAAAGCCAGGAAGATCACGAAAAACAAAAACAGAGTCGTCGACACTAGATATAACCAGCCAAAGCTATTCAGTACGAAATTCAGGATCGCCGACGTAACGGTAGAGAGGTTCCCCGTGAAGATCGCACCCCAAAGCAAGAACACCACCGAGAAGGCGACGGAAATCCAAAACACGATCCCGAGCTTACCTACCTGGGATGCTTGCTGCTCTTCCATCAAATCACCTTCCGGTAGCTGGTCGGACCTCGGTAAGAATGACAATACAATAGAGCAACACGAGAACCATTGCAATCGCCGGTGCGAAAACTGCCCGGGAACACCACAGACCGGCTCACGATACGGTAAGTGGTTTCTCTGCCCTGCAACCCGGCGTTCGTGGCAGACTCGGGCCGGACCTCCAGGTTGTTCGACCCAACAGTAGGCTACACCTTCGGGCCGGTTGCGGCACTCTACCTACTCGAAGGTTACACCCTCTTTGCGGTACCGCTGAACCTGCTGATCAGGCCCGTGCCGGGCTGCGCCGAACCCGGAGATACTACAGGTTTCCACGCAACCGCTACAAGTTCAACCGGCACTAACGTCAAGCTCAAGGTCTTGGTTCGCGCCCTCACTCTTAACCAGTATCAAACCTAATAGCATCCACGCAGACCCGATGATCGTCTGCGAAATCCCGAAGGTCAAGAACATACCGAGGGTGTTGCCGGGCAGGTAGCCCCAGATAAGGTACGTAATTTGATTTGGTAGGCGTGGGGGTGTGGCCGGAGGTCGTGTCGCCATCTATACCGCTGTTTATGCGGGCGAGGGACCGGGCAGGACTCCGGGTCCTCGCTGGGGGTATTTTAGGCGACGGCGCTCTGGACGGCTTCTCCCAGCGTCGGGTGGATGTGGACGGCGTCGCGGAGCACGTTCAGGGGGGCGCCGGCGTTCATCAGGTCTATGTAAGCGTGGACCAGCTCCGCGCCTTCGTTAGAGAGCACCGCCGCACCGAGGATTTGGCCGCTGGAAGCATCGGCGACTACTTTTATAAAGCCTTTGGTCTCCCCGATCTCCGTCGCTTTACCGTTGTTGGCGACCTCGTAGCGCATGGCCTCCACCTCGTAACCGGCCTCACGGGCTTCGCGCTCGGTCATGCCTACCCGGCCGAGTTCGGGGTCGGTAAATATGGCGTAGGGCACTACGCGGTTTGTGGTGTGCGAGCCGTCGCCCGTCATTTGGGAGAGGATCACCCGGTTGTCGTCGTAGGAGGTGTGGGTAAACTGCGGGCCGCCCCGGATGTCGCCGCCGACCCAGATGCCTTCGACGCTAGTCTTGAGCCGCTCGTCGGCCTCGACGATACCTTTTTTGGTTGTCTTCAGGCCGACGTTCTCCAGGCCCAGGTCGTCGGTGTTGGGCATCCGGCCCGTCGCGACGAAGAGGTGCGTGGCTTCAAGCTCCGAGGGGTTATCGCCGCCGAGGGTTATCTTTATGCCGCCACCGGTCTTCTCTACCCTCTCGGCGCGGGTGTTGTGGCGGAACTCGATCCCCTCGTCTTCCAGGATCTTCTGGATAGCCTCGGAGACTTCCTCGTCCTCTTGCGGCGCCACGCGGCCGGAGCTACCGGCGATGACGGTTACGCGGCTGCCCATGCGACGGTAAAACTGGCTCATCTCCAGGCCGATGACCCCGCCCCCGACTATGGCAATGTGTTCGGGGAGTTCGGTGTGCTCCAACCAGTTGCCGGCGTCTATGTAGCTGACCTCGTCCAGGCCGTCTATCGGGGGGATCAGGCTGCGCGTGCCGGTGTTGAGCACGACTTCTTCGGCCGTTACGGTTTCGTCGCCGACCTGCAAACGGAAGCCGTTTTCGTTCCGGCCTTCAAAGGAGGCGTGGCCCCGGATCAGGAGCGGGTTCTCCGAATCCGCGAAACCGTTCTCGATGCCGTCCCGGCTGGCCTCGGCGATGTTTTTTGCGCGTTCGATGACCGCCGGAAAATTCACCTTAACCTCGGATATTTCCACGCCGTACTCGGAGCCCCGGCGCGCCTGATGCGCCAGCCGGGCCGAGGCGATGGCGGCTTTTGTGGGGGTACAACCGAAGTTCACGCACGAACCGCCGAGGTCTTTTCTCTCGGCCAGCGCCACCCGTTTGCCTTCCGCGGCCAGGGCGTAGGCCAGCGGGATGCCCGCCTGTCCGCCCCCGACGATCAAAACGTCGTAGCCACCACTCTCCATACCTCTTCCTCCCCGCTAATGTTTTGTTCTTTGTATAGGTTAGATGCCCTGGAAGGCCAGAGTATTACTTGACCACGGCGCCGTCGTCGCGGAGGATCTCCACGGCGTCCGGGTCGGTGTGAAAGACCCTGACTTGCGCGGTGGACGCCGCGAGCAGTACGCCCAGGATGCCGCCCCTGAGCTCGTTCGGCTTTGCGGCCTCGACCCAGCCGACCTCGGCGTTCGTGAGGTCTTGCTCGGTGGTCACGAACCGCTGCAAGAAAAGGCTCAACGGAACCCGCAGCACGAATGAGAGCAGCATAGCCGCCACTACCAGGAGAAAGAGGTTGCCGAGCGACAGGCCCAGGTACAGCCCGACACCCAACGCCGTCAGGAAAAAGACCGCCGCGAGCAGGTTCGCCGCCACGATGGTCGTGCCGCAGTTGCGGTGGATGGCGAGCTTGTGCTCTCCGCCCTTCAAACGCTCGATAGCTTCGCGGGCGGCGCCGTCCACTTCTTCCAAAGATCTGACGCCCTGCACGAAAAAGCCGTCGTCGGTGGAGAACCCGTTGAACTTGCGGCCCGGTTGGCGCTCCATCATCACCACGATAGTTGCGTGCTCCAGGGCGTGGTTGCGGCGCAGGATTTTGTTCCCGAACATCGCCCTTAGCTGCTTTGGATAAACGAACAAACTCCCGACCGCCTGTAACGAGTACAGGATCGGCAACAGAAAAAGAAACGCCACGAAAGCGAACGCCAGGAGAAAGAGAAATACGAAAGCCACGATACCGCCTTTGACACAGGGTTTTTATCTGAGGCTCAGTATAACGCGGCGCTGGTACCCGGACCGTGAAAACGCCCCTAGTTTTACTTCCGGCCTCCCGTTTTTATTCTGTTTTCATCGCGTGTCGGGTTCCGGGACGGGGCTCCTGGACCGACACCCGGAGACGGGCGGGCGGCAACTGCTTGATACGGGCCGCAAGGCTTGTATACTAACCGGGCTACGCAGTAAAGAATCTACGTCCACGATTACCGAGATGCCCGGCAAAGAGCGCATCTCTTTTTTGTGCCCTGTGCCCGTCCTCTCCCGTCGAGTGGCCGCCACGACGTACGCTTTTTATGGCGGCTGCTACTAAAAGATACGAGAGAGGAAACACGCCTTGACCACGCACGCCCAAACACCCGAACTATCCGAGGTTCCCAAAACCACGTTCGCGGATCTGTCCATCTCCGGCCACACCCGCGGGGCCATAGACCGGCAGGGCTGGAAAGAGCCGACCCGGATCCAGGCGCGGGCGCTGCCCGAACTCCTGCGCGGCAGGGACGTAGTCGGCCTCGCGCAGACCGGCAGCGGTAAGACGGCGGCTTTCACGATACCCCTCATAGAGGCCCTGAACCCCAAAGAGCGGGGAGTCCAGGCGCTCGTGCTCACACCGACGCGGGAGTTGGCGTCCCAGGTCGCGGCGGATCTCGCGGACCTCTCTCGAAGTGACCGGGCCCGTTCGGTGGTCCTCTGCGGCGGCACTTCGATAGGACCCCAGATCAAAGCTCTAAAAAATCCCAAGACCTCGGTTGCCGTCGGCACGCCGGGACGTATCCTCGACCACCTGCAGCGCGGCACGCTGAAGCTCGGCTCCGTAAGTTACCTGGTGCTCGACGAGGCGGACCGGATGCTCGACATGGGCTTCGCCCCGGACGTCGGACGTATCCTGGCGCACACGCCCGACAGGCGGCAGACGGCCCTGTTCTCGGCCACCATGCCCGGTGAGATCCGGGGCTTGGTCAAACGTCACCTGCACGCCCCGCAGTGGATTACGGTAGAGTCCGGGGCGCCCACGGTGGATACCGTGGAGCAGGTCTGCTACCGGGTGGACGGCAAGCAAAAGACGCGGGCCCTACGCTCTCTTATAGACGCCGAAGAAGAGCCCCGGGCCATCGTGTTCCGCCGGACAAAGCACGGGGCGACCAAGCTCCAGCGGCAGCTAGAGCGCGACGGCTACCGGGTGGGGCTCTTGCACGGGGGCAAAACGCAGGCACAGCGCACAAAGACGCTCGCCGCTTTTACCGGTGGCAAAACCCGTATCCTGGTCGCAACCAACGTCGCGGCCCGCGGGCTCGACATCCCGGACGTTTCGCACGTAATAAATTACGATCTACCCGAGGACGTGGAAACTTACGTCCACCGCATCGGCCGGACGGCCCGCGCCGGCCGCGACGGCGTGGCGGCGACGCTCGTCGGAGAAAACGAGGTCCGGGAGTTCGGCAAGATACAACGCGGCCTACCCGTCGAGGTGCGCGAGACCAAGCTACCCAAATCCGCCTGACCCTCCCGGGTTCCGGCTACCGCCAACCAAACGGCAGCTCCACCTCGCCGGGCTCTTCCAACTCGTGCAGCAACGCCAACGCCGCCAACGCCACCTCGCGGTGCCGCTTCCGGTCCCCCGGCTCTCCCATCGGATAGTTGTACGGAAACGGCACGTAGCCGACCCGCGACGCCGCGACGCCCTTCTCCATCACGAGCGTAACGGTCGGTATTCCCCGCCTTTCTATGACGCCACTTACCAACCCGACGGATCGGTGGCACAGCGGTCAGGAAGGTGTGAGGAAAACGGCGTCCACCCCGTCCTCTACCAGCTTCGCCGCGACCTCCGGGGCGGTCTCGCCGGCTAGTGGGCCGGGGTCATGGATGGCGCCCATAAAACTGAAGTGCCGGTAATTTAGTCCTCCGAATGCTCCTTCGTCCTCCAGTTCCCGGAAGGTTTGTAGAGGAAATACCGCGTTCAGGTCAGAAGCGTCGTCGGGCCGGTAGTAAGCGTGGGTCCAGGTTAATTCTTCGGCGTCGGTCGGGATCTCCCGGTACGAGTAGTCGCCCGCGGGGTCGTCTATGTCGAAGCGCGGCTGTTCCGGCAGATGCACGCCGCCGGTGGTGACCAGCGCGAAGCGGCTCTCAGAAAGCGACTTCTCCGGTTTGGCGAAGGAGCCCATTAAACGTTGAAGCGGAAGAGAACGGTGTCGCCATCCTTCATGAGGTAGCCCCGGCCTTCGAGGCGGGCCTTAGCCTCTTCGCGGGCCTTCGCCCAGGAGCCGGCGTTTACCAGATCCTCCCAGTTGCCGGTCTCCGCCGCGATGAACCCGCGCTCCATGTCCGTGTGGATGCGGCCCGCTGCCCGCCGCGCCGTCGAGCCCTCCCGCACGGTCCAGGCCCGGCTCTCCTTCTCGCCCGCCGTGAAGAACGTTATGAGCCCCAGCAGCCGGTACGCCGCGCGCACGAACTCTTCGAAACCCGTGCTCTCCAACCCGAGCATCGCCAGGTACTCCCGCGCCTCGTCCTCCGGTAGCTCCGCGACCTCGGCTTCGAGCGCCGCCGAGAGCCGCACCGCCTCGGCCCCCTCCCGGGCCGCCAGCTTCTCGACCTCCGCGCTGTAACTATTTCCCTCAGCGACCGATTCTTCGTCCACGTTCGCCACGTACAGGGTCGGTTTAGCCGTGATAAGCGTGCCCCGCGCCTCCGCAAGCGTCTCCGACGGCGGGTACGTGCGGGCCGGGTTTCCGTCGGAGAGATGGTCGCGGAGTTTCTCCAATTCCACGGCCTCGGCCTTGAGCTTGGCGTCGCCACTTTTGGCGGCCTTGCTGGTGCGTTCCATCCGGCGCTCGACGGTTGCGAGGTCGGCGAGCAGTAGCTCGGTGTTGATGGTCTCGACGTCGCCCGCCGGGTCCACGTCGCCGTGGACGTGGATCACGTTCTCGTCTTCGAAGCAGCGGACGATGTGCGCGATAGCCTCGCACTCCCGGATGTTTCCGAGAAACTGGTTACCGAGCCCTTCGCCCTCGCTCGCGCCCTTCACGAGCCCGGCGATGTCCACGAAGTCCACCGTCGCCGGCACGACGCTCTTGCTGCGCATCGTCTGCGCCAGCGCCGTGAGGCGTTCATCCGGCACCACCGCAACACCCAGGTTCGGGTCTATCGTGGTGAACGGGTAGTTCTGGGCTTCGGCCCCGGCCTTTGTGAGGCTGTTGAATACCGTGGACTTGCCGACGTTCGGGAGTCCGACTATACCGACCTTCATGTTCGCTAGTGTATCAAACGGTATCAAATAAGATCAGCCGGGCGGCGAAGCCGTGCTGGTGCGGTAGAATCATTTGGGCAATCTCACTTAGACATTATAGAGAGGCGAGTTTTGGACAGGCAGTTGCAGATACAGATTCTGCTGGATCACTATCAGAAGCCGCGCCACCGGGGCGAGGTCGAAGACGCCGACGTGGCGATGCCGGGCGGCAACCCGGGTTGCGGCGACGTGGTGACGGTGTACCTGAAGGGTGCAGACGACCACGAGCACATAGAAGACGCCACCTACGACGGAGAAGGCTGCACCATCAGCATGGCGGCGGCGAGCATGTTGCTGGAGCAGATCCACGACGAGAACCTTACGATGGACGAAGTCTTGGAGATGGACTACAACGAAATGATCGAGAAGCTCGGCCGCCAGGTCGTGGCCTCCCGCCCGAAATGCGCCACCCTGGGCCTCGGCACCCTCAAAGCCGCCGTGAGGAAGTACCAGAAGGACTTGCGGCTGGAGGCGGCCGGCGTCGAGCGTCCGGAAGGTTCCGGGCTCGTTTTCGGCGAGGGCGCGGCGGAGGCGGCGAAAGAGAGATCCTAGGCTCCCTTACCTCTTTCTCATCGCCCAGGCGCCCGCGGCGGTGGAGACCAGTATAAGGAGCAGCGTCTGGATGATAGCCGCGAAAACCAATGCTAGAAGGAACAGTTGCCAGGCTACTTCCGGTGAGATCTGCATGTCGGCCATGCTGGAGATCGTCTCTGCCATCTCCGTCATGCTGAGGCTCCGGGCGGAGATAGCCGCCCCGGCCGCGGCCCCCAGCACGAAGACCGGCGAGGCCAGGGAGCCCCCGATCAAACCGGACAACGCCCCGGGCTTTTTGCCCGCCTCCGCCACCGCGGCCCGTCGTCCGCAGGAAAGCCCCACGAATCCCGACAAGAGGATTCCCGCGAGCGAGCCCCCGATCAGGGCGGCCAGAAACCCGACCACCCCCCCTATACCGCCCCAAACCATTCCGACTTTAACGGCGCTCCGCTGTTCTTGTTTTTGATCCATACCTCTATTCTAGCGATCCGGGCGGAGGTTCGGGGCGTGTGTAGTGTGTAATATGACGATGACGAGTTCGCGGGGCAAAGCGAAGGGAGCGTTGCGTGGAGAGTAAGCTAGTGTGCCGGGTTTGCGGAACCGTGTTCAGCGAGCACGAGGCGCGCCTGAAGTTGGTGGATCCCGAAGAAGACGAAATGCAGTGCCCCAACCAACTGCGGCTCCGCCCGGGTAGAGCCCTACGCCCTGGACCCAGATGGACCCGTGGACAACCCGTTCGAGGACGAGGAAGACCCGGGGATGGCCTAGTCGCAGTCTTCGGTGTAGCACTCGCGCCAGCTCCAGCGTTCCAGCGTGTAAAAGCCGGGACGTTTCCCGAGGTCGTCGGCCAGGCTGGGTGGAACCTCCGAAGACACGGTGCCTTCTGTACCATCGCCCATTGTTATCGTGCCCTCGACGTTGGCGAAGCCGCCCAACGTCACGTCGCCCGTGCTGACGTATTCCAACGTCTCGCCGTCGTCTACGGGATCTCTGAGGAAGATCAAACCTCTATACTCCCGGCCGTCGCCGATCTCGAAGTCCCCGTTCACCACGACTATGGTGCCCCTGGCGTCTTCTAGCGGGGTGTTGGTGGCGTAGGTGACGGCTCCTTTCTCCGCCAACCCGCCGGCACCGGTGTAAGTACCGGCTTCGTTTGCGAACTCCACAAAGTAGACCGTGTCGTCGGTGGACTCTTCCGGGTAGTCCCCTATACTGTAGCTGCTCCCCGGGGACACGTCCGGGGCGGTTACCAACCTGCTACCGTCTTTCCCGGAGGCGGCTACCGCGCGCAGCGCGTCCAGGTCTACCTGAGAATCCGGGTCCGGGTCGAACGGGTACGAGATCTCGCCGCCGACGTTCTGGGTTTCGGATGTTCCGGCCCAGTCGTTCTCCACAAAGGGGAGTTCGGAATCGGGGCTGGAATCGTAGTCTATGCCGGGCCGCAGTCCTCCCCCATCGTACTCTATGTTTTTAGTGGTGCCTATCCCCGTGGGAAATCCATCGGGACAACCGTCCGTGGAGGCGTCGTCCGGCCGGCGGGTCTCGTTCCAGGGGTCTCCGTACCAGTCTCCGTAGGCGGTGTCGCAGCCTTCCAGGTTGCCGGGACGAACGCCCGTAACGTTTCCCCCCGAAAACACGCTTATGTTGCTCGCCTCGAAGGCGTCCCCGTTCCAGTCGAAGTCACCCGTCGAGTACCAGGCCGCGGGCGTTCCGGTCTCCCGCGTCCGGTAGATGGATTCCACCACCCGCTTCGCGTCGCCGGATACGCCCTCGGAGGTTACGTTGAAGTAAGTTCCGGTTTCTCCTTCGGAAAGCACTTCTGGGGCGAACCCGGCGTCCTCGGCCTGGGTTTCGGTCGTTGCCGGTTCGAGGTATCGTATCTTTACGTTTGCCTGGTTTCCTTCGAGGGCGATCTCGCCGCCGCCTCTGGAGTAAGACCAGGGCGAGTCTTCTACGGCCTCGTCTCCGTCGTACTCTCGGGGGTCCGCTTCGAGCTTCAAGTGGGCTTTTGCGGCTTGTGTTCCGGCGTCGGCGGCTTCGAGGGCTTTCTGGCCCCGGTTGACCTCCACGACGGCTTCGAGGTCGTTTCTTACAAAGACCAGTAACCCCGCGCCTAGAACCCCGATCAAAACGATCACTATTACGGCCAACCCCAGCGCCATCCCCGACTCGTTTTTGACGAGCTTCCCGACCATCAGGTGGCCCTGTTTCTCAAAGCAACGTCGGTGGAGAGCGTCTGGGTACTCTCGTCTACTTTCACCCTTATGGATATGCGGACCAACTCTACTTCGTCCTCTTCGGCAGTACCCACGAAGTCGTTGGAAGCGGCGTCCCACTTCAGGTACGAGAACTCGACGCCCGGATCCGAGGGCCCCGCGTAATCTATGGACTCGACCACGGCCTGAGACCTCGCCGCGGCCGAGTTGGCCCGGCCCAGGGCGTACGGGCCGTCCGACGTTCGGTAGACCCGGTACGTTATTACTTCACAGGCGGACGGAGGTTTCGAAGGGCATTCGGCATCTACTTTTCTGTTTCCGTTGAGGTCGTTGCCGAACGTGATCTGGGCGGGATCGTAAACGTCCAGCAGCTTTTCGCCGGCCTGCGAACCGGCGGCCTTGTCGTATGGATAAGCGGCCCGGATCTCCCGCTCCATCTTCGCCAGCCCGATGCGGGCGTTCTCCGTGGCTTCGACCTTGTCGCTGCCGGAGCTAAACACCCTGATGCTCATATCGAAGACGGCGTAGAGGGCGAACATAACCAGAACCATTAGCACCATCGTGACCAGCACCTCGGTCAGGGTAAAACCGTCCTCTTCCCCGAGTAATCTACCTTTCAAGCTAGTCACCTGAAACGAGGCCCGTGGTGCTGTACGACTTGCCGCCGTCCCACTCCACTTCGACCTCGACCCTCATCATCGTCTGGGCTTTGGTGTCGGGGGTGAGGCCCGATGCTCTGGAACCGTCGAGGGCTACGTAAGTAGTCGCCGTGGTGTACTCGAAGGTGCCCCGGTTCCGGGTAACGGCCGAGCCCGGCGTGTAGCGCGAAACGGCGTCTTCGTAAGGCAGCGCCTTCACCTCTTCCAACCGCTCGTTAGCCAGCGCCCGGGCCTGGTCGTAGTTGCTGCCGAGCACCGCCGCCCGCAACCCGGCGTCGAACATACCGACCATCGGGATAATGGCGAGGCCGAGCAGCAGGATCGCCACCACCACCTCGATCAACGAATATCCCGATTCGTTTTTTAGCCGTCCAACAACTAGCCCCTTCACCTACCTTCCGTAGCCGGTGAGAAGCATCGTAGAAGACTGGTTCCCACTCCGCAAGTTTCGAGTTTCTGTTTTTTCGACCATGCCACCGCTTGATGGTTGCCTAACATTCACCAGGTTCAACCTTGACCCGCGAGGTGGCGGCCAACACTTTCACCCGATTCTGCGGATTTCCATCCACCGTAACGCAAGTCGAGCCGCTGACGGCCTGGTAGACGTTCATCGCCCCGTCGGCATCGAATTCCAGTGTCCGGGTCTCATTTGCCCGAGACGGCGCGATGACCCAACCGCTATCCGTGTCTAGCGCTCCCGCTATATTGACTATCTTTACGTTCGCCGGGAAGGTCCGGGGCGTGATTTTTCCCGCTTCGAGAGTGGGACCTGGATAAGGCGCCTTCAACTTGACCATATGATAGTCATTTCCTTCGTCTTCCCCGGCTTCTTCGGGGTTCAAGACCACACGCCAATCCGTAAGTTGGTTCGTCGCGCTGCTGTGGGCCAGCCGAAGGTCCGAGACGAGTTGGTCTGTCGCCGTCTCTACACGCCAACGCTCCAGAATGGCGAGAAAGATGATCACACCTATAGCCACGAGTATGCCGAGGATGACTATAGTCGTTACTAGCTCCGGCAACGTGAACCCCCGCTCTTCCTTACGGAGACGCGCCGCCCAAAACCGTAACATCAGATCCCACCCCTCGCGAGAAGCCAACTTTCCCGAACTCTATGTTACCAGCATTGCCGGTACAGCGTAAGTATATGGAGTTCGGGAATTTGTTGGGCCCCGGGGACGGCTAGTTACGCTCGATGAACTCTATACGATATCCGTCGGGGTCTTTTACGAAGAAGAGGCGGGTGCCGCTGCCCATGGCGTGGGGCTTGCTCTCGAAGTCTACGCCCCCGGCTTCTTCCAGCTTCTCTGCGAGGGCGTCGAGGTCTTCTACGGCGAACGCGACGTGGCTGTAGCCGGTGCCAAGGTTGTATGGCTCGTCCTGGTCGTGGTTGAGCGTCAGCTCCAGGCGGGGTTCGGGGTCCCCGGGAACGCCGAAGAAGGCGTTGGTGGCGTCGTCGCCGATGGGTGTTTTGCGGACGAGTTCCAGGCCGAGTTTGTCTCGGTAAAATTCTATGCTCTTGTCGAGGTCGTATACCCGGTAGCAGGTGTGGACGTATTGCATTCGTCGCTCCTTTGTCGCTCTAGGTTTCAGGTATCAGGTCTCAGCCGTCAGGATTTTCCGTCCGATTCATTTTAGCGGTTGCGGGGCTCCGTGCATCTATTTTGTATTTCTTGGCGCCTGCCGCCTAGAGCCTGAAGCCTTCTTGGGCTGGTATGCTTTTGGGAGTGGTTTTCCAGAGGGTTACACGGGGCTTGCCGAAAGGTACGGCCGGGCGGGCGGCGTCCATCGCGCGTGTCGGGGCGCGGTACGGGTTCGGTTTTATCCTGGGCCGCCGCGTACTGCCGCGCCGCAGGTCGGACCCCGGCAAGGTCGGCACCCGTCTGCGGCTGTCGTTCGAGGAGTTGGGACCGAACTTCGCGGAATTGGGACGTTTTCTTTCTACCCGCCGGGACTTGCTGCCGCCGGACATCGCCGCAGAGTTGGGCCGGGCACACGTGCCCTTGAGGCCCACCACGCCGGACGGCGTGAGGACCTTGTTGGAGAAGGAGTTGGGAAATACGCTGGAGCGGCTTTTCCTGGAGTTCGAGGAGTCGCCGGTTAGGGTTGGTACGTTTACCCAGTCGCACCGGGCGGTTTTGCCGGGGAACAGGCCGGCGCTCGTGGTCGTGGACCGGCCGGGGGTGCGCGGAGACCTCCTGGCGATGCGTCCGGTGGCGGACGTAACCCGGCGCAGGATAGGAGGCCGACTGCCGCTGGATCCCTCGGAGATGACGGCGGAGTTCGCCGCCCACGTCGCCCAGCGCCGGGACATGCACTTCGCCGCCCAGACTATGCGGCGGCTGGGTGACAACGGGAGCCTCGCCCTGCGAATCCCGGAGGTCTACCGGGATTATTCGACGGGCCGCTGCATAACCCTGGAAGCGCCCGCCGAGCCGGGGCCGCTGGAGGGCGTTCAGTATCGCGGGGCCTCTGACGAACTCGTCCGGCTGGTGCTCCAAGAAGGCATCTTCTTCGCGGACCCCGGTCCCGAACGCTTCGTGACCGCCGGCGACGGGGTGTGGTTCTCGGACCCGACGGAGGTCTTCGCGCTCGACCCCGAGCGGCTACGGGGCGTGGCCGAAGCCTTGGCCGCCGTGAGACGTGGTGAGGTAGAAGGCGTAGTACGCACCCTGCCCCTGATCGGGGCGGTGTCGCCGAAAGACCCGGGCGACCTCCGGCGTGAGTTGCGCGAGACTATAGGCTCTCTAGGAGGCCCACTCTGGCGGGAACACTCGCTGGAGGGGATCCGGGGCCAAAGCCTCGAAGCCGCCCGCCGGGGCGGCACGAAGCTCCCGACGGAGATCACCCAGATGTTCCAGTCGCTCGTGGCCTCGGAGAAACTCGGCCAGACCCCCGATAAACCACAGCACCTAGGCACCCTCGCGGCAGCCCAGGGGGCGGAGGCAGCTATCGCCCGCTTCCGGGACCCGGCCTACGTCGCCACCCGCACCGTCCGCCGCCTCGCCCAACCCGACACCTACGCGGACTACCCGCGCCAACTCCACGCCCTGCTAAACGAGCTCAAAGACGGCGAGGTGGAAGTACGCTTCCGGCACGGGGGGTTGGACGAGTTGATCTCCAAGGTAGACATCCTCGCCAACCGGCTCGTCTTCGCCCTACTCATAGCCGCGCTCATAGTAGGTTCCTCCATGCTCGGCATCTTCTCCCAGACCGGGGCCACCCTGCTCGGGGTTAGCGTCTTTGGCCTCGTGGGTTTCGTCTTCGCCGCCGTACTGGGCGTCGCACTCCTCGTTGGCATCATCCGCTCCGGACGGCTATAGTACTGGGCAGAACTGGGGAAAGGAAACTAGATGCTTCGATTTTTTACAAAGAGACTAAATCACCTTCGAGAGACAAAGAGATCGGAACGAGGATTTACCCTCATCGAACTGCTGGTCGTGGTGATCATAATAGGAATACTTGCGGCTATCGCCATCCCGACTTTTCTGGCGCAAAGAGATAGAGCCCAGATAGCGGCTTGCGAAAGCGACACTAGAAACGCCGGAACCGCAGCCACCAGCTACGGCGCGTCTACAGACGGCGACTACGAAGGCATTAGCCTGGACGACCTGACAGATAACGGCTTCAACCAAACCGAAGGCAACGTCACGACCGTAACGGCAACCGGCAATAATGACGGCTACTCGATAACCACTAACTGCGAAGCTGGTGGCACCGCAACGCTTGACAGCTCAGACGGTACTGTTGAGTATAGTGAGTGATGTGACCCATAGCAGTTGGCAGCAAAGGCGGAACGCTTCGAGGCCCACAAGGGCGTGTCTTTCGTCTCTTGCCGCTCGATTTGTAAACGCTTTTTAGGCATGAGAAAGGCCGGGCCTTTCGGCCCGGCCCACTTTCGCTTGAGTCCCCCTCCGGGCGAAAGTTAGTTACTTGGTGGCCTTCTTGGCGTACTCGAGGCCTTCTTTGTAGTAGGAAAGCGGGGCGTAGGCCAGATCCATGTAGGCGTTTACGCCTTCTTCGACCATCGTCTGGAAAGCGTCGCGCTGCTTTTCGGCCCGCTCGACGAGCTCTTGGGTCATGGCCCGGTTGCTCTCGGCCTGCTGGCGCACCTCTTTGATGGAGTTATCCGCGACACCCTGGGCAAAGCGAACGTTACGCTCCTGTAGGGCGATCGTGTGATCTATGACCGTCTGGTAAGAGTTCTTGGTTACCTGTGCCATATTCTCTACAGCCTTATTAGCCTTCTCGGTGTTGGCCATCATCTCTGTTTACCTCCGTAGCGGTTGCTGACTCTTATATGTGCAGTTTACACATATATGTAGGACCGTCAAGCTTTGGGCGAGTTTTTCTCGAAAAAATTCTTTGGGGAAGTTGCGTGCGAGGTTTTCCGGAAGCTACCGTTTGGGAGCCTCAAACTCGGAGGTGGCGTGAAGGCTGATCAGGGGTTTGGTGTGCCCGCACCCCTTGACTTTCTCGGGCCGCTGGGATATTTATTTGGTCCCGGCGTCCGCGTACTCCTTCCTTTCCCTTTCCCACCCATCACCCCACGCGGGCGCCGGATCACCTACCAGCAGTGTAAAAAAGATAGCTCGTGCGCGCTGTAGGTATTTTGTCCCGGATCCAGGTCAAGAAAACGGGGTCGCCAAACGGGAACAGTTCCAACCAACGCTGGATTGAGAACAGCAGAACAGCTAAAAGTCGATAACACCGAATTGTAATTACGTTCTTATGGTTTTACGGTTTCATCCTCAGGCGCGAAAACTACCCCGGAGCATCTCCCTTACCCCCCGGCCTTCCCGGTGCCCCCGATAGTAGGCGAGCCGCTCGGACTCGTTGCACGCAGAAAGGTTGGTGTTGGAGGTGAGCGCCTCCGAGGTCCCGAAGCGACCGTCCTCCCAGCCGTCCCGATACGCTTTGCTCTCCCGAGAAATCTCCGTTTTACCCGGCACACGCTCGCGGATCATCCAGTTCCTTCCGTAGCTCGTCCGTCGAGCCTTATATAGCATAGTGGATTCACCATTGGAAGCTTTTTTTAACAAAATTTTAATAGAGTTTGCGAAAACGCTACGCGGGACGGAAAAACCCAAAAGACGAAGTGTAGCCGTGCAGGAACGTCGAGCCGCCGACAGGCCCGATCTCTCCGTTGCAGAAAAAGCCGCCAACCGGCAGATCGCCGAAGTGTTTTTTTAGTGCGCCGGTGTCGAAGTTGGGTTCCCCGTAGAGGTTCTCTCCCCGGCCCAGGCAGGAGAATAGGAGCGCCCCCGCGACGGTTTCGCGGTCTGTGACGGCTTCGCTGTACCCGGTTAGCATGGCGTGCAGGTCTTCGGCGGAGGTTTCGGCGTCGCGGACGTGGAAGCGGAGCCGCATTCCTTCTTGCAGGTTCTCACCAACGGCTATGGCGCCGCCCTCCGGGTCCACGCCCACGAGGTTCCGGATCAGGAAGTCTCCCACCTGCTGCTCTTCGCGGAATTCGTCCATTAGCACCCCCACGAATAAAGCGGTACGGGCTAGTTTCTGGTCTCTTTCATCCAACTCCGAGACGAGTTCCTGAAGAACCCGCAGTGCCGGTTCGCCGTCGAGCTCGTATAGAAAGTTGCCTTTACAGGAAGTCACCTGCATCGTCTCCCCGATGGGCCGGCACCCCTGGGCCACGACCGTGTCTATGGCGACGTTGCCACCCAGGACGAGGCCGACGGCGCCCCCGGTAAACACCGCGTCGTTCGAGAATAAGACGTTGGTTCCGGGAGAGGTTCCGCCACTGGCGAGCCCCCCGATCTTGGGCGCCCCCGGAAAGGCGTAGTCGAGCCCGGCGAGCAAAGAACCGGTTTTTACGCTGAACGGGTCCACGAGTAGCACGAACTGCGGCGCCTCTTCGGGACGCGCGCCGACGAGTTGTTCCCAGGCGTCCGGGGGGCCGTCCAGGTCCGGCAGCTCACCTTCCACGCGCAACGGCTCTACACTAACCCCCGGCAGACGGGCCGCGACGAGCGTAACGGCCGGAGACCGTTCTACCTCTTCTCCGCCGCCGATCACACCTCCCCCCGAACACCCCACGAAGGTCTCCGGTCCCAGGTAACGCGCCACTAAATTCGGGATCTGCGGGTAGTAAGCGGCGAACTGCGGGGTCACGAAAAGAAAAGCCAGGTCCACAGACCCGGGGCCGAGCCGGTCGCGGACGTTCTCGGAGCACTCCATCAGGGCCTCCTCGATGGAGGTGCTCCGCGATACCGCCGTTACCCACTTCATCCGAGTCGTCATACTGACCATCTCTTAGTTTATACCGCCGTTTATACCGCCGGACACGAAACCGGGCTTTTCTTCGGAGCGTTTGGAACGGCGGCGCAGCAAGTACACGAACAGGCCCGCGCCGAGCGCGGTGGGGACGGGAAGCAGCGAGAACGCGGCGACGCCCGTCCAAAAGGCGACGGCCAGAATGGCGCTGTCGAGCAAGCCGGGGTGCGGCGGCGCGGTCCAACGGCCGGCGCGGCGCAAGATAGCCGCGGCCAGGATGCTGGAGATCAGCCACCCGACGTAGTTGCTCAAAGGCACCCCGTAGTAGATTCCACCCCCGGCCCAGACCCAGAATCCCAAAGAGACCGCGCCCGGGTCCAGAATCCCGTCCACGAGGGTCAGTAGCAGGGCGGCCCCGAAAATGGAGGTTTTGGGGCGTCGCGGGTTCCAGACGGCCGCGAAAGCCCCGACCACGAGCGGCACGTAGGTAACCGGGAGCATATAAGGTACGACGCCCAAGACCTTCGGCCCCAATACGTCTCCGTACTCGAAGGGTCCGTAGGGCAAGCTGGTGACGACGCCGGTGGTTTCTATAAAAAAAGCAAAAGCGGAGACCGCGAGCAGGGAGACCACGGCCCGCCGGGGCCCGAGATAGCCGAAGAGCGCCAAGAACGCGGGCAGGGCTATGAGAAAAGGCGCCAGGTAAGAGGCCACGCCGGAGCCGGGGAAGTTCGGCAGGTAGACGGGAAAGAAAGAAATCACGAAAAACACGGCGCAGGCCCGCAAGAGGAGCGGATGAGAAAGCTCGTAATCCCGGCCCGACGTTTGCTTGAACACCCGTGTATGTTATCTCAGCTTCGGGGTTGGAGGCTGGTATATTAGCTTCGTGCTCTCACGGCTCTTTCACATCTCGCGGCCGGTGCTCTGGGTTAACACCGCCGGCCCCGCCGTGGTCGGGATCTGGCTTTCGGGACACCTCTGGCAGTGGGCCGCGCTGCCGATACTGCTCTGGCTTACGCTGCCGTTCAACCTGCTCATATACGGCACCAACGACATTTTCGACCAGGAGACCGACGCAAAGAACCCCCGCAAGGGCTCCCTCGAAGGCGCCCGCATCCACCCGGGGGAGGTGCGGAGGATCTGGCAGGCCATCCTTTTCACGAACCTGCCGTTCCTCGTATATTTCTCGTTCTTCGTGCCTTTCTCGGCCCTCGGGTGGATGCTGCTCTACGCGGTGCTGTTCGTCGGCTACTCGGCGCCGCCGCTCCGCTTCAAGGCCCGACCGTACCTCGATTCCTTGAGCAACGCGGCCTACGCCTTCCCGCTGGTCTTCGTGCCGCTGGCGTTCTCGGAGCCCGTGGTGTGGCCCGCCGCCGCGGGTCTCATGGCCTGGAGCGCGGCGAAGCACACCTTCGACGCCGTGCAGGATATAAAGGAGGATCGTCAGGCCGGGATAGACACGACCGCGGTGCGTCTCGGGGCCCGGGGCGTCGTGTTGTGGAGCGGGTTCTGGTGGGTTCTTGCGACGGCCGGGTTCGTGCTCGTTAACCTGCCCGTCGCCGCGGTGAACGCCACGATAGCCGGCTTTCTTCTGTCCAGCCTCTACCGTGACCCCCGGCCCCACACCGGACACCAGCTCTACCCGTACTCTATCGCCTTCCCCTACGTGGCCGGCACGGTCGCCGGGGTGCAACTCGTGGCCGCCTTGAGCATCGGGGCGTACCCGTGAGCGCGAAGCGCACAAAGCGCGTGGTCGTGGTGGGCGGCGGACTCGGCGGACTCGCGGCGGCGGCCCTGGTCGGACGCGCCGGGCACCGCGTAACGCTGCTGGAGGGCAACTCTTACCTCGGCGGCAAGAGCCGGCGCATACAGCTCTCCGGACAAAGAATAGACACCGGCCCCTCGCTCTTCACTTTCCCCGGCGTCTGGCGGGAGCTACTCCGGCGCTGGGACGCGCCCGGCAAAGACGCAGTGGCGGCGGAAGTTTCCGGGCTCGAACTCCGGCGGATGCAAGAGGTCGGGGCTTACCACTACCGGGGTGATAAGGTCTCCCTGCCGGTGGCGGAGGGTCATCCCTGGCACGAGGCCTGGGAACGTTTTACGCGGGTTCACGGCGGTCTCGGGCCGGAGGTTGCGGAACTTTTGACGGCGGACCCACTCGACCGGCGGACGCTCCCCGCGCTAGGGCGCTTGCTCCGCACTTATGGGACCAAACTCACCACGCGCGGCTACCTCGACGGCCTCTCGTGGCTGCCGGACGGTTTGAGGGAAATCATCGCCATCCACACGCTCAACGCGGGCGTCAGCCCCGACCGGACCCCGGCACTGTACGCCAGCATGCCCGCGATCATGGCCGCCGAAGGCGTTTGGGCCCCGGAGGGCGGTATCTACGAAACCGTGCTCGCCCTCGAAAGGCTCGCCCGCCACGCCGGGGTCGAGGTAAAAAGCGGTGAACCGGTAGAGGAGATAAAGCCGGGCAGGGTCAGGACCCCCGCCGGCGAATACGAGACCGACATCGTAGTCAGCGGCCTGGACGCCACGCACCTGGACGAGCTCTTGGAGCCCAGGAAGAAGCAAAAAACCCCGAAACTCTCTTGCTCGGGGGTCGCGATCTACGCGGCCCTCCGGGAGGAGTTGGAGATCCCCCAACACTCCGTCGTCTTGCCTACAAAGCCGGATTCCCTGCACCGGAGCCTGGAAGCCGGGATCGAACCGGCGGAGACGATGGCCTTCGCCAACTACTACCGGCCCGGCGAAGTGTACCCGAACGGTAAGGCCACCCTGGCACTACTGCTCACGGCCCCGCCGAACGGGAGGGAATACGTAATATCCGACGATTTCGTGGAGAAGGAGGTCGGCCGCGTCTCGCGGAAGATCGGCCTTCCACGGCCCGCCACCGACTATTTCGAGGAGTACGAGGTATTCCATCCCCGGTACTTCGGCGCGTGGGGCGGCGCGGGTGGGGCGCTCTACGGCGCGGCGCGGCCGTTCTGGCGGAGCGGCCCGTTTCACCGGCCCCGGTACTCCGACCGGAAGAGGCCCTGGCTGTGGCGGGTCGGTGCGTCGGTCCACCCCGGCGGCGGCATACCGGCCGTGTTGGGCGGGGCCATGATCTCCGTGAACCGGCTGCTCGACAAAATAGGAAGGCCTTCGAGATGATACTCCCGCACCAGCGAGATCTCTTCGACGTGCCGGAAGAGATCTGCTACCTCAACTGCGCCTACATGTCGCCGCAACTGCACGGCGTGCGTGAAGCCGGAGAAAAGTCTCTCAACTTAAAATCCCACCCCTGGAAAGTGACGCCGAAAGACTTCTTTATGGATTCCGAAAAAGCCCGCGAGAGGTTCGCCGGGATCTGCGGCGCGGAGGCGGACAGCATCGCGATAATCCCCTCCGTCAGCTATGGTATGTCCGTCGCCGCCGCGAACGTGTCCGTAGAAGAGGGACAACGCATACTCGTCCTCGACGAGCAGTTCCCGTCCAACGTTTACCCCTGGCGCGAGCTGGCAAGAGACCGGGGCGCGGAACTCGTCGCGATCCCACGTCCCGCCGACCACGACTGGATTTCCGCCATCCTGGAGGAATTGGACGGGCGCACGGCCCTTCTCGCCCTCCCGAACTGCCACTGGACGGACGGCTCGCTGGTAGACCTGGTTCGTGTGGGAGAACGTGCCCGCGAACTCGGGGCGGCGCTCGTCGTTGACGCCACCCAGTCACTCGGGGCGCATCCATTGGACGTGACGCGGATAAAGCCGGATTTCATGGTCTGCGCCGGGTACAAGTGGCTGCTCGGGCCTTACAGCCTGGGCTTTATGTACGTGGACGAAAAGCATTGGGAGGGCAACCCGATAGAGCACAACTGGATCTTGCGCGAACACAGCGAGGACTTCGCCAGCCTCGTAGAGTACCGGGACGGGTTTCAGCCCGGGGCCCGGCGCTACGACGTGGGAGAGCGGAGCAACTTCGTCCTGCTCCCGATGGCGAACGCCGCGATGCAGCAGGTACTGGACTGGGGCATCGAGAACATCTCCGAGACCGCCGGCCGGCTAACAAACCTCGTGGAGCAAAAAGCGGCGGGGCATGGTATCGGCTCGGTTCCGGCCGGCCGGCGGGCGCGCCACATGACCGGCCTGCACCTCGGCCCCGACGCCCCACGAGACCTCGCAGCCCGGCTCGCCGCGGAGAACGTCTTCGTCAGCGTGCGGGGCGAAAGCGTGCGCGTCTCACCCCACCTCTACAACACGGAAGAAGACGTGGATCAACTGTTCGAGGTGTTAGCGGGCGTACTTTAAGGCACCCTGAGCAGGAGAAACCAGGTTTACTCTTCCGTACTCACCCGTTCTATGCTGGCCCAGGGTAGGAACTCGTAGCTGGCGTGGTCTCCGCTCTGGTGTCTAACGTCCAGGAGCAAGCCGGCGTCGTCGCGGCCACAAACGTAGCCCATCAGATCCGTGCCGGTGCGGGCGGCTACCAGTACGAACTTTCCACGCCCTAGAAACTCGGAGACCTGCGGCGCGTCTTCCCTAAGTTCCTGCGGCCTGCCGCCACCCTCGTCTTCCACTAGCACCTCCGGTTTTTGTCGCCTGGTCTTTGAGGTTACACTATCCCGCATTTTGCCGTCGAGGGTGAGTTTTAGCGGATCCACTCCTCCACCGGTATCGCCTCGGTGAGGCCGGTTCCCGGGTCTACTACAGCGTAGTCCGCCCCGGCCCTCTGTGCTATGCGGGCGTGGCGGCCCAGGCCGTCGGCGTCTTCTATGGTTCCCAACGAGTCCGGCAGATCCAGGTGCGCGGCCTGGCTTTTGAAAGAACGTGCCTTCTCCGGTGAACTGAAGAGCGCGGCGACGAGCAGTGGGCCGTTGTCGTCGTCTACCGAAATCAGGGGCGACTCGCCCCCCGCGTCGGTGAACAGATACAACGGAAACGGGGGAGATCGTTTCTCCTCCAGGACGTGCCGGACCACGTCCCCGGCGTGAAATAATCCCGTCGCCTTCTCCGAGACTACCAGGACGTACTCCGGTCCCGAAGCGGCGTAGGCTTCGACGGCGGCCCGGTCGGGTAGCTCCCGGGGCTCCAGGCCGGAGAGTGCTTCCATCCCGAACTCCGCGGCGCCGGCGGAGAACTCTTCGGAGAGCTCGCGGGAGGCGAAAAGCACCCCGACGGTCGAGGGCTCACCCCCCACCCCAGTTTCTTCGAAAACCTCCCCGCCGCTTTCGTCCACCAACCTGAATAGCGGCGGGACGGGCAAGTCTCGCAGGCTTAAAACCTCGGGACCCATCAGACTTCGTACCCTACCACCGGCTCGAGAAGACGCAGCCGGAGTCCGGGCGGCATCTTACTCGCCACGGCGTCGCGCAACCCGCAGGCGAGAGGATTTTCGGTTTGCATTATCCTGCCCATGCGGCGCGACCGGCGGACTACGGAGGCCGTGCGCCCGGCGCGGCGCCTCTCGTAGCGGCGCAGGCGCGCGGCGACCGAACCCGACCCCCGCAAGGAGTCGGCCAGTACCGCGGCGTCCTCTATCGCCTGGCAGGCTCCCTGGCCGAGGCTCGGGGTCATCGGGTGCGCCGCGTCACCCAGGAGCGTTACCCGGCCCGCCCCCCAGCGTCGCGCGGGCCCGCGGTCGTAGAGGTCGGTTTGCAGGATGTTCTCCTCTTTCGTGG
Organism: Rubrobacteraceae bacterium; assembly: GCA_965213905.1. Lineage (GTDB taxonomy): Bacteria > Actinomycetota > Rubrobacteria > Rubrobacterales > Rubrobacteraceae > SIRX01. The sequence goes on along the minus strand of OZ243922.1, from coordinate 2,280,591 downwards.
CTTCTACCACCGCCCGCAACGGCCCGTAGTAACCTCGCAGGTGCCCCAAAACTTCCTTTTTGCGGCCCGCAGAAACTCCAGACGCGCCTTCCGGGGCGTTTGCCGTGGCGTACCAGTAGGCCCTCCCCCGTCCGAGACTCGAAAGCCCGAACTCCGTTCCGCATCCCCAGACGTTTAGCCCGGCCCCTTCCCGAACTACTCCTTCGGCGTCCTCGATGATGCCGCGCCAGGCCGTGAAACCCGCGTAGCGGGGCGGGGCGCCACCCAGGACTTCGCCGCGGACCACCGAATGCAGGCCGTCCGAGCCCACGAGCAAATCCCCGCCTTCTTCCCGGCCGTCCGAGAAGCGGGCCACGACGCCCTCCGGCTCGTGCTTTAAGCCCACCAACTCGGAGTTCAGGCGTACCGTGCCGTCCGGTAGGGCATCGTAGAGTATTTTTTGTAGGTCGGCCCGGTGGAGGGCGAGGTTCGCGCTACCGAACCTGCTCCTCAGGCCTTCCGCCGGGAGGGCGAACAGTTTTTCACCCCGCCGGTTACGCACCTCGCCCCCAATCTCTGCCCCGAGTTCAGCAACTGCTTCGTAGAGGCCCAGCCCTCCTAGTACCTTCGTCGCGTTGGCCCACAGGGCGACCCCGGCTCCCGCCTCTTTTATCCGTCCGGCCTTCTCGAACACCGTCACCTGTAGCCCGGCGCGGCGCAAGGCACCGGCCGCCGTCAGGCCGCCGATCCCACCACCAACGATAAGGGCTTTTAAGGCTTTCAGACTCCTCCAAACTCTCCGAGAATTCGGACTTTGTGTAAGGTTAGACTCGGGGTTAGAGCCGGACCCTTTTCTTTACGAGTCCCCGTACGGTGGAGACCAGTTCTTCGGGGGTAAAGGGTTTCCGGAGGACGTGGATGGAGCCGTTCATCCGCTCGCCCAGCATCCGGGTTGCGGGATCTTTTTTAGAAGCCGTTAGGACTATCGGGATTTTGGAGGTCTTTGGCATCGCTTTGAGGCAGTGACAAGCCTCCAGGCCGCCCACCTGGGGCATAGAGATATCCAGGACGATCAGGTCGACCTTCTGGCTCAACGCCTCCTGCAACGCCGTCTGGCCGTCGGAGGCCTTGACCACGCAGAAACCGCCCGCATCCAAAGCCTCGGCGGACTTTTCCAGCGTTTCGGGGTCGTCATCGGCGAACATTACTTTGGGCCTGAAGTCCACGATCCGCGTATTGTACACCCAAACAAAATTTCGGCCAACGGGCCGACGCGCACCACTCTATAGGTTAAACTTTGGGCCCAACGTTGTGGCAAACGCCCAGACAAGCGCCAGGTTCGAGAGGTGAGCGTGCAAGACCAAAAATACTTCCGCAAAGGCTTCAAAATGAGGGGCGACGTCCAGCATCTTCTGGACCGCGACTACCGCTCCGACGTGGTAGAGAGGATCCGGGAGAACGGAAACGTCTTCGAGGCCGAAGGGCTCACGTTGCGCCTGGCCGACGAGTTCGGGTTCTGCTACGGGGTGGACCGGGCCGTTGACTACGCCTTCCAGACGCGGGAGAAGTTCCCGGACCGGCGCATCTTCATAACCGGGGACATGATCCACAACCCCTCCATGAACAACCGTCTGCGCGAAATGGGCATCGAGTTTCTTTCCGAAGGCTTCAACGGCCACCCGGACGAACTCTTCGACACCCTCGGCCCGGAAGACGTGGTCCTGCTCCCCGCCTTCGGCGCCCCGGTGGATTGGGTCCGCAAGCTCCGCGAGCGGGAGTGCATCGTCGTGGACACCACCTGCGGCTCGGTCCTCTCGGTCTGGAAGCGCGTCACCCGCTACGCCAAAAAGGATTTCACCAGCATCATCCACGGCAAGTACTACCACGAGGAGACTAAAGCCACCGCCTCCCAAACGGAGAAAGACGGTGGCAACGGCAAATACCTCATCGTCCGCAACCTGACGGAGACCGGCTACGTCACGGACTTTATCCTGGGCCGGATGGACGCGGAAGAACTCCGCGAGAAGCTCTCCCACGGCATGGGCCCCGGCTTCGACCCGGAAGAAGACTTACAGCGGGTCGGGGTCGCAAATCAGACCACGATGCTGATGAGCGAGACGCTGGCCGTCGGCGAAGAGCTGAGAAAAGCGATGATCGGGCGTTACGGCGAAGAGAATGTAGACGAACACTTCGAGCTCTTCGACACCATCTGCTCCGCCACCCAGGATCGGCAGGACGCGCTCTTCGATCTGCTCGACCATCCGCTGGACATAATGATCGTCATCGGGGGATACAACTCCTCGAACACGAACAACCTGGCGATCATCGCCGACGAACGGGTGCCGAAGACCTATCACATAGCGAGCGGCGACTGCATCGAAGGCGACGTTATGCGGCACAAGCCGGCCGGAACGCCGTTGGACGCCAGCGAAGAGATAAAGGAAGAGGACTGGCTCCCGGATGGGCCGGTTCGCATCGGGCTTACCGCCGGGGCTTCTACCCCCAACTCGCAGATAGGTCTCGCCGTCGGGCATATCCTAGAAGCCCGGGGAGTCCCGCCGGAAACCGCCCTCTAACTAGAAGGGCGTAAGTTTTCTTAGAGCCCGGCCTCGACTATCTTCCGGGCGATGTCCGTAAACTCCTGTGCCTCCATCGTGCCGGGGCCGAACGACTGGGTGGAGCCGTCGTCGAAAGTTACCTGGACCGCTTCTTCACCCCGAGACTCGGAACCTTCAAAGTAGTTCCGTACGGCCACGGCGGTACCGACCATCAGCCCCAAAAAAAGCAGGCTCTTGAACAACTTGTCCATGGCTACTCACCTTCTCCCCGTAGGGCGTCCTCGATCTCACCCCGCGTATTACGCATGTCGTAGAGTGCAAGCCCGACCCGGGCCTCCGGGCCCACGGTTGCGGCCAACGCGCCATCGTCCAGGCGTACGATCAGGACGTGCCCCAGGTCCGTCTTGATCCTGGTCTGCTCCGCGTTCTCCTTGCCGTTCTCCCTCGCGGTCCGCCCGGCCAAGTTCACCAGCGCCGCCAACATCGCGGTCGTACGCTCCCGCTCTACGCCGTCCCCGTGCCTGGAAGCCCGTAGCTCCCCGTCCCCGGAGAGGACCGCACAAGAGTCAATGTCTCCCGAAAGCGCCTTCAAGTCCCCCAGCACCTCCTCCAAACTCTTTGCCTTGCCGTTTTCACCTTGCTCCGCCACTTCGACTACCTCCCTCTACACCACAGGACTCACATTTGAGTTCTCAAGCCGCGCATTATATCCGATGGGCGACCCCGGCTCTGCAAAGGCATCTTAACAACCACACCGCAGGATGGTATATTTTCTCCCTCATCGGGCGATTAGCTCAGCGGGAGAGCGCTGCCTTCACACGGCAGAGGTCGCTGGTTCGAAACCAGCATCGCCCACCAAGAAATACCTGCAAATAGCAGGGAAAATAAAGCCCCCGGTTTCCGGGCCGGGGGCTTTTCACTGCAACCGTACTACAACGCGATTTGTTGAGGATTATTGCAGTGCTTCCTCTAGGGCTTTCGCGGCCTTTTCCTGCGGGCCGGGAGGCAAGGCCGGAGAGCAGGATAAGCTCAGAGCAGGAGGTGTTTCCTGTGCCACTCCAGAGAGCCGCGGTCGGGTCGGTACGATTCTTGGGAGGGTACGAAGATCGTTCGTCCTTCGAGACTCGTCAGGTAGCCTGAGAGGTTGTCCGGCACGTTCAACTGCTTCGAGGTCACAACAATGTAGTCTCGGGAGACGCTCAGCAACCTTTCGTCGAACGTCCAGTGGCACGTGCGGCAGAGGGCAAGGCCGTTTACGGGCCGATCATCTCGGGTCTCACTCCAGGGAACAATGTGTGCCGCTTCCACAAGGGTATGACCATCAAGGGTGCGGACGCGGATGCTGCACAGGGCGCAGCGGTGATCGTAGGCTTTGACGACTGCTCGCCGAAAACCCTGATCCCGGACCGGCACGTACTCTTCTTCCAGAGATAGTGCTTCCCCAACCTTCGGATCCTTAGGATTCTTGAGAAGCTCTTTGCTGTACATAAAAGCCTCTTTGTTTACGAAACCTTGCTGCAGGAGGCTTTCTCTGGCTTCGTTCGAGAAGTACCTGTCGCTTACGAGAACGGAACGAAGGAGCTTGCGATTCTCCTTTGCTTGAAGAAATTGATATAGAGACTCGTCAAGGCAGGCACCGAAAACTCGCCCTTGTAGTTGCGCTACGGATTTTTCGGGACTACCAGGGAGTGACTCGCCTTCCACACGGCGGGCTATTTGCCAGAAGCCATCGTTCTCCAGACGGACGAACGGCATGGCAAGGGTGCTCGGTTTCCTAAACGGCAGGGCTCTCACCCAGTAGTTGTCGAAAAGGTCCAGGAGATCTTCGGTGATCTCGATGAGGTTTGAACTGACCTCGCCAAGCTCGAAAAGATCCAGGACCGAGAGCAACAATAGAGGTTTCTGCGGAGCTCGATTTCTCGTGCGGTCAGGCCACCTGCTCGCGCTCTTATCAGTGTTCAAGCTGGCAAAGAGCCGAATGTAGTTTTCTATGGAGTCTCCAGCAGACACTCAGACATATTAGCGGCTACCGCTGCATCACACCAACGTAATACTGCTCTTCGCGGGCGCTGGCGTCAGTCAACCAGTTCCGACGCAGGCTCTCTCTGATCTTGGGGAAGGTTTTCGCGCACGTGCTGGGGCCGTCCCAAAAGGACCGGCGGAGACACGCTTTAGCGCCGGTATCTGGAGGCTACGGCTATGATTGTGTTACGGTCAAACCACGAGGAGGATAGCTATGTCGCCGACACTGCGTATCGCCACCTTTAACCTGGAGAACCTCGACGAAACCTCGGAGGAAGGTGGGCCCTCCCTTGAAGAGAGGATTTCCCTGATGCGGCCCCAACTGGTGCGGGTGGACGCCGATATTCTCTGCCTGCAGGAGGTCAACGGGCAGAGGGAGCGTGAAGGCGCTCCCCGACGTTTGTCGGCCCTGGAGAAGTTGCTGGAAGATACACAGTACGCGGATTACGAAATGGTCTCTACAAAGCTGACGGACGGTAGCGAACCCTACGACGAGCGCAACCTGGTAGTTCTGAGCCGCTTCGAGATAGCCGATTACGCCCAACACAAGCACGCCTACGCTCCCGCACCCTACTATCGCACCGTTACTGATAAAGACTCCGGCGCCGAAGTAGATGAAGCGCTGCTCAGGGAGGAGGCCGAGAAGATAAGCTGGGAGAGGCCGATATTGGCTTGCAAGATCCGGTTGGGCGGACAGATCCTCCACGTCCTCAATGTCCACCTGAAATCCAAGAGGCCGACGAACATTCCGGAGCAGAAAGCGGATCGCTATACCTGGAAGACGGCTTCGGGGTGGGCAGAAGGGTTCTTCCTCTCTTCGATGAAGCGGGTTGGGCAGGCTCTGGAGACCAGGATGCTGATAGACGGGATCTTCGACGAGGACGAGCGGGCTTTGATCGTTGCCTGCGGAGACTTCAACGCCGACACCGACGACGTGCCCTTGCAGGCGATACGGGGAGATGTAGAGAGCCACGGCAACCCGGAACTGGCTGAGCGGGTCATGGTGCCGGTGGATAAGAGCATCCCCGAGCCCGCCCGGTATTCACTGCTGTACCTGGGAAAGGGCGAGATGATAGACCACCTTATAGTCAGCCGACAGATGCTCCAGTATTTCGAGGAGTCAGAGATCCACAACGAGCTATTGCACGACGAGTCGATCTCCTTCGCCACCGACGTGAAATACCCAGAGAGCGACCACGCGCCCGTAATAGCCGAGTTCGAGGTTCCAGAGGGCTGGCTTTAGATTCGGTCGCACAATCCCGTGCTCTGGAATTGGGCTGAGGGCTCTTTTCTTGGATCAGAGCAACGGCGAGCGCTGTGGGAGGATAAACTAGTGTTATGGACATGAGAGTAGAGTTGCCCGCCGAGGTTGTAGAGGCGCTGGGACCAGAGCCCAAGCGTGAGGTGCTCGAAGGAGTATTGCTGCTCTTGGTGAGCGAGGGGAAGATGAGCGTGGCCCGCGCCGGGGAGATCCTGGGTCTCAAGGGCCGGGTCTCGGCAATACGCTGGTACACGGGACATGGTCTTCCCTACCCCGATCTCTCCGAAGAAGACTTCGCCGACGACCTCGAATACGCTTCCTGCTAGAGCTTGCACCAGCAAGCCGAACGGAGTAATTCACCACAAGCCCGAGTACCGAAAGCCCTGAAATCAAAGTGGTACAATAAAAGGACATTTATAGGGCATTGAGCTAGCATACTGGCACCAAGGAGGCACGAGATGGAAGCGCGGGTTCTGGAACAAGCGCATCGGCAATCGGTGGTTACGGCGGTTCCGGATGTGGCTTCTTTTCTGCAGGACCTTTTGGGGCGTCGTCTGGTGGCTTATGTAGCGGGGGTGAAGGATGCCAAGACGGTTTCGCGCTGGTCCGGTGGTGAGGTGGAGGCGGTGCGCCAGGAGAGCGAGGAGCGTCTTCGCACGGCGTATGAGATCTCCCAACTGCTCGTGCAGTTTGATTCACCGAGGATCGTGAAGGCCTGGTTCATCGGGTTGAATCCCCAGCTCGACGACGTCTCTCCCGCAGAGGCGATCCACGAGGGCAAGTTGAGGGAAGCCAAGGCCGCGGCCCGCGCCTTCGTGGCCGGTGGTTGACGCACCGCTGCCGGACGTAAGGCCGCCGGAGACGGTCTACCGGGTGGGCAGAGGCTTCGACGCCTTCGCCCCACCGGACTGGGCCTACGCGCTGGAGGATGGGACCTTCGGGAATCGCTTTGATGATCCTTCTGCGGAACATGGTCTGCCGGAGAGTGAGCGTTACCGAATTGTGTACTGCGCTACCGAGCGGGCCGGGGCGTTCGGGGAAACCATTGCGCGCTTCAGGCCGAGCGTGGGTTTGCTCGCGGGACTGGAAGCGGTCGAGGATGATGAGGCCCTGGATCCGGAGCTCGAAGGGGGCGTGGTCCCCGAGGAATGGCGTCTGAGCCGTCGCGTAGGCTCGACCCGTTTGGCGCCGGACCTGCTCTTCGCCGACCTCCCTGCTCCGGAGACGATGCGTGTCTTGCGGAGAGAGTTGGCAGCGGTAGTAGGAGAGCCTGGCTTAGAGGACATAGACCTGAGCGCGGTGACCGGTCCGCATCGCCGTCTGACGCAGGAAGTGGCGAGATACGTCTATGAGCAGACCGACGATACGGGACGGCCCATCTTTGCAGGTATCTGCTACCTTTCGCGTCTCAACCCTGGATGGGAGTTGTGGGCTGTCTTCCACGACCGGATGCGTCACGAGCCCGGTGAGGTGGCAGAGCCGATCCAAGCCCGGGACCAAGGCCTCGTGGAAGCGGCCACCCTTCTTGGTTTGCGTGTCGAGTAGTGAGAACGGACGGGTGTAAGCACCGGCATCCGTGCTGCCCGAAAGATCCTAGCCCCGGACGACATCCAGATAGCGTTGGTCTTCGAGCCACCGGTCGAGCTCCTTCCGACTTACCCGGACACTGCGACCGATCTTGACGGCCGGGATCTCGCCGTCCGCAACCAACTCGTAGGCGCGGCTGCACGCTATCCGAAGCTCTTCTGCCACTTCCGGCACCTTCAGCCACTCGTACTGCTGTTCGTTCATGTAGTCCTCTCGAGTTCGTTTGTGACTACATGGATGCTACGGTGTATCGCGCCACTTGCGTACCGGAATCCGAAGAGTCGTCGAATTCCGGGTGCGCATAGAGCTACCGACGGTGCTTTCATCGCTAACCGACGCCAGCCGACCTTACATGGCTAGAAGCAGGGAGTCGGGCACGGACATTCAGATCTAGCCCTAAAGCGTCGGCGGCTTCGGCCAGACGCCACAAGCTGATCTTCTGCCAACCGTCCCGCTCGTAGCGCGCCACCTGCTGCTGGGTCATGCCGAGCAGTTCGCCGAGCTCGGCCTGCGTGAGCCCCCCGGCAATGCGCGCTTTGACTATCAGTTCCCCGAGGGAGTCTAGATCGTCGGCGCCAAAGGAAAGGAGACGCCCTTCCTTCAGATCCTCGTATTCGGAGATCTCGCGCTGCATATCCTCGATCTGGATCCGCAGTGCGTCGATCACTGCTGAGACTACCTCGTCCCGCTGTGCCGAATGGCTACGTGATGAGAGCCCCTGCGACTCCGTCTCAAGCTCCGAGAGCCGTTTCTTGCTTTGCCGATATTCCTTATCGTTGCGGATCATACCTTCACCTCCCCACTTGCAGTTCCACTGAGAGCACACCACGCTCGCGGCCTTCTCGATCTGTCTGGAAGAATCGCAGGAAAGGCTGTCCAAATCCTAGCTCCGTGGCCGCGGCCGGGAAGAGGTCGACGCCGAAACGCCTCTTGGCCTCTGTCCGATTGGCCGGACTCGGTGGAAAGATTGGAGCCAACCGCTTGAGGTCCTCCGAGGTAACGTCCTCCGACAAATCGTAGCAACCGTCTATGTCGTTTGGACGGTCCTTATCAGTTACGAAGCTCCCGTCGAAGTAGACCCTCGCCACGCCGCAGTACGTCATCAACCCAAGGACATCTTCCAGCCCTTCGAGCAACTCTCGCCTCCTGCGACTCCAACCCATATTCTCCTTGAGTTCCCCCAGATCCGTCTGGTGAACGCCCGGAGGGAGCAGCCCTTCCTCAGTGAACCGCAGTATCATCCAACTTAGTATACATCATTTTTGTTGTACACTCGCTACTTTGCGGAGCCGGAAAGTTACTGCAACCGTACTGCAACCCGGCTGGTACAGGCGCGTACGCGGCGGACATACTGCCATCACTAATTTTACAAAATACCTGCAAAACAGCATAATTTTGGGACGCAGTAGTACGTGGTAGAATGTCGCGGGCAGACTTCACACGGCAGAGGTCGCTGGTTCGAAACCAGCATCGCCCACACAATAATGGTTGGCTTGTAAGCCATCCGCATTCGGCTAAAATAGCCATAGCTTATCCGGGCCCGTAGCTCAGTTGGGAGAGCGCTGCCTTCGCATGGCAGAGGCCACGAGTTCGAGTCTCGTCGGGTCCACTCCTTTAGGCAATTTTCTTTGGCCCGAAAACCCGGTCCACGTTTTTGGTAGCCGAACGTAAACGGCTATCCGAAATTATTGGGTGAAAGAAATGCTTGGTAACCCGGGGCGTTCCGCTTAAACTATAAGTTGTCGCGGCAGGAAGGCAATGTTGCGAAATACACGATATAAGACGGAGCACGAGCTTTTGACCTCTAGATTAATCATCTTACCGGCCGCCCTGGGATTGAGACGCTGATCTTGGGGCCCATCGTTTCCGTGTCCGGGCTTTCGAAGACCTACGACTCGGGGTTTCAGGCACTCAAAAACGTTGATTTGGAAATTAAGCGTGGGGAGATCTTCGCCCTTCTTGGGCCGAACGGGGCCGGGAAGACCACCCTGATCAGCGTTATCTGCGGGATCGTAAACCCGACGGAGGGCGAGGTGCTGGCCGACGGCCACGACATCATCTCCGAGTACCGGGCGGCCCGGTCCATGATCGGGCTAGTTCCCCAAGAACTTACGACGGATTCGTTCGAGACCGTGTGGGCCACCGTCAACTTTAGCCGCGGTCTTTTCGGCAAAAAGGCAAACCCCGAGTACGTCGAGAAGGTGCTCCGTGACCTGTCCCTCTGGAAAAAGAAGGACGACAAGATAGTAACGCTCTCGGGAGGAATGAAGCGCCGGGTGATGATCGCGAAGGCCCTCTCCCACGAGCCGCGGATTCTGTTTCTCGACGAGCCGACCGCCGGGGTGGATGTGGAGCTGCGCCGGGAGATGTGGCAGAACGTGCGCGCGCTGCGCGAGACCGGCGTGACCATCATCCTCACCACCCACTACATTAACGAGGCGGAGGAGATGGCCGACCGCATAGGAGTCATAGACGACGGGAAGATCATGCTGGTCGAAGATAAGGCGGAGCTTATGCGCAAACTCGGCAAAAAGCAGTTGGCCCTGCAACTGCACGACGCGCTGGAAGAAATCCCGGACGCGCTCACCGGCTACAACCTGGATCTCGCCGCGAGCGGCAACGAGTTGGTCTACACCTACGACTCGCAAAACGGCCGCACGGACATCGCCGCCCTGCTCTCGGACCTCAATAGTGCAGGTGTAAGGTTCAGCGACCTCCAGACGCGTCAGAACTCGTTGGAGGAAATTTTCGTCAACCTGGTGAAAGAGGGCAAATGAACTTCTACGCTATCCGGGCGATCTACAAGTTCGAGATGGCCCGTACCTGGCGGACGCTACTGCAGAGCATAGTTTCGCCGGTCATCTCCACCTCGCTGTACTTCGTGGTCTTCGGGGCGGCCATCGGCTCGCGCATACAAAACATTGACGGGATCAGCTACGGCGCTTTTATCGTGCCGGGTTTAATCATGCTGTCGCTGTTGACGCAGAGCATCACGAATGCGGCGTTTGGCATCTTCTTCCCCAAGTTTACCGGCACGATCTACGAGATCCTCTCGGCGCCCGTTTCGTACGTCGAGATCGTGCTCGGCTACGTCGGGGCCGCCGCCACCAAGTCTATAATCCTGGCCCTGATCATCCTCGCCACCGCCGGCTTGTTCGTGCCCATCGAGATCGCCCACCCGGTATGGATGATTACGTTCCTCCTGCTTACGGCCATAACTTTCAGCCTCTTCGGCTTCCTGCTCGGCATCTGGGCCGACGGCTTCGAGAAGCTGCAACTCGTGCCGTTCCTCATAGTTACACCCCTAATCTTCCTCGGCGGCAGCTTCTACTCTATAGACGTGTTGCCGCCGTTTTGGCAGACGGCCACGCTCTTTAACCCGGTCGTTTACCTGATCAGCGGCTTCCGCTGGAGCTTCTACGGGATGGCCGACGTGGGCGTCGGCGTCAGCATAACCATGACGATGGTATTCCTCGCCGTTTGCATGACGGCGGTGTGGTGGGTCTTCAAGACCGGCTACCGCCTCAAAGCGTAAGCAGCGCGAAGACGACTCCGTCCTAGCCGAGTAACTGAAAGGCGAACGCCGTTCCGCCTCCCCCGACCAGTACCCCCAGGGCAAGTTCCAGGTTGGTGTGCCGGCCCAACACCCTCCGCGCCCACCACACCAGGGGCAAAACGACCACCGAGGGCGCCGCCCACGCCCCGAACACGTAGACCAAACAAACCACCGCGCCGGAGACGCCGGCGGAATGCAGCGAAAGGTTCGTGACCGGCGTGAGTAGCGCGAACAGCGCCGTCGAGATGGCGTAGGAGAGCAGGATAGCCTGAAGTTGTGAGGGGGCGCCGGATAGCAGCACCAAAAACGCCCCCGCGTGCAGCACCGCGACCACCCGCAGGGGACGAACGCGCTCGGCCCGCGAAATTCGACGCGGGTCCCGCACTTTGCCCGTCCGCGTCAGGTACGAGAGGTAAACCAACGAAAGCCCGCTGGTCAGAAACAAGCCGAGGATGGCCCAGCCAACCCCCCGCAAGCCGCCGGAAGCCGCGCCGACGATGGGAAAGAGCGGGACGGAGATCAAGGGCAACCGGGTGGCGTTGGAGATAAGTTCAGCGAACTTTGTGTTTCGGTTCGGGCTCAAGGTCCGGGAATTGTACAATGCAGGCCGTGACCAAAGTTCGGGATATAGCAACGGCCGTGGATAAAATAGCGCCGCCCTCTCTGGCGGAGGGCTGGGACAACTGCGGGCTCCAGGCCGGGAACCCGGCGGCGGAGGTCGCGAAGGTCCTGGTCGCGCTCACGCCGCTTCCGGAAGTCTTCGACGAGGCTGAGGAGTGGGGCGCGGATTTCCTCTTGTTTCACCACCCCCTGATCTTCGGCGGCTTGAACTCCGTTGACGCCGGCTCCTATCCGGGCAACCTCGTGTTCCGGGCCGCACGCAACGGCCTGAACGTTTACGCCGCCCACACGAACTACGACGCCGCCCCCGATGGGGTCTCAGTCGCACTTGCGGAGGCCGTCGGCCTTGAGGGACCTCTGAGGGTCGTCTCGCCCCGGGGCGGGCTGTGCAAGCTCGTGGTGTTCGTGCCGGAGGCGTACGTCGAGGAAGTCGCGGACGCACTAGACGCCGCCGGGGCCGGGGTGATCGGAGACTACAAAAAGTGTACCTTCCGCACCCCCGGAACCGGGACTTTCCTGCCGGGCGCGTCGGCAAACCCGTATTCGGGCGAACGGGGCGAACTGGGGCGGGAGCCGGAGATCCGGCTGGAAACCGTGGTCCCGGCACACCTCGCGAACGGGGCCGCAAAAGCCGCAACCGCCGCCCACCCCTACGAAGAAACGGCCCTGGACTTGTACCCCGTCGAAGGCCATCCGGAAGGCTGCGGCTACGGCCGTCTCGGCCGGCTGCCGCAAACGTCCACCCCGGAAGGGTTGGCGCGGGACATCTCGCGGTCTCTGGGCTCCGAGGCCCGCCTGGTCGCAAACCCGGAGCCCGGGCGAACCATCCGGCGCGTCGCCGTTCTCGGGGGTTCCGGCGGTTCGTTCGTCCGGGAGGTGGCGACATCAGGGGCGGGAGCCTACGTCACCGGAGACCTGGACTACCACGACGCCCTTCTGGCGAAATCCCTCGGCCTCGCGGCGATAGACGCCGGCCACGCGGCGACGGAGCTGCCCTCCCTGCGTCCCCTGGCCCGGAGGCTATCCGAACTAGTGGACGTCCCGGTCGTGGTCAGCGAGGTCCGACGTTAGCAGGCGCTAGCAGGCGCTGGCGGAGGGTTTCAGCCTGTCAGCACTTCGGCCGTCAGCAAAAAACAAAGCGTCGAAACCCAACGTCATCACACGTCGCCCTGCGAACCGCTAACTTCTCTCCCCGATAAAACGTTCCAGTTCCTTCTTGGTCGGCAGGGCGCTCATGGCGCCGTAGTCCGTGCAGGCCATCGCGCCGGCGGCCGTTCCACGCCGGGCCGCCTCACGCACGGCCTCTTCGTCAGCCAGGCTTTCTCCGGCCAGGCGCGACAAAGCCGCGGCCAGAAAAGCATCCCCGGCCCCGGTGGCGTCCAATACTTCTACCTCGAAAGCCGGTACGGAGCCGCTGAACCCGGGGGTGGCGTAGAAAGCGCCGTCCGGACCCAGGCTGATCAGGACCAGTTCCACACCCCGGTCCAGAAGCGTCCGGGCGGCTTCTTCGCTGCTTTCCACGCCGAGCAGCGGCGAGAGTTCGTCCTCGCTAAGTTTGACGATGTTCGACAGGTCGATAAGCGGGTCCACGGCCTCGCGGGCGGCCTCGACGTCCTCCCAGAGGTGCTCCCGGAAGTTCACGTCGAAGGCCACGGTGACGCCTGCGTCGGCGGCGAGCTTCGCGGCCTCCCGGGTCGCGGCCGCCACCGGGTCCTGGATGAGCGGTATGCTCCCGAAGTTCAGGAACGAGGCTCCGGCAAAGAGATCCTCGGAGATGTCTTCCGGCGAGAGTAGCTCGTCGGCGGCCGGGTCCGAGCGGTAGAAGGTGAACTCCCGGTCACCCGCATCGTCTATCTCCACGAAAGCCAGCGAGGTGCGCGTCGGCGGGTCGCAGCGCCGTACGCCGCCGGCATCCACGCCTTCGGCCTCCAGGGCCTGGAGGATGAAATTACCGAACAGGTCGTCGCCCACGCCCCCGACGAACGCCGCCTCCGTCCCGAGCCTCGAAACCGCCACGGCGATGTTCGCCGGCGCGCCGCCGGGCCGCGCCGTGAACGGCATCGCGACCGGCGAGCCACCCCCGCCCCGGTAGATGTCCGCAACGACCTCGCCCAAAGCCACTACCTTCCCCAAAACGTCCTCCTCGTGCAGCCTTCTAAGTAGTCATACATTTACTTCTCCCAACCCCCGAATCTCCCCGTCCGAATAACCCGCCTCCCGCAGGGGCGCCACAACGTCCAGGTCCAGGTCCGGCACGTAGCAAACTACGAGGCTTGCCTCCCCCTCGAAAACGACGCGAACCTCGCCTATAGCCGCCGGCAAGATACAAGACTCGCCGGGTCCTAAAAGCTCCTCACCGCCCGCGTACTCGATACCCACCGCGTCCCCGACGTTCGATAGCGTCCGGCAGCGCCGAGGCTGCGGAGGCCCAGTGTAGGGTTCTGTCAGCATCCAACGTTCGAGGGCGAAGTGCGGCCCCGCGCAGCAGAGGATGCGACGGTTGTTCCCGTCTTCGAGTACCAGGCCGGAGTTGGGACGGGGCTCGTAGTCTCTTCTCAGCTCGTCCAGCGTGGCCCGGATGTTCGCGCCCCACTCTTCCCCGGACAGCCGGTTGCCATAGAGGTCTTCGGGCATAACGAACTGGCCGAGATCCGAGGTTTGTTGTACCTCGAAGACCAGGGCGTCGGGGCCGAAGGCGTGCAGGATGCCGCCCGGCACGTAGATGGTGTCACCGGCCCGTATCGGGTGCCGGAACATGACGGAGTCGTAATCCTGGGCCTTGAACGCCTCGAAGAGTTCGTCTTGCCCGGCGTCTTCCCGGACGCCCGCTAGGATGGTCGCGCCCTCGGCAGCCCAGAGGATGTGCCAGGCCTCGGTTTTGCCGTGCGGCTCGCCGTGTTTTCTCCGCGCCGACTCATCGTCGGCGTGGAGGTGTACCGGGAGCATGTGCGAGGCGTCTATAAACTTCTCCAGCAGCGGGAAGTGCGGCCCCCGCCATCCCCCACCGACCAACTCGCCCGGAAATTCCTCGACGAGCCCGTGAAGCCCGCGTCCGGCGTATTCGCCGTTCTTCACCGTCGCCCGTGCCTCGCGGTAGTCGCTGACTTCCCAGGTCTCGGCCACGAGGCCGTCGGGAACGTCCGTTTTGCCGAGTATTTCAGGAATTAGACGCTCCCCGAAAGCGTAGGCCCGCACGTGGTAAGTGAGTTTTATGGGATAGCAATTCATTTCTCCACCCTGAATTTTTCCGTAATCACCTTTTGCTCCTTTCTCCGCAGTGGAATTCTACTCCTACTCGCGGCCCGGTACCGGGGGCGGCGCGGCGGGGACGACGGATGTACCATCCACGGGTGACGAACATGTTGAGATCCATCATTTCCATGTCGGCGGCGACTTCGCTCTCGCGGGCCACCGGCTACCTGCGGACGATGGCCCAGGCCGGCGCTTTGGGGACCGGGGCCGTCGCCGGGGCGTACACGCTCTCGAACGCGCTGCCGACCCAAATCTACGAGCTGTTTATGGGCGGGGTGCTATCCTCGATCCTGGTCCCCCTCCTCGTGGAGCGCGTCTCCCGCAACGGCGAACGGGACGCCCGGAGTTTCGTAAACGCGCTCTCCACCCTCGTCTTGCCCCTCCTGGGAATACTCGCGGTTTTGGGAATCCTCTTTGCCGGTCCCATAATCCTCCTGACAACCGACTGGTCCGGCTCTTCTACGCTGTCTTCCGGAGAAGCGGCACGCCGGACGGAGCTTGCGGTCTTGCTCTTCCGGATTTTCGCGCTCCAGATAGTTTTCTACGGCGCGGGCGCGCTCGCCACAGGGGTCCTGAACGCCCACCGGCGTTTCTTCCTGCCCACCTTCGCCCCGGTGTTGAATAACCTGATCTCTATTCTCTCTTTCGCCGCCTACGCCTTTCTGGCCGGCCGCAACCCGGAAGCCGCGATATACACGCTCGCCGGCGGCACCACGCTCGGCGTCGCGGTAATGTCTCTTCTTCTGGTGCCTCCCGCCGTGAGGCTCGGGTACAGGCCCCGGCTCCAGTTCGGGCATCCGGCCCTGGGTACGGCGTTGAAGCTCGCCGCGCCGGTGCTCGTCTTCGTGGCGGCGACGGTCGGGGTGCAAGTCGCCGCCAACCTTTTAGCCTCCCGCTTTGACGGGGTGGACGAGCTCTACTACGCCTTCATCGTCTTCCTGCTCCCCTACGGTATCTTCGCCGTCTCGATAACGACCGCCCTGGTTCCGGAACTCTCCGAAAAGCACGCCCGCCGCGACACGGCTGGTTACCGGGCCACGCTTTCTTTCGGGCTGCGTGTCACGGGCTTTGCGATCGTTCCGGCGCTTGTTTTTCTGGTCGCGTTCGCCGTTCCGCTGGTGGGTCTACTCTACCAGCGCGGCGAGTTCGGACCCGGGGACACCCGGCTGGTGGCGGCCGTTCTCACCGCGTTCGCCGGCGGGTTGCCGGGGTATACGGTCCAACTGTTGCTCGTCCGCGCTTTCTACGCCCGGCAGAACTCTGTAGTACCCGCCCGGCTCAACGTCGGCCTTTTCATCGTCTTTATAGGCCTCGCCTACGCCTTTTCGCAGCCTGCCGGCCTCGCCGGGGTGGCGCTCGGGTTCTCGGCGGCTTACACGCTGCTGGCGGCCGGCCTGCTCTTCGCCATGCACCGGGAGGTGAAAGTTCTACAGGACCGGCAGCTGATGAGGTCTTTGGCCGGGATACTGGCTGCCGGGCTCGTGATGTACGTCGTTGCCCGGGCCGGGGTCTTTCTCTCCGGGACCGGCTCTTCTTCCGGGAGGGCGTCCGTGCTTCTCGGGGTTGGCGGGGCGTCGTTTGCGGCCTACCTCGGGGTGGCTTTTCTCCTCGGCTCGCAAGAACTACGCGCCGCGGCTTCGTGGCTCGCCCGGAGCCGGGGGCGCCCGGGTCCCGGGCCACAGTAAGAGCCAGAAGAAACCTTATCGCGTCCGCCGCGTATACATATACAACTACGGAGAGCGACGAGGAGGTAGGCCCCGATGTCCGAGGAGCAAAGAAACTACGGCATAGAGCCGGAGCCCGAAAACCCCGGTTCCGGAGGCCCGGGCAAGGGAATACCTTCGTCCCCGGTAGCCGTAAACCCCGGCGAAGAAAACACCTGGTCCGTCGTGTCTCATCTGACTATCTTCCTGAACCTTTTTACGGGTTTTCTGGGGCCGGTGGCGGCTTTCGTCATCTGGCTGTTTTATAAAAACCGCTCCCCGAGGGTCTCGTTCCACGCCCTGCAATCGCTGTGGTATCAGGTGGCGTGGTTTGCGGTCCTGTTCGCGGGCTGGACCATCTCCGGTGTGTTGACGGTCGTCCTGATCGGCTTTCTACTGTTCATCCCGATGCTGATTTTGACGGTCGTTCCTTTTGTGCACGCGGTCTATGCGGCATACAAAGTCAATGAAGGGGTAGACTACCGTTATCTCTGGGTGGCGGATGTGATAAGCGGAGAACGTAAAGCTGGAATGTAGGTTCTGCAAAACCGGCAAAAAAGAAGGAGACAAACGTGGTCGGAATGGGAATCGTAAGCTGGATCGTCGTGGGAATCATCGCCGGTATCCTGGCGAAGGTCATCCTGCCGGGCAGGGACCCCGGTGGTTTTCTCCTCACGCCCCTTATCGGCATGGGCGGCGCTTTCGTCGGGGGGATCCTGTTCAGGTTTCTCGGCGGCGTAGGAACCACGGGCTTCAACCCATGGTCCATCCTGGTCGCCACCGTGGGCGCGATCATCCTGCTCTTCGTCTATCGGCTCTTTGCCGGCCGCAAGACCGTCTGAACCCGGCAGGTTGGCCTAGAAGACCGCGTTGGAGGGAACGCTAGCCGACAACCCGCCTCTCTCCCGCTCCATACTCGGCACCGCCGACCCCAAAGATGTAAACCACCGCCTCGACGCCTTTTGTAAAGAACATCTCCGCGCGGGGGTAGAAGAGATACTGTTCTTCCGGCTGGGTACGGGGGCGGCGTTCGGCCTGATCCTCGGCAACGGACGCCGCGCCTTTCTCAAAGCCCACCCGCCGGGACGGGACGCCGACTATTTGCGGGCCGTCCACCGCGTACAAACTTACCTTCACCGTCACGGTTTCCCTTGTCCAAACCCTATCCTCGGCCCGCTGCCCTTCGGCGCCGGCCTTGCTACCGTGGACGAACTCGTAGACGGAGGTGCTATTCCCGACGGCCACGACCCGGGGGTCCGGTGTCGGATGGCACAGGTCCTCGCCCGGCAGATAGAGCTGGCCGCGGGGGTGCCGGACATTCGGGGGCTCGAAAAAGGCTGGCCCTGGCCGGGTAAAGACGAGTTGTGGCCCCCGCCCCACAACGCCCTCTACGACTTCGAGGCTACCAGAGAAGGCGCCGGTTGGATCGACGCCGTGGCGGCGGAGGCAAAAGCGGTGGTGGACAACTTCAAAAGCCGGGCAGTCGTCGGCCACACTGACTGGAGCGCGGACCAGATCCGGGTGGATAACGGAGAAATCTCCGCCGTCTACGACTGGGACTCGCTCCGGCCGGAGAAAGAAGAAGTGGTCGTCGGCATCGCCGCCGCCAATTTCACCTCTACCTGGAGCACCGGCGTCCCCAACCCGCCAACCCCCGGAGAAACCCGGCTCTTCGCCGAAGAATACGAGAAAGCCCGCGACAGGCGGTTCTCAGAAGAAGGACGGAAAATCGTCGCCGCCGCGGGGCTCTACGCCACCGCCTATCTAGCCCGCTGCGAGCACGCCCTGGATGCGGAAGGCGAAGGTTTCCACGGGAGTTTCCGGGAGGCGTTGGCTATTAGCGGCTAGGAAACGTTCCGGGGTCGGGGCGCCTACAAAGCACCGTCGAACATGTCTATCTCTTCCTCGTTCAGCCAGTGGGCCCAGAATCCGTTGCCTTCATTGGTAAAGTACGTTTTGCGGTCGAACGAGCTGCCGTCGGGCAGGTAGGCCGTAAGCGTCACGGCGTAGGTCGGATAGCCGTTGCCCACGTCCTCGGGGAAGGCGTCGGTCACGACGAACTCCGCGGCGGCGCTGTCCAGGGTCGTGTTCGACTCTACCCACTGGTCGAGCGTGTAGTAGGACTGGTCGCTGGAGCTAAGGAGGTTGTAGGTGGCGACGTAGTCACCGATCTCAGCCGCCTGGTAGTAAGCAATGGCCCCATCCAGGACCTGCGCTTCTTCGGCGCCCACCGCCTGAACGTTGTAGTTGGGCGAAACCACCACGACGCCCTGCGGGGCCTGCGACGGGGGCGCGGTCCAGTTGCTATTGCTTTCGATCACCACGTCGGGCGACTCAGAGTTCGACTCGGGTTCCGGCTCAGGTTCGTTTTGCTGCTGCTCGCTCTCATCCAGCTTCTTCTCTAGATCGGCGACCTCTTGCTTCAGCTCCTCCTGCCTCTCGGCCTCCTCTTGCTTTTCAGCCTCTTGCTGCTCCTTTTCCCGGCCCTCCAACTCTTTCTGGAGCTCTTCGTTCTGCCTCTGCTGTTCCTCGTTTTGCTGTTGCTGTTCCTCCAAGTCCTGCGCCTGGCTCCCACCCTCGCCACAACCCGCAGCGAACACCAGTACGGCGATCACTGCGGTCGTCAGTAAGACTTGAACTTTTGTTACCCGATTGATGGTCACAGGTCCACTTCCTCAACGTCACTTACATTGCACCCATCCAAATACCATAATAGGCACAAGGTAGTCGCAGGTCAAGCACCAAAATTTTCCGACGTTTGAGATTAACGAGGTGCTCTCCAGTTTTCCGTGGGAAGCAGACCTGGAAGGATTTGAACCTCCGATACCTGGCACCGAAAACCAGTGCGAGTCTCTTTGAAAACCTCGAAAAGCCTATAGGTAAGCAGGTTTCGACCATAGGATTTCTCCCGCCACCGAGAAAATAGACTATCAACTTTTTTGAGGACATAGCCGGAGTTTCCGGTGTGGTTGTTAAAAAAATCAAGAGGTAAAAGTGAAGGGGAGAGAGTGTAGGCTCCCTTTTCCCTTCAAGTAATGACTACTACGAACGGCGGCGGACTATTGTAAGTCCTATTATGCCGGTTGCGAGGAGAAGACCCGCAACGGGCAGCAAGAACGCCGAGCCACCGGTGTCGGGAAGCGGCTCCATCTCCGGCGTGTCAACTGGGGTTTCCGGCGCGACGTACTGATCTGTACCAGCTTCGATGCCACACTCCAGTTCAGGGTAGAACTGATATGCGGATAGGTCGATGTCCGCACAAGTTAGCGTGCCGGACTCGATCGCATTCTGTGCCGCTGCAGAGTCGGCCGGCGGACCTAGTATCTGCCCCGTCGCCGGGTCGGCCGGCGCTCCCGTTGCCGGGTCGGCTACAGTTTGCACCTCACCTTCCGGCAATCCTGCCTCTTCACACGCTTCGCCGTCATTATCGGCGTCAAGGTTGTTGGGGTCAGTCGGATTTTGGAACAAAGCTTGCTGGGCCTCGGCCTGGGTAGCGAAGTCGTCGCAGTCCAAGTCATCTTGCGCCGCCGCTATGGATGCGAATAGTAATGTTGCCACCACACTTAGGGTAGCCATGTACAGTAGTTTCTTCACCAATTTCCCTCCCTTTCTTAATCGCCGAAGGTTCCTACACAAAACCCCGACTTTCTAGCGTCGGTGTTAATAATGCAGTAATGTAATTGTGGAGTCAAATACGCAGTTACCCTTTATTCCACGTAAGCACCTCGTGAAGCGTTGCGCAGGTTAGTTGCATACTCGTGAAAGCCCATTACCACATTTAGAGGGGAGCGGGCCTGGAAGGATTCGAACCTCCGACACCTGGCACCGGAAACCAGTGCTCTATCCCCTGAGCTACAGGCCCGCGCAGGAGTGTTGCTGAGAGATGTTACCGCAAGTCTGGTCTGCCGGCAATCCGGCTGAAAGCTGGGGTTTGACTGCTATACTACGCGGTCCAACGCCATGTACGCGGTGATCTCCGACATCCACGGTAACCTCGAAGGCCTCGAAGCCGTCCTCGCGGACGTGCCCGAGGGCGTGCCCGGCGGGGTGGAGCGCATCTACTGCCTGGGCGACGTTATCGGTTACGGGGCGAACCCGAACGAGTGCTGCGACCTCGTGCGGGGGCGGGAGATGCCCACGATCACGGGCAACCACGACCTGGCCGTTACCGACCTCGGCACGGATTTGAATTGGTTTAACCCGGTGGCCGGGGCCGCCGTTCGCTGGACCCGGGAACGCCTGACAGACGAGAACGCGGAGTTTCTCCGCTCCCGGCCGCGCACTATGCGGGCGGGCGAGGTCCTCTTTGTTCACGGTTCGGTCCGGGACCCGGACGAGTACATCATAGACGGGGGTACGGCGGCCGAGAACTTGGCTGTGTTGGAGAGAGAGTACCCGGACGTGCGGCTCTGCTTTTTCGGCCACACGCACGTAAAAGCGGTCGCGCCCTCACCCAACGGCCCGGCGACCGAGGCCCTGGACCTGGGTTCCGATGGCCCGTACCTGGTAAACCCCGGCTCTGTCGGCCAGCCCCGCGACGGCGACACGTTCGCCTCCTACGTGTTGGTAGAGGGGACCGACGTTACCTACCGGTCCGTCGAGTACGACATAGAAAAGGCGCAGGCCAAGATCCGCGAGGCGGGTCTGCCCGGTATGCTGGCCGACCGGCTGGCCGTCGGCCGCTAGAAAGCCCTCCTGCCGTGGAGCATCCATTTCAGAAGCTCTTTACCGTAGAGGAGGTGAACCAACTCCTCCCCACCCTCCAAGAGATGCTCCGGGAAGTTTCCTTACACCGCGACGCTTTGCGGGAGAAAGCCCCGCACATGGAACCCATCCTCGAAGCAAAAGCCTCGAACGGCGGCGGTAGGATCGGCTCCGAGTACGGCGTCGAGGCGTATAAACTCCACCGCTCCATAGAACGCATCCGGGAGTTGGGCGTCGTACTCAAAGACCTGAACATGGGCCTTTTGGACTTTCCCCACGAGCGGGAAGGCCGCGTGGTCTTTCTCTGCTGGCATCCGCCAGAGGAACGGGTGGAGTACTGGCACGAGATCGAAGCCGGCTACGCGGGCCGCCAACCCCTCTAACCCTGAAGATGAGGATAGTCCTCCAGCGGGTAAGCAGGGCTTCCGTTACGGTAGACGAGGAACTGGTATCCTGGATCGGGGCCGGGTTGCTGCTCCTAGTCGGCGTCGGACAGGGAGACACGGAGGCAGAGGCCGACTGGCTCGCGGAGAAGGTCGCCGGCCTGCGGGTCTTTGCCGATGAGGACGGCAAGATGAACCTGGGCGTGCGGGAGGTTGGGGGCGCGGTGCTCGCCGTCTCGCAATTTACGCTGCTCGCCGACACCCGCAAGGGCAAACGCCCGAGCTTCGTAAAAGCCGCCCCCCCGGAAAAGGCCGAGCCGCTCTTCAACTACTTTTACGAGAAGCTGCGGGACGTTGGAATTCGTTCCGTAGAGAAAGGCCGTTTCGGGGCGATGATGGACGTGGCGTTGACGAACGACGGGCCGGTCACAATAGTATTGGAGCGTTGGCCGGCAACAACCTAGCCGGTCTGTTGCTCCGGCGGCTTCTTATCGTCCGGGTACTCTTCGCCCTTATTCTTACCGCCGGGGATATTCTCTTCCACCACCTGGTTCATCTCGGCTCCGACGAGCACGATGGCGGCCGAGTAGTAGAAGTAGAGCATCAGGATGATCACACCGGCCAGAGCACCGTAGGTCTGGAAAGAGTCCGAAGTGCCCACGTAGTACGCGAAGACCAGGGAGAATATTAGCCAGAACGCGAAAGCCACGAGGGAGCCGGGGCTGATCCAGCGGAACTTCTGGTCGGCGGACGGAGCGAAGTAGTAGAGAACCGCGAACGCAAAGAGCACCAGAAAGGTCAAAACCGGCCACTGCACTACGGCCCATATCGTCTCGAAAATAGAGCCGAACCCCAAGGCCGCCGCGACCTGGGCCCCGATCCGCTCCCCGAACACCACCAGCACGAGCGCCGTGAGCACCAAGCCCACGACAAACAACGCGATAAACAAAGAAACCACGTACTTTTTCCAGAACGGCCGGGTTTCTTCGAGGTCGTGCATGACGTTCATGGCTTCCATAACCGAACGCATCGCGCCCGAAACACCCCACAATCCGAGGGCTATGGAGATAAGGGCCCCGAAAGTAAAGGATGCGGTAGCCTCACTCTGGGCAATGCTCTGGAGTTGCCCGTTGATGAATTCGGAGGCTTCCGGGGGCAGCGCGCCCGCCAACTGGTTGGTAAAGGCGTCTACGACCCAAGCGGCGTTGAACATGCCGAGCAGCGAGATCAGGAGCGTAAACAGCGGAAAGAGCGCGAAGAGCGCCTTATAGGAAAGATTGCCCGCATACGCAAAGAGGTGGTCGTCGCCCACCTCTTTCGCCGTGCGTTTGAGGAGTTCTACCGTCCCGAGCCCGTGGGTCATCGGGACCCAGGCCTGGTTGCCGGTCTGCTCGGCCTTCTCTAGATATTTTTTGCCGGGCACCTTCACGCTTTACCTCCCCGCTCCGCCGGCACTTACCGTCTCACAAGAGAAAGATTCCTGTTTTATTCCTCTGGTAAACCTACTACCAGGGACCGAGGTCAAAGATCCGACGCCGCAGAACGAGGACCTGCTCGGCCGTTTTGAGGGCTTCATTCGCGCCGGGAAGGTCCGTGGCTTCTAGAAGCCGGGTCGCCTCCTTAAAGATATGGTCCAACTCCTGGTGCTCACCACCGTTCGTCGTCGTGGTGTTTGCCTTTTCAAAACCCTCGCCGGCCCGGCTTTGTAGAGAGACTTCGGCCATAGTTCTCAGGTCAAGTCCTGACGGTCGGCTTCTTGCTCCGCGGCCCGGCGGCCTTCTTCGATGGCGCTCTGCGCCCGTTTGCGGGCATCCTGGGCGGATTGCTTGCCGCGTTCAACCAGGTTGTCGCGCGTCTCGCCCATCACCTCGTCTTCCTTGCTGGTTCCGGGTACGGCGAAGCCGACGGCGGCCCCGATACCGAGGGCCAGGGCCCCGAGGGCCAGGGGCGTGTCCTGTAACATCCGCTGGAAACCGCCTTTGGCCTGCTGGGCTTTCTCTTGGGCCTCACCGCCGGCCCGGCTCGCCCGGCTCTGTAGCTGGCCGCCCAATTCGCCGGCTTTCTGCCGGGCTTGGCCGGCAGCCTCCCGCGCCCGTTCACCGCCGGACTCCCCGGAAGAGCTTTCGAATTCGCGCCCTTCATAGTATTCCGGATAAGTGCGTCTGGTAGAACTGTAGTAGCCGGGGTCTTCGTAACCGCCTTGCCGCGAGCCTCGTTGCGATTCACCGCCACCGCTACCACTATCGCGACCGCTAGAGATCAGCCACCCAAGCCCCACGAGCCCCGCCCCGGCCAGCGCCGTTGGTATCGGGTTGTCTTTGATCGTCTCCACCACGTTGGAGCCAGCTTGCTTCGCCGAGTCTTTGGCCTGGGAGGAGGCTTGTTCCCTCATGTATTGTGGGTTCAGCCGGTCCTGCAAAGCGTAGACCGTCTCGCTCATCTCCGCCCGGGTCCGCGAGAGTTCGAGGCGCAGCTCTTCCAACTCGTCGTCGGTGGAAGCGGGGTTCGGGTTTATCTCGCCCCGCCCCGACGAGAGCTTGTCGCGGACGCCCGCGTCCGGTTCGTTCTGTCCTCTTAGTTGGTCTGGTCTGTCATCCATTCTTTGTCCTCCTTGAGGGTTTCGACCGTTCTTTGTGGTACGGGAGACTCTTGCTGAAGAGTCTTTAAGCCAACCCACACGAGCGCGCCACCCGCCGCGAGCACCAGCAACGCCACTATAAGGGCCGCCAGCCAGGTATACATAAACGTCGCCAGTATGGCGATGATCGCGGCTATGAGCGCCAGAAAACCCGCGTAAGCTATGGCGCCCCCGGCGGCCAACAAACCCACGTTTTTGCCGACCCGGGAAGCTTTCTGGCTGACCTCCGTTTTGGCGAGCTCTATCTCCAGGCTTATGACGTTCGAAACGCCCCGGTAAAGGTCCCCTAATAGCTCGCCCGTCGGGCGGTCCCGCCGGCTCTTCTGCATCACCGCAAACCACCGCCGTCGGACGGGGTGGCGCTCTGTCGCAACTCCTCGCCCGCCTGCTTCAGCTCTTCTTTCAGGTCTCCGGTCTGGCCGGCGGAACTCTTGAGAAAGCGGGCCGCGGCGACCCCCGCCAAAAACGCCCCGCCCAGGAACACCGCCGGGCTCTGCCGGGCGAAGTCCTCCACCTCGTTTAGGAGTTGCTCCGAGTCCTTTTCGTCCAGGAAATTGGAGAGCCGCTCCACCTGCTCCGCGGCCTGATCCGCGTAGCGGCCGACGGAGTCCTGGTTCTGCTCCCGCAGTTGCTCACCCGTGCTCTGGAGGGCCCGCGCTATGCCCTGCAACTCCCCGGAAGCCCGCTCTTTCTGGGTGGCGATCTGCCCCTTCGCCTTTTCCCGGCCCTGCCCCGCTACTTCGGCGGCTTTCTCCTGGCCCTGCTGGGCATACTCGGAAGCCTGCCCGGACATTTGCCCGGACACTTGACCGGACGCCTCGCCGCTTCCAGACCTCCCGCCGGGCTCGGGTGCTTCAGGTCTAGGTGCCTCGGGCTCGGACGCCTCGGGCTCAAACGTCTCATCCTGCACGAAGACTTCTCTTTCCCCGGAGCCGCCCGCCAACCTCTGTTCTTCCAGCTCTTGCAGCCGTCGCCGGGCCCTTTCCTGGGCAGACTCTTCGTCGCCGTATCTTTCCGTCACGAGGCCCCTCCTTTCGGGTTTGTTACGCCACACACCCTAACAATTTGACGGCCCATACCCCGTAGCGCGAAATAATAAACGGCGGTAAGGTACAGCCCGGTTTCTGACAGAAAGTGTAGCGGATATGGTCGGCGGGAACAGGAGGTATTCGGGTGATTATGCTTTCCGGTATTAGAAAAAGAGGTTAGATGACCTGGGTATTGTTGGTGTGCGGTATCGTGTTGATCTTCGTGGGGCTCTTGGACGTGTTCTTCGCCGTCCTGAACTACGACGGGTTCAGCTTTCTCAGCAGCCGCCTTTACCGGGTGACCTGGGGCCTCTTGCGGGCGGTGACCCGCCCCCTGCCGACAAGGGCGCGGCATTTTGGGTTGTCGGTCGGGGCGCCCTTCATGATACCGGCCACCCTTCTGCTGTGGATGCTCGTAGAAATTTTAGGCTTCGGCCTCATCTACTACTCGCAAACAGACTACTTCTCCTTCACGAGCGGCGCAAAGCCGACTTTCCCGCACATGATCTACTTGAGCGGCGTTACGGTAGGGACCCTCGGCTACGGGGACATTACCCCGAAAAACCCCTTTTTCGGCACCCTGACTTTCGTGCAGGCGCTTATCGGGTTCTCGATTATCACCCTCTTTATCACTTACATACTGAACATCTATCAGGTTCTCCAGCAGTGGAACACGCTCTCATCCGGTCTCTACCACCAAGCGGGCGACGACGCGGACCCCGTTAACCTTCTCAGGCCGCACTTCCCGAAGGGCAACCCGAGCGGCCTCGACGCCACTATCGGCGGCTTCCATCAGAACCTGACGAGCTACTACGAAGGCGTCCGGCGTTACCCGCTGGTCTACTATTTCCACAGCCGCTAGGCCCGGCGCTCTATCCCGTACGTGTTCCGGGTGGTCAGCGAAACGGCCGCCGCCCTGCGCTGGGGACTCCCGAAAGACCACCCCGCCGCCGAAGGACCGGGCCTGCCCACCCTGCTGACCGGCGTCGAGGAGGTGATGGGCGGCATGAGAGAAAGGTTCGTCCCCCATTATGCGGAAGAAGAGCCCGACTACGTCTCGTACGAAGCCTTCTCGGTCGCCCTGAACGAAGGGCGCAACGACGACACCTGGCTTTCGAGGTTTATCGAGATGGACCAGGATATGCGGGACATGACGGGCCTCGAAAACCCGCGTCCGGAGGCGGAAGAAGCCTACGAGCGTTATAAGGGTTGGCTACCCTTCGCCCTCCGCACCGACACTTTCATCCGCGACGCCGCAGTAGACCTCGGCTACGATCCGGACCGGCTCTCGTGGAGGAGCCCGGAAGAGAAGAAAGGTTAGCCGCCAGGGGTTCGTCCCTCCAGATACAGCGTCGCGGGCCGCGTGTAGCCTTCGCGCCGGATGCGTTCCCGAAGGATTTCGTATCGCCCGCGCCAACCATCCCGCGCTTCGGGGGGTAGAAAAGATAGCTCTTCCGGCTCTTTCTCGGCTAAGATGATCTTCCCGAGATGTTCTACGGAATAAGGTCTTAAGGTGCGTTTCTCGACGTTTTCCAAGTAGCTCTCGTGCACCGCGGCGAGCCTCTCCGGCGGGCCGATGCTGTAGAGCTTCCGCCCGTGTAGTTCGTCCCAGACGGCCGCCCGGAGGCGTTCGTCCTCGATCTGGACGGCCGGCGTGGAGTCTACGAAGTCCGTGGTCGCCACCCGCCCGCCGCGGCGCACGGCGCGCGCTAGGGCTTGCAATGCTTTGTCCGCGGCCCTCTCCGTCACGTCCAGTTCGTGGAAGAGGCCCGCAGAGTAGGCGAGATCGAAACTTCCGTCCCTGAAGGGCGGCGAGAAAACATCCCCCGCGACGAGGCTTACCGGGGCCGCGAGGCCGGCTTCCGCGAGCCGCTCGTTGGTTTCTCCGAGGGCTTCCTCGTCGAGATCCAGCACGGTGAGGCTCCCACCCTCACCGATACGCTGGCTGAGGCCCTCGATCCAGAGCAGCGAAAAGCCACCGGCGTAGAGTACGTCCAGGCCCCGGATGTCGCCCAGCAAACCCAACTGGCGGTCGGAAAAAGAGATCAAACCCTCCTCGAACTCCACCCGCTCCTCTGGTGTCAAAGGACCTCCGGGTGGCCCTTCCGGCATTCTTTTCCCGACCTCTTTCACGTTCGAAGCTTATCCCAGAACAGGCTCGTCCGGGCAATTGCGGACAACGACGGCGGGAAGGATTTTCTACCGGCGGGCTAGATAGATTTCTGTAACGTGGTAATTTCATCGGCGTGAAAGTCGTTATAGCGAGAGATTTGGTCAAATATCACGGGGGGGATTTGAAGATTCTCTCCGGGGCCTCGCTCGCCGTCGAGTCTGGGGAGAAGATCGGGCTGGTCGGACGCAACGGGGTCGGCAAGACGACCCTGCTCAACGTGCTCTCCGGTAACTCGGATACAGAGGCCGGCGGCGTCGAGCGCATCGGCGGCGCCCGGGTGAGGATGACGCCGCAGAACCTCTACGCGGGCGAGCGCGGGCGAGTCTCCATCGAAGAAGAGCTACTGTCGGCTTTCGAGCCCCTGATCCTGCGCGAAAAAGAACTCGAAGAACTGGAGAACGAACTGGCCGAAAACCCCTCCGACGCCCTTCTGGAACGCTACGGGAGGTTCCAGGCCGAGTTCGAGCGGGACGGCGGTTACGCCTACCGGGCGCGGGCGGCCTCGGCCCTCTCGTCCTTAGGCTTCGCCCCCGAAGATTGGAAGCGCCCGGTCGGGTCTTTCTCCGGCGGCGAGCAGAGCCACGTGGCGCTCGCGAGGCTGCTTCTGGAGGAGCCGGATCTCGTTCTGCTCGACGAGCCCACGAACCACCTGGACCTCCGGGCTATAGAGTGGCTGGAAGGCTTTATAAAGAACGCCCGTAGCGCCATACTCGTGGTCTCCCACGACCGCTACTTTCTGGACGCCGTGGCAGGCTCCATCGTGGAATTGGAAGACGGAAAGCTCGTCCGCTACCCGGGCAACTACAGCGGCTACGTCCGCGAAAAAGCGGCCCGCGACGAGCAACTCGCCCGCAAAGCCAAAGCGAACGCCGAGCGCCGCGAGCAACTGGAACGGTTTATCGAGAAAAACCGCGCCAAAGCGAAAAAAGCCAGCCAGGCAAAGAGCAAACAGAAACTCCTGGACCGGATGGAGAAGATCGACGACCCGGGACGAAGCTCGAAGAACATCCGGCTGGACCTCGGTGAAGAGACCCGGCGCGCGGGCCGCGTGGTCCTGGAGATGGAGGAGGTTGGTTATGCCTACGAGGAGGACGGCGAACCGCTACTGCAAGAACTGAACCTCGTGGTCGAGCGCGGGGAGCGCGTCGCGCTCATGGGCCCGAACGGGACCGGCAAGAGCACCATAATGCGGCTCGCGACCGGAGAGCTGGAACCCCGCGGCGGACGGACCCGTCTCGGTCACAACGTTACGCCCGCCTACCAGGACCAACAACTCGCCCGGCTCGAAGGCGGTAAAACCGTCCTGCAAGAAGCCATGGACGCGACGGGCCTCGATGCCCCCGACACACGAGACCTTCTGGGCTCGTTCCTCTTCTCCGGCGACGACGTGTTCAAGAAAGTCTCATCTTTATCGGGCGGCGAGAAAAACCGGCTCTCGCTCGCGGAGATCGTGGTCAGCGACGCCAACTTCCTCCTGCTGGACGAACCGACGAACAACCTGGACATTCCCGCCCGCGAAGCCCTGGAAGAAGCATTGCTCCAATACAAAGGCACAATATTTTTTATCTCCCACGACCGGTACTTTCTCAGGAAGCTCGCGACCCGCGTGGTCGAGTTGGGCGACAAAAAGCTCACCAACTATCCCGGTGGCTACGACTACTACCGCTCCTACCGGCGTCTAGACGTCCGGGAGGGCGGCAAAAAGACGCCCCGGCAGCGGGTGCGTCCCGGGTTAGACAAGAACCAGAGCATCATCGCCACCCGGTTGGTCGCGGTGGAGGGTGAGATAGACGCCACCGAACGTCGCATAGGTCGTTTGGAGAAAGAGCTTGCCACCTCGGAACTCTACGCCGACGGGGAGCGCTCCCGCAAAGTAGTTACGGAGCACCGTCAGCTAAAAAGCGTGCTGGAGAACCTCTACGAAGATTGGGGTACGCTTCTGGAAGAGGCCGAAGAAGCCAAACTATAACCGCCGGATCGGAAGATAAAAGTTAGGGAAAATCCCTAAAAGAGTCGGGACGAGAGGATTCGAACCTCCGACCTCCTCGTCCCGAACGAGGCGCGCTACCAGGCTGCGCTACGTCCCGACTGCGGGGGGTATTATACCAGCCGGATCGGAGGTGTCAGGTTTCGGAAAACCCGAAGTTGCTGAAAGCGAGGGTCGCAACTCCGAAGCGACGAAGCGACCTGAACGATCTGAAATCCGAGGCCTGAAGCCTAAACCGCTATAAAGCCGTCGTCGCGGCTCGCGTAGAGTTCCAGGGCGCCGGCTATGGCTTCGGAGACGGTGACGGGGTAGTAGGGATCTGAGGCCAGCTCCAGGTTTCCCGGGTTCGTAAGAAAGAGTGGCTCTAGCATGATCGCCGGTATATTCGTCTCGCGTAGTATGCCGTAGGAGCGGCCGAACTCCCCAATATCGCAAGTGTCGAGGGTCCGGCTCAGTCCGCGTTGGATGTAGGTGGCGGCCATGCGTCCGCGATGGGACTGGTATCCCAACCGCTCGAAGTAGAAAGAGGCCGTACCGCTGGCCGTTGGTGAGTGGTGGGCGGCGTGGTGGATAGAGACTACCATCTTTGCCCCGGATTCGTTGGCGACAACCGCCCGGTCTGCGGGAGAGATCTCTTCGTCGTCGCTGCGGGTCAGGAGGATCTCGTGGGCCGGTAGTATCTGGGCCAGCTCTTCGGCGACCGCCAGGTTCAGGTCGGCTTCGGAGAGGCCGTTCGGGCAGACGTACCCCCTGTCACGCCCGCCGTGGGCCGCGTCCACGACGATGGTCCCCGAGAAGATGTCCTCCGGGAAGTACCCGCCGCTCTTATCCGGTAGTTGGTGGGTGCCGAGGCTTTGCGAGGCGTAGGTGCCAAGGACTTTGAAAACCGTTTCGTCCACCACCCCGTCCACCGTCAGCCCGGCGTTTCTCTGAAAATCCCGCACGGCGCGCGCCGTACGCTCGTCCAAAAGACCGTTAACGGCGCCCGGATCAAAGCCCAGGTCGTTGAGCATCCGCTGGAGCTGCATCACGTCCGCCCCCCGAAAAGGCGGCTGGCGCAAGTAGATCAAACGTCCACCGGGACGATAGCCGGCCTCCACGATTTCGTTCCAGGTCGGCCACCCCACTTTGCCGTCGGAGAGAATGCTGGTGTTTTGCTGGAAAGCCCGGACGGCCCTTTCGGTAACGGGGCCGAACACGCCGTCTATGCCCCGGTTGCCGAAGTCGAAGCCCAGGGCCTGTAAACGGGTCTGGAGATCCACGACTTCCCTACCGCGGTCTCCTCTCCTCAACGTACGCAAGGTCCGGCCGATCCTCCCTAGAAATCTCTGTTCGACCCGGGAGTCTCGCGGCCAACAAAGAGAAGCGCCGGGACGCTACTAGTGCGTCCGGCGCCCTCTCTTGCCCAGAAATTACTCCCGGTAGAGTATTAGTCCTCTACGACCCCGAGGATGTCTTCGGCATCCAAAATCATGAAATCGTCGCCGTCCAGCTTGATCTCGGTTCCCGAGTACTTGGCGAAGACGATTACGTCTCCCTCGCTAACCTGTACGCCGTTCTCAAACTCGCCGACCGCGACGACCTCCGCCGTCTGCGGCTTCTCTTTGGCTGTGTCCGGCAAAACGATTCCGGAAGCGGTCGTCTGCTCCCGCTCGACCATCTTGACCAACGCGCGCTCTCCGAGTGGTTTGAATTTCATCTAAGTACCTCCTCTAAAACTCATACGTTCTTGACAATTACCCTCCGGAGCAACGTTTCGAAAGCTCCTTCTTTGGGCTACCAGTCCGGGATTGTAACCGTCCGGCTTCCTCGTTGCAATTAGAAACGGGCTACAACCCGAGCTGCGACGAAAGCTGGTTTTTGGGCAGCGCCCCGACCGCTTTCTGCGTCTCTTGACCGCCCTCGAAGCGAACTATCGTCGGGATACTGGAGACGCCGTAGTTCATTGCCGTGGATGGGTTGTCATCCACGTTCATCTTGAAAAACTGTACGTCTTGCCTGTCCTCGGACATCTCTTCGAGGATGGGAGAGATCCTGCGGCACGGCGCGCACCACGGCGCCCAGAAATCTACTATTACCGGTTTGTCCGCCTTGAGGACTTCGCCCTCGAAGTTGGCGTCCGTTACTTCTGCGACCGCCATAACAGGTTGACCTCCATCTCTTTGGGATAACGACTTGCAGCGCCTTATTTTAGCACGGGACGGCAGCATAACCGGGCCGCCCAGGCTTCCCAAAAGAACCCCTAGACGCGGTCGGCTTCCAGGTTGAGAGACTGAATTTCGGCCTCCACGGA
Source organism: Rubrobacteraceae bacterium (assembly GCA_965213905.1). Taxonomy (GTDB): domain Bacteria; phylum Actinomycetota; class Rubrobacteria; order Rubrobacterales; family Rubrobacteraceae; genus SIRX01. The sequence continues at coordinate 2,248,846 of OZ243922.1, read as the reverse complement.
CTCGGCGAGTTCTTCGGCCCGGCGGGCTTCTAGCATCCCGGCCCCGAGGGTTTCGGCGTTGGCGGCGGCGCAACCGGCGGCGAGCCGCACGGAGTCGGTGGTGGTGAGGTTCCGGTGTAAGAGGCCCGCCAAGAGTCCGGCCAGGTAGGCGTCGCCACTCCCCACCGTAGAGCGCGTCTCCACCTTTGGCGCCCGGGCGCAGATCAGGTCTTTACCGGAGGTCAGGTAGGAGTGTCCTTCGGAGAGCGTTATGCACGCCCCCTCGCCCCCGAGTTCGACTAGACGTCCGAGGGCTCTTGGAAAGTCTTCCTCCTCGATAAAGTCGAAGCCGACCACGCTCTCGGCCTCGTGCTGGTTCGGGCTGACGAGCGACGGGTTTGCCTTGAGGGCGGAGCGCAGCACCGTCGGAGTCGAGTCCACCACGGTGTAGAGGTCTCGGTCGCGCGCCCGCTTTACGAGGCCGACCAGAAAACTCTCCTCCACGTTTGGCGGCAGGCTCCCGGCGAAGACTATCGCAGTGGCGTACTCCATCAGGTGCTCCAGCCGGCGGGAAAACTCCTGGAGTTCGTGGGGGCTGACTTCCGGGCCGTACTCGTTGATCTCCGTTTGCGCCCCGCTGGTCGGGTCTATGATAGCGGTCGAAGTCCTGGAGTGGCCTTCGATCTCCACGAGGTCGAACGGTATGGCCGCCTCCGAGAGGCCGTCCCGCACGGCGTCCGCGTTTCGTCCGCCGACGAGCCCCGTAGCAAGAACCGGCACGCCCAGGGTACGCAGGCTCCGGGCAACGTTTATGCCCTTGCCGCCGGCCAGGGCTACACTCTCCTGTACCCGGTGACGGTGCCCCAGCGTGAGGCTCGGGACCACGAGCGTCTGGGCGACGGCAGCGTTAAGGGTTACGGTCAGGATCATCTTCGGTTCCCTTCTCTCCCCTTTTCGAACTTACTCGAAAATTCCCTCCACGGTATACCACACCTTCTCACCGACGGAGGCTTCCCCGTACCCCTTCCGGGCAACCAACGCCGACGTCCCCACGCGCTCACCATCCACCTTTACGACGAGCTCCCCGAGCTTCGCGCCGGGGCGAATCGAGCCCGGCAACTTCTCCCGGACGTTGGCCTCGCGCTCTACGTCCGGCTTCCCTTCTACCAGGCCCGGCACGTCCTTTTCGGCGATCAGGTCTATCTCTTGGCCCCGCCGGTACGGCACGCCTACTTTCGCGTATTGCTCGCCCTCCGAGGCCAGGTTCCGGCGGTCGTAAGCCTCGAACCCGTACTCTAAAAGCGCCGCCGAGTCTATAAAGCGCTGCTCGTCGTCCAACACGACCGTTATGTAGGACTCGTTTCCGGACTCGGCGGCCGACACGAGGCTTGGCCCGGCGGCGGGCGTGGTGCCCGTTTTGACGCCGGTTGTGGGGCCGTAGGTGAGAAGTAGCTCGTTCGTGTTGACGAGCGGTATCGTGCGGTCCCGGGTGGTGATGCTGGTCTCGGTAGTCGCGACCAGCTCGCGGAACTCCGGGTACTCCATAGCGGCGCGGGCCATCTCCGCCAGGTCCCGGGCGCTGGAGTGGTGGTCGCGGGCGTCGAAGCCCACCGCGTTCTCGAAGTGGGTGTCTTCGAGCCCGAGCTCTCCGGCCTCGCGGTTCATCTTCTCGACCAGTCTCCCGGCGTCGCCGTCACCCAGGTGCTCGGCCAGGGCGCGGGCCGCGTCGTCGCCGGAAGATATTAGCGAGGCCATCAAAAGCTCCCGGACGCTCAAAGTATCCCCGGCAAAGAGGCCCACATTGCTGTACGCCGGTGTCGCGTAGGAGGCGGCTTTTTGGGAGATGGTGACTTCTTCGTCGAGGTTTGACTCTTCGAGCGTTACGAGGGCCAGCATGATCTTGGTGGTAGAAGCCATCGGGAGCTCCCTGGAAGAATTCTTCCCCGCTAGTACCTCGCCGGTACGGACGTCCGTCAACGCCCACGCCCGGGCCGCCACCTCCGGGGCCGATGACCGGCCGACCCCGCCGGACTCGGGGGACTCTGGGGATTCGGGGGGTTGGGCGGCAGCCGGCTGCATCCCGTACAGCGGGAGCAGGACGAGCACTACTACGAAAACGACGGTTTTTATACGCAAAGAGTTCAAAGGCCACAAGAGTATAGATATTCGGGGCTTCGGGACAAGCGTTCCGGACGGGGATATAATCTCCCGGCCATGAATCTTTCGACCTCTCCCATCCGTTAGCGCCGTGAAACGTCTCTTTGTCGTGGTCGTTCTGGTGCTCGTCCTGGCCGTCGGCTGGCGGTCTTACGGCTCGCCGGAGACCGGCACGGGGAACCTCACGCTACCGCAGCCCGCCCCGAACGAGGGAGAAAACGTCCAGCAGTTCACCGCCGAAACCTTGAAAGGCGATAAATTCCGGCTTTCGGAAGATGGGGCTTACGTGCTGACTTTCTGGAGTACCCTAAACCAGGGTTCGAGCATGGTCAAAGAAGATTTCTCGCGGATGGCCCGGGAATATGCGGACGAAGACGTAACGTTCGCCGCCGTGTACGTGAGCAACATCCCCGACGACTACGGAGAGGTTCCCTACAACGTACTTCTGGACTCCAGCGGAAAGTTGACTTCGATCTACAACGTCAAGCGGGTGCCGAGGATATTCGTAATAAAAAACGACGAGATCGAACTGGTGCTGGACAATTACTACAATAACTACTACGAAGAGAACAAGAAGGTTCTGAAAGAAACGATAGAGGCGCTTTAAATGAACTTCGCTTGATCCGGCGGCGGGCGAATAAACTCAGAACGACCCGAACTAAAAGACTTAGACTTTGGAAGGAGATCATGAAAAGAGAAAGCCTGGTACAGCTTTTCGGCGTGGTAATAACCCTGGCGACTATAGTGGTGACGATCTTCGCCGTCCTCCACCTCTTCTAGAACCATTTTCGGCCCCGGCGATCTGGGCCCGCCAGCAAGAAAGTTCTAGAGGTGCGTCCCGATACTTTGCAACCCGCGCTTTGCCGCCCGGACGGCCCCCCGGGCGGCGTCCCGGTAGCCTGTTTCGGACCCTTCGTAGGCGTAGAGAATATCCCGGCTGCTGTTTACCAGAACCCCCCCGCCTTCTTTGTCCAGTAGGGACTTCACCCCCGAAACGCCGCCACCCTGGGCCCCGTAACCCGGCGCTAGAAATATTTCTCCCGGCAGTATCTCCCTTACCCGGCGCCCTATCTCGGGCCGTGTCACCCCGACTACCGCGCCGATGTCCGGGCGCTCTCTGGATTTATCTCCCAACTCCTTGATGAGCTTCGCCACGACTTCGTAGAGTGGCGGGTTGGTGGCGCTTTGCACCCCCGAGGCGGAGGGGTTTGAGGTTGCGACGAGCGCGAACACCCCTCCTCCGAGGTTCAGGCGCCGCACCTCTTCCAGAAACGGCACCAGGGCATCTTCGCCCATGTAGGGGTTCACCGTCACACAAGTTGCGCCGTACGTGGAGAGGTGGGCCTCGGCGTACGCCCCGGCGACGGTTCCTATATCGCCACGTTTCACGTCCGCGATGGTTGGCAGGCCGAGTTCCGCCGCGTCTTTTATGAGGTCCGCGTAAGCCTTTGCCCCCGGCGGCCCCAGCCTCTCGAAGTACGCCGACTGGAGTTTTACGGCCGATATTTCGGCCGCGGTAGACTCCATAACGCCCCTGCAGAACTCGTAGGCCGCGAGGTGCTCCGGGAGACCTAGATCTGAGATCTCCGCCGGTAAACGCCCCGGCGACGGGTCGAGACCCGCCACTAGGACGCTTTCTTTACGGCGGGCGGAGTCTACCAGCGCCTGCAAATTTGCCAGTCCACTATTCTGGGGGTAAGAAAAGGCCGCAGGCTAGTAGCCTGCGGCCCGGTGAAAATTTCCTGCGGTTACTTGACCGAGTCTTTGAGCGCGTTCCCGGCGGTGAACTTTGGCACCTTGGACGCGGGGATCGTCATCTTCTGCTTTGTCTGCGGGTTGATACCCTCTCGGGAATCTCGTTGCTGTACGTAGAACTTGCCGAAGCCGGTGATCTGAACTTCCTCGCCGTTTTTGAGGGCGTTCTCGACCGTACTAACGAACTGATCGAAGAACTTCTGGGCCTCGCTCTTGGAGCTATCGGTCCCGTTGGCGATCCTCTCGATCAACTGCGTCTTGTTTAGTGCCATATTCTTTTTACCTCCCTGTCTCGCTTGCCTTTGCCTTCCCCCGAACTCATCCAGAGGACTATAACAAACACCTCATAGCGTCTCAACAGTCATTGTCTACCCGCAGATCGTCCATTCTAAGCAGTGCCCCGAAAAGGAACTCCTCCAGATACCCGGAAGCTTCTTCCCGGCGATCCAGGACCGCAGAGATTTTTGCGACTTCAATATCCGCACCGGACAATCGGCGGGCGGCTTCCACGGCTTGGGTTCCGGTGGTAACCACGTCCTCGATCAGGGCCACCCGCTCCCCGGCTTCGAGGCGTCCTTCCACACCTTTCCCCGTGCCGTATTCCTTGGCCGACTTGCGGACGATAATATACGGAAGGCCTGTGTGAAGGGCGACGGCCGTAACCAGCGGTACCGCCCCGAGCTCGATGCCGGCCAGCCGGTCCACCCCGTCGGGCAGCGTTCGGGCGAGCGTCCCGGCTACTTCCCGCAGGAGATCCGGCTCGGTAGAGAATAGGTACTTGTCTACATAGAAGCTGCTACGTTTCCCGCTAGAAAGCAGGAAATCACCTTCCAGAAGGGCCGCTTCCCTTACGCGGCGGGCGAGGTCAGGGACCGGGCTCACCGGCGTCCCGCCGCTTTTCCAGTTCTCCGAGCGCATCGTCGAATTCGCTGAGGTCTAGCGGGTTCAGGAGTTCTTCTACCTCGCGCGACTCTGCCCCCAGGGACTTTATGCCGCCTTCTATGCCCGTATTGACCTCCCTCAACAATTCCACGGCGCGGCCCAGAGTCGAGATCAGGGCTTCGTCCGGGACGTTTCCGAGGTCGTCGGCGAGGCCTTCTAGCTCGCCTATTTGGGCTTCCAGCTTTTCGATCCGGGGGTTTTCTCCGCGGCCTTCCATGAGTTTCGGACTATACATCATTCCGGCGGCCGGGGGATTTCTCACCCCTCGGGCCGCCGTCCGGCTTGCTCGCGGCCCGGCCGAGTACCACGCCCAGGACCACCGAGATTAGCAAAGAAACCAGAAAAGGCGCGACGCCCCACGTCAAAGGACCGTACCCGGCCCGAAAAAGGATCACGGACGCCACGGCCGCCAAGACCACCACGAGCGGTACGGTGAGAACGAGCACGGCCAGCAACGCTTTGGGAGGCAGGCGGTTCACTATTTGGTCACCCGATCTATGGCTTTTGCGAGGTCTTTTAGCGTCTCTTCGGAGGCCCCGTCCCCGGCGGCGCGCTCCTCCACGTAATCCTTCAGCAACAGCGTGTTTATGCGCCGCACGGCCGAGAACACGGCGTTTGTCTGCTGCACCACGTCGGCGTAGGAAACGTCCCCCTCATCTACCATCTTTACTATCCCCCGCACGTGGCCTTCTACGCTTTTGAGCCGCCGCACGATCTCGGTTTTGTTCTCTTTTTGCACGCTGCCTCCTATCGGCCTGGCCTATTAGCCTGGCCCGTTCATCCTTCCAGCCCGGCCAGGATTTCTCTGACCACGCCCGCGTCGTGGAACGGCACGTCACCTTCCGGCAAGTGCTGGACCCGCTCGTGTCCTTTCCCGGCGACCACCACTACGTCACCCCGCCGGGCTTCCCGCAACGCCCGCTCTATCGCCTTCCGGCGATCCAGCACTACCTCGATCTTCTCCGGGTCCGCGCCCGACGCGACCTCCCGGGCTATTTTCTCCGGGTCCTCGGAGTAGGCGTCGTCTGTGGTAACGATGCCCCGGTCGGCCAACCTGGACGCCACCCCGCCCATTAAAGGCCGTTTGGCCCCGTCCCGATCTCCGGCGGCGCCGAAGACGCATATGACGCGCCCGGAAGCACCGTTCGAGTCCGCCACGTCGCGGGCCACCTCTAGGGAGGCCGCGAGCCCCACGTCGGTGTGCGCGTAGTCTACGATGACCTCGAAGTCTCTACCCCGCGCGACCCGCTCAAACCTCCCCGGAACCTGCGGCATTTTCCGTGCCGCCCGCACCACCGCCTCCCCTTCTACACCCGCAGCCAGGGCGAGCGCCGCCGCCCCGGCGACGTTGAGGACGTTGTAAGCGCCCAGCAAAGGGGTCTGTAGGCCGAGATGTCCTCCCGGGTGGCCGAGGGTAAAAGCGGTGCCCTCGGGAACGGCCCTGACATCTGATATGCGATGATCGGCGTCTTCTCCAGTGCCGAAGGTTTCTACCCCTTCTACCTCCCTCGCGAGCCGCCGGCCCCAGGGGTCGTCGGCGTTTGCGAGCCTGGGACCCCGGGCGGTGCGGTGGAGTTCGCGCTTTGTTTTGTAGTACTCCTCCATCGTACCGTGGAGGTCGAGGTGGTCCCGGGTGAGGTTTGTGAAGAGCGCCCCGGCAAACCGGGTTCCGGATACGCGCCGCAACGCGATGCCGTGCGACGAAACCTCCATCACGACCTTTCGAACGCCTTTTTCGACCATCTCGGCGAGCGTTCGCTGTACTTCGGGGGCTTCGGGGGTCGTACGCTCCGCCCCGCAAGGCTCCCCAGCGATTGTGTTCCCCGCAGTCGTCATGAGGCCGCACGCCTCTTCACCGTAAACGCCGGCCAGTATCGCGTGCAGCGCGTAAGAGGTCGTCGTCTTGCCGTTCGTGCCGGTCACACCGTAGACTTCCAGCTTCCCGGAGGGGTCTCCGAACACCGCGCAAGCAAGCCCCGCCAAGGCGTCGCGGGCGTCGGGAACGGTGACCGCGTTCCCGCCGGCCGCGGCCGCACCGGGGACTTCGCTTTCGGAGACGATTAAGGAAGCCCCCCGACGTAAAGCCTCCCCGGCGAACTCGGCGCCGTTACGCCTGAAACCGGGGACGGCCACGAAAGCATGGCCGGGCTCCACCGCGCGCGAGTCCTGCGTAACCCCCGACACCGTGGCGCCGGCGGGGACCCGGACACCCAGGACCTTCTCCAGCTTTGCTTTATCCAGGATCATACCGGGTAGTGTAGCAAGGCCGGATGGCCGTACACCCGCTACAAAACTCCGGCGAAACAATACCGAAACAGCACCGAAACACCCTCGAAATATATGGAGTATGGTGTGCAAGAAAGTTATTGTAAATAAAAACACCCAAAAATGGATACGATTTGCTGTGACTGCCTATATACGGTGTGTTAGTCTACGCCCGTCGTTTTCACAGAAATTTAATAAATAACGATATCTGTAGTGTTCAGCGGGGCTGCTGTTACACGGGCAGCAGCTCTGTTCCGAGAGAGGAGATAGATGGCGGCCGAGAACACCATGATGCTGACGGAACGCACGGACGAGCTTTTGAGTCGAGGAAAAAGTCAGGGATTCGTCAGTATGGAGGAGGTCGCCGAGCTCGTTCAGGGGGGGGACCTCTCGGCTGCGGAGATCGAAGAATTCTACGCCGCACTGGAGGAAGAAGAGATATCCATCGTAGAAGGTGAAGCAGAAGAGGCCGCGCCGGTCCGGAGCAAAGCGGTGGCACCGGAGGCTCCTACGACCCAAATCGCCCACGCCGTCGCCACCGGAGATTCCATAAGGATGTACCTGGCGGAGATCGGGCGGGTAAGGTTGCTCACCCACGCGGATGAGATCCGTCTGGCGAAAGGCATCGCCCGCGGTTGTAGACGCTCCAAAGACCGTCTCGTCGAGGCGAACCTGCGACTCGTCGTTTCCATCGCCAAGAAATACCGCAACCGGGGGGTCTCGTTTCTGGACCTCATCCAGGAGGGCAACCTGGGACTTATCCGGGCGGCGGAGAAGTTTGATCACACAAAAGGTTACAAGTTCTCGACTTACGCGACGTGGTGGATCCGGCAGGCCATAACCCGCGCTATAGCGGATAAGGGCCGCACGATCCGCATTCCGGTCCACATGGTCGAGAAGGTCAACAAGTTCCACCGCACCCACCGCCGCATGACCCAGCAGCTAGGCCGCGAGCCCTTCGACGAAGAAATCGGGCTGGAACTCAGCATTGGGATCGAAGAGATACTGCGGCTGCGGGAGATCAGCCAGAGATCCATCAGCCTCGAAACGCCGGTCGGCGAAGAAGACTCTTCGGAGCTGGGAGACTTCCTGGAGGACGTGGCGACTATCACCCCGACAGACGCCGTATCCGACTCGCTCTTGAAGTCGCACTTGCGGGAGGCGCTAAACGAGCTGCCGGAGAGGGAGCGCCAAATCATCGAGTTGCGCTTCGGGATGAAAGACGACCGGCCCCGCACCCTGGAAGAAGTCGGCCGCGAGTTCGACATCACCCGCGAGCGCGTCCGCCAGATCCAGATGAAGACCCTCAACCTCCTCCGCGAGCAACGCCGCACCCAGAACCTGCGTGAGTACATCCAGTAGCCCCGGCGACGTCCGGGAAACCCCCGAAGAACTGCACGGCTTCGTCTGCGACCTGGCGCTCCGGGCCGGGGAACTCCAACTATCCCGCTACGAAAACCCCGGCGAGGTAACGGAGAAAGCCCCCAAAGACGTGGTCACCGAGGTGGACCTGCTCTGCGAAGAGTTAATGGTCTCGGCCATCGAGGAACGTTACCCGGAAGACGCCATCCTCTCGGAGGAAAAGGGCGGCAACATCTCCTCTGAAGGCCGTTCCTGGCTACTGGACCCGGTGGACGGTACGGCGAACTTCTCCAAAGCCAACCCGCTCTTCTGCGCCTGCATCTCGGTTCTGGAGGACGGGATCGTGACGCACGCCGCCGTGGCCGTTCCCCGGTTGGGAGATCTTTATCATGCGCTCTCCGGCGGCGGCGCTTTTCGGGACACGGGCGGCGGGCGTACCCGGTTGACGGTCAGTGATACCGAGCAGTTGGAGTATGCCCACGTCGGGGTGGACATGGCGTTCTCCACGAAAAAGAAAAACCAGCGCGGGGGGTTGCAGGAGATCTTCTCTTCCTGCTGGCAGGTAAGGGCGCTCGGGAGCGCGGGCGTGCGCGGTGCCTGGACCTCCGCGGGCCACATAGACGTCTCTATCGGGACCAACAACACCGCCTGGGACTACGCGCCCACCGCTTTGCTGGTTTCAGAGGCCGGTGGAAAGTCCACGGACCTCGACGGCGAACCCTGGACCCCGGCATCCCAAGGTCTAATAGCCGCCAACGCCCCGTTGAACGAGCGGGTGTTAGAGATCCTGGCGCGCGACTAGGGCAACGTGCTGGAAGGCTGATCTCCCCTACTTCCCCTACCTCTGACAGCCCTGATGGCCCGATCTTTTAAAGAGTAACTCCGGGGTCCCGGGTCACTGACCAAAGGCGTCGGCCGCGGGCGCCGGCTGGAACCTCTGGCCCTGCTGGAAACTTTGCTGGGGGTTGGTCCACTGCTGCCGGGGCTGCTGAGGCGGCTGTTGGTAAGGCTGTTGCTCGTAGGGCTGCTCTTGGTACGGTTGCGCCTGCTGTGTTTCACCGCCGTTGGATGGGGTGAGTCTTTCAGAGAAAGTCTTGTTGCCGGCGGTCGTTCCTCCCGTGGTTCCCCCGGTGGTTCCTTTCTTAGTGGTTTTGGGGGGCTCTAGGGCGCGGCCGTCGGTCTTGACCTCCAGGTCCAGGTCCGGGTCCGGCACGCCGAACTGTTGGGTTTCCGGGTAGAGTTGCATGGCGCGTTGCATGTAGAGGGTCCAGATATCCATGGGGAAGGTGCCGCCGTCTATCTTCTCGTAGCCCCGGATGTTGACCATCGGGATGCGGTCGCCCGGGTACCCCACCCAGACGCTCGTGGCGAGTTGCGGCACGTAGCCGTTGAACCAGGCGTCCGAGAACTGCTCGCTGGTCCCGGTCTTCGTGGCGATCGGCCGGCCTACATCCTCTTCCGTACCGTAAAACTCGCCCACATCGGACATCACCTCGTTCACCTTTGCCGCCTGATCCCGGGAAATAGCCTCCTCGCCTTCGAGCTCGTGCTGCATAATGGTTTCTTCTTCGCCGTCCTTTTTCTGGACCACTTTTTCGACCAGGTAAGGTTCCATGTTGGTCCCCTGGTTGGCGAACGTGGAGTAAGCCGAGGCCATCTCCAGCGGCGTGACGCCTTCTCTCAAACCACCGATAGCCGTCGGCAAGTAGTTGTCTATCTGGCTCTCCACCCCCAGCCTGTTCGCCATGTCCACGACGTCTTCTATGCCGAGGTCCTGGGCGAGCTGGACGTAGACCGAGTTGTCCGATTCTTTGGTGGCCTCTTCCAGGGTGGTCGGCCCCCGGTACTCGTCTTCGTAGTTGACGACTTCGTAGAAAGGCTCGGCGGCGGCGTCGGGCATCGGGATGTTCAGGGGCTGTGACATGTAGCGGGTCTCGGGAGAAATTCCCTGCTCTATAGCTTCCGCCAGCACGAACGGTTTGAACGTGCTGCCGGGCTGCCGCCGGCCCTGGGTTGCGAGGTTGAACTTTATCTGCTCGAAGTCCGAGCCGCCGACCATCGCCCGAACGGCTCCCGTGCTCGGCTCCACGGAAACCAGGGCGGCCGAGGGATCGTTCGAGTCGTAGAGGATCTCGTCCACCGACAGGCTTGCTTGCTCCTGGAGCTGGGGGTTTAGGGTCGTGTAGATCTCCAAACCGCCCTCGTAGACCGTGTCGTCCCCGTATTCCCGGGCCAGTTCTTTGCGGACCGCGTCCAAGAAATACTCGTTGTCGTTTTCGTGCTCTATCCGGCCCCGGCTCAACTCCAGTTCCTGGTTCACGGCCTCCTCGTGGGCCGCCTGGTCTATGTACCCGTACCGCAACATGCTGTCCAAAACTACGTTGCGCCGGGCGACGGCGCTCTCCGGGTCGTTAAAGGGATCGTAGGCCCCGGGCAGGTTGATAATGCCCGCGAGCATCGCCGACTCGGCCAGCGTCAACTCTCCGGCGCTCTTGTTGAAATAAGTTTTCGCCGCGGCTTCCGCCCCGTAGGCGTTTGCCCCGAAGTACACCGTGTTCAGGTACTGCTCCAGGATCTCCTTTTTGGAGTTCTCTTCTTCGTACTGCCAGGCCAGCGACGCCTCGGTAAATTTACGCTGGAAACTTGGTATGGCCCGCTGCTCCTGGGCTATGTAGGTATTTTTTATTAGCTGCTGGGTTATGGTGGAGCCGCCCTCCTGGATGGAGAGGTTCTCTACGTTCTCGACGGCGGCGCGGCCTATGGCCTCGAAGTCCAGGCCGCGATGCTCGTAGAAACGGTGGTCTTCAATGGCGACCACGGCTTTTTCCAGAGTCGGGTTGATCTCGTCCAGGGGAACTATGTAGCGGTTTTGTACGCCGTAGAGTTCGTCCACCACGTTCCCCTCAACATCGTAGACCACGGAAGTTTGGGCGAGTTCGGTACTTTTGTAGTTGTCCAGCTCGGGGACTTCTTCGGAGACCTGGGCGTAAGTGTAGCTGAAGGTGGCGAAAGCCCCGACCAACGCGGCTATGGCGGCGGCGCATAGCAGCAGGAAAAGGGTGCGAAGCTTTGCCAGCCAGCCCTTTCTCTGCCGCTGCCGGCGACGCCGGCTACCGATCCTTGCGAGGGTGTCTCCTTGCATAGAGGCGTTATTATACAAAACGTATCGGAATATCCCGGAAGGAGCACGACATCGAGCGCCAAAACCTCCCCCGCAAAATTTTCCCGGCCCTTTCGACGAACGACTACGCCTACCTGAACTCCGGCGGCAGCGGCCCGCCGACCTACGAGACCATAGAAGCCACGAGAGAAACCGACGACCTCTGCTCCGGCCCGGCGTACTTGCAGGGCTCGGAGTTCTACGCCCGCCAGGGTGAGGCGTACACCCGGGCGCGGGCGGCGGCGGCCCGCCTGATCCGGGCCGCCCCCGAAGACGTCGCGCTCACCCAAAACACCACCCACGGCATGAACCTCGGCGTGAACTCCCTTGTCTGGAAAGCCGGGGACGAGGTGATCTCCACCACCACCGAACACCCCGGTTGCCTCGCCCCCCTACACGCCCTCCGGGACCGCTTCGGCGTAAAACTAAACCTCATCTCACCACCCGTCACGACAGAGAAGATAGAAGAGTCTTTGAACTCCAAAACCCGCCTCGTCGCGCTTTCGCACGTAGACTGGACGACGGGCGAGGTGTTGCCGCTGGAGGAGATCTGCGTCGCCGCCCGCGCACACGGAGCCCTTGCCCTCGTGGACGGCGCCCAGTCCATCGGAAACATTCCCGCAAACGTCCCCGAAACCGGCGCCGACATGTACGCTTTTACCGGCCACAAATGGCTGCTCGGCCCCGAAGGCATGGGAGCCTTGTACGTGCGTCCCGACTGCCGCACCCACAGTCCGAACATCGGGTTTTTGTCGCTGGCAAACCCGGCGGACTTCGGTGCGGACGGCGACTACGGGCTACACTCCGGCGCCCGGCGATTCGAGGCCTCGACGATGAGCCCGGCCCTCGCCGGCGGCTTCGCGCAAGCCCTCGAAGCCGCCGCCGGGCGCGGGGACGCAGGCTTGGAAGAAATTCATCGCCGCGCCGAACTTTTGATGGATCTACTCTCAGAGAACCCGCGCGTCACCCTCCGCACCCCGCGCCCGGCCCAAACGGGCCTGGTTAGCTTCGAGGTCGAAGGAGTACCGGCAAAAGAAGCCGCCGAACGCTTGCTAGAGCAGCGGTTCGTCGTACGCTTTATCCCAGGTCCGAACCACTACGTCCGGGCGAGCGTCCACCTCTTCAACCCGGAGGAGGAATTGGAGGCCTTGGCGAGAGCCGTGGGCCGGATGTAGCCGACCTGCTAGAGAACGGTGGAAGATGCCTGGAGGAGGCTACGGCGGGCCTGCTCGACGTTCTTCCGGTTTTTGCCCCAGTCAATCCGTTGTGCGGTGTTTAGGCACTCGGATCTTACGCGAACGGAGGAATCCTCGACGGACATCACTATCTCCTCGCCGAAACTTCGCAGGCTGGGCGGCGTGACCATCGCGGCGGACCCGGGTGAGTTTTCGACGAGGCTGTACAAAGAATTCTTTTGCAATAGGTCCCGGGTAGCGGATAATACTGCTTGCTGAAGGTGGTCTTGAGAATTATCGTAGTGGATGACCGTCTCGAACGCTTTCCTGGCTTTACCCCGGCCGCTCCGGTTGCGATAATCCGTCGGGTAACCTAACCAGATTGCCCCGACGACCCACATGACTGTCCAGATCACAGCGTAGGTCGCCACGCCCAAGGGCGACAACCGCCCGTCTATAAGAGCATCTTGCAAAACCACTATCGCGGTTACCAGCGTGGCGAAGCCGGCCGCACCCCTGGAGACGGCGCTTCTTCTGAACCGGCGGTTGAATTCCCTCATGACATCCATGTTACCTGCCCGCCGGGTCCTAGAGCAACTCTGCCGTCGAGAAGCGAGGTACCGCACCCCGAGGTTTAGCGGAGGTTCAGAAGAACGTCTACGACCGCGTTTATATCCGAGACTAGATAATCGGGCTCTGCGGACTTGAGAACTTCTTCTGGAAAAGCTCCCCAGCTCACGCCGACGCTGGTCACCCCGGCGGCGTGGGCGGCTTTTACGTCGTGGGGCGAGTCGCCGACGTAGGCGGCTTCCTCGACGGGGATGCCACCCAGAAGTTCCAGTCCCTTGAGGAGCGGGGCGGGCTCGGGTTTGTGCTCTTTGGTGTCTTCCATAGTTACAAAGTGATCCGTGACGCGGCCGAGCCCGGGAAAAGTTTCGACGGCCATCTCCACCGAGTGGCGGCGTTTGGAGGTTACTACGGCGGTCTTGACGCCGGCTTCTCTCAGGCGGGCGAGCGCTTCTTCTACGCCGGGAAACTCTTGTATGAGGTCTTCGTGGAGTACATCGTTTTGGGTTCGGTAGGATTTCAGGAGTTTTTCCGGCAAAGCGGGGTCGGCGTTTTGGCCGGCCTCTTTTTCGATCAACTCTTCCATTTGTTGCGGGAGGGGCCGTCCGACGTTCGCCATGAGGACCTCCCGGGACGGCTCGTGGCCGAGGACTTCCCGGCTGGCGTGGCGGAGGGATTGGTAAATGAGTTCCGTGGTGTCCACGAGGGTGCCGTCAAAGTCGAAGAGGGCTGCTTTGAGCGGTGTCATCCGCGGCCGTTTCTGGAGAGCAGGCTGCCCACGTCCCAGGAGGTGATTTCCGCGAGCCCGGCCTCGTCGGTCAGGTCCAGGTGAATCGGGGTTACGCTGATCTCACCATTCTCGATGGCGGCGAAGTCGGTGCCCTCTCCCTTGTGGTGGCCCGGCGGGTTATTGTAAATGTCGTATCCCACCTTCCCACGTTCGTCTTTTACCTCGATCAACTCGTCATTGTAGAACCTGCGGCCGAGCTTCGTTACCCGCGCGCCTTTTACCTCAGGCAAATTCGGCGCGTTAACGCTTAGGATGCGCTCTTCCGGCAGCCCCCCGAGGGCCACCTTCACCAGCCGGGCGGTGAAATCCGCCACGGGGCCGAAGTGCAACTCCTCCTCCTCGCCGGAGTGCCAGGCGCGGCCCATGCTAAGAGAGACCGCGATGCCGGGAACCCCGATCACGATTCCCTCGAAGGCCGCCGCCACCGTGCCGGAGTAGGTTATGTCGTCCCCCAAGTTTTCGCCGTGGTTGATCCCGGAGACCACGATGTCGGGCTCGAAGTCCATCAAGCCCAGCGCCACGAGCCGCACGCAGTCTACCGGCGTGCCGCTACAGGCGTACCCGACGCCGCCGTCTTGCATCTCGCGCTCCTCGACGTGGAGCGGCTCGCCGAAGCTGATGCTCCTCCCGACGCCGCTCCGGTTGCGGTCCGGGGCGACGGTCAGCACGTCCCCAACCTCTTCCAGGGCCCGTCGGGCTTCCAAAAGCCCCTGGGCGTCTATCCCGTCGTCGTTTGTCAAAACTATTCGCATCTTCTTACTCTCATGCTTTCCGGCCCTCCAAAGAAGTCCTTTTGAAAAGAACCTCCAAAGAAAACCAACGTTTCCAATTTTTAGAAAGAACGTAAGTCTAACATCCGCGTCCCCGCGGCCCGTTTAGTGAACGTGGTAAGATCTCGCCCGCCCAAGACGCGCCTGTGTGGGCCGGGTAGGTGTTCCCTGACTTTTACGGGACAAAAGACCTACCCCGAAACTTGTGGACAGGTAACCCCCTTTAGGTTAATTTAGGGGGCATGAGAGTAGACGGGGGTAAAATCGTGCCTGTAGACGCCGCGGATTGGTTCAAGAATCGTTCGTATGAGTACGTGCAATTCTCCGACCTGAAAGCTTTGGGCCGCCGGAAAAGGGAGCGGGGGCTGACCGTGAGCCTGGTACTGCCGTGCCGGAACGTAGCGGATACGGTGGGCGGGATAATAGACGAGGTCCACGCGGCAAACGAGAGTGCCCCGCTGGTGGACGAAATTCTCGCCGTAGATGCCGACTCGGATGACGGCACGGCCGAAGTGGCCGCGGGCCACGGAGCCCGGGTCTACTCGGAGAACGAGCTTATGTCCTACCACGGGGCGACCCACGGCAAGGGTGACGCCATGTGGCGCGCCCTCTCGGTCGCCGGGGGCGACCTCGTGATGTACGCGGACGCCGATACCCGGGATTTCAAGCCCCAGTTCGTCTACGGCATTCTGGGTCCAATCCTGGAGGTCCCCCAAATCCGCTACGTGAAAGCAGCTTACCGGCGGCCTTTCAAAAAGGGCGAGAACGCGGAGCCCGACGGCGGCGGCCGGGTTACGGAGCTTTCGACGAAGCCGCTCTTCAATCTCTTCTACCCGGAGCTAACCGGCTTTGTACAACCGCTCGCCGGGGAGTTCGTGGCGGACCGGGAGTTGTTCCGCTCGATACCGTTCCTCACCGGCTACGCGGTTGAGACCGGGATCATGATAGACGTGCTGAAGAGGGTCGGCCTGGGGGCGATGGCCCAGGTAGACCTCGGCACCCGCCAGAACCGGCACCAGTCTCTGCGGGATCTCTCCCGCATGTCCTACGCCGTGCTGAGGGCCGTCGCCCGGAGGTTGCGGGAAGACGGCCGCCTGAACCAGTCACGAGACCCCCGGCTACCAGAACAACTCTTTCAACTGAGCGACTACCAGCACGCGGTCGCAACCCCGGAAGGACTACAGCTTCAAGAGTACGTGGAGGAGCTTGTGGAGCGGCCCCCGATCAGCGAAGTGCTGAGGGTGGGTTAGAGACTTTTTCCCCGGGGGCTTCCCTGGCACTCTCACCAATTTCGGCGGAGGCCTTTCTTCGCCCCTTCAAGCCTTCCAGCCAAAGGTTCATATCTTTTCCGGAGCCCCACAGCAGGAGCACGGCCAGTATCCCGTAGATGGGGAGGTGCCCGATCAGCTCCGTCCAGCTAAACACCGTGAGCGTGAGGTTGGTCGGCCCCAGGGCGAGTACGACGATCTCCCGCGGGAAGATACCGAGTATGAGCCAGAGCCCGATCAGGAACTCCACCGACCCTGCTAAAAGCACGAACACCTCGTTCGAGATGGGGAGTCCCAACCCGGCCGCGAAGTTCAACGGATAGTCCTCCAGGAAAGACAGCCCGAGCGGAACGTTCGCCAACTTCTCGGTAAACGCCACTACCAGAAAGCTCACGCCGAGCCCGACACGCAGCGCCGGTATCGCGTACCGGGCCGAGCTCTCCGGCGGCTCTAGCCGCGGCAGCAACATCCGGTCAACCGAGTAAGGCCCGCGCCCCGCCAGAAAGAAGAACGCCGCAAACCCCAGATACATTGCGTTATCCAGCATCGCCTGAGGCCCGAGCAAGAAAAATCCGAAGACCCAGAGCCCGGCCAGCCCGCCAGCCGCTATCCGGGTAAACGCCCCGTAGAACAGCGACAGCGCTATCATCGTCTCCGCAAACCCGAGGAAGTTCGCCCACAAACCCGGGAGCTCGTTGTTGGGGGTGAAAAGTTCTCCCTGAACCCCGCTCACGAGCAACGGGATCGCCACGTGAACCCCGAGAATGAGCGGCACGAGCCCGTAGAAAAACGCCCGCCGGTCTTCCGAAGATCCGAAGAATTCGGGGCCGGGCAAAAAGCCGCGCCCCCGCACCCGCCACACAGCAACCGCGGCCAGCAAGACCAACAGCATGGTTCCCACGAGAAAGAGCGGCAGCGGACGGAAAAACAGGTCCCAGCGCAGCGGAAAGCCCGAAGCGTTCTGAAACCATTTTTGGTGCGCCGAAGCCGGACCGGCCACGATAAAAGTCGCGGCCAAGATCAAACCCGCCAGCAAAAACCTGCGCCCAACAAATACCTTCATACGCCCATCTCCTCTCTGAGAAACCAGACCGCCCTCGTGGCAAACGGCCGGAAACGTTACAGTTTGATCTTACAACGTTACATAGAAGATCAATATGAATTCTCGTACTACAAGGGAGATTTCTGCGAGAAAAGCCGGGCCGCCGTTGCGGCTACTCCGCTTGCAACGGCGGCCCGGCGGGGTACAGGATGTATAAGCTGACTAGCCGGCTTTCTCTTGTACTTGGCCGGCGTTGGCGGCGAGGACTTTGTCTACGAGGCTGGGCGGGACTTCTTCGTAGTGGCCGGGTTCGACGTGGAAGTTCGCGCGCCCGCCGCTCAGGGACCTCAGTTCGCGGGCGTAGGTGAGCATCTCGACTTGCGGGACTTCGGCCTGTATCACTTGCCGTTCGCCGCGCTGCTCCATGCCCATGGGCCTGCCGCGGCGTCCCGAGAGGTCGCCCATGATGTCGCCGACGAGTTCGGTTGGGGCGAGGATCTCCACTTTTACGAACGGCTCCAACAGCACCGGATTAGACCTCTCCACCGCGTCCTTGAACGCCATGGAGCCGGCTACTTTGAACGCGTTCTCCGAGGAGTCTACGGAGTGGTGGGAGCCGTCGTGGAGCCGCACCCTCACGTCCACGACCGGGTAGCCGGCGATGGTGCCCTCGGTCATCGCCTCGACCACGCCCTTCTCGACCGCCGGGATAAACTGGCGGGGGATAGAGCCACCGACGATGGCGTTCTCGAACTCAAAACCCGAGCCGCGGGGGAGCGGCGCAACCTCGATGTGGCAGTCGCCGAACTGGCCGCGGCCGCCGGTCTGCTTTTTGTAGCGGCCCTGGGCCCGGGCTTCGCCCGTGATCGTCTCCTTATACGGTACTTTCGGCGCCCGCGCATCCACCTCGACGCCGTAGCGGTTGTGGATCCGCTCCAGGGCCAACTCGACGTGCATTTGGGACAAACCGGAGAGTATGTCTTCGCCGGTGCCTTGAGAACGCTCCAACTTCAGCGACGGGTCTTCATCCACGACGCGCCGGATGGCGTCGAAGACTTTTTCTTCCTGGCCCCGCGCTTTCGCCCCGACCGCGAAGGTCGTCGTCGGCTCCGGCAACTCTACCGGCTCGTAAACCAGTGGGTACTCCGGCTTGCAGAGCGTGTCGAGGGTGTTAGTGTCCTTGAGCTTGGTGATGGCGATGATGTCGCCGGCCACGGCCTCATCGGTTGGTTCGCGGTCCTTGCCCATCATGTGCGAGATGCCGCCGGGGCGCTCCTGGGAGCCGGTGTGCGGGTTGACGAGGGCCTCGTCCGAGCGGCAGCGGCCGCCCACGACGCGCAGCGCGCTCAGGCGTCCGGCGAACGGGTCCACGTAAGTCTTGAAGACGTAGGCCGAGAACGGGCCGTCCGGGTCGCAGGGGATCTCTTCTCCAGACTCGTCGAGCCACTGGGAGCGGTCGGCGGGGCTCGGGGCGCTGCCGGCGATCACGTCCAGAATCCGGTCAACCCCGATCATGCGCTCCCCGCTCGCCGCGAGCACCGGAATGATCAGCCCATCCGCAATGCCCTTTCGTATGCCCTCGAAAGCTTCTTGCGTGGTAAACTCCTCGCCCTCCAGGTACTTCTCCAACAGCGTGTCGTCGCTCTCGGCGATGGCTTCGAAAAGCTGGACTTTTGCCGCATCCACCTCCTCTTCCATGCCCGAGGGTATCTCCTCTTTCTGCTCCCCGTCCACGAAGGCGATGCCGCTTAAAAGTCCGTATACACCTCTGAAGTCGTCCTCTCGGCCAACGGGCAGGTTCAGCGGCACGACCGCCGGCCCGAACCTCTCGCGGAGTTGCTCGACGACCTCGCCGAAGTCCGTCCGCTCCCGGTCGAGGTGGTTAACGACGACGATGTGCGGGATGTCTTCCTTCTCGCCCCGGCGCCAGACCCTTTCCGTGACGACCTGTATCGGGTCCTGGGCGTGGACGACCAGCACGGCGCAGTCGGCGACCCGCTGGGCCACGAAAGCGTCCCCGATAAACCCGCCGTCGCCCGGGGTGTCGAGCAGGTTGATCTGGCGTCCCTTCCACCCGCAGGTCGCGACGCTCATGCCGAGCGTCATGCCGCGCTCGACCTCCTCGTCCGCGTTATCCAGCGCACCCACAATCGGGCCGCTGCGCCCGGACGCGAGCCCCAGCATCCCCTCCCCCAAAACCGTCTTTCCACTACCCCGATGACCGATCAAGCATACATTGCGGATCCACTCCGGCTCGACTGCCACGAGTTCCTCCTTCCTCACGCTTATCCCCTAACGCCCACAAAAGGGGCGGAGCCCTTAGCTTAACCCAGGGATACAGTTCGCGCATCATTCCCAAGAGGCATTTTTCCCGCGTAGGTGTTGGGAATGCTAGACTCAGCGTGTTGTGGGTGGGTCGTCGCCCGTAACTTCCTATCGGAGGACGGATGAACGGCGGTACGGTTAGATTTTCCGGGGCGGGTGCGGGGCGGGTTTTTTCTAGCCTTTTGCACTACGCCATCGGCTTCTCGCTAGTCTACTTGCTCTGGGGTGTTCTCTCCGGCTCCGGAACGCACGTCGGCGTCGAGTACGGCTTCTCCCTGTTGGCGGCCTTCGGGGCGGCAGGGTGTCTCGGTCATCTCGTAGCCTACGCTTATCGGGGTCCCGAATACCTGTCTTCCGTTTTCTCTCTTTTGGGTGGTGTCGGATCTTCGGGGTGTCGCCGGTCCGGCGTTGTTCTCGTCGAAAGCACCGACTGGCCCTTATTGGTGGCGCTTCTCCTAGGTCCTTTTGTATTGCTCCTCGCCGGTCTCGGAGGTTGGGTCTAGCGGCTCCTGGCTAGACGAATCTTTAGTCGAGATCTATTACGGGGACCCTCCCGGTTTCCCGGTAAGGAGCAAAAAATGGTCGAACTATTGGGTAGCTTACTCGACCCGCTGGTAACCCTTTTGGGTTCGGGGCTGCAACTCTTCCACGGCTGGGGCGCCCCCTGGTGGCTCTCCATCGTCATGCTAACGATCGTCGTGCGGACGGCGCTCTTCCCCCTGACCGTCAAACAAGCCAAGAGCCTACGCCGGATGCAGGAGCTAAAACCGGAGTTGGACGAAATTCGCAAAAAGCACGAAGACGAGCCGCACGAGCAACAGCGGGCCGTGATGAAGCTCTACGCGGAGCGGGAGATCAACCCGCTCGGGGGTTGCCTGCCGTTGCTGGTCCAGATGCCGGTATTTCTCGGGTTGTACTACACGATAAAAGAGTTCGAGAACCTCCAGAGTTTCACGACCGGCGGGCTCTTGTGGTTCCAGGACCTGACCGTGGCGGACCCTTTTTACGTGCTGCCGGTAATCTTCGTGCTTACGCTGATGGCGTCGCAGGAGATTACGCTGAGGAACACGGCGCCCCAACAACGCCGGCTCATGCGGTTTCTCCCGGTGGTGTTCGGGGCTTTCATGGCTCTCGGAGGGTTCCCGTCGGGGCTGTTCGTGTACTGGATCGCGAACAACCTCATCGCCCTCGTCCAAAACGTCCTGATCTACGCTCCTTTCAGCAGCACGATAGAACGTGAACAAAGAGAGTAAGCGGCGCAGTCAACTATCCCGGCCCGCAGATGGTTTACCCTACATACCCTACAAGTGAGCAACAGGGCGAATGTAGAAGGAGGAGCGTAGATGGCGGATGAGAAACAGCGGCACCCACTCGACAGCGACCGGGGCACCACTACCGTAGGGCAACCCGTAGTCACCAGCATCGTCAGCACGGTGACCCGGGAAGCCGAGAGAATCCGGATGTCCTCCGGCGGTGCCCGTGTTCCAGGCGACAACTCCCCGACGGTCGGCGAGTTCCTTGGCAGCCTGACCGGTACGGGGGACTTCACGCGCGGTGTCTCGGTCGAGGTTACCGGACGTGAAGCGGCGGTAGACCTCACCCTGACGGTGCCTTACGGTGAATCCATACCCCGGACAACCCAGGCCGTGCGTGACATTGTGATCCGGCGCGTAAAGGACCTGTCCGGCATAGACGTAACAGAGGTCAACGTAACCGTCGCGGACGTGACCCTACCCGGGTAGTAGAAGAGTAGTAGAAACAACTTCGCTAAACCTCCGGCGCGGACTACAGAACCGGGCCCGCACCGGAGATGTATCCGGCAAAACGTTTAAATTTCCGACAAATATGGCAACATAGATATCTGTAACGCTATCAACCAGGAGGATGTAAATTTGAGAAAGTTAGTATTTCTGGCAACGATGCTTGCTACGATGCTCGTAAGCATGGGTTCGGCTTCGGCCCAGACTACGAGCGGGCCAACCATCTCACCCGATTTATTGTCGGTCGCAGACGTAACGGCCACGAACACCGACTACAACGGTAGCGGCACCAACGACACTACGGCGGTCTTCACCTTCGACGAGCCGACCGAGGTCGTCAGTTGTTGCGCCGGATTCCAGCTCATTCACACGGATACGGTGAACAACGATCCGCTGAAAGCTATAGACGTGCTCGCCGGCAACGGGACCACCGAGATCACGCTGGCTTTCGAAGGCCGGATCTCCGCGGCCAACACCGCCCGCGGCACGATAGACAAGAACATCGTACAAGTCGTGGACGGCGGCAGCCCGACGAACAACCCGCCGCAGGCTGCCCCGGTTGCCGGCGCCACTGACGCCCCCGACCTGGTAAGCGTCCGGCAGGACGTCAACACCCTGCTGTTCGAGTTCGACCAGCCGATAGATAACGACGATGATGTTATCCAGAACACTTCGGGACTACGCTTCTACACGGATCAAGCCGTCACCTATGGCTCGCTGGCCGTGGAGCAGGTAGACTCGACCACGCTGCGGGCGGTGTACGACCTGCCCGAGGGCACGACCGTCGCCGACGCCGTCGGCGGTTTCGTAGTCCAGGGCACGGTCGTCGGCGCGGACATCGACAACGACGGCACCTTCGAGCCCAATGAACTCGACGAGACGCTCGTCGGCGAACCGCTCGGTGGTGGCTTTACCACCTGCCCGCCCTCGACGGTAGATGAGACGAATCTCCCCTCCGGATGGACGGTTGCCCCGGACCTACAGTTCGTCGGCAACTTCCGTCAGGGTCCGTACACCGCGGAGCTAGAGCCGACCACCTGCGTAGATTACGACTTCGATCAGGCCGCCTACCTCGGCGGTGGCAACCGCACGAGCTTCCACCTCGTCCCGACCGACGGCGGCCCCGTGCTCGACGCCACCGGGATGGTCCCGGAGACCGACGAGGAGGGTGACGACAAGGTCATCGTCCAGTACCTCGGTCTGCTCGACGAATCGAACTTCGCCCGCGGTTACGTGGACGGCAACGTCGTGACCAGCAACGCTAACGGCGACGGCCCGTACAACGTGGCGCAGGCCGACGCGATCAGCAACGCCGGTAACTCCGATGACCCGGACCTCGAAACCGTCTCGGAGAAGAGCGACAAGAAACTCTACTTCGAGTTCGACGAGGACTTGGATCAGGAAGACGTTGTTCAGGACACCGCCGGGCTGCGGTTCTACACCGAAGCCGGAGACGTGTACACCGCCTCAAAGGTCAAAAAGACCAACCGCGAGGACGTGCTCGTCGCCAAGTTCGACCTACCGAAGGGCGTCAGCGCCCGCGATGCGGTCGGCGGCCTCGTGGTTCAAGGTACGGTAGTTGCGCCCGACGACGACAGTGATGGCGCAAAGGAAGCCAACTCCCTCGACGAGGTACGCAAGTCCGCCGGTAAGATCCAGAAAGACACCGTCGAGGTGATCGATTAGACTTCAGGTGTCAGGCATCAGTCGTCAGGTTTGCGGCTGAAATCCTAAAACACTGAGAGCAAGTGCTTCATAGAGAAGCCCCCGGTATTAACCGGGGGCTTCTTGCTGACCGCTGAGAGCCGCCGAAGTCGGCGAGCTAACGGCTGAGGCCTAAACCACCAGGGCCATCGGGTGCTCCAGCAGGCGTTGGACTTCCGCCATGTACTGCGCGCCTTCTGCGCCGTTGGCGATGCGGTGGTCGGCCGAAAGCGTGAGCTTCATGACGCTCACCGGGACGACCTCGTCGTCCTTGAAAGCGACCCGCTCCATAATGGAGCTTACGGCGATGATCGCCGCCTGCGGCGGGTTTATGATCGCCGAGAAGCTCTCGACGCCGAACATGCCCATGTTCGAAACCGTGACCGTTCCTCCCTGATACTCCTCGGGCTTGAGGCCGCCGTCGCGGGCCCGCTTGGCGAGGTCTTTGGACTTCGAGGAGATGGCCGAGAGTGTTTTGTTGGCGGCGTCTTTTATAACCGGCGTTATGAGGCCGGCATCCAACGCCACCGCCATCGCCATGTCTACCTGCTCGTGCAGTTCTATGCCGTCGGCGGTCCAAAGGGAGTTGAGCTTTTTGTGCTCCTCTTCCGTGAGGGCGACGGCGCACGCCTTCATCACGAAGTCGTTTACGGAGATCTTCACGCCCTCTTCTTCGAGCTGGCCGTTGAGCTGCTTCCGCAACGCCATAAGCTCGGTCGCGTCCACCTCTACGGTGGCGTAGAAGTGCGGGACGGTTTGCTTCGCCTCCGTCATCCGCTCGGCGATGACGCTCTGCATCCGGGTCATCTCCATGATTTCGGTGCCCTCAGCCCCGGTCGCCGCCGGGGCCTCGGCCTGCTGCGGCGCCTGCGCGGCTTGCGAAGCAGCGGGCTGCTCTGCGGCACCGTCTTCCGCGCCACCGGCTTCTCCGTCAGCCTGGGCGTCACCGCGCTCCATCGCGGCCCGCACGTCCCGCTCGACGATGCGGCCCTGCGGCCCCGACCCGTCTACCTTACCGAGGTCCAGGTCGTTCTCGTTCGCCAGCCGTCGTACGATGGGCGAAGCCCGGAAGTTACCGTTTGACTGCCCGTTGGCCTGGGCACCACCACCGGACGACTCTTCGGCTCCATCCTCTTCCTGTTCGGTATCTTCTTCGGTTTCAGTGGCCGTTGCCTGGCCTCCGCCGCCTTCTTCGTCGCCGCCTTCTTCGGCCTCGGTTTCCTCGTCGGCACCGCCGGCTCCGAGTTCTTCCGGAACCTCTTCGCCTTCGCCCTGGATAAAGGCTATGGCGCCGCCGACGGCCACGGACTCGTCGGCTTCGGCCAGTATTTGGGCGAGCGTGCCGGAGTCTTCGGCCTCTATCTCCATCGAGACTTTGTCGGTCTCGATCTCCGCTATGGCGTCACCCTCTTCGACCTCGTCCCCCTCGCTAACGAGCCACTGGAGGATGGTACCCTCTTCCATCGCATCGCCCATCTTGGGCATGATCACTTCCGGCATCTTATTTCTCCTCTACGTAAAGAGAGCGGCGGGCCGCGTTCGTTACCTGATCCTCGTTCGGGAACCCCTCGACCTCCAAATTTCTAGCGTACGGTGCCGGAACCTCGGCGCCGCTCACCCGCTCGACCGGCGCATCGAGGAAGTCAAAGGCTTTGTCCTGGATGATCGCCGCCACCTCGCTCGCGACCCCGAACCACCGCCACTGCTCCTGCACCGCAACCGCCCGGTGGGTCTTCTCTACCGACTCCACGATGGTGTCTTCGTCGAACGGCCGCAAGGAGCGCAGGTCTATAACCTCGGTGCTCACGCCGTCCTCTTCTTCGAGCGTCTCGGCGGCGCGGAGGCACAGGTTCACCTGCCGTCCGTAGGCGATGAGGGTTACGTCGTCGCCCTCGCGGGCTACGCGAGCTTTGCCGAACTCGACCGCGTTGTCGTCCTCTTCGACCTCGCCTTTGGTGCCGTAGAGAGCACCGGCTTCGAGGAAGATGACCGGGTTCGGGTCCCGGACGGCGGTCAGCATCATGCCCTTCGCGTCATTGGGCGTTACCGGGGCCACGACTTTTAGGCCGGGGAAGTGCCCGTAGAAGGACTCCAGCGAATGCGTGTGCTGGGCGGAGAGTTGTACGCCGCCGCCGTTGGGGCCGCGGATTACCAGCGGCACCTCTACCTGGCCGCCGGAAAAGTAGCGGACTTTAGCGGCGTTCTGGATGATCTGGTCGGCGGCGAGAAACGAGAAGTTCCAGGTCATCATCTCGACGATGGGCTTCATTCCCATCATCGCCATGCCGATGGCCGCGCCGGTAAAGCCGCCCTCGGAAATGGGCGTGTCCATCACCCGTTTCGGTCCCCACTCGTCTATGAGGCCGTCGGTTATGAGGTGGGTGCCGCCGTAGACGCCGATATCTTCGCCCATGAGGATGACGTTTTCGTCGTTCTCCATCTCGTGGACCATGCCCTCACGTAGGGCTTCCCGGTAAGTTTTCTCCTCGGCCATCTTTTACGCCTCCCCCATGTACTCGTCTTCGCCGGAGTAGACGTCGGTGTAGAGCTCTTTGATCTCCGGCTCTTCGCTCTCATCTGCGAACTCGACGGCCTCGTCTATCTGCTCTTTGAATTCGTCTTTGATCTCCTGCATACCGTCTTCGTCCAGCGTTTCAGAGTCGAGGAGCTTTTGCTCCAGCAAGCCGATCGGGTCCCTCTGGCGCCACTCTTTGACCTCGTCTTTGGTCCGGTACTTCTCGAAGAAGTCCGCCGCCCCGTGCGGCGCCGTCCGGTAGGTCAGGGCCTCGACGGCGTATGGCCGGCCGGTCTCGCGGACCTGTTCCGTTACCCGCTCGGCGGCCTCTAGTACGGCTTCGAGGTCCATGCCGTCCACCTTCTCGTTTTCGATGCCGTAGGCGTCGAACTTGGCGGCGAGGTCCGTCATCGCGGTCGTTCGCTCGACAGAGGTACCCATGCCGTACTGGTTGTTCTCCACGATAAACACGCACGGGCACAGGCCGTCCTTGCCCCAGAGGCCGGCGAGGTTGGCCGCCTCGTGGAAGGCGCCCTGGCTCATCGAGCCGTCGCCGAGGTAGAGCTGGGTGATGTTGTCGGTCTCCTGGTAGCGCATCGCGTAGGCCATCCCGACGCCTAGCGGTATGTGGCCGCCGACGATGCCGTAGCCGCCCATCATGTCGTTCTCCACGTCGAAGAGGTGCATGGAGCCGCCCTTGCCTTTTACGAGGCCGGTGCCCTTACCGTAGAGCTCGGCCATGACCTCTTTCGGGTCGCTGCCGAGTAGCAGGGCGTGCGGGTGGTCGCGGTAGGCGGTGATGACTTTGTCGCCGTCCTGGTGGGTCGCTAGAAAACCGACGGCGACGGCTTCTTCGCCGGTGTAGACGTGCATGTAGCCGCCGATTTCGCCTTTCCGGAAGCCTTTTTGGCACGCCTCCTCGAAGGTGCGAACAAATACCATGTTCCGGTACAGATCTACGAGGCGGTCGGTGTCGGTTGCGACGCCGCCGTTACCTTCCTCGCGGGCCTCTACGTCTCCGTTCTCAGAGTTCTCTGCGCTCACGGAATCTCTCCTTCCCTCTAACAGGTACGATCCTGCAAACAGAATAGCAGACTTCACAATATTCCATGCGAGGTTTATTACCCGTACTATCCTATTTGCCAACCTCCGCAAACCATTCTCTCACAGCCCGGAAGGCCCGCGCCCGGTGGGAGTTCTCGTGCTTGTCCTCACCCATCTGGGCGTAGGTACGTTTCTCGCCTTCGGGGATAAAGATCGGGTCCCAGCCGAACCCGCTCTCACCCCGCGGCTCCGGCGCCAAAGAACCCGGCACAATCCCCTCGAAAGAGTGGACCGATTCCTCTTCAAGACCCCCGACCACGGCGACCGCACAGACGGCCCGGGCGGCATGGAATTCGTCCGGAGGAAGCATCCGCAAAATCCCTTCACTGCCGACGCTCTGTATAAACCATTTGGTGAGGGCGCCGGGCAGTCCGTTCCAGGCTTCGACTACGAGCCCCGAATCCTCAACCAGCACCGGATAGTCCGGAGAACCGAGAAGTTCGTAGGCGGCGCGGGCTTTGGCGGCGGCTACCTCCGTCACGTCCAGGGACTGTATCTCCGGTACGTCGAGGTCGGTGCTTTCGAGTTCGACGCCCAGTATTTGCGCCGCCTCCCGACGCTTGTGTTCGTTGGAGGTTACAAAGACGGCTTCCATGATCCAGGAGTCTACAATCGTTCGTCGCCGTGTGGTACAGTCGCGCCGGAATGGCCTTTACCAGCAAAGATACCGAAAAGAGGGACAGAGAGTGCCGCTCGTAGATCTCGACCGCTTCGACTTTCTTTACGCAAACCGCGTCAAGGGGATGAAAACGGCGGTAACCCGGGACCTGATGGCGACCCTCTCCCGGCCCGGCATCATCTCGCTCGCCGGCGGCTTCCCGGACACCAAACTCTTCGGCGAAGAAGCATTTCGGGAGGTGGCGCAGAACGTCGCCGCCGACTCGGCCCAGGCTCTCCAGTACGGCCCCACGGCGGGCCTCGAAGCCACAAAAGACGTCATAGTGGACGTGATGGACGCCGAGGGCGTCCAGGCCGACCACGAGGACATCTTCACTACGACCGGCGCCCAGCAAGGCCTCGACCTCGTTGCGAAAGTCTTTCTGGACGAGGGCGACGCCATTCTGTGCGAAGGCCCGACTTACGCCGGGGCACTGAACGCCTTCGCCGCTTATCGGCCGAAGGTGCTGCACGTTCCGATGGACCGGGCCGGCATGATCCCCTCGGCTGCCCGCGAAGGTCTCAACAAGGCCCGCAAGCAGGGCGTCCACGTAAAGTTCATCTATACCGTCCCGAACTTCCAGAACCCCACCGGGGTAACGATGGCCGTCGAGCGTCGCCGGGAACTGCTCCAGATCGCCCGCGAGTTCGACCTCATCATCATCGAGGACAATCCATACGGGATGCTCCGCTTCGAGGGCGAGGCTCTGCCGACGCTCTCCCAGATAGAGAAAGAGGACGAGGGTGGTGTGGACCGGGTAGTGTATCTGGGGACGTTCTCGAAGATCTTCGCGCCGGGGGTGCGGCTCGGGTGGGTTCACGCGCAGCCGGGGATTTTGCACAAGATCAACATCGGCAAGCAGGGAGCGGACCTCTGCTCCTCGAACCTGGCGCAGATGATGATCACCTCTTACTTCCAACACGCCGACTGGCGCTCTTACATAAAACGCCAGAACTCCATCTACCGCGAGCGCCGCAACGCGATGCTCGACGCCCTGGCCGAGTTCATGCCGAAGGAAGTCCACTGGACGCATCCGGAGGGCGGCCTCTTTGTGTGGGCCACGATGCCGTCGTACCTGGACGCGACCAACATGCTGCCGCGGGCCATAGCGCGTAACGTGGCCTACGTGCCGGGCGAAGGTTTCTACGCCGGCGGCGAGGGCAAGAACTGCATGCGGCTCAACTTCTCGTTCGTGGAGCCGGAGAAGATAAGGCGCGGCATAGAGCTTTTGGCCGAGGTGATCCGGGACCACATGAAGCTCCGCAGCGACCTGGAACGCGGCTCCCAGCAAGGCTCGCGTCAGGACGCCCGCCGGAGCTCCGCCGTCGGCACGGAAAGTTAAGCCGGCCGTGGCGCGCGTCGCGGTACTGCTCGGCGGAACCTCTATGGAACGGGACGTATCTTTCCTTACCGGCCGGCGGGTCCGGTACGCCCTCGAACGTCTCGGCCACGAAGTACACCCGCTAGACATCGAAGTTTCGACCACTGAGACGCTAATGGATCTCGACCCAGACGCGGCGTTTATCTGCCTGCACGGTCCCGGCGGCGAAGACGGCACGATCCAGGCTCTGCTGGAAACCCTCGGTATCCTGTACACCGGCAGCGGCCCGCTTTCCTCTATCCGTTGCATGGACAAAGACTACGCCAAGCGGGCACTCCAGGCCGCCGGCATCCAAACAGCCCCCTTCCGCACCTTTCTCCGGCGGGCGATGAACGAGATGGGCGCCGCAGCAGCCCTCAACACCGCCGCGGACTCTTTGGGCTACCCGCTCGCGGTCAAGCCGGCCCGAGAGGGTTCCAGCTTCGGATTGACGCGGGTCGAAGAATCGGGCGAGCTCCTGGACGCCGTCTACGAAGCATTCGGCTACGACGCGAAGATACTGCTGGAGCGGTGGGTGGAAGGAACCGAGATCTCCGCCCCAATAATGGAGCCTGCTGGAGAAAAACCTAGAATTCTAGGCTTAGTAGAGATACGTCCCCGAGACGGCGCGTACAACTTCGAGGCAAAATACACTCCCGGCGAGACCAACTTCGCCATTCCACCCGAGATACCGGAAGAGCTCACATCCCTTGTAGAAGAAACGGCCCTCGCCACCTACGACGCCCTGGGCTGCACGAGCTTCGCCCGGGTAGACATGATCCTGGAAAACGACACCCCGCAAGTCCTCGACGTAAAAACCATCCCCGGTTTCACCGAAACTTCAACCTTCCCCATGGCCGCAGAGAACGCCGGCTACACCTTCGAAAACCTGATCGAAACTATCCTGGACGCAGCACTGAACGCCGAGACTTCGGCTAAGCTGTGAACTAGTCGATTGGTATGAGCCACCGTATCTCGGGTGTTTTACCTTTGGTGCTCGCGTGACCAATCTCTAGTCTTTTAGGATCCAGCCTTCTTGCTCGCAAATTGACCGGAGCTCCGGCTCAGTAGCACTTTCTAAGAAATTCAATAACTCGACTGGCGTGAGCACACGCGGCATGGCTCCTTCCAGCCCGCCTTCAACGCCGAAACGTGGGTATCGTAACCAGAATTTCTCTTTGATAGAAACTAATAGCTCTGCATAAGGTCCACACAGCACGGGGAGCACATACCGTAATCCTTCTTCCACCATGAGTCTACGGCCCTCATCGTGATGCAGCAGATAGTCGGTGTACTTCTTGTCGGTATCTTTCAGTTTGTTCCTAGCGTTATTCCATCTACTTTCCAGCGCACGCCGTTCGCCTGCCCTGGTTTTCTCGTTGACGGTCGGTGTCCAAGTCTGCACGGCTATTAAAACTTCTCCAAGTCGCACTGGTATGTCTATCTCTCGATGCTCTGCATCGGCGTTAAAGGAGAAGGGTACGTTCGGCAAATCTGGATCATCCCTGTGAGCTGTGAGCGCCGCTACATATCCCGGCACGCTCGTGAGCTCCTTCGCCAAGTGAGCATCAAACACAGAAGTGCGTAAGTAAGCATCTTGCTGACGGGAAGACGTGGTACTGTCCGAGAACTCAATCTCGTTGACCACGCCCCTAATAAACGGGATCGTTGCGAGGTAGTCTACGATCCAGTAGTCATGCTGGTCTGTGCCGTGGATCATGTAAGGGTAGAAAGGATTCCTCAGCGCGTCGGGGTCGGAATTGCTGTCCTCCTGCATCCGGGCAGCCCGCAGCGCGGGGCTTCCTTCAGATGACGAGGCAAGCCCAACATAGCGTGCGATGCTCTGCTCAAGCTCTTGCGCATTCACCGTCTTGTCCAATCCCCTGAGTTCAGTCGCGGCGAGGGATGCTAAGCGACCGCCCAAAAGTTCCTCACGACGGACCGGTACGGTAGCGGTCAACCTCACCCAGTGTTGCAGACCGTCGTCCCCGCCAGTCCCTTCCAGCCCCAACATTCCTAAAGCCCTCGATATGGCCCAGAAGTGCTCCGCCGGCATGCCAGTGTCGCGCTTGAAGAGATCTCCGAAGCGCCGCCCGTATTCCAGCCAAGCGTCGAGAGCTATAGGGGCGGGGTGAAAGAACGCGGGTGACGCTGCGCTGAAGGAGGGGTTCGGATCGGCGCTCAGAGCGAAAGACTCATTACCTGCCGCTACGCTTGCCATTCCCCACCAAGCTAGCGTCTCACTCACATGCTGGCCACGTTCATAGAACAGAATCAAAGAACCGTAGAGTTCGCTTGCGATCTTCTCCCATCCAACAGTAGTATCCTCGTGTAGACGCATTGTGGGACCCGGCACTCTGTTCCTAGCGGACACGAGCCGCATAAAATTAAATCGGGACCTCTCTACTACCAAGCGCTGATGAAAGTGCGCCAGCACATGGATCTTAGCAGCACCATGACAAAGCGCCTTGGGTACAGGCATCAGTTGGTAATCGTTAGGAATCATCCTCATATAGTCACGTGGCAGGCTCCTCGGTGCACGCCTGAGTATCCACCGGTCGGCACTCATCGTGCGCATCCTACGATCTTCGTGGCTTTTGTCTTCTCGCATAAGCGTTGGGATCATAGAGCAAAGACGCGAAACGTGAAGTAGCCGCCGGTAGTCATGCCTGGCGCACAAGCGGAGGAGTTCATCCTCAACATTGGAGAGAATAATCTCAAAAGCTCTCTCAGCCCGAGGAACCTTGAGTAGCACCGGCGAGTTGAACTCGCTAAGCTCTGGTGCCGCGTGGTGGATAGCTTCGAGAATAACCCGGTCGGCCTCTTTAGTGGCGTTGTCAGCAACCGCGGTGAGTAAAGCATAGGTATTTCCCTCATGGAGAGACATATTTCTTTGGTACGAATACGCCGCCATCTAATCTCCTGAGCAGCTGTGCGGAGCACCGAGTCCCCGCGCCGGACACTGAAGCAATTTAGCGTCTTCATTTCGGTTCATTATCTGCATCCAATCGAACGGAACCCGCTCAACCGGCCACCCCAACACCGAGAAAACTATCCAACTTTTCGAGCGCCATCTGTGCCTGCCGTTCCCGGCGTTCGGGTTTTGAGAGGCGACGGCCGTTCTCTTTTTTCGGGACCGTAGGTACGAGGCCCCAATTGGAGTTTATGGGCTGGAGCGTGCCTTCTTTGACGGTGATGTAGTGGGCCAGGGCGCCGGTCATGGTGTCGTGCGGCAGTTCGATTGGTTCTTCGTCGCGGGCGAGGCGGGCGGCGTTGGTGCCGGCTATGAGGCCCATCGCGGTGCTCTCGACGTAGCCTTCGACGCCGGTTAGCTGGCCGGCGAAGAAGACCGGCTCGCCGGTTCGGAGACGCATGGTGGTGTCGAGGATCTCGTTGGAGCGGAGGTAGGTGTTGCGGTGCATGACGCCCATGCGGGCGAAGTCGGCGTTCTCTAAACCGGGGATCATGCGGAACACCCGCTTCTGTTCGCCCCATTTGAGCCGCGTCTGAAAACCGACCATGTTGAACAACCGGCCTACTTCGTCGTCTTGGCGGAGCTGGACGACGGCGTATGGCTCTTCGCCGGTGCGCGGGTCCGGCAGGCCGACCGGCTTCATCGGGCCGAAGCGGAGGGTTTCGGGGCCGCGCCGGGCTATGACCTCTACGGGTAGACAACCCTCGAAGTACATGTCTTCTTCGAAGTCTTTTATCGGGGAGAGTTCGGCGGTCGTGAGCGCCTCGATGAAGGAATAGTACTGCTCCTCGTTCATCGGACAGTTGAGGTATGCTGCCTCGCCTTTGCCGTAGCGGGAGGCCAGGTAGACGGTTTCTTCGTCCAGGGACTCGCGGAAGATTATCGGGGAGGCGGCGTCGTAGAAAAAGAGCGTCTCGCCGGAGAGTGCGATGACCTTTTCCGCAAGGGCGTCAGAGGTCAGTGGCCCGGAGGCGACGACGGCCGGGCCGTCGGGCAGGTCTGTGGCTTCGGCCCGGATCACCTCTATGTTCGGATGGTCTTGGACCGTCTCCGTAACAGCCCGCGGAAAGCCTTCCCGCGCCACACCCAATGCACCACCGGCCGGCACGGCGTTCTCGTCGGCGCAGCGCAGCACCACGGAGCCGAGCCGCCGCAACTCTTCCTTCAAAAGCCCGGACGCCGTGGTCAGAGACATATTTCCCAACGAGTTGGAGCAGACGAGTTCGGCGAAGTGCTCCGTGTAGTGGGCCGGGGTCTGCTTTACGGGCCGCATCTCCCAAAGCTCGACAAAGCATCCGGCCTCCGCCGCCTGCCAGGCAGCCTCGCTACCCGCAAGCCCACCACCTATAACCGTTACGTCCGCCATGCGTTCACCTCTCGAAAATCTTTAATTGGAACCGTGAGATTGTATCTCACACCAACTTGGCTTCGATAGAACGAATAATCTCGTCAATATATGTTGACATGCCCGATTACGTCAACTAAAATTGACGCATGAACGAAACGACGAGAACCAAGGTTGGTGGACCGGACGACCCGCGGGAAGGGCTAGAGGCCGTGGTGGCTTTAAGGCGGACCCTGGAGGCATTGGAAGCTGCGCAGGTCGAGAACGCTATCGTTGCGGGGTGGTCGTGGGCCCGGATCGCCGAGGTCTTGGGCGTCAGTAAGCAGGCGGTGCACAAAAAGCACGCGAAAAGGCTCCGGGAAAGGTATCCCGGAGGGTCTCCGGGCAGAAAGGGGTAGTACGAGTGATTTTTAACCGTTTCGCAAAAGAAGCCCGCACGTGCGTGCGCGACGCTGAGGATGAGGCCCGGGCACTGGGTCACGATTCAATAGGCGACGAGGACCTTTTGCTCGGCATCTTGCGCGCCGAGGATAGCGAAGCCGCGGCGGCACTCTCATCGCTGGGCGTAACCCTAGAAGCGGCGAGAGAGGAATCTGAACAAATGCTCTCGGAAGCACTCTCTTCGGTCGGAATCTCCCTTGAGGACATCCGCCGGGAGGTGGGTGAAGCTTTCGACATGAGTATCTTTGGCGGTCATCAGGCTCCCTTCTCCCCCCTGGCGAAGAAGGCCTTAGAACAGGCGCTTGGGGAAGCAGTACGACTCCGGCGCAACTACATCAGCACCGCACACGTATTGCTCGGTATATTACGCAACCAGGACGGTACAGCCGTTAGAATGCTCGCCCGCCTGGGTGTTTCGGCCGAAATGCTGGAGGAGCGGCTGCTCGAGTTGCACGGACGAGAGGCAGTCTAGTGCCCGAACGATAAGGCTTGAGACTGTGTTGGCCTCGGAGGAGTTGATGGGCGAACAAAGACCAGACAACACGCAAAGGGCCACCCTGAAGGAGCTGCTGGCGTTTACCAAGCCCCAGCGGACGGCGCTGGGGTTCGCCCTGGTCTTGAGCATCCTCGCGACGCTGGCGGCGCTGGCGCAGCCGCTCGTAACGGGCTACGTCATAGACGCCGTGACGAACGGCCGCCCTATCTGGGGGTTGGTGGCGGTGCTCGTCGCGCTGTTTGTTTTCGGGGCGGGGCTTTCGGGGGTCCAGGGGTACGTGCTGGGCAAGAGCGGGGAGGGGATCGTCTTGGGGTTGCGCCGGCGGCTCGTCGGGCATTTGTTGCGGTTGCCGGTGGGCGCCCACGACCGGCTCCGGGTCGGCGACCTGCTCTCCCGGGTCGGCAACGATACGACCCTGCTCCGTACGGCCCTTACAGAGAGCGTAACCAGCCTGCTCGGCGGTATCCTCACGTTCGTCGGGGCGGTGGCGCTTATGGCCTACATCGCCCCTTTATTGTTCGCCGTGGCGCTTTCTTGCGTGCTGGTTGCCGCTGTCGCCGTACTCTCCATCTCTTCCAGGATAAGAACTGCTAGCGAGGAGGCCCAGCGCAACGTTGGCAGGCTCGGGGCCGCGCTGGAACGCGCGCTCGGGGCCATACGGACGGTCAAGGTGAGCGGCGCCGAAGAGCGTGAAGAGGAGAACATCTCCTCCGAAGCCCGGGCGGCGTACGAAGCCGGGGTACGGATAGCCCGGTTAGAGGCCATCGCGTACCCGTCGAGCATCGTGGCGCTCCAGGCTTCTCTGGTGCTCGTGTTGGCACTCGGGACGGCGCGTCTGGCCTCGGGGGCGCTTTCGTTAGGGGACCTGGCGACGTTTCTGCTTTTGCTGTTTTACCTGGTCGGGCCGCTGCTCACGGTCGTTACCTCGTACACAGACCTTCAGGAAGGCCTGGCCGCCATCACCCGGATAAAAGAAGTCCTCGACTCGCCAACAGAGCCTTCTCAGGTATCCCCGCCGCGGACAGACGACTCGAAGACCTCGCGGACGGGTACTGGGGCCATCACTGGGGCCATCGTCCGGTTCGAGGGTGTTACTTTTGGCTACGATCCGGGACGTCCGGTGCTGCAAAACGTCTCCTTCGAAGTGCAGTCTCTTACCCGGACGGCCCTCGTCGGCCCTTCCGGGGCGGGCAAATCCACGGTCTTCTCGCTTTTGGAGAGGTTCTACGAGGTAGGTTCCGGGACGGTGGTTTTCGACGGGGCCGACGTGAACACCTTGCCGCTCGCCGGCCTGCGTGGGAACATCGGCTATGTGGAGCAGGACGCGCCGGTAATGGCGGGCACTATTCTCTCCAACCTGCTCTACGCCCGACCCGGGGCGATGGAAAGAGAGATAGAAGAAATCCTCGAGTTAACCAACCTGAAGATTTTCGTAAGCCGGCTTCCGAAAGGCCTCGATACTGAGGTGGGAGATTCCGGCGTAAGGCTCTCCGGAGGGGAGCGTCAGCGAATAGCCATTGCCCGGACCCTGCTCACCCGGCCCCGGTTACTTCTTTTAGACGAGGTGACCTCACAATTGGACACCAGAAACGAACTGGCGTTGCGGGAGGCGATCGATCGGATCTCCACCCGCTGCACCGTGATGGTTATCGCCCACCGGCTTTCTACCGTGGTGGGCGCCGACCGGATAATAGTCTTGAACGAAGGAAAGGTGGGCAACGTCGGGACCCACGAAGAACTCGTGAACTCCGACCCGCTCTACCGGGAACTCGCCAAAAGCCAGCTTATCGGGGCCTGACCCCCGCAAATATTATCCCGAGTACAAAGCCACCGGCCGACGCTTCAGAAAACCCGTACACGAACGAAAAGACCAGGCTACCGTGAGAACTACCGGATAGCCTGGTCTCTAGGGCCGACGACTAAACCTCTTTTGTGCCTGCGACCGGGCTACCTTAGTTGGTGGTACCACCCATCGTCGTGCCACCCGTAGTACCCATCGTGGTTCCTCCCATGGTCGTGCCACCCATGGTTGTGCCGCCCATCGTGGTACCGCCCATGGTGGTGCCGCCCGTAGTGTCCATCGTCGTGCCGCCCATGGTGGTGCCACCACCCATTGTAGTACCGCCACCCGAGGTGGTTCCTCCACCCTCCTGGGCGCAAGAGGCCAGGCTCATAACGGCCGCCAGCGCCAGGGCGGTTACTCCGACTTTCCCCCGGCTGACGAGCCTTTTCTCTCCGCTTTGTGCCTCGACTCTTTTCACAAAACCTCCCGTTCTTCAGGTTGCGGTCCTTACCGGATCGGCATAGGCCCGCACTCCACGAAACATTACGAGAACCTGACTTACCGTACTATGGCGGATTCTAAACAGCCTCCGCCGGACCCGTAGACTACCAGGCCGTGGCGCCCCCATCTACGGCGAGGGTCTGCCCGGTGATGTAAGAAGCGGCGGACGAAGAAAGAAAGACCACCACGCCCTTGAGGTCCTCCGGATTGCCGAAGCGGTGCAGCGGGATGCCGGAGAGCATCTTGTCCTCGAAGTTCTCGATGAGGCCGCCACTCATCCGGGTTGGAAACCAGCCGGGGGCTATGGCGTTTACCGTAATGCCGTGTGGCGCCCAGGCGGTCGCCAGGTCACGGGTCATGGAGATAATGGCGCCCTTGCTGGTGTTGTAGCCGACGGTCTGCATGTAGTCGGGGTGGCCGCCGAGGAGGCCGGCTATGGAAGAGATGTTGATGATGGCGCCGCCGGTACCGGCCTCGATCATGCGCCGCCCGACCGTCTGGCTCATGAGGAACGTTCCGCGCACGTTGACCTGTACTACCTGATCGAACTTCTCAAGCGGCATCTCGACCGCCGGGGCGCCCCACGTCGCCCCGGAGTTGTTTACCAGAACGCCTATCGCCCCGAACGCTTCTTCGGCCTTCCGAACTACCTTCTCCACGTCTTCCGGATCCGTTACGTCGCACTCGACGGCGTGGGCTTTGCCGCCGCGGGCCTTTATCTCTTCCCGCACTTCCTCCAACGGTTCTATCTTGCGGGAGCAGATCACGACGTTC
This sequence comes from Rubrobacteraceae bacterium, assembly GCA_965213905.1. GTDB lineage: Bacteria > Actinomycetota > Rubrobacteria > Rubrobacterales > Rubrobacteraceae > SIRX01. The sequence continues at coordinate 2,211,874 of OZ243922.1, read as the reverse complement.
GCCCCCGCGTCGGAGAGGGCTTCGGCCATGTACCGGCCGAGCCCCCGTCCGCCGCCGGTCACGATTGCGGTCTTCCCATCGAGCCGGAAGAGATCCAGAGTGTTCAAGCAATCACCTCTCTAACTCGGAGACGGCGGGTCTTCGGCCTCCGTTCCGACCTCCGCACCCGTCTTTTCTTTTTCCTCTTCGGCCAACACCCGCCGCAAGAGCTTGCCGACAGTGCTCTTTGGCAACTCGTCCCGAAACTCCAGTGATTTGGGCGTCTTGTAGGGTGCCAGACGCTCTTTGCAGAAGGCTATGATCTCTTCTTCACTTGTATCGACGTCTTGCTTCTTTACGACAAACGCTTTAACGGTTTCGCCCCGGTACTCGTCCGGGAGGCCGATGGCGACGGCTTCGGAGACGTCCGGGTGTTCGAAGAGGACCTCTTCTATCTCGCGCGGGTAGACGTTGTAGCCGCCGGCCACGATCATGTCTTTTTTCCGGTCTACGATGTAGAAGTAGCCGTCCTCGTCCATCGTGGCGACGTCGCCGGTGTAGAGCCAGCCGTCGCGGAGCGTGTCGGCGGTCTCGTCGGGCATGTTCCAGTAGCCCTTCATTACTTGCGGGCCGGCGACGATCAGCTCTCCCGACTCGCCGGTGGGCATTTCTTTCCGGCCGTTTTCCACGTCCACGACCCGGGAGTCGGTGCTCGGGATCGGGATGCCGATGCTGCCGGGGACCCGGTCGGTAAAGACGGGGTTGAAGTGCGTTACCGGGGAGGCTTCCGAAAGCCCGAAACCCTCCTGGATCTGGACGCCGGTCTTCTCCTCGATGGCGTGCAGCAGGTTAACCGGCATCGCCGCCCCGCCGCTGGTGTAGTATCCGATGTCGCCGAAACCGTAATCTGCGAGGTCCGGCACGGCGTTCAGCGCCATGTACATCGTCGGTACGCCGGAGAAGAAAGTCGGTTTGTTTTCCTTTACGAGGCTCACGACTTCCTGCGGGTCGAAGCGCGGGAGCAAGAGCTGGTTGAGGCCCATGCGGATGCCGAACATCATCACGCACGTCAGGCCGTAGATGTGGAAGAACGGCAAGACGGCCACGGACTTCTCGTTGTTGTCGAGGGCTGAGGAGTCTTCGACGAAGAAGTCCAGGGACTGCTGCATGTTGGCCGCCAGGTTGCGGTGCGTCAGCATTGCGCCTTTAGAGCGGCCCGTCGTGCCGCCCGTGTACTGGAGGGCCGCAACGTCCTCGGCCGGGTCTATCTCCACTTCCGGGGCCGGGTCTACGTCTTTTCCGACAAACGCGTCGAAGAGGTGGTGGTCTTCATCCAGGCCTTCCGGCTCGCCCGCGAAGCTGACGACCACGACGTTTTTCAAGTCCGTCTCCGGCAAGACGGCTTTTACCCGCGGGTACATGTCGGCGTAGACGACGATGGTTTCGGCGCCCGAGTCTTCGAGAATGTACTGTATCTCCCGCTCCACGTACATCGGGTTTAACTGCGTGACGATAGCCCCGAGCCTGACGGTGGCGAAGAACGATATGACGTACTGGGGGCAGTTCGGGAGCATCAGCGCAACCCGGTCGCCCTTCTCCACCCCGCTGTCCGCGAGCGCGGCGGCCGTTTTCTCGACCATCGCCCGCAACCCGGAAAAGCCGATCTCATTCCCGTAGAACGTGAAGGCCGTCTTGTCCTGGTGCTCTTCGACGGCCTCGCGCAGCAACTCGTACAGGGAGCCCTCGAAAAATTCCGTCTCCGGCTCGGCGTGCCCCTCGTAGACTTTTAGCCAGGGTTTTTCTTTGGTGAACATAATCCTTCTCCTTTCGCACTTCGGTATGCAGTTCCCCTAACCGCTTACTATCCCAAATGATACATGCAACCGCGCGACCCGGCATGGAATCGCGGAGATCAGGCCACGCCCCGAAACCCCACTATGCCTCGCTACGGGTTGGGGCCTCTTCTGCCGCCTCTTCTGTAGCCCGGATCACCTCCTCTACCCTCTGCGGCGGGAAGGTGCGCTCCAGGTACGGCTGGAAAAAGGCCGGAAACCACCTCAACAGCCGGGTGTAGCCCGGAATGTTCACCGACCGCGAGCGGTTTTCGATGCCCCCGATCATGGCTTCTACGACCTGCTCGACCGTGACCATCTCCCACGAACCGCCTTCGTCGTTGCCGCCCCACAGGACTTTTCCGACCGGGTCGTTTTCCGTCCACCACTCCATCGCCGCGGTCTTTACGAACGTCGGGTATACGACCCCGACCTTCGCGCCGGAGCCCCGCACTTCGAGCCGGAAGGAGTCGGCCATCGCCGCCACCCCGGCCTTCGAGGCCGTGTAGTGGGCTTGTAGCGGCGAGTGGAAAGAGGCGGCGGTCGAGGACATTATTTGGAAGTATCCTTTGGTGCGCGTTACGTGGGGCGCGGCGGCGCGTAGGGTATGGTAGACACCCAGGAGGTTCACCTCGATTACCCGCCGGAACGCCTCCGGGTCGCCGGACGCGACCGTCTCGAAGGTATCTATGCCGGCGTTCGCCACCACCACGTCTAGCCGGCCGAAGTGCTCCACGATCTCCTGCGCGGCGTCCTGCATCGAGCCATGATCCGTCACGTCGGCCACGAAGCCCCGCGTGGGATAGCCGAGGTCTTCTTGCAACTGGTTTAGGGGCTCTTCCTGGAGGTCCACGAGTGCCAGGTTCGCGCCGCTCTTGTGAAGTTCCCGCGATAGCGCCTCGCCTATCCCCTGGGCGGCGCCGGTAACCACTATCACCCTGCCGGGTAGCTCGTAGCGGCTCATCGGGTCGCCTCCTTCTTCCGGGTTTGTTCCGGGATCTGCAGGTGTTCGGCGAGAAACGCGATTTGGTCTTTTATTGCCGTCTCGAAGGCTTCGCCGGTGTAGATATCGAAGTGTTGTATCGGGTAGCGTTTGAGGGCGGAGTCCGGCGCGGCGCGGGCGACCCGGTAGATCGGGCCGGGGGGCGTAACCAGGTCCAACTCGGCCGCGCTGTAGAGGATTGGCGGCCGGATGCTGCCGGCTCCCTGTCCGGGACGGTAGTTGGGGATTTGAAGTATAACGCGCGCCGCCACCCGGTTCCGCCAGTTGGAGCCTTCGGGGTTGAGCTTTATGCTGTCCATCGCGTCCGGCGAGGTCATTACCGCCAGGTCTCCGGGCTCGCCGACCAGCGGGATGTACACCGGAGGCTTACCCTGCCGGGCGCCCCACACGTCTTTTAGGGCCTCACGGATCAGGCGCGCTGATTGCCGCACGTCGTCGCCCGCCGCCGCCCGGCCGTCGCAGAACGGAACCTGCGAAATTATCGCCGCCACGGAGCCGCCGGTTTCTTCCTCCGCGCCGAGGGTTTGCACGTGCCCGCCGCTGAAAGAGGAGCCCCACAGGACGATCCGGACCTCGTCCACCTCGGGCCGGGAGCGCAACCAGGCCAGGGCCGACCGCCAGTCTTCGAGTTGCTTCTTTATGTCGAGCAGTTGCCGGGGCTCGCCGCCGCTGGCCCCGAAATGCCGGTAGTCGAAGAGCAGCACCGCCAGACCGGCCTCCGCGAAACGCTCCGCGTAGCCCTCCAGTACGCCCTCCCGCGTACCGCCGAAACCAGCGGCCATGACCAGGCCGGGGTGTGCGGTTTCATCTTCGTGGTCTTCCGGCGTGTACAGCCACGCGGCGACTTCGTCGCCGTTCGAGTCGAAGGAGACATCGGTTCGCGTTCCGGTCATAGAGTTTCTCCTTTAGATAGGTTTTCTTTTGGTTCTTGCTGTCCGGGGCTTTCGGGTTGCTCTTCGGCGCGGCGGTCGGCCAGGGTTGCCTGCGCCCGGCGGTGGTCTTGGCGCGTGATCGGGTACCGCCACGTCAGTATTATTGCGAGCCCGAAGACGGCCGCCGCGACCGGTCCGACCACCAACTCAAGGCCGCCAACCGTGAAGTCGCTTTGCACGGCGACGCCCTGCTGGTAGCCGAAAACGGCGACGACGATGCCGTTGGCGAAAACCCCGACCGAACCGGCGGTCTTCTGTCCGAAGGTAAAGAGCGAGAAGAAGATCCCCTCCCGCCGCCGACCACTCTCTAGCTCGTCGAACTCGACCACGTCCGGGAGCATGGACCAGGGAAAGAGCGTTACCGCAGACACCCCGAAGCCGTTTATTATCACGACGGCGAACAAAACCGCAGAGAGTTGCCCGGCGGGCACGAGGGTAACGAGCGCCAGCAGACTTCCGCCCTGGAGCAACAAGCCGCAGATGAGCGCGGCGCGTTTGCCGATCCGGGCCGACAGCGTGGCCCACACCGGAAAGGCCAGGATCGCGACCCCGAAGAGCAGCCCGAGCACCAGCGGCTGGCTATCCGACCCGAGCCGCAGCGCCGACTCCAGATAGAACGGCAGCATGGAGTTGACGATCATGAGCCCCAGCGTGACGATCACGAACAGCGCAAAGACTTCGGTAAACCCTCGCGTGCCGAGAGCGGTGCGCACTTCGGAGACGAGCCCGATCGAAGAGGTCCGCAACCCCGCACCCGGCGGCTCCTTTACCGTCGTGCCGGTAGCGAGGAAGGCCGCGGAGATAAGAACCCCGAAAACCAACCCCATCACCAGCCATCCGGACGCGGGGCTGGATGCCAGGTCCCCGGCCCCCGTAACCGCCACGACTATCACGGGCGGCAGCGTAAAGGCGAGCATGTTGGAGATCAGGGCGAACGTAAACCGGTAGCTGTTGGTCCTCGTCCGGTCGTCGTAGTCCGGGGCGATCTCGGGCAAGAGCGCCAGATAAGGCATCAGCACGACGGTGTAGATGGCCGAGAACAACGTGAACCCGAAAACGGCCAGCACGAACTTCCCCGTATCCGCCAGCGGCAAGAGCCACATAAGGGCGAAGCTCGCCCCCGCCGGCAGCGCGGCCCAGCGCACGAACACGAGCCGCCCGAAACGGGGCCGCCACCGGTCGGAGAGCATCCCGAACACCGGGTCCAACACGGCATCCAGTATCCTGCCTACGATAAACGTTGTGCCGGCCAGAATGGGCGTCAAGCCGGCTATGTTGATCAGGTAATACAGCAACCACGTGTTGATCGCCACGTAAGACAACGCCCCGCCGGAATCCCCGATCCCGTAACCCAGCTTCTGCCCTACAGAGAGCCTTTGCAAAACCCCTACACCTCCATTATTTCGTCATCCGGTCCCCACCGAACCCGCGGCTACGCGGCTACGCGGCTACGCAGCCGCGACTTTTACACTTACAACGCCGTCTTCAAAGCACCCTTGCTGTCGTAGCGCGGCTCCCAGCCGGTTGCCTTCATCTTCGCGTTGCTAACCACCGAAGAGCCCAACGTCGCCGAAAGCCACGACGGATGCGTCGGCGCCCCCAGAAAACGCCACCGGAGGGTCATCGTCGTCCGCGCCAACCACACCGGAACCTCCGGCACGTCCTCGGCCCCGATCACGGCCAGAAAGTCTTCCCAGAGCGTGTAATCGTCCGGGGCCAGATTGTACGCCCCCGGTAAGTCCTCTCTCACGGCCATCGCGAAAGCCTCTGCCACATCATCCTCGTGGACGAACTGCATCCGGGGGTTCCGGCCCCGGAACTTCGCGGCGTTCCGGCGGTAGTTCTCGACGGTCACCTTGTTCTGCGGCCCGATAATGAACGTCGGCCGCAGCCTAGTCAGCGTCGTACCCGACCCATCCAGAACCTCTTGCACGATGCGCTCCGAGACCGCCTTGCCGTTCGCGTAGTAGAAAGGAGAATCCCCCCGACCCCGCGGAAAGTCTTCGGTGATGCCCTTTCCGCTAGAGACGGCTTCCGGATCATAGGCCGAGTTACTGCTCGCGTGGACGAAACGCCGTACGCCGCTCTCTGCCGCGGCCCGTGCCACGTTCCGGGCGCCGTTCAGGTTGATATCATCCCGCACGGCCTCCGGCATACTCGCCGGCCACGCAACTACGAAAGCCGTGTGAACCACGACCTCGTGTCCCGCCATCGCCTCCACGACCTCCGGCGAACGAACGTCCATCTCCAAAAACTCCACCCCGGACGGTAGATCCTTCGGCCGGGAAACATCTATGCCCGTAACGCCTTCGACCTCCGGCATCCCCGCCAAACGCCCAGCGAGCACACCCCCAAGGTAACCGCCGACGCCGGTCAAAAAAATCCTCATCCCCGGAGAACCTCCTACTTCGCAGAGTACCCTTTTCTGATATCACCATCATATTATGTTTTGTGGGCAGGAACAAGACGGGTAACGATGTTACGGGTAGCAGAGATTTATGCAGGGCCTTCATCGGGGTGCGGCGTTGGTGCCATAGACGAAAACCCATATGAGCTCCGCGTCTTTCCACCGCACCCCGCACTCGTACCTCGCGCTCGCGCCCCGCGCCCCACGTCGAGGGTTGGCGGCTTACGAATTCCGGTGGGCTTCGACTATTTCATAGCCCTGGGCCGCGGCGAGTTGTATCTGGGCGGCGAGGTGCTTTGACTGCATCTTACGGTCCGGCTCCCAACCTTCCCGGACGCCTTCCAAGGCGACGATGAACTGTATGACTATGGTGTGCGCCGCCGTCGTCAAGAGGTGGCGTTCGTGCTCTTGGACCTGCAGTTCGGGGGCTACCTCGATCAGGTTGTCTACCACGTCGTCCCTCAACAGGCTGAAAAACCGCGACATAACGTTGCCGAGGGGCGAAGGGTCCCGGCGGTAGCGGAGCAGCAGCTCTACGAAAGTCCACTCTTTCTCCAAGCGGTCGAGAACGTCCGCGACAAAGCGGGCGAGAGATTCCGGATCCACCGTTTCTTCCTCGGCCAACTTCCGCACCAGCGATTCACGCAACCGCTGCCCGATACGTTCGGCGGCGGCCAGGACGCACTCCTCGACGCTGCCGAAGTGGGCGTAAAACCCGGACTGCACGATGCCGGCTTTTTTGGCGAGCCGCCCCGTGGCGACGGCGCCGAGGCCTTCCTCGCTCAGTATCTCGATGGCCGCGGCGATGATGCGCTCCCGCGTGATCTCACCGTCGCGGCGTTTTCTTCTCTTTGACACGCCAGTTTTCATACACCCCGATTATATTCCCAACCGGGCGCAAAGCCGAACTAGACGACGGCATTGCCTTTGCTCTCGAAGACGCGGAAAGCCGCCGTGCCCATCGCGATGAGGTCGCCGTCGGGATGGTAGACCTTAGACTCGGCGGTGGCGGTGCGGCGGGTGCGGTGGACGACCTCGCTGCGGCAGGTGAGGCGGCCTTCTTTCACGGAGCCCAGGAAGTGGGTGTTCATCTCGATGGTGGCGGTGCGGGTCCCGACCAGCGCGATCACGGCGAGCCCCATCGAGTTGTCCATGAGCGAGGCGTAGACGCCGCCGTGCAGCGTTCCGGCCCCGTTTAGATGAACGTCTTCGATGTCTATGTAAACCGTCGAACGGCCCGGCTCGACCTCCTCGACCCTGGCGCCGATGTGTTTGGAGAACGTAACTTCTTCGTCGAAGTACCGGGCCAGCTCTTTTAGCTGCTCACCATCTAACGGTTTTCCGCCGTTGTCCATAACGACTCCTGTCTTTTTGTGATTCCGGTTGACCGGCTAATATTCGTAGAAACCTTCGCCGGTCTTCCGGCCGAGCTTACCTTCCCGCACGAGGTCTTCGAGGATTTGTGGAGGCTCATAGTACGGCTCTCCAGTCTCGTGGTGGACGTAGGAGATCATGTCCCGACCAACGTCCAACCCGATGAAATCCCCGAGTTCGAAAGGCCCGACGGGAAACCCGAGACCTTTTTTGACGAGCAGGTCTATCTCCTCTTTGGTGGCGACGCCTTCCTCTAGCAGCCTCGCACCCTCGATGAGGAAGGGGATCAGGAACCGGTTCGCCACAAAGCCCGGCGTATCTTTCTCGACCACGACCGGCTGTTTGCCGAAAGAGGTTATTAGCTCCTTTACCTTCTCGACCGTCTCGTCGCTTGTGAGTTCCCCGCGCGGAACCTCTACGGCCTCGCGCACCGGCGGCGGGGTGAAGAAGTGCGTGCCGCAGATCTTCTCCGGCCGATTCGTTGCGGAGGCGAGGTCGGTGATAGAGATGGACGAGGTGTTGGTGAGGATCAGGGCCTCTGCCGGAAGCAGCGCGTCGAGGGCGGCGAAGGCTTCTTTTTTCGGCTCCACCTTCTCGACGATTGCCTCTATAACGGCCTCCGTCTCGCCGAGGTCTTCCAGGTTCGTGGTCCACCGGACGCGGTCGTAGGCGGCTTCCGGGTCGGAGATAATGTTCCGCTCTGCAAAGCGTTCGAGGCCTTCTCGGACGTAGACTTGGGCGCGTTCCAGGGCTTCGACCGAGCCGTCGCAGGCGACCACCCGGTAGCCGGACCCGGCGGCGAGTTGGACGATGCCGGCGCCCATCGTGCCGGTGCCGAGGACGCCGATGGTGCGGCCTTCCATTTACAGTTCGCCTTTTTCGGCGAGGGCGTTGGCGTGGCTCGTGAGGTTGCGGACCTTTTCTCCGAAGTCTGCGAAGCGTTCGTCTTTGGTCTGGCCCTTTTTGTAGCGGGCGTAGATCTGCTGCAGGATCACCGCGAGCTTGAAGTACCCGAAGATCATGTGCCAATGCATCTGGGAGAGGTCCCGCCCACTCTTTTCGGCGTAACGGTCCATGAACTCTCTGCGGCTCATAAAGCCGGGCATGGAAGTCACCGTAGGAAGGATGTTTTGTAGCTCTGGCGGATCGTCGGCCTCGATCCAGTAAGAGAGCGAGACAGCAAGGTCAAAAAGCGGGTCTCCGAGCGTCGCCATCTCCCAGTCGAGAACGGCCCGAACTTCGGTGAGGTCTTCGGGGTTCAAAACCAGGTTGTTGAGTTTGAAGTCGTTGTGGATGATGGTCGCCGGTGGGCTCTGGGGAACGTTGGCGGAAAGCCACTCGGTAGGGGGTTCGAGGTCTTCTACGTCCTCGGTCTTGGCTTTTTCGTAGCGCCCGATCCAACCTTCCGTCTGCCGCTGCAAAAACCCCTCCGGCTTGCCCAGGTCCCCGAGCCCGGCTTCTTCGTAATCCACCGCGTGAAGCTCTACCAGCGTGTCGCAGACCATCTCGGACATCTCGCGGCAAAGCTCCTCGGTCGGCTCGACCCCCTCGGGAAAGGAGTCGTCTACTACGACGCCCTCGCGCCGTTCCATGACGTAGAACTCGGCCCCGATGACGGACTCGTCGCCGCAGTAGAAGTACGGTTTGGGGGCGAGCGGGTAGGCTTCGTGCAGGCGCATCAGGAGCCCGGATTCGCGGCCCATGTCGTGGGCTTTCGGCGGCACGGGGCCGAACGGTGGGCGGCGGAGCACGCCTTCCCAGTCCCCGATGCGGAGCAGGTACGTGAGGTTCGAGGCGCCGGACGGGAACTGCCAGACTTCGAGGTCTCCACCGGGCAGACTTTCTATGTTGTTCCGCAGGTAGTCTTCGACGGCTGCTAGGTCGAAGCTCTCTCCTTCGCGGACTTTTATAGTCTCGGACATGGGGAAACCTCCCTAGGTCGTTCCTGGTATACGGTGGAGCCGGTCGTCCACGACGTTTGCGACGAGGTCGCTGGCGCCCACGTCTCCGACGAATTCTAGTTCGTCCGCCCGGTCGTTCTCGACAAACCAGCGCCCCGCCCGGCTCTGCTCCAACGCCTCCATCTCGCGGTCCTGGTATTCGTGGGCGAGGTTCAGCGCCATCCAGGCGGCGTCGTTGAGGTGCCAGTGTTCGGTGTGCATGTACGAGAGTATGGCGGAGGCTCCGAGGAAGTCTTCCAGGGTAAAGCGATTGCCGGAGCCGGCACAGATCAGGTATATAGAGTCCGTTTCAGACTCCTGCAGGTAGTGGGCGACGGCCGGGGCGTTGCGGAGACAACCGACGAGCACCTCCTTTGACGGTGCGGCGTCGGCGATGGCCCGGGTGCCGTTGGTGGTCACGAAGATCACGTCTTTATCGTTCACCACCTCCGGCGTATATTCCGCCGGATACGGCCCGAGCTCGTAACCCTCTATACGCTCGGCGTCTTGCTCGCCGCCGCGTAGTACGTCGGAATCGTCCAGAGATTCCACTACACGCTTTGTTTCTTCGAGGTTTTCGGTCGGGAAGACGCGGCGGGCGCCGTTGTCGAAGGCGGTTACGAGGGTCGTGGTCGCCAGCAGTACGTCTATGGCTACAGAGGTTGCGCCGGCCAGCCGTTCCGGCACTATCTCCTGTCGGGTCATGAGCACCCGGAGCCGCTTCATTGACAAACCTTTCGCAAGATCTCACCTCTCCACCTGGGGTCCGACACATCTTACAAAACCCGCTACCAGGTGTCAGGTATTAGGTTTCAGGTATCAGTTTTTATTTTCAGAATTCCTTCGTACATTAGAGAGACGACTTTATCTATAGACTTTACCTGTCGGGCGCCCCGCTCGACCAGTTGTTCCAGGGCGCGCGTCGCCTCGCCGCCGGTGTAATCCCGCTCTTCGGCCCAGGGCGGTAGCCCGTCGCGGAGCAAGGCTACCGGTACGCCCCGGTCCTGCGCCGCCGAGGCGGCTTCCAGGTTTCGGAGGTTCCCGTGGCCGATGGGCATGTCGCAGACGACCACGAGCCGCGCTTTTCCGGCGGCCTGGACGTTGCGTTTGCGGGCCTCGTCGGATACCGGCGCGTAAGACTCGGATTCGACGAGCGGCGCCCCCAGCGAGCGGGCGACGGCGTGGTCCGTGTCGCCGACGCTCACGACGCCGGCCGAGAAGGGTACGCCCTCTTCCCGGAGACGGCGCATGAGGGGGGCGCCGGAACCGCCGCCGCAGATCACGTGTACCTCCGGATCCCCTCCCGGTTCCGGCGGGACGCCGACCGGCTGTATCTGGAGCGCGCCGGTGCGGGGCGAGATGGACAGCTCGACCTCGGCCCCGAAAGCGGCCTGTATCTCTTCCGGCCTCAGCGCGACGCTCGGCGGGCCGGCAGCGGAGATGCGGCCTTCGTGCAACACTACTACCCGTTCGGCGTACCGGGCGGCCAGGTTCAAGTCGTGGACGACCATCAGAACCGTTTTGCCGGAAGCGTTCAACCTCTGCAACACCGTCATAAAAGCGACCTGGTGGTGGATGTCCAGGTGGTTCGTCGGTTCGTCGAGCAACAACACTTCCGGCTCTTGGGCCAGGGCCCGGGCGAGCTTTATGAGTTGCCGTTCGCCGCCGGAGAGCTCTCCCATGCTCCGATCCCGAAAACCCCACACCCCGACCTCCCGCATCGCTTCTTCCACAACGCGAGGACGCTCCCTGTCCGGGTTCATCCGGTGGCTGTGGGGCGTTCGTCCTAGCTCCACGATCTCGTATGCCGTGTAATTGAAGGCCGGCGAACCTTCTTGCGAGACGACGGCGACCTCCCGGGCAAAGGCTTTGGGATTCCAGTTGCCGACCTCCCGGCCGTCGAGCAGCACGGCCCCGAGGCGGGGTTCGAGGGCGCGGGCCATCGTGCGGAGCAGGGTGCTCTTTCCGCTGCCGTTCGGGCCGACGACGGCCAGAAAAGAGCCCGTTGGAACCTCCAGCGTAACACCGTGGAGCTTGTCGTCGGAGCCGTAGCCGACCCGCACGTCGTGGACGGCGAGCGTTATCTCAGGGGCCATGCTTGCGGCTCCGGCGGAGGAGGTAGAGGAAGAAAGGGGCGCCGCAGAGGGCGGTTATGACGCCGACCGGAATCTCGGAGGAGGAGAGGACGCTGCGGGCGGCGGCGTCGGCCAGGATCAGGAAGGCGGCACCCCAGAGGCCGGAGACGGGGAGCAGTAGGACGTGGCGGGGTCCGACGAGGAGGCGGGCGACGTGCGGCACGATCAGGCCGACAAAGCCGATCACGCCGCTCACCGCGACCGCCGCCGAGGCCGCCAGCGCCGCGAACGCCACACAGAACATCTTGAGCCGCTCCACCCGCAACCCGAGATAAGCAGCGTCCTCCTCACCTAAAGAGAACACGTCTAGGTCGCGGGCCATGAACATTAGCCCCGCTACCGCGACCACGAGGTACGGCAACGCGGCGAGCACCCGGCCCCAGTCGGAGGGCGAGAACGAGCCCAGGAGCCAGAAGAGGACGCCGGCGATCCGGCCGTCGTCCAGCGTGAGTATGAGGAACGAATAACCCGCCCCCGCGAAAGCCCCGACCGCGAGCCCGACTAATAGCAGGTCCGCAACCGGGAACCTGCCACCCTGCCGGGCCAACGCCACGACCACCACCGCCGCCCCGAGCCCCCCGGCAAAAGCCGCGAGCGGCACCGCCGAGAGCCCCGCGAAACTCGCCGAGAGCCCGAGCACCGTCGCCGCCACGGCCCCCAGGGCCGCGCCCGGCGAGATGCCGACGATGTAGGGGTCGGCCATCGGGTTGCGGAAGAGCCCCTGCATGGCAGCCCCGCTCGCGCCCAACGCGCATCCGACCAACGCCGCGAGCACTATTCGGGGCAACCGGATGTCTAACACAATGGTCCGGGAAACTTCTTCCCCGCCGCCGAGCAGCGTGCGGACGACCTCCGCCGGGGAGAGCCAGGCCGGCCCGATGCCGAGGGCGAGTATTCCCGACGCGACCACGGCGCACAGGGAACCGAGAACCCAGACCAGATAGATGCCGTTCTTTCTACCGGTCATCTCAAACTCACAGTACCGCGTGGTGTACGAGGGCGGCCAGCGACAGCAGAACTACGACCTCCCCCACCTCCGAGAGCGCGCCGTAGGTATCGCCGGTAAGCCCGCCGAGAGCGCCGACCATCCAACGGGCCAGCAGATGGGCGACCGCCAGTACCACGAGCCCGACGAGCGCGCCCCAGGGCGGGAGCAGGAGACCCCCGATCAGGACCGCGATGCCGCTGGCGACGACGAAGTCCATCTTCCGGACCTGTTCGTTGAAGTTTCGGCCCATGCCGCCCTCGCGGGCCGCCGGGAAAAAGAAGATGCCGTAGATGTCGGACCAGCGGCCCCACATCGGCGCGAGCAGCGCCCCGACCCACCAAAGAGGGCCAAGGCTGTAAAGCGCCCCGACCTTAAGCAAAACCCCGGAGATCAGGGCCAGGGAGCCCATAGTCCCGATGCGGCTGTCTTTCATAATCTCCAGCTTCCTCTCCCGGGACCGGAACGAGAACAGCGCGTCGGCGCTGTCGGCGAGCCCGTCGAGGTGCAACCCCCACGTAACGACCATCCAGGCAACGACCACCGCAACAGATCGCAGCGGCTCCCCGAACAAAAAGCCTGCCAGGAGCCCCGCCGCCACGCCGCAAGCCCCGATAAACAACCCGACCACCGGGAACGCGACCATCGCCCGGGCGACGGTCGCCTCTTTCATCGGCGGCAGGCCGGGAACCGGAAACATCGTCAGGAAGCGGAGCGCCTCGCCGAGGGGCTGCAGCGGTCCCCAGCGGTTCTTCCGCTTTTCGGCTTTATCCGGCATCGGTCTCCTCGTCCACGCCGGCTTCGCCGAAGGTCGCCATCTCGTCCAGCGTGCGGGCGGCGGCGGTCACGACCGGCATCGCGAGCGCCGCGCCGCTACCTTCACCGAGCCGCATCCCGAGGTCTAGCAGCGGTACGAGTCCGAGATGGCACAGTGCGGCGGTCTGCCCCGGTTCGGCGGAGCGGTGGCCGGCGACCATGTAGTTTTGCGCGGCGGGGGCAAATCGGCCGGCCAACAACGCCGCCGATACGACCGGGAGTCCGTCCAACACTACCGGGATGCGTCGGGCTGCGGCGCCCAGGCAGCAGCCGGCGAGAAAGCCGATCTCGTACCCGCCGACGGCGCATAAGATTTCCAGGGCGTCTTCAGGGCCGGGCCGGTGGCGGTCGAGTGCGCCGGAGATTACGGCCCGTTTGTTCTCCAGCACCTCGTCCCCGATCATGGTTCCACGTCCCGTAACTTCCTCCACCGGCGCACCGGTAATGGCCGCGACCACCGCCGCCGCGGAGGTGGTGTTGCCGATACCCATGTCCCCGAGTCCCAGAAGAGTTGTTCCATCGTCCGCCAACTCCTCGACCAGTTCTATGCCGGCTTCTACTATGTTGCGGGCGGGAGCCCGCGCCATCGCCGGCTCGCGGAACATGTTGCGCGTTCCGGGGGCGGGCCGGACGCGGCGAAGTTCGGGGTGCGGGCCAGGTTCGGGACTAACGCCCGCGTCCACCACGACCAGCCGCGCCCCGGCGGCATCGGCCAGGACGTTGATCGCCGCGCCGCCGCCGAGGATGTTCTGAACCATCCGCGCCGTAACGGACGCCGGATACGCGCTAACTTCTTCGTCGGTTACGCCGTGACTCGCGGCGGCCACTACGAGAGCCCGCTTTTCGAAACGGGGCCGCGCTTCGCCGGTAACGCCTGCGAGCCGAACGCTCAACTCTTCCAGCCGCCCGAGCGCGCCGGCGGGCTTTGTCAGGTGGCTCTGGCGGATCTCCGCGGCCTCCATCGCCTCCCGGTCGAGGCCTGGTATTCGGGAGATTTTCCCTTCCAAAGTCATAAAAGGCTGCTTTCCAGGGGCGGCACCTCGTTGACGCTCCGCAGGATGGTCGCCGTGGGGTAGACGTCGAGGGCGGTTATGCCCCCCAGGTCGATCCGGAACTTCCAGTTTTGCTCGAACGGAACTCCCGTAAAGGAGCACAGTATGAGCCGGATCGGCGTCCCGTGCGTCACGACCAGGATCCGGCCTCCAGCGTGCCGCTTTAGAAGGTCCTCCCAGGCCGGCCCGATGCGGCCCCAGAGGTCCGCCCCGCTCTCTCCCCCGTGCGCCCGGCTATCCCAAAAGCCCCCGAAACGGCGCCGGGCCTGATCCCCATAGCGCTCCACGACCTCTTCGTGGGTCAAGCCTTCCCAAAAGCCGTGGTCCACCTCCCGCCACCGCTCGTCCTTCTCCGGCCCGGACCCGGCGGCCTCGGCGGCCGCGAAGGCGAGGTCGTTTGTCCGGGAGAGCCCGGTCGAGAGAACCGCCGTGTACGAGCCGCGCCGGAGCCGGGCGACCACTGCATCGGCCCGCGCCCGGCCGAACTCCGTTAGTGGCCGGTCGGAGAAGCTCTGGTAGCGGCCCTGTTTGTTCCAGTCAGTCTGGGTGTGGCGCACGAGCTTTACGTGGGTGTGGTTTGAAGTTGTCGTCATTCTCCGCCGGTCGTGCCGCCTCCTCCGAACTCGTCGGGATGAATGGTCTCGGCGATCTCGCGTACCCCTTCCACGATCCTCGGCCCCGGACGGTTCACCAAGTCGTCGTTTATGACGAAGACGTTGTCCTGTTGCACGGCCTGAAGCGAGGAGTACGGCGCCCGGCTGACGATGCTCTCCACCGTCGCGCCGGAACTCGCGCCGGCCAGGTAGTACTCCGGGTCGTCCTGGAGCACCTTCTCGACGGAGTATTGCGGATATGCTTGTTGGGCGTCGGCGGTTACGTTGTCGCCGCCGGCTATCCGAATGGCATCCTGCACGAAGCTCCCCGGCCCGACGGTGAACAGGGGATCGTAGCCGATCTCGTAGAACACCGTGGGCTGTGGCAAACCTTCGATCTGCTGCTCTAGCTGGTCCAACTCGCCCTGCAACCGCTCCTCGACGACCTGGGCCTTCTCGGTATTGCCGGTGGCTTTGCCGACCGTGCCGACGCTGTCTATCGCCTCTTCGACGCTCGTGGGGTTCAGCGCCAGGACCGTCGCCCCGGTTTTCTGTTCCAGGTCTTCGACCTGTTCTTTCGTGTTTCCGTCAAAGGATTGGATGAGGAGGTCTATTTCGAGCGAGGCTATCTTCTCGGCGTTCGTCTGCTGGTAGTCCCCGATCTCTTCTATGCTCTCGACCTGCTCCGGGTAGTCGTCGGCGGTCGTTACCCCGGCGACCCGGTTCCCCGCGCCGACGGCGAAGATTGTCTCCGTCGCACTGGGCGCCAGAGAGCCGATCCGCTCCGGTTTTTCTGCTATCTCTACCTGTCGTCCCAACGCATCCTCGATGGTTACCGGAAAGCCGGAAGCCTGCGTTTCGCCACCCGTGTTGCCGCCGCCCGAACCGCTTGTATTGCCGCCCGTCGTTTCGTTTTGCGAAGATTGCTGCCCGCACGCCGCCACCAGAACCGCCATCGAGAGGGCGGCCAGCAGCGTGATTGTTTTTCTATACAAAAGATTCTCCCTGGAGCACACTATTCTCGTTTACCCATCGTGCCGCAGAGAGCGTCAGGAAAATCCGGTGTCGCGCATCTTTCCCACTCCTTCCTCGAAGAGTCTCTGGGTTTGTGCGCCCCGGCAGGTCTCCTGGCTCGCGGCTCGAACGCCGGGATCCACTGCCTTCCCGGACTTTCACAGTCCAGTGACCGGGGTTTTCGTAGCTTCCCCAATGCGGTTCCAAGCTCGCCGCACACAGTGGCGGGACCGCGCCGGATTCACACCGGCTTCCCTTGCACCGTGACGCTTTTGCGAAGACGACGCTACCAGGATTCGCCCCGGCCGTCAATCTTCCCCGATCAAAGGCCCGAGTTCGGAGATCAAAGACCGGCACTCTTCTTCGCGCCGCACGGAGACCCTTATGTGCTCCGGCAACCCGAAGGAGGCGCAATCCCGCACCTGCAAGGCTCTCCGGAGTAGCGCCCGCCGAAGCCCCGCCGCGTTGCCCACCCGCACTAGAAGGAAGTTCGCCGCGCCCGGTGCGACTTCCAGGCCGAGTTTCTCCAACTCTCGCCGCAGGTAGTCCGCATTCTGTGCCATCCGGCTCCGGCTACGCTCCAGATGCCCGGTGGAGGCCGGCGACAACGCGGCTAGTCCCGCCGCTTGGGCCGGGGACCCGACATTCCAGGGTGGCACGGCCACGGCCAAAGCGGCTGTTGTCTCGGGGTTTGAGATTGCGTAGCCGAGGCGTAGTCCGGCGATGGAATGATCTTTGGTCATGGACCTCAGCAAGACGAGGTTGCCGCCGACGGCCAGGTCCGTCAGGTCGTCGGGCTCTTCCCACAGCATCAGATCCCGGTAGGCTTCGTCCAGAATCAGGAGGCCGTTCTCGGCGTTCAGAAGATTCAGCAGTCTCTCGACTACGCCACGGCGCAGGTAGTCGCCGGTCGGGTTGTTGGGGTTGCAGATCCAGACGACTTTGGGCTTCTCGTACCGGATGGCTTCCAGAAGGTCTTCGACAGGCAACGAAACTCTACCGCCGGAGATCCGGCGATTGTGGAAAATCACGCGGGCTCCGCACAGCCAGCTCGCCCGCTCGTACTCGCCGAACGTGGGGCCGGAGATCAGGGTTGCATCCGATTCCGAAAGATAAACGCGGGCCAGGTGGTCAATAAGCTCGGCGGAGCCGTTGCCGACCGCTACGCTGGATTTGTCCACCGTCAGTTTTTCGGCGAGCGCGTTCCTTAGACCGTGGCTCCCACGGTCCGGATACCGGTCCACGACGGCCTCCCCAATAGCGGCGCGCACCTCCGGGGCCGGCCCATAAGGGTTGATGCTGGAACTAAAGTCCACCACGTTCTCGGGAGACACCCCGAACTTCTCCAGCTCCTCGTGGTCGAATGCCCCGTGGGCCACGGGCGACACCCCGGCGAACCGCGGGTTGGGACGAACCGGCATCAAGCGACTCTCTTACGAGATCTCGACGCTATTACGGCGAGTACGGCCCAGGCTACGGCGGCCCTCCGAACGAGCGAGATGGCGCGGTAAATGTCTCCGGCGGCCGGTTCTCCGGCGGCTTCGTTGAGATGGTAGGCACCGGGTTTGCGGAGTGCGACACCCAGGGCGCCGGCTGCTGCGGCCATCGGCCAGCCGGCGTTCGGGCTCGCGGTCTGCGCGTGGTCCCGGACGAGCACCCGCCAGGATTCGCGGGCGTGTTTGCGAGAGCCGGAAGCCACCGAGATCAAAAGCGCCGTCAGGCGGGCCGGCAGAAAATTTAACGCGTCGTCCAGGCGGGCTGCGGCTTTGCCGAGGTGTTCGTACTCGCCCCGGTAGCCGATCATGGAGTCCGCCGTGTTCGCCGCCCGATAGAAGATAGCCGCCGGGAGACCGCCGATCAGATACGCCGCGAGCGGAGCGACAAAGCCATCGCCCAGATTCTCGGCGAGCGACTCGATAGCGGCGGCGGAGATCAAAGCCTCATCGAGTTCGGAGCGCTCGCGGCTTACGAGGGCACGGAGCTTTTCTCTCGCGGCGGAAATATCTCCCCTGGCGAGCGGGTCGGCGACCAACCGTCCCGCGTCCTCTAGCGCTTTGTAAGCGAAACATGTCTTCAACAACCAGGCTTCAGCGGCTACTCGCAAAGGCCAAGGTCTCAGCTTCTCGAGCAGAACTTTTCCACCGAGCGCCGGAAGCAGCGTTGTGAGCCCGACGGATGCCGCCCCGTACACCAGTTGCCGGCCGGGAGTTTCCGGAGCCCGGCGGGCCAGAGAGCCGACGAGTTTCCCCACGCCGACGACCGGGTGGATGCGGGCTGGCGGTTCCCCAAAAGCCATGTCGAAGGAGAGGGCGAGTAGTAGGGCGACGGGCGTTCCGGGGCTCATTCAGCCTCGTCCGGCCCCAGGCCTAAGTCTTCCAGGGTAGCCATCTCCCCGATAATCCGGGCGGCGGCTTGCACGAGCGGGACCCCGAGGAGGCCGCCGGTCCCTTCGCCCAGCCGCATCTCCAGGTCCAGGAGCGGGGATAACCGCAGAGATTCCAGGGCGATTCCGGCTCCGGGTTCGGCGGAGCGGTGGCCGGCTACCATATACCCCGTCGACTCCGGCGCGAAAGCCCGGGCGGCGAGCGCCGCGGAGTTCGAGATCACACCATCCAGCAGGACGGGGATTCCGTAGACGGCGCCGGTTAGGATCACACCGCAGATCGCCGCGTGCTCCAACCCGCCGACCGCCGCCAGAACGCCTAGCGGATCCCCGGTATCCGGTTCGTGCAGCGCGAGCGCCTCCCGAACCACCCCGACTTTGAGGTCCAGCGTCGCGTCATCTATCCTGGTGCCGCGGCCCGTTACTTCCTCGGGGGAGCACCCGGTGAACGCCCCGATGAGGCACGCCGCCGGCGTGGTGTTCCCGATGCCCATGTCGCCCGTGACGAGCAGATCGACGCCGCCACTCTCTACGAGCTCCTCCGCGACCCCCGAACCGGCCATCACCGCCCGGGCCGCCTCTTCGCGGGTCATGGCCGGACCCCGGCTCAGGTCGTCTGTCCCGGGCCGTACTTTACCGCCGCGAAGCAGCGGATGCCGGCCGAGATCCGAGGCGACCCCGACGTCCAGCACGCTCACCCGCGCCCCGACAGTTTTGGCGACGGCGTTTACCGCCGCACCACCGGAGAGAAAATTACCGACCATCGCCGCCGTAACCTCCTTCGGCCACGGCGACACGCCGCGTTCCAAAACGCCGTGGTCCCCCGCGCAGACCACCACCGCCGGGTTCTCCGGCACCGGCGGCGGATTCTCCCCCGACATACCGGCGAGTTGTGCCCCGAGCTCCTCCAAACCTCCAAGACTTCCCGGCGGCTTGGTGAGCGTCAGGTGCCGCGCCCGCGCCTCTTCCGTAGCGGTGCTATCTACCGGCTGGATCTCCTCCGCGAGTTCCCGTACCCGATCCTCGAACGCCAACGTTATTGCCTCCGGCGCTCGTGAACGGCGTTCCCGTCCGTTCCGTTCCCCGACCCGATGCCGAGTATGCGCGCTCGCGAAGCCGCTACCACTCGATGCCTTTCTGCCCCCGGTAGCCCTCGTCCATCGGGTGCTTTACCTTTTGGACCTCGCTCACGAGGTCGGAGATCTCCACCAGTTCCTCCGGCGCATCCCGCCCCGTAATGATGACGTGTTGGAAGCCAGGCCGGTTCTTGAGCACTTCGACCACCTCCTCGGTATCTACCCAGCCAAATTTCATGGGGTAGGTGAACTCGTCCAGCAGGAGCATGTCGTAGGTCTCGTCGGACAGGCGGCGCTTGACCTCCTCCCAGCCTTCGCGGGCCAGATCCGCGCTCTCTTCCAGGTCTTTCACGGTCCACGTCCAGCCGTCGCCCATCTTGAACCAGTCTATGTTGCCGAGAGTTTCGGCGGCCGTCTGCTCCCCGACGTTCCACTTGCCACTTTTGACGAACTGGTAGACGCCTATTTTGTAGCCCCGCGCCCAGCCCCGGAGCATGACCCCGAAAGAGGCCGTGCTCTTGCCCTTACCGTGGCCGGTATTCACCAGCAGCAACGCCCGTTCCCGCCGGGACCGCTGCCGCAACCGCTCTTCCCGGGGCTGTCTCGTTTCTTTTTCGCTCATGCCACACGTCTCCTCTCGATTAGTTCGACCAACGCGTCGGCCCGCAGCTCTTCCAGCCGCAGGCAGCGTGCCTCCATTGCTTCCGCTAGTTTCGAGGCCATCCCAAGCTTCACGGGTCCGTCTTCGGTGTCCACCACGATGGTGGAAGCGCCGAGTCTCTTCAGTTCGTTCGCGGCCGGCAGCGGTTCGGGGCCGGATGTGAAACGTCCGTCCGTCAGCAGCACCACGAGCGGACGCCGCTCCTTCTCCCGGACTCGCTCGCGCTGGATCACGCCCGCCGCCGAGAGCAAACCCGCCGCGAGCGGCGTCCGACCGCCGGTCGGCAGCTCGCCGATCCGGCCCGACGCGAGTTCCACGCTGGAAGTAGGGTGGAGCAGCACCCGCGCGTCCTCGCCCTGGAAAGAGATGAGACCGACCTTGTCGCGCCGCTGGTAAGAATCTGTGAGCAGCGAGAGCACGGCCCCCTTTACGGCGGCCATGCGTTGACGCGCCGCCATCGAGCCGCTCGCGTCCACGACGAAGAGCACCAGGTTCCCTTCTCGGCCCTCGCGCAGGTTCTCCCGCAGGTCTTCACGGCGCAGGATGAGGCCCGCCCCTGTCCGGCCCCGCCCTCTCTGGCGGGGGGCCGCCGTCCGCAGCGTAGTCGCGAGCGCCACGTCTCTCACCGTTCCATCGGCTTCCCGGTCGTCCACCGGGTGGCCGTGGGCACCCGTGGAGCGGCTCCGGCGGCCCAGCGGTCCACCGCGTCCTTTTTCGGGCACTTCGAGACGGACGGGGTCGAACTTCCTTGTAGAAGAAAAGTTTCGCTCTCCGGAACCCGGATTCCGACCGTCGGGCTGACCGCTAGATTTTTCCGAAGCGTCGCCGACGTCGCCTTCACCCAGGTCCTGCGGGACCCCGCCGCCATCTGGTGGCGATTCCGGGTCGGGGTCTTCATCGTCGGAGAGGGCGTTCTCTAGCTCTTCGGGGTCTATGCCGGGATCGTCGAACGGGTCGCGACGGCGGCGGTGAGAGAGGGCGAGCAGGGCAGCCCGGCGTATGTCCTCCGTCTCTACCGTGTCGCGGCCCTCCCAGGCGGCCAGGGTGCAGGCGGTCTTGGCGGTGACGAGGTCGCCCCGTAGGCCGTCCACCCCGAGTTGCGAGCAGAGGACCGCTATCTTGTGCAGCGAGGCGTCGGAGAGGTGGGTGGCGGGGAGCCGGTCGCGGGCCGCTTCCACGCTGCGGGCCAGGTTTACGTCCGCACCGGACCACTTCGTTGCGAATTCGGCGGGGTCAGATTCGTAGTGCAGGCGGCGGCGCACGATCTCCACCCGCTCGTCGGCGTCGGGGGTGCCGGAGACTTCTACGGAGATGCCGAAGCGATCGAGCAGCTGAGGCCGGAGCTCGCCCTCCTCCGGGTTCATCGTCCCGACCAGCATAAAGCGCGCCGGGTGCCGGACGCTGACGCCCTCGCGCTCGACGTAATTCGTCCCCATCGCCGCCACGTCCAGCAGCAAGTCCACCAGATGATCGGAGAGCAGGTTCACCTCGTCCACGTACAGGATGCCCCGATGCGCCGCCGCCAGTAGCCCCGGCTCGAAGGATTTCTCACCCGCCGTCAGCGCCCTCTCGATGTCTAGGGTACCCGTCAGACGATCGGTGCTCGCCCCGACCGGCAGCTCGACGAGCCGCACCGGACGCTTCTCTACGAGCGTGTCCGCGGGGTGTGGCCCGTCCGGACACGCCGGGTTAGGGTCATCGGGATCACAGGAGTACGCGCAACCGGCTATGATCCGCACCGGCGGCAGCAGCCCGGCGAGCGACCGGACGGCGGTGGACTTGGCAGTCCCCTTCTCGCCCCGCACCAGCACCCCGCCGACCTCCGGGGAGACGGCGTTCAGGATCAGGGCCAGCTTCAAGTTTTCCTGGCCGACGATGGCTGAGAATGGATAGGCCGCGTTCATGCCCGGTCCTCCAACAATCCTTCGTTCTCCAAATACGCGGCTTTGAGGGCTTTGAGGTCTTCGGGGTCCGGTTCGGACCAGAGGCCGCGGTCGGCGGCTTCTAGGAGGCGTTCGCTTATGGCCCGCAAGGCCCAGGGGTTGGAGTTTTGCATGAAGTCCTTTACTTCTTCGTCCAGGACGTACTTGCGGGTGAGGTCCCGGTACATCCAGTCTTCGACGACGTTTGCGGTGGCGTCGTAGCCGAAGATGTAGTCCACGGTGGCGGAGAGCTCGAAGGCGCCTTTGTAGCCGTGGCGCTGCATGGCCTGTATCCACTTGGGGTTGGCGACGCGGGAGCGGAAGACGCGGCGGGCTTCTTCGGCTAGATCCCTGGTTTTTACGCGGGACGGATCGGCGGAGTCGCCGATGTAGCCTTTGGGGTCTTTGCCGGTGAGGGTCCGGATCGCGGAGATCATGCCTCCGTGGTACTGGAAGTAGTCGTCGGAGTCGAAGAGGTCGTGCTCGCGGTTGTCCACGTTCTTAACGGCGACTTCGGTGCGCCGCAAATTGTCCTCCATCGCCTCGCGGGCCTCGACGCCATCCAGGCCTTTGCCGTAGGCGTAGCCGCCCCACACGGCGTAGACCTCGGCCAGATCCTGGTCGTCGCGCCAGTTGCGGGCGTCGATGAGCGGCAAGAGGCCGGCCCCGTAGGCGCCCGGCTTGGAGCCGAAGATGCGGGTGGTGGACTGGCGGTCGTCCGATCCTTCGGCCTTTTCCGCTTCGGCATGCTTTTTGACGAAGTTCATTTCGTGCGGCTCGTCGAGGGCGGCGACGATTCGGACGGCTTCGTCCATCAGGGAGATCAGGTTCGGAAAAGCATCCCGGAAAAAGCCGCTGATCCTGACCGTCACGTCGATCCGGGGCCGGCCCAACTCTTCGAGAGGAATGACCTCCAACCCCGTTACCCGTCGCGACTCCTCGTTCCACATGGGCCGGACACCGAGCAGCGCCAGAGTTTCGGCTATGTCATCGCCCTGCGTCCGCATCGCTGCTGTCCCCCACACCACGATGCCAACGGTTTCAGGATACCGCCCCTCCTCATCCAGGTACCGCCTTAGCAGGTTCTCCGCGAGTTCCTGGCCGACCTCCCACGAGAGCGCGGAGGGTAGCGCCTTCGGGTCCACAGAGTAGAAGTTGCGGCCGGTGGGCAGCACGTTTACCAGCCCCCGCGTTGGCGACCCGGACGGCCCCGCCGGGACGTATCCGCCCCCGAGCCCGGAGATGAGGTTCCGCATCTCGTCCGGGGTGCGCGAGAGGCGCGGCACGACCTCCGCGGCGGCGAACCGCAGCGAACGGGCCACGCCGTCGTCCATGAAGCCCAGCACCTCCTCACAGATCGATTCGGCCGCTTCCTCATCCCAGCCGCGTTCCTCCAGCGCGACTAGCAGCGCCTGGGTCGCTTCTTCCAGTTTGTCCAGGAGATCGGAGGCGGTAACGGTCGTGCCCGGGAAGCGTTCGACGAGTTCCGGCGGTGCTTCGAGGCGCGTTCCGCCGTTCTCGGAGATAAAGCGTTCGTCCAGGCCATAGGCTGTTCCGACGGCGCGGCGCAGGCCGAGGATTTCGCCGGCGCCGAGGCGCAAGATGGCGGCGGTCAGGTGGCGCAGGGGTTCGCCTTCTGGGGTTTCGCCGAGCACGTGGAGGCCGCCGCGGATGGGGAGGTCTTTGATCTCGCACAGGTAACCGTCCACGTGGTTCAGGAAGTCGCCGAACTCCTCCGGCTGTTCTTCGACGCCGAGGTCGCGGTGCAACTCGGCGTCGCGCAGCTTCTCCCAGATTTGGACCCGGATCGCCGGCAGCTTCGACGGGTCGAGCGTCTCCACCTGATAGTACTCGTCCAGAAGCTGTTCGAGTTGCGCCAGGTCGTCGTAGGTCTCGGCCCGCGTCATCGGCGGTATGAGGTGGTCCACGACCGTGGCGTGCGCCCGGCGCTTGGCCTGGGTCCCCTCGCCCGGATCGTTGACGACGAACGGGTAGAAGAGCGGCACGTCCCGCAGCGCCGCATCCGGGGCGCAAGAGGACGAGAGCCCGAGCGACTTGCCCGGCAGCCACTCCAGCGTGCCGTGCTTGCCGAGGTGGACGACGGCGTCGGCCCCGAATTCTTCTATGAGCCACCAGTACGCGGCCAGGTAGTGATGCGTCGGCGGCAAGTCGGGGTTGTGGTAGATGGCGATGGGGTTCTCCCCGAACCCTCGCGGCGGCTGGATGCCGACGAAGACGTCACCAAACTGCAGGCCGGCTATAACGAGCTTTCCGCCGTCCACGTAGAGGTCGCCCGGCGGCGGACCCCAGTGCTCCTCAACCTCCGTCCGCAGCTCTTCCGGCAGCCGGGAGAACCATTCGGCATAGCGGTCGACATCTACGCTCCCGGCCGCGCCGTGGAGTTGAACGTCGGTCAGGAATTCCAGGTCGTGGCCGCCGGCGTCTATGAGGTTGTGGATCAGGTCGTCCCCATCCTCTGGCGCCCCCTCCACCCGGTACCCGGCCTCCCGAAGGGCCGCGAGCAGACGCACCGCGCTACGGGGCGTGTCGAGCCCCACGGCGTTCCCGACCCGCGAGTGCTTTGTCGGGTAGTTGGAGAGCAGGATCGCCACCTTTTTCTCGGCGCTCGGGACCCGGCGGAGGCGGGCGAAACGGGCGGCGAGTCCGGCGAGGCGACGCGTCCGGTCCGGGTCGGCCCGGTAAACGGTGAGCTGGTTGTGCCTTAGCCGCTCTTTGAAGGAGAACGGGACGGAGATGATGCGGCCGTCGAACTCCGGGATCGCGACTTGCCAGGCGGTGTCGAGCGGCGAGAGACCGGCGTCGGAGGCCATCCACGCTTCGCGGGAGGAGGTGGTGCAGATCCCCTGCACCACCGGCACCCCGAGCGCCTCGAAAGCCGGCACCTCCCACTCCAACCAATCCTCCGGCGAACCGTCGCGTTTCGCATCCGAGGCGTTGGAGCCGCCGCTGGCGAGCACGGTCGTCACCAGGCCGTCCACCCGACCCTCCATCAACTCCAGCGCGGAGACCGTCTCATCAGCCTCCGCTCGCAACGAGTAGCAGTAGACGGGCAGGGCATTGGTTCCGGCTTCCTCCAACGACCTTACGAGCTCGTCTACGAAGGCGGTGTTGCCGCTCATCCAGTGGGTGCGGTAGAAGACGACGCCGACCGTGGGCTGGTCCGGGTCGTGCAGCGCAGTGAGGTCTTCGGGCGTCGAACCCTCCGGCAGTCGAGGATGATAGATACCGGTCTCCGGCAACTCCGCCGGCGGCTCGAAACCGTAGCCCTCCAGGAGAACCGTATCGGCGACGAAGCGGAAGAGGTTGGCCGTATTCGCCACCCCGCCGTGTCGCAGGTACTCGAAAGCCTCGGCGACCGCGCCAGATGGAACTGTAGAGTCGGCGGTGAGCTCCGCGTCGGGCTCCGCCTCGCCGCCGAAGGCCAGCAGCGGAACGCCGGACACCACGCACCGCTGCCGGAGATCCTCGAACCCCTCCGGCCAGGCTTTCCGTCCCCCGAGCAACCGCACGACGACGGCCCGGGCCTGCGGCAGCTCCGCGTCGAAGAACTCTGTCGGCTCTTCGAGGTTCGCCGGGTTTGCACAGCGAATCTCCGGGAAGTTTTCCGGCAGCGGTTCGGACGCTTTGGATGCGGCCAGTATCTCCGTGTCGGCGGTGGTCAGGAAAAGGAAGGTTGTAGGCATCAGGTTTCAGCTTTCAGGTATTTGGGGCCATCGGCAAGCGTTGATTCTCCGACCGGGAAGGCGCCGTCCGAATTCTCTTGCTGAAGCCTGCGACTTGAAGCCTGTAGCCTCAAGATCGGGAGTTCCTCCGGCACACCACCCTCCACGAGCCGCATCAGCGCCTCTTTGTCAACGTTTTCGGCTATTAAGTCTCCTAGTTTTTCGTGCCGGGCTTCGCGGGCGGCGGCGAAGGATTCTCCGCCGGGCATCCAGTCTAGGCCGCGTTCTTCGGCGACCATCCGCAAGAAGTTTCGGCGGAAGTCGTCGGACTCCATTACGCCGTGCCAGGACGTCCCGAAAATGGAGCCTATCCGGCAGCCTTCGTCGGAGTTGCCGGAGACGAACAGCGGTTGTCCACCTGCGCGGCGGACGCGGCCGTGACGGATCTCATACCCCGAGACCTCCGCGCTCCCGAACTCCGGCGCCCGGCCCGAAGGCCGCGCCAACAGTTTTTCTTCCTCGAAGACGGTCTCGACCGGCAGTAGGCCGAGCCCGTCGCCCCTCTCACCGCTCTCTATCCCGTCTTCTATTCGCCCCCCGAACATCTGGTATCCGCCGCAGATACCCAGCGTCGGGCGGCCGAGCCGGGCGCGTTCGGCGAATGCCTTGTCCAGACCACGAGAATGCATCTCCGCGAGGTCAGCGACGGTGGCTTTGGTGCCGGGCAAGACGGCCAGGTCGGCGGCGAGTATCTCCGGCGCGGAGGTGGTGAACGAGACCGACACGCCCGGCTCGTGGGCAAGGGCGTCGAAGTCGGTAAAGTTGGAGATCCTGCCGAGACGGGCGACCGCAATGCGCAGCACGTCCCGCCCGAGCGGCGGCTTTGTCTCCGGCGGCGCGTCGAGGGCGAGCGAGTCTTCCCCGTCGAGGTTCAGGCCCGGCGCGTAGGGCAGCGTCCCGAAGAACGGTCGTCCGGTGAGGCGGCTCAACTGGTCGAGTCCCGGGGCCAGGACGGCCGGGTCGCCCCGGAATTTGTTGACCAGGAAGCCTCCGATATGCGCCTGATCTTCAGGCGAGAGAAGTGCGAGCGTGCCGTAGAGTGAGGCGAAGAGGCCGCCCCGGTCTATGTCCCCGACCAGGAGCACCGGCAGGTTCGCGGCCCGGGCCAGGCCCATGTTCGCCAGGTCAGAAGATCTCAGGTTGATCTCCGCCGGGCTCCCGGCCCCCTCGCAAACGACCACGTCGAACCGTCGCCGGAGGTCTTCGAACGATTCGAGGACTACCGGCAGCAGTTCCTCTTTCATGCCCCCATAGCTGCGGGCACTGGCCGTGGCCCAGGGTCTGCCGCGCACGATCACCTGCGTCCGCCGCTCCGCCGAAGGTTTCAGAAGCACCGGGTTCATGGCGGCCTCGGGCTCGACGAACGCGGCGGCGGCCTGGGCGGCCTGGGCGCGCCCGATCTCCGCGCCCTCCAACGTCACGTACGAATTGAGCGCCATGTTCTGCGCCTTGAACGGCGCGACACTCACCCCTTCCCGGGCGAGCCAGCGACAGATGCCGGCCACCACGACGCTCTTCCCGGCATCCGAATGCGTGCCGGCGACGAGCAGAGTTCCCTCTACGAGTTCCTTCAAGCGACCTCCGCCCCGAGCTTCTTCCCGTCCTTCAGCTCACAGAGCGCCCCGAAGATAACACCTATTCCGGCCCACAGAATGGCCTGCGTCCCGAGCGTCGCGAGCCGGAAATCCCACAGAACACCGCCCGGAAATTCCCCCACGTCCGTCGCGGGGGGCAGGAGAAAGAAGAGTCCAGAGATCACCAGCACCAGTCCGCCGCCAACAGCCACCTGTCGAACGAAAACTCTAACGCGCCGCTCTCTCAAAAGGCGTGCCGCGTACCAGGAGACCAGCAGGGCCATCAGGCACAGCACCACCGCCAACAGGTAGGCGGTCGTCCGGTACCCAAGGTTTTCGGGGTCTCCGGTTCCGGGCGGGTCCGAGGGATACTTCAGGAACGGAAGAAAGAAGAAGCCGGCGAAGAGCGCCCCGGAGAGGCGCAAGCTGCGGCCCCAGTCGTGGGCGGCGTCGAGCCGGTCCCGGAACCAGGAGAAGAGGAACGCGAAGATCACACCAACAGCCGTTCCGTAGAGCGCCGTCGCGACGACGAGCCCCAGCTTTTGCATCGGCCGGCTGACGACCTCGTTGAACCCTCTGCCGCCTTCCTCTAGGAGCAATGCCCGGTCTACCGCAGGTTCTCCTACGAAATACGAAAACACACCCGCTAGTATCCCGGCGAGCAGGCCGGCGAGCACGCCGCGACGCAGATAAGAAGCAAACATTTATATCTCTGTATTAGGTAGTCTCTTAGTGGCCCGGAACGCCGAGCAGGTGCCGTCCGTCGTGAAAGAACTCGTGCAGGTAGTTCTTGGCGTAGGCGCTCTCGCCGACCAGCGGGGCGACCAACGCGCCGTTGTCGTAGAGAACGGCGAACAACACCAACAGCATTAGCGCAAGCGCCAGCCAGCTCCACGAAGGTATGATGACCGTAGTTTGTTGCGGGGCCTTGCTTTCCACGTGAGCCTCCTCCTCGGGGTCCTCGCCCCGTTCGGAATTTTACGGACGGAAAGTTAGTCTCCTGGCTCCCGGGTCTTCGCTCCGCCCAACCTTCCCGCCGGCTCTGCCTCTGGCTCTGCCTCTGGCTCTGCCTCTGGCTCTGCCTGCGGTGGCACTTTTTTGGGGTTCGCTCTCCGGTTACAGTGGCGGGACCGCGCCGGACTCCAACCGGCTTCCTAGACCCTTCCGTCCACTTATCTACGGCGGCAGCATAGCGGTTGATCCCTACCGCGTCAATCCTCGGTGTCCGGGAAACGTCCCTTCAGCACGAGCGGCAAACCCACAACCATCAGACAAGCCGCATCAGCCTCCGCCGCCACCCGCTGGTTCGCAAAACCCAGTGCGTCCCGGTACCAGCGTCCCAACGGATAAGCCGGGACGATCCCGCTCCCGACCTCATTCGTAACGACCACGACCGTCTTCCCAGACTCTCTAACGACCGCGAGAAGTCCGTCGACGGCAGCGAGTATCGTACCTATGACGGCTTCTTCACCCCGGCTCTCGTGGGCTAGCAATAAGTTGGACACCCAGCCCGAGAGACAGTCGAGCAGAACGACCGGCTCCTCCGCCTCCGCGATGGCCCCCGCGACATCGAGTGGCGCTTCGACCGTACGCCAGCTTTCGGGACGCCGTGCCCGATGGCTCTCGACACGTCGCTCCATCTCCTCGTCACCTTCTTCGAGCGTGGCGACGTAGGCGACTTCGTCTCCGAAGTTCTGTGCCAGGTTTTCGGCGTAGCGCGACTTGCCGGACCGGACGCCGCCCGTGATGAGAAATAGTCTGCTTCCCGTTGCGGGGCCGTTTACCAAGAGGCGGCGGGTTCGCCGTGCCGAGGCGCTTTCACGTTCAGGGACCCCATACCTGAAGCGTGTACCGTTCGCGTTCGCCGGGGTCCGGGATCGCCCGCGTGCCGTTGCCAAATCGGCCGTAGAAAACGGTCTTTTTTACGTGCTGGCCGTTCTTGTCCACCTCGACCACCTTCGCCTCTACCGGGAAGCTAGAGGGCTTTACGTGGGCCCGGCAGAGGTCTTTGCCGCCGACCTCGAAGATTTCGGGGTTGACGTTTGCGGCGGCAGCCAAACCGACAGCATTGATCACAGCTTGGTTGAAATGAAGCTCGAACAGGTCGCGATCGCCTTTGCCTTCTTTGCGCAGCGTGACGTAGTCGGGTTCGAGGCCGAAGACCGAGCCGTCGTCCGCGACCCCGATGAGCAGGGTTCCGCCCTCCTCGCTGTTGAGAAAGGTCGCGATGGTCTTGAGGCTCGCCGTCTGGAGCGGTTTGAATAGCTCGCCCGTGTCGGGTCCCGAGGCGTGGATGCGGAAGGTGGACTTGTATTCGAGGTGGGCGCCTTCTTTCGGCGGCGGGCCGAGCAGCTCTCCGATAGGGCAGTGCTCTTGCCAGGCGACCTTTGCCCGGCCGTACACGAGCGGCAGGTAGACCTGTCGCACTTGCTCGGCCATTTCCGGGTCTTCGAGGAGCTTGTAGGAGAAGTCTTCGGCCCCGGTGAGACGGTCCACAATGGCCTTTTCGAAGTGCTGGGGAAACTGGACCCCGAAGTTGCCCAGCGTGTTGGCGGCGGCCTGGCGCTGTATCGTCTCGTCATCCGCCAGTTCTTGGGCGATGCTGTCGAGGTGGAGGCGGTCGGCCTCCGTGAGCTTGAGGCCGAAACGCTCGTTGAGCTTCGAGATGATCTGGGAGAGCGGCGATTCTTCGGGCTCCTCTCGCGGCCCGGCCCCGTCGTAGATCGTGGTAACGACGCCTTGTTCCGCTTCCAGCGCGACGGAGCCTTCGAAGGTGGGCTCCAAGTGCAGGTGGGTAAGCTCGACCTCGGAGCCGAGATCCAGGCTCGCCCCCGCACCCCGCTTTACGAACGCCGAGAGCGCCCGGCAGAAACGGTAGTCGCGCTCCAACGCAACGTCGGTAAAACTTACGACCTGCGAGAGAAACGAGTAGGTCCGTACAAAGCGCGTGAGCGCGTCGCGAAAGGCTTCCTGCTCGTCGTCTTTGAGGGCGTCGAAGCGGTCTATGGCCGGGGCGAGCGCCGCGTGGAGACGGGCGTGGTTCGGGTCGCCGCCGGCGGCGAGGAGCAGGCCGGCTACTTTCTCTACCTCTTCCGGGCGAAGTACACCGTACTCGTCGAGGTCGCGGCGGGTGTCATAGAGCAGGTTCGGGTCGGTTGGCGGGGCGACCGTCTCGCCGTAGTAGGGCTCGAAGGCGGCCCGGATGGCGTCGGCGTCGTTTCGGAAATCCAGGACGAAAGTGCCGTCCTTGCCCTCGGCGCGGCGGTTGAGCCGCGAGAGCGTCTGCACGGCGGCGAGCCCGGTGAGCACCTTGTCCACGTACATCGCGTACAGAAGTGGCTGGTCGAAGCCGGTCTGGTACTTGTCGGCGACGACGAGAAAGCGCCACTTGTCCTCCTCGAACTCGCGCGGCGTCTGGCCTTCGGGGAAGCCGTTCATCTGCGCCTCGGTGTAGGAGACGCCGCTGTCCTCGACCGTGCCGGAGAACGCCACCAGGATGCCCAAAGAGTCGTAGCCGTGCTCGTCGGCGTACCGGCGGAGGGCGAGCGTCATACGGACGGCGTGTTTGCGCGAGGAGGTAACGACCATCGCCTTGGCCCTACCCCCGATCTTTCCTTTCACATGACGGTCGAAGTGCTCGACGATGACCTCGGCCTTCTGGGAGAGGTTGAAGTCGTGGAGGGTTACAAAGCGGGCGATGGCCGCGCCGGCCCTGCCGGGATCGTACTTAGGGTCCTCGGCGGCGGTCTTCTCGATCTTCCAATACGTCCCATACGTCAGGTAGCTCTCCAAAACGTCGTGGATAAAGCCCTCTTCTATCGCCTGGCGCATCGAGTAGAGGTGGAACGGGACGTTGTGGCCCACGTCCTCGTCGTAGTTCCCGAACATCTCCAGCGTGCGACCCTTCGGCGTGGCGGTGAACGCGAAGAAGCTCAGGTTCTCCTGCCGGCCGCGGGCCTCGACCTCGCGGGCCAGCGCCTCCTCAGCCGGGTCGGTGACGTCCGGGCCCGCGTCGTATCCGTTCGGCTCCTCGGCGGCGAGGTCCATGTCCTGCACGGGACCAGAACCGAGAGCTTTCCGCAGGTCTTTCGCGGTCTCGCCGGTCTGGGAGGAATGGGCCTCGTCTATTAGCACGGCGTAGCGGCGCTCTGAGAGGTCTTCGACCTTGTCGAGTACGAACGGGAATTTCTGGAGCGTGGTGATGATGACGCGGGCGGACTGTCCGGCGAGGGCTTCTGCGAGTTGGGTGGAGGACTCGTCTATCTTCTGGACGACACCGTGGGCGTGCTCGAACTGGTAGATCGTGTCCTGAAGCTGCTTGTCCAACACGACCCGATCGGTGATGACCACGACCTTTTCGAAGACTTTCTCGTTCTCCACGTTATGAAGGCTCGAAAGCCGGTGGGCGATCCAGGCGATGGTGTTGGACTTGCCGGAGCCCGCCGAGTGCTGAACGAGGTAGCTCTCGCCCGCGCCGTGCCGCCGGGCGTGGGCCGTTATCGAGAGCACGGCGTCCCACTGGTGGTAGCGGGGAAAGATGGTGGCCCCGACGACTTTGCGCCTCGCGCCGGCTTTTCGACGTGTACAAAGCGGCCCAGGAGGTCGAGCCAGGCGTCTCTCTCCCACACCCGCTCCCACAGGTACGCCGTGCGGTGGCCCTGGGGGTTCGACGGGTTGCCCTTGCCGAGACCGTGGCCCCGGTTGAACGGCAGAAAGCGCGTCGAGCCGCCGGCGAGCCGGGTCGTCATGGCGGCCTGTTCGGTGTCCACCGCGAAGTGGACTACGCAGCGGCGGCCGAGGGTAACGTTCTTGGGGTCCCGGTCTTTGCGGTACTGCTCTTTGGCATTCTCCACGTCCTGCCCGGTGAGCGCGTTCTTTAGCTCCGTCGTCGCGACCGGGAGGCCGTTGACGAAGAGGGTGAGATCCAGGGTTTTATTCGTGCCGGGCTCGTAGGGCAGTTGGCGGGTGACGGTGAGCCGGTTGGCCTCGTAGCGGGCGACGAGATCCGGGGTCAGCCCGTGGGCGGGCTTGAAGAAGGCGAGCCGGACCGTGACGCCCAGGTCCACGACCCCATGCCGTAGCACGTCCACCGTCCCCCGCGCATCCAGCTCCTTCGAGAGCCGGTCCGCGAACCGTCCCCGCGCCTTCGCCTCCCCGCCGTGCAACTTCGCGAGCCGCCCCCATGCCTCGGGCTGCGTCTCTCCAATAAACGCGAAAAGCTCCGCGAGGTCCAGGCCGCGCCCCGCGTCGAAGTCCCCGGAGACGTTGCCGGTTTTGGCCTCCCGGTATCCTCCGCGCTCCACGAGCGAGCGGGCGATGTAGTCCTCGAATGCTTTTTCGTCCGGTTTCATAGCGCCAGCACCGTCCTCAAACCGTCCTCCACCGCCAGCATGGCACGTCCGTCCACGAGCCCAACCTTCTCCGCCAGAAATGTCTTGTCGAGCGTGACGACCTGGGAAATATTTATCACAGAGTCCCTGGGAAGCCCGGTCTCATCGGCGGCGACGAGCACGTTCCCCGGGGCCTCCGCGAGCCGGAGGTTCGTGGTCAGAATCGCCGCCAGAACGGTCTTTATGCGGCTGCGGTTGAAGTCGTCGGAGGAGATAACGAGGACCGGCCGCCGGTAACTGGGCTCCGGGGCGGCGGGCTCGGGGAATCCCGCCCACCAGACCTCTCCGCGACGAATTCCGTCTTGCACTACCACTCGTCTTCGGGGAGAGAACGCTGCTGCATCCGCGCCACGGCCGGGTCCAGGCTGATGTCTTCTACGGCGCCGTAAACTTCGTTCAGGCGATCTGTAATCCCCTCCCCCCGATGCTCCTTGAGGTATTCACGCAAAGCCCTCGCATACAGCTCACTGCGCGTCATGCCCAACCTCCGGGCAAGACCGTCCGCCGACTCGAAAAGCTCGTTCGGAATAGAAACCGCAGTCTTCATAGCTTCAGTATAACCTGAGTCATACCACTATATCAGGATCGGTTGGTGGTGAATCTTGATCTTCCACGGGCTCAAACTCGCAAATGTTTTCGGGTATCTCGGATCGCCGGTGTTCTCCTTATCGGGCGCTGATGTCTGCCTCGTACAACTCCAACCCAGCACTTCCAGCGGCTTTGTTGAGGCGGTCGTCGAAGGCGAGAAAGCTCAGCTTTTCGAACCTCTCCGAGAGTCGCATGGCGCTCGACAGATGTACTGCATCGTAGCCTCTAAGGGAGTGACGCTCGGCCAGTCTGCCAGCCTGGTAAGAGATTTGGTTCGATACATCTAACCGGGCGTAAGTTCGCCAGTCATAGTCCAGTTCGGCGACGGTCCGTTGCAGCTCATCCACTGTAAGAAGTCCTTCCCTTTGCTTTCGGGCAAGTCCGGCGCGGGCCTCCGCGTAAGCGACGGTCGAGACTGCGATCATCTCGGACTCCTCGATACCCTGGCGAACCAGCTCACCGCCCGTCTCTTCCTCGACGTAGAGCTTTACTAAAGCGCTGGTGTCGAGGTACAGGATCAAACCTCTAACGGCGGTCCTCGATCACGGCCTCAGAAACCGGATTTCCTCCGCCCCGAGGTCTGGGAGGGTTTTCACTGCCCCGTGGCTTGCCTCCTCTAGACGGGTGGTATCCTTGCCATTCTTCCCGAATGTCGCCTCTTCCGGAATCTTCCGCCTCCAGTTCGTGAAGGATCGCCCGCTGGACCCACTCTCGTAGGCTCTCGTCTCTGGACGTGGCGGACAGCTTGATCCGGCGCCGCAACTCCGGCTCCACCTCCAGCGTAAGTTTCACTTTCGCCATCTCACACCCCCGTAGTACGTAAATACTCTTTTACGCATTTTAGCAAAGCCGTTTGGCAGGCTTCCCGGTTTTCGGAGCCTCCAACTGCCCCGTCACGGCGGCGGTGATGAGCACCTGGCGGTGTTCGGTGAGGAGTTCGATCTGGTGATTGAGTTTGCCAACTATCTCGGATGTCTGCTGCCGACGACAGTTGAGGAGCTTTACTACTTCATCTTGAACGTCGGTTGTCACGGCGGGGACTGGCAGCGACCGAATATCTTCGCCTCGCAATTTCACCATTGACTGAGAACTTCCTCTAGCAAGAGACGAAATCCTATGTCTACTTCGCGAGGCAAGAAGAGAGTATGCTGCAAATTCGGCGGATATTCGAGAGCTATCGAGCCGGAGCCGGTAGATGAGATCAGGTAGCAACCGCCGAGGCTGTATGTGAGTAACCGCCGCAACGTCACCCACGTAGCCTGGCGTATTCGAGCGGGTTACCAGCAGATCACCAGCGCGGGGCACCATCTGAGAGTATGGTTCTCCCAACAGTGCTTTGTTCTCCTGCGGATTGTAGCGACCGGACTTTACGGCGCTCAGCTTGAGCACTCCCCATTCATCTTTCTCAGCCGGATGACCGGCGGCCTGTGGGCTAGAACCCTGACTGAGATCGAGTACGAATCTCCCTAGAGCAGCTTCGGAAGTAGAGAGGTCTTCTATAGCGTGATCTATCTCCAGCTTGAACCGCGATTTAAGCAAACCAACCAGCCGCCGCTTCTTCTCGATGAGGGCGTCTATGCGGGCGGTCTCGGCGTCGAGGTAGTCGGCGATTGCTCGCTGTTCATGCTCCGATGGCAAGTCCACTGTCACTAGTTTCAACATGTCACGTGTAATGTGTGTCATTGCCGAACCATGCATAAGCGCTTCCAAGCGCTTAGTTGCGACCATCAGTGCGTAAGCAAGCCATCTAGAGTGAACACCCGGCTTTGGGTCTACCCTAAAAAGATGTTGGTTAAGTAGAGCAGGACCACGATCCCAGACCTTGACAGCTAAACTTGCCGACCAAGAAAATATTACATCTCCGTTGTCAATCCCGACTTCGGAAACATCGAGTGTTGTTCTATCCACTTCTGCAGTTGAGTCGAGCAACTGCTTAATTCTGACAACAGGTAGTCCCTCATCCTCAAAGTGTTCAGACTTGAATGCAAATCCATTTATAAAGTCGGCCAATAGCGTGATTGAAGGACCATTGCTAATCACTCCGTAACCTCTGCCAGAAGGTCCTGGATCTCGGCTTCGAGAGTCTTTATCTCGGCGTCTATCTCCTCCAGCGGGCGCGGGGGCTTGTAGACGTAGAAGTGCCGGGTCAACGGGATCTCGTACCCAATCTTGGTCTTGCCGTAGTCAACCCAGGCGTCGGGGACGTAGGGTAGCACTTCTTTCTCCATGTAGTCCCGGATCGCGGTCCGGTACTCGACGGACTCCAGCCGCGCCGCCACGTCGGCCTCGTACACCACCCTCTTCTCCGGCAGCGGCACGTTCTCGTGGTCGCGCAACTCCGGGTCAGGCAGCGGCTCGCCCTTTTTGTCCGTAATTACCGGGGCCTCCGGGTCGCGCACCGCCAGGGCGTCCCACACGGCGTTCTCTTGGGCGCGGGTCAGACCAAACTCCGCGAAGACCGGGGCCAACTTCACGGCCAGCGCCTCCTTGTCGGTCCCCGAGAGGCCGGCGTACTCCGCGAGGCCGTCCCAGAGTCCTTCGCGGGTTTCGTCGTTCAGTTTGGAGAGCTTCTTTTCGGCGGCTACGGCGGCCAGAGTCTCTTCGGTTACTTCCCAGCGCAGGCGTAGTTGGCGTTCGACGGTGATCCGCATCGCGCCGAAGGACTCGTTGGGCAGTATTTTTACGCGGTCGTTCTCCTCGAAGTCGCCATAGAGTTCTACGATGTCGGCTATTTCCTCGCCGCTGATGCGCTTGCGCTTCTCGCCGAGGGATTTGCGCATCTTCTCCCAGGAGGCGCGGGCGTCTATTAGCTGGACTTTGCCTTTACGTTCTTGGCTCTTGCGGTTGGTGACGATCCAGAAGTAGGTAGAGATGCCGGTGTTGTAGAAGAGTTGGTCGGGGAGGGCGACGACGGCTTCCAACCAATCGTTTTCCAGGATCCAACGCCGGATCTCCGACTCTCCCGAACCGGCGGCCCCGGTAAAGAGCGGCGAGCCGTTGAAGACGATGGCGACCCGCGAACCGCCCTCCTCCACCGGCTTCATCTTGGAGATCATGTGCTGCAAAAACAAGAAACTTCCGTCGTTGATGCGCGGCAACCCGGCCCCGAACCGCCCGGCAAAGCCGAGCCGGTTGTGCTCGTCTTCGACCACGTCCCGAACCTTCTTCCACTCCACCCCGAACGGCGGGTTCGCGAGCAGGTAGTCGAAACTGCGGCCGTGCCCATCTTGGGAGAACGAGTTGCCGTGGACGATGTGCGCTATGTTCTCCGGGTCTTTTAGCAGCATGTCCGAGCGGCACACGGCGTAGGTCTCGGCGTTGAGTTCCTGACCATAGACTTCCAGGTGGGCGCCGGGGTTGCGGTAGTCCAGGTACTGCTCGGAGACGGAGAGCATCCCGCCGGTGCCGCAGGCCGGGTCGAGCATAGTTTTTACGATACCGGGCTTGCTCAGGAGGTCGTCGTCCTCGATAAACAGCAGGTTCACCATCAACTCTACGACCTCGCGCGGGGTGAAGTGCTCGCCGGCCGTTTCGTTGGAGAGTTCGGAGAATTTGCGGACCAGTTCCTCGTAGATGTAGCCCATTTCGGTGTTCGAGACGTTTTCGGGGCCGAGATCTATGTCCACGAACTTGCCGAGCACCTGGTAGAGAAGGTTCGCCGAGTCGAGGCGTGCGATCTGGGCGTCCAGGTCGAATTTCTCGAAGACTTCCCGCACGTTCTCCGAAAACCCGGCCACGTAAGCCCGCAACTGGTCGGCCGCCTGCGAGGGATCGTCGAGCACCCTGCTCAGATCCAGCTCCGAGACGTTGTTGAACTGCACGCCGGTGATGCGGTTTAGAACGGGGTCGAGCCGGCTCGGCAGCGTCTCGTACTTTTCCAGGACCCGTTCTTTCGTCGGGGAAAGGACGCCGTCGAGGCGGCGGAGGACGGTGAGCGGCAACACTACCTTGCCGTACTCGCCCCGCTTGTAGTCGCCGCGCAACAGGTCGGCCACGGACCAGATAAACGCGGCGTGGTTGCGAACCTGGCCCATATCACCCGGGCTCGCCGGGTTGTCGCCTCCCAGCGGCGTGCCGTCGGCGTGATCCTTCTCCACAAACCCTCCAAAACCCTAAAAAACGACCGTGTCTGCGTAACTGCCGGAGCCCAGCATGATACCAGTCGAGCCTTCCTGGATGAACGCGTTCCCGTGAGCTTTGTTGTTCGCGATTCGAAAAGCCTCGATGCTTGTGCGAAAACCATCAGAGAGTAAAATGATGTAATAACCGGAGCATTGGAGCAGCGAGTGAGCGAGCTAGAACGGCGCGGAGACAAAAGCCCGGACCGCGAAGAGTCCAACCCGTATCTCTACCTGGCGCTGGGAGTGGGGTTCATAATCGCCACGGCCCTGATCGTCTTTACCACCGGGGCCGCCATTACGGGTTTTCCCTTTGTAATAGCCGCCGCGGCACTCCTCGGAATAGGCGCCAACGAACTGCGAGAAGAGAAACGCGCCGTTTCGCAACCGATCAGCCAGGAACGCGAGCTTCTCTCCGCCATCCGGGACAACGACGGCGTCATCACCCCGGCCGAAGCCGCTATGGAGACCTCTCTAACCGTGCGCG
The DNA here is from genome assembly GCA_965213905.1 of Rubrobacteraceae bacterium. GTDB lineage: Bacteria > Actinomycetota > Rubrobacteria > Rubrobacterales > Rubrobacteraceae > SIRX01. Next base: position 2,173,870 of record OZ243922.1, on the reverse strand, counting down.
AGGCCGACGGGATGCTCTCGGAACTCGCAAACGGCGGCCACCTCCAACTAGAGAGCTACGACGGCGCACTCTACTACTCGCTCCCCGGCAGGCCCTCCGAACTCGGGGCCTGAGCTTGCGGCCGAGTTACGGAAAAGCTCCTTTTCCAGATCCTTTTCCACCAACAACCGCGACCCTGTTTCGGCAAAGCCAGCGTGGCTCAAAGCACGCACCGGCACACAACGTTTACGCCAAAACCATTACGATGTAGGATTATCCGAAGAGCAAAGTATTGGAGCAGAGGATGCACAGGCTAGCGCGGCGTCAACGGGGAAAGATGGGTTTCGAAGTTTCCGGTCCCTACCCGTACCTGATGTTTGGCTTCGTGCTCTTGGCCGCTACGGTCTTCCTGCTTATCAGGGTCCTGATCCACACAGCCACCGGCGGCACCGTGATAGCAGCAAGCATGCCGTTGGCAGCGTTTATGGTAGCCACTGCGGCTTACCTGGGCGTAGGCTTCGTGAAGCTCTCGAAGCAACGTGGGGCTACCCGGGAATTCGCCGGCAAAGAACGCGAACTCCTCTCCGCCATTCGGAAAAACGGAGACTGCATTACCCCCACCGAAGCGGCTATAGAAACCTCTCTAACAGTACGTGAAGCGGATCAGATGCTCACGGAACTGACCAGCGCGGCATACCTCCAGGTCGAAAGCCGAGACGGCTCCCTCTACTACCGGCTGCCCAGTAAGTGCAACAAACTCGGCTAGATCTGAGTCCGATCCAGGGTCTCTCCGTCGGCCACCTCTCGCACTACCTGGACAAAGTTCTCGACGAGCGGAGATTCGTCCTTTTCTAGCCGCGCGAGGCCCAACCAACTGCTCGCGTCCGGCACGTCCAATGGTCGGTAGACGACTCCTTCCCGGTGCAACCTGCGGGCGGACTCGGCCAGTATCGCTACGCCCATTCCGCTGGCGACCAGCCCGATCACGGTCTGTAAATGAACCGAGTATTGGGCGACTTTGGGCAAGGCTCCGACACGCCCGAGAAGCTCGACTATCTGGCCGTGAGAACCGGGCTCCAGCCGCCGCTGAAAGAAGATGAGCGGCAACCCGGCAACCTCGTCGAGCGGAATCTTCTGGCTATACTCTAGCGGATGCCCCACTGGAAGGGCCACCACTAGAGGTTCCGCCAGAATCGGCTCGAACTTTATCCCCGGCGCCCGCATCGGCAACCGCACCAGCCCCACCCGGATCCCTTCTTCGTATAGCGCCTCTACCTGCTCAACACTGGAAAGCTCCCGCAAGTCCAGCTCGACACCCCCAAACCGCTCCCGAAACCGCTGTAACGCCGGCGGCAATAGGCTCAACGTCGCCGAACTGACAAAGCCGATCTCCAACCGCCCCCGCAGCCCCGACCCGGCCCCCCGCGCCTCCGCACCGGCCTCCTCCACCGAAGCCAGTATCTCCCGCGCCCGCGACAGAAAAGTTCGTCCCGAATCGGTCAGATCCACCCGCCGGGTGCTCCGGCTCAAAAGCGTTACGCCGAGCTCGTTCTCTAAATCCTTTATCTGGGTGCTGAGCGGAGGCTGGCTCATGTGCAACCTCTTCGCCGCCCGCCCAAAACTCCGCTCCTCCGCCACCGCTACGAAATACTTTAGCTGCCGTAACTCCATTGTTTATTTGTAAAACATATTAATAGTAGTGTCAAAAATATATTGGACTTATTAAAACGCCGGAATTAGTCTTTTATCCAGTAAGAAGTACGTGCTACGAATTGCGGGAGAAGCACTATGAAGCACTACGAGGCCATCGTCATTGGGTGTGGAGGGTTGGGGTCCGCGGCCCTGTATTGGCTGTCGCGTGAGTTAGGGTCTTCGGTGCTCGGGATCGAGCAGTTCGAACTCGGGCACGTGCGGGGGGCCTCGCAGGACCACTCGCGGATAATACGGCTCGCCCAGCATCAACCGGAGTACGCGGCCCTCGCCCCGGACGCTTACGAGGCCTACTACCACATCGAAGAAGAGTCGGGGATGCAGGTCCTGCACAAAACCGGCGGGCTGGTGATCGAGGCGGTAGACGAACGTGACCCGGAGAAGGTCGGGACCCGCAACGTGGAAGGTTACGTGGCGGCCTTCGAGGAGTTCGGCTTCGACTACGAGCTTCTGGACCCCGATGAGTTGATGTACCGTTGGCCGCGGTTCCGGCTCGAAGGTACCGAAAAGGCGATCTACCAGGAAGAGTCCGGGATCGTAGACGCCGGCAAGACGAACGCAGTTCACGTTGCCCTGGCCCGCGCCCGGGGGGCGCAAGTTCTGGAAGAGACGCCGGTCCGGTCCTTGCGGCCAAGTGGAGAAGGCGTCGAGGTGGTTACGGACGACGAAATCTATTACGCCGACCGGGTGGTGGTAGCGGGCGACGCCTGGACCAATGGGGTGCTGGCCGAAACCGGGACGCAGCTTCCGCTGACCGTTACCCAGGAACAGGTAACTTATTACGCGACGCCGAATTTACGGGAGTTCGCGCCGGAGAACTTCCCGGTTTTTATGTGGCACGGGGCGCACAACTTCTACGGCTTCCCGGTTTACGGCGAGGTGGCGACAAAGCTCGGCCAGCACATGGGCGGCCACGAGGTAACCGCCGACACCCGGACCTTCGAGCCCGACCCGGTGCGCAGGGAACGTTACCACGACTTTTTGAGCCGGCATCTTCCGGGCTTTCTGGGGCCGGAGCTGTACACGAAGACGTGCCTGTACACGGTACCGCCGGATCAGAATTTCATCATAGACACTTTGCCGGGTCATCCGCGGGTATCGGTGGCGATAGGAGCCGGGCACGCGTACAAGTTCGCCGGCCTGATCGGCCGCATCCTCTCCGAACTCGCCCTCGACGGCGAGTCCACCTACCCCATCGGACCGTTCAGCATCGAACGCCCGGCCATAACCGACCAGACCTTTCAAAAAGCTTTCCACGCCTAGCAAGACGTTCTATAGTGCGGCAGAAGACGTATCGCCAAGACATCCGGAGAGGAGGAGCAGGATGACCATCGAGCCCGCAGACTACAGAACCCGACACTACCAACAGGACTATTCCCAGGAGGACTACACGAAAGAGGAAACCTACGCGCCGACCCGGGCGCCGGTAGACCTCGCCGTTACCCTGCTCCCGGACGCCTACACCTCGGAGGAGTTCTTCGACATCGAGCGTGAGAGAGTCTTTGCGAGAAGCTGGATCCCCGTCGGGTGTACCTCCCAGGTGCGAGAGCCCGGACAAACGCTCGTCGCCGAGGTCGCCGGACGCTCGGTCATCGTCACCCGAAACAAAGCCGGGGAACTTCGGGCCTTCCACAACGTCTGCCGCCACCGGGCCGCCAAGCTCCTCGACGAAGGCTCCCACGAGTTGCGCGCGAACCGCATCCGGTGCCCCTACCACTCCTGGACCTACGACCTCGACGGAGAATGCCTCGGTACCCCGCTCTTCGAGGGCTCGGACATCCCCGAAGACATGCAAGCCGTCTTCGACAAGGGAAACGTAAAAGGCTTCGACAAAGCCGACTACGGCCTCTTGCCCGTGCAGGTGGATAGCTGGGGATTTCTGGTGTTCGTCAACCTCGACCCGGAAGCTGAGCCGCTGGTAGAGCAACTCGGGGATCTGCCGGAACGCTTCTCCGGCTACCGGCTCGACGAGTGGCAGGTCATGCGCACGAAGAACTACGAGGTGAACGCCAACTACAAGCTTATCGGCGAGAACTTTATGGAGTATTACCATCTGCCGTGGGTCCATCCGGAACTCGTGAAAGTCTCCAGGATGGAAGATCACTACCGCTGGCAAGGACCGGGCATGTACACCGGGATGTGTACCACACCCGTCTCGCAGAACACCGAGGCCGGCGGCTGGGATGGCCTCCCCCCGATAGCCGGCCTCGAAGAGGAGGACGCCGAGAGCGGACGCTTCGTGTGGCTCTTTCCCAACACCGCCGTCGTCGTGCTCCCGAATCACGCTTTCATTATCAACGCCCACCCGCAAAAGCCGGACTTCACGGTCGAGGAGACGGTCTTGCTGGCCCATCCCGAGTCGGCGGACACAGAAGGCTCGGAGAAGGCGCTGGAAGGGCTCGCCCGGTTCTGGGACCTGGTGAACTTGCAAGACATCGAAATCGTCGAAAGGGTGCAGGAAGGACTATCCAACCCGGCTTACCGGGGCGGCCGGATGTGCTACCGTTTCGAGGAGCCGCTGCACCGCTTTCAGAACATGGTCATAGACAAGATGGTCGGCCTGGAGCGGACGCCGCCCGGAGACGAAGAAGAGAAAAGCCGGATGTTCGTGGACCCGATAGAAACCCCCGACTGGACCAGCCCGGAGTAGAAAGAAGCCGCCATGCCCGACCTTCGCACGCAACTATTCATCGCCAACGAGTGGGTCTCAGCCCGCAGCGGCGAGACTTTCGACGCCATAAATCCCTCCACCGAAAAAGTGCTCGCCCCGGTAGCCCGGGGCTACGCAGAGGACGTGGACGACGCGGTCGCCGCCGCCCGCGAAGCTTTCGGGTCCTGGCGGCGCGTTACGCCGGCGGAGCGCGGTCGTTTGCTCTACCGGGTGGCACGGACACTCGAAGAGAGGATAGACGAGTTCGCCGAGTTGGAGACGCTGGATACGGGCAAACCGCTGGCGCACGCGCACGGTGAACACAAAGGCTGCGTCGGATACCTCGACTACTACGCGGGCGCGGCGGACAAGATCCACGGCGAGACGGTCCCGCTCGGCCCCGACTACCTCAACTACACCGTCCGCGAGCCGCTCGGGGTAACGGCCCACATCGTCCCGTGGAACATGCCGCTGTCCATGGTCTGCCGCAGCCTCGCCCCCGCCCTGGCCGCCGGAAACACCGCCGTCATAAAACCCGCCGAGCAGACACCCCTCACCGCACTCAAGTTCGCCGAGATCTTCCTGGACCTGGACTTTCCGCCCGGCGTCTACAACGTCGTCCCCGGCTTCGGCCACGATGCCGGTAAGGCCTTGAGCGAGCATCCCGGTATAGACTCCATAACCTTCACCGGCTCCGTCGAGACCGGGCGTAACATCCTCCACGCCGCCGCCGAGCATATAAAGCCGGTCGTACTGGAACTCGGAGGAAAGTCGCCCCAGATCATCTTCTCCGACACCGACCTGGACCTCGCGGCGACAGAAATCTCCAAAGGCATCTACTCGAACACCGGCCAATACTGCGACGCCGGCTCCCGGCTGGTCGTCGCGGAAGAAATCAAGGAACCTCTTCTGGAGAGGGTCCTGGATCACTCACAGCAAATAAGGCTCGGCGAAGGAATGGACAACCCGGACATGGGTCCTCTAGTCTCCGCCGAACACCTAGAACGCGTCCTAGGCTACATAGACACCGGAAAGGAGGAAGGCGCCGAAATGCTCATCGGGGGCCGGGCCGAGGAGTTCGAGCGCGGCTACTTCGTCTCACCGACGGTCTTCGATGGTGTGGAAAACAGCATGCGGATCGCGCAGGAGGAAATCTTCGGCCCCGTGCTCTCGGTCTTGCCCTTCTCGGACGACGACGAAGCCGCCCACATCGCCAACGACACGAGCTACGGCCTGGCCGCCGGCATCTTCACGAAAGACATAGACAAGGCGATTCGCTTCGCGAGTGAGGTACAAGCCGGGTACGTCATGATCAACGAGTATCACACCGGTGGCGTCGGCTCCCCGTTCGGCGGCTACAAACAAAGCGGCATCGGGCGCGAGAAAGGCCTCGTCGCGCTGGACAACTACACCCAGATCAAAAACGTCGTGCTGAGGGTGCGCTAGCCGCGCTTGTTGGTAGATCTCCTCGCGCGTCTAATTCACACTCTCATACCTAAGACCGGTCTAGTGTTGGCTCCTGCCAGAAATTTCCGTGCGAGGTTCGGCGAGTTCTCGGGATGCTGGCTCGCCTTGAATCGAATCCAGAACTTCGGAGAGTTGCGTCAACGTATCGAGCATCTCACGAAACCTCTCGATGCCAAGCTCGTCCGCCAACTTATCGGTGACTTGTGCGTGGGCCGGGTCTATGCGGGCCACGGCTTCGCGTCCGGCGCCGGTAGGCCGGACTAGTTTTGCCCGGCGGTGAGCCGGGTTAGGCAGATACTCTGCGAGCCCTTTTGAAACGAGTATGTTCGCGATACGTTGCACGCTCTGGCGGGTGATCCCCATCTCTCGGGCGATCCCGGACACAGACAATGGCTCGTCCAACACCGCGCCGAGAACCTGCCACCACGCCGCGGTTATGCCGACGGGACGCGCCATATCTTCAGCGACGCTGAGGAATTGACCATTCAGCTTAAATACGGTCAGCGCTACCCCACTGAGGAGGTCTTGAGGCTCCCTCACGACTGAGTAGCCGACACGAGTTCGGTGTATCCGGCCAGGTCGTGGTTACCGTAGAGCTTGTACCAGGCATCCAGCACGTGAGAATCGTATAGATTAAGACGGGCGAAGATTTCCCGGGCGAACTCGACGGGTGCGATGCCGCTGGCGGTGATGAGATCGCCGTCGCTGACGGCCAGCTCTTCGCTGTACAGTTCTGCTCCTTTGTAGCTATCTACCATGGAAAGAACCTCGGGAGCATTGCTGGTGTGTCTGCGGCTGTCGAGTAAACCTATCCGGGCCAAACCCACCGTTGCCCCGCAGATCGCGGCAACAGGTACGCCTGCTCCTAGAAACTCCGCAGCTTTTTCGGCGAAGATTTCGTTCCCTCCATACAACCAGACATCGGCCCCGGGGAGAATCAACATCGCGTGGCCCTCGGGAGCCAACTCGCCTACGCTGAGATCCGGGACGACTTCGACCCCACCCATAGTCGAAACCGGCTCGTTGGTCTCGCCCACGGTTCGCACAAGATAGCGGTCCGGGCTACTCTGCCAGTCTCCGCTATTGATGTGGGCCACAGCGTAGCCGATCTCCCAATCAGCCATCCCCTCGTAAACTCCTACAGCCACACTCCTGCTTTTCACCAGATGCCCCTTCTGACTCGTAGATATTTGTCAGTATACTGTCATATTGACAGTACATTGTCAACGCATGGTAATATTTTCGTTGAGTGTTCATTCGCTAGTTTAGGGTTGTCGGATTGAAGGTCTCTTTCCGGGTGTTGAATAACTACACCCGGATCAGAAACGTCATGCTGAGGGTGCGCTAGCCGCGCGCTCGATAAAACCGCTAGCGATCTGGGCAAAGAAACGAAGTTGCATTTGACTCGCTTTACCTGCTGTTGCTAACATGTCCTCACCCAAGCATGTTTATGGTTCTTCTACTGCAACAGTTGAAAGGATGTGAGACACATGCAACAGGAAGAAAGTACCTCTCGATAAGGGGCGGTATTTTATGTCTCGGTTTTTATAGCCATTTTATTCGTCGTTTGGGGCGTGTTCTTTTCGGGGAGCCTCGAAGCCTTCAACTCTGCGGCCCTGGCCATTGTAACGGAGTCCTTTGGCTGGGTGTACCTGATCGCCACCACCCTGTTCATAGTTTTCTTGTTTTTTCTGGCTTTCAGCCGCTTTGGCAGAATACGGTTGGGCAAGGACGAGGATCGGCCGGAGTTCAGCACCGGCGCGTGGTTGGCTATGCTGTTCAGCGCCGGGATGGGCATAGGGCTGGTCTTTTTCGGCGTCGCCGAGCCCATGTCGCATTTTGCTTCGCCGCCGCCGTTTGCCGGGGTCGAAGGCAATACCGTGGCGGCCGGAGAAACGGCGATGCAGTACACCTTCTTTCACTGGGGCTTGCACGCCTGGGCAATATACGGGCTGGTAGCGCTTTCTCTAGCTTACTTCCAGTATCGTAGGGGTGCGCGTAGTTTGATCAGCGCGGCTTTTTATCCCCTGCTCGGGGATCGGGTTAACGGGCCTATCGGCAACGCGATAGACGTGTTGGCTATCTTCGTCACCGCGCTCGGCGTCGCAACCTCCTTCGGGATAGGCGCCACGCAGATCAACGCCGGTGCAAACTACGTGTTCGGCATCCCGGACAACATCACGGTACAGGTCGCGATCATCGCCGTGATAATGGTCTTGTTCCTGATCTCCGCGGTCTCGGGGCTCAACCGCGGCATTCGGTACCTGAGCAACACCAACATGGTACTCATGGCGGCCATCATGCTCTTTGTCCTGGTTGCCGGACCGGCACTGTTTATCTTCGATACTTTCACCGCCTCGCTGGGCGCTTACGCGCAGAACTTCCTAACCATGAGCTTCACCTCGGGCGCCTTTACCGGCCCAGAGGGAGACTCCTGGCTCCAGAGCTGGACCGTTTTCTACTGGGCGTGGTGAATGATGTGGGTCATGTGGGTCATGTGGGTCGGTACGTTCATAGCCCGCGTCTCTAAAGGACGCACGATTCGGGAGTTCGTGCTCGGGGTACTAATCGTACCAACGCTTTTGAGCGCCCTCTGGTTCGCCGTACTTGGCGGCGCGGCGCTGAACCTGGATCTTTTTCAAGACGGCAGCATCGCCGCGGCCGTTTCGGAGAACCTCAACACGGCGCTGTTCGTCCTGCTGGACCAGCTTCCGCTAGGGATAATCGTCTCTGTGTTAGCCATGATCCTGATCGGTACGTTCTTTATAACGTCAGCCGACTCGGCCGCTTTCGTCCTCGCCATGCTGTCCACCGGCGGCGACCAGAACCCCGGCTGGACGGTTAAGGTAATGTGGGGCGTATTTATAGCCTTTTTCGCCTTTGTCCTACTCCTGGCGGGAGGACTCGAAGCCGTGCAACAAGTCGCCATCATAACGGGCGTCCCGTTTACCATCTTGCTGATCGGCATGGGACTCCCGCTCTACAAAGCCGTGTCGGAAGAGATGATGCCGGAAACAGAACAAAGCACCTCTGCTCCGAGTCGGGACGGGCACGAGGAAGGCTCGGAAGCCGCCACAGAACGGGAAGACTCTACCGTCAAAACGAGGGGTTGATAGAAAAGCGCTACTAATAAGCGTTACACAAGAGGCCGGGTCAATCGTCAGACTTCGTTGGATCCAGCCTCCCGTTTGGCCCGGTACATTGCCTTGTCCGCCTCCCTCATTAGCTGGGCCGCGTCTTTTGCGCCCGTGCCCGTATAGGCCAATCCCACGCTGACACCAGTCCGCATCTCTATACCTTTTATGATGAACGGAGATCCGAGCGCCACCTCTACACGCCGGGCGACATCACTGGCTCGTTCGGCGCCCGTTCCCTCTAATAAAATGACGAACTCGTCCCCGCCGATTCGGGCGGCGGTATCTGTGGGTTTCAGGCAACGTTCGACACGCCTGGCGGCCGCCTCCAGGAGTACGTCACCCAACTCGTGCCCGTGGCGGTCGTTGATCTCCTTGAAGCCGTCAAGGTCCAGGTAGAGCATGCTAACGGGCTCCCTGCTTCGGCTAGCACGCCGCAGTGCTTGGGAGAGACGGTCGAACAGAAACCGGCGGTTGGCCAGCCCGGTCAAAGGGTCGTGGTTCGAGCGGTACTCCAGCTCCTGCTCCAGGAGCCGGCGCCCGGTTATGTTTATGGCGACGCCGATAACCCCTTCCACCTCGCCGTTTTCATCCTTCTGGGGAGTGTAGATGGTGTGGAAATGCATGTTCCCGATCTCTACCGTGGCGACGACCTCATCTCCCGAGAGGGCCCGCCGGACGTTCTCCAGGACATCCGGGAACGCCGCGTAGGTCTCGAACACCGAGCGGCCTATGCTCCAGCCGGGCTCGATTCCAAGGGTCTTTAGCGCCGCACCGTTCTCGAAGGTGAACACCCCGTCCGGATCGAGGGCGAAGGTAATTACCGGCAGGTTGGAAGCTATAGTCTGCAAACGCTGCTCGCTCTCGCGCAGGGCTTCTTCGGCCTCCTTGCGGTCGGTGATGTCCCGCGCGATGCCGAACATGCCCGCGACGTTGCCCTCACCGTCCCAATAGGGACCCTTGGTAGAGAGGAAAGTGCGCGTTTGGCCCTCAGCCGTCTTGGTGTTTTCGGTGGTACGGGTCTCTCTCGCAGCTAAGACCTTCCGATCCTCCTCCATAACTTGCCGGCCGTCTTCCGCGCCGAACAACTCGATATCGTCCTTACCGATCACCTCCCCGACACTTCTGCCGAGCGCCCCGGCCCCCGCCCGGTTGATCATCAGGTAGCGTCCCTGCAGATCCTTGACGAATACGGCGTCGGTGGTACCTTCCATCACGGATTGCAGCAGGTCGTGGCTTTCTTTGAGCTCTTCTTCGGCCCGCTTGCGCTCGCTGACGTCTTGCATCTGCGCGACGAAGCGGTGTAGGTTGCCCCACGCGTTGCGCACGATAGAGACACTGGTCAACGCCCACACGATTCGTCCATCCGCCCCGACGTAACGCTTCTCGTGCTGGTAGCTATCGGTTTCGCCGGCTTTCACCTGCCGGGCGTATTCTACGGAGGCATCCCGGTCCTCCGGATGGGTCAGGTCCCGGAAGGTCATTGCGAGCAACTCTTTCTCGGAGTACCCGAACATCTCGCAACACGCCCGGTTTACTTGCAGGTAACATCCGCTATCGGCATTGATCAGGGCCATGCCGACAGCCACGTCTTCGAAGGCGCTGCGGAACAGGGATTCCGCCTCTCTCTGCTTTTCTTCGGCCAGCTTGCGCCCCGTCACGTCTCGGGAGGTAATAACGATGCTTCCCACGCCAGGGTCCTCTAGCAAGTTGGCCGTCAGGGACTCCAGGTAGCGCCACGTACCGTCCGCGTGCCGGTACCAGAACTCCGCCGGCTCCTCCGACAAGTACCCCGGTCTCGCCAAAACGTCGGCGAACCTGACCGAGACCTCTTCGAGGTCGTCGGGGTGAACGTGCTCGAGTACGTGCCGACCCACTAGCTCTTGCGCTCCGTAGCCTAGTATGCGCTCTTTCGAGGGGCTTTCGTAGGTGATGGTGCCGGCCTCATCTATGACCGTGATGAGGTCCGAGGCGTTTTGCACCAGAGACCGAAAGCGTTCCTCGCTCTTCTTGAGGATTTCTTTAGCCTCCTCGCGCCCGGTAACGTCGTTTATGATTCCTACGTGGTGGGTGGCGCGGCCGTCTTTATCGCGTACGGCGACGGCGTCGAGTTCATTCCAGAAGAGGGTGCCGTCTTTCCTGTAGTTGCGCAACACACCCGTCCACTCGATGCTATCGCCGTTGGATCTGCGGGCCTCCCGTAGGTCGTCGAGTATCGGCTGGCCGTTGTCCCCGGCCTGTAAAAAACGCGGGTTGCGCCCCAGTACTTCCTCGGAGGTGTACCCGGTGATGCTCTCGAAGGCGCGGTTGACAAAAACTATCCGGTCGTCGGAGGCCGTAGCGTTCGTGATCATGACACCACTTTGAATGGCGAAAAAGGCACGCTGCAACAACTGCAGTTCGCTATCCTCGGATCCAGCCGCATCGTCTACTGATTTTGCTTTGGATGCAGCATTTCGCATACCTGTCGAACGGGCCCGTCCAAGTGTGTTTCGTCCGGCCGCACGTTTGTGGGACATGTTCTCGGGCACTAATGACCTTCCAAGAAGTTTTTCATCGCACTTTTAGTAAACGATGGTGTTTAGTAAACGATGGCGGTTTAATTGTAAAGCCTTTACGTTCGCGGCTCCAGGGTAGATCAGTCAAAACCGCAGTCCCCGGTTTTAGAAGTGAGTTTTCCGGTCTCAGTCGCATAGAAGCCACCCGTAGTAGAGTACCCGACAGGCCGGATTTCGAGCGGCAGGCAATTTCACCGGGGGCTACCGGCCGCCAAACTTCGCCTCCCGCTTCTCGAAGAACGCCGCCACACCTTCTTTGTGGTCCTCGGTGTGGCCGCAGAAAGTCTGACCTTCGGCTTCGCGCTCCAGCGCCGTCTCCAGGTCGGTTTCGAAGCTGGCGTACAGGGCTTGTTTGGCTTGGCCGAGCGCCCTGGTGGGCATCTGCGCGAGATACCCCGCGAGCGCCGCCGCCTCTTCGGCGAGCGCGTCGTCCGCCACGACTTTGTTCACCAGCCCGATACGGTAGGCTTCCTCGGCTTCTACCGCGTTGCCGAGCATGCTCATCTCCGTGGCCTTTCCGAGCCCGACGATGCGCGGCAGAAAGAAAGATACCCCGGCGTCGGGCATTAGCCCGATCTTTACGAACGCAACCGAAAACTTCACGCTCTCGGCGGCGACGCGCAAGTCGCAGGCCAGCGCGAGCCCGACACCCGCCCCGTAAACCGGGCCGTGAAGGACGGCGATCACAGGCTTCCCCATCCCGGTTATCTTCAAAATGGTCTCGCTGTAGGTCTTACGGAGATAGTCTCCGAGGTCGGGCGCTTCCTCACCGTCGCGTTGCAAGTCTTCACCCCGCAGGTCTGCACCGGCTGAGAAACCCCGTCCTTCACCCCTGAGCACCACGCAGCGAACTTTGTTGTCTTCCGCGGTAAGGTCGAGAGCGTCGTGCAAATCTTTGTGCAGTTGGCCGTTAAAGGCGTTGAGCACCTCGGGACGGTTCAGGGAAAGGGTCGCCACACCATTGTTTTTTTCATAGAACAAGGTTTCGTACACGCCGGTCTCCTTTTCGGGCTGGGCTATCACCTCTCTTGCCATCTTACCTTCGTGGACAGCCGGAGACGAGCATGACCGGAGTTCGAACCGCTAACTTTCGGGGGTTCAGGCCCGCTCTTCACCATTTTCGGAAGTGTTCCTCCGCGGCTCGTCCACTTCTTGCTCGCGCCGCTGGAGTTCTTGCTCTAGCAGCTCGATCCGCCCATGCGCCCGCCCGAGCTCGAACTGAGATTTTTCGTCCTCTTCCTGGTTTTCGTCGGTTTGGTATTCATCGGTCCCGATTGCATCATCTTCGGCCGGACTCTCTAGCGAGGCGGGTTCTTTGTTGTCCTCCGGTGAGGCGGGCACTACAAGCAGTGTTGGTAGGGTGAGCGGGAGCTCGCGATGCGGCGATTCCGGATCCTGCTCGGCGAAACCCAGGTGCGCCAGTGTCTCCGCCACCGCCAGATGTACCACGTCCGGGTCTACGTTCCGACGGAAGTCCTCGTAGGACTACGGTCGCATTACCGGGACATCTTTCTATGAGAGTAGTAGAGAGAGCATCGCTCCGGCCTGTCTGCCCCCGATCACGACGCAACTCGTCTCACGCGCGTCGTGTCTGTTCTTCAACGCTCTGCCGGTGTTTTCCGTGTTCTGCATTTTCTCTGCTCTTTCGCGGTTGGGTGTTTTCTTTAGACCGTGCCGGATCGCCGCCCCGGCTAGCCTCGCCGTTTTGGTCAAGAGGTTAATTCGCACGTTTTCGAGGGTTTCTCCCCATGACCTGACGTTTTTGGGGAGCGATCTTGCGATGCCCTCGACCACGATTCTACGGCTGCCACTTAAGTTCTGATCTCTACCGAGCCGGGCCTCAGAAAGCGGACTTTCTCGACCGCTTCTCCGGCATTGAAGGCCTCTTCGCTAACCAGGTAGCACGCGAGCAGCGTACCCGTGCGGCCGAGGCCGCCACCACAGTGGACTGCTGTCACTCCGCCCGCTTCGCGTGCCTCGTGCGCCTCGCGTATCTTCTCTACTCCGTGCATGATCTGCGCCGGGGAGGGAGCCCGAAAATCCTTTACCGGCAGATGGACTTCCCTCATCCCGTGACGGGCCAGGCGCTGCGGGTCGTGGGATCTCCGGTGCAGGTTCACGAGAACCCGGACGCCTCTGCGCGAGAGTTGTTCCAGCGCCCGATCCGTGCGCGGATAGGCGCATCCGAGCACCCCTTCTGCCACCCACGAGCCACGGTCCGTTGGCCTCAGAATCGTCCCTGCCGCCGACCTTAGCTGCATAAGCCGATCCTGGATCATCCCCGCGAGACGAAACCTATTCCGAACGCCACGAGGACGGCGATGGTGACGGCGTAGATCACGATGCTGACGGCACGAGCAGCTTCGCCTCGTTCATACCGGCAGCCTTCGCCATCGCGGCCATGACCCAAACACCAACGATGGGCGTCATCAGGAGCACGAATGGGACGCCGTAACGGTCCAGGTTCTTGCGGTACCGTTCCGAGGCGGTTCGCTTCTCCAGCCAGTTGCGGAGGCGGTTTATCCGCATGAGCTGTTTGTAGAAGATCAAGATCACGGGTACCGCCGCGAAGTTGCCCAGCGAAGACCAGAACACGGCAGAGAAGTAGTCTAGGCGCAGGGCGATGGCGGCGGGTACGGTCACGTAGATCTCGAAGTATGGAAAGAACCCCAGGAACCAGGCCGTGGCCGCCCGGACGACGTAATCTAGTGTCAAGAGCCCTCCGACGGGTTGCGGGTCATCTCCAGCATCTTCCGGGTCACCTGCTCCCTAAGCTCTCCTTCAGGTGGGGCGAGGCCGAAGAGGTCCGCCATCCATAACCCGTCTGCGGCAAGCCGAACGAGCGTGGAGAGTGCCGGGTCCAGGCCATCGTCCTCGATCCTGGACTGCCAAGATCCGAAGCTCTCCCGCACGGGCTCGAGCAGCTTCGGATCGTTCGCCACGGCGGCCAGCAATCCGGCGCTCGTGCCCAACTCTCCTTCCTCTGGTGCAAACGTCGCCTCGACGAACACCCGCATCCAACGGCCCGGCTCCTCTGAGTCCCCGGCACGCTCCTCCACGGCGATGAGGACCTTCGGTTCGATCTGGGCGAAGCGGTCCACGACGCTCTCAGCCCCGAAGTCCGGCGAGCAACTAGACCACACAGCGCCCAGGGAAGCCGTCGCCAGAAAAGCGATGAGTGCCTCCGGTGTGTTCGGCACGTAGGCCACCACCCGGTCTCCCCGCTCGCCCCCCAGGGATCTCAGTCCCGCGGCTAAGGCCGCCACCCGGTCATGAAGCCCCTGCCACGTAACGGTGCCCAAAGACCGGACCTCGGACTGGTGCATGATGGCCGGCTCCTCGGGCCGCTCGTTAGCATTGCGGAAGACGTGCTCAGCGTAGTTGAGTTCCGCACCGGGGAACCACTCGGTCCCCGGCATCTGGCGGCTGGCGAGCACCTCCGAGTATGGTTTGGAGGCCTGTACATCGAAGTATTCCCAGATGGAGGCCCAAAACTCTTCCAGGTCCGCCACCGACCATTCCCACAGCTCCTCGTAACCCTCGAACGAAAGCCCTCTGTTCTCTTCCAGCCACCGCATGTAGCGGGAGATGTTCGCGCTCTCTTTGAACTCTTCGGATGGTTCCCAGAGCAGGGTTCCTTCTTTAGCTTCAGCCATCCGACATCACCTCTCGACTTCCGAAAATCTTCACAATATCCTTAAAACGGTGTTTACTTCCTCTAGTTTGGCAGCTTATCCTTTCTGCAAAGCCGCCCCCACAAAGTGCAGCCGGTCGTTGCCCCAGAACATTTCTCCGTTTACAAAGAAAGCCGGCGCCCCGAACACGCCACGCTCTAACGCTTCTTCGGTTACGACTTTTAAAGCCCGCTTGCTCTCAGAGGCGGTGGCACCGTTCAAGACCTCTTCTGGATCCGCACCAATGCGCCGGGCAACCTCTGCAATCGGGTCATCTTCATCCGCTACTTCCAGACCCTTTGGCGCCCCGCCTTCTTGCCAGTAAAGGGCGAACGCTTCGCGGGTGAAGTTCTCTAGCTCTCTGTGTTCGCCGCAGAACATTGCCGCCCGCATTGTCTTGAGGGTGCGAAACGGAAAGGGGTTTGGGAAACGCAACGGTACCTCGTAGTATTCCGCCCACCGATGAATGTCTTTCCACTGGTAGCGGCTTTTGGATTTAGTCTCCACCGGCGCCTGAATACCGGCCGCTTTATGCACCGCTCCGAGAAGCATCGGCTTGAAAACCAGCTCCGCCCCGTGCTCCTCGCAAAGCTTACCCAACCGCGTATGAGCCAGGTAAGAGTACGGGCTTACCAGGTCATAATAGAACTCTACTTGTTGCACCAAAACCCCCTTCGCCGCCCACCTGCCACCATACAACACTGAATCCTCTGCCGCTCAAAGAAAATAAATGCCACGAATACTTGACAACTTCTAGACCCGGGGTTACAGTACCGCGCGTCATTGTTCACAAAGTTAGTAGAAAAACTAGTAATTGAGAGGGTTGGCACATGCGGGGTTTGATCGTCTTGGGTTTTGTTGGTTTTCTTGCGCAGCTTATTGATGGTTCTCTGGGGATGGCTTACGGGGTAACGTCTACGACGTTGTTGCTCGCGGTGGGGCTTAGTCCGGCGATAGCTTCGGCCAGCGTACACATCGCGGAGGTCGGTACCACAGCGGCGAGTGGTGTTTCGCACTGGCGGTTCGGGAACGTGGACTGGCAGAAGGTCTGGGCCCTCGCCCTGCCCGGTGGCGTCGGGGCATTTGTGGGGGCTATCTTGCTGACCTCCGTGCCGGGTGAGTTGGCGAAGCCGTTTGTCGCGGTCTTCTTGTTCAGCCTCGGCATCTACATCCTGGCCCGGTTCGCCTTTGACCGCAAGGGACAGCTTATCAACGACAAACCCATAGCGCGCAAGTTCCTCTCCCCCCTCGGCCTCTTCGCCGGCTTTATGGACGCCATCGGGGGTGGCGGGTGGGGGCCGATCTCGACGCCCACGTTGCTCTCTTCGCGCAGGATGGAGCCGCGTAAAGTGGTCGGTACGGTGGACACCAGCGAGTTCGTCGTTGCTTCTTTCGCCAGCGCCGGGTTCCTTATCGGGTTGAGCTGGACCCAGATCCCATTTGGCGTCGTGGGCGTGTTGCTCGGCGGCGGGCTCATCGCCGCACCCATAGCCGCCTGGGTGGTAAAGAACCTCAACTCCCGCGTGCTGGGCACCGCCGTCGGGGGCTTTATCCTGCTCACCAACGCCAATACCTTTCTGGATGCTGTGGGCCTCAGCTCGGACCTAAATGTTCTGGTGTACGCGACGATAATTACGGTCTGGGCGACCGCCCTCTACTCCGCGGTCTCTGCAATGCGCAAAGAGCGCGAGCCGGTTCTGGAAGGTTAGCCTCCAGGTAGAGCCGAGGCCAAACGGCTAGAATTGTTCCGTTGCCGAGACAAAACCGGAGGTAGATAGGATGTCCGAAGAT
The DNA here is from genome assembly GCA_965213905.1 of Rubrobacteraceae bacterium. GTDB lineage: Bacteria > Actinomycetota > Rubrobacteria > Rubrobacterales > Rubrobacteraceae > SIRX01. The sequence continues at coordinate 2,156,907 of OZ243922.1, read as the reverse complement.
CCAAGATTGCAAGAGCAGCAGTCCGACATAGTCGAGGGACGCGGGTTTACGCTGTGGTTCACCGGGCTCTCGGGCGCCGGCAAAACCACCATAGCGGATATCGTCGAGCGGGAGTTGCACGAACGCGGACGGCGGGTAGAGGTACTGGACGGCGACATCGTCCGGACCAACCTCTCCAAAGGACTCGGGTTCTCGCGGGAGGACCGCATCATCAACGTGTTGCGGATAGGTTTCGTCGCCAACTTGCTCACCCGCAACGGGGTCGGCGTAGTCGTTAGCGCCATAAGCCCGTACAAAGAAGCCCGGGATCAGGTCCGCCGCAGGGTCGTAGACTTCGTGGAGGTCTTCGTTGACGCCCCGCTGGAAGTGTGCGCCGAACGCGACGTAAAGGGCCTCTACAAAAAGGCATTCGCCGGCGAGATCAAAGAGTTCACCGGCGTCTCAGATCCATACGAACCGCCCGCAGCCCCGGACCTGACCTTGAAAACCGAGGAAGAGACCCCCGAGGAAAGCGCCCAAAAAGTCATAGAGAAGCTAGAGTTCTTCGGATACCTGGACGCCCCAGACAAGGAAGACCCGCACTTCACCGACTACCGCTGGTAAAAGAAAAGCCCGTCGGCAAACCTGAGACCTGAAGCCTGGATTTCTCAGTGCCGTACCCAGGCCTGGGGGTCTAGCGTAAGGTCGTGGACGTAGTCGGGGACTTCTCCGCGGGCCAGGTCGGCGAGCGTTGCGCGTTCGAGCACGGCGCGGAGGTTGGCGCGGACCGCGATCCAGATCTTCTGTAGCGGCCGGGCCACGCCCGTGTATTCGACCTCTTCGGGTCCCTCGCCCCGGACGTTTGCCAGAGGGCCTTCCACGACCCGGATGATCTCGGCCAGGCTGATCTCCTGCGCCGGTTGGGCGAGCCAGTAACCGCCGCCGGCCCCCCGCTGGGTCCGCACGAGCCCGGCGTGCTTTAGCTCCAGCAAGATGTTCTCCAGAAACTTCAGCGGGATGTCTTGCGCCTCGGAGATCCGGGCGCCTTTTAGAGGACCTTCGTTCTCGGCGACCGCGAGCTCCAGCGCCGCCCTAATGGCGTAGTCAGCCTTCGCCGAGACCTGCAAACTTCTCTAGTCGCCGAAACGGTCGCGCTGCCGGTCCCGTTTGTAGTTGCTCCGGCTGGGGGCGTAGACGAACCAGTAAGAGCCACCCAGTATACTGGCGAAAACGATCAAAGCCCCTATAAACTGTATTACCTCCGAGTCCAAAACTCCTCCTTGTAGAAGTCGCTCTAACAACATTCTACGCCAAGTGCCGCCCCACGTTCGAGAAATCACTTACTTTCGAGCATCTGCCGGATCCCTGACGGGTCCCTGACGGGTCCCCGACGGGTCCCCGACGGGTGAACCGAGGTTTGCCCCGCGTTGTGGCGGATGCTAACATCACCTTATCGTAGCGATAGATACGGGGAAATCGCGCGGCAACGTTTCATTGTGTTGCCTAAAGGAGGAAAAATGAAGGGCCTTACTTCGGACTACCAGCTAAATCTGCCGGCGATACTTCGCCGGGCGGAGCAACTCTACGGGGCGAAGGAGATCGTCACCCGCAAGCCGGACAAGAGCTTCCACCGCTACACCTACGCGGACTTCGTCTCCCGCGCAAAAAAGCTCGCCGTCGTGGTAAAAAACCTCGGTTTAGAGAAGGGCGACCGGGTAGCAACCCTGGCCTGGAACAGCCACGAGCACCTCGAAGCCTACTTCGGCGTCCCGTGCGCCGGCGCGGTGCTCCACACCATAAACCCCCGCCTGGGCCCCGACGACCTCGCCTACATTATCAATCACGCCGAAGACAAGGTACTGCTCATAGACGAGACGATGGTTCAGCTTCTGGATAACGTCGAAGGCGAGATAGACCTGGAGCACGTCTTCGTTTTCGGCTCGGCGCCCGAAGGGTTCGAAAGCTACGAAGATTTGCTGGACGGGGCCGACGAGGAAGAGTTCGAGTACGTGGACTTCGACGAGGATGACGCCGCGGCGATGTGCTACACCTCCGGGACGACGGGACGGCCAAAAGGGGCGCTGTACTCGCACCGTGCGATCTGTCTGCACTCCATGGCCTCGGCGATGGCCGACACCCTGGGCATCCGGGAGCGGGACGTGGTAATGCCGGTAGTTCCGATGTTTCACGTCAACGCCTGGGGACTGCCGTTTACCTCCACGCTCGTCGGGGCGAAGCAGGTAATGCCGGGGGCGCACATGGACCCGGAGAGCTTGCTAGAGGACTTGGCGGAAGAAGAGGTAACCATCACCGCCGGCGTGCCGACCATCTGGCTCGGCATCCTGCAGATGCTGGATGGAGACCCGGACGCCTACGACCTCTCCAGCTTGCAGAGCATGGTCGTCGGCGGGTCGGCGGCGCCGGAGGGCATGATCCGGGCCTACAAGGAGAACCACGGCCTGGACATAGTCCACGCCTGGGGCATGACCGAGATGTCGCCCCTTGGAACGATATGCAACCTTCGCTCCGACATGGACGACCTCTCCGAAGACGAAAAGTACCGCAAAAAAGCGACCCAGGGTCCGTCCGTACCGTTTATCGAGGTGCGGGCCGTCGAGAACGAAGAGGAAGTCCCCTGGGACGGCGAGAGCATGGGCGAGCTGGAGGTCAACGGCCCCTGGGTTTCCAAGGCGTATTTCAACACTGACGAGGGCGACGACAAGTTTACCGAAGACGGCTGGTTCCGCACCGGCGACATCGTGACCATAGACGAGTTCGGTTTTGTGGAGATACAAGACCGGACCAAAGACCTCATAAAGAGCGGCGGAGAGTGGATCTCCTCCGTCGCCCTCGAAAATACCCTGATGGCCCACGACGCCGTCGCCGAAGCCGCCGTCATCGCCATCCCGGACGAAAAGTGGCAGGAACGGCCCTTGGGCGTCGTAGTACTCAAAGAAGGCGAGGGCGCGACGGAAGAGGACCTCCTCTCCCACCTCGAAAACGACTTCCCGAAATGGTCCCTGCCGGACGCCATCGAGTTCCGGGACCAAATACCGCACACCGCCACCGGCAAAGCCCTGAAGATGAAGCTCCGCGAACAGTACCAGGACTACTCGACCGCCGGCCGGTAGCCGACACGAAAAGGAGTTTTCTTGAGCCCAACCGAGGTCCTGGTTCAGCAGAACGTGCCCGCCACCATGCGCGACGGCACGACGCTAATGTCCAACGTCTACCGCCCCATGGGGAGTAGCCCTACGGGGGACGGACCCTACCCGGTCCTGCTCGCCCGGATGCCGTACGGCAAGGACCTTCCGTTCAATACCACCGCTCTGGATCCCGTGAAAGCCGCCCAAAGCGGTTACATTGTGGTCGTCCAGGACGTGCGGGGCCGCTACGCGTCCGGGGGTAAGTTCACCCCGTTCGTAAAAGAGTACGAGGACGGCTACGATACCGTAGAGTGGGCCGCGAAGCTTCCCGGTTCTAGCGGGCAGGTGGGGATGTTCGGCCTCTCCTACTTCGGCAAGACCCAGTGGCACGCCGCCGTCATGCAGCCGCCGGCTTTGGCGAGCATGGTCCCCGGCATCACCTGGGGAAACCATCTCAACGGCGTCCAGATGCGCGGCGGGGTTCAAGAGCTCGGCCTGATGCAATACTGGGCCCAAACGGGGCTCGCCCTCAACATCCTCTTTCGCAGGCATCGGGAAGACCCCGGGCAACTCGAAAACAAGCTACCCTCCACGGTCGGCTCCATAGACACGCTGCTCGCCGGCGGCGGCTACGACGTTCTACCGCTCACGGATCTCCCCGACCCCGACGACCTCGTGCCGTTTGTCCGCGGCGGGTTCGCGCGCGCCGTAGACGACGAGGCCTGGGAATACCTGAACATAGACGGCAAATACGACCGCGTCCAGGCCCCAACCTTCCACATCGGCGGCTGGTACGACTGTTTTATCGGGGAGACGCTGCGCCAGTACGAAGCGATGAAGAAACAATCCGCGCAACGGGGACTGCATCCGCCGCGCCTGCTCGTCGGCCCCTGGACCCACGGCACCTTTGGGAGCACCGTCGGGGAACTAGACTTCGGCATCGGTAGCTCCGGCCTCTTTCTCGACTACCGCAGCAACCTCACGGACTACCATCTCCGCTGGTTCGACGCCACGCTAAAAGGCGAAGAAGACGCCCTGGAAGGTACGCCGCCGGTCGAAGTCTTCGTCATGGGCGAGAACCGCTGGCGCGGCTACGACGAGTGGCCCGTGCCCGGCTCCCGGGAAGAGCCGTGGTATCTGCGTGAGGATGGCGGGCTCTCTCGCGAAGAGCCCCCGCAAACCCCGCCGGACGAGTACGACTACGATCCCGAAAACGCGGTGCCGACCCTCGGTGGCGCCGTCCTTTTGCCCCCGATCCTCGGCTCCGGACCGAAGGATCAGCGGAAGATCGAAGAACGCCCCGACGTGCTCACCTACACGAGCGATGTTTTGCAGGAGGGCTACACGGCGCTCGGACCGGTCCACGCCACCCTCTACGCCGCCTCCTCCGCCACCGACACGGACTTCGTCGTACGGCTCGTGGATGTATACCCCGACGGACGCGCGATAGGAGTAACAGACGGCATTGTCCGGGCCAGTGCCCGGGAGAGCTACCCGGCTCCGGGCGTTGTAGAGCCCGTCGAATCTAGTCCTATAGAACCCGGCGAGGTCTACAAATACACGATAGACCTGTGGGCGACCGGCATAACGTTCCTGGCCGGACACCGCATCCGGGTAGAGGTTACGTCCAGCTCGTTTCCCCGTTGGGAACGTAACCTGAACACGGGCGAGAACAATGCCGACTCTACCCGCACGCAGGTGGCGCACCAGCGGGTGTTCCACGACCCGGAGCGGCCGGGCCGCGTTACACTTACCGTGGTAGACGGCTGAAAAAGGAGCACGGAGCATGGTGGAGCCGGTGATCCTGGAAGCGGTACGCACCCCGTTCGGCAGGCGCGGCGGCGCGCTGCGCGAGATACGCCCCGACAAACTGCTCGCCCACACCCTGCGCGGCCTCGTAGATCGGGCGGACATGGACCCGGAAATCGTAGAAGACATAATTTGCGGCACCGTTACCCAGGCCGGTGAACAAGGCGCCAACGTCGGCCGGCTGGCCGTTATGCTCGCCGGATTTCCCGCAACCGTACCGGCGGTCTCCATAAACCGCATGTGCGGCTCCGGCCAGCAAGCAGTCCACTTCGCCTCCCAAGCCATAGCCGCCGGAGACGTAAATTACGCCATCGGCTGCGGGGTCGAGAGCATGACCCGCGTACCAATGTTTAGCGACGTTGGTGGAGCACCGGACGCCGGTTCGATCTTTGCGGCGCTCAACCCCGAGTTGTTGGAGCAACAAGAGTTAGTCCACCAGGGCGAGAGCGCGGAACGTATAGCTGACGAGTGGGGCATTGCCCGCGAAGACGTAGACGAGTTCTCCGCCGAGAGTCATTGTCGGGCGGCCGCGGCGGATCGGGTCGGCAACGGGGAGGTACTTCCTACTTGCGGCCTCGACGCCGGGGGGAACGAGGTCGAGTTGACGAACGACGAGGGCATCCGGGCTTCGGTAGACCCGGAGAAGATGGCAAGTTTGAAGACGGTCTTCAGGCCCGACGGCGTCGTGACGGCGGGCAACTCGTCCCAGATCTCCGACGGCGCCTCCGCCGTGCTCGTCGGCGATCGCGAGACGGCTGAAGCTGACGGGTTCCATCCGAAAGCGCGTTTCCTGGCGCGGGTGGTGGTTGGTGATGATCCGGCGATGCAGCTTACGGGGGTTATTCCGGCGGCCAGGATGGCGCTAAAAAAGGCGGGTTTGAGTGTTCGGGATCTGGACTGGATCGAGATAAACGAAGCCTTCGCCACCGTTGTTCTCTCCTGGGCCGACGAGCTGGAGCCCGACATGGATAAGGTGAACCCCTGGGGCGGCGCGATAGCGCACGGACATCCCCTCGGGGCGACCGGCGCGGGCCTCATGGCGAAGATGGTTGCCGGATTGGAGTCTACCGACGGTCAGCTCGGTTTGCAGGTCATGTGCATCGGCCACGGCATGTCCACCGCCACCGTGATCGAGCGCATCTAGTGGAGATATCCGGACGAACTTTTCTCGTAACCGGCGGCGGCTCGGGGCTCGGCGCGGCCACCGTGCGCGTTCTGTCGGAGGCCGGCGCAAAGGTTCTCATTGCAGATTTGAACGTGGAGGCGGGAGAAAAACTCGCCGCAGAACTTGGCGGAGCGGCCCGTTTCGTGGAGGCCGACGTTGCCGATGAGAGGAGCGCCCACGCCGCAATAGACGCAGCCGTTCACGAGTTGGACGGGTTACACGGCGTCGTCAACTGTGCCGGGGTCGCTATCGGGGCGAAGGTGTTGGGTAAGAACGGCCCGCACGAGCTGGAGGCTTTCGCGAAAGTGCTCCAGGTAAACCTGGTCGGAACTTTCAACGTCATCCGGCTCGCGGCCGCCGTGATGAAGTGGAACGAGCCGGTGGGCGGCCCGAAAGGGAGCGGAGAGCGCGGCGTCATCGTCAACACGGCAAGCGTGGCGGCGTTCGAGGGCCAGATCGGCCAGGCCGCCTACTCAGCCTCCAAAGGCGGCGTCGTCTCCATGACCCTTCCCATAGCCCGGGAGTTGGCCTCCAAAAGCATCCGGGTCGTGACCATAGCCCCCGGCATCTTCGACACCCCGATGATGGCCGGGCTGCCGGAAGAAGCGCGGGCGTCGTTGGGCGAACAGGTTCCTTTTCCTTCCCGGCTCGGCAGGCCGGAGGAGTATGCCGCGCTCGCACGGCACGTTATCGAGAACGAGATGCTCAACGGCGAGGTGATCCGTCTGGACGGCGCAATCCGGATGGGTCCGCAGTAGTCAGGGACGGGTAGCAACCTCGGGTACGGGACAGTAGGCGCCCTCCGAGAAGTTTTGCGAGGCTATTCCGAAGGCGTGGTTAAAGCGCGCCCGATGGTTCTCCAACGCGATCGCAGTTGTCAACTCTACCATTGACGCCTCATCGAAGTATTCGAGCAAGGCGTCTAAAAGATCCTGCGGTATAATCGCCGATGTCCAGGTCATCGCAGCCGCATAGTCCAGGACCAACTTCTCTACGGGAGAGAAAGCCTCGCTTCCACTGTAGTTCGAAAGATCCCGGAGTTGCTCCTCAGTGACGCCCGAGTATCGGGCCACGGTCGAGCCGATATCTATGCAGAACTCGCATCCGATTATGGCGGCCGTCTTCAAGACGGCAAGATGCTTTAGTTTCTCCTCAATCAAGTGCGAGCGGTCAAGCGCCAACTCCATCATGCCGTAGCCAAAGAGCAGCCGCGGATGGTGAGCCATGACTTTCAGTGGATCCATCACCTCGCCGAACCGGCGCCGCGAGAACCTGTACGCGAAACGCCCCAACAATCCTGCGTTTCGCTCCGGTACTGCTTCAATCCGTGCCATTTATGTCTCCTTTCTCATTACAACGAAGGTATGGTTTTGAGTTTCTCCGGGTTGACCACGACGCGAATAGTTCGTATTCGATCTACGGTCGTCTCCAACGCTACCGCGCTCATCGGTTGGCCGCCCGCGTACCCGATGACGCCGGGGTGACCGTTGACCTGGGCCATCCTGGTAGAGAATCCGGGCGGCGTCTTGCCGAGTATGCCCAGCAGAAACCGCGAGACCTTCTCGGGACCATAGATCGGGTTGAGCGCAGCATGGATTTTTCCCCCACCGTCAGAGTAGAGGATTACGTCCTCTGAAAGCAGTGTGAGCAAACCCTCCATATCGCCGACAGAGCAAGCTTTGAGAAAGCTGTCCATCAGGCGCTCTTCCTGCTCCGGGGAGGTCTCGAACCTCGAACGCCGGGCCGCCACCGATTCTCTAGCCCTCCGGGCTATCTGGCGGCAGTTGGCTTCGCTCTTGCCGACGATGCGGGCAATTTCCCCGTAGTCATAATCGAAAATTTCCCGCAGCAGAAACACCGCCCGCTCCACGGGCGTCAACCTTTCCAGCAGCACCAGGAATGCCATCGAGAGCGTTTCGTCTAGTTCGATGGTTTCTGCAACGTCGAGGTTCCCGTCGGTCAGCAAAGGTTCCGGCAGCCACGGTCCGACGTACTCTTCGCGCCGAACTTTCGCCGAGCGCAGGTGATCCAAGCACAGCCGCGTGACCACCGTTGAGAGGTAGGATTTCGGAGAGCGTACCTCCGTCTCCGAAACCTGTTGCCAGCGAACGAACGCTTCCTGAACCATGTCCTCGGCGTCCGCGACACTACCGAGCATCCGATAGGCGATGGACAACAGCAGCGGCCGATGTTGCTGAAAAATCTCGTCCCCGTCTATTGGGATTTCTCTCACCAGCCCACCTTTCTCCGCTCTCGCAATAGCCTCTCTACATATGAGACGAATCAGCCCGGCCCCATGTGACAATGCCGGAGAGAGAAACTTCTAGAGTCCGGAGAATAATTCTTCCGGCACCCGTCTCGGACGGCCGCTCGAAAGCTCTATACAACCGTGTCGGGTGTATCCGGTCGAAACCACGTCCCCATCCCGGAACACCGTGTACTCGAAGCGCAGTGAGGCGCGCTTTAGCCCGCCGACCTCCGTGCGGAGCGTTAGCTCGTCGTCGAAGCGGACGGCTTTTTTGTAGAAGAGCCGCGCCTCGACGACCACGAAGCCGTAGCCGCGTTCCTCGAGCTCCCGGTAAGAGATCCCGGCGTTGCGGAGCCATTCGACGCGTCCGACCTCGAAGTAGGAGAGATAGGCCGCGTTGTTTACGATGCCTTGGGCGTCCGTCTCCGAGTAGCGGACCCGGATTTTTGTTTCGTGGGTTACTACCGGCCCTCGAACTGCGGCTTGCGCTTCTCCATAAAAGCGCCCATACCCTCGCGGGCGTCCCGGGTGGCGAAAAGCAGGGCGAACTGGTCGGCCTCGTATTCCAGTCCGCTTATGAGGTCTACGTCTAGGGAGCGGTTGGCGGCGGTCTTGGCGTGCCGGACGGCGACAGGGCCGTTGGCGGAGATCTCGGCGGCCAACTCGCGGGCCGCGTTCAAAGCTTCTCCTTCGGCTACGACGCGGTTTACCAGCCCGATGTCTTTCGCTTCGGCGGCGTCTATGCGGCGGCCGGAGAAGATAAGCTCTTTGGCGAGCGCCGGCCCAACGAGGCGCGGTAGCCGCTGCGTGCCGCCCATGCCGGGCAGAATGCCCAGGCCGACTTCCGGAAAACCGAAAAGGGCGTTTTCGGCGGCGATGCGGATGTCGCAGGCGAGCGCCAGCTCGCAGCCGCCACCGAGGGCGAAGCCGTTAACGGCGGCTATCGTGGGGATGGGGCTTTTGTCCAGGAGGGCCATCGCGGCGTGGCCTATCTCCGTAAAGCGCTTGGCTTCGAGGGGTTCCATGCGGCTCATCTCCGAAATGTCCGCGCCCGCGACGAACGCGCGGTCTCCGGCGCCGGTCACGATGATCGCGCGCGGCGCGTCCTGCTCCACGTCCAGAAGGGCCTGCCCGATCTCCTCCGTCACCTGCGGGTTCAAGGCGTTGAGTTTTTCCTGGCGGTCAACCGTCAGCAGAACGACCCCGTCGTCTCCGCGCTCCAGCTTTACAAAGTCCAAGGGGCCTCCTTTGTCGGCAGCTTGTCAGCAGTTCAGCCTTTTAGCCTTTCGGCTTTGCCCGGTATGGTACTCCGGCTCGGCGGACGCTGCCGGGGTCGTCGTGCCGGCCTGCGGGTTCAACGCCCCGTTGCCACCAGTTTTATCCTTATCGCGACGAATATCCCAGAGAACGAACGTTGTATCCATCGAACCGCCCTCGGCGAACCCGGCACGTAGCCCCGGACGAAGTTCGCGAACACCCCGTACGCGACGAACACCGCCAGCGTCATGACCATGAACACCGCGCTGAGCATCAGCATGTGGAGGACCGGTGCCGGGCAGCAAGACCACGACCAAAGACGTAACCAGAAACTCTACGCCAACCACGAACCCTCTCGTTCATTTCGCCGCCGTCGCTTTGTTTGGGGCGGTTTTCTAGCTTCTAGCCGGTACGGCTTTCCGGACGTACTCTACAGCCTCTCCGGTCGGGGTTCCCGGCGTGAACACGGCCCCCACGCCGGTTTCTTCGAGCTTGGGAATGTCGTTCTTTGGGATGGTGCCGCCGCAGAAGACCAGGATGTCTCCGGCCTCGTTCTCGCGGAGGAGGTCCATGATCTTCGGGATCAAGGTCATGTGCGCGCCGGAGAGGATGGAGATGCCGATGGCGTCCACGTCTTCTTGAATGGCGGCTTCGACGACTTGCTCCGGCGTTTGGTGGAGGCCGGTGTAGATGACCTCCATACCGGCGTCGCGCAGGGCGCGGGCGATGATCTTGGCCCCCCGGTCGTGCCCGTCGAGGCCTACCTTCGCAACCACCACCCGTATCACGCGCTCCACAATATCCCTATTCTAAACCGGGCTTCTCGTCTCGTCCTACTCCGCCTCGACCGGGTTCGTGAGGGTGCCGAGCCCCTCTATCTCTATAGTCACCTCGTCACCGTCTTTGAGGAACACCTGCGGGTCGCGGGCGACGCCGACGCCCGGGGGCGTGCCGGTCAGGATGATGTCGCCCGGCTCCAGCGTCATGCCGGTAGAGAGAAAAGCGACGATTTCGGCGACGCTGAAGATCATCTTCTCCGTCGTTCCCTCCTGCATGACTTCGCCGTTTAGGGTGCATTTTACGGAGAGGTTTTGAGGGTCCCCGATCTCGTCTTTCGTCACCAGGTACGGCCCGACGGGCGCGAAGGTGTCTATAGATTTACTCCGCGTCCACTGGCCGCCCTCGGAGAACTGGAGGTCGCGGGATGAAACGTCGTTCGCGTTCATGTAGCCGGAGACGTAGTCCAGGGCGTCTGCGGCTTCGACGTTCCGGGCGCTCTGGCCGATCACCACGGCAAGCTCCGCCTCGTAGTCGGCTTGCTTTGTTATCTTGGGGATGCGGATGGGGTTTCCGGGGCCGGTGATGGTGTTTGGGTACTTGGCGAAAACTATAGGCTTTTCGGGGATGTCGGCCCCGGTTTCGGCGGCGTGGTCCTCGTAGTTGAGGCCGATACCTATGATCTTGCCGGGATAGGCTACCGGGGCGTGGAGCCTCACCTCTTCGAGCGGTAAGCTTTCCCCACTCACGGGTTGTTTATCGGCTCCTTCTTTGATCAGGGAGATCATGCTCGCGTCTTCCCCGGCCAGTTGCCGTACCGCGCCGTCTTCTAAAAATCCGGCCCTGGCATCATCGTCCTCCACCGAGTACATAACCAGCTTCAAGAGATCCTCCTCCACCAAAATTTCCCGCAGAACGACCTTATCTTAGCAGTAAAGAGGGTTTGTCGGCTCCGGGTTCAGGGTTGCAGGCGCCGTATTTTCCAACCCTCGCCGTCCGGCGTGTACAGCAGGCGGTCGTGCAGGCGGTTCTCCCGGCCCTGCCAGAACTCGATGCTCTGCGGCCTGGCCCGGTAGCCGCCCCAGAACGGCGGGCGCGGTATCTCACGGCCTTCGTACTCGGCCTCTAGCTGCTCCGTTCGCTCCTCTAGCGCGCGGCGGTTTTCTATGGGCTGACTCTGGCGCGAGGTCCAGGCTCCTAATTGGCTGCCGCGAGGACGGCTATCGAAGTAGGCATCGGACTCTTCTTCGGAGAGGCGGGTGGCGCGGCCTTCAATGCGGACCTGCCGCTCCAACTCCCCCCAGTAGAAAGCGAGGGAGCAGTTAGGGTTTGCTTCCAGCTCATGCGCCTTGCGCCCCTCGTAGTTGGTGTAGAACACGAAGCCTCGTTCGTCATAACCTTTAAGCAGCACGACGCGGGCCGAAGGATGGCCGTCCGGGGTGGCGGTGGCGAGTGTCATGGCGTTGGGCTCGTGTAGGTCGGCGGAGAGCGCGTCTTCAAACCAGATGCGGAACTGTTCTACGGGATTGATCGCAACGTCGGACTCTCGGAATCCGGAGCGAGTATATTCCTTGCGAAGTTCAGAGACGGAACGAGACAAGCGTTACCAGCCCCAGGTCCCGGGGGCGCCCTTGAACGGGCCGACTATCTCGGGGGTGATCCAACCGCCGTAGAAGCCCCCCTCCTGCGCCTGTACCTTTTCCCCGCCCACCCAGCAGTTGTCCATTTTGGAGGGATAGAACGTGAGGTAATCCTTCAAGCTCTCAAAGGAGGGTGTGGGGTCCGGATAAGACCAGGCGGCCCGGCCCTTGGTCCGCTCGTCGGACGCTATGTCCCAGTATTGCGCCCGGCCTTTCCACTCGCAGAAAGTGGTTCCTTCTACGGGCGTCAGGTGTTCCATGCGGACGTCGTCGGGTGGGATGTAGTAGACGGGTGGATGGCTGGTTTCGAGCACCCGTTTGGCGCGGGTCGTGTAGGCGACGGTAACGCCACCGAAGACCACCTTTATCCGCTTGTCCACGTCTTCGAGTAGCGGCGGCCGGGGATAATCCCAAACCGATTCCTGGCCGGGACCGGGTTCTACGCGCTGGCGTCCCATAGAAAGCCTCCTTCTTCTCTGACGATCAAAGGTTATTATAGTTTCCGGCGCTTGTGAATCTGTAGCTTGCACGACAGGCGGGCACTGTGCGAAGCTTGAGGCATGAGCGAAAAAATAGTTTTTACTAGGGGAGTACCACCGCCGGAAGCGTTCCCGACCGACGAGTTGGGCGAGTGCTTTAGCGCGGCGGTCACAGAAAACGCAAACGTCGTCTTGCAGTACGGCCAGCAACAGGGCTACCCGCCGCTGCGCGAGTACCTCGCTAACGAGTACGGGGTCTCCGGGACGGAGGTGCTGGTCGGTAACGGGTCGCTGCAGTTGCAGGACTTGCTCTCGGCGCACCTCATCACGCCGAGCGCGGCGGTCTTTACCGAGCAGCCGAGCTACGACCGGGCCATCGCGACCTTCCGTCGGCGCGGGGCACGGACCATCGGCATCCCGCTAGAAGAAGACGGCATCAGCGTCGAGAAGCTGGAGGAGGCCTTGCAAAACGAGGTCCCGGCGTTCCTATACCTCGTGCCGGACTTTCAGAACCCGGCCGGGGCGACGCTCTCGCTGGAGAAGCGGCGGAGGGTCGTGGAGCTGGCGGAAGAGTACGGGTTCTGGGTAATAGAGGACATCCCGTATCGCAAGCTCCGCTACGAAGGCGAGGACTTGCCGCTGTTGCGGGAGATCAGTGCGGATAGGGTCATAACCATAAGCTCGTTCAGCAAGCTCTTGAGCCCCGGCATCCGGGTAGGGTTTGCTATCGGGCCGGAGACCATGATCTCCGCCCTCACCCGCCTCGGCGAGTACACCTACCTCTCCCCCGTTCTCCCGACCCAGGCCGCCGTAGCCGAATACCTCAACCGTGGCTGGCTCGAACCGAACATAGAAAGCCTCAAAGACCTTTACAGCCCACGTCTAAACACGATGTCCGAAGCCGTGCGCCGCGAACTACCCGACGCCCAAGCCTTCATTCCCGATGGCGGTTTCTTCGTGAGCATCATGCTCCCCGAGGACGCAAATACAGAGAACCTCGTGGGCCGGGCGAAAGATGCGGACCTGGTGCTGACTCCCGGCTCCGCGTTTTTCGCAGACCCCGTGGGAGATGAGCCCGTGGCCGGCGACCGCTTCGTGCGGCTGCCGTTTTGCGCGGTTGTGCCGGATCAGATAGACGAGGGTGTAAAGCGGCTCTCGGAACTGGTCTGAGTCGTTGTTCGGCGGCGGCGAAGAAAGAGCACCGACCGGCCGCTACCGGTTCCGGATCGTCACCGGAGAAATGCGGGTAAAGAGCCACGAGCAGAAAGTACAAGAGGCGCTCGACGAAGGCGCCTCTTGGGGTTGGCACCTGGTCAGCGCGACGACCACGAACACGTCGGGCTACTACGTTACGGGTATCTACTGGGACACGACGCCTGAGAGGTGAGCGAGCTTCGATGGTTTTCGGGTGTCCCCCGGAAGTCGTTCAGCCCTAGGGGTGTTGTCCTACGAAATTCGGGCGAACTCTTCTAGTTGCTCACCACGCTTCGACGCCAATACGAGGCCCAGCGTCATCCAGCCGATGGAGATTAGCGCGTGTGGCGCGAGTGTTAGAAGATCCGGGGAAACGAAGAAGTCGTCCCATACACCGACAAAGGGCCAAAAGGCCGCCGCCCTCAATAAGCCGACCACCTGCGGAACGGCGAGTAGACCCATCAAAGGCAAAAGGACCGACCACCGGCCCGTCGCCCCGTATTTCGACGCCAGTTCAGAGGGAACTACAGACCATCTGCTACTAGTAGATAAAGAGATTGGAACAATACTACGCGTGGCATCAAGGCTCGAAGGCGAAGAGTTCCGAGTCGCTGAGGTCACGGAAATTGCCTACAACGAGCAGTTTTCAGAAGCTACTTTTTAGCTAGAGTTGTCCGGTATCGGATTCGAGCAGTTCGACTTACCTGATTAAGAGAGGTAATCTAGTAGCATCATCCTGCTTTCTCCGCGCGCCGGAGGCCGAAGAGTGCCCAAGGGATCATCGCAATGATCAACGCGGTGGCGAGGCCGAAGGCCAGGAGCACTTCGGTGGGGTTGCCGGAGATAAAGCCGCGGCCGGCTTCGAGGATGAAGGTTATGGGGTTTACCTGGGAGACGGCTTTTATCCAGCCGTCCAGAAGCTCCAGCGGCACGAAGACCGGCGAGAGGAACGTGGCGATAAAGATGGGCGTTTGGATCAGGAAGCCGCCGGAACTGGTACGCAGGATCATCGCCATCCCGATAGCGAACAGCGTCGCCGCGATATTCACCAGCACCGCGAGTCCCAGGAGACCAAACAGGTCCACCCCGCCCCCCAACACCTGCATCCCGGATATTAGCGCCGCCACGGTGGCGACCGCACCGGTCACGGTAACGCGGACGAGCGAGACCAGCATGTAGCCTAAGATTATTCCCCCGCGCCGGGGGGCGGCGAGCATGAAACGTTGGGCAAATCCGTTCTCGAAGTCGCGGGCGATGGCGAAGCCGGTAAAAGCGCCGCCGATGGCGACGGTCTGAAGCAGTATCCAGACGTACTGGAAGGCCGTGTAGCCCGCCTCGAAGTCGAAGGTCGGGATGTCCGAGACCCGAGATAACCCGCCGGCGAAAGCCGCCAGAAAGAATAGCGGAAAGAGTATCGCCGGTATGACCAGCGCCGGGTTGAGAAAGAAGTTGTGTATGCCGCGCCAGGCGACGGCGCCCGCCACCGAAAAGAAGCTTCTCACGTCCGGGCCACCCTTCCACGCAACGAGAGCATGGCCCCCGAAAGCCCGACCACGATGAGGCCCGCCGCCACGACAAAACCCAGGGCCAACGCCTGGGCGTCCCAGCCGGTGATGATGAGGCTCCGGATGCCCTCTACGAGGTAGCTGACCGGGTTGTAGGTGGCGACGATGCGGAACCAGTCGGTCTCGATCAGGTCCCGCGGCAACAGTATCGAGGAGAGAAAGAACGTCACCAACAGCAATGGAAACAACCCCTGTACCGCCTCACCCGAACCCGTCCTCAAAGCCAGAATCGCCCCGACCCCGCCGAAACCCAGCGCCGTAAGCGTAGTTAGCACCATCAGTACCAGCACCCCAAGAAGGCCTGCTTCAAAGGTAACGCCGACGAGCAGGCCGACCAGGATAAAGACCACGGATTGCAAAAACCCCAGACCAATGACGCCGGCTAGCATCCCGATCAAGAGCGCCACCGGGTGCATCGGGGTCATGGAGAGCCGGTTGAGAAAGCCGGTTTCTATGTCTTTTGCGAGGTCCGTTCCGGCGGAGACCGCCGCGAAGAGCGACCCCTGCACCAGCGGGAAAGCGAGCAGGAAGCTCACGTAAGAGTCGGCCGGGAACCCGGGAATGTCCGCCGCCGACCCGAGGCCTGCGGCCTGAAAGCCGAAGATCAAAAGCGGGAACATGAGCGCCGGGGCGATCACCTCCGGCTGACGAAGCAGCCGCACGATGGACCGCCGCGAGAGCTGCGAGATTTGTGTGAGGATCACCGGGTTCAAGATTCTTCCGCCCCCTCTTCCCCGGCGCCTTCCAACTTGCGCCCCGTTTTTGCGAGGTAAACGTCGTCCAGCGAAGGCTCGTTGAGCTCCAGGCTGGAGACCCCCAGGTCTTCTTTGTCCAGCGCCCGCACCACGTCCGTAAGCCCCTGGGTCTTGTTCTCCAACCGGACGGCGGCGGAGCCCGCGGCGGCTGAGATAGGCTCGCCGAACTGTTCCAAAGTCCGGGCCACCGCGTCCAGGTCATCCGGGTCGGCGGGCCGGGCCTCGATGCTGGAGCGTCCGACCTCGGCCTTGAGCGCGTCCGGGGTATCCTCGGCCACGATCTTGCCGTTGTCTATGATCCCGACCCGGTCTGCCAGCACGTCGGCTTCTTCCAGGTACTGCGTCGTCAGAAAAACCGTGACGCCTTCTTTGGCGAGCCGGCTGACCTCGTCCCAGAGCGCGCTGCGGCTCTGCGGGTCGAGCCCCGTAGTCGGCTCGTCGAGAAAGAGTATGCTCGGCTCGTGAACCAGGGCGAGCGCCAAATCCAGGCGCCGCTTCATGCCGCCGGAGTAGCCGCCGACCCGCCGGCCCGCCGCGTCCGAGAGCCCGACCTGATCCAGCAACTCGCCCGCCCGACGTTTGCGCGCTTTGCGCCCGACACCGTGCATGGCAGCCTGGAGCAGCAAATGCTCCCGGCCCGTGAGAAACGGGTCCAGTGCCGCCTCTTGGAGCGCCGCCCCAATGGAGGAACGCACCTCGGCACCCTGCTTTACAATGTCGTAGCCGGCGACCCGGGCGCTACCGGCCGTCGGCGGAAGAAGCGTTGTCAACATCAAAACCGTCGTGGATTTTCCCGCCCCGTTCGGGCCGAGGAAACCGTAGATCTCACCCGCCTCCACGTTCAGATCTACCCCGTCCACCGCCCGAAAACCCTTGCCGAACTCCCGAACCAACCCCTCGACCTCAATGCCCCGCGACTCAACGCCCACTACAGCCTCCCCGAAAAGGAGGCGCCAACGTCCGCGCCCCTACATCCTTTGTAAAACGTCCGACCATTCGTGCTCCTCATTGCCCGGCTCCATCGCAAGTGTTACACTGCATCGTACTCAAGCGGACAATTGTCCGCTTCAAGATGTTATAGCGCGTTGGTGGGGTTATCAAGGTTGATGAAGAATTTTTCTGTAAGAGATGCGACGGGCGGCGGGCGGAGTTTTCCGGCTTTGGGGGTGGAGGCTTGCGGGGCCGCGGGTTGTGTGGAGCGGCGGGATGCGGCCGAGAGCCGGCGCAGGATATTGGATGCGGCGCGGGCGCTCTTTTCGGAGCGGGGTGTCGAGGCGGTGAGCATGTACGAGGTCGGGCGTAGGGCGGGTGTCGGCCAGGGGACCCTCTACCGGCGCTACGAGCACAAGGGTGCGCTGTGCGGTGCCCTGTTGTACGAGAGCACCGGGCGCTTCGCGGATGGGGTCCGGGGCCGGCTGGAAAAAGGCGCCGGTTCGGCGCCGGATCAGTTGGAGTACCTGCTCTCGCGGTTGGCGGAGTTCAACGAGGAGAACGCCCCGTTACTCAGTGCCATCCGGGATTCCGCGGGCGGCGGACGGCGTTCCGCGCCCTACTACAACCCGTTTTACCAGTGGCTCCGGGCAACGGTCGTGGTGTTGTTGGAGCGCGGCGTAGAACGCGGTGAAGTACCGAACCTCGACGTAGAGTACGCCCCGGACGCCATCCTAGCCCCGATGAACATAGACCTTTATCTCTTCCAGCGCCACGAACTGGCCATGGAGCCAGGGCGCATCGTCTCGTCCCTGCTGGATCTACTCCTGAACGGGCTGCATAGTGAGGGTTAGGCTTTCACCTCCGCCATCAGTCCGGCCTCCCTTTCAGAGAGGCTTATGTACTCTTGCCCCCAATCCAGCATCACCAGCAACACCGGCTCTAGGGTTCGGCCGAGTTCGGTTAGCGAATACTCGACTTTCGGCGGCACCTCGCGGTAAACCTCCCGATGCACGACCCCCGCATCTTCCAACTCCCGCAGATGCTTGGTCAACATTCGCTGGGTCACGTCCGGCATCAAACGCCGTAGTTCACCGAAACGCCGGGTTTCACCGAGCAGGTAGAATAGGATCAAAGGCTTCCACTTGCCCCCGATCACATCCAGCGTCGCCTCTACCGGACACTCGTACTTCTTGCTCACCTTTTTCCTTTCATTAGTACCTTTTTTGTTACTACAGCACATTTTTGTGTGTACTTGTCGTTTCGAGTAGTAGGGTACATACTTTTTCGGGCACAAACAAGCCCGCAACCGCGGCTGAGCATTTACGGAAGGATTTGGAATGGATGAAAAACGAGTTTTGGTATACGGGGCGACCGGGTCTCAGGGGGCGCCGGTTGCGCGGCGCTCCCTGGAAGAAGGCGCCCGGGTGCGGGTGTTGACGCGGGACCCGGAGAAGGCCGGGTGGCTGAAAAATCTCGGGGCAGAGGTCTTCGAGGGCAATATGGGGGACGTGGAGAGCCTGCGGACGGCGAGCGAGGGAATGGAGGCTGTATTTCTGCTGGTGCCGTTTTTCGTGGATAGTCCCGAGGACGGCATCCGGTACGGCAAAAACGCCGTAGACGCGGCCCGGGAGGCCGGGGTCGAGGTTCTGGTTTGGAACACGAGCGGGACCATACCGCCGGAGAGGACGGGAAACCCGGGGTTCGACCTGCGCCTGGACGTACTGGAGCACTTGCAGGAGAGCGGCGTGCCGCACGTCGTGTTGCAGCCGACGGGGTATATGGAGAACTTCCTCGGGCCGTGGACGGCGCCGGAGGTTGCCGGGGAAGATACTTTCGCCTATCCGACGCCGAACGAGGTCAAGATGCAGTGGGTGGCGACCGAAGACGTGGCGGCGTTCGCGGTGGAGGCGCTGCGGAACCCGGGCGTGGCCGACGCGAACTTCGAGGTCTGCGGCCCGGAGAAGCTAAACGGCGAAGATATCGCGGGGCGGTTCGGGGAGGCGCTGGGACGCGGGGTATCCTTCCGGCCCATGCCGCCGGACGAGTTTGGCGGGATCATAGATCAGGCCTTCCCGGGGATGGGAGAGGTAGCCGCCCAGGGCTACCGGATGGCCTACGAAAACCCCGAAGCGTTCTCGACGAACGTGGACGTAGGACCGGCCCTCGAAAAACTGCCCATCCGGCTGACGAAGCTGGAGGAGTGGGTGCGCCAGAACCGGGGGGCGTTCGAGAAAAAGGAGGTTGGCGTATGAAGTTGACGGTTTTCGGGGCTTCGGGCCGGACGGGGCGGCCGCTCGTGGAGCAGGCGCTCGCGGCGGGCCACGAGGTCACGGCCTTTGTCCGGGACCCGGCGAAGCTGGGAATGGACCACGAACGGCTCACGGTGGTGGAAGGTGATGTGAAAGACCGCGAGAAGGTCCAAGAGGCGGTCGCGGGCGCCGACGCGGTGCTGGGCGCTTTGGGGCACACGAAAAGCTCCGCGAAAAACGTGCAGGCGGCGGGCACGGAGAACATCGTGGCGGCGATGGAGGAGTCCGGCGTGCGCCGGCTCGTGAGCCTTACGGGGGCCGGCGTGGGCGACCCGAAAGACGAGCCCAAGTTGTTCGACAAGGCGATCACCACGCTCCTAAAACTGCTGCAAAAAGACGTACTGGAGGACGCCGAGAACCACGCCCGCGTCATAGAAAACAGCGGGCTCGACTGGGTGATCGTGCGCGGCCCGATGCTGACCGAGGGCGAGAAAAAAGGCGAGTACCGGGTCGGCTACATCGGTAAAAACAGCGGTTCCAAAATTTCGCGGGCCGACGTGGCGGACTTCATGCTGCGCCAGGTCGAGGACGACACGTACCTCGGGCAGAAACCGATGGTCAGCTACTAGAAGGAGAACGTTTTGAAGGCGATAAGGATGCACGAACCGGGCGAACCGGACGTACTGAAGCTGGAGGATGTAGAAACGCCGGAGCCGGGGGCGGGCGAAGTGCTCTTGGAGGTGGCGCTCGCGGGGGTCAACTACGCGGACACGGGGATGCGGCGGGGCATGTTCCACGGCCCGGGTGCCGCGGCGTTGCCGATGACGCCGGGCTTCGAAGTCGGCGGGACGGTGGCAAAGCTCGGCGAGGACGCCGGAGAGTTTAGAGAGGGCGACCGGGTGGTCGCCGTGTTGGGGGCGGGCGGCTACGCGGGGTACGCCGTCGCCCCGGTGGAGTCGGTGGTCGAGGTACCGGATGACGTGGACTTCTTGCAGGCCACGGCGCTTTTGGTGCAGGGGATCACGGCCTACGGCGTGCTGCACGACTCGGCCCGCGTGCAACCCGGCGAGAGCGTGCTGGTTCAGGCGGCGGCCGGCGGGGTCGGGACGCTCGCGGTACAGCTCGCGAAGCTGGCCGGCGCGGAGACGGTGGTCGGCACGGCCAGCACCGGGGAGAAGCGGGAACTCGCCGAGTCTCTCGGCGCGGACAAAACCGTGGACTACACCCGCGACGGTTGGGTCGAGGAAGTGCTGGAGGCCACCGGCGGCCGGGGTATAGACGTGGTGCTGGAGTCGGTTGGCGGCGAGGTTGGCGGGCGGACCTACGAGTGCCTCGCGCCGCTCGGCCGGCTCGTGACCTTCGGGGCCGCCGGGGGCGAAGGCCTGGCACCACCGGACATGTGGCAGCTCAACCTGCAGGGCCAGAGCGTCAGCGGGTACGGGGGACCCTGGATCCGCCCGGGCGCCGCCGGGAGGGCGCGAAAAGAGATCTCCACCTATCTCCGCCCCGGCAAACTGCAGGTCGTTGAAGGTCCGTCTTTCGAATTGGAGAAAGCCGCCGACGCCCACCGCGCCGTAGAAGGCCGCGCCACCCTCGGCAAGGTCACCCTGGTACCGTAGTCACTAGAGCAGAGAGGTAGAAAGAAGATGATCCGGATAGACGTGTACGCCGACGTGGTCTGCCCCTGGTGCTACGTCGGTGAGAAAAGATTAGAAAAGGCGCTCTCCGCGCGGCCGGACCTATCCGTCGAGCGCCGCTGGCGGCCGTACCAACTCCGGCCCGAAATGCCGGCCGGTGGGCTACCCTGGCACGAGTTCGCGGTAGAAAAATTTGGCGGGGAGGACCGGATGCGGGCCGCCTTCTCCCACGTCGCCGCGGCCGGCGGGCCGGACGGCGTCCGCTTCGACTTCGACCGGATCTCCAGCGCGCCGAACACTGTGGACGCCCACCGCCTGATCCTGCACGCCGCAGATCACGGCCGCCATTGGGAAACGGCCGACGCCCTGTTCGAGGCCTACTTCGCGGAAGGGGCAAACCTCAACGACCACGACGAACTTGCGGAGGTCGCGGCGAAGGCAGGCTTCGACGCCGACGCGACCCGGTCTTTCCTGTCGGACGGCGGTAGAACGGAAGAGGTCTGGCGGGCGCAGGAGGAGGCCGGGCGTATCGGCGTGTCGGGCGTCCCCTTCTACGTGTTCGACGGCCGTCACGGGCTGTCAGGGGCGCAGCCGGTCGAGATGTTCGTCCGGGCGTTGGACGCGGTTCACGGAAAGACCGTGGTGTAGAAACGGAGGTTAGAGGCGTAGGTTAGAGGCGTAGGTTTCGGTGCGGGTGTTTCGGGAACGAATGGACCGTCCCAAACGAGAGGAGTCTAGCGGTGAAAGAGTACGAGCGTACCGCGGAGGTCGAGGCGTCCCCCGACGAGGTGTTCACCTGGGTCTCGGACGTGAACAACCTCCCCCACTACCTACCGCCCATAAAGAGCGCGGAACTCGAAGACGGCGGCGACCGCGTGTGGCTGAAAGGTGAGATCCCGGACCAGGGCGAGTTCGAGAACGAGGGCTACTTCCGCGTCCACGAGCAGGAGCGCCGGATGGAGTGGGGCGCGGAGGTCTACCGCGACTACTCCGGCGAGCTATCGGTCTCCGAAAACGGCGGCGGACAGAGCACGGTCACCGTTCGCCTCCGGTTTGGTCCCCAAACGGTCGAGGAAGACATCCAGGAACAGTCCGACGAAGACCGCGACCCTTTGGCAGAGTCGGTAGACCGGACGCTGGAATCCATAAAACAGCAGATAGAAGAGAGTGCCGGCAAAGAGCCGCAACCCTCGCCCCAGGACTAGAAAGCTATCAGCTAAAAGGAGGCCGTCGGCCCGGTCCCGACCAGGGCGTCGGCCTCTATCTCTACCAGGGTCTCCGGCACAATGAGGTTGCTTACTTCGAACAGGCTCGTCGCGGGCTTTATCTCCCCGAAAAACTCGCCGTGGGCTTTGCCCACCTGCTCCCAATCACCGATGTCCGTCACGTAAATCCTGGTGCGTACCACGTCTTCGAGGTCGGCGCCCGCCGCCCGCAGCGCCACCCGGATGTTGCTCAAGGCCTGAACCGTCTGCACGTAGGGTTCTCCCACCCCTACTATGCCCCCGGTTCCGTCGGTCGCGGTGGTGCCGGAGACGAACACGAAAGAACCCCGCCGCACCGCCCGGGAATAACCCACCAACCTCTCCCAGTCGGTCCCGCTGGTTACGTTGTACCGGAGCCGTTTATCCATCTTGTAGACGGCCTTGATCCCGCAAACAGCCTTGCAGACGACGCCCGGTCCGGGTTCCGAAACTTACGAAGATCCTTTCTCGCAGCGGCGCCGTCTCTTTCTCTGCGACCACCCGGTCGCGGGTTCGCGTGTCTACCGCACCTCGTGTCCAGGTTAGCAGAGATAAATGGCTTCCGGTAGTCCCGCGGGACTACCGAGGGAACTACCGGGAGGACTGCAGGATCGGCTCTCTCATAAGCGTGCTTATGAAGTCCCGTTTGCCCAGGGGCTTTGTCTCGGAGGAGGGTTTGTCCGGGACCGCCGGGGAAGGGTCCAGAGAAACCAGGCTGACGTCTGCGACGTGTCCCATCAGCAAAGAGATCAACTCCCCCGCCGTGGTCTCGCGGATTTTCCACTGATCTCCGCAACGATTGAACCGGAGGAAAGCCCGGGCCGCAACCTCACTACCGAACACCGGGAGCGAGTCTCCCTCGTCCGTCGGAAGCGTCAGAAAGCCGAGCCGGTTGTTGTTCTGGCGGGAGATCAGGTACCGCACGGACACGGAAGGTCCGTCCAGCCAGTGCGCGTTTTCGGGCGACGTTTCCATCATCTCATTCACCGTTTTCCTCTCTCACGAAGCCATAGTATTCGTGTTGCAGACCGCTGGCGGCTTTGGCTTCCCGCCAGGCTTCGTACTCCTTGATCCAGGGTTGGTAGGCCTCTTCATCCTCTTTCTCTACCCTTTGACACCCGAATTCTTCGTACGAGGTCCCGCAGCGACATTGGGCGGAGCCGCCGGTCCACTCGAGTGTCTCCCCGCAGTCGCACTCGAAAAGGACGTGTTCGGGACGCCAACTGTAGACTTTGCCGTACGGAACTTCCTGCACCTCGTAGTGCTTTTTTTCCCGTTCGATCACCCGCACAACTCTATCCCTCCTGCTCGTGAGCAGTTCCCTTCTGAATCCCGGCGCCCGCTCAAATCCGTAACACCGGCCCCTCTCCCTTTGTCTATACTCTACTCTCTCCGGAAGCCCGTCGAAATATGTGTAAGCGGATCTGAGACAAATTACCCAAGCGATATTCCGGGCTTGCATCTTTATTGCAATGCCGGGCTCTCCCTGGCCGGCAGGCCCCCGAGACCCCGGACTAGAATGCGTTCCCGCGGGGGCTTATAATCCAGGCCAGACGGAAGGAGCCAGCTTTGCCCGGCACTATCGAAACCATCTCGTTCGGCCCAACCGGGGCACCGTGGAGACGAACTAAAGCCGTGCGGGTCTCGTGAAACACGCCCGGGAGAACAAGCCCCGAAACGGCCGGGCAGCAGGGGTCGGCGGGGAGGAGTCCGTAAACGCGGAGCGGGCGCACTGGCTCCGGCAGATGAGAGAGGCCCGGGAGAACCTTAGCCGGCTGGAGAACTCTCCGCAGGAATACAACCCGGAGAGCACTGGTCTACACGGAACCCGCGGCAACGGAGGAGACAGCGGTATAGAGATGTTACGCGAGGGCGAGACGCTCTACCGGCTGCTGGCCGAAAACGCGACCGACCTCATCTCCAGGCACACTTTGGGGGGCGTGTACACTTACGCCTCCCCCGCCAGCAAGCCCCTGCTCGGTTACGAGCCGGAGGAGTTGGTGGGGAGTTCCGCCTACGACTTATTCCACCCGGAAGACCTCGAAGAGATCAGAAAATCCCACTCGAATATAACGGACGGCCGTGGCGCGTACACGGTCAGCTACCGTATCCGGCGCAAAAACGGCGAGTATACGTGGTTCGAGACGACCAGCCGCGTAGTCCGGGATGAGGTGGGCGGCGCGGTGGGTGGGATCGTCGCCGTCTCGCGCGACATTACGGACCGGCTCCGGATCGAGTCCGGGCTCCAGGAGGCCGAGCGGCGCTACCGGACCCTCGTAGAGCAGGTCCCCGCCATTATCTACACCAGTAAGGACCCCGCAGACCCCGGCTCGACGGACTACGTGAGCCCGCAAATCGAAGCCCTCCTAGGATACTCGCCGGAGGATTTCGTGGGCAACCCCGGCCTGTGGAGGGAGATACTCCATCCCGAGGACCGTGATCGGGTGCTCCGGGAAACCGCCCGGGCCATAGAAGCCGGCGGGGTTCTGGAAACGGAATACCGCATGATCTGCCGCAACGGCCGGGAGGTCTGGATCCAGGACGAAGCCGTGCTGGTGCGGGATGGGTCGGGCCGGCCGCGTTTCTGGCAGGGCGTAAAGTTCGACGTCAGCCAGCAAAAGCAAAGCGAGCGGCAGCTTCGTGAGACGAACGACCGCATCAAGAACATCCTCGAAAGCACCACCGACGCTTTCTTCTCCTTGGACCGCAACCGGCGCTTCAACTTCGTGAACGAGCGGGCGGCCCAGACCCTCGGTCGGCGGCGAGAGGACTTACTGGGGGTGGACGTAGAAGACGCCTTTCCCCGCGCCACGGGTTCCCGGTTCTACACGGAGTGCCGGAAGTCGGTGGTTTTGCGCGAAGAAACTCATTTCGAAGAATTCTACCCGCCGCTCGGAAAATGGTTTGAGGTGCATGCTTATCCCTACAAGGAAGGGCTCGCCGTCTACTTCCGGGACATCACGGAGCGCAAAGAGTCCGAGCGGCAGCTCCGGGAGACCGAAGAAAGGTTCCGCAGCGCCTTTGACAACACGCCGGTAGGAATGGCCCTGGTAAGCCTGGAAGGGCGGTACCGCCAGGTAAACCCCGCCATGTGTGAAATCCTCGGCTACCCCGAAGAGGAGTTGCTCGGCCTGACCTACAGGGAACTCACCTACCCCGAAGATTACGAGATGAGTATGGCCCAGGTCCACCGGGTAGAGGCGGGCGAGCAGGAAGACTACTCGTTGGAGAAACGTTACGTGCGCGCCGGGGGCTACCCGGTTTGGGTTTCGTTGAGCGTCTCGT
Organism: Rubrobacteraceae bacterium; assembly: GCA_965213905.1. Lineage (GTDB taxonomy): Bacteria > Actinomycetota > Rubrobacteria > Rubrobacterales > Rubrobacteraceae > SIRX01. The sequence goes on along the minus strand of OZ243922.1, from coordinate 2,131,545 downwards.
TAGTCAGGGACCCGGGCGGCGAGCCCTCCTACTACATAGCCCAGATCCAGAACATAGAAGAGCGAAAAAAAACCGAAGCCGCCATGCGGGAAGACGCGGAGCGCTTGGCGGCGATTATCTCTACCCAACGGGCCATAGTCGAGGTCGAGACGGACCAGGAATCCGTTATGAAGCTCGTCGTGGGGCGCAGCCGGCAACTTACGAACGCCGGCGGCGCGACGGTCGAGATGATCGAAGGCGAAGAGCTCGTCTACCACACCGCCAGCGGGAGCGCGCGGGACCACGTTGGCCTCCGGTTGCAGCTATCCTCCAGCATCTCCGGCGAATGTGTCAGGAGAAAGGAGATCCTGCGCTCCGACGATACTTCGCAAGACCCCCGGGTAGACCCGTCCGCCATCCAAAAAACGGGGGCGCGCTCCCTGATAGTAGTTCCCCTATACCACCGCCAGGAGATCGTCGGGGTGCTGAAAGTCTTCTCGGAGAAGCCCCACGACTTCGACGACCGGGACGTAGATACCCTTCAACTGATGGCGGGCCTGATCGCCGCCGCCATGAGCCACACCGCAGAGTTCGAAGCCAAGCAGGCGCTCCTGGACGAGCGTACGGATTCTTTGATGAAGATTCAGGAAAGCGAGGAGCGGTTCCGCGCCATCTTCGAGGGCACAACCGCCGGTATCGCCATCGTCGGTATCGAGGGCCGCGTCTTGCAGACCAACCCCGCGCTACGCGCGCTCCTGGGCTACGGTGAGGAAGAGCTACGAGGTCTGCACTTCGGCGACGCAACACACCCGGAAGACTTCCAGAAAGAACTCGAACTCTACGCGGAGCTTACGGAAGGCCGGCGGGACAGCTACCAGTTAGAAAAGCGGTACGTCCGCAAGGACGGCCGGCAGATCTGGGGCCGTCTGAACGCCGCCCCGATTCGTACTCCGGCGGGCGAGGCCCGGTTTATCGTGGGTATAGTGGAAGACATAACCGACCGCAAACAAGCCGAGGTGGAGCTTCGCAAGCGGGCGCAGCAACAAGCCATAGTCTCCCGGCTCGGCCTGCGGGCCCTGGCCGACACAAACCTTCACTCCTTGCTGGACGAGGCCGCAACCCTACTGGCCGAGACCCTGGACACGCGATACAGCAAGTTCCTGGAATTTCTCCCCGAAGAGGGTAGCTTGCTGCTGCGGGCGGGCTCGGGTTGGAAAAAGGGCCACGTAGGAAAAGCCAACGTCGGGTCCGGGACGGGCTCCCAGGCCGCTTACTCGTTGCTCTCCGGCGGGCCGGTGGTTGCCGAAGACCTGGAGGCGGAGGAACGGTTCGGCGCCTCCCGGTTGCAACGTGAACACGGCATAAAAAGCGGCATGAGCGTCGTCGTCCGCGGCCCGGACCGCCCGTTCGGGGTGCTTGGGGTTGACGCGAAGGTCCGCCGGGCTTTCACCGAGGACGACGCCGACTTCCTACAGGCGGCCGCCAACGTGCTCGCCGGCGCCATCGGGCGCAAGCAGGCGGAGGACGCGCTTAGGGGGTCCGAGCGCGAATACCGCAGGCTCTTCGAGTTGGCGAACGACGCCATCCTGATATACGAGCCCGAGAGCCGCCGAATCCTGGACGTGAACGAGAACGCCTGCGAGATCTACGGCTACCCCCGAGAGACCTTCCTGAACATGACCATGAAGGAGCTCTCCCTGGACCGCGAAAGGGGCCGCCAGTACCTCGACGATCTGCTCTCGCGCAACTCTTACCAGGATTTCGAGACGGTCCACCGTAGTTACGACGGGACCCCCATAGACGTACTCGTCAACTCCTCCGTGATCGAGTTTCGGGGAGAGCGGGCCGTCCTGAGCATCAACCGGGATATCACCGCCCGCAAGCGCACCGAGGCCTCGCTCATGGAGATCCGGGAAGCCGAACGCCGCCGCATCGCCCGCGACCTCCACGACGCGGTTCTCCAGGACCTCTCGGGGACCTTGCAAGGCCTCCAGGCGTTCGAGGCTGAGTCCGGCGAAAACGGGGTCTCGGTCACCCTGGAGAACGAGATAGCCGCCCTCCGGCGGGCCGTCGTGGGTTTGCGCGGCGCCATCTACGACCTCCGCCAAGAGAAGGAAGAGCCGTTCGTCCGGGCGGTGGAGTCCCTGGTGGAACTGAACCGCCAGCTAAAGCCCGAGCGTCAAATAACGCTCTCGGTCTCGGAGGGTTTCACCTCGGAGCCCGGCCGGGAGATCGGCGTCGAGCTTCTAAGGGTTTTGCAGGAAGCCCTCGCGAATACCCGCCAGCACTCCGGCGCCCGGACCGTGAAAGTGAGCCTGTGCCAGCGGAACAACGAGGTGTTGGCCGAAGTCTACGACGACGGGTGCGGTTTCGAGGCCGACTCGGCCCGGGGCGGCGGCGTGGGCCTCTCGGGGATGCGCGAGAGGGTGGAAGAGCTTGGCGGCAAATTGAAGGTGCAAAGCGAGGCCAGCAAAGGTACGCTGGTCAAGGCGACCGTTCCATACTCCAGAGGATCGCGCTAGCCGGAATCCAAGGTTTCAAGGTCTACCAAACCCCGCCGGATGGCGTATATGACGGCCTGGGTGCGGTCGTAGATGTGCAGCTTTTTATAGATGTTCGAGGCGTGGTTGCGGACGGTTTTCTCCGAGATGTGGAGGGCCTGGGCGATCTGCTTGTTGCTTTTGCCCTGGGCCAGCGCCTTTATGACCTCCAGTTCGCGCTCGGTCAGTTGCGGCGTAAACTCCGTCTCCTCGTGCCGGATGCCCTCGAAGGTCGTGAGCATCTTGCGGGCTATGTCCTGGGCCATAATGGTGTCCCCGGAGTGGACCGTGCGGATGGCGCGGGTGAGGTCCTCCGGCGTGCAGTCCTTGAGGAGGTAGCCCTGGGCACCAGCTTTTATGCCCTGAAAGACGTGGCCGTCGTCGTTGTGGACCGTCAGGATCAAGATGCGCGTCCGCGGCAGGATCTCCCGGATGCGGCGCGTCGCGGTGACGCCGTCCATCTCCGGCATCGAGATGTCCATGAGGACCACGTCGGGCTCGGTTTGGAGGCACAGGTCTATGGCCTCCCGGCCCGTGTGGGCCTCCCCTACCACTTCTATCTCCGGCCGGGTGCCGATGACCCGGGAGATCCCGTTGGTAAATAGCCGCTGGTCGTCGGCTATCGCAACCCGGATTGTCTCTGTAGCATCCAGCCCGTAAACTTCCCCTTCGGTTTCCGCCCCCACTCTACCATCCTGCTTCCCACCGGGTAAGTGGCGGGTTCGGCACCTGGAGGGGGGATATGATCGGCGCAAAGTCCGCCACACGGCTAATAATGACGTAAAACCAAAGCCCCGGCATCGGGCTTATGGACCATATACGTCTGGGCCAATTGACCTACCCAACTATGCCCCGGACGTGGTTCGTCCCCTTTGTCAGGAGCGACTGTCTCCGCCACGAAACTCCTCCAGGTAACGCCCGAAGCTCCAGGTCTCCAGGAACTTCTCCGCCGCCGCGCGGCCGGCCTCGTAGAGTTCCAGCCTCCGCTCTGTAGAGAGGTCGAAATCCGTCGTCCGCACCCCGAGGGTAGGTATCGGGATGGTGCGGGCGAAGTCCGACGTTTCGATGTAGAGCCGGTCGTGGGCTTCGAGCATCGTGTAAACGAGGTTTTTCACGTAGTCTATGGTGGTCCCTAACCCACCCGGCGGGTAGGCCGCCGGTTCCATGCGCCGGTCCAGGGGAACTTCGGGTTCCGGCTCGACGAGCCTCAGCCCGAAGGTGGGCCACCGCGGTTCTCCCCGGGAGTCGAACAGCCACACCGGGAAGTTCGAGAGCACCCCGCCGTCCACGACGAGGTGTTTCCGGCCGGTAACGGGGTTGCGAAACTTTACCGGCTCGAAGTAGAAGGGGATCCCCGCGCTCATCCGCACGGCGAGCGCGACCTCGAAGCTATCCGGGTCTCCGACGCCGAGCCAGGATACGTCGCGGGGCAACACGAGCAGCCGGCGCCCGGTAATGTCCGAGGCGATCACCTGCGCCTTGTAGCGGTGACGCTCTTCCCCGGCGTCGGTGTTGACCAGATCCCCGAAGTTGCTTACGTTTCTATCCTCCAGCAAGCCCCGCACGTATTCGAGCAGCGCCTTTCCCTCGTAGACGCCCTGATCTTTAAGCAAGCTCAAGGGCGTGCCGATCAGGGGTATGCGATCCTCCCAGGACTTATCCTGCACGCGGGTGAAGTCGAAATCCAGGAAGATCTTCCGTAACTCGGCGGCCGTGTATCCGGCGCCGAGCAGGACGGCCAGCGAAGCCCCGGCCGAGGTTCCGGCGACGCTCTGTGGCTCGTACCCTCGTTCCTCCAAGACCGAGAGTGCCCCGACCAGCCCGAGGCCTTTTACGCCGCCGCCCTCGAAGACGAGGTCTACGCGCTTCTCTTTGTCTCTGTCCGGTATAGTTCCCTCCGCCGCGGTCTCGCTTACGCGAGTATATCTTTCGGCGCTCTTTCAGAGAGAACTATCTGGAGAGGGCGTCGCCCAGTATTTCCCGGACCTCTTTTTCGTCCGGCATTCTCGGGGTGTTGCCTAGCACGGGATCTCGGATGATGTCCTGCGCCAGACCAAGGATCATGCCTTCCGTTACGCCGAGGTCCGCATGAACTCCATCGAATCGCCGATTGCTTCCCGCGCCATGATTCCGCAGTTACGGGTCCCGGGCGGCCACAGTCTCGATGCGATCCCGCGCCAGCGAGTATGAGGATTCCAGATCCTCACCCGGCACGAGCCCCACCCGTATCTCCGCGACCAGAGACTCCGGCACGGTAACCGGCCAGTTGCCCAACCGGACGACGCCCACGTTGATGGGTGCCTTATTTTCCAACCCATCGAACAGCGGATGCCGCAGGGCCGCGTTGCGCTCCTTCTCAAGCTCCCGGAGCACCTCGAAGATAGGTACGAACTTCTCGAAGGCCGAGGCGCCCCGATTCCGCGTGGTGGCGTGGGTAGACCTCCCGAAAATGGTCAGCCGGAAGACGAGCGCCCCTCTCTGGACCGGAACGAGCTCCAGGCGCGTCGGCTCGGTAACAAGCGCCGCGTCGGCGCCGTGCCCGCCCAGAATGGTAGCCAGGGCGCCCACCCCGCCGCCGACCCGGCCTGGATGAACGTGTTGGGCTTGATCCGCTACTGGCAGAAACATCCGGCAGATCCTGACCCTATCTTAAGCTGAAATTAGAGAAGAGTACCGGACCATAAGGCTGGTACTCTTCTGTGGCAATGTCTGTTCAACTACCCGATAAACCCGTTTTCCCGGAGCCACTCTTCGGCTACTACGTCGGGAAAGCTTCCGTCCACGTCTACCCTTCTGTTCAGGTTCCGCAGCGTCTCTGTATCGAGTTTCTTCGTAATGGGGGCCATCAGGTCTTTTATCTGCGGATACTCCTCGAACGTCTCTTCTCGCATAGTGAGCGCCGGGTTGTACGGCGCGAAGAAATTCTTGTCGTCTTCGATGATCTCCAGGTCCAGCGCCGCGATGCGCCCGTCGGTCTGGAAAACCTCACCGAAGTTGCACGGGTCGCCCTGATCGACGGACTGGTAGATCACACCTAGAGCGAGCAGGGAGACGTTGCCCTCAGGGAACTCGAAGCCGTAGGCTTCTTCCATACCCGGCAGGCCGTCATCCCGATTGGCGAACTCCGAGGCGACGCAGAGCGTCGCGGCATCGGGCCTGTTGTTTACCAATTGGGGAAAGTCGGATAGTTTCTTGACGCCGAGTTCCTCGTAAGCCTCCTGGCGCACGGCAATGGCGTAAGCGTTGTTTGCCGGAGCCGGAGGAGAGACCCATACGATGTTGTTTTCTTCGAGGTCAGCCTCTTTGACGGCTTCGAATTGCGCCTGTCGGCTGGACAGCGGATCGGTGTTTTGCAGGTGGGTGATCCAGCCGGTTCCCGTGTACTCCCAGTACATATCTATGTAGTCGGCGAGCAGGGCCTGCCGGGCGGCGTCCGAGCTTGCCAGACCGATCTGGTCCCTCACGTCCGCCCCGGCGGCCTGCAACGCCACCTTGGTTATGTTGCCCAGGATCAACTGCTCGGTAAACTCCTTGGAGCCTATGCTGAAGGTGGCGCCGGACAGGTCGTACTCTTCACCGATGCTCCCGCCCTCGACGTTTTGCAGGGTGGCGGCGACGCTGCCGCTACAACCCGTCGCGACGACGAACAGTAGGACGAGCAAACCCACCGTTCGCACTAACTTTTTGTGTATCGTTCTCACGATTATATAGCCTCCTTCGCGTTGCTAAAACAGCCCGGTTACAAACCCTTGGGACGCAAAATATCTTCCGCTATCCCCGCCAGCCAGTCGATCGTGAGGGCCAGCACGGCGGTCAGCACGGCGCCGGTGACCAGCGTCGTATCGATGCGCCCTGTGCTAATGCCGGCGTTGATTATGTCTCCCATCCCGCCGGCGTTGATGAACGTCGCCAGCGTGGCGGTGCCGACGGCCAGGATCAGGGCCGTCCTTATACCGGCGAGCATTATGGGAATCGCCAACGGCAACTCGATGCGGAATAGCGTAGCCATCTTCGACATTCCCATCCCGCGGGCGGACTCGATAACGGAACTATCCACCTGCTGCAGTCCGACCATCGTGTTCCGCAGCACCGGCAAGAAAGCGTAGGCGAGCAGGCCCAGTATTGCAGCCCAGAAGCCGGTGGTCCAAAGAATGGCGATCAGGACGAGCAGCCCGATGGAGGGAATCGCCTGGCCGATATTGCCTAGGTTGACCGCAATCGGTGTTATCCGCTGTAGCGCCGGCCGGGTAACCACGATGCCGGTCGTCACGGCCAGCACTACTACCAGTATGGTAGCCAGGCCGGCAAGCTGGATGTGCTCCCACACGTTGCTGAAGATATTGCCGGCGCTTACCGCGCGCTGCTCTATGCTGTCTAGTTCTTTGGTACCGATGTACAGGTAGAGTCCCACGCATACTAGTATGAGGAAGATGGGCATCACCATGTGGCGCCGGATAAACGGCGGTATTGTCGTACTACCCTTTGTCTGCGACGAACTGGTCATCTCTGTTCCCTATGGTCTGTAGTGTTCAGCGCCGTACGACTCATGCCGACGAACCCTCCCGGTCCGCAGCTATCTGGTCCGGGTTACGCATGGACTCGATCACTTCCAGCACCCGGTCGAAGTCGACCACTCCCTGGTAGGCTCCATCATCGTCGACGACCACCGCGGAACCCTTGTGAGAGACAACGATCGTATCGAGGGTCGTGTACAGGTTCGCTTCGGTATCCACGACCGCCTCTACCGGCCGGCCAAGATCGTCGAGTGATTCACCGTCGCGTTCGATTTCCTCGGCGTTTACCCAACGCTGCGGACGCTCTTGCTCGTCCAGAAGCAGTATGTAATCTCTACCGGAGTCCTGGAGCTTGTTGCGTACCTCATCGTGGCTGTCGGTGACCTTTGCGACCGGCCAATCGGCGGGCTCTATCTCTTTGATCGTGGTTAGGCTCAATCGTTTTATGGAAGCACCGGTGCCGACGAAGTCTTCGACAAACTGATTTGCCGGATCGGTCAGGATGGTCTCTGGTGTGTCGTACTGGGCGATCACGGACTGCTGCTGGAGAATCGCGATCCGGTCGCCCATCTTGATCGCCTCGTCTATGTCGTGGGTTACGAAGACGATGGTCTTCTTTATGTCCTGCTGCAGCCTCAAGAACTCGTCCTGGAGCTTCTCGCGGGTGATCGGGTCGATGGCGCCGAAGGGCTCGTCCATGAGCAGCACCGGCGGGTCGGCGGCCATCGCCCGGGCAACCCCGACCCTCTGCTGCTGGCCGCCGGAGAGCTCTTTGGGGTACCTGTCTCGCATGGAGTGATCCAGGCCCACGGTCTCCATTAGCTCGTCCACGCGCTCCGAGATGCGTTCCTTGTCCCAGTCGAGCAGCCTCGGCACCGTTGCGATGTTGTCGGCAATGGTCATGTGCGGGAACAGGCCCGTCTGCTGGATAACGTAGCCGATACGGCGGCGCAACTGGTCGGGGTCTACGTCCGTGACGTCTTCACCCTCCAGGATGATTTTGCCTTCGGTAGGCTCGATGATGCGGTTGACCATCTTCATGGTGGTGGTCTTGCCGCAGCCGGAAGGGCCAACGAGCACCACGATCTCACCCTCGTAGATGTCCATCGAGAGATCATCTACCGCCGGCTCCTCCGTGCCGGGAAAAGTTTTGGACAGGTTCTCCAGCCGGATCATAACGTTTTCGGAGCTTGACTCCTGGTCGTTGCTCTGATTGTTACCCTGGTTGTTGTTCGAAGCGTTTTCGCTCACTGTATCCCCCGCGAGGTCGTAAATTTACTTATCAACGACAGAAGCCCGTCGAATATCAGGGCGAGTATGATGATGCCGAGCGTACCCCCGAGCACGAGGTTCAGGTCCTGGACGCTGCCGATACGGGCGAGCCCGGCGAAGATGTCGTTGCCCAGTCCCGGCCCGTTCACGACGGCCGCGACGGCCGCGATGCCCATGGCGAGCAGGACGGAGATCCGCATCCCGGCGATGATCACCGGCCACGCCAACGGCAGGTCTATCCGGAACAGCCGTTGCCAGGAACTCATGCCCATCGCTTCGGCCGACTCCGATACCGCAGGGTCCGCGTTCCGGAGGCCGGCTATGGTGTTTCGCGTTACCGGCAGCAGCGTGTAGAACACCAGCGCTATAGCCGTCGGCCAGAAGCCCAAGCCGAGTATCGGGATCATGAGCGCGAACAGGGCGAAAGATGGGATGGTAAGAAACGTAGAGGTTACAGCCAGCACTAAGGCTTGAAGCCGGTCGCGCCGGTACGTGAAGACCCCCAACGTTACCCCGATCACCGTAGAAACAGCGACCGCAAATAGCACGACTTGGGCATGCTGAATAGTTAATTCCAAAAGGTGCGGCCAACGTAACCTTAGATATTCTAAGAATCCCATACTCTGCCCCGTCGCATAGTTCCTTCCCTATCTAGTTTTCTATTTTCTTTTGCATCGTGCGAAACATCTGCATGCCACCTACTAGAATTTTTATCTAGCAGTAGCCATCATACATGCTTCTCTTTACGGGGTCAAAACTCCCGCTGATCTAGGTCTGTTCGAGTTCATGCTTCCCGCGCTACCCTCGCGTCGCCTGGGCCGCCTGGGCTGCACACGGAACCGGCTTTGTTCGCTTTGTCTTCCCGCGGCTCAGGAGCAAACCTCCAAAACGGCTTCAGAAGCGGCGCCAAGAGTAGACGTACCGAGCGTACACCCGTAGCGGCTTCTCCAGCTAACGGGTACGCCGCGATCAACTGCCCCTACGCTCAGGCTTCCGAAGTTTTCGGAGATGCGGCATCCATCCGGGCCGTAGACGCCACCCGGTGTCCCGAACCGGGCCTCGGGGTAGTCTCCGACCTGGTTTGCGCTCGCCAGGTAGACACCGTTGTCCAGGGCCCGGGCGGCGCAGGAAAGTTCGTACTGCCGGGCGTAGAGCTCCCGCCATCCGGCGGGGGCCAGGATCAACTCGGTGCCCTCCAGTGCGGCCTCGCGCACGACCTCCGGGAAACCGAGGTCCCAGCAGATAACGAGCGAGACCCGGAGCCCTCCGGCCTCGGCGGTCGGCAGCTCTACGCCGGGGACGAATACTTGATCCTCCCCCGTTTCCCGAACCAGGTGGCGCTTGCGATAGGTGAGCAACACGCCTTCGGGACCTACGAGGTTTGCGCTGTCTGCAACGCCCGACGGGCCTGTCGTCCCCGGAAGCCGCTCCGCGAAACCGTAGGCGATGTAGATGTCGAGGGAGCGGGCCAGGGCGAGGAACCGTCCCACGCCCGGCCCTGTCTCGGCGTCTTCGGCGTAGAGGTGGGCGGTAGTAAGGCTCGTGTAACCGGAGGCGAAGAGCTCCGGGAGTACGACCCAGCGAAGGTCCGGGTGGTCGTTCTTCGCCCCGACTATGGCCTCCTCCGCAAGCTGCAAGTTCCCCGTTATGTCTCCGGGTCTCGGGCTGAGGTTCAAGGCTGCAACGCTGGCGATTCCCCGCGGTTGCGGGTTTTCCGCTACTACCACGTCCGGAGATTCAACGGCTCCTTGGGTCCTGAAGTTCCCCCGCAGTACCTGTGCCAAAATTCGCCTCCCTTCGACCCTTGTGTCCGACCCTTACGTTTACGTCCAGCCAACCTTTCCGGACCTCTGGCGTGAAGAGGACCTGCAAGTAGTCTAGGCATCGTGTAAAACCCGCCGCATCGGCCCGCGGGAGGATAATCCGTTGTGCGCGGGGGTGTCTGGTTATCCACCCGTAGCATTGACAACGCCACCCTATAAGAGGAAGATACGCGACCATAATGCTGCAGACAGTGCAGGACACGCGAACAATCCCGGTAGAGATAGAGAACGGAGAAAACGGCGGTGCGTCGCCCTAATAGCCACGTTCGAATCCTGTCCGGTAACTTTTTGCCCCGGCGGGACGCGGGATGTCGTGTGGCCGCGGGCCTGCGGCGGAACAAGGACAACAGCGGTCAATCGAGAGGAGAGCATAAGATAATGTGCGGGATCATCGGCGTCTACAAAGGTCTGGAACCGGAGGCGGCCGGACGGATGCTGAACCGCCTCGTCCACCGCGGCCCCGACGAAGAAGGAGACATAGAGGTCGGGGGGAACTGGCTCGGGCACCGGCGGCTCTCCATCGTGGACGTTAGCGGCGGCCGGCAACCGCTCGTGACCGGATCCAAAGACGGCGGCAAACTTTACCTGATCGGGAATGGTGAGATCTACAACCACCAGGAGGTCCGCGAGAAACTACCCGACGTGGAGTACAAAACCAGCTCGGATAACGAGGTGGCGCTGCACGTTGTGGACCGGTGGGGGCCGGAGAAAATCTCCGAACTGCACGGCATGTTCGCTTTTATCGTCTCCGGCGAGGACGGCCGCTTCGTTGCCGCCCGCGACCCGGTGGGCATCAAACCGCTCTACTGGTCAAAACGCGGCGACAAGATCGTTTTCGCCTCGGAGCTTCGGGCCTTTGACGAGGACTGGCTGGCCGAGGCCGAAGTCTTCCCGCCGGGCCACTACTGGACGCCGGAAGAAGGCCTCAAGCGCTTCGCCTACGCCGTGCCGCGGAACAGGGAGGAGCTGGAGCAGTTCGAGGGGCCGTCCGAGCCGGGAGCCCCGATACCCGACGGCATCCTGACGAAGGTGCGCGAGGAGCTGATCGAGACCGTCGAGGGCCAGATGATGGGCGACGTGCCCGTGGGGGTGTTTCTCTCCGGCGGCCTGGACTCGAGCCTCGTCGCCGCCATCGCCGCCAAGTGGGCGCGGCGCAACGGGACGCGGCTCATGACCTTCGCCGTCGGCCTGGAAGACTCGCCGGACCTTCTGGCCGCCCGCGCCGTGGCCGAGCACCTGGAGACCGAGCACCACGAGAAGATTTACACGGCCGAGGAAGCTATCGAGGTTTTGCCGAAGGTCGTGCGCGCCATCGAGAGCTTCGACCCCTCCCTCGTACGCAGCGCGGTTCCGAACTACATCCTCGCCGAGTTCACCGCCCAGTACGTCAAGGTGGTGCTCACCGGCGAGGGGGCGGACGAAATATTTGCCGGCTACGAGTACTACGAAGACTTCGAAACCGAAGAAGAGTTGCACGAGGAGCTAATTCGCAGCATCGAAGGGCTCCACAACCTGAACCTCCAGCGCGGCGACCGGACCTCGATGGCCCACAGCCTCGAAGCAAGGGTTCCGTTTCTGGAGCTCGGCATGATCGAGCTAGGCCTCTCCCTCCCCGCCGGCTGGAAACTCGCCGCCGAAGGCCAGCTAGAGAAACGCCTCCTCCGCCAGGCCTTCGACGGCTGGCTCCCCGAAGACTTTCTCTGGCGTAAAAAGGCCCAGTTCGGTGACGGCTCCGGCGCGGTCACCGTCCTTAAAGAACGCATGGAGAACAGCGTCACCGAAGAGGAGTTCGAGCGCGATAAAAACAAAATAGAACCGCCGCTCCGCACCCGGGAGGAGATAGCCTACTACAAGATCTTCGCCGAGCACCTCGGCAGCGTGGACCCGGAGGACACGATAGGCCGCTTCGCCACCGCGTAGGGCGGGCGCCACACCCGCCCGGACAACCCGCAGAAACCTCTCCTCAGGGCTTCTGCGGGAGCGCGGCCAGCAACCCGCGCGTCGTTCCGGCGACTTCGATCAGGGCTTCTCGGGAGGCTTTGCTGGTGCCGACGGCGTTGCAGAAGCCGTGGATGAGCCCCGGGAACCTCCTACGCGTCACGGCCACGCCCGCGGCGCGCAGCGCCTGCGCGTAAGCCTCGGCCTCGTCGCGCAGGGGGTCGAAACCCGCGGTTACGACGAAGGCCGGCGCGACCCCGCCCAACTCCCCGGCCCGGAGGACGGAGAGCCGCGGGTCTGCAAGCTCCGCCTCCGTGGCGTACTGGGCTATAAACCAGTCCATTAACTCCCGGGTGAGCAGGAACCCGCCCCCGAACAGCTCCCGTGAGCGCGTGCCGCCCACCGAGTCCGTAGCGGGATAGAGCAGAACCTGGAGCGCCGGCTGCGGTCCGCCGTCCAGGGAAGCCTGCCGGGCCGCGACCGCCGCAACGTTGCCGCCCGCGCTGTCGCCCGCGACGGCGATGCGGCCCGGGTCCGCCCCGAGCTCGGCCGCGTGGTCCACGGCCCACCGCAAAGCCGCCCGGCCATCCTCGACGGCGGCGGGGAAACGATGCTCCGGCGCGAGCCGGTAATCTACCGAGAGGACGTGTGCCCCGGCGTGGCGGCAGAGCAGCCGGCACGGCGCGTCGTGGGTGTCCAGGTCGCCGACCACGAAGCCGCCGCCGTGAAAGAAGACGACGAGTGGATGAAGACCTCCCAGCTCCGGCGGGGCGTAGTGCCGGGCCCGGAGCGGGCCGGCGGCGCCGTCTACCTCCAGATCCCGCACCCTTCCTACAGGCTCCGGCGATCCGTTTGTCACGGTGACCCGGGCACGAAACGCCTCGCGGGCTTCGGTGACCGGTAGGGTCTCCAGCGGTGTCTCCCTGCGGCGTTCCAGCAATGAGAGGCTCAGTTGCAGCCCCGGCTCCAGGGTCTGTCCGTCCACCCGAACTGCCGGCCTCCCCGACAGCTTTGTCAGGACCCACGGCGGTAGCGCGGAGAGCAGGCGGGCGACGTGGAACTCGAAGCGTTGGCGAGGGCCAGGGCCGAACCCGGATGAAGCCCGGCCCCCGTTGGGTAGGATTCTTCTTCGCGGCCGGTCGTTCAAACGTGGAGCTCCTCGGGTTGTTCGTCCGTCCGGACGGTTCGGCCGACGGGGCGCAGCCGGTAGTGTTCGGGATCAAAGCGCCGCAGCATACGGCGGAAACCCCACATCGTCCGGGGCCACATGAGGCTCGGACGCCCGGCTTCGTCGAGATACCAACTCCGGCAGCCGCCGGCGGCCCACACCGTTTTGTCGAGGTCTTCCCCGGCCCACCGCATGTACTTGTCTTGCGCGTCGGGACGTACCTCGACGCTTGCCAGGCCGCGGCCGCGCATAACCCGTAGCGCGTCTACGATGTAAGTGGTTTGGGCTTCGGCCTTCCAGACCATAGACCCGTGCCCGGAGCCGGTCCCCGGGCCGCAGACGTTGAAAAAGTTCGGGAAACCGGCGATGGCCGTGGCCCGGTGGAACCGGGGCCGACCGCCCCACACCTCGGCTATCGGGCGTCCGTCGCGGCCCCGGATGCGCTTGTAGATCGCCGGTTCCACCGTCTCAAAGCCCGTTGCAAAGACGATGGCGTCCACGTCGCGTCCGGTCCCGTCGTCGGCGACGACGCTGTTCTCCCGGATCTCCCGCACCCCGCCCGCAACCAACTCCACGTTTGGGCTATCCAGGGCCGGATAGAAGTCGCTGGTTATTAGCACGCGCTTGCAGCCGATCTCGTAGTCGGGCGTGAGCTTCTCGCGCAAGACCGGGTCGCTTACTTGAGACCGCAGCAGCCCCCGGGACAACGCCTGAAAAAGCCGGCGGGCCAGCGGGTTGCGCCGGATCATACGGTAGTTCAACAAGTCCCGGATGAGGTACTGGACGATCCGGTACAGCCCCGTAAGCCGGGGAAAAGCCTTCAGCACCCGTTTTTCGAGCTCCGGGATGCTACGGTCGGGACGGGGTACGACCCAGCCCGGGGTACGCTGAAAGACCACGAGCCTTCTGGCGCGGCGCTGTATCTCCGGGACGATCTGGACCGCCGAAGCCCCCGTCCCGACGACGGCCACCTTTTTGCCGGACAAGTCCTGGCCGTGGTCCCAGCGGTTGGAGTGAAAGGTCTTTCCTCTAAAGCGTTCCAACCCGCGGACGTCCGGGTATATGGGCTCGGTAAGTGGGCCGGCGCACGACACGAGCACTTCGGCCTTCAGCCGGCGGCGCGTCGTGGCGATGCGCCAGAGTGTCTCCTCGTCGTCCCAAACGGCGTCGAGGAGTTCTTCATCCGTCCGTATCCAGGGCCGCAAGCCTTTGTCGTCGGCGACCGACTCTAAGTATTCTTTTATCTGCCCCCCGGACGAAAAAGCCCTCTCCCACCCCGGGTTCGGCGCGAAGGAGAGCGAGTACAGGTGCGACGGCACGTCACACGCCACGCCGGGATAGGTGTTGTCCCGCCAGACGCCGCCGATGCTGTCGCCCTTCTCCAAAACGACGAAGTCCTCTTCCCCCTGCCCGCGAAGCCGCGCGGCCACGGACAGCCCGCTGAACCCGGCGCCGACGACCACCACGCGCAGGCGTCGTTCCGGTCGGCGGTCTTTTCCGGCCGTTTCCGGGTGGGTTTCGTTGGTGGTCATACAGCCGCTCCTTTCCCGATTTCCGGCGCCCACGGACTCCCCGGGTGGCAACACCAAGACTGTATCGCACGCATCCCGCCACCTACAACGCGAAAAATGTAATATGGGGCCATGAGGGTAGCCCTGGCGCAAATAGATCCCACGCTCGGCGACGTGGACGCAAACCTCCGCCGCGCGGAAGAAGCTATAGAAGAGGCCAAGTCGGGAGGCGCGGACCTCGTCATCTTCCCCGAGCTGAGCCTGACCGGGTACTCTTTGGGCCGGATCGAGGACGACATCTCCACGGGGGTGCTCGACGAACGAATCACCTCGCTGGCCGAAAGAGCCGGCGACACTTCAATACTTCTGGGCTTCCACGAAGACGGCGGCTCTTTCCGCACCTACAACAGCGCCGCGTATTTCGAGGATGGCTCTCTTTTGCACCTCCATCGGAAGCTCTATCTACCGACTTACGGCATCTTCGAGGAGCGGAAGTTTTTCAGCCCGGGCCAGCGGATGAAGGCTTTCGGGACCAAGTTCGGGGGCATGGCGGTCCTGATCTGCAACGACGCCTGGCAGCCGGCACTGGGGTTTCTCGCCGTCCAGGACGGGGCCCGCGTCCTACTCGTCCCGACTAACAGCGCCGACAGCCGCTTTCCCGGAGACCTGGACACCACCGAGTACTGGCACGACATCACCCGGTTCTACGCCCGCATGTACGAATGCTACGTCGTCTTCGTCAACCGCGTGGGAACGGAGGGAGACTTGAACTTCTGGGGCAACTCCCACGTCGTAGGCCCGCTAGGCGACCTCGTGGTGGAGGCGCCCCTGTATAAAGAAGCCGTAGTCACCGCCGACCTGGACCTCAAAAGCGTCCTCCAGCGCCGACGCCGGATCCCCCTGCTCCGGGAAGCCCGCCTCGGACTTTTAGACCGTGAACTGCACCGCCTCGTCGAGGAGGGCGGAGACCTCTAGCAAACCTGAAAGCCCGGTTCGGCCACATTGCTACCCGCGGCCCAGAACAAGAAAGCCGAGGGGACCGGGATTCGAACCCCGGTCCCCTGGCGGATACCGCTATAGAAGAGCTTTTTCTCGAAACCTCTACGAAACGGCTTTTATCTTTCGCCCTATCTGCTCCAGCACGGTCTCGCGGTTCTTGTTGCGCCTCTCGTAGGCTTCGACCTTTTTGAGCTCCGCGGCCGTCAGGCCGTCGAGCTTCTCCGCGACCTCCGAAGCGTTCAGCTCGTCGTAGTTCTTTATCGGCAACTGGTTGGGGTCCGCCTGACGCACCACCTGCTCGGTCTGTTCCGCAGCCTTTTCGGCAACCCTCAAGCCTTGACGGGCCGTCTGACCGGCGTTCTCGATTCCCTGCTCGGTGAACTGTTGGGCGCTTTTGAGTCCTTCTCCGGCGTAGGAACTCCAGGAAGAAAAGAAACTCTCGTAAGCCGAGGCCCACTGCTGGGTAAGCTCCCGGACGCTCTCCTGCTGCTCCGAGGCGCTCCGAGCCACGACCTCCGCGGCGCCGGCGTTGCTCTCGGCCTGATCCCGCCAGAAATTAACGCCGTAGTCCATCCACTCCTGGGCGAAGCGGACGTTACGCTGCTGAAGCTCCGCGAACTTCATAACGCTCGTAAAAAGATCCTGGGCCGCCCGCGCGTTGCTCTCTTGCAACTTTAGAAACTCCGTCCAACCCCGGGCAACCTCCGCGTTGCGCTTCTGGAAAGAAACAAAGTTCCCCGTAAGGGCCTCGAAAGCCCGCTGCTGGGACTTCGTGATCTCCTGGGCCGCGCCCATCGTCTTTTCGATGCTCTGCACTGCGTTACCTCCAAAGTAGTGTATATCCACTATATTCTTATCACACCTATACCCGTTTTGCACACTACTAAACGTTCGGCACGTTCGTTCGGTACGTCCTGCTCTGGTTGCGGGGGTTTATTGGTCGCCCTGCGTCGGGGTGTTTTCCCACTATTATAGTAAAGGGAGAAGTTTTCCGGGTTCTCGTTTGGTGAGGTACGCTATCTCCGTGAGTAGCCCATGGTCCGAAAAAATCCGTTCTTACCACGCCCACCGGCGGCAGGACTGGAACCGGTGCGGCCAGGCTGCCGTGGCGTCTCTCCTCGACTACCATGCTTTGGGTCCTTTCGGGAATGAGGAGCCGGTCGGCCGTAGCGTGCGCGGCCGCCGGCAGCGGAAAGCCGGCGAGGTCATAGACCTTATCACCGAAAGTTTCCCGCCGGATCACTTTTTTGGCTTGTTCGGCACGACCGCCGCGCGGATCGTGGCCGCGCTCCGGGGCTACGGGCTGGAAGCTTACGCCGCCCGTTCGAGGGGTGATGTGGAGGGTCGAAACACGTGGTCGGCCGTCAAGCGGTCCGTTGCGGAGGGTTTGCCCGTGATCGTCCTTCTGGACGTGGGCAAGTTGGGCGGCCGGTCGTTCAGCGCGCACTGGGCCGTGGTTTACCGGGCCGAGGACTCGCTCGTTCACCTGGCTAATTGTCGCCGGACACCCGTGATCTCGGAGGACCGCTTCTTACGCGCGTTTCGCTGCCGTTTAATGCTCGACGGGTTCGACTGCTGCGCGGTCTTCGCCCGATCCGCGTCTGATAGTTAGCGGGGCTTCTGTGCCGTCAGGCCGCTTTTGCGTCAGGCCGCTTCTACGATACCCGGCAACTCTTGCAGGGGGACCTTCCCGACTTCCTCGGCCGGCCGGGACAAATAGAGCTCGGAGTGGTACCAGCCCGATGCTTCCTTGCCTTCCGGGTCTATATCCGACCCGGTCAACCGCCGCAGTACGTGGTCCCGCTCGCGACCGTCTAAAAATCGGCGCTGCCGGAAGGTGCGGGTGGTCAGCTTTTCGGTCGCCAGCCCGTGCTTAGACAACACTTCGGCGACCGGCGCGTAGTCCACCATCCTGAGCGGAAACGTCGCCACCCACGGCACGCCGTCTTCACCGGAGCAAGAAAGCACGCGGTCGAAAGTGTCCTGCCAAACGTAACCTATACCGCCGGTCACGGTGAGCAGATCTACACCGGAGATCGCCTCTTTTAGCGCATCCGAAGGCTGTTCTTCCTCCAGGTTCTCGGCGAACCCCGCGTCGAGTACCCCAGACTGGAGGGCGTAGGAGACGGCGTTTCCGGCCACGTCCACCCCCACGACTTCAGGGGGAGACTCCACGCGGCGTTCTTTGTAGAACCCGCTGTCGGCGGCGGCCAACTCGTCTTTCGAGAGGCCGGACAATTGCTCGGAGCCGTAACGATGATAGAGGTCCTCGAGCGAGAGGTCGTGCTTCAAAAGGGCCGCGTTCACCCCGTACGAGCAACATAGATCCACGATTTTCGGACGCCCGGCACAACACTTTTCCTCCAGAAGCGTTGAGAAAACGCTGCTACCGTGCTCCGGCGCCCGATAGTCCAACTCGCTCAGGGTATTGAAGTAACCCCTTGGGTCTTCAAGGTCGTAAATGTGATCAAAGCTTGCCTTAACCCCCGTACCATGCCTCGAATACGAACCATCCACTCCACATACCTCCCAAACCGAACCGCGCAAACGACCAACAGCTTACATAAGCATTACTTATAGAAGATAAGTATAGCTTATATTACGTCTTGGGGCAAAACGGTGGCACATTCGGGGCATTGCGGGTCACCGGTGGTTGACGGTTATTAGGGATGAGATGGTTGGGGGATTGGGTCTTTCTGCGGCCCGTCTTTAGAGGCTGGCCGCGTAGGGTTCGTCCAGGGGAGGTTCCGGGGTGGCGGTCGTGGCGGTCGCGCCGGTTGGTCCTGTCGGCGTGGCGAACTCGCGGACGACCTCCAGGAATGCTTGCAGGTTCTGGGTGTGGTCTTCTTTTCGCCAGGTCACGGCGAGTTCCAGGACCGGCGCAGGCTCGCGCAGGGGTTTGAAGACGACGCCGGGAAGCCGGGATGGTGAGACAAGAGGCCGGGCCACTATTGCGACCCCGACCCCGGAGGCTACCATCCTGTAGGTCGTCGCCCCGGAGTAGAGTTGCGGCTCGTTCCGTTGCACGACGTCCGGCTCGAAACCAGCCTCCCGGCAGCAACCGATAACGTAATCGTAGCAGCGTGGGTGGAAGCGCCGGGAGAACAAGATAATGCGTTCGGCGGCGAGGTCGCCCATCCGCACCTCGTCGGCGGCGGCCAGGGCGTGCTTTTCGGGGACGGCCGCGACGAGTTCTATGTCCAGGACGCATTCGGAGTACAGTTCCTCGTCATCCACCGGTGAGAGAAGAAAACCGGCGTCCAGGGAACCTTCTTTTAGCTCGTCCGTCTGTCGTAGCGTCTCTTGCAGTGTAAACATCTCGTGTTCTTCGAGGTCCACGTACGGGTAGCGCGTCTGGAAGGCTTGTAAGATGTCGGCGACGAAAGTGTGGTTGGCGTACTCGGGAAATCCCACGCCCAGATGGCTCCTATCTGCGCCGCCGGCCTCCCGGGTCGCCCGGGTGGTCTGCTCGACTTGGGCCAGAACCCGGCGGGCGCCCTCGAGCAGGGTTTCGCCCGCCTCGGTCAACTCGATCCTGTTGCGGGTCCGGTCGAAGAGCCAGACCCCAAGTTCCTGTTCCAGCTTGTGAACCTGCTGGCTCAACGCCGGCTGGGACAGGTACATGCGGCCGGCGGCCCGGCTGAAGTTCAATTCCTCCGCCACCGCGACGAAGTATCTTAGCTGCCGTATCTCCATGATTGTCCCGATTATATGCGACCTTTAGACCCACTGACAGTACCGCGTCTTACAACGAATGGGCCATAACCGGAGCTTATAAAAGGCGATGCAAAACGTATTGGACACCCACGGCCTCCGGCTTTAGGTTTTCGTGCATGAACGGTTACACAAGGATCGGTACGAATTTTGCAGGAGGTCTCCCGAGAAGATGACGAACGGACTCCAACACCTTTTGAGGAACCGGGCGCCAAAAAAGAGCCTGGACCGGGAGTTTTACGTCGCCGAATCCGTCTTCGAAAAAGACCTGCGCCGGGTTTTCCAGACAAACTGGCTCTTTGCCGGGCATTCGTGCGAGATCTCAGGGTCCGGAGACTATTTCACGTTCGAAGTCGGCAACGAGTCGCTCCTGATCCTGCGGGGCAAGGACGGCGGGGTCCGGGCCTTCTTCAACGTGTGCCGCCACCGGGGGTCAAAGATCGCCACAAAGCCGTGCGGCCACGCCAAAGCGTTAGTCTGCCCGTATCATCAGTGGGTCTACGCCCTCGACGGCAGCCTCACCAACGCCCGGCTTATGGGCGACGACTTTGATAAAGACCAGTACCAACTCCGGTCCGCCGAGGTCCGGGAGGTCGCCGGCTTGATCTTCGTGTGTCTCGCACCGGATGAGTCTACGCCGGACTTCGATCATTTCTACCGGGCGATAGAGCCTCAACTAAAGCCGCACGGCCTGGAGGGCTCGAAAGTCGTCGTCAAACACCACTACGAGGTCCGGGCGAACTGGAAAACCCTGATCGAGAACAACCGCGAGTGCTACCACTGCCGCGTTAGCCACCCCGAGTTCTGCACGTCCAACTACGACCTCGGCCTGCCGGGGGACACGAGGAGCGCTGACGGTTTCGACTCCCTCCTCGAAAGTGAATACGGGCGCTGGCGGGAACTAGGGCTGTCTCCCGAGGAGATCAGCTTCCCAGGTGGGCACCCCTACCGCGTCTCACGTCTCCCCTTGAAAGAAGGTTTCGTCACCGAGAGCCTCGACGGCGCGTTGGTCGCCCCGCTTATGGGAGACTTTACCGACCCGCGAGTCGGTAGCCTGCGCCTCATAACGCTTCCGAACTTCTGGGGCCACGCCAACTGCGACTACGCCATGACGACCCGGCTCACGCCGGTGGGCGCCGGCACGACAAAGGTTCAGGTCAGCTTCCTGGTAGACGAAGATGCCGTCGAGGGCCGAGACTACGACCCGGAACAAGTCGCTTACGTGTGGAAAGAAACCTCCGAACAAGACTGGGAGCTGTGCGAGAACAACTACGCCGGCATCAAATCCCTGGCCTACGAACCGGGGCCTTTCTCGGAAGTAACGGAGAGCTCGGTCGAGTCTTTTCTGCAGTGGTACCTGGAACAACTCCGAAAAGCAGAACCCCCCAATACTTTCGATAAACCTTATTCATTCTCGGCATCGGCCTGAGGGTTTTGACCCGGCGCTCACGGTGGTGGGGCGACGCCCGGACGACCACTAGTTCTTTGTCGGCGATCGCCCAACGGTCGCCAACGTGAACCTCTACGTCTGCCCGCGCGCTTGCCCAGAGGGTGGATGCGACCTGGAAAGCTTCCCGACCCTGCGCGACTAGACACGGCGGATCAAAGCCCTACCTGGTAACGGGCCAACACAGGGCTACGAGTAGGGCTACGAATAGTACTCCGGCGCCTTTTTGAACTTGGGCCACTCCTCCGGGTCATGGCCCGTTACCAGGGTAGCATCCAGCGCCTCGACGGTGCGGCGCACCTTGCGCGTCGAGTCGGCCACGTCCGCCGCCGAGTGGACAAGCCCGGGCAACGCTTCTTCCCGGTAGTGGTCCATCGTGTAACAGGCGTCGGCGGTCAGCATCATCGGCCCGTCGCCCGGCAGGTCTACCACGAGAGATGTATGCCCCGGGGCGTGGCCGGGCGTGAAGAGCGTTTTTATGACGCCGTCGCCGAAGAGATCGTAGCCGTCGTCGTTCGGGCCGTCGAGGAAAAGCCAGCGCACGTCCTTGTCGAAGTCCGGCCGGATGTAGGCCGGTGCCTGGAACCAGTCCGGCGTGAAAGCATACTGTAGCTCGCGGCGTTGAACGACATACTCGGCGTTCGGGAAGTGCCCGATGGCCCCCGAGTGGTCGAGGTGCAAGTGCGACTGAACGACGTACCGGATCGAAGCCGGGTCCACATCCAAACGCTCTAGCTGGTTCACGACGAAGTCTTCATCTTCCATAACCGGCATGTAAGCGTCCGTCACCGCGCCCCAATACTCGTAGGGGTCACGGTCACCGGCGACCTCCAGGGCATTACCCCCATCGTAAAGCACGTTTCCCCTGGGGTGCTGGATGAGGAAGAAAGGAACCGGGATCTCATACGGGTCCCCGAGCCCCTGGTTCATCTTGATAAACTGGACCTGGGTTTTCAAACTGCCACACTCCATCATGTACAGTCGCAGATCGTCGGCCATTTTCTCTCCCTTCGTTGAGGTTTCAGGCAATAGGCATCAGGCTTCAGGACTTGTAAATGAAGCCTGACACCTGAAGCTTTCCTCACCAATTCTCCATTGACTCGCGGATGATGTTCGCCAGGTCATCCTCCGTTACTTTTTTGGGAGCCCCGACGAGCAGCCGTTGCTGCTTCATCGCGCCGTCTACGAGATCATCTATCTCGCTCTCGTCGTAGCCGAGCTCTCTTACGCCCCTCGGGGCGCCGACGTCTTTCATGAGCCCTAAGAGGATCTCCGGCAGCGTGTTCTCGTCGGCGTTTTCTATGCTCTCGCCCGCGAGTAGCTCTGCCACCTGCTTGTGACGCTCAGGCTGGGCGTCGTAGGTGAAGCGGAAGGCGGCCGGGGCGGTCACGATGACGGACCAGCCGTGCGGTACGAAGCCGTGGTCGTCCGGGTACCCCGGCGGCTGGTACTCGTGCTTCAGGCCGGCTATCGGGTAGGCGCAGGCGTGCGGGATGTGGACCCCCGCGGAACCGAAGCCGACCCCGGCGAGCGAGGCCCCGAGCATCATCGCGCCCCGCGCTTTTACGTCCTCACCGTCTTTCACGGCCCGTCGGAGGTACTTGCCGCCGTACTCCAGCGCCTTCGCGCTCCACATGTCCGCTATGGGATTTGCCCCCTGGTACGGCGGCCGGTCGTCGGGGCTATCCGGCTTCTCGCGCTCGTCGTAGGGCTTGGAAAGGTAGGACTCGGCAGCGTGGCAGACCACGTCGAGGCCGCAAGAAGAGGTGACCTCCGGCGGCAGGCTCATCGTCAGGAGCGGATCTACCACGCCCCTATGGGGCCGCATGTATCCGTGAGAGATACCCGTTTTTACTTGCTGATCCGGAATGTCCAGGATCGCCACGGTCGTCGCCTCCGCGCCGGTTCCGGCCGTGGTGGGCACGGCCAAGAGCGGTTTGAGCGGGCTCGGCGGCTTTTTGCCGCCGCCTATGGGCGGGTTGACGTAGTCCATGATCTCCCCGCCGTGCGTCGCTATGAGGTCGCTGACCTTCGCCGTGTCTATGCTGGTCCCGCCGCCAACCGCCACGAAACCGTCGAAGTCTCCCTCAACCGCAAAGTCCGCCGCCTCCTGCAAGGAATCCGCCGTGGGCTCGACCCGGGCCTTGTCCCAGACCTCGACCTCGATCCCCTCGGCCTCTATAAGCTCCTGAATGCGGCCCGATATGCCTGCCTCCACCACACCGGGGTCGGTAACGAGCATCACCCGTCCGACACCCATACTCTTTAGCTCCCAGCCGACCTCTTCGGAAGCCCCTTCGCCATACTTGAGCGGCGTAGCCTCCATGGTGAAAACCGTCTCGTGCCCCGAACCGTTCCCCTGCATACCGGCACTCCTCTCCAAAGCCTTCCCCGACTTTATAGGATCAACGCTGCACTCAAACATATACCCCGCACAAACCGGCGGCAATCGTCGGGCAGGCGACCAGTATATGCTAACTACATATAGATCTTTTTTACTGGTATAATGTCATTGAAACGCGTTGCATGGTTTCCGGAGGGATCCGGAACCGGTGCGGCGGGTGTAGTTTGGCACGAGTTTGGAAGTATTAGAAGGAGGATTTCGGGTTGACGGAAGAGAGTAGGACCGGTGCGGGCATGAACCCGGCGGAGCTTTGGAACCGATGGTATGAGGCGGGCTCCAACATGTGGTCGGAGGTAATGCGGGGTAGGCAGGAGGGCTACGTAGACCCTTACGGGCTCTACCGGCAGTGGTTCGAAAACATGGGCCAGGTGCGGGATCAGATGGTGGGCGGCGCAGGAATGGGCGCCGGGGCGAACGGCCAAGAAAAACCCGCCGTCATGGAACCGCAGGAGGCGTGGGGCCGGTGGGTAGACGCGGCCCTCGAAGGTTGGCAGAAAGCCGCGGGCATCGGTACGGAAATGATGAGCATGACCCCGCAGTGGATGCAGATGATGGATCAAACGCGGCAAAACCTCATGCAGCTTCAGAAGGTGCCGAACGATCCGCTGGAGTTCGCCGTGCAGTGGTACGGCGCGACCAGCGGCCCGGTCTCCGAGTTCGTTCAGGACGTGATCGAGCGCGAGGAGTTCCTCGACGTTTCCAGCCGCTTTATGCAGAACTACGCCAGCGCGTACAAGATCTTCGGCCGCAACTCCGAAGAGTATCTGCACAACCTCCAGATGCCGAGCCGGTCGGACGTTACCCGCGTGGCGAGCCTGGTCGTGGCCCTGGAAGATAAGGTGGACCGCCTGGAGGAGACCTTCGACGATTTCGAGTACGGCCACCAGGAGCCCGCGACCGCCGAGGGCATCGCGGCGCTAGGAGAACGTCTGGGGCGTCTCGAAGGGCTGGAAGGCCGCATAGACCGGGTCGAGGGCAAGCTCGACCAGTTGATCGCCGCCGTCGAGGGCATCTCGACCAACGGTAGTGGGGGGGCGGCTTCCGTTCAGGAACCGGAGTCGCAGTCTGGAGAATCGCAAGAAATAAAAGCCACCGACGCGGCCCAGCGCAAAGCCCAGGAGCTAGGCGTAGACCTGACGACGGTGCAAGGTTCGGGCGCCGACGGCCAGATCACGGTCGGCGACGTACGTGAGAAAGGGGATAGCTAGATGACGGAACAGGCCACCAGCGTCGTGCCGAAAGAAATAGAGAGCTTTCTGGACAAGTACCAGCAAGGCTTGAGGATCGTCACCGAGGGGGCCCAGGCAGATACGGGCCTGACCCCCAAGGAGACAATCTGGACCAAGAACAAGGCAAAGCTGTATCACTACCAGCCGGGGGCGGAGAAAAAGTACGCGACCCCGATCCTTATCGTTTACGCACTCATCAACCGGCCCTACGTATTGGACCTCATCCCGGGCAACAGCCTGATCGAGTACCTCACCAACCAGGGCTACGACGTTTACATGATAGATTGGGGCATCCCCGGTCCCGAGGACAGCGAGATCACCTTCGAAGATTACGTCCTCGACTACATCCCGCGCTCCATCCGGAAAGTCTTGAAGCACTCCGGCGCGGACGAATTAACACTCTTCGGCTACTGCATGGGCGGCACCATGAGCGCCATGTACGCCTCCCTGTTCCCCGATTACCTCAAGAACCTCGTCCTCATGACCACCCCGACATCCTTCCCGCGCGAGGAGATCGGGCTCTATAAGCTCTTTACCGACGAGAAGTACCTGGACGTGGACGTCATCACCGACGCCTTCGGCAACGTCCCCGGTGAGATGGTAGACACTGGTAACCGGATGCTCAAGCCCGTGGACAACTACGTGGGAACTTACGTCAGCATGTGGGAGCGCATCTTCGAGGACAAGCCGATGGAGACTTGGCTCGCCATGAACAAGTGGGTCAACGACGGTCCCCCCTTCCCCGGCGAGGCTTTCAAGCAGTGGATCAAGGACTTCTACCGCGACAACAAGCTCGTCAAAGGCGAGGTGGTGCTCCGCGGCCACCACGTAGACCTCTCCAGAATAGAGACGCCGCTCCTGAACATCGCCGGCAAAAAAGACCACATCTGCACCCTGCCCCAGGCCGAAGCCACGATGGACCTCGTCTCCAGCGAAGACAAAGAGTTCTTCGTCCTCGACGCCGGCCACGTTGGCCTCATGACCGGCCGCGGCGCCAAAAAGGGACTCTGGCCCAAGCTCGACGAGTGGCTCTCCGCACGCTCGGACTAAACTGGGCCTACAAAAGTTTTAGGAGGGGTGGGAGGGTTCCCGCCCCTCTTTCATTTTGCGTCAAATCCTCTGGGCGCCCTCGATCATCCGGTACGGGTAGATGTCTTCGAGGGCGCCGGCTTCCGAGAGGCGCCGTACCTGCTCGTTGTCCAGTTCCCAGCCCGTCGCCCCGAGGTTGTCTTCGAGTTGCCCGGTCTTTCGCGCCCCGAGGATTGGCGCGGTCACGCCCGGCTGCCGGAGCAACCAGTTCAAAGCTACCTGCGGGAAGCTCTTCCCAGTCTCCCCGGAAATCTCCCCCATTACGTCTAGCGTCCGCCAGTTACGCTCGATGGCCCGCCGGTGCCAGGCCTCTTCCAGCTCATCTGACGCTCCCGCTATGCGCGAGTCCTCCGGCGGTTCCTCGCCGCGCCGGTACTTGCCCGTAAGGAAACCACCACCCAGCGGACCCCACGGTAGCACGCCAACACCTTCCGCCACGCATGCCGGTAGCAGTTCCCGTTCTATGTTGCGCTCCACGAGCGAGTACTGCGGCTGAAGCGTGACGAAACGCTCGAAACCTTCCCGGTCGCTGACCCAAAGAGCCTTCATCAATTGCCAGGCCGTGTAGTTGGAGCAACCGATGTACCGGGCCTTACCGGCCCGCACGAGGTCCGTGAGCGCGGACAGCGTCTCCTCCAGGGGTGTGGCGGCGTCCCAGAGATGTACCTGGTAAAGGTCCACGTAGTCCGTGCCGAGCCGTTTCAGGGAATCTTCGCAGCCGGCGATTACGTGCTTTCGCGAGAGGCCGACGTCGTTGGGACCATCGCCCATCGGCATCCGCACCTTGGTGGCGAGAACCACGGCTTCGCGGTCTACGCCGGCGCTTTTGAGCGCGTTGCCCGTGATCTCCTCCGAAAGCCCCGCCTCGTACACGTCCGCCGTGTCCACGAAGTTCCCGCCGGCCTCGAAAAACTGGACGAGTATCTCTTTAGAGCCTTCTTCGTCCAACTCACGCCCGAAAGTCATCGTTCCCAGGCACAATTCCGAGACCATCGTTCCCGTGCCGCCGAGGTTTCTGTACTCCACTTTCACCCTCCTGTTTTCGTTTCGCGCATCTAATGATCTGCTGCCCGGGTCTGCTGCCCGCCCCGGTCACGAACGCACGAACGGTTTGCAGAACTCGCTGGTGAACACTATAGACGAGTGTACGCGAGAATAGAGGATACCCTCGTTGTACGCTAAAGTTATCCGATGGGGAACCGATAACCTAAAAATACAACCACTTTGACATCTCTGGAGGGGGGAAGTTGATCGCCGGTAGATTGACCTTCAAGATTTTTGGCCTGTTCGTGTTCGCGTGCGCGGTGGCACTCGCGGGCCCGGGCGCCGCGGCGCGGCAAACTCCCGAAGCAGACCCGGGGCCGGAAGAGGAAACGACCTCCGGGGACTGGGTTGGCGCGTCGGTCGCGCACCCTGAAGAGTGGTTCGTAGAGCGGGAGGACGCCACCTACGACGACACCTACGGCTTCGTTCTGTGGAATCCCAAGCCCGGCACGTTAAACGACCATGGCGGCGTGCCGGTCTTGCGGGTGGCGAGGGCCCCGGACATAGAACCCGGCCAGATCGAGAAGACCGTGGAAGAGAAGATTTTCGCGTACCCGGATCTCCCGGTGGGGCGCGAGGAAGTGCCCGTGGGCGAGAACGGCCTCGAAGGCGTAGCCGTAGGGCCCATACCGGGGGCCATACCCTCGACGGAAGTATACGTGCCGGTAAACGACCGGGTGTACCAGATCAACGTCTACGGCGAAGAACTCGGCGAGAGAGGCCGGAAGCTGTTGCTGGATGTCAGGTTCTACAAACCCTCCAGGTCCGTAGAATCGCTCAGGTTGGAAGAAGCGGCCGAAGAGCCGGACCCCGGCCTGATCCCAAAGCCCGAGACCGACACCAACCCCGAGGAGCCGCTCTTCTCCGCCCAGGGAACCAGGAGGGAAAGAAAGATAAAAGAAGGTTGCTGGAGGGCGGACCGGCGCTTCTTTGTCCAGACCCAACACGACAGTTACGCCAACAGGAGCAAAAGCGACGGCATTCGCAAGGGCTGGACCGTGGCCGGACGGCCCAACTATTGGGGGCAGTACACGCACGGCAACCTCGGCTACGGACGGTGCAACAGGGGCGCGTACACCAACGACAAGTTCGCCGTGGACTATCCGTTCAACAGGGGTGACCGGGTTTACTCACCCTTCAAGCGCGGCACGGTCGTTTTCGCCGGGCGCAACTACACCCACCGCCACTACGGCAGGATGGTCGTGATCCGGGGCAACAACGGAAAGTACGTCAGCCTCTCGGCGCACCTCTCCTCCATCCCCAGCGGCATCAAGCCCGGAAAAACCGTCGGTAAAAACACCGTCATCGGCTACGCCGGCAATTCGGGAGACCCGAACATACCCGTAGGCGAAGTACACCTGCATCAAGCCTTCTACCGCTATCCTAGCTACAACCCCGACGGATCGCCCTACGGCGGCGCGAGCCTGAAAATAGATCGGCCCCGGTACTCCGGGACCGCGGCCAAACTGAAAAGCTTCTCGGTAAAATCGGGCAAGTACAACCTCGGCTGGGTCAAACCAAACTACAAGCGATTTTGCAAAGAAGGAACGAAGTGCGGGGAAGGCTACAAGATCGGCAACTAAGAAGTCGCCGCGCGCGTGTAAACTACCCGTAGGCAAATAAGGGCTTTTGTTGGCGGGAGCGGAGAGGTGACGATGACCATAACCCCGGATAGAGTTCAGAGCGCGGTTCGGCAGACGGACTTCATAAACACCGACAGCCTTCTTTCCGAGGAGGAACGCGGGGTCAGGGAACGGGTCCGCTCTTTCGTAGACCGCGAGGTCATCCCCACCGCCGCCGAATACTGGGATCGGGCCGAGTTCCCGTTCGAGTTGCTGCCGGGACTCGGGGAGCTTGGCATCATGGGCGGCACTTTCTCCGGGAAATACGGTTGTTCGGACTGGAACAACGTATCCTACGGCCTGGCGATAGCAGAGTTGGCCCGGGGCTCGGGGAGTTTGGCGACTTTCCTCCACGTACAAAGCGGGCTCGCCATGACCGCCATCCACGAGCTCGGCTCCGAAGAGCAAAAACAGGAGTGGCTCCCCCAGATGGCCCGCTGCGAGAAGATCGGCTGCTTCGGCCTCACCGAGCCGGACGCCGGCTCCGACCCCGCCTCCATGAAGACGACCGCCACGCGCGACGGCGACGAATACGTGCTAAACGGGGAGAAGAAGTGGATCGGTAACGCCTCGTTCTCCGACGTGGCCGTGATCTGGGCGAGGACCGAAGACGGCAAGATCGGTGGTTTTCTGGTGGAGGGTGACGCGCCCGGTTACAACCCGGAGGTCATCCCCCGCAAAGGCTCCCAACGCGCCGCCCTACAAACCCACATAAAGCTCGAAGACTGCCGGGTACCGGCGGAAAACCGGTTGCCGGGGGCCACGGGCCTGGGCTCGACGTTCTCGATCCTTACCCACTCCCGCTACGGCGTTGGCTGGGACGGCCTGGGGCAGGCGATGGACTGCTACGAAACGGCGCTCGCCTACAGCCGGGAACGCGAGCAGTTCGGCCGGCCGCTGGCCTCTTTCCAGCTCGTGCAGCAGAAGCTGGTGGGCATGATGAGCGAATTATCCCTCTGCGAATTGCTCTCCATCCACATGGGCCGCCTTAAAGACGAAGGTTCCATAGGCCCTGCGATGATCTCTATGTTCAAGATGAACAACGTCGCCAAAGCCCGGCAGGTTTGCGCCCAAGCCCGGGACGTATTGGGGGGCAACGGCATCCTGCTCGATTATCGCGTCATGGAACACATGGCGGACATCGAAGGCGTCTACTCCTACGAGGGAACCAACGACGTGAACACCCTGATCGTGGGCCAGGCCATAACCGGCCACAAAGCCTTTGCCCCCGGCAGCGAATAGGGAAATAGAGCTTCGGACGGGATAATACCGGAGGCGTTTAACAAAAACCAAAACCCGGGGTACGCGTCCCGCGCGAGAAAGCCCGGCGCACAGCGGGCGTCATCTCCCCCGCCGAGCGTCGTCTGGCTAACCCCACTCACAAAGCCGCCGAACCCGCCGCGCCCGCCGCGCCCGCGCTGGAAGGCAAACCGTTGGATCGGGCCGCCCGGGAAACAAACGACGCCTGGACCGGCTCTCTCGAAAAAGACCACCGGCGGCGGGCGATAGACTTCCCGAACCTCACCCGTTCGGGACTGAAAGGGGGCGTCCCAGCCGTAGAGTAACCTACCAACCTGCTTGCCACTCTATCTTTAAGAGATAGAATCCTACTATGTGCATTTCGCACTCTCAAACAAAACTTTCCGGTGCGGGGTTCTAGCGGCTATCGGCGTCCACCGGACTCTGGCGTTGGGGGATGGGACTTGCGTGCCGGTGCGGGAGGTGGAGCCGGGGGATGCCCCGGCGCTGCAAAGATTAGTGGGGCGTCTCGGCGGGCAGACCACCCACCTGCGCTTTTTCGGGCCTTTAAAGGAATTATCCGGGGAGAAGGCCCGGTACTTCGCCGAAGTGGACGGATGGGACCGGTTTGCCCTGGTCGCCTTGAACCCCGAAGACGAGGCCGAGATCCTGGCCGTCGTGCGGTATGACCGGCAGAAAGGCGAAAGCAACGCCGAGTACGCCGCGCTAGTCGAGGATCGGATGCAGGGGCAGGGCCTGGGCGTCGGGTTGACGCGGTACCTGATCGAGGACGCCCGCGAACGCGGGATCGAGCTCCTCTACGCCCTGGTATTACCCGAGAACCGCGGGATGCTGCATCTTTTGAAGAGCCTCGGCCTCCCCGAGAACGTGCGCTGGGAAGACGGATTGGAACACATAGAGATAGACCTGCGGCCCGGAGACGCATGAAAAGGGCGGCGGCAAGAAACCCTGCCGCCGCTATCCTTTCTTTTTCGGGACTTCTCTAGGAGGCGTCCGGGTTCTGGAAGATTGCGGCGATGCCCATGCCGCCGCCGACGCACAGCGTCACGAGGCCGTACTTGCCGCCGGTCCGCTTGAGCTCGTGCAGGATCTTGACGGTCAAGATTGCCCCCGTGGCGCCGATCGGGTGTCCGAGGGCGACCGCGCCGCCGAGCGGGTTCATCTTCTCCTCCGGCACGCCTAGCTCCCGCTCGACCGTGACGGCTATGGTGGCGAAGGCTTCGTTGGCCTCGACCACGTCTATGTCGTCTATCGAGAGGCCGGCCTTTTTGAGCGCCTGCTGGGAGGAGGGGATCATGCCGGTCCCCATCATGGACGGGTCTACGCCGGAGACCGCCGCCGACACCAGGATACCGTCAACCGGCAAGCCTAGTTCCTGGGCCTTGCTCTCGTTGGAGACCAGCATCAGGCCCGCGCCGTCGTTGATGCCGCTGGAGTTACCCGCGGTCGTGGTCGCGTCGTCTTCTTTCTTGAAGGCCGGCTTGAGCTTGGCGAAGCCCTCCATGTCGGCGTTCGGGCGGACGTGCTCGTCCTTGGTGAACTGGACGGTCTCCTTTTTCTGCTTGACCTCGACGGGCACGATCTGGTCCTCGAAATATCCCTCGTCTATGGCTTTGGCGGCCCGCTGGTGGCTCCGCACGGCGTAGGCGTCCGCGTCTTCGCGGCTCACGCCGTACTTGTCGGCCACGTTCTCGGCCGTGGTGCCCATGTGGTAGTTCTCGAAAACGTCCCAGAGGCCGTCGTAGACCATGTGGTCCAGGATCTTGGCGTCCGGCATCCCCATCCGGTAGCCGTAGCGACCTTTCGGGAGCAAGAACGGCGCCTGGTCCATGTTCTCGATGCCGCCGGCCAAAACCGCGTCCGCGTCACCGAGCGCGACTTCCTGCGCCGCCGAAACTATCGCCTGCAGACCGGAGGCGCACATCCGGTTCAAGGTCAACCCGGGCGAGCCAACCGGCAGGCCGCTGTGCATCCCGACTTGCCGCCCGGGGTTCATGCCCTGCCCGGCCATCAAAATATTCCCCACGATGGCCTGGTCTACCTGCTCGCCTTCCACGCCGGCCCTGGAGAGGACTTCTTTGCCGACCGTGGCGCCTAACTCCACCGCCGGGGTGTCCTTGAGCGCCCCCCCAAAAGTGCCGACCGCCGTACGCAGCGGCGTCGAGATTACTATCTCCCCACCATTTCCGTTTCCGTTGCCGAAGCTCATACTCCTCCTGTCACTATGTTGCCACGTCCCTTGCATAGCATACCCGAAAAAAGAGGGGACGAAGCATTGGCCCCGGCCCCCAAGTGGTGTTCTTTAAGTATTCAACCTGCCCCGTGGATCTAGTTGTTTCCCCTGGCCCGCTCCATGTTTGCCTGGTAGTAGGCGAGCATAGAGTTCATAAATTCCTTATAGGAGTTCATGGACTCTTCGGAGAGTTGCTGAAATGCTTCTTGCTGCTTGCGCGTCTGCTCCACCAACTCCTGAGACATCTGCTGCCCACTCTGGGCCTGCGTCTCGAGTTCGCTCACCACGGACTCGAAGAAACTCTGCGTGAGCATCCGGCTTCGCTCCTGAGCCTCCATAGAACGGCCGCTTACGGTTTCGTACGATTCCCTGACCGCCTCGGCGAACTTCTGGGCGGCCTCATTGATCCGCTTGGCCTGCTGGTTGTCCACAGAAACCTCCTTTTCCAAACTGCTTCCGCGAACAGAATAGCACAACAGCCGAAACTGTCTTTGCTTCTACCGGGATCCAAAGGTTACCACCGGCCGGCACCGGCGCTTCTAACTTACTTTTCTTCGTTCTCTTTCTGGTCCGATAGGGGCCTTCCGGTGTAAAGCCTGAAGAAAGCGTCCATGGTCTTCTGGTATTGCTGGAGCGAGTTGGCCCAGAAATCCAGGTAAGACTTCCCGGAATCCGTGATGGAATACATCCGGCGCGCGGGCCCACCCTTAGAAGTCTCCCAAGTGGACTCGACGACCCCGTCTTTCTCCATCTGGCGTAGCGTCCGGTAGAGCGTGCCCGGGTTCATGGCCTCGAACCCAAACGCCGAAGCCCGCTCCATGAGCTCGTAACCGTAAGAGTTCCAATCCCGTAAAGAAAGCAATATTACCGGCACGAGCCAGTTTCTAGGGCGCGCCTCGGAGCCGCGCCCACCTCCCGAACGCTTCTCGGGGACTTTCTTGTTTTCTTCCTCAGACATAGTTCTCTCTTCCATAAGCTATGTGAATTCTACACATACATGTGCCGGTCTGTCAACTAAAGTCATGGGACCGACCACGGTAAATTTATCTGGTTCTTCATACATTGTAACACTTTGAGCTTCGCCCGGCCTCTTTGTGGGGAGGTGTCACAGGTGCCGGGTAGGATGTGTGGCTTGGGTACATAGTTTGAACGGGGTATTGCACCTGGGTAGACTGGTATGGTCGAGGCAAATATTTGGGGAAGGAGAAGATTGTGGCGGAGTTAGAGGGTGCGGTCGTGGTAGTAACCGGCGCGAGCCGGGGGTTGGGGAGTGCGATCGCCGACGAACTCGGGCGCGGCGGGGCGAAGGTAGTGGTCAACTACTCCCGGAGTCAGGAGCCGGCGGAAGAGTTGGTAAAGCAACTCGAGGAGAGCGGCACGGAGGCGGTGGCGATTCAGGCCGACGTCTCGGATGCGGAGCAGGCGGAGAAGCTCATCAACGAGGCCATCGAGAACTTCGGCCGCATAGACGTTTTGGTAAACAACGCCGGCATGAACCGGGACAAGACGCTAAAAAAGATGGAAATAGAAGACTGGGACCAGGTGATCCAGGTAGATTTGAACAGCGCGTTCTACACGGTCCACGCCGCGCTGCCGCACATGATCGAGCAGGAGAGCGGCAAGATTATCAACATGAGTTCTTTCGTCGGTGAGGCCGGCAACGTTGGGCAGGCAAACTACGCCGCCGCTAAAGCGGGCCTGTTGGGTTTTACCAAGACCGCCGCCCAGGAACTAGCCCGGTACGGCATAACCGTAAACGCCCTGTGCCCCGGCTTTATCGAGACCGACATGGTCGCGGACATACCGGAAGAAGCCCAGGAAAAGCTCCTCAAAAGCGTCCCCCTCGGCCGCTTCGGTAAACCGGAGGAGATCGCACGCGCCGTCCGTTACTTGGTCGTGGACGGCGACTACATAACCGGCCAGTCCCTGGACATAAACGGCGGGGTCTACATAAGAACCTGAACCGAAACCCGCACAAAGCAGGAAAACCACGAAACACCGCGAAACATCAGACCCCCTCCCGGACACTGGAGGGGGTCTCTAACCCGCCCATTATTCATCTCTTCCCCCTACACCCCTGCAATCGGACGCACAAACGAGCCCGCAAGTCCCGGATACAATCCAAATATTCATTTACCATAACACCTGGCACATACGTTCTTTCTGCATTTATAGTACATAGACGTATATATTCCGAACGTATACAATTAACCCAGAGTTAATGCATGGTGTTCCAACCCCGGCGCCACGGTTGCGCTTTGGGGTTGGAACACCCATAGAAAGGTGAGTAGAAATGGGAAGACTCAGCGGACGTACGGCGGTTGTAACGGGCGCGGCCCGGGGTATCGGGGCGGCTGAGGCGGTTCGTCTGGCGAAGGACGGGGCCAAGATAGCGGTTTTGGACCTTTCGGCGGAGGCCTGTCAGGACACGGTGGATGAGGTGGAGCAGGTCGGGTCCGAGGCTGTAGCCATAGCTTGTGACGTGTCGAGTTCCCAGCAGGTTACGGCGGCCTTTGAGGAGGTTGCGGGCCGTTTCGGTACGGTGGACATACTAATAAACAACGCCGGTTTGTTGCGGGATAACCTCTCGTTCAAGATGAGCGAGGACGACTGGGATAAGGTGCTCGACGTTCATTTGAAGGGTAGTTTTTTGTGTTCCCAGGCGGCCCAGAAGTACATGGTGCAGCAGGAGTACGGTAAGATCGTGATGACCTCTTCTATCGTGGCTTTGGGGAACAAGGGCCAGGTCAACTACTCCGCGGCGAAGGCCGGGCTGCAGGCGATGGCCCGGACCATGGCGCTGGAGCTCGGGCGTTTCAACGTAAACGTCAACGCGGTGGCGCCCGGTTGGGTCGAGACGGAGATGACCAAGGAAGCCGCCGAGCGGGTAGGCATGAGCATGGAGGAGATGAAAGAGCGTTTCGCCTCAAACATCCCCCTCAAGCGTTTCGGTAAAGTCGAGGACATCGCCAACGTGGTTGCGTTCCTCGTTTCGGACGAGGCATCGTACATCAGCGGCGAGACGATCTACGTCTCCGGCGGCCCCTCTAGCTCGGTGATTTAGAGGTTTCAGGCAAAAGGTTTCAGGTTTCAGGTTTCAGGTTTCAGGTTTCAGGCGGGGATAACTCCCCGCCTTTTCGTTTGTTCTTTGTTGCTTTACAGCATTTTGTGTAGGAAGCATCCTCGAAGAATACGAAGTTGACTACCCCGAATTGCGAAGCTTCAGAAGGCGTTTTACCTGATGGCTGTAGCCTGAGACCTGAAACCTTTTCGCACAGGCTGCTTTATCCGGACATTTTCAGCAAGATAGACAGCAGTTCGCGGACTTTTTCCGGGACTTCTATCTGCGGGCTGTGGCTAACGTCTTTCAATAGTGCGTAAGCCCCCTTCGGGAAGGCGCGGGCGGTGGCTTCGGCGGAGGATGGCGGAACGAGGGTGTCCCGGTCGCCGGAGGCTACCAGCACAGGGTTCGGGTAGAGGAGGGATCCCCCGTTCAGGTTCCACTCTGAGAGCAGGCGGGCGTTGCCGGAGAAGTTTTTGGGGTGCATCTTCTGGGCTTCGTCTACGAGTTCGTCTAGATACAAGGGGACGCGGGTCCGCATCGTGCGCTTCAAGGAACGGCGGAGGCCACGACGGTCGTGGCGGTAGCTCTCCAAAATCGGTTCGAGGTACCGCGGGGTGTAGAGTCCGTCCAGGGGCGCGGGGCCCAAGAGGAACATGGCGGGGAAGCGGCCGGGGTCTGAGAGGGCGAGCTCCGTGGCTACCGCACCGCCGAAAGAGTGGCCGACCACGATAGGATTCTCGATGCCCAGAGAATCTATAAAGCGGGTAAGGCTCCGGGCGTAGCGGGGTACGGAAGGCGCGAACCCGTCTCCACTCGGGCTGTCCCCGAAGCCGGGGAGGTCGGGCGCCAGAAGCCGGGTACCCGGTGGCGGGTCCGAGAGAATCTCCCGCCACCAGGATTTGCCGGCGAAGTTGCCGTGGATCAGAAGTACGGGCCGTCCGCTGCCCGCCTCCGAATAACTCAGTGGGCTCCTTTTGGCGGAAGAGTTGCGTCCGTTCGGGATGGGATGGCTTTCCAGAGACCTTACAGAGGTCTTACAGAGATCTTACGGGTTCAATATGAGTTTGCCGGTGGTCTTACGGCCTTCCAGGTCAGAGTGGGCCTTTTCGGCTTCTTCCAGCGGATAAGCGCCTCCGAGGGTAAGCTTCAGGTCGCCGGAGGAGATCCAGCCGAGCATCTCTTGGAGGCTCGGGATAAAGAGGCCGGGGCGGCTCGCCACCTGGATCAGCCAGAAGCCGACGACCGAGTGGCAATTGTTCATCAGGCTCGCCGGGACGATGCTCCCCAACTCACCGCTCGCCGCACCGTAGACGACCATCCGGCCGAACACCGCCAGACACTCCAGGTTTTTCTGCAAAAACTCGTCGCCCCCGACCATCTCCAAAATAACGTCGGCGCCTTCACCGTCTGTTGCTTCGAGGACCTTCTCCGGCCAGTCGTCCTCGGTGTAGTTAACCAAGACGTCCGCCCCGAGGGACTCCGCGAGATCCAACTTCTCCCGCGTGCTCGCGGTGGCAATAACCGTTCCGGCGCCCATGAGCTTCGCCATCTGAACGGCTAGCGTCCCGACCCCGCCGGCCGCCGCGTGGACGAGGACGCTCTCGCCTTCTTTGAGCGCCCCGGAGGTCTTGAGGATGTGGTAGGCGCTGAGGCCCTGGAGAGGTACGGCCGCGGCATCGTCGAAGTCCAGGCCCTCGGGGAGCGGGATGAGCGACCCGGCGGGTGCCACGGCGTACTCCGCATAGCCGCCGGAGTCGAGCAGCGAGACGACCCGGTCGCCGGTGCTCACGTCTTCGACGCCCTCCCCAACCTCGGAGACCACGCCCGCGACCTCCGAGCCCGGCGTAAACGGTAGCTCCTGGGGGACTAGGTACTGGTTGCGGCGGCGCATCGTATCGGCGTAGTTGACCCCGGCGGAGCGGACCTCGATCAGGACCTCCCCCTCGCCCGGGGCCGGACGCTCTACGTCCTCGTACCAGAGCACCTCCGGTTCACCGAACTCCTCAACCGTTATCGCCTTTATCTGGGTCATACTGCGCCTCTTTTCCAACGTTTTGTTACCGCAAACCCGCAGACTATATCAGCAAGACCCAAACTGGAGGATGCTAAACTCGTTTAGCACGACATCGCGGCGCGATCCGGGGAAGAATAGAGAAAGGATTCTAAAAGATATGAAAGCCGTATGGCTCACCGGCCACGGAGGCCCGGAGAAGCTAGAGTACCGGGAAGACGTGCCGGCGCCGGAGCCCGCGGAGGGTGGGGTGCTTATAGAAGTCGGGGCGGCGGGGGTGAACAACACCGACATCTGGACCCGCGAGGGCGCCTACGGTACGGAGGACGACCCGGAATCCGCGGGCGGCTGGCGCCGGGGTGAGACGATGGACTTCCCGCGGATACAGGGGCTGGATATCGCCGCTCGCATAGTCGGGGTTGGTGATGGTGTTCCGGAGTCTCGCGTCGGCGGACGGGTGCTGGTGGACTTCGCGATCTACTCCGGAGAGGAAGCGTGGCCGAAGCCGATATTATCGGGAGCGAGCGTGACGGGGGATTCGCCGAGTACGTCGCCGTCCCGGCGGAGAACGCCCATGTAATAGACACCGCGCTCACCGACAAAGAGTTGGCTACCTTCCCGACGGCCTATCTCACCGCGGAGCACATGCTGAACCGGGCGCGGGTGGCGGAGGGCGAACGGATCTTTATTACCGGCGCTTCCGGCGGCGTGGGGTCTGCCCTGCTTCAGTTGGCCGGGGTTCGTGGGGCGCGGACGGTCGCGCTGGTCGGTCCGGGAAAGGAGGAGACGGCCCGGGATCTCGGTGCGGACGCCGTGGTGACGCGGGGTGCAGGCGACCTTTGGGAGTCTGCACTCGACGCCGCGCGCGGGCGGCACTTCGACGTGGTGGCCGACGTGGTCGGTGGTGAAACGTTCCCGGATATGCTTCAAATCCTCAAACCCCTCGGCCGCTACGTGACGGCGGGGGCCATAGCCGGCCCGATGGTGAGTTTGGACCTCCGCACTCTGTACCTCAAGCACCTGGAGTTGATCGGCTCTACCATCGGCACGCACGAGGAGTTTTCGGACCTGGTGGGCTACATAGAGGCCGGAAAGATAAAACCGCTTCTGGCCGGCGTCTACCCGCTATCGGAGATAAAGCAGGCCCAGGAAGACTTCAAGAAGAAAGATTTCTTCGGCAAACTGGTCCTCGCTCCTGGTCGAGGATAAAGAAAGGAGTTGTGGAGCGTGTCCGACGATAAGTTACCGCTCGAAGGGATAAGGGTGCTGGATCTCTCGCGGGTGTTGGCCGGTCCCTACGCGACGATGGTGCTGGGAGACCTGGGCGCCGAGGTGATCAAAGTAGAGAAGGCCGGACGGGGCGATGACACCCGCTACTGGGGACCACCTTTCGCCGGGGACGAGCCCGACGGTGAGTCGGCCTACTTCCTCTCCGTCAACCGCAACAAGCGTTCGATCACCGCTGATTTTAGGGACGAAGCAGACCTGGAACGTATAAAAAGCCTGGCTAAAGGCGCGGACGTGCTCATAGAGAACATGCGGCGCGGGGCCTTGGAGAAGCTCGGCCTCGGCTACGAAACGCTGAAAGAAGAGAACCCGGATCTCATTTACTGCTCCATAACCGGCTTCGGGCCGGGGCCGGACGAGGACCGCCCCGGCTACGACTTCCTGATTCAAGCCCGTGCAGGCATTATGGGCATCACCGGCCACCCAGACGGTGAACCCACCAAAGTCGGCGTCGCCATAGCGGACATCGTCTGCGGCCTCTACGCCGCCAACACCATCCTCGCCGCCCTGCACCGGCGCGCCATCACGGGAGAGGGAGCCCGCATCGAAGTCCCGCTCTTCGAAAGCACCCTGGGCTGGCTCGTCAACCGCGGCCAGGAATACCT
Organism: Rubrobacteraceae bacterium; assembly: GCA_965213905.1. GTDB lineage: Bacteria > Actinomycetota > Rubrobacteria > Rubrobacterales > Rubrobacteraceae > SIRX01. Next base: position 2,092,792 of record OZ243922.1, on the reverse strand, counting down.
CGTCTCCGGCGAGGACGCGGGCGGGATGGGCAACGCCCACCCAACCATCGTTCCATACCAGACCTTCGAAGCCTCGGACAAGCCCGTCGCGCTCGCCGTCGGCAACGACGTCCAGTTCGAAAAGCTTTGCCGGACGATGGGCCGCGAAGAGCTGGCGGAAGACGAACGCTTCGCCACCAACCCCGCCCGCGTAGAGAACCGCCGGGAACTAGTAAGGACACTGCAAAAAGAGTTCTCGAAGCATACTGCGGAAGCCTGGATCTCCGTCATCCGCGAGGCCGGCGTTCCGTGCGGACCGGTCAACAGCCTGGCAGACGTGTTCTCAGACCCTCACGTCCAAGGCTCCGGCATTCTGCAAACCGTGCAGCACCCAACCGCCGGCGAACTGAAACTACTTTCTTCGCCGGTGCTCGTGGACGGCGAGCGTCCTCCAGTCAGGCTTCCCCCTCCGACGCTCGGGCAACACACGGACGAGACAAACGCCGGTAATTGGGACTAGACTAGTTTAGGGAGCTTTGCTAACGCTGGCGGACCCTGATCACGCCAGCCGTCTTGATCGGGGTGTTAGGATACGCCGTAGGCAATTACATCGGGATAGGATTAGCTTACATGCTCCGCTCCTGGACGGGGTGAGATATTTGAAAAACCTCAGCGTGAAGGAAGTTAGAGCAAACATCCGGGCCGGCGAGTACGCCGGTCCGACGAGCGGCCTCGCCCGCGGGCACGTCCAGACGAACCTCGTGGTTCTTCCGGAAGACTACGCTTTCGACTTTTTGAAGTTCTGCGTCCGCAACCCGAAGCCCTGTCCGGTGCTGGAGGTTACGGACGCGGGCTCCCCGGAGCCGGCGGTGATGGCACCCGGGGCGGACTTGAGGATGGACGTTCCGAGATACCGGGTCTACAAAGAAGGCGAATTGGTGGACGAACCCGCGGACATCCGGGACTACTGGGCGGAGGGTCTGATCTCGTTCCTGATCGGGTGTAGCTTTACTTTCGAGGAAGCACTGCTCGGCGCGGGCCTGCGCATAGCGCATCAGGATCAGGGCAGCAACGTCCCGATGTACGTGACCGGCCAGGACTGCACGCCTTCCGGTCCTTTTGCCGGCCCGATGGTCGTGAGCATGCGCCCCTATAAACCGGACGAGGTACCTGCGGCGGTCTCAGCCTCGGGCCGCTACCCGACGATGCACGGCGCGCCGGTCCACGTCGGTGACCCGGACTCTTTAGGCGTGCGAGACCTCGACGAGCCGGAGTTCGGAGAATCTATCTCCATCGCAGAGGATGAAGTACCTGTTTTCTGGGCTTGCGGGGTTACACCGCAGGCGGTGGCGATGCAGGCCCGGACGCCGCTCATGATCACGCACAGTCCCGGCCACATGTTCGTCACCGACCGCAAAAACGCCGAGTACGAAGTTTAAGCTTCCCGAGGGTAACGAAGTCACGCTCGGCGGCCGTTTACCGAGTTCGTGAGAGGTGTTATTTTTACTACAAGGGTGGCGTACACAATAACCTGAAAGGCGCCTGGTCTATGAACGAAAACTCGGTAGACATCACCGTCGGCGTCTCGGGACTCGACATTCTGGAGGGGTCGTCTAAGCTAAGGGATCTGCTCAGGGCCTACACTGCTATATCTCGGTCGCTCAACCTGGCCCAACCTCTAACGGACGTCCTCGACCTGGTGGCAGAGAAGGTCTCACAGACCATGGGCCACAAGTACTGCGCCGTGCTGCTTGTCAACGAGAGGCACGAACTGCTTATAGAGGGATCTTTCGGTCTCAGCGAGGAATACGTTCAGACCCTTAACACGAATCTCAAACAGATGATAGGCGGTGAAGACCACACGTCTAGGTCCGTCACCGCCCAGGCTTACAGAACGCGGATGCCGGTTTACGTAGCCGATATAACAGCGGACCCTAGGTTCAGGCCCTGGCGCGAAGCGGCGTCGAAAGCCGGATATAAATCCATAGTGGCCCTACCCCTGGTGTTCCGGGAAGAGATCATCGGGGTGTTGAATTGCTACGACGAACCCCGACGCTACACCGAAGATCAGGTAGAAGCCTTGATGGTGGTCGCCGAACAGGCCGCGTCCGCGGTGGGCATAGCCCGCCTAATAGAGGCACAGCGCTCCACCATCGAAGAGCTTAATTCCTCAAACCAACACGTCGTCTCCCAGCACGAGCTGCTACAGAGATCCGAGAAGACGCACGACACACTAACCACGCTGCTCCTTGAAGACCGACCCCTGGACGACATAACCGCCACTATATCGAACCTTCTCGGCGCGTCTGTAGTATTGCAGGACAAACAGTTACGAGTCCTCTCGCAGGCGGGCCTAAGTGACGAGGTTCTTGAGGATTTACCCACGATCGAACGCGTCTCCTGGCGGACGCGGCAATTGCTGTCAGACCTCGGGGAAACGGGTCGCGCGAAGAGCCTGAAGTTAGAGGCCGGAGGTTTGGCAGATAGGGTACTGCTCGTGGCCCCCGTGGACCTCGGCAACTATGAACGCGGCTACTTATCGGTGCCGCTAAAAAGCGTAGCGGAAGAGGACTTTTTCCTCAGAACTCTGGAGCAAGCCGCCACTGTTTACGCCCTTTACATGGTCAAAAAACGCGTAGCCCAGGAAACCGAAGACAGGATCAAAGGCGACCTGCTGGTGGATCTCTTGGCCGCCCGGTTCCGGGACGAGGCAGAAGTGAAGGAACGGGCATACTACCTCGGCGTTGACTTGCGGCGTGGGCCGTTCAGGTTTTTTGTCGTGCGCCATGGCTCGCTCACAAGCTACCTGGAACAGAAGGTTTCGAGCCCGACAAACTCGGGCTATGTGAAAAACAAACTGCTCGCCCTCGTACGCAACCTAACGGCCGGATCGGAATTCGGAATGGCCGGCGTCGAGGGGGACCTACTGGTCTCGCTGGCGCCTCAACGCGAGAACGACCGCCCAGATAGCATGGCGGAAGATTTGCTCGATAACATCCGCAGAGAGTTTCCCGATTTGCCGGTCTACGTCGGGGTTAGTGCTTTGTGCACGGAACCAAAGAGCTTCGCCCCCCGCTACGAGGAGACCAGGGCTCTTTTAGAGTTCGCTACAAACCTCGGAGCCTGCGAAAAACCAATCTACTACGACGAGTGGAAAGTATACGGCTTGCTACTACGCGGCGCCGAGAGAAAGGAGATCTTGGATCTCGCCCGCACGGTGCTCCAGCCACTGCTCTCTCAAGACCAGAACGGTCAAGGAAAACTGCTGCCGACGCTCCAGGCATACCTGGATAACAACCTCAGCCCCACCCGGACAGCAAAGACTTTATACATACACACCAACACGGTCAAGTACCGGATCAAGAAGATCTCCGAGTTAACGGCACTGAACCTGGACGACCTGAACAACATACTAACGGTGAAGGTCGCGTTGATGATCCAAAGCCTCCAACCCGCCATCCCCAGCCTCGCAACCGGTCGCCAGACAGATTCTCCGAACCTGCCGGCGCACAGAGAAGCCCTGCTTGAACCTTCAGGTTAGCAACTTAGACAGTAAGATGGCGTGATTTTTGTCCTTTCGGATATATACCTCGCTGATCTACTAGGCTAATATTTTTGTTTGTAGACAGTTCACGGGTTAGAAAAGTCTAAGGAGTGCAGTAATAGTTAGTGGCGGATGAATTTCCGTCGTTACAGAAAAGGTGGGCCTGACGAACCCGGACTACTACCATATGCGGGTAACGGCCTAAGGAGGGGAAATAAAAGCATGTTGCAGAGGTTAAGGAACCTGGGTCCCGGTCTTCTCGTGGCGGCGGCGTTTATCGGGCCGGGGACGGTTACGACGGCGAGCGTGGCGGGGGCGAGCGTCGGGTATGCGCTGTTGTGGGCGCTGGTGTTCTCGATCGCCGCGACGATCATTTTGCAGGAGATGAGCGCCCGGCTCGGAATCGTGAGCCGGGAAGGGCTCGGCGAGGCGCTTCGCACCACGTTCGACAATGTGGCCGTGAAGATCTTGGCCATAATCCTGATCGTCTCGGCGATAACCGTCGGGGCCGCCGCCTTCCAGACGGGTAACATCACGGGCGCGGCCCTGGGTCTCGAAGCCGTAACAGGCGTCGCGCCCCAGGTTTGGGCGGTGATCGTCGGTGTCGTGGCGTTCGCCCTGCTGGCCTCAGGAATATACTCGCTCATTGAGCGGGTGCTGGTGGCCCTGGTAGTCTTGATGAGCGTGGTGTTTGTCCTGACGGCGGTCCTCGTGCGGCCGAACGTGGGGGACATTCTGGCGGGCATCTTCGCGCCGGGTATACCTTCCGGCTCGCTGGTTACGGTAGTGGCCCTGATCGGTACGACGGTGGTTACCTACAACTTCTTTCTGCACTCCAGCTCCGTCCAGGACAAGTGGCCCGAGAGCGTGCCGACGGACGAAGCTTTGGGGCAGGCCCGGTTCGACACGGGGGCTTCCATAATCCTGGGAGGCATTATTACGCTGGCGATCATCGTCACCGGCGCGGCGGCCTTTTTCGGCACCGGCACCGAGATAGAGGACGCCGGCCAGATGGCCCAGCAGCTCGAACCGCTCTTGGGGCCGGCGGCCAAGTGGTTCTTCGCCATCGGGCTCTTCGGGGCGGGGCTGACCAGTTCGGTCACGGCTCCACTCGCCGCGGCCTACGCGACTTCAGGGGCTTTCGGCTGGGGACGAGACCTTCGTAGCTGGAAGTTCCGGGCGGTGTGGGCGACTGTAATAATCTTCGGGACCACCCTGGCGGCCCTGGGGACCAGCCCGGTCCAGATCATTATCTTCGCCCAGGCGGCGAACGGTCTCCTGCTGCCACTGGTCGCCGTTACGCTCCTGATCGTGATGAACCGGTCGGATCTTCTGGGCCGGTATCGGAACGGAATAGTCGGTAACATTTTGGGCGGGATAGTCGTTCTGGTCGCCCTGTTCCTCGGCGGACGCACGCTCTTCAGCGTTTTCACGACCTTGTTCGGGGGTGGCGGATGAGCGAGCAGAGGATCGGCGTAGACGTCGGCGGTACGTTCACCGACCTCGTCGCCCTGGGCGGCGGCGACGTGCTAATGGCAAAAGTCCCTTCCACGCCGCGGGACCAATCCGAAGGCGTGATGAACAGCGTCCGGGCGGCGGGGGTCGAGGCGCAAGGCGTTACGGCCTTCGCCCACGGCATGACCGTTGCCACGAACGCCCTGCTGGAACGCAAGGGAGCGAAGACCGCCATCGTCACCACGGAAGGTTTCCGGGACGTGCTGGAGATAGCCCGCCAGGACCGCCCCGACCTCTACGACCTGACCCGGGACCGGTCCGAACCCCTCGTCCCCCGCGAACTGCGGTTTACCGTAAAAGAGAGGATGGGTCCGGACGGTGAGATAGAGCCGCTGGACGAAGAAGGCCTCGCGGAGATCTCCGGAGCCCTTAAAGAAGCCGGGGTCGAGGCGGTAGCCGTCTGCCTGCTCTTCGCTTTTATGCACCCGGAACACGAAAAGAGAATAGGCGAAGTCCTTCGGGAAGAACTGCCGGACGCACACGTCTCCTTGAGCAGCGAGGTGCTGCCGGAGTTTCGGGAGTACGAACGGTTCTCGACCACGACCGCCGACGCCTACCTCGGGCCGCGGCTCGCCGCCTACCTCGAAAACCTGGACGGCGAGGTCGAAGGAGCCGGGATGCCGGAGCCGCTGATCATGCAGTCCTCCGGTGGGATCATAGACCTGAATATCGCCGCCCGCGGGGCCGCAGCCTGCGTGCTCTCAGGCCCCGCGGGCGGCGTGGTCGGGGCGGCCTACGTCGCGGCGGCCGGCGGCTACGAGGACCTGCTCACCTTCGACATGGGCGGCACCAGCTCGGACGTGGCCGCCATTTTGGAGGGTGAAGCCCTTACCACCACCGAGGCCGCCATCGCCGGGGTTCCAATAAAGCTGCCAATGGTAGACATCCACACCGTTAGTGCCGGCGGCGGCTCCCTGGCCTGGGTGGACGCCGGCGGCGCCCTGCGCGTCGGGCCGCACTCCGCCGGGGCCGAACCCGGCCCCGCCGCCTACGGCAAGGGCGGCGAAGAGCCCGCCGTCACCGACGCCAACCTCTTTCTCGGTTACCTGAAAGACGGCACCGAACTCGGCGGAGAAGTCGTCCTGAACCGGGAGCGGGCCGGGGAAGCGCTGGAGCAGGTAGGAAAAGACGCGGGCATGGACGCCCTCCAAACGGCGCTCGGGGTGGTGCAGGTCGCCAACACGGAGATGGTGGGCGCGCTGCGCGTCATCAGCGTCGAGAAAGGCCTCGACCCCCGCGAGTTCGCCCTCGTCGCTTTCGGTGGCGCCGGCCCGATGCACGCCTGCGCCCTGGCCGAAGAGCTGAACATGGGCACGGTCCTCGTTCCAAAAGCCAGCGGCGTGTTGAGCGCTTTAGGCCTCGCCGTCTCCGACGTGCGCCGCGACTACGTCACCCCGCTGCTCTCTCCGTTGGACGAAGTAGAAGAATACCAACTAGAAGACGCCTTCGGGGCGTTGGAGGACCAGGCCGCGGGACACCTGGAAAAAGCCGGGTTCACCCGCCGGGCCGACTTGCGCTACGCGGGCCAGTCGTTCGAGCTGACGGTCGAGGCGTCCGACACAAGCCGGTTGGCCGGCAACTTCCACGCCGCCCACGAACGGCGCTACGGCTACCGGATGGAGGAGGAGCCGCTGGAGCTGGTCAACTTACGCCTCATCGCCACCGTCCCGGTCGAAAAGCCGGAGCTTGGAGAGAAAGAACCGGAAGGTGATGCCGGGGCCGAAAAGCGGGAGGCGAACTTCGACGGCGAGTGGGTCGAGGTCCCCGTGCTCGACCGGGCGAAGTTGGGCGTCGGTTTCGAGGTCGCGGGGCCGGCAGTCGTCGAGTTCGCCGAGTCCACCTGTGTGGTACGGTCCGGCTGGGGCGGAAAAGTGGATGAAGTGGGAACCCTGATCCTGGAGCGTAAACGATGAGCGAGAAAAGCAACAGCAAGCTCGACCCGGTAACTTTATCCGTTTTGGCGAGCGCCCTTTCCGGGGCGGCGGAGGAGATGGGCGCGGTGCTCATCCGGGGCGCCTACTCCTCGAACATCAAGGAGCGCCGCGACTGTTCGGCGGCCCTTTTCGACGCGGAGGGGAAGATGGTCGCCCAGGCCGAGCACATCCCGGTGCATCTCGGCGCGATGCCCGAGGCGGTCGCGGCGGTGATGGAGAAAGACCCGGAACCCGGCGACGTGTATGCCCTCAACGACCCGTATTCCGGGGGCACGCACCTGCCGGACATAACGCTCGTCTCGTCGGTGGCCCACGAAGGTGAAGTCGTCGGCTACGCCGTGACGCGGGCGCACCACTCGGACGTGGGCGGGATGAGCCCCGGCTCCATGCCGTCAAACTCGCGGGAGATCTACCAGGAGGGCATTATTATCCCGCCGGTGAGGCTCGTCCACGAGGGCGAGTACGTCGGGGAAATCCTGGACCTCGTCCTCGCGAACGTCCGCACGCCGGATCTCCGCCGCGGAGACTTGCGCGCCCAGATCGCGGGCAATAACCTCGCCCAGACCCGCGTATCCGAACTCATCGAACGCCGGGGTAAAGACACCGTGCTCACCGCCTTTGAGGAGGTCATCGCCTACACCGAGCGGCGCACCCGGGAGGCGATCCGGGACCTACCCGACGGCGAATACGCCGCACAGAGCGAAATCGAGGGCGACGGCGCCACCGACGACGACATCCCTATAAAAGTCTCCGTCACCATAGAGGATGATGAGATCTCGATGGACTTTACCGGCACCTCGGACGCCGTGGCGGGCAACGTAAACTGCCCGCTGGCCGTTACCCGCTCCGCCTGCTACTTTGCCCTGCGTGTCCTGCTCCCCGGTGACGTGCCGGCAAACGCCGGGACCTACGCCCCGCTGACCATCCGCGCCCAAAGAGGCAGCCTCGTAAACGCCGAGAGTCCCTCGGCGGTCGTGGCGGGCAACGTCGAGACCAGCCAGCGCGTCGCCGACACTATATTGCTCGCGTTCTCGGGGGCCGCGGACCTCGTGGCCGGTGGCCAGGGCACGATGAACAACCTCATTATCGGCGGCAAAGACTGGACGTACTACGAAACCATCGGCGGCGGCCAGGGGGCGGGCAAGACCGGCGACGGCCCCTCCGGGGTCCACGTCGGGATGAGCAACACCCTGAACACCCCCGTCGAAGCCCTGGAACTCGAATACCCGATGCGGGTGGAGCGTTACGAGTTGCGCCACGACTCCGGCGGCGCGGGCGGGAGCCGGGACGGTCACCGGGGCGGCGACGGCGTCGTGCGCGGCGTGCGCGTCCTGGAACCCGCAAGCCTCTCCCTGCTCACCGACCGCCGCCGTCACGGCCCGCAAGGCCTGGAAGGCGGAGGACCCGGCGAGCCGGGCCGCAACCTCTTGAACGGCGAGGAGCTACCGCCGAAGGTTAGCCGGGAACTGGAAAAAGGGGACGTGGTTACGGTAGAAACACCGGGAGGCGGAGGTTACGGTTGACGGTGCCCATATCCGGGTAGCATTCCCCGACGGCAACCCGGCGGCAACCCCTCTGGGTGCGGCTTCGGCGACTTACGCGCGGCCGAGGCCCGGGGCCGAAACTTCCAAATTCCGGCCGCCCGGACTGCGCTTCTGCACGAACACTCCTCTCAGACGCTCCGGGACTGCTCGGCGTGTTTGCCCTCGGCGAACTCCTCGACGATCTTGTCGCAGAACGCCGGGAGGTCCCCGGGGTTGCGGCTCGTGACGAGGCCCTGGTCCGTGACGACCTCATCGTCCACCCACTCGCCGCCCGCGTTCCGGATGTCGGTCTGGAGGGTCGGGTAGGAAGTCAGGGTGCGGCCCTTTACCACGTCCGCCTCGACCAGCGTCCAAGGGCCGTGGCAGATCACACCGACCGGCTTCTCCTGCTCGAAAAAGGATCGCACGAAGCCGACGGCCTCCTCGTTTCCGCGCAGGTTATCCGAGCCCACGGTTCCGCCCGGCACGATCAGGGCGTCGTAGTCCCCCGCAGATACCCCGGAGAAGGTCTTCTCCACCGTAAAGCTCTCGCCGGGATTGACATCACTGTTCATCGTCTGGGCTTCGCCGGCCTCGATGCCCACCACGTCTACCTCAGCACCAGCCTCTTCGACAGCGTTTTTTGGTTCGGTGAACTCTGCCTGCTCGGTGCCGACCGGGGCGAGTAGAATAGCTACCTTCCGTCCTTGTAGTTCGTTAGCCATCAGTATTGCTCCTCTCTTCAGTACGGTGTACGTTTTCTCGACACTTTGTAATAGATATGCTTTTTACCAGGAAGAAGGTCCCCCTTCCTCTTCCCCGGGACCGGTAACGGTCTGGCGGTTTGGGACGATCCAGAGCGTCACCCGCTCGGTCTTTATGTCCTCTGGGTCGTAGTCCTGGCCGTGGTACTTCTGCGAGAGCTGATCTATGTGCCCGCGGGCCTCCTGGCCCGTTACCATCTCTACAACCTCCCCACGCACTTCGGCGTAGCGGTAAGGATTCTCTTCATCCCGGATCGTCAACGTAACCCTTGGGTCGCGCTCGACGTTCTTGTATTTCTGGCGGTGAACCTCTGTGTTAACCATGAGACGCTCTCCGTCGGTACCAACCCAGATGTAGTGGTTTTGCAAGCCTCCGCCGGGAAGGAGAGTGGTGATCGCCCCATAGTTCGCGCCCCGGGCCAGCTCCACGGTGGTTGGGTGCAGTTCCGCACCGTTCTGTGTGGCAGCCATACTCTGTCTACCTCCTCTTTTTCTAATCGGCGGGCACATGGGTGTTCCTATCTCCTCGTCCTACCCGCGGGCAACGCGCCCAAACACACCGCGTCCTGCCCTACGTACAGGACTGCCTTTCCTTTTAACCGGCGTTTCCGAAGGGCCTCTTCCACAATGCCTAGATCCCTCAATCCTCCTCCAAAACCACCGGCGCAACGAGCCGCGCCTCGCAGACGAGAGCAGCCAGGTAACCGAGGTCTTTCTGAACGTCTCGATGTCGGTGGCGTAGACGCCGAAGGAGTGGATGCTGTCCCCGAGCCCACCCGCGCCACGGTTTCCCGCGAAGTCGAACAGGCCGATCCGGGACGGCTCCCCGGTGGAAGCACCATAGAGCACGGTCACGCCACCCGGCGCGAGCACCCCGACCGGGCGCTCCAGGGACGGTTCTCCGATGCCCTCCAGGACAAGATCAAACCCGGACCTCCACTGGGGCTTCACTGTCGGCGCGACCAGTGCCCGTCGTCCACGCTCGTCTTGGCGAGTTCGAACGTGGTGCGGTACGGCGTGAAGTCTACGTGTTGGTTGACCGCGTAGAGGGCCTGCGGGGCGTAGAGGGAGAGCGCCAGCGATTCGTCGCGGACGAGGCGGTCGATGCGCTGGGACACGTCGGCCTGTTCGGATGGGGCTGTCTTCGTCGCGAGCTCCGCGAACAGTGACTCGAACTCGGGGACTATGGGACCGGCCCGGAACTCGCCGGTAGCGCCGACGAAGGCGCGGTGCAACTCGGGGACCACGGACTCGGCGAACTGGGCGCCGTGGCCCAGGATCAGGACGTCCCAGTCCTGCGGCAGCTTCTTCTCGGCTAATCGTCGCCGGACGGGTGACTCCTCCTCTCTCCGGTAGGCAATGATCTCAACTTCCACACCGAGCGTCCCTTCCAGATCAGCGGCGACCGCGCTCGCCACGTCCTCAAGCCCATACAGGGTGGCGACGCGGAGCGGCCGGCCGCCATCAGCCTCGTCCAGTTCGTCCAGCGCTTCGCGCCACAACTCTGCCGCCCGGTCAGCGTCGTGGGAGTGAGGCTTCAGGCGGCCCTCCTCCAGAACGGTCGCCGGCGGGGTGAGCCCGGCAAGCGGCGTCGCCCGTCCAAACATAGTCTCTCGCACGAGGCGGTCCCGGTCCACAGCAAGGTTGAGTGCCAGCCGCGCCCGCCGGTCGGCGAGGGGTAGACCTTCGGCGTCCCGGTTTATGACGCCGGCGACGGCGAAGACAGCGTCCGTCGAGATCAGCCGGGCGTACTCGGAGTCCTCGACCCTTTCGGCGTCGGCCGGCGAGACTTCGGTTAAAACGTCAACCTCACCCTCGGTCGTGCAGACGAGGCCGAGGGCCTCTTCGGACGAGAGGTCGTTGCGGAGGATAACTTCTCGCAGACGCGGACCCCGGTCTGTGTCCCAGTAGTTCAGGTTTGCGGTGAGGCGCACGCGGGGGGTACGGTCTTCATGCTGCAGCCAAGTGGCGGCGAACGGTTCCATCTGCGTGATCGCCATCTGGGCATCCAGGGTCGAATAGCCTTCGGAGAGGGTGAACGGTCCGGTGGCCCACGGCCCCGGCGCGTCGATCGCTCACCAGTGCCCCTCTCCGCTACCTTGCCGTTCGTACCCGAAGCCGGGGCCATCCCAGAACGAAGTGCTCATGATGTGCATGGCCCGCAGCTTTCCCAGGGCCAACCCATCAGGCTCCGTGAAGCGGAAGCGCACACCGTACTCTCCCGTAACCTCCAGGGTGGTACCCGGCACGAAGTTGAACTGGGTACCGGGGGGATGCGGAGAGGCCCAGAGCATCACCTCGTCGAAGGCGCGCTTGACGCTGTGGGCCGTGAGCGGCTCGCCGTCGGGAAAGTGGTTGCCCTCGCGGACATCCACCTCCAGCGTGCGGCCGTCGTCCAGCCAACGGTAGTCCTCCATCGCGGCCGGTTCAATGCCCCCATCCGGGTTGGCCCGGACGAGTTCCTCGACCGTGTTGTACGTAACGTAGAGCCAGTTCAGCGGGCCCGGATCCACTACGTGAATGGTCCCGGCTGGCTCGCTTGCTCCGATCATACCTCTAGTCCCTTTCCTAAGCTATCGGGCTTCTCCTACCTCACAGCGACGGGCGCCACAGGCGATTCGGCGCGGAGCCTGTAGGTTGTTCGGTCCACGACTCGCCCAACGCTTTATCTGCGCTATGTGGACTGGCTCCGGTCCAGGTAGGCATAGGCGAGGCCGGTTGCCGCGGCGTAGACGGTGTGGTGCAGGAGGTCCGTGGCTACCGCCTTTCCGCCGTACTTGAAGACCGGGGCCGAAACGTTCAGCGCCGGGAGTACGACCTGCTCGGCCCCCCACACCAGCCCGAGGTGCGCCGCGGTCGCCGCCGGGCCGGAGAGACCGGCTGAGGCCAGTAAGCCCTGCACCCCGCCCCAGCCCGTCCCGTAGCCCCAGTGAACCAGGTTGGAGAACTTGCTTTCCGCCTCCTCGTCCGGCGGTTCGACGTCGAGCACCTCCTCGGCGGCCTGGGCCGGGGTGGTGCTCTCACCGCGGCCGCTGAGCTTCATTTCCAGGGTGCTGGAGGCCGTCATAGCGGCCGTTCCGGCCAAGCCGGCGAACAAGCCTTTACCGAAGTTTGCGGCCACATCTCCCAAAGTCACGAGATTCTCCTTTCGTTGCGGTCGTTGCTCTACCTACCGGGTGAGTTTATCCGGTGTTGTGGGGAGATCCTGCTGTAGTGTGATCTCCGCTTCGTGCATCTTTTTCTTTTCGAGTCTCCGAGTCCACCCGGCTTCTCCGTTCGGTACGGCTGCCGGCTCGAGCGGACCCAACCGCTAAAAGCGTCTGGAGCCTGGCCCTAGCCATAGATGGCCTTGTAGCTGCCGGAGACGATCTCACCGTCCTGGACAACGATATGGTCCTGCTCCATCTCCTCACCCTCGAAGTAAGCCTCCAGGCAGAGCCGGGTATCCTCCGCATAACGTCTCTGGCCTTCGAGCGAGGTACCGGAGACATGCGGGGTCATGGCGTGGCGGGGCATGTGCCGCCACGGGTGGTCTCCGGGGGCTGGCTGCGGGTCCCACACGTCACCGGCGTACCCGCCGAGTTGTCCGCTCTCCAGCGCCTCGACCACGGTCTCCTTCTCTACTATGGCGCCGCGGGCTATATTGACAATGTAAGAACCTCGCTTCATCCTGGAGATGTTCTCGCTGCCAAAGAGGCCCCGGGTTTCCGGCGTCAGGGGAGAAGCTATGCAGATGACGTCGCACTTCTCCAACATCTCCTCCAGGCGCGCGTACCGGAAACCCAAAGTGCTCTCTTCGGTCGTCTCCAGCCGGGTCCGTTTGTAATAGAGCGTGTCCACGTCGAAGGGCTTGAGGCGCAGTGAGATGAGTTGCCCTATGCGTCCCGCGCCGTAGATACCGACGGTCTTGTGCTCCAGGTCGTGGGAGCGGGCGGCGATCTCACCTATAGACCAGCCACCGTTTATGACGTCGTTGTAAGCCGGGATGTAGTTGCGGACGAGGGCCAGAATTTGCATGACCGCATGCTCGGCGACACTGACGGTGTTGGAGTCGGTCTGTTCGGCGACCGTTATGTTCCGCTCAGCCGCCGCGCCGAGGTCGATGTGGTCACTGCCGACCCCAGCCGTAAGAATGAGCTTTAACTCGGGGGCGCCATCGAGCATGTCTTTGTCAACGTAGACCGGCCAGAAAGGCGTGGTGATCAGTACCTCGGCGTCCTGGAGGTGCCCCCGCAGTTCGTCCCCTTCCCGATCTGTAATGGAGACCAATTCGTGTCCCCGCTCTTCGACGAGCTCCCGCAAGCCGAGCGCGTTCTCCGCGCACCCGAGCAACTCCGGGTCGTCGGCGGCGTCACCGCCGGGATAGAGTACAGCTACTATCTTCATGAACCAACCTTTCGGTCTACGGACTATCTACCAAAGAGAAGTAGGGGTCAGCGCGACCATCCGCGCCGGGAAGGCGCCTATCCGCCCGTCAACTTGTCTATGAGCCCCTTGTCTTCCTCCCCGCCCTGTATCTCCACCGCGTCGAGTTGCTGGAGGATGCCGAGCTCGTCCGAGGAGCCCCAGCGTTCTGCGAGCTTGCCGTCCTCGAAGCGTCCGATCTGGCATCCGCGAACCGAGATACTCTTGCCGGTGGGCTCGACACCCTGGAACTCGCCCTGGTGCGTGCCGGTAACCGTGTAGGCGAGGGCCACGTCCTCATCGGTGGCGGTCATGTGCTCCGGCGTGACCTCCAGGTCCGGGAAGGCGTTGCGCATCATCCCGAAGAACGTCTTGAAACCCTCCGGGCCGCGCTCCTGGTCGGGTGCCGGGTCATGATCTACCGCGTCTTCGGCGACTACTTCGTCGAAGATGTCGAAGTCGCCGGTGTTTACTGCTTCGGCGAACCTCTCCTGGGCCGCGACGTTTTCTTCTCTAGCCATTGTGTTTCTCCTTCCGTTTGCTTTTTGGAAGCCGCGGACCCGAAGTACGGACCCACGGCTCGACTTACTCGATCGGCGCTATTTGTCGTCTTCGGACTTCTCGGCGCCCGGAGCTTGTGCCTGGTCTTCGGCGCCCTCAGCCGGGTCTTGCGGGTGCTCCGCTGACCGCTCTTCGGCGTCCGGTCCTTCGCCCGTATCGCTGTCGTCCGCCTTGTCGGCGCCGGACGCTTCTACCTCGTCCTCCCCGCCCTCGGCGGACTCCTGGGGATGCACCGGTCGTTCTTCGCTCATGTCGTTGGTCCTCGTTTCCTCTGTCCTTGCGGTTTTTACGGCTTGAGGACTACTTTGGTGTAGCCGTCCACGCGCTTGTCGAACTTGTCGTAGGCGTCGGGGGCCTCGTCGAGCGGTAGCTCGTGCGAGACGATCTGGCTCGGCACGGCGCGGCCGGCGACGATCAGGTCTCGCAGGTAGCGGTTGTACTTCTTGACGTTCGCCTGGCCCATCCCGATGCTGAGGCCCTTCATGAAGAAAGCGCCGAGCGAGAACGGGTAGACGCCCTGCTGGGCCTGCTCGTCTTCGGGGCCGGGGTCGCCGATGATGAAGACGCCGACACAGCCGATCTTGCCGGCCGGGTTGGTCGCCTTGATACAGCCTTCGAGGGCCATGGCGTGGTGCTCCTGGCCCTCATTGTCGTGGGCCTGATAGCCGACCGCCTCGACGGACTTCTGCACGCCGTCGCCGCCGCGCATCTCCCAGATCTGATCCGCCGGGTCGCCCTGCGAGTAGTCTATCGGGACGGCCCCTATCTGCTCGGCCAGCTTTAGCCGCTCGGGGACCTTGTCCACTACGTAGACCACGGATGCGCCCCGGATCATAGCGCTGTAGGCCGCCATGATGCCGACCGGCCCCGCCCCGAATACCGCGACGGTCTCTCCCGGCTTCACCTCGGCCATCTCGGTGCCGTGGTAGCCGGTAGGGAAGATGTCAGTGAGCATGGAGAAGTCGTTCTCGTGCTCCTCACCCTCGGGCAACTCCAGGCAGTTGAAGTCCGCGAATGGGACCCGCAGGTACTCGGCCTGCCCACCCTGATACGGCCCCATGCCGGCGTAGCCGTAGGCGGCCCCGGCGCCGTTCGGATTTGTCGTCAGGCAAAAAGCCGTCTGGCCCCGCTCGCAGTTGTAGCAGAAGCCGCAGCCGATGTTGAACGGCATGCTTACCCGGTCGCCGACCTTGACCTTCGTAACCCCGGCGCCGACCTCTTCGACGATGCCCTGGTTCTCGTGGCCGAAGATAAAGCCCGGCTCCGCGGGGGTGCGGCCCTCGTACATGTGCAGGTCCGAACCGCAAATGTTGGTAGTGGTGATCCGGACGATGGCATCGTTCGGCGCCTCTATATGCGGGTCCGGCATCTCTTCCACTGTAACCTTATATGGTTCTTGGAAAACAACCGCTTTCATACAGCTACCCCTTTCTAAAATCGTCTCTACAAAAACTAGACCCCCGAAGGGCGGCCCCGGTCTACGTACCCGGCTGAAATATGGATGTAACGCCGTATTCCTGCGCTCTGGACAAAATGGTTCGAAGTGTGTAGACCGACCCCACCGGAGGGTTTGGGACGACGCCTTGCCGCTTTCGAATACCAAGATACCGGTTGCCACCGTTCGGGCCCGCATGGACCGTATAGTCCCGCGCGGATCCCGCACAGAAGCATCGGCGGCCCCGGACAAGCCTTTCGGGTCCGGGTTCTCCCTCCAGGACACCGGCGGCGTCCTACAATAGTCGTCATGAACGGAAACGCGGTGCTGAACGCGAAAAACGCCGGGGCTTATCTAGTCTTGGGTGTCTTCTTCGGCTTTTTGGCCGCGGCGGCCACGGTCGTCCAGATGGTCCTTTTGGGAGAGGTTATCGCCCGGGTTTTGCTGGAGGGAGCCGGCCTCGAAGGCGTGAGACGGCCTCTCGCGTTGTTGCTCGGCGTCGTGGCGGCGCGTCCCGGTTTCGTGTGGCTACGTGAGGTGTTGGCCTTGCGGGGCGCCGAAAGGGCCAAGCGCCGGGTACGCGAGCAACTGCTCGCCCACCTTCTAGCGCTCGGACCGCCCTACCACGACGGCGGACATACCGGCGAGCTTACAACGACGGCCGTGGAGGGTGTCGAGAGGCTGGAGGCTTACTTCGCCCGCTACCTGCCGCTGGTATACCTGAGTGTGCTGGTTCCGGCCCTGATCGCTGCCTGCGTGCTGTGGCTGGACCCCTGGAGCGGGCTCGTGCTACTCGCGACCGGGCCGGCAATACCGGTGCTTATGGTCCTGATCGGGCGCCACGCCGAGAAGCGTACCCGGTCGCAATGGACCGCCCTCTCCCAAATGGGCGCCCACTTCTTGGACGCGCTGCGAGGCCTTTCCACGCTCAAGACATTCGGACGCACCGGAGCTGGGCGGGAGGAGATCTCCCGTACCAGCGACGCGTTCGGACGTAGGACGATGGAGGTCTTGCGCGTAGCTTTCCTCTCCGGCCTGGTCCTGGAATTCATAGCGACGGTCTCGGTGGCGCTGATCGCGGTGTTACTGGCCGTGCGCCTGCTGTTCGGAGACCTACCTTTCGCCGTCGCCCTCCCGACCCTCCTGCTGGCACCAGAGTTCTACAAGCCCCTGCGCGACCTCGGCTCCACCCGCCACGCCGGCATGGAAGGCAAGGCCGCCGCGGAGAGGATCGAGGAGATCCTGAACACCCCGCAACCCACGGACGAGCCGGACGAACCCCGCGAACCGCCCGAAGACCCCATTACCGTGGAGCTAGAGAACCTGACCTTCACCTATCCCGACAGCGGGCGCCCGGCCCTCTCCGGGGTAAATCTCGTGCTGTCTGCCGGAAAGCGTACCGCCCTTGTCGGAGAGAGCGGCGCGGGCAAGAGTACCCTGGTCAATCTGCTCCTCCGCTTTGCAGACCCGCAAGAAGGCCGCCTGCTCGCCAATGGTGTTCCGGTGGCGGACCTTGCGGCGGAAGATTGGCGAGAGAAAGTAGCGTTCGTGCCCCAGAAACCCTTTCTCTTCTACGGCAGCGTCCTGGAGAACATTCTTCTCGCCCGGCCGGAGGCCGGCAGGGAGGAGGTCGAGGAGACGGCGAAGCTCGCCGGGGCGCACGGTTTTATCCGGCGGATGGCGCGAGGCTACGATACCCACGTCGGCGAGCGCGGCGCCCGCCTGAGCGAGGGCGAGGCGCAGCGGCTGGCTATCGCCCGGGCCTTTCTCAAGGACACGCCCGTGCTGATCATGGACGAGCCCGCCTCGAACCTGGACCCGGAGGGCGAACGCCTCATCGAAGCAGCGCTCGAACGACTTGGACGAGATCGTACGGTGCTGGTCGTCGCCCACCGCCTCGGCACGGCGCGCGCCGCGGACCGGATCGCGGTCCTCGAAGCCGGACACCTCGCAGAGCTCGGCACCCACCACGAACTCGTAGAGAATAGCGGCCCATATGCCCGCCTCGCGAACGCCGACCGTCAGAGCTTGTTACGGGAGGACAATCCTCCGGAATCCTGCATCACACCTGTCTTCCAAGATGGTCCGCGGAATACCGGGATCGGAGAAACCAACCCGGGCGCCGCAAAGGGGAGGCGGAAGCACGTTCGGTGGGCGACGTTGTGGCGCCTGCTCGGTTTCTTGCGGCCCCACCGGGGGCGGGTCGCGCTCGCGGCCCTGCTCGGGACGTGGACGGTTGCGGCGAACGTGGGGCTTTTGGCCGCTTCGGCGTACCTGATCTCTGCTTCAGCCTTCAAACCGCCACTGGGAGAGTTGATCCTGGTCGCAGTCCTCATCCAAGTCCTCGGCACTTCACGGGGCATCTCACGCTACTACGACCGGCTCGTCTCCCACAAAGCAACCTTCGGTCTGCTGGCGACCCTGCGTACCTGGCTCTACGAACGCCTGGTCCCGCTCGCCCCCGCCCGCCTGACCCGGCGCCGGAGCGGCGACCTGCTCTCCCGGATGGTGGACGACGTAGAGGAGCTCCAGAACGTCTATCTCGGGGTAGTCTCACCCGTCGTCGTGGCGACGCTGGTCCCGGCGTCCGTCGTCGCGGTTCTGTACGCCTTCAGTCCCGTATTGGCCCTCTCGACGTTCCTTTTCCTGGCCTTTGCCGGCCTCGGTGTCCCGCTGGTAATTGGTCTCCTGGAACGCGGTATCGGGTGCCGGCAGGTACAGCACCGCAGTGCTCTGGGCGCCGGGCTGGCCGAAGCGTTGGGTGGGATGAGGGATTTGCTCGCCTTCGGTCGCGCGAGAGACAAGCAGCGCGAGATTCTCGAGGTCGGCCGGAAGCTAGGCAGAGAGCAACGGCGGACGGCGTTCGTGAGCGGGCTCCGGGAGGGTCTCCACGACCTCTCGACGGGGCTCGCGGTGTGGGTGGTGCTCTTTCTCGCCGTGCCGCTCGTAGAGGCGGAGAGTGTAGGGGCTGTCTATCTGGCGCTGCTCGCGATAGTTACGCTGGCGAGCTTCGAGGCCGTCCGGCCGCTCGGCGAAACCCTCCAAGCCCTCGGACGCTCAATAGCGGCGGGAGAACGCCTGTTCGAGATCTCCGACGCCGAGCCCGCGGTCGTCGATCCGGTAGAGCCGCTCGCCGCACCAGCCGGGCACACCCTGGAGTTCGAGGACGTCTCTTTCCGCTACGAAGAAGACGAATCACCGGTCCTCGAAGACGTGTCGTTTCGGCTCGCGCGTGGAGAGAAGATAGCGGTGGTCGGCCCGAGCGGAGTTGGTAAGAGCACGCTGGTAGACCTCCTGCTGCGCTTCTGGGACCCTTCCTCCGGCGCGGTGCGCCTCGACGGCGAAGACCTGCGCGAGTACGCCCAGGAAGACGTGAGGGCAACCTGCGCGGTGGCCGCCCAAAACGCCCACCTCTTCGACGCCACCGTGCGCGAAAACCTGCTCCTCACCGGGCCGGACGCCGACGACGGCGAGCTATGGTCCGCGTTGAAGAAAGCCCAACTCGCCGGGTTCGTAGGCGGGCTGCCTGAGGGACTTGACACCCAAGTTGGGGAGTTCGGCACCCGGCTCTCCGGCGGCGAAAAGCGGCGATTGGCGGTGGCGAGGGTATTTCTCCGGGACGCACCGTTTCTGGTGTTGGACGAGCTCACGGCGGACCTCGACAACGAGACCGGGCGGCGCTTGATGGAGGCGGTTCACGAGCACGCGGATGCGGGCGGGCTTGGGTTGCTCCTCATAACCCATCGGCTCGTCGGAATGGAACGGATGGATGGGATCCTGGTGCTCAGCAAGGGCCGGATCGTCGAGCGCGGCACCCACGAAGCGTTGATGTCAGCGGAAGGCGCCTACCGGCGGATGGTCGAGGTGCAAGAGGGGATGCTCGCGGGCCGCTGACCGGCCCCGGATGCTAACGCTCTCGTCCCCGAAGGGCGCGCAGAAAGCCGCGCACCCGCGTCCGGGCGTTCTTTTTCGCCCGATTTCCAACCCTTCGAGGCTCCAGGTGCGCCCGCAAGTCCCGGGTGTCTGGGGCCATGCGGTGCCGAATCTCGTACATCTCCTTTTCCAGGAGTCCGAAGTGCTCGGGCGTCTCCTGGGTATCCGGAGGCAACTTCTCCCGGTTTATCCTGCCCTGCTCCATCCCGACGAGCGTTCTACCGCGCCGCGTCAAAGCCAGCGGCACGGCCGCCAGGAATGCGAGCTCGAAACCCAGGGCCATCCAGCCGCCGAAGTTGAACCACTGTCCTTCGGCCTCGGAAAAACCGGGTAGACCGAACACCCGGCTCCCCAGAAAAGCGACGAAAGCCCCGCCGGCGACGAGAGCGCCCAACGACCAGGCCCAGCGGCTCTCCGTCCACAAGATACCCAGGGCCGCGACCGCCGCCGCGATGAAATTCGCCAGGAACAATAGTCCCAGGTAGACGGCGTAGCCGAAATGCTCGCCGCTTAGTAGCAGGTGTAGAAGGCCGACGAAGGAGATAAAGTAAGCCCCGTACCAGGCCAGGGTCCTATCCGCGAAGCCTTCCACCGAACCCCTCTCGCCGGGCGCCGTCATCATCCCTCTTCCGCTTCTTTTCTGGAAGGGTCCTTGACTTGAGACGGACGCCGCTTGAAGATGTACAGGAGCAGCGCCAGGGACGGGCCGAGAACGGCCGCGTAGAAGAAAGAGAGCACGAGCAGGGCCACCAGCACCGGCTCCGGTGAAGCGGCGGCGCTGATGGTAATGTCGGGGACGAGGAGGTACGGGTACTGGGCGGAGGCCCAGGCGGCGAAGATCGAGACGACGTGCAATATCGCGGCGGTTCGCGCCCACCAGTAACGTTCGGCGTAGAGCAAGACCAGCGAGAGCGTTAGGGTCAGGGCGGCGGCCACCATAAAGATGATCGCCGGAAACTGCAGAAGGCTGCCCCACAGGTAAGAGGCGTCGAAGCCCATGATCGGCAGCACGGCCGTACCCAGAATACCTAGAACCCCGCCGGCAATGATGCCGCGCCGGCGGTAGGAAGACCGCAGCTCCGGTGCGTCCTCGGCCTCCAGGGTGAGGTAGGTCGCTGAGAGAAAAAGACAGAGGGCGACGGCGAGAAACCCGCACATGATCGGGAACGGCCCGAACCAGGGCTCGAAGTATCCGTTGGCCGGACGGCCGACCGCGAAACCTCCGCCCTCTTGCTCGCTCACGAAGCGGAGCCGACCCGAGGCGATGGTACCCGCGGCCATACCGAAGAAGAAAGGCGCGATCACGCTGACCGCCCCGAACGCCTTGCCGAAGACTACGAAAGCCCGGCGGACGGGTGCGTACTCCGCATGTTCCTGAAACGCGAACAGACCCCCGCGCAACACTATCCCCACCAGCACCAGGACCAGGGGGACGAAGAGCGAGATGCCGTAGACGGCGAACACCGAGGGGAAACCACTCCACAGGATCACGAGCGCAACCACGATCCAGAGCTCGTTCGCCTCCCACACCGGCCCTATAGCCCGGTCCACGAGCTCCGCCTCCTGCTCGGCCCGATCCCGGGGCGCGACGAACGCCCACATGCCGCCACCGAAGTCCGCGCCACCGGCCAGCGCGAAGAGCAGTAATGCGAAGGCCATCGCCCCGGCGACCGCGACCTCAAGCACCTAAAGCGCCTCCCTGACTAGGTTCATCGTCCGATGTTCCCGAACCTTCCTCCGGCGCGCCGGTCGCCATGTTACGGAGCAGCCGCACGTAGAAGGTGCCGAGGGCGAGATACAGGGTCAAAAACGCGAAAAAGGCGATCACCGGCCCCGGCGCGGGCGTTGAGCCTTCGGCGGTAAGCATTACGCCCTTTATCGCCCAGGGCTGGCGGCCTTCCTCCGTGACGATCCAACCAAGCTCTATGGCGATAAAGCCCAAAAACCCCGAGAGCACGATGGCCCGCAGAAACCACTTGCCCGTCGGCACGCCGCGCGCCCGCCAGTACCCGAACCAGAACCACAGGGTAACGAAAGCGAGGAAGAACCCGATCCCGACCATCGCGTCGAAGGCCCACCACACGGTCCGCGGATCCGGGCGCTCGTCGGTCGGGAAGGCTTCCAGGCCCTTGACCTCCGCCTCCGGGTCGTCGAAGGAGAGGATGGAGAGCAGGTACGGTATCTCGATGGCGTAGCGAACCTCCCCGCTCTCGACGTCCGGGTAGCCGCCGATGCTGAGGGGTGCACCCTTCTCGGTCTCGAACTTCGGCTCCATCGCGGCGAGCTTGGCGGGCTCCTGCTGGGCGACCTCTTTTGCGGTGTGGTCGCCGCTGACGATCATGACCAGGGCCACGAACGTCGCAACCGCCATCGAGATAAAGAGCCCCTTCCTATGGTA
The DNA here is from genome assembly GCA_965213905.1 of Rubrobacteraceae bacterium. Lineage (GTDB taxonomy): Bacteria > Actinomycetota > Rubrobacteria > Rubrobacterales > Rubrobacteraceae > SIRX01. The sequence continues at coordinate 2,070,802 of OZ243922.1, read as the reverse complement.
CTCGTCGCGCCGGCCCTTTAGCATCCCGAAGGCGTAGATGGCGGCAAAGGCGAAGGCAACGGCCTCGAAGGCGGCCACGGTCATGTGGCTCGACTCGTACCACCAGGCCGGCGAGAACATGGCCCGCAACACGTCCGCCTCGACCACGACTCCCGCCTCGTTCAGCTCGAAGCCGACCGGCGTGTTCATCCAGGCGTTCGCCAGGACCACCACGATCATGGACATAAACCCCCCGATAAAGATGGGAACGCCGCTCGCCCAGTGCAGCCAGGGTGAGAGTTGATCCCGCCCAAAGACGTAGATCCCGAGAAAGATAGCTTCGAGAAGGAAGAACAGCACCTCTATCGCCAGCGGATAACCCATCAGCGGCCCGGCCACGTTCATGAAGTTCGGCCACAAAAGCCCGAAGCTGAACGTCAGCACCGTCCCGGAGACCGCCCCGACCGCGTAGGTGAGCGCGAACGCCGTGGTCCACTTCTTGTTCAGCGCCTCGTAGACTGGGTTGCCCCGTCGCAGGTACAGCCACTGCGAGACGAGCATCATAAACGGCATGACCACGCCTAAAGAGGCGAAGATTATGTGAAACATGAGGGTCATCCCGAAGGTGGCCCGCGCCGCAAACACGCTCTCTAACAAGAGCCTCTCCTCATCGTTCGTTTCCTGGCTAGATCTGGCCGCCGAACCGTCTTGGAACCCGCTGCCGGTTATCCACCATGCGACCTGTTCCGGTTGTGCAAGCGTTCACGTTGGGATAGGACGACGTATTTCGGGTCGCGGGCGGATTCGAGCCCGGCCTCGAAGACGGACCAACGCTTGAGCACGGCCCCTGCCAGGACCGCCGCCCCGCCAACCGCGGCGCCGAGCCGGCTCCTACGAGCGAATAGCCCGACGACCGCCGCGCCCGCCCCGGTCAAGGCCGTCGAGAGTTTCTCGTAGCGGCCTGACTTGTCCTTACCGTAGGGCTCGGCCAAAAGTTTCCCGAGCCGGTGTTTCATGTACTCGGAGGTGGCGATCTCGGCTGCCGCCCCGCCGACGGCGAGCCGGCGTGCTGGGCCGGCCTCTACGGTTGGCGCGAGCATCGCGGCGGCCGCGCCGGCGCTCGCCACGGAGCTTGCAGCGAAGACGAACGGCAACTCTTTGCGGGCCTCGTGCCAGACGGGTACGGAGGTGTCGGAGAGCAGCACGGCGGTGTAGGTGGAGAGCGGCGGGCCGAGCAGGGCGGAGACGACTTCGGCGGAGCGGGTGAGCTTCGGGAATACGCCCAGCAGGTCGCCCGCGACGGCGGCGCCGGTCGAGGTACCGAAGGCCGAGAGGATCCAGGTTCCCAAAGACATCGGCGAGGTGGGCTTGAAGACCCGGAGCATCATGTAGAACCGCTCCGGTCGACCGAGGTCGGAGATCAGGAGCAGGGGGCTCACCGCCGCGCCCCCGAAAGCGACGAGCAGCGCCCGCCGGGCCAGAGTGTGGTTTCCGGTGATGCGGGCCACGAGGGAGAGCCCCGAAGAGGCCCCGGCCAGTCCTCCGAAAAAGAGGTACCAGGGGACCTCCCAGGTCCACACCGGCTGCTTTATGACGCCCCGGCCGTAGTAGGACCGCACCTGCTCCTCGGGGACCTCCTGTACCGGGCCGCGACCGCCGGGCACGGCGCCCTGCTGCGTGGCGGAGTGGACCGGCTGGTAGTAGTGTTCGCCCTGCGCGCCGTTCTGGGGATCGCTCATCGGCTGCCTCCTAAGAAAGAAGCGGCGACGCCGGCGGCGATTGCCCCGGCGGCGAGGGCCGCAGATCCCCAGAGGCCCCCGATCTTGCGGGTAACCACCTCCGGGTCGGGTGGCAGCCGGTAGACTTCGGGATCGTCCATCAGGAGGAAGAATGCTCCCATCCCGTACCCTTCCTCGTCCGCGCCGTAGAGCCGGGCGTCGGTGGCCCCGGCTTCGACGAGCATGTCGAGGCGGCCGTTGGCTTTTTCGCGCAGCTCGTCCAGAGGACCGTACTGGATGGAGTCCGTCGGGCACGCCTGGGCGCAGGCGGGCTCCATGCCGTCCTTCTGACGGTCGTAGCAGAGGGTGCACTTCCACACCCGCCCGTCATCCTCGCGGCGGTCGAGCACCCCGAATGGGCAGGCCGGGACGCAGTAGCCGCAGCCGTTGCAGATCTCCTCCTGCACCACCACGGTCCCGAACTCGGTCCGAAAGAGCGAACCCGTGGGGCACACCTCCAGGCACGGCGCGTCCGTACAGTGCTTGCAAACGTCGGAGTGCATCAGCCACCGGAAGTCCGGCTCGCCCTCGATGGCCGGCGTCCCCAGGCCCGCCTCCTCCTGAATAAAGACCGGCTTGCGCTGCTCGACAAAGGCCACGTGGCGCCAGTTGTTAGCCCCGAGCTCGCCGGTGTTGTCGTAGGAGTGGCCGGTTAGCTCCCCGATCGTGTCGGGAACGTGGTTCCACTCCTTGCAGGCGACCTGGCAGGCCTTGCAGCCGATACACACGGTGGTGTCGGTGAAGAAGCCCATCCTCGGCTGGGATTCCCCGTCGCCATCGTAGCTTTTCTGGCCCAGCGGGACCACGGGCCGGGTCTCCGGGGTTTCACGGCCCTCGATGTTATAGGCGTCCGTCGTGCCGGAGCCGGGAATAATGTTGTTGGCGTCGCTCAACTTGCACCTCCGTTTTGTGTGCCGGCGTTCACCCCGGCGTTCGCCCGGCGGCGGTAGTCTTCGACGAACTCGACGAGGGCGGGACCGCGCGGCCTCCTGCCGGGTTGGATGTCGCAGGTGGCGACCTTGTACTCGCCGATGTGGACGTTCGAGTCGAGGGCGAGGCCGAGCAGGTCGTTTGCCGAATCGCCCGTGACGACGCCCTTGCTGCCCCAGTGGTAGGGCATCCCAACGAGGTACGTCTTTTTGCCCTGCACCTTCAAGGGTGCCAGCCGGTCGGTGACGAGCACGCGGGCCTCTATCGCCGTGCGCGTCGTCACGATGGTTGCCCAGCCGCCGTTCTCCAGGCCGGCGACTTCGGCGAGCTCCGGCGAGACCTCGCAGAACATCTCGGGCATGAGCTCGGAGAGGTGGCCGGTGGAGCGGGTCATGCCGCCCGCCGTGTGGTGCTCGGTGAGGCGGTAGGTGGAGAGGACGTAGGGGAAGACCTCTGAGCCGGCCTCGCCACCGGATGGGTTGTACGGGTTGTCGTCGCGGGGGAACCGCTGACGCGCCGGGTTGGCCCGCTGGGCGTAGAGGGCGTTCTCGAAGGGGGTTTCTTCCGGTTCGTAGTGGGTTGGGAACGGCCCGTCGGTAAGGCCGGCGGGGACGTAGAGCCAGCCCCGGCCGTCGGCCTGCATGATAAACGGGTCGTCGCCCCGGATGGCGTCCTCGGCCTGGGCGTCGTCGGGCGGGACGTAGTCGGGGCGTTTGGACGCGCCGAAGTCCGGGACGTCGTAGCCGGTCCACTGACCCTGCTCCTCGTCCCACCAGACATATTTCTTTTTCTCTGACCAGGGTTTGCCATCGGGGTCGGCGGAGGCGCGGTTGTAGAGGATGCGGCGGTTGGCGGGCCAGGCCCAGCCCCACTCGGGGGCGACGTAGGACTGCTCGGTCCAGGGCTTGCGGCGGTTTGCCTGGTTTGTCTCGTCGGCGTAGACGCCGCAGTAGATCCAGCAGCCGCAAGCCGTCGAGCCGTCTTCTTTTATCTGGAGGTAGGTGGAGAGAACGTCGCCGTTTTCGTCCTGGCCGTTGATCTCGCGCAAAACGCTGTGCGGGTTCGGCTCCTCGAACGCGCTCTCCTCCTCCCACGGATAGTCCCAGACGAGGTCGAGCACCGCCCGATCTTTCGGATCTTCGGAGTCCGCCAACTTCTCCCGGATCTTTTTGCCCAGGTGATACATAAACCACAGCTCCGAGCGGCAGTCGCCTTTGGGCTCGACGGCCTTGTTGCGCCACTGCAAAAGTCGCTGGGTGTTGGTGAACGTGCCGGCTTTCTCCACGTGCGAGGCCGCCGGTAGGAAAAAGACCTCGGTACCTATATCCTCTGGAGCCAGCTCGCCGGTCTCCGTCTCCGGCGAGTCGTACCAGAAGGCGGCGGTCTCGGTTTCTACGATGTCGCGGACGACGAGCCAGTCGAGGTTTGCGAGGGCCAGGCGCTGGAGCTTGCCGTTTGCGGCCCCGACCGCCGGGTTCTGGCCCATCACGAAAAAGCCCTTGCACCAGCCGTCTACCATGCCCATGATCGTCGGGTAGACGGAGTGGTCCCCGGTGAGGCGCGGCAGGTGGTCGAAGCAGTAGTCGTTCTCTTCGGTCGCGGCGTCACCGTACCAGGCTTTCAGGAGGCTCACCGTGTACGCCTTCATGTTGCCCCAGTAGCCGCTGGGGGCCGAATTCCGCTCGACGAAGGTGTCGAGGTCCTGCTCCTCGTGGGCGTGGGGCATCGGAATGTAGCCGGGGAGGATGTTGAACAAGGTTGGGATGTCGGTGGAGCCCTGGATCGAGGCGTGTCCCCTGAGAGCCATAATTCCACCCCCCGGACGCCCCATGTTGCCGAGCAAGAGCTGCACGATGGACGCCGCCCGGATATTCTGGACGCCGTGGGTGTGTTGGGTCCAGCCGACGGCGTAGGCGAAGCAAGTGGTCTTCTCCCGGCCCGAGTTGTCGCAGACCAGCTCGCAGACCTGCAGGAAAAGCTCCTGGCTGATGCCGGTGATGCTCTCGACCATCTCCGGCGTGTAGCGGGCGTAGTGCTTCTTGAGGAGCTGGAAGACGCAGCGGGGGTGCTGGAGCGTAGCGTCCATCTCGGGCGGGTCGCCGCGTTCCAGGCGGCCTCCCTGGGCGTAGTGGGCCTGCTCTCCGGTCGCCCCGCCCTGCTCGCGCTGGCCGGCGGCGCCCGAGGCCTGCATGCCCGCGTACTGCCAGGTCGAAGGGTCGTAGGAGCCGGACTCCGGGTCCCAGCCGGAGAACACGCCGTCCAGGTCCTCGGTGTCCTGGAATTCTTCGTTCACGATCACCGGGGCGTTCGTGTAGTTGACGACGTACTCTTCGAAGTAGCGGTCGTTCTCTAAGATATAGTTGATCATGCCGCCAAGGAACGCGATGTCCGTGCCGGACCGGAGCGGGACGTGCAGGTTAGAGACGGCACTGGTGCGGGTGTAGCGGGGGTCTACGTGGATGATCTCCGCCCCCCGCATCCGGGCCTCCATCACCCACTGGAAACCCACGGGATGGTTCTCGGCCATATTCGAGCCGATGTCCACGATGCAATCCGAGTTTGCGAGGTCCTGCTGGAAGGTGGTAGCCCCGCCCCTACCGAACGAGGTCCCGAGACCCGGGACCGTAGAGGAGTGTCATATCCGAGCCTGGTTCTCGATCTGCACCGCGCCCATCGCCGTAAAGAATTTCTTTATGAGGTAGTTCTCCTCGTTATCCAGCGTCGCCCCGCCAAGATGGGCGAAGCCTAACGTGCGGTGCAGGTGCTTGCCGTCTTCGTCCTCGTCCTGCCAGGTCTCCTCGCGGGTCTTCAGGACCCGGTCGGCGATCATGTCAACCGCCGCATCGAGGTCCAGGTCTTCCCACTCCTTGGAGTACGGCCGGCGGTACTTGACCTTGTACTCGCGTAGCGGGCTCTGGACGAAGCTGCGCGAGGCCGCGCCCTTGGGACAGAGCCTGCCGCGGGAGATGGGACTGTCGGGGTCGCCTTCTATCTGGGTAACCTCGCCGTCCTTGACGAAGATGTTCTGCCCGCAGCCGACCGCGCAGTAAGGGCAGATAGACTTGACCACCTTGTCGGCCTCCGCCGTCCGGGGCCGCAGTCCTTCAGAGAGTGATGACTGGGCGGACTTACCGAGGGCCAGCCGGTCCCCATCCCGGAGTTGCCGTACGACCGACCAGGCCGAGAAACGCTCGCGTATACCCATCCGTCTCCTCCTCTACCGTAACCCGGGATTTCATCCGGCATACCGCATGGTGCCGGAACTGGATTTCGTGTTCTGTATTCACGAACATACCCATCCACAAGACGTATATCGCGTCTGGGTATACATCCGGCCAGAAAATGGTTCGAAGTGTGTAGACGAGACCGGAAGCAAGAGGGAGCGCGAACCCCGCTAGCGTGGGCTCCCTATCCTTCGGCGGTGGGCATCACAGAGATCTCATGCAGCGTTACGTGCGGTGGCTCGGCCAGCGCCCGTGCGATCTGCCGTCCGACGTCTTCCGAGGATAGCCCGATCTCTTTCTGCCGCTGCTGAAGGTCCTCGCGTATCCCCTCGTCGGCCATGTTCTGCCCCAGCTCGGTGTTCACCCAACCGGGGGAGATTATAGTTACCCGGATTCTCTCACCGTGCAACTCCCGCCGCATCGCCTCCGAGATGGCGTGCACGGCGAACTTCGTGCCGTTGTAGACGGCGCCGGTCGAACCCGTAACCCGGCGACCCCCTATGGAACCCATGTTCACTATGTCGCCCCCGCCCGAGTTTCGCAGGTGCTTCAGCGCCGCGTAGCTGGTAACCAGCAACCCGAAGACGTTCACGTCCAGGAGCATCCGCCACTCGTCTACGCGGCCGTCGGAGAAGGGGGCCAGCAACTGCACGCCCGCTATGTTGGCTACCGCATCCAGCCCCCCGAGAGCCTCTGCAGCCTCGTCAACAGCCCGCCGGGCTTCGGACTCGTCGGTGATGTCCGCCGTGATGGCTATCCCGCCGATCTCCTCGGTGAGTTTTTCTATGCGCTCTTTGCGCCGGGCCACGCATGCGACCCGGGCACCCTCTGCGGCGAGCACCCGCGCGGTCGCTTCCCCGATACCTGAGGAAGCGCCGGTGATCAATACCCTGCGGCCGTCTAATTGCGCCACGAACTCTCCGTTTCTCTCCGATTACCCGGCTCCCGGAGCAGCCCTCAACTCTGCGATAACATCTTCTTCCTCGTTAAACTCGGGCCGGTCGAGGGTCCCGATCATGTCGAGCAGCTCTTCGGGGGCGCCGTTGTCTTCGGCGGTAGAGATGAGCTGCCCCCTTATTGGCGGGATAATCGACACCTTGCAGGTATTGCCGGGCATCTTCAGCGTTGAAAGCCACAATTGCCTCCTAATCGGTACAGGGTTTCGTCCGTTCGCTATATGCCCTGAACGCCGCAAGCGCAATCCAAGACGGACGGGATCGCACGTCACGTATCCAGAACGTACTCCGTACCCAGACCGGACGAAGTAGCGTGTGCAACCCTCATTGTGCTCCTCTACTACACACTTTGGACCATTTCTGTCCGAAAACAGCCGGATCGAGGCGTGAAACATCTCCGGGAAGGACACACACAGCCACACTCCTTTCCGGCGCCCCCCTCCTCTTCCCCACCCGGGGCGCCAACCTTCTACTAGTTAGCTTGGCTGGTTTCTCGGACGTGACGGATCACGAACCGGCTCTGCGGCAGGGTCGGCATCTTCGACAGGCTGATCCGAAGTTCCTGCTCGGGCACGTCGTAGGTCATGGCCGTAGTCAGCAGGCGCACGGGGGGAATATTCTGCGCCATGTAACCTCCGGTGTGCTGGAGGGTATGCTACTGTAACCCGGTTGTCAGAGCACCGCCAGTATGGTCGCAGATTCGACCAAATTGCGAATGTTCTGAATGTGGACGTCTGCCGCCAGGCAATCGTCGAATAAACTATCGCTCTGGACAGATTCCGCCAAGGGCCAATAGTACCGAGCCTGTTTGCAAACCACGTTAATACGTTGTTTTTACGGCTGGTGTAGCTGTAGATCACCTCTAGCAAAACGTCCTCCCACATCCGGCTATAGTAAAGTAACCGCGCATGTGTCATCTGTCGGTTTTCTCCAGCCTCTGGAACCATAGCTCATTAATTAGCACCCCGGTCACCACGGCGGTAGGCACCGCCAGCAGGGCGCCCAAGGCTCCAAACGCCGCTCCCAGAACCGTGACGACCGCTATGACCGTCGCCGGGTGTATGGAAGCGGCTCTCTCCATAATGAGCGGTGTTATGAGGTAGCTCTCCGCACCCTGGATGGCAACGTAGGCTACCAGTACCAAAAGGGCACTCAGAGGACCCGCAGCAAAGGCCAGCACGAAGGCCGGCACAAGGCCGATCAAAGGTCCTATGTAGGGTACAAACGCCGCCAGTCCGGCAAAGATTCCCAAGAACAGGGCTCCGGGGACGCCAATGAGCAACAGGGCAACGGTCCACAGCACACCGATTACCGCCATGGCCGCGAGTTGACCCTTGAGCCAGTCGAGCAGGCCAGTGCGTAGCGAAGAGAGAACTTCCCGCGTCCGCGGTCGGCGGTTGGGGGGGAAAAGTCTCACCAGCCAGTCGACCATGGGCTCGGGGTTTGCAACCAGGTAGAGGGCCAAGAACAACACTACCACCAGGCCCACCAGGGCGGATGCCGCGCTACCAAAGACGCCCGCTGCCCCGCCCAGGGCCTTGCCCGCTGACCCGGAGAGCGAGGAGGGTGAGAGACCGCCGCCCTCGGGGACGGGGACCCCGAACCTACTTGCAAGCCTCTCGACCTCGCGGGAGAGGTTGGATAGCGCCTCGGGTAACGAAGAGGCTAGTCGGGATGCCTGATCGGCGAGTGTGGTGCCCAGCAGGAACCCGGAGATACCCAACAGTACCAGTACTCCAAAGACGATCAGGGCCAGGGCGAGCGTCCTCGGTACTTTGCGGCGTCGAAGCGCCTCGACCGGACCCGAGAGCGCTACCGCCAGCAGGAGTCCTACGGTGATCGAGAGCGCCACCGTAGCGACCGTGGAGAGAAACCGGTAGACCAAGAACAGGGTAAAGGCCCAGAGCACTGCCCACAAGAGGACGTGCAAGAAGCTACGATTCACCTTTGGATAAGCCATTGCCCCAGGTAAATCTGGTTATTAGCTTCCTACCATGTATCCGGGACTAATACTCCGGTTAACGGTCCTCTCTATAGGCTGATCTTTGTCAAAAATTGACGGTACTGTGCCCTTTTTTTTGACGAGATCATCTCTGCCGTTTATGGCGTCCAGACGTTCCACGAAGGCTTCCCGGCTAATACTGAGCAGCCCTGAGCCGTTCAAACCCGAGTTCTCCGGTATGGGGTCCAGCGTTACATACCTGACATCCCTTAGGATAGTGTAGAGCATCGAGAGAAGCTCTCCTGTGCCAGTCCCCCTTAGTCGCCAGCCATCTCGCGATCCTCTCAAATGTAGGAACATCTCGGCCTCTTCCTCAAAGCTAAAGACCGGCAGAGCTTGCCGACCATCAGGTGCCCCAATGGTCAACACTTCTACCCTGTCGCACCCACCTTTTACGACCAACCAGTATGGGGTGCGCTTCGTTGCAGGCTTCGTTACCCGGACTACACGTTTTGTCTTCTCCATACCTTTGCACGCTCCCTTCATAACGTGGAAAGCTCATCATATAGCGTCCGGTGGCGGCGAGGAATAGCACAATCTGTGTAAAAACGCGCCAGTCGATGTATAGGGTAGTAAGCTCAGGGAGCCACCACGGTCAACGGCAGCGCCAGCAAAACCCCCACGACGCCCGAAATGGTCAGCGGGGAGGATATGGCCCGCGGAACCTGGCGTCTTTACAGGACCTCGACCGGCCGAGACAGGATCACGGCCAGGAACATCCCTGCCAGGATCAGGAGCGCTACCGTTGCGACCCCGGCGAGGAATCGCCACGCCAGAATCAATCCCGGGAGCACGACCCCGGCCGCGACCAGGGTCCGCAGGAGACTATGGTAGAAAGGGTATCTCTTATAGAGCCTTACCGCGGGGGCGTCACCGTGGGGTGGGCCGGGGCCCGTTCCACAGCTCGGTTCCAGGCCGTCTCCGTTCCGGTTTTTGCGGGATGATTACTCCACCGGGCTCCCTAACTCCCTACATCAGGGCGCTAGCCAGGGCGCCGGCGTCCACGGTAAGGGCCTCGCCGGTTATGTGGCGGGCCTCGTCGGAGGCCAGGAACAGCATCGCGTCAGAGATCTCTTCCGGTTCCACCCAGGGTATCGGCATGGCGTTGGTCTGCTAAGGCTTCGGCGGCCTCCTCCGCCCCGCAAGTCCTGGGTAAAGCCCGCGACGAAGACCAGCGACGAGACCGCGAGGCCAGCGTCCCGGATATGGCGGGCGCCTTTTTCGGCCCCGACCTCAGAGAGCTTGTCGGGCCAGACGCCGATGCCGTTTATACCGTCGGTGCGGGCGTAGTTCTCGACGCTCTCTTCGAAGCCCCACTGGGAGGTCGTGATCTGGCTGACGAAAATTCCGTCTTCCACGCTATGCCTTCACCTCCTAAGCAGCCGCCGGAGCGCGAGGGTCCCGACCGCGGTGGCTGCGGCTGCTGCGCCCACCGCCGCCGCGCCCTGGACGAGCCGGTCGCGGGTGGAGGTGCCGAGGATCTCCTGCGCCGCCAGGTATCCTGAGGTGGCGTTGGTGCCCGGACCCGGCCAGGTCGCCGCCCCGACCATGTAGAGACCGCCGAGCGGCATCTTGTAGTTGGACCAGCCGGGAAACGGACGGAAGACGAAGTTCTGCTTGAGGTGGAAGCTGCCGCCGATGGAGTCACCACCGACCAGGTTCGGGTTGTGGCGTTCGAGGTCTTCGGGAGAGAAGACCACCCGGTCGAGCACGAGGTCGCCTATGCCGGGGGCGTACTCCTCCAGCTTCTGCATCACCCTGTCTGCAAAAGGCTCCCGGGCCTCATCCCAGGTGCGGGCGGAGATCTCCCCCGCCGCGTCGCCCTTGATCTCCGAGGGGAGGGTCCTTACCTGGATCCAGAGTATCTCCTCGTCGCCCGGCGTCCGTGACGGGTCTACCGCCGAGGTCTGCCCGACTATCAGCAGTGGGCTTTCGGGCAAATAGCCGTTCATGGAATTTGTGTAGGTCTCCGCCAAATCTTCGACGTAGGGGGCTATGTGGACGTAGGCGAACTCGTCCAGGTCTTCACCAGCCGCCCACCGGGGCCTTCCTGAGAGCGCCAGGTGGACCATCATAGTGCCGGGACCGCGCTCGTAGCGCCTCACCCTACGGCGGAACTGCGGCTGCAATTCGTCCGGTGACAGGAGATCCCCGAAGAGCACCGACGGCGTCAGGTTTGCGACGACGGCCCGCTTGGCCTCGATCTGCTCACCCGAAGCCAGCTCCACGCCGGTGGCGCGTCCGCCGGTACGTCCGCTGGCGTTACCGTTGGCGCCGTTTTCGGTGAGGATGCGGCCTACTTCGGCCTTCGTCCGGATCTCGCCGCCGGATTCCCGGATCAGGGCGGCCAGAGCCTCGGGCATCTTCGACGCCCCGCCCTCGGTAATCGACATGCCTTCGACCATGTCGGTGAAGGTCTCTAAAAACGGGAACATGCCACCGCCGGAGACGTCGGGGCCGAAGTCCATGTGCAGCCCCCACGTCGCGAACAGCGCCCGCATCTCCTCGGAGCCGAAGTAGGCGCCGAGCTCCCTCGTAGAGCTCATCACGATCTGCATGAGGTCTGTGAGTTCGTTTAGGCCCTGCGTCCGCGCGGCCTTGAGCAGGTCCCACACCGCCTCGAAAGAAGGCAGCGGCGCCCCGTAGACCGGCAGAAACGCCTGGCTAAAAGCCTGAAACTGCTCGAAGAGCCGACCGAAACCCTCAGCGTCCCGCTCATTGTGCCCGCGCAACAACTCCATCGTGCGGTCCACGTCTTTGTAGACCCTGAGGCTCTTGCCGCCGGGGTAGACGTTGGAGTAGGACTTCTCGGCCACTTTGTAGCTGAGGCCGTGGCGCTTGAGGTCGTCTTTCAGCTCCGCGTAGACCGGGGAGCCGAGAAAGAGGTTCTGGTTCATCGAGTAGAGGTCGTGGACAAAGCCGGGGCGGGTAATCTCCGCGCTCTGCACCGCGCCGCCGACTTTTTCGTTCCGTTCCAAAACCAGCGTTTTCCAGCCGGCCCGGCAGAGGTAGAGGGCGCATACCAGGCCGTTGTGGCCGGCCCCGACCACAACGGCGTCGTACGAATCGTTCGCCAAGATTTTTCACTCCGATCCTATAGCTCTAAGAACAACGGCACACATTCCATATGCTGTCTCGTCCGTTCTAGCCTGGGAGGTTGGGCTTTGCGGCCCAACCTCCCGCCTCCTTTTCCCAATGTGACCTGAGGTAGAGCATTTTCACTACCCCGCCGGCTGCAACTCCACTTTCAGCCAGCCCGGCTCCCGCTGATCGAAGATCTCGTAGGCGTCTACGGCGCTCGGAACAGGCTCTTTGTCCGTAATGAATTCTGTCGGGTCTACGGTGCCGGCAGCCACCATGCTGACGAGCCGCGGAATGTAGCGGCGGTGGTTGCAATTGCCGCCCCGTACCGTCAGGTTGCGCTGCTGAAGGGCGCCTATCGGGAAGGTCATCGCCTGCGGCGGGAAGACCCCGATCACCCCGATGCTACCGCCCTTGGCTACTGCCTGCGTCGCCCACTCCGCAGACTGGGACGGCGCGCTGCCCGGCTGCCACAGTTCCCCTTGCGGATTTGTCTGAGGCGCGACCTGACTGATCTCCTGCTCGTACTGTTGTTGCTGATCTTCCGAAGGAGCAGCCGGGCCGGAGCTCGCGTGTTCGGCGTCCACCCCGACGGCTTCTATTACCCGGTCCACGCCGATGCCGCCGGTGAGTTCGAAGATCGTCTGTACCGGGTCCTCTTCCTCGAAGTTTATGACCTCCGCGCCCTGCGCGCGGGCGGCTTCGAGGCGGGACTGTATGCGGTCAACCGCCAATACCCTTCCCGCGCCCATGATAAAGGCGCTGCGCACGGCGAATTGTCCCACGGCCCCGAGGCCGAAGACGGCCACCGTGTCGCCGTCTTTTACCCCGGCGATGTCGGCGCCGAAGTAGGCGGTGGGGAAGATGTCGGAGATCAGGAGCGCCTCTTCATCCGACACGTTGTCCGGCAGCTTGACGGGTCCGACGTTACCGTAGGGTATGCGGGCGTATTCGGCCTGGAGGCCGTCTATGGGACCGGTCGGCTGGGGGCCGCCGAAAAAGGCAGTGCCGGCCTGCGGACCGTTTGGGTTCGCGTTGTCGCACTGGGCGTAGTAGCCGGCGCGGCAGTAAGAGCAGTAGCCGCAGCCTACCGTAGATGGTATGACCACCCGGTCGCCGGGGACCAGGTTTCTAACCCCGGCTCCTACTTCTTCGACCACCCCGACGCCCTCGTGCCCCAGGATAGTCCCCGGCACCATACCCGCCATCGTGCCCCGGACCATGTGCAGGTCCGTGCCGCAGATGGCGCTGGAGGTGAGCCGGACGATGGCGTCGGTCGGCTCCTGTATCTTCGGGTCTTCTACGTCGTCTAGCCGGATGTCTCCTACGTCGTGAAAAACTACAGCTTTCATTCAACTCCCTTCGAACGAACGTCGGACGGGACAGACCGATCACCCAGGATGAACCCGCCCCGTTTCCGACAACTACTCTCAGTGGCTCCCGCCTATTCTTGCTGCTCCTTCTGGGCAAAGGCATCATCCCGAGCGTAACCGAGCCCTAGTTCTTGATCTCCTATAGGCTCCGACTTGAAGACACTGAACTCACCGTTCCGGTTATCCAGGGACTCACCCTTTGTCCAGCGGCCCTCCGGCGTCTCTATTCCGTCCACCCCGGTTGCGAAGAAAGAGTAGCTGTACTTCTCGTTCTCTTCTTCCTGGGGGAAAGAGTTGGGGACTGGCAGGTGCTCGGGGCCGAACTCTTCGAGCACGGCGAGCCACTGCTGCTGGTGCATGGTGTCCCGCGCGATCATGAAAGAGAGCATGTCCTTCATGCCCGCATCGTCGGTCATGTGGTAGAGCCTCGTGGCGAGCGCCCGCCCTGTGGCTTCAGCGGCGACGTTGGCGTACATGTCGGCGGCGATGTTGCCGGAGGCGTAGATGTGGGACATGTCAAACGCCACGCCGTTCGAGTCAACCGGCATCGCGGCGAAGCCCGCGGAGAGGTAGTGCCGGGGGTTCTGCCCGCCGAGCTTTGCGGTAACAATGGGGTGAAGCTCCTCCGACTGTATCTCCGCTTCGGCGCCTGCGAGGTTCATGGCGACGGCTGTTGCGAGCATCTCTATGTGGGCGAGCTCCTCTGTTCCGGTCTCCATGAGCATGTCGCGGTACTTTCTCGGGCCGCGGGCACCCCAGGACTGGAACAGGTACTGCATGGCGACCCGGATCTCACCCTCCACGCCGCCGATCGCCTGCTGGAGGTGCTTGGCGAAGATGGGGTTGGGGTCGTCCACCCGGACCGTGTACTGTAGCTTGTTGTCGTGGTAGAACAAACTCGTTCCTTTCCAAGCAGGATTTTGGCCTGCGTGACATTTTGTAGGCTGACAAAAGCCGGTAGCGCAGGAAGGTAGTTGTGAATCCGCACCGCCGGCGAGAAGAAGCGTACCTCAGCCTGTATAGCAGGCACGTGGTGTTCCTCTAGCGCTGGCCCAGCAGAGACTTGGCCTTCTGGGCGCGCCTCGCGTCTTCGTCCCGCACTTCCTGGAAGAACTCGACCAGCTCCTGGTCGCCGTCCCGCTCGGCGTCTTCTATGTACTTGTCGTAGACCTGACCGCCCTCTCCGGCGTGGTAGAGCACGCTGGTCAGGTTGTAGACGTTATCGCTAAGGCCGGTGGCCTGTTCGCTCTCCGACATTTCCGTACCTCCTTCTGGTATGGGGTTAACACTTCGCTTTGAATATTCCCGCCCGGCGGGTACGGTTAACAGTTTTCGGTACACACTTGTATGTATCTTTTGCGGGGCTCCCGGGGGTTCGGGTCAAGAGGGGCGGATACGTCAACCCGACGTTGGTGCACCCGATGCTGGCGCTTTACCGTTCGCAGAGTTTCGGGCTCTCCACGAGACTCCTCGACCCGGGCCACGTTTGGTCCTTTGGCGGCCTGAGCGACAGGCTTTCAGGTTCAGGGGTCCACCCTTGGGGGGTCCACCCGGCGGCCGGCGCCGAAATGTGTATGATCCCCGAACTGCGAGTGGATTTCTTTCAGGAGGCCGATCAGTGGGTGTGGATCCGGCGTACGCCACCGTAGGTTCAGGCGCCGGAGGTTTTCGCGGAACTCATCCAGGTCCGTTAGAGGCTGCGGCAGCGCCGGGCCCCCGGAGCCGACCCACATCGAAGTAGCCTTGATACTCGCCTTTTGAGCAACAGCTCGGCGCCCGCCAGGTCCGGGATTTCCAGGTGCCGGATCGCCCCTTGCAAAAAGCCGTCCAACTCTTCGTGGTCTTCGAGGCGGCCCCCGTTTGTAGTTCCCGGATGCCCACCGGCGCTTTCCGGGCTTTTTGCCGCGGCTCCCAGGACGTTTTCGGGTTCCAAGAGGGTCACGTCCCGTCCGGGTTTTCGGGGACCTGCCCCTCTTGCATAAGCTTTGCCGCGGCGTCTTGGGGATAGAGCCTGCCGCTTTCAGGGTTGCGCCAGAGTACTTTTTGGGAGTTCTTTTCGACGAGTTCCCAGCCGGCGGCTTCGAGCATCCTCCGGTCTCGTTTGAAATACCCGTCGTGCTGGGCTTCGACTTCTTCGTTCATCTGCGGGTCCTTCCCGGCGGGGCGGTGGTCACCAGGGCACGGACGGTGACTCACGCAAGCCCCTCCGCCACCCGGGCCTCTCGCCGTAGAGCCTGAGAAAATGGTCTACCCCGTCCCGGTATCTCTCGAACGCATTCACCCAGATCTCCAGGTAGCCTTCGCCGGAGGCGGTGATACCGTACCGCCGCCAGGCGGGCCAGTCCAGGTACTCGTCGTCCGAGGTTACCAGCCCATCTCTTTCCATCTTCTGCAACACCGGGTAGATCTTCTTCAGCTTTACGTCGCCGAAGCCCAACTCCGCGAGCCTCTCGGCTATCTCGTGGGCCCGGCACTCGCCGGTGTCCCACACGCAGAGCAGCAGAGATGGTTCGAGCCAGCCGCCGTGTGTCATTTGCCGGCCCCCCGGATAGGTCCCGGACCACCGCCGGGAAAGAACCGGCCCAGGGTAAACTCTTCGAGAACCACCATCGCTTCCTTTCGCCAAAACCGACACATAGAGCTCCAGTCCCTATGGTCGCATCCGAACCCCGGCGGGACATACATATTTCTATGCAACTTCCCGCGTTTTCGCGTTTTTCGGTGTGGCCGGATGCGGGGGCGAAAGGATCTTTTTGTCTTACTAGAGGCGGGACTGTCGTTAGGGGCGGGGCTGGCGTTTCAGGCGCTCTGAGATCCAGGCCGCCCGGGCGTTCTCCGATTCTATCCGGGCCTGCCGGTCTTCGCGGGTAAGCCCGGCTATGGGCTTGTACCAGACCTCGTCACCCTCGCGCAGTTCCACGAGTCCTTCCTCGGCCCGGCGCAGGTCTTCTTCGGCTATGCGGTCCAACTCCTCCTGCGACTCATCAGGGAGCGCCCGGCCGAGCGCCCGGCCCAGTTGCCCGCTTCTGCGCTGCTCTAACTCCCGGTGCTCGACCTCCATGTACTGCTCCCACAGTTCCCCGTACGTCTTGCCGGTCTCCTCGTCCATAAAGGTTCCTCCGGTCGCTGCTCGGTCACTACTGTGTAGTGGTGATTGTACACGCCGGTTTGTAGGCCCTGGTCGTCGCCGGGTTTGCGGTGTTGTAGAATCGGGGGGCCGGTGGTTGGGCGCGAATGCGGATGATTTTCGGTGAACACAACGAGCGCGGGCGCCCGGTGGGTAGCCGGCAAGGGGCAGCATTGGCGGACAAACCGTTTACGCAACTCGTCGTCGTCGGTTCTTCCGCCGGCGGTATCGGGGCGCTCTCAGACCTTGTCTCGAACCTCCCCGGGGACTTTCCGGCCCCGGTCGTGGTGGCCCAGCACCTAGACCCGAGCCGTGAGAGCCACCTGCAACAGATACTTTCACGTCGGAGCCCGCTGCCGGTAAAGACCGTCACGGACCACGAGCCGCTGGAGGCCGGCGTGGTCTTTGTGGTTCCCGCCAATCGGCACGTAAACATCACCGACTCGGAGATAGGCTTTAGCCCGGAGCCGGCTTCCGGACGGTCCATACCCTCCATAAACCACCTGATGGAGAGCGCCGCCGGGGTCTACGGGGAGAACCTCATCGCCGTGGTGCTCACCGGCACCGGCACCGACGGCACCGACGGCGCCCGGGCCGTCAGCCAGGCCGGGGGGACGGTCGTGATCCAGGACCCCGAGACCGCCGAGTTCGGCGAGATGCCGCGCTCGCTGGCCCCGAGCACCGTGGACATCGTTTCTTCTCTGGAGGGGATCGGGCCGGTCCTCCAAAACCTGCTCTCGGGCGTCGCGGCGCCGGAGGACCCGGAGGAAGACGGGCGCGGGTTGGAGCGAGAGCTAGAGCGCGAGCTAGAACGTTTTCTGGAGAAGCTACACCGGAACCGCGGCGTGGACTTCCGGAGCTACAAAAAGCCCACCATCATGCGCCGCCTGGGACGCCGCCTGGCCGCGACCGAATGCGAGAGCATCGGGGAATATTCCCGGTATCTGGAGCAGCACCCGGAGGAGTACCGGCATCTGGTAAGCGCTTTCCTGATAAAGGTGACCGAGTTTTTCCGCGACCCGGGGCTGTTTGATTACCTGCAAGAAGAGGTGCTGCCGGAGCTCATCGAGGAGGCCCGCGGAAAGGAGAAACAGCTCAGGATCTGGTCCGCCGGGTGCGCCACCGGCGAGGAGGCTTACTCGTTGGCGATCCTGGTCTCCGAAGTGCTGGACCAGGACGCGGGGCTCTTCAACGTCCGCATCTTCGCCACCGACGTAGACGGGGAGGCCGTGAACTTCGCCCGGCGGGGGATCTACCCGCCCTCGGCCCTGAAGGGGCTCTCCGAAGACCAGGTCAAACGCTACTTCGTCGAGGAGGACGGCTCTTACCAGGTAAAAAAGCAGGTGCGGGGCATGATCGTCTTCGGGGAGCACGACCTGGCCCAGCGGTCGCCGTTTCCCCAGATAGACCTGGTGCTGAGCCGAAACGTCCTGATCTACTTTTCCGGCGAGCTACAACGCCGGGCGCTGCAACTGTTCGCCTACTCCCTGCGCGACGGCGGCTACCTGGCGATGGGCAAGGCCGAGTCAACCACCCCCCTCTCCGAGTCGTTCGCGTCCGCCGACCGGCAGAACAAGGTCTACCGCCGTCAGGGCCAGCGTTTTCTCATGCCGCCCACGCTCCCCGCGGAATCTCCGCCGGCGCACCCGGAGAAAGACCCCGGCGGCCGGGAGATCGACGGTGGGTCCGGAGGAAGACCCCGGCGGCCGGCCGTTGCGGCCGGCGCGGCGGGTGGAAGCCTGCTCGACCGGCTGCCGGTTGGCGTCGCGATAGTAGACCGCGGCTACGAAATCGTGGCGATCAACGACGCCGCCCGCCGGCTGCTCTCTATCTCTGGGGTTGCCGTGGGGGAGGATTTCCTCCACGCCATGCAGGAGGCCCCCTATGCCGAAGTCCGGAGGACCATAGACGAGACGTTCCGGGACGGCAAGACGGCCCAGGCCGAAGAGTTCGTCGTAGAGGAAGCCACCACCGGCGAGCCCAGCTACCTGCGGCTCACCTGCCACCCCCAGCAGTCCGCCGACGAAGGAAAACCACCCGAGAACGTCCTGCTCACGGTGGAAGACGTTACGGCGACGGTCCGGATGCGGCGCCTCTCCGAGAGGAACCGCCGACTCGAAGAAGCCAACCGGGAGCTCGGCCGGCATAATCAGGAGCTTCAAGCCGCCCACGAGGAGTCGCTGGTGAACACCGAGGAGGCCCAGGCCGCCACGGAGGAGGTCGAGACCCTGAACGAGGAGCTTCAAGCCACCAACGAGGAACTCGAAACCCTGAACGAAGAGCTTCAGGCCACCGTCGAGGAGCTAAACACCACCAACGACGACCTGCAAGCCCGGGCCACGGAGCTGCAAGAACTCGCCCAAAACCGGGAGGAAGAGCGCCGGCAGACGGAGGAGGCCCGCCGGCGCGCGGAAGAACTGGTGGGACAGCTACAGGGCGGGCGTTCCCGGCTCGAAGCCATTCTGGCGAACATCTCCGACGCGGTGCTGGCCGTAAACACCGGGGGCGAGGTCCTGTTCAGCAACCAGGTCTTCGTGGAGGTTTTCGGGGAGCACGAGGCCGAGGACCCCGGCCTGCTGGGCTCCGCCCGGGTTCTGGACGAGGACGGCGGAGGGCTGCCGCCGGAGGCGACGCCCCAAAGTCGGGGGGCCGCCGGGGAATCGTTCGTCATGCGGTTCGCCGTTCGTGAAGGCGAAGGACTGCGGCGCTTCGAGGCCAAGGGCCGGTACATAAAGGGCGACGGCGTTACCGGCGGCGTGCTCATTATCCGCGAGGTGCCCGATGACCCGGGCTAGGCAACCGGCCCGGCGGGCGTCGGACTGGGACGCCTGGTTCCCGTCCGGGAGCCGGGACGCCGAGGTGGCGCGGCTCGAAAGGGAGCTTGCGGAATCTCGCGCCCAAGAGCTTAGGTCCCGCCGCGAGGCCGCGGAGGCAAAAGACCGCTTTGAACGGCTCTTGGCGTCTTCCCGGCGATTTTCGCACACTATGCGGGACCAGAGGACCCAGCAGCACACGAGCCGGAAGCGTCTCGTCGCCCAGCACGCCGTGGACTCCGTGCTGGCGGAGGCCGGAGACCTAGCGGGCGCCGTTCCGGACCTTTTGGAAGCCCTCGGCGGGAGCCTCGGCTGGCAAAAAGTCGTTTTTTGGACGTCCGACGAAAAAGAGGGTGTGCTGCGCTGCGGCGGGATCTGGCAAAAGTCGGACGCCGGCCCGGCGGGTTTCGAGGCGGCGTGCCGGGGGACGAGCTTCGCCGGCGCTGAGGGCCTCCCGGGCCGGGCCTGGAAGTACAACCGGGTGGTGTGGACGAAAAACCTGGAGCGGGATGCGGCCCCCCACGCGGAGGCCGGGATGGCGGAGGGGCTGCGCGGCGCCCTGGCGTTCCCGATCCGGGCCGGAAGCCGGTCCTTCGGGGTCGTCGAGCTTCTGGACGCGGGGACGCCCGTACCGGACAAGGAGCTGCACTACACCGTGAGCCTCATCGGGACCCAGATCGGCCGCTTCGCCGGTCGCCGGGAGACAGAGGAGGCGCTGGAGGAGAGCCGCCTCCTCTTCCGGCGCATCGCCGACACCACCCCAAATATCCTGTACCTCTACGACCTGGCCGAGAACCGCAACGTCTACGTGAACCAGGGCGTGGAGAAGGTCCTCGGCTACTCGCCGGAGCAGGTGGCGGCGATGGGCGGAGACCTCATACCGCACCTGCTCCACCCGGAGGACCTGCCGGTTGCGGCCGAAGGCATCCGGGCATTCGACTCCTTAAAGGACGGCGAGGCAAACGAGTTGGAGTACCGGATGCGCCACGCCGACGGCACGTACCGCCACCTCAGGAGCCACGAGACCGTCTTCTCCCGCACGCCCGAGGGCCGGGCGCGGCAGGTTCTGGGGGTGGCCCAAGACGTAACAGGCCGCAAAAAAGCCGGAGAAGCCCTCGCCGAGGGCGAAGAGCGGCTGCGGCTGGCGACCGAGGCCGGGCGTGTGGGCGTGGTCGAGTGGGATGTGGCCTCCGACGAGAGCCGGTGCTCGGGCGTGATGGCCGAGATATTCGGCTACCCGCCGGGCGAGTACAACCCTTCTTACACGGATTTTCTCAGCCGGGTTCATCCCGGAGACCGTGGGCGCGTGCGGCGCACGCTGGACTCCTCTATCACAGCCGGCACCCCGCACGAGTTGGAGTTCCGCATTGTCCGGCCCGACGGCGAAATCCGTCTGGTCCGCTCGAAAGGCCGGGTATACCAGGACGAAGGCGGCGAGCCCGTCCGGGTTGTCGGGATCACCCTGGACGTTACCGAGCAGCGGCGGTCCGAGGAGGAGCGTGACCGGCTACGTTCCCTGGAGGTGTACGCCCGGGCCGAGACCGCCGAGCGGGAGAGGATCAGCCGTGAACTCCACGACCGGGTCGCCCACTCGATGGGCGTCGCCCACCAGAGCCTCCAACTCTACGAAGCCCTCGCGGAGAAAGACCCCGTCCGGGCGCAGATCAGGTTACACACGGCGAACGAGATGGTAAAGACCGCGCTGGACCAGACGCGTAACCTCTCGATGGAGCTGCGACGCTCGGAGACGGAGGGCGGCCTCATCCCGGCCCTGCAGGATCTGCTGGAGATCACGGTCCCCGACGACGTTAGCGCGAAGCTCTCCGCCTCCGGCGAAGAGGCGCTGCTTACCAACCAGCAGCGCGGCCAACTCTACCTCGTCCTGCGAGAAGCCGTCCGCAACGCCGTAAGGCACTCCGGCGGCTCCCGTATCTCCGTCGGCCTGAACATCACCCGGGAGAAAGCCTCGGGCTACGTCGAGGACGACGGACGCGGTTTCGAGACAAACGGCGATACTAACGGTGGGGCCAACGGAAACGGCGGGTCCCGGCCCGGGCTCGGGCTCCGGGCCATACAGGAGCGCGCGGCCCTCGTAGGAGGCTGGAGCCGAACCTACCCGTCCCCCGACGGCGGCGCCGGGGTCGAAATCCGGATTCCTTTGGATACCGGGGGGGGGGTAATATGGCCGAGAACGGTGGCAAGATAAAAGTGCTCCTGGCCGACGATCACGCCATGTTCCGCCAGGGCATAAGGGAGATGATCTCTACCGACGATACTTTGGAGGTCGTCGGGGAGGCGGGTGACGGCCGGGAGGCCACGGACCTCGTCGAGGATTTGCGCCCCGACGTTGTATTGCTGGACGTGGAGATGCCCGTTATGGGCGCGAAAGAGGCGATGGGGCGGATCATGGACGTTCCGTCGCCGCCCAGGGTCGTCATCGTAACCATGTACGACGACCCCCGGTTGGTGCGGGAGTTGATCGGGCTCGGCGCCGTGGCCTACCTGGTGAAGAGCGCCACCATAGAAGAGCTCCTCTCGGCGGTCCACAGCGCGGCGCACAGCCCCATTGGTCCCGTTGAGGGCGCCGTCGTGATCGCGCCCGAAAGCTCGTTCAGGGACCCGGCGCAGGCCGACGGCCTCTCCGGCCGGGAGCTGGAGGTGTTGCTCATGGTCGCCCGCGGGATGGGCAACCAGCGGATCGCCGCCGCCCTCCACCTCTCGGAAGCCACCGTAAAGCGCCACCTGGCGAACGTTTACCCTAAAATAGGGGTTTCCTCGCGGGGGGAAGCCGTTAGCAAAGCCTTGCACGAGGGTTGGATCTCCGTCCGCGACATAACCGGAGGGACCGCAACGGTCTCGTAAGTCTATCTCCGGGTCCAGGTCCAATATGCATAGAAAGACGTATGCATCCCTCGCAACAACGTGCAACAATCGTAGAAAACCACTTCCGAAGGCTTGGCCTCTTATTCGGACTCTCAGGATCACGAGCCACGGGTTCGGCCAGGTCTTTTTTCATCCTCCGGAACTTTGCAGGAAGTGAAACGTCCGCAAGGGCATGGAGGAGCAATATCGGCGGCCGTACGGGAGCCCTGTTACCATACGGCAGAGGTAGAGGAGGACACATTAGAAGCACCGCAGAAAAACGGAACAACGCGGACGGCGAAAACGGCTCGTTCAGGGGCCGGGCGCGATACTGGCTAATAACCCGCCGCCCGGAACATGCATTAGAGGTATTCACCACCGGGCCGGACCACGAGAGGGCATTGCCGGTCTTCAGCTTCCCGGAGGAGGCCGAGCTATTCTTGTGTTGCGAAACCCAAGAAGACGGGTGGCGGGTAAGGGAGTCTGATCCCGACGAGCTCTTGTTCGTGTTCTCGGGGCCTTGCGCCGACGTAAAAAGCGTCGCCCTCGACCCCCTGCCGGACATGGTCGCCGGCGCGACGCTGGCCCTGGTGAGCATAAGCCAGAGAGAGTTTACGGAGCGCCTGATCAACGGTAGGGCGTATCGGGAGAACATATCCACCGCGTAGCGTAGGACACCGTTCCCCGGCTTGCGGGGCCCGGGCGGGGAAAAGAAACCGGCCCGAAACCTCCCATCCGAAACCGCTTGCCCCGCCGGAAACCGGTGAAGCTTTCTTAAAACATTCCCCCCTAGAGTCCCGCACGCAAAGTGTTCTCGTAGTTTTTAGCCGTTTTTACCCGGCGGGGGAATCAGCAGAGGTTCGTCTTTTGCCACCAGCGCCAGTACCACTATGGCGTTCGTCCAGCCGAGTGGCGCGACAGCCTGCGGGTCCCCCCCGCCGTCTACCTTCTCCGGAAAAGAGCCGAGTTCCGTCCGGTGGTCTTCGAGCCAGTCGAGGTAGCGGTCCGCCGAGGCTTCCTCACCCGTCGCGGCGGCGGAGAGCGCGAAGAACGCCGTCTCCGGGGTCCAGGCTACGGTTGGTTTCTGCCGCCACTTCTCGCCGGGCAACAGGCCGCCGTTCGGCGCGCGCAGCTTCTTCGCCGTTTCCCCGACGGCCTTTCGGACCGGTGTTTCCGGCGGGGCGAAGGGTGGCGCCAGAAAGGTTACGGCGGCGTCGGCGCCACTACCGGGCCGGGTGGTGCGCGGGTAGCCGTGGGGCCCGAACTCGCGGCTGATGGCACGGTCGAGCCGGCCGGCGGCCCCGGCGTAGCGGCGGGCTTCGGCGTCGTGCCCGAGGGTCTCCGCCAGGTCCGCCCCGGCCCGCAGGCCCGTACGCAGCGGCGCGGCGGTCCCGAGGTTCGGTTTCCAGGTGCTTATCTCCCAGTAGTCCGGGCCGCCGGGCGGCAGGCCGTCGTTTTGCAGGGCGGCGGTTGCGGCGTCGGCGGCCCTGCGGGCGGCGGGCCAGAGTGCTTCAGCCTGCCGCCCGGAAGCTTCGGGCGCCGTGGAAGCATGAAACCAGACGGCCCAGGGGAACCAGCCGGTCGCGTCGAGTTGCGGGGCGCGGCCGTCTAAGACCGGCGTCCCGTCCGACCGGTAGCGGGCCTCCCAGGTCCCGTCTTCGTTCTGCACGGACGCCAAGAACTCGAGTATTTCGTAAGACTCCTCGTGGTGGCCGGTGGCGGCGAAAGCGACAGCGGCCCAACTCGCGTCCCGGGGCCAAACGTAGTTCCATCGCTTGTAGGGTGCGGCCACCGCCGCCCCGTTAGGGTCCGTCAGCAGCCGTAAGTCCAACAAGGCGCGCCCCGCCATCCGGCTTTCTTTTTCCGTTGAGCCAGGGACCATCCCCTCGTCCAGCCAGGTGCGGGATTCAGCGACAGCCTTTCGCGCACCCGGGTCTTCCGGTGAAACGGTGACGGGTTCGGCCGCACCCGGCGGCAGGTAGCGTAAGTCTCCGTCGGGAAGGCGTAGGACGTTGGACCCGGGTAGGTAAGAGGCGCCGCGGGCTTCTTCCGGTGAAATTGCGTGGGTGTAGACGCCGTTGCCGAGCAGGCCGGCCATCTGGAGCGGCACCGGGTCCGGGTAGTCTTTCGTCTTCCGCAACCCTCCAACGCCGAAGACCAGGGCGAGCGTTACGACCAGCGCCGCCGAAACCGCGTAGAACCTCACGCGAACTACCTCGCCGTCTCTACGTCTCCGCCACATACCGCAGTAGATTCTAGAGCATCCGATGGTGGGTGGTTCTTATGGGCTACCGGATGGCAAGGCGTATTTCCGTTTTGTGGCTTGTTCCGTTGCGGCATAACAATACGTCCGAGTTCCGGAGCCGGTTGGTTATGTTCCCTGCGCCGTCTCCTCGACGAGCGCGTCAACCACGTCTTCCAGCCGCCCCGACTGTTTGTGGGCGCGGCGTTGGCGGGTGGCGCCGTTGCCGCGTTCGAGGGTCTCGTTTACGAGGGAGGATACCTCTTCCCAGTCGCCGGCTTCTTCCAGGGCCGGGCGCGTGAAGTTCAGGAGGCTGTCTACGACCTCTTGGGCCGGGACGGAACGGCAGCCTTCCAAGTCTACGAGTTCTTCGTCGAGGCCGTGGCGCGAGGCCCGCCAGTGGGCGGCTTTCAGGAGCTCCGGGCGGGTGTTTGGGGGAGGTTCACCGTTTGCGGTCTTTCCGTGGCACTCGCGGACCAGGGCCCGGCACAGGCCGGTTAGCATTACGGCTTCGTCCAGTTTGCTGCAAACGTCCGCCACCCGGATCTCGACCGTCCCGTTATCCTCCGAAAGCCGCACGTCGAAGTAGATGCTTTCGGCGTCGATCACGCACCCGGTCTCTACCAGCGACTCCATCAGGCGGTCGTGCTCCTCAAGCGAGCCGTAGATGCCCGGCGGCCCCGCCGTGGGGAACTGGCCCCAGACCTGGGTACGGTAGCTGGCGTAGCCGGAGTCCTCGCCGAGCCAGAACGGCGAGTTGGCCGAGAGCGCGAGCAACGGGGCCAGCCAGACGCGGAGGTGGTCCATGACCCCCACCGCCGCGTCCCGGTCGCTGAGGCCGACGTGTACGTGGAACCCGAAAGAGAGTTGCTGCTCGCCCATCCGTTGAAAGTTCTCCATCATCCGCCGGTAACGGTCCTTGGGGGTCAGGTCCTGGTCGTCCCAGTGCGAAAAAGGGTGCGTGCTCGCGGCGGCGATCCGCCGGCCGTGATGCTCCGCCGCCGAGATTACGCCGCGCCGCAACCTCGTAAGTTGCGAGCGCACCTCCGAGAGCGTGTCGCAAACCGGGGTCATAACCTCGATCTGGGAGGCCAGCATCTCAAGCTCGACCTGCTCGCCGAGCGTTTCTTTCGCCCGGTTCATTACGGCCTCGTTTTCGGGGCTCAGGCCGCGGTCCCCGGCCGCGACGATCTGGTACTCCTCCTCGACCCCGAGGGTGTATCCGTCAGGTTTTTCTGCCACGCGGGTTGCCTCCTCCGGGGGCTCGCCGGCCGTTTTTCGTGTCTCCGGCGAGACGCTGTTTTCGTGATCCGTCACAATAGCAGATAAGGTACTATGAGATAGGGAAAAGGAGGACCAAGATGATGTCGAAAAACGAACTTGTCGGTAAAGTGATCGAGCGGGTTTGGGAGCGGTTAGAGGAGGACCAGGCTCCGCAGGTCGAGGAGTTCGTGCGCCAGTATTACGGTTGGGTGGCCCCGGAAGACCTGGCCGGCCTGTCGCCGGTAGACGTCTACGGCTCGGCCCTGGCCCACTGGAACTTCGCGCTCCAGCGCGGGCCCGACGAGCCCAAAATCCGCGTCTACAACCCCCGGTTCGAAGAATATCGGTGGCAGACGACCCACACCGTCGTCGAGATCGTCAACGACGACATGCCGTTTCTCGTGGATTCGGTCCGCGCGGAGATAAACCGCCAGGGGTTCTCCGTACACTTGATGATCCACCCCATGATGAACGTCCGGCGCGATGACGAAGGCCGCCTCACGGAGGTACTGCCCCGCGGCGAGGAATCCGGGGACTCGACTCCTGAGTCCGTGATCCACGTCGAGGTGGACCGGCACACCGAGAAAGAACACCTGGAGGAACTCAAAGACGGCCTGGGCCGGGTCCTGGAGGACGTGCGGGCCGCGGTCGAAGACTGGTCGGGGATGACGGAGGAGGTAAGAGACATCATCTCCAGCCTGGATGGGACGGGTCTGCCGGTGGACGAAGCCGCGGTGGAGGAGACGAAAGCTTTTCTGGAGTGGCTCGACGACGACCACTTCACGTTTTTGGGGTACCGCGAGTACGACCTGAAAGCCGAAAACGGGGAGGACATACTAAGGTCGGTATCCGGCAGCGGCCTCGGCATATTGCGGGAAGAAAAATCCGGGGAAGTCTCACAGAGCTTCAGCAAGCTTCCGCCGGAGGCCCGGAAGCTTGCCCGCGAGCCGCGCCTGCTCAACCTGACAAAAGCGAACTCGCGCTCGACCGTGCACCGCCCGTCGTACCTGGACTACGTCGGCGTCAAGAAGTTCGACGACGCGGGGGAGGTGGTCGGAGAGCGGAGGTTTTTGGGGCTCTACACCTTCGCCGCCTACAGCGACAGCACGCTGGACATCCCGATAGTCCGGCGCAGGGTGAGGTACTGCCTGGACGAGGCGGGGTTCCCGGAAGATAGCCACAACGAAAAGGACCTCATGGAAATCCTCGAAACCTTCCCGCGGGACGAGATGTTCCAGATCCGCAAGGAGGAGCTTTTCGAGATCTCGACCGGCATACTCCATCTGCACGAGCGCCAGCGCGTCCGGCTCTTCGTGCGGCCCGACGCCTACGGGCGGTTTCTCTCCTGCCTGGTGTACGTGCCCCGGGACCACTATAACACCAAAATCCGGACCCGGATGCAGAGAATCCTGACGGAGTCTTTCAACGGCACGGGCGCCGAGTTCAACGTCCGGCTCTCCGAGTCGGTGCTGGCGCGGCTGCACTTTATAGTGCGCACCACGCCGGACGCCCTCCCAGACTACGACGTGGACGAGATCGAGGAGCAGCTAGTCCAGGCGATCCGCTCCTGGAGCGACGAGCTCTACAGGGCGCTCGTCGAGAACTTCGGCGAGGAGCAGGGAACCGAACTCTTCCACCGCTACGAGGACGCTTTCCCGCCCGGCTACCGGCACGACTACCTGCCCCGCACGGCGGTCTCGGACATAGAGAGAATCGAAGCCTTAGACTCCGGGGAAGAGCTGGGCATGAATTTGTACCAGCCGCTCGAAGTGCCGGAGAACTTTCTGCGGTTCAAGCTGTACCGGACGGGCGGCAAGATCCCGCTCTCCGCCGTCATGCCGCTTCTAGAGAAGATGGGCGTCCGGGTGGTGGACGAACACCCGTATAAGATCGAACCTTCCGACTCCCCTGAGGCCTGGATCCACAATTTCGGCCTCGCCCACGAGAACCAGGGTGACCTCCAGGCCGAAGAAGTGAAGAAGATTTTCCAGGAAGCCTTTGCCCAGATGTGGCGCGACAACGTCGAGAACGACGGCTTCAACCACCTGGTTTTGCGGGCCGGGCTAACGTGGCGGGAAATAATTATCCTGCGCGCCTACAGCAAGTACCTCCGTCAAGCGGGCACGACCTTTAGCCAGGACTACATGGAAGACACCCTCTCAGACAACGCCCACATTACACGCCTGTTGGCAGAGCTGTTCCTGGTCCGCCTCGACCCCGACTCTCAAAAGAAGGCGGAGAAAGAAACCGAACGCCTCGTAGAAGAGATCGAAGACAACCTCAACGGGGTGGCGAGCCTGGACGAAGACCGCATCCTGCGCCGCTTCCTGAACGCCATCCTGGCGACGCTAAGGACGAACTACTTCCAGAAAGGCGAAGACGGCGGGCACAAGCCCTACCTCTCGATAAAGCTCGACCCTTCCGGCATCCCGGAGCTCCCCCTCCCCCGCCCGGCGTTCGAGGTGTTCGTCTACTCGCCGCGGATGGAGGGCGTACACCTGCGGGGCAGCGAGGTGGCCCGCGGCGGCATCCGGTGGTCCGACCGCAAAGAAGACTTCCGCACCGAGATCCTCGGCCTCATGAAAGCCCAGACGGTGAAGAACGCCGTGATCGTGCCGACCGGCGCCAAAGGCGGCTTTGTCGTGAAACGCCCTCCCCCATACGGCGGCCGCGAGGCGCTCACCGAAGAAGGCATCGCCTGCTACCGGACGCTCATCTCCGGGATGCTCGACCTGGCCGACAACCTGGTGGACGGAGAAACCGTGCCCCCGCCGGACGTGGTGCGCCACGACGGGGACGACCCGTACCTCGTGGTCGCCGCCGACAAGGGCACCGCCACCTTCTCCGACATCGCAAACGGCATCTCCAAAGGCGAGTACGGCTTCTGGCTCGGCGACGCCTTCGCCTCCGGCGGCGAAACCGGCTACGACCACAAGGCGATGGGCATTACCGCCCGCGGCGCCTGGGAGTCGGTAAAGCGCCACTTCCGCAACCTGGGCAAAGACATCCAGAACGAAGACTTCACCGTGGCCGGCATCGGGGACATGTCCGGCGACGTGTTCGGCAACGGGATGCTCCTCTCCCGCCACATAAAACTCGTCGCGGCCTTCAACCATTTGCACATCTTCTTCGACCCGGATCCGGACCCCGAAAAGAGTTACGAGGAGCGCGAGAGGCTCTTCGGAGCAAAACAATCCGCCTGGACCGACTATGACGAAGACTGTATCTCAGAGGGCGGGGGCGTCTACTCCCGGTCGGAGAAATCCATAACCCTGACGCCCGAAATAAAAGAGCTGCTGGGCGTCGAGGAGGACTCTATGACGCCGAACGAGATCATAAATGCCCTTCTAAAAGCGCCGGTAGACTTGCTGTGGAACGGCGGTATCGGGACCTACGTGAAGGCCAGCTACGAGGATGACGCCGATGTCGGGGACAAGGCGAACGACTCCTTGCGGGTGGACGGCCGGGATCTCGGCTGCCGCGTGGTCGGCGAGGGCGGCAACCTCGGCCTGACCCAGGAAGGCCGGATAGAATACGCCTTGCAGGGCGGGCGCGTCTACATGGACGCCATAGACAACTCGGCCGGCGTTGACTGCTCCGACCACGAGGTCAACATAAAGATACTGCTCGACGCGGTGGTCGAAAACGGCGACATGACCGGGAAACAGCGCAACGCGTTGCTCGCCGAGATGACCGAGGAGGTCGGGGACCTCGTCCTGCAAAACAACTACGCCCAGACCGAGGCCGTGGACAACTCCGTGGCCCAGGCCTCCTCAATGGAGGACGTACACGCCCGGTACATGCGCTCCCTGGAGGACGCCGGAAGCCTCAACCGCGGGCTGGAGTTTCTGCCGAGCGAAGAAGAATTGGCGGATAGAAGGACCGGCGGAATAGGCCTCACGGCCCCCGAGCTCGCCATCCTGCTCTCGTACACCAAGATCACGCTCTACGACCAGCTACTAGCCTCCGACGTGCCGGAAGACCCCTACCTCTTCGAGGAACTGGGGCGCTACTTCCCGGGGCCGATACGGGAGCGTTTCCGGGCGCAGATGAGAGAGCACCGGCTGCGGCGTCAACTCGTCGCCACCCACCTAACGAACGACCTGGTGAACCGGTGCGGCACGACCTTCGCCTACCGGCTGCGGGACGAGACCGGGGGCACGGCGCCGGAGGTCGCCCGGGCCTACGCCGCCGCCCGCGACATCTTCGGCCTGCGGAGCCTGTGGTCCCGGATAGAGGACCTGGACAACGAGGTCGGGGCGCGGGTACAGACCAACATGCTCCTCGACGCCCGCAAGCTGGTCGAGCGGGCGACCCGGTGGCTTCTGCGTAACCGGCGCCCGCCCCTGGATATCTCCGAGGCGGTCTCCCAGTTCTCCGAAGGGGTCGAAGAGTTGGTCGGGCTCATCCCCGAGTTGATGCTGGAATCCGACCGGGAGGCGATGGAGAAAACGGCCGGTGAGTGCGTCGAGTCCGGCGTCCCGGAGGATCTCGCGCGGCGGGTAGCCATCCTGAACGCCATGTTCTCCGCGCTGGACATCATAGACGTGGCCTCCTCCACCGGCCATTCTCTAGAAACCGTGGCGGCGGTGTACTTTATCCTGGGCGACCGGCTGAAGATTCACTGGCTGCGCGAGCACATCGAAGACCTGCCGCGCGACAATCGGTGGCGGATGCTCTCGCGGGCGGCGCTGCGCGACGACCTCTTCGACCAAGAAGCCACGCTCACGGCGGGGATCCTCCACGAAATCCCCGATGGAGACCTCTCCGCCGAGGACCGGGTAGATTCCTGGATGGAGTCGAAAAGAGAACCCGTGGAGCGTCTCCTGCAGGTACTCAGAGATATAAACTCCAGCGGAACCTTCGACCTCTCGACGCTCTCCGTCGCCCTGCGGGAGACCCGAAACCTCACCAACGGGACGGGGATGGAGGCTACTCCAGGATGAACCAGGGGTGCCCCTGGGGTGTTCCTGGGATGGCCTCGCGGAAGTTGTTTCCGGGTTGCGGCGGTAGTACTGCTGTGGAAGAATCCGGCCCAGTTTATTTCGGTAAGGAGGAACTTTGAACTTCGATCATTCAGAGAAGGTTCGGGATCTCCGGGCCCGGCTCGAAGAGTTTATGGACGAGCACGTGTACCCGAACGAAAGCACCTTCGAAAAACAGTTGCGCGAGGCGGAGAGCCGGTGGATGGTCCCGCCCGTTGTGGAGGAGTTAAAGGCCGCGGCGAAAGAGGCCGGGCTCTGGAACCTCTTTCTGCCGGACTCGGAGTACGGTGCGGGCCTCACGAATCTGGAGTACGCGCCCCTGTGCGAGAGTATGGGCCGCTCGCCCATTGCCCCCGAAGTCTTTAACTGCAACGCCCCCGACACGGGCAACATGGAGGTTTTGGTCCGCTACGGGTCGGAGGAGCAGAAAGAGCGCTGGTTAGAGCCGCTGTTGAACGGGGAGATCCGGTCCTGCTTCGCCATGACCGAGCCGGACGTGGCCTCCTCCGACGCCACCAACATCCAGGGTCGCATAGAGCGTTCCTCTGACGGCGACGAGTACGTCATAAACGCCCGCAAATGGTGGACCAGCGGCGCGGGCGATCCGCGGTGCGAGATCTCCATCGTCATGGGCAAGACGGACTTTGAGGCCGAGCGCCACGAGCAGCAGTCCATGATCCTGGTTCCGCTCGACACGCCGGGCGTGAAGATAGAGCGGACGCTCAGCGTCTTCGGCTACGACGACGCGCCCCACGGCCACGCGGAGATAACCTTTGAGGACGTGCGGGTCCCGGCGGAGAACATCATCTGGGATGAGGGCAAAGGCTTCGCCATCGCCCAGGGCCGTCTCGGTCCGGGCCGCATCCACCATTGCATGAGGCTTATAGGGGTCGCCGAGCGGGCGCTGGAGATGATGTGCGCCCGGGTAAAAGAGCGCGAGGCGTTCGGTAGGCCGCTCGCGGAGCAGGGCGTGATTATGGAGTGGATCGCCGACTCCCGCATCGAGATAGACCAGGCCCGGTTTCTCACCCTGAACGCCGCCCACATGATGGACACCGTCGGCAATAAAGAGGCCCGCTCCGAGATCGCCCAGATAAAAGTCGTCGCCCCGAACGTGGCCCTGAAAGTTCTCGACCGCGCCATTCAGGCCCACGGCGGCGGCGGCGTCTCCGATGACTTCCCGCTCGCCAGCTTCTGGGCCAACTCCCGAACCCTGCGTCTCGCCGACGGCCCCGACGAGGTCCACCGCGCCTCTGTTGCGAAGCTGGAGCTAAAAAAGAAGCCCAAAGTCAGGGTGTAGGGGTGGCGTTGGATCGGGAGTATCGGGACCTCGTACTGCTCGGCATCAAGTACGAGTCCGCCGTTCTGGCCGGGCTGGACGACGCGCGGCTCTCCGTTATCGCGGGGCAGCTAAGGGAGGAAGCCGGCGACGACTGGGAAAACGAACCCGGCATTCTGCACGGCCGCAACGCCGCCCGCCAAGAACACGGGCTGGAAAACCTCGCCGAAGCCAAAAACGGAACCAATCCCCCAGAAGCCCCGGTTCGGAGGTCTTTACTCCGCCGGTGGCTAAAAAGCTAACCGCCGGCAACCCGTACGAGGTAGCAAAGAAGGTAAAATCTGGAGTGTAGTCAGATTTCCATGCAGGCGGGTTCTTTAGGAGGCCGGATGCCGGCAAAGATGATCGGTGGCAAAATCGTCAACGTGCGGGGAACGGTCGTGACCTTCCAACAAAAGTGTGAGAATTGCGGCTACGTCTTCGACTGGAACAAAACGACCATAGTGCCGGCCTACAGCTCCCGCAAAGTACGGGCTTTTACGTGCCCGGAATGCGAGAACTACCAGGAAGTAGAGGTTCGTCATTTCCGCAAGGATTCCAACCAAGGGCCCACCTAGCCTTCAAGCTACCATCCCGGCTAGCCATTACGGTAAGATCTAGCATTTTATAAACTCGATCGTATTCCTCGATTTTCAAAGCGTCTAGACTCTCGGGAGCTATCCGGGCCTAGCGCTCAAGTAGAGCGCCCTTGTCACGCTCTACGAGCTCTATGTGCATAGCTCTACTCTCGACGCGGGCGAGTTCGTCTTCTATAGTCTTGCGTGTCTACTTGATCCGGGCAGCCCGTGTATCGTAGCGACCTACATCCACCTTACCCTTCAGGTAGGGGTCCGGAAGGCATGTTCTCAACACACTAACTTGATAGTGTCGCAAGAGAAAGGCAAAGGCTTCTTTGCTGCCGGCCAGCGCGGGGCTTAGGGTCCTCTTGTCAGCGAGGCTCGACTCGGTATCGCCTCCAGCACCCGGAAGATCATCCTCAACCGGCTCGCGGCTCACCCCCGAAGAATTTCTCCCAGGGCATGTCTAGAGGCTCGTCCAGTTCGACTATCTCGTACAGATGTCGCATCAAGGGAAAGTCCTCAGATTCAACGAGGCCACGTTCGGTCAGCTTCTCCAGCGCGCCGCCGATGACCTGGATGGCCGCTACGCCTTCTAGCGTCACCCCCTTCATGCGTTCGTTTTGGACCTCGGAGAACGGCACGCCCGCCCCGGCGAAACGTCCCGCCTTTACGTTGCGCCCGCCCATGGTGGTAACGAACATGTCCCCGATACCGGGCAACCCTTCGGCCGTCGCCGGATCCCCGCCCAGCATCTCCATCCACTGCCGCAGCTCGTGGCTGCCCTGCCCAAAGAGTGCGGCGCCGTAGTTGTACCGGCGGTACTTCGCTTCCGATTTGCCTTCTTTATCCAGAAGGCCCTCCATGAAACCGCCCCCGAAGGCGTAGCAATTTTTTACCGCCGCACATACCTCGGAGCCCACAAAGTCCGGGCTGGTCCACACGTGGTAGTAGTCCGTGCGGAAAGTCGCGGCCAACTTATCTAATACATCCATGTCTTCGCCGGTGAAGACTACGCAAGTGTCGTGTCGCACGGCCACCTCGCCGGCGATTGCGGGTCCGGTGATGGCCGACCAGGAGACCTGTTCCCTCACGTCTTCGGGGACCTGTTCCGCCAATACTTCGGGCAGTATCCGGAGGTTGCCCTCGTCATCGGCCTCCAGGCCTTTGGTCACGGCGATGACCATTACGCCCGGTTTTAGCAGTGAAGCGAACTGCTCGCTGGCCCAACGCACCCCGAACGAATTGACCCCGCTCATCACGATCTCCGCACCGTCGAAAGCCTCTTCGGCCTCTTCTAATTGATAGGCGCGCACACCTTCGGGAACTTCCAGGTCCAGGTTCGGATGGACACCGCTCTCTTTTATACTGCCGACCACCTCGCGGTCGAGGTGGGTGCCGACGAGCCGTACCTCGTGGCCGTTGTCCGTCAACGGCCACGAGAGGGCCGTTGCCATTATCCCCGCCCCCAATACGGTTACTGTTGTCATTCGATCTTCCTTCCTCGACGTTGAGACAGGGACGTCCTGGCTAGTCCTCCGTATTGGACCCGCTCCGGGCCGCCTCGTGTCGGGACATTTCTTGCATCGAGTCTTTCATCTGCGGATAGGTCTCGACGTAGCGTTCCAGGTAGAACTTGTACGCTTCATGGGCCTCCTGATTCGGCTCGATGGTGTTCTCTGTATGGACCATGTTCTCCGCGGCCGTTTGTATGTCGGGGTAGATCCCCGCCCCGACAGAAGCCAGGATCGCTCCTCCCAGCACCGGGCCTTCGCTTACTTTGGTAAACGACATCGGTACGTTGGAGACGTCGGCGTGCATCTGCATCCACAGGTCACTCTTTGTGGGTCCGCCGGCGACGACGTTCTCCCGGGGCTCGAACTGGTGTCCGCGCATGGCGCGGAAGATGCTCTCGGTGCCGAAGCAGATACCTTCGATGATGGAGCGGAATACGTGGCCGGGCGTGTGGCCGAGCGAGAGACCCCAGATCATGCCGCGCGCCAGCGGATCGGTGTGGGGGGAACGATTGCCCTGGAAGTAATCTATAAAGACCAACCCGTCCGAGCCGATCGGCACCTCTTCGGCCATCTCGGTCAGAACGTCGTAGGTGTCCACGCCGCGTTTTTTGGCCTCCTCCGCCGCTTCCGCCGCGAAGTTGTTCTTGAACCAGGCCACAACGGAGCCCGTGGAGACCTGCCCGGCTTCGACAGTGTACTGGCCCGGGATCATGGCGTCGGTGTAGGCACCCCAAAATCCTGCATCGTGAATGGGCTGCGCCGTCTGGCCGATCATGACGTGCGACGAGCCGGTGATGAGCGCCATCTTGCCGGGCTCAACCACCCCGAGCCCCAAGGCGCCGGCATAGGCGTCGACCGCCCCCTCCGCCACGGGCGTGCCCTCCTTGAGACCCAACTCCTCGGCCGCTTCCTTACGAAGTCCTCCGACTACCTCGCCCAGGTCGAGCACGTCCTGCGGAACCTTATCCAGGAAGTCTTCGAAGCCGACCGCTTCCAACAAACTCTCCGGCCAGCCACCGGCGTCCCGGTCGTAGAAGAACTTCGAGCTGGCGGTATTGATGGACGACTTCCACTCGCCGGTGAGGCGGTGGATCAGCCAATCGTTGCAGTCGCACAGGTGCTTGGCCTCGTTGTAGGTATCCGGCTCCTCCTCTTTGAGCCAGAGAGACTTGGGTAGCCCCCACTCGGCGGAGACCGCGCCGTAGCCGGAATACTGCAGGGTGGGGTCGTTTGTCTCGCTGATCCTGTTCGCCTGCTCCGAGGCCCGCACGTCCATCCATAGGATCGCGGGCCGCATGTGTTCGTCTTTTTCGTTCATCGCCACCAGGGTAGAGGCCGTGGCATCCGTCGAGATACCGGCTATCTCTTCCGGCGAAACATTTCCCTCTCGAAGCGCTTTGTTCGTCGCTTCTACCAGCGATGACCACCAATCTTCGGGGTCTTGCTCCGCCCAGCCCGAACGCGGGAACTTCGTCTCGAACTCGATGCCGTGGAACACGATCGGGGCGCCCTCGCGGTCGAAGATGCCGACCCTCACCCCGCCGGTCCCGAAATCTATGCCCATCAAGTACTGGCCTTCAGCCATGACTCTCCTCCTTTTTTTCAGACCCGCCGACCGGAACGTATTCCGACTCATCAGATCCGTTTGCTTTTTTTACCGGCTTTCCCTCCGGCCCGTAAACCTCAGAATGTTTACTACTTTATGTTCGCACCTCCCGTATGCTCCGTGTATCGTCACCAATAACTATGGCCTCAGCCTCTATCTTTGTTCCAACTCTACACATCAGGAGGCCCAGAAGCCGCCCGGCGCGAACAACTCTTCGACGCACCCGTCGAGGATGCCGGTTTCGTTGGTGAGGTCCAGGATGGTGTAGCGGCTCCGGATCATCTGCGCCCGCCGGTACGTCGCCTTGAAGTTTTCCCGGCTCAGCCCGATCTCCTCGGGGCTCGTCGGACATCCGGCCTTCTGCAGCAACTCCCGCAACTCCGCGGCCGGCATCAACTGATTCTTCACCTTCTCGCGCAAGTCCGGCCAAATCTCTTGGAGTAGCTCCAGCCGTTCGCCCAGTTCTTCTTTGTCCACGTATTTGGCGAGGGCCTGCTTGACAGCAGGGTCTTCGAGCGGCGGGTTGTGGGCCGCGCGCACCTTCTCCTCGACCTCATCCGGGGAGGGCCAATGGTCCTGAATCTTCTTTATATCCAGGTTGGCGAGGTCTCGATCTAGTACACGTTCGTAAAGGGCGGCAATCGCGATGGATCCCACCCCGACCTTGAAGCCGTGAGAGAGCGGCGGGTCATGATCTTGGCCCAGACCTTCGCCCTCCCACAGATGGCTGAACTGATGCTCGGCGCCGGAGGCTGTCCGGGACGACTGATACGCCTGTATCGCCAACCCCGACATAACGAGGCCCTCGATCAGGCCGTTCATCGTTTTCCGATCACCGTTGCTCAACTCGGCGGGCTTCGAGATCCACCCGCGCAAATGATCCTGTACCAGGTCCCAGCCGTTCGGGTCGATTTTCTCGACCCCCAGGGCGTCGGCGACCAGCCAGTCCGCCCCGGACGTCACCTTGCCGAGCAAGTCCGCGTAGCCGGACGCGGTCATCCTGGCCGGGGCGTTCACGAGCACCTCCAGGTCGGCCAGCACGGCCCGCGGGGCCGGGCATGTCAGCGTCTGCTTTGCGCCCTCGTACTCTATCGAAGCCCCGAATGCCGTATACCCGTCCATCGAGGCGGCGGTGGCGACGTTCATGTAGGGCCGCCCGCACTCATAAGCCGCCCGCTTGACGATGTCGTTGAGCGTCCCCGAGCCAACAGCAACCGGAATAGCCTCGTGCCCGCGCAACGACTCGATGAGAATCTCGATGTTCCCATACTCGGCGTACAAAGTCGGGGAGCCAGAGAAGACGTACGGTTCAACGGTCTCGCGGCCGGCCTTTTCCAAGACCCGTTGCATCTCCTTACCCGCCACCTCGAACTCGTTCTCGTCCGTGACGACGACGGCCTTCGCCTCGCCGAAGCTCTCTGCAAAAAGTTCGTCTACCGTAGAGAGAACGTCCGTCCCGATGGTGACGTTTTGCGTATCCGTTGCCCCTTGCAGGGCCGACTGTATCTTATCGTTTTTCATGAGCCGCTCTCTTTCTTTCTCGGAGGATGCGCCGGCAGAGTCCCTGTTTCATGCGGCGGCTCCTTTCTTTCGGGTTCACTCGTCATCCTCGCTCCAGCCAAGTTCCTCCCACATCTTTTGTGGTATCAGCCGGTCTATGCGATCCAGGACGAAGTCGGGCATGTTTCCGTCCGGCTCCTCAGCGAGCATCGCGGCGTCGGTTTCACCGGTCAGAACAACGGCCGAGGGCATCCCGGCGTCGAGGGCCATCCGGATCTCCGTGTATAGCCGGTCGCCAGTCATCAAGCACCTTGCCGGGTCGAGCCCGACCATCTTCGAGATCGTCTCCAGCATGATCGGGTCGGGCTTGCCGGTGTTGACCTCGCACTTGACCTGGGTACACGCCTCTATCGCCCCGACTATGGCCGCGGCATCCGGCTCTCCTCGGCCGCCTGGGAAAGGACAGTAGCGGTCCGGGTTGGTCGTCACCAGCTTCGCCCGGTTGTGGAACCAGATGGCGTCGAAGGCGATCTGGAGCTTCTCGTACTCGAACGTCCGGTCGTAGGAGGCAATGACGATGTCTATCTCTTCCGGGTTATCGGACATCTTTATGCCCGCGTTGCGCAAAGACTTCTTTAGCGGCTCTTCGGCGATTGGATAGACGACCGCGTCCGGGTGATTCTGCAAGAGCCACTGGGTCATGGTTACGACCGTATTGACGGTTTCTTCCTCCGGGGTGGGCAGGCCGAGCTTCGTCAGCTTCTCAGAATGCATCTTCGGGTCTTTGGTCGGGTTGTTGGATAAGAAAACGACTTTCTTGCCGTTGTCGCGCAAAGCTTCTACGAGGCGCTTAGCCCCCGGGAGCAGCTCGTCGCCCAAATATATGGTGCCGTCCAGGTCGAAGACGTATCCATCGTAGAGTTTGTTGGGGACTTTGAGGTCCGCCGTGGAACTCTGTGGATCTCCCTGCGTCATCGTTCCCCTTACCTAATTTAGTGCTGGACAGTTTACGAGATCATCGCTTCTCAGAAAGCGCCTTGCCCGCGGCCCGCAGCACGTAGAGCATTGAGACCGCGCCGGGGTCTTTGTGGCCGCGGCTCCGCTCCCCGAGCTTGGCGGCCCGGCCCCGGGCGCTGATCATATCGGCCGTCGAGTCGGCGCCTTCTTCGGCGGCGGGCAGGGCTTGCTCCCAGGCTTCGGCGGGTGAGACGTCTACTTCAGCGGCCTCGCCGAAAGAGCGAACGAACGGGTCCAGGGTGTCGATCATGGTCTTGTCACCGGGCCCGGCTTTTCCAAGATCCTTCAAAGTAGAGAGCGAGGACTGAAGCGCCTCGTGCAGGCCGGCGGTGTCAGGCTTCTCCTTGTCGCCGATAGACTGGCCGACGGCCGAGATCCAGGCTCCACACAACGCCCCGGACGCGCCGCCCGCGCCCCCCGAGAACGCCGTCCCCGCCCGCATCAACACGCCTCCGGCCGTTCCTCCGCCATCCTTCGCCGCCTCTACAGCGGCCGTCATGCCCCGTACCATGCCCGCGCCGTGGTCCCCGTCCCCCGCCGCCGCGTCGAGCTTGCCCAACTCATCTTCGGAGCTCTTCAAGGAATCCAAAGCGTGTTCCAGAGCATTCAGGGCGACCGCGCCGCCCTCCGTAAGCTCGCCTCCTTCGTCCGCCGATTCCGTGGTGGACGCCGTGGTGGAGGACCGGGTGGCCGCCGCCGCGCCATTGCCCGTTGCACCGGGCATATCTACGCCGCCTTGCGAGAACGCCGGGGTCGCGGCCGGCGCGTCGTGCAACTCCTGCAGGTCGTCATCGAGCCACATCAGGGAGAGGGAGCATCCGGCCATGTCTAAGGACGTGACGAGCTCCCCGACCAGCGGGCTGTAAACCTCGATACCTTTCTCCTTGAGAAGCTGGTTGACGTCGCCGAAGAGAACGAACAGCTCCTCGTACTTGGTGCTCCCGAGTCCGTTGAGCATGACGGCGGCCTTGCTCCCGACGCCTTCCGGAGCATTTTCCATCAACGAATCCACTAGAAGCTCCGCGATGCCGCCCGCCGGTTGCAACTCGGCGGTCTGGATGCCCGGCTCGCCGTGAACGCCCATGCCGACCTCCATCGTGCCGGGCTCGACGGTGAACAGCGGCTCACTCTGGCCCGGCAACGTGCAGCCGGCGAAAGCTATCCCGATGCTGCGGGTGGCGGCGTTGGCTTTTTGTGCGGCTTCTTCGACGCCGTCCATGTCGTCTCCCCGGGCGGCGCTCGCGCCGGCTACCTTGAAGACGTAGTGGTCGCCGGCGACACCGCGGCGCTCTTCTTCCTTACCTTTCGGGGCGGAGGCCACGTCGTCGGTGACGATGACCGTGCGGACGTCCATTCCCTCGTCCCGGCAGCGTTTCTGGGCCATATCGAAGTTCAGCACGTCGCCGGAGTAATTGCCGTAGGACATAAGGAGGCCGGCGCCGCCGTCCAGCGCCTTCATGCAGCGGTAGGCCTGTTCACCCGACGGGCTCGTAAAGATGTCCCCGATCACCGCGCCGTCGGCGATTCCCTGGCCGACCACCCCGCAGAAAGCCGGATAGTGCCCGGACCCGCCCCCGATCAAGACGGAAACCTTCCCTTCGACCGGCGATCCTACCGCCATCACCCCCGAAGCGTCCGGCACCCGCTTGACGTACCTCCCGTACGCTGCCAGGAACCCCTCGACCATATCGTCTTTGAACGTCGTAGGATCGTTCAAGATCACTTTCTTCAAGACAATATCCTTCCCCGATATTCTGCCTTACGCTTACCCTGTCGCACCTGCCCTGAATCATGGCACAATCGCCACCTTCATGCGCCCGCCTCCGGCTAATGTTTCGATAGCCTTCTCGTTGTCCTCGACCAAGAAACAATGCCTGACCATCCGCCCGGCATCGCTATATCTCCAGTGACAAAATCTCCCCGAACCCGGTCTGGCCGGGGCCGTATCTCACGGCCCCGATCATAGCTTACTCTTCCACCGTGGCGCCGGGCTTGTCCGCGCTTGCCTCGTGCCGGGACATCTCGTGCATGGACTCTTTCATCTGCGGATAGGTCTCCACGTAGCGGTCCACGTAGAACTTGTACGCTTCGTGGGCCTCCTGGTTCGGCTCGATAGTGTGCTCGGTGTGAACCATAGCGTCGGTGGCGTCCTGGATGTTCTCGAAGATACCGGCGCCAACTCCCGCCAGCATCGCGGAGCCGATAACCGGTCCCTCGCTCTCTTTCGTGAAAGAGACCGGGACGTTGGAAACGTCGGCGTGCATCTGCATCCACATCTTGCTCTTTGTGGGACCGCCAGCCACGACGGCCTCTTCCGGCTGGTACCCATGGTTACGCATGGTGCGGAAGATGTCTTCTGTGCCGTAACAGATGCCCTCCAGTATCGCCCGGAAGACGTGGCCCGGCGTGTGGCCCAAGGAGAGGCCCCAGATCGCACCCCGCGCTAGCGGGTCGGTGTGCGGCGTGCGGTTGCCCTGGAAGTAATCAATGACGATGAGCCCATCCGAACCGAGCGGCACCTCGGCCGCCATCTCGTTCAAGACTTCGTACACGTCCACGCCGCGCTCTCTCGCTTTTGCCGCCGCTTCCGAGGCGAATTGGTTCTTGAACCACGCGACGATGGAACCGGTAGAGACTTGCCCGCCCTCTACGCTGTACTGGCCCGGTACTATGCCGTCGGTGTAAGACCCGAAGAAGCCTCGGCCGTAGTGGGCCTCCGCCGCCTGCCCGACTATCACGTGCGAGGAGCCCGTAATGAGCGCCATTTTGCCCGGCTCGGAGACACCGAGACCCAGGGCGCCCACGAAGGCGTCCCCGCCGCCCTGCGCCACGGGCGTGCCTTCTTTGAGGCCCATAGCCTCGGCAGCCTCCTTCGTGAGACCACCGACGGCCGTACCCATATGGAGAACCTTCTCGGGGAACTTCTCGATCACGTCTTCGAGGCCCACGGCTTCGTAGAGGCTCTCCGGCCAGCCGCCCGCGTCCCGGTCGTAGTAGGCGCGGAAGCTGGCGGTGTTGATCGAGGCCGTCCACTCTCCGGTGAGACGAAACGTCGCCCAGTCTACGCAGTCAACGAGGTGCGTGGCGTTGTTGTAAGTCTCGCGCTCGTTCTCTTTCAACCACAGCGCCTTCGACGGCATCCACTCGGCGGAGACGGGGCCGTAACCGTTGTATTTGAGGGCCGGGTCACCTGTTTGCTCCACCTTCAAGGCCTGGTCCGAGGCCCGCACGTCCATCCACAGGAGCGCCGGACGGAGCACCCGGTCCTGCTCGTCCATGGCGACGACCGTGCAGGTCGTTGCGTCTATGGAGATGCCCGCTATCTCATCGGGGGATACGCCGCCCTGCTCCAGTGCGCCCTTCGACGCCTGGCCCAGGCTCGACCACCAATCTTCGGGGTTCTGCTCCGCCCAGCCCGAGCGCGGGAACTTCGTTTCGAACTCGACGCCGTTGAAGACCAACGCGGTCCCCTCGCGGTCGAAGATACCGACCCTCGCGCCACCCGTCCCGAGGTCTATGCCCATCAGGTATGGTCCCTCAGCCATTGTTCTCCTCCTATCCCGTGCCCGGCCGCCAAAAACCGTCTCCGGCGACCAAAGCCTTCGACTAACTTCTCATGTTCACAATATGCTTGTAAGCGTCACCCGGCCGAACTGTCTCTTCGCAAGTTTCACTTGTTCGACTCACCGACTCCTACACCCCACCCCACCTTCCCGGGTCCCCCAAAACCCGAAAGTTA
The DNA here is from genome assembly GCA_965213905.1 of Rubrobacteraceae bacterium. GTDB lineage: Bacteria > Actinomycetota > Rubrobacteria > Rubrobacterales > Rubrobacteraceae > SIRX01. Next base: position 2,028,912 of record OZ243922.1, on the reverse strand, counting down.
CAACCGGAGGCCCTTCGAGAGCACCTTACGAATCCCCACCTGCTAAACGCGACGCAAAAGACGCGGCTTTCCATCGGTTGTTGCCACCCAGCCTCCTCTGCTGACCGGAAACGAGCGTAGCATTATTGTAAGAGGTTTGTCAAATGCCCAAAATTCTTTGCTTTGTGCATTATTGGCGTCAGGTGGACCGGAGCTCGAAAGTCACCAAACCCAAGCCGAACAGGGTTGTTGATTTACGTCCCCGCGGCTACTTTCTTTACGCGTTTCATCCTGTACCGCTACGGTTTTTAGGGTATCCGTAGCCAGAGATTTTGGCCGCCACCGCGTCAACTTCGTCTTCGTTTAAAAGTATGGGCTCCCCGGCGAGCCGCGCCCGGTAGTAGACTTCGGCCGTCTCCTCCAGCGTTACGGTGCGCGCGAACGCCTCTCCGGGGCTTTCTCCCACGGTTATGGTGCCGTGAGTCTGGAGCAAACAGGCGTTGCTCGATTCTCCCAGGGCTTCGGCGGCGTTCTGGGCCAGGTCTTCGGTACCGAAGAGGGCATACGGGGCGAGCGGTATGCGGCCGTTTTTCGAGAGGGTGGTGAGCATATAGTGAACGGGTGGTATTTCCAGGCCAAGACAGGCCAAAGTCGTGGCGAACCGCGAATGCGTATGGACCACCGCGCCCACGTTGGGCCGCGCCCGGTATATGCCGGTGTGCATCGGCGTCTCGCTGGAGAACTCCAGGTCTCCTTCGAGATGGACGCCATCCACGCTCACGAGGACTACGTGCTCCGGTTCCATATCTTCGTACGGTAGGCCGGTCGGGGTGACAAGAACATCCCCTTCCGGCGTGCGGACGCTCACGTTACCGGAGGTACCGGTTACAAGCCCGGAGGCGATGAGCCGCCGCGCCACTTCGGCCACCTCTTCACGCAACTCCCTGTGTTTCATATTCCTCCTTAGATCAGAACCTGCTGCCTTTCACCGGCCAGATCTCCACGAACCTTACATCACCCCATCCAGAGCCCACCGTTTACCTCGATGACTTCCCCGACCACGTAACTCGCGCCGGGAGAGGCAAGATATACGACCGCCCCGACGACTTCCTCGGAGGCACCTTCCCGTCCGAGCGGGATAGCCTTCGCGGCCTCCTCTCGCTTCTCTAACGACGAGAACTCGTCATGAAATGCGGTGTCCATCCGCCCCGGAGCCACGGCGTTGACCAATATGTTGTCCGGTATTAGCCCCTTCGCCATCGCGCGGGTCATGGTGCTGACGCCGCCTTTTGCCGTGGAGTACGCGAGGGAACTCGGGCTGCCGCCGTTGCGGGCGGAGATCGAGGTGATGTTCACGATTTTGCCCCCGCCTTGCCGCTGCATCATCGGGAGCACCGCCTGGGAGCACAAGTAGACGCTCTTGAGGTTGACGTCCATTACCCGGTCCCAGACTTCTTCGGTCATGTCGGCCAGCGTGCCGCGCTCGACCATCGAGCCCGCGTTGTTTACCAGCACGTCAACACGCCCGAAGCGGTCCTCGATCTCCCCGGCCATCTTCTCTACGTCCGCTCCTTTGGAGACGTCGCCACCCACCAGTAGCGACTCCCGGCCGAGTCCTTCTATCTGTTGGGACACCTCCCGGGCGTCATCTTCGCTGCTGTTGTAGTGGACGATCACGTCGCAGCCCTGCTCGGCGAGCCCTACGGCGATCGCCCTTCCCATCCCCTTACTGCTTCCGGTGACCCAGGCCACCTTCCCCGACAACATCAAACCCCTCACCCCTTTCGGAACAACTTTTGCGGTGTTTCAGCCTAACACTTCGGGCGCGACCAGGACCAGGCATGTATAGTGTGCCCAGGGAAAGATGCGCGGACCTGGAATGGCTCCGCCAAGAGAAAGGGGGTCTAGCATGGCCCGGAAGGATTATGTTATAGGGATCGACTGCTCCACGACGGCGACGAAGGCTGTAGTGTGGGACGAACACGGTCGGGAAGTGGCTGAAGGAAGGGCGACTTTCGAACTTTCGGCCCCGCACCCGAACTGGGGCGAGCAAAATGCCGAAGACTGGTGGGAGTCTACAAAGGTAGCCTTGCGGCGGGCGGCGCAGGTCGTGGATACGCGGCGCATCGGGGCCATCGGGATCACGCACCAACGCGAGTCGTTCGTGTGCTTGAACGAGGAAGACCACCCGATCCGTCCGGCCATCTTGTGGCTGGATTCGCGGGCGACGGAAGAGGTGGCGAATTACGGCTCCGAAGAAGTCCACCGCATCACCGGAAAGCCGCCGAACCCGACCCCCGGCTGGTACAAGATGCTCTGGCTGCGCGAGCACGAGCCGGACACCCTGGATCGGGCCGCGAAAATCGTCGACGTTCACGCCTTCCTCGTGTACCGCATGACCGGCCACTGGCGCACCTCCTGGGCCACCGCCGACCCCATGGGCCTCGTAGACATGGAGTCGTTCGAATACTCCGACACGCTGCTCGATACGGCCGGTCTCAGCCGGGAGCAAATGCCCGAACTGTATGCCCCGGGGGACGTGATCGGGGAGCTAACAGAAAACGTGGCCCGCGAGGTCGGGCTTCCGGCAGGGCTTCCCGTTATTAGCGGCGTAGGCGACGGGCAAGCTGCGGGCCTCGGGGCAAACATCACCGAGCCGGGCCGGGCGTACCTCAACCTCGGTACGGCGGTCGTCTCCGGGACGTACAGCGACAGCTATTCCTGGGGGGACGAATACCGGGTGCTCGGCGGCCCGATTCCGCACACCTACACCCTGGAGACCTTACTTGCGGCCGGCACCTTCACGATTAGCTGGTTCGTGGACAAGTTCGCCAGCGTCAAAGCCCAGGACCTAAAGCTCGGGCTCACGACGGAGCAGATCCTGGAAACCGCCGCCGCACAACTGGGTCCGGGGTCGGGCGGCCTTCTCGCCGTTCCATACCTGAACAACGCGCTCACGCCGTACTGGGACTTTGACGCGCGCGGCATCCTGGTCGGCCTAACCGGGGCGCACGGCAAGGCGCACGTCTACCGGGCCATTCTAGAGGGCATCGCCTACGAGCAACGCATGATGACCGACGGCGCAGAGTCCGGCTTGGAGAAGCCGGTCGAGCACGTGATCGCGCTCGGCGGCGGCTCGAACAGCTCGCTCTGGTGCCAGATGCTCGCGGACATAATGCAACGCCCCGTTTCCGTCGCGCAGGAAGTCGAGAGCACCTGCCTCGGTTCCGGGATGCTCGCCGCCGCCGCGTGCGGTATACACGGCGGCATAAAAGAAGCCGCCGAAGCCATGAGCGGCGTCGGCGCCCGCTACGAGCCGGACGATGCCCGGGCAGAAAGTTACGAGAAATTCTACGAAGTCTACAAAGAACTGTACCCGAGCCTGCGCCCACTCTTCCCGAAGCTCACGCAAGCCCTCAAGTAGGGCCTGCGTAGTAGAATGCGTCGGCACATGAAGCACAAAGAACAAGAACGCTAAGGAGGCAGAGAGATGAAGATCGGCATAGGCTCTGACGATGCGGCGCTCGAACTGAAAGGCGTCCTTATAGAGCGCCTCGAAGAACTCGGCTACGAGGTCGAGGACTACGGGCTTAAGGAAGACGCGGACTATCCGGACGTTGCCGTCGAGGTTGCGGAGGCGGTTGCCCGCGGCGAACACGAGCGGGCGATACTTTGCTGCGGTACGGGGCTCGGGATGAGCATTACAGCAAACAAGATTCCCGGTGTCCGGGCGGCCCAGTGCCACGACGTATACTCGGCCGAGCGGGCGAGGAAATCGAATAACGCGCAAGTCTTGACGATGGGACAGCGGGTAATAGGTCAAGAGGCGGCAAAGACGGTATTGGAGGCGTGGCTGGACTCTGAGTTTGCGGGCGGCAGCTCCGCCGCGAAAGTAGAAAAGATGGAGGAGATAGACCGCCGCTACCACAGCACCACCGCATAGAGGCTTCGTGTCTCCGATGCGGATGGCGATACTCGGGGCCGGCCAGATGGGTACGGCCTTCGGCAAGCCCGTTCTGGAAAAAGGGAACGAACTAGTCTACTGGGGGCCGGAGTGGATCGACGCTCCGGCCCTCGAAGCTCTCGTGGCGGGCAAACCGCATCCGGACCTCGGCGTAGCCCTCCCGGCGCCCGTCGATACGACTCTTGGTATAGAAGAGGCCGTTCGAGACGCGGACCTCGTCGCCCTGGCAGTAACCGGCGAGGGTGCGGAATGGGTCGCCCCGGAGGCCGCCAAATATACTCCGGAGGGCGCGCCGGTCATGGTATTTAGTAAGGGTCTCATCGAAGGTGATAACGGCGGAATAGTAGCTGTCCCCGAGTTCGTGCAGAAGGTTTTCGGTCCTTCGCGACAGGTCATCGGGGTTGGAGGCCCGGTAAAGGCGATAGACCTGATCGAGGGTTCCCCAACCCAGACCGCTTTTGCCGCCGCGAACCTCGATGACGCCCGAGCAACGGGCGAACGATTCGCCGCTGATTACTACTTCCCCGGCGCGTCCGACGACCTTTCGGGCCTCGGGTTTTGCGCGGCGCTGAAAAACTGCTACGCGATAGCTTTCGGCATGATCACCGGGGACGACGCCAAACCGAACCTACGGGCCCTCGCCTTCGGAACCGCGCTCGGAGAGATTTCGCGTCTCATCTCCGCCGCCGGTGGACGTCCCGAAACCGTCACCGGGTCGGCAGGGGCGGGCGATTTGTACGTCACCTGTCTCTCCGGCCGCAACGGGGACTTCGGACGCCGGCTAAACGCGGGCATGGGCCGCGAAGAAGCGCTCGAAGACATGAACAACGCCACCGTAGAGGGCCTGGGCACACTCCCGCCCGCGCTAGACCTCGCCCGTTCCCTAGACCTCGGCGAAGAAGAACTTCCACTCTTGCACAGGCTCGATGCCGTGCTGCATAAAGAAGAGTCCGCGCGGGATATTCTTTTGGCGGATCTCCTACTCTAGTCACACCCTGCAGGACTGCCGGTAAAGGACTACGCGCTACAAGCCGCCTCCTGCGGTGCGCGCCCGGTCGAGCAGCCTTTCGACGAAAGCCCCGTCCCACCAGCCGAGAAAGAAGAGGAGGTCGGCTATGGTGAAGCGGTTACGCATAAAGAGGCAGTTTCTTATCGCCCATCGGGCGGTATCGGGCGAGACTGGCGGGTCGAGCTCACTGAAACGCGCCGGCGCACCGACTTCCGACAGCGCTCCGGCCAGACGTTCCGGCGACACGACCATCTCCGCCAAACGTTTCCGGTGATGAGGCCACCCTTGCAGGAAACTCTCGAAGTCTTCGCGGTGGTCGTCCCATCGCACGAGCTTCTCGCTGTAGTCACTCCAGCACTCGTCCCCGATGTCCCCGCCAGGGTCCAGTTCTTCGAACGCCCCGCGCACCACGGGTTCCATCGAAGCCGGCTCCGGGAAGCAGGCGTCCACGTCTACCTTCGAAGGGTCCAACTCCTCGAAAAGGATCTCCCACGCGGCGGCCGCGACGACCGAGGCGACTCCTACCTGCGCGCCGTGAAAGCCTATTTGGAGGTCGCGTTTACCGGCGTTCATGTCGAGCAGGTGGCTGACCATGTGCTCCGTACCGGAGAGGCAAGCTGTAGTCCCGGTTACCCCGGCCGCCATGCCCCCGAGCGTAAGCACCCGCACCAGTTGCGCCATGGCCTCTAACTCGCGCCGCCGTATGGCCGCGGCATCCTCGATCAAGGCCGGTCCGTAGTCCAGGACCATCTCTATCGCCCCCGGCTGGTAAGAATCGTCCAGTCCCACGAGTGATGCCAAACACCAGTCGGCGGGTCCCGTGTACATGGCAATGGCGTCCCCGTAACCGGAGGCGTTCATGGCGTGGGGCGCATCTACAAGGGTCCGAAGGTCGGAGATTAGGGCGTCCGGCCATCGTGACGGGGTGGTCCGCTTCACCCCGTTCTTGAGCAGCACGGACACATCGTCGGCGTATCCGTTGACCGAAGCGGCCGTCTGAACAACCACCAGAGGCATCTCTCCAGCGCGCGCCGTGGCGACCTTGCAAACGTCGCTGATCGTCCCGGAGCCGGCGACTACGACGCAGTCGGCCCCCGCGATGACAGCCTCGGCCTCTTCCAGGGTCTCGTCGTCGGCGTGCAACTCTTCCGAACTGTCCGCCCCGAGGACCACACGCTCCACCGCGAAATGCTCGCCGAGCAGGCCTTCTACCAGGTCTGCATGATCCTGCCCGCCACGCTGCTTGGGCGTTGAGTCTATGACTAGCAGAACCCTCGCATCTTGGAGGTCTCCGACGAAGTCGGACACTACTTCTGGAACGAGCCGGACCGCATCGGGTCCGATCTCGACCCGGCTCATCCCTATCTCCGCGAGCCGGCCTTCTGGATCGGCATCACTTAGAATTTTTCTCAAGCCCGCGAGGTCCGCCGGGTCCGCATTCGGGGTTTTATCGCCGGCTGTCAAATCATACCTCCTCTACACTTGCCACCACACTGGCAGCATACACCCAACCGCGCACGCCACGCGACGACCTAGATCCCCCGCCCCTAACTATCGTCTTTGAAGACTAATGCACATTGGGTTGTGAGCCTTCACAAAGTCATCGGGTCCAATCGATCGTGACCTTGCCCCCGGTTGCCTCGTCTGCCGCGCGCAATGCCTCTTCCGCCTCATCCCTTTTGAACCTACGGGTTACCAGCTTCTCCAGGGACTCCGCCCTCTTCTCTGCTAAACGCACGATGCCTTCGTACTCTCCAAGCTCGTAGACCCACGACCCGAACAAGGTAAGACCCCTGCGCCACAACTGCGCGGGGTCCAGGGTCCATGGGGCGGTGGCGGCCAGCACCAGCATCTTGCCCCTGGGCTTGAGGACTTCGAGAGCCTCCGACTGGGCGTGCGGGTTTCCCGAGCAGTCGACGGAAGCCTCTGCTCCATACCCTTTGGTTATCTCCCGTATCGTCGTCTTCGTATCAGAGGCTGTGGGATCCACGGTCCAGACGGCCCCCATCCCTTCGGCGAGATCGCGGCGGCTTTCGGCCGGGTCCACGGCCACGACGTTCGCGCCGTAGCTGGACGCTACCAGCACGGCGCAGCATCCGACCGGCCCAAGCCCGAAGACGACGACCACATCCTCGGGAGCAGGCTGTAGCTTCTTGATCCCGGAGAAAGCCGTCCCGAAGTTGCAGGCCATCAAGGCTCCGACCTCGTCGCTCAGGCTATCAGGCAACGGAAGGCAGATCGAGGCCGGCGCGGTTACGATCTCGGCGTCCGCACCATCGACGTGGTTGCCTAGCGTTCGCCGATCGGGACAAAACATAGGCTCACCGATCCTACAGTACCTGCATCTTCCGCAGCCGTAATGCTGGTAGAGAACGACCCGGGTACCGGGCGCCGGATCCCCGATCCCGGGGCCGACTTCTTCGACGATGCCCACCGCTTCGTGGCCGGCGACCCTCTTCGAGCGATCCCCGACCTGCGCGGCGCTCTGTCGGTATATGTGCAGGTCGCTCCCGCATACCGCCGACATCGTCGAACGCACTACCGCCCATCCGTCCCGAGGCTCCGGCTCGCGAAAAGTCGCCAGTTCCGCGCTGCGATCTCCCAGAATGCGTAGGCCCTTCACTACTCATCGCCTCCTTCAGGACCCTGAAGTTTGTAAAGTAGCGGCCGCACTCCCGAGTAGACGAACTCACCAGGTATTTCCGTTAGGGTCATCAGGTCGAACGTGTTAGGTACTTTTTCTCGATAGAGGCGACGAGTGAGTAAGTAGTGTCGACCATGTTGCCGACGTAAAGTCCACCGGCCTGGGTGAGAAGCTGGTAGGCGTCCAGGCGATCGTAACCGTGCTCTTCTTCCAACCACAGGATCAACTCCGTGTTCGCGATCCTGGCGGCGTCCTCCATCGGCCGGGCACTGCCCACGACCATGATACGGTCGTCGGACTCGATGCGCGGCCACTCTATCGTCTGCCCCTTTATAATGTCGAAGACCAAAGTCGTCTTGGAGGTGATCTCCAACGCCACCCCGCACAGCTCGCCCTGTCCCTGCCGCGCGTGACAGTCTCCGGTATAAACGAGCGCGCCTTCGTTCCATACCGGCAGGTAGACGGTATTGCCCGGCCTCACGTCCGGCACGTCCATGTTCCCACCGAACGGTCCCGGCGACAGCGCGCTGATCGCCTCAAGATCCGGCGCGACCGCGAGCGTCCCTACAAACGGGTCCCAGTCTACCTCCACCCCGAGCTCTTCGTTAGAGAGCGAGTTACCGTCCTCAGAGAGATTCCACACCCAGACCTTTTCCAGGAGCGGCTCCTGGAGCGTGCGGGTCATGACCGTCGAGGTAAGACCGCCGAAGTACGGGATGAGCGCGCTCACGGCGAAGTCGCGGGTCGGTTCGATCTTCTCGATGCGCACCGCGAGCGTGTCGCCGGGCTCGGCCCCCTCGACGAAGATAGGCCCGGTCTGCGGGTTGAGGAACTTGGCCGTGGCGAGCGCCTCTCCCGGCAAGTCTTCCGTGCTCTGTATCCTACTCTCGAAAGCGTCTTCCGTATGAACGACGACTCGGTCGCCGAGCTTCACCCGCTCCACCGCCTCGCGGTACGGGTTGAAGACGTAACTGAAAGATTCCGGCTTTACCTCGATCGTCCTCGCCTCGGTCACCATTACGCTCCTTTCGGAGTCGCTTTGCAGTTTATGTCAGGGGTTGTTCAGGCATCACCGCGACTTTTATGCCGTCGCCGCCCGCGGATTTGTCTATGGCCTCGACTGCTTGTTCGAGAGGGAAGCGGTGGGTTACCATTGGTTCCACCCGGACGCGGCCGGATTCGATCAGGCGGAGCGCCTTCTCGTAATCTGCCCGCCGGGAATTTGAAGCCCCGGTTACGACCAGCTCGTTATAGTGGATCAAATTAGCCTCCACCTCCGACCAGCCCGCATCCGCAAACCCCGCGAACACGTTCACGCGCCCACCCTTACGGGTCATCCTGAAAGCCTCGTTCACGAGCGCCGGTACCCCGATGCAGATGATAGCCGCGTCCACCCCGAGCCCATCCGTATGCTCCGCGACCACTTCCGCAAGATCCCCGCTGGTCGGGTCCACGGTAACGCTGGCTCCCAGGTCTTCGGCTACGGTGCGCCGTGAGGACGAGGGGTCGCTGACAATAACAGTCCGCGCGCCCGAGAGCAGCGATATTTGCAGATGGAGCAAACCTATCGGCCCGGAACCCAGGATGAGCACGGTGTCGTCGACGGCCACCCTTACATTCTTGTGGCCGTTTATGACACACGAGAGTGGTTCCGCAAGCGCCAACTGCTCCGAGGGCAAGTCCTCTTGGGCGACGAAGAGGTTCCCCGTTTCGAGGGCGAGAGCCGGCACCCGCATGTACTCACCGAGGCCTCCGTCCACCACGTAGCCCACGACCCGGGCGTTGGGACACATGTTCTCCATGTCGTGCTGGCAAAAAAAGCACCGGCGGCACGGTATGACCGGCGCCATCGCCACCGGCGCGCCGACCTCGTAGCCTTCCACGTTCCGGCCGACCTCCGCAACGTGGCCGGCCATCTCGTGTCCGAGAACGACGTTCAGGTCGATCCCGCCCGTCTTCTCGCCGCGCAGGATACGCACGTCGGTGCCGCAAACGGTATTCGCCCCTACCTTCACCAGGACTTCGTCCGGAGAGATCTCCGGCGTTTCGACCTCAGCGACCTTCAACTCGCCCGGCCCGCGAAATACGGCGGCTAACATCCTTCGCCGCCGTTTCCTATGTTCGTCAAAACATCTCCCCTCCCCTACGCGATAGCGATCGGACGAACCATCGAGCCTGTCGCGCCTTTGATCCTTAACGGCAGGCAAATAAAGAGGAACTCGTGGACCCCGTCGCGCGCCAAATCCTCCACGTGTACCAGCTCCATGATGTGGATGCCGCGCTGCACCAGGAGTTCGATGTGGACCGGATGCGGGTTCTCCGGGTCTGGCGAGGGATTGCGCTCGAGGGACTCGTTGTCCCCCCCTACCAGCACGACGCCTTTGTCCGCGAGGTACACGGCCACGTCGTGCCCTATCCCGGAACCGAAGTGCTGCTCCGTCTGCTCCTCATCCACGCCCCACGCCTGCATGTATCCCGTGCGGATCATGACCGCGTCCCCAGTGCGAACCTCAGTCCCCTGGGCTTCCAGAGCACCCTGCACGTCTTCGGCGGTTATGAGGTACTCGGCCTCCAAGATATCCACGCCTTTGTAAGCGGGAACGTCTATCAAAACGCCCCGGCATATAAAGGGCGGAATTGATGACGCCTCGGCCCTGAGTGGCCCGAAGTCGCCCAGGTTGTCGGCCATCGGGTAGCCGCCGTGCCAGTGATTGTCGGCCCCGCAGGTGATGTGGCTCAGGGCTTCCAGGTGGGTGCCCGTGTGGACGGTGCCTATGATAATTTCGGTGTTCAAACCCATGTTCACGGTGTTTTCGCCCCGCCACTCGTCGAAGTCCTTCTGGGTTTTCAGGCCTTGCGGGGTCCGGTAGGTGGTCATCAGGAACGGCGGGTGCGCCGGAAAGACCGGCATCCCCGGCCAACGGCCCGAATCGAGGTCGTAGATCCTACCCTCTTTCGCCAGGCTGAGCGCCGCGAGCAACTCCTCCGGGCCGGAGCGATGTACCACCCCGAGCTCGTCGTCCTGATAGCCCGCCCCGGGGATATCGCGGAGGTGAAGATGCTCCGCCATGCCCTGTCCCTCAGTAGCTTCGTCCATCAATTACCCCTTTCCCAGACACCACGTTACGAATGGAACCATCTTATCCCAATAGCCGCCACCGTCCGGTGCGTTCCTGTAAGGCCTTCTTGTGGAATTTTGTGGAACCCGCTTTTCACGGGGTTGTCCCTCTCCGTTACACGAACGGCAACGATACGACGATAATGATCGTGCCCATCGCGGCGATGGCGGCCGCCGGCGGGTCTACGTGGGTGTCGCCGTGTATTAGGAACAGCCGGCTGAACAGCTCTCCGAGGAGCGACCCCCCTATACCGGCAACGCCCCCCGCGATCATCGCAACGCCGGGTGAACCGCCAAAAGCTAGTAGGACCGCGGTCGCCGCCACGCCGGCGGGCAGCGTCATGTGGTGCGTAACCGGACACGAGAAACCGATCTGTAGCAGGATCAGCGAGGCAGCGGAGATACCCCAACCCAACACCGCCGCCGCGGCGATCGCACCGGAACCAGCGTTGCTGAAGGCCACGACGATGTAGGCCGAGAGGAGGCCCGTGCCGAGCCCGAGGACGACCGACTGCAAGAAACCCTGCTGATAGTCCAGCCAGACCGCCTCCCCGTCGGGGACGAACCTGCCACGCTCGCGTGCAGCGTCGTCCAGGCTGCCGAAAATCCCCGTGCGCCCGAACATAACCCGGGCAACGATACCGGAGATGAAGACCGTCAGCGCGACGGTGTCAGTGTAGTTGCCGTAGAAGAAACCACTCTGTCCGAGAGGAGTCACTAGTGCTATGAGTTGGTTTACGATGAGGCCGCCCACACCGAAGAGCCCACCGACGAGGAGCGCCAGGGGATCGTTGACGCCTGTCATCGGTGCGGCGATATCTTTGCCGTCCTCCAACTCGCCGCGCCGGGCCGCGAACGCCGCCGCCGCCGCGCCACCAGCGAAAGAAATGTGAGGCCCGAAGACCGGTCCGAAGGCAATGTTGTTGATAAAGTCGAAGTCGCTGCCCGAGGCCGCCGCCGCGGAGCCCGCCAATACGACAAACCCGGTAAAGATAAAGGCTGGCAGCCCGCCTATGGCGGCCCCGAACAGCCCGCCGGCGAACGCTGCCAACAGCATAATTATACCTAAATCCATTGTAGATTCCTCCCCTATCCGACGCTTCCACGAGGCGTCCTATTTGGCTACCGGATCACTCCCCAACATGTCCCTTCTCCTACAGTGGGGGAGCATATAAAAACGTTGCGCTCCGGTCAAGCCTCACAACCGCCAGCTACAGCCTCCCCGCCCGCCTGTCTCAAAAGGGACGAACATGGTAAGGTTACGAAAGGGTGTCGTGTCCGCAAAGTTACTTGCTGCACGAAACGGGAATTATAGGAAAGGAGCGTTATGGATGGGGCTGGCTTGAAGCTGGGGCGGCTTTTCGACCGGGAAAGCGGACGTTCGTTTATCACCGCCTACGATCACGGGGGAACGCTGCTGGTGCCACCGGAGGCCGGCAAGCCGTTGGAGGTGTTAGAGAAAATAATCGCCGGAGAGCCGGACGGGGTCTTACTCTCACTCGGCATGCTCAAGCAGGGCGCGGATCTATTCGCCTTCAGGGGCGCACCCGTAACGATCCTCCGGGCAGATTGGGCGGTCCTGGACGAACGCATGAAAGACCTCGGGGAACAATACCGGGTTTTGTGCAGCCCGGGTGACGCGCTGGCCGCGGGGGCCGGGGCGATGGTCATGTACCTCATCATGGGACCGGCCGAAGGAGCGATGTTCGCCGACAACGTGCGGGCCATCTCGGAGGCCGCCGGCGAGGCGCGCTCCGTCGGGATGCCGCTCATCGTGGAGGCGACCCTCTGGGGCTCCCGAATGGAGGACCAAAAAGACCCGGAACTCCTCGCATACTGTTGCCGCATCGCCGCCGAACTCGGGGCCGATGCCGTGAAAACAGAATACACCGGCGACCCGGAAACAATGGCCGGTGTCGTTGATGCATGTCCGGTTCCCGTGCTGACCCTCGGCGGCGCGAAAGGCGGCTCCGAGGAAGACGTGATCGAGGCCGCCCGGGGAGCCATTCAAGGCGGCGCCCGCGGCCTTATCTTCGGGCGGAACGTCTGGCAGGCCGACGACCCGGTAAAGATGGCCGCCGACCTGCGCGAAGCCGTCCACGGCAACGTCCCGGCAACCCGGTAACCCGGTAAGGAGGTAGAGCTATGGAGATACTCGCCGTCGGCGACCTGTTCCTCCCTTCGGAAAACTTCAGGAAAGCCATCGAGGAAGAGTTGGGAGAAGGGCATACGATACGAGAGGTAATGTGGGCCGGTGAGAAGGCCGAAGACCAGCACCATGTGCAACAAATCATGGAGGTAGATGGCCCCGAGGCCGCCCCGATGCCGGAGGAGATCGTCGAGGCCGTTGGTGACGCCGAGGTAATAGCCGTTCACTTCGCCCCGATCCCGGATGCCGTGCTCAGGGCCGGATCCAACCTGAAAGCCGTGGTAGTGGCCCGGGCCGGGACCGAGAACGTAAACATCGAGGTCGCCAGCGAGCTCGGCGTCGCGGTGGTGCAACTCGTCGGGCGGAATGCGCCGGCGGTCGCCGAGCAGGCGATCGCGCTGATGCTGGCCGAGACCCGCGACATCGCCCGGGTAGACCGGGGCATCCGAGAGGGGGGTTGGCCCAAAGAGTTCCCGCAGACGCCGTACGACCTGTACGGCTCGACGGTCGGCCTGATCGGCTTCGGCCAGGTCGCCCGGCAGCTTACCCCGCGCATCTCAGGCTTCGACGTGACGCTGCTGGTCTACGATCCGTACGTGGAAGCCGAGACCATAGAGTCCTACGGCGGCCGGAAGGTGGACGGTATCGAAACAGTGTTTCGCGAGGGCGATTTCGTGAGCCTGCACGCGCGCTTGAGCGACGAGACGCGCCACTTTATCGGCCGCGAGCTCTTCGAGATGATGAAACCGACGGCGTACTTCATCAACAACGCCCGCAGCCGCATGGTGAACTACGATGACCTGTACGAAATATTAAAGGAGGGCCGTATCGCCGGGGCGGCCCTGGACGTCCACGACGACGAGCCGCTCGGCGAGGGCAGCCCGTGGCTGGACCTCCCGAACGTAACCCTGACCCCGCATCTCGCCGGGAGCACGACGAGCACCTGGGAGAACTCGGTAAGGATGGTCGCTGAAGCCATCAAGGAGTACGCGGATACCGGACGCTGTGAGAACACGGTCAACGCTGAGGAGTTGGAGGAATCGTGAGTCCATACTTGCTTGGAATAGATAGCGGCAACACCAGCACAAAGGCGGTTGTGTTCGACGAAGAGGGTTACGAGCGCGGCGTAGGCAGCGTCAACAATACGCAGATAAACCCGCAACCACGCTGGGTCGAGCAGGACATGCATACTGTCTGGGAGAATACCCAGACGGCGGTGCGTGAGGCTATCCTGGCGGCCAAGATCGAGGGACACGAGATCGAGGCCGTTGGCATGTCAGGCCACGGGGATGGCATCTACCTGCTGGACGAAAGCGGCGAGCCGGTGCGGGCCGGCATCCAGTCGATGGACTCGCGGGCGCACAAGCTACTCGCGCGCTGGGATGAGTCAGGCGTCAGCGACAAAATCCTGGAGTTCAACGGCCAGCAGCCCTTCGCGGCGCTGCCGCCGGTCCTCCTCGCGTGGTTCAAAGAGAATCAACCGGAAGTATTGGAGAAAACACATTGGGCCGTTTACGTGAAGGACTGGATCCGCTTCAAGCTCACCGGAGAGTTCGCCACAGATCCCTCCGAGGCGAGTAGCGGTTTTACCGACGTAAGGACCCAGGACTACGGCGAGGAAGCGTTCTCCATCTACGGTCTCGAAGAAGTCCGCGGGATGCTGCCCCCCATAGTTGGTTGCGCCGAGATCGTTGGCGGGGTAACGCAAGAAGCCGCCCGGCTCACGGGCCTCAAGCCGGATACGCCGGTGGTCGGCGGGGCCCACGACGTCGACTGCTCCTCAGTGGGCAGCGGCTGCGTAAACCCCGGCGACCTGACCATGATCGCCGGTACCTGGTCCATAAACGAGGTCGTCAACGACGAGCCAACCTTCGTCGAGGGCGCGGCCTGCCGCAACTTCGTCGAGCCGGGATTGTACCTCAATCTGTCCGCCTCCCCTACGAGCGCCACGAACCTGGAGTGGTTCGTCCACCGCATGTGCCCGATGGAAGTAAAGTACTCCAAAGAAATCGGCGCCTCACCCTTCGCGTTCGTGAACCAGGAAGTCGAAGGAGTCATGAACGAAGAGCCGCATGTCTTCTACCATCCGTTCCTCTACTCCTCACCGCACGGCGACGATGCGACCGGGGGGTTTTTCGGCCTGCGCGGCTGGCACACCCGCGGCCACCTGCTGCGCGCCCTTTTAGAAGGCACCGTCTTCAACCACAAGACCCACGTAGACATCCTCCGCGACGCCTTCGACGTAAAACGCATCCGGCTAACGGGCGGGGGTTCCAGCAGCCACGTCTGGTCGCAGATGTTCGCCGACGCCCTGAACGAGACGGTCGAAGTCACCGGCGCCGGGGAAACGGGCGCCCTGGGCGCGGCAATCTGTGCCGGGGTCGGGATCGGGATCTACGATTCTATCAACGACGCCACGGAGAATGTCATTCGTGCGTTCCGCACCCACGAGCCTGACACGAGGAACAGCCGCCGCTACGCCGAAGCTTACGAGACTTACATGGGGCTCGTGAACGCGCTGGAACCTGTCTGGTCCCGCACGGGGTAGCCGCAGGAAGCAGGAAATTCTACGGAGTCTAGCGAAGGAGGACGAAGATGTTAGCCGCCGTATTCCAGGGCCCCGGTCAGCTCGAGGTCGGGGAAGTTTCGACACCTGAGATCTCTCCAGACGAAGTCCTGGTGAAAGTAGGGGCGAACACCGTTTGCGGTACCGACGTGCGCATTCTTCGCGGCGAGAAGACCCGTGGAATAGCCCAGCCCGTGGTCCTCGGCCACGAACTGGCCGGCCACATAGCCGAAGTCGGCAACGAGGTCGAGGGTTATGAGGTCGGGGCGCCGGTCGTGATGGCCCCGGCGATGGCGTGTCTCCACTGCTTCTACTGCAAACGCGGCCTGGAGAACTTGTGTCAGAACAAGAGGATCATGGGCAACATCGTGGACGGGGGACTCGCCGAGTACGTACGTATTCCGGGGAATGCCGTCAAGGCGGGCAACCTCTTTACGGCGAAAAAGGACCTGCCTTCGGAGCAGTTGGCGCTCGCGGAGCCGCTCGCCTGCTGCGTCAACGGCCAGAGCAACTACCGGGTAGAAGTGGACGACACGGTCCTCGTGCTGGGGGCAGGACCGATAGGACTCTTCCACCTGCAACTCGCGCTGCTAGCCGGCGCGCGCACCGTGATCGTCAGCAACCGCTCCGAGGCGCGACGGAACTTCGCCACCGAACTCGGCGCCCACGTAACGGTTGACCCCTCGGGCGAAGACCTCCGGGAAGTGGTGGCGGAGCACACGGACGGGCTCGGGGTGGACGTGTCCGTTATCTGCGTCGGGAGACCGCGGCTCGTCAACGACGCCCTGCGGGCGACCCGCAAGGGAGGCCGAATCAACGTCTTCGCGGGGCTCGCCGGGGACGGCTGGTCCGAAGTAGAAGCCAATTTGATCCACTACAACGAACTGGTTGTAACCGGAGCCTCCGACTCCAAACGCCGGGACTACGATACGGCGCTCCGGCTGATCGAGTCAGGACTCATCGCCGCCGAACGGATGGTCACCCACCGTTTTCCGCTCAAAGAAACCGAAAAAGCTATCGAAACGTCCTCCGGCGGGGAGGGCATAAAGGTGGCGGTGATGCCGTGAGTCGTGCGGAGTTTTATTTGGTAGTTGCAACGCGCCATGAGAGCCTCTGCCGCAACGAGAACAGCAAGTGACCAACCAGCATTTGACTCGCTAGAGAAGATCTCTTGACGACTTGCACACAAATGCTAACTTTCTTGCTCGCGTCCCATCCCACTTTTATCAGCGGCGTGAACGGATTAGCGTTCGGTTCCGGCTTGGCGCTACAACTTAGTTGCGTAGTAGATTTAAAACTCAAGTAAAACGCCGCGAGCCGCGAGGTCCCGCGGTAGATCACGCGGCCTTGGCTTTGCTCCTCACCAACTCTGCTTGTACCACGAGACGTTCCGAGTAGTTCGGGAGCGTGCAGGTTTGCAGGCTGACCACGTTCTTACCCGGGATGGGCTCGGTTACGGAGAGGTCTTGCGGGCTCGTTACCTTCCGGTTGAAAACCTGGTAAATGTACTTTGTTCCGGCGCTGTCTTTCAGAACCACCCGGTCTCCGTTTTCGAGTTTGTTGAGGTCATAGAAGACTAGAAAGCTGTCCGTGTTAGGGTAACCCAGACGGTGGCCCGCAATGTAAACGTTCGACCCCGACTCCCACGGGTAGCCGGTGTTGTCGAGGTGTATGGTTCCGGCACCGAGGCTTTCTTCGTCGTTCGCGGCGGTGGTGTATACGGGAACGCCCTTGGCCCGCTGCATTTTCGGGACCGTGAGCTTCATGGCGTCGTCGGTGGGCGTCGGCGCAGAACCCATGAACCCGCTGGGTTGAAAGCCTATCATCACCACGCCGACTGCTATGAGTATTAGCGCCAGGCCGGTGACGAGAAACTTTTTTTTGCCGAAGTTCCTGCGTCCCCGGCGCGGGGAAGCCGTCTGGAAACGGCGGCTCTTATAAGTCTTGTAGCTTTCTCTTTGCACGTCCGATATCTTAACAGCAGAGAATTACAAAATGGTAACAAAATGAGCAGTTGACCGTTACAGTAACCTCGTCCCTCGGGTGGGGCAGTCCGTCCCGGGGACTCTGGGGTTAGTCGTCGAAGAAGTTCGACACGTCCGGCGCCAGCGGCTCGAAGTCGCTATTCTCCGAGCCGTCGCTCTCTGAGCCGTCGCTCTCCGGACTGCTCTGTTGGCTACCAGAGTCATCCGACGGTTGGGATTGGGGGACCGGGACGACCTCCTGCTCGGGGGTGAGTTCGGGCTCGGGCACAAGCTCCGGTTCCGGTTCGGGGGCCGGTTCGGGCGCTGGTTCCGGCTCGGGCGCTAGCTCTGGTTCGGGTACTAGCTCTAGTTCCGGCTCGGGCTCTGGTTCCGGCTCGGGCGTCGGCTCCGGTTCGGGGGCCGGCTCGGGCGCTAGCTCTGGTTCGGGTACTAGCTCTGGTTCCGGTTCGGGGGCGGGTGTTGGTTCCGATTCGGGGGCCGGTTCGGGCTCTGGCTCTGGTTCCGCCGGTTGGGGTGCCGGGGCGACTGGTTCGGGCGCCGGGGCCGCGACTGGTTCGGGACCGGAGCTAACCGTTACGCCCACGCTGGAGCCCTCGGAGACTTCCGTCCCGGAAGCGGAGCTTTGGTCCAGGATCAAACCTTGCGACATCGAGTCGCTCGGGGCTTCCCCTTGCTGCCCGAGGGATAGTCCGTTTTCCGAAAGGGCCGCTTCTGCTTCCTGGAGGTTCAGGCCGGTGAGGTCCGGCACCGTAGCGGTGGCGGGGGCTTGCGCGACCGTTATCGTAACCTGGGAGCCGCGCTTTATTCGCTCCTCGGGGCCGGGAGCCTGGGACATGACGGTTCCTTCGTCCTCGTCGGGGGTCTCCCGGGATTCTTTCTCCACTTTCAGGCCGGCTTCCTCCAGGAGTTTTCTGGCTTCTTCTTCGTTCTCGTTCACCACGTCGGGCACGTCTACGAGCGCGCTCGGGGCTTCTATGGGAGGGGCTTCTCCAACCGCCCGCAACTCTGTCACCCTGTTCTCCGCGGCCTGCCCACCAACGCTTCCGTACAGGTTGGTAAAGTCGTCCCCGACCGCGGCCAGGGAGAGACCCGAGATCAGGAACACCAACACCGCCACCATGCCGACCCGGCGCGCGAAGCGGGACCTCCTTTTGGGAACCACGATGCCGCGGCCACCCGCGGTTTGTCCCGCCGGGCCTCCCCCTGAAGGCTTCACCAACGCCTCGGTCTCGTCTCCGGCCGGCGGGCTTTCCGGAGGGAGGCCCCGGCCCACGCGCTCCAGGTCGTTTATAAGCTCCCCGGCGTCCGGGTAGCGATTTTCCGGGGCTTTGGAGAGCAAGCGTAAGGTTACCGCCTGGATACCCTCCGCCACCCCGGGGTTGACGTCCCTGGGCCGCGGGGGCGCCTCCGAGATGTGCTTCATCGCTATGGCTATGGGGTTTTCGGCGTCGAAAGGAACCTTCCCGGTGAGCATCTCATAGAGGACTATCCCTAGAGAGTAGAGATCGCTCTCCGGCCCCACGTTCTCTCCGGTCGCCTGCTCGGGGGAGAGGTAGCGAACGGTCCCGAGCATCAAGCTCGTCTCGGTCATGGCGGTCTCCGCCGCGGCCCGCGCTATCCCGAAGTCTCCAACTTTGACGCTCCCCGGCGCTATCCCCCCTACGCCGGCCGACGTGGCGGCCTCCTCGACCAGAAAGATGTTGTGGGGTTTTATGTCCCGGTGGATCACGCCTTTTTCGTGGGCCTCTTCCAGCGCGCACGCGACCTGCAGCGCGATGCCGCCAGCTTCGAGCGAGTCGAGGGGACCTTCCTTCTCGATCCGCTCCGCCAGCGTCCCGCCCCCCACGTATTCCATCGCCATGTACGGGGCCCCGTTGGGCGACTCGCCCGCATCGAAGACCGAAACTATGTTCTGGTGGGAAAGCGCCGCCGCGTTCTTGGCTTCCCGCCGGAACCGTTCCACGAACTGGGCGTTCTCGGCGTGTTGAGGCTTCAGCAATTTGACCGCCACCTCACGTCCCAGAAGCTCATCATGCGCGAGGTGCACTTCTCCCATGCCTCCGCGGCCCAGAGAATCCTGGAGCACGTAACGTTCACCTACGACGGTCCTTTGCATAGGCTTATGTTATACCCTTCCATATCCCCTGGAAACCTAAATAAAGTGCTACTGAGGTGCTGCTAAAGTGTTATTAGGACTTTTGTCCCAACATATAGCGGCGACACCGCTCCGTCGCATTGTTTGCTTCGCTGTTCGGAGACTTTTTCTACCCCCTCTAGTACCATCTTTTCTCATGTCGGTTCTCTTTCGCTCCATGCTCTCTATCTCGGCGGCTACCGTGCTCTCGCGGGTCACCGGTTTCCTGCGGGTCGCCGTCCAGGCGGCGATTCTCGCGACCGGGGTCGTCGCAAACGCCTACACGGTCGCGGCGCTAATTCCGAGGCTGATCTACGAGCTCTTCCTGGGCGGGATCTTCTACTCCATCATCATCCCCCTGCTGGTGGACCGCAGGACAAACAACGGCGAAGAAGACGCCCGGCGCCTCACCGACACTTTGTTCACCCTGCTCATACCGTTGATGGGGGTTGCGGCCCTGATCGGCTTTGTATCCGCCAGGCCACTAGTGCAACTGGCGACGGATTTCGGGGACGCCCCAGACCTCTCCCCCGCGCAGGTGCAGGAGGCGGCCGACCTGGCGGTGCTGCTCTTCCGTATCTTTGTTCTGCAGATGGTCTTCTACGTCATAAGCACCCTCGCCACGGGCATTTTGCAGTCCCACCGGCGTTTCTTCCTGCCGACCTTCGTCCCGGTGTTGAATAACCTGATCATCGTGGCCTCCTTTTTCGCTTACGACGCGCTGGACGACCGCGATCCGATCCTCGCGATCTACGTCCTTGGTATCGGCGTAAACATTGGGATAGCGGCTATGGCCCTGGCGCTGGTGCCGAGTATGTGGCGACTTGGCTACCGCTTCCGGCCGCGCTTTAGTCACCCCGCCCTGTCCGACGCGGCCCGCCTGGCGGCCCCGATGCTCGTCCTGGTGGCGGCTTCGGTCGGCGTCCAGTTTTTCGCCAACCTTTTCGCGAGCCAGTTCGCCGCCATACCCGACATCCTCTATGCCTTCGCGGTCTTCTCCCTGCCCTTCGGCATCTTCGTCGTCGCTGTGGCCACCGCCCTCATGCCCGAGCTTTCCGAGAAACACTCCCGCGGTGATGCGGATGGTTACCGCGAGACGTTCTCCTTCGGGCTGCGGCTGGTGGCCCTGGTTACCATCCCGTCCACCGTCGGCCTCGTGGTCCTCGCGGAGCCGGTCGTCGCCTTGCTCTACGAGCGTGGAGACTTCGGCCCCGCGGACACCGCCAACGTGGCCACCATCCTCGTCGCCTACGCCGTTGGTCTTTTGGGCTACGGGACGTACTTCTTCCTGATTCGGGCCTTCTACTCGCGGCAGAACACCATGATCCCCGCCTTTCTGAACGTCGCGCTGCTTCTGGTCTACGTAGCCCTGGCCTACGGTCTTATACAACTCACGGAGAGCGTGACCGGCGTGGCGCTCGCCCTTTCCGGCGCCAACGCCGTCATCGCCGTCGCGGGCCTCGCGGCCACGAGATACCAGATAAAACGTATCGGCGGACGTGTATTGCTGCGTTCTCTGGCAAAGATTTTGTTTGCCGGCGGCGCCATGTACGCCGTCGCCCGGGCCGGGGTGGCGCTTTTCGGTACCGGCTCCGGGTTCTTCGAGCAGGCCGTCATCGTCGTGGTCGTCGGCGGGGCCTCGCTCGCCACCTACGTCGGCGCGGCGTTTTTGCTCCGGGTCGAGGAGCTCAGGTTCGCCGCCGCCCTTTTGCGCCGCCGCCGGGCCTCCACCGGAGACGGTGTAGAAGAGAACTAGCCCGGAGTGTTTCCGGGGGACCCGTTCGAACCGCCCCGCAGTAGTTTCCAAAGACGCGATTGCCTGGTGACGTGGACGAGGTCGGCGAGGGGGTCGGCTAGCCTGTAGCGTAAGGCGGTTTCGTCGAACAGGTGAGGGGGCTCGCCACCCGGCCGGGACCTTCTCAGGCGCTGACGCAGCGCGGTGCCGAGCCCGTAGTAACGGCCATGACGGTAATCCGGGGGCGAAAACGGGATGTCAAGCGCCGCCAGACAAGACAGGTACGGGAAATTAGTCCCCATCATCAACGAACCGAGCAAGCTCGTCCAGTAGCGGCCGTTTACTTCGAGAATATTTAGCCGTCCGTCGTCGTCCGACTGCCGCATGTCTATGTGCGCGACCCCACTCCAACCGCTCTTTTCAGCCCACCGCCGGGCGAGATCTAAAACCCTATCATCGTCCATGAACTCGAGGCCTTCGGCGGGCTCGAAAACACTTTTACCCGGCACGATGTGCCACTGGATGGTGTGCGCGAGTATGCGGCCATCCCTACAGAGAACGCTACAGCCCACGTTTCGGCCGGGTAGAAACTTCTGAACCACGTGCTGCCGAGCCTCGTCCTCCGGCATTGCCCGGAAATACCGCAACACATCTTCCGGCCGGCTGAAGAGACGAATGCCCCGGCCACCCTCGCTCAACGTCGGCTTGGCCAGCACCGGAAAATCGAGCGCTCTCAAACTAGCCTCGAAGTGCGGCTCGCCGGAATAACGAATGGTCTGGGGGATCGGCAAGTCGTATTGCCGGGCGAACCCGGCGAGCGAGCCCTTATCAACCGTCGCGGTGAACGCTTCGAGGGCGGGAACGGGTGCCAGCGCGGCGATGCGGCCCAGTTCGGGCGCGTGGGTGGTGGCGAACCGGATCGACTCTTCGGCCACCGGTAGGATGATGTCGGCCCCGGTCCTCCCCACCATCTCATCGATAATTTCCAGGCGCCGGGCGTCGTCGTGGCGCGAGCGGATAACGTGAAAACTGCGCCGGTAACGGGAGAAACGCAGGACCGCCCGCGAGGCCTCCGACATCACGTGGACGCGCACGTTCGGCATCTGGCACAAACAACACGCGACCAGTTGCGAGAGCCACCGCTCCCCGTCGATTATGAGGACGGAGATGTCGTCTGTGGCCGAACCAGGCACTTTCTTGTTTTTGTTATGCGTCTTCACGATTACTTGTCATCTTCACGCCCTCAGCCATCCACGTTACCGCAAATTGTAGTCAGGATTTACGTTTTTTTACGCCGTTGCGTCTGGTAAGTATAGCGGCTCGGCCGGATATCTCCTGACCGCCTCCAACCCAATAAACGCCCGCAGCAACGACCCAAGGTAGTTTGGGCTTACCACCGGATAGGCGGACCTGTACACTCACTTTTGTAGAGGATCGGGGGAGCCTCTTGGCCTCGTAGGGGTCTCTCCGGTAGACTTCCCCACTTGAGGTCGTAGATCAGGACACCAGGAGGTTCAGGGCGTGGCAGCAAAAGTCCGGCGAATGGGCGGGGAGGAGCCGCAGGACGGCGTCTCGGAGCTGCGCATAGCCGTACACCGCCTCAGCTTCCCCGAGGTTTACGACACCGACTTCTACGACGACTTCTACCGCTGGTACCGCGACGAGCACCCACTGGGGGACCAGTTGTACCGCTGGGTCGCCGTCACCGACGAGGGGGAGGTGGTCGGCCATCTTTCGGGATTTCCGCAGTATTACCGGATAAACGGACGGAGGATAGTCGCCCACACACCCGGGGAGTACATGGTTCTTCCGGGCTACGGATTCCAGGCGCTCTCCCTGATGCGCGCCTACTTCCGCGCCGTCGAGAACACTATCGCCACCGACATGGTGCCGGCGGTGATCGAAGTGGAGACCCGCCTGGGCGCCGAGGTGGCCGGCGAGATGAACTACGCGGCGAAGCTCCTCAACGTCTCCCGCCTGCCGATGCCCGCGGCGCCCGCCCGGCTGCGACGCCTGCTCGGCCTGCCCGCGCTTTCTGCCTCCGGTCCTGCCTCCGGCCGCGGCTATTCACGAGGCCAGGCCGGCCCCGTCGAGGAACCCCCCGCCGAGGAACCCCCGCAGCGCCCGCGTCTGCCGTTTCCAGAGCCGGTGAAGGCCGCACTAAACTACGCGCTCGAATCGTTGGATGGGGCGCTTGCCGGGCGTTTCGCGCGGGGCGTGGAGGTAGAAGAGCTCGAAGGGTTCGACGACTCTTTCGACGGGCTCTTCGAGAAGGTCGCCACCGTAGTCCCCTGCACGGCGGAGCGGGACTCGGGGTTTTTGGGCTGGCGTTACGGCCCCGGCTCCCCGTGGGAGCCGGTAACGGTGCTCGGTGTCCGGGGTGGGCAGGGGCTTTTGGGTTACGCCGTACTCAAGGTGGCCTCGGCGGCCGGACAGGACGGCTTCATCCTCGACCTCACGGTATTGCCGGGCCATCGGAAGGCGGCCCGGGCGCTCCTGCGGGAGAGCGTGAACCACTTCCGCCGGGAGGGGGTGCATATAATCCGCTATCGCTTTGTCGAGTCGCCGACCTCGCCGGACGCCGGGGATCTGCTCCGGCTCGGTTTTTTCCACCGTAGGGGCCGGTCGAGAAAACTGCTGACCAAGCTCGCAGACCCCGAACTGCACGGGGTCGCTTCAGAACTGGACAACTGGTCGTACACCTCCGGCGATGGCGAGGCAACCTTCACGCTAAGATAAAACCCGTTGCCCGGACGGCGGTGCGGCTACGATTATTGTTGTACGCCCTGGGCGTCCCAGATGGAGGCTGAGATCTTCTCCAGTTGCGGGCGGGCCTCGCCTTTGAAGTCTTTCGGGGCGTGCTCGGAGAGGATCGCCACCGCGTAGGGCCGGTCGTCGTGGAAGACGATGCCCACCTCGTTGTGAACCCGGTAGAGCCAGCCTCCTTTGTGCGCTAGCTCGGCGTCCTCGGGCAAGCCGGTCCACAGAAAAGAGTCGAGCGTGTTCTGGCTCATCAGGGAAACCATCGCCTCGCAGCTCTCGGCGCCGGCGGCCTCGTCGTCCGATATGCTCTCCAGCATAGCCACCATGTCCCGGGGGGTCGTGCGGTTGTCCAGGCTCGGCACCACGCCCCGTTCGCTGGTCACCTTCTGGGCCAGTACCGTGTCGGTGGCGCCCATCGAGCGGGCGACCTCGTTGACGTACCCGGGGCCGCCTACCAGGCGGACGAGCGCGTTGGTCGCCACGTTGTCCGACTGGGTCATCATCATCCACAACAGGTCGCCCAGGACGTAAGACTGCCCGGGGTCGTCCCACTGCATCCACCCGGCCCCGGCGGCCCAGTCTTCCGGCACGGTTTTGTAGGAGTCGGAGAGGGATAGCTCGCCCTGCTCCACCTTCCGGTAGACGGCGGCCATTATCGGCACCTTGATGATCGAGGCGCTGTAGAAGACCTGGTCCGGCCGTGTCCCGTAGCCCCAGTCTCCTTCGAGGTCGTGAACGTAGTATCCCGCCACCCCCTCAAAGCCTTCTACCGCTTTTTGGGCCTCTTGGAGCTCCCCTTTTACTTTTTCGCGCCGGTCCGCGGGAACCCCGGAGAACGAGAGGTCCGGCTCCGAGAACTCCGGCGGGTTGGCCGCCGGCATCTCCGCCATCTCCACCGGCTCTTCGGAGAGGCCCAGCACGGGAGCCCTATCCGGTATGTAAACCGGCTCCACCAGGTCTTTGGGCACGCCGCCCAAAACCGCCTCCTCGTTCTGGGGATGGTCGGGCTCGTCGGCCAGAATGGTGCTCTCGACCTCCCAACTCTCCCTTTTTTCTTGCAAAAAGAGGATGTAAGGGTCTTCTTCGTCCTGCACCCCGACGTACACCGAAGCCCAGGAGGGGTCCTTCTTGCTCCGGTAGACCTTTTCGATGTCCTCCGGGGTTACGCCGGGCAACTCTTCGGCGATGGCGGCGTAAGCCACCGCGGCGGGTGAAGACCTCAGCTTCTCCGGCATACGCTCCCGGAGCGTCAGGCTCTCCGGGGCCGCCGCCGGAAGCGCGGCGTTTATCTCCTGGACCCTGGGGGTCTTCCCCGCCGATGCCGCCGGAGGCGACCCTTCCGCCGAAAAAATAGAGTCCAAGACGTAGAGCGCGCCTACCCCGAGGATGAGCAGCGTCATGAGGGCCCCGATCCGGCGCCTCCGGCGTCGCCGGCGCCGGATCCTATGACGGTTGGGATCACTAAACTTCCGGGAAGGCACGGTTTTCAGGCCACCTCCTCTACACCGGCACTCGTTTTACACAGCCGACAAAAGGTTTGTCTCCACCGGCAGGATTTCAAATAACCCTCCAAATTCTTACGGGCGCCTCCGGCGGATGAAACCCGATCTCTGGCATCTCTTCTCAGACCTTTACCATGAAAACAAAAATGTCCCGGCGATTCTACACCTTTGCGCCGCTCTTTAGCCACGTTTTGGCGCAACGGGCAAGACTTTCGGGCTAGTTGGGGTGCAGGCTTGACAGGAATTTCGCCGATAGGAACTTTGCCGATGTTGGCCTCTCGCCCGGGTTTGGATTCTTCCGGTAGCTAATTTAAACTGCGCCCTTGCGCCCGGACCCGTAGAGAAGAACTGTAGGGTGCAGACTCTACAAAGTTAGGGAGACGTAAGATTGAAGAGAAAAGTAACGATACGCCCGCTCGACGACTCGCTGGAAGACCAGCTCTCACGGCTGCTTACCCTCGTCTACCCCTTGATACCCGAGGCACGAGACTCCGAGTTCTACAAGTCCAGCTATCGCTGGCTCGAACAGCACCCGCTCGCGGACCAGTTACACCGCTGGGCGGCGGTCACCGACGAAGACGAAGTGGTGGGGTTTTTAATGGCGACCCCCCAGTGCTACCGGGTCCACGGCCGGCGGGTGGTAGCCCACACCCCCGGGCATTATATGGTGCTTCCCCAGTATGGGTTCCAGGCTTTCTCCCTTATGAGGACGTTTTTCCGTACCTGCGACAACTGTGTAAGTTGCGACATGGTACCGGCGGTCATGGAGATCCAGAACCGCTTCGGCACCGAGGAAGCCGGCACGCTGAACTACGCGATAAAGCTGTTGAACGTCTCCAGGCTCCCGGCCCCCCCAATGCCCGCACGTTTGAGGCGGCTCCTGAACGTTCGGGAACCGGCGATCCCGTCCCAGGGCTACCCCGACCCGCGGACCAGGGAGGAAGTTCGCGAAGACACGCCGGAACTCATAGAAGGAGAGGCGCCGTCACCCGTGCGCCCGCGCCTGCCTCTCCCCGGCCCCGCAAAGAGGTTGCTCAACGGCGGCCTCCGGGTGGTTGACGAGGCGCTCGGGAGGGCTTTCGGGAGAGGACCGAAGGTGGAGATTATCCCGGAGTTCGACGAGTCTTTCGACGAGCTTTTCGAGGCCGTCGCCGGCGCCGTGCCCTGCGTGCCGGAGAAAGACTCGGCTTTCTTGCGGTGGCGCTACGGCCCCGGTTCTCCCCCGCATCCGGTTACGATCCTCGGCGTCCGGGAAGGTGGAAGGCTCCTCGGCTACGCCGTGCTCAAGACGACCATAGGCCAGGACGGCAGCGTGCTCGACCTGATGACCCGTCCGGGACACCGGGAGGTGGCGCGGCCCTTGCTGCGGGAGGCGATTCGCTTTTTCCGGCGGGAGGGGGCGTTCGTGATCCGTTACCGCTACCTCGACTCCCCCGCCGCGCCCCTGCCGGGCGATGTACAGAAACAAGGGTTTTTCTATCGCAAAATACGCCACCACACGCTCATGACAAAATTCTCAGACCCCGGCTTGCACAAGACGACGGCCGACGGTGACAACTGGGCGTACAACATCGGCGATTCGGAGTCAGCGTTTTGGACCAGGTAGCGGCCCGGCTTCACGTCTCTCTTGCGGCTCGAAAGCCCGGCGCGATGTAGTAACCTACACGGTTAGGGCAACGTTACTTTTAGCAACCCTTCGACAGGAGGTATTCAAAGATGAGCGTTAGTACAGAAAACGCTGCGGCTGAGATCCGCGGCTGGCTCCAGGAAAACGTCACCGGAGACCGTGAGATCCCCAACGACGAGCCTCTTATAGAGAACGGCGTCCTGACGTCGCTACAAACGGTGGAGCTGGTCATGTTCATGGAGGAGAAGTTCGGCATCACCGTCGAAGATGACGAGTTGGACGAGGAAAACTTCGGCTCCGTCAACAACATCGCCGGCCTGGTGGAGAGCAAGACGGCGTGACCCAGTACCCCGAGTTCGCCCTGCACCACCTGCTGCTGAACTCCGCCCGGCGCGACCCGAAAAAGGTGGCGGTGGTCGAGGGAAAGAACGAATACACCTACGAAGACCTGGCGCTCCGCAGCAGCGCCCTGTGCGCCGCCTTGATGGACGCCGGCGTACAAAAGGGCGACCGGGTCGGCATACTTATGGAGAAGTCCTGGGAGGCCGTGGTCGCGATGCTGGCCGCCTCACAAGCCGGGGCCGCCTTCGTGAACATCAACCCCCTGCTCAAGCCGCCCCAAATCCGCTACATCACCGAGGACTGCGACGTGGAGGTCCTATTCGGGGACCGCGCCAAGCTGGAGTCCCTGGAGCCCGGGCTGGTCGAAACCGCCTTTTACAAGGGCGACGAGCCACCCAACACGGAAGCCGCAAAAAACCTGATGAGCTTGAACAAGATCCTCGGCCAGGGCGGCGGCTCGTGGCTGGAGCAGCCGGTGCTGGAGAACGACCTGGGTACCATCCTCTACACCTCCGGTTCGACGGGCCAGCCGAAAGGCGTGGCGTTCTCGCAGCGCAACCTGGTGGTCGGGGCCCAGATCGTCTCCACCTACGTAAAGAACACGGCCGAGGACCGCATTCTCGCGGCGCTGCCGTTCAGCTTCGACTACGGGCTAAACCAACTCACGAGCGCCCTGCGCGTCGGGGCGACCTTGATCCTCCAGAACTCCCGCTTGCCGGGCGACCTCATAAAAGGCCTCCGCCGTCACGAAGCCACGGGGCTCGCCGGTGTGCCGCCACTGTGGACGCTCTTGCTGCGAAGCTCGAAGAGCATCGAAGAAGAGCCTCTGGAGCACCTGCGCTACATCACCAACTCCGGCGGGCGCATCCCCTACGCGAACCTCGAAGAACTGCAACGTCTCCTGATGCACACGAAGATCTACCTGATGTACGGCCTGACGGAGGCGTTCCGTTCCACCTACCTCCCGCCGGACGAGTTGAGCCGCGTAAAGCCGGAAGAGTGGTGCATCGGCAAGGCCATCCCGAACGCCGAGGTCTACGTGGTCAACGAAGCCGGCCGGGAATGCGCCGCCGGCGAGACCGGGGAGCTGGTCCACCGCGGCCCGACGGTGGCGATGGGCTACTGGGGCAAAGAGGAGGCCACGCGCAAGGCGTACAAAAAAGACCCGTTCGCCCACCCGGAGTTGCCCGAGAGCAAAGTGGTCCATTCCGGCGACCTCGGCTACCGGGACGAAGAAGGTTACTTCTACCTCGTAGGTAGGGCGGACGCCATGATAAAGAGCCAGGGCTACCGGATGAGCCCCGAAGAGATCGAAGACCTCATTATAGGCTCGGGCCTCGTCAGCGAGGCCGTAGCCTTCGGCATCCCCGACCCGAACCTCGGCGCGCAGGTCGTCGTCGCCGTATCGCTCAAAGACGGCGACGATAAAGGCAAGGCCGCGGAGAAGATCCGGGAGCACTGCGTAACATACGGGCCGCCGTACATGGTGCCCAAAGAGATACTCGTGCAGGACGAACTACCAAAGACCGGCTCCGGCAAAGTGGATAGGAAGACGATCAGTAATGCTTACACAGCAGGATAAAGCCCGCGCCCTGGCCGGGCGCTTCGACAAAAACGGCTCCGTAGACGGCTCCGTAGACGGCGGCGAAGAGTTCTCCCCCGGCGGCGTCCCAATCTCCAGGATAGTCGAGGAGTGCGGCTCCCCGTTCTACCTCTACCACGGCGAACAACTTCTGGACCGGGTTCGCCGCGTCCGGGAAGCCCTGGGCGTCGAGGTCTCGTACTCTGTAAAGGCTAACCCGAGCGTCGCCGTCTGCCAGCTCCTCTCGCGGGGCGGGGCCGGCGGCGAGGTCGCCTCCTCCGGCGAGTTGGCCGTGGTGCGGGCCGCCGGCATAGCCCCCGAAGACATCGTCTTCGCCGGCCCCGGCAAGACCAACGACGAGCTGCGCCACGCCGTTAGGGAAGGCATTTTCGCGGTGAACGTGGAGTCGCTGACCGAGATAGAACGCCTCGCCGCCATCGCCGAAGAGGAAGACAGCAACGTTGGGGTGGGCCTGCGGATAAACCCGGCGGCCCAGCTCATGGGCTCCCAGATGCGGATGGGCGGCACGGTCGGCCAGTTCGGCATAGACCAGGAGGACCTGCAAGAAGCCGTCCGGAAGGTGCTCTCGTATCCGCAGCTCCGGTTGCGTGGCATCCACATCTACACGGCGACGCAGGTCTTCGACGCCGACGCCCTGCTGGAGCACTGCCGCAACATCTTCGAGGTGGCGCTGGAGTGCGCGGACCACGCCGGGGAACCACTGGAGATGATCGACTTCGGCGGCGGCTTCGGTGTGCCGTACTTCGAGAAGATGGAGGAGTTCGACTTGGAGAGTTTCGGCGCCGGATACCGGGACCTCCAGGCCGTCTACAAAGAAGACCCGCGCCTCGACGGCTGCCGTTTTATCTTCGAACTCGGCCGCTACCTGGTCGCCGACGCGGGCCTCTACGTCACCCGCGTGGTGGACGTAAAGGACATGCGGGGCAAGACCTTCGCCGTCACCGACGGCGGCATGAACCACCACCTCACCGCGACCGGCAACATGGGACAGGTCTTCCGCAAAGCGTATCCCCTGATGAATTTGAGCCGTCCCGGCGCGGAGCCCGCCGAAGAGGGTACGGCGGTCGCCGGCCCGTGCTGCACGCCGCTGGACATGTTCGGGACCAACATCCCGCTCGCCGAGCCGGAGGTTGGAGATTTGATCGGGGTTTTCTACAGCGGGGCTTACGGTTTCTCCGCCAGCAACCGCGGCTTCCTTAGCCACCCGGAACCGGCAGAGGTGCTCGTCTGGGAAGGCGAGATACACGTCCTCCGGGCACCCGGAAAACCCGAAGACGTCCTTATCGGCCAGAAGGCGGTGCTCTAGACGCCGGGAAGCCGAGTTTCGGTATACGCTCTTGCCTACCCACGCCCCTACAGGAGGCAGCCTCCTACAAAGTGGGTGAGGTGCGCAACCCGTCCGCCGAGGAGTAGGATGGCCAGCAGTCGGGCTTTGATCTCCCGGACCGAAGAACGGGGCGCCACCCGCCACGACGCGGTGTTCTATACCCAGCATTCGAGAACCTGGAGAACGAGATTTCCTGTGCGTCGTGCATAAGTTCAAGTCCGGTTTCGGGGGCTAGCCGTCGAGCTTTGTGGGGTGCCCGGACGCGCAAGTGAAACCCGCCCTCGCAAACCTCCGGAACCGGTAGAGGCGGCATATTACCGCTTCTGCCGGAAGTCCAAGGACAAACTTTATTAGCGCAGGGAGGAGCCGGACTAAAAGCTCGTCGTGTAGGGTAATCTACGCGTAATGTTTTCGTGGGCCAAGACGACCGAAGAACGTATGATCTCCGAGATCGGCTCGGAGCTCGAGGCTTATCGCAGCCGGTGCGAAACACTACACGAGGAGTTTCGGAAAAAACTCCGCGTTCGGGACGAGGCCCGGGCCGCGCTCGCTGGGGCCGACGAGAGGATAGAGGCGCTCCAGAAAGAAGGCGTCTCCCTGCTGGGCAACCTCAACACCGCGATCTCCGGGGGCGAAGAAGAAAAATTGAAAGGGCTAGAAAGCAAGACGAGGAGAAACGCCCGGGATCTGGCCCGGGCACGGAAGTCCCGGGAAAGGTTGGCCCGAAAGCTGGAGGCCGTCGAGGTCAACGACGGGGCGGCGGTCAGGGAGCTGAAAGCAGCCGCTTCCGAGGTACTCGACGAATACTCCGAACGGGTGGCGGAACGTAAGCGGTGGCTCGCCGGAACAGCAGACACTCTGGACTCGCAGCGGGAAAAGTTAGCCAGGGAAGCATCCCCGCTCACCGGGGAGTACGAACCCGTACAGCCCGTACAACCCGGGCAGTCGCCGGAGACCGAGGAGCCGTCAGAGAAACACTGAGAGCACCGGCTTTACGGAGTAAACAAAGGTTTAGAAAAGCGTGCGGCCGGGGTCTTTCCCAAGCCGGAGGTCGTTCGCGGTTTTGTGGGCCTGCCGCGTGGTCTCCGGTAGACGGTACTTCGGGCAGCAGGCCAGCACCAGGTCTACCGCGCTCTCCAGGTCTGTTCTGTTGCCCACCGAAACGTAAACCGGAGAAACGTTGGTCCGGGTTCTCAGAACTTTGCCGACGACCTCGTCACGATGCACGAGGTCCGTCGCGCTACCTTTCTCTTTACCGGGTTCTTCGTAACCGCCGACGAGCCGGTTCTTGGCGCAACCTATAGCCGGAACGTCTATAAACAATCCCATGTGGGTGGCGAGCCCCATCCGGCGGGGGTGGGCCAGGCCGTGGGCGTCGAAGACGACGGCGTCCACCGGGGCCTCTACTTTCCTCAACGCCCCGGCGACCGAGGGTATCTCCCGGAACGCCAACAAACCCGGCACGTACGGAAACGTGAGCGGCGCTTCAAAGCCCTGAACCTCTACCAGTGAAAGGTCGGGGAAACTTAGCACCACCACCGTCGCGTAGGCCACGTCTTTCTCGGTCGAGACGTCGGCCCCGGCAACGTATCCGACGTCTTTGAGGTTCAACGGCGTCCCGACCGACGCCCGGCCGGCGAGATCCCCCTGCAACTTCCGCGCCTCGGACGGCGAGGGATCCAAAATGTGCAAATTGGCGACTTTCATCTACACCAGTAAAACATGCCGCACACCGTTCCAGAAAGGTCGTCCGAAAAGAAAACCGCCCCGGCCGACAAAAACTGGAGGGGGGAAATGTCCTGCCGGCCGGGACTTGGTTTAATTAGTACTGTACACTTACACTGTTACGTTCGGATTGCTTTTGCGTTACGATTTCGTAACTTATCGGCAACATTTCGGCTACAGGGACGTAATCGAGGCTACGGGCGTATCGGCCCGCGTGTTTTTACGTTTAACCTAAGGTTCACGCCTGTCTATCCTGGCCGGGCTCTCGTTTGCTTTTCTAGGACACCGAGACGTTCAGGGTGTGGTATCCGGTGGCCCCGCCGGGGTGTGGGGGGCCTTTTTGGTCTGTTTGGGTTTGTCCTTCGCCATCGGTGGCGCGTACTTTGAGGGTATGGTCGCCGGGTTTGGCGTCCCATTCGTAGACGTACTGGCGCCAGGTGTCTTCGTCGAGTTGGGCGGCGAGACGGGCTTCGTTCCAGGTTTCGCCGTCGTCGGTGGAGACCTCGACTTTACTGATGCCGCGGTGAGGCGCCCAGGCGACGCCGCCGATGGGGACCGTGCCGGCCGAGAGGTTCTCTTTGCCTTTGACCGTATCTATGCGGGACTGGGTTTTTACGGGACCTTCTTTGGACCAGGTGCGTTGTATCCAGTAGGCGTCGAAATCCCAGTCGGTAAGTTCTATCTCGGTGAGCCACTTGGTCGCCGAGACGTAGCCGTAGAGGCCGGGGACCACGAGGCGTACCGGGAAGCCGTGCTTTACCGGCAGCTCGGAGTCGTTCATGCCGAAAGCGACGAGGGCCTCGCGGCCGTCGAAGGCGAGTTTCGTCTTGAAGCCCCCGGTCCAGCCGTCCACGCTGCGGCCGACGAGTTGTTCGGAGGATTTGTCGAGCTTGTTAGGGTCTACCCCGGCTTCCTTCAGCACGTCGGAGAGCAAGACCCCCGTCCAGCGGGCGTTCGAGACCAGGCCGCCGCCAACTTCGTTGGAGACGCAGGAGAGCGTGACGTCCGATTCGAGGGTCGGTAAGGATTGGAGGTCTTTGTAGGACAACTCCAGGGGGTTGTCCACGCCGGAGCCTTTGACCTTGAGGGACCACTGGTCTACGTTGACCTTAGGTGAAGACAACGCTGTGTCTATAAGGTAGAAGTCTTCGTTTGGGGTGATCAGGGGCGGCATTCCTTCTACGTCTAGGGACGCCGCGTCGGGCGGAGGGGGGAGGGTTTTGCTCCGGGCGCCCGCGGCTCCGCCGCCGGATGTGCCACCGCCGGATGTGCCACCGCCGGAGGAGCTTAAAGGCTTCGAGGCCGCCTCCCCCGCCGTGCCGCCGCCGGCGAGCACCCGGCCGACCCCGACCGCCGCCAGTCCGGCCGCCGCCGCGCCGCCGCCGAGAAGGAGGAAGTTGCGGCGGTTCACGGCGACGCCGCCTTCCGAGTGCGCCTCCCTGGACCGCACGCCCGCCATGGCCGGGGCCGCCGTAGCCGGTGCCGCCGGGCTTTCGGACTCTGCGGACTCCGCCGGTGCGGACTCCGAAGCCTGCAACCCGGAGGCCCGCAGTAGCAGGGCCGCGGCCGTGACGCCTGCGGAGAGGGCGACGAGGATGGTTATGACCGTGGCTACCGGGGCCACGAACGGCTCCGAAAACGCGGCCAGGATAGCTATGGCCGCCAGAACGCCCACGCCGGCGAGGGCCAGAGAGGGCGAACGCAAAGCCAGGTAAGCCAGAAGCGCGGATACAACAAGAGTTCCTACTACGAGGCAGGCGATCAGGACCGGAATATCCGCCGTGCCGAGAAGCTCGATGCCCTGGGTCACGAGGCTCCCCGGCGTCAGCTTTACTATTCCCTGGGCCAGCGCCACGAATACCGAGGGAACCAACTGGTAGAGCCCGTGGACCAACTCCACGATACCGAAAGCCAAA
This sequence comes from Rubrobacteraceae bacterium, assembly GCA_965213905.1. Classification (GTDB taxonomy): domain Bacteria; phylum Actinomycetota; class Rubrobacteria; order Rubrobacterales; family Rubrobacteraceae; genus SIRX01. Next base: position 1,994,824 of record OZ243922.1, on the reverse strand, counting down.
ACGGCCCCGACGGTCCCGGCGAAAAAAGATCTCAACCTAACGTTCATTGCTGCTCTCCTGTACTGTTTACGAAAGTTTCTATCAAGGTCTGCTGCGTACCGAGTTCGACCTGAAAATATCTTACTATCGGATAATCCTAGGTCTCTTACAATACTATTACGGGTGTAAAGTCTGGCCTGGATCACCCCGGGAAGTAGCGATCCCGATGCACCGCCTTGACACCCCCATCTTTTGGCGCTACAAAGCACGTTACAGGTTATGATGGGAACGAGTACGGTCGTTGCCTCCCGAAAAAGCGAGCCGGGGGCGGTGTAAGCCCGGCGCGGGACGCGGCCCGAAGATCCTCCCGAAGCCGTCAGCCGAAAGCGAAGGACGAAGCGGTCCAGGCGTTAGTAGTCGCGACCGGGTTTCCGCCCGTTACAGCGGAAGGACGCAGAAGGTTCGGGAAACTATCTGTGCCCGCGAAGTGGCCCGGGTCCGCGAGGCCCCGGCAAGCAGGGTGGTACCGCGAGAGCTTTCTTTTCGATTGTCGAAGCTCCCGTCCTTGCGGTGAGGCGTTGCTCCCTCCGCGGCGGACGGGGGCTTTTACATATTACTTACAGGTTAGAAGGAGCGGTGTGTTCGAAAAAGTAAATTCTCAGGTCAGTTTCCCAGGGTTGGAACGCAACATAATAAGCCTTTGGAAAGAGGCTGGAACTTTCGAAAAATCCGTCGAACACCGTCCGGAAAACAAACCCTTCGTGTTCTACGAAGGCCCGCCGACGGCAAACGGAAGGCCGGGATTTCATCACGTGTTATCGCGGGCTTTTAAGGACTTGGTCCCGCGCTACAAAACCATGCAGGGTTACCGCGTCGAGCGCAAGGGCGGCTGGGACTGCCACGGCCTTCCCGTCGAGCTGGAGGTAGAGAAAGAACTCGGCCTCTCCGGCAAGAACGACATCGAAGGCTACGGCGTCGAGGAGTTCAACAAGCTCTGCCGAGAGTCCGTCTTCCGCTACGTCGGGGAGTGGCGCGAGATGAGCGACCGCATGGGCTTCTGGGCCGACATGGACAACGCCTACTGGACCCTGGAGAACACCTACATCGAAAGCGTGTGGTGGGCGCTCAAGAGGCTCCACGAAAAGGATCTGCTCTACGAAGGCTACAAAGTCACCGCCCACTGCCCCAGGGATCAGACATCCCTGTCGAGCGCCGAAGTCGCGATGGGCTACGAGGACGTCGTAGACCCGAGCGTCTACGTAAAGCTACCGCTGGCAGAAGATCCCGGAACCAGCCTCCTCATCTGGACGACCACCCCCTGGACCTTGATCTCCAACACCGCCGTGGCCGCCGCCCCGAACGTCGAGTACGCTACCGTTCGGTCAAACGGCGAAAGGCTCATCCTGGCCCGCGGGCTACTCGACAAAGTCCTCGGGGAGGGAAACTACGAAGTCCTCTCCGCCACCGAAGGCCGCGCCCTGGAAGGCGAGAAGTACCGGCGTCCCTTCGACTACGTCCCCGTAGAAGACGGCGAAAACCTCTTCACCGTGGTGCTCGGCGACTACGTCACCACCACCGAGGGTACCGGCCTCGTCCACACCGCCCCGGCCTACGGCGAAGACGACGCCCGCACCGGCCGTCGCTACGACCTGCCGACCCTCCACCCCGTAAAGAGCGACGGCACCTTCGACAACCGCGTAGGCTCCTTCGCCGGGCAATTCGTTAAGGACGCCGACCCGGGACTCGTAGAAAAGTTGCGCGAGAAAGGTGTCCTCTTCCGCTCCGAGGACTACGAGCACCCCTACCCCCACTGCTGGCGGTGCGGAACCCCACTCCTCTACTACGCAAAGAAAGCCTGGTACGCCCGGACGACCCGCGTGCTGGACGAGCTTCTAGAAGAGAACGAGAACATAAACTGGGTTCCCGAGCACGTAAAATGGGGCCGCTTCGGGGACTGGCTCCGCAACAACGTGGACTGGGCGCTCAGCCGCGAACGCTACTGGGGAACCCCGCTTCCCGTCTGGCGCTGTCCCGAGGGCCACACCACCGTCGTCGGCAGCGTAGAAGAGCTAAAAGAGAAAACAAAAGGCCCCGTTCCCGACGACCTGCACCGGCCTTACGTGGACGAAGTAAAAGTTGCCTGCGACGGGTGCGGCGAGGAAGCTACCCGCGTTCCGGAGGTGCTCGACGCCTGGTTCGACTCCGGCAGCATGCCCTTTGCCCAGGACCACTACCCGTTCGAGAACGAGGAACACTTCGACAACCACTTCCCGGCGGACTACGTCTGCGAGGCCGTAGACCAGACGCGGGGCTGGTTCTACTCGCTTTTGGCGGTCTCGACGTTGCTCTTCGGCAAGAGCTCGTACAAGACCTGCCTCGTGCTGGGTCACATTCTAGACGCTGAGGGCAAAAAGATGAGCAAGAGTCGGGGCAACGTGGTGAACCCGTGGGAGGTCTTTGATCGCCAGGGCGCCGACGCCCTCCGTTGGGCGCTCTACACCGCCACGAGCCCCGGCAACCCGCGCCGCTTCTCCGAGGGTCAGGTAGACGAAGCCGTCCGCAAGTACTTGCTCACCCTCTGGAACACCTACTCTTTCTTCGTTACCTACGCCCGCATAGACGGCTTCGACCCGAACAAAGATTACGTCGCGCCTGGAGAGCGGAGCCTGATGGACCGTTGGGTTCTCTCCGAACTACAACTCACGGTAAAAACCGTTACGGAGAGGCTCGACGCCTACGACGTGACAACGGCCGGACGCGCCATCGGGGAGTTCGTGGACGAGTTATCGAACTGGTACGTCCGGCGCAGCCGGCGCCGCTTCTGGAAGGGCGAGGACGACACAGATAAGAAAGCCGCCCACTCCACGCTCTACGAGTGCCTCGTCGCGGTGGCGAAGCTCACGGCGCCCTTCACCCCATTTGTCGCTGAAGAACTGTACCGGAACCTCGTCGTGGGGGTGGAGGACAGAGCTCCGCAAAGCGTTCACCTGGCGGATTGGCCGGAAGTAGACGAGGCGCTCGTGGACCGGGGGCTTTCGGAGAGCATGGCCGCCGCGCGGCGCGTTGTGGCGCTGGGACGGGCCGCCCGCAACGCCGCCGCCATAAAAACCCGCCAGCCGCTACGCGAGGTCGTGGTCGTGCCGACTGGGGAAAACGACCGGTTTCGGGGGGCTGTGGAGGACCTGGAAGACATAATCCTCGACGAACTAAACGTGAAAGGGTTCCGTTTCGGGTCTACCGAAGACGTGGTGTCCTACGACTTGAAGCCGAACCTTTCGGTTGTCGGCCCGAAACATGGCAAGCTCGTACCGGATATCCGGGCCGCCCTAGATTCAGCCTCGCCGGAGGTGGGGACGCGGGCCGCTTCCGGCGGGGAGGTTACGGTGTCGGTGGGAGGAAAGGAGATCACACTCCCACCGGAAGAGTTGCTGGTGGAGCCCGGCGGGCGCGAAGGCTACGCGGTCGAGCGTGAAGGGGACCTTTCCGTCGCCCTGCTCACCCACCTGGACCCGGAGCTCCTGGACGAAGGGCTGGTGAGGGAGTTGATCCACAAGGTACAAAACCTGCGTCGGGAGAGGGGCTTTGAGATAGAAGAGAGTATTTCCGTAACCCTCTCCGCCAACTCAAAGGTCTCCGACCTGCTCCGGGGCCGGTGGGCCGGGTACTTCAGGCCCGAGGTGCTGGCCGGAGAGTTGAACCTGAAGGGTCCCTCTAAAGGAATCTCCGAAGGGGCCGAGAGCATCACCGTGGAGGGCGAAGAGCTAACGGTAGAGCTAGCCCCGCTACGGCGGGTGGAATAGAATATCCGGGGTCAACGGCGGGCGCGGACGGCGGGTTTGGCGCTCCGCGTTATAGACCGCGGGTAAAACGGGTATTATGTAGGGAGCGAACCCGAAAGAGCGAGCAGAGAGGAAGGTTCAGGTGTTTGGAAAAAGCAAGGCGCAGAAACTAAAAGAGGAAGCGGATTCCAGGTCGGTCATCCCTGTTGCGGCGCTGGCAAACTATCTTGCGGAGGCCAAGCCGGTGGCCGAGAGGCTGCTCTATGACGACGAACTGCGCAACAACCTCCGCACTTTCATAGAAGCGACCAACAAAGTTTACGGGGAAGTCTCCGGCGACAGCCCCGGCAAAATAGTTGCCCGCCTCTGGGACGACGACAAGCTGCGGGAGCAGATCGAGGCCGCAACCGGGGCCGCCCAGGAAGGGACCCGGCGGGTCCGCGGCGAGCGCGTCAAAAGCAGTGGCGGCGGCAAGGGCCGCGGGACACTGCTGCTCTTGCTGGCGGCGGGCGTAGGCTTCCTGTTCTTGAACCCGAAGACGGGACCCCAGGCGCGCAAGCTGGCCCAAGACGCCATGAACGCCCTCAGCTCGGGCAGCTAAGGCTGGGCATCCGGAACCAGGGGACCCTAAAGACTAGTTTCGGGGGTTCGGAGACCGGGATAGCGGATTTTGATCTCTTGGTCGAAGGCAATCTTTCCTCTCGCGTCACCCGCGGAAGCCGCGAAAGAAGCGCGCAGGCCGGCGAGGATAGAGAATACCTCATTCTCCGCCCTCCGGGCGCGGTTTTGGGCGCTCTCGCTCGGTGTGCCCTCTTTCTCGAGCCGCTCGGCCCGGCCCCGGCGCCGCTCGGCCCGGTCGAACAAAGTGGCGTGGGCATGCTCGTGATCCCGGATGGCCGCCGCCGCCCGCGAGCGCAACTCGGGGTCGGGGGGCTCTACGGCGTTGTCGGCGCGTCCGAGGCTATTCCGGACCCGAAACACCGCACGCTTAAAAAGCGAAAACGGTAAAAAACTGGACTTAAAAGTTTCGAAAGGCGGTAAACTTCCTTCACTCATGCTGCATATAATAAACCGTACCGCGTTGGTCGTTGTGATATCCCTCGCAGCCGGGTTCCTGTACGGTTGCTCGGGTCTTACGGCGGACCCCCGCGAACAGGCGAACGAGGAGATCTCGGCCGCAAACGAAGCCGTATCCAACCACAATGAGCTTTTTAGAGAGACCCGGAGCACCTACCGCGAGGTGAAAGAGAACATAGAGTCTAGCGGGGGTGGGTCCGACGACGAGAACGCGTTCAGGGAAGAGAAAGAACGCATGACCGCGGCCCAGGGCAACCTCGAAGAGGCCCGCTCGAGGCTCGAAGAAGCCCGTAGCTCTCTGCAAAGCGTCCGGGACTTAGACGTCGAGCAGCCCGTCAAACGCTACGCCCGGCTCCTCGACGAGGCGATGGAAGCCCAGATCTCGGCCGAGTCCAACGAAATAGAGTTTTACAACCTCCTCATAGAAGACCCCACCCTGGAGAACAACCGGGAACAGGCCGAGGAGCTACTCACCCAGGCCGGTGACGGCTACCAGCAGGCGGAGAACTCTTACCAGGAAGCCCAGGAGTTGGCCGACTCGAACCCGGACCTGTTAGGCCCCGCCCCCACCACCGCCGAAACGAACCCGGAGGGACAGTCAAATAACTAACCCCGGGGTTTAACACTGGGTTTAGTCCCGGGGTTGGCACGTGGGACAAACGTGCGTCCCGCGTCCCGCGACCTTTAGCTTGGAGATCTCCGTTCCGCACACCGGGCAAGGTTCGCCGGCGCGGGTAAAGACCTGGAGATGGTGCTGAAACTTGCCGGTCTCCCCGAAAGCGTCGTGGTACGAGTCGAAGGTCGTGCCGCGAAGCTCGATGGCACGGCGGAGTATGTCGCGGGTGGCCGCGTGGATCTTCTCTATTTCCTGCGGGTTCAGCGTGTCCGCCCGGCGCGTCGGGTGGACGTTCGCGGTGAAAAGAACCTCGTCCACGTAAATGTTGCCCAGCCCGGCCACCACGGACTGGTCTAGGAGCAAACCCTTTACGTTCGCTTTGCGCCTGAAAGCCCCTGCCAGGTACTCGACGGTAAACCCTGGTGAAAAGGGGTCCGGGCCGAGGCGCGATATCAGGGGGTGGCCTCGTACCGCGTCCGGCTCGTAGAGGTTGAAGTAGCCGAGCCAGAGCCGGGTAAAGGCCAGTACCAGCGGCGTGTTACCGTTCTCGAACTCCAGGACGGCGGTGTTCATTTTGTCGGGCTCCCGCCATCCGTCGAGCGGCAGGACGCGGCCGGAGATAACCAGGTGGATAACCCCCACGACATCCCCGAAGTCCAGGGTGATGATCTTGCCGAGCCTCCCCGTCCCGAGCAGCGTACGGCCGACGAGCTTTTCCCCGAACTCGTCCGGCTTCACGTTCGTCACGTCCGGCCGGAAGACGGCGGCCCGGAGCACCTTCTTGCCGCCGGCCAGGACGCGAATGTCCTCCGAGATCACCGTAGTCTCCGGCAACTCCGGCACTAGAGTTCTCCCAGCAACTCTTCGACGTAACAGGCCACGCCGTCCTCGTACACGGAAGGGGCTACGGCATCCGCGGCTTCCCGGACGGCGTCCGTGAGGCCCCCGACGACCACGCCGCGTCCGGCGAAGCGGAGCATGTCTATGTCGTTGTCGGCGTCCCCGAAGGCGAGCGTGCGACGGGGTTCTATTTTCCACCGGTCGCACAGGAAGCCCAGGGCGTGGGACTTGGTGCCTTCCTGTCCTCCAACTTCGACGTAGTGCGGCAGGCTGCGGGTAACGAAGAGATGCCCGGAGAAGGCGTCGCGGGCCTCCTCCAGCCAACCTCCGATACGATCCGGGTAGTCCACAAAGACGATTTTGGTGGGGTTCTCCGCCGCCTCCCGGAGCCAGCCGGCCGGAGAGTCCACCACCGAGACTTCGACGACTTCGGGGTGGTTGAGGTGTTTGAGTAGGCTCGTGGTGCGCGGGGAAGAGATAATGCGGCCGTCGAGGAATATACGGGCGTGCAGGCCTTTCTCCTCGGCCCATTCGAGAACCTTTACGCCGATGTCGCGATCTATGGTGCTGTGCAGAAAAGTCTCACCTTCCATGCTCCGGATCATGGCTCCCCCGTAGCAGATCACCGGCTCCGGGCCGCGGAACCCCAGCCGGTAGGCTTGCTCCCGGGCCCCCTCGTACTGCCGGCCCGTGGCGACCACGAGCCTCGCCCCCCGTTCCCGGAGCCCCCGCATCGCGTTCAGGGTCCGGTCCGTTATAGCTAGGTCTTGCCGCAAAACGGTCCCGTCGAGGTCGAAGGCGAAGAGGTCGAAAGGTAGTCCTCCTGACAGGCTGTTCGCCTCTTCTCCGCCTTCCACAAACAAACTTCACACCTTTCTGTAAGGAGCTTCGGTTCTATTGGAGTTTTGTTGGGGTTCGCAACCTCCGCCCGGAAACCAACCGGCATATTCTAGCGCGTCTGGGTAGAGGGTACCGGGCGAACCCTGCGGCCGGCTTGTGGTGTAATAGGTGGCGGTTTGTGCGTTTGAGAGGAGAATTATCGGCGCGGGTCTGGCGAAACGGATGGGGCGGTTGGGCACGGAGAGCGCGTTCTCGGTGCTGGCGAAGGCGAGGGATTTAGAGAAGCAGGGGCGCGAAATCCTGCACCTGGAGATCGGTGAGCCGGACTTCGATACGCCGGGGCACGTCGTAGAGGCCGGTTGCCGGGCCTTGCGCGACGGCCAGACGCACTACACCCCCGCCGCCGGCATACCGGAATTGCGCGAGGCTATCGCCTCCGAAGTCTCCGGGAGCCGGGGCATACGGGTGGAGCCCGAACAAGTCGTCGTCACGCCGGGCGGAAAGCCGATCATGTTCTTCACGGTCCTGGCCCTCGTCGAGAAAGGCGACGAGGTCTTGTTGCCGAACCCCGCTTTCCCAATCTACGAGTCTATGGTCAACTTCGTGGGGGGAGTACCCGTTCCCATCCCGCTGCGGCAGGAAAACGAGTTCCGCTTCGACCTCGAAGATTTTCGGGCCGGCCTCAGCGACCGGACGAAGCTCGTGATCCTCAACTCGCCGGCAAACCCGACCGGCGGCGTGCTCCTGGAGAAAGACCTCGCCGGGCTCGCGGAGATCTTGCGCGAACGCCCGGATGTTTTCGTCCTCTCCGATGAGATCTACTCCCGACTCTTCTACTCGGGGGACTTCGCCAGCATCGCTTCCCAGCCTGGAATGGGACCCGACGAACGCACCATTATCCTCGACGGGTTCTCGAAAACCTACGCGATGACCGGCTGGCGGCTCGGCTACGGCGTGATGCCCGAACGGCTCGCGGAGCAGGTCGCAAGGCTCCAGGTCAACTCCAACTCTTGCACCAACGCCGCAACCCAGTACGCGGGCCTCGAAGCCCTCACCGGCCCACAAGACAGCGTCGGGGAAATGCTGAAAGAATTCCGTATCCGGCGGGACTTGATCGTCTCCGGCCTAAACGACTTATCCGGCGTCGAGTGCGTCACGCCTCAAGGAGCTTTCTACGCTTTCCCTCGCTTCTCGTTTGCGGAGCAGGACGCCGACACCCTGGCCGACAGGCTCCTGCAAGAAGCCGGCGTAGCCTGCCTCTCCGGTACGGGCTTCGGCGAGTACGGCGGAGGACACCTGCGCTTCTCCTACGCCAACTCGCGAGCAAACATAAGCCGGGCGCTCGGGAAGATGGCCGAATTCTTCTCCGAATCGAGGCTTTAGACGTAAATTTGTGTCCGTATTCAGTGAGTAACGGGCGAGAGAGTTTAGAATAGCCGTCTTGTTCTTTACACGACCGACATCCGGTAACAATCCTCCGAAACTCACCACTGGGATCAAGGAATAATGCACGCCGGGCGCCTCTACAGTATAGAGCAGGTAGAAGCGACGGCCTGGCGTGCCCTGGAGCCGCCGGACTTTCCTTTCTTCGATTACGAGTTTCTGCGCGCGTTGGAGCGTTCCGGCAGCGTGGGGCCGGGGACGGGCTGGTCGCCGACGTACCTCGTCTGCGAAGAAGACGAACAGCTTTTGGGGGCGCTGCCACTGTACGTCAAGACGGACAGTTACGGCGAGTACATATTCGATTGGGAGTGGGCGAACGCCTACCGCGAGCACGGGCTCTCTTACTACCCCAAGTTGGTCTCGGCGGTTCCTTTCACGCCCGCGACCGGCCCGAAGCTGCTGCTAAACCCCGGGTTTGGCAGCCGCCGCGCGGAGATAGTGCGCGCCCTTCTCGACGCGGCCGGGGAGATGGTTGGCGAGTACCGCGCCAGCTCCCTGCACGCGCTCTTCGTACCCGAGAATGAGCTGGAAGATTTCACGGGGCGTGGTTTCGAGGTTCGTCACTCGTTGCAGTTCCACTGGCACGACCGGGGCTACGAAGCCTTTTCGGATTACCTGGGGGCGCTAGAAAGCAAGCGGCGACGTCAAATCTCCCGCGAGCGCCGCCAGTTGGCAGAGGAAAATTTAGAGATCAAACACCTCACAGGCAACTCACTTTCCCCCGAACTGGCGGCCACGATGTACCGCTTCTACGTCGGCACCCTGGACCGGAAATGGGGCATGCCGTACCTAACCGAATCGTTCTTCGAGGAGGTCTTCCGGACGATGGGCGACCGGATCCTGCTCGTACTGGCGCACGACGAACGGACGGGACGTCCGATAGCGGGCGCGCTCAACTTCTTCAAAAATCAGACGCTTTTCGGTCGCTACTGGGGCGCCTCGGAGACGCGGCGCAACCTCCACTTCGAGCTCTGCTACTACCAGGCAATAGAGTTCGCCATAGAACGCCGCCTAAACCTCTTCGAAGCCGGCGCCCAGGGGGAGCACAAGCTGGCCCGAGGTTTCCTACCGACTCTCACCTACAGCGCCCACCACATCCAACACCCGGCTTTCCGCCGTGCCATCGGACAGTACATCGAACAAGAGAAAGACTACTTCGCAAGAACCGTAGAAATGTACTCAAGCCACGACCCCTACAAAAACCGGTAAGTGGAGCCGAGGGGATTCGAACCCCTGACCTCCGCCGTGCAAAGGCGGCGCTCTCCCAACTGAGCTACGGCCCCGGTGTGTGCCAGGATATTCTATCCTACAGAGATCACGAAGTTATAGAGAAGACTTTCCGCCGTCTGATACAGTCCATCAGCGGCACATGGGCATTGGACATACGCAGCCTGTTCGGCGCTGTTTTGACCTTTCAAGGACCGTTTTCAGGGTTGCGGGGGGCTTCACCGGAAACGGAGTCGGGGCGTTCGGGGGAAAGTTCCGGGGAACGGTCAGATAGCGCCGAACGGGCGGCCCGCAGCATTCCTATGGCGCCGAAGAAACCGCTGATGGTCGCCAGCGGCCAAGCTATTAGCCGAGGAAAGCGTGCTCCTATGATTCCCGCTCCGAGTAGGGCGGCGCTTGCGGTGGCGGCTATGGCTTGCTCGTTGGTGTTCAGGGGGGCGCCACCTTTTTGGAGCACGGCGCTACCTACCCGGGTCGCCGTGGCGGATGCCCCCGAACCGCTCCCCACGACCCCTCGACGGGCTTCTCTGCGGGCTTTGCGGTCGGGGCTACTGATCTGTCCCTCCGCCTGCACTTTGGGCTGACGGCCACTTTTTGCGGGCCCTACGAGACGAACCTCCCGCGAGTTTTCGATGTCTTCTTCGAAAAGGTCTTCCATCTTTCTTGCGAAATCCACGTCTTCTGCCACCAGGTCTATCTCCCAGTTGGCGCCGAGGCTGCTCAGGTTCAGGTTCGTGGAACCTACTTTCGACCACCACCCGTCGGCCGTGACGGTTTTGGCGTGGATCATAGGCCCCGCGTACTCGAAGATCCGGACGCCGGCTTCGAGAAATTGCCGGTAGCCGGAGCGCGAGACCGCCCCGATCCAGGGTATGTCGTTGGTGGCCGGCACGAGTACGCGCACGTCTACCCCGTCGCGGGCGGTCGCCATCAAGGACTGGGTTAGGATTGGCATGGAGAGGAAGTAGGCGTCGGTGACCCACAGCCGCTCTTGCACCCCGGCGGTGAGCAACTCCAGCAGGCGCAAGGTACGCATCCGGCGCGGCTCCTGGACGACCACCCGCACCTCCGCCTCCCCGGCGGGCTCTACCCGCGCTGCGTCGAGACGCTCGCTTTCTGGCAGCGCGGCACCGGACTCGGCCCAGGTGCCGGCGAAAGCCCGCTCGATGTCGGCCACCGCGGGTCCCCGGACGCTGACGGCGGTGTCTCTATAGGGCAGCCCGGTATTCGGGTCACTCACCAGCCAGTCTTGTGAGATGCAGACCCCGCCCGTCGAGGCGTAGAGGCCGTCTACCCCGACGAGCTTCCGGTGATCCCGGCGGATTACGCCCAAAGGCGTGCCTACGGTGGGCGGGTTGACTACCCGAACGTCCACGCCGGCTTCCCGCAACGCTTTCCAGAAGGAGCGCGATACGTCCAGGCAGCCAAACCAATCGTAGAGGACCCGTACGCTCACGCCCGCCGCCGCCCTTTCGCACAGGACTTCGGAGAACCGGCGTCCGGTTTCGTCGTCGGTAAAGATGTAGTTTTCCAGGTGGACCCAACGCTCTGCTTTGCCTATGGCCGTGAGCCAGTCGTCGAAGGTCTGGCCCCCATCTTTCAATAGTTCGAGGCGGTTGTTCTTGCGCAGCGGGGCGTCGCTGGTGCGGGCCAGGGCTTTTTCTAATCGGGCACTCCTGACGTCTTCCACCCGGGCCGCCGCACCCGGGGAAGAACTACCGTCTTCGTTGCTCACCACGGGCCTCCTGTTCCTTCGTACGTAAGCTTACGGGCCGAACCTGGTGACCCCTGGTGACCCCTGGTGACCCCTGGTGACCCCTGATGTCCGGTTCTGCACCGGGAACCACCTGGTTTCGAAATGCCCCGCACAGGATGTTTACAGGGTAGCATGATCTGTTTTCCAGCGTCTCGAACAAGGCCGTGGATGAGAACGTGCCGCGGCCGAAGCTCCTGTATAGTTGAAGAGTAAGAGGTTCATCGTCGGGCGCAGCGTGGATGACGCAAGGAGTACGCCGGTTATGAGAACCGTGAGATCTTCGGATCGTTTTGACCGTTTTCGACGCCGTTTGGGGGCCGGCGTCGGCCGGCTCCGGGCGAACGGTTGGCCGATCCTCCAGACGGCGGCCGCGGCAAGCCTCGCCTACTTTCTGGCGACCTTCGTGCTGGGTAACGACCAGGCCTTCTTCGCCCCTATCGCCGCGGTGGTCACTTTGGGCCTTTCTCTGGGCCAGCGGGGCCGGCGGGCGGTCGAGGTGGCTATCGGGGTAGCTTTGGGCCTTGCGATAGCCGACCTCATAGTGCTCTTGATCGGGGTAGGATCCGTCCAGATAGGGGTCGTGGTAGCTGTCGCGATGTCCGCCGCGGTGCTTTTTGGAGAAAGGACGCTTTTCGTCAACCAGGCCGCCATCTCGGCGATACTGGTGGTAGTTTTGCAACCTCCGCAAGACGGGTTCACACTGGACCGCTTGCTAAACGCCCTGGTAGGCGGAGGTATGGCGCTCGCTATTCATCACCTCTTTCCCGTAAACCCCGAGCGGGTGGTCGAGCGGGCCGCGAGGCAAATCTTTGAAGAACTCGCCTCCGTGCTCGACGAGATAGCCTCCGTAATAGAGAAAAGCGACCTGGAGCGGTCCGGGGTCATACTGGATAGGGCGCGGGAACTCGACGAGCGGGTAAGAGGTTTCTACGAAACGCTCTCGGCCGGCCACGAGACCGCCCGGCTCTCCCCCACCCGCCGGAGGTCTATAAAGCACCTGCAACTGTACACCGGCGCGAGCCTGAGGATGGAACTGGCCGCCATCAACACCCGGGTTTTGGCCCGCGGCGCCTACAACGCCATACGTCGTGGGGACAGGACCCCCTCCGCCTTACCAAAAGCCGTCGGCGAGCTCGCGCGGGCCGTAGGGTACCTGGCCTCCTACCTCGAAGAAGCCGAAGGCCCGGATGAGGCCCGCCACTCCGCTTTGGAAGCCGCCCGGCTGGCGACCGAGGCGCTCGAAAAGAGGCACGACCTGGCTACGAGCGTGCTGGTGGGCCAGGTCCGCTCGATGGCTTTCGACCTCTTGCGGAGCACGGGGATGGACCAGGCACAAACCTTACGCGCCATCGAAGAAGCAGCGGGTAAGTCTTCGGAGATCGGGTAAAACAAACAAGTTACCGAAACCACGAAAGAGGACGCTGATGCCCGGACGTACAAACGGACCAACCGGAGCGTTGCCCCGCCCGCTAATCCTGGCGGTGCTAGCCGGGGTCGCGGTCGTCGTGGGGCTCATCATCGCCTACGAGGCTTTGTTCGTGCTGCAGATGGCGGCCGTGGGGGCGCGCTACTGGCCCTGGTTTCGAGGACCGTAGCGCGGGGGTTAGAGGCTATCGGCCTCTCGCCTTTCGTCTCGGCGATCGTACTGCTCGTTGGCTTTGGGGCGTTCGGGGCGTTCGTGTACTTCGTGATGATCCCGAACATAGGGTAGGAAGTCCGCGCCCTGCTCTCCCAGGGCCAGGGCTCGCTAAGCGACCTGAGCGATACGATAGACGCCCTCCCCGGCGGCCCCGACTCCCCCGAGATTGCACAGCGCCTGGATGGCTACCTTTCCAGCCTGCTCGATTCGGTGCCGAACCTCGTGATCTTCGCCGTACAGGAGATCGTCGCGATAATATCCGCTGTTGGCGGTCACGGCCGCGGTCACGGTGGTCACCCTGCTCGACTGGCTTACCGAGCAATCCAACGAGCAATCCAACACCTCTGTAACACCTCTGTTAAAGAAGACGAGTCAGATAGTAACGAGCAAGACGGTTGACCAGCCACTACCGGACCTCACCGGGCGTTACGGAAGCCTATCTACACGCCGGTTAGCAACCGGAGTCCGGCGTCTATCAACACCGCGAGACCTGCCACTACGAGCACTCCTCCCGTGGCACAACCGGGCCGGTCTCTAGCCGCCAACATCTGTCCTATCCCCAGCAGAATCGTCCCGGAACCGAGTGCCAGGGCTTCCAGTCCCCAGGACCCGGAGAGCAAGGCTAGCGCAAGGCTAACAGCAAGCCTCCGAACAGCAGCGCGACGGCGACCCATCGCACGACGGTAGCTTTCGTGCCGGGAGGCTCCGTCAACGCCGTTAGTACCAACACACGGTCAAACGATTTTTCTCGATGGTTCGGGCATGCAGAGAACTTCTCGTACCATGCTCCGGCTCCAGTTCAGCGTCCGGTACAGGGAGGGGGCGTTTTGTGCGAGCACCCGCACTACGCAGACTTCGGGAGTAGCAGCGCTGCACGATGCGAGTATCCCCGGTGATCCGGCGAGGAGCGTGTGCAACCGTTCAGCAAGCGGTTCGAGGTTGTTCGGCGCACAGACGTAGATAGTGGCCGTGTAAGAGTACCCGGCGAACGGCTCACCCCCGCCCGGAAGCTCGAAGCCATCTATAACCTCCGGTACGCCGGCCCGAAAAATCCGCGTCCGGTTCGCGAGGGATGAGAATGCGAACCGTTCCCCGCGACCCACCCGGCCCGCCGAATAAGCCTCCCAACACAGGAGCGTGGCACCTTCTGACAAAGTGAACTCGGTATCTTGCCGGTGCGAAGAGTGGGAGAAAGGGATGGTGTGGTGCGGCAGGTATTCGAGAAAAGCGCCATCGTCTACGAAAAAGGCAGCGTTCTGGCGCGACTGTGGCCCTCTGTAGACTTTGTTCGCCCCAGTGGTCAGGATAGAGGCCGAAGCGCCGGGGCCGAGGGTTACGTCTATCTCGTAGCGGTCCCCGCCCAGGATGCCGTCCGCGGGGGTGGTTACGAGAAGCTCCGGGATTTCCTCGCCGCCCGGTGGATAGATGGCCCACGTCGGGCCGAAGGGCACGGTGAAGTAGCGGCTGGTCAGCGAGGTCTTTTCGCCCCGCTTTTCCAGCCCGAGGCGAAGCTCTCCGTGTTGGCCGTCGGTCTTCGTGTTCGTGGGGACGCTAGTGCGCGTGATCGTGGTCATGGTCGTGATGGTCGGGACGCGCCGTCGAAGTTGCCGGTACCCACTGGCGCTCGTTTACGGCGGCGCGCACCCAATCCATAACCTCTTCCATTCCCTCGCCGCCCGTTACGGAGGTGAAGAGGGTCGGGGCGTCGACGCGCAGTTCGGTGGCGTCGCGGTCCATGACGGAGAGGTCGGCGCCGACGAGCGGGGCGAGGTCTACCTTGTTTATCACCAGAAGCTCCGAGCGGGTTACGCCGGGGCCGCCCTTGCGCGGGACTTTGTCGCCGCCGGCAACGTCTATGACGTAGATTGAGGCGTCCACCAGTTCCGGGGAGAAGGAGGCTGCGAGGTTATCGCCCCCGCTCTCGATGAAGATCAGGTCTAGTTGCGGCATCTCCTTCTCGAAGGCTTCGACGGCTTCCAGGTTCATGGAAATGTCGTCTCGGACGGCGGTGTGGGGGCAGCCCCCGGTCTCGACGCCGACGACCCGGCCTTCGGGGAGCACGGCGGCTTTTTGCAGGAACTCGGCGTCCTCGCGGGTAAAGATGTCGTTGGTGACGGCGGAGATCTCGAACTCCTCACCCATTCGGCGGCAGAGCTCGGCGATCAGGGCCGTCTTACCCGAACCTACCGGACCACCGATCCCGAGCCTCAATGGTTTATCCACGTTGTCTTTTCCTCCGTTTCCGTTTTTTTCTGGTCTGGGTCACGAAATATAAAGCCTCGTCCTCTGGCGCTCATGGTACATCGAGCGCACGTCCAGAAGCGGCGCGTACGCGTACATGTCGTCTACCTCCAGCGAGGCGCTTTCTTCTACGGCCTGTAAGATTTCCCCTTCGAAACCGTGCAGCACGCGCTGGGCCACACTGCCGCCGAGCGGGATAAGTTTCTGTCCGGCGGCGACCAGCGCCGCAGCGGTCGAGTACAGGTAGGCGGGTAGAATCTCTTCGAGTCCTATCCCGAGATGCGGCGCCGCCACCCCGTAGCCAACGGCAATATTGCCCGGCGTCCCGCCATCCCGCACCAGGGCGGAGAAATCTCCGAACAACCCGCTATCTTCCAGCCCCAGCGCCCCGACGCTCGCCAGGAAGCGGCGACCCGTAGCGCCGCTCGCCGCCCGGAGTTCTCTGGTGAGCTTCGTGGCGGAGAGGAGCCGGTCTGTTCGAACCAGCTCCTCCGGCGAGGCCGCGTCGCAGGCGGCCCGCAGGGCGACGCAATCGGTGGTTGCAGCGGCGTCCAGGTGGCTTTTTATCACCCGCTCCAGGTCTTCCGGCCCCGCGAGATCCCCCGCTTCGAAGAACGCTTCCAGGCCCAAAGAGTGGGCGAAGGCGCCGGTCGGGAAGGCGGAGTCCGAAATCTGGAGTAGACCGAGCAGCGCCCGCGACCGTATCAAAACAGGAAGTACCGTTGGGCCAGGGATAGTTCTGGGGCTGGCTCGCAGGTGATGTACTCGCCGTCCACCCGCACCTCATAGGTCTCCGGGTCTACCTTTATCTCCCCGACGTAGTCGTTCAAGACCATGTCCTTCTTGCCCAAAGAGCGCGTGCCCCGCACCGGGACTACCCGCCGCTGCAGGTTCAGTTCCTCGCCAATATTGTTCTCGGCGGCGGTCCCGGAGACGAAGGTCATGCACAGGGAGCCTATGGGCATTCCGGTCCCGCCGAAGTTCGGGCGCGAGAAGACCGGCTCGGGGTATGGACTGGAACCGTTCGGGTCACCCATCTGCGAGTAGGCCACCAGTCCGCCCTTGATGACGACGTTGGGTTTGACCCCGAAAAACGCCGGCTGCCACATTATAAGGTCGGCGAACTTACCGACCTCCACGGAACCGACGTGATCCGCTATACCGTGGGTTATCGCCGGGTTGATGTTGCACTTGGCGACGTAGCGCTTTACGCGGTGGTTGTCGTGGTGGTGGTTATCTTCGGGGAGGTGGCCGCGCTGGCGCTTCATCTTCGACGCCGTCTGGAAGGTGCGCTGGAAAACCTCTCCTATGCGGCCCATCGCCTGGGAGTCGCTCGACATCATGGAGAGGGCGCCGATGTCCTGCAAGATGTCCTCGGCGGCGATGGTCTCTCCCCGCACCCGGCTTTCGGCCAGGGCGACTTCCTGGGGGACGTTCGGGTTCAGGTGGTGGACGACCATGACCATCGGGACGTGCTCGGCGATGGTGTCGGTGGTCCAGGGGCGGGTCGGGGTCGTGGAACTCGGCAGGACGTTCTCCAGGCCGCACACCTCCATGATGTCCGGGGCGTGGCCGCCGCCGGCGCCCTCGGTGTGAAAAGTGTGAATAGTGCGCCCCTCGAAAGCCCCCATCGTGTCCCCGACAAAGCCCATCTCGTTCATGGAGTCGGTGTGGAGCGGCACCTGCACGTCCATCTCATCCGCCACGGAGAGGGCCGTGCGGATGGCCTGGGTGGTCGCGCCGTAGTCCTCGTGTACCTTGAGGCCGCAGGCGCCGGCGCGCACCTGCTCCCGCAGGGCGTCGGGGCTAGAGGAACTGCCCTTGCCGAAGAGACCGATGTTTACGGGGAGGGTCTCGGTGGCCTCCATCATCCGGTGCAGGTTCCAGGCTCCGGGGGTGCTGGAGACGGCGATGGATCCGGTAAAAGGTCCGGTGCCGCCGCCGAGCAGGGTGGTGGTGCCGCCGGAGATGGCGTGCGGGATCTGCTCGGGGGCGACGAAGTGTACGTGGGAGTCCACAGCGCCCGCCGTAATGATAAAGCCCTCACCGGACATAACGTCGGTGGAAGCCCCGATCTGCATGGTCACCCCGTCCTGGATGTCCGGGTTTCCGGCTTTCCCGATACCGGCTATAAAGCCGTCCCGGATGCCGATGTCGGCCTTGATGATCCCGGTGTGGTCGATGATCAGGGCGTCGGAGATGACGAGGTCCATCGTGCCCTGCTCGCGGGTAGCCATGCCCTGGCCCATACCGTCGCGCAGGACTTTGCCGGAACCGAACGTCGTCTCCTCACCGAGGACGGTGCGGTCTTCTTCGACCTGTACTATGAGGTCCGTGTCGGCCAGCCTCATCCGGTCGCCTACAGTCGGGCCGAAGCTCTGTTGGTATCCCGGTCGGCCTATCTGTCCCATTAGCCCTCCTCCATAAAGCCTTGCTCGCGCGCCCGCCGGAACGCCTCTTCCCTGGTCGGCTCTTCATCCAGGGCGCCTTCCACGAGGCCGTTGAAGCCGTGGACGACCCTGTTACCCGTGTAGGCCACGAGGTTTACCTCCACCTCGTCGCCGGGCTCGAAGCGGGTGTAGGCCCCGGCGTAGGCGTCTACGCGCATGCCGTAGGCTTTCTCGCGGTCGAAGCGAAGCACTTTGTTGACCTCGAAGAAGTGGAAGTGGCTGCCGACTATGATCTGGCGGTCGCCGGTGTTGGTGACGGTTACGCTCGCCGACGGCCGATCCTGGTTGAACTCCAGGTTTCCTTCGGCCGGCAGGTTCTCTCCGGGTATCATGCTCTCCTCCTTGCGCCGCTCACGAGATAGGACTCCGTACTGTGACCATACGCGTCCCCGTGGGGAAGGTCGCCTCCACCTCCACTTGCGTGACCATCTCGGGCACACCCTCCATCACGTCGTCGCGGGTGAGGATCTCGGCCCCGTGGCTCATCGTTTCGGAGACGCTTTTACCGTCGCGGGCGTCCTCCATAAGTTCGGCGGCAATGAGCGCCACCGACTCCGGGTAGTTGAGCTTGACCCCCCGCTCCTTGCGGTCCCGGGCGATCTGGGCCGCGAGATAGACCATCATCTTCTCTTGCTCTCTGGGCGTGAGTTGCACATTTCCCCCTTCCCTACGAAAGTTGTCTGGCAGTGATATGTCGTCTACTCCAATTACCCGGTTCGCCTGGCACGTAACCGCAGCGTAAGTTCCCGGCGCTTTCTTCGGGGGCCAGGAGGTTGACCCCAAGAAGATGGCGCGTTGCCGAACCGGCCAGGTAAGCGAGGTTTGAACGTTCCTGATGCCCGCGGGGAACCAGGCGTAGGCACACCAAACGTAGGGCGCCGCTACTTCGCACGAGCTATAAAGTAAGCGATACAATAGGCAAAGATACAAATACGGATCGAGAGGTAGGACAGTAAATGGCTCTCTACGAATACAAGTGCGCCGAGTGTGAGGGGCGGTTCGACAAGATGCGTCCGATGAGCGAGTCCGACGCCCCGGCGGAGTGTCCCGAGTGCGGCTCCGAAAGTTCGCGGCGGGTGATCTCCAACTTCGCCTCCATAACCCCCGGGGCCTCCGCCGCATCTAGCAACCCCGTGATGGACGCCCGCATGGCGAGCGGCAACGTTTCCGGCGGCGGATGCTGCGGCGGAAGCTGCTGCGGCTAGGCAAAGGGTGTCCGGAGAAGTACCCGACCTCGTCTTAAAAGGTATACAAGAGTTCAACCGGGGCGAGTTCTTCGAATGCCACGAGTACCTCGAAGAAGCTTGGATGCAAGAACCGCGCCGGGTCCGGTTTCTCTACCAGGGCATCCTCCAGGTCGGCGTCGGCTTCTACCACCAGCAGAGCGGCAACTGGCGCGGCGCAACAGGCCTTCTGCGCAACGGTACGGTACGTCTAAAAGAGTTCGAACCCGAGACGCTGGGGATAAACGTCGCGAAGCTGGTAAGAGAAAGTGAGCGATGCCTAAAAGAGCTAGAAGACCTCGGCCGGGGGCGGGTAGGAGAATTCGACGACTCGAAAATACCGAAAGTAGAGTGGTCCGGAGCCTGAAAATTTGGGTTCAAAACCTACGAAAGTGGGCCTGCCTGGACTCGAACCAGGGACCTCATCCTTATCAGAGATGCGCTCTAACCAGCTGAGCTACAGGCCCGTGAACGGTACTACCGAGTGTACCGCCGGGATAATGTACAACACGGGGACTCGCCTTACAACCTGATCTTGATCTGATTGAACAGCGGCGGGGCGGGAAGTAAAATCGGCGGAGGTATTTGGAACCGCCTAGCGGCGGTACGAGAGGAGCAACAGCCAGTGAGCGACAACGGCTTCACCCAGATGTCCATCTACGGGATCAACCTGGACCTCTTCAGCTCTAGCCCCATAGTCATTCTCAAAGTCGAGGACGAAAACCGTTACCTGCCCATCTGGATCGGGCAGGGAGAGGCGCGTTCCATCCTCATGAAGCTCCAAAACACGGAGTTTAGCCGGCCCTTGACGCACGACCTCGCGGTCAACCTGGTGGCCGAATTGGGTGGCTCGATGGAGCGGATAACCGTGACAGAGCTGAAAGATTCGACGTTCTTCGCCGTTATCAGCCTGGAGATTGGGGGCCGCACCATAGACGTGGACTCCCGCCCTTCGGACGCCATAGCCCTAGCCGTCCGGTCCGGGGCCCCAATCTTCGCCTCCGACGACGTGATAGAGGAGGCCTCAGTGGTCTTCGAGGAGGCCATCGAGGATACCCCGCAGGACGAGGTCGTGGACAAGTTCAAGGACTGGGTCAACCAGATCACGCCGGAGGATTTCCGGGAACGCTGACGGGGGCTGACGGGACGAGCACCTGCCGGCCAGTCCCCGGTTTCTAATCTAGCGTGACCAGTGGCTCGCCGGCCCGCACGGCCTGTCCGGTCCCGACGTGGACCTCAGAGACCGTGCCTTCGCTGCCCGCCCGGATCTCACTCTCCATCTTCATCGCCTCCAGCACGCAGACCGGCTCGTCAGCCTCTACTTCCTGACCTTCCTCGACAAGCACCTTCACGATCGTACCCTGCATCGGGGCCGCAACCGTTCCCTCACTGGCCGCCGACCGCCGCGCACCCCCACCCCGCCGCTGCGGCTTTCCATCAGCCTGCTCCTCCGAATAAACCCGCACCCGGAAGAGCTTCCCGTTGACCTCCACCTCGACCTCCCGGGCGCTCTTACCAGAGGTTTCACCGGCTTCTCCTATAGAGTCGGCTTCGATCTCTAACTCCTCCAACCGCTCCGCGATAAAACCCGTCGTGTAGTCGCCGGAGACAAAAACCTCGTCGTCCAGTAGAGCCCTAAAAAACGGCAGCGTCGTGGCGATACCCTCTATTCTGAACTCTGCGAGCGCCCGTCGCAGGCGCGCCAGCGCACCCGGCCTATCTGCGCCACGAACGATGAGCTTGGCGAACAGCGGGTCGTAGGACTCAGGAACCGAACCCGGCCCCCGCAGCGAAGAGTCCACCCGGACTCCGGGACCTCTCGGCTCCTCGTACACAGCCACCTCACCGGGACTCGGGACGAAGTCGCTCGTGGCGTCCTCGGCATTTACCCGCACTTCGATGGCGTGGCCCCGCCAGGATACGTCTTCCTGCTTTATCGGCAGCTCTTCGCCGGCGGCGACGCGAATGCCGGTCTGGACGATGTCTACGCCCGTTACCTCCTCGGTTACGGGATGCTCGACCTGCACTCGGGTGTTCATCTCCAGGAAGTAGAACTCGTCGTCTTGCACCAGGAACTCTACGGTACCGACGCTATCGTAGCCGACGGATCCAGCAGCCTTCACCGTGGCCTGTCCCATCTCTTCGCGCATCTTGGAGTCCATCACCGGGGACGGACATTCTTCGACCAGCTTCTGGTGCCTACGCTGGATCGAGCAGTCCCGCTCCCCGAGGTGGATGGCGTTGCCGTGCTTGTCGCACACGACCTGGATCTCGATGTGTCGCGGCCCGGGCAGATACTTCTCCAGGTACACCGCCCCATCCCCGAAGTACATTTCGCCTTCGCGACTCGCCCGGTCGAACGCCGACTCCGCCTCGGTCTCGTCTTGCGCCACGGCGAAGCCCTTACCGCCGCCACCGGCAGAAGCCTTTACCGCGACCGGGTAGCCGTGTTCGGAGGCGAACTCCGGGACGGCGTCTGCGGACTCCACGGCTTTTTCCGTGCCGGGCGTTATGGGGACTCCGGCATCGGCCATGATCCGGCGGCTCTCGACCTTGGAGCCCATCGCTTCTATGGCTTCGGGGTGCGGCCCGATCCAGGTGAGACCCGCCTCCGTAACCGCCCGTGCAAGCGGCGCACTCTCAGCCAGAAATCCGTAGCCCGGATGCACCGCTTCGGCGCCCGAACTCTGCGCCACCTCGACCAGCTTCTCTATGTTCAGGTAGCTCTCGTTGGCCGGTGTCGGCCCGACGTGGTACGCCTCGTCGGCCAGTCGGGTGTGCAACGCCTCCCGGTCTATATCCGAGTAGACGGCTACGCTTGCGACGCCCATCTCCCGCAAGGCGCGGATGATGCGGACGGAGATCTCACCCCGGTTCGCTACCAGTACCTTCTCGAACACCTAGACCTGACCCTCCCATCCCCTGTAAGCCCACAACGAGCCTTCGAGTTTCATCCCCGGCGGGACCGGACGCCCGAGCAAACCCGCCAGCCGCCAAAGACTGCGCTTGACCGTTGGCGCCACGTCCTTCCCGTCTTCCCGAAAGGTTTCTAGCGCGGCCATTATGGCGGCGGCTTCCTCCGGCGTTGGTGCAGGCTGTATCCCGGCAGACGGCAGTCCTTTTGCCTCGTGCCGATTGTCAGACATTCGTCCCGTGCCTGGAACTCAAGAAGTTTTTGCTGAAAGCTGAAAGCTGACGGCTGAAAGCTATCACAGAGGGATGTTCCCGTGTTTGCGCGGCGGACGTTCGGGGCGTTTGGTGCGGATCATCTGCAAGGCTTTTACGAGGTACGGTCGGGTCTCGCGCGGATCTATCACGTCGTCTATGTAGCCCATCTCAGCAGCGATCAGGGGGTTGTTAAACCGCTCTTCGTAGTCGGCTATTAGCTCTTTGCGCTTCTCTTCGGGGTTTTCGGCATCTGCTATCTGACGGCGGAAGATGACTCCGACCGCAGCCGGGGCGCCCATCACCGCGATCTCCCCCGTCGGCCACGCCACGTTTACGTCCGCCCCGATGTGCTTGGAACACATGACGTCGTAGGCCCCACCGTAGGCTTTCCTGGTGATGACCGTCATCATGGGTACCGTCGCCTCGGAGTAGGCGTAGAGCAACTTCGCCCCGTGCCGGATAATGCCGCCCCATTCCTGATCCGTACCCGGCATAAACCCCGGTACATCCACGAACGTAACGAGCGGAACATTGAAAGCGTCGCAGAAGCGCACGAAACGCGCCCCCTTCGTGCTCGCGTCTATGTCAAGCGTCCCCGCCAGCACCGCCGGCTGGTTCCCAACAACCCCGACGGCATGTCCATCCAACCGAGCAAAGCCCACGACCAGGTTCTGGGCCCAGCCTTCCTGCACCTCGAAGAACTCCTCGTCGTCTACCGTCAGCTCTATCGCCCGCCGGATGTCGTAGGGACGGTTCGCCGAGTCCGGTACGAGCGTCGCCAACTCCTCATCTTTCCGTTCCGGCGAGTCTTCGGGCTCGAAGTACGGGGTGCTCTCCAGGTTGTTCTCCGGCAGGAAGGAGAGCAGGTAGCGCACGTCCTCCAGGCACGTCTCTTCATCGGGAGCGGAGAAGTGGGCGACGCCGCTCGTGGTGTTGTGGGTCCCGGCGCCGCCGAGTTCCTCTTGGGTAACGTCCTCGCCGGTTACGCTCTTTATGACGTCCGGGCCGGTGATGAACATGTGGCTCGTTTCTTCGACCATGAAGATGAAGTCCGTGATCGCCGGCGAGTAGACGGCGCCCCCGGCGCAAGGACCCATTACCACGGAGATCTGGGGTATCACCCCAGATGCCTGAACATTCCGATGGAAGATGTCCGCGTACCCGGCGAGCGAGACGACGCCCTCCTGAATTCGCGCCCCGCCGGAGTCGTTGATGCCGACTACCGGGCAGCCGGTCTTGAGGGCCAGATCCATCACCTTGCAGATCTTCTGCGCGTAGATCTCACCTAGAGACCCCCCGAACACCGTAAAGTCCTGCGAGAACACGCAGACCTTCCGGCCCATCACCTCACCGTAGCCGGTGATAACGCCGTCTCCCAGCGGCCGGTTCTTCTCCAATCCGAAGTTGTAGGAGCGATGCACCCGGTAGCGATCCAGCTCTACGAAAGTACCTTCGTCCAACAGAAGCTCGATCCGCTCGCGGGCGGTTAGCTTCCCCTTCGCCCTCTGCCGTTCAACAGCTTCCTCGGGTGCAGGATGCGCCGCTTCTACCCGGAGTTTCTCCAGGCCTTCGATCTTCCCGGCGGTGGTGTTTTCCCCTAACCTTTCATCCTGCATAGCCCGGCATTCTAGCACGCAAAGGGTGGTGACTTTTCTCCAACTCTATGGTAAATTCTAGATTGACTAGACAGATTGAGGTGTGAAGTGTCCTGGCAGCTACAAGAAGCGAAGCAGAAGTTCAGCGAGTTGGTTCGTAGAGCACAGGAAGACGGGCCGCAGACGGTTACGCGGCACGGAGAGGAAGTAGTAGTGGTAGTCCCGGCAGAAGAGTATAGGCGGTTGTCGGGTAATAAACAGGACTTCAAAGAGTTTTTGATGAGCGCGCCGGAAGGGCTGGAGCACATCGTCGCCGAGCGTCCACCAAATGACTTCCCGCGGGAAGTGGACCTTGGCATCGAAGATACCTCTTGAGCTTCTTACTGGACACTAATGTCGTTTCGGAAGGGCGCAAAGGAAGACGGGCCAACGCCAACGTCACACGCTGGCTCTCTACGGTTGAAGACAAGGACCTGTATCTCAGCGTCCTGGTAGTCGGCGAAATCCGTCAAGGTATCGAAAATTTGAGGAGGCGGGATCCAGTCCAGGCTAGACACCTCGAAAACTGGCTAGCTAAGCTCCGTCGCCGGTACGCTGATCGCATCCTGCCTATTGACGAAGAGATATCCGAAGAATGGGGCCGGATAAACGCGCCTGACCCGATCTCCTCCCAGGACGGCCTCATAGCAGCTACAGCCAAGGTGATGAACATGACCTTCGTGACTCGTAACACCGCCGATGTCGAGCGCAGTGGCGTCAGGTTGCTGAACCCCTTCTTCCGTGGCTGACAGTTTCAGAACCTCTCGACCACGGTCCTAGGGAGCATGTGTAGAGGTAGATAGTCAGGCCGCCGACTTTGGAGCCACTGCTGGGACGGTTGATAGTAGATGTGCGCCATCTCAGAAAGTTAGTTATTTCAGCGCAACTCTCGTTCGGTCACAATAGGGGGGAAGCAGTGTCGAACTGCAGGTTCGATCAAGAAAGCTAACCAAATATTGTAGGCGTCGTCCTCTTCTTTGGGCCACTTATCAGGAAATTGGTTTATGATCTCGAACACTACTTCTGTAGCAACCCAGGCCCCATAAACTAGCGCAAACTTACGATAGTATGTATCGAAGTTGCGGTTGGTGATAGAGTGTAAATTTGTTTCTCGGTTGCCCCATACCATTCGAAACAGATTATGAAGGTTGGCGTGAACAGCGCTAGAAGCTGCATGATAGAAAAATTCGTAGGCGTCTAAGCTGTCTGTAATCTTAGCCATATACCGAACGGTGGGTAGTGGCCTGTCTTTTGCCCTCTGCACCCACCCCAAGGTTCTACCTAGGTCCTTCAACTTTCTCTTTTGTTCCTTAATCAAGGGGGCGAGATGCTTTGTCTCTGCAGGATGCTTCTTGGGTTCTGGTGGCCGATTGCGCAAAAAGAGTTCTTGCTGCTTGGTAAAGAACTCGCCTTGCGCTTTCAAGCCTTCCAGAAGTTCAAGGTGAGATTTCTCTCTTAAAAATTCGTTGGCTTCGTTAGTCGGCAGAGTCTTGATGAATCTTACGAAGATAAGTTCTTCGCACATTGGTCTTAGGAGAGGTATTCCGTAGTAAGCTCGGTCGTCTTCTACTAAAGCTACTATGGATGATAGTGACTCCTGAGTTTTCTTAGCTACGCACCGAATTACCAAAGAAGTATCTATGTCTGGATTCTCTATCTCTTCGCTTATTCTGTTAATAAACTTCGTCTGTGTCTTCAGAAGTTCTTTGGCAGAAATTAGTAGACGGAGGTCTTCGTCCCGTTCTTCTAAAAGATGCCCTACTATCTTAAGTGCTTCTTCACGTTTACGAACCAACGGGTCGTTCATAATTGTATCTCCTGTCCCGTTATGCTCAGCTCTTCTGCCAAATCGACCGGAAGGTTCTCATCGACTTTGAACCTCACGCGAGGGCTTACGCCAGCATATCTACGATACGTTCTCGCGCCAAGTCCGTAGCGTAAGCGATAGTCGCTTGCACGCCCTCATGGTTGAGGGGAGGATAGCTCGACGTGATCTCTTCAACCGTCTCTCCTGCCGCGAGGTTGTCGAGGACAACGGATACCATAACCTGGGTGCCTTTGATGCCAGGCTTGCCGTGGCAAATTTCCGGGTCCACCGTAATGTGATCACGCCAGTCCATAATCCAGCCTAATCATATACCGCGGAGCTTTACTTAGAACCTCTCTACCACCGTCCTCGGGAGCATGTGCAGCGGCAGGTAGTCGGGGCCGCCGGCTTTGGAGTCGGTGCCGCTCATGCCGAAGCCTCCGAAGGGCTGCACTCCTACCAGTGCTCCGGTTATCGTGCGGTTGAAGTAGACGTTGCCGGCGCGGAACTCGGTGCGGGCTTTCTCCAGGTGGTCGCGGTTTTTGGAGTAGACGCCGCCGGTGAGGCCGTAGGGTAGCTCGTTGACCATGCCTAAGGCTTCGTCGAAGTTGCGGGCTTTCATTATGGAGAGAACGGGGCCGAAGATCTCCTCGCGCGCTATCCTCGCGTTCTGATCCGTCTCGAAGATGGTCGGGCTTACGAAGTACCCATCTCCTTTATCTCCGGGGTCGTTGCCGAGCACGCGGTCGGCCTGCTGCTTGCCGGAGTCTATGTAGCCCGCGACCTTCTCGAACTGGGGCTCGTTCTGGATGGGTCCCACCGTGACGTCTGGAGATTCCGGAGCGCCGACTTTGAGGGCGCGGGTTTTCTCGACGACTTTTTCGAGCACTTCGTCGTAGACGTCGGCGTGGAGGATGCCGCGGCTGGCGGCGGAGCACTTCTGGCCGGCATAGCCGTAGGCGCTTTTTACGAGGTCGTCGGCGGCGGAATCTAGGTCGGCGGAGTCGTCCACTACGAGGGCGTCTTTTCCACCCATCTCGGCTATTATCCGCTTGATCCAGCGCTGACCCTCTTGCTGCTTGGCCGCCAGCTCGTTGATCCTGAGCCCCGTCTGCATTGAACCGGTAAACGAGATGAAACGCGTCCGGTTGTCTTCGACGAGGTAGTCCCCGATGTCGCCGCCGTATCCCGGACAGAAGTTCAACACCCCTTCCGGCAGACCGGCTTCCGCGAAGATCTCCGCGACCTGCGCCCCGATAACCGAGGTGTACTCGGAAGGCTTGAGGACTATAGTGTTGCCGGTGACGATGGCCGCAGCCGACATCCCCGTGAGGATGGCGGTTGGGAAGTTCCACGGCGCGATGATGACCCCCACGCCCATAGCCCCGTAGAAATACTGGTTCTCCTCGCCGGCGACGGAGTAGAGTCCTTTCCCGTCTTTTAGGCGCAGCATCTCCCGGGCGTAGTATTCGAGGAAGTCTATGGCCTCGGCCACCTGGGCGTCGGCCTCGCCCCAGGGCTTGCCGCCCTCGTAGACCTCCCAGGCCAGCAGCTCGAACTTGCGCCGACGCATGATCGCCGCCGCCCGCAGCAGGATTCGCGCCCGGGCTTCCGGCGCCGTCCGGCTCCACGTCTCGAAGGTCTTGGTGGCCGTCTCTAAAGCCATGTCCGCTTCCTGCACGGTGGCGCTGGCGATGTGGCCGACGAGCTGCGACGGCGCCGCCGGGTTGACGGAGGTTATTTCCCCGTCCGTCTCGATTTCTTTGCCCCCGATAATTAGCGGGTAGCTTTTGCCTAGCTGACCCTCTACTTTCTGGAGGGCGGTCCGCATCGCATTCTGGTTCGCCTCGTCTGTCCAGTCGAGGTAGACCTCGTTGCTGTAAGGTGGGAGTGCCATTCTGTCCTCCGGTTCTAGCTCTTGACGTAACTCAGCATGCTCTCGACCACGTCTTCGGCGACGTAGCGCGCGATCTTTGGGTTCTCTTGCAACCGGCGCGTTGAATACTCGTACCAGTCATCCCCGAACGGTACATACACCCGCAGCTTGTGGCCGGCGTTCACCAGGATGCTCCGCAGTTCTTCGTCCACCCCGAGGAGCATCTGGAACTCGTAGTTTTCTTTCGGCACGTCTAGCTGGTGGATGAGGCGCAAAGCGTGCCAGATCAGGAACTCGTCGTGGGTGGCGATGCCGACGTAGGTGCCGGACTTGAGCATCTCCTCAAGGAGCAGTATGTAGTTCTGCCGGACGGTCTCGAAGTCTTTATAGGCCATCTCGCGCGGCTCGTCGTAGATGCCTTTGCACAACCGGGCGGTTACGCCGGCTTCGGCGAGGCGCCCGATGTCTTTCAGGCTGCGGCGCATGTAGGCCTGTATTACGGTCCCGACGTTCCCGTATTTCTCGTGCATGTCTATGGCGATCTGTACCGTCGTCCCCGTATAAGGCGAGTCCTCCATGTCTATGCGCACGAAGCGGTTGTGCTCACCGGTATAGGTGATGATCTCTTCCAGGTTCTTGCGGCAAACCTCTTCGTCGAAGACCAAACCGAGCCCGGTGAGTTTTACCGAGATGCCGGAGTCGAGGTCGTGTTCGTCCAGGACGTCCACGACTTCCTTGTACTCTTGGAGTTTACCGGCGGCGTCCTGCTCGTCTTCGGTGCTCTCGCCGAGCACGTCCACGGTGGCGACGCAGCCCTGGTGGTTGAGGTCCCGGATCACCTCGACGGCTTCATCCAGTTTCTCGCCCGCGATGTAGCGGCTGGAGATCTTCTTTACTACCGGCCGTGGTATTACCTTGACCGAGCTCGCTATGGCTTTGTCTATTACTCCCAAAGAACTTCCTTTCTAGGAACTGCTCTCGGCGTTGTTATTCACGGTGTCGAAATCGGCTTGCATCTGCTCGGTGGGTTCCGGCCCGAGCAGGCTGAATACCACGATCAAAGCGAACGCCACGGTGACGCCTGGGCCTATCTCGTAGAGTCCCCAACCCCAGGGATCCAGGTTCCGCCACAACACGACCGTGACCGCGCCGCCGACCATACCGGCCAACGCGCCCCAGCGGTTCATGCGGCGCCAGAACAGAGACAAGATGATGAGTGGCCCGAATGCCGCCCCAAACCCGGCCCAGGCATACGCCACGAGGTCCAACACCGTTCCGCCGCCGAGGGCCAGCACGTAGGCGACGATGGCGACCGCGATGACGGTGATCCGTCCAACCCAGAGCAGCGCGTTGTCGGAGGCGTCCCGGTTGAGGAACGTTCGGTAAAAGTCCTCCGAGAGCGCCGAAGAAGCTACCAGAAGCTGCGAGTCTGCGGTGCTCATAACGGCAGCGAGTACAGCCGCGAGGAGAATACCCGCGATCCAGGGGTTAAACACTTCCTGAACCATGTTGATAAACGCCGTCTCCGGGTTGCTGAGTTGGTTCTGGAAGTACACGATGGCGAGCAACCCGACGACCATCGAAGCGGTAAGGGCTGTGAGTACCCAAATAACCGCTATAAGGCGGGCTTTTGGCACTTCGCCAGCGGACCTTATGCCCATAAAGCGGGCCAGGATGTGCGGCTGGCCGAAGTAGCCGAGCCCCCAAGCGAGACCCGAGAGTATCAGCACGGCTCCCAGGCTACTTCCCGCCGTCCAGTTACCGTTCTCGATGGTCACGTTGCCTATGGGAGAAAGGAGCGCCGGGCTCTTGGCTTCGATGCCACTGAACAACGGGTTGAATCCCCCGATGCTCAGGACGACTATGATCGGGACGACCATGAGGGCCAGCCACATCAAGGCGCCCTGGAAGAAGTCTGTGAGGCTGACGGCCAGAAAGCCGCCGAGGAACGTGTAAGAGACGATCACCAGAACCCCGATCGTTATGGCGACCGTGGAGTCTAGCCCGAAGATTTCGTTGAAGAGTATGCCGCCGGCGACCAGCCCGGAGGCCACGTAAATGCAGTAGAAAACGATAATGACTATCGCCGAGATGACCCGCAGCATGTGGCTCCGGTCCTCGAACCGGCTCTCGAAGTATTCAGAAAGCGTGATGGAGCCGCCCTCTTGTTCGAGGGCTCCGGCCTGCTCGGTGTAAATTCTTAGCCGCGAGGCGATCAGACGCCAGTTAAAGTAGGTCCCGATGGCGAGCCCGACCGCGATCCAACCGGCCCCCAATCCCCCTACATACGCCGCCCCGGGCAACCCCAAAAGCAACCACCCGCTCATATCGCTGGCCTGGGCGCTCAACGCCGCCACCCAACTCCCCAAACTCCGCCCACCGAGAACGAAGTCCGTCAGGCTTTTGTTACGCCGGTAAACCCAAACCCCGATGCCCATCATGCCCAGAAGATAGACCCCGAAAGTAGCTAGAGCCGGAAACGATACTGCCATTTGCGAACCTCTCTTTCTCCCACGGTTTAGCTACTTATGTTTCATAGACCTCGCATTGTACCGGCCCGCTTTTCTGCGGCACACAAGTAGCCGGGACTTTGGAACTTTGGAAGCCACTTCGTTCGTGTCGTTCGTGGCGGGCATTACAGCGGGGTAGGCCCGGCATCTTCGGGGGCGGCATTTCCTGTTAGTTATCTCTACCCTGGCTTCCGGCGGTTCGCAGGTAGATAATTACGGCCGCGACGAGGCCGCCCCAGAGCAAAGTTGCGCCTATAGCCAGCATGATCCAAGCTCCAACGCCCATCAGGAAGTCTCCCTTCTCTCGCGCCATTTTATTGCCTGGAAGATAAAACCGACCGCTATGATCCCCACCGACACCCCCCCGCCGAGCAGGATGAGGCCGCTAATAGGATAGTCTCCGTAGGCGGACGTGAGGTCCTCGTAGATACTGAAGCCAACGACGAAGATCAGGGCCACGGGCGCGAGCACCTTGATCGAGATGCTCCACCAGGCACCGGCCCGGATAAACGAGTCCTCGTTTATGAACTGCTGAAGGTTGCCCGCCTGGCGGAGCACCCAGGCGACTAGAACCACCTGGACCAGCCCGGAGAGCGCCAACCCGTAGCTGCTTATGAAGTGGTCTACCGTGTCGAGGTAGCTGAGACCGCCGTTTGTGACGTAGAGCAGGCTGAACAGGAACGCCAGACCGCACACGGCGTTGATCGCTACCAGGCGCGAGATGCCGAACTTCTCCCGAACGGCGGCGACGCACGCCTCAAGGATCGAGACGGCGGACGTGATCCCGGCAAAGAGCAACGCCCCGAAGAACATGAAACCGAACAGAGACTTGGGTCCCGGAAGCTCGTTGATGATCTGCGGGAAAGTAACGAACGCCAGGGTTATTCCGCTCTGGACTACCTCCGTTACCTCCGTATCCTGTTGCGTAGCCAAAAAGCCCAGCACCCCAAAGACGCCCAGGGCGGCCAGAAACTCGAAACCGCTGTTGGCGAGCCCCATGATAAAGCCGCTGTTAGAGAGGTCCGAGTCGCGCGGCAGGTAGCTGGCGTAGGTGATCATGATAGAAAACGCGATGCTTAACGAGAAAAACACCTGCCCGTAGGCCGCCACCCAGACCGTCGGGTTAGCCAGAGCCCCGAAGTCCGGCGTCAGGAGCACGTTCAGGCCTTCCCCGGCTCCGGGGAGCGTGATGCCTCTTATTACCACGACCAAAATCATGACGACCAGCGTAGGGATCAAGATGCGGCTCGCGAGCTCTATCCCGCGGCTGACCCCCCGCACCAGCAGGAAGTACACGATGGCCCACATGATCACCACCGGGATCAGCACCTTTAGCTGCAAACCGCCTACGGCCCAGAAGCTGTCGCTCACGCCCAGGTAGTTCCCGAGAAAGAAACCCTCCGTGTCCGAACCCCACTGGGTTCCGAAGGAGTAGTACGTGTATGCCAGCACCCAACCCAGGATCACCATGTAATACGTGCTGATGATGAACGACCCCGCCGCCTGCCACCAGCCGACCCACTCGAAGCGCCGCGAGAGGTTCCAGTAAGACCGCGGCCCCGCCCCCCGGTACTTATTGCCCAGGGACCACTCCAAAATCAAAATCGGGATGCCCGCCGTGAACAGGGCGATGAAGTACGGCAGCAGAAAAGCCCCGCCGCCATTCTCGTAGACCACCGCGGGATACCGCCAGATATTCCCCAGCCCGATAGCCGAACCGATGGCCGCCAGGATGAACCCTAGCTTACCGCCCCACTGGTCCCGCTGCTCCTGTTGCCCCTGATCCGCTATGGTAGCCTCCCGACTTTGCAGCTCCGGCATGCTGTCTCCGTAGGCCCGGAAGCATAATCTAGATTTAACATCCTGGCAACCATAGGGTGGGAAGGCCCGGTTTTAATGTAGGATGAAACAGGTCCGAGCACACCGTCAAGGAGGTATGCCGTGCGCGCCACCGGCCCCAAAACCCGAGCGAATACCACCCGCACCATCTCCTCCATCGCAGGCGGAAAAGCCATAGACGAAGCGCCGGGCGGCCGGATGCACTCCCTCAACCCGGCCCACGCAGACGACGTGGTCGCGGAGGTTTCTTTAGGAGACGCAAATACTTTCGTCGAGGCTTGCCGGACGGCGCGGGAGGCACAAGAGAAGTGGGCTTCGGTGCCGGCCCCGATCCGGTCGAACTCCATAAAGCAGGTCGGCCGCCTTTTCGAAGCCAACAAAGAAGCCCTCGCCCGCCTCGTTACCCGCGAGATCGGAAAGACCTACATCGAGTCCCTCGGCGAGGTCCAGGAGGTTATAGACACCTGCGACTTCTTTACCGGCGAGGGACGCAGGCTCTACGGCCAGACCGTCCCCTCCGAGATGCCAAACAAACAACTCTTCACCTTCCGGATGCCGGTCGGGGTTGCGGCGATCATCACCGCCGGCAACTTCCCAACCGCCGTCCCCTCCTGGTACATCATCCCGGCGCTGGCCTGCGGCAACGCCGTCGTCTGGAAGCCGGCCGAATACTCCCCCGCCATCGCCGACGCCTTCGCCCAGATCATGCTGCGCGGCGGCCTCCCCGACGGCGTCTTGAACGTCGTACAGGCCGAAGGAAGGGAAGCCTTCGAAGGTTTGGAGAAAGCACTTGACGAAAGTCTCGTGGACAAAGTCGGCTTTACCGGCTCGACGGACGTGGGGAAGGAGATCGGGGCGCTGTGCGGCCGGCACCTCCAGTCTCCGTGCCTGGAGCTCGGTGGGAAAAACCCGCTCGTCGTCATGCCCGACGCGGACCTCGACCTCGCGGTAGAAGGCGCCCTGTTCTCCGGCTTCGGCACGGCGGGCCAACGCTGCACCTCCCTCGGCACGGTCCTCGTCCACGACTCTATACACGACGAGTTCCTCTCCCGCTACGCAAAAGCCGTCGAAGAAGCAGCTATCGGAGACCCGATGCAAGAAGTCCTCTACGGCCCGATGCTAAACGAAAGATTTGCCGAACGTTTCGAGGGCTGGCTGGAACTCGTCCAGGACCACCACACCCTCCACGGCTCGACCGGCACCGGACGCATCACGGCGGAAAACCCACGGGCGGGTTTCGTCGGTAGCCCGGAAGCCGGCGTCTACTGCCATCCGACGATCGTAGACGGCGTTCGGGCCGAAGACGAGTTGTTCGACACCGAGACCTTCGGCCCGATAGTAAACGTCTCGACGTTCACGGACTTAGACGAGGCGATAAGGCTCTCCAACGCCTCCGGTTACGGGCTTTCGGCGGCGATCTACACCACGAACGCCGAGAACGCCCTGCGCTTCCGGGAGCGCAACGGGGCCGGGATGCTTTCCGTCAACAACTCGACCAGCGGCGCAGAGGCGCACCTGCCGTTTGGCGGCAACGGACGGAGCGGTAACGGCGGCCGGCTATCGGGGATCTGGGTGCTGGATCAGTTCACCCGCTGGCAGTCCATGAACTGGGACTACGCCGGCAAGCTCCAGAAAGCCCAGATGGACGTACCCGACCTGCCCTCAGACCCCGACTTCCGGCTGCCGGATTAGAAAAGACCGGCTCCGTGCCGGGCGCCGTCTTTGCCAAAACTTGTTTCTCTTTCGTAACACCATCTGGGCAATTTGTCCCGTAAGTATCGAAACGCCCTGGCAGATATGTACCCGAACGTATATACATTCGGCATACAACGTAAAGGAGCGTAGATGCAGGAGAACGTGGTCAAGTTGGGCGTCGCGCCAGAGTTCGCCGTCGGACGTGAGAGTGAGGCCATGTGCCTGCTCGCGAGGTTCTTTAACGGCTTCGCAAACTCCACCCGGCTCTCCATACTGCTGCTTCTGGCGGATCGGGGTGAGATGAGGGTCGGGGACCTGGTAACCGAGCTGGGGGCGCCCCAGCCGCGGATCTCGGACCACCTCCGTTGCCTGGCCCACTGCGGGTACGTTCAGGCCCGCCGCGACGGCCGGCGGGCGTATTACTCCGTCGCCGACGATAGGGTACTGGAGATGCTAAACCTCGGCGAGTCGCTGCTGCGCGACAACCTGGAGCGCGTCGAAGCCTGTGACGAGATAAAGAAAGACCTCTAGCCGGACGCCTTTTTACTTTATCCGCGGTGCTCTAGGATTCGTAGCATTGCGGCCTGCCTTCGCGGTAAACGTTTGAAGCGGCTCCTTTTCTGGAGGCTTCGACCTGCAAGGCTTTTTCAACGCCCACGTAGCGATAGTGCCAGGGTTCGTGGCGGACACCGACCTCTCTTTCCCGGCCGTCCGGGTAGGAGAGCGCGAAGCCGTGCCGGGCGGCGTTCTTTTTCAGCCACGAGCCGGCGGCCGTTTGGCCGAAGTCGGTGACGAGCTCGTAATCTACCTGAGAGCTGGTGAAGTCTACCGCCGTGCCGAGCTGGTGTTCGCTGTGGCCGGGCGGCACGCTCAACTTGCCGGCCTCCTCTCCGTAAGCGTCTTTGAACCACTCGTACGTCCCGGATTGTTCCCGGTAAGACCTGTACCCGGAGGCAACCAACACCTCCACGCCGTCTCCGGCGGCGTCTGAGAGCAAGAAACCCAGGCGTTCGGCGGCTTCCGGGCGCAGCATGTCCTCCGCGCCCCTCGTAGATATGCCGTAGGAAGACAAGTAGATCAGGGACCCAGGAACGTAGTCTTCGGATAGAACGTGGTCCGAACCCACTTTCAGGAGCAGGTGGTCGCAACCCTCCACCCTCGCCTTTTCACCGCCGGAAGCTAGTTCCGTCGTGGCACCTATGGTCTGCGGCTGCGGGGCTTTTATAGGGCCGGAGCTGGGTTGCGTCAAAGTCGTGAACCCGCTGTTCCGGCCCTCGACGGCCCCAAAGCCGGAAGCCAGGATAGCGAGGTATGCAAAACCCAAGAAAGCCCCGGCGAAAAACACTTTGAAAGGGTGCCGTCCCCAGAAATAAAGCGCTTTACGAAACATAGGGTAAACCTACCGCACTGCGTTAACCTTTTCCAAGAAAGTGTTTTTCGAACGGGCAACCTTCCAAAAGCCGAACGTCACTTCACCTTCCGGCCCTTTTGCGGGCGGCCTCCAAGCGCCCCCGCCAGTCTCTTCCCCAGCGGGCCTCCGCGGCCCGCGAAACGCTTTCTCCGGATAACCGTCCGTCTACCAACGCCCTCCCGTAACCGTTCAGGTATCCGAGGCGCGTGTCCCGGAGGATGTACGGCGCTTTCCAGGCCGGCAGGTCCAGGCCGCGCCACAGCGCCACCATCCCCGCCGCCGACTGGAAACGCGCGTCCCGGGCGTCCTCAAAGCCGAGCTTCTCGCCAGCTTCTTTGCAGGTTTTCCGCAGCTCTTGCGCGTCGAACTCGACCCCGGGCGCGTGGCGGGCGAGTTCTTCGGGGAGGGGATAGCGGTTCTCCACGCTTGCGCCGGCGGCGCTAGGGGTTCCTTTTTTCGAGCTTCTCGCGGACCCGCCGTTTCTCCTCGTTCTCGGCCGGCTCCTCGGAGGCGCCAAGACGGGAAGAAGGATCTCCTTTAGGGTCGTCGGAGACTTTGGGCTCTACTTCGGGCGTAGGGTCCGCCGCCTCTTTCTGGCCTTCCGGGACTTGCTTCGGCCGCTCGTTTTTCGGCATGTGGTTCCTTTCCTGGTTCCTTTCCTTTTTGCGAATACTATTTATCCTACCGGAAGAGGCCCGAAACCAGCCCCCGGGGATGTTAGGATCAACCACCGACGATGTTCGTACAACAGAAAGTCCGGGGCCCTTTGTTGGGCCTCCGCCGACGAAGGATCGAGGTTAACGTGGAGCCGTTGCAAGAACTCAGGCAAGCCGTAAATTCCATTTCGGGCCGCCCGGGGCCGATGCTCTCGGCGTACCTGAACGTAAACGCCGCCGTGCCGGAGAACCAGGAGCGCGCGTACCTGGTGCGGCTCCGGGAGGGCATGGACCACCAGGAAGTCCCGGAAGAACTTCAGCTAAAAGTTCGGGAGTACGTCGAGGAACAGACGCATCCGGGGGGGCAGACGTTGGCGATCTTCGCGGATGGGGAAGGTCTCTTCGAGGTGTACCGGGTCCAGATCGACCTGCCGGAATCCGTCCGGTACGGCGAGCCGAACACCTCTCCGCTGTTTCTGGCGCTCGACGAGCAGGAGCCGTACGGGGCCGCGCTGGTGGACGCCGAGAGGTTCCGCTACTTCGTGGTCTCGCCGCTGGAAGGCTCCGGGGAAGACGGCGGCGGCAACGGCTACCGGGAAGTGGACGTGTCACCGGGCTCTCCGGGGCCGCGGAGTGGCATGGACCAAGAGCCGGACAGCCGCCGGACGGAGGCGAACGTAAGCCAGTTCTACAACGAGGTTGGGGGCATAATCCGCGACGTAACCTTCCGGGAGGGTGTAAAGCGTCTCATTCTGGCCGGCCCCAAAGAGCGTACCTCCGAGCTGCGGGGCCGCCTGCCCCAAGACGTGGCCGACCGCGTGGTCGCCGAAGAGAACGTGGACCTCGGCGCGCCGGAAGGTGAGATCCTGGAGCAACTAGAATCCGTCCGCGAGGGCGCCGAGGAAGGGCGCATCGGGGAGCTACTGGACGAGATCCGGGAGGGCGGCGTGTGGGGCTTCGAGAACACCGTAACCGCCCTGCAAGAGGAGAACCGCGTCTACCACCTCGCTATGCTCTGGGAGCTGGAAGGGGAGATCCGGTGGTGCCCAAACGACGGCCTCGCCATCACCGACATAACGGCAGAAGAATGCCCCTACTGCGGCCAGCAGACCAGCGTCCGCCCGCTGACGGACGTGGTCGTGGACCTCGCCGCGAGCCGGGGGGCCCACGTGGCGTTCCTCCGGGGCGAAAACGAACGCACCGACACCCTGCGCGACGAGTTCGGCGGGCTCGCGGGCCTCACCCGCTTCTAGAGCTCGAAGATCCCGGTCGGCGGGCGCGGGACGTTCGACGCAGATAGAATCTATTCTATGCGGCTGTTCTCCAACATAAAGGTCTACGAACGGATCGGCGGGCTCTACGACGCGACCCTGGGCTTCTGGTCTCGCGAGGTGCGCGGGCGGGCCGCCGAGGCCCTGAACCTCCACGAAGACGAGCGGCTTTTGATAGTCGGGGTGGGTACGGGCATGGAACTCGGATACCTGCCCGCGGGGGTGCGGGGCGACGGGGTGGACCTCAGCGCCGGTATGCTCCGCCGGGCGCGGCGGCGGCGCGCGGAGTACGGTATGCGGAACCTGGGCCTCCGGGTGATGGACGCGCGGGCGCTAGAGTACCCGGATGAGAGCTTCGATGCGGTGTACCTGCCGCTCATCCTCACCGTCGTCGAGGATGGGGCGCGGGTGCTAGCAGAGGCCGAAAGGGTCACGGCACCCGGGGGCCGGCTCGTGATCGCCGACAGGTTCTGGCCGGAGAATCGGCCCCGGCCGGTCGCCGCCCGCGCCGCCAGTTGGGCGCTCGGACACTTCGCCATGCGCTTCGACCACCGCCTCTCGGAAATACTAGCCGGCGCACCCTCCCTGGAGATCAAAAACCACGAAAGGGTCGCACCCAAAGACTTCTTCCACCTGGTAACGCTCCGCAAGCCGGCAAGTCCTACTGCCTGACACAGCCCGCTGGCCGCACCTGCACGGGTTTCAGCCGCGGCGGGGGGCTGCGACTTCACCCGACGTAGGTTTTCGCCGCTTTTAGTAGAGACTGTATAGCTCCTCGCGGTTCCGGTTCCGCAACCCCGGCCGCGTTGGAGTCTTGCAAGCACTTTCTGCTACAGTTCTGCGATGGATCGTTACGAAGAGGTGTGGCGGCGCTTTAGTTCAGAGCGTTCTCTGGAGTTTGGCGGCCACATGGACCCCGAGTGGCAGGACGGGCACACGCTGTCGGCCTCCCTGATCATCCCGGTGGACGTCGCGCCGTTGCTCCCGCGCATCGAACCGCTAAGAGAGACACTAAAAGACATGCCGTTCATCTCTTTGCATCCGGATCACTTTATGCACATAACCCTCCTGATTCTCGGTTTTCTCGTACCGGAGCCGGAGAAAAAGAACGAAATATCCACCGGCCGACTATCGGAGATAGAGACGGAGAGCAAAAAAGCCCTGGCGGAATTCCCCGCGTTCCGGGTGGAACTCGCGAACCTCAACGCTTTTCCCGGGGCGGCGTTTATCGAGGTGCACGACGGTGGAAAGCTGGATGATCTGCGGGCTACGGTGTGCGAGTGCTGCGGCTTCGGAGCCGCCGGGGGGTTATCCCACCTGACACTCGCGTACTTCCACGCCCCAAACGGCACCCCGGCTCCTGGGGAGTTGATCTCCGGTCTCGCCGGGTTCCGCAAGTGGCCGGTCGGGGAGATACCGGTGGACCACGTAGACCTTACACTCCTGGATTTGAACTCCAAATACCCAAAACCCGAACGCCTGGCCCGGATGCCGCTCGCAAGAAGGTAAGAACTAGGGGCCGCCCACAGCTTTGAGGAGCCGCGGCGTCACCAGCCAGCGCAGCTTGCCCGCGCCCGGCTCTACCGCGCCTTTGAAGCGAATGCACGCGGCGCCGCCCTTTTTCAGCCCAATGTTCAACGTGTTCTCCTCCGCGATGAGCAGGTAAGCCGCCAACTCGTGCAGCGAGGGCCGATGTCCGACTAGGGAGAGGCTCCCACCCTCCGGGTCCGGGTAGGTCGCGAGCAAGTCGGCGAGCGTGGCCATGACCTTGTGCGGCGGCACTTCGGGCTCCAGGGCCGGAAACTCTTCGGGGGCGGGCCAGGAGGCCTCTTCGTTCAGGATCTCCGCCGTCCGCCACGCCCGGACAAACGGGCTGCCCAGCAGCGTGCCGACCTCGGGCACTATACGCCCCAACTCGCGGGCTACGGCACGAAAATCTTCCTCGCCCTCCGGCGTCAGCGGCCGGTCGGCGTCGTCGGGCCAGCGTTCGTGGTCACGTTTGTGGGCGACGGCGTGCCGGACGAGGTACAGGTCCACGCGCTCAGCCCCCCCGCCCCGCGTCGTCCGGACGGGCTTTCTCCATAGCCCCCTTCAGCTTTTTCCAGCGTTTGCCCTTTATCTTGCCGTAAGCTCTCGGAAATTCGGCGCGCAGCTTTTGGGCCTCGATCTCGTAGCGGTGAGACATGCCGCCCATCGCGAAGACCGACTCCGGCGGCAGCTTGGGACCGCGACCTCTGGCTACGCTTAGATCACGCAGATGAGAGGTGGCTACCTCCGCATCCTGGTGGTCGCCCAAAACGTCCTGAAGTTTCTTGAGGGGCTTTATCAGGTCTTTGGCGGGGTCCCCGTAGACGTCGGTGAGGAACTCCAGGGCGTAGCGGAGCCGCTTGCTTTTTTTGCGTAGTTCGTGGAACTCCTCGCCGGAGGATTCCGTGGTGAGCGGGTCCCCGAGTTTGCGGACCTTGCGGTAGGGTTTGCGGACCAAGTCCGGGCCGGCGGCCAGTATGGGTTGGCGGGAGGCTTGCGCCCGGCGGGAAGGACCGCGCCGCAGAAACCCTCCGAACTCCTCGACGAGCCGGGCGTAGCGGCGGGAGTCGAGCGTGCGGAGCATGGCTTTTCGCTTTTTGGTCCGCTGCTCTTCGAGCACGGCGCGCAGCGCCCCGAGCGGCCCCCGGTCCCGCCCCGCGTCCTCCGAAACCCGGAGTTCCAGGCGTTCCAATTGAACGTCGAGGTCGCGTACTTCTCCCAGCACCCCGGCCACCCACTTGAACTCGTCCCGGAACCTCCGGACCCGCGCCGGCACGGCTTTCTCGAAGATCTTCGTGGCGGCCCGCACCCGGCGCGTCGCGACCCGCATGTCGTGCAGCTCTTCCGCGTCCTCCCCGATCCGCGTGCCCGGCTCGTGGGCCAGAAAGACCCCGAACTGCCCTCGCAAAACCCGGAACGCCAGCTCCCCGGTGGAGAGCGAGCCGTCTATGTCCGTAGGCCCGAAGGTTGGGGGCTCCGGCGGCGCGAGCCCCCGGGCGAAGAGCCCGGACTCGTACTTGGAGGCGACTGCCGGGGAGAGCCGGCACTCCCCGCGCAGGTGCTCCACGAAGCCTTCCAACCGGGAGGCTTCTTCCGGACTGACCTCTACTTCCACCCGCCGGAGCCGGACGGGTTCCGCCCCGTTCTCCAGCGGTATGGTCGTTTCGTCGAGGGCTATCTCCCCCACCTCAGAGCTTTCCCGGATCAGGC
The DNA here is from genome assembly GCA_965213905.1 of Rubrobacteraceae bacterium. Lineage (GTDB taxonomy): Bacteria > Actinomycetota > Rubrobacteria > Rubrobacterales > Rubrobacteraceae > SIRX01. The sequence continues at coordinate 1,954,610 of OZ243922.1, read as the reverse complement.
CGTAAGTGCTCCGGCGGGTCTCCACCCCGAAGAGCGGGCGGAGCGACTTTGGCCCGGAGAGGGCCTGCACCCGCCCGGCGACCGGTCCGGAAGCGTCGTTCAGGGCTTCGGGCCCCGTGTTATCCAGCGTCTCGGAGATCTCACGCCGGCTCTTGAGGCCGGACGGGCCATTCTCCGAAGTCAGCAACTTCATCGTGGCTTCCGCTTTGCGCCAGCCCTTCACCCGGCGTACCCGCAGCGCGTAGCCGGCCCGGTAGATGCGCCAGTCTTCGGTATCGAGGTAGGTGTCGGAGATCTCGCGCGTCTCTCCCTGTTTTATAAGGAGGTTTCTTTCGGAGAAACCTTTCTCCGTCGCGCCGTTCTCCAGCCACCGGCCGACGGGCCTTACGTCGAGGGCCTCGAATTGCCACTCGACCTCTTGATGGTCTGAGCCTGGGTCCTGCATGTATTCGATACTTGCCTTTCTTGCATCCCTTTCGTAAAGGCGTCCATGTTACCACCCGCTTTACAGCCGGGCAACGGGCTCGAACTTTCCTGTTTTTCTATCCTATTTCTCTAGAGTGGTTCTTCTACCAGGAGGGCCTGGCTGTCCAGGGGCTCTTCGCCTTCTTCGGGTTCTACGCGTCCGAAAGAGCCGTCGGAGTTTAGCTCCCAGCCGTTGGCGGTATCGGCGAGTTGCAGTTCGAGCAGCCGCCGGACTTTGTTCCGGTGCTCCTTGCGGCGCAGCGGGAAAAGTTGCTCGACGCGGCGGTCCAGGTTGCGCTGCATAAAGTCCGCGCTGCCGAGGTAGACTTTTTCGTCCCGGCCCTCACCGAACACGAGGGCGCGGGCGTGCTCCAAAAAGCGGCCCACGACAGAGACCACCCGGATGTTCTCGCTAATGCCTTCGAGGCCGGGGCGCAGGCAGCAGATGCCCCGCAGGATCAAGTCTATCTTCACCCCGGCTTGCGACGCCTCGTAGAAGGCTTCGATGATCTTGGGGTCCGTGAGCGCGTTGGCCTTGCCCATGATGCGGGCCGGCTCGCCGCTCCTGGCTTTCTCCGCCTGCTCTTCTATAAGGCGTAGTATGCCGTCGCGCATGGTCGTGGGCGCCGTTAGCAGGGCCTTATACTCTTCCTGATCGGAATACCCGGTAAGGTGGTTGAAGAGGTCCGAGCCGTCCTCGACGAGGTCCGGGTTGTCGGTGAAGTACGAGAAGTCCGTGTACAGCCGGGCGGTGGACGGGTTGTAGTTGCCGGTTCCCAGGTGTATGTAACGCCGGAGCCTCGAACCTTCACGCCGGACCACGAGGCAGACTTTGGCGTGCGTCTTCAGCCCGACGAGCCCGTAGGCGACGTGGACGCCCCGCGCCTCTAGCTGCCGGGCCCACACGATGTTCGGCTCTTCGTCAAAGCGCGCCTTGAGTTCTACGAGCACGGCTACCTGCGTCTGCTCGTCGCGGGCCTCCGAGAGCGCCTCGACGATGGGCGAGTTGGATCCGACGCGGTACAGGGTCTGCTTGATGGCGAGGACGCTGGGGTCGTTTGCGGCGGCCCGGACGAAGTCCACCACGGGGCTAAACGAGTCGTATGGATGGTAGAGTAGGATGTCCCCCTGACGGACCGCCTGGGTGATCGAACGCGCGTTACGGATCTCTTGCGGTATCCGCGGCGTGATGGGTGGGTACAAAAGGTCCGGCCGGTTTAAGTGCGTCAAGTCCTCGAAGTCTCCGAGCCCCAGCGGCTCGGGGACCGAGTAAACGGCGTCCTCCCCCATCCGCAGGTTCTCCGCCAGCCACTCGCGCACGCCCGCGGGCATAGTGTCCGTCACCACGAGCCGCACGCCCTGCCCGAACCACCGGCCTTCTATCTCGTCTTCTATGGCCTGCAAGAGATCGCCGGCCTCGTCCTCTTCGATCACGAAGTCCGCGTTGCGGGTTACCTGAAAGACGTAGCTGGCGAAGATCTTCTTTCCCGGGAAAAGCTCGTCGAGGTTCGCCGCCACCACCTCCTCGACCCGCACCAGCCGGGTTTCGGGCCGCTCCCCGTCGCGCCCCGGCTCTTCCGGCAGGCGCACGAAGCGCTCTATGGTAGTCGGCACCTTTACGCGGGCCATCACCTTACGGCCGCCGTCCTGGATCACGACCAACAGGTTTAACGAGAGGTTGGATATGTGGGGAAAGGGGTGCGCGGGGTCTATAGCGAGCGGCGTGAGGACCGGTAGGATCTCATCCGCAAAACGCTTCCGGAGCTCCCGCTGCTCGGTCTCGTTCAACTCCCCGTGCGGAACGAGCCTGATGCCTTCTTCTTCCAGGGCGGGTAGTATCCGGCCGTTTAATATCCCGCGCTGCTCAGCGAAAAACTCTTCCGTATGCTCCCGGATGAGAGAAAGCTGCTCCTCCGGGGTCATCCCGTCGGGCACCGGGTTCGGGAGCTCCGCGGCGACCTGCTGCTGCAACCCCGAAACCCGGATCATGAAAAACTCGTCCAGGTTGGTCTCGGAGATTTTTATGAAACGCAGCCTCTCCAAAAGCGGATGACGCCCGTCCCGCGCCTGCGCTAGCACCCGCTCGTTAAAGCCGAGCCAGGATATCTCCCGATTTATGTACAGCGATGGGTCCGCCAGGTTCGACGTCTGCGTTACGTCCGTCATCTTCCTCGAAAATCTCCTCTGTTATCTCGGCTGTTATCTCGGTACGGCCTGGTGTGATCTCCTGCACAACACATCATAACCCTATAACCCCCAGGATGGTATATTCCATCCTATTGACAATGACTCTCAATTAGAAAAGTTTTTTGGAGGCTACCATCGCCGGGAAACAGAGCAAGAAAACCGGGAAGTCAAACGGGAGGGTCGGTACACCGCCGGAAGCAAAGGTGCGTGACTACGACGCCCACGTACTCGTTTGTTGCGGCGGGGACTGCAAGAAGAAAGGCTCGAAAAAGACCCGCAAAGCTCTCAAGGGCGGGTTGCGGGAGTCGGGCATAAACCGGGACGTCCGGGTGGACTCGGTTGGTTGTCTCGGGCTCTGCAAGCACGGGCCGAACGTCGTGGTCTACCCTTCGGGGACCTGGTACCTCGGGTTGGATGAAGATTCGTCCCTGGAGGTGGTGCGGCAGCACCTCAAAGACGGTGAGCCCGTCGAGTATTTGGCCGCCGACCGCCGGCCCCGCAAAAAGAAGTCCCGGACGGGATAGCAGAAGAGGCGGAAAAGGAGTCTCGGCCGGTTTTCGGCATCCGGGGGCCGACGCGCTAGAATGTTGGCGATGGTTCGCAGCACGCACTTTCTGATCCTCGTCGTGGCGCTCGTGGCTTTGTTCGGCGCTTTCCACCCGGTCCTCGACGCGGCGGGCTTCTGTGGTTCCGGCGGGTGTCCGGAGGCGATGGAATCCTCATCCGGGGCGAACGCCGGCTTTTCCCTATCTTGTATAGCCGTTGTGGGCCCGGCTTCCGGGGTTCTGGCTTTCGCTTTCGCCGCGCTTTTTCTCGGGCGTGGGCGGTCGGGGGGTACGAAGCCTTACGAGTTACGCCTGGCCCCGGACCTACCGCCACCCCAGTAACCCTCGCACGGTCTTCTGTGAAGACCAGACGGGTATCGGCGTTGAACCAAATCGCTACATTAGAGATTAGAGAGGCGAGATCCAGTTGGGAAAACAAAGAGGCTCCGGGCCCAATAAGGCCAGCAAGCCTAACGTTAGGGTGGTAGACAAACAGCGTCCCTGGGGGGCGATAATCATCGGGACGTTGGTAACGGCGGTAGTCGCCGCGTTCGTCGTAGTGTTGGTTCTGGATTTTCGGGGTGGCACGGCGGGCGGCCCTCCAGACGGCGTGGAGGACATAGACGTCGGCGCGGCGGGCCGGCACACCGAGGGGACGGTGGACTACGGGCAGAGCCCGCCCGCCGGCGGGGAGCACAACCCCACCTGGCAGAACGCCGGATACTACCCGGACCCGATAAGAAACGAGACGGCGGTCCACACCATGGAGCACGGCGCCGTTTGGATCACCTACCGTCCGGACCTGCCGCAGGGCCAGGTAGACGAACTACAACAGGTGGCGAACAACCGGGAGTGCGTGCTCGTAAGCCCGTATCCGGAACTCGGCGCGCCCGTCGTGGCTTCCGCCTGGGGCAAGCAGATAGAGCTCGAAGGGGCTGACGACCCGGTCCTGAACCGCTTTATCGGGGCATACCTGCGTGGGGAGCAGACCCCCGAGCCGGGCGCCGCCTGCACCGGGGGCGTAGGGGCGCCGACGTGATCGGCAAGCCTCGCGGCGTTCATCCCCTTTTGGCCGCGGTCCTCGCCGGGGCCGTGGTCGTGCTCTTCGGGCTCTCGGTGTGGCTCTGGCTCGCCGCCCGGGAGCCCGGCAACGACTCCGCCGAGGCGGGGTTTGCGAGAGACATGGCCGTCCACCACGCCCAGGCCGTGGAGATGTCCGAGATAATCCGCGACAAAACCGGGAACGACCGGATAGAAACCCTCGCAACCGACATCACGCTCACCCAACAGGCCCAGATCGGCCAAATGCAGGGCTGGCTGAACCTCTGGGGCTTGCCGTTGGCGAGAACGGAACCCGCGATGAATTGGATGGGCATGTCCACCGGAGGAAGGATGCCCGGCATGGCATCCCCGGGGGAGATAAACCGCCTGCGAGACCTACCGCCGGAAGAAGCCAACAGGCTCTTTTTGCAGCTCATGATCCCGCACCACGAAGCCGCCGTTCCCATGTCCGAAGCCGTATTAGAGCGTACGGGCGACCCGGCGGTCGAGAGGCTCGCAAACGCCATCGTGGCCTCCCAGGAAGCCGAGATCGAGGTTATGCAGGCATTGCTCCGCGACCTGGGCGCCGAGCCCGCCGAGGGCGAAGAAAACATGGACATGGAAGGCATGGACATGTCCGGCGAACAGTAGCGAACCGGCCCGCGCCGGCAGACGGTTTCGTCCCATTTTTCGGGGTATAATGCCCGTGTGAAGATCGGGGTTCCCAGAGAAAGGGTCGAGGGTGAGCAGCGCGTCGCCCTCGTGCCGGAGACCGTAAGCAAGCTTGTGGATGGAGGCTTCGAGGTCCTCGTCGAGTCCGGCGCGGGCCGGAACTACAACCTCGACGACGCTTACGAGGAAGCTGGGGGGCGCGTGGTGGCCGTCGGGGTCCTCTACGGTGAGTCGGAAGTAATCCTCAAAGTCCAGAAGCCAACCCGGGCCGAGGTCCGGGCCATGCGCGAAGGGACGGTCCTGATCTGCTTTCTGCAAGGTCCCGCTTTTCCGGAGCTCGTCTGGTGGCTGGCGAAGTCCGGCGTAACGGCCTTTTCCGTAGAGGCGATCCCGCGCATCTCACGGGCACAGAGTATGGACGCGCTCTCGGCGATGGGTTCTATTTCCGGCTACAAGTCAGCCATCATCGGGGCGGAGTACCTGGGCAAATATTTTCCCATGATGACCACCGCCGCCGGAACCACCAAGGCGGCGAAGGTGTTGGTGCTCGGCGCCGGGGTCGCGGGCCTGCAAGCTATAGCCACCGCCAACCGGCTCGGGGCCGAGGTGACGGCGTTCGACATCCGGCCCGAAGTCAAGGAACAAACGGAGTCGCTGGGCGCCACCTTCCTCGAAGAGAAGAAAGAAGCTCCTGCACAGGAGAAAGACGAACGTGAGGAGTACGAGCCGGCCGGGTTTGCGAAGTTCATGGTAGCCCTGGGCTTCAACTCGTTCGCCGAACCGCCGGAGCCGAGGCGGGGTGGGGAAGAAAGGCTTGTCGAGAAAGAGGAAGAAAATACCGGCGGGTATGCGACGGCCCAGGACGAAGAAAAGCAGCAGCGAGACCGGGCTTTGATCCGGGAGCAGCTCAAGGAGACGGACGTGGCGATAAGCACGGCGCTCGTCCCCGGCCGTCGGGCGCCAATCCTGCTTACGGGAGAGATGGTCGAGGAGATGAAGCCGGGTTCGGTGGTCGTTGATCTGGCGGCCGAGAACGGTGGAAACTGCGAGTTGACCGATCCGGGGGCCGTCGTGGATCATCAACAGATAAAAATCGTCGGCCCGGTGAACCTCCCCAGCAGCGTCCCGATCCACGCGAGCCAGCTCTACTCGCGCAACATGCTCGCTTTTCTACGGCATCTGGCGCCGGAAGGCGATCTGGAGTTAGATTTCGAGGATGAGATCACCGCCGGCGCCTGCCTGACGCACGGCGGCGGGATCCGGCACGCCCCCACCATCGAGGCCCTGGAAGAACTACAAGAACAGGAGGAAAGGTCGTAGTGACGACCGGGCTTATAGCCGAACTAACCGTATTCATCCTCGCCATCGTCATCGGGTTCGAGCTTATCAGCCGGGTTCCGACGCTCTTGCACACGCCTTTGATGAGCGCGACTAACGCCATCCACGGTATCGTGCTGGTCGGCGCGATCATCGCCCTCGGGGCCGAGGGCGGCAATACCTTCGTTCGTATACTCGGCCTGATCGCCGTGGTCTTCGGTACCATAAACATCGTCGGTGGCTTCTGGGTTACGAACCGGATGCTGGACATGTTCCGGGCCGGCAGCCGGCCGCGCAAGAAGGGCAACTAGAGCGTGGGCGCGGTAACGGGCATCTTCTACCTTATCGCGGCACTTCTATTTATCGCCGGTATCCGCCGGCTGCGCTCGCCGGACACGGCCCGTTCGGGCAACACGATTTCGGCCCTGGGAATGCTTATCGCCGTGGTCGTTACGCTTTTTAGCGCAGAGATCGTGAATTTCTGGGAGATCATGATCGCGATAGCCGTCGGCGCGGTGATCGGGGGCGTCTCGGCCCAGCGGGTCCAGATGACGGCCATGCCCCAGATGGTCGCGGCCTTCAACGGCGTCGGCGGCGGGGCGGCGGCGCTCGTGGCGATCATCGAGTTCTACAGGTTCCAGGAGCTTGGCGCGGAATCCGAGGGCGGTTTCATCACGACTACGATATTGCTCGGCGTCCTGATCGGGAGCGTCAGCTTCGCCGGCAGCACTATAGCTTTCTCCAAACTTCAGGAACTTTTCTTGAGCGGGTCCGTAAGCTTCCCGCTGCAAACGGTCGTGAACGCCGCGATCTTCGCCGCCGTCGTGATACTCGGCGTCAACGTGGTCGCCGGGGGACCGGCGCCGCTGCTCTCGGTCGGCCTCATTTTCGCCCTCTCACTAACGTTGGGCGTGTTGCTCGTCATACCCATCGGCGGGGCGGACATGCCGATCGTCATCTCGCTCCTCAACGCCTTCACCGGCCTCGCGGCGGCGATGAGCGGCTTCGCGCTCAGCAACGACGTGCTAATTATCAGCGGGTCGCTCGTCGGGGCGTCGGGCACGATTCTTACGCGGCTCATGAGCAGTTCGCTGGGCCGGCCGCTCGGCAAGATAATCTTCGGCGCCGTCGGGGCCTCGCCCGCGAAAAATAAGGATGATGGGGAAGAGAAGCCCGTCCGCTCGGCAGGCGCCGACGATGTGGCGGCGCTTCTCAAGTACGACGCGGACAGGATCATCTTCGTCCCCGGCTACGGCCTCGCCGTGGCCCAGGCCCAGAACCTGATGTCCGAGCTATCCGATGTTCTGGAAAGCCAGGGCAAAGACGTAAAATTCGCCATCCACCCGGTGGCGGGCCGGATGCCGGGCCACATGAACGTGCTGCTCGCCGAGGCCGACATTTCCTACGACCGGCTCTACGACATGGAAGACATAAACGCCGAGTTCCCCGATACCGACGCCGTGGTGGTCGTCGGCGCCAACGACGTCGTAAACCCCTCCGCCAAAGACCCCGAAGTAGACAGCCCCATAAGCGGTATGCCCATCCTGGACGTAGACGAAGCCCGGCGCGTAGTCTTCGTCAAGCGCTCCCTAAGCCCCGGCTTCGCCGGCGTAGACAACCCGCTCTTCTACGACGAAGAGAAAACCTTGATGCTCTTCGCCGACGCCAAACAAGGGCTGCAAGATGTTATCTCCGGCGTAAAGAGCATGTAGTTTTACCTCTTTCTGCTACGAAGCCCCCGCTCCAAGACCGTCACGTACCCCAACTCCTTTACGAGCCCGAAAGGCTTGCGGACGGCTTTGAAAGGCCATCCAAAAACGTCGGTCGGCTTTCTAAAAGCCCTCGTAGCCAGCGCCAGCGGAAGGTGCGAGGTCCGCTCCGCGAGATCCCGGGCGTAGTCGGAGTAGAGGTGGTCGGAGTAGACGGCGGTGTAGCGGCAGTTCTCGCAGCGGCTGCCGCGCATGTGCTCGGAGAGGTACAGTAGCTCGTGCGGACCCTCTACACCACAGGCCGCACAGGTGAGTATGGCGTCTCTCTCGACCTTCATCTCTCTCCTTTTTTCATAGCAGAAGCTCCCAATCCGTGAGCGCGTTCTGTAGGTCCGCCAGGAACCTCGACCCGTCGGCCCCGTCGGCCACCCGATGATCCACCGAGAGGGTCATTGTGATTATACGACGCGGGAGCCATTCTCCATCGTGCCACTGTGGAACTATTCGCGTCCGGCCAACCGCCAAAATAGCCGCCTCCGGCGTGTTTATAACGGCGTCGAAGGAATCTATGCCCATCATGCCGAGGTTGGAGACGGTAAACGTACCGCCGGATAGTTCTTCGCGATCCAGCTTTCCTCTACGGGCCCTTTCTACAAGATCCTTCACCGCCGGCGCCAGTCCCCGCAGCGGCAGCACATCCGCGCCTTTGAGAACCGGGACCACGAGGCCGTCATCGGTGGCGACCGCCAGCCCGAGGTTGACCTTCTCGTGTAACTCCAACTCTTCTCCGGCATAGCGGGCGTTTAGCCGGGGATGATCCTTTAGGGTCCGGGAAACGGCCAGGGCCAGCAACTCTGTAATGCCCGGCGCCGGGTCCATCTTCTCTTTTAGCCGCTCCTGCAACTCCAGCAGCCGGTCGGCTTCCATCTCGCGGGTTAGATAGAAGTGCGGGACCTCGCTGAAACTCTTTGTCGTACGTTCGGCCCCGATGCGCCGGACGCGGGACAACGTTTCCCGGCGTTCCGGCTCCCCGGCCGACACCTCCGCCGCAGGTGATTCGTCGGCGGTCGCTTCTTGGTCGCTATCGGCCACCAGCACGTCCGACAGGTAGACCCTGCCGCCCGGGCCGGAACCGGTCACGGCCTCCAACTCCACGCCCTTCTCCAGGGCAGCACGACGGGCCGCGGGTGAAGCCCGCACCTTCCGCCGGTCGTCGTTGGGCTCAGGAGGCGCCGCTTGCGCGGGCTCCCGCTCTTTTTTCTCATCAGCGCGGGCGGCTTTACCGTTGTCTTCGCCGGAGACCGGATGCTCTTCCTGAGTTTCTTCGTGTTCGGGTGCTTTCTCGCCCGGCGCGGTGATGTAGGCGACGATGGTGCCGACAGGAAGCGTCTCGCCTTCGTCGCCCCGGAGGTTCCGGATCTCACCATCCTCGTTGGCCTCGACCTCGAAGGATGTTTTGTCCGTCTCTATCTCCAGGACCGGGTCTCCTTTTTCAACCGCGGCGCCCTCTTCGACCATCCAGCGGATGATGGTGGCTTCCTCCATGTCCATGCCGAGGGTCGGCACTTTTAGCTCCGAGGCCATCAGGCGTACACTCCCACCCGGTCGTCAAGGAGTTTGCGGGCCGCCGCCACGACCTTCTCCGGCGTGGGCCGGATAAAGGCCTCCAGGTTTTTGTTGTAGGGGATCGGGGTGTCGGCGCCCGCCACCCGCGCCGGAGCCCGATCGAGGGCGTAGAAACTCTCGCCCTCCACGATCCTCGATACGATCTCCGCCCCCCAACCCGCAGTCTTCACATCCTCCTCGACGACCACGAGCTTGCCGGTCTTTTCCACAGACCTTTGCACAGTTTCGTGGTCCAGCGGGGCGAGGCTTCGCAAGTCCACGACCTCGGCTTCGACTCCGTCGTCGGAGAGGGCGTCGGCGGCCTCCAGGGCGAAGTTGTGGACGAGGCCGGCGGCGACCAGGGTTACGTCCTCGCCTTCGCGGGTTACGCTGGCTTCTCCTATGGGAACGCGGTACGCTTTTTCGGGGACGCCGCCTTTGCGGTTGTAGAGGAGTTTGTGCTCGTAGAAGATCACGGGGTTCGGATCGTCGAGCGCGGAGAGCAGCATCCCTTTCGCGTCGTACGGCGTCGAGGGCATAACGACCTTCAGGCCCGGCACGTGGATAAACCAGGCTTCGAGGCTCTGGGAGTGCTGGGCCGCCGCCCCGGTCCCCGCGCCGCCGGGTGTGCGGAGCACCAACGGGACTTCGGCCTTGCCGCCGAACATGTAGCGGAGCTTGGCGGCCTGGTTTACGAGCTGGTCCATAGAGTGGGTTATAAAGTCCGAGAACTGGATCTCTACTATCGGGCGCATCCCCATGAGGGCGCTCCCGATGCCGAGACCGACAAAACCGGCCTCGGAGAGCGGGGTGTCTACCACCCGGTCCTCTCCGAACTCCTCGACCATACCCCGACTTACACCGAACGCCCCACCGTAGACGCCGACGTCCTCGCCCATGAGGAAGACTTCGGGATTTTCTTGCATGGCGGAGGTCATTGCTTCCCGGACGGCTTCGCGGTAGGTGATCTCACGGGATTCGTTAGGCATACACGTCCTCCAACGCCGACTCGGGTTCGGGTTCGGGTTCTTCGAAAGCCTTCTCGAAGGCTTCTTCTATCTCGTCTTTCGCCTTTTGTTCTATCTCGCGCCACTCTTCGTCCCCCAGCGCGTCTTCTTCTTCGAGTTGGGCGGCGAAACGTTGGACGGGGTCGTGCCCGCGCCACTCCTTGATCTCCTCCCGTGTCCGGTAGAGGTTGGCGTCGCTCTTTGAGTGCCCGAGGTATCGGTAGGTCACGGCTTCGATGAGCGTCGGGCCTTCACCTTTTCGCGCGCGTTCGACGGCTTCGGCGGCGGCTTCGTGGACCTCGTCGAGTTCCATACCGTCTACGGAAGCTCCGGCGATTCCGTATCCGGCGGCCCGGTCGGAGATGCGCTCGGTGGCGAAGCCTTTTTTGACGCTCAGGGACATGGCGTATTGGTTGTTCTCGCAAACAAAGATCACCGGCAGCTTCCAGATGGCGGCCATGTTGAGCGACTCGTTGAAGATCCCCTCCTGCACGGCCCCATCTCCGAAAAAACACACGGCGACGTGGTCCTGCTTGCGCTGTTTAAAGGCCCAGCCCGCGCCGCAAGCAATACCCATGCTGCCCCCGACGATACCGTTCGCCCCGAGCATCCCGGCCTCTACGTCGGCGATGTGCATGCTGCCGCCTTTGCCGTGGCAGTAGCCGGAAGCCCGGCCTAGAAGTTCCGCTGCCATGCGGTCCAGATCCAGGCCGAAGGCGATGGCGTGGCCGTGGCCCCGGTGGGTGCCGGTTATGACGTCACCGTTTTTCAGGGCGGATATGACACCGGTGGCGACGGCTTCCTGCCCGACGTAGAAGTGGGCCGTGCCGTGTAACGCGCCCTCGGCGTAGAGTTCGTCCACCTTCTCGTCGAAGGATCTTATGAGCAACATGGTTCGCAATAGCTCTTTGCGGTCATGGGCGTCTTTCACGTTCGGGTTCCTTCCTTTTGCGGCTCGTTCTTTAATAGGGCTTCCGCCAGGTCTCGGTCACAGATCAGGGTGTTCACGTAACCGCCTTTTAGGACGGCGGCTACGCCGGAGGCCTTGTCCGGGCCGGTCGCGATTCCGACGGTCCGGGGCATCTCTTTTAGTTGCTCCAGATTGAGACCCAAGATTCTGGTCGACAGGTCTTCGAGGCAGGGGTCTCCTTTTTCATCCAGAAAGTGGCAGCAAATATCACCTACCGCGCCCCGCGCCCGGAGCCCGAGAAATTCTTCCAGGGTAAAATACCCGGCCTCGACCATCGTGGACGACGGGAGTATCCCCCCGATGCCGGCCACGGCAATGTCACAGCTCGCCGCCTCTGTCAATGTTTCGGAGATGCCGGGCATCTCCATGAGTTCGTCCCGGCTGCGAGCCGAGCGGGCGATAGCCGGGGCCGACATTTGCAGGTATTCGGCGTTCAGTTTCCCGGCGAGGTCCGCGCAGACCTGGTTGGAGTGCAGCCTGCTCTCCGCCTTGCCCATCCCGCCCACGAGCGGTACGACCTTTTTGCACCGGAAAGACATAGCAGGGATCGACTCCGCGAGCGCCCGCACGGAGACGCCCCAAGAGAGACCGAGATTGGACTCCGCCGTACAAAGCCGGGCCAGGAGCGCTCCACCAACCGCACCCGCTGCGAGCTCCGTGCTTTGGCGATCTTCGTCGGAGGCGACGACCAGTGCCTCGACGAGCCCGTAGCGGTCTTCGAGGGCTATCTCCATAGGGGCGGCGTCCCCGGCGGGTTCGGCTATCTCGATCTTCACGAGCCCGCGATTGCGGCCCTCGGTGATGAGCTTCGAGACTTTTGGCCGGGAAAAGCCCATCCTTTTGGCGACTTCGACCTGGTTGAGGTCGTGCTCGTAGTAGAGCCGGAGCACCTTGAGGATCAGGCGGTCGTGATCCGTGAGGGAGCGATGATCTACCGTGTAGCGGGTGGCGACCACTCTCTAAATACTCCCTCCGGCGGCCGTCTCCTGCAGTTGCCGCAATCCCACCACAAAAGAGCCTTCCGCAAGTTCTACACCCGACCGGGAGATTACTTCTCCTTTGTTTACGGGCCGGGTCATCCGGGCTCCGCCGGCGAGTCCCATAGGCAACATGCCTTCGGCCTCCGAGGCCTTATAGACGTAACTGTAGTAGTCAGCGGAGCCTATACCGCCGAGTTTTTCCCCGGCTTCGAGATCCCGCTTCGCGACGGCCACCACTTCGGCGGAGAGTTTCTCCCGAGGAGTTATGGTCGGCTCGTTGTAGAGCGCGGCGCGGGCCACGGAGATCGGGGTTTCGAGGCTCGTCAGATGGTAGGGACGGTATAGAACGTGGTTCGGCCCCTCTCCCTGTCCCAGGTACTGCATGGTCTCCCGCACGGGCTCTGCCCCGGCCCGCACGATCACGAATACCCCCGGGGCCACGCCCCGCACGTAGTCCACCGTGCCGTAGCTGGAGAGGATGCCGCCCTCTTTCTCCAGGCTGAAGATATCTCCCAGGCGCTTTGGGACGGTCTCTTCCGGGCCGTGCATTCCCGGTTTATCCGGGACCATTCCGGTGGCGTTGGCGACGGCGGCCATCTCGACCATCGTCTTGGTGCCGTCCACGAAAGAGGCGAGCATCTTGGGGTTCATATGTTTTGTGGCGGCCTCTTCGGCGACGGAGTCCGGGGTTGCGGAGACTACGAGAGGGTTGTTCTTGCCCTTTCCGGCGACGACGACCTCGAAACCCAGAGACCGGGCGAAGTCGTAGAGTTCCATGATGGCCCCCGGTTCGTCCCCGGCGGAGCCTGTGTAGACGACGCCAGCGCTCCGGGCCATGCGGTTCAGGATGGGGCCGATGGTAACGTCGGCCTCGACGTTCAGCATAACCACGTGCTTGCCGTTATGGATCGCCTCGTAGGCTACGCAGGCCCCAATCTCCGGTACGCCGGTAGCCTCCACGATCACGTCCACGCCCTCCGAAGAGGCGAGTTCCCGGGCGTCGTCGGTGACGCCGGGCCGTCCGAGGCTGTCGTCTATGCCTTCGACCGGCTCCTGGCCGGCTTCCCGGAAAGCGGTCGTGGCCCGATCCGGCTCGATGTCCGCGACGGCGGCTACTTCCATGCCGGGGATGCCGGCGACCTGGGCGATAAAGCCCCGGCCCATCTGGCCCGCGCCGACGAGCCCGACCCGGATCGGCGTGCCGCCGCGCTCTAGTCCTTCCAGTCTTTCTCTAAGCCCCAAATTGTGGCCTTTCTCTAATCGGCGGCCCTAATTTCCAGCGGCACACCGGGTCCGATAATCTCTTTTACGACTTCGATCTCTTGCTTTTCCAGGCAGATCTCGCCCGGCAGGTTGGCTTCTTCGGCGCCGTTGAACTTGAACGCCGCGTGGCCCAACTCCAGCATGTTCTTCCAGGCGACTCCCCCGACGGCCGTTATCTCGAATTCTTGCGGGCCGATGGCTACGGTGTCTCCGGGTACGGGGGGATCTTCGCGTCGGTCGGTGTGTTTGTGGAGGATGGAGATCTCCGCCAACTCCGGCGGGGCTCCGTCTTCGAAGGAGATCAGGGTTCCCGTCCAGTCGAGCATCTCCTCGACGTCCGGCCCGATCTCCGTTATCTCCGTGCGGTAGATGTACTCCATAAACCCTCCTAAGCGTAGAGCCCGAGGCTGAATACCCAGCCGACGAGCACCGCTATGGGACCGGTGATCTGACGGCTAAACAACACGGCCGGAACGCCTATCTCGATGGTCTTCGGCTCAGCCTCTCCGAGCGCCAACCCGACCGGCACAAAGTCGCAGCCGACCTGGGTGTTGTAGGCAAAGAGCGCCGGCAAAGCGAAGGCCGGGGCAATGTTGCCCGCACCTATTTGGGTGCCGATCAGCGTTCCAACCACGGCGGCTATAACGGCCCCCGGCCCGAGCACCGGCGAGAGGAACGGCAAACCGACGATGAGCGAGAGGATCAGCAGACCGACCAAGCTGCCGGCCAGCGGCGTCAGCACTCCGGCGATAAGATCTCCAAGTCCCGTATAAGTGATGATGCCGATAAGCAACGTCACGAACGCGATAAACGGCAGTATGTTCCGTATAACCTGGTCTATGGCCTGGCGTCCACTCTGAAACAAAACCCCGACCACGCCGCCCATGACGCGCCCGATACCGGCTATGGCTCCGGTGATGCCGCCGCCTGTATCCTGCTCCGCCCCTCCCGACTGTGAGAACGGGTCTTGCTGGGACGCTGTTTCGGCGCCGTCTCCACCGGGAGCCGTCGTATCCGAAGACTCCGAACCCGCAGCGGCCCATTCGGGACCGTCCGCCGGCTCTATGTTCCCTTCACGAACACCCGAAACGTAGATATCTTCCGTGATAAATTGGGCCAGCGGACCGGCCTGTCCTACGGGCGTCAGGTTGATGGTCGGGATGCGTTTGCGCGGGTAGACTCCGGCCCGCGCCGTCCCCCCACAGTCCACGACCACGGCGGCGATCTCGCTCTCTGGTGGCGGCCGTTTGAAACCGTCGATCACTTCGGCCCCGGTCAGGTCCGCTATCTTCTGGGCCACCGCCGGAATTCCACCGCCGGTGACGGCGACTATTTTGTCTTTCTCCGTTGTAGGCTCGATGACTAGCGGGCCGCCCCAACCTTGGGAGCCGCGCTCTATCTTTACGGCCTTGAACTCTCTTTCAGCCATTGCTCTCCACCTTTCCTAAAGCTCGATACCCTGGCGTCGGGCCAGGAACGCGGTTATGAATTGGGTAACGATACCCCGGATGAGTATGACCACGAGGCCCGCGAGAAACAGCCGAACGGCGAATGGCCCGAGCGGGAGATCCTGCCTCCTCAACCCTTCAGCGACCCCCAGGTAAACGAACAACTCAGCCGGGTTGACGTGTGGAAAAAGACCCAACGGAGGATGCACGAAAGAAACCGCCGAATCGTAGAACGCCGGTTTGTATTTTTCTTCCAAGAAAGTCCCAAATGTGTATGCCATCGGGTTCGTCAGGAAGAAGACCGCGATCAAGGGCAGCAACGTGTAGCGGGTAAGCATATTGCCGGCGGCAAATCGGGCCGCGCCCTGTACCCGCTCCTCCCCGATCAAATTAACTATCGTGTAGAACGCCGTCAACAAGATAATTACCAGCGGAACTATGCCAGTTACAAAGCCTACAAACGTATCCGCCCCGGCCTGAAACAACCCGATAAACCACTCGCCGGCGGCCCCCAGCCGTCCGAGAACCCCTCCTTCTCCACCGGGAGCTTGGACTTCCGGCTGATCCTGGAGTAACGCCAAAAATACTTCTTGCATGAAACTCTCCTCCGTTTCTTACTTCGACTACTCCCCTAAGCGCCGATGACTAGCCGGCAGTCACTCCTGACTTCTCACCCATGATCCGGTCTATCTGCTCGACCGCCCTCTTCACCGCGAGCATGGTTCCTTTCTCATACGGCCCTTCGATATCTTCGTTCCGCAGGTCGTCCAGCCTCTTCCCCAAGAGATCCGGAGCTTCCTTGAACCGCGCGAACACCGTCATGCCCCGCATCCTCAACGCCTGCTTGACCAGGCCATTTTCACCAACGACCAGGATTAGGATGACGCCCTTGCCCAACCGCGCCTTCGCGTTCCCAACCCCGACGAAACCTTCCCCGCCAGCCTGCCGAATGCCGCCTAAAACCTTCCGGTAATGCTCCATCTGAAAGTAAGTCCCGACTATCTGCGATAGCCACAACAACCCCACGACCAGAAGCAAAGAACTCATCAACCCCATGTTCCTCCAATCTTGATTCCGGCCAACGTCCCCAACGCAGCCATATCTGTATCACCGGTTACCACCATAGCTAGAACTTTTGTATTTGTCAAGAACAAAAGTTCTAAACTACCGAAAACCCTATTTGTAAAGGTTTGGCGACGCGCAGTCTCTAAGACATTTGCAAAGAACGGATTCTAGAAAGTTCCGGGTAAATTGTTTCGGTTTGTGGGGAGATCTGGAACGACGGAAAAGTTTAAGATTCTTCTTCCAACGCTTTTCTCTTTTCTTCGAACTCTTCGGAGCTTAGGACTCCGGCGTCTCTCAGGTCGGTGAGCTTGCGAACGAGGGCGTTGGTGTTTCGATTCTTTGGAGGCTCTCTAGGCTCGACTGCCGAACTTGCAAGCGACATGCGTTCTTCGACGAAAGTTTTTACTCTGCGGGCCGTGTCATGGTTCACGCCTCTCATGAGTACGGGTTTGTTGCTCAGTCTTTTTATGAGCAAGCTGGAAGATGGGCCTCGACCGCCGACCACGATAGCTTCGATCTCCCCGAACTCGACCGTCTCGACGATCTCGCGCATAAGCTCCGTGCTGGACACTTCTATCCGATCTCCGAAAACCTGGAGCCGTTTCGGCCACAGCATCCCGAAGACCCAGGATTCTTCTAGCTCTATGAGTGGCGCGCGTTCTACGGCCCGGGGCCTCCTTCCGAACTGGTCGGGTTACAGTTCGAAGGTGTAACCCTGGCCGCCGGTGAGTTCCTGGACCTCGTCTCCGACCGCGACTTCTACGGTTCTTCCGAAGCCGTCGGCTTGTGCGGCCACGGTCAGTTTGCCTTCTTCGAGGGTTACGTCTATAGGTGTTTCGTGGAAGCGCATGGGTAGGGAGAGGCCTTTTAGCTTCTCTGTTTGTTTGGGGTCGAAGTGGAGGACTCCGTCCTGGATTTCGGTTCCCAGGTAGCCGCGTTGTATGAGGTCGAGCGTTCCGGCCATTACCCCCATGTGGATGCCTTCTTTGGTGGTGCCGCCCTGCACGTCTCCCACGTCGCTTTCCAGGGCCGTCAGGAACATCTTCCAGGAGGCTTCGGGGTCGAGGTCGGCGAGGACGTGGGCGTGAACCACGAAGCTCAAGGTAGAGCCATGGGTGGTGCGGTGCTCGTAGTACTCGACGTTTTTACGCAACGTTTCGGGCGAATACTCGTAGCCGAGCCGATCGAAGATCTCCTCCAGCTCTTCCGGTGAGAAGAGGAAGAAGAGCATGAGGGTGTCGGCCTGTTTGGCGAGCTTATACTTGTCCGGGTTGTCCCCTTCGGCCCGCAGGATGCGGTCGAGGCGTTGTATCTTGCCGTATTTCTCGCGGTAGTGGTCCCAGTCTAGCTCTTCGAGATCCTCGTAGCCTTCGAACTGGCTGATGATGCCGTCGCCCAGGTCCGGGTCTTCGTGGAACGGGACGAACATTTTATTGCTCATCTCGGACCAGGCCTCTATCTCCTCATCGGTCAGACCGATTCTCTCTACCAGGGCGTCGCGGCTGCGTTCGGGCAACAACTCCAAAACTTCCTGGACGACCTCGCAGATCCAGGCGACCATCACGTTGGTGTAGGCATTGTTCCGCAAACCCTCTTCATCCGAGCCGGGATATTTTTCGTGAAACTCGTCGGGGCCCATGACGCCGTGGATCTCGTAGCGGTCCCGCTCTCCGTTGTATTGGGCGATAGAAGCCCAGAAACGGGCGATCTCCAACATCATCTCGGCCCCGTCGTCGAGCAGAAATTCGAAGTCGTCGGTGACCTGATAGTAGCGCCAGATGTTGTAGAAGATGGCGGCGTTTACGTGCCTTTGGTTGTGGGAGAGATCCGGCTCCCACTTGCCAGAGTTCGGGTTGAGGTGGACGACCTGCGTTTCTTCCTGCCCGTCGGAGCCGCTTTGCCAGGGGTACATCGCCCCTTTGTAGCCGGCTTCTTTTGCGGCGGCGCGGGCTTCGTCCAGGCGCCGGTAACGGTACATGAGGAACTCGCGCGTGATCTCCGGCAGCCGGAAGTTGAGGAACGGGTAGATGTATAACTCGTCCCAGAAGATGTGTCCCCGATAGGCCTCACCGTTGAGGCCCCGGGCCGGGACCCCGGTATCCAGGTCTGCGGTGTGCGGGGAGCAGACCTGCAGGATGTGGGAGATGTGGACCCGCAAGAGTTGCTGCACGTGGTCATCCCCGGGAACCTGCACGTCGCAGACGCTCCAAAGCTCATCCCAGGCGTGGGCGTGCCGGTCCAGGGCTTCTTCGAAGGTGCCGAAACGGAGGACGGACTTCTCGGCGTTCGTGAGCGGCTCGTTTATGGCGGTGTCGCGGGAGCTGTAGAAGGAGACCATCTTCTCCACGCGCACCGGCTCCTTTTCCCGTACTTGGAAGCCGAGGATCTGGTGAACGTAGTCGTCCATTTGGTAGACGGTGCGCTTTACTTCTACTTCGTTCCCTCCGTCGTTTTCGTAGACGTGGGTACGGGCGGCCTGGGCGACGAAGATACGCGACTGGCTGGTGCGGGCGCGGAGCCCGACCACGTCTTCGCGCGGCGTACTGGTCGCGGCCGGCGTGAGGTGACGTCCCTCAAGCTCTCTGTAGCGGGCGACGCCGTTGTTCGTAACCCGGCCGTCGAGGGCCGTCACGATCTCGACCTTGCCGGACCAGTTTTCCGGCGTGATCCTCCACTCTATCGCCCCCTGATGCCGGTCGGCCATGCTGACGAAGCGGCGGGTCTCGATGGTCGTCTCCCGGCCCGCCCGGTCACGGAACCTAAGATTCCGGACGAGTACGGCGTTGCGCAGGTCCAACTCGTGCCGGTAGTCGAGCAGCTCTACGTTGTTCGCCCCGACGGCCTCCTCGTCCTCGATGCGGAGCTCCAGCAGGAGCCAGTTCGGGAGGTTGACCAAGTCCTCGTTCAAGACCGGCACCCCGGCCATGATGGTCGTCTCGCGGTTGTAGCCGCCGTGCATGTAAGTTCCCGGATAATGTACGTCGTCGGCGTCGGTCCACGCGAAAGAGCCCCTCGTGCAGAAGTAGCCGTTTCCGGTGGAGGTCAAGGCTTCGCGAAGACCCTCTTCTTCCGGCTCGAAGGCGTCGTAGGAAAGCCTCCAATTCTTCGTGGTCGTGTCCGTCACGGCAGTCCTCCTCGTCTAACGGGCCAGGTGGTCCAGAAAAGTCTCTACTTCGTTCACGGTATTCAGCAGATAGTCTGCGGATGTAACCCTCTCCCCGACCTCCGGGTCGTCGGGGTACCCCACGAAGATGCCGGGTCCACGGTCTTCCAGCGCCTCGAAGGCGTGCTCGTCGGTGTGGTCGTCACCCAGGTACATCGGGACCACGGCGTCGCGGTCCAGCCCCAACGTCTCCAGCAGGTACAGAACTGCTTTGCCCTTGTCCCAATCGAGCTTTGGCTGGACCTCGTAGACCATCTTTCCGGGCGTCATCTTCAAATCGTCCGGGTAGTCGGCGAGGGTTTGGTCCACGCCCTCCTTGATCTCCTGTCGTCCTTCTTCCGAGGCGAGTCGGTAGTGGACGGCGACAGAGGCCTTTTTGGGCTCTACCGAAGCTCCTTCTACGGAGCCGGCCTCTTCCTCCAAGCGTGCCTTTACCTCGTCCAATAACTCCTCGTAACCGCTTCCGGCGTCGTGTTCTATAGTGCCCTCTTCCGGGCTCCAGATGTCGAAGCCGTGGCTGCCGGCGACGACGAGGTTGTCGAGGCCCATAAGCTCTTGCACCACCTGACGGTCACGACCGCTAACCACACATACGGTGCATCGCCCGGCCAACCCGCTCACGGCGTTTCGCATGCTGTTCGAGATAACGGCGTCTTCCGGACGGTCTACGATGGGGGTCAGCGTGCCGTCGTAGTCGAGGAAGACCGCCGGACGCTTGCCGGAGAGGAGATCTTTCAGGCCTTCTTCCAGATCCCCTTTCCCGTCGAAGGCGTGTGGCAGGTCTTTGATTTGCCGGGTCATCTTGCCATCCTCCGATCCGCAAGAGGACCTTCCAGCATCATTAGCGGACCCCGGAGTGCTCTAGACGGCCATCCACCAGCGCGGCGAGGTCCACATCGTCCAGGTTCGTCACTACCAAATCCGCTCCCGCCTCCGCCAACGCTTCTTCGTCGCCGACCCGCGCGAGACCGAGCGCCGCCATCTCTCCCGCTTTCGCCGCCTGCACGCCGTTGGCCGCGTCTTCCACCACAAAGCTCTCTTGCGATGAAGTACCCAACTCCTCGGCTGCAGTAAGGAAGATCATGGGGTGCGGTTTGCCCTCTTCGAAGTCTCTCCCGCTTACGTTTACATCCAGGATGTCCAACAAAGTGTAGCCGGACTCCACGAACTCGTATTCCAGGCCTTCTTCTCGTGCGAATTCGTCGAGGCGTACTCTCTCTAAAAAGTCGTTGGCGTTTTTGGAGGAGGAGGCCGCCGCTATTTCGAGTCCCGCGTCTTTGACGGCCAGGATAAAGCGCAGGGCGTCCGGATAAGCGTGGAACTGGCTTGCCTCTATAAGCTCGACGATCATCTTTTGTTTCATGTCGCCGTACTCCTGGGTGCGCTCTTCGGCGTCCGGAACGTCGAAGTATTTCAACGCCGCCTCGGCCCCGGCGTAGCGCGGCATCCCGCTCATGACGGCCTGGTAGACCTCCGGGGTGAATGCCTCGGGTGACCACGAGGTCTGCGGACGGATGTCCGCCCATTCGTTCTCCATGAGATCCCGCAGTCCTTCGCGCCAAGCCTGTTCGTGGGGCGAGTCCACCAGAACCCCGTCTACGTCGAAGATCGCCCCCCGAAAACCACTCGTAGAAGATTTCATCTTCCTTCCTTTCGAACTACTCTCTCAATATACTTATCCGCCATCGTGACCTCTAGACCCTTTTGATCCGACCCCATGAATAGCGTCGAACCCCCAACATCGCGGCCGATTTCCCCGACGTACAACGATTCGTAGGTTCGTGGTTGGCGTCTTTCATAAGGATCAAACCGATAAACTCCTCTCGCGGGCTTTTCCATTGCCGGGTCTGCGGCCTACTCCAGGGTAGCATCTCCTCTCATCTGTACGCTGGCAAGCGCGTGGGCCATCGGGCGGGTGGCCGGGTAAAGGTCTCTGTAGATGCCGTAGATCTCGTCATAAATCTCGCGGTTCTCCGGGTCGGGCTCGACGGTGCCCGACATGGAACTCCAGCGGGCTTCGCGGTCAACCAGTCCGCACGCTATGCCGGCCAGCATTGCGTCACCGTAGCAGGCGCCGACGGTTTGCTCCGGAAGTCTCTGTGTCATGCCGGTGATATCGGAGATGATCTGGACCCAGAGATCCCCCTTTGTCCCTCCGCCAATGGCGACGACCCGCTCGCCCTCGCCGCCCACCTCGTTTACCACCTCCAACAAGTGGCGGGCCCCGAAAGCGGTGGCCTCTAACAACGCCCGGTAGAGGTGCCCGCGCGTGTGACTGAGGGTGAGGCCGCACATCACACCACGCGCGTCCGGGTCCAAAAGCGGCGTACGTTCCCCGGCGAAGTACGGCAAAACGACCAAGCCGTCTGAACCCGGTGCTATCTCGGCGGCCTCCTCGTTGAGCTCTTCGAAGGACTCCCCACCGGAGATGTTTTTGAGCCAGTTCGTCAGCGAGCCGGAGGTAGCCATGCCGCTAGAGAGGTTGTAGGTTCCCTCGAAAAGGTGGGCGTTGCTCCAGAGATTGTTGGCCGAGAGCGGCTCCTCGGTGACCACGATAATGGACATGGTAGAACCGTAGATGATTATGGCGTCGCCGGGATTCTTTACCCCGACGCTCAGGCTGTCGGCGAAGCTGTCGGTGCTTCCGACGGCTACCGGAATACCTTCCGGAAGGCCTGTCGCCTCAGCGCCCTCTTTCGAGATCTCACCCGCCACGTCGGCTGACCAACGCAGTTCGGGCATCTGCAGGCCGGGGGCCACCTCCTCACACCAGTCTTCGATCCAACGGTTCTCACCCGTGTGGTACAGCGGCTCGCACATGCTGGCCGAGGCGTGGTCGAGGACGTAAGCGCCGGTGAGCCTGTGGGCGATGAAGGTGTGCGCCATAAAGAAGTAGCGCGTCTTTTCATACACCTCGGGCTCGTTGCTCGCAAGCCAGGAGATCTTCGGCCCCACCGACTGCGCACTCAACGGGTTGCCGCAGCGCCGGGTGATGTTCGCGTTTCCGTACTTCTTGCTAAGATCGTTGACTTCCTCCGAAGCCCGGGTATCTATGCCGTAGAGGATGGCGGGCCTTAAGGGTTTACCGTCCCCGTCAGCGGCGAGGAAGCACGGCCCGATACCGCTGATACACACGGCGGCCACGGAACCGCCGTCGGCCTTCTCCAGGAGCTCGGCGCAGACCTCCGTGAAGTCCTTCCACCACATCTCTTCCGCATCGTGCTCGGCCCATCCGGGACGGGGCAACGAGAGATCGTGCGACCTCTCAGCGGTACCGAGCACCTCCCCGTCCGGCTTGGTCAACACGCCCGTCGTACTGGACGTCCCTACATCCACACCCAACAACAACTCGTCGCCCATCTTGCTCCCTTCTCCTCAAACCATCGTGACGTCTCTTCCTACGCCACGATGCTGTAAATTCTCCTATCCTCCTACATAACGTTTTGCGCCTCTAAAACCCGTCCGGACAAATCTTTAGACGGGTTGAGCTTTGGTGGATCTCTCCTTGAGAGCGACTTGGGCCGCCGCCAGCCGCGCCACCGGAACCCGGTACGGCGAGCAGGAGACGTAGTCGAGGCCCGTGTCGTGAAAGAACTTTATGCTCTCCGGGTCGCCGCCGTGCTCGCCGCAAATTCCCAACTTGATTTCGGGGTTTGCCTCACGGCCCCGCTCGCAGGCCATAGAGACGAGCTGGCCGACACCGTCCACGTCAATAGTCTCGAAGGGGTTTCTAGAGAGGATGCCCCCTTCGAGGTACCGGGCGAGAAAGGCGCCTTCGGCGTCGTCGCGGGAGAGGCCGCAGGTGGTCTGGGTGAGGTCGTTGGTGCCGAAGGAGAAGAAGTCTGCCTCGCCGGCGATCTTGTCCGCCACCGTGCAGGCCCGCGGAAGCTCTATCATGGTTCCGACCTTTAGCGGGTTCTCGGGACCTAGCACATCCTCTACGACGTCCTCGATCTCCCCGCGAACCGCCGCAAGTTCCGGCCGGAAACCGACGAGTGGAACCATGATCTCGACATCGGGCTCGTAGCCTTCCTCCCGCACCGCCTTCGCAGCCTCGGCGATGGCCTTGGCCTGCATCCGGTACAGCCCGGGCCGCATGATGCCCAGCCGGCACCCGCGCAAGCCGAGCATCGGGTTCGCCTCTTCCAGGTTCTCCACGACCCGCAGTTGGCGCTTTATCTCCGTTGCCTCTTCGGAACTATCGTCTTCCAGCTTCACGAGCCGTTCGTATAGCTCTTGGGAGTCCGGAAGGAACTCGTGCAGCGGCGGGTCGAGCAGGCGGATGGTGACCGGCAGGCCGCCCATCGCCTTCAGGATGCCCTCGAAGTCTCCCTTCTGGAGCGGGGCGAGGCTGTCGAGGGCGTGCTGGGTGGCCTCGTCGGTGTCGGAGAGGATCATCTCCCGCACGATCTCCAACCGCCCCTCCTCCATGAACATGTGCTCCGTCCGGCACAGCCCGATCCCCTCGGCCCCGAGCTCCCGGGCCTTCTCCGAATCTTTCGGCGTGTCGGCGTTCGTCCTGACCCCCAGAGTCCGAAATTCATCGGCCCAGGCGAGGACCTGCTCGAAGTCATCGCTCATCTCAGCGTCCACGAGCGGAACGTCACCTTCGACCACCCTACCCGTAGAACCCTCGATGGTAATGGTGTCGTCGCCCGTGAAGGTCTTGCCGTTTATGCTGAGTTTCCCTGCGGCGGCGTCTATACTGAGCGTCTTGCAGCCGGTTACGGCCGGTATGCCCATCCCGCGGGCGACCACCGCAGCGTGGCTCGTCATGCCGCCGAGCGCCGTCAGCGTTCCCCGGGCGCAGACCATGCCGTGAACGTCGTCGGGCGTGGTCTCCTTGCGAACTAGAATGACGCCTTCTCCGGCCCCGCCGCGTTCCTCGGCCTCCTCGGCCGTAAACACGATGGTTCCCGTGGCCGCACCGGGTGAGGCGGGAAGGCCTTCGGCGAGGACTTTCAGGTCGGCTTCGGGGTCTATGTAGGGGTGGAGCACCTGGTTTAGCTGGTGGGGGTCTATGCGCATTACGGCCTCTTCGCGGCTGATAATGCCCTCGTCGGCCATCTCCCGCGCGATCTTGAGCGCCGCCACGGCGGTGCGCTTGCCGGTGCGCGTCTGGAGCATGTAGAGCTTGTCCCGCTCCACCGTAAACTCGATGTCCTGCATCTCCCGGTACTCATTCTCCAGTCGCTGCATGGTTTCCAGCAACTCCCCAAACGCGTTCGGCAGAAATTCTTCCATCTCGGCAATAGGCTTCGGGGTGCGGATGCCGGCCACGACGTCCTCCCCCTGGGCGTTCATGAGAAACTCCCCGAAGAGCCCCTGCTCGCCGGAGGACGGGTCCCGGGTAAACACGACGCCGGTGGATGAGGTGTCACCCATGTTCCCGAAGACCATTGCCTGCACCGTAACCGCGGTGCCGAGGTCGTCCGGCAAACCGTACTCCTTGCGGTAGCGGTTCGCCCGCGGGTTGTCCCAGGAGTCGAAGACCGCCTGGATGGCAAGTTTTAGTTGCTCCCTGGGGTCCTGCGGGAAAGAGCCTCCCGTTTCGTCCGCCACGATCTGCTTGTAGCCCTCTATAAGCGTCTTGAAGTCCTCCGCGGAGAGTTCAGTGTCATCTTTGGCGCCGCGCTCTTCTTTAAGTGATTCGAGGGCTTCCTCGAACTTCTCGTGCTCCACGTCGAGGACCACGTCGCCGAACATCTGGATAAAACGCCGGTAGGAGGCGTAGGCGAAGCGCTCGTCGCCGGTGCTCTCGGCGAATCCCTCTACCGCGGCGTCGTTGATGCCCAGGTTCAAGACGGTGTCCATCATGCCCGGCATGGAGACCGCGGCCCCGCTACGGACCGAGACGAGCAGCGGGTCTTCTGCGTCGCCCAGTCCTTTGCCGATGGATCCTTCCAGCTTGGCGAGGTTTTCTTCTACCTGGTCGGAGATCCCCCCGGATAGCTCGCCGTTCTTCATGTAGTCTCGGCAGGCTTCGGTGGTGATAGTGAAGCCGGGCGGCACCGGCAGATCCAGGTTGCTCATCGCCGCCAACCCGGCACCCTTGCCCCCGAGAAGGTCTTTCATGTCCTCCGAACCTTCGGAGAACTCGTACACAAATCTTTTGTCAGCCACGGTAACGGTCCTTTCCCTACCCCCGCGAGCCTGGTATTTATTCAATCCGGCGTTTTCTCAGTCGCCTTTTTGATCCCTTTGTATACCGAACTCGCGTCTCGCGCCCGGCGGCTTCCTCTGGCTCGCCATCGAGGGGCTACGCCGGGCTTCGGGAGCGGATGAGACCGCGATATGGCCCCATCCTCTCCTGCGACGTTCGGTCCCTACGCCCCTAAGTCTCGGACACCACCTTCTTCGCTTTCGGGATAGACGGCGCGCTCATGGAGAGTTCCTTGACGCCCAGCTCTATGAGCTTCGGGACGAGATCCGGATCGGCGGCGGCTTCTCCGCAAACCCCAACCCAGATGCCGGCCTCTTCGGCTGCCTCGCACGTCAAGCCGATCAACCTCAGCACCGCCGGATGGTCCGCGCCCTGCAGGTGCCGCAGCCGCTCGTTGCCCCGGTCGGCGGCCAGCGTGTACTGAACCAGGTCGTTCGTCCCAACGGAGAAGAAATCGACTTCTTTCGCAATATCCGCGGCGCAAATCGCCGCCGCCGGCGTCTCGATCATCACCCCAACGTCTACGGAGCCGAACTCTTGCCCGGCTTCTTCCAGCTCACCCCGGCTTTCTTCGAGCAACTCCTTGGCCTGGCGTACCTCATCGGCGTTGACGATCATGGGGAACATAATCTTGACATTACCGTGCGCCGCACCCCGCAGGAGTGCCTTTAGCTGGGGCTTGAACAGCCCGGGAACATCCAGGCACATCCTGATGCCCCGCCAACCCAAAAACGGATTCTCCTCCTCGGGCTGGTCCACACCCGGAAGGTCCTTATCCCCACCCACGTCCAGCGTGCGGAAGATGACCGGCTTCTCACCGAAGGCTTCGGCCACCTGGCGGTAGACCTCGAATTGCTCATCCTCCGTGGGTAACTGGTCGCGCTCCATAAACAAGAACTCGGTGCGGAAGAGCCCGACGCCCTCTGCGCCCCACTCCAGGGCGTCCTCGGCCTCCGCGGCGGAGCCCAGGTTCGCCGAGACCTCGATGCGGCGTCCGTCGCTGGTGTGGGCCTCGGCGTCTTTGTACTGTTCGAGCTCGGCCCGCTCTTCGTCCAGTGCCGCCTGCTTGTTCTCTATGTCGGAGAGGGTGTGCTCGTCGGGGTCGGCGATGGCGTAACCTTCGCCGCCGTCCACGGCGACCGTCTCGGCCTCAAAGGCTTCTTCGAGGGCGGAGCCTACGCCGACCACGGCCGGAATGCCCATGGAGCGGGCCATGATCGAGACGTGCGAGGTCTTGGACCCTTCGGCGGTTACGAACGCCAGGGCCATGCCTTTCGGCACCCGGGCCGTGTCGGACGGGGCGAGGCTGTGGGCCAGGACCACCGACGGTTCGTCCAGGGATTCGAGGCCGGCGGCCTGCTCGCCCATGATCTCGGCCGCTATCTGCCGGGAGATGTCGCGCACGTCGTCGGCGCGAGCGGCCATGTACTCGTCCTCCATGTTGGCGAACATCTGGGCGTACTGCTCACCGACCGCGAGGATAGCAGACTCCGGGCTTTCGAGGTTCTTTACCCGCTCGGCGACCCCGTCGGCGAGCTCCGGGTCCTGGGCGAGTTCCGTGTGGGCGTCGAAGATCGCCGCCTCGTTCTCGTTCCCCTGCTCCCGCATCTTCTCCGCCGTCTCCGAGAGCTTCGGCACGACGGCCTGAACCGCCTCGTCGAAGCGTTCGATCTCCCTCTCTACCTCTTCTTCGCCTATGCTCGTCCGGTCCGGTTCTAGCTCGCTCGCGTCGTGGACGAACACCGGCCCGACCGCTACCCCCTCGGAGGCCGCGATGCCCTCCATCTTTGTGACTCCTGCCTTTTCTACCATTCGCGTCTTCTCCTTTCCCCGGCCCTCCTCAGGGCCCGATGACGCCCTTCTATAGTTCGGTGTTACGCCTCCGGTTCTGCGTTGGTTATAAGGCCGGCCAGCGCGTCCGCCGCCGACTCTTCGTCATCCCCCTCGGCCCGGATCGTAAGCACGTCGTCCTTGGCGGCGCCCAGGCTCATCAAGCTCAGCGAGCTTTTGGCATTTGCTTCCTTATCGCCCTTGACCACTTTTATGTCCGAGTCGTATTTCTTGGCTTCCTTGACGAACTCCGCCGCCGGACGGGCGTGCAGCCCTTCCTCGGGAACTATGGTAACTTCTCTCTCCTGCATTATTGATCCTCCTCTGTTTCGAAACGGCTACTCACGGTACTGTCTGTGAAGCCTGAACGCCTTAACCTTCCTCCTTCTGTTCGAGTACGAGTTCTATCAACGGATGGTCTTCATCCACCCCGGCGCATTGGCCTAATGCCGCCCGCTCTCCCCGATCGCGGACCAACTCTTGCAACTCTACCGCTTCCTCGTCCCCAGGATCATCGTAACGCAGAACGGCGGAGATCACCGCCGCCAGATGGGTAGGCTCGTGGCCCAGGTCTAACAATTGAATTGCCGGCGAGACGAGCCGCTCTTCACGGCCCAGCTTCCGCATCGGCGTGCGGGCCACCCGGGTAACCTCGTCGGAGATGTACGGGTTGCTGAACCTAGAGAGTATTTTCTGCTTGTACTCGGAGTGTTCGTTTTCGTCAAAGCCGTGCTTCTCTACCAGCAGGCGTCCGGTCTCGTCTAGAACGCCCGACACTTTCTCCCGCACCGAGTCGTCTTCGATCGCTTCGGCTATGGTCGGGAGGCCTTGCGCGTAGCCTAGATAAGCTGTCGAGGCGTGTCCCGTGTTGACGGTAAACAACTTCCGTTCGATGTACGGTGCCAAGTCTTGGACGTAAGTAATGCCGTCTACCTCCGGTTTCTCGCCCACTATCTGCGACTCGTCAACCACCCACTCGTAGAACGGCTCGACGGTAACGTCCAGGCCATCCGTGCTCTGCTGCGGCACGATTCGGTCAACCGCCGCGTTCGGGAACCCCGCCACCTTCTCGACAGCGTCAGCATCGCTTGAATCAATGTGTTGCATCACGTAACCACGGAGGGCTTCGCTACCACCGACCATGTTCTCACAGGCGATCACGTTTACGGGAGAGCCGTCATCCCGGACGCGCGCTGCCAGCCCGTTTGCCAGAAGCTCGCTGATGATCTGCAGTACGTTCGGCCCGACCGCGGTGGTGATGAGGTCTGCCTCCGCCAGCTTTTCGACGACCGCGTCCGAGTCTTCCGCGGAGTGTAGCGCTGTAACTTTATCTACGGTGAAGTGTTCTTCCGACTCGTCCGCCAGGATCACGTCGTAGTGCTGTTCCTCTTTTAGCGCGTCTACGATCTCGTCCTGGATGTCTACGAAGGTGGTTTCGTAGCCGGCCTGGTTCAGTACCTGGCCGATAAAACCGCGGCCGATGTTCCCGGCGCCGAAGTGCACGCTCTCCATTTAGACTACGTCGTCGAAGAACGCGAGCAACTCGTCTTTGGACTCGGCCTGGACGATCTTGGCTACGTTCTCCTCGTCCGAGCAGACCTGGGCGATGTTGGAGAGGATTTCCAGGTGTTCGTCGCCCTTGCCGGCTATACCGATGATTAGCATAGCGATCTCGCCGTCGCCGTAGTCCACACCTTCGGGGACCGTTAGAATAGAGAGCCCGGACTTTTCGACCCACTGCTTGGAGTCGCTGGTACCGTGGGGAATCGCTACGGCGTTGCCCATAAACGTCGAGACGGACTTTTCCCGCTCGAACATAGAGTCTATGTACTTTTCTTCCACGTACCCGTTCTGCACGAGGAGTTCGCCGGCGCGCCGGATCGCCTCGTCCTGGGAATCTAGTTCCACCCCCAACTCTATGTTGTCTTTGACCAATACGTCGTCGGCCATCTCTAAGCTCCTTTCAAGTTAGTTTATTATGCAAGTAGCGACCGAAGATACCTTCCAGCACCTCGATGATCCGGTCCTCCGAGCCGGCTTCGAAGACCTCACGCTCTTTTGGTTGCTCGACCATGGCGGCGGATATTTCGCTGATCGCCTCCAAGGCTACCGGAGACAGGCTCAAGGGCGCAACCATCAACAGGCTCCGGCGAACTTCCATCAACGCGCCGTCTAGGCCTTCTAGCTTCAAGGGGTCGTCGAACTCGTGTACGGAAAACGACGGCCGTTCGACGGAATCATTACGGGCGTGAAACAAGGCCAGCGTGGTTTCGGGAATGCCGATGCCACCGAGTTCCATGCGCGAGAGCAAGCCCCGCTCCAGGCTCTGGGGCTCGGAGATGAGGTCTTTATCTTCGAGCGAGGCGCACATCAGCCTGACCGCTTCATTGATCGAGCCGCCCGCTTCGTGCCGGTCGAGGAAAGCGTCGTCCACGAGCTCGGCAATGACCTGCGTAGCCTCCGCCATCTGGTGAAACTTTTCGTGGCCGCCGCCGAAGACCTCAAGGGACTCGAAGGCCGCCCGGTTTGTCCGGCGCTCTTCGAGGCTCTTGTTTCTGAGGTGGTCTCTTATGCGCTCGAGGTCGTCTTCGGCGAGAAAGGGTTGGACCCGGACGTAGGATTCATCGGGCGCCGGTATGGAGACCGTGGACACCACCAGGTCGAAGTCGGCCAGGTTCAGGTCTTCGATCTCGAAGAGCGAGGAGTTTTTTATACTCTGGATCTGGGGGAACGCG
Organism: Rubrobacteraceae bacterium; assembly: GCA_965213905.1. Lineage (GTDB taxonomy): Bacteria > Actinomycetota > Rubrobacteria > Rubrobacterales > Rubrobacteraceae > SIRX01. The sequence continues at coordinate 1,924,445 of OZ243922.1, read as the reverse complement.
TTCTCCAGCCGGGAGGCGAGCATTTTGGAGGTGGCGATGCCGCTGGAGCAGAGGACGAGCACGCGCTGGGGGAAGCTTCCTTGCGCCCGGTCGAGCGCCGCCCCGAAGTGCATGGCGACGAACCCGACCTCCTCGTCCGGTATCCGCTCTTGGACGAACACCTTCTCCATGCCCTGGCTTACGAGTTCAAAGAGCGCCGGATAATCCTCTTTAACGTCTTCGAGGAGCGGGTTGTGGATGCTCAAGTTCTCTCGCAGCCGGTGGATGGCCCTTTCGAGGTGGGCGAGAAGCCCGGTGTAAAGGGAGCTGTCACCGGCGAGCTCGACCCTGGTCTGATCTTCGACGTAGTGGACCAGGGTCTTTACCTGCGAAGCCACTTCCAGGTCCGAGGTCTCGAAGTAGTCCTGGAGGGTGTCGTTCTCCCGGAGCTTCGTGCCGCGCAGGTGCGTGGTTACGTAGCCGATCTCCTCTTCCGGGAGGGTTACGTCGAAGTTCTTCTCGATATCTTCGGCGAGGCTCCGGGCATAGGCGTACTCGTCCATCTTCTGGAGTCTCCCTTGCATTTCTTCGTCCATCGCGAGCTCTGCACCCTGCAAGCGTCGCTCGACCACCAGCGCGACGTGAATAGTAAAGTCGGCAAAGGCGTCGTCCGCGATCGGGTACGGCAGGTTGCGGACCATGTTCTGGGTCAGAGACTTTACCCCTTGCAAGCGTTCCTCATCAATCAGGCCGAGCAACTGGTCTGTCATGCCGCCCGTAGATCTCTCCGAGGAGGTTGCGGTTCTTTCTTCGAGTTCTTGAAGGTGTGAGAGCAGAGCAGTTTCGTCTAGGTTCTGGGAGATCAAGTGTCGTATCGCCCGGCGGCGGTCGCCTTCCCTGCCGGAGATTTCGACCCCGGAACCGCGTTTGCGCACCAGGGAGAGGCCGAATTCCGCGAGCCAGCCTTCCATTTCGTCCAGGTCACGGCTGACGGTCCCGATGGCGACTTTTAGGCGGCTTCCCAACGCCCGCAGCTTGATCGGCTGCTCGGCCGCAAGTAGTACGCTGAGCAACGATAGCTGCCGTTCGTGCGGCGGTAGGCTTACCGGACCCATCTCGTGGAGGTATTCGAGCGCCTGTTCCCGCGCTTCGGGGGACCCCTCGACGCTCATGCCGCGGCCCGACTGACGCACGAGCGTCAGGTCGTGCGAACCGAGAAAGTCCGAGGCGGGTTGCAGGTCGCGGTGAACCGTCCGGGTGCTCACGTTCAGCCGTTCGGCGATGCCGCCGGCCGTGAGGCCGCCAGGATGGCGCAACAGGACCTCGATCAGCCGTATCTCCCGGGCCGAGAGTCCCATTGCGCCATGCCCCGCCCTAGACCCGGGCTGACGCGATGTCGTCAACGAGTTCGTCGTACTTCGGGCTGTTCATGAAGTTCTCTACCGAGATGTGGTGGGCACCCGGCACCTTCGACTTCGCCCGTTCCGTAAGGTCTTTGTGCGTAATGATCACGTCCTCATCACCCACAAGCTCGTTGATCGCCGAGTTGTCTACTTCGAGATCCAGCCCGGCATCCTGCGCCTTTTTGCGCAAGAGGGATGCGCCCATCGCACTCGAACCCATGCCGGCGTCGCAGGCGAAGATAACTTTCTCGATCTCCGAGTAATCGAAGGAGCCGGAGCCGTTTTCGCCCGCTTCTTCTTCCCCGCCGTCCCCGTTGGACGCGGCGGCACCGTTCGACCCGCCGTTCTTGAGTTGCTCGATAACCTCGTCGTACTTCGGGCTATTCATGAAGTTCTCTACCGAGACGTGTACTGCGTTCGGCGTGTGCTCTTTTGCCCGCTCGGTCAGGTCCTTGTGGGTGATGATGATGTCCTCATCGCCCGTGAGGTCGCCGATAGAAGCGTTGGTTACGTCTATATCAAGGTCCGCCTCGTTAACCTTTTTGCGGAGCAAGGAGGCACCCATCGCGCTGGACCCCATACCGGCGTCACAGGCGAACACGATGGAATCAACGTGCGAGGCGTCCGGCACAGCGGCAACGCCGGTCTTTTCCTTCGAGCCGTTGGAGCCGTTCGCGGCGAGGGAGTCGGAGGCTTGGCTCTTCTTGCCCTTCATGCCCTCCATTTGTTCTGTGGCTTGCGACAGTTGATCCTCGTCTTCCTCATCAGAGGAGCGGCGGATAAGCAGAGAAGCGACCAGGAAAGAAACGCCCGTGGCCGTGGCGACACCCAGTATCACCCCGATAAAGTTTCCGGGAGGCGTGAGCGCCAGGATGGCGATAATGCTCCCCGGTGCGGGGGTCGAGACGAGCCCTACCCCAAGGAGGGACTCCACAAAAAGTCCGCTGGCTCCCCCGGCTATGACCGCCAGAAGCAGTACCGGCTTCATCAAGACGTAGGGGAAGTAGATCTCGTGAATGCCCCCGAAGAAGTGGATGATCGCCGCGCCGGGGGCGGAGTTCCTGGAAACGCCGCTGCCCACGAACCAGTATGCTAGAAGCACCCCGAGACCCGGCCCGGGGTTCGTTTCTACGAGGAAGAGTATTGATTTTCCGGCCTCGCCCGCCTGGTCCAGGGCAAGCGGCGCGATGATGCCATGGTTGATCGCGTTATTTAAGAACAGTACCTTCGCCGGCTCGACAAAGATGCTTACGAGGGGCAGAAGATTCAAGTTAATTATGAATTCAACGCCGGCCCCGAGGGCATTACTTAGGGCGGTGACGATAGGGCTGACACCGAGCAGGCCGAGTATTGCCAGGATGCCACCGATGATACCGGCGGAGAAGTTGTTTACCAGCATCTCAAAGCCCTGACGAACCTTGCCCTCGAGAAGCTCGTCAAATTTCATTATCAAGTACGCGCCGAGCGGTCCCATAATAAAAGCGCCCAAGAACATTGGAACGTCGGAGCCGACTATGGCACCCAGGGTTGCGATAGCGCCGACGACGGCCCCACGCACCCCGTAGACCATCCGGCCCCCGCTGATGCCGATCAGAAGCGGCAGCAGATAGATAAGCATGGGTTCCACCAACTGTGCCAACGTCTCGTTAGGAAGCCATCCATCGGGTATGAATAGGGCCGTGATCAAACCCCAAGCGATCAAGGCGCCGATGTTCGGCATGACCATGCCACTAAGATAACTGCCGAACTTCTGTACCTTCATCCGGAGGCTTGCGCTCGTTGATTCGCCTCCGCCGTTGGCGGTGCCTGCCTGGGCCATTACACTCTCCCTCTATACACGCGAATTTAACCTACCTTTCACAGGCAGTCTACGCCCGCAAATAGCTTTGTGCAATAAGTTATTAAAGTCGTCCCGGCACGAAAGTTGTTGACAAGATTGGAGTAGAGATCCCGGCCACTACAAGGATCCCGCGCTTGCAGTAAATTTTCGGAAGTTTCTTTCACGACGGCTGCTTTCGTTACCGCGCATACTGCCTCAGTCAAAAACGTATTCCTTGCGTAAATTTCGGCCGGCTTTTAGGGTTGAGGCTCCCTCGCGCAGGTTTTGGCCGCCACCGGAGGACGGCCAAAGCCTGCTATCTACGAAGTTATTCAGGATGCTTCGGACGTTGCTTTATCTTTATCCGCCCCGCCGGTGAACTCTTTGACCGCTACCACGAGCGCCGCGCTAACTACCGTGCCGATAGCTATGGCGAGCAGGTACAGCGGCCAATTGCCGATGAGCCCGATCACGAAGATGCCGCCGTGTGGGGCCCGCAGCGTCGCGTTGAACGCCAGCGACAACGAGGCCGTGAGCGCCGATCCGACCACCATAGAAGGGATTACGCGCAAGGGGTCTGCCGCGGCAAAAGGAATGGCGCCCTCGGTTATAAACGAGGCTCCCATAACCCAGTTCGCCTGCCCGGCGCGGTTTTCGGCGGGGGTAAAGAGCTTGCCCCGGACGGCGGTCGCCAGCGCGAGCGCCAGCGGCGGAACCATACCGGCGGCCATTACGGCGGCCATTGGGGCGAAGGCGCCGCATCGGGGTGAGCGGCGGCCCCGGTAAGGCCCTGCCGAACATCGGCGCCGTACGCGCCGGGTTGCTGAACGTCCTGATCACGGACGAAAACACCGCCCTCGAAATGGTGAATACCTTGAATAACGAGCCCTCTTAACCGAACTGCACAAGAGATAAAGTTGCAGGCTTGTAAACCGCCCGCAACAGTTCGATAACACCCCCGGATTCCTCCTGATTCTTCCTTGTTAAAGGTTCGCAGAGGAATAGAATCGAAACTATATATGCGTGTGGCATATAGCTGAACTGAGTTTCTAGAAAATCCTCGTAAGAGGAGGTGATCTTTGTGAGTGCAGGAAATCTTATAAGGGAGCGGATCGGCGGATGGGCGCCGGATTTTGTCGGTAGGTTTTGGATGGCTTTGCGCCGTTTGTGGAGTAGTGGCGGCCAGATCATCCAGAAAGCGTTGGCCGCGGGGATTGCCTATTGGATCGCCTCGGTGCCGCTCGGCCACGAGCAGCCGGCTTTCGCCTCGATAGCGGCGCTCATCTCGTTATCGGTCGTAACCGGCAAAGAGGGCCGTCAGGCGCTGGAGCTGGTCTTCGGTGTGGCTTGCGGCCTTACAGTAACCAGCCTCTTGCTCACGGTGATAGGGTCCGGGGCGGTGCAGATCGCGCTGGTCGTGGGCCTGGCAACCGGGTTAGTGATGTTCTTCGGGGGCGGAGCCTTGTCCACCACGGAGGCCGGAGTCTCGGCGTTGCTCATGGTGATCCTGGCTTCCCCGAACTCCGACCTCACGGGCGAACGGTTTATCGAGGCTTTGATCGGCAGCGGCATCGCCCTGACCGTTCGGGCAATCTTTCCCCACGATCCCGGCAAGATAGTAGAGAAGGCGGCGCACCCGATCTTCGACGAGTTCGTAGACGTGCTGGAGAACATCTACGAAGCACTCTACACCGGAGACCTTGGGCAGGCGGAACACGCCCTTACGAAAGCGCGCCGCATAGACGACCGGGTGGGCGGTTTCAAAGAGGCTTTGGAAGCGGAGTACGGAAGTGTGCGGCTGTCGCCGGCCCGTAGACGGTCGCTCGGGCATCTAGGGTTCTACGCGCGGGCCGCGGATCAACTCGACCTCGCCGTCCGCGACAGCCGGGGCCTGGCGCGCGCCGCCGTCGCCATGATCCGGGTGGGCGGTAGATCCCACGGTCCGCTCGCCGAGAGCGTCCTCCAGTTGGCGTTGGCGGTTCAAACCCTGGGCGTTTATCTCGAAGATTCCGAGCATCCACTGGATACTCGCGGCCACGCCTTGCAGGCCGCCGCAAACGCCACCGTAGTGCTCCACGAACGCAACGACCTCGAAGCCAACATGCTCGTCGGCCAGATCCGGTCCACCGCCCTGGACATCCTGCAAGCCTCCGGCATGGACTACACCGCAGCGACGACAAAGATGGACACCGAGGTTCTCCGAATCATGGAATACCAGCGCTCCACATCAGCCTAAATCCTGGCCCCTATTTTAGAGCAGCCACCAGATAAACCTCCTTCCGGGGCTGCGCAACCTCGGGGGCAGACCTCGTATCCATCCAGGTTTTTACTGAAGCCTGAAACCTACAGCCTGAAGCCTTCTTTCAATCTTCCTTCCGCTTACGCGAAACGTAGCGCATGAGGCCGTCCACGAGCATTTCGTAGTTGCCAGCGAGGTCGTAGTGCTCGCTCTCTTCGGGGCTGGCTCCCTCGGCGAGCATCTCGGCGTCGCCTTTGGCTTTCAGCTCGTAGGAGATCTGCTCCCGCTCCGCACCTTCGTCTATCTGCTCCTCCACGAAGAGCAACCAGTCCTGGAGGCGTTGCTCTAGCTCTCCCACGTGCCGGTCCACGTCTTCGTAGCTTCCGTAGTGCGTCGGGCAGACGACCTGCGGCTCCAGCTTACGCACGGTCTGAAGGCTCTGCATCCAAGCCTCCACGTCTATCTCCGGCGGCGGCGTCGGGGGCCGGACGTAGGACTGGCCCGGCAGCCGGATGCCGGCCACGTCCCCGGCGAAAAGCGTCCCGGACTCCGGTTCGAGGTAGGCGAGGTGATGGTAGGCGTGTCCCGGCGTGTAGTGGGTGGTGAGGGTTCCACCATCAATCTCTATCTCCTCGTTGCCTTCGAGAGAGACGAGCCGATCTTCCGGAACCGGCAACACCTCGCCCCAGAGTTCCTCCATCCGGTCGCCGTAAATGCGGGTCGCGCTCTTGAGGAGTTTGGAAGGGTCTACCAGGTGCGGGTGGCCGATCTCGTGCACGTAGAACGTGGCGTTCGGCAGCAGATTCGTCAGGTTGCCCGAGGCCCCGGAGTGGTCCAGGTGAACGTGCGTTAGAAAGACCTGACTAACGTCCTCCGGTGAAACACCGCGTTGCTTCAAGCCGCCCATCAAGTCGTCCAGACACGTAGTCGGGCCGGTTTCCACGAGCGCCGACGATTCGTCCCCGAGCAACAAGAAGGAGGCGATCACCTGCCCGGTTCCCATAAAGTTCAGGTCTATGGTCTCTATCTTCATCTCTTCCCCTCAAGGTTCCCTACAATCGTTTGCCGCGGATTATACAGGGGTACTTTGGTAGACTGCCGGGACCGCGAAGGACTCGAACGAGGAGGATGTTGCTTTGAACCTGGAATTGATGCGCGAGCTCTCCGTGCCGACGGACTCGAAAATAGTGCTGCTCGTCCTCGACGGGCTCGGCGGCCTCCCGAACGAGGAAGGCAAGACCGAGCTGGAGGCGGCCAACTCGCCGAACCTGGACTCCATCGCCGCCGCATCCGACCAGGGGCTCTCGATCCCGGTCGCCGCCGGTGTCAGTCCCGGTTCCGGCCCCGGCCACCTCGGTCTCTTTGGCTACAACCCGATAGATTTCCCGGTCGGGCGCGGAGTATTGAGCGCGCTGGGCGTCGGGTTCGAGCTGGAACAGAGCGACTTGGCGGCCCGCATCAACTTCGCAACCAAAGACTCCGAGGGTAAGATCTCCGACCGCCGCGCCGGGCGCATCCCGACCGAAGAAGCCTCAAAGCTCGTGGACGAGATCAACGAGAAGCTACAACTCGACGGCGTGGACGTAGAGCTCCTGCACGAAAAAGAGCACCGGGCCGTCGCCATCTTCCGCGGCGGAGACTTCTCCGACGCCCTCAACGACTCCGACCCCCAGCGCACCGGCATGGAGCCCCTCCCGGTAGAAGCGCAAGACGACACCCCAGAAGCGAAGAAGAGCGCCGAAATAGCCAACGAGTTCGTCGAGAAAGTAAACGACATCCTGGAAGGCAAAGAGCCCGCAAACACCGTGCTTCTGCGCGGTTTCGGGATGCACCCTAACCTGCCATCGTTCGACGAAGCCTACAGCCTCAAGGCCGCCGCCATCGCCGCCTACCCGATGTACAAGGGCCTGGCGCGCCTGGCCGGCATGGAGCTTCTCCAGGAAGGCGAGGGTATCGCCGGGGAGTTCCAGACTATGAAAGAAAACTGGGACGACTACGACTTCTTCTTCGTTCACGTAAAGCCGACCGACGCCGCCGGCGAGGACGGAGACTTCGGCCGCAAGGCGGAGGTCATAGAAGAAGTAGACGCCCTGCTGCCGGACCTGCTCGACCTCGGTCCCGACGTACTCGCCGTCACCGGCGACCACGCGACCCCGGCCAAGATGCTCAGCCACTCCTGGCACGGGGTCCCGTTCCTGCTCCGCTCGGATTACACGCTCCCGACGGCGGATAGCTTCGGGGAGCGGACTTGCGCGGGCGGCTCGCTGGGCGTATTCCAGGCCGAGGAGATCATGGGCTTTCTCATGGGCAACGCCCTGAAGCTGAACCGCTACGGCGCCTAGAGAAAGACAACCCGCCGCCCTCACGGGGCTGGAGGAGGAGATAATCTCCTGCCGCCGTTGCCCGCGCCTCGTGGAGTGGCGCGAGAAAGTGGCCCGGGAAAAGCGGGCCGCATTCGCGGACGAGATTTACTGGGGAAAGCCCGTGCCCGGTTTCGGCGACCCGGATTCAGGTGTGGTGCTCCTCGGCCTCGCACCTGCTGCCCACGGGGCGAACCGGACCGGACGCTTCTTCACCGGCGACCGCTCGGGCGACTTCCTCTTCGCCGCGCTGCACAGGACGGGTTTCTCCGACACCCCGATCTCCAGGAGCAAAGAGGACGCGGTAAACCTGAACGGACTCTGGATCTCCGCCGCCGTCCGTTGCGCCCCGCCGCAGAACAAGCCGACCCCCGAAGAAAGGGACAGTTGCCTACCCTACTTTACCCGCGAGCTGGAACTGCTTCCAAACGCGAAGGTGGTCCTCTGTCTCGGGGCTTTCGCCTGGGATGCCGCCCTGCGGACCTACGAAGTGCGCCCCAAACCAAAGTTCGGGCACGGCGCAGAGTACGAGGTCGGAGGAGTTACCCTGCTCGGTTGTTACCACGTCTCCCAACAGAACACCTTCACCAAAGTCCTCACGCCCGAAATGCTCGACGCCGTTTTGGGCCGAGCACAGGAGCTAGGCCGCCCGGCGGCACGGTAACCCGCGCGGCGCTGCTGGTAGAATACGCCTGATTTGGGAAAGTTCTCCAGCAAGGCGGCGGGACCGGCGATTCTGGTCCTGGTAGCAATACTCCTGGCCGTTGGCTGCTCGGAAGATGACGTTGCGGGAAACGACAGCACCCGGGAGTTCGTGGAAGGCACCTTATCCGAGCCGGAGACACCCGAGACCACGGGGGGCGCGGCTTTCGGCGACACGACACCCGGCGACACAACACCCGGCGGTGCGGTAACCGGCGGTGCGACCACGGCGCGGCCGGAGGCCCTGCTCCGCCTGGAAGGAGACCCCGAAGTCGCATTTTCCGGCATCTGTACCGTCGGCTCCCGGGACAGCGTTATTAGCGGCAGAGTCCCCGAACGCTACCGTTTCGAGCCCGACGGCCAGAACCTCTCGTGCCGCATCCAGAAGCGGGATTCCGGCGGCGGCAGCCTGCGGGTGGTGTTGCTGGCCGGCGAGGACACCCGCTCGGTTCAGCAGACGGCCTCCCGCGGGAGCGTCATACGGCTGTCCTACGCGGGGAGCTAACCCGGCGCTACAATAGGGCGCCAGATCAAGCTCAAGACGTCGGAAGATAGAGAAAGGAAGGTGCGCGTGAACCGTCAAGCCGCGTGGAAACTAATGTGCGGGTGGACGGAGGGTGACTCGCTGCGCAAACACATGCTCGCCGTCGAAGCCGCCATGCGAGGCTACGCCCGGAAGTTCGGCGCCGACGAAGAAAAGTGGGCCGTCACCGGCCTTCTGCACGACATGGACTACGAAAAACACCCGACGCCCGACGAACATCCGATGGTTGCCGTGCGCGAGTTAGAGGGCCGCGGATACCCCGAAGACGTGTTGGAAGCCATAAAAGGCCACGCCGATTACCTGGACGTGCCCCGCGAGACCCTGATGGCGAAGACCCTCTATGCCGTAGATGAGCTATCCGGCTTTATAACCGCCTGCGCCCTCGTCCGGCCCGGGGGCCTCGAAGGGTTGAAAGCAAAAAGCGTCCGCAAAAAGATGAAACAGAGTTCCTTCGCCGCGAGCGTCAACCGCGAGGACATAGTCCGCGGCGCCGAAGAGTTGGGCGTAGACCTGAACGAGCACATAGAATTCGTCGTCGCCGCGATGCGCGAGGAGGCCGACGCCCTGGGGCTCGCCGCCGAAAAGGGATAGAAGGCCCCACCTTTGCTAGGATAGTCCCTCCTGCGTAAGAGAGGAGATAGGCGTGCAGCGGGTCATGGTCGTCTTTGGCGGAAAAAGCGGGGAGCACGAAGTCTCCCTGGCCTCGGCCCGCGCCGTTCTCCAGACCTTGCAAAAAAGCGGCGACTACGAAGTCCGACCTGTAGGCATCACGAGGGAGGGACGCTGGATCCCCTCCGGGGACCCAATGGGTGAGTTGGAGGCCCGTAGCGCAGATGTCGTCTCCGATTTCCCCGCGTCCGCCTCTGAAAAGCTACCGGCGGACCTCGGAGACGTAGACGTGGTCTTTCCGGTTTTGCACGGTCCTCACGGGGAAGACGGCACCATTCAAGGGATGTTGGAGATGGCCGGCATTCCCTACGTGGGGAGCGGTGTGCTGGCGAGCGCGGCGGGCATGGATAAGGTAACGATGAAGAAGATCTTCGCCTATCACGGGCTGCCGCAGGTCGAGTGGGTGGGTTTCACCCGCAAAGAGTGGGACGACGACCGGGGGCGGCTCGCGCGGCGGATCGAAGGTTCTCTAGGGTTTCCCTGTTTCGTCAAACCCTCCAACCTCGGCTCCAGCGTCGGGATAAACAAAGCCGGCACCCCGGAAGAACTCGAAGAATACGTAGACGTGGCCGGCACTTTCGACCGCCGGATCATCGTGGAAGCCGCCGCGGATGCCCGTGAGATAGAAGTCGCGGTGCTGGGCAACGAGGAGCCGAAAGCCTCCGTGCCGGGTGAAATCATAGTGGGCTCCCAAGACTTCTACGACTACGAGGCCAAGTACACCGAAGGAGAGAGCGAAGTACGGGCGCCGGCGGACATCCCCGGTGGGGCCGCGCGTGAGATACAAAACATAGCCCGCGCCGCCTACAAGGCTATAGACGCCGCCGGGATGGCCCGGCTCGACTTCTTTCTGGAACACGGCACGGATAGGGTACTGCTCAACGAGATCAACACGATCCCCGGCTTCACCCCCACCAGCGTCTACGCCCGCCTCTGGGACGCGAGCGGCCTCCCGTACGACCGGCTCCTCGACGAACTGATACGGCTCGCCGTCGAGCGCCACGAAGCCAAGTCTTAGAAAGCAAACCTTTGAACCCTCTATCCGTAGTGCTCTTGCAGGGAACCGCCGGTGGCGAGACCAACGCCGCCAGAGATGCCGCGAACGAGCTGGGCGACCAGACCGGAAACCGCCTGGGTCAAATTCGGGACTCTTTCGGGGGTGTCTACGAGTATTTCGTAAGCGCGGAGTTCATCGCCAACGTCATCGTGACGGTGATAGTCACCGCCCTCGGTATACTCTTCTACGAAGTCCTGACCCGCGGCGTGCCTTTGGCCTTGCGGTGGCGGCGGAGCCGCGGTGATGCGCCACAGGACGCGGAGACCATCGCCCGGCGCAAGCGGCAGGATACGGCTATAGCGCTCGCCCGGAACGCGCTGCGGTACGTGATCTTTGCCGTGATCGCGCTGTTTGCCGTGAGCTTCTTTCTGCGGGGTGTGCTACCGGCCCTGGGAGGCGCGGCTCTCTTGGCGGCCATCGTGGGCTTCGGGGCGCAGAGCTTCTTGCGCGACATCATCGCGGGGTTCTCGATCATCTTCGAAGGCCAGTACAACGTCGGGGACTTCGTCAAGATCAGCCCCCCTCAAGGGGTGGAAGGCGTGGTAGAGGAGGTTGGCCTGCGGGTAACTAAGATCCGGGCGCTCTCCGGCGAGGTTCACTACGTCCCGAACGGCATGATCCAGGGCGTCACAAACTACGTTTCGGGCCGCCAACGCTTCACCTTAGAAGTCCAACTCAACGACGCGGAGGCCGCTTCGAGGGTACTCAACTCCCTGGACGAAGCCTCGGACCTGTACCTCACGCCACCGAAACTCATCAGGCGCGAAGAGAGCGAGGGCCGGGTCCGCCTGCGAATACGGGCCGGCGTGCTCCCCTCGATGGCCTGGCTCGTAGAAGAGAACCTGACCGAACGAATAAAAGCCGCCGCCGGTGAAGAATGCCTGGCCTCAGAACCCCTGATCTACAAAGTAGACCAGTCGAGCCTCCGGCGCATAAGGAGTCTCATACCCGACGACGAGCGACGAAAAGAGTAAGTTTCTTTAAAGCCTGGATTTTGTTTTCCAAAACTGGTCGGAGGCGCCCGGGAATACGTCTATGCTGCCAATCACGCTCCCCGGCGTGTTAGAGTCGGCGGACGCTGCGGTGCGTGCCTCGCTCATCTTTATCTCTTCTCGCACCCAGGCGCGTCCCCCGGGTACGGCTCCTCGAAGTACGGGAGTATGTGTTCGGCGCAGTCCGCGGCCCAGAGCGCGAGAGACCTGTGGTCTCGCCCGCCGAGCCTAATTTTTATTCCTCTTTCTGCTCGCCGGGGCTCCAGTCGCCGCGCAGGTGGCCGTTGGTCTGAGCTTTCTCGCTGGCTTGCCGCTCGCGTTCGAGGCGTTCGGCGGCGGCGGAGAGTAGTTCTTTCAGCTTCTCCAGCCGTGAACGCTCGTCGGTTAGCTCCAGGATCTGCTGCCGGGTCTCCAGGTCGAACTCTATGCGGCCCGCAATGGCGAAAGAGAGGTTCCGGTACGGGGGTTCCACCTCGATGTCCACCGAGCCTTCGGTCGCCGCCTCCACGACCCGCTCCAGCAGGGACACGCACTCCTCGGCGAGTTCCGTGACGTCATCTTCCTGCCGCTCTTCGATGTACTCGATCTCCCCGACGTAGTACGAATCGCCGGTTAGAACGTTGTTGAGCTTGAACCGCCGCGAGCCTTCTACCAGGATCACCATCCGTCCGTCTTCGTAGCGTTCTACGAGCTCTACGATCCGGGCCGTGCAACCTACGTCCCGGGTCCCCTCGTCGTCGGCCAACACCATCCCGAACTCGCTTTCTTCTTCGAGGCATTCGTCTATCATCTGCTTGTAGCGGTCCTCGAAAATGTGCAACGGCTGGGGCGCGCCCGGCATCAAAACGACGTTTAGCGGGAAAAGTGGTATGTCAGCCAAACCGTAGCTCCTTCTGGTATCCGGCACCTAATTCTATCCTACACGCCGGACGTGCCGCCGGATCTCTATACCCGCTATTATATGGTGGTGGAAAATCTTGTACATTCGGGCAAGGTAGCCCTGGTAACCGGCGGCGGCCGGGGCATCGGGGCCGCCACAGCGAAACTCCTCGCGAAAGAAGGTGCCGGCGTGGCCGTCGCCTCCCGCACCCGCAAGGAAGTAGACGCCGTGGCCCAGGAGATCTCCGTCTCCGGGGGCCGTGCGATCCCGGTCGTCATGGACGTTACGGATGAAGATTCCATCTCTGCAGGTTTCGAGAAAGTCCAAGCCGAATTTGGTCCCACGACGATCCTGATAAACAACGCCGGTACGCCCGGCGTGCCGCTCCCCGTGGCCGCCACGGAACCCGACGACTGGCGGCGCTCTTTCGAGGTAAACGTCACGGGGGCTTTCCTCTGCGCCCGCCAGGCGTTGCCGGCCATGGTCTCTGAAAACTGGGGCCGCATCATAAACGTCTCCAGCGCCGCCGCCCGGCACCCGGTCGCCGGTATGGCGGCCTACAGCGCCTCCAAAGCCGCCCTGGACCAACTCACCCGCGTTCTGGCCGCCGAGGGAGACCCCTACAACATAGCGACCATCGGCGTGTATCCCGGCGTAGTGAATACCCGCATGCAAGAAGACTCGCGGAATTTCGGTGTCGAACTCGTGGGCAAGCAACTCCACCAGATGTTCAACAACTACCAAGACTTCGGGATGCTACGTCACCCCGGAGAACCCGCCGAACTAATAAGCCGCCTCTGCACCCCGGCTTCCGCGCGGCTCAACGGCCACATCGTGAGGCTCGAACAACTGGAAACCCTGAAAGGAGATACATGACGCTAGCCGGCAAGACCGCCATCGTTACCGGGGCTTCCAGCGGCATCGGCGAAGCTATCTCCCGGCGCCTCGTCGGGGAAGGTTGTAACGTGGCCTTGGCCGCCCGCCGGGAAGAACGTTTGCAAGATTTAGCCAGAGCCCTCGGGGAAAACGCCCTGCCGGTACCATCAGACGTTACGGACCCGCGGTCGTGTGCAGACCTCGTATCCCGCACGGTGGAGCATTTCGGTGGCCTGGACATATTGGTAAACAACGCCGGTCTCGGGCTGGATGCAACCCTGGTAGGAGGTAACCCGGAAGACTGGCGCACCATGTTCGAGGTAAACGTTTTGGGGTCTTTGTACATGACCCAACCGGCCGTGCGGCATATGCTCGAAAACGGCCCGGGGGACGTAGTGTTTGTCTCCAGCATTTCCGGACGCCGCGTCCCGGCACCGGAGAGCACGGTATACGCCGCGACCAAACACGCCCTCAACGCCGTCGCCGAGGGCCTAAGGATGGATCTCACCGGGAAGGACATCCGTTCGATCAACGTGGAGCCCGGCCTCGTGAAGACCGAGTTTCCAGAGGGTTCGCACCCCAGCGCAGAAGAGTTCTACGCGAATAAAGGTTACGCACCGCTCGAAGCCGAAGACGTAGCCTCCGCCGTACTCTACGCCCTGGAGCAACCCGCCCGGGTCAGCCTCAACGAGATCCTGGTCTGTCCCACCGAGCAGCCGCGTTAGCGCGTTAGGTTAAACGCGGCAAACAGTAGGGCCGTGACAAAAAGTCACGGCCCTACTTGATTCCTACAACCTTATACCCGAAGCTTGCCGTTTACTCGTCTTTGCTGATCCAGTAAGTAAAGCCGAGAAAGCTAGAGTACACAATTAGCACCAGAAAGAACCCCACGACTAGCTTGAGCGGTCCCGGCAGTTCCAGCGCCAAAAAGGGTTCGATCATTCTCCCCCTCCGACGAGGCTCTCACCGGCCGGACAGATATACTCGCCGTTTTCTTTCTTGGTAACGAGTTCCTGGTCCATGGTTATGCAGTCGTAGATCAGATACCCGGGGTTGTCGGCCGAGCCCGCGCCAGAAACCGCCGGCCCTTCCTGCACCCGGCGGGCGGATTCGCGGGTGTAGCCCATCGTAATCATCGCCAACACGACTGTCACGGAGCAAGCCATCAGCGCGAACTGGCTCCAGCGGCTCGCCTGCCCCCAACGGAACCCGTCAGCCGAAGCTTTTAGATAAATGGCTACCACGAAGAACCCGACCAGCATCAAGCCTATAAGCCCAATGTACTTCCACGGGTACATCGCGCCCAGTGGAACCTTTGTGTCTTCCCCGTTGAAGAGCGTCAGGCCGATCTCCGGCACAAACGAGGTGTCGGCCGGGATGATGTTGAGTATCGTGAACAAGCCCGTAAAGCCCAGGGCACCCACGGACAACTTGTGTATTACGGGCATGGGCCTTGAGGCGAACCGCAGCTTGTGGACGAAGTACGCCGTCGCGGCGATGCTCATAACGGCGATCCAGATGACCAACGCGTTAAAAACCCACGCCTGCTCTTCGAGCATGATGCGGTCGAACGCCGCCGGGGAACTCTCCCGAATACCCTTGAGATAGCCGTAGCCGATCACCGGCTGCAGAATCAGGAAACCAAAGCCCCAGATCAGGCCCCAATGCCCCATCCAGTCGTAATACTCCCGGTCGTCGTCCCGCGTGCTCCGCAAATAACGCCAGGCCCCCCAACCGGCAATGAGGAAGCCGGCGTAAGAGAAGTTCCCGACAAAGCGGTGCATGTTGAGCGGCACGTTTGTCTGGTTCAGGAACGTCCGGGCCACATCGTTTACCGGGGCCTCAGCCGGGGTGAGCATGTAAGAGGCCACCGCGTCTATCATGGTCATCGCCATGAGCCCGAAGAAGCCGGCTATAAAACCGAAGACTACGTGCAGGCTCTTGCGGTAAGCCAGTTTGTCCCACACGTTGTACCAGGCGTAAACGATGATGATCTGACCGAGGAACATGAACGCCTCGACGAAGAACACCCAGAAAAATATGTTCTGCAAGTAAGAGAAGAAGACCGGGAACAACGTTACCAGCGCGAGCACGAAGGTGATCGCGAGCGCCGCCCCCGAGGCAAAGAGCAACACCACGAAGCGCGCCAGGTTACGGGCGAAACGCTCGTAGCGCGGTTGTTTGGTGATCAAACCAAGGTATTCGGCCGTCGCGGCTATGAATACCGCCCCGATGATAAAAGCGGCGAACAAGATGTGCGTCTGGACCAGTACGGCAATAACTACGTTTTTGCCAATTATAGGTACTTGAAGATCACCTATGGGCATTCCCTATCTCCTTCTAGCCACCGGGGAAGTTAATGATCCTGCTCAAACCGAGCAACATGTTTAGCACCACGACCACCAACACCAGCACGCCGATTATGACCGCGAACGGACGCCGGGTCGGCGTGTACATCGGCTCCGTGTCGAGCCACGGCACGGCGAACATCAACATGATAAAGATCGTCGGCACCACGACCGCCCCAAAAGCGACTAGCGCGTAGCCGGGGAAGAACATCAACATCTGCTCGTAGAAAAAGAAGAACCACTCCGGTCGCGGCACGTACTCTACAGAGGCCGTGTTTGCCGGCTCCGCCAAGGGCGCCGGGAAAGCGTAAGATAGCACTACGCAAGCGATCAGCAAAAACATGGCAACGTAGCCGTCTTTGAGAACCTGACCCGGAAAGAAACCCATTGTCTCGTCCGGCTTGTCGAAGACGTTCTCTTCGGTGATTACCTCTTCTTCTATCGGCTTTGCTTTGCCACCTGCTACCTTCTGCACTACCTCACCTCTCTTTCGGGTTTACTCCCGAATAATACCAGTAACGTCCCTCAACTATTGGTAAACGCTTTTACTCCCGGCCGTTTTCTCCCCGGCCTCCGTCCTCGTAGTCTCCGTAGCTATCATTTTCGTAGCCGTTCTCGTAGCCGTCGCCTTCGTGGTCGTCCTCGTACTCTCCTTCGCCGAGCTCGTAGCGGG
The DNA here is from genome assembly GCA_965213905.1 of Rubrobacteraceae bacterium. Classification (GTDB taxonomy): domain Bacteria; phylum Actinomycetota; class Rubrobacteria; order Rubrobacterales; family Rubrobacteraceae; genus SIRX01. The sequence goes on along the minus strand of OZ243922.1, from coordinate 1,907,904 downwards.
CGTACTCTTCGAGGCGCTGCTGCTCGTGCAGCTTGGCGAGGCGCTCGGTGTACTCGCCCTGCGTACCGAACTCGCCGTGGTAGCGCAGCAGGTACAGGTGGATGCCGATAAACGGCGCTATGGCCGCCGGCAGGAGCCAGACGTGGATGGCGAAAAAGCGCGAGAGGGTTGCGGGACCTGCGACATCGCCGCCGAGTAGGAAGTTGATCACGTACCCGCCGACGAACGGGGAGTAGGAGCCGATCTTCATGCCGACGACGGAGGCCCAGAAGCCGTCCTGGTCCCAGCGCAGGAGGTACCCGGTAAAGGCCAGGCCGATCACGAGCAAGAGTAGGATAACGCCCGTGATCCAGTTCCACTCCCGCGGCGCTTTGTACGACCCGGAAAAGAACGTGCGGGCCATGTGCAGCCCGATCACGGCCAGCAGGAAGTTGGCCGACCAGTAATGCACGCCCCGGATCAACTGCCCGAAGTACGCCTCGTTCATTATGTAGTAGACCGAGTTCCAGGCGTGGTCCGTGGTCGGGACGTAGTAGAAGAGCAGCAGGATGCCGGTGAGGAACTGGAGCGTTATGAGAAAGAGCGTCGCGCTCCCGAGCGTGTACAGCCAGGCGCCCCGCTTGGGGACCGGTTCGTAGAGGGCGTGTTCCATCTGGGATACTATCCCCGTCCGGTCCTCCATCCAGTCGGTTATGAACTTACTGGCTATCTCGGTCTGTGTTCTGATTCTGCCGATCATGCTCTACCAGCTTCCTCTCTGTCCTCCGTTATCCTCAAACCACGTACGGTTCCTGCGTGCTGATACCGGGTATGCCCGTATTGGTGTCATAGCTGTGCCTCACATACAGCTTGCCGTCTTCACGAACTTCGGCCTTGTCGTACTCGTACATGCCGCGGGGCGGCGGACCCGCCACGTAAGCCCCGTTGATGTCGTAGATCCCACCGTGGCACGGGCAGAGGAACTCCCCCTTGCCGCCCACCACGAGCCAGCGCACCGGGCATCCCAGATGCGCGCAAGAGTTGGACAAGATGTTCAGGTTATCCAGGGCCGTCTGCCGCTGCTCTTGCGAGAGGCCGCCGCCCAAATCTCCCAATCCTTCCGGCTTTTTGCCGTCCCGCCAGGAGAGCCAGATGGCGTTCTTGACCACAAAGCCCCTGTCGGACTTCTGGGCCTCCGGGTACTCTTCCTGGATCTGACGCTCGCCGTAGGCCTGGTTTATCGGAAACTCGACCTCGAAGACCGTCGGCTCGTCCTCCGGCACCTCGCTTAGCGCCCCGACCTCTTGCCACTCGTTGGAGATGTCCGACTGGCCGAGAAGGTTGGTCTTGATAACCGGGCTGAGCACGAAAGCCGCCGAGGGGATCGCGAGCAGCGCGCCCATCACGGTGCCGATAAGGCCGAAGCCTAGAAAGTCTCCCCGGGTTATGGGGTCTTTTTGTAGCTCTGCCAACGCTCTTTATCCCTTCTAGAAAGTCCTAGAACCATAGAGAATCTTACTGTCCGAATCCATCCGGCGGTGGACCGCTCTCCACCGAGAAGTCTGGCTGATTATATACCGTGAACGGAACCCTGGAGTTCGACTTCATAAAGCCCATGTTTAGCGCCACGACCGCGGCCAAAACGCCAAGTCCCAGGAGCACCACCCGGTAACTCGTACCCGGGCTGCCGTACCGGAACCTCAGCCTTCCCCGCATGTAGGTCACGAAAGCCCCCAGCGTGGCCACGATCATGATCAGCATCATTATGTAGCGCATGTAGAAGAACGGGAAGTTGGCGAGCGGGGAGATCGCGTAGATCCCCGACACGGCGGCAACCAGCGCGAAAAAGCGTATCGGTATCCGGCCGCCGCCCTCGGGATGCCGGCCCGCCCCGATGTACATAGCCACGTTTGAGAACACGAACAACCCGATCACCAAAACCGTGTTGATGAGCAGCAGGTTTGAGGACGCCCCCTCGGTGAGCCGCTCGTACGAGCCGCCCGCCGCCGCGGACGAAGCCGGGTCGTTCGGTTGGGACACTTTCAAGGAGTACATCGTGGCGAAACCTATAATGGGCTGGAGCATCAGAAAGCCGGCGCCCCAGGTGAGGCCCACGGAGGTGGTCCAGTCGTAGAACGAGCGGTCTTCCTGGGTTTTCGAGCGCATGTACATAACGGATGCCCACGCCGCCAGCGCGAAGGCCGGCCACGAGAGGTTTGCGAAGGTGCGGTGCAACACCATCTCCACGAACATCGGGTTGAAGACGCTCTGGATCGCCAGGCCAAAGTTCTCCACGTTGCCCTGGGTGATCTCGATGGTATTCGCGCCGCCGCCCGTCGTCATAAAGGTGTCCAGGCCTGTCATAATAACCATCCACACCCAGATGAAGAATCCCATAGTGAAACCAAATAGGATGTGCCGGCCCTTGTTCAGAACGCTATAGCGATCCCACTTGTAATAGTAGGTGTACATGCCCCACAGGGCGAGTCCCATCGAAGCCATCGCTATAACGATCAGGTAGAAGAATTTCGTAAAGAGCGAAGTCGTCACCTGCGGATAAAGCCCTATCAGAAGAACCACGAACAGAACCGCGAACGTGGCGCCGGTGCTGAAGGTCAGTACGTTGAAGCGCGCCAGAGAGTGGGCCAAGCGGTCCATGCGCGGGCTCCCCGTGCGCGCTCCCCAGGCCTGCAAAACTGGTGCCGCCAGCGCAAAGCCCACGAAAAGCTCGGCCCAGAACATGTGGAGCAGCATCACCAGGCCAGTAAAGAACCTGGCACCCCCCACTTTGTCAAAGGCGTCCGTGAGGTCTATCTGGGCCAGAAGGTGAAGCTCCGGCAAGCTGATCGCGGTCAAAACTCTAAACTCCTTCTAGGCGCCCCTTAGGCGCTCCCTGTCCGGTCCAAAACGGACTCCCCGCCGGAGCCTCCGTCGGGGTTCGCCCCGCCGCTACGCCCGCCGGCCCTGTACAAAACGGCCTGATGCACGGCCCGGGGTTCCAACCGTTGGTCAACGATGTAGTAAGTCGCACCACCGTTCTGCAGCGCCTCCCGGATCGGACGTATAAGCCGCCGCTCGCGGGTGTTGGCGAAAACCAGGACCCGGCCCAACTCGAACTGCTCGTTCCAGGATTCGGACTCGTCCCGCGGCGCCTCCATCTCCGTGAGTATCGGGGATACTCCCACCCGCGTGAGCGAACCCGCGAACAGTATCGCGGCCAGCGAAACGAAGACCACCAGGGACGGAATGCCTATCGCGGGCGTCGTAACGGCGAAGAGTATGCCGAACAGGATGAAAGCTATCGCGAACCCTATAGTAACTTCCAGGCCGCGCCGGTCGTCCGGAATTACGATGTACCGCGTGCCTTCCGGAAAAGGCTCCGGCTCGCCGGAGTCGGCCCGCTTCAAGACGACGGTCAGATCGTTCCGGCCGACGCCGAGTTCTCTTACGTCCGCCACGGCCTGGTTGAGCGCGGCCCCGTCGTCAATGACCCCTATAACGGTGTACTCGGAGCCCTGCTCCGGCACCCTACGAGCTTTTTCCAACCTACTACCTCCACAGAAAGCCCGGATATTCTATCAACCCCGCGTCCGGTGTTACTTTTTAACAAGGACAGCATACATTGTTAGCCGGATTGATACCAGAACTCTCCCGGAAAGCTCAGCTATCTCTTTCACACTTTGGGGCCGCCGTGTGAAAGCATCACAACTTTTTCGACCCCGTTCGGGTAAACTGCTGGCAGTGGACACGCGCGATAAAGAACAACTTTCCGGGCCGGGCGGTTACGCCGACGAGCCGTATGCAGAGCCGGGTTTAGGGACTTGGCTCGTGCGTAACCGGTGGTTGATGATGCGTTTGTTCATGGTCATGGTTTTCATCTTTGGCGCCTCTACGGTGGCGACGAACTTCTCTTACGGTTTGCAGTGGAACCCGGTGGAGTTGAGCGCGGAGGAGATCAACGCCGGCCGGCTCCCGGCAAACCTGGAGATCGGGGACTACGTAGAGATCACTGGCACCCCCAACATACCGGACGACCTGAAGCTGGAAGAAGTCGGCCGGCCGGGCTCGAATATCGGCTCGGCTTCCCGGTACAGCACCGCCTACTACTACTTCGAACTGGAAGAGACCAACAACAACCTCCTCGTCCAGAGCATAGAAAACGTACCGCCCCCGGGAACGGGAGAGGTCGTCTGGACCGGCAAGCTCTCGAACGTGGGCACGGTCATCTTCCACGATACGACCCAGGAGGGCTTGGAGTTCACCAACCTCCCCCGAGACAACAGCATTCCGGTTATAGAAACCGGCGATACGCCAGAATACTACCGTCAGATCTTCCCCGCCTACTCCGCGATAATCGGCCTGGGAGTGCTTTCCGTAGCCTGGCTCATCTGGAAGAAGAACAAACCTTTCATCTAAGCCCGGAAACAGCTCTCTGCGGCTACCGACTTTTTACACATTCCTCTAGATGACCTGGTTCCGGCTTTCGGCCGGTAAAGGGTTCACGGCTTAGCCGGTTGCATCGCCGATATAATTTGATCTAAATAATGAGAGTTTCTAAGGAAAACACACCGGCCCCCGAAAAGACCCGCGGACCCGTGAGCCATCCGGCTGCCGCTGTTATAGAAACCAGCGGGCTCACGAAGGCCTACGGGCGGGTCACGGCGCTGAAGGACCTCGACCTCGAAGTGGAAAAGGGTTCTATCTTCGGCTTTCTGGGGCCGAACGGCGCGGGGAAGACCACGGCCATGAAGTTGCTTTTAGGGCTTTCCCACCCGACCTCCGGCTCCGGCACGGTCTTCGGCAGGGATATCGTTACCGAGAACTTCGGCATCCGGCGCCGTGTGGGCTACCTCGCCCAAGACCCGCGTTACTACGACCACATGACGGCGCGCGAGACGCTTCGCTTCGCGGCCCGCTTTTTCTACTCCGGCCCGGAGAAAGCCGTCGAACGGCGCGTGGAAGAGTCGCTCAACCTCGTCGGGCTCTCGGACCGGGCGGACCGCCGCATCCGGGGTTTCTCCGGCGGCGAGCGCCAGCGGCTCGGCCTCGCCCAGGCCCAGATCAACGACCCGGAGCTACTCATTTTGGATGAACCCGCCGCATCCCTGGACCCGATGGGCCGCCGCGACGTACTCGAGATCATAGAACGCTTGCGGGACGAGCGGGGCGCGACGGTCTTCTACTCCACCCACATTTTAGACGACGTCCAGCGCGTCTCGGACTCGGTTGCGATCCTCCGTTCCGGTCACCTCCTGGCACAGGCCCCGATAAACGAGCTACTCTCGGTCGGGGGCGCCGGCACCACCGCCTACGAACTCACCTTGCGGGGCGACTCCAGAGACGCTTTAGAGAAAGTTCGCGAACGCCTCCGGGCGCAAGAGTGGGTCTCCTTTCTCGAAGAGTCTGTGGGCCAGGACGGAGAACGGGTTTGGCTGGTAAGAACGACCAACGTGTCGGCGGCCGAGGAGGATCTGCTCCGGCTTGTTCTGGAGGACCGGAACGTGAAAGTCTCCGGTTTCGGGCGCAAGCGCCAGAGCCTCGAAGAAGCGTTCTTCGATCTGATAGAGAAGGACGGTGACGGTGGAGTCTAAGGCAGCCGCCAGCAAAGAGTCCCAGGATTTGGAGCCCGGAGATCAAGAAGTCCTGGAGCCGGCAAAGGGATCTCTCAGCGGTTTTCGAAACCTGGTCGGTAAAGAAAACAGCGAGTGGACGAGGGGGCTGTCGCTCGTGGCACACGCCGCGATCTGGGTCTTTATAGTCGCGCTCATCTCCGTGGCCGTGGCCTTTGTGCAGGGTGGAACGGGAGACTCTCCCAGGGACCTGAACGACGCGGGAGCCTTGATGTTTTTCGTTCTCGGGTCGGTGGCCTCGGTCATCGCCGTGGTCGCAAAGACGCAGGGTGCGATCATCGGTGAGAAACAGCTCGGCACCGCCGCGTGGGTCCTCTCGAAGCCCGCCTCCCGCCGGGCGTTCGTCCTCGCCAAACTCGTCGTCCACTTCCGCTGGTTGCTTACGGTCACGCTGCTACTGCCGGCGATCATCTTTTACGTCCTCATAACGGCCGTCTCCACCGTTCCCCCGCCACCGCTGGCTTTTCTGGGCGGGTTTGCGATCCTCGCCCTGGGCCTCCTTTTCTACCTCTCCCTGTCGCTGTTGCTCGGTACCGTCTTCGAAAGCCGCGGGGCCCTGGCCGGTTGCGTTTTCGGCTTTATGGTTGCCGGGTTCATGATCGCCAACTACGCGCCCTGGCTTACGGCGGCTTTCCCGTGGCTCTTTTTCCAGTTCGGGTACAATTTGGTAAAGCAAGTCGAAATTCCCCTCCACGCCCTGATCTCCATTCCCGTTACCGCGCTCTGGACCGTCTTATTCGTCTTTCTGGCCCTGCGCCGCTTCCGACGCGCCGAACTCTGAGGCTGTCCTAGATCCCGGTCCTCTAGAATGGATTCCCTCTTGTTGCTATATTAGCTATGCACATAGCGTAAAGCCGCTTTTTCAGAGAGGGGAGCAAGGTATTGGGCAGCTTTTTCGGTTTTGCGGAGCGGGGCACCAATTTCCGGACGGAGGCGGTCGCGGGCCTCACGACTTTCATGACGATGGCCTACATCATCTTCGTCAACCCGGCCATACTCGGGACCGAGGGGACGGGGCTTCCTATATCCGGGGTATTTTTCGCCACGTGCGTGGCCGCGGCGGCGGCTTGCATAGCGATGGGGGTTTTCGCGAACTTTCCGGTTGCGCTGGCTTCGGGGTTGGGCTTGAACGCCATCGTGGCTTTCACCTTGATACTCGGGATCGGGCTGCCCTGGGAGCAGGCGATGGCGGTCGTGGTAGTCGAGGGCGTGCTGGTAACGGTCTTGGTTTTGACTAACCTGCGCGAGGCGGTGCTAAACGCCATCCCGATGTCGCTCAAGTTCGCCATCGCGGTCGGTATCGGGCTCTTTATCGCGTTTATCGGGCTCAAAAACGGCGGCATCGTGGTACAAGACCCGACCACTTACCTGGCGCTCGGAGACCTGACGCAAGGGCCGGTCTTGCTGGCGGTCTCCGGGCTCGTGATCACGGTTGCTTTGGTCGCGCGCGGTGTGCGGCGGGATAATCTTCGGCATCGTGCTTACGGGGGCGCTGGGGATGATATTCGGGGTTATTCCACTGCCGGAGCAGATATTAGACTTCAGCTTCGACACCTCCACCATCGGCGGCGGGGTGCTGGCGGTGCCGCAGGTATTCCAGCTCTCCCTCGTGCCCGTGATCTTCGCGCTCTTCATGACGGATTTCTTCGACTCGATGGGCACGATAATAGCCGTCGGCCAAGAGGGCAAACTCCTCGACGAGGAAGGTAAGCCGCCGCAGACCAAGCGGATATTGCTGGTTGATTCGTTGGCCGCCGCCGGTGGTGGCGCCATGGGGGCAAGCTCCGTGACCAGCTATATAGAAAGTGGTTCCGGGGTTGCCGAAGGTGGCCGCACGGGGCTTACGAGCGTGATCGTCGGGCTGCTCTTCCTGGTGGCGCTGCCGTTCGCGCCGTTGGTCTCGGTCTTTGGCGGGTCTATCCCGATACCCGGCCCCGAGGAGGGCCAGCAGCTACTCGTCTCCCCCGTCACCGCACCGGCTTTGGTAGTGGTGGGCTACTTGATGATCACCTCCGTCCGGTTTATCCCGTGGGACGAGGTGGACGAGGCCATCCCGGCTTTCTTGACCATTCTGACGCTACCGCTTACTTTCAACATCTCTTACGGCATAGGCTTCGGGTTTATCTCCTACGTGCTGATAAAAGTCGCCCGCGGGAAACCCAGGGAGGTTCATCCCCTCCTCTACGGGGCAGCGATACTGTTCGCCCTGGCTTTCGTGTGGCCCGCGCTGCAAGGCTTGCTCTCCTGACCAAACGAGGGAGTTTCTAGTTTATTCAGCTTCTCAGAAGGGTATGGGTGGCGCAGTGTGTGAAACTTATTATATATTTGCCTCCGGTATCGCGGATACTGTTTGGCAATTATCGTAAACAGGGGGAGGTGAGAGAAGATAGGTATTACAGCCGTAATTTCCTGGATAGTAATAGGCTTGATCGCGGGCATTCTGGCGAAGTGGGTAATGCCGGGGCCGGACCCCGGAGGTTGTATAGTCACCATACTTATAGGTATGGCGGGCTCTGTTATAGGGGGCTTCATCATGCAAAACGTACTGGGGCTGAGCCAGGGCGGTCTCGTTTGGACGATTCTGGTGGCAACCCTGGGGGCCATCATACTTTTGGCTGTATACCGGGTAATTACACGCCGAGCAGCGTAAAAAGGGAAACGCGACTACTATAAGGGCAAGTCCATTTTACGAAAGGAGCAGCATGAGTGAACAGGGAGGACAGCAGAAAGGCAAGAGGGGCCAGCAGGGCGGCCAGCAAGGTGGCGGAGACAGCCCGCTCAAGACCGACCGGGGCCAGACCAGCATCATGGACGGCGTAGTCGCCAAGGTCGCCGGCATAGCGGCCCAGGAAGTTGAGGGTATCCGGATGGGCGGCGGCGGCTCGCAGGCGGCCGGCAGCATTATGAGCAGCCTCACCGGCGGCAGCGGCGGCGGCCAGACCCGCGGCGTGACCGTCGAGGTCGGCGAGGAAGAGGCGGCCGTGGACCTCTCGATGACCACCGAGTACGGCAAGTCAATACCCCAGCTCTCGGAGGCCGTGCGGCGCAACATCGTCAACCGGGTAGAAAACCTGGTCGGCCTCAGCGTTACCGAGGTGAACATAACGGTAAGTAACATCTTCTTCCCGGATCAGGAGCAAAGCCAGCAGCAGATAGAGGGCGAGTAGGTTAGGTAGGGGTATTGGCTGACGATCTACAGCTAGCTAGGGCCGCATCCGACGCGGCCCTAGCCACAGATGGAGTACACGGCCTGGGTAGCGGCCTCTTTGTCGAGGCTGCAACCTACGGGGTCGGTGAAGCGGTAAGCGGGGTGGTAGTCACCGACAATAAGGTCGAGGTACACATCATAGCCGAGTACCGGACGTCGAAGCCCATCCCGGAAATCGCCGAGAGCGTGAAAGAAAACGTGGCGCCAGAGGTAGAAGGGCGCGAGACCGCTGTAGTGGTCGAAGACCTTGAGGTGGTCCAGGAGTGAGGATTTTCAACAGGATAATAGTGGCGTTGTTGCTCATCGGCTTGTTCATCCTCGGGGTTTTCGGGGTGGTCTACAGCCTCGGACTCTTTGGTTATAGCCTGTCTCAACTTCCCCAGACGCTAGGGCTACAGCAGATCTACTCCAACCTTCAGGGGGTGGTGAGGGATGTTGAGAACGGGAACCCGACCACCTTGACGCTCCTTATACTGATCGGCCTCGTTTTGCTAGGTTTAATTCTTCTCATACTAGAGTTGAAGCCCTCGTCACCCAAAAAGGTCAAGCTCCAAAAGGAGACTTACGCCACCCGGAAATCCGTTAAAGACCAGGTACTCACCGCCGCGGACCGGGCTTCGGAAACGCTGGGTTCCTCCGCCAAGGTCAAAGCCCGCAGGAGCCCCGGGGCAAAGATCAACCTCAAGAGCAAGATCCGGCGGGGCGAAGACACCGGCGGTGCCAACTCGAGCATAAAAGACCAGATCAGCGGCCATCTCGACAAGGTCGGTATACCCGTAAGCCAGATGAAGGTCAAGCTCTCTGAAGCCGACCCCCGGAGCGCGGGCGAAAAGAGGGTAAATTGAACGCTTTCAACCGCTTCATAATGCTCGTCATAGCCATCTTGCTGATCCTGATACCGGCGGTGATGCTGCTGGTCGCTTTCGGCGTCTTATCGGCGGGCCTGATAGACCAGTACACCAACTACCAGAACGGGCTGAGCGCGTTGGGCAACCTGTCCGTATCGGGCCTCAGTCAAACAGCGCTCATCATAGCGGCCCTCATAAGCGCCCTGGTGGCTATCGTGGCGCTGGCCCTCCTGCTCCGTGAAATTCCTTACGGGCGCAGGTTGGCGAGAGATACCATCGTAGAGGACAACCCCAGCCAGGAGACCGTGATCAAGACCACGGCGGTACAAAGCCTCGTGAGGGGCGCGGTCGAGGAAGCCGGCGCAGAACCCTCCAGAATCACCCTGGAGTCCGACGGGCGTCCCTACAACGTGTACTGTGGGATACAAGTTCCCGAGATGGGGAACTTCACGGAGATCTCGGCCCGCGCCAACGGGAACGTCAAGGAGGCATTGGACCTCTACAGCGTCCCCTACAAGAACGTCGAAGTCACGGTACAGGGAACTAAATCCTAGAGAGGAGGAAAATTGGCTAGTTGGACTAACAAGCAATGGGGCGCGATAATCGGCGTTGTCCTGGTGTTCTTGGTGGCTTTCGTAGGCTGGGGCGCCACGGCGCTCGCCATACTGATCGGGGTCATCGGGTATTTTATCGGCAAGTTCCTGGACGGCGAAGTAGATCTGGAGGACCTCAAGGCGCGCGCCCAGGGAAGGCGACAATAGAAGGTAGTCGCGTTCACTTAAACTTTCTCCAAAAATCTGTAGAAAGTAAGTGTTAAAGGTAAGGCAAAAAGCTAGAGGAAAGGGAGGCAGGTAAAGATATGCAAACGGCTTTATTGCAGCTAGGCGAGTTGCAGACAGCGACGTCGAGCTTCTTTCTGTGGTTCACCACAGGGGGAATGCTGCTCGGCACCGTGTTTTTCTTGTACTGGGCGACCACCGGGCAAGCGGTCAACTACCACCACTACGTAACCAGCGCGGTTATCACGCTCTGGGCATCTATGATGTACATAGTAATGGCTACCGGAAGCGGGGCCTCGATCATCACGGAGCCGGACGGCGAAGCCCGGATCTTCTACTTCGCCCGTTATATAGACTGGACGCTCACCACCCCGCTGCTGCTCTTAGGGCTTGCCTGGGTCGCACTGGGTAGCATAGGCCGTAACCCGCAGGTCGTTATAGGCCTCATCGTGGCAGACGTGGCGATGATCCTGACCGGTGTACTTTCCGGGGCCTGGGCCGGCGGCTTTAAGTGGTTCTGGTTCGTTCTGAGCTGCATCTTCTTCCTGGCAGTGCTCGCGCTGATCTGGGGTCCGCTCCAGACCGCCGCGCAAAGTGGGGTATCGCCCGAGGCAAGCTTGTTCTATCCGCTCGCGGTAGCACTCACCGTTCTGTGGTTCGCCTACCCGATAGTCTTCCTCGTTGGTACAGAGGGAATAGGTGCGATCTCCATAGGATTCGAGGTGTTCCTCTACGCGGTACTGGACATCCTCGCCAAAGTCGGCTTCGGCATCGTTTTGCTGGGCGGCGTAAGAAGGATTCGGGAGCAGGGCGCCCGGGCCTAAAGCTTCACGGAAACTTAGCTACACGAAAGGGCGGCGTTTTCGCCGCCCTTTTCTTTGCTCTTTTTTCCTCCGTTTTTACCCGAAAAGTCCCCGATATTCGGATATATCTCGAATCTGGGCCTTGACCCAGTGGTTTATTGTGTTGGAGGTGACGGCGTCTCGTAGCGCCGCGGCCCTCTTGTCGCGTTCTTCCGGGGGCATCGTGAGGGCTTCGTAGATGGCGTCGGCCTGCTCGTCGAGGTCGAACGGGTTGACGGTGAGGGCGTATTCACCGAGCTCTTCGTAAGCCCCCGCGTTCTCCGAGAGCACGAGTACCCCGTCTTTCTCGTTGATAACGGCGGCTTCTTTGGCAACGAGGTTCATGCCGTCGCGGACGGCGTTAACCAGCAAAGCGTCGTAATTTTTATAGGTGGCGACCGAGCGGGGGAAGTTGTCCTCCATCGAAAGCTCTATCGGCGTCCAGGATTCCGAGCCGTGGCGGGTGTTGATCTCTTCTACGGTATTTTTGACTACCTCGGCGTACTCGGCGTACTCCGGTACGTCTTGGCGAGAGGGCTGAACGCAGGCGAGAAAAGTCGCCTGTCCTTTCATTTCGGGGTGTCGTTCGAACATGCGGCCGTATGCTTCGAATCCCCTGACGACGTTCTTGGAGAGGTCCATGCGGTCCACGCGCGCGAGGAGCCGGCCGGGCAGGTTTTGGACCCACGGTTCCTCTTCGAGCACCGCGTCGCTCTGGGCCAGCTCCTCGAATTCGGACGGGTCTATGGAGATCGGGTACGCCCGAGCCCACGTTTCGCGTCCTTCGCGGTATATTGTCCCTTTGTCGGGGTCTCCTTCGGCCCCCAGAAAGGCCATCGCGGTCTCCACGAAGTTGCGGGCGTAACGGCGCGTGTGGAAGGCGACCATGTTGCATTCCAGGAGGCTTTCGAGCACCCCGGTTCTTATGTATTCCGGCAGGACCCGCCAGTAGTCCGGCTCCGGCCAGGGGATGTGAACGAAGAGGGAAATAAAAGCGTCTTCCCCGATGCTCTCGCGCAGAAAGCCGGGGACCATGTAGAGCTGGTAGTCGTGCAGCAGGACAACGGGCGAGTCTATGCCTTCTACGGTGTCGGCTGTAGTCTCGGCGAAGTTTTTGTTTACGGCGACGTACCCTTCTTCCCAGGCCCTCCGCGTGTCGTTCCCGAAGCGCGGCGAGTAAGGGAGGTCGTAGAGGCCGTGCTGGACGAACCAGAGTAAAGGGTTGGCTATCTGGTTGTACATCAGCTCGTAGGCTTCGGCCTCGTGCTCGACGAAGGTTACCTGCAGGTCTTCAACCTCGTACGGCGCCGGTTCCCTGGAGACCCGGATGTCTTCCTCGCTCATCGCCGAGGCAATCCAGACGGCCTCTTTCTGCTGCCGGCTGACGGCGTTCAGCGCGGTCACGAGCCCACCCGCCCCGCGAGAGTAGTCGCGCCCGTCGGATTCCGTGCGCGAAAAAGTTAGCGGCCCCCTGTTCGAAACGATTACGAACTGTCCGTCGGTGCTCGGCGTCAATTTTCCTCCCCTGGTTCGCGCTAGATCTTACTCTACACGCCGAGTAGTTTAGCGAAAAGCTGGAGGTCGTCGCGTAGCAAGCGCGGGGTCAGGTAGTGATCCCGGACGTGCTCTTTGCCCCGGCGCCCCATCTCGGTAGAGAAATCTTCGTCTTTCAAAATCTTGGTGCAGGCAGCCGCGGCTTCGGGGATCGTATCTATTAACATCCCACCGCCCTTGGCGACCTGCATCGGGATGCCCCCGACCCGGCTCGCGACCGTGGGGCGGGCCTTCCAGAGCGCCTCGGTGACGACGAGCCCGAAGCCCTCGCGAATAGACTTCTGGATGACCACGTCCGCCAGGGACTGGAAGGCGTTTACCTCGATGGCGCCTACGTTCGTGAGGTTCGAGAAAAGAAAGATGTCCTGGTCTCCCGCAGAGTAGTTTACGGTGTTGTACCAGTAGTCCCACCCTTCCGGGTCGTCGTGCGCCATCGAGCCGATGAGCACCAACTGAACCTCCGGTATCTCTTCCTTGACCGTCCGATAGACATCTATGACGCCTAGAGGATCTTTCCAAGGGTCGAAGCGGGAGACCTGGAGTATAAAGGGCCGCTCCGTGTCCACGCCGAACTGGTTTACGATGTACCGGGCATCGTCCGAGGGCAAGGCCATGTTTTTCGGGGAGAGCGGGTCTATGGCCGGCGGTATGAGGACGAGGTTTGGCAGGTCGAGATCCGGCGGGGTGTACTCTTGCATGGTGTAGATCTGGGCGTCGTAGTCTCTTATGTGGGGCTCCAGGTAGTCCAACACCTGGCGATTCGGGGTCGAGGTATCTATGTGGCAGCGCCAGATCCAGCGGGTGTCCGGCGAGTATCCGTCGCTGAAGTGTTTCATCAAGGCTGGCTGGGGGTCGTGGACGAAGATTATGTCCCACTCCTCCTGAAGCGCCGCCGCCGACTGCCGGTTGTACTCTTCGTAGATGGCCCGGTCCTCGACGCTCAACTCGTACTCCGCCCCCTGAAGCGCGTTGTGAAAACCTTTTGTTACGTTGAAGAAAGGCTCCGCCCCGAACATAACGCCCCAGTCCGTGTGCAACCCGACGTCCCGCATCAGGGGAACCAGCGTGTAGAGGATTTCCGCCACGCCCCCGCCGAAACTCGTGGCGTTAATGTGCAATACCCGCGCCCCGTCGAGCCGGCTGCCGAAATCCTGTATTTCGTCGTAGAGGTCCCGGCGTATGATGCTCCGGTAGTCGGCAAGCGATTTGTTACCAGGGTTTACTTTTTGCAGCATGGCTTCCTCTGAAGGTTTAGAAGGATACGGTTATTGATGAGTCAAACTGTATACGAACTAGCGACCGCGGCGCAAGCTGTAGAGGCAAGATATGGGCAAAAAACGAAAAAAAGCGGCGGTTTTAGCCGGTTTCGGAGCGTGCCGGCGCGGACGTTTGCCGAACCATCCTAAGCCGCGTACCCCCGGCGGTGGAATCTATAGAAACCTCGTCCACGAGGTTCCGGATCACGGCGAGCCCGAACCCACCCTGGGAATCCGGGATGTCCGTAAGGTCGTCTACGTCGAACCCGCCGCCGGCATCGTTGACCACGATCTCGACCGTGCCCGGCAGTACGAGGTATTCGATTTCGAAGGACTCCACCGCCGCGTGGCGTATCGCGTTGGTGGCGGCCTCCGTAACGGCCAACTTGAGGTCATAGACATCGTCGTCACCCAGGTTGGCTAGTTGGCCAACCTTCGAGACCACGAGTCGGGCGAGTGTAACGTACTCGGCCCGGCTCGGGATCTTCAAAGAGATCGGCTCCGTTATACCGACTCCTTCTTCTTCTTTTGTTTCAGCGGTTTTCCGGCTCACGGGAACCTTTCGGCTTTCAAAGCTCGTCAGTTGGTTTTGTGGTCAGCCTTTTCGAGGCCGCCTCGTTCGGTCTATACGTTACCCAAATATGACGACTTTGAACCAGCCCCGTGAAAAGGGCCGCGAAACCATCAAAATACGGCTTTTCGAGGCTTTAGGAGTCCGTCCTACGGCTCGGGATCTCTTCCGGCGTCTCTTCCGGTGTTTCTTCGGCTCCGTCACCGGCAGGTTCCGGCATTTCTACTTCGGCGGAGGCGGCCCCGACAGCTTCTTCGTAGGCGCTTTCGGCGTCGTCTTCCTGCGGGTCCTCCTGCGGGTTCTCCTGCGGACGGCCCGACGGTTTTTGCTGGGCGTAGCCGTTGCTAGAGCCGTTCATATTTTCCATAAACGGTTTGAAGAGGTCTATCGGCACGGGAAGGATGATCGTGGAGTTCTGCTGATTGGCAACCTCGTTGAGCGTCTGGAAGAGCCTTATCTGCATCGCTGTCGGGGTTTCGAGGGCGTCCGCCGCCTCACGCAGGCGCTTGGAAGCCTGGAACTCACCCTCGGCGGAGATGATCTTGGCCCGCCGCTCGCGCTCGCTCTCGGCCTGGCGCGCCATCGCCCGCTGCATCTGCTGCGGAATCTCTACGTCCTTGACCTCTACGGCGCTTACTTTTATGCCCCAGGGGTCGGTCTGCTCGTCTATGATGCTCTGCAACTCATTGTTTATGGCTTCGCGGTTGGTGAGCAGGTCGTCGAGGTCTTTCTGACCCAGGACGCTCCGCAAGGTGGTCTGGGAGATCTGGCTGGTCGCCTGCACGTAATTTTCTACCTCGACCACACTGTTGTTCGGATCCACGACGCGGAAGTAGATCACGGCGTTCACCCGGGCGGGTACGTTGTCGCGGGTTATAACGTCCTGGGGTGGCACGTCCATCGTTACGGTCCGCAGATCCACCTTGATCATGTTGTCTATAAAAGGCAGCAGGATGAAGAGCCCCGGCCCCTTGGGACCTCCCTGTATTCGCCCGAGGCGAAATATGACGCCCCGCTCGTACTCGTTGACGATCTTTATCGCGCTGGCCGCGAGCGAGAGCACGAATACGACCAAGATCACCAATGCAACTAGCAGCCCGACGCCCGCCGTTTGCAACAAAACTAGATTAGCCAACGTGTTCCTCCTTTTTGATTCCAGGGTCGCGGGTTTCAACCCGCAAACTTATTCTAAGCCCCGGTAATCTGTGGGTAGTATTGCAAGTCACGATAAGACCGAAATAGCAGAAAACCTCTGCATCACTCCTACTAGAAGTCGTACTTCCATAATCTGATTGTATCATTGAGGATTACAGGCAAGAGAAGAGAGGACGAAGACACCCTCTCTCCCGTAAAAGTGCGACCAACCTTCTCTCTAAACTATTCTAACCGCCCCGACGTAACCTGGTATGGCGTCTATCGGGGTTCTTGCTACCACGAAGCCCGCGTACGCGGAGCCATGAATAACGGTTCCGTCACCCATTGCTATACCGACGTGGGTTATATAGCCACTACCGTCTTCACTCCAGGCGACCAGATCTCCAGCCCTGGGAGACCCGGAGACCAGTGTGCCGTAAGCCATCTGGCTCTCCAGCGGCCCCTCGGGTAGATATACCCCAAACGGGGCGAAAGCCGTCGCCGTAAGGCAGTTGCAATCCATCGTCTCGTAAGGGACACACTCCGCCTCTCCACCCAGCAAGTAAGGCGTACCCAGATACTTGGCCGCCTCGGCAACCACAGCCTCTCCAGTCGCGGAAGCCGGCGATGCTTCCTCTGCCGGTACTTCCTCTGCCGGTACTTCCTCGTCGGGGGCTTCTACCGGGGTCGTTTCCTCCACCGGAGCAGCTTCCTCCACCGGAGCGGCTTGCTCCTCCGCGGCTTGCTCCTCCGCGGCTTGCTCGTCGAGGGCCGCCTGTTCTTCTTCGTACTGTTGCTCGGCGACCAGACGTTCTTCCTCCAGCCAGGCCGCTTCCTCTCGCTCCGCCTGCCGGATTTTCTGGCGCTCGGCGCGGCGCTCTTCGGCGAGACGCGCGGCTTCCGCTTCTTGCTGCGCCTGCTGCCGCTCCATCTCTGCGGCCTCTTGCTCTACCGCCAGGCGCCGGGCTTCCCGCTCCATCTCGCGCTGGGCTATAGCCTGCTTCCTGGCTTCCTCCCTCGCGGCGGCCCGCTCCGCCTGCTCCGCCTGCTCCGCCTGCTCCGCCTGCTCCGCCTGCTCCACCTGCTCCACCGCTCTCTGCTCTTCCGCAGCTTCTTTTTCGGCTGCTTCCCGGGCCTCTAGTTCGGCCTGGCGTTCGGCCTGGCGTCGGGCTTCGGCGAGCTCCTCCGCCCGCTGCTCGGCCTCAAGACGGCGCTCTTCCCGGCGCTCCGCCTTGATCCTGGCCTCCTCCGCCGCCTTTTGGGCTTCCAACTCGGCTTCACGGTTCTCTTCCTGGGCCGCCAATCTATCTTGACGTTCGGCCTCCCTCTGGGCCTCCAGTTCTGCCCGCCGCTCTTCCCGGGCCGCAGCCTCTGCCTGACGCTCAGCTTCCCTCTGGGCTTCCAGCTCTGCCTGCCGCTGCTCTTCGAGCCCAGAGTCGTCTTTCTCCGGGGTCGGCTCCGTATCCGGCTCCGGTTCTGGCGCAGGTTCCGGCTCCTGTTTCTGGGCCGGTTCCGGTTCGGGCTCAGGTTTAGACTCCGGGGCCGGTTCTGGTTCGGGTTTGGGCTCTGGGTTTGAGGCCGGCTCTGGGTCCGGTGCAGGTTCCGGTGCAGGTTCCGGTTCTTGCTTCTGGGCCGCTTCCGGTTTAGGTTCGGGCTTTGAAGCGGGCTCTGGAGCCGACTCCGGTTCGGGTGCAGGTTCGGGTGCAGGTTCGGGCTCTGGCCTTTGTGCGGGTTCCGGTTCTTGTTTCTGGGTCAGCTCTTGCTCGGGGGCCGGCTCTTGCTCGGGGGTCGGCTCTTGCTCGGGGGTCGGCTCTTGCTCAGGGGTCGGCTTTGGTTCCGGCTCGGGTTCGGGCTCCGAAGCTTGGGCTTTGGCGGTAAATTTTTCGGCTTCCGCGCGGGCCTCTTTGGCTTGGCGTTCTTGTTCGGCTTGTATAGAGTCTTGTAAGTCTTCCGATAGCGAGTTCAGGTACTCTTCGGCTTCCGCTTCGGCTTTCTCGGATGCTCCTTTGCGGGCCAGGGCGTCGTCTATGGTTTTTACCCTCGCGTCCCGCTGGCTTTGCAGGCGTTCTTTCTTCTCTTCCAATTCTCTCTTCGCTTTATCAACCTGGTCGAACTCCGTGCGCTCTTCGGCTAGAAGGTCCAGCCAGACGTCAACCCGGGAGGAGAACTCCGAGAAATCCTCCACGCCGACCAGCACGTCCATGAAAGCGACGTTGCCGCTCTTGTACACCTGGGAGGCCCGGCCTTCGAGCTCCCCCTGGGCGTCGGCGAGGCGTTTTTCGGCGGCATCCAACTCAGACTCTGTCTTTTCGATCTTCGCGTCTAGTTCGTTCAGCTCGGAGAGCGCACCCCGGTAGGCATTGTAAGCGGTACTGGCTTCTACCCGAACCTTCGTTAACTGCTGCTGGGCCGCTTCTATCTCGGCTTGCTTGCTCGTCGCATCCTCGGGCGCGGCACCCGCAGAAATACCACTTGCAAAAAGCATCGTACCCATGAAACCAAGTAACGCAATAAAGCTCACCCTTCGAGGCATACCACCGGGCTCCTTCCCGTCTACTATTTTATTTGGCTGCTCCAAGGGGATCTACTGACGAAATCCCCCCTCCTAAGCCGAAAACTCTAAAAGATATCCACCTCTTCCCGCAACAAACCCCGAAAGCGAGCGTTACACCTCCACAACAGAATTTCGCTTAAATAAAAGGAATTCGTGTTTTGTCGGCGAAACGTAATCTTAATAAAAATTAACACAAGTAACGTCACCTTAAAGGCTTGCTACAACCTTGCATCCGCAGGTGAAGCATGTGGGGCACAACATGTAGGGGGACAGTCGAAGATGTGTAATTTCGCGGTGGGCCGAAGTTTGCGGGGGTTCTGGGGTGCATCGTCGTTTTATGACGGGCTTTTCAGGGGTTGGTGACGGGGAGGTTCCGGAGGGCCAGGAAATGCCTCCAGAAGTGCTTCTTTGCTTTTTCGGAGTCCAGGGCCGGGGCGAGCGCAGGCAGGAGCAGGCCGGAGGTGCCGCGGGTCCATGAGAACCAGTCGCCCTGGGTGGCTTCCGAGAAAAGCCTCCGTGATAGTGGGTAGGCGAGGGCATCTATGTCGCGGGCGGCTTCGTGGCCCACCGAAACGAGGATAGTTGGCTGAACCGCGAGGATCTCTTTGTGCAGCAGGCCGGTTGCAGACCAGGTCACGTAGGCTTCGGGCAGGCGCACGGCCTCCAGGCTTTTTGCGACCGCCCCGAGGACCCGGGGCCCAATGGGTTGCTCTATGACCAGCAGTATCCCGGACGACGGATCACCCAATGGTTTGGGGTGGCCGGTTTTTTGCAGGCTACGGGCTACGTGGGAGGCTTCGTGGAGGGCTTTTTTGCGGTAGTCCTCCGCCGCGCTCCTCGACGGGTCGGGGTTACTCCGCCGCACGGCAAGAGACAGGTGTCCGGTAGAACTCCGCGGGAGATACTGGGGTTGGCCCGCCTGTTTTTCGGAACGTTTCTTTCAAGTCTCTGTCTCGGGTTTAAAGGTCTTTAGTCTATACTCCGGCGGCCGGTTCGGGGCCGCCCGGCCATTTTACAGTTCTGTTACGGCTCTGTATAATCCTCCGAATTATGAGCAGGGGAAACGTGCGGCGTCTGCGAGACGCCAGGCAGAAGCGGGCGGCCAGGCAGGCGTACAAACAACCCCGACGCCCTCCGCGTAAAGCCTCTCAGTTGAGACGGGCCGGGCGGCCCGCCGGGAAGCTCGGGCCCGCCGGACACCGGAACCCCCCGGGTAAATTTCGGTGGGGCGTGCGCCCGCGGAAGCGGTTGTTTTTAGGCTCTTTGGTTTTGATGGGCGTTCTGGCGCTGCTCTTTGCCGTTCTGGTCCAGAGCCCGGATGCGGCCGGCCAGGCGCTTCCTATAAACTCGAACGAGGCCGGTCCGGACGTGGTGTTGGCAGAAGCCGGGGGAATCGAGGTGTCAACCCCCGTGCGGCCGGCGGACCTTAGGGGGCTCGGTTACCATCCCGGGGGCGAGGGCTTGCTGGAGCTTCAGCCCAGGGGCAAGAACGTCTCGGCCAACCCGCTGCTCGGGTTGTTCGGCGGGGTATCCAACCCGGAAGACATCAAGTACCACGTGATGGACCGGGAAGAGAGAGAAGGCCCCGGGACCGGGGCGCTGGACGTGGGCGCCGACGCGGGGGCCACCGTGTACGCGCCGGTGACGGGCACGATAACGGCCGTCAGGCCAGACCCCACCGTGCAAGACACGAACGTGGTGGAGATCAAACCCTTTCAAGCTCCCAACTCAAGGGTGTTCGTCTCGCTCGTCCGGAATATCAACGGCGACGTGGGGCCCGACGCCCTGGTTACCGCCGGCACCACCGAGATCGGCTCGGTCCCAGACCTTGCGGGCGTGCTCGAGCCCCAACTATCATCTTATACTGGGGAATCCGGCAACCACATCACAGTCTTCGCCACGGGCAACTAACAACTAATAGGCACTAGTAGGCACGTCCGCACGTCCGGGCGGCGACGAACGTGTATTATTACCTGCATCCATGATAATAGGTATCTTTCAGCAGGATCCTGCTTTCGCGGTGGCGATAATAATGGGTTTCGTGGTCGGCATAACGATACACGAGGCCGCCCACGCCTACTCCGCGTATCTCTTGGGAGACGATACGGCCTACCGTCAGGGGCGGGTGACCCTGAACCCGTTCTCACACCTGGACGTGCTGGGGAGCCTGATGATACTGATGGCCGGGTTCGGGTGGGGTAAGCCAACCCCCGTCATGCTTTCGAAGCTCAAAGGCGGCCTCCTCGGCCCCGTCGCCGTGGCCCTCGCCGGCCCCGTCTCGAACCTGTTTATAGTTTCCGTCTGCGCCGTTCTGTTCGTATTTCCGGCGTTCCAGGGCGGGTATGCCCTGTACGTGGTGGTCGGTGTGGCGTTCATCAACGCGCTGCTCTTCGTCTTCAACCTCGTGCCCATACCGCCGCTCGACGGCTCGAAGATCCTCTTTCCCTTTTTGCCCCGCGCCCTAGACGGCTTCGTCAACTTCATGAACCAGTACGGGCCGATGATACTGCTCGGGCTCGTGCTGCTGCTCATCCTCGGCCCGAGCCAGTACTCGCCGCTGGGTTTGATCTTGAACCTGGTCCGTCCCCTGCTGAGTTTCTTCGGTCTCCCCGTTCCTTTCTGACCTTTTACAAGTTTTGAAGAGAACCTGGTGCACCAAAACGGGCAGCCTCGGAAACGCAGGAGGGGGGACAACCACGAACCGAGGGACTGCCCACGTATATTCTACCCCCGACCTACCAAAAACATATACCTGAGCTTTAGGTAGACGCGAAAAATTATTCCGGCTGTCCGTTCGAGGAATCCTCCGGTATCGGCAGGACAACCGAGAAAATGCTTCCGGACTCCGGTTTGCTTTTTACCTGAATATTGCCACCGAGGTGATCGGTGATCTCGCCGGCGAGGGCCAGCCCGAGCCCCGTGCCGTCGGCGCGGGAGGAGCCCTGCGCGCGGTAGAAACGGTCGAAGATGTGCGGCAGTTCTTCTTCCGGTATTCCGCAACCCTGGTCGGAGACGCTAACTATAGCGTGGCCGTTTTCGCGTGACAGGCCCAGATCCACGGGGGTGCTTTCGTCGGAGTATTTGAGGGCATTGTCCAGAAGGATGGCGAGCATCCGGTGCAACTGCGTCGGGTCCGTCTCCACCGGGGGCACGCCTTCCTCGGCCTGGATGTTGACCGGACGTCCCGTGTAGCCGAAATCCCGCCGCAAGTCGTGCAACATGTCTTCGAGGTATACCTCTTCCAGGCGGAACGTGATGGCGTTGGCGTCCAGGCGGCTCAGGTCGAGCAGCGTCCGGGCAAGGTTCTGGAGGCGTTCGGTTTGGGAGCGCATCTCTTCGAGGAAACCTACCCGAACTTCTTCGTCGTCTTCGTCCTCCATCATCTCCAGGTAACCCGAGAGCGCGAAGAGCGGCGTCTTGAGCTCGTGCGAGGCGTTGGCGATAAACTCGGCTTTCGCGCGCTGCACCTGACGCTCTTCGGTAACGTCCCGCAGGATGGCGAGCGCGCCCTCTTCGAGCGGAGCGGCGCGGACTTCTATAAGGCGGTTCCCCGCTTCCACCTCCGGCTCCGTCACCAGGCCGCTGCGACGGGCCCTGACTAGTATTTCCTGCAACCGGGTGTGAAAAGCGTGTCCGGAAGACTCCAATAGCTCCCGGGCGCGGGGGTTGAGAAAGATGGCGTTCAGCTCGCCGTTCACGCCGATTACGGCGTCGGTCATGCCGTCGAGGATGGCCCGGCCCCGCTCTTTTTCCTGTTCGACCTGCTGAAAGGCGCCTTGCAAAGAGGCCGCCATAGAGTTGAAAGTCTCGCCCAAAGAGCCTACTTCGTCTTTTACGCGGGTCTCTATGCGCTCGTCGAAGTTTCCGGTGGCAAGCCGTTCGGCGGCAAGACCTAGGCGACTTACCCGGCGGGAAATAAGGGAGGCTACTATGTAACCGGCGAGCCCGGTTATAAGAAGCGCGAGGCCGCCGGCGAGAAATGCTATGCGGTTGATGTTGCTTATGGCGGCTTCGGAGTTTCGTACGTCGCTTTCGGTAAAATACCTGGTAAAGACGACCGCCATTCGCTCGCCGTCGTTGCGGATCGGCGCGGCGTAGGTGCCGCGTTGTTGGCGGCTGCGGGGACCGTCCCCCCCGACCTCGTTTATGCCTTGGGCCGGCTCGCCGCTATCGGCGGCTTGTTGCACTACTCGCGGGTCCCATTCGAGGTCCGCGTCGCCCCGGAGCTTGCTGCCATCCGAAGGATCCACGACACCCCACTGCAAGCTGCGGCTTACCGCGAAAGAATTGATACGCTGGACGGAGAGGTCCCCGCCGGTGCGTTGCTGTAGGCCCTCGTATTCGTCGCCTACTTGTTCGAAGTAGGCTTCACCGGTCTGCTCCAGGGTCGCCGTGAGTATGGGGCGTACGATCTCGTAGGCCGTTATGCCGGCGAAAGCGGTGACCAACATGAACAGCGCCGTGAGCCACACCTGGATGCCGATGCGGGGTTGGAACTTGCCGCCCAGCTTCGGGAACCTCCGCCGCCGGGGTTTGTTCCAGGGCTCTTTCGGTTCCCGGCCTTCAGTGCGGCGTAAAAGGTGTTTCTTACCGGAAAACATACCCGACACCCCGCGCGGTGTGGATAAACTCGGGGTTGCGGGGATCTCTTTCGATCTTCTCGCGGAGGTGGCGGATGTGGACGTCTACCGTCCGCTCGTCGCGGAACTCGTCGCCCCAAACCCGGGTGAGCAGCGTACTCCGGGAGAACACCCGGCCGGGGTTCGAAGCGAGCGTTACCAGCAACTCGAACTCCGTGTACGTGAGGTCCACCTCCCCACCGCCCACCGCTACCCGGCGGCTGGGGATGCTTATCTTCAAACCGTCGTAGCTTAACTCGTCTTGGCGCTGGCCCGCCGGAACCGCGACCCGGCGCATGATGGCCCTTATCCTCGCGACCAACTCCCGGACGGCGAACGGCTTGGTGACGTAGTCGTCGGCCCCAAGCTCAAGCCCCACGACCCGGTCTATCTCGTCGTCCCGGGCGGTGAGCATGACTATTGGCACGTCGCTCGTAGAGCGGATGCGCCGGCAGACTTCCGTCCCGTCCAGCTTGGGCAGCATGATGTCCAGGATTATGAGGTGCGGCTCGTAGGACCGGAACGCCTCCAGCGCCTCTTCTCCATCTCCCGCGACGAGCACCTGGAAGCCTTCGCGCTCAAGAGCGTGTAGGAGCATCTTCTGGAGCGACGGCTCGTCGTCCACCAGGAGTATCCGGCGGGTCGTTCCTTGTAATCCCTGAACCATAAACTCACTCGCCTCTTTGACGGCGCCGGGCCAAACCGCAGCTTTTGCAAGCCTTATTCTAACATCCTAACTATCATGCTAGCGAGGCATCATGCCGGCGAGGCTAGGTTTCGCCGCCGTCTTTCTCGACGAACGCGCCGACGGCGTTTACCAGGTCTTCCGCTTCCGTGAGCCGCACCGCCTCGACCGCCGCCGAGCGCCGCCGGAGGTAGGCGGCCACGACCCGCGACTCGTCGGAACCGCCGGAAGATGGGTTCTCCGACTCGGCCAGCACTTCCTCCGCGAACTTCGAGAGTGCCACGGTGTCACCCGCCTCGAAGCCCTGGTGGGAGGTCAGGCAACCTTCCGAGAAGGTGAACACCTCGACGATCCCCGGTTCGGTGGAGGGCGTGACGACGGCTTGTATGCCTTCCGCGCTGACGACGGCGCGGGTGAGGCGTATCCGTTTTATGCCGGCGACCAGGTCTCTCAAGCGCGCCGCGGCCTCGAACTCCCGTTGCCCGGAGAGCCGGTCCCGCTCCCGGACGAGCGCGGCGACGTGTTCCTCTCCCCCCTCGCCCCGCATAAGGGCCGTCAGTTCGTCAACGACGTTCGTACGATATTCTTCTTCGTCCATGCCCATGCACGGTGCGCAGCGGTCCATCTGGCCGTAGAAGCAGGCGCCTTCTTCGCCCGAGCATTGTTTTAGCGGGAAGATCCTACCGAGGGCCTCGATGCAGGTGTCGAGGACCCGGGCGCTCCGGTACGGCCCCAGGTAAGTTACGCCTTCTTCGGCTTCGGTGCTCGGCACCCTTTGCGGGACCGGATACGGCTCGTTCATGTCCAGCTTTATAAACCAGCTCGCCCGGGGTTCGCGGCCGACGGAGTTGTAGCGCGGGAGAAGGCGCTTTATCTCGCGGGCCTCGTGGATCAGGGCGTGAAGCTCGCTCTCAGCCTCCTCGTAGCGCACCTCGGCCACCTCTTCGACGAGGCGCCCGATCTTACGCCGCCCGTCCCCGCCGTTGAAGTAGGTCCGCACCCGCGCCCGCAGGTCTTTCGCCTTCCCGACGTAGAGCACGGTCCCGTCTTTGTCCACGAAGTAGTAGACACCGGGTGTCTTTGGTACGTCTTCGGCGAGGTGCTGTTTCTGGGGCTTTATGCGCCGCCGGCTGCCGCCTTTGAGCGTGGCCGCCTCACCCACGGTCCGCACCCCGGCGGAACGCAAGAGTTTCTGGAGCTTTACGAACACCTCGGCGGTTGCCGCCGCGTCGGAGAGCGCCCGGTGGTTCGGGACTTGGCGCACCCCAAAGTGCCCGACAAGCGAACCGAGCCGGTATCGCCGGAGCCCCGGAACCAGCGTCCGGGCGAGCTTCAAGGTGTCGAGGACGGGGTTTGGCAGCTCCTCACCCCGGGCCGCGGCGACGAACGAGCAGTCGAACTGCACGTTGTGTCCGACGAGGACCGTGCCCTCCACGAACTCCTCAAAGGACGGCAGGACCTTCTCCACCGGTGGCGCATCCGCGACCATCGAGTTCGTGATTCCGGTCAGGCGGACCACGAAAGGTGTTATGGGCATACCCGGGTTGATGAGCGTCGAAAACTCATCCACCACCTCGCCCCCGGCCAGCTTTACGGCGCCCAACTCCGTTATTCCGCTCTTTGAGGCGGAGGTTCCGGTGGTCTCCAGATCGAAGACGACGTAGGGCGCTTCTTGTAGGGGAAGCGCGGCCACGTCCGCGGTACGGAGGTTGCCACTCTCCTCCCAGAGAAAGCGCGGGTCCCGGGCGGTAAGTTTCTCTATGTGGGACCGGGCGTCGCCGTTGAGGTCCGGAAGGGAGAGCAGGTCGGTGGCAACTTTCTCGGCGCTTACCGGCTCGTGACCCCGGACAAAACGGTAGAGACTAGGAGACACGGACGGAGGGCCGCGCCTCTCGCGCCGTCTCGGCGATGGTGCGGGCCTGGGCTTCGGTTACGCCGGGGATGGCCACGAGGTTCTCGAAGGTGTACTCGTGGTCCAAGAGCCCGCTCGCCATCACCCTGGCGCGGGTCTTCATCCCGACGCCGGGCATCTTCTCCGTGTGGAAGATGCGGCCGCGCTGTATCCGGAGATCCTCCACGCCGGCGAGCTTCTCGCCGTCTACCATCACCCGCTTGAGCGTCTCGGCGAAGATCTCCACCTGCTCCGGCTGGTACACGCCCCGGCCCATGAGAGAGGGCGTCATGGGGATCGGGTGGAGCATGTTCGCGTTTCGGACCGTGGTGTGCCCCGGCGGCTCCGTATCGCCCAACGGGTCCGGGTCCCCGAGGCTCTGCGCTTCTACCGCGTGGTTCCAGACTTGCTCTTCGAGGTCTCCGGGCAGGTCCAGCTCCGTGGCAACGGGATGCCCCCGGAAGCGGTCGTTGCGGTTGGCGGCGTAGAGAAAGTACCGGTCGCTTTTTTCGTTCCGGTAGAACTCGACGATGCTGTTGGCACGCTTCTCTCCGATACCGGGGAAACGGGCGAGTTCTTTGGCGTCCTCCGCCGCTATGATCTCCCCGAGCTCGTCGGCGTCCAGGGCTTCGGCGGCCTTTGCCGCGGCCCGCCGGTCAACGCCCCGGACCCGCTCCAGCATGCCCTCGACGCTCTCCGGGTCCACGCCGCGCCGGAGGTGGTTGATCTTGCGGATGCCGGTAAACTCGTTGTGCTCTTCCCAGTGCCAGACGAACTCCCGCACCCGCTCGACCGCCGCCGCGTTCTCCGGGACGAACTCTATGGTCACCCCGTTGCCGATGTAGCGGCCGTTCGCCTCCGGCAGGTGCTCCGCCACGTACATGACCTGCACTTTTACCGACGGCGAATAGAAAGAGAAGTTCACCGGATGAGCCGGCTCGACCTCTTTCATCAACCTTCGGCGGAAAACGTTGTCTTCGTGGTCTGTCTCGAACATTAGATACTCGATTCTATCATCTAGCCCTCATATCCCATCGCTAAATTTCCGGCAAGGATCTCTTCCCGCAGCACGATGGCTTCTACGTTGTTACCCGCCCGAACACCTTCGGACTCCGGCCCGATCAAGGCCAGGGCGTCGGCTTTCGTTAGCGAACTCACGAGCCCCGAACCTTGCGCCCCAACCGACTCCGCCCGCCAACCTTTATCGGTGCGTTCGAGGGTGACCCGCATCGCGTGCATCCGGCCAAACTGATTTTTTACGTCGTGGTCAAAGTAAACCTGTATCCGGGGCCTTTTCATATCTTGCCTGGCGCCCAGCTTCATTAGCGCGGGCCGCACGAAAAGCTCGAAGCAGACCATCGCGGAGACGGGGTTTCCGGGCAACCCAAAAACACTGTCGCCATCCCGAACCCCGAAGAACAGCGGCTTGCCAGGCTTGAACTTTACGCCCCAGAAGACCTGCTCGACGCCCAGCCCGGTCATCGTGCCTTTTACCAGGTCTTTCTCCCCCACCGAGACGCCGCCGCTGGTTACTACCACGTCGGCACTGCTCAAAGCTTCTAGGATGGATTCGCGCAGCACTTCCTCATTATCCGAGGCGGCGGCGATACGGAAGGCTTCGGCGCCGGCTTCGCGGGCCTGGGCGAGCATGGCGAAAGAGTTGGAGTCGTAGATCTCACCGGGTGAGAGCTCCCGTTCTCCCGGCGCCACCAGTTCCGTGCCGGTGGAGAGAACGGCAACCTTCGGCCTCCGGTAGACGGGCAGCTCACCGTAACCCTGGGTTGCGGCCAGTGAGATCTCCGGCGGCCCGAGCTCCGTGTCCGCGCGTAAGATAACGTCTCCTTTACATACATCTTCCCCGCTCCGGCGGATGTTCTGCCCGGGGTCCGCCGCTTTCTTCAACCCGAACTCTTCGCCCCAGCCGGAGGTGTTCTCGACCATCACGACCGCGTCGGCATCCTCCGGGATCACGCCGCCGGTGAAGATCTTGATCGCCTCTCCCTCTCCAACACTTTTCTGCGACGGCCGGCCCGCCGGGGCTTCGTCCACTACCCGAAAAACCCGCCCTTCTTCGGTATCGGTGCTTCGTACCGCGTAGCCGTCCACCGCCGAGTTGTCGAACGGCGGAGAGTCGAACCTGGCCTTCAAGTCTTCGGAGAGCACGAGCCCCTGTGTTTTTTCTAGCGGCGTGTCCTCGACGGGCAACCGGGAAGTGTTTTCCAACACCAGCCGAAATGCCTCGTGATGGTCTATGAGTTTCTCGAACAATTGCAACGGTACGAACCTCTCGGCAGTTGTTTTCCAGTCGCTCCACTTCCCCCTTAAATAAGCTACCACACCTGGGACCACGGGGCCGGGCGAGGATACTCCGGGCTCAGGAGCACGCTGCTACGAGGCGTGCCAACAGGCCCTCCGGATCGTACAAGATACGGAATCCGTCACGAATTACGGGCCGGAGGTTGGGGTCCGGAGGGTCGGTCGCGGCCCACGAAGGCGGGACAACGCCGGCCTCGACCTCCAGGTCGGACGGCAGGACGAACCGGCGCTCGTACATCTTTGGTCCCCAGTCAGCAGTCCTGACAATACGACATCCTCCGAGATCTCTTACCCAGAACTCGTCTCCGAGGTAATCTCTTTTTTCCACCGTGATCAACACGAGGTCTACGTCGGAGTCCATGCGGGCTTTGCCCCGCGCCCAGGAGCCGGCCAGGCCGACCGCCACTACGTCCGGCTTTCGTGAAGCCCACCCGCGCACCCTTTCGAGCAACTCCCGGACCTCGGCGGCACGCCCTTCGGTGACCATCCAACGATTGTATAACCTGCGCCACGAAGCTTGTTTAGAACAAAAAATAGCGTTGGGCCAACGAGAGTTCTTCGGCGGGTTCGCAGGTAAGGACCTCACCGTTCACCCGAACTTCGTAGGTCTCCGGGTCTACCTCGATGTCCGGGAGCAGGTCGTTGTGGACCATGTCTTTTTTACCGATCTTCCGGGTGTTTCGCACCGGCACACAGTCTTTTCCGAGGTCCAGGTTCTCCAGCGCGCCGCTTCCGGCGGCGGCCCCCGAGACGAAGGTGAGGCAGGTGTCGCGCATGGCGGAGCCGTAGGCGCCGAACATCGGACGGTGGAGGACGGGTTCGGGGGTCGGGATCGAGGCGTTCGGGTCGCCCATCTGGGCGTGGGCGATGAAGCCGCCTTTTATTACTACCTCCGGTTTGACGCCGAAGAAGGCCGGTTTCCAGAGCACGATGTCGGCGAGTTTGCCGGTTTCTATAGAGCCGACGTGGTCTGCGATGCCGTGGGTTATTGCGGGGTTGATGGTGCATTTGGCGACGTAGCGTTTAATGCGGTGGTTGTCGTTGCGATCGGAGTCTCCGGAGAGGGGGCCGCGCTGGCGCTTCATCTTGTCGGCCGTTTGCCAGGTCCGGATCCAGACTTCCCCTACCCGGCCCATCGCCTGAGAGTCCGAGGCGATCATGCTGAGCGCGCCCAAATCGTGCAACACGTCCTCCGCCGCTATGGTCTCGGCCCGGATACGGCTCTCGGCAAACGCCACGTCTTCGGGCACCTCGCGGCTCAGGTGGTGGCAGACCATGAGCATATCGAGGTGCTCGTCAATGGTGTTGACCGTGTAGGGCCGCGTCGGGTTGGTGGAGCTCGGCAGCACGTTCGGCTCGCCGCAGAGCTTCATTATGTCCGGTGCGTGGCCGCCGCCCGCGCCCTCCGTATGGTAGGTGTGGATAGCCCGGCCCTCGAAAGCCTCGGTGGTGTCCTCGACGAAACCGGACTCGTTGAGGGTGTCGGTGTGAATAGCAACCGGCACGTCCAGTTCGTCTGCTACGCGCAGGCAGGTGCGGATGGCCTGTGGTGTCGTGCCCCAGTCTTCGTGCAGCTTCAGGCCCGCGGCGCCGGCTTCTATTTGCTCTTGCAAAGGTTCCGGCCGGGCGGAGTTTCCTTTTCCGAGAAAGCCGAAGTTCAGCGGGAGATTGTCTATAGCCTGGAGCATCCGGTGGAGGTTCCAGGCGCCGGGGGTGCAGGTGGTGGCGTTCGTGCCGGTGGCGGGTCCGGTGCCACCGCCGAGCATGGTGGTGACGCCGGAGGTTATGGACTCGTCGGCCTGTTGCGGCGAGATGAAGTGGATGTGGGCGTCAATGCCGCCCGGCGTTGTGACCATGCCTTCGCCGGCGACGATCTCGGTCGAGGGACCTATCTCCAACGTCACGCCGTCCATCGTGTCCGGGTTTCCGGCCTTACCGACCCCGGCGACCCGCCCGTCTCGCACGCCAATATCCGCCTTCGTTATCCCCCAGTGGTCCACGATCAGGGCGTTCGTGATGACCAGGTCCATCGCGCCCTCCTCGCGGGTCGCAACACCCTGGGCCATCCCCTCCCGGATGGACTTGCCTCCCCCGAAGACCGCCTCTTCACCGGCGAGCGTCAGGTCATCCTCGACCTCTACGAATAGCTCCATATCGGCCAGCCGCAGCCGGTCGCCGGTCGTCAGACCGAACATGCCACCGTAACGTCTCCGCGAGATGCCGCTCATGCTTCCTCCATAAAACCTTTTTCGCGGGCTCGCCCGAGAGCGGCTTCGCGGATCTCTTCGTCGTCCAGCGGGCCTTCTGTGAGGCCGTTCATACCGCGCACGACGCGGCGGCCCCCGATGGCGACCAACTCGACCTCCTTCTCATCGCCAGGCTCGAAGCGGACGGCGTTGCCGGCGGGGATGTTGAGGCGCATTCCAAAAGCAGCCTCCCGGTCGAACTTGAGAGCCCTGTTCGTCTCGAAGAAGTGGAAGTGGCTGCCGACCTGGATCGGGCGGTCCCCCACGCTCGCGACGGTGAGCGTGACGGTCTCGCGGTCCGCGTTCAGCTCTACGTCGCCGCCGGCGGGTAACGCTTCTCCCGGAATCATCGTGCGGCTACCACTTCTTGTAGGGTAGGAACTTGCCGGAGTAGGTTATTTTTACCCGGTCGCCGTCGGGGTCCTCCTCGCGCTCGACATCTATCGTGAGGTCTATGGCGCTCATGATGCCATCGCCGAACTCCTCGTGGATGAGATGCTTCATCGGGACGCCGTAGACCTGCATGATCTCGTAGAAACGGTATACGAGCGGGTCGGTCGGCACCAGCGGGTCGAGGCCGCCGCGCATCGGGTAGTTCTGCAGCGCTTCGGCGACTTCCGGCCCGAGGTCTAAGGCTTCGGCGGCTTTGCCGGCTTCGTCTTCGTTCATGTGGATCTGGCCCATAAGCGCGGCGGTGGTCCACACGTCGCTCATGCCGACCTTCTCGGCCAACTCTTTCCAGGTAAAGCCCTTTTCTTTCTTGGCTTCCAGGATGAGTTCGGTAGCTTCTACACGGTTCATGTCGTTCCTTCCTAGACTATAGGGTCGTGAACGGTTACGAGTTTTGTTCCGTCGGGGAAGGTGGCTTCGATGGCGACCTCGTCTACCATCTCGGGGACGCCCTCCATCACCTCTTCGCGGGAAAGGATCGTCGCCCCGAAACTCATCAGGTCGGCGACGCCCCGGCCGTCACGGGCGCCCTCTAACAGCTCAGCGGAGATGAGGGCTACCGACTCCGGGTGGTTTAGCTTCAACCCTCGATCTTTACGCCGCCGGGCAAGCTCGGCGGCGGTGAAGATCATTAACTTTTCTTGCTCTTTTGGCGAGAGTTTCATATGCCTCCTCGGTACCTCCGGTAGTTCTGCACCGCATCTTAGAGACTACGCATTGCACAATCGCTGGCCCAAAGGCCAAACGAGAAGCTTTCTAAGCCCTATCTCTTTGGACAGCCGGACAAGCTCACCTCGCGGGCTCTGCGACCACTCCATCCTCTATCAGGGCTCGTACGTCCTTGACCGCGGGTTCGTAGGTGTCTTGGGTGGCGAGCGCCAGGACGATGAAGGTGAACAGGGCGAGGAGCGGGCAGATCATGGTCGGCAAGCCGTCGAAGGCGGCGGTGAAGTTTTCGTTGGGTATGTGGGCCAGGGTGTTCTCGACGCCGTAGGTCGTGGGCGTGAGGACGAAGAACGCCAGCCGGGTGGAGGTTCCGATGATAATGGCCGCGATAGCCGCCGGCTTATTCGCTTTGGGCCAGTAGACACCGAGGACGAAAGGTATGAATAAGGCTGCGAAGAGAACGTCGAAGGCGAGCGTGAGCAGGATGCCGGTCTCGGGGATGCGCAGGGCGAAGAAGATGCCGAGCAGCGTAATGGGCACCGCCATGATGCGGGCGGTGAGCAAGAGCTTGTCGGCCTCCGCCCCTCCTTGTTCTTCCCGGATACCGAAGACGTTGCGGGCAAAGACACAGGAGGTGCCGAGCACCGCGCCGTCGCTCGTGGAGAGTGAGGCGGCAACGATGCCGGAGAGCACTAACAGCCCGAGCACCGGCGGCACGACCTCCTGGATCATGGTGTAGAGAACGGGATCGTTGCCAACGGCGACCCCCGCCTGCTCCAGAATGGCCCCCGAAGAAAGCGCCACCAGCGCGAACGGCACACCGACGACGAGCGTCCCGACGCTGCCAGCAAAGCAGGCCCGCTGGGCCGTCTCCGGGCTGTCGGCGGCGAAGACGCGCTGCATGAAGTCTATGGCGACGATATCGCCGAGGCCTAGAGCCAGGATCGTGGCCCAGTTTATGTACGCGCCCATCTCCGGGTTTGTGAGTTGCTCGAAGGCGAACGGGCCCATTCCTTCCGGGATCGTGATGCCGAAATTGACCAGGACAAACCCGAGCAAGACCAAAGACCCGAGTAGGGCGACGCCCACCTGAATGAAGTCCGTGTAGGCGACGGCTATGAGGCCGCCGGCGATGGTGTACACGAGCACTATAGCGGCTATAAGGGCAACCCCCACCCCGTAGCTCGTCCCCATGAAAGTTGCAAATAAAAATCCGCCCGCGACCAGGTTGCCCGCGAGCAGGATGCTGAAGGCCAGGATCATTATGAACGAGGCCAGAACCTCGACGGACTGGCCGTACTTCCGCCGGAAGAAGTCCGGCAGCGTCATCAAGCCCATCCGGTTTAGCGGCTTGGCGAAAAAGAGGCCCGTAAGGAACAGGCACAGCGCGAGTCCTATCGGGAGCGACGCCCCGGCCCAAAACCCGAACTCCGCCGTCAGGTCCGTGTTGCCTAGAGTAGCGTTCGTATCTACCGCCTGGGCCATAAGGGTGGCGGCGGCTAGAGGTAGGATCAGGCCGCGCCCGGCGACGATGTAGTTTGCGCTGTCGCCCTGAATCTTACGCGCCACCCACAGACCGATCGCCATCATCAGGACGATAAAAACCGCTACGCCGATAAGGATCATTTACCGAAGCTCCTTTTGCATTGCTCTCAAAACGCGCCCGAGATACCGTGTGCCACCAGGGAAACCAAAACCGCCCCTACCAGCGCCAACCATCTCACGAGTAGATACCGTTGCAACTACTTCCGCTCCCCCAAATGCCCCTCGCTCACCAGCGTCGCCAGCACGTCGGCGACGGCCCGCGCCGCCAACAGCGCCGTCTGGTCGCTCACGTCGTAGGGAGGCGAGACCTCCACGACCTCCATGCCGCAAAGCCCTTCTTTTGCGACCAAGTGCAAGAACTTCAGCGCCTCGCGGGGCAGGTAGCCACCCGGCTCCGGCCAGCCCGTCCCCGGCACGAACCCGGCGTCCACCGAATCTATGTCGAAAGAGAGGTATACTGCCTCCGCCCCGTCCCAGGCGACCTCCAGGGCCATCTCTGCGGCTTTTTCTATACCCATCGCTTCGACGTCCCCGATGGTCATGACGGTCGTCTGGCGTTCGCGGGCCTCGGTTACGCCGGCGCGGGGCACCTGCCAGCCGCCGATGCCGCATTGCACCAGGTTCTTGGGCGGGGCGTTCGGGATGTTTGTGGCGTGGAACCAGGGCGTGGTGTGCATCCGCTCGTCCATGTCTTTCTCCTGAATGTCTACGTGTCGGTCGAGGTGGATGATGCCGACGTTTCCCTCTATATGAGGCGCGATGCCGCGGACACACGGGTATCCGATGGAGTGATCCCCACCAAGAATTACCGGGAAAGTCCCGACTTCGGCGACGTGGCTGACGGCGTTTGCGATCTGGTCGAAGCTCTTCTCGATGTTCGCCGGGATGACGAACACGTCTCCCAAGTCCACGGCCCGCAAAGACTCCCGCAGGTCCACCCCGAACTCGTAGTTATACGTCGAGTACAACCCAGAGATGCGACGGATCGCCTGCGGCCCAAACCGCGTCCCCGCCCGGTAGGTCGTCCCCATGTCGAACGGCGCGCCGAGCACCGCCACGTCGTAGTCGGCGACACCCCGCACGTCTTCCAGGAACGGGAACCGCATAAAAGTATTGATGCCGGCGAAGTGCGGAAGCTCCGTGCGGGCGAAGGTGGAGATAGTTTCGTCTTCGATAGAGTCGGCGCCTGGAAGCCCGATCTCCAACGCCCGCTCCACTTCCGCATCCCAACGGTCCGTCGGAATGGACGCCTCCCGCTCGCGGGCCTCGTAGCCTGCCAGGCGTTTGAGCGCCTCTTCGTCCGGTGGTCCTACTCTCCGGTGATGGTGATTGCCTCCCAAGACCCGCTCCTTTCGGTAGCTGTTCCGCTTCCCGAAACGCGAAAGCCCGGGAAGCTGTCTCTGCCTCCCGGGCTTTTATCCCGCCGTGTGGCGCGCCGGTTTTCTCCCGGCCCGCTCGCCGCTCTCGGTCTCGGACCCGCTCTCGGCAATGCCGGGCGGCGGAACCCTAGCGACGAAGTTATGCTACAGGTGAAGCGTTACAGGCCGCATTGGACGGACGGCCAGTATCTCGGGCCGGCAACGCGAACGTGTTTGTCCACGCGTATGACTCGTGCGGGGCTTCCGCGGCCCATCATTTGGAGGTTCACGTCTCAAGCTCCGATCATAAATACGGTACGCTCTGCTATGGAAGTCGGTGAATTTAGTGAGGAGGGTGCATTGAACGGCAAAGTAGCAGCGGTTGTAGGTGTAGGTCCGGAACTTGGGGCGTCTATCGCCCGGCGTTTTGCCCGCGAAGGATACTCGGTAGGCCTGATGGCCCGCAACGAGGACGGCTTATCCGGGATTAAAGAGGAGATCGAGGGTGAGGGAGGCGTGGCGCAGCCGGTTTCGACGGACGCCACGGATCCGGTTTCGGTAGAGCAGGCTTTCGAGCGGGTGAGGGACGAGTTGGGAACGCCCGAAGTCCTGATCTATAACGCCGGCGCCTTCCAGATGGGCGGCATTTTGGAGGTCTCGCCGGAACAGTTCGACTTCTGCTTCAAGGCCAACTGTGCCGGGGCTTTCTACGCCGCACAACAGGTACTGCCGGCAATGCAGGAGGCCGGGCGCGGCACCGTGTTGCTAACGGGGGCGACGGCTTCGATGCGCGGGTCGGCAAAGTTCGCGGCGCTGGCTACGGGAAAGTTCGGGCTTAGGGCGCTGGCACAGAGTATGGCCCGGGAGTTCGGACCGCAGGGCGTACACGTCGGGCACGTAATCGTGGACGGCCAGATCAACACGCCCCGGGTCCGCGAAATGTCCCCCGGCCGGGACGACCGCACGATGCTCTCTCCCGAGGCCATCGCCGAAGCCTACTGGCAGCTCCACAACCAAGACCCGACGGCCTGGACGCTGGAACTAGACTTACGCCCTGCGGTAGAGAGCTTCTAGCTCCGGCTCGTTACGCGGTTTGAAATTGCCTCGAAGGCCGCCTTCTCGATGGCGTCGTCCAGGGGCTCTAGCTCGAAGGTATCGTCTGCCCCGCGGACGGCTTCTGATATGAGTTGGTCGGTGAGCCAGGGGTTTTTGGGAAGTAGGGAACCGTGCAGGTAGGTTCCGTAGGCGTTCAGGCGCCGGGCTCCTTCGCCACCGTCCTCGCCGTTATTGCCGTGGCCGACGACTATTTCTCCGAGGGGCTTTGTCTCCCCGAGGTACGTGCGGCCCCCGTGGTTCTCGAAGCCGACAGCTTCTTTCGTAGAAGCGTCCTCCAGCGACACGCGGACGAGCACATTGCCGATCAGGCGCGCCTCATCCGGCGCCCCGGGTTTCGTGTGGAGGTCGAAGACGCCGACGCCGGGTAGTTTCTCGCCCTCCAGGGTTTCGTAGTAGTGGCCCATGAGCTGGTAGCCGCCGCAAACCCCGAGCACCACGCCGCCGTTTTCCACGATGGAACGCAGGTCCGCGCCCTTGGACCCGGATAGGTCTTCGGCGAGCAACGCCTGCTCCCGGTCCTGGCCGCCGCCAAAGAGAAAGATGTCGCAACCGGTGGGGCTTACGCGCTCGCCCAGTCCCACGTCTACGATTTCCACCGCGATGCCCCGCCACTCGCAACGTTTTTTCAAGGAGATCACGTTCCCCCGGTCGCCGTAGAGGTTCATCATGTCCGCGTACAGGTGGTGGATGGTGAGTTTCAAGGGCCTCTTTTCGGTCGGCGGTTTCAGGTGTCAGGCGTTAGCAGTCAGGCAAACCTGAGAACAGCCTACCAAAAGTGTAACGCCTGATCCCATCTGATGAACCACCGCCCACACAAACTGCACCGAGGATACCCCGCCTCGAAAACCAAAACCCGTAAAAAACCTGCAACCTGCAGCTTGAAGCCTGACACCTTTATCCTCAGTCCTCCCAGAACGGGTGCGTGTATCCCAGGTCGCTCAGGGTTTTGCGGATCTCCAACATCGCCGTGTAGGTCGGCAGCACGTAGAGCGTCTCACCGGGCGGTGTGGCCCCAAGGGCCGTTTTTATAGCTTTCTCCCGGTCGGGGATCACCGCCCCCACGGGCAGCTCGGCGTATTTCAGGCGCACGGCCATGTCCTCCGCCCGCAGTCCGCTGACCGCGAACGGCTCGACGCCCCCGGTGCGCCCCTCGTGAAAAGCGTCGGCCAGCATCTCGCAATCTACGTCCCACAACCAGGAGACGTCCCGGCCGTCGGCGTGGTTGTCGTTTATGGCTATAAGCACGTTCCTGGCCTCGCCGCCGGTAACGAAGGTCCGCAAAATCTCGTTAAAGCCCACGGGGTTCTTGATCAGGAGCAGAAAAACCTCTCGGTCTCCCGCCGCTATCCGCTCAACCCTCCCGAAGGCGCCGCCGAACTCCGCGAGCCCGCGCGCCACGTCCTCCAGCCCTACGCCCGCCTCACCCGCGACCGCCGCCGCCGCCAAAGCGTTGTACAAGTTGTACGCCCCTGGCAACCTAATCTCTAGTTCTAGTTTAGCTTTAGGTGTTTCGAGTGTGAAGCTGGATCCCCGCGCCCCGTTCAGGCGCACCTGGCGTGCCCGGTACTCTGGCTCCGGGCGGCTGAAGGAGCAGTTCGGGCAATCGTAGATTCCTATGTGGCCCATGTATACGGCCTCGTAGTCCAGGGCCGTGCCGCAGATCGGGCAGTCTTTGGAATCCGCGAGGTGTTGCAGCTTTCCGGTGTCGAGGGCGGGTTCGTCCATGCCGTAGTAAACGGGGTTCGCCGTAAAGCGGCCGAGGCTCGCAACGAGGGGATCGTCGGCGTTCAGCAACACGGAGCCGTCTCGCGGCAGGTCCCCGAACGCGGAAGATATTACCTTACCCGTATACGCGAGCTCGCCGTAGCGGTCGAGTTGATCCCGAAACAAATTGAGTACCGCGAGTAGTTTCAACTCCGCCCCAGAAGCCACACCCGGCACGTTCGCCTCATCTACCTCGAAAAGTCCCATGTCAGAGCGGGGCTTCCCGGAGAGGCGTGCATCCGACACCAGGGCCGCGGTAACGCCGGTAACGAGGTTGGCGCCCGTAGAGTTGTTCACGACCGTCACGCCGGCGGCCCGCAATATACCGTCCACCATACGGGTGGTGGTAGTTTTGCCGTTGGTGCCCGTGATCGCGACGGAACCTAAAGGAAGCCGCCGGGAAATCCTCCCAAGAATATCCGGTGAGACCCGGCGCGCCACGACCCCCGGCACGGTGGACCCACCCCCCTTTCCGAGTACCCGGCTCGCCAGCCGCGCCGCCCGCGCCAATAGAATGCCCGCCGAGAGGCGTACGTTTTCTAAAACCATTTTCACAAACCGCATTATACCGGCGGATCAAACTTACTCCCCAAATACACGCCCCGGTACCGCCCCCAGCGGGAAATTGTCCCCTCGCTTGCTACAAAAGTTTTTCGCAAGTTAAACTTTGTTAAAAGTACGAGCTTTCAGATAAATAAGTGTAACCCGGCTAATTTCCCATTACTGAGGTAATTTTAGGGCACGAACATCCTTCCAGGTGGTGTTTTTGGTATTACGAAGACGTTGCGAAACTGTTTCTGGATGGTTACTCTCTTCGGCGCAACTGGAGGGGGAATCTTATTTTTAGATTCCTATTGTCATGCAAGCAAGAAGAAAAGGAGATCTAAGACCGTGTCAACAAGGTTGAGATCGAATTTGGTAATGGCCGCCGTTTTGGTGGCACTCATGGCCGCGCTCGTGGCTTTTCAGGCGCGCCCGGCGGAGGCTGACGCGTCGGTCGTCGCCGAGGCCCGGGGCTATATAGGGAGCGCCTACGACTACAGCGGCTACGGCTACGGCTACGATTGTTCCGAGTTTACGGCGGCTGTTTTCAGTGCGTTCGGAGTTTCTCTGTACGATGATCCCGTCGCCCAGTACGGCTCGGGGGCACCTTCGGATGGCGCCGCCGGCGACCTCGTGTTCTTTAACGAGAACGGGTACGGGCTGAGCCACGTGGGCATAGCCACTGGTGAGGGGACGATAATCCACGCGTCGGACTACTACGGGGCCGTCGTGGAGACCCCGATCTCCAGCATCCCCGGTTATGCGGGCGCGGTGGACGTTTACTAGCCCGAAGCCTGGTAGTTTCACAGAGAGCCCTTCCGCGAGTAGCTCGCGGAAGGGCTTTTTGCGTGGGTTCTCGTTTTGCGTGGGTTCGCGTAGGGCCGCCCATCGGGGGCGCGTTGAAGGGTAGCGGAGGCGAAAACCCGGCCGTTTGTCCGGGGTCGTTTCTCTCGCGGTGCGGTAAAAACTACTCGTGGAGATTTTCGAGAACCTTTCCGCCAGCTCCCGGCTAGAAAGGGGTGCGCTGGACGCTTACTCGCGGGCCGTCCGGGAGGTAACAGAGGGCTT
The DNA here is from genome assembly GCA_965213905.1 of Rubrobacteraceae bacterium. GTDB lineage: Bacteria > Actinomycetota > Rubrobacteria > Rubrobacterales > Rubrobacteraceae > SIRX01. The sequence continues at coordinate 1,869,282 of OZ243922.1, read as the reverse complement.
GGAGCCCGCCGTGGTCTCGGTCGGGACGCCAAACGGGCGGGGCGGTGGGAGCGGCGTCGTACTCGGCTCGGGCGACGGAGGGGCCACTGCGATAACCAACAGCCACGTAGTGCGTGGTATCCGGCAGGTTGCCAGCGTCGGGGACGGGGGCGGCGTTCAGGTAACGCTCGCGGACGGTTCCTTTGTTCCGGCGGAGGTCTTGGGCGAAGACCCGCCGAGCGATCTCGCGGTGGTGCGCTTCGTGCCGGAGGACGAGGTTACGGTGGCCGCGTTGGGCGAGGCGGAGAACCTGGTCGTCGGGCAACTCGTGGTGGCTATCGGTAACCCCTTGGGGTTTCAGCGGAGCGTTACGGCGGGGGTCGTGAGCGCCCTGGGACGTTCCATAAGGGGCGAGGGCGGACGGCCCATCGAGAACGTCATCCAGACGGACGCGGCGATCAACCCCGGCAACTCCGGCGGGCCGTTGGCGGATTCGGCCGGCAGGGTCGTCGGTATCAACACGGCTATCATCGGGGGCGCCCAGGGTATAGGCTTTGCGGTCCCGGTCTCGGCGGCGTTCCGGCGCGTGGTTTTCTCCCTGGTAACGGAGGGCCGGGTCCGGCGCGCCTACTTGGGCGTGGGGGTCGTGACCCGCCCGGCGCGTGGGGGCTTCGAGGGTGGTGCGGGCGTGGAGTCCGTTGCGCCCAACAGCCCGGCGGAGGTAGCCGGGGTGCGCGAGGGAGACGTGATCCTGGGTCTCGGGGATCAGGACGTCAGGTCTACGGACAGCCTGCTAAACCTGCTGGACGAGTCGGCTATCGGGCGCAGAACTACAATAGAGGTGCTGCGGGGCAACCGGAAGCTGTCTCTTTCCGTAAAACCCCGGGAACAACCCGACGAGTAAAGGGGAAAACATGCCGGACATAACCCTGAAGGTGGCCGAACTGTCGGACGTAGAAGAAGCCGGGCGTCTGGAGAGGGCCCTGAAAAGGCTGGATTTCGTGGGCGAGGCGAACGCCGACCCGGAAAAGGGGCTCGTTGCCATCTCCTACGATGGTGGAGAAGCCGAGCAAGAAAGCCTTGGTCAGGCGGTAAAAGAGGCGGGCTACGATTTCGAACCCTCACCCGGGGCGCGCAAGGTAGAAGAGTAGGGCGGGGCTCGGGGCTTATTCGGCCCGGGGCCCCGACCACGCCCCGCGCCGCCGTCCGGGCTTTTTTCGACATCGGCGGCATTGGACGTGTAACATGTTATCCGTTGACGAGAACTATCCCGGAGGCCAGAGACGAGCGAAGAGCCGGAAAAAAGCCCCTCCAAAAGCCTCGAAGACTTACTCGACGCTGCGGCTGGCGCCACGACCGGCACCACGACCGGCACCACGACCGGCACCACGGCCGGCATCGCAACCGGCGCCGGGTCCTCGGGGGAGGGCGAAGTCCGGCGCCTGGGCGGCTTCGCGGCCCTCGACACGGGGCGTTCCGCCCGCAAAGGCGTGCCCGAAGTCGTCTATGCCGCCGGCAAGACCCCTTCCCAGGTCGTAGAAATTTGCGCGGCGATGCTGGAGTCGCAGGACCGCGTGATAGTAAGCAGCTTCTCCCCCGCCCACGAAGCAGGGTTGAGGGAGGCCCTGGCCGACGTTCCGCTGAGCCCGGCCGGGCGCGCGCTAATTTTGGGACCCGGCCGCCCCGAACCTTCGGGCGGTCGCCTCGGGGCGCTCTGCGGGGGAACCTCGGACCTGCCCGTGCTGCTGGAGGCCCTCGCGGTCGCCGGTGAGATGGGCGTCCAGACGAAGAGCTACCCCGACGTCGGGGTCGCCGGCATCCACCGGCTGGTGCAGCCCCTCAAAGAGCTGGAAACCTTCGACCCGGACTGCCTGATAGTAGCCGCCGGCATGGAGGGCGCCCTGCCGAGCGTGGTCTCCGGGCTTACACGGGCGCCCGTCGTGGGACTCCCCACTTCCACCGGGTACGGCCTCGGGGGCGACGGGACCGCCGCCATCCTCGGCATGCTGCAGAGTTGCTCGCCGGGGCTCTCGGTCGTAAACATAGACAACGGCGTCGGGGCCGGGGCGACCGCCGCCCTGATCGCCAACCGCGCCGCAGAGGCCCGAACGGGCGGACGAAAGAACGACCCCCAGGCCAAACCGGACTAGGGTTCTTTGCGGGTTTTCGTCGCCGCTTTTCCACCCCCGGAAGTCCGAGAAGCCCTGGCACTTTCCGGAGGCTTCGTCGAAAAATCCGGCGTCCGCCGGGTTCCTCCTTCTAACATTCACCTGACGCTGAAGTTTTTGGGAGACGTCCCGGAGAAGAGGCTGGAAGGCATAAACGCCGTCCTCCGGGACGTGGCCGGCCGCCACGGTCCTTTCCGTGTGGAGTTTCGGCGCCTGGGAGCTTTTCCTTCTTTGGAGAGAGCCCGCGTTATTTGGGCCGGCGTCGGAGAAGGGGACTCCGGCCTCTCTAGCCTGGCGGCGGACGTGGAGGATTCTTTGTTCTCACTGGGGTTTGGACGCGAGAAGCGACTCTACAAGCCGCACGCGACGCTCGGCAGGGTGGGCAAGGACTTCGTGAGGTTGCCGGAGGAGGTCGAGGTCGAAGTTCCGGCGTTCGTGCTCCGTCGGCTGGATCTCATCCAGGGCAAACTCGGCGCCGGGGGCGCGGTTTACCCTGTCTTGCAGGGTCACCCGCTACGCGCCGCCTAAACCGAGAACAAGGGACCTATTGCCATAACGACAAAGAGGAGTATCAGGATCACAGCGACCATCATTATGAAGTTACCACCACTCATCGGACCGCACCTTTCGAGAAGTTTTAGACCGGGCCTGATTCTACCCGTTGTCCGGCGGGACCGCTAACCGGGTCAGTTGGGATTCATTGGGGTTCGTTAGAGTTCGTTCGCGTAGAAGACACGCCGGACCGCCGCGGGCCCACCCCGCGAGATTTGCAACCGGCGCCCTTCGTGGAACTCGCGAACTTTTTGGCCCACGAGACGCACGGTGGGGTCCTCCGCAGCTTGCGCCTCCAGGATGCTCCCGGGTAAAGCCCCGACCACAAAACGTTCCGGACACCCCGCCGGACGAGGTTCTTTGTAAAAGACCCGGCACTCGTAGCAGTCATTCCGCAGAGAATAAACCACGAGCAACATCTCGGGCCTCGCAACCGCCCCAGACCTCTCCCGGAGCTCGTACAATACTTTTCGGCGTCTATACACCTCGCGCTGATAGTCCTCACGCAAGTCCCCATGAAAATCTTTACCCTCAGCCAACGAGTAAGCCTCATCCCGGGTTTTCTCGGCCGCCCGGACCCACCGCTCAATGCTCACGACGTCTAGGACTTCGTTACACGAGCGACACCGGAGACCGTCCCCGGCTACGGACCGGAGTCCCTCCAAATGACCACATTCTTTCGCCAAATCCTTCATCCCACCCAGTATTCTACACCTTCCCCGGACAGGCGCGAATCGTCCCAGCAACCCGCGGTGAAACTGCACCTCTCGTAAAGGTTGATCTCACATCGCAACAGCTTTCTCAAAATTTTGCCGTTCTCCAGGCGGGTTTCGATGGGCGCAATCGCCGATGGCACCTCCCGGCAGAAAAAAACGCGGTTTCTCGGTGCCCGCCCGACGACTACCACCCACCGTCACAACAGAAGTTGGTTTTTTTACCTGCAAAGGTGCGATATTCATACTGCTAACTAAACTTGAAGTATAGCTTTATTCTGGCTGTAATATCTCGTTTTTGGCGTCGAAATCGGGGCGCTGTTATGCTCCAGCAGGATATGGAATTTCGGGAAGCACATTTGATCTTGAACCCGGCGGCCAATAAGGGCAAGTCCGTTACCGGAAGAGGGGAAATCTCACGTTTTTTGGAGGGGCGTGGAATGGGTGCCAAGTGGTATTCCACGGAGGGCAAGGGGCACGCCAGGGTGATAGCAGAGACGCTCCCGGATGGGGCCTTGATCGTGGCCGTGGGGGGGGACGGGACGATCAGCGAGGTGGCCGCAGCTTGCACGGGGACCCGGCGGGTTTTGGGGGTCTTGCCCGCCGGTAGCGGCAACGACTACGTCAAGGCGCTCGGGACCAGGGGCAAAATTCGCCGGGCGCTGCAAGTGCTCGTGGGGGGCGAGATACGAACCGTTGATACGGGCGAGGTCAACGGCGTGGCGTTTAACAACGGGCTCGGCATCGGCTTCGACGCGGAAGTTGCGGCTGGGGTCGCGGAAGCTCCGGGCTATCTGGGGGGCGTGGGCCGGTACGTGTGGTCGGTGGGCAAGCTACTGTGGGGCTTTCAGTGCCACGAAGCATCCCTGAAGCTCGACGACGAAACCGTCGTCCGCCCAAACACCATCTTGGTGGCGGTGGCGCTGGGGACTACCTACGGGGCCAGGTTCCGTCTGGCGCCGGAGGCACTTCTGGATGACGGGCTGTTCGACGTGGTCTGGTCTGAGGAGGTCAGCCGGGGCGAGGTGCTAAAGCTCATACCCCGCGCGTTCGGCAGCACGTTGTTGGAGCACCCCAAGATACACTTGGCACGCGCCCGCAAAGTCGAAGTAGAGTTTTCGGAGGCAGCACCGGCGCACGTGGACGGTGAACTTCTAGAGCCCACCCGCAAGTTCGAGGCCAGGATATTGCCCCACGCGCTGCGCGTTATAGCGCCTTGAACGGGCCTCTGTTAGCATAAACGTAGCAAGAACGAGAGGGGAGATCTCGATGGGGGCGCCCGGAGCAACAGAATTGTTGATCTTTCTCATCCTTATGACCGCCGCCGGAATGGTGGTCCTGCTCGTAGCCGCGGGCAGGAGGCGGAACTCCAGGAACGCGGTGACAAAACAAGGAAGTGGCGACGTAAACGGTGGCGCGCGACAGGTACTGGACGAGCGTTACGCCCGGGGCGAATTAGGGCGTGAGGAGTACCGGCAAATGCGCCGGGACATGGAGAGTCGGGGGGGTTTGGATATTGTTCGGCGTCAATTCCGTAGGAATCTTTGTCATCGCCCTAGACTTGCCCATGTGAACCTTACCGATAGTTCTGCTAGCTTTTGCGATCAGATAGGCTATCGGAGGTGGAATTCGGGATGCATACGGAAAGAAAAGCGTCGGTCCCGGCGGTGGAAGCGCGCGGAGGATCTTGGACAAGTGGTACGCTAGGGGAGAACTCTCCGGTGACGAGTACCGGCTGATGCGGAGGGATATAGGGGCGGACCGGGCGACGGCCCTCCGACACAGGGGCCGCCGTATGATAAAACCCGGTCCTTGTGTACAGGCAAGTTAGGTAAGAAAGTCGTACAAAGAGTAGGTGTCGAGGTTTGGACGAGCAGATGAGAGCTTTTGTGTTTCCGGGTCAGGGCGGGGCCGTGGCGGAGCCGTCGGAGGAGATCCTCCCGGCCATTCGGCAGGTCGTGGGTGAGTGGGTGCCGGACCAAGTCAAGTTCTTCGCGCGTGCCGCCCAGGACGCCGATGAGAGCCGAGAGTTGGAGGTGCGGCGCGACGTGGTCGCCGGCCACTCGTTAGGCGAGTACGCCGCGGCCTACGCCGCCGGCTGCTTCGACTTCGACACCGGGCTCTGGCTCGTCGCCCACCGGGACCGATTTCTCTCCGAAGCCGCGCGGGAAACCCCTGGTGGCATGGTAGCCATTTTGAAGGCGGATCCCGGGGAGGTCGAGAAGGCCACGCAAGAGACGGGAGGCTCGGTGGTCGCCAACTACAACTCGCCGCGCCAGACGGTCGTCTCCGGGCTCCGCGACACCCTCGGGGACGCGGTTTCCAAAATAAGAGGGCGCAAGATACCGCTGAACGTCTCTTTCGCCGCACATTCGCCCTACGTCTCAGCCGCCGGCGAGAAGATGCGCGACATCCTGGATTCCGTAGAGTTCCACCGGCCCGAAGTACCTTTCGTGAGCGCCGTGGACGGCAGCGTGCTGGAGAGTGCCGATTCGGTCAAAGAAGCGCTCAAAAGCCAGATGGAGGCGCCGGTCCGTTGGGTGAGGGTGGTCGAAACGCTGGCCCGGCTGCGGGTCGAGGAGTGGGTCGAACTCGGTGGCGGCGGGGTCCTGACCCGGATGCTCAAAGACTTCGAGGTTTCTTTGAGAGGTATAACCTTTGAAGACGTGCGGAGCCGCATTTCCCAACAAGCCCAAAGCCTGCTACCCGGCAACAACGCAAACGAAGAAGAGCAGCCCTCGGACTAGGGTAAAAAGGTGAACGTGTTTTTCGACGTCCAAGGAACCCTCATCTCCGGTGGTGTTCCCCGGCCCCACGCCCGGGAGGTATTTCAGGAGATCGAGTCTTCCGGCCACCACGTCTACCTGTGGTCCAGCGCCGGCAGTTCCTACTGCGCCCAGGCGGCCCAGCTTCTGGATCTGGAAGACGTGGCCTACGGTTACTTCAGCAAATCCGACTCTCTGCCGGTAACCGTAGACTTCGCCGTGGACGACCAACCACACCTCGTCGAAGAGTACGGCGGCTACGAGATAACCCCGTTCCAGGGAGACCCGGAAGACACGGAGCTGTGGAAAGTAGCCGAGGCCATAGGACGGGAAGGCTGAAAGCCTCCTACAGAGTCCGATGAACTATTGGCCGCCCTCGGGGGCTTCTTCGAGGACTTCTTTCAATACCAGCATACCGTTGATCGCCGTTGGGAAGCCGGCGTGACACAAAAAAGGAGGGCACGGATCCGCCCGCGCCCTCTTCTCTAGAAGCCTGATCGGCCGAAAGACTGATCAGCGGTGTTTAACTAACCCGATGTGCGGGTTTTCAGATGAGTAGCTTTGAAAGCTGTAGAGGTGAATTGCCCATCTGATGGTTGAACAGGAAAGCCACGGTGTGAGAGAGAACTTTGCGAAGCAGCCTACTGGCAAGGTGCCATATGTCGCGAGCCCACACCCGCTTTATGGAGTAGCGCTCAGTGAGCTGCGAAAAAACGGTATCTATTCGGTAACGCAGACGGCTCAGAAAAGCGCTCCTTTTCGGATTAGGGTCTCTTTTCTTGGAGGAATAAGGAGCCACAAGCTCCACACCCATATGTTGGAGTTCTGCTTTGGTCTTTGGCGAATGGTAGTTGCGGTCCCCAACGATCAGCCCAGAAGTTCCTTCGACGATCTCCGGCACGACAGAAAGCTCGTGGGCTTTGGCCGGGGCCACCGAGAAGCGAGTGATCACTCCAGGCCAACAGACCCTCGCATGCACCCTGAAGCCGTAGAAAGTCTGCCGGAGAAGAGTGTCCTTGCCGAAGGCAGCTTCTCCCTTGAAGCGTTTACAGCGGTAAGCACGGGCGAACATACACGCTGGCAAGGGCATCGAATCCACGAGCGCGAAGGTAGGCTCGTGGGGAGTGAGAGCGAGGAGTTCCTGCCAGAGATGCTCCTTGACCTTCCAAAGGTTTGCCGTCTGGCGAGCGAAGGTAGTGCGATGGACCTCGCTGAGAGCGGGAAACCACTCTGTGTAGTGTCTTTGGAAGAAAAGATAGATGTCCTTGTCGGTGTCGAGCCCCAAGAACTCTCCTACGATCTCGATGGTCAGTACCTCAGAGTCAGAGAGCTTTGGAGCCGGCCCGCGCTTACGGTAGCTGTGCTGTTGTCCTTTGAGTTGGTCGTCTATGAGGCAGAAGACAGAGATAATGAAGGTGCTAAGATTCATGAACAGAAGACCTCCTTTTGTTCTCGATGGATTGGAGTACCACCGAGAGTAGGGAGGTCTTCTACGTTACGCAAGTTCTCAACGAAACTTGCACACGGGGTTAACTAGAGGTGTTTACCGGCTTGCTTCGGCCTCCGCTTCGGCCTTCGCCGCCTCCTCGAAGTCTTCGCCGCCGGCGATGGTTACCACGTCGTCTTCGATGGACTCGATGGTCCCGGCAGAGCTGGCCCACACGCCGATGGAGAAGCCGTCGTCCACGGGCTCGCCGAGCTTCTGCTCGTACTCGACCTCGTCGCCCTCGGAGATGAGCGCCGTGGCCGGCTTGAGAAAACGTCCGTCGAGCGGCAAGTTTACCCCGCTGACCTTGCCCACGAGCGACTCGAAACCTTCGTCGGGCAGTTTGGTCTTTATGTCGGCGTATTCCTTGGAGGCCACGCCCTTGGGGATTACGAGAAAACCGTTGGTCGTGCGGCGCACGTAGGCGTCGCCCTCGCCGAGCGACTCGATGCCCATTTCGTTTAGGTACGGGCCGCCGTCAATTACGGAGAGGTTACCGGCTTCAGCCTCCAAGTCCACGCCGGAGAGCTTCAGGAGCTCGGTGGCGGAAGAGCCCAGGGGTGTGTCGTAGAGCTTCAGTTCCAGGTTGGGGCCGAAGATCTGGAGGAATTTGGTGGTAACGGGCTTGCCCAAAAAGAGCGCGTTGTAGATGTTGAGAAGCGACTCGGAGTTATTGACGACGTGGCCGGCGTCCAGCGGAAGGCCGGGGCGCTTGTCGCCGCTGTCCAGCTCGATCCGGCGCGGGACCCACTTTTCTTTTTCATCGTAGAACATGTTTTTGATGAGCGTCTTCTCTTCGCCCATCGAGTACTTGTCCGGCACGTGGATGACTTCGTAGAGGCCGTTTGCGTGCTCGTCGTAGCGGGAGAACCACTCTTCGTCCTTGAAGTGGACGCCCATGATGACCCGCTCGATACCGAAGATATCCTTCATAGCCTCGTAGAGTTCGAGGAACTCTCCGAAGTACTCGCGGTGGACCATCTTGTCCGCCCAGTAGCCCGGCTCCGACTCGGTGCAGTTCACGATCAGGCGCGGCTGCGGGTTCTTGTACTTGAAGTACGTCGGAAACCCGCCGCCCCCGGCCCCCACGATGCCGGCCTGGCGCATGATCTCCACAGCCTCTTCTTTGCTCAAAGCTTTTACTTCTTCGAGCGTCCTCTGCTTTAGTTCAGCCACCTTCTCACCTTCCATGCGCTCTCTACGATAGATACTTGCAGTTGCAAACTCTACTTAATTGGTACGTTCAGTATATCGTTTGCGCGTTTGTGTGGCTAGTTGCCGCTTTCACTGTTCCATCGAAATTCGCTTTGATAAACTTCTAGTTGCTATGAAGATTTCACGCGGCACGGCGAACATACTTTTCGGCATGGGTCTGGTCATGCTGTTCTTCTGGCTGACGCGGGCCTACACGTGGTATTCGAACGACTTGCAAGAGGACTTTTACCTGGCCCTTATCCACTTGCCGATAGTGGTGATCTCGCTGACCATCGGCGCATACCTGACTTACCTGGGACGCAAAGCCCGACGGTCCACCCGCCGAATCAACTGATCCTTGTTTTACTCGACTACAATGTAGCGGGCTCCCCCTTCAGGAATGGACACGCTTACCGAGAGCACGTACACACCCGTCGGCAGGTCTATCGTAACGTGCATTTTCTCTTGTCCCGTCACCTCTGGCTGTGATACCGGAATCTTGGACGGTCGGAACGGGTCCTCCAAGTCGCTCCAGAGTTCGAGGAGTTCAGCGTTCTCGCCATACAACAGCTCTTCCTCTCCTACCCTGAAAGCTCGAGCATTGAGAGCGTACGACGGTTCCAATTTATTTCCGTAACGAAAAGTCAGTTCCGACCTTCTCGGAATTGTCAAAAAGTCACCGCTAGAAAGTGCCAACCTTTTATCCGTACGGTTCGTTGTTGGACCGATAGTACTATCGTTTCCGGTGTTCGGTGACTGTTCAGATCCCACAATATCTGGTGCTTCCCCCACGGAACTTATACTCTGGCCCCGGTAACTCATGCTGCTATCTGAGGCAACCTCTTTTGTCGGAATGCTTTCCCTATATGGGTAAGCAGAGACATTCTCTACCTTCGAGGTAGGATCAACAGGGATCATCTCAAGCGAGTAAGCACCTCCGCCAGGAACTACGCTGCTCCAGATAAAGAAGGTTACGAACCCGGCCAGCAAGACTATCAATAACGCAACTACTACTATGCGTCGTAGACCGAACCCCATAGTTCATAATTATACTGGGGTCTAGAATTTCGGGCGCATTGTCAGTCGAACCACTGGGGCGGGTACTTTAGTCCTCCCTCGCGAATATCGGCCGGCAGGTCCGCCGAGGAATAGTTCGGTACGACTTTCCGCAATATGTTCAGGGCCTTTTCGGCTTCTTGGCCGCGGGCGTGGTAGATCATTTTTTCCACGAACTCGTTTAGGTCCACACCGTTTCCGGTGGCGTCCTCGGAGACGAGTTGAAAGACCATGGCGTGTTCGGTAGAGATCTGTTGCTCGTTCTCTTCGGAGAGTTCTTCTTTGAGCTTTTCGCCGGGGCGGAGGCCGACGAATTTTATCTGCACGTTTGGGGCGCCCATTATCTCGATCATCTTCTGCGCCAACTCCACGATTGCTACCGGGCGGCCCATCTCCAGGACGTAGGTGCCGTAGCCTTCGGCCATCGCGCCGGTCTGCAAGATTAGCGAGACGGCTTCGGGGATGGTCATGAAGTACCGGATCATGTCGGGGTGCGTGACCGTTACCGGGCCGCCGGCCTCTATCTGCTGCCGGAACGTCGGGACCACCGAACCGCGGCTCCCGAGCACGTTGCCGAACCGGACCGAGGCGTAGACCGTCTCCGGGTACTCGGAGGCCATGTTGCGGACCAGCATCTCCGAGAGGCGCTTGGTCGCCCCCATGACGTTTGCCGGCTCCACCGCCTTGTCCGTGGAGACGTTGATAAACTTCTCGGCCCCGTAAGCCCCGGCGTTGCGGGCCACGTTCAGGGTGCCGAAGACGTTGTTGTGGATGGCCTCCGTGGACTGGAGCTCCATTATCGGGACGTGTTTGTAGGCGGCGGCGTGGAAGACTATGTGGGGGCGGAAGTGCTCGAACACGAAGCTCACCCGCTCGGAGGCCGTTACGTCCCCCACGAAGACTTCGGTGTCGTAGAAATCCTCGCGGCGGAGTTCGGTGTTCAGGTAGTAGAGCCCGCTCTCGTCCCGGTCTAGGATTATGAGTTTCGCGGGGCCGAGGCGTGAGATCTGGCGCGACAACTCCCTGCCGATGGAGCCGCTGGCGCCGGTAACGAGGACGCACTTGCCGTTTATGTAGCCGGAGAGGGCTTCGAGGTCTATGTTTACCGGCTCCCGGCCGAGGAGGTCTTCTATCTGCACCTCGCGCAGCTTGAAGGTGTTCTCGTCCAAGAGTTGGCCGAGGTCCGGCATGACCTTCACCTCGACCTGCGACTGGTTGCAGGTACGCCAGATCCGGTCCATCTGCTCCCGGTCGGCGTGGGGCGTGGCGATGATGACCTGATCCAGGCCCTGTTTGGAAATTACGTCTTCGAGGTCTTCTATCTCCCCGAGGACCGGCACGCCTTCCACCTGTTTGCCCACGTCCACGGCCGACTCGCTCAAGAAACCGACGATCTGGTTGTCCGACGCCGCTGTCCGCCAGATGTGCCCGGCGAGCGCGACGCCCCGCTCTTTTACCCCTACGATGACCGTGCGCTTTTTGCGCCCAACTTCCCGCAGAGACAGCTCGTAGAAGACCCTCGGGTAAAGCCGCACGGCCACGAGTTGAATGTAAGCCAGCGCCGCGCCTACGAGTACCACGGAGAGCGGAACGGCGTTGGAACGCAAAATGCCGAGCCCCTCCGGGCCCAGGGAAAAATCTATTATGAAGAGTATGCCCGCCGCTATCGCCGTGGCGCTCGCCACCCGCACGCCCTGGTAGATGCCGGTGTACCGCAAGATGCTCTGGTACACGCCGCTCTGCCACAGCAGCACCACAAACACTATCGCGGAGAAGATGGCGAAAGGCCAAAACGTGGGCCAGAATCGAGGTTCTACGTCACCGTCGAACCGGAAGAGCAGCGCAACGGCGAACGACTCGATGACTATAAAGGCGTCCACTAGCATCGCCGCCCAACGCCGGAACGCCGGTGGCGACTGCCGGAAGGTTTGCTGCAACCTTCCTACGGGCCAGGTTATCATTGCTTTTAACCGCACTGCGCCATTTTAGTTTCTATTAGGGAATCATTCCAGGTAAACCCGGCTTTTCCACCTAATTTTCCGTGCGAACCACTATCGGTAGCGCCAACAACCCCGCGCAGCAGGCCAGGACCGGCAAGATTCCGGCGACGGCAGAGATACCCCCGCCCGCCACCAGAAGCGCCGCGGCGCCGCAGACGGCGCTGGCCCCGTAGTAGAGGTTGCTCGTGCGCCGGTGCATACTGGTGGAGGGCGTGATCCGCTGGTACAGGTGCTCCCGGTGGGCGGAGAAAACGTTCTTTCCCGCCCGGTAACGCCGGAAGAGCGTGTAGGCCGTGTCGAACAGCAGCGGCGTAAAGACCAGAACGCAGGCGACGAACAGCAGCGGGCTCCAGCCGGCGCCGGGCGACGGCGCGTAGAGGGCGGTTGCCGCGAGAAAAAACCCCAGGAAATAGCTGCCGGAGTCCCCGAGGAAAATAGAGGCCGGGTTTATGTTCCAAATTAGAAACCCCGCCACGGCCCCGGCGACCACCGGCAAGGCTCCGCCACCGGCGAGAACAGATAGAAAGACGGCGTTCACGAGCGCGACGCCGCCAATAATTCCGTCTATACCGTCCATGAAGTTAAAGGCGTTGGACAGGGATACGATCCAGATTGTTCCTATGACGAAGACCAGTGCTTTGAGCAAGCCGGGCGCTCCAGACAAAAGCGGCGGCGTGTAGAGAAGTATGAGGACTCCGGCCGCCAACGTCTGGGCGGCGGCTTTGGTGCCGAAGTGGAGGTCGCCCAGGTCGTCCAGGAGGCCGACGCCCCAGATCAGGGTGGCGGCGACCAGCAAAGGCCCCGCGCCTTCCGGACGGAGAACAAGGAATCCCGCCCAACTCCCGAACACGATAGCCACGCCCCCGAGCCGGGGCGTAGGGATCTCGTGCGAACTGCGGAGGTTCGGCACGTCGAGCAGGTTCCGCCCGACCGCGAACCGGACCAGCAGCGGCACGAGCGCCCCCGCCACCAAAAAAGCGACGGACCCGGCGACCACGACGATGCTCAAGGGCCGAAGACCGCCACCCCGGAGCGGTAGGCGGCCTCCTGTAATGCGCGGTCCTGCGTCGCCAGGGGTAGGCCTCTTCGTGCCGCGACCGCCAGATAGGCCGCATCGTAGGCGGAAAGCCTTTGCTCGCGGGCCGACTGCAACAACCTCGTCAGGCCGCCGGATCCTGTCTCTTCGGTTTCTATGGGTAGGGCTTTCAAAAGCGCCAGGAACCTCTCCGAATCGGCCGGTAAGATTCGCCCCCTGCGTTCTCCCACTACCAGGGCGTTCGATATTTCGTACCCCCAGAGCCCCGGCACGACCGCGCCGGCACCCGAAAGAGCTTCCAGCACCGTGTCGGCGTAAGCGTTACCCTCGTCCTCGAAAGCCCAGCCGACAGCTATCGAAGCGTCCAGCACGAAAGAGCTCAGAGTCGCCGGCCCTCCTCCACCAAAGTTTGCACGCCGGCGTCCCCGATCCGACGCCCCCGGCGGAATTCTTTTAGTTCCCGGACCACCTCTTCCGGCGGACGCTTCTCTTCGACCGGCACCAACATCGCTACCGGACGACCGTGACGGGTCAGCGTGATCCTCTCTCCTTGCTCCACTTTCTCCAGAAGCCGCGACAAGTTCGTTTTCGCCTCGTATGCCCCTACTTCCAAAGTTACACTCCTTTTAGACTAGTCGCTAGTCTAGTCTAAGATGTTCCAGGGTTCAACGGAGTTCTATCAGCCCGATCTCCCGCAGCCGGGCCGCTTCTCGTGTGATGCCTTCGGGGAAAGAGCGGGGAGTGTAGCCGAGATCCCGGCGGGCGTCTTCGTAGGGGTAGGCTTTGTCTTCCCGGAGGCGCAGTACTTGTTCGGACTGTATCGGTAGCGGAAGATGGGCAAGTTCTGTCAATCGCAAGACGCGCCGTACCGGCTCGATGGGCAGCCGGATCACGCGCGGTTTCTTCCCCAGTGCGGTGGCGGCGGCGCGGACGAGGTCCAGGTAGGCCAGAGGCCTCGCGCCCGGCAGGTCGTAACTCCGGTTTACCGTCACCGGGTTTTCCAGGGCCGCCAGTATTCCGCGCGCCAGGTCTTCGTAGTGGACCGGCTGCCAGAGGTTCTCCCCGTTTCCGAAGATCGGGAAAACTGGAGAACGGTCGAGAAAGCGGAGGAGTTTGTGCATATTGTGATCGAGCTCGGAGCCGTAGATCATGGTCGGCCGCACGATGGTCCATTCCAGGCCGCTAGACCTGACTAACCCTTCCATCTCCTTCCGCCAGCCGGAGCGCCGCTCGAAGGCCGAGTGTACGCTCGTGCTACTGACTACCAGGAGTCGTTCTACCCCTGTTTTTTGCAGGGCCTCGACGACTTGGGGCGCGTACTCGACACCGGCCACGTGCAAAAAGACGTCCGTTCCGGAAAGTGCCCGCGAGAGCGAGCCTTCTTCCCCGGCATCTCCGTAGAAGATTTCCACGCGTTCCGGATCCAGGCGCAAAAGGTTCGGGCTCTGCGGGCGGACCAGGCAGCGAACTTCGTGCCCGCCCGCGACGAGCAGGTCTAGTAGTTCCCGGCCGAGCAGGCCCGTGGCGCCGGTGAGCAGGACCTTCACGGCATTGCGAACCTGGCGTTCGTGGGCCTCGGGTTACTTACCGTCCGGCGCGTTGTATAGGCCATCTCGTCGTGCGATCGGACGAAACGACGCTTGCGGTGGCCCGGGCCCGCCCCAAGCGCGTTCCGCCCGGCCTGGTTTCAGGCCTCCGACTGCTGGGGGACCGCCTGCTCCTGCCTCCACAGAGAGGTGCAGGGGATCTTGGTGGTGTCGCAGCGGTGGGCGTACTTGCCGGCTATCTCGGTGACCTCTTCCAGGAGCCCCTGGCTGAGGGTCGTCGGCTCCAGGCCCATTTCGAGGAAGCTGTCGTTGCGGACGTGCAACTCGTTCTCGGCGGCTTCGGCGCGCGGGTTTTCCACGTAGTCTATCTCGGCGCCGGTGGGCTCGGCCACGAGCTTGGCGAGGTCGCGCACGCGATGGGTCTCGGTCATCTGGTTGTACACGTTAACGCGCTCGCCGACCTCCGGCGGGTTCTCCAGCGCGAGCTGGATGCAGCGCACGGTATCCTGGATGTGGATAAAGGCGCGGGTCTGGCCGCCGGTGCCGTGCACGGTGAGCGGGTAACCGATGGCCGCCTGCATGAGAAAGCGGTTCAGGACGGTGCCGTAGTCGCCGTCGTAGTCGAAGCGGTTTATGAGGCGCTCATCTAGCTTCGTCTCGGCGGTTTGCGTGCCCCATACGATGCCCTGGTGCAGGTCGGTGACCCGTATCTGGTCGTTTTTGTTGTAGAAAGCGAACAGGAGTTGGTCCTGGGTTTTCGTGAGGTGGTAGATGCTGCCGGGGTTCGGCGGGTACAGGATCTCCTGCTCAACGAGCTCGCCGCCGTCCGTCTCGACCTTGACCGTCAGGTAGCCTTCGGGGATCTGCATCCCGGCCGTCCCGTAACCGTAGACGCCCATGGTCCCCAGGTGGACGACGTGGGTGTCCGGGCCGCTCTCGGAGATCGCGGCCAGCAGGTTGTTGGTGGCGTTGAGGTTGTTGTCCACGGTGTAGCGCTTGTGGTTGCTCGACTTCATCGAGTAAGGCGCGGCCCGCTGTTCGGCGAAGTGGATAACCCCGTCGGGCTGCCACTCGACGAGAAGATCCAGCAGTTGACGGTAGTTCTCCGCGACGTTTATGGCGTGGAAGTCTATGTGGTTTCCGGTTAGCTCTTCCCAGACCCGCAGCCGTTCGCCCATCGGACGGATCGGGGTGAGCGACTCACACTCGAGCTCGACGTCTATCTTCCGCCGGGAGAGGTTGTCGGCTATCGCCACCTCGTATCCCTGCGCGGAGAGATGCAGTGCGGTCGGCCATCCACAGAAGCCGTCTCCGCCAAGAACCAGTATCCTCAATTTCCGCAGCCTTTCTCTTTACACACTTTGCCCGTATCTACACCCATTTTGTGCCCGCCGATGACGCGGTCTCCGGTTGCTACAACGCACTCCCGGCAGCCTTCCGGAGCACTTCTCAGGGGTCTCTCGACAGTCCGATATAGTAGCATGCACCACTGCGGCTTGCGAAAAAGATCACTTTCAGGGTACAAGGGGCCGGAGGCCATATCCTCCCGAAAAACGTGGCGTTCTGTAAGTTATTTATATGATTTTGCGGGATGCTTTCGGGCTACTGGCTCCGGGCTTTTCCTAGTCGGTGACGCCCGCGGTCACCCTACGGGTCCATTCCGGGTTCGCCACGTACCAGTCTATCGTCTCTCGAATGCCGGCCTCGAAGTCGTAACCCGGTTTCCAGCCCAGGGTGTTTCGAAGCCGGGCCGAGTCTATGGCGTAGCGGCGGTCGTGGCCGGGTCGGTCGGTAACGAAGGAGATGAGATCCGGCGGTTTATCCAGGTGGTCCAGGATTAAGGCCGTTATCTCCAGGTTCGTGTGCTCGTTGCTTCCGCCGACGTTGTAGACGCCCCCGGCTTCACCGTCGTCCAGCACCCGGGCGACGGCGCGGCAGTGATCCTCGACGTGCAGCCAGTCCCGGACGTTCATCCCGTCACCGTAGAGCGGAACCGGCTCGTCGTCTAGCGCGTGGCGGATAAAGAACGGGATGAGCTTTTCCGGGTACTGGTACGGCCCGTAGTTGTTGGAGCAGCGGGTGGTCATCACGTCCATCCCGTAGGTCTCGTAGTAGGCCCGGCACAGCAGGTCCGCCGAAGCTTTGGACGCCGAGTACGGCGAGTTCGGTTCCAGAGGACTCTTCTCGGTAAACGGCGGGTCGTCCGGTCCCAGAGAACCGTACACCTCGTCGGTCGAGACTTGCACGAAGCGCCCCGCGCCGTGCCTACGCGCGGCTTCGAGAAGGTTCTGGGTGCCGAGTACGTTCGTTTCCACAAAGACCCGCGGACCGGAGATGCTCCGGTCTACGTGGCTCTCGGCGGCGAAGTTCACCACCGCGTCGAAGCCTCCGGGCTCGGAAAAAAGCGCTTCCACCAACATCCCGTCCTCGATCCGGCCCCGCACGAAACGGTAGTTCTCCGCCTCGGCAAAGTCCTCGACGTTTTCCCGCCTCCCGGCATAGGTCAGGGCGTCGAGGTTTACCCATTCGGTCTCGGGGCGGCCGGGAACCACCTGCCGCAAGAAGTTGCAACCGATAAACCCGCAGCAGCCGGTCACGAGGACGCGCTTCAAACCTTCGGAGAACCTTTCTTTCGTCACGACAGGAACCAAGCGGCATTTAAGCACCTCCGTGCGGGAGCCTCAAGCCGACGGTTCTTCTCGAAACTGGCGGGATAACTACCCGGATGAGCGTCGCGATCCCGCACTTTCGAGGCCGCGGCATCCAATACGAACTTGTCTCTCGGCAAAAAAGGCGGCAGAAAAAGTGTAACGGAAGCGGTAGCGGACCGGTCTTACATTTGATAGCATCGGCAGAGTTACTTGTTCATAAAATGACAAAGAAAGTCTGAAAGGAGTGCCTGGATTTTGAGGATTCCAAGAAAGTCGGTATTCGCGGTAGTGACGTTGGCGGCGACCTTGTTAGTGGCCTCCCCGACGCTGGCACAAACCGCCGGTAGCGGGCCGACCAGTGCCCCCGATCTGCAGTTAGTCGACAACTTTCGCATAGCCGGAGACGTAAACGGCGACGGCAACACCGACACGGCGGTTGACTTTACCTTTGATCAGCCCGCCGATCTACAGGGTGGTCCCGGCAACTTCCAGTTGGTTCCGGTGGAATCTGATAGTCCTCCGTTGGATGGTATCAACGAACCCTTGGCGGGAGGTACCGAGCCATCGGAAACCATAACCATCGCATTCTCGGGCCAAATCGACGCGAGTGATATTGCCCGGGGCTTCGTGGATCCCGGCACCGTGCAGGCGGCCGATTCTATGGACGGAGACACGAACCCCTTGCAGTCTGTAGATGTCAGCAACTCTGGCAATACCGGCGAGCCAGACCTCGTATCGGTCGAACGGGGCAACGAAGTAGCCAATTTTCTGGTCTACGTATTTGACGAGGAGATCCGCGAGATAGGAGACACCAGCGGCTTCAACGTCTACTTTGCAGATGGCACTGAGAGCAGCAACGTGGTGAGCGCAAACATCACCGACGACCCCACGCGAGTCAGGGTCACTTTCGGGTCTGGCACCAACGTCGAGAACGCGGTCGGTGCTTCGGTCGAGAACAACGCCGTCGTCGGCACGGGAGAGGCTCCCGGTCCTCCGGCGGGTCAGGATACAAACCAGCCCGATGAAGTTCTGATCGCCGGCGAATGTGACATCACCGGGACGCCGGGCGATGACAACCTGCGCGGCACCCCGAGCGGCGAGGTGATCTGCGGCCTCGGAGGCAACGACACTATAAGAAGCGGCGGTGGTGACGACCGGATCCGGGGCGGCGCCGGCGACGACCGGCTCTTCGGCAATGCCGGGGACGACACGATTCTGGGCCAGTCCGGTGAGGACGAGCTCTTCGGCAATCGGGGTAATGATACTCTCCGGGGTGGCGAAGACACGGATCGTCTCGTCGGCGGCGAGGGCGACGACAATTTGGCCGGTGGCGGGAGCGTGGACAGGCTCTTTGGCCAAGCCGGAAACGACGAGCTCTTCGGCCAGGCCGGCGACGACATCCTCCGGGGCGGCGATGGCAACGACCGGCTCGTTGGTGGCGACGGTGCGGACAATATAACCGGCGCTGCCGGTGAGGATAAGATCTTCGGTATAGCGGGAGAGGACGTCCTCCGGGGTGGTGAGGACGATGACACCCTCCGGGGCGGCGACGGCCGGGACAACATTGCCGGTGGTCCCGGTGCGGATGACCTCTTCGGCAACGCCGGGAACGACTTCCTGAACAGTGAGGACGGCTCGAACAACGACCTGGTAAACGGCGGCGACGGCCGGGATAGCTGCGTGACCGACCAGGGAGACACCGTAAGGAACTGTCCGTAAAACTTTGGTAAAGAATTTTCGCAGTCTCCGGCAGCGGTCGCTGTCGGGGACTGCTCGCGGGGTCAGGCTGGGTAGAGTTCCTCGATTGAGGGGGTTGTTACTCCTACTGTCTGTATCTGGTCCGGCGTAAGGTCCTCCCACCAGGCTCCCGGCGTGGCCTTACGGTAGAACTTGCCCGTTCCTTTTTTCCTGATCGGGAATGTTCTCCCGGGAATGCTTTTCTACCGACTGAGCCATCTCTTCCTCATCCAGAGGAATTCCCAGCTCGGAGCAGATGCGTCTTAGGGTTCCTGGAAAATCGGCCCATAGCTCTTTGTACCGGACGAGCACTTTCGGTCCGTTGTGAGCGTCGTAGGCGGCTTTGCTGTTGCCGACGTTTTATAGGTAGTTTCTCGCCAGTACCTCCGCAGAAACCTCCGACGCCCTATCGCGGTCTCCGCTCTGGTCTTTTTGCGCCAGCTTCCCTCTCTGCGGGCGTCCGGGGCGAAAGCCACCACGTCCTTGGGGTCTCGCACCGGCAGGATCATACGACTCTCGGGCAGAGCCTCCATCATCAAGGGTGCTCTTATAGATCCGTTAGGCTCTTCGATCACCAAGTGAGGTTTCTATCCTTTTATCTACTTGTCGTCGCAGTCGTTCGATCTGTCAGGATTGAACGTGGAGCCGGCGCTCTCGCTCCTCTATCTTCTTGGTCTCTATTGCGTCGTAATCTCCGAAAACCGGCACTCTGACCGCTCCTTTCGGCAAACTTTGTTTGCATCAGGCTAGCTTTCTACGAAGAGTAGAACTCTTCCAAGATAGGAGCCGTTATCTGTTCGATGGTATTCGTCTGCTCGACAGTTAAGTCCTCCCTCCAGCTACCGGGAGAAGCTTTACGGTAAAATTTGCCCGGTCCTCGTTCTTCCTCTGGAATACTCTCCCAGGAACATTTCTCTACCACACGTACCAGGTCTTCTCCGGCGACCTCTATCTCCAGCTCGGAGTAAATACGCCTCATAGTCTTTAGGGGATTCGCTAGAAGGTCTTCGTATTTGACGAGGATCTTGCGTCCACTATGCGATTCGTAGGCTTCTTTCGCTTTCCCCACGCTCCGCAGATAGCTGTCAGCTCTGCTTCTCACGAAGTCGTCCGGCCTCTCGTTCGCCGTCACTAGTCCTTCTACATTGTCATTCTGGTGGCGCTCATAGGCCCAGCTACCCTTCCTGAAAGCGTCGAGGGCCGAGGCGGCAACGTCCCTGGGGTCCCGAATCAACAGGATCATGCGGCTCTCCGGCAACGCCTCCATAAGCAGCGGCGCCCCTATAGAGCCGTGCGGTTCCTTTACGATCAGAAATTGCTCTCCGCCTACTCTGGGGAACCGGGCCCCGGCCCCGTCGAGAACAAAGTTCCTGATCGACTCTATCCAGGTCTCCCTCTGGCGGTCTCCCAGAACAAAGATCTTGCTCCTGCGTTGTCCGGGCCGCGCCCGTGTATAGTAGAAGCTCCCGAAAAGATCCCCGACGGAGGGCTCGAACCAAACGGTATGATCTTCTATATCCCCCATCATGCGGGAGAGCCAGGTGCTCCCGGTTCGTCCGTGGCCGAAGATCCAGACGATATTTTCGGGATGTACGCCAACTTTATTGGAGATACGACCCTCAGCAAGTACAGACTCTAATACCTCGATCCGTCGGCCCCTGTTTTCAATGGCTTTTCTTTGCTGTTTCACTATACTCTTGGCCCGGGCCAGCTCTAGTTCTTTTTCTTTCAGCCGGGCTTCGAGAGCCCGATAGTCGGAAACTGAACCGCGTGTGACGCCAAAGTCCAGGTTTACGAACGCTCTTACGCCCCGAACCAGTTCGAAAACGCTGTGGCTTCTGAAATTCGGCATTAAACCATTCTATTGACCTATCCTCCGCGATTCCACCGGCAGACGTTAAGGCCTAGTTTTTGGTAGCCCAGATAATGTCTTGCCGAAAGACGCTGCCCTCCCTCCCGGGCCACGCCCCGTAACGGATCGGGTCGGATATTTTCAGGTCATACTTCTCGTACAAACTCCGCACGGCGTTCTCGTCGTGGGCGATAGCGACCTCGGGGATATTTTTGTTCTGCACACGGTATTCGCCGTAATCATAAGGAAAGCACGGGCCTTGGGTAATTCTGCCGGCTCCGATGCTTTCTCTAGACTGCTCGTTTAGCAGGAAGTAGGAGACTACACACCGCCCACCGTTCTTGAGAACCCGGCTTATCTGGGCGATGTAATTCTCCATATCCTCGGGTAGCAGGTGCGTGAAAACGGAGGCGAGAAACACAAAGTCAAAAGACTCGTCCTCGTATGGGAACCTGTACTCGCCCGCCCGCTGGCTGCCGCCGGGGTTGTAGCTTTTATTGTAAATGTCCGCTACCTGAAAGCGGAAGTTAGGATACCGGGGTGTGATGTTTTCCTGGCACCAGGCGATGCTCTCGGGGGCTACGTCGAAGCCCTCGTAAGAGCCGGACGGGGCCAGATACCCGGCCAGAGGAATGGCTATCCGCCCGAGACCGCAACCGGCATCCAGAACGCGTTCTTCGGTTCCGAGGCCGTTTGGCGGGCTCGTGAGCATATCGGCCCACCGCTTCCCAACAGCCCTGTATCCTTTCCCTCCCCCTCCGAGATGGCTCAATTCTTCCGGCGGGGAAAGCTCGCTTGAATCCATGGCGGCCACCTTTCTCACTGGCTCTAGGCTCTCAGTTCCGGCGTCGAGTACCGGAAACGAACGCGATTCTATCAATACGGATGAGATAATGTATTAGACTGCGCGGAGTTGAAATAGTAGGGCTCGCGTATCGCAGGATAGCTCTTTGGCAGCCCCTGAGTGGAGATAGATGACCGGCAACAAATACACAACCGAACCAGAACTGGGCAACACAAATAATTCACACGCCCTCATGGTGAACTTGGTCGGTAGAGACAAGAAGGTGCTCGATGTCGGGACTGCGACAGGGTACGTGGCAAAAGTCCTTTCCGGCAGCGGATGCCGGGTAACGGGCATCGAAGCGGATCCCAGAGCCGCCCGTCAGGCTGAGGAGTCTTGTGCAGAGGTCATAGTTGGGGACATTGAGACCCTGGACCTCTCTAGTGAGCTGGAGAAAGAGTCGTTTGAGGTGATCGTGCTGGGCGACGTGCTGGAGCACCTGAAGGACCCGCTGCACACCCTCAAACGCCTCAAGCCGTTTCTGAACTCCGAGGGGTACGTGGTGGCCTCTATACCGAACGTGGCCCACGGTAGCGTGCGTCTGGCGCTTTTGCAGGGTAAGTTTCGGTACCAGTCGCTCGGGCTGCTCGACGACACGCACCTGCGGTTCTTCACCCGGGAGAGCGTAGAGCAACTCTTCGAGGAAGCCGGGTTTCTTATAGGCGAGCTAGGGCGCACCCGGCGCGGTGTTCTGGATACCGAGGTAGAGGTAGACCGTAGCCTGGTAACGAACGAGGCTCTGCGCCAGATCCAGAGCGACCCCGAATCCGAGACCTACCAGTTCGTGCTGACAGCCCACCCCTCCGGAGAGCACGGAACCCTCGCGAAGCTCTCCAACCGGGTTCGCCTGCTCTCCGAACAACTTTCTCAGAAAGAAACAGAGGTTCAGGAGCTAAACGAAAACACCCGGAGCCTGGATGACTTGCAGCGCCGGCTAAGCGCCCGTAGCCAGCAAGTGTCGGACCGAGAACGAGAGATACGCAACCTGAACAGAAAACTCCGTCATTTCGACGAGGTGCAGCGACGTCTGGAAGACCTCAAAGAAGAACTCGCGGCGCGTGGAAGTGAAGTCACGCAGCTCACGCAAGAGGTAGCCAGCCGGAACCACCAGCTCGCCAACCGCGAAAAGACTATCCGGCAACTGAACAACGAACTGAACCAGCTGCGTGAAAAGAGCATGAGAACCGCTGGTTCTGGGCAAAAAACCACCCATGACTAACCAGCGTCCCGGGCAACTCGCCCCGCAAAAAGTGGAAGAAGCCTACGATCTTCTCACCAGCTATCGCTTTGCGCAGAGATACGTGGAAGGCAAATCCGTAGCCAACATCAGCACCGCAGAGCCCGGTTACGGGTCCTGGGCGCTTACAAACGCCGCCGAATCGGTCACCAACATCGCAGGTTCTGGAGAAGCTCATAACGATGCCGCAAGCGTTCATTCTGCTCCGAATCTGGATTACCAGGAGGCGGATCTCCCCAGGCTGCCATACGACCGGGAGCACTTCGACGTGGCGATTGCCTTCAAGCTCGTCGAAAAGATGGACGATCCCGAGACCGCCATCAAAGAGATAAAGCGGATACTAAAAAGGGCTGGTTTGCTGATCCTCTCTACCCCGGACAAACAAACCTACTCCAACGACCGTAATCACGGAGAGGCGGGCCTTAAAGACCTTTATGTTCCGGAACTCAAGGAGTTGTTAGAGGACCAGTTCACCAACGTGCAGCTCTACCGGCAAGGGAGCGTATCGGGGGGTTTGATCTTCCAGGAAAGTTCGACCGGTGACGCGAAGATCGAGAGAGCAAGTTTTTCGTCCACCGTCCCAGCCTTCAACCCAGACTTTCCGGATACACACTTCGTTCTCGCAGTGTGCAGCGATTCCGAGATACCAGGCACGGAGAACGAACGGCCCTATTTGCTCCTAGACTCTGAACGTAGTCTCTTTGAAGAGTACGAAGATCTACAAGAAGACGTACAGCTCCTCCGGGAGGAGATACGGCTCATGCAAGAGACCGAGGTCCAGGCTTTCCGGGATGCCACGAAGTTCCGGGGCAGCGAAATCTCCTACCTCAACACCCGCCTCGAACGCCTTGAAGAAAGCGAACAGCACCTCCTGCTCTTGGTCGAGAGCTTACAGGCACAGAACAGTTCGCTGGAAGCACAGAACAAATCACTGAAAGAACATCTAAAGTCTATAGAAAATTCCCGTACCTGGCGTGTGTTTGACCCATACCGGAGGCTGCGAGCTATGTTGAACCACAGAGAGAAGTAGTGTCGGCGAATCTGAAAAAGCCAGAGCGTCCTGGCAGGCCGTATGTAAAGGATCTCCGCTCTCTATGTCTGGACGAGCAGTATCCAACTTGGGTTAAAAACAATCGTCTCCGGAGCGCGGATCTAACCCGTCTCCGGCACGAGGCCGCCGGCTTTGATTACAACCCGTTATTTAGCCTCCTACTAATGGTCCAGGGCTCATCACAGAACCTGTTGCGGCGGACGCTCGATTCGGTAATGAGCCAGGTTTACCCCTTCTGGGAGCTGTGCGTCTGCGCCGCGTCTCCTGACATTGATACGAAAGATACACTAAGTTTGTATGGCCGATTAGACGAAAAAATAAGGGTTGAATACCCGAATGGGAAAGAGGGTAGAGCACGTACAAACAACCACGCGCTATCTCTCGCCAGCGGTGAGTTCGTCGTTTCGCTGGGAGAGGAAGACGAACTTTCACCAGACGCCCTATTTGAGATAGCGAGACTTCTACAGAAACACCGCGACGCGGGCGTGATCTACTCGGACCAAGACGAGGTAGACGCTGCGGGAACCAGATCCCACCCCCAATTCAAACCGGATTGGTCCCCGAATCTGCTCCTCTCTAACAACTACGTCTCGCGTCCATGTTTTTACAGGAGAAACCTCTTGGAAGAGCTGGGCGGCTGGAGAGAGAGCTTCGAGGGTGCGGAAGACCACGACCTGATCCTAAGAGCTACCGAGAGAACCAGCAAGATATATCACGTTCCGAAAATCCTGTGCCATCAACGTGAAACATTTCGTCCCGCACATCCGTCTCCCGAAAACGAGGTACGAAAACCCGCGCGTCGCGCACTTTCCGAAGCACTAGCCAGACGCGGCTCGCGCGGTATTGTTGAGGATGGGCTCATCGAAGGGAGCTTCCGGGTCAGGTTCGAGATCGAAGGGGATCCGAAAGTGAGCATCATCATTCCCACTAGGGACAACCTCCCTATGTTGCAAAGCTGTGTACAGAGCATCGAGCGCCACACCTCGTACAAAGACTACGAGCTACTGATAGTAGACAACGGGAGCGAAGATCCAGCAACGGTCGAGTATCTCGACTCTGTTCCCCATCGTGTCGTACAGTTTAGAGAACCATTCAACTTCTCCAGGCTCAACAACCTGGCCGTTTCTGAAGCTGGGGGCGAGTACGTGCTCTTTCTCAACGATGATACGCAGGTGCTCTCCGGCGGGTGGTTGGAAGCTATGCTATCTCACGCACAGAGGCCCGAGATCGGGGCCGTCGGGGCAAAGCTCCTCTACCCAGGGGGCCGTGTACAGCACGCCGGGGTACTAGTAGGGGTAGGAAACCCCTGGGGGCCAGGCGTCGCAACACACTCTCACCAACACTATCCTTCAGACTCTCCAGGCTACATGGGCTCTCTTATGGTGGACAAAGACTACAGTGCGGTGACGGCGGCCTGCATGATGCTCCGTCGCCTGGTATTCGAGGAAGTCGGCGGTTTCGAGGAAGACCTGGGCGTGGCCTTCAATGACGTGGACCTGTGCATGAGAATCCGGGAAAAAGGCTACCAGATCGTCTACACACCCTTCGCCAAACTCTGCCACCACGAGTCCACGAGCCGCGGCCACGGCAGTAACCGTGCAGAAGCCCTGTACATGAGAAAACGCTGGGGCAAAACTCTGGACGAGGACCCTTACTACAACCCGAACTTCTCGCTCGGGGATGGAGATTTCCGCCTGAGGGCAGACATGCTAAGGCCCAGGGTACTCCGGACAGAGTCTGAAAATAATGCTGCCGCACACCAGGAACATCCGCAAGAGATGGAAAAAGAAGAGTTGAGAAGTTATATAGAGGCCCGGCAAGCGAACGCGCGATCCTCGCGCGGTACCGGCCTGATGTCCACCCAGAAACGAAACGCAGAATTACCCTGGAGCCGGCCGGATAAAAGAAGTAGCCCTGCAACCGGTCCTCAGCCAACCACTTTCTTTATCGTCGGCCAGCCCAAATCTGGCACCTCGTGGGTCCGCTCTACTCTAGACTCCCACCCACAGATATCTTGTTTGGGAGAGGGCAAGTTCTTCGGCCGAGACTTCAAAAAAGCCAATCCCTCCAGCGGCGGACGGCTACCCAGCCTTTACAGCCTCTTTGCCGACTCTGAGGAATTGAGAATCTGGGCAAAAGCTGTGGGACCCTGGATCGGCCGTCTACCTAACCCCGAGGCGCGCCAGCGTGAGCTAGAACGTCATACAAAAGGACTGGCCCACGCGGCCATAGAATACTTTCTGGAAGACGAACGCCGCAAGTCCGGCAAACCCATAGTTGGCGACAAAACACCCGCCCACATCGCTTACCTGGAAGAGATAAACGAGTTCTTCCCGGAAGCCCGCATCATCCACGTCATCCGTGACGGGAGAGATCAGGCTATTTCTTCCATGTTTCACTGGTGGAAGGAGTTGGATAAACCCCAGTTCTCAAACCTGCCTCCCGGCGTTCTCCGCTCAAAAGAATCATACGAAGCGAATCGGGAGGGCTTCGGCCCAAACGGAGAGAGCATCTTCGATGAAGAAGTCCTGAGAGGACTCGCCTATGGCTGGAGAGATAACGTAACTCTGGCGAGAGAAGAGGGTCCCAAACTCTTCGGCGAAAGCTATTTAGAGATCCGGTACGAGGATCTCCTGGAAAATCCGGAGGAAATCTTCGCGGAGACGATACATTTTCTGGGCGCAGACTCCGGCACGAACCTGGTGAAAAAGTGCGTGATGGACAACAGCTTTGAGCGCTACACCAAAAATAGGCCCAGAGGGACCGAGGACCCCAAGTCGTTCTTCCGCAAGGGTATCTCAGGAGACTGGAAGAACTACTTTACAGTACACGACCGGCGAATCTTCGAGGAAGTAGCAGGTAAGCTCTTGGATCAGCTCGGCTACGAAACAGCCGACACATCACTGAAGAGTTTATCTTTGCCGGAAGCCAAAGATTCTGGTTGAGAAAGAAGACAGCTTAGTCCTCAGTCTGTTCAGGAGGTGGAGAGAGTCGTCTGCCTCCCGGCTTAGCCTTCGAACCTCGTTGTCCAAATGCTTGTTTCGTTTCTTTAGGCGTTGGACGTTTGTGCTCTTTCTCTTCAATCGACGCTTCAGATTCCCGACCCGCCACTCTAGCAGCCGGATATTTGCAGCATACTCTTCGCTTTCAACCCTAGACTGTAAAAGAGCGTTGGCGAGCCTGTGCGGTTCGCCGTCCATAGAGTGGACCAACCCCTCACGTTTTGCTTCGTATAGTTCCAGATCCTCCCATTGTTGTTCGATGCGATCTAGAAACCATTCTTCGATCTTCTGGTCCTTATTGTTTTGGAGAAACGTTTCCTGTTCTTTGGTGGGCGCTTGTTTGGGACGCCGTTTCACTTTGAACTCTTGGGACGTCTGTCTCCAGGCTTCACGTACCGAATCATCAAACTTCAGGTTCAAGAACCAGCTGATCAGACGCAGACAGTCCTCGTTCCGCTCGAAGAAATCATGGTAGGAAATTATAAGGGTTCTCGACCTTAGTCCCCCCTCAACGGCTTTCCTGACTCTATTTAGCATCTTGTTCCAGGTATCGACACCCAACTCGAAACCGTTTTTACCCCCGAGCCAGGGGTCGTCGGGATTCTGCGATCTGGCCTCCCAAGATTCTGCGACCTCTTCGGCGGGTCGGTAGAGCACGATGAAACGCGCCTCCGGATTATTATTTGCCAGCCGTTTTATCCACCTCGTGTATCCTGGATATTTGTCTCCGACCCACCTCAGTTTCTCCGGTTCTTTCCCGGAAAGTAGTTCAAGATGATACTCACGCGGCATGACGGTATCTTCTTTGCTGTAATCCAAGATCCTCTCGAACTCGAAAAGCTCCGGGGACACAGTATCCACGTGTATGCGTCCGTAACGCTCCATGCAAACGAGTATCTCCGGGTGGCGATTAAGATACTCCGTAAAAGCCGAGGTGCCGCTCCTCGGGCAACCCGCCACAAACAGCGGCCTTGCCCGCTCGAAACTCCAGATTTGTGAAAGAGCTCGGTTCTTGTCATCAACCATGCGGCGAGTGTAACCAAATCGGCGCAATCTTTGAAGTCTCGGCCTGCATGCTATATTTGTTCGGATGAGACGGCCGACGCGATACATAGTCTCAGATGAGCACCGCTTCGTGTACTTCGTAGTTCAGAAGGTCGCGTGCTCCAGCATAAAGACGGCACTCTTGCCTCTTTTCAACTTTAAAGAGAACGGTTCGGGACTGGTACGCGAAGACCAAACTACGGCCGTTCATCCTCTGTTTACCGGGTCTCGCTACCAGTTGCAAGACAAAGAGTTTCTGGACGGATTCATAGAAGGCCGTTACGATGGCTACTTCAAGTTTGGCTTTGTCCGCAATCCATGGGACCGTCTGGTCTCCTGTTATCTCCAGAAGCTGGATCCCGAAGGCCAACACACGAGGAAAAGGTACTTGGGGTTGGTGTTGAGTGAAAACGCGAGTTTCCGGCAGTTCGCCGAAGCCGTTTGCGAAGTTCCCGACGAAGAAGCCAATAGCCATTTCCGCTCTCAGCACGTAGTCTTGTACGACGAATACGGCAAAGTTTTACCGGATTTTATTGGTCGCTTTGAAAATCTTTGGGGAGACTTCGCGCTAGTTGGCGAGAAGATCGGCGCTCCTCACCTCAAACTTCCGCATTTGACGCCTTCCCTTTCTAGAAAGGGCCGTCACTACCGCGACTTCTACGACGCTAAATTGGTGGAGAAAGTCGGGGAGCGTTTTCACAAAGATATTGAACTTTTCGGATACTCTTTCTAAATTTTTGCGTCGTGCGTAAATACGCACGCCTACTATTTTCTTTTAGGGAACATGTACTTGCCGGGTTCGCTTCCGGGTTAATGGTGCCTTGAATAGAACATCATTTTCCGAGTAGGCTGATTCGAATACTGTTGAGCTTGTTTAGCAGCCTCCAAGTTCTGGAGTTGCGCAGGTTTTGCAGTTGTTGGTGTAGAGCCCGTTTTCTCCGACGCTCACGCTCCAGATTATGTTTTAGCTTTTCTATCTCTTGCTTGTTTTCCTGCCGTTCGCGAGCAAGCTCGTCCCTTATGCTCTTCGCTTTCCTTCTGTATTCATGGCCTTCACGGTCTTGTCTACGTTCTAAACTATCCGCTGATTGCAGGAGCTGCCACATTCGGGCTTCTACGTTGTCGAGCGAAGAGATTATTGCCTCTGTGCTCTCCTCGATGTAGAGCTTCGGATCGTCCCACTGCTTCTTGATTCGGTCGAGCACCCACGCCTCGGCCTCACGGTCAGCGTGCTCTTGTACAAAGGCCTGCTGCTCAGCACTAAGCGACTCCTTGCGACGCCTGCTGTTCTCAAAGCTCTCAGACGCGTTTCTCCAAACAGCGGTGATGGATTCATCGAACTCGACATCTAGAAAACGGGATATTTGGGGCAGTACCAGCTCGTTCCGGTAGAAAAAGTCATGGTAGTTGACGATCAAAACCCTCGGGGTCGGGCTGTTCTCTATAAAACTCCGTATCCCCCGCATGGCCTGGTTCCAGACCTCAACCGATAGCTTGTAGTCTCGTTCGCTGCGCCAGCGGTCTTCAGGATTTTTAGCCCGAGCCTCCCAAGACTCCGCCACCTCTTCGAGAGGCCGGTACAGCATGATGAAACGTGCTCCTGGGTTGCCACCCGCCAAACGGTCCATAGTTCTTACATAGAAAGGTCCCTTGTCGCCGAGCCACTTCAACCTGGCTGGATCTTTGCTGGAGAGCAACTCCGCGTGACGCTCCACGAACGTTTCAAGGTTCAAGCCAAGCGGCGGCCTTTTCGTCTCCTCCGGCCTGAAATCCATGATTCTCTCAAAAGTAAACAGGTCCCAGGTGACTTTATTCTGCCGGCCTTTGTACCGCTCCTGGCAGAGCAGTATCTCTTCTTGTTGATTCAGATAACTGGCAAACGCTGTAGTTCCACTCCTGGCGCACCCACCGACGAACAGGGGCCTCGCCTTCTTCAAAAGTTCGCTTTCTAATGCCTGGTTCACCCGAGTTTCGGGCTCTTTTTCCCCCGATTCCACTCTAAACGCGAGGTTCTCCTCGGGTCCAGTGTGCGTTGCAACGTTTTCTTCGCTCCCCAGGTCTAGGGTTCCCACGTGTTCCTGGCGTTGGGCTCTTCGATATTGCCTCTCGCGACGCCGATTTTCGCGGCGTTGCTGCTCCAGTCGTTGTATCTTCAAAGTTTTGGCCCTCTCCTGACGTCGAGATTTGAGAAGAGGCTCAGCCAGCGTAGAGGACTCGTCTCTCTGAGAAACAACTGACAGGATGTTTTTCTCTTCCTCGACGTTAACCCAGCTCACGTAGTCGTCGGAAACCATTAGGAATTGTTCATCCAGGAGGCTGTTCGTACTTTCGATTTCCTTTGCGGTTTCTTGGTTTAGCAACCGCAGATCTGGGTTCTCATCCAATACCTTTTTGTACATTTTGTATTTGGCAGAATTATTAAGGCGGTGTTCTTCTCGCACTGCTTGCTCGACCTGCCGGTGGAAATGTTGGTCGAGAAACTTATAGTGATAAAGTACGCATGTAAGATCTGCTATTTTGGCGTGTCCTGCACGGTGAGAAGAGCCAGCCATCGGCTGAACCCAGCCGTCCAAAAACACCAGAGGTATTTTGGTCAAATATGGTGCAGTACCGAAAAGAGTATCTCGGATCCCGCCAATAAAAGACTCAACTTCCTCACTATCAAGCTCACTGTTGCGGAGGCCGTTGCTTCCCTTCATATACCTTCTCTTTATGTTTGATATGTCGTAGAACTTGTGCAAGTTTTTTAGGGGTTCGTCTAAGTTACTTGCTTTACTCGACAAGGGTTTCTCAGGGAACATGTCCAACATCTGCGCCGCTACAGCCGTATAAGACTTGCTGCCAAGATACCCGAGAAGTGAGTCTAGCTTGATTACGTCGGAGTACGGGTAGTCAAAAAGCTCGTCTATATCCACACACAGGCACCACCGGTTCTTTTTACCAAAACGAGATATCAGATACTGCTTGAAAGAGCATTCCCTGGTCCAACCGTTTCCTGTAGTATCGTCGTGTGCTTTATAGGGTAGCTTTGTCCGGAGCACTGTAACGTTGTTGTAATTCTGCAACGCTTCCACGGTTCCGTCGGTAGAATTATTGTCTAAAAAGGCTATGTGTTTTGCACCAAGCGAGGAGTAATGCTCTACAAAGGATTTCACGTATGGTCTGCCGTCTCGCACTAGGCACACCACAATCAACTCATCCTCTGCGTAGGGTATTTCCTCCGGCCCATGCAGGTGTTCTATGCTCCTTTCCAAGAGTTGTTTTTCTGCCATCATGTGCCTTTCCGACAAAGCAAGTATTTGTGAACACAAGGATTGTCCTGCCAGTTGAGGATGTTATCAAGAAACCTTTCAGAAGCGCAACATAGAAGTAGCAGGGTTTCTGCGACAGGGTACATTTGACAATTCAGTGATACGTTCATAGCCTTATAGGAAGACCGTGGATGAATCGTGTAGAGGAGTTTCGCTTGCCGGTTTTTCGATTCAGCAAAACAATCAGGGTTGCGCGGGGCATCAGGTCGTTCCTTGACTTCAAGGTGGGGGTCGTGCGCGAAACCTCGGAGCCTGGCTCGCGTACCGCGAACCCAGAAAGAAACCACCAGAGCACTATCCAAGAGAACAAAACCCGTAAGGCTATGAGACGCAACATCCAGAGCAAGAAACTGAAGGTGAAACTCATAGTGAGCGAGATTCGCAACGCGAAGAACCTGGCCGAAAAGCGGGAGCACAAGAAGAAGAAAATAGAAGCGCAGCAAGAACTCTTTCAGGCGCAAGAAAAACTTCGTGCAGCGAACTTGCGCCGGTCCGGGGATGTACTGGATAGCCAGGTGCCTTCCTGGATTGTGGAGAATACAGGCACAGGCTCACTTCCGGACTTCATCACTATCGGGGCCCAGAAGTGCGGGACGACCACGTTTCATCGTCTTCTAACCCGGCATCCACACGTGGCGTCCGCCGCCCTGAAAGAGTTGCACTTCTTCGACAACCGCTTCGACGAGGGCGTCGAGTGGTATCGTCGGTGCTTTCCGTCACCGAGGTGGATCGACGGGCGAAAGACGATCACCGGAGAATGCACTCCAGCCTACATGTTCCGTCCTTTCGTACCCCGGAGAGTGGCAGAAACCATCCCGGAAATACGGCTGATCGCGCTACTAAGAAACCCGGCAGACAGAGCTTACTCCCATTATTATCACCAAGTAAGGTTGGGAAATGCGGTCTTGGAATTTGACGAAGCCGTAAAGGCAGAAGCGGCGAGGTTGCAGAGTGAAAGAAACGGTACACGCGGAGAGGAGTATCAGGCAGGGCATAATCTCCGACAATCTTCTTATCTTTCCAGGGGAATCTACGTGGATCAACTCCTTCGCTGGTCGGAGTTCTTCGACAACAGCCAGATGCTCGTGCTAAATAGCGAAGACTTCTTCGAGAATACACCGGGCACCATGAAGCGTGTGCTGAATTTTCTCGGCCTGCCGGATTGGACTCCCCCCACTCTAAAGTCCCGTAACACAGGCAGTTACACGCCAATGAATCCTGACACCCGACGCTGGCTGGAAGAATACTTCGCACCGCACAACCAGAGGCTCTACGAGTACCTCGGCGTGGACTTCGGCTGGTAGTCTTGCGAATCTTTAGCATATCCATGATCCGCAACGAAGTGGACATCCTCCGCCTCAACGTCCTCTACCATCTCTCTCTGGGCATCGACCGGATGCTCATAGTAGACAATGGCTCGACCGACGGCACCGGCGAGGTGCTCCAAGAGCTAGGTAAACAGGATTCCCGGGTACGCTGGACTTACGATTCGGGACCTTACCGGCAAACGGAGATTATGACAAAACTGGCACGCGAGGCCTACAGAGAGGGAGCAGATTGGGTCGTGCAGATCGATGCCGACGAGTTTTGGTACGCCCCGGCAGGAGATTTCAGGGAGACTCTAGAGACATCGGAAGCCGGGGTGTTACGGGCGCAGGTCGTGAACTTCATACAGCGCCGCAAACAGAAAGAGTCCGTCCCCGAAGCGATGCTCCACATGACGATGCGATCTGCCGAACCCATCGAGCCGCCGGGTCGCGCCCAAGACCTCGTGGAGAAGCGTAAGATCGGCTTTGTTGAGAAAGCATATCCGCGCAAGTGCATCAGTCGTCCAACCGGCGAAATCATCATAGAAGCTGGCAATCATAAGGTATCTGGAACATTTGGAACGGGAGGGCGCACCGACCGGATATTCTGCTTTCACGCCCCGATGCGCTCTCTATCTTCGCTGAAAGAAAGGGTTAGAACTGCAAGTCGTCCTGCAGAGGCTGGACGAAAACCAGGGCAGGGACGGTATCGACATATGTTGTCGAGCTTTGAAGACGATTCTGTCATCGAGCAAGAGTGGGCTGCCAATAGTTATAAGGATGACCACCTGGACGTGTATGGGGAAAAGCACCCGGTAACCTTCGACCCTCGCCTGCGCGACGCGGTTGCGCCGTTTATCCGGCGACGTCTCTGGAGGAGGTGGTTAGGGTCCCTGGTGCGTTTAAGAGAGTAGAGGGTTTGAGTGAGGAGATTCAAACCCTTTCCGGATAGAACTCGTCCAACAACGGGGCCGTTACGCGTTCTACCATTCTGGCCTGCTCGGGAGTAAGGTCTTCCCGCCATCCCCCAGGCTTCGCCTTGCGATGGAACTTTCCCTGGCCTTTTTCCTCCGCCGGCAGGTTTTCCCAGGAGTGCTTCTCGACGGCCTGTTCTAGCTGTGTACCGTCTACCATAATGCCCAGTGATCCGCATATACGCGTTACCTGCTCCAATGGACTCTCCCGGAGGTCTTCGTAGCGCACCAACACCCTGGCACTTTCGGGGTGGCGGTCGTAAGCTTCCTTTACGGCGTTTATGTTGGTGACGTAGTTTTTGGCGAGCTGTTCGACGAACTCGTCCTCGGAGCGACCCTCTGGCGGACTGGAGTTCCCGCTTTCGAGCGCTTCTACTACGGAGGCCTCGTAGCGGTCGTATCCGTACCAGCTACCCTTTCTAGAGGCATCCAGCAGCGAAGAAACTACATCCCGGCTGTCCCGCACGAGAAAGACGAGCTTGCTCTCCGGGAAGGCTTCCAAAATCAAAGGCGCACTCATCGAGCCGTTTGGCTCTTTGATCACTAGGTAGTTGTCGGCGGAGATATTGGGAAACTTGGCCCTGCCTACATCTAGGAACAGGTTGCGCATGGACCGCACCCACACCTCCCGGTGCGGCTCGCCGAGCAGGAACTGACCACTGTTTACGTACTCTCGATTTGCCAGGTTATTGCGAAAACCGAGGACCACGCCGAGAAAAGGCTCTCTCCAGAGGACGTGGCCTCTCGGCCCACTCAAGATGCGGCCGAGCCACGTGCTGCCGGTCCGGGGCGAACCGAGAATCCAGACAATGTTCTCCGGGTTTATCTCGCCGGAGTCTTTCGCCGGCGCGTTGTCCGGACTCCGGAGCCACTCAATGAGCCGTTCTTGCTTCCGCAGGCGGCGCCGGGCCTGCTCTAGTTTCCGGGCCTGCGTCCGGAGCTGGCGTTCTGCCCTCTCAGGGTCCACGATCGCACCGCGGGTGAGGCCCGTCCTGAAGCTCAGAAAGGCTTTTATGCCACGGGCTATCTCCAATACGGTGTGACTCTTGTACTCGGGCATCGGGGAATCTTAGCATCAAACCCTTCCTGACTCTATCGATCTGACATCGGGAGTTTGCGTTTACAGGAACAGGGCTGTAACCTCATGTACCGGAAAACACGCTAACGAAACTAGAGCCTATGAAACGTTTTTGGGAAACAGTAACCGAGCCAATATTAAAGGTCTTGCAACCGGAGACTATAGTCGAGGTCGGCTCGGATCAGGGTGCCAACACAGAGAAACTTCTGGAGTACTGCCATCAGAATGCCGCGACGCTGCACGTTATAGACCCCAGGCCCGGATACGAAACCGAAGAGTGGCAACAGAAGTACGCTGATCATGTGATATTCCACAAAGACCTCAGCCTAAATGCTCTGCCGGAGATCGAAGACTTCGACGTGGTGCTCATAGATGGAGACCACAACTGGTACACGGTCTTCAACGAACTCAAGCTGATTGAGGAGATATGTGAGGAGCGTTCACAGGATTTCCCATTAGTGTTGCTGCACGATGTCGGCTGGCCCTATGGGCGGCGCGACCTCTACTACGATCCCGACATGATCCCGGAGGAGCACCGCAAACCCTACGAGAAGAAAGGGATGCTGCCCGGGGTACCGGATCTCGTCGAAAAAGGTGGCATGAACCGGCATCTGAACAACGCCGTCCGGGAGCACGAACCCGAGGGTGGAGTGCTCACAGGTGTGGAGGACTTCCTGAACGAGTCGCAGTATGAGCTGGATCTTCTGAAGCTTCCCGGCATTCATGGCCTCGGAATACTCGTGTCCGCACAACTTAAAGAACGACTTCCGCGTCTGACAGAATTTTTGGACGACCTGAACTTCCCACCGTTCGTCGAACGGTATATACAAGGTATCGAGAAGGCCCGGCTGGAACTGGAGATAAGGCAGCAAGAAGAGCACAGGGAATACAAGCAACGGCTGACGGAAGAAAGCCAAAAGCTCCGGCAGGAACGTCAGAATCTCAGGGAAGGACGCCAAAATCTCCGGCAAGAACGTCAGAAACTCAAGAAGGAACGCCAGAGGGCCAAGGAGACTCAGCACGAGCTGAACGTTGCGAACCGGGACGTGCTGCAGCTAACGCGGTGGCTAGAGAACCTGGACAGCGGCGTCTCGACGCTGCTACAGTCCCGCCAGTGGAAGATCGGCAGTACCGTCAGGGAACTGTACCGTAGAGCCACCCGCAAGCCCACGGAGACTACGGTCGACGAGCACCTGGAGGAAGTGTTGAAGAAGTTCCGGGCCTGGCGTAAAAACGGGAGGGCTCAGGACGAAGACACGAAAGCTGGTGGAGGCTAGTGAACCGCAGAAACATAGTGCTCACCGGAACGGGCAGGCCCGGTACCACCCTAGTTTGCCACCTCCTAAACAGACTACCCGACACTGTAGCTTTAGCGGGCGTCGAGGCGATGCTGGAGAAGGTAACCTGAACTCGGTCAGCGGGGACCTTAGAATTTACTGCCCGAGCTTTACTCAGGTAGAGGCTTCAACGAAGAGCACAATCTTTTTAGTTCATCCGGCGGCAGCGGGCTGAATAACACGTTCTGGGTCATGGTGTGCGCTTTGAAGTCGTTTACGATAGCTTCCTGGCGTTCTTCGTTGATTACCGCGAAGCTATACCCGTGTGGCGAGAGCATGTCCACCAGAGACCTCAATTTGTCGCCCAAAAAGACTTCGACGAGCAGGTTGGGCCGGTAACGTCCCAGCGTGTCGGACATACCCTCGATAACCAGGCTTTCGGCCTGCTCGACGTCTATCTTCACGAGGTCTACGCCGGCGACGGAGTAGACCTCGACGAAAGTATCGAACCGCATCGTTTCGACGGGTTCTCGAAGATGAACCTCCTTGCCGCCCTTTGGTAGCAGCGAAGATCCGCTGGACAAGTTTAGGTGTCCGCGGAACAAGTTTATCTTTGCCTCGCCCTCGGTATTGCTCATGGCGAAGTCGAACGCCTTGACCTTCCGCGCCTGCCGGTTCACCTTCAGGTTATCCAGCAGACGGCTGTAGATACGCTTGATGGGCTCGAACGCGTAGACCTGGGCGCCGTCGTTCGCGTACGCCGCCGTCAGCGAGTATACGCCGGTAAAAGCCCCGATATCGAAGATGTGCCTGGATCCCCGGGCCAGCTCCCGCCAGATTCTGAGGCTCAGGCTCTCGAACGCGTTCGCGCCGTAGAAGAAATAAGTCTGCGCCACCCGGTCGTCGTTGCTCGAAAACATCAAAAATGGAGGAACGTCCTCCACTCTAACGTCTACGTAGCCGAAGTAGGGGTATTCTCTTTTGAGAGCCTGAAAGTCCGCATCGTGGGTTGAGATCGGCTGGTACTCGTAGTCGGAACTCAGGAAGGGTCGGTTGGTGAGCGCCCTGAGGTTCATCTTTGCCAGCCGGCCATTCTGCGTCTGGAGCTTACTCAGCCGCTCGATCTCCCGGTCTTGCTCTTCTATCCGGTTTCGGACCCATTGAAGCTCCCGGTTTTGTTTATATATTCGGTGGCGCGCCTGCTCGAACAATCGGGCTTGCTCGTCAGGGGTTTGCTCGTCGGGCCTCATCCCTCGGGTAATGCCCGCTTTCAAGTACAAAAATGCTTTTAGGCCCCGCAAAAGCCCTAGCTTAGTCGTACTCGTAAAACTAGGCATCGGCCTCTTCCCGGACATCGCCCGGGCCTCGAAGAAACCAACTACTCATTCGAGGAAATCCTTATTTTGGCTTCCTTCTCATTACTGCAAAATCTCATTTCGATGTAGCTTGTATAGAAGAAAGCGATCCGCTCTGGATCGAAACTTCTTGAGAGCCCTTCCATTCATCCCACAGAAACGATTCCCAGAAAGGATAAGGTATGTGTTCTTCGTCCGGCGGTTCGTCTGTCAACCTCTTGGCGCAATGAAGCCAAAAGGAAGCGTATCCTCCAAAGCGTTCGGCTACAGCCTCTATCTCTCCCCGGTATGAACGTGCTAGATAGGTTGCCATCCTCGCCGGCATTTCGCTCGTTGCGCCAGAGTGAATTTTGCGGCTTATAACCCGGTACTCCAAGGAGAGGTCAACCTCCAAAAAGTCGTACACGCGCCACAGCAGCTCTTCGGGAAAGAGATGAATATCTTCGAGGAAGCCCACGAAAATTTGTTCTTCCGGGTAGAATTTGCTCCAATTTTCCAACGTCTGCAAGTAGTCTGTCATCTGTCGCGTACGCTTGTTCTCAAACTGCCGGAAGAACTTCTTGTCCGGCGTCTCTGCGGGGCTCTTGCCCGTGATCCTGAGTCCCATTTCCGCAACGGACCAGGGACGTTCTATAGGATTGCGCATTAAGAAGAGGATTTTCGCCCGCGGCATCAGCTTGTGAACGTGGGCGATGGTGTCCTGGTCGAGGATTGAATAGTCCGGGGTAGTTTCCCCGGTAAGCCTGTTCCCCCCCTGCTCAAATAGTGAAGCGTACCATTCGTCGTTCGGTTTTTTAAGAAAGTATTTCAGGTCCCACTTGACGCCTTTCAGAGAAAAACTTTTGGGCCGGTTTCTTAACCTCTTGTACCGGGTACTCACCTGCCGGCGCCAGCGTTGGTCGACCGGCCGGTCGCCCCGCAACCTGGCCCAGGGGCCATCCCGAAACCGGATCTTCTCGTCGAAGTAGTGGATCTCCTTTTCTTCCGGCATCCAGATTTGGGGGTGAACCCGGAGGTTGCGATACAGCCAGGTCGTACCGGCCTTCTGTGCTCCTATAACTAGAAAGTCTGGGTACACGGTAGACCTCCCAAGTTTTCTGCTACCTCTGTAGTGGTGCTCGTAGGAAAACACCTCACTTGGCGATTCCGATGGACGTGAGAACCCCACTGTGCAGGCTGGCCTCTTTATCCGACGGAAGCTCGTTCTTCCAGTCTTCCCACAACGACGAGTCCCAGAGAGGGTAAGTTATCTGCTCCTCCTTTGGAGGGTCCTCTACTAACCGTCGGGCACAATAACTCCAGAAAGAGGTGTAACCTCCGAAGCGTTCCTCCAAGCGCTCGATTTCTTCTCGATAGATGCCGGCCAAGTGAGTAGCCAGGCGCGTGGGCATGGTGTCAGAGGAACGGGAATGGACCTTGCGTTTAGCCAAACGAGGTTTAAAGGAGAAATCTACGCCTAAGAAGGAGTAGATGTTGCCCAAAAGCTCGTCAGGACGGAAGTTAACGTCCTCTAGAAACCCTACGAAGATCTGTTCCTCCGGGTAAAAGCTTCCCCAGTTTTCGAGCGTTCTCAGATAATTGGTCAATAAATGCGAATCTCTACGGGCGAACCGTCCGAGAAACTCCTCTTCGGATACGGATTTCGCCGCACCCCTTTCTTCTTTGTCGAAATACATTACGGCCTGGGACCAGGCACGCTCTATGGGATTGCGCACCATAAAAATAATTCTCGCTTCCGGCACCAGCCCGTGGACGTAGGCCACCATCTCGTCGTCGAGCATGGAGTAGGCAGGTGTGATCTCCCCGGCTACGCGCCCCTTTTTCGGCTCGAATAACGAAGCGTACCACCTATCGTTGGGCTTCCTCATGTAGTATTTGTAGGTCCACAGAAGCCCGGACAGTGAACGGTCCTTCAGGTGTGTCTTTGTCCAGTGTTTAACCTGTTTTCGCCAGCGGGTGTCTTCGGGGCTCTTGCCGAAAAACCTGGATTTCAGGCTGAAAGAAGACGCCTGCTTAATCTTCTGGTCGAAGTAGTGGACCTCTTTTCTGGGTATCCAAATTTGGGGATGAGGTTGAAGGTTGCGGTATAGCCAAGTCGTGCCAGCTTTTTGTGCTCCTATCCCAATAAAATCTGGATACACTAACGTCCTCCCACGGCTCTTTATGGCTTCGTCCACAAAACATACTGTGTGTCTAAATCCGACTGCTGAGCTTATCAGTTTTCTCACCAAACGTTTCTGCAGAGCTCTGTATAAGCAGTGATATTATCGTAACGTACGCTATTCTAGCTAACTCTTTTATCCAGAGAAAGCTATCTACTATCATCTCGTCCCATTTCGAGAGGCTGCAGACCAACGTCGGGCCGGTCCAGGCGCTCCGTGAGCCGCTCCATAAACCCGGCGAAACAGTCCCGTTCGTGCTCCAGGGTGTGCAGCTTGACGGTCTCGTACCCGTTGCGCTGCAGCCGCTCTATCTCTTTCGATTCGTACCCTCGTAGAGAGCGCAAGACTTTGACGTAGTCCGGCGCCTGCTCGAAGCCGACCTCCAGGCAGTTTTCGCCGAACTTACAGTATGCCCGGTTTCCACCGGCATCCGAGGAGACCACGATGGCCCCGGCCGCCATCGCCTCCAAGCCCGGCATGTAGAAGCCCTCCTCAACCAGCGGCGTCGCGAGAAACACGTCCGACCAGTGGTAGAGGCTGCGCAACTCATCCCAGCCTACCGGCTCGCGGATAGCCCGGAACTCGAAACTGGGGTCCCCCGCCAGGCTGCCGGCCACCAGGTCCCCGACGGCGGACTTCCAGGTCGTGTAGCCGACCTTTAGTGGCGAGCCGAAGCTCCCGTTACGCTCCCGGGCGAAAAAGGCCGAGTCGTTGCCGAGCATAATGACCTCGGTCAAGGACTTTTCGTTGAGGTACGGTTTGGTCGCCTCCAGCACGACGTCGTTGGTCATGATGCGGGCCATGGGCCGGGTGAGCAGGCGTACCCCGTAGCCGTTTATCCAGCGCGGGTTGGCCCAGCGGATGTTCTGCACGATAAAGATGACCTGCTCGTGCCGCGTCCATCGGCTGAGATTGCGCTCCAGGATCTCATAGTGCGTCGGCCAAGAGAGAAACGCCAGGTCGTGCGGCCCAACGGAGACCTTCTCCAGGGTGGTGAAGTGAACGCCGTTCTCCGGCGAGATGCCGGAGAAGCGTGGTATGTTGAACAGCGGCAGCGTCTTTTTGTACGGCTCGGGGCACGCGACAACGGGCTCGTAGCCCAGAAAGCGGGCGTGGTTGAGGTAGTCGAAGATCTTGACTACCCCGCCGACGGGCCGGAACGTAGGCGTAAGGAAGTACATCCGTTTCCAACCACCCACCGCTACCCCCACCCCTCTATTATCCGCACCAGGGGCCCTACCGCGACTTTGGGGTCTATGATGTCGGCGGCGAGCTTGCGGGCGTTGTGCTTTTTCCGGCGTACCACGTCCGGGTCTTCGAGGATACCCCCGATCACTTTCTCCAGCGCCTGCGAGTCTTGCGGGTCCACGAGCCACCCGGCGTCGTAGTCGGAGATCCAGGGCGACACCTCGGTAAAGGGCGGGTGGATCACCGGCACCCCGCAGGCCAGCGCGTTGACCGAGCGGGTGACCATCGCGTACTCCCGCTCCAGGTTGTGCTGGAAGAGGTCTACGGATACGTCCACCGTCGAGAGAAACTTTTGGAATTCGGAAAAGGTCATCGTCCCGTGGGTTGTGACTGACTCGTGCCCCGCGAGCCGGTCGAGGTCGCTCTTGGAGGCGTGTACCCGCTCCTTACCGCCACCCCAGTGCCACGGCACCAAGAGGTCAAGGCTCATCTGCGGATGATCGAGTCGTTTCTCCACGACCTCCACCCAACTCCCCAGCGTGCTCCACGCCTGGAGGTATCCGGCGACGGCGAACCTTACCGGGCTACCGACCCGGACTCCATTCGGAGGGGAGAGCGGGAGACACATGTTGACCACCTCGACGGGCAGCCGCCGCACGTCGCGATCTACCTGGAGCATCCACGCCAGGAAATACGGAACTTTCTTCTCGCCGTTTATGGTAAACGCGTCGGCGAGTCCTATGGCCCGGATCTTGCGCCGCCGCAGCGCTTCGAGTTCCTCCGCCGGGTACTCGTCACCCCGCTGGTAGAGCGTTTCCAGCATTTTGGGCGCGAAGAAGTCCAGCACGTAGCGAATGCCCTTTATGGGCTTCAGGTGCTCGACCTGGTTGCTGTTAATCATTACTACGGTGGCGGGCGCGTTGGATTTCAGGTACCGGGTCAGGCTCTTCGCGCTGACGACCTCGGTGTCGCGGGCCGTCGGGTGCGGGACCGGCCGGCCGAACCGCAGCCACTGCCGGTCCGCAAACCCCCGCATGATGACCGTTTTGACCTCCAGGCCGTTGGCCCGCAAACCCTCCGCAAGGCCAAACGCCCGCAAGCCGGGCGCGGCGACGGGCATCGCCAACTTCGGAACGATGTCGTTAGAGAGTATAAAAACTTTCTTTCCGGCACTCACCACTTGTTTGGAATTCCGAGCTTCGATAGTGTTATGAGACCTCCCCGCGTCAGGTTGTCGTGCGGGTACCGAATGGATTCTACATACTCCAAGGTTACCTGGCTCATGGTAGCCTCCAACACTAAATCCACGAACTTCAGCACCGGCATAGGATACACGGTTGAGCCTCTAGACTGCGCGCCGGTAACGAAGTCCTCCAGAAACATTAGCCGTCCGCCCGGCTTGGTTACCCGCCACATCTCGGAGAGCAGGGTTTTTTTGGCCGGCGTTGGATTGTGGTGCAAAACGGTCACGGTAAAAACGAGATCAAAGGACTCATCCTCGTGGGGAAAGAGCAGGTCGTCCTCCAGGTGGTCAAAGTCCGCCCCCGGGTAGTTGTGCCGGGCGGTCTCCACCATGCTTTCGCTGATGTCCAGACCAGTGAAACGGGTCGTCGAGGGATCGAAGCTTGCCGCCCAGCGTCCTACCCCGGCCCCAACCTCCAGCACGTCGAAAGGAACATCTTCTGTCCTCTCGCCCCGCGCGGCGGCGAACTGCGGCTCCAGCGCCGCGGCCTGCTTCCGGTGCAGGGCTTTGTTGAAATCCAGGTCGTGGTGGACGCTGCAGATCGCCCGGTGTGGCGCGGAGCGCGCCAGCGCGTCGCCGCGTTCCTTCCAATACTGCAGGGCCTCGTAGGTATCCCCCCCGAGGGGCGGCGGGGGCGAATCCTCCTCTTCAAGGCGGGCCTGTATTTCTACGGCTGCTCCCGCCGGGTCCCCGGATTTCAGTTCTATATGCTGGCTTTTCGTCCAGCGGTACTTCCGGCTCAGGCCTTCCCAAAGCTCGGTATCTCCGGTCGCGATCCGGTCGAAGAAACCCAGCCGCCCGAAGACCGCCGTCCCGAACATGTCGTCCAGCACCTCGGCTTCGAACCCCGTGGGGAGCAGCAAAACGAGCGGTACGCTCCATTGTTCTCCCTCCAGGGCCTCGAACGGGAAAGAGAGCGGGTCCAGGACGACGAGGACGGTAGCCCTCTCAATAGCTTCGGCGAGTTGCGCGGGCATCACGTCCCACTCACTTAGCACGGACCAATCTTCAGGGTGGTTGGCTTCCCCTGCCTGGTCGGCGAATCGTCCGGCGTAGAGTGCCGGACGAACGTCTACCCTGCTCCTCGCGGACGTCCGTTCCACGCGCCGCTAGAGGTAACGCTCTTCGAGGGTACGGAAGCTTTTGCGACGCCGGAGCAGGGGGCCGAACGGCGGGCGTCCCAGCCGCCGGAGCAGCAGCACCAGGTCCTGCTCCGCGAGTTCCAGACGCGCCACCCGCCCGTCCGGGTCCTGGTTATCGGGTGGGCTTAGGTAGCGCTCTTCGAGGGTTCGGAAGCTTTTGTTACGCCGGAGCAGGGGACCTAGTAGGCTACTTCCCATGCGCCGGAGCAACAATACGAGATCTTGCTCCGCCTCCCCTAGATACGAAACCCGGCTCAGGGATCCCGTAGAGCCAACCCGCTTTCCGGCACCAGCCATTCGGGCTTTTAGAAAGCTGACCTCGAAGGCCAAGAGTTCGTTTTCCATCCTCAAGGAGTCTATGTCGGTTGGCGTGTAGAAATCATCCTCCGGCAACCGTCGCCTCCTTCCGTAGCATCCCTTTCGTCTTCTGGCCTAGCTCTTCCAACTTTTGCCAGGTTTCGTCCACCTCGCCTATCAAGTGGCGGTCCGACACCGGCTGGCGGCCGGGACGCCAGGCGGCGACTTTAGGATCGAAGATCTCCGCCACCGGCACATCTTCGAGGCCGAGGCTCCAGCGTTGCTCTATCGCCCAAACGAGCGGGAAGCCGTCCCGGATCATGTCCAGAGACACCACCAGGGTATCCTCCGGGTAGGCGCGGGCGAACGCGAGCAGCGCGTTGTTGTGCGCCAGCCACATCCGCAACGCCAGGTCCGGCTCTTTCCAGAAACGCCGGTGTATGTGCTGGTTACCGGCACCCGAGAGGAGATCCGCCGAGTGACGCTTGCCCAGCGAGCGCGTAGACTCCGAGAAGTGCCGGTACACGAGCAAGACTCTCGCGTCTGGAAGCAGATACTTCCAGAGCATCATAAAGGGACAGACCCGCGGGTCTTTGAAGCCCCAGAGCCGGTGCTCGGCGTTTCGGCGCTCGGTGATCTGTCGCATCTTGTGCCAACGGGCCGGGTTCACCACCGGAATAAAACGCTCATCCATGAGCCAAGTCCTATCGTTGTCGGCCAGTATCCGCTGGTGGAGATCCACGAACTCCCGGTCCTCGAAGTGCCCGTAGGGATTCGAGGGGTTGGCTTCGAGTAACTCGTAGCCAAGAAACAGACCTGCCCGGTGCAGAAGCTGGGCGGTCGCCGAGGTTCCGCTACGATGGAAACCGGCGATGATCAGTTGGTCACTCATCTGTCGTCTCTTGACGCTTTCTCTCGAACGTTCCGCACAGCTTGCTATCTTAGCATCGCGGCCAGGCATTTCCTCTACCCTCATTGCTCTAACGCCGATCGTGGTCGGAGACGATAGAGTAAGATCTTGCAGCGACCAGAACACAAAGGCATTTACGTAGTCCAGGCCTAAAATTCAGCAAACCTGGTCGAGACCTGCTAACGTCCGTCCTTCGGGTAAAAGCAAAATTTTTTGGACCTCCAACCGGGCTACTGAACAAGGAACTATACGTGGACCGACTCATGAGTTGGCGGCAGTTCTTCGGCAAGGAGCAAACACTCGTGCTAAAAAGCGGAGTCTTCTATAAGCACGTTGCGAACCCCATAAAGCAGACCCAGAATTTTCTCGGCTTACCTTACCGAAAGCTCGATTTCTAGCCCAATAAGAACTCTTCAACTGGTAGCCTAAAGTATCCAATTTGACGAGCCGTCAAGTCGCGAAACTATAACGTGAACGCCGGAACAGGGTTTTGGCCGCAAGGCTGTTCCTTGCCTCGTGCAGCGCAGCTTTGTTGAATATCGTACGCCTCTGCTTTACCAAGCGTAGTAGAGCAAGCGTACGATGCAAGGGTGCTACAAGGAACGTCTAGAACCGGACCTTCTGGTAACGCCAGCGTTTCCCACCCTTGAAGCCATTGAGGTACTTCATCTTGCTTATCACGACCTTGCCGAAGTAGCTTGAGGCGTGCATGACGTTGCCGTTGCCAGCGTACATCCCGGCATGATCCCAGGGCTCCAGC
Source organism: Rubrobacteraceae bacterium (assembly GCA_965213905.1). Classification (GTDB taxonomy): domain Bacteria; phylum Actinomycetota; class Rubrobacteria; order Rubrobacterales; family Rubrobacteraceae; genus SIRX01. The sequence goes on along the minus strand of OZ243922.1, from coordinate 1,824,364 downwards.
TTCCCATTGCGGTTCTCGTCGAAAATGACCACGTCTCCACGCCGGAGCCCACCCTTGCTATAAATGAACTTACCCTTCTTTGTCCACTGCCCCGGCGGGCTATCGGGGAGCCTGCGGTACTTTCTGTACACGCGGCTGGTGAAACACGTGCAGTCCATCGAAACGCCAACTCTGCACACGTCCCTTCCTCCGTATACATACCTCGTTCCCAAATGTCGTTTTCCTCGTTTCATCAAAGCATTACGCGGTATCGGCTTGCCCCATGCCGCCCCGCCAAACGTCGTCTCGCCCCCGACGGCGGTTCCGCCCGTGTTGTTACCAATTTTCTCAGGGTTTTTAGGAAGGTCACTTATCCCCCGCACGACGGCCATCGCATCGGCAACAACCTTGCCCCCGTCTTCTCCGCTGGAGATCTCGACCGCCCGGCGGTCGCCTTCTACCATCTTGTACTGGCCGACGGGCACCCAGTACCCGGCGTCTACGCTCTGGTCTACGGTCTCCCGCTCGATTCCGTCTCCGGTGTCGGTCTCTACCTGGGCCGCGGAGTCGGCCCCGGCCACCGAGGGCCACCACGCAAAGATCGTGTACACGTCGGTCGTGGGGATCTCGAACTCGTACTTCGCGACCCCGCTAGCTTCGCCAGCAGGGCTACTGTCCCGCGTCTGGTAATTTTTCCCGTGGATGTCCTTGCCTTGTCCGGAAGACCGCCAGCCCGGGGCTTCGAAGGCGCCGGAGGAGGTATTATCCACCACCTGGGAATAGTCCGGGGTATCCGGCAACTCGGGGCCCTCAGGGCCGTTACGGAGAGAACCCTGTGACGGGGTTCCACTCGGAGTTTTTTCTCCGTTCAGCGCGTCTTCGAGTTCCTGCGGACCCGCCGCCGCTTTCCCGGACGTACCCCCGGACGTATTCTCGGGCGTGTCCGCAGCCTCGTCCCCGGTCCCCGGCTCGGAGCTTTCCTCCCGCGAGGTAGCCTCTTCGGTGGTTCCGGCGGTAGACCCGGAAGTGGTCTCAGGCTCCTGCGTAGTGGTTGTTGCGGCCGTGGTCTCTCCCTGGGTAGTCCCAGACCCGGAAGGTTCTGCCCGGGAAATTCCGGACGCCGCAAATAAGGCCACCCCTACCGCAAATGCCGTAGATAGGATCAAAGCCGTGGACAAACACAAGACATGACGGTTCAATTTTGCGCCCCCCTCCGAGCGTTTTATTGATTTTCAGGTTGGTAGTGTAACGGAGTCGTAACCCGAAAGTCACTAATAACGAGTAAAATTTTAACAAATCTAAACATTTGAGTTGCTACTATGGATATGACCGCTGTGTTGCACGAGCGGTCCCGGGCAACCGGTTTGGAGGAGAACGTGGGCCATAAAATTCATGTTTTCGTTCCTAGAATGTTTCTGCGAGGCCGGAAGCTAGATCCCGCCTGGGGCACCATCCGAGATCTTTTTGAATCTTATCCACGTTCAAGCGAGAGTGTTGCACGTCCCCGGGACGTCCGGGGCCGTGCTCGACCCTGGCCGCCGGTCCAGCGGTATCCTCCATCGTCCGTAGAAGCTCAAGTATGCTAGTCGCCTCTCCGGTGCCGACGTTCCACGTTCCGTCTTCTCCGCTGTTTGCCATGAGCAACAGCGCGTCGGCCACGTCTGCGACGTGTACGAAGTCCCGGCTCTGTTCTCCGGAGCCGTTTATGAGGATGGGCGTCCCGTTGCGGAGGCGTTCGGCGAAGATCGCCACGACGCCGCCTTCGAGGTCTTTTCTCTGGCGCGGTCCGTAGACGTTGGCGAGCCGGGCGTTGGCGTAGGAGATGCCGCTGTACTGGACGTAGCGCTCGGCGAGGTACTTGTGGGCACTGTAGTAGCTCATCGGGGCGGGCAGCGTCTCTTCGTCGGCGCCGTCCGACTCGCCGTAGATGCCGCCGCCCGTGGAGAGAAACACGAAGCGCCCCGCGCCGGCGGCCTTCGCCCCGGCGAGTACGTTCGCGGTGCCGGTTACGTTTACGGCGAGATCCCGGTCCGGGTCGGACATAGAGTTCGCCACGCTCACCTGGGCGGCGGCGTGGATCACGGCCTCCGGCTTTAGTCCGGCTATGGCGCCGACCGCAGATGGGTCGGCAATATCCGCTTCCAAAACCTCCGCCTCTTCCGGAAGATTGGACTCGTCGCCGGTTACGAAGTTGTCGAGCACCAGCACTTCTTCTCCGGCGGCCAGCAGCGCGTCCGCCACGTGACTTCCGATAAACCCGGCGCCGCCCGTGACGAGGATCATCTTTTCGCAGACACCTCCTTACGCGAGATTACTTTCGGGACTCTGAACCCCGGCAGAGTTGCGACGCATGATATAGCAAACGTGACCGGGTGAGACGAACAACTCATCTTCTCCCGGTCCTTCCCTCTAGTAGTTGATCTCTTAAAAGCAAGACGAGCCCGACCAACGTGACCGAGCCCAACAGGGCCATCTGGGCGCCGACGGAGACGGCGAGGGCAGTCTCCCGCGAGACGGCGAACACCCCCAGGGCCAGCACAAAGGCGTACTGGTAAGGCCCGACGTAGGCCGGGCCGGAGGGCAAGGCCGTGCCGAGCGCCGCCAGCGTGTAGACCAGAAGATACCCGGAGAGTGGCAGCATCACCCCGAAAGAGAACACGGCCAGCGTGTAGGCCAACAACTCCATCCCCCAGATGACCAGCGTGTAAAAGGCGGCCTCCGTCGCGGCTCCGACGGTAGAGATGCCGCGCATCCCGCGCGAAAAGAGCTTCAGGCGCTCCCCGACGAGCTTCTCCAGGGTGTCCGGCAGCAGCCCGACGAGCCAATTCGAGAGACCGTGGTCCGGGTCCGCCCGCAATACGTGAAACACGATAGCCACCGTCAACAGAAGAACCACCAGGCCCAAAACCAGGGCCGCCGTACCGAGCAGCCTCTCCCCCGGAAACATCAGGAAGACCAACAGCATCAAAACTCCCATCATAAGGCCGTCGAAGGTGCGCTCGACGACGATGCTCGCCAGCGCCCCGCTCCGGCTCAGGCGAGCGCGGCGGCCCAGAAAGTGCATCCGGTACAACTCTCCGGCCCGGGCCGGGAGCAGGTTGTTCGCCATGTACCCGACGAACAGGGGAACGAGCGTCTGCCCCAGAGAAAGCTCCCTCTGACCCCGCAGGATAAGCCGCCAGCGCTGCGCCCGCAGCGGGCAACTCGCCAGGTAGACCAGCGCCGCCACGAGCAGCCAAGATGGCCGCACGTTGCCCAGAGCCCGCAGAGCCTCCGAAACGTCCACCTGGCGGACCGCCAGATAGACGAACAACCCGCTGACGAGAACCCCCGCGATCCTATAGAACCAGGATCTCAGGCCGTGACTTCCTTCCTTGAAGAGAACTTGCCAGCAAAAGACGAAGCGCCGCCCAGCTTACCAGTCCCCGTCTTTTTCGTAGCCGAGCTCAACGAGCAATGCTCCGGCTTCTTTCTTGAAGATCTCCTTGTGCCGTTCGGTAAAGACGTTCTGCCAGTCGCCCGCGACGCCCTTGCGGAAAAAGGAGGTCGCGTCCTCCTGGCCCGGTTTTCTTCCCCGCGAGAGCTTCTCGAAGCTCGTGGCGGTCACGCACCGTCGCACGGTCTTCTCGTCTGAGACGGCCCCGAGAAATTTTGCCAGATCGCCGAACACGGTCTCGGGCTCCTCCAGCAAATCTTCGTAGTGCACCTCGTGGTAGTTTTCTGCCAGTAGCGCCGGTCCTTTTTCGGCCGTGCGGCCCACCCGCTCCCGCCAGTCTCTGGAGAGCTTTTTTAGCTGGCCTTTCGAGAAGAGCTCGCCCGCGGCGTCTTCGAGGCCGTTTTTGGTCAGGCCGAAGTTCCGGCGGTGGTGGGCCGCCGATACCGCGGCGTCGCGGCCGTCGCGGATTATGTGGATCACCTTCGCCTCCGGGTAGATGCGCGATATTTCCGCTATCGTGCCGGGGTCGAGCAGCGGGGACTTGTCTCCCACCATCTTTTTGCCGGTCTTTAGCAGTTCGTTTTTGAGGAAGTAATCTACGGCCAGGCGGGTCAGGTTGTCCAGGTGCTCCTCGGCGGGCTCGTCGGCGCTCCAGATGGAACGCTCGACCCAGACGCGGAGGTACTCCGCCCCGATCAGGGCGTTGTAGAGTGAGCTGGCCGGGCGCCGCACCTCGGCTTTTCTGAGGTTTGGCTGCCGCCACTCCGCCCCGAAAAAGCGTCCTTCACCTTTGCAGAGTATCTCCGGGTGGGCGTCGAGCATCCGCATCAACCAGGTCGTTCCAGACTTCTGGTAGCCAACGACGAAGAACACCGGCACCTCCGCAAAGGAGTTCGTTCCAGCGGCGAGTTGCCTGCGTGCCCGGCGGCTCCCCATGGACTTTATCCGGCGGCCCGTAGAACCTAAGAGCGTCCTCGTCTCCCGCAAAATCTTGTGTAGCGCGCTAGGCGCTTTCAACGACGCCTTCCCTATGCAGGTAGTCCGCCAACGCCTCGCGCCAGTGACGGAGCTTCGGGCTCCCTTGCGGGTTTCCGAGGCCGGAGATCACGCCGTTTGCCGGCCGGGCGGCGGGGAGCGGGTACTCGGCGGCGGGTATCGGCTGCACTTCGGTTTCGATGCCGGCGAGGTCGAGGATCTCGCGGGTAAACTCGTACCAGGAGCAGGAGCCGGCGTTGGTCAAATGGTAGAGGCCGTAGAGTTTATTTTCTACTACCTCCGCGATGCCTTGCGCGAGGTCGCGGGCGTAGGTGGGAGAAACGAACTCGTCGTCCTTTACTTTTAGCGCGTCCCGCTCTTTGCCGACGCGCAGCATCGTCCGCACGAAGTTGTGCCCCCGGCCGTAGACGCCGGCGGTCCGGACGACGTACCACCGGTTACAGAGGTGCTTTACGTACTCTTCCCCGGCCAGCTTGGTGCGGCCGTAGGCGCTTATGGGGCGCGGCGGGTCGAAGGGTTCGTACGGCCTCCCGTCCTCACCGTCGAAGACGTAGTTGGTGCTGACGTGCAAAAGGTCGCAGCCCTCCTCCCCGCAAGCCTGGGCCAGGTTGCGCGGCCCGGTGGCGTTGACCGCGTAGGCCGTCTCCGGCTCGGTCTCGCAGCCGTCAACATCCGTGTAGGCGGCGGCGTTTATGACGAGGTCCGGCGCGTGCCGCCCGATGTTTTTGTTTACCGAACTGGCGTCCGTTATGTCCAGCCCGTTGCGTGCGAGGGCGATTGTTTCGTGCCCTCTTCCGGGCAGTATCTCCGCCAGTTCTTGGCCAAGCTGGCCTCCGGCGCCGGCCACGAGGATCTTCATCTAATAAATTCCTCCACGAGCTTCTACCGCGACTTCTTTCTCAGCAACGTATCATAAAGTTCTTCGACCTCGTCCACATACTCCGCGACGGTCTTGACCGACGGGATTCCGGCTCTCAGCCTCTCTATCAGGCCCGGTTCCCCGGCGAGGCGGCGGAGTTGCCGCGCCAGGTCTTCGGCGTCCTCCAGCCCGAAAAGGAGCCCGTTCTCGTCGGGCCGGACGAACTCGGACATCCCGCCGAGGTTCGTCGCGATCACCGGGACCCCGGCGGTGAAGGCCTCGAAGATGACGCCCGGCGCGTTTTCGTACCAGCGGGACGGCACAACGAGGACATCGAGGTTTGCAAAGATTTCGTCCGCTTCCTCCCGCGGGAACGGGCCGCTGAAGGTTATCCTCCCGTCGTCTCCGGCGAGCTCGCGTAGTTCATCTACGTGATCCGGGTACCGCTCTGGGTCGCCGTGGATGGTGAGTGTAGCTTTCAACTCCGGCAGCATCCCAAAGGCCCGCACGAGAACGTCGCAGCCTTTGTGGGGCGCCAGGGTCCCGACAAAGCCGAAGCGGGGCGGCGCGGCGTCCCGGTCTTCGCGGGGGGGGCCGACGTGCGAGGTGTCTACGCCGTAGGGGGAGACGTAGGTTTTTTCAACCCCGATGCCGTTGGCGGCGAGGAGGTCCCGAGTCAGGGTGGTGTAGGCGAGGACGAGGTCTACGGATTTCATGTGCTTTCTTATGTACTCCGGGCGTTCGGCGACGGCCCGGATCTGGCGCAGCGAGCCCGAGACGCGGGCGGCGGGTGTCCGGGAGAGCAGGCCGGCTCCTTTGAACGCGGCGCCGGGCACCCAGTCTACCGCGGCCTTCAGGCGCGGGTCCGGGTTGCGGCCGGCTATGCACCGGACGCAGTGGGAGACCTCCGGCCCGGTACACAGGACGCCGTCGTGGCGATGAAGGTCTACGACGGGACAAACCGTCCAGAAGTCCGCCGCTGTGTACACCACCGGCAAACCGAGTTTTTTGAATGCCGGGATGATGCTGGCCGAGAGCCCCTGGAGGTGCATGAGGTGTGCGAGGTCCGGCTGCACCTTTAGCGCGTACTCCCGCGCCCTTTGCGCCAACGCTTCGTTTTCGTAGTTCAGCCTGTAGGGTCGGGAGAGTCCTTCTTCCGGGCGCCCGATCCGGCGCACGGGTATTCCTTCGTAATCATAGTCTTCGGTTTCCCCCGGCTCTATGCCGCTACCGGGCACGCTGCGTTTGGCGGCCAGGACGTAAGGCTCGTGGCCGCGTTTTTTCAGTTCTTTCGCCAGGCCGAGCGTGACGATCTCGACGCCCGCGCGGTGGTCGGGGAAGAACTGGTGGACGGTAAAGAGTACCCGCACTCAGCCACCCTTTTTCAGAAAGCGGTCCAACCGGGCGTACAGCCCAGGCCAGGTCCGGGAGAGCCGGCGTCCCCCGACCGCGAGGTAGGCGCCGGCCTGGGATACGACGGCATACCGCATCGCCCCGAGCGCGAAACGCGGCGAAATTCGGCGCGTTTTCTCCGTTTTCTCCGTTTTCTCCGTTTTCAGGCGCCGGAAATACAGGTAAGCGGCGGGGCGTAAAACGTTCCGGGGTAGATGCCGGGGCTTCGGGGCCAGGTCGGGGCCGAAGAGATCCAGGACTACGAGCTGGTCCACGTAGTGCCGCCGGAGGTCGCGGAGCGCGCCGCGGGCGTGGGAGTGGAATACGGCGGAGCGGGGTTCGTAGACCAGCTTGTGGCCGGCTTCAACAACCTTTCCCCCCCAGCGCAGGTCTTCCCCGAAGTTCGTCCGGTCGAAGGGTATTTCTTCCCAGACGGAGCGCCGCAGGCAGGAGCTTACGTTGTCGAAGGTTGCCAGCGTGCGGCGTTGCGCGGGGGGTAGCGCGTGGTAGCGCTCCAGGGACCCCGCGAACTGCTCCCGGCGGGCGGTAGCGGCAATGGGCCAGCCGGTTACCAGGGCGCGGGTAAGTTCGTCGCTTTCGGGTTTGGGAACTTGGCGTCCGTACACCCCGGCCACCCGCTCGTCGCGCTCCAGGTTCTCGACCATCGTGGCGAGCCAGTTTTCGTCGAGGGGCACGGCGTCCTGCACGGTAAGGGCGACGTACTCGCCCTTGGAGAGCGAGACGCCCAGGTTGCGGGTCGCGCCGTGATCGAACTCGGATTTATGTATCTGGTGTACGGAGGCTCCGTAGCGGCGGGCCAACTCGGCGGTGCCGTCCGTCGAACCGGAGTCCACGACTACTATTTCGTAGTCGAAGTTTGTTTTCTGGGTGGTGAGCTTATCGAGCAAGTCTCTAAAGCCGGGACCGGCGTTCAAAGTGGGGATTACTATCGAAGCCTTCGGGGTGGTCAATTTTCGGGGTACATCTCCTCCAACAGGGGTGCGGTTATTTTCTCCACGAGCGCCGCCTGTTCGGGGGTCAGGTCTTCCTTCCAGCCGCCGGAGGTTCCCTTGCGGTAAAACTTTCCACCGCCTTTCTCCTGCTTGGGCACGTTTTCCCAGGAATGCTTCTCTACCACGCGGGATAGTTGATCTTTTTCCACAGGGATTTCCAAGTCGGCGCAAGCTTTCTCCATGACAGACGAGGTGTCCGACTTTAGATCTTCGTAGCGGATCAGTGCTTTCGGGCCTTTGTGGAGGTCGTAGGCCCGTTTGGCGTTTCCTATTTGACGGAGATAGGCACGAGCCCGACCGTATGCGAAGCGTCTCGGGCTTTTGTTGGAGATGTTTCGCTTCAGTTTGATCTCGTCCATGGATTCGTACATCCAGCCTCCCTTTCGGGTGGCGTCGAGGGCTGAGGATACGACGTCCCGGGGGTCTCGTACCAGGAGCACCATGCGGCTCTCGGGGAGGGCTTCCATGAGGAGTGGGGCGCCGCGGGCACCGTCAGGCTCTTTGATCACCAGGTAGTCCCCCGGCCCGATAAAGGGCTGGGCATAGGAGGCGCCGTCCAGGGTAAAGTTTCTTATAGACCGGATCCAACCGCGGCGGGTAGGCTCGCCCAGGATGAAGTTCGTGGACCCCGACTGTCCCTTCTGGGCCGCGTCGTAGAAGTTCCCGAAGAGTTGCCCGACTTTCGGCTCTTCCCAGACTTTCGCCCCGGTAAGCTCCGCCAACATGCTCCTGAGCCACGTGCTCCCACTGCGGCTGGTGCAGAAGATCCAAACCATGTTCGCCGGGTCCACCCCCGCGGCTTCTTTACCGAACCTGGACTTCACCCCCGACAACCCTAAGTAAAGTTTCTGCCGCCGCCCCACGAGCCACGAGTAGAGCGCGCGCATCCTCCGGCTGCGTTTTGCCGTCCGCCGCAGGGTACGGTCGAGCCTTTGGAGCCGGTCTTTCGCGGGATCAAACACCAGCGGCCGTACTTTCTACCTGAAAGATTCGACACATCACAAAATCTCCTCGAAGTTCGTCTACCGGACGCCCGGGCACAATATTAGCAGTAAGCAACGAATCCTCCGGGGAGAAATCGGGCGCCGGGAGCGTGAAATTTTTCCGGCAAACCCTCAAGTTCTACAAGCCCCGTCCGATAATGATATCAATGTCTGCGCGTATTTGAGTTCGAGGGGGTAGCTTGCGGTCCAAAATCGTGGTGTTTTCTTTTCTTCTATTGATTCCTGTCGTGGCCTTGGCAAGTTCCAGCGGAACCGTTGGGGCGCAAGAGGACCGGCAACCCGCGCTCGAGGAAGAGTTCGAACGCGCTTCCGGGGAGTACGACGTGCCCGTCAGCGTGCTAAAAGCTATGGGCTACGTGAACACCCGTTGGACCATGCCGTCGCCGGGGGCCAGCGACTACGAAGAGGGCGGCCCGTCGGAGGGCAGTCCGGAAGCCCGCGGCGCCTACGGCATTATGCAGCTACTCCAGAACCCGTCCGAGAACACGCTGGGCCGGGCGGCGGAGCTTACGGGATTTACGGAGGAAGAGCTGAAAAACGAACGGGACGCGAACGTCTCGGGCGGTGCGGCGGTGCTCTCGGAGATCGAGGGCGGGGAGAAACCGGCGGACATAAACGGCTGGTACGACTCGGTGGCGGAGTACGGCGGCGGAAACCTCTACGCGAACCAGGTCTACGAAACGCTCAAGAGTGGGGTCTCGGAGGAAGTTTCCGGTGGAGAAGAGATGGTGCTGGAGGCCCAACCGGAGGCGGAAACAGAAACCGTATTCTCCGCCCAGGCCGGCGGGGATTACGGGCGGTCCACCTGGTACGGGGCGCACGGCAGCAACTATACGGCGGCAAACCGGGGCCCGTCGCAGATAAACAAGGTGGTCGTCCACGTCACCCAGGGCTCTTGGGCCGGCGCTTTGAGCTGGTTCAAGGACTCGCGCGCTAATGCGTCGGCACACTACACCGTGCGCTCCTCGGACAGCAAGATAGGCCAGTCGGTGCGGGAGAAGGACATAGGTTGGCACGCCGGCTGGTGGGACTACAATAAGCGTAGCATCGGCATCGAGCACGAGGGGTACGTTAGCAACTCCAGTTGGTTTACGGATTCCATGTACCGTTCGTCGGCGAGGCTTACGGCGCACCTCGCCAAAAAGTACAACATCGCCATAAACCGCAGAAACATAATCGGGCATCATGAAGTGCCGGGATGCTCCGGCAGTGGCGGTGGGGCCGGCTGTCACACGGACCCCGGCCGCTACTGGGACTGGGATAAGTACATGAGGCTCGTCAAGGGCTACGCCGGAAGCTCCACCGGCAAGCCCGCCTACAAACAGACCGTGGACAACGCTTCCTCGCGCTTTTCGGCCGCGGGGGCATGGGACACCAATACCTTTAGCGATCAGAAGTACGGCGAGAGCTACCGGGCGACTAAGCCCGGCAAGAAAAGAGCCGCCCGGTTCAAGCTGAAGATACCCAAGAAATCCCAGTACGTGGTGAAAGCCCGGTGGCCTTCTAGCTCCGGTTACAACAACCGCACCAACTACAAGATCCGAACCACCAGCGGGTGGAAGCGCAAGGTCGTCAGCCAACGAACCAATGGCGGCAAGTGGATGAGGCTCGGCAAGTTCTCGATGAACCCCGGTGACCGGGTGTACGTCAAAGTATCCAGCAGGACCAACGGGAAAGGTTGGATCATCGCCGACGCCGTAAAGGTGGTGAGACGATAGGAGCAGACTGGGTAATAAAATCACCACACGATTGTCTTTTACAGAAGAATAGTCAGTAACTCGTGTCCCAATCTGCACTTCGACGTGCAGCAGTGCCGGAAGCTGGGCCGTCGTTACAAACATCGCGCGTAGCGGAGCCCGGAGAGGGATCCTCCGGCACGCCACGAACATAGAAGATTTAGGAACCTTGCTATAAACTATCGGCGATTTAGTTTCGCACGTAAAATGTAGTGAAGGATTTTTGTTGGCTACCAATGCACCCAGTACAAAACAAGGTTTATCGGGATCTATCTTTGAATCCCTGGCCTCGTTCTACCACCGGCGGTGGTTGATACAGTACTTCGTGCAGCGCCAGATAACCCGGAGCTATCAGAACTCGTTTTTAGGTTTTGTCTGGGCTTTTCTGGGGCCACTGCTCATGGTCACCCTGCTGACGTTGGTCTTCTCGGAGTTGATCGGGCTACGCTTCAGGGAGGTAGAAGGGAACAGCGGCCTCAACTTTGGGGTGTATCTGTATTGCGGGTTGTTGCCATTTCTGGCTTACTCCGAGTCTCTGAGCAAGGGCACGAACAGCATTCGTGGTAGCTCGGGACTGGTGCAAAAAGCAGTCTTTCCGTTGGAATTTTTGCCGTTTACCATGGCGGTTACGGCCTTGGTAGACAAGCTCTTCGGCCTGGCCGTGCTCATGGCGGTCCTCGTGGTGATGGGCGAAGGGCCATACTGGGAAACGCTTCTTCTGCCCATCATACTAATCCCCCAGTTGCTCTTTATCCTGGGACTCAGTTATTTTATGGCGGTTATCGGGACGTACGTCCCGGACGCTGGTGAGGTGCTGCGGGCCGTGGTCCGGGCAACGTTCTTTGTGACCCCGATCATCTGGCCGGTGAGCCGGATAGAGGGTAGGGGAACCCTGGAACTCGTCGTGGACTTGAACCCGCTGGCCTACCTGGTCGGCACTTACCGGGATCTTATTATCAACGGCGAGCTGCCCGGGCTCCTGGCGACCTGCTACTTCTCTTCGTTTTCCCTAGCGGTCTTCGTCTTGGGGTTTGGCCTGTTTGTGCGGGTCAAGTCCCGGTTTGCGGACCTGATATGAACTCCGCAATATCCGTCAAGGGAGTTGGAAAGAGTTACAAAGCTTTCTCCAACCGTCAGGAACAGCTCAAAAGCATGTTGGGCTTCGGCAAGAAGGACAACAATGAGTTCTGGGCGCTAAAGGACGTGGACCTGGAGATAGAACCCGGGATCACGCTGGGCATCATGGGCCGCAACGGTGCCGGCAAGAGCACCCTGCTCAGCATAATCTCCGGCGTCTCCCAGCCGACGACCGGCTCGGTCGAGGTCAACGGCCGGTTGGCGGCTATCTTCGGGGTCGGCGCGGGGTTTAACCCGGAGTTCACGGGCCGGGAGAACGTTATGCTGAACGGCCTGATCCTGGGCATCGAGCGGCAGGAGATCCTGGACCGCTTTCCCGACATAGAAGCCTTCGCGGACATCGGGGAGTTTATAGACATGCCGGTCAGGACTTATTCGAGCGGTATGCGATCCCGGCTGGGTTTCGCGGTCGCCATCAACGTGGAACCGGAGATACTCGTTATAGACGAGGCGCTCTCGGCCGGAGACCAGGCATTTAAGAAGAGGGCGATACAAAGGATGTACGACCTGCGGGACTCGGGGACCACGGTCCTCTTCGTCACGCACAGCATGGGCATGATCCGTAAATTTTGTACGGACGCCGTGCTCCTGCATCAGGGTAGGCTGGTAGGCACCGGAACCCCGGATGAAGTGGCCGACCAATACCAGGAGATCGTCACCAAAGCCCAGGAGAGATACGGCAAGACCAAAAACGACGCCGAAATGAACGAGGTACTCGAACAAGAGGAGCAAGAAGACCTCGGGAACGTGTCTGACGACAAAAACCGCCCCGGCACCGGGGAAGTCGAGATCCAGAGCCTGGAACTCCTCGATAAGAACATGAACGTCGTTGACAACGAGAATAAACTGCCGTCGGGATCGTTGCTTACCGCGCGGACACAATTGTTTTGCCACGAGCCTCTCGAAGACCTCGCCCTTAGAGTCGCGTTGTACAATAAAAAATTCGAAGTAGAGGCGTTCGCGACGAACACCGAGAGGGAAGAAATACCGGTCGGTCCGGCGGGAGAAGGAGATCTCGTGACGGTAGACTTCTCCCTCGAAGTGCCGTTGAGGGGCGGACCCTACGCCGCCACCGCGACCGCTTATGATCCGCAAGTGGAAAGCTCCTGCCTGGACCACGTAGAGACGGAGTTCAAGATCATACGCCCCGAAAACGACCGTCCCGTTCGGGGGCTCGTGAACCTGCCGGCCACCGTCGAGGTCCGCAATCGCCGGGGCCGGCAGAGCCCGAGCCGTTTCGCCTGAAAGCGTGGCTCCTCGCGTCGCGGTAATAATCCCCAACTGGAACGGGGCGGGGTTCTTGAAACCTTGCCTGGGCTCGCTCCGCGAACAGACTTTTAGAGATTTCACGACGATCCTGGTAGACAACGGCTCGACAGACAACTCCATAGGTCTAGTGTCCGAAAACTTTCCGGAAGTCGAGGTCGTCTCATTGAAAGAAAACCGGGGGTTCTCCGTGGCGGTGAACGCCGGCATCCGGGCATCCGATACCGGGCTTGTGGCGCTTTTGAACAACGACACGGAGCAGGAACCCGGCTGGCTCGAAGTCCTGGTACAGGCCGCGGATACTCACCGGGAGGCGGGTTTCTTCGCGGGCAAGCTGGTGGATTTTCACGACCACAGGACCCTGGACGGCGCGGGCGACGCTTTGCGGAGGAGCGGGCTTCCATACCGGCTCGGACACGGAGAGAAGGACCGGGGACAGCACGATAAAAACACCTACGTCTTCGGGGCTTGTGCGGCGGCGGCGGTCTACCGGCGGAGTATGCTGGACGAAGTCGGCCTCCTCGACGAAGACTTTTTCGCCTACTGCGAAGACGGCGACCTGAGCTTTAGGGCCCAACTTGCCGGCTACCGGTGTCTCTACGTTCCCGAGGCCGTCGTCTACCACGTCGGCAGCGCCTCCACCGGCGGCAAGCGGAGCCCGACGGCCACCCGGCTCGGCACCCGCAACGGGCTCTGGCTCCTGGTAAAGAACCTGCCGGCCCCGCTGGTCCCGGCGTTTCTGCCGTTCTTCGTCCTCGGTCAGCTCTCACGGCTGGTCGTCACGGCGGCTTCGGGGGTGTGGAAGGCACACCTGGAGGGGCTGGCGGGGGCGATCCGGCCACTCCCCCTGATGCTCCGAAAGCGGCGTGAAATTCAGAGACGTCGAAAAGTCTCCCTAGGCTACGTCCGGCGGCTGCTACGCGACTCATCCCGGGCGGCGGGTATTAGCCTGGTACGCCGTCTCAGAGACCGATTGCTGGAAAAACCGGGTCATTGAAGTTCTCGGCCGTCATCGTCAACTACGACTCGTGGCCGCACACGTTGCGGTGCTTAGACTCGCTCCTGCGAACGGGGCACAAAGACCTGGAGATATTGGTCGTGGACAACGAAGGCGGTCCGCCGCCGGGGCTTCCTGGCAGCGTAACCTTGATCCAAAACCCGGCTAACGAGGGTTTCGCCCGGGCCTGCAACCAGGGCATCGAAGCGTCGGACGGCGATTGCGTAATTCTCATAAACCCCGACACCCTCGTCGAGCAGGATTTCTTAGATCTCCTGAAAGACTTTTTCGACGCGGAGCCGGACGCCGGGATAGCCGGGCCAAGAATCATAGACGCCGACGGCCGGCTCCAGCTTTCGGCCCGCCGGGAGATCAGCTTCATCTCCGGCGTTCTGGGGCGTACCTCTTTTCTCACCCGGCTCTTCCCGGAGAGCCGGGCTGTCAGACGCATGTTTCCGGCGGCGGAGGCGTCGAACGGCCCCGGCAATGAACCCGGCAGGATAGATTGGGTATCGGGCGCGTGCCTGGCCGTCCGGCGCAGCGTCCTGGAAGAGATAGGGGTTCTCGACGGGCGGTTTTTCATGTACTTCGAGGACGCCGACCTGTGCCGCCGCTCCCGCGAGGCGGGATACCCCGTCTACTACCTGCCCCACATAGAAGTTTTGCACCTGACCGGGGCCAGCAGCCGGAGCAAGACCCGCGCCATCTGGCGGCTGCACAAGAGCGCTTTTCTCTACCACCGCAAGCATGGTCCGCACGGCCCGGTGGGCCTCTACAGCGGGCTGGTGCTGCTGGGGCTCACCGTCCGGGCGCTGCTCAGGCTAACTTTCTAAAGAAGGTGATCTTCTCGAAGTTCCTCGTGGAAGCTAGTCAGGAGCTAGTCGGAACCTTGAAGTTACGCTTTCACAATACCCCGTAAAGCGTCAAAAAAGCCAACCAGAACATCGTTACTACTGCGACAATGGCGGCCAATGCGTTCCTGGAACCCCGATCACCTCGCGAATGTTCATATAGAGCTCCACCTAAACCGACCGTGAAGGCCAACAGAAGATAGATTATCGAGAAAGTCAAAGAAAAAAATAGAAAAGACAAGAGTTACTATAATTAGTATCCGACCACTTCTCATCAGTATGCTCCTGTTACTTTAGCTATCGTGCCAACGTTCGGGCGGTGGAGTTCCGTACTCCGGTAGCTTTTCTTTTGGCACCTCGGAGAGCGGCGGGGCGTTCTCGTCCTTTTTGGAGAGTGTGGGCGTCTCTACGGGCCAGTCTATCCCGATCTCCGGGTCGTTCCAGAGTATGCTCCCCTCTGCTTCTCCGTTGTAGAAGCCGGTGCACTTGTAGGCGAAAAGCGCCGTCTCACTCAACACGACGAAACCGTGGGCGAAACCTTCCGGCACGTAGAACTGGCGCTTGTTCTCCGCCGAGAGCGTGGTGGCGGTCCACTCCCCGAAGGTCGGGGAGCCGGCCCGGATGTCTACCGCAACGTCGAATACCTCGCCCTGCAAAACGTAGACGAGCTTGCCTTGCTGGTCCGGGTTCTGGAAGTGCAAGCCTCGTAGGACACCGTGCTGGGAGAAGGAGAGGTTGTCCTGGACGAAGTCGGAGGGGAGGCCGGCGTCTTTGTAGCGGCGCCCGTTCCAGGTCTCCATAAAAAAGCCCCGGTCGTCCCCGAAGACGTCCGGCTCGACCACGAGCACGCCCGGGAGTTTCGTCTCCTTCACCTCCACACGCGGCCCCGCTCTTCTTCCAGGATTTCCATGAGGTACTGTCCGTAGCCGCTCTTTTTCATCGGGGCGGCCAGCTTCTCGACCTGTTCGGCATCGATGTAGCC
Source organism: Rubrobacteraceae bacterium (assembly GCA_965213905.1). Classification (GTDB taxonomy): domain Bacteria; phylum Actinomycetota; class Rubrobacteria; order Rubrobacterales; family Rubrobacteraceae; genus SIRX01. The sequence goes on along the minus strand of OZ243922.1, from coordinate 1,808,716 downwards.
CATGCGGTAAGAGATCTCCTCCGGACACGATACTTTGAGCCCCTGCCGCTGCTCGATGGTCTCGATGAAGTTGGTCGCCTGTTGGAGCGACTCGTGGGTCCCCGTATCCAGCCACGCCATCCCCCGGCCCATGCGCTCGACCCGGAGCTGCCCACGCCCCAGATACTCGACGTTTACGTCCGTTATCTCAAGCTCGCCCCTCGGAGAAGGTTCGAGGTCCGCCGCGATGTCCACCACCTGGTTGTCGTAGAGATATAGGCCCGTCACGGCGCAGTGGGAGCGGGGCTTTTCGGGCTTCTCCTCGATGCTCACGACCTTTCCGCCCTCCTCGAACTCGACCACGCCGTAGCGTTCCGGGTCCCGGACGTAGTAGCCGAAGACCGTGGCCCCGGCCTTTTGCGCGGCGGCCTTGCGGAGTGTGCTCCCGAAGCCCTGGCCGTAGAAGATGTTGTCTCCCAAAACCAGGGTGACGGGGTCTCCCCCGACAAACTCGCGCCCGATAACGAACGCCTGGGCCAGCCCTCCGGGCTCCGGCTGGACGGCGTACTGTAGGTTGAGCCCCCACTGGGAGCCGTCGGAGAAAAGTTGCACAAAGCGGGGCATGTCTTCGGGGGTGGAGATGATCAGGATATCTCTTGTCCCGGAGAGCATCAGGGTGGAGAGGGGGTAGTAGATCAGGGGCTTGTCGTAGATTGGCAAGAGCTGCTTGCTGACCACGTGGGTCAGCGGATAGAGCCTCGTGCCGGAGCCCCCGGCGAGGATGATGCCTTTTCTACGGTTCCTTATCTCGCTGTTCGACACCCCTGTAGTCAAACACAACCTCCCCCGTTCATCTACCGCAGGGTTTCCCCGCGAAGTTCTTGAAATATACTAGGCTGCGTGACCTCTACGCATCCAAAGCCAACCGCTTCCGGTCGCCCCTCCGGCCCCGTTTCGCACCTGAAGACGACCCCGTGAAACACACCCGGGAAACGGAAGACCAGAAGCCCGAAGCCTCGCGGCAACCCAGGTCCGTCGGTAGCCGGCAAAATTTCCGGCGCGCGGCGCCTTTCTGGAACGTGGAAGCCCTGGTCCTCGCGGTCGGGCTGGTTTCTCTACTCATCGTGTTGTTGGGGAGTTTGTTCGGGGCCGCGTCCGCCCTGACGTTCCTGGCCTCCGTGGGACTGTTTCTGGTCCCCGGCTTTCTGGCCTCGCACCTGATCCTGGGCGACGCATTTACGGGTTTGGCGCGGCTGCCGGTGGCGTTCGTCTTGAGCACGGGCGTCTTCGGGCTGCTAGGGGTTCCGCTGCTGGTGCTCAACCTGGGCTTCGGGTTGTACCTTTTGATCTGCGGCTTGGTTCTGGCCGGTACGCTGGCTTTGGCGGCGTACCGGCTTTTCAAGATGGAGCACTTGCAGGGCAAAGCGGAGGCATTTTCTTTCTCCTTGCTCTGGCTCCCGTTCGCCGGGCTCTCGGCCGTGCTGGCCTACGCTTCTACGGTAACGGTCGAGGAACCAAACGGGGATAGCTGGGTTTACCTGGCTTACGTGCGCGAGCATTTGGGCGGTGGCCGGCTGGCGGTCTCCGACGCGATATTCGGCCTCCAGGGCGGAGACCTATACCTCTCGACCCGGACCATGCTAAACGGGTGGCTGCTGGTGCAGACGGCCCTGTCGTGGGTCTCCGGTGTTCCGCCAGTGGAGCTGGTGCTGGACTACCTGGCGCCCGTGCTGGTTATAGTGTCGCTCCTCGCGGTGTACTCTCTCGTCCGTCTCCTGCTCGGCCGTGAGGCGGCGCTGTTCGTCGGTTCGTTGACGGCCTTGCTCTTGCTGGTGGATCTTCAGGCCACGGTGCAAACGGCGTTTATGAGCTCGGGGCACGAGATCGTGGCCCGCGTAACGGAGGACAAGTACGTCACCCGTTTTCTCTTTCTCCCGGTGGCCCTGGGCCTTTCTTTTCTCTACCTGAAAGAGCGCAAACTCCGTTACCTGCTCGTGTTCGCCTTTTTGTGCTGGTCGGTGGCGGTGGTTCATCCCATAGGTTTGGTGTTTATCGGGGTGTGCGCGGCGGGGTTCGGGTTTTTCCACCTGGTGTCGAACCTGCGCGACGGGGGAGCCTGGAAGAGGGTGCTGCTGCTGGGCGCCGCGGTCTCTAGCATCGCGCTGCCGCCCCTGATCTACCTGCTCGCAACCGGGAGTCCCCTGCTCTCCCGGCTGGAAGGTTCCGCGGACTCCAGTACGGCGCAGGCCCTGGTCTCTTTGTGGGCGGATTCGAAGCGGCTGCTGGTGCTCGGGGAGGACGGCTACATGATGCACCCCGCGCTCCTGCTCAACCCGGTCGTGTTTCTGGCTTACGCGCTGGGCGTTCCGTTTCTCATCGTGAAGCTAAAAGAGAGCCTCGCCGCCCGGCTCCTACTCGGCGCGCTAGTCTTTACGGCCGCCCTGATCTACGTTCCTTTTTTCTCCACGCCGCTCGCCAAAGCGGTAGGCCCCTGGGTCTTGTTCCGCTTCTCCTGGATAATCTCCCTCGCGGCGCCGATAGTTTTGGGCTGGATGGTCCTGGAGCTGATCGGCTACTTGAATACGCGCTTTGCCGGGAGACGCCCCTGGCTGCCGGGACACGTCGCGCGGGCTCTGCCGCTCCTGGTCGTGGTGGTTCTCGTGGCGGCGGCTGCTCCCGTGGCGTGGGCCTCCGTGCGCTCCGCAAACGAGCTGGACGAGGTTCCGCAGGACGGCGCGAGTTGCTACGATCCCACCTTCGGGTGGATGAGAGAGGAGATAGAAGAACCCCTCACGGTCCTGGCGCCCTACGAAGAGAACAGTTGCATCCCGGCGTACTCGGCGGCGGAGGTGTTGACCTTCCGGGGCACGTCCCCCGGCGGTTTGCAGGACGCGGCGGGATCCTTTTTTCTACCCGGCACGCTGGGCGAGGAAGACGTGCAGTTCCTGCTGGAGAACGAGGTAGACTACGTGCTAATGCCCTCGGGCTCGCCGCTCAACGCCCAGATCCACCACCTGCCCGGCGTCACCCCGCTGGATAACCCCGGCCGGCGCTACCGGGTGTACGAAATAGACCGCAACGCCCTTACGGCAACCCCGGCGGTCTCGGCGAACACCCTCCTGGACAGCGAGGATCTGGCGGGCGCCGGGGCGTCGTATTCGTCGGCGCTCGCGGGAGGGGCGGACGAGCAGTTTCTGGCGTACGTGGGGCTCGGGACGACCTACACGCGCCAGGGTCTCTACGAGGAAGCCGCCGCGAGCTACGAGCAGGCGCTCTCTATCTACCCGGAGGAGCCGACCCTCTATCCGCTGCTGTCCGGCGCCTACGGCTCGGCGGGGAACCAGGGTCTGGCGCGGCTGGCCCTGGAGAACGCCGTGGAGCGCTTCCCCGAAGACGTTAGCCTCCGCACCGAACTATCCAACCTCCTCGCTGACGGCGACCGGGGGGCCGCCGTGGAGGTACAGCGCGGCGTGGTGGAGACGTTCCCGGAGGTTCCGGATCACCGGATAAGACTAGGAAATATATTGAACCTGGCCGGCGAAAGCGGGGCCGCCGAAGAGCAGTTCCGGAAGGCTATCGCGCAAAACCCTCTCTCGGCGGAACTCCACAGCCAGGTCGGTTTCGCTAACCAGACCTCGGGCGAGCGGGAGGCGGCGATCCGGCACTACGAACGCGCCCTGGACCTGAACCCCAGCCTACAAGAGGCCCAGCAGGGACTGGAAGAGGTTCGTGGGGAAGGCTGATCGGGGCTCCTGAAAAGAGGGCCGACAGCACTTTCCGCAACCCGCGATCCTCTACTATACTCTCCCCGGATACTACGCGGACCGCCGTTCGCCGAGGCTAATTTTCGTCCGGCGGGGTTCGCTTTTTTAAGGAGAGGCACGGTTTTCATTGGACGCACAAACGACTTCGGCCCGCAGAGGCGTAATAAGGAAATACCGCGACTGGCTGCCGGAGATACCGGACAGCGCCATCTCGACGCTCGGCGAGGGCGACACGCCCCTGATCGAGGCCCCAAACCTCTCCGAGCGGGTCGGCGCCGACCTCCACCTCAAATTCGAGGGCATGAACCCGACCGCCTCCTTCAAAGACCGTGGCATGACCGTCGCCATGAGCCGGGCCGTCGCCGACGGCAACCGGGCCTGCGTCTGCGCCTCGACCGGCAATACCGCCGCCGCAGCCTCGGCCTACGCCGCCCGCGCGGGCATAAAGTGCTTCGTGATGGTCCCGGCCGGCAAGATAGCCCTGGGCAAAGCCGTGCAAGTTCTGGCCCACGGCGCCGAGATCGTCCAGATAGAAGGCAACTTCGACGCGGCCCTGAAGCTCTCCCAGCGGGCCGTTGCTGAGATGGACGACGTAGCCCTCGTAAACTCCGTAAACCCGGACCGCATAGAGGGCCAAAAGACCTCCGCCTTCGAGGTCTGCGAAGTGCTGGGCGCTCCCCCGGACGCGATGGCCCTGCCCGTCGGTAACGCCGGCAACATCACCGCATATTGGAAGGGCTTTTCGGAGTGGCGCGACGCGGGGTACGCTGACCAAGCACCGCGAATGTTCGGCTTCCAGGCCGAAGGCTCCGCCCCGCTCGTAACCGGCCACGACTTCGAGAACCCGGAGACGGTCGCCAGCGCCATCCGCATTGGCGCGCCGGCCAGCAAAACCGGAGCCTTGAACGCGATGGACGAGTCCGGCGGCCTTATCGAGAGCGTCACCGACGAGGAGATACTGGACGCCCAGTCATTACTCGCGAGCAAAGAAGGAGTTTTCTGCGAACCGGCCTCGGCAGCCGGGATCGCCGGGCTGCTCAAGCTCGCCCGGGAGGGGCGGGGGCCGGAGGGAACGGTCGTCAGCGTGTTGACCGGGCACGGCCTCAAAGACCCGGACGTTATTTTGGGCCGAGTTCAATTACCGGATCCCGTGCCGGCGGAGTTCGAGGCTGTGGCGCGGCGGATGGAACTCTAGCCGTGATCTCCGTCCGCGTCCCGGCCACCTCGGCCAACCTCGGCCCGGGCTACGACGCGGTCGGCCTCGCGCTGTCTCTCAGCATGCGCGTAAGCCTGGAACGGGCGCCCGCGCCGCTTGTGGAGGTTCACGGCACGGGCTCGGACCTGATCCCCACCGGCCCCAAACACCCCGCCTACCGCGCCGCCAAATTCGTCGCCGACGAGCTCGGCGAACCAGACGTCCACTTCCACCTCGTCCAGCATAACGACATTCCGCCCGCCCGCGGCCTCGGCGGTAGCGCGGCGGCCCTGGTCGGAGGCGCGGTGGCCGCAAACGACCTGCTAGGACGCTCGATGGCCGCCCCCGACCTCCTAAATCTCGTCTGCGAACTCGACGGCCATCCGGACAACGCCGCCCCCGCCCTGCTCGGAGGCCTCGTCATCGGCACCCTCACCCCGGACGGTGTAAACGCCGTCCGACTCGAACCCAAAGGTCTAAAGGCTGTCGTCGCCGTCCCGGACTTCGAGGTCTCGACCACCGCCGCCCGCCACGCCCTCCCCGAAAAAGTCCCCCATCGCGACGCCGTCTTCAACGTTGGCCGCTCCGGCCTCCTGCTCGGCGCACTCGCCACTGGCCAGTACGACCTGCTCCGCGTCGCCATGCAGGACAAGCTGCACCAGCCGTACCGTTCCCACCTCATCCCCGGCCTCGAAGACGTCATAGAAGCCGCCCACGAAAACGGTGCCTACGGCGCTTCGCTCTCCGGGTCCGGCCCAACGGTTATCGCCTTCGCCCCCGAAGAGCCCGCGGAGGAGATATCCAGCGCCATGCAAGCTGCTTTCGAGGCAAAGGATGTAGAGACCAAAGCCTGGGTGCTAGACGTAGACCTCAGTGGCGCCCGAGTGGAGCCACCGGGAGAAGTTCCCGCGTTGAGCCCCGTACCGGCATTCTAGTCGCGCAGAAAGGGATTCTCTATCCGGAGTCCCTCGATAACCTGACCGTGCTGGAGATCCTCGGTGAGCAGGCGGTCCGCGCCACCTTTTAGCGCAGCTTCTACGATCAGGACATCCCAAAAGGAAAGCATACGCTCTCGACTGCGGACTACTGCAGATAAGATCATACTCGCTTCCACCCTGACCAACGACAGCCCGCAAAAATCACGTATCCGCTCTTCCGCTACTTCGGAGGGCAACGGCGGGGAGAGCTTGCGGGTTACGTTTACGTAGAACTCCTGCAACACCTGCGTGCTCAGAACCGCCCTCCCGGCCCTGGCTTCGCGCTCATAGACTTCTTGGGCGCGGGCTTTCTTTTCGGGCTCATCCTCGTCAAAGAGGTAGATTAGGACGTTAGTGTCGAAGAAAGAGCGCGTCATTCTCGCCCGTACCTGCTGAGCCTTTCTTCGTAGAGATCCTCCCGCGTCCAGGTGCGCCCTCCGGGACCTGAGCCGAATCTGGACTCCCGCGAAGACGCGAGTACCCTATCAACCGCCCGTTGCCGCTCCACGTCGGCGCGGGCATAATCCTCCAGATAATCCCGCAATACCGCGTTAACCGAGGTGTCTTCCTCCAAAGCCCTCATCCGGGCCTTTTTTAGCACCTGCTCGTCCACCGTTATCGTGAGGTTCGCCATACACTCTCCTTTTTACACGGGATCAGTGTAGCACGAGTTCTGTTTCCACATATCGAGAATTAACTATATGCAGCTTGACAAACTTGCGCACAGTGCTTATTCTACGGTTCGTCTGTAGTCGAGCGAGCGAGGGACTCTTGTTAAGGGTTTCTGAAGGATCACAGTTAGAGATCTCCGGCCTCAAGCGTGAGGCTGCGCGTCTGCTCACGCCCCCCATTCACCCACGAGTACCCACGCTAGCCGTACCCGTAGCCAGCCGGCGACTAATTAGCCGGGCGGGCCGGGACGGCATTATCCGGTCCGCCTAGAGCCGAAAGCGGGGAATCCCCGTTCTACGGCGAGGCTGAGACACTAACTCTTTTCTAGAATGGGGCAAAACGTGGAAAACACAGCATTTAATATCGAATACAAACCGAGGATCGGCAGCGAGGCGATGTGCGAGGCGCTTTTGGATGAGGGCGTCGAGTACATGTTCGGGTATCCGGGCGGTGCCATCATGCCGTTCTACGACGCGCTACCGGACTACCCGCTAAAACACATCTTGACGCGCCACGAACAGGCCGCCGCCCACGCCGCCGACGGTTACGCCCGGGCGACCGGGGAAGTTGGGATGGTAATTGCGACCAGCGGTCCGGGGGCTACGAACCTGGTAACGGGGCTCGCCACCGCCCAGATGGACTCGGTGCCGCTCGTGGCGATCACCGGCCAGGTCGGACGTCCGGCGCTGGGCAAGGACTCCTTCCAGGAGACGAACGTCATGGGCATGACGCTGCCCTTTACCAAGCACTCGTTCCTGGTCGAAGACCCGGACGAACTGTACCCGACGATAAGGCGGGCGTTCGAGATCGCGCGTAGCGGCCGGCCCGGACCCGTCCTGGTGGACGTGCCCAAAGACGTGCAGTTCGCCGCGTGCAACGAAGGCGGGGCCAGCTACCGCAGGCTCCGCGAGGCGCCGGCCCCAATCGAATCTCCCGGACTGCAGCGGGCGGCGATGCTGTTGCGGAACGCGAAGCGGCCGCTGATCCTGGCCGGGCACGGCGTTACGCTCTCCGGGGCGGAGAAGGAGTTGCGGATTTTGGCCGAGCGGACCGGCACGCCGGTCGTGACCACGCTCCTGGGGATCAGCGCCTTCCCGGACGACCATCCACTATACCTGGGCTGGCCGGGGATGCACGGGCAGGCGAGCGTCAACAAGGCGATAGACCGCTCGGACTTGCTCTTCGCGGTCGGGATGCGGTTCGATGACCGGATCACGGGCAACCCCAGCAAGTTCGCCCCGAACGCGAAGATCGTCCACATAGACGTGGACCCCTCGGAGCTCGGCAAGGTCATAGAACCGACCGTCGGAATTACGGCGGACGCAAAGAGCGCGATGCGCTCGGTGCTCGGACATCTGGACTCATCAGCCGCGAATTCAGATGGCCGCGGCGAGTGGCGGGCGGAACTCGAAGAGAGCCAGAAGCCGGAGAAGGCGCGGGAGGACAACGCGCGGGAGGAGTACGGCCCGATCAAGGTGATGGACGCCATCCGGGAGGTTACCGGCGGCGACGTGCGGCTCGTCACGGACGTGGGCCAGCATCAGATGTGGGCCGCCCAGTTCTTCGAGTTCACCAAAAAGAACAGCCACATAACCAGCGGCGGCCTCGGCACGATGGGCTTCGCCCTGCCGGCGGCGATGGGCGTCGCGTTCGCCTACCCGGACGACAGCGTGTGGGTCGTCGCCGGGGACGGCGGCTTCCAGATGAACATCCAGGAGCTCGCCACCATCAGCCAGTTCGGCCTCAACATCAAGGTCGCCATCCTCAACAACGGCTACCTCGGGATGGTGCGCCAGTGGCAGCAGTTCTTCCACAACCGCCGCTACTCCGAAACCCCCATGACCGGGCCGGACTACGAGAACCTCACGGCCGCCTACGGGCTCTCCGGACGGACCATCAACCCGGGCGACGACATCGGGGAGGCGGTGCGGTGGGCTGAGGAGCAAGAGGGATGCACCATCCTGGACTTCCGCATAGACCCGGAGGCGAACGTGTTCCCCATGATCCCGTCGGGCATGAGCGTGAACGAGATGATCGAGGAAGATGGCGCCTGAGCGGGCGCCCGACTCCGAAGAGAAAGCCGTGCCCCTCAACACACTGGAAGCCCGCTTTACCGGCGGCATGCTCGCCCTGAATCGCTTCCTGATGACCCTGCAGAACAAGCGGATGCCGGTCGCGGGCTTCACGTTGGGCCGCGACGGCGAGGGGATGCGCGCCACCATCCTGCTCGACTGCGCCCCCGAAATGGCCCGCCGCTACACCATGCTCCTCTCCGTCCTCGAAGACGTGTACGAAGTTACTCCGGTGGACGAAGGCCTGGAGGTCGCGCTGATCAAGTCGAACGGCGATTGGCGTGAGGCGGCGGAGCGGAACGGTATCAAGGCGCACGAGAACGACGGCACGGTCGTGGCGTCTGGGGAACCGGAAGAACTAGAAAACTGGCTCTCGGAGTTGGGAGACGAAGTAGAAGACATAGTCCGGCTGGGGCCGCTGGTCCGGCCGGGGAACGGAGGAGTTTAGATGGCCCGGGTATACCGCGAGTCGGATATTGGCAACGAAATTACGCAGAAGAAAGTCGCCATCCTGGGCTACGGCAGCCAGGGTCACGCCCACGCGCTGAACCTCAAAGAGTCCGGCTGTGACGTGGCGGTCGGCCTCTACAAAGGTAGCCCCAGTTGGCAAAAGGCCGAAGACGCGGGGCTAGGCGTCGCGACCATCGCTGACGCCGTGAGTTGGGCGGACGTCATAATGATGCTGCTGCCGGACGAGAAGCAGCCCGCCATCTACGAGAGCGAGGTGGAGCCTAATCTCTCCGAGGGCAAACTGATGCTTTTCGCCCACGGTTTCAACATCCACTTCAACCAGATCCAGGTCCCCGAAGAAGTTGACCTGGGCCTCGTGGCGCCGAAGGGACCAGGCCACGTTCTGCGCCGACTCTACGAGGAAGGCAACGGGATGCCCGCGCTCTTCGCGGTCCAGAACGACGCTTCGGGGCAGGCGCGGGACATCATCCTCTCCTACGCCCGTGGGATCGGGAGTGGACGGGCCGGGATCATCGAGACGACCTTCGCTGAGGAGACGGAGACGGACCTCTTCGGGGAGCAGGCGGTTTTGTGCGGCGGCCTTACGGCGCTGTTGACCGCCGGGTTCGATACGCTCGTCGAGGCCGGGTATCAGCCGGAGCTCGCGTATTACGAGTGCGTCAACGAGCTGAAGCTGATCGTGGACCTCATCTACGAGGGCGGCCTGGCCCAGATGCGCTACTCCATCTCGAACACCGCCGAGTACGGCGACTACGTCTCCGGCCCGCGCCTCATAGACGACGGCGTAAAAGACCGGATGCGCGAGGTACTCGCCGACATCCAGAACGGCAAGTTCGCCCGCGACTGGGTGCTGGAGAACAAGGCGGGGGCGGCGAGCTTCCTCGCCATGCGCCGTCGGCAAGCCGAGACCCAGGTCGCGAAGGTCGGCGACGACCTGCGGGCACTGGTCTCCGAGGGTGAAGGGGGCGAAGGATAATGGGCCAGAAAGCATTCGCCGCCTCCGACGCGGAGTGGTGCTACCACGACGGCGAGATCGTCAAGCTGGGCGACGTTCGCCTCTCCCCCGCCACCCACGCCCTGAACTACGGGACCGGCGTCTTCGAGGGCATCCGGGGGTACTGGAACGAGAACCGGGGCACGCTGCAAGTCCTAAAGCTGCGCGAGCACTACGAGCGGTTCGAGAAATCCTGCCGGATGTTGCGGATAGAGTTGCCCAACACCATAGACGAGCTGTGCGACGTCACGTTGGAGATCCTGCGTAGAAACGCCCCGCAGCAGGACACCTACATCCGGCCGCTGGCCTACAAGGCAAACGAGGCGGTCGGGGTCAACCTGAGGGGTGAGTCCCAGCTCTCCATCTACACCGTCCCGATGGGCAACTACGTGGAGCTATCCGGCCTTAAGGCGTGTGTCTCCTCCTGGCGTCGGACCTCGGACAACGCTATCCCGGCCCGGGCCAAATGTACCGGTTCGTACATCAACACGGCCCTCGCCGTAGACGAGGCCCATCGCGCCGGCTACGACGACGCCATCTTCCTAACCCAGGACGGCAGCGTCTCCGAAGCCAGCGCGGCAAACATCTTTCTCGTTCGCAAGGGCCAACTCATCACGCCGCCGGTAACGGCGGACATCCTCGAAGGCATCACCCGCGACGCCGTTATGGAGCTGGCGGAGAACGAGCTCGACATGCCGACCCTGCAGCGCGACGTGGACCGGACGGAGCTCTACGCCGCCGACGAGGTTTTCCTGAGCGGCACGGGGTTCCAGATCGCCCCAATAGTCCAGGTGGACGACCGAGAAGTTGGTACTGGCGAAATGGGACCTATCGCGGAGCGTCTGCAAGAGTTGTACTTCAAGGCCGCCAGAGGCGAGTGGGAGAAGTACGCCGACTGGACCGTAGCCGTCGAGGTTGCGCAGAAGACGGCTAGATAGACCTCGGATAGTAGGTCAGGAGTGCAAGTTAGAGCAAAAAGAAACGCCCCTCGTGAGGGGCGTCTGGCCGAGGCTACTAACCTCGGCGTTGTTGATAATTAGTTTAACAATTTTTCAGCAACTGCGTAAGCTCATCTGGAACTTTCGGCTAGCTCCTCTAACAACCGATTGAAGTCCTCACGATGACTCGGGCTGGGGAGTTGCTTGCCCAACTTCCTTCCCATTCTCTGATGCTTCGTGGGCAAGGTTTCCCTCCTGATCTCCAATAGTCGATCTAACTTCTTCTTGTTCTCTCTCTGTATCTCTCCTATTGTTTTCTGCTTCATCTCCGTTCGCTCCTTCCTGCGCTCCATAATCTCCTTTCCCTTCCTTTTTCAGAGGCGTCGAAAGGTAGAAAACTAATGGTTTTGGATAAGGCTCAGTTGGACCTAGCGTGTAAGGCTCTCTCGATAGCTCTTCTAAAACATCAGCTAAAGAGTCTTCTTCAAGCGTGGGCCTCCTAATGTTTTCAAACAACTGTTCTGCCTCTTGGCGGTCTATAACAAAACTGTGAGAAGAATAGCCTGCTACTAGCTTCCGCAACGTGTCCCTTTTCAGATTTTGCGACACACTAGCAAGGCGGGTACCGTATTCTTCTGCTACCCGCATCTCACGCGCTATCTCCCCGAGCCTTAGTGGGTCTATTTGTTCATATATCGGCCTAAACAAGCCGGTAGTCAAGTTAGTGGCAATTTCCATTGCAGTTTTGGAAGTAATTTGTCCACGGCTCTGCATCTTTAGCTCCAAAAGCGTGTCTTCGAATGTCTCAAACGCTTTTTGCTCTAAACTGTCCATTGCCTCTGTAACTGCCAAGCCCGAACCATACTCAAAGAGCTCGTCTGGCGTGTAAACCTGCACATCCAAAGGTCCTAGCCGCCCGTGGTCGGACATAATTATATCCGTAGCTCCAAGCGTGATGAGAGTTCCGGCACTCATACAAACACCAGAGATGAAGACTGTGACACGCTCGTACCTTTGTTGCAGACAACGAGCTATGCGATAAGCGATATGTGGACTGCCGCCATAAGTCACCAATATCAGCACGACGTTCTTTCGCTTAACCATGTCATTGCACATATCAATCAACATGGTGTCAGGGTCCCACCGTGAATCTATGTCGCCGTTGTAGAGCAACACATCTGCGTCTAGCTTTTCAGCAACTTTGTTAGCAGCTTCCGCTAAGATCTGCTCATAATTTTGTTCTTCAGTCACCTACTGTCTTCCCTGATCGCTTGCAGCATGAACTATATACTACCAACATATTTAGGGTAACTGTAATGTTCACATAGTAGCCCATAATATAAAAGTTTCTCTTTATTTTGGGGGATATAGCTGCTTCGAGTTTGCCTTTTTCATGCGAGGATGAGATACTAACCGCTCTTATGGGGCATAGCTCTTACAAACTACGTGCTTCTCTCTCCACCCTACGACTATTCAGGGTGGCCGCCGGGCGAATTATTAGCCCCGGCCTCTAGCTGCCGGGCCAAACGGGCTCGCGGTCACCTAAATATCCAGCCGCAGATTCCAATTAAGTTTTCTAAATTAGAGAGGTGAGTGGCTATGCGCCGCGTACAGATTTTCGACACTACACTTAGGGATGGCGAGCAATCGCCGGGGATCTCGCTCTCCGTGGAGGAGAAGATGGAGATCGCCCAGCAGCTCGCGCGTCTGGAGGTAGACGTAATAGAGGCGGGGTTCCCGATCACGTCCGAAGGGGACTTCGAATCCGTCTCCCGGATCGCCGCCGAGGTGAAAGGCCCGACCGTCGCCGGGCTCGCCCGCATCTACGAGGGAGACATTGAGCGGGCCTGGGAGGCCGTGCAGTGGTCCGAACGGCCCCGCATCCACACCTTCGTCGGCACCTCAGACCTGCACATCGAACACCAGATGCGCTCGAACCGGGCGGAGATCCTGCAACGCGCCGGCAAAGGCGTCCGCTTCGCCAAGAGTCTTTGCCCCGAAGTCGAGTTCTCCCCGATGGACGCAACCCGGACGGACATCGGGTATCTTGCGGACGTGGTGGCCGCCGCGGTCGAGGCCGGTGCGGATGTGATCAACATAGCCGACACCGTCGGTTACACCACGCCGGTAGAGTTCGCCGACTTCCTGACGGAGTTGCAGGACCGGGTTCCGGGACTCGCGGATGCGATCCTCTCGGTCCACTGCCACGACGACCTGGGGCTCGCGGTGGCGAACTCGCTCGCGGGCGTGCAGGTTGGGGCGCGCCAGATCGAGGTGGCGGTCAACGGCATCGGGGAACGGGCCGGCAACGCCTCGCTGGAAGAGGTCGTTATGGCGCTCACCACCCGCGCGGATCACTACGACGTGGAGGTTGGGTTGGATACACGTCAGCTCGCCAACACGAGCCGCATGGTCTCCAACATGACCGGCTACGAGGTTCCGCCGAACAAGGCCGTCGTCGGGCGTAACGCTTTTCTGCACGAGTCCGGCATTCATCAGGACGGCGTGCTCAAGGACCGGCGGACGTTCGAGATCATGCAGCAGGCCGACATCGGGCTCGAAGGCTCGAACATCTACCTCGGCAAGCACTCCGGCCGCCACGCGCTCAAGGAAGCCCTCGAAGAACTCGGCTACACCATCGAAGGCGAAGTCCTCAAGCGGGCCTTCGAACGTTTCAAGGACGTGGCCGACAACAAAAAGACGGTGACGGCTGCGGACCTGGAAGCCATCGCCGCCGACGAGGTGGGCTCCTTCGAGGGCAAGTTCGCTTTGGATTCCCTGCGCGTCGTCGCTGCAACCGGACGCCAGAGCCGGGCGGCGGTCACCATTTCCCACGAGGAGCAGGGCATCTTCGAGGCCGAGGCCGAGGGCGAGGGTCCGGTAGACGCCGTGTTCCGTGCCATAGACGCGGCGACCAATATAAAGGGCCGCCTGACGGACTTCCGGATAGACGCCGTTACCGGCGGCAAGGATGCCCTGGGCGAGGTGCGGGTCTCCGTCGAGTTCGAAGGTAGCGAGTACGCCGGGCGCGGCCTGAGCCAGGACGTGGTCGAGGCGGCGGCACGGGCCTACGTGCGGGCGGTCAACGTGTACATCGGCAGCAAGGCCGGGGCCACCGCCACCTGGGTCGAGCCGAAAGTAACACCGTAACCGGCCCCCCGTGCAGGAGCTAGCCATACTCCCGGACTACGAACGTCTCGAAGGCGCGGTCCCGGTTCTCCATCCACCACGGTTGAGGGACCGGGGTCGTGAGCTGCGCGGGCTGCTGGAGATTGGTGTGCGGGAGCTCTCTGAGATACTGAGAGTGGAGCCGCCGGAGGTACAGGCGTTACTGGTGGCGGACGAGAACTGGCCGGAGGCGCCGCGTGATAGTAGCCGTACCTATTCGCAAGGCTTTCCCTACTTCACCCGTTCCGTCACGCCGTCGGCGCTCGTGCTGCCGGAGGAGTTGAATCCGGTGTTCCATCCTCGCACAGAGGCGCTATTGTCTCTGGCCGTCTGGCACGAGTTGGCCCACGCTTTCTTATTGCAGAGAGAGATGGTCCGAACTCCGACCTGGCTGCGGGAATTCGTACCTCAAGCAGCCGCCGTTGCGGTGGCCCACAGGTCAGGTTTGTCGTTAAAAGACCATCTTTCACAGGTAGATAAACCGATCTTCACTGTCCGGGAGTTCGGGGGCCAGGCAGACGCGGAGGAGCAAATGTCCTTCCAGAACTTGTTGCTCCTTTTTGGAAACGCGACGCTGGAGGAGTTTGGGGATAAGTTCTTGGGCGTTCTCGTCCGCAAGCTGTGGGATGAAGAATACGTGGTGGATGAAGGTCGGGCGGAAGAGTTGTTTGCGGATGCGCTGGGACGTGGTGGCCGGGAGTGGTTGAAATCGAGATCGGAGTTTTAGGTAGATGGTAGAAAACAGCACCCGGCGGCAGGTCTTCGACGTGAGCCACGAGGTCGAGGATGGCATGGTCACCTACAAAGGACTCCCGGCTCCCGTCGTCTGCGACTACCTGAGCCGCGAACAGTCCAGGGAGCACTACGCCGAAGGCACGGAATTTCATGTCGGCAGAATAGACATGGTGGGCAACACCGGCACCTACGTCGACTCCCCTTTCCACCGCTTCGCCGATGGCAAAGACCTCTCCGAGTTGCCGCTAAAATCCCTGGTGGATCTGGACGCGGTCATTCTCCGATTCGACACGACGCAAGGCCGGGCTATAGGCTCGAAACACTTCGAGGATCTGGGAGACCTTACAGGCAAAGCGGTTCTGGTCCATACCGGTTGGGACGTCCACTGGAGAACGGACCAATACTTCGAAGAGAACCCGTTTCTCACGGAGGACGCCGCCGAATATCTAGTAGATGCCGGCGTGGCGCTCGTCGGTATAGACTCCCTCAACATAGACGATACGAAAGACCTCTACCGGCCGGTCCATACAACGCTTCTCGGGGCGGAGATCCCGATAGTGGAGCACCTGCGCGGCCTGGATCAACTCCCGGACCGGGGCGCCAGGTTCTCGGTCGCGCCGGTAAAGGTCAAGGATTTCGAAACTTTCCCTGTCAGAGCATTCGCAGTAGTGGAGGATTAGATGAACCGTAGAGACAGCTTCGACATACTACTCCTGCCGGGCGACGGCATCGGGCCGGAAGTGGTCGGCGCCGCCCGGGAGGTAATAGACTCGGTGGCGGAGCACTTCGAGTTGGACATCCGCTACGAGGAACGTCTGATCGGCGGTGCGGCCATCCGGGACGAAGGTGAGCCTATCTCCGACGAGACGCTGGATAAAGCAAGCCAGTCGGACTCCGTCCTGCTCGGCGCGGCGGGCCACCCGGACTTCGACGACGCCCCGGTCCGCCCTGAAACGGGACTCTTAAAACTCCGCAAACACCTGGGAGCGTTCGCCAACCTGCGCCCGGTGGAAACCATACCGGCGCTCGCGGACTCTTCCACCCTAAAGCGCGAGGTGCTGGACGGGGTGGATATCCTTGTCGTGCGGGAGCTGACCGGCGGAATGTACTTCGGGGAGAAAAACGAAGGCAGCGACTACGCGAGCGATCTCTGCGAGTACACCCGCGAAGAGGTCGAGCGCGTGGCGCGGGTCGCCTTCGACGCCGCGAAACGCCGCAAGCGCCGGGTAACCTCCGTAGATAAATCCAACATCCTGGCGACGAGCCGGCTGTGGCGGAGCGTGGTCGAGGATGTGGCGGAGGACTACCCGGAGGTGGAACTGGACCACGTCTTGGTGGACGCCGCGGCTATGTTCCTGATCCGTGAACCGAGCAGGTTCGACGTCATCCTGACCGAGAACATGTTCGGTGACATCCTCTCCGACGAGGCCGCGATGCTCCCCGGTTCGATGGGGATGCTCGCGAGCGCATCTCTCGGCGAGCCGGGCAACCCCGGAATCTACGAGCCGGTACACGGGAGCGCCCCGGACATCGCCGGGCAAGGCAGCGCCAACCCTTACGCCACAATCCTCTCAGCGGGCATGATGTTCCGCCACTCCTTGGGCCGCCCGGACGTTGCGAACGCCATCGAGCAGGGGGTTTCGATGGGCCTGGAGACGCATCACTTTACGCCGGATCTCGGCGGAACGAAGACCACCGAAGAAGTAACCATGGCCGTGAGCAAGTGGATCGGGGCCGGAGAAGGAGTAGCATAATGTTAAAACTATTTGACACTACACTACGCGACGGCACCCAACGCGAAGGCGTAAGCCTCACCACGGAAGACAAGATCCGGATAGCCCGCGAACTCGACGCCCTGGGACTCCACTACATCGAAGCCGGCTTCCCGGCCTCGAACCCCAAAGACATGGACTTCTTTCAGGACTTCGACGTCTCGGAACTAGAAAACGCGAAGCTCGTCGCCTTTACCCGCGCCCGGCGTCCGGGCGGACGGGCCGAGGACGACCCGGCGGTTACGCTCCTACCAAGTCTCTCCGCCTCCGTCGCGTGCATCGTCGCCAAGAGCTGGAAGCTGCACGTCGAGAAAGTCCTGCGGACCACGCCGGAAGAGAACCTGGAGTCCATAAGGGACACGGTAAGCTACCTGGCCGACGCCGGCAAAGAGGTCATCTTCGACGCCGAACACTACTTCGACGGTTTCAAGGACGACCCCGATCACGCGCTGGAGGTACTCCGCGCCGCCGCCGAGTCCGGAGCCACAACCCTCGTCCTCTGCGACACCAACGGCGGCACGCTCCCGACGGAGCTAAAAGAAATCGTCGGCCGCACGGTCGGGGAGTTTCCGGAGGTGGAGGTCGGCATCCACACCCACAACGACTCCGGCTGCGGTGTGGCGAACGCCCTGGTCGCCGTAGAAGCCGGCGCGACCCACGTACAAGGCACCATAAACGGTGTTGGGGAACGGTGCGGCAACTGCGATCTCGTCACCACCATCGCCAACCTCCAACTCAAGGTGGGCCTGGAAGTGATGGAGGGAGAGAACCTCAAAAAGCTGACCGAAGTCTCCAACTACGTCTCCGAGCTTATGAACTTGACGCCGGACACCCACCGGCCGTTTGTCGGGCGGAGCGCCTTTTCCCACAAGGGCGGGCTGCACGTGGACGGCATAAGCAAAGACCCTTCTACCTACGAACACGTAGAGCCCGAAGCGGTCGGCAACCGGCGCCGCACGCCGGTCGGGGAACTCTCCGGCAAGAACTCCATCCGGGCCAAAGCCGAGGAGTTGGGACTCGAAGCCGGGGACGTGGCGACGGTGCTATCGGCGATCAAGCAGCGCGAGTACGAGGGCTACCACTACGAGGCGGCGGACGCCTCGCTCGCCCTGCTCATCGGCCGGGCCACCGGCGAGGACAAACCGCTCTTCGAGCTGGAAACCTTCCGCATTATCACCGACAAGCACCCCGGCGGGCACGCGCGGACCGAGGCGACCATAAAGCTCTTTGTAAAAGGTCAGCGCGTTATCTCCACTGCGGAGGGCAACGGTCCCGTAAACGCCCTGGACAACGCCTTGCGGCAAGCCATAGAGCCCCATTACCCGGAGCTGAAGGCCATCCACCTCTCAAACTACAAGGTCCGCATCCTGAACGAGCACCGGGCGACGGCGGCGACCACCCGCGTCCTCATAGACTCCACCGACGGCAAGAGGATGTGGGGCGCGGTCGGGGTTGGCGAGAATATTATCGAAGCGAGTTGGCAGGCGCTCGTGGATGGGTTGGAGTATGGGGTAAACGCGGGATCAGTCGAAGATAGTACATTGGCCGAAGCGCCGGAGAGTGGCGGTAGATAACGTAGGGCGGCGCCCGTTTTTTCAAACCGGCCCGACGGCAACTCGCCTTGAAGAGTCGCGTCAGATGTTCTGCGTAGGGTAGCCGGGCGGGCGTGTAGTCGGCGAAACCCGCGTCCGTATCGGAGGCTTGTAGAGGTTCGGTAGTTCGCGGTCGTCGAGGCCGGGTATGATCGGGGCCAGGGTTGGCAGAACACCTTTGTAGGCTAAAAAGTGCGAAAAACAGGTAACTCCGAAGCTGGCCGCG
Source organism: Rubrobacteraceae bacterium (assembly GCA_965213905.1). Lineage (GTDB taxonomy): Bacteria > Actinomycetota > Rubrobacteria > Rubrobacterales > Rubrobacteraceae > SIRX01. The sequence continues at coordinate 1,790,161 of OZ243922.1, read as the reverse complement.
AATTGTAACTTGTGGCATCATGCCGAGACGGGTGGGATCACTCTGGAGGGTTCCGTAAGCAATGGGTAAGGGAGTTTAGCATGCAGCCTCTGGTACTACGCAGCGCGGTAATCGCCGCTCTCGGCGGTTTATTGTTCGGCTTCGACACGGCCGTCATCTCCGGAACGACGCAGGATCTCACCCGGGTCTTCGGCCTATCGGGCTTCGGGCTCGGCTTTACGGTCGCCACCGCCTTGATCGGCACCGTTATCGGCGCCGCGTACGCCGGCCTGGCCAAACCGGCCGACGTCTACGGCCGCAAGCCGGTGCTGTTCGCCGTCGGCATCCTCTACGTTGTGTCGGCTTTGGGCAGCGCGCTGGCGGGGAACTGGATCCTGTTCATGCTCTTCCGCTTTCTCGGCGGTTTGGGAGTCGGCGCGGCCACTTCGGTCGCCCCGATCTACAACGCCGAGGTCGCGCCACCCCAGCATCGGGGCCGGCTGGTCGGGTTGTTCCAGTTCAACATCGTCGTGGGCATCCTGGCAGCCTACCTGTCCAACTTCGCCATCCTGAGCGTCATCGGCGGCGAAACCGCCTGGCGCTGGATGTTCGGCGTCGAGGCTATCCCGGCCGCCGCGTTCTTTTTCCTGATGTTTTTGGTGCCCGAAAGTCCCCGCTGGCTCATGAGCGTAGGCCGCACCGAGCAGGCCAGGACCACGATCGACCGGCTGTCCTCCAGCGAGCAGGAGGCCCGCCAGCAGCGGGAGGAGATCGAAGAGGCGCTGCGCCGCGACGAGGAGATGCCGGAGGTTCCATTCTTCACGGGCGCGCACCGCCGCGTTATCCTGCTGGCCTTTGCCATCGCGGCCTTCAACCAGCTCGGTGGAATTAACGCGGTGCTCTACTACGCGCCACAAATCTTCCAGAGCGCCGGCCTGGGTGAGAGCTCGGCCTTTCTCAACAGCGCCGGCGTGGGCCTGGTCAACCTGCTGGCCACGCTCGGCGCGTTGTACCTGATCGACCGGATCGGACGCCGCATTCTGATGATCGTGTGCTCCGCCGGCTACCTCCTCACGCTCGGCACCCTGGCCGCAATGTTCTTTCTCTTCGAGGGCAACTTCTCCGGGTTCACCGGCGCCGTCGTGGTCGGCGGGGTTATGCTCTTCGTCGGTGCCCACGCGTTCGGGCAGGGCGCCGTTATCTGGGTATTCATCTCCGAGATATTCCCCACTGCGATCCGGGCCCGCGGGCAGTCGTGGGGCGCCCTCACCCACTGGTCCTTCGCCGCGGTGGTCTCCTGGTCTTTTCCGGCGATTGCCGGCACGCTGGGCGGAGGAGCTGCTTTCGCGTTCTTCTTCCTCTGCGGCGGCGCGATGACCTTCTGGGTCCTAACAGTCATGCCCGAGACCAAAGGCGTACCGCTGGAAGAGATGGAGTCCACCCTGGGCCTACAGCGCAGCGCCGCCATGGAGCAGCAGTGACCCCGGAGAGACCGGGTTGCGGAGCTTCGTCATCACTTCGAGACGACAACGGGTGAGCCAGGACTTTTTTCGACGGGGTGGCAAACGTCCGGCGAGCCACTCGTTACCGACGCTTTGGGCTTTTCACTTTCAGCGTGGGAAAAGAGTTTCTGCCGTAGTAGTTCTGGGACATTTTCTTTAACCGGTATCTTTGTCCCGGAATCCAAACCGGCCACCGTAGTGCTGGGAAATTTCGTGGCGAACCTCGGCGCCGGCGCCCCGCCCGGACCACTCGCCGCGGCCTCGCTGCTGGCTACCCTACCTCCGACAATCCTTTTTCTAGTTTTCAGAAAGCGCATACTCGCAGGCCTGGCAGGCGACCCGCTCGGCGGCTGACGCGGGTTGTGGCTATTCGAACCCGGTGTTTATCAAGGTTTCCGTGTTTTCTATCTGCCCGGGAGTGCCGAGGACTATGAGGGTGTCGCCGGTAGAGATACGGTCTCCACCGGATGGGTTCGTGTTGAAGGCTCCACCGTCTCTGCGGATGGCGAGGACGCGGGCGCCGGTTTGTTTGAAGATGTCGAGTTTGCCGAGGGGATGGTCGGAGAGACGAGCGTTCTTTGGGACCGTTAGCTCTTCGAGCCGGAATTCTATCTCGCCGCCGTGGGAGATCACGCCGAGAAAATCCACGACGGAGGGGCGGGTCGCCAGGGACCCGAGGTACCGGCCCCCGATGTAGTGGGGTGAGAGGGTGCGATCCGCCCCCGCCATAGAAAGTTTTGCGGCGCTCTCGTCGGAGTTGAAGCGGGCGACTATGTGGAGATCCGGGTTCATCCGGCGCGCCGAAAGCGTTATGAAAACGTTGTCCGCGTCGCTGGCTACGGCGGCGATCAGGCCGCGAGCCCGCTTTGCCCCGGCGCTTTCTAGAACCTGATCGTCGGAGCCGCTGCCGATAATGGCAAGGCGTCCTTCCAGCCGGCACTGCTCTACTATCGAATCGTTTTTGTCTACTACTATGAACGGGACGTGTTCGGAGCGTAACTCTTCGGCAACCTCGCGCCCAACCCTTCCGTAACCACAGAGTATGTAATGGTTTTCCAGCTTATCTATCTCGTTTCTCATCCGCCTGTTCCTGAAGTATCCCCGGACCGTCCCTTCGACGGCAAACTCTATCAGCGAACCCGCAGCATATGCGAAAGTCCCGATCCCACCTATGCCGACCAGGGCCGTCCAGAGTCGTCCCGCGTCGCCGAGTTCCCGGACCTCGGTAAATCCTATGGTGCTCATGGTGATGTACACCATGTACAGTGAGTCCGAGAAGTTCCAACCTTCGATCCTCATGTACCCGAAGGTCCCGACTACCACCAGAAAGACCAGCGCGATGCCGGCCCGCAACAGCCGTTTTACGGCCTCGCGGGTAGTGTAGTCCTGCGATCCCCGTTGCCCGGCGTCCACCATATCCGGGATTATATGCGAGACGCTGTACACGCCGGCTAGAGCGCGACTACCTCCGCCCTCGGGTTCCCGGCGTCAATGCTTAGTAGCGCGAAAGTGTAGTCCGGTTGCCGCCGTTTGTCCGTCGGGCTGCCGGGATTGAGGAGCAGTAGCCCGCCCTCGTCTTCGAGCCAGGGGATGTGCGAGTGTCCGAAAACGACGACGCGGGCTTCCGGAAAACGGCGGCGCATCCGGTTCCGGCGTCCTTTTTTCGGGCCGGAGTCGTGGGTCATGGCTATACGAACGCCACCGAACTCGAACTCCAGCTTTTCCGGTAACCTGGAGTCTGGCGGGTCGAGGTTGCCCCGGACTGCTTTTACCGGCGCGTAGACGGCGAGGGTGTCAAGGAGCGTCGGGTCCATGAGGTCTCCGGCGTGCAAGATGAGGTCCGCCTTCTCCAGATGGGGCAACAAACCATCCGGCAGCGCCTTCGCCCGGCGGGGAACGTGGGTGTCGGCGAGGACCACGACGAGAAAACTCAGTCGCTTTCTCCCCGCCCGAAGATTTCTCGCAGTACGTCGCCACGCCCGGCCGCCCCGATTCTGCGCGCCGCGAGCTCCGCGTATTCCTCTTCTAGCTCCGCCCCAACAAAAAAGCGGTTCAGTTCCTTCGCCGCCACCGCCGTCGTACCCGAACCGGCGAACGGGTCGAAAACCAACGCTCCTTCCCGGGTAGAAGCCAGCAGCACCCGGCGCACGAGCCGCAACGGTTTCTGGGTCGGGTGATAGCCGTGCAGTTTCTCGGTTTTCGGGACGGTGCGTATCCTCCACACGGACGAGACCTGGCCGGTAGGGTCCGGGCTGTTTATGAGGTCGTAGTTGAAGGTGTGGCGAACTCCTCTGCCTTTGCTTGCCCAGAGTAAAGTCTCGTGAGAGTGTGTAAATGTCGTGTGCATAGCATTCGGGGTTGCGTTGGGCTTTTGCCAGATGATGTCGTTGACGATGCGGTATCCGAGCTGCTGCAACGCGAACCCCAGGCTAAAGATTATGTGCTGGGTGCCGGTTACCCAGAGAGTTCCATCCGGTTTGAGGATACGCCGGGCAGCCTTTAGCCAGCGCAGGTTGAACTTGTGGTCCTCTCGCAGCCCCCGCGAACGGTCCCAGCTTCCCTTGTCCACCGGGGCGAGCCGGCCACCCTTTACCGTAACGCCGCCGGTAGAGAGTCGGTACGGTGGATCGGCGAAGATTACGTCCACGCTCTCTGCGGGCATGAGGTCCATGAGCTTCACGCAGTCCACCCGGTAGACCATCGCGCCCGGCTCACCGTAGGATTCGAAGTCTCGTAACTCCACACAGCTATTTTAGGGGAGCTTATCGGTGTCCGTGGTACTTTTGGCGGGTACTAAATTGGGGAAGGTTTCGACAGAGAGAGGTGCAATGCAATACAAACAGATAAAGAACGAAGAAGTTCCCTCGATAGGACTCGGCACTTGGCGGCTTTCGGACGGCGATTGCATGGAGGCTGTGGAAAGCGCGCTGTCGCTCGGTTACCGGCACGTAGACACCGCCCAGATGTACCGCAACGAGGAAGAGGTAGGCCGCGGCATAAGCGACTCCGGCGTGGACCGGGAGGAGATTTTTCTCGTTACCAAGCTAAGCACCGGCAACTTCACCCACGATAAAGTTCTAAGCTCCGCCCGTGAGAGCCTGGAGAAGCTCGGCACGGACTACGTGGACCTTTTGCTGATGCACTGGCCGAACCCCCGGGTGCCCCTCGGAGAAACTCTCGGGGCGATGGTCACACTTCAGGAAGAAGGGAGTGTAAAGCACATCGGGGTGAGCAACTTCCCGGCCGAAATGGTCGAGGAGGCGACGCGGCACGCGGAAATCTTCTGCAACCAGGTCGAGTACCATCCCCGCAACCCGCAGTACGAACTGCTCGAACAGGCGCAAGATTTGGACTACCTGCTCACCGCCTACAGCCCCGTCGCCAAAGGCCACATCACGAACGACGCGACCCTGGAAGAGATCGGCTCAGCCCACGGCAAAACCCCGGCCCAGGTAGCCCTGCGCTGGCTCGTCCAGCAAGAGAAAGTCTGCGCCATCCCCAAAGCGCAGAGCCGGGAGCACCAAGAAAGCAACCTGGACATCTTCGACTTCGAACTCTCGGAGGACGAAATGGGACGAGTCTCTAGTTTGGGAAGCTAGGCCCGGTCCTCCGGGGCGAAATCTTCTTCGGAACAGCCTTCGAGCTCGGCGACGGCGGACAGGAACCATTCGGGGCGGGGCCGCACCTCGTTGGTCTCGGTGTCGTAGAAGACATGGGCGGCGGAGCCTTCGGCGGCCAATGTTCCCTCTTCGAAACTTTTTCCGGTGCGGAGTTCGAAGTCCATCGTGTAGGAGCGGTTTGTAACGGTGCGGATGCGGGCTGCGGCGTAGACCTCGTCGTCGAGGAAGATCGGGGCTTTATACCGGACGGTCGCCTCGGCGATGACGTAGCGGACGCCGGGAAAGTCGCCGGCTTCGAGCCCCTCTACGCCCAATTGGTGGGCCAACGCCCGCCAGTAGGCTACGCGGGCGGACTCGAAGAAGCCCAAGTGTACCGCGTTGTTGACGTGTCCGTAGGGGTCGAGGTCCTGGTAGCGGACGGCGAGTTTCTCTACCGCGGGTGGGTTTTTCAAGGGGGCGTCCCTTCCGGGTCGGGGATTGTTTTCGGCAGCGAATTTTACACTTTGTCCGGCGGCGCTATCTGATTTAATCTGGTTCTATGGAATACGAAGAGTTTTTGCAGCAGGGTGAGACGCTGGCGGAGGAAGGGCTGGTCGAGGAGGCTCTCTCCCGCTTTGTGCAGGCGCTGGACGCCGCCCCGGAGAACCCGGAGGCCGCCGAAGCCGTGGGACGCGCGCTCTTGAGTTTGGAGCGGCTGGAAGAGGCCGAAGAAAGCTTCCTGGACGCGCTGGAGCTCGACGCGGAGTGGTTTGCGCCGTGGATGGGGCTTGCGATGGTGGCGATGCGCCGGGAGGAGCCGTTCAAGGTCGTACATTTTCTAGAGCGGACCATCGAGGCGGACCCGGAATACGCGGAGACGTACGTCGAACTCGGCCGTTACTACGGGCTCATGCGGGAGCCGGACCTGGCGCGGGCCACGTTCGGCCGCTGGCTCCGGAGCCACCCCGAAGACGCCGACATGCTCATAAACGCGGGCCTCGTAGCGTTCGACGCCGCCGACTACGCCCAGGCCTTGGACTTTTTCGAAAAATCTCTGGAGGCCGCGGCCGAGGCGCAGCAGAAGAGTGGCGCCCGCACCTTCCAGGCGAACACGTTGGACATGCTCGGCCGCTACCCGGAGGCCGTCGTAGCCTACGAAGAGGTCATAGAAGAGACGCCGGAGTGGTGGGAGGCCCACGCCAATTTAGGCATCTGCCACGCCCGGAACGGACACCCGGAGAAAGCCGAAGCGGCCTTCCGAAAAGGCCTCGAAGAGTGTCCCGGCTCGCCGGAGATCCGGGACGAACTCGCCGCCCACCTCCTGAACGAAGCAGGGGATACCGGCGAAGCACTCAAGTTATCCGAGGAAGCCGTCGCCCTGGGCCGCGACGAGGTGCGCCACCTCTACACCTTAGGCGAGGTGCGGCTGGCCCGAGAGGACGAGGCCGGCGCAAAAGAGGCTTACCAGGCGGTACTCGAACTGGACTCGGAGGACCCGAACGCCCACCTGGAGCTTGGTCTGATCTGTGAACGCCGGGGTGACGCGACGGGGGCCGAGGAGCATTTTGTAGAGTCTCTCAAAAGCGACCCCGGTAACCCGCGCGCCCTGTACTCCTACGCCAGCCTCTACTACGCCACAGACGATCTGGAGACCGCCGAGGAACTGCTGGTGCGGGCGCTCGCCGCCGACGACGGATACTCGCCGGCCCTCTCGGCGCTCGCCAGTATCCGGGCCCGAAACGGCGACTACGACTCGTCGCTGGGCTACATTGAGAAGGCCGTCGAGGCCGGCGAGAACGACGCGGAGCACTTCCGGCGTGCCCTGGAGTTCGCCCCCCTGCGCGACAACCCGAAGTTCCGCAACCTGCTCTTCCGGATGGCTTCGGGTTCGGAACGAGGCTAGGCCATGTCTTCAGGCCTGGCGCTCGGGATACTCCTCGTCCTGGGTGGCCTCGGCGGTATCTTTTTCGGGATCTACGCCCTGCTGCGCGGCGGCCGCGGAGAAAGAGGCGGCGGCATCGGCCCAATCCCCGAGCGCGGCATACACCTCGTAGCGGGTATCAGGATGCTGGTCGTCGGGAGCCTGGCACTCGCCGCCGGCGCCTACGTCATCTGGTCTTCCGCCGGCTGATCTAAGCCCCAGAGCGTTGCTCTTTCCAGCTTTGCAGTAGCTCCTTCTCAAACTCCGGAGAAAAACCGGCCTGCAGCCCCTGTCCTTGTGGCCTGGAGCGGATCCAACCCAGGGTGTCGCGGGCGGTGTCTTCTACCGGACGGAAGCTCAAACCGGCGGCCAACGCCTTCGAGGAGTCCACCGAGTCGAAGGGTATTTGATCTTCCGGAAACCATAACGGTCGTTCTTCTTCCGGCACCCCGGAGAGGCTTTCTCTCAAGAACTGCTCTCCGGCCCAGGTCACACGGGTCTCCCCGGCCTCCTCACCGCCCGCCAGCCGGCAAGCTTCGAGCACCCGCGCCAGAGAAACCCCGCTGCCGGGCCCGACGGTGTTGAACGTACCGGCCTTGTTTTCCCCGAGCATCTCTACGACCCAGCGCGCGAGGTCCCGGGCGTCGGTGAACTGGACCTCGCGTTCCGCCCTGCCGGGGGCCAGAACCTCCCCTCCCCGGGCGAAACGCGCCGGCCACCACGAAAAACGGTCGGTCGGGTCGCGGGGCCCCACCATGATCCCCGTGCGCGCTATAAAGACCGAACCCTCGAACTCCTCCGTAACGGCTTCCTCACAACGGATTTTGGCGATTCCCCTTTCATGCAGGGGATCGCCCTCGTCACCCTCGTCACCCTCGTCGGCCCGCCGCAAAGGCGAACTTTCATCCACGACCGCCGGGCCGTCGGGATGGTAGTTTGTAATGCCGGAGATGAAACCGTAAGCCCCGACGTTGCCGGAGAGCAGCCGGGCCGTCTCCCCCACGGCCTCCGGGTCGCTGAAGGTGTCGAGCACGCCGTCCCAGGTGCGGCCCTTTATGGCGTCGAGGTTTCCCTGACGGTCGCCCTGCAGCGGTTCCACCTCCGGGAGCGGGGCTTCGCCTTCCCGGGTAAAGGTAGAAACCTCGTGGCCCGCGCGAACGGCCTCGGCCGCCACGTGGTAGCCGAGAAAACCCGTCCCGCCGAGCACCAGAAGCTTCACGTTCAGTCCTTCGGGCGCTCTACCTCTTCGCAGACCACGTAATGGACCCGGTCCGCCGGGACGAGCCATATTCTGCTGGACTGCGCGGAGATCCTCAAAGGCTCGTTGCCCTTCAGGCTGCTAGAGATCTTGAAGAGCGCCTGTTCGGCTTCTTCCTGGTCCTCGTAGACACCGTAGACCATCCGGGGCAGGGCGTGGCCTATGTTCGAGCCCGTCGCGGCGCCGGCCGCTTCTTCCGGGTCGGCGGCCCGGGTTTCTTCGAGCTCCTGCTGCGGGTATTCTCCGGGGTTCACGAGCCACACCATCACGCTGTACGCCATTTTGTTCTCCTTACCGATAGGACTGCACTGACGACCTTGAAACTAACACCCCTCCTACTACCCCAAAGTGTTAGTGCCTACTCGCTTTCAGAAGACGGGTTCGGGGAAAAGACCGGCACGAAAGTTTTTGCGGGTAGGGTTTTCGGACACAGTTTCGGCCCCTCGCGTTTCGTAGAGTCTGCCTGCCGCGTCCGGGTACGACGGTGGTACACGAGTACAAGGTCCCCGGGCGCCAGATTGTTAAAGGGATCTTCGTTTGGAGGGCGTATGCAGGAGTTCGGCACGGACGACCGGCGTTTAGGAGTGGCGATCGTAGGCTTGGGAGGCGCGGTCGCGACCACTGCGGCGGCCGGGGTGGAGCTTATTCGGCAGGGTGCCGCCGGCACGGAAGGCTTGCCGCTCGCCGGTCTCGGCGGTCTCACGCCGTACGAGAACCTGGTGTTCGGCGGCTGGGACCTGTGTGAAGATGACCTGGCGAGCGCGGCGGCGTCCAACGGAATCCTCTCCGGCGAGCAACTCCGGGCCGCAAAACCGCGACTGGCGGACATCCGGCCCTGGCCCGCCGTGGTCAACCCCGGGTTCTGCCGCAACGCCTCCGGCACCCACTGCGTCAGCGCCGAAGACCACCGGGGCCGTACGGAGATTATTCGGGAGGACTTGCGGTGTTTTAGGGAAGAAAACGACCTAGACGGCGTCGTGCTCGTAAACCTCGCCTCGGTGGAGCGAACCGGAGACCCGGACTCACCCGCGCTCGCCTCGGCCGAGGCCTTCGAGAAGGGCCTGGACGAAGAAGACCCGGATATCAGCCCGGCGATGCTCTACGCTTACGCCGCGATCCTGGAAGGGGTACCCTACGTCAACTTTACGCCGAGCGTCGCCGCGGATACACCGGCCCTTGCGGAGCTGGCCCGCCGGGAAGGCGTGCCGGTGGCCGGCAAAGACGGCAAAACGGGACAGACCATGATCAAGACGGTCCTGGCCCCGGCTTTCCGGTCGCGGGCGCTGCGGGTGGACGGCTGGTTCTCGACCAACATCCTGGGCAACGGTGACGGCCACATACTCTCGGACCCGGATTCACTGGCCTCTAAGATAGACACCAAAGGCTCCGTCCTGGACGACATACTGGGCTACGAAGTACCGGACCACATCGTAAACATCAACTACTATCGGCCCCGCGGCGACGACAAGGAAGCCTGGGACAACGTGGACCTCACGGGCTTTCTGGGGCAGCGGATGCAGATCAAGGTAGACTTCCTGTGCAGCGACTCCGCGCTGGCCGCCCCGCTGGTCCTGGACCTCGCACGCCTCGCAGACCTCGCCAAACTGCGCGGCGACTCCGGCGCCCAGGAGCAATTCGGCCTGTTCTTTAAAGCCCCGATGGTACGAGAGCCCGGCTCCCAACCCGAACACGCCTTCCACGCCCAGGAAGATGCCCTTTTCTCCTGGCTCGAAGATGAAGAGCACACAAACGGCAACGGAAAGGTCAACGGGAAGGTCAACGTCGCGGCCGAAGGCGAGGCCCGCCGGGAAAGCCGGTAGTGCGGGAGACGGCCTCCGGTTCCGGCGCGCTGGCGTTCCTGGTCCCGCTGCTGGGCGAGCTAAACGACCTCAAACGCATCCGGCCCGCCGGCGCCGAAGGCTCCCTCGCCGAAGAAACTTTCCGCCGCTCGTGGCGCTCCCTGATCGCCGGCGAAGAGCCGGGCCGGGTGGCCCGCCGGGAGACCGCCGCGGCCCTGGCCGCCGCCCGGCTCGGCGGCATAAACCGTCGGGTATTGGTGAAGGCCGGGCTAGGCGAAGCCGAAATATCCGAGGTCCTGGAACGCTCTTTCGAGGCCGTGGCCGTACCCCTCCCTGAAAACCTGCGTGACGACCTGCGCCGGGCGCTGGGAGATGAAGCGCCGTCCGGGGAGTCCGGGGGCGAGGTGCCGTTTTTCGTCGAGGCCCTCGCGCAGCAGCCGCGGGCCGGGGCCACGAGCCCGGGCCGGGCGCGGCTCGTGGTCGAACCGCCGGAAGGCCACGCCGACCATTGTGCGGTGGTGGCGATCTACGGGGTCTTGCTCTCCGGCTTTTACGAAGCGGACCCGGCGGAGCCTTTTCTGGCCGGGCTGGCCCATCACCTGCACAACGCCGTCCTGCCGGACGCCGGTTTCGCCGGCGAAGAGCTGTTGGGCGACAAACTTGCGCCCGTGTTTGAACACCTCACGACAGAGGCTCTAGAAGATCTAGAAGAGTTGCCGGAGGGACCCGCAGGCCGGGTCCGGGGGGCGTTGGGGCTCGTCGGGCAGGCGGAGAGCCCGGAGGCCCGGGCTTTCAACGCGGCCGACGTGGTGGACCGGGTGCTCCAGATGCGCCACCACGCCCGGGCGGCGGCTTTTACCCTGGACGAAGCCCTCAATGATATGGACCTCGTACACGAAGGCCCGCTCAAAAGCTTTCACGAAGAGGTCTTGCAAAGGGCGGCGTTGCGGTGAGAAACCCCACTATCCCCCATCGTGCCACCTGGCCGGACGGCTCCCTCCGGAGCCCGGAGACCGGGAGTACCCTGCGGGCCGACACCCCGCACTCGCTCTCTAACGGCGAGGACCGCTGGCCCGTGGTCGAAGGCATCCCGTTTCTGCGAACCGGCCGGGAAAAGCTCCGGGACAAAGTCCTCGTCGCCTTAGACGCCGGTGACGAACGGGCGGCAGCCGTAGAGTTGCTGCGGGACCAGGACGACTGGGCGCCGGACCCGCCACCTGACCGGGAGGCCGTAGAAACGCTGCTCGACGGGAGCCAGGTTCTCCGGGAGGCCATGATCCTGCTCGGCTTCGGCCCGGTGGCGGACTACTTCACCTACCGGCTCTCCGACCCGACCTACCTGGCGGGACTCGCCCTTGTGGCGGCCCATTGGAATGCCCCAGAGACCAGCTTCGAGCTCGCCTGCGGTATCGGGCACTACAGCCGGGAGTTGGCCCGCCGCGGCGTGGCTACCGCGGCGGGCGATGTGGTCTTCGCCAAGCTCTGGCTCGCCCGCCGCTACGTTGCCCCCGAGACCCGTCTCGTCTGCTTCGACGCCGCGGCAACCTTCCCGCTGGAGGCCGGCGCGGCAGACCTCGCCCTTTGCCAGGACGCCTTCTACTTCCTGCCCGAAAAAGCGTCCGTCGCCCGCGAGTTGTCGCGGGTAACCGGGGACGGCGGCACGGTCCTGGTGGGCCACGCCCACAACGCCACCGCGGAGAACCACTCCTCCGGCGCCCCGCTCACCCCGGAAGGCTACGCCGCGCTCTTCCCCGACCCGCTGCTCTACGACGACGCGGAACTAACAGAAGCCTTTTTTACCGGAAGGCCGCCGGAGTCGAAAGACGCCGGGGATCTCACCGGCAGCGAAGCGATCTGCCTGGCGTCCGGCAAAGAGAATCGTCCCCCGGCCCCGGACCTTACCCTGCCGCCGCCGGGCACGCCCTTGTACCCGAACCCGCTCTACGAGGTAGAAGAAGGAGACCCGGCGCGTCTGCGGCTCCGCTGGCCCTCCGCCCGCTACAGGGACGAGTACGCCCCCCGCTCCGGGTACCTACCGGAGGAGGCCAGCATCCCGCAGGAAACGCTCCGTAAGGCCGCGGCCGGCGCGGCCGGCGCGGTCGGCTCCGACCGGGAGGTAGATCTGCTCGCCCGCCGGAGGCTTCTGCTCGACCTGCCGGGGGGTTTGTAGCAATGCCCGGGGCCGTCCGTTGGGGCGTGGCCGGCTGCGGCTGGGTCGCCCGGGACTTCGTGCTGCCGGCGCTCGCGGCGGCGGGCAACGGTGAGGTCGTCGCCCTGCTCGACCCGGACCCGGCGGCGCTCCGGTATTCGGCCGAGATCTGCCCAACGGCCACCCTGGAGACCGACCTCGACGCCTTTCTTTCCACGCCGGGCCTGGACGCCGTCTACGTCGCCGCCCCGAACCACCTGCACCGGCCCCTCGTAGAAGCCGCGGCCGAAGCCGGAAAGCACGTCCTCTGCGAAAAGCCGATGGCCGCGACCGTATCCGGGGCGGAGGCGATGGTCCGGGCGTGCGAGGGGGCGGGCGTCGTCTACGGCACGGCGTTCGACCAGAGGTTCCACGGCGCCCACCGGAAGCTGAGGTCTCTGATCTCCTCCGGTGCGCTCGGCACCGTTTGCTCGGCGCGCATCCACTACGCCTGCTGGCTGCCGCCGGACTGGGACGAAGACAACTGGCGCGCCGACCCAAACCGGGCCGGCGGCGGCGCTTTCATGGACCTCGCGCCGCACGGGCTGGACCTCATGCAACACCTCCTGGGAGAAGAAATCTCCGAGGTCCGTTGTCTCGTGCAGCGCCGCGTCCACGACTACGAAGTCGAGGATGGGGCCGCGCTCGTCGGGAGTACGACCGGGGGAACGCTCGTCATCCAACACGTCTCCTACAACACCCCGGAGGAGTACCCACGCCGCACCCTGGAGGTCGTCGGCACCCGGGCGATGGCCGTCGCCGCGAACACCCTGGGCCAGGACGCGGGCGGCACCCTCGAGCTCGTCCACGCCAAAGACGGCCGCCGCGAGCAAGTCGAGATACCGCCGCAGGAGGACCGTTCGCCGTTCCTCACCCAGGTCGAGGCGTTCGCCGCCGGCCTACTCGGTGACGAGGACGCTTTTGCCTTCGATCCGCAAGGGGACCTGCACACGATGCGCCTCGTCTCTTCCGCCCTCGTAGACGCCGGCGAGAAACTGGAAAGGAGCACCGTATGACGGCCCCACCCCGCAAGACGCCGCACGGCTCGCGCATCCCGGAGGATTGGCCGCGGGAGGCGAGCCTGCCGGCCTACGTGTGTACCAACTGCGGCTTCTGGCAGCGCTACTTCGAGGAGCCGCCCTCGTGCCCGGTATGCCTGGACCCGCGCCACGTTATACCCGAGGGTGGCTGGGAATTCCTCCGGCCGGAAGAAATGGGGCGCGGGTGCCGGTGGGACGAGGTCGAGGACGGCATCTGGCGGTATACGACGGGGCCGCCGGTCGGGATCTCCTCTTCCGGGTACGTCGTAGTCCGGGACGGGGGAAACGTCGCCTTCGAGGCCGCCCCCTTTTACGACGAGGCGGCGCTGGAGCACATAGAGTCTATCGGCGGCATTTCGTATCTCTCGGCCTCACATCCCCACTCCTACGGCGCCCTCTGGCAACTCGCCGAGCGTTTCGGGCCCGAAGTTTTGCTGCACAAAGAAGACCTCTTCTGGGCCAAAGCCTTCGGGGTAACCTGGCCCTTCGACGACCGGGTGGCGTTGGACGAAGACCTCGCGCTCATCCACACTGGCGGCCACTTCGCCGGCCACACCGTATTGCACCACCGGGGCCGGGGTATCCTGTTCTCCGGGGACGCGGTCAAGCTGGAGCTCGCCGACGAACGGACCGCAAACGGCATCTCGACCCACAAGGCGTTCGTCCGGCGCATACCACTCACCGTTGACGAGGTGACGAAGTACCGGGAAGTTTTCGCCGCCCTGGAGTTCGACCAGACTTTCACGCCCTTCGAGCAGTGCCGCAACGTCGGCCGCAAGACCATCCTGGGCCTCCTCGACGCCCAGCTACCCCGGCCGTTCGTAGAGGCGATGCCGCTATGAACAAAGCCGCGGACGCCTACAAGGCGGCGTTGCCCCCGGGGGAGGTAATGGAGTTCGGGATATCAGATTTGGACCACACCGGCATCCCGGTCTGGACGGCGGCGCTCTGGCCCGAGAACGGCCCGTTCTGCAACGGCGTCGGATACGGTCCCACCGGGGAGGCCGCCCGCCGGAGCGCCTACGGCGAGTGTGTCGAGGTCGCCGGGGCTTGGCAAACGCTCCGCAACCTGCCGCGCACCCGCGCCTCTTACGGCGGCCTGATCTCCCAGTACGGCACGTCTTCCGTGATGGACCCGGTTACCGGCTGCCTCCCCGCCGGCAGTTCTTACACCCCGGATACAGAGCTGGAGTGGGTCGAAGCCCGGCGCCATCCCGGCGGAGAAGTGGTACTCGTGCCGGTAGAGTTCGTCGCCACCCGGGGCGCGGACCTCGGGGATTACGCGGCGAAGCTCTTCACCCCGATCACCAACGGCCTCGGCGCCGGCCTGGACCTCGAACGGGCCCTCGCCCACGCCGTTTTGGAGCTGCTACAGCGCGACGGCAACGGCGTGTCTTTCCGCGCCCTGGACCGGGGCGTCGTCGTAGACCTCGACGGTGTGGAGGATGGGGAGACAAAGAGCATACTTTTCCACCTGGACGGGATCGGGGTGGACGTAAAGGTGAAGCTCGCGGCCACGGACTTTGGCACGGCCAACCTGTACGTCGTCGGCGAAGACCGGGACCCCAGCCAGGCCCGCCACCACCTCACGGTCTCGGCCTGCGGCGAGGCGTGCCACCCGGACCGGGAGCAGGCGCTAAAGAAAGCCTTGCTGGAGTTTTGTGCCTCGCGGGCGCGCAAGCCGTTCAACCACGGCCCGCTCGCCCCGATAGACGAAATATCTCCCCCCGGCTACCTCGAACGGTTCCGCGATAAACCCCTGGGCAGTGAAGAAGACCGCTCGCTGGAAGCGATGCTCGGCTGGCTCTCGCTGTCCTACAAAGAGTTGCGGGGCCTCCTGTCCGCTCCTTTCTCGGAAAAGGAGCGGGTGCCGTTCACCTCGTTGCCGTCGGCCCCGGAACTCGGGGGGCCGCCAAGCCTACTACGGGAGATGGCCCGGCGGCTCGCCGCCGAAGACTTCGAGGTCCTCTACGTGGACGTTTCGCCGGAGGGTTCTCCCGACGTGCGGGCGGCGAAAGTCATCGTGCCGGGGTTAGAGGTCGAGACGATGAGCTACGGTAGGATTGGGGCCCGCAACGTCCGCCGTCTGCTGGGTCGCGACCTGGGCCTCGTCGGCCTCGGCAGCCCCCCGAGAGACCGGCCACACGCCGAACGCGTTTTACTAACGGAGAAAGAAGAGGCCGGGCTCGGTAGCCCGGCGTGGTTCGACTACGAGGCCGCAGACCGCGCCGTAGGCAGTCTCTACCCGCTCTACCGGGAGCCGGGCCGGCACGTCGCGGCCCTCGAAGCCGAGCGGCGAGGTCTGGGCATTGGTGAGAACTCGTGAGCTTGCGCTTCGCGTACAACACCAACGGCGCGGCCAACCACCGCCTCGAAGACGCCCTGGTCCTCATAGCGGAGGCCGGCTACGACGGCGTCGCCCTCACGCTCGACCACCACCACCTCGACCCTTTCGCGCCCAACCTGCCGCAGCGGGCCGAAAAGCTCGCCCGCCGCCTGGAGGAACTAGGGCTCGGCGTCGTAATAGAGACCGGCGCCCGCTTCCTGCTCGACCCCCGAGCCAAGCACGAGCCGACCCTCGTAAGCCCCGAACCCGGAGGCCGGGCCCGCCGCCTGGACTTCCTGTACCGCGCCGCCGAGGCCGCCGCCTCGACGAACGCCGAGGCCGTCTCGTTTTGGTCCGGTGTCCCCCGCCCCGGCGTGGACCACGAGGAGGCCCGGCGCTGGCTCCTCGAAGGTGTCGCCACCTACCTGGAGAAGACGAAAGATCTGGGCGTCACGGCGGCTCTGGAACCCGAGCCGGGGATGTTGGTAGAGACCCTGGACGACTACAAAGAGATCGCCTCGGGGTTGCCGGACCTCACGCTGGCGCTGGACACGGGACATTGCCTGGTAACCGGCGAGCGGGAGCCGGCGGCGGCCGTGGAAGAGTTTGCGGGCCGATTGGGAACGGTGAGCATCGAGGATATGCGCCGGGGCGTTCACGAGCACCGGCCGTTCGGGGAGGGTGACATGGACGTACCCGGCGTGCTCGGGGCGCTTGAGAAAGCCGGTTTCGGTGGGCTGGTTTGTGTCGAGCTCTCGCGCGAGTCGCCCCGGGCGCACGCGGCCATCCCGGAGGCTATCCGGTTTCTAAAGGATGCCGTTTGAGGATTTGCTTTATCTCGCGGCGGTTTTTCCCGGCGATCTCCGGGATGAGCGTCTACGCCGCCAACCTCTTGCGGGAGTTGGTGCGGATGGGCCACGACGTCACGATGGTCTCCCAGTATCGGGGTGATGCGGAGGGGACCCGGGTGTATGGCGGCGGGCCGCCGCCGGAGGTGCCCGGGGTGCGCGTGATCGGGCTGGAAGCCCTCGGCGAGCAGGACGGCGGGGACTTCGAGCGGGACATCGAGACGATGGCGGGTGTGGTGGTCGAAGAACACGGGCGGGAGCCGTTCGACGTGATCCACGCGCAGTACGGCTACCCGACCGGCCTCGCCGCGCTCGTCGCGGGGCGCCGCACCGGCGTACCGAACCTCGTCTCGATCCAGGGCGGCGACGGCCACTGGGTCGGGACGTGCTGCGGCACCCACAAAAGGGCCATGCTCGCCGTGCTAGGCCACGCCGGGGCCGTCCTGATCGGTGCCCGCTCCTTCGCCGCCGAAGTGGTCGAAAATCATGGCACCCCACCGAACCGCTTCACCATAGTCCCCGGCGCCGTCGAGACCGAACGCTTCGTCCCAAACCCCGATAAAACCCTCGGCGCCCTCTCAGAACCGCCGGTACTGCTCTACCACGGCCGGGTGGACCGCCGTAAAGGCGTCCTGGACCTGCTCGACGCCTTCGCCACCCTGAGGGAAGACATGAAGCTAAAACTCATCATCTCCGGTATCGGCCCGGACTCCGACGCGGCAGCCGGGCGGACGGCGGAACTGGAACTCGGGGACGACGTCGAACTCTCCGGTTACGCAGATTACTGGAGGGTCCCGGCCGTCTACCGGCGGGGCGACGTGTTCGTCTCCCCCACCTACGCCGAAGGCTTCTCCAACACCATCCTGGAGGCGATGGCGACGGGTCTTCCAGCGGTCTCTACGAACACTACCGGCGTCGTAGATTGCCTGCGTCACGAGGAAAACGCGCTGCTGCACGGGCCGGGCGACGTGGCCGGCCTCGCCGCCACCATAGAGCGCATGGTCCGGGACGAGCCGCTACGCCGGCGTCTCGCGTCACAGGCGCTAGAGGAAGCCCGCACTCTATACTCGTGGCCCTCCGTGGCGAAGCAAATAGTATCCGTCTACGAATCTCTTCTGGGCACCAGCCCGGACGAAAACTGGATGGACCCGGGGCGGGCGGAACCGTGCCGCTTCCGGCTAGAGCCGCACCTGCTCTAGATAATGAAGACCGCGCTCTTTATCTCGCCCCACCTCGACGATGTGGCCTTTTCCTGCGGCGGCACGCTGGCCCGGTTCTCCGCCGAGGGTTGGCGCACGGTCCTGGCGACGGTCTTTACCCGCAGCGTCCCAAACCCGCGAGGCTTCGCGCTGCAATGCCAACTCGACAAAGGCCTGCCCGCCGACATAGATTACATGGCCCTCCGGCGCGAAGAAGACCGCGAGTTCGCAAAAAGGGTCGGCGTCCACGATCTCCTCTGGCTGGATTACCCGGAGGCCCCGCACCGGGGTTACGGCAGCGCACCGGCGCTGTTCGGAGACGTGGCCGCGGAAGATAAAGTCTGGGCCGAAATCTCCGCCGACCTGGGAAGTCTCGTCGCCCGCCGTCGGCCGGAGAGAATCTTCTTGCCCCAAGCGCTCGGAAGCCACGTAGACCACCGGCAAGTGGTAAAGGCCGCCCTGGAGGCCGTCCCGACAGAGAAAGCCCTCTGGTACCGCGACACGCCCTACGCCATTGCCGCACCGGAGGCGCAAGCCTCGCCGCTCCTGCCGGACGGCCTTACAAAAGCCGGGCTAGACATCTCCTTCTTTCTAGAAACCAAATTAGAAGCCTGCGCCGCCTACCCGACCCAGCTCGGCTTTCAGTTCGGCGGCGAAAAAAAGATGCACGAGGCGTTGTCGCGCTTCGCGGCGGCGGAAGCCGGTAGGATGGGCCATCCGGGGGCCGCAGAGGCCTTTCTAACGGCGTCCGGAGACTCCGCCGTGGTTCAGGCTCAACCGTCGCCGTAGGTGCCGCGTCCCAACTCCTCGAACACAGAAGGCGCGGCAGGCTCCCAGCCGAGCAGTTTTTTCGCCCGCGCGCCGGAGAGTTTCTGGCTCAGGGCCAAGGAGTCGGCGTAGGTGCCGAGTTCCTCGCGGGCTTTTTGCAGGGGCCACTCTTCGACATCCTCCCCCACCCCGGCCGCCCTCCCGGCGGCGGCCGCAACCTCGCGGGTGGGTAGTGGATCGCTGCCGGCGGCAAGGAGCAGCCTTCCCCCAGACACGTCCCGTTCCTCCAAGAGACGGAGGTAGAAACCCCCGAGATCCTCTCGGTGGATGAGCGTCCAGAAGCATTCTTTCTCCGGAGGTTTCACGTAGCGGGCTTTCCCGTAGTCCGCGGCCCACCCGACCAGCTCGCCGACGACCCCGCCATCGGCGTCACCATCGGCGCCGTAAACGAGGGCCGGGCGAACCACGAAGGTTCGGACATCCAGATCTTCGGCCGCATCCAGCACCAGCTCCTCGACATCCGGCCTCCACTCCATGCCCGGCGGCGGGTCAGCGGGGCTATCCTCGTCGGCCACTTCTCCATCCGTGCTCCCGATCACCCAGCCCCCGCTGGTGTAGACAAAAGTCCGCCCCGTACCGCGGAGCCCGCCGAGTATCGCCTCGACGGCGCCCCGGTCCACTTCGGCGGCGTCGGAACCCTCCGGGGCCGCGGCGTACACCACGGCCTCGGCCTCCCGAACAGCTTCGGCGAAGCTCTCCGGTTCGCGGAGGTCGCCCATCAAGGTTTTCGATCCCAGGTTCCCCAACTTCTCCGCCGAGTTTTCGGACCTCGCCAGCCCGGTTACTTCGTGCCCGGTGCCCACGAGCGCCTCTGAGATAGCGGTTCCCACGTATCCTGTGGCCCCGATCACCAAAACGTCCATAAAGCGACCCCCGATTTCTTGTACATTTCGTTTCCGGCTGAGTCTACCGGTAGAGGCCCGGTAAAAATGTGTTAGGAGCCCGGTAGAAAAGGCGATCTATCCGGACAAACCGCCATACAGGTTTATTCTGCGGGTACGGGCAGGGGGTCCGGTTTAAACCGGATAGCCTCCGCCGTTTTTAGGTCCCCGGCGAACGCTTCGGGGTGCAATATTCGGGCCAATATCTCCACACCGTTTACGAGCCGGGGCGCAGGACGGCTGAAGTACGAATTCGCGTCCACCACCCACACCCGATTGTTCTCGACCGCCGTAAGCTCCTGCCAACCCTCAAGGGCGGGCAAGTGCCGGGCTTCGTGCAGCGCCCGGTTCGCGTCGAAACCGCAGGGCATCATCACGAGTACGTCCGGGTCGGCCTCGAAGACCTTCTCCCAAGAGAGGCGCGTGGAACGTTCGCCGGGACCGGCAAACAATTCTTCACCGCCCGCCAGACGCACCATCTCCGGCACCCAATGGCCGGCCGAGAACGGCGGGTCCAGCCACTCGATGCACCCGACGCGGGGCCTTTCGGGCCCGAGGACGGATCCCTCGATCCGGGTCAGCTTTTCTTTCAGGGCGGCGACTTTTCGGCGAACCTCTCCGCCCCTTCCGACCAACTCGCCCACCGCCACGGTGTCGTCGAGGACCTCGCGGATAGAGGTAGGGTCCGTGGAGAACACCTCCGGCTCGGCGTCCAACCCTTTTGCCACGCGCTCGACGAGGTTCAAAGATACGGAGCAAACCTCGCAGAGTCCTTGCGTGACGATGAGGTCTGGGGCGAGATCGTTTAGTAGCTCCGCGTCTAGGGCGTAGATGCTGTCGCCGTCCGTCAGGTTTCGGTTTACGGCGGCGTCTATCTCGGCGCTGCTCATGTTTTCTCCGTCCATGAGAGAGCTGGTGAGGTGCGGCAGTTTCTCTACGCCGGGCGGATAGTCGCACTCGTGGGTTACGCCGACCAGGGAGTCTCCGGCCCCGGCGAAATGAACCATCTCGGTGGCGCTCGGGAGTAAGGAGACTACGCGCAAGTCTATCTCCCCCCGTACTGCTGCTTGCGGAGGTCGCGCAGGAGGCTCGCTTGGCCTACGTCGTCTATGGTTAGCATTCCGACGAGGTTGTCCTGTTTTATTACGGGGACGGCCCGGATGTTGTTCTCCTGCAAAATGCGGTGGCCGTCCTTAAAAAGGTCGGCGTCGGGGGAGATGGTCGGGAACTCCGTCTTCATAAGGTCCCGGACGCTGGAGAACTTATCCGGGGAGTGGGCGGCGTCCCGGATCTCGTTGCGCGTGATCATGCCGACGATGTTTCCTTCTTCGTCAACCACCGGAAAATCTTCCTGGTAACCGTGGATCACCGCGTCGAAGACCTGCCCGAAGTTGTGGTACGGGGTAACGGTCTCGGTGCGGCGCTTGGTCCCCATTACGTCCGCGACGGTCAACCCGCGCATCGTCTCACGCTGGCGCACCATCTGGTTCTCGCCGTTGGCGCCGAAAAATATGAAGACCGAGATCAGGGCCAGAAGAATTTGTCCCGTCGCCAAGCCCACCACGAAGAACGCCAGCGCGAAGAACTGCCCGATGCCGGACGCTATGCTCGTCGCCCGCATGGCCCCGAAGCGGGTGGCGAGCAGGCCCCGCAACACCCGTCCGCCGTCCATCGGGAAAGCGGGGATCATGTTGAAAACCACGAGGAATACGTTGATCGCCCCGAGATACAACAGCACGTTGCCGACGGAGTCCTGGGCTTCGAGTACGTTAGAGAGCGTAGAGAGATCGAACCCGAACAGGAACGCCAGCGCGACGAAGATCGGGGCCAAAACCACGTTTACCAGCGGCCCCGCGACGGCAACCTTTACCTCGTCTATGGGCCTCTCCGGCATGGACTTCATCCGGGCGAGACCCCCGATGGGCAAAAGCGTTATGTCCTGCACCTCTATGCCCATCCTCTGGGCCACCAGGGAGTGTCCATACTCGTGCGCCACCACGCACAAAAAAAGCGCCACGACTATGCCTATCGTGATCAGGGCGTTCACCAAGCTCTGGGTGTTGGCGTAGCTGAGGTAGGCGAAGAAAGCCAGCAGCAGCAGAAACGTCCAGTGGACCTTTACGTCTATGTTGAAAGCGCGGCCTATCTTGAAAGAATTTCCCATTTCTTAGAGTGTACCCCACGCGTAAAGTACGGGTGTAAGCGCGTTATCCTGATAGAATTTGGGCGTGACGGACCGTACATCCCAATACCGGCTAATCAAAGATAAAGAGGAACTCCTCGGAATAACGGAGACCTTGAAAAACGCCGAAGCCATCGGCGTGGACACGGAGACCACCGGCCTGAACCCCCGCGACGGCCGCATGCGTCTGCTCCAGCTCGCCACCCCCGGCGAGGCCTTCGTCATAGACACGTTCGAGGCCCAAGACCTCTCCCCACTCGTGGGAGTGCTGCAAGACGGGCCGCCGAAAGTTTTTCACAACGCCAAGTTCGACTGCCAGTTTCTCTTTGCGGAGCACGACGTCCGGGTCCGGCCCATCTTCGACACGATGCTCGCGGCACAACTCTTGGACGGCGGGGAACAGGGCGCATCTTACGCGCTCACGGCCGTGGCGGAGCGTTACCTGGATGAGGAACTAGACAAGTCCGCCCAGTTAGAGGACTGGTCCGGAGAACTTAGCGGGCGCCAGATCGAGTACGCCGCCCGCGATGCGGAGGTACTGCTCCCCTTGCGCGAACGTCTCGCCCAAGCCCTCGAAGACGAGCGACTCACGTCGGTGGCGAAGATAGAGTTCGGCGCCGTCGCCGCCCTGGCCGAGATGGAACTCGCCGGCTTAAAGCTGGACGTAGAAAGGTGGCGGGCGCTCACAGAGACCGTCCGCGACCGCCGCGACCGGGCGGCCGAGGAGCTCGACGCGCACTTTCCCGAGCCGGACGGCATGCTCCCGCTCGAAGGGTTGGGACCCCGGCTAAACCTCAACAGCCCGCAGCAGATCACCGACGCCTTCCGCTCGCTCGGCGTGGAGCTCCCCGACACCAAAGTCTGGACCCTGCTCAAAGTAGAACATCCCGCCGCAAAAGATCTCCTCCGATACCGCGAGCTCCAGAAGAAACTCGGCACCTACCTCGAAACCTACGAAAACTACATCCACCCTAAAACCGGCCGCATCCACGCCAACTTTCTCCAGTGCCGCGTCCCGACCGGCCGCCTCGCCTGCACGAACCCGAACGTGCAACAGATACCGCACGAAGACGAATTCCGCAGTTGTTTCGTAGCAGAGCGAAACAACGTGCTCGTAATCGCCGATTACTCGCAGATAGAGCTGCGGATACTGGCGGAAGTTTCGGATGACCCGGAGTTTGTGCGGGCTTTCCGGGAGGGGGATGACCTGCACCGGGTAACGGCGGCGACGATGTACGGGGTGAAAACAGGGGAGGTTAGTAAAGACCAGCGTTCGGCGGCCAAGAGGATCAACTTCGGCCTCATGTACGGCCGCGGCGCGAAAAGCCTCTCCGCCCAGCTCGGCACGGACGAGGTACGGGGACGCCAACTTATAGACGAATACTTCACCAACTACCCCAAAGTGCAGCGCTTTTTGCAGAGCACGGCGAACAAAGCGTCGAGAGACCGGACGCTGCGGACGCTGGCGGGCCGGGTCCGCAAGTTTGGCCGCAACTCCGGCGTGGATGACAAAGGTGCCATGCGGCGGGAGGCGATGAACTATCCCATCCAGGGCAGTTCGGCCGACATCGCCAAGCTCGCCCTCGCTTACATCCGCAGGGAGTTGGACGGCCTGGACGCCAGCCTCATAAACTCTATTCACGACGAGTTCGTGGTCGAGTGCGCCGGGGGGTTGGCAGAGGAAGTTTCGGGCCGGATGCGGCGGGCGATGGTGCAGGCCGGGGAGAAACTCTTGAAGAAGGTGCCGGTCGAGGTGGAGGTAGTGGTATCTCGTGAGTGGCGGAAGTAGTGATGGTCGCCCGCCGGTAGAAAGGGACAAGTCCCCGATCCTGGAGGGCGTGACGCGCGGGCGGTACGTGCGGGCGGTACGCGCGGGACGCCGGTTTCTAGCGGGGCAACAACGTACAAAAAAGTTTCTTTCGAAAACCGTACAGTTTACGAAGTTCCTGTTCACGCGGTAAGGCGGGATTTTAGACGTGGCCGGGCGAAAGCATAGCGAAACACATCGCGGTGGAGAAGGAGATCAGGGCCTCCGGGGATGGACCGAGGGGCTTCGGACGGCGCTGGCGCTCATGGTCGGGGTCTTTCCGGCCGGGGTGGCGTTTGGTGTGATCTCCACGCAGGCGGGGCTGAGCGCCCCGGAGGCCCTGCTGGTCTCCGGCATAATCATCGCCGGCGCCAGCCAGTTTGCCCTGGTCGGGCTCCTCGACGCCGGGGCTTCTGCTTTGACGGCCGCCCTGACCGCCATCTTCCTGAACCTGCGGCACCTGCTCTACGGGCCGACCATAGCCCCTTACTTGAAACACTTCGGCACCACCCGAACCGCCGTTGGGTCCCTGGTGCTCACGGACGAGGTGTTCGCCGTCGCCGCCGGGGCGTTGCCGCGCAAAGGCGCCGGCATCGGCTGGCTGATGGCCCTGGAAGGCGGGCTCTACGCCTCGTGGCTCGCGGGTACGTTGGCGGGTGCTTCGGGAGGGGCGACGCTCCTGGAGGCCGTGCCGTCGCTGGCCCCCGCCCTGGGTTTCGCTTTGCCGGCGCTCTTCGTGGCCCTGCTGGTCTCTATGCTGGGCGGGGCCGGCAAACCGCGCGGGGCGCCGGCGGCGGTACTCTTCGCCGCCATTATCTCCGCGGGCCTGCACTCGCTCGGCTTCACCAGCCTGGGCATCCTCGCGGCGGGAATCCTCGCGCCGGTTTTCGGGGTCGTGGCAACTTCGCGGGGCGTGGCGGGTGGCGGGCCATGATCCGCCCGGAGATACTCGTGTTGTGCGGCGTGATCGGGCTCGCGACGTACCTGATCCGGTTCGTGCCGTTTCTCGTAGCCCAACGCCTTAAAGACCGGGAAGATGAGGCCCCGCAGGGTTCCCCGGCCTCCGATAGCGGAAGCCTGAGGATGCTGGGGTTGATCGGCCCGTCCATAGTCGCCGCCCTCCTGGTTACCTCGATACTCCCGCAACCGGGCGAAGCCGAGTTCGGCCTACAGTTGGCCCGCAGCCTTTTCGCGCTAACACCGGCCCTGGTCTCCGCGGTTCTCTGGAGAAACCTGGGGCTGACGGTGGTAGTAGGAATAAGCTCGTACTGGCTGATCTCATCGTTGCTCTGAACCAGGGTCCCGTCAGAGCAATCCGGGTCGCCAAAAGACCGTAGACCACCTTTCTCACCCGTGCCGGTGCCCTTCGCCTTTCCTTTTTTTCTCGGGGGCGTGTTGGGTAGTGTCCGGCGCGGGGAACTGGCCCCACTCGTAGTCCCAGAGGTTCCCCAACCGGGCGCGGTTTACGAGGAAAGATAGAGATAGCAGCGAGTACATCGCGCCCATGCGTAAAGCCCCGAACTTCCGCCAACGACGGTCCGAGACGAGCAACCGCGTACCCACGATCCCCACCCACTCTTTTTTGGCGAGCCTCCGGATAAGCTCCATGTCGTCGAACTGCATGCTCTCGTCGAATCCGCCTACCTGGTGAAAACTTTCAGCGTTCACCGCGATGCCGTGGCCCGAGGCCGAGGCGAAGCGGGTGCCCTGCGAAGCCCGGAAGACGGCATTCGCGGCCCTAAAGAACATCCGGGTCACCGGACTAGCACCAGAGGTTGGGTGATGGGGTACGTAATGGAAGCCGCAGCAGGCCAGGCGCCGTCGGGAGAACTCCCCGGCGAAGCTCTCTAGAAACGTCGCCGGCAGCTCGACGTCGGCGTCGAGAAACAGGAGTACGTCGGACTCGGCCGAGGCTTTGTAAGCCCCGAGGTTCCGCTGGCCCGCCACCGGCGGCGCACCGTGAACGAGGCCCACCCCGGCATATTCTTCCACCACCCGGACCGTACCGTCACGGGAGCCTCCGTCAACCACGATCACCTCTTCAGGAGAAAAGGTCTGCCGCAAGATGCTCTCTAACAGCCGGCCTACATAACCTTCCTCGTTGAGCGTGGGCACTACGATGCTCACCTTCACGACGACCCTCGCACAAGCTCATCCCGGACCCTCGGATCCGCGCCGGAGTGTACCTCTACCTCGTAGCCCTGGAAGCAAAAAGGGAACGAGGGAATGCAGGCCAACCTGCTTCGCCCTACCTTCGTCGGTCCTTTCGGCAACTCCACCCCCTTTATCTGTGACCCGGGCCTTTAAAGACCTAACCACGGGTCTTCTACTACCGGCGGCGCGAATGTACCGTTCTCAGCTTTGAAGTTAGTCGGGCCCTACTTCGTAGCTGCGATGCTAAAAACGCACGGGAGGAACATACTACCCCCGCGGCGACGGCTATAAACGGCGTTCGAGAGGTTCGGGGTTTCCGCGCCGGGTCCTCCGGTTGCGAAAGTTTTTGGTAGAGAGTAGCCTGCGGAGAATCGTGGCGGAGGCGGTGAGTAGAACGACGACGCCTACTGCAGTGACGAGGGCCGGAATGCCCCGTGTAGTCCTGCGGAAGCTTTTCGTGTCGTTCAGGTGCGGGAAGGGAACACCCTCAGGAGGCTCAACGCCGAGAAAGTCGCAGAGGGGTTGCCAGCCTTCGGAGATCTCGTAGACGAGAAGCCTATCCTCCGGCACGTGCTCCCTGACCTGCTGATTGATGTGGCTAAAAGTTTCCAAAGCGTATTTGCGATCCTCGAACCTGTCTCCGAAAGTCTGTTTCCAGACGAGCTCGGAGACCAGAAGGGCGGCACGCCGAATGTTACGCAGGCGGGGTATAAAGCGGGCCACGAGTGAGAATAGCGGCGAGGAGGCCGGTTTCCGGACGTCGTAGATGGTGGAGCGGACGCTCTCGTACCAACGCCCGGGGTCGCGGACCGTGAGTATTACTTTTGCTTGTGGGTAGGCCTCCATAAGGCGCTCGTAGAAGGCGGCTCCGGGCCAGTCCACGGTGGCCCGGTAACCTCCGAAGATCCTCTCCCACTCGACCGGCTCGCCACGGGTGGCGGCCTCCCACATCGGGAGGTGCTCCGGGTGCTTGAACACCTCGGTCATGTGGTAGCAGGGACCATAGCCCAGCGTCTCGAGCGCGGCCTGCAACGATTTGGTCCCCGTCCTACCGAGACCGGCGCCTATAACCTCGATGCTCATGTCTTCCTCCCAAAACGTCTCGTGTGCGGCTACCAGGGCGGATCTTAGCGTTCGCGAATCGGCATGAACCGCCACGGCGGGTGTACCCTGCTATCCGCCCGGAACACCCGCTGCTTTTCAACGCGCGTCTTTGCGGGGAACGCCCCCGAACCGCGAGGCGCCGGCGGCGGCCACGGTAACGAGCAGGATCGCCGCTATCGCACGAAGACCGAGTTGTTCACCGAGGACTAGAAAACCGACCAACGCCGCCACGGCGGGCTCCAGGCTCATCAGCACGCCGAAGACCCGGGAGGGGAGCTTGCGGAGAGCCTCCAACTCCAGAGAATATGGGATAGCAGAGGAGAGCATCGCGACGCCGAAGCCCGCCAAAAGCAGCCACGGGTCGAGCAGGGCGTAACCGGCTCCGGCGATGCCGGCCGGGGCGAGGACTATTGCGCCGAGGCACAGCGCGATCACGAGCCCCGTCCCACCGGGAAAGATGCTTCCGGTCTTTGCGCTGAGCACTATGTACGAGGCCCAGAAAAGTCCCGCCAGGAGGGCCAAGAGAACCCCCACCGGGTCGAGGTCCGCGCCGCCGAAAATACCCAGCGGCGCGAGCAGGAGTATGCCCCCGGCGGCCAAAAGCGCCCAGATGAGATCCAAGCCCCGTCGAGAGCCCACGACCGCGACCCCGAGCGGGCCGACGAACTCCAGCGTCACGGCGACGCCGAGCGGTATGCGGTCTATCGCGAGGTAGAGTGAGAAGTTCATGCCGGCCAACGCGAGCCCGAAAAGCGCCGCCACCAGATATTCGCGGGGCGTGTAACCGGAGATCCTGGGGCGCCAGATCAGGGCCAGAACCAACGCCGCAAAACCAACCCGCAAAAACACCGTACCCGATGGCCCGAGTTCGTCGAATAGGCTCTTCGCTATAGCCGCCCCGAGTTGCACCGAGCCAACCGCCAGCAGCACCAAACCGGGCGGAGGAACCGACCGGGCCGCCCCCCGGAGACGGCCCGGCGGGCGGGCGGACGAAGTTTTATCGCGAGGTTCTAAACCGGCTCCTCAGTACACGGTGCGACGGGCGCGGGCAGTCTAACACCAGAAAAGGGTGGCGCGTAATGGCCTTCCCGTCACGCGCCGAACAAAGAATTACTTGCGCTTTCTCTTTCCCCAGGGTTTCGAGCCAGCATCCATCCGCACGATCCTGGGCGTAAACCTTCCCACGAACTCCACGAGGTCTTCCTGGAGCCCCACGACGGCCTCAATGTCCTTGTACGCTTGCGGCGCCTCGTCTAGAGAGCCGCCGATAAGCGTGACGCCCTTCTCCGCAAGGTAGCTCTTCCAGTCCTCCTCCGGAATGCTTTTAAGAGCCGCCGTCCGGCTCATCAGCCTTCCGGCCCCGTGGGACGCGGAGTTAATAGAATCCTCGTTGCCCCTGCCGCGCACCACGTAACCCGGGTCGCCCATCGAGCCGGGGATAACACCCATTACACCCGGTCCGGCCGGGGTCGCGCCTTTGCGATGGACGATGGCTTCGCCGTCGCCGACTTTCTCTCTCCAGGCGAAGTTGTGGTGGTTCTCGACCTTTGCGAGAACTTCCTCGCCGAGAGCCCGGGCGACCTTATCGTGGATGACAGCGTGGTTTGCGGAGGCGAACCGTCCGGCGAGTTGCATCGAGAGCCAGTACTCTTCACCCTCTTCGTCCGAAAGGTCGAGCCAGGCGAGCTCCGCTACGCTCTTGTCGAGCTTCGGGTGTTTCTGTTTGGCGATGCCGGAGTAACGGTTGGCGATCTTGAACCCCACGCCCCGGCTACCCGAATGAGAGAGCAGCGCGAGGTACTTCCGCCCCGGGGCAAACGCGAATTCCTCGGCATCTTCAACAGTTTCACCCGGCTCGCCGAGCGCCTCGAAGATTCCCCACTCGACGAAGTGGTTGCCGGAGCCGGAGGTACCGAGCTGGGCGCGGCCGGTATCCTTGAGCTTTCTGAGATGAGGCGTCGCCTCCCAGGCCGGGTCGTCGAGGACTTCGTGCTCCGGGCGCCGGCCCTCCTTGAACTTGGAGCCCGGTCCGAAGTTCGTGTTGCGGAGCAGCACCCCGGCCAGTTCGTCCCGCCGCTCTTCGAGCAGGTCAGATGAAACCTCGAAGACGGAGAGCCGCATACGGCAGGCGATGTCTACGCCCACGGCCCAGGGGATTACCGCGCCTTCGGTGGCGAGCACGCCGCCGACCGGGAGACCGTAGCCGAGGTGGGCGTCGGGCATCAGGGCGCCGCCGACGGCGTTGGGGAGCCGCATGGCGGCCTCCATTTGGGCGGTGGTGTTTGACTCGATCAGGGCTTCCCCCCACACTCCGTACGGCAGCGCCTCTTCGTGCAACCTCTCGGCCTCACGCACCTTCTCTGCGGCCCGGATGCGCCCGAACTCCCGGACGAGGGGCGCTAGAGCTGGGTGGGCTTCGGCGGTCGGGTTTTCGCGTATCTTTTCGAGTTCGTCGAGAATCCGGGTTTCGTCCATACCGGAAGCCCGGAGTTCTTTCGCGGCGTCGAGGGCCAGCCCGATCAGGCGTCCCTCCGGCCATCCTTTTTCTATGAGGTCTTTTCCGTCTATCATCTTCTCTCCTTTGCACGCCACGGAGCAACCTGACTTCGCATCTGCCCCGGTCGTCGCCGTGTATCCACCCCACCCGAAAGGGCCACAGCCGATACTATTCTCTACGCTTCGTTTGTATGCCGTAGTCGGCGGGGGATCTTTAGATATTTCCCCGCGAGACGCCCGAGAAACGCTCCGGAGAACGTAGAGTAGCTCTTACCGGCTCCGCGAAAGAACGGGCATTCGCCCCTCGTCTTGCAAAAATAAGCAATTTTGGAGGAGGCTCGAACACAGCCTCAAGAAACTCGTAAAACTTAAATTCACCCGCCCACTGAAGTCCGTCGCTGCACCCATGCCAACCTCCTCTCCGACTCATCGTTATTGAAAATTCATAGCCCGGCAAAAGAATGTTTCTTTGCCCGCCAGGGCAGGTTAAGGCACCTGCGGCACTTTGTCAAGATTGTCTAAACAAATTTCTTTCTCGGGAGTGGAGTTGGTTCGGTGGAAAAGTGTTTCAGGGTTGCGGTTTGCCGTGTTTGGTGCGGTTTTGTTGTTCCCACATTCGGACGGAGCCTTCGTACCATAAGGGGCCTGTTTTTAGTCGGCGGTTGGGTTTCGGTATGCGGTGGAAACTTCGGCGGTTGAGGTAGACGAGCACCGTATCCCGTTTAAAGCCCAGGCGTTCGGCCAGGGCGTCCGCGTCTAAAACTTCGTACTGCTCCGGGACGGGGGCAAGGTCCAGGTCGGGCCTCTCCTTCAGCATTAGATACGCTCCTTCTGCAGGTTTTAGATCTCACAGAGGGATTATATATCCGGCGGCTTCTATATTTCCTTTGGCTGAAGGATACGCTAGAGCTTCAACAAACCTCGCTAGGTTGAAGCTTCCGTACTGCATCGTTGCTACTTACCTCTTCGGGAATTCTCCCGGTGAGCCAGACGCCTCGATGCCCGCAGAAGCAACGGTAGTGTACTTCTACGCCTTCGTCTGTGTTGAGTACCGCTTTGATCTCCCGCGAAAACAATAGAACTCGCGAGCCGTGTTCCGGACAATATACGTCGAACATCTCAACTCCTCCTCGTCCGCAAACCATACCCCGTAGTTTCGTCCCTGACAGACGACTTGGAACTACGCTGCTTCACGTCCTCTTCCCGCTCCCGGTCGCCCAGCAGTAGCACTTTCCATACAGACCGATGTCCATCTACGTCTTCGGTGCCGGACGAACTTAGGCTCACGTAGATCAGGGCCACCCACAACACCTCAACCCCCACCAAAAACAGAACCCACAATGCCTCTGCCATTTAAAGCCTCCTTCTTCGGCCGGTTCGGCTATAATCGTCCTAGCAATGTAGGACAGTGTTATTGACATAATATCGTAGGACAGTAGGACAACGAGTGGATTTAAAGTTAAACCCGTTGAATGCGAAGAGCCCGATCCCGGTTCACGTGCAGTTAGAAGAGCAGTTGAAGCATCTGGTTTTGAGTGGCGAGCTCGGCGTGGGTGAGAAGTTGCCGAGCATCCGGGCTTTGGCGGGGTTTCTGCGGATAAACCGTAATACGGTTGCGCGGGTTGTGTCGGAGTTGGAGCGCCAGGGGTATGTGGAGACCCGCCGGGGGAGCGGGGTTTTCGTGGTCGAGCCTCAGTTGAGCACGGAGGTCGAGAAGCGCCAGAGGCTTTTGGAGAGGGTTTTGAATCAGGCGCGTTCCGAAGGTGTTTCGGTGGAGGACCTCGGCCGCGAGCTTCTGGCGCGGGCCGGGACGTTCTCGTCGGAGAAAAAGCGGATAGCCATGATCGAGTGTAACCGTCCGCAGGTCGAGCAGTTCTCGAACGAGTTGGAAGAGCACCTCCCTGTAACAGTGGAAGGTTTGCTGGTCGAAGAGTTGGAAGAAAAGGTAGAGGAAGGCGCTGAACTTCCCTGGCGGTTGGTGGCTACCACCTTTTTCCACGTTCAGGAAGTGGAGGCGCTGCTAGAGTCGAGTGGCATAGAGACGGTCGCGCTGCTGGAAGAGGCCACGATAGAGACGTTCAAGACCCTGTCGGGGTTGCCGGACGGCACTTCAGTTGGTGTGGTGGGTAATTCCAGGTCTTGTACCGAGAACTTGTTGAGGTCTCTGCGGGGAGCCGGCCTGGATCGCCTGGAGACCTTCGCGGTCTACGACTACCGGGACACCGAAAAAGTCCAGGCGATGATCGGGAAGGTAGAAGTCGTAGTCGCCGGTAGTGTGCCGGCCCAGCGGCTCACAGAGCTAAACCCCTCGGAGAGCCTGAAGCTCATAGTAGACAACCGCACGCTAGATGAGGTCGGTATAGAGATGCTCGGCCGAATGCTTCGCTCTTAGAGCAGCGTTCAGAAAGGTTGAGCTTCTCTGAACGAGGTATCAGGTTTCAGGCCTCAGCCGTCAGCTTTTTCTTTTTGACTCGTTTCCTGTTCCTACGGCCCCGGCCATTAGCATGGCGATGGCGCTGAGGATCACGACGATGTAGAGCGCCCCGCCGAGCCCGGTGAGTTCGGCTACGAATCCGATAGTGGGCGGCCCGACTAGAAACCCCGTGTAACCGGCCGTCGCGACGGCTGCGAGCGCCGGGCCGGGAGCAACGCCCTCCGTGCGTCCGGCGGCGCTCAGGGCAGCGGGGAAGATGATCGAGAACCCGAGCCCCGCGCAAGCGAAACCTATAAGTGCTACGTACTGCTGTCCTACGGCGAGAGATGTTCCGAGCCCGACGGCTGCTATGGCCGCGCAGATCCGGACTGTACGATCGGGGCCGAAGCGCTCTATGACCCGGTCTCCGAAGAGCCGTCCCAGGGCCATCGTGAGCGAGAAAGCCGCGAAGCCGAACGCAGCAAATCCCGGGCCGGTTTGGAGGGTGTTTTCCAGGTAGACAGCGCTCCAATCACCCATCGCGCCTTCTCCGAGCAGCACGCAGAAGGAGACAACGCCGAGCCCGAGCAACGCCCGCGTGGGTCGCGCGAAAGCGGGGGCGCCGTCTTCCGCCGCGTCGGCGCTATCCGGAAGTAGGTGCCGAAAGGCCAAGATGGATGCGGCGGAGCAGAAGATCGCCACGATGGAGAAGTGTGTCAAAGGTTGTAGGCCTGCGGAGGCCACGAGGCCGCCGAATATCGCACCGGCGAGGCCGCCGAAGCTGAAGGCGGCGTGAAAAGAGGACATGATCGGTCGCCCGTACTGTTTCTCCACCGCTACAGCCTGGGAATTCATGGAGACGTCCAGCGCGCCGTTCGAGGCCCCGATCCCGGCCAGGGCCGGCACGAGCCAGAACAAGCTGGGTGCGAGCGCCGGTAGGACTATCGAGAAGGAGAGCAACAACGCCGTAACCCCCACCACCCGGCGGCTGCCCAACCTGGATACCAGCGCCCCGGTGAGCGGCATGCAGACCAAAGCCCCGACGGCCGCTCCCAGCAAAGCCACTCCCAACAATCCTTCGCCCAGAGAAAGTTCTTGCTGAATCGCCGGTATCCTGACAAACCAGTTCGCCAACACAAAGCCGTTAACGGAGAACACCCCGACCACCGCCACCCGGGCGGCTACCGGCGGGTTCGAAGCTCTGAGACTCAAGTTATCTTCTAGCCGCTCTCGTCTTGCAGCAGAAACACCACGCCCTCGTCGGGCTGTAGTTCGAGGCGGGATAAATCTATGTCTTCGCCACGATTCTGATGTGTCGAGCAGAGCGGCTTTACAGCTTTTTCCGGCAGCGCGAGCCCCACCCGCTGAGGTTCGTCGCCGAAGTTGAGCGCCACGAGCACCCTCTGTTCTTCGTGCTCGCGCAGGTAAGCGTATACCTGGCTGCTCTGCGTTTCTACCGAACGGTACGAGCCTTTGTGCAGGGCCGGTAGCTCCTTGCGAAGCTCGATGAGCCGGCGGAAAAAGGTCAGCATCGAGGCCGACTCTTCTCTCTGGCTTTCGACGCTTATCTCGTCGGTGTCTTCGGCGATGGGGAGCCAGGGGTCTCCGGTGGTGAAGCCGGCTCCATCTTCGGGGTTCCATTGCATCGGGGTGCGGGCGGGGTCGCGGCCGAACTCGGAATTTTTCTTGCCGACCGGGTCTACGATACGATCTTTCGGGATCTCTACGTCGTGCATCCCGATCTCGTCCCCGTAGTAAACGGTCGGGGTTCCGCGCAGCGTGAGCAGCAGCATCTGCGCCAGCCGGGCGCGTTCGGGGCCGATCCGGCTCGCGACCCTGGACTGGTCGTGGTTACCCAGAACCCAGTTGGGCCATCCACCATAAGGTAGTAGTTCCTCGTAGTGCTCGACGATGCTCTTTACGGCTTCGGCGGTCCAGTCTTCGAGCAGGATGAGCTGAAAGTTGAACGGCAGATGCACCTCGTTCAGGTTTTCGCCGTAGTAGGCCATGAGTCGTTCCACGGGGAGGTATATCTC
This sequence comes from Rubrobacteraceae bacterium, assembly GCA_965213905.1. Classification (GTDB taxonomy): domain Bacteria; phylum Actinomycetota; class Rubrobacteria; order Rubrobacterales; family Rubrobacteraceae; genus SIRX01. Next base: position 1,756,601 of record OZ243922.1, on the reverse strand, counting down.
CCCGATTAGGAGACGATCTTCATACTCGTCCGCGACCTCTCGCATCTCGCTTATGACCTCGTGCACCTCCGGGCGATCTTCGGAGTAGACCCTTTTCTGCCACGCTTTAGGCTCGTCGCCCGGCTTCCAATTTGGGTCCTCCGGGTTGTCGCGCAGGTGCTCGTCTTTGATCATGATGTAAACCACGTCTATGCGGAATCCGTCTACCCCCCGCTCGTACCAAAAGCGCATCGCGTCGTACATCGCCTCGCGCACCTCCGGGTTGCGCCAGTTCAAGTCCGCCTGCTTGGGGTCGAAGGTGTTCAGGTAATATTGCCCGGTAGCCTCATCCCAGGTCCAGGCTGGGCCTGAGAAGTGGCTCTCCCAGTTGTTCGGCGGACCGCCGTCCGGCGCTGCGTCCTCCCAAATGTACCAGTCCCGCTTCGGGTTGTCGCGGCTTTTGCGGGATTCCATAAACCAAGGGTGCTCGTCCGAGCTGTGGTTGGGGACAAAGTCCAGGATCACCTTCAACCCGCGGCTGTGGGCTTCTTCTACTAACTCATCGAAGTCTTCGAGGGTGCCGAACATAGGGTGGATGTCGGTGTAGTTCGAGACGTCGTAGCCGAAGTCCGCCATCGGGGACGGGTAGATCGGGGAGATCCAAACGGCATCCACCCCGAGCCATTCGAGATAGTCTAGTTTAGAGATTATCCCCCGCAGGTCTCCGACGCCGTCGCCCGTCGAGTCAACGAAGCTGCGCGGGTAGATCTGGTACACGACCCCGGTCTGCCACCATTTGTTTGCCTCCAACTTCTCGCCTCCTTCTAAGGATTTCTACAGTTACTGTTCTACCAAGAGCGGCATCAGCTCGCGTGCTATGTCGTCCAGGTCTTTTTCTGGCTGACCGATGGATGGTACCAGCACCACCGCGTCGGCCCCAGCTTCGCCCAACCGATCTATCGCCGCCACGCACTCGTCGGGGTTTCCCACTACTGTGAGCTGATCCAACCATTCGTCCGGCAACGCTTTTTCGACGGCCTCGACCCCACCGCGCCGGATCATATCTTCGAGGTCTTCCGTGATGCCTAGCGGTGAGATCTGGGCTCCAACTCCCCCGGATACGAGCGTTTCGGCCACGACGGGGCGAAGCGACTCTTTGGCCGCCCCGGAATCCCGGTCCACCTTGCAGGGCGCGTAGACCATTAGCCGGTGCTCTTCATTTTGTCGGTCGGCCTCCGCAGCCCCCTCAGAGATCTTCTCTCGCGCCCACGCCACATACGCTGGCGGGGCGCACTCGGCCAGGATCGTTCCATCGGCAACCCTCCCGGAAAGTGCGAGGGACTTTGGGCCTCGTACCCCGGTAGACACCGGCGGCACGCTTTGCGGCGGATGGTCCAGGCAGACCTCGTCCAGCTTTACGTATTCGCCCGAGACTTCTAACGTCTCGCCTCTCAGCAGCGCTTTTACGGACGAGACGACTTCTTCGAGCGCCGTCAATTGAGAATCCGGCATGGCCCCGACCTGGCGCATCCAGCCCGCTACGCCGTGTCCGATACCCGGCAGAAAGCGCCCCGGATACAGCCTCGCCAACGCCGCAAACTCCATCGCCGCAAACGCCGCGTTCCGGGCAACGGCCGGCACGATGCCGAGCCCCACCTTCAACCTCTCCGCAGAAGCCAACGCAACCGCCGCCGCCGACACGCCGCCCGCGAAAAAGCAATCCTCGACCACCCAGAGTTCGTCGAAGCCGGCCTTCTCCACACGCCGGACGTAATCCGGCAGCATCTCCGGCGGGTTCTGACACCGGAACATAATCCCAACGTCAGGACGTGTCATCTTTCTCCTCTCGCTCAAGTAAAAAACATCCCCGTCAACATCCACATCCACGACACCAGGGCCGCCACCGCCGCTAGTCTCAGAGAAAGGTCCAGGATCACCCCTCCGAAATCCGGCGCCCGATACGAGGAACCCCGCGCCGCCCGACCCAACTCCACCGCCAGAAACGTTACCACGACCGCCACCAGAAAATCGAAGATCATACCGCTACACAACCTCGTTCACAAAAATATCTTACTGAAACGTTTTACTTAATCGTTTCAGTAAACTATCATGGCGTTATGGTGGGTGTCAACCTTGGAAGTGGTAGGGGTGGTGAACGGCGGGCGACGTTAAAAGACGTTGCGGCCGAGGTTAGGGTATCGCCGGCCACGGTATCGAACGCTTACAACCGGCCGGATCAGCTTTCAAAAGAACTCCGGGAGCGAATTTTCGAGACGGCGCGGGCCTTGGGATATTCGGGTCCCGACCCCGCAGCCCGCGGCCTGAGACTGGGACGTTCCGGGGCGGTCGGGGTGCTTTATGCGGACCGGCTCTCTTACGCCTTTGCGGACTCGGTGGCGGTCCAGTTTCTGGAAGGCGTGTCCACCGCGACGGAAGAGGCCGGTTTGGGGATGCTGCTGGTGCCGGGTTCGCCGCGGCAGAACCGCGACCCGGAGGCCGTTATGGCGGCGGTGGTGGATGGCTTCGTGGTCTACAGCATGTCCGAAAACGATCCGCTCGTGGGCGCGGCTTTGGAACGCCGGCTGCCGATGGTGGTCGTGGACCAACAGGATCAGAGAGAGGCGTCCTCCGTAGGTATCGAGGACGATCAGGCGGCCCGCAGCGCGGCGGAGCACCTTTTGCAGCTCGGCCACGAGGATTTCGGTGTCGTATCTGTAGAGCTCGCGTTGGACGTGCGAAGCGGGCTTGCGGATACGGGTCGTCAGGCGAAAGCCACGTACCAGACCGGGCGGCGACGTCTACGGGGCTACAGGTCCGCGATAACGGAGGCCGGGTTTTCCTGGGAGACCGTGCCGGTTTACGAGTGCGTCGAGAACTTGCTGGACGAGGGCCGCCGGGCCGGCGAGGCGCTGCTCTCACAAGAGACTCGGCCGACCGCGATCCTGGCTATGAGCGACCAACTCGCCTTGGGGGTTCTCGAAGCGGCGGAGAAACGGGGGCTGTCGGTGCCGAGGGATCTCTCGGTGGTCGGCTTCGACGACGTCCCGGAAGCCGCGCGCGCCGATCCTCCGCTCACGACCGTCTGGCAGCCGCACGTCGAGAAAGGTTTGCGGGCCGGTAGGGTGCTCGTCGCCAAACTCGAAGGCCGCGAAACGGAAGAGACGATCCTGCTGCCGACCGAACTCGTAGTACGCGGTTCGACCGCGCCGGTTTAAAGCCTTGTTCAAAAAGACCGAGCTACCTGGGCGAGGGCATTCAGCCTTCAGTAAAAGCGAAAAGCTGATAGCTGCCGGCTGACCGCTGATTTGCTCTAGGCTACGTCCACGAGTTCCGCCTGGGTCACTATCCGCTCGCGGTAGTCGGGGAACGTGCAGGTCTGCAAGGTGAGGACGCTCTTTCCTTCTACCGGTTGTGTTACCTCGACCTGCTGTGGCCCCACCACACGCTCGCGGAAGACTTCGTAAGTGTAACGGGTGCCTTCGGCGTCCGTGACGTGAACCCTGTCGCCCTTCTCAAGTTTCTGCTGGTCCCGGAAAGCCAGAAAGCTGGCCGTGCCCGGGTAGCCCATCCGGTGGCCGGCGAGGTAGACGTTCGCACCCTCTTGCCAGGGAAACCCCGTGCCTTGCAGGTGAATGCCCGCGTTGGCCCGCAAAGCCTCCTCGTCGTTCCCGGCTGCGGAGGGTATTTCGACCCCGTCGAGGCGGTTCATCTTCGGTACTGAGAGGGTCAGGGTGGTGTCCTCGGGTCCTGCAGCGTCCTCTTGCACGGGTTCGTTTACTTCTGGGGCGTTTGGTTGACTAGCCCCGCCCGCTTCGTACGTTTGGGAGTTCAGTCCTACGAAAAACATGGCTACAAGCGCTAGCCCACCTATAACGAGGATCAGGCCGACAAAGCGCAACACGGTTGCTCCGATTCGCAACTCGTTCTCCTTTCTAAGAGCTGGTTGCGGAAGGATAGACCTTCCACAACCCGAGGTTTCAGCGGTCAGACTTTAGCTTTCAGCTTTTTTATCTGCTAATTGCTGGGTGCTAATTGCTGACGGCTCGCCGGACGTAATGCTCAAGCCTTATGTCCGACTTCGAAGTACTATTCCTTGAATCTGGGCGCAGGCGAAGTTTATGTACGCAGTATCTGCAAAATCGCCAGGGATAGCACAGAGAGCGGCGGCCGACGATAGGAAGTCGGTCGCGCCACAGCGATATAGTGAGGCCGGATGTGGGACAGGTTGAGGACTCGGTGCAAGAGCGGTCGGATACGTCGCACGGCTTTGAACAAGCAAGCAACCCCGATAGCGCAGAGACCGAGCCCCACTTCGACAACGGCACCGTTGGAGTCCTGTATTTTCTCTACAGGTTCAGCAGCCCCACCCAGCAAAGCGAACGTGGCCCAGAACAACACTATGTACGGAAGTAGCTCCTGGGCTATGTTGCGCAACGAGATCACGGCGGCATTCTAACACCGGCGGGTTTTGGGGCGAGAGTAGATGCCCCCCGTATAGAGATCCGGGTTAGTGACTTTCTACATTAGTCACCAGCAGCGCCACCGGAAAACCGCTCAACATCTCCCCTACCGTTAAAAAATTCCTGCCGTCGTGCTCCTCCGGCTCTATTATCTTGCTGTCCAAAGTATTTCGGTACTGCGTCTCGCGAAGATCGGAGACCTCGATCTTAGTCTCTCCCCAAACATCGGGGTCAACCAGTAACTCGTCGGAAACCGGCGTGAGGTTTGCGTGAAAGCGGGGTGCGATGATGATCGCCGTTTCTTGCCCAAGCCTCCGGGCAAAGGCTAATACGTGATCCGCTTTTGGACCGAAGACCTCCAGCGGCACGTATTCACCTTTCTCAAAGAGGTCCGGCTTCCTTTTTCGGAGCGCCAGTGCTTGGTGCGTCAGGTGGAGTTTCGGACGACCGTCTTGCCAGGCTTTGAGCAGCGTCCGAACATCGTCTCCCTCGACGCCTTTCAGCTCTGCGAGTAGCTTTTTGCGCAGGTCGTAGTCTACGGGGCGGCGGTTGTCCGGGTCCACGAGGCTGAAGTCCCAGAGTTCGTTGCCCTGGTAGGTATCCGGCACGCCGGGGAAGGTGAGTTTTATGAGGATCTGCGACAGGCTGTTCAACGCACCGAACCACGCCACGCGCCGGGCAAACGGAATAAACTCGTCCAGAAAGAGTCCTATCTCCGACGGCGTGAGCAAAGCCTCCACGAAATCCGCCACGGCGGCCTCGTACTCCTCGTTTACGTTTACCCAGGAGGTGTTTACCTGGGCCTCCCGCAAGGCTTTTTCCATGTACGCTTTTATCCGGCCCCGGAATTCTGTCAGTCCTTCGTCGTCCAGCTCTTCGAGGGGCCACGCGCCGACGAGGGACTGGTAGATCAAGTACTCGTCGTTGGGGCTCGGGGCTTCGGCCTCGTCCACCTCCCGGCGCCGCGAGCGGTTGAGTTGCGTCCAATGCTCCAGCCTCTCGGCCCATTCTTCCGGCATCTCCGAGAGCACGTTTATGCGCGCCCGCACGTCCTCGCTGCGCTTGGTGTCGTGGGTGGAGGTCGAGAGCATCGCGTGCGGCCACCGTTTCGCCTTCTCGGCGGTCAGGTGGTGGAAAGCCGCGATCGAGATGCCGAAGCGTTCGGGCTCGCCGCCGACCTCGTTTAGCGAGACGAGCCGGTTGTGGATGTAGAGCGCGGTGTCTTCCATGCCCTTCGCCATTACCGGCCCCGTGTACTGTTGAAATTTCATCACGAACGCGACGGCCAGCGCCTCGTACTCCTCAGGTCCCTCAAGGTTCAGTAATAGTACGTCGTGGACGAAGTCGTAGGCGCTCGTGTCGGCGGCGGTGCTCCGTTTTTTGGCCCGTGCGACCGCCCAGTCAACGTAGCGCCGGTCCTGCTCGGACAAACCGTCGCGGGTTATGTAGGTCCGGTAGACGGGGAAAGCGGCCACGATCTCGGTCAGCGCGTCGCGCAGCACGTTTATGGTGAAGTCGAAGGTGCGCCGGCCGTACTCGGAGATCCACAACAACCGCCGGCTTAAGACGTTCAGCTCGCTGGCGAGTTCTCCGCGCATAACGGCTTTCTTGCAGTCGTAGAGGAGCTCCTCGAAATCTACCGTCCGCCCCAGGAAGTCCCGGTACACTCCCTCCATCCCGGCTTCGTTTGCGGAGTCTACGAAAAGCCCGTTTACCAGGTTGGCGAACTCGTATCCCGTAGTGCCGGCGACCGGCCAGTCTTCCGGCAAGCCCTCGTGCGGGGCGAGTATCTTCTCTACGAGGACGTAGAGCGGCTCTCCTTCCGAAGCGTCGAGTGCCTCACCGGCTTTTTGCTGAAGTTTCCGGAAGTAGCCGGCGGGGTCGTGGAGGCCGTCGGGGTGGTCGAGGCGCAGGCCGTCCACCTTGCCCTGCCGGACGAGGTCCAGGACCAGTTGGTGGGTCTCGTCGAAGACCTGTTCGTCCTCGACCCGGATGCCGGCGAGGTCGTTGACGGAAAAGAACCTGCGGTAGTTGATCTCATCGCTCGCCACCCGCCAGTACACGAGCCGGAATGCCTGCTCCTCTAATATTTGGTGCAGCGCCCCGAAACTCTCCGCAACGCCCGGTTCCCCGTTTACCTCCCGCACTCGCCCGTCTATGGCCCGGACTATCTCTGAAGACTCCGCGCACAGCCGGGCGAGACGATTTTTGTGGATGCTGGCGTCCCGCGTCCGCTCGGCTACCCGCTCTTCGTCCGGCTCATCCTGGTCCGGCAAATTGCCGAACGCGGTGATGAGACTCTCGAACTCCGGCGTGAACTCATCCTCCGGCAAGCGCCGAAGACCTTCCAGCACCACCGGGTAGCTTTTCGGATCAAGCGGACACCGATGCTCGTAGTAGTTGACGGAAAAAGAGCCTGCTTCCGGCTCGAACTTTAGCTCCAGGTCTCCGCCTTCGAGGATGACGCGGTAGTGGTCGCCGAGCACCGGCAGCAACACTTTGCCCCGCAGGGCGCCACGGTTCGTCGGGTACCAGTCAACGTCGAAAAACCGGGCGTGAGGGGAGGCGGGGCCGTTCTCCAACACGTCGAGCCACCACTCGTTGTCGCTGCCGACCCCCATGTGGTTCGGCACCCAGTCGAGGAGTTGGCCCATACCATGCTCGTGCAGCGTCTCGACGAGTTTTTCGTAGTCTTCCGGGGTCCCAATCTCCGGGTTCAAGGTGTTGTGGTCTATGATATCGTAGCCGTGCGGGCTGCCGGGACGGGCCTTCATGTACGGCGAGGCGTACAGGTCGCTGATGCCGAGGTCTGCCAGGTACGGCACCAACTCCGCAGCGTCCCTGAAGGTAAAGTCTTTGTTGAACTGGAGCCGGTAAGTGGCGCGCGGGACCCTCAACCGCCCGCCTCCAGATACCACGCCACCGACCACGCGGAGAGCGACCCGTCTTCTTTTATCGCGTTCTCCGTGGCGTAGAGGAGGTTCCCTGTTGCGTCTCCCAAGCCGCCCAGGGGATCATTGCCCAGGTTGGAAAGCAGCGTCAGGGTCGAGCCGTCTCCGAGGGTCCAACGTACCCGCAAGCCGCTCTCTGCGACGATCCGGTATTCGGCTTCGCCGCCGGATATTCCTCCGAGCCGCGGCAAGATCTCTGCGTGCCGCAGTTGCAACAGCTCTTTGTAGAACTCCAGCCAGCTCAGATGTTCTTTAACGCTTTCCCAATCCAGGACCGACGTCTCGAACGTCTCGCGGTCGCTCGGGTCCGGGATCTGACCCCGAGTCCCGGAGTCGGAGAACTCGGAGAACTTGGCGAATTCTTCCCGGCGTCCCTCGGTGACGAGCGGCGCCAAACCTTCCTCGAAGTCACAGAAGAACAGGAACGGCTGCTTTGAGCCCCACTCCTCGCCCATAAAAAGCATCGGCACCTGCGGGGCGAGCAGTTGTATCGCCGAGGCCGCACGCACCGCCACAGAAGGCGCTAAGGCTACAAGTCGGTCCCCGAAGGCCCGGTTGCCGACCTGATCGTGGTTCTGAACGAACGATACGAAGCTCGTAGGCCGCACGTCCGCGCTAGGCTCACCGCGCTCCTGGCCCTCCCGATACTCTAGTGGCTCACCCTGGTAGGCGAATCCCTCCGCGAGACAACGCCCGAAGAGCTGCAACGGCTCCTCGGCGTATCCCCCGTAGTACCCGCCCGTCTCGCCCGTCAGCACAACGTGCAGCGCATTGTGAAAGTCGTCGTTCCACTGGGCTTTGTAGAGGCCGTCGCGCATGTAGGAAGCCGCGTTCGCCTCGTTCTCCAAAACGAGATGGACGTGCCGGTCCCGACCCGGACCATCCTGCACCTTCTCCGAAAGCTCTACCAGAAAGTGCTTCTCGGAGTCGTCCACGATGGCGTGGACGGCGTCGAGGCGCAAACCGTCTACGTGATACTCCTCTATCCAATAAAGTGCGTTGTTGATGAAGTATTCCCGCACCCAGTGGCTATCGTCACCGTCGAAGTTTATGGTCGCGCCCCACGGCGTCGTGTGCCGCTCCGTAAAGAACTGTGGCGCGTAGGCGTTCAGGTAGTTCCCTTCCGGCCCGAAGTGGTTGTAGACCACGTCGAGAAAGACCATCAGACCCTTTTCGTGGGCCGTCTGAACCAGTTTTTTCAGGTCTTCGGGCGTGCCGTAGGAGCTGTCCGGGGCGTAAGGCAACACGCCGTCGTAGCCCCAGTTGCGCCCGCCGGGGAAGTCCGAGACGGGCATAAGCTCTATCGCCGTAACGCCGAGGTCTACCAGGTGGTCGAGCTTGCTTTCTACCCCGACGAAGGTTCCCTCCGGGGTGAAGCTCCCGACGTGTAGCTCGTAGAGGACGGTCTCCTCCCAGGGGCGTCCCGTCCAGTCCTCGTCCCGCCACACAAAGGCCGCGGGGTCTACGATCTGGCTCGGGCCGTGGACGTCCTCGGGCTGGTAGCGGGAGACCGAGTCCGGGACGCCTACCTCGTCATCCACCCGGTAGCGGTAGCGGGCGCCGGGCTCGGACGGTACGGTGGCGCTGAACACGCCCCCTTCGTCTCTCTGCATAGGGGTTTCTTCGCCGTTTTCGAGGTCCACCCACGCCCTTTCGGCGGCGGGGGCCCAGAGGGTGAAGCGGGTCTGGCCGTCGCCCAGGTACTCGGCCCCGAGGGGTAGCTGGTGGTGGCGTCTCACTCGTCGTCCTCGCCCAGGATGTCGGGCTGGCTGTTTGCGAGGACCACCATGGAGCGCGCCCTCAGTGGGTAGTCCGCGCCGGGTTTAAAGAAGCCGTCGGAGCGGAGGCCGGCGGCGTAGCTGGTGTCTACGAGGACTTCCCAGCGGGCGTCTTCCGGGTTGGGTGGGATGGTGAACGATATTTCCTCGTGGTGGGCGTTGAAGAGGAGAACGAAGTCGTCGTCTATCTCGGGGCGGCCTTCCACATCGTACTGGTCTTCTGAGTAGCCGGCCATCTGCAAGCCCAGCGACCGGGCGAAGGAGTTGTCCCACTCGTCGTCGCTCATCTCCTGGCCGTCGGGGTTGAGCCAGGTTATGTCTTTGACGTCGGCGCCTTGAATCTTGCGTCCCTGGAAGAAGTTCCGCCGCTTGAAGGCCGGGTGTTCTTTGCGGAGGCGGATCACGCGCCGCACAAAGGCCATAAAGTTCCGGTCCGCCTGCGAAAGATCCCAGTCCACCCAGCTTATCTCATTGTCTTGGCAATATGCGTTGTTGTTGCCGTTCTGGGTGCGTCCCAGTTCGTCGCCGTAGACGATCATGGGCACGCCCTGGGAGAGCAGGAGCGTGGCTAGTATGTTCCGCTTCTGGCGGTTGCGGAGGCGACGGATCTCGGGGTCGCTCGTCGGGCCTTCTTCGCCGTGGTTCCAGCTCGTGTTGTGGCTCTCGCCGTCGTTGTTGTCCTCGCCGTTCTCTTCGTTGTGTTTCTCGTTATAGGAGACAAGGTCGTGGAGGGTAAAGCCGTCGTGGGCGGTGACGAAGTTGATGGAGGCGTGGGGCCGGCGTCCGCCGCGCTCGTAGAGGTCGCTGGATCCGGTCAAGCGATACGCCAAGTCGTCCACGAAGCCGCCCTCGCCCTTCCAGTAGGCGCGGACCTCGTCACGGTACTTGCCGTTCCACTCCGTCCAGCCGACGGGGAAGTTGCCGACCTGGTAGCCGCCCTCGCCCACGTCCCACGGCTCGGCGATCAGCTTGGCCTGCGAGATCACCGGGTCCTGCCGGATGATGGTGAAGAAGCTCGAAAGCTGGTCCACCTCGTACAGCTCGCGGGCCAGGGCGGAAGCGAGGTCGAAGCGGAAACCGTCCACGTGCATCTCCGTGATCCAGTACCGGAGCGAGTCCATGATGAGCTGCAACACGCGCGGGTGCATCATGTTCAGGGTGTTGCCCGTGCCGGTGAAGTCCATGTAGTGGCGGTAGTCGTCGGGGACGAGCCGGTAGTAGGCGGCGTTATCTATGCCGCGGAATGAGAGGGTCGGTCCCATCCGGTTGCCCTCGGCGGTGTGGTTGTAGACGACGTCCAGAATCACCTCTATGCCTGCCGAATGCAGCCGTTTGACCATCGTCTTGAACTCATCTATCTCGCCGGTCGCCGAGTATCGCATCTCCGGCGCGAAAAAGCCGATGGAGTTGTAGCCCCAGTAGTTGACGAGCCCTTTGTCCACCAGGTGCTTGTCTTGCACGAAAGCGTGTACCGGCATCAGCTCGACCGCCGTTACGCCGAGGCGGGTGAGGTGCTCAATGGCGGGGGCGGAGGCGAGGCCCGCGTAGGTTCCGCGCAGTTGCGGCGGGATGTCCGGGTGCTGCTTCGTAAAGCCTTTGACGTGGAGCTCGTAGATCACGGTGTCGTGCCAGGAGGTATTCGGCTGCCGGTCGTCGCCCCAGGTAAAGGAGGTGTCCACGACCTGGCACTTGGGCATCCCGGCGGCATTGTCTTTACCATCGAAGCCCAGGTCTTCGTCCTTGCCGCCCATTTCGTATCCGAAGTGCGGGTAGCTCCAGTCGAGGCCGCCGACGATGGACTTGGCGTAGGGGTCTAGGAGGAGTTTGTTCGGGTTGAAGCGGTGACCGTTTTCGGGTTCGTAGCGCCCGTAGACCCGGTAGCCGTAGAGCTGGCCGAGCCGACCGTAGGGGAGGTAGCAGTGCCAGATCTGGTCGGTCTGCTCGAAAAGCTCTATCCGCTCGACCTCGCTCTTCCCCGAGGGATCAAAGAGACAAAGCTCCACCTTCTCGGCATTCTCTGAAAACAAAGCGAAATTTACGCCTTCGCCGTCCCAGGTGGCGCCCAGAGGATAAGGGTTTCCGGGCCATACAACACTACGTTGTGTATCCGTGCTTATCAAAGCAGGATTTTCCTTTCTCGGTAAGTTATTCAGTCTCTTAATCGGTCAGTCTTTCAGCTTTAGGCTCGACACTCAGCCTCTTTCGTTGGCTAAACGCGGCATCTAAAACACCTGACAAGTGTACCCGCTAGAGGGTGCTTGCCAAGCACCCCGCTATCAGAGAATTCCCGCCTTCCAGAGACGGATGAACTGTGCTGGAGTCAATACTTGTACTGGTGGACTGTCCATCGCGAGGATGTCATCGTCTCCACTTATCAGGTAAGAAGCTCTCGCCAGGATCGCCGCCAGGACGTACGGGTCGTCTTCCGGATCGCTGGTATACCGGGGAACCTCGCGGCCTTCCGGGGGAATCTCCGTTACGGTGAGCCGGAGCCGCCGGACGTAGACTGCTATCTCGGCCGGATCCCATCTTAGACGATCGGCTATTTTGGGCCGGGCGAGTACCTCTTCGATCTTGGGGAAAAGCTGCGACGGGGCGCAAAGCTCGAAGTCGTAAGGCCCCTCCGCCAGGGCGTGATCCAGGATCCGGGCCGGGCTGCCCTTTGCGCTCAGGACCGCGGACACACACACATTTGCGTCCACGACAGCCCTCAAGGCTTAGCGTTCGGCGACGCTCTTGGAAAGAGAGGTCCGATTGCGGGTAGCCTCCAACTCGCCAGCTACCAGATCCTCCACCTCTTCCTCAGAGATGTCGGAGAATGACTCCCTGGCCTGCCGCGTTGCCTTGATAAGAGCCCGTCGCTCTTCCTCCAGGAGCCGATATAGCCTCATCGGCACCAGCGCAAAAGCCTCCTCACCCCGACGCTCGACGACCACCGAGTCTCCACGCTCGACATCCTGTGCTACACGTCCCAGTCTCCTTCGCAACGTCTCTAGCGGAATGCGATTATCTGCTGTCATAGCTACCTCTTGTTTCGCGTGAACCGTGCGGTTCGCATTGTACCATGATGGTTAGAGCATCTGCGACTCTGACAGCTTTCTACAAGCTCTAGCCTGATCGCCTCAGAACCATCGTCGCGAGCGGCGGTAGCCTAAGCGAGAGCGAATACGGTTGGCCGTGGACGGGAACTTCTTCGGCCTCTATCGGGCCGCCATTGCTCACGCCGCTTCCGCCGTAGGTATCGTCGTCGGTGTTTAGTGCTTCGATGTAGGTGCCGGGGGAGGGGACTCCTATGCGGTAATCTTCGCGGACGACCGGGGTGAAGTTGCAGACGACGACGGCGTAGTCTTCTTCTCGGATGCTTGAGGGACGGCGCAGGAAGGAGACTACGCTATTCTCTTTGTCTCCGCCCTCGATCCACTCGAAGCCGGCGGGCTCGAAGTCTACTTCGTGGAGTGCGGGCGTTTCTTTGTAGAGCGCGTTGAGGTCGCGGACCAGGCTCTGCACTCCGGCGTGTAGGGGCTCGTTGAGCAGGTTCCAGTCGAGGCCGATGTCGTGGTTCCACTCGCGGTCTTGGGCGAACTCGCCGCCCATAAAGAGGAGTTGCTTTCCGGGGTGGGCGTACATGAAGGCGTAGTAGGCACGGAGGTTGGCAAATTTCTGCCACTCGTCGCCCGGCATCCGGCCGATCAAAGTGCCTTTGCCGTGGACGACTTCGTCGTGGCTGAGGGGGAGGACGAAGTTCTCGTTGAAGGAGTAGACGAGGGAGAAGATGAGCTTGTCGTGGTGGTAGGAGCGGTGGAGTGGGTCTTCCTGCATGTATTCGAGGGAGTCGTGCATCCAACCCATGTTCCACTTGTAGCCGAAACCGAGTCCCCCCATGTACACGGGGCGGCTGACCATCGGCCAGGCGGTTGACTCCTCGGCTATTGTCACGGCGCCGGGGGCGTGCTCGTAGACGAGCTCGTTCATCTTCTGGAGAAAGGCTATGGCCTCCAGGTTCTCATTGCTGCCCCGCTCGTTCGGTAGCCACTCGCCTCCCTCGCGCGAGTAGTCCAGGTAGAGCATGGAGGCGACGGCGTCTACCCGCAGGCCGTCCACATGGTACTCCCGCAGCCAGAACAGGGCGTTTGCGGTCAGGTAGTTGCGGACCTCGTTGCGGCCGTAGTTGAAGATGAGCGTGCCCCAGTCCGGGTGCCGGCCGCTGCGGGGGTCGGCGTGCTCGTAAAGGTGGGTTCCGTCGAAAAATCCGAGGCCGTGCGGGTCTTCGGGGAAGTGGGCCGGGACCCAATCTATTATGACGCCTATGCCGGCCGCGTGGAAAGCGTCAACTAGGTGCTTGAATTCGTCCGGCGTACCGAAGCGGCTGGTCGGGGCGTAGAGGCCGAGCGGCTGGTAGCCCCACGAACCGTCGAACGGGTACTCGGTCGGCGGCAAGAACTCGACGTGGGTGTAGCCCAACGCGGAGACGTAGGAGACGAGCCCTTCGGACAGCTCTTCGTAGGTGAGGTAGGTTCCGTCTTCGTGGCGACGCCAGGAGCCGAGGTGGACCTCGTAGGTCGCCATCGGGGCGTCGAGGGCGTTTTTGGATTCGCGGTTCTGCATCCAGTCGTCGTCCCGCCACTCGTAGGTGTGGAGGTCGTGGACTACGGAAGAGGTACCGGGGAGATTCTCGGCCAGGAAACCACAGGGGTCAGCTTTCAGCGGCAACAGGTCTCCGCTCGGGCCTTTGAGCTCGTATTTGTAGGGCTCGCCGTTGGCGATGCCGGGGATGAAGATTTCCCACACCCCGATCCCGGGATGCTTCCGCATGACGTGCCGCCGCCCATCCCAGTTGTTGAAGCCGCCGACTACCGAGACCCGGCTGGCGCCCGGGGCCCAGACGGCGAAGCTGACGCCCGCGACGCCTTCGATTTCTATCGGGTGGGCGCCGAGCTTCTCGTATAGGTAGTGATGGTTGCCCTCCCCGAAAAGGTAGAGGTCGCCCTCTTCCAGGACGGGCGGGAAGCGGTAAGGGTCGTGCAACTCTACTTCCTCATCCCAGGTAACGCGGAGTTTGTACGGAGTGAGTTCTTTTATGGAGAGCGTACCGACGAAGAGGCCCTCCGGGTGGACGGATTCGAGCTCACCATAGGAATCTTCGCCGTCCGTAGAGACGACCTCTACGGAGGAGGCGTCGGGTTGGAAGGTCCGCACGACGAGGTCTCCACCGTCCTCTTTGTGCATTCCGAGGATGGCGAACGGGTCGCCGTGGTCCCCGGCTACGATGGTCTGGAAAGTCTCTTCGTTCGTCACGGGGTCTCCTCTTGCGCCGGGTCTTCTATTAAGTCGAGCACGCCTTTTACCGGGATGCCGGCCCAATCCGGGCGGTTGTCTAGTTCGTACCGAATCTCGTACAGGGCCTTCTCCAACGTGAACAGGTCTATTAGCTGCCGGGCGTGCTCCTCGTCCTCCGGGTAAGACGCGGCCTCGCGGGCGCCTTCGGCGTAGCCTTCAAGGAAAGCCTCCCGGACGTTCCGCTCCCAGAGCCTCACCCACTCTTCGAGTTCCTCTACCTGATCCTCGCGTCCGGCGCCGAGGTCCATGATCGCCGACTTGGCGGCGTAGTTGAAGGAACGCAGCATCCCGGCCACGTCGCGCAAGGGCGAGTGCTTCATACGCCGCTCCTCTAGCGGCCGAGCAGGCTCTCCTTCGAAGTCTATGATCTGGAAGTCGTTGCTAACGACGAGCACCTGCCCGAGATGGTAGTCCCCGTGATGCCGGGTCTTTACCACCTCGACCTCGTCGGTTGCAACGGAGTTTATCCGCTCCTCCGCAGACTCCCGCAACTCCAGTAGCCGGTCAACCTCGTCCTGCACCGATTCCAGCAAACCTTCCCGGCGGCGCTCCAACACCTTGAGCGTCCGGCCCAGCTCCTTCACGATGCCCTTCTTCCAGCCCTCGACCTCTTTACGGGAGGCGGATTCGGGGGCGAATGCCGGGTTTTCGGTGGGCGCGGCGAACGCTTCGTGCAGCTCGCCAGTACGCAAGCCCAGGGTGTGGACAAGACGCATAAAGAAGGTGTCTTCCTCACCTTCCTGGTTCGCGCCGTCCTCCTCTATACTCCAGGAGGTCACGAGGCGCTCCTCCAGATAGCGGCCCAGGTAATCCAAGACGTAGGACCAGCCATCGCCCTGGTTGCCGACGAAGCCCTGCAGGAGAGCGAGGGTCGTTAGCTCCCCGTCCGCGCTTTCGTACTCGATGGCCCCAGCGAGCGGGGGGGTGTTGCCGAACTGCGACTCTTCCGTGAGGTGGCGCCCGATCTCCAAATCCGGGTTTACCCCCTGCTGCAACCGCCGGTACGCCTTCATAATGAGCCGCTCCCCGAGTATTACCGAGGTGTTGGTCTGCTCCACCCCGGCCCGGCGGACGCTAAGGGTCTTGTTCCCGATCAACCTTTCGAAAGCTCCGGTACGGGTAAAGCGGATGACGCCATCCCCGGCTTCTACTTCGCGCTCCTCCCCCATCGCCGCCACTAGAGCGCGACAGAAATCCTCGTCGGCTAGTGCGTCGTACAGGACGCCGACCCTGGAGCGGCGCCGGAGCTTGGCTATGGTGAACGGCACGAGGCCGGAGGTATTGTCCTCCGAGCTATCCTCCCAGGCCGCCGAGAGCGGCAGGAAGTAGGTCTGGGGGTCGGCTTCTTCCCCGTCCTCGCCGGTATGCACCCGGAGCAGCGCGAGCAGCCACTCCTGGCCGACCTCGACCAGCGAGGCCACCTCGACGCGCTCGATGTCGCCGCCCTTGCCCGCGAACCAGCGCCGGACGCCGAGGTATTTTGGCAGCGCCTCCTTTTCTAGCTGCGCGATCTGGCGGTCCGGGATGCGCAATGGCGTCCGGCTCGTCTTGCGGGACGTCTCGCGTCCAGCGGGCAAAACGACGACCGGCGGCTCGGGGTAGCGGGGGGCGTCCTCGTGCCAGCTCGGGGCCGCAGCCTCGGTGGTTAGGCGGAACCAGTAGAAGCCGTGCGGCGGCAGCGTGAGGAAGTACGGCAGCTCGCCGAGCGGCGGAAAGCTGGTACCCCCGATCATCTCGACCGGAACCCGGCCGGAGTACCGCGAGAGATCCAATTCCACAGGCTGCGCCGACCGCGAAAGGTTCGCCACGCACAAAATGGACTCGTCCTCGTACTCCCGCAGATAAGCTAGCACCTTCCGGTTCCCCGGATGCAGAAAGTTCAATGTCCCCCGCCCGAAGGCTTTGTGTGCTTTTCGCACGGCAATAAGACGCTTCATCCAGTTCAGGAGAGAGCCAGGACTCCGGCTATGGGACTCGGCGTTCAGGGCTTCGTAGCCGTAGACCGGGTCCATTATTGGCGGCAGGTAGAGGCGGGCCGGGTCGGCCCGGGAGAAGCCCGCGTTCCGGTCGCTGGTCCACTGCATCGGGGTGCGGACAGCGTCCCGGTCACCGAGGAAGATGTTATCCCCCATCCCGAGCTCGTCTCCGTAGTAGATGATGGGCGTGCCGGGCATGCTCATAAGGAGGCTGTTCAAGAGTTCTATGCGGGGCCGGTCGTTCTCCATTAGCGGGGCGAGGCGGCGCCGGATGCCGAGGTTTATGCGGGCGCGCGGGTCGTTGGCGTAGACCTGGTACATGTAGTCCCGCTCCCGGTCGGTAACCATCTCCAGGGTGAGCTCGTCGTGGTTGCGGAGAAAGACGCCCCACTGGCAGTTGTCCGGGATATCCGGGGTTTGTTGCATTATTTCGACGATAGGATGCCGGTCCTCCTGCGCCACGGCCATGTAGATGCGGGGCATGAGCGGGAAGTGGAACGCCATGTGGCACTCGTCGCCGTCGCCGAAGTACGGCAGCACGTCCTCCGGCCACTGGTTCGCCTCGGCCAGGAACATCCGGTCACCGTAGCTCTCGTCCAGCTCGGCCCGCATCCGCTTCAAGACCTCGTGGGTCTCGGGGAGGTTCTCGTTGTCGGTGCCTTCGCGCTCTACGAGGTACGGGATCGCGTCTAGGCGCAACCCGTCAACGCCGGCGTCGAGCCAGAACTTCATCACGTTCATAACGGACTTGAAGACCTGCGGGTTCTCCAGGTTCAGATCCGGCTGGTGGGAGAAGAAACGGTGCCAGTAGTATTGCCCGGCTTCCTCGTCCCAGGCCCAATTGGACCGCTCGGTGTCGGTGAAGATGATGCGGGTGTCCTCGTAGCGGTCCGGCGTGTCGCTCCAGACGTAGTAGTTGCGGCGGGCGGAGCCCTTCGGCGCCTTGCGGGCGCGCTGGAACCAGGCGTGCTGGTCGGAGGTGTGGTTTATGACCAGCTCCGTTATGACCTTCAGACCCAGTTCGTGCGCCTTACGGACGAAGGCCCGGAAGTCGCGCTTGGTGCCGTAGTCCGGGTGGACGTTCTTGTACTCGGAGATGTCGTAGCCGTCGTCCCGCTGGGGCGAGGGGTAGAAGGGCATTACCCAGATCGCGGTTACCCCGAGGTCCCGGATGTATTCCAGGCGCTGGGTGAGGCCTTTGAAGTCTCCGATGCCGTTGTTATCCGAGTCGAAGAACGCCTTGACGTGCAGGTGGTAGATGATGGCGTCTTTGTACCAGAGCGGGTCTTCGCGGGGGGCTTCGGTCATCAGACGCCCGCCTTTCTAATGTGGAATATTTCGGCGATGTTGTCGTTCGGCATGAGCTGCACCCAGAAAAATCGGCCGTAGCGCCCCGGCAGGACGCGGCCGGAGATGAGTTCCTCCACGACGTACTCCTCGTCCTCCGCGATGCCCAGGGTCTCAAGCGGCAGCTCCAGGTGGGCGTCGTGGGCGGCGAACGGGTCCAGGTTCACGGCGACGAGCACGGTGTTGTCGCCGGTAGTTTTGGAGTAGAAGAGGATGTTGGCGTCCGGGGCGTTGTGGAAGGTGAGGTTCGTCAGTTCCTGCAAGGCCGGGTTCTCGCGCCGGATGTTGTTTATGCGGGTTATGTAGTCCTTTATGTTACCGGGACGGTCCCAGTCCCAGACCTTGTACTCGTAGACCTCGGAGTCTTGATAGTAGACGGTGGTGCCGGGCTCGCCGCGGGGGGTGTTTTCGATCAGCTCGTAGCCGTTGTAGATGCCGTAGGTCGGGGAGAGCGTGGCGGCGAGCGCGAAGCGCATCTGGAAGGCCGGACGGCCGCCGAACTGGAGGATGTGCGGCAGGATGTCGTGGGTGTTGGCGAAGAAGTTCGGGCGCATGTACTCGCTCGGCTCCTCCTGCGTGAGCTCGGTTAGGTACTCTATGATCTCCGCCTTCTCGTTGCGCCAGGTAAAGTACGTGTAGGACTGGTTAAAGCCGATCTTGCCCAGGCCCTGCATCATGCGCGGCCGGGAGAACGCCTCGGCCAGGAAGATCACGTCCGGGTGCTCCTCCCGGACCTCCCGGATCAACCACTCCCAGAACGCGAACGGCTTGGTGTGCGGGTTGTCCACTCGGAACGCCTTCACCCCCTGCTCGACCCAGAACAGCACCACGTCGAGCCACTCCTGCCAGAGGCTCTCCCAGTCCTCCGACTCCCAGTCCACGTTCAAGATGTCCTGGTACTTCTTCGGTGGGTTCTCGGCGTACTTTATCGTCCCGTCCGGACGGAACTTGAACCACTCGGGATGCTCTTTTATGTACGGGTGGTCGGGGGAACACTGGATCGCGAAGTCCAGAGCAACTTCCATGCCGTGCTCCTCGCAGGTCTGCACGAAGTGCCGGAAGTCCTCCAGCGTCCCGAGTTCGGGATGGATGGCTTTGTGGCCGCCTTCTTCGCTCCCGATGGCGTAGGGACTGCCGGGATCGTCGGGGGCGGCGGTTAGGGCGTTGTCTTTGCCTTTGCGGTGGGTCGTGCCGATAGGGTGGATTGGGAGCAAGTAGATCACGTCGAACCCCATCCCCGCTATCTCGGGCAGCCGCTCTCCGGCCTCCCTAAAAGTCGCGCCCCGTCCCGGCTCCGTTCCCTGCGAGCGATGGAACATCTCGTACCAGGCGCCGTAGCGGGCCGTGACCCGGTCCACGATCACTTCGAGCGTCTTATAGACGGTCGAAGTGGAACGGTCCGTGTTCCGGTACATCAGGTCCCGCATCTCCAAAGAGCGCAGGAGCGCCAACCGCTCTTCGTAGGAGGCCTTATCTAGCTGCTCCAGCATCCGGTAAAGCTTTTTGTCGGAGGTACGTTCGGCTGCCTCATAAAGCAACTCCCGGCCTTCGAGGAGTTCCAGCTCCACGTTCTGGCCGGCTTCGACCTTCTTGCCGATCTCCCGGCGCCAGGACTCGAAGTGGTCCGGCCAGGCTTCGATCTTGTACTCGTAGACTGTATTCTCCGGCAGGTCGAATGCGCCGGTCCAAAGGTCGAGGCCGGGGTTGTAGGGCGTCATGGGTGTTTCGGACCACCCCTCTTCGCCTTTTTTGCGGTGTTTGAGCACGGCGGAGATGGAATCGTGGCCGTCGCGGTAGATGTCCGCCCAGACCTCCAGGCGGTCGCCGACTTCGCGTTTTACCGGGTGGCGGCCACAGTCCAACTCCGGGCGTACGCTTTCTATAATGACACTCTGGTAGTCCCCAGTCATTTATCCTCCGGCAAGCGGCCGTTAAAGTATCAACAGTTCGGCGCTTAGAATAACGGTATTTTTGTGAGGTTGGCAATAGGTACCCGGACGTGGGACGTGTACCAAAGCGCCAAAAGGGTAGAATCCGTACGAAAACCCAGACCAGGAGAGACAGTGGCCGACAACCCAGTATCCAAGATAACCGACAGTGACTCCCCCGAGGAACTCTTCGAGAGCTACGACGAGAATGGCGAGGTGCCTACGGGGGCCTACGCGACCCTCGTGGGGGTTTTTAGCAGCATCTTCGTGCTATTCTTGCTCGTGGCGCGGGCAACGGGCCGCGAACTGCCGGAGCGGATAAAGCTCGCAGACCTGACGTTGCTGGGCGTGGCGGCGCACAAGCTGAGTTACATCGTTAGCAACGCCTCGGTAACAAGCTTCCTTCGGGCGCCGGTAACCGAACTGCAAGAAGTCAAGAGCCCGACCAATCTAGACGAGAAACCTCGCGGCTCCGGGTTGCAGAAAGCCCTTGGGGGCCTGCTCACCTGCCACTTCTGCCTTGGGATGTGGGTTACGGCCTTCTTCTCCTACGGGCTCGTACTCGTCCCCCGCCCAACCCGCTTTGTGGCGAGTATCTTTTCGATACTCGCGATCTCCGACTTTACCCACCAGACCTACAAACGCTCCATAAACAAAGCAAACGAGCAATGACGGACCAACGCGGCAACCCCGAAGAACAAGGTGGATCCATCCCGCTCAACTGGGCCTGCACGAACTGCGGCTACAGCGTAGAAGGCCAACCTCCCGACAAATGCCCCGACTGCGGCGCCGGCAAAGAAGCCTTCGACGAGGTCCCAATTCCGGGCTTTTAACCACCAAGCACTAATTGCCAACGTTACATCTCCTCAACCTCTTTGCAACCAGAGCTTAATACAATTGTTACCAAAACCCCTCTCTTTTGTAATCGTACTGTTATTTAAGATGGTTAAGGTTCTTTAAGATAGCAGGGAACGAAAAAAGGAGCAGGCTATGTTGAAGAGGTTGATGGTTCTGGTGGCGACGCTGGCGATGGTGCTCGTGGTGGCGGGGCCGGCTTTCGCCCAGCAGGGTCCGGTAACGGCGACCGGGGTGCTTGGTGAGCCCTACACGGAGGGCGAGGATCCGACCGTCCAGTATTCGTTTACCGACGAGGCGACGGGAGATGAGTACGTGTTGATCAGCGGTTTCGTGGACCTCGACCCCTTCGTTGGAGAGCGGATCACCATCGAGGCCGCACCGGTCGGTAGTGCACCCGGCGTTACTCCCGCTCTAAATGTAACCGACGTGGAGCTTGCGGCAGACTACGATCCGGCACCAGACGCCGTAATAACGGGCGTCATCCAACCAACCGCTGATCCCGAGGCAGAGGGTTCCACGCACACCATCACGGAAGATGGCACGGGTGACGAATATGGACTCTTCAGCAACCTCCAAGACGATGGGGTAGACCTTTCGCAGTACGTAGGCCAGCGGGCAACCATAACAGGCTACTTCCAGACAGAGGGCACCGGAACAGAAGGCTATGATCTCACCGATCTACTGATATACGTCGAGTCGGTGGAGGTACTAGACAGCGCTCCTGCTACCGACGACCAGTACGAGGATGGCTCTACCACAGAAGATCCCGCTGATGAAGGTGTCGCTTCCGACGACCAGTACGAAGACGGCGTAGTCGAAGACGGGGGCCAGTACGAAGACTCCGCGGCCAGCAACGGTACCACGAACGACGAGGCCGCTGACGATGGTATCTTGAGTGTTCTCCCGGACACGGGTGGCTACTCCCTGGTGGTTATCGGCCTCATGGCCACGCTACTGTTCGGCGGTGGCGGACTACTAGCCTACAACCTCATACGCCGCTAGATAACAAAGACTTGGAATAACAAAAATTTGGAGGGTTGGCCGCTTTATCGGGCCGGCCCTCTTTGGCGTTCTAGTTCTAGGGGGCGGGCCGTGGCAGGACCTAAGCGTCCGGCCGGCCTACGCCCCCAACGCAGCGGTTACCGGAGAGTGGCGCAAGTTCGGTGATCCTGAACTGGTTTACGAACTCCCGGAGGCGCGGGTCGTTCGCTCCTTCCAGGTAGATCTGGTTTCTCCAGGCGGTCGCCACCACCGGGGCGGGCAAGTCGGGGTAGGGGCTCACTATGACGTACTCCTCATCGCCGTAGGGCCGCAGTTGCTCTATCTGATCTGCCGGAAGATCTGGACGGTAGGAGATCCAGACTACCCCGTGGTCCATGCTGTGTACGGCGGTCGCTTTGCCCACGGGCTCGGAGTAGAACCCGCAATTCTGCCAGAGCGGAGAATGCTTCCCGTTGGTCGGCGGGTCGCGGTCGTAGTCGATTTGCCCCTCCACCAGTGCGTTTCCTTTGGACGGATAGGTCTTTACGCCCTCGGGCGGGTTTTGCGGCAGCGGTTGGGACTCGTCCCGCTCCTGCCCGTCGGCCGGCATCATGTTCGTTACTTCGTTCGGGCCGATCTCCGCGTTCGGGTTGTAAGCGTTTTCTTCGGAAGTAACCCCCGACGTTGCGGCGGTCGTTCCGCCGGAGGTGCCACCGTCCTCGACGGTCGTCGCGGGACTCTGCCCCGTACCTCCCGAAGCCGCGTCCGGCGGGTTTCCACCACCGCAAGACGTGGTTACGAAGACGGCCAGGACCAGCGGACCAAACACCCGCGCGAAACGTGAATTGAACAAACTCGCAGCCTCCTTCGACGTAACACTCTAACAATACTACGATCCCGGCGGCCGGGTGGATCGGTGGGTTCACAGAATCAGTGGCGTCGAGAGGAATCTGCGCTTTCGCCGGTCCATATAGGACCGTAGGACCGGTTGCGGTAGTCTCGTTTATGAGCGTCCGGTGTTGCCGAACAACCGGTTGCGGGATTCTTCGTCTACCTCCTCGATAGGTTTGCGTAGTTCCTCGCCCGCGGCCAGGCCGCGTTGGACGGCGGGACGCGAACCTACCTGCTCGAACCAGCGGTAGAGGTTGGGAAAGTCGTTCATATCTTGGCCCTGCCGCTCGTAGGGGATGAGCCAGGGGTAAATCGCCACGTCCGCAATCGAGTATTCGTCGCCCACGAAGTAGTCTTTGTCAGCTAGGTGCCGGTCCATGACGCCGTAGAGCCGGGCGGCCTCGTTAGTGTAGCGGTCTATGGCGTACTCGATCTTCTCCGGCGCGTAGCCGCGAAAGTGGTGCGCCTGGCCGAGCATTGGCCCAACGTGTCCCATCTGGAACATCAGCCAGGACAGTATTTCGTAGCGCTCACGAGGAGCTTGGGAGAAAAACTGGCCGGTCTTTTCTGAGAGGTAGATCAGGATAGCGCCGGACTCGAAAAGGGAGATTGGGCCACCGTTCGGCCCTTCCGGGTCTACGATGGCGGGCATCTTGTTGTTCGGGCTGATCTTGAGGAACTCTTCTTCGAACTGATCCCCGGCGGCGATGTCCACCGGCACGACGTTGTACGGAAGACCGACTTCTTCCAGGAAAATGGAGATTTTCCAGCCGTTGGGGGTCGGCCAGTAGTAGAGGTCTATAGGCTGCGACATCCGTTACTCCTCGTATAGTTTGCGTTGTACCGGAGACCATTGTATCGGCCCCGACGCAAACCGGAGTGCGGATGCCGCAGTAGGAGTATTGTGTGTTTGTTAAGCCGCCGAGTGGGCGCGGAGGGCTTGTCCGGCTTCTCCGCTGCCGAGTGCTATAACGGCTTCGCGCTGTATCTGACGCACGCGCTCGCGGCTTATGCCAAGCTCTTCGCTAAGCTGGGCCAGGGTGCCGGCCTCCTGATTGTCCAGGCCGTAGCGCCGGATGAGCACGTAGCGGGCGCGTTCAGGCAGGTGCTCGATGGCTTCTTTGAGCTGATCCGTCTCCATGTCCCGCAGAACCACCCCGGGCGTGTCGGAGGCTTGCTCGTCTTCTATAAAGCTGCCGAGCTCGGAGGAGTCGTCGTCGGAGCCTATAGGCTTGTCGAGGCTCGTGGCGTCCGGCATGGCGCTTTTTACGTCCTGGACTTCTTCGAGGGTCCAGCCGAGGCGCTCGGAGATTTCCTCTTCGGAGGGCTCGCGCTCCAGCTCCGCGGAAAGCTCGTTGAAAGTCCGGGAGACCTTCCGGATCTTCTCGGTCATGTGGACCGGAACCCGGATAGTACGGCCCTTATCGGCGACGGCCCGCTGCACGGCCTGCCGCACCCACCAGGTGGCGTAGGTGGAGAAACGATAGCCCTTGTCCGGGTCGAACTTCTCGACGGCCCGCATAAGGCCGATGTTGCCCTCCTGGATCAGGTCCTCAAAAGGCAGCCCGTATCCTCGGTACTTTTTGGCGACCGAGACGACCAGCCGCAGGTTCTTCTCGATGAGCCGTTGCCGGGCGCGCTCGTCACCCTCTTTGGTCCGGTTGGAGAGCTCGATCTCTTCCTTGTGCGTTAGTAGTTGTCCCCGGCCAATATAGGCCAGGTAACTCGGTAGGAGATCCGGCGTCTGAGATCCCCGCGTAGTAGGCCGCGTATAAGTGGTCATTTAGCTAACTCCTCCTGTGAAACCGCCCGAAGGGCCGGGGACTTAACGTCCCCGGCCCCCAGGTCTTGTCGCTTTTTGCAGCCCTAACGGGTAGCTTTCTTCGCCACCTCTAGACCTTCTTTATAGTAAGAAAACGGAGCATACACGAAATCCATGTAGCTATCTACCGAGTCCTCTACCAAATTCTGGAAAGCGTCGCGCTGCTTTTCGGCCCGCTCGACGAGTTCCTGGGTCATCGCCCGGTTGCTCTCGGCCTGCTGACGAACTTCTTTGGTGAAGCCGTCCAAAACGTTTTGCGAGAACCGAATGTTGCGCTCCTGCAACGCAACGGTGTGATTCAAAACCGTCTCGAACGAGTTTTTGGTCGTCTGTGCCACCTGCTCGACCGTCTCGTTTATCTTTTTGACTTCAGCCATTTTTACCTCCAATGTTGCTAAGAACTTTTGTCTATATGTGCAGTATACACATATATGTTAGTTCGTCAAGCGGGGTGTTTCGTTGTTAACGTGCGGACTTCGGTGTTGGCGGTCGGTCTGGGGCTGGTTCGGGGCCGAGTTGTGTTACAGGGTCGTTCCGAAGGACTTCGTACCGTATCCGGGGTTTACGACCGACTTTATAGGAAGAAGCTGACCACGAGCATCACCGAGAAGCCAACCAGGCCGATGATTGTCTCCATCACCGTCCACGACTGCAACGTCTGTTTCTCGTTTATCCCGAGGTAGCGGCTCACGAGCCAGAACCCGGAGTCGTTTACGTGCGAGAGCACCGTGGCGCCGGAGGCTGTGGCGATGACGACCGCGCCGATCAGGGGCGCGGAGTAGTTTCCGGCTTCGATCACGGGCGCAACCACGCTGGCCGCCGTTACTATGGAAACTGTCGCAGAACCCAAAGAGATGCGGATGAGGACGGCGGTGAGAAAGGCGAGCACTATAACGGGCATGTTGGCGGCTTGCATAAGCTGCTGAAGGCTGTCTCCGAGCCCACTTTCCGAGAGCACCGCGCCAAAGACGCCGCCGGCGCCGGTGACCAGCACGATCAGGCCTACGGGCTCTAGTGCTTTGGTCGCCATGCGCTGTACTTCGTCTCCCGAGTAGCCGTGCCGGACGCCGATGAAGTAGAAGGCGAGCAGCACGGCGATGGTCAGGGCGGAGAAAGGGTGACCTATCAGCGTGAGGAAAGTCTTCAAGCCGCTGTCGTCGGGCAGCACAATGTCGGAGAGGGTGTTTATGAGGATGAGTAGCAGCGGGATCAGGATGATCGAGACGATTAGCAGGAACGAAGGTGTGGTCTTCTGTTCGTCTCCTTCTTCCTGGAACTCTTCTTCGGCTTCGAGGAAGTACTCGGGGACTCCGACGTTGATCCTGCCTCCGATGTACTTGCCGAAGAGGATGCCACCTATGATGACCGCCGGGATACCGGCGACCGTTCCCCACAGGATCACCCACCCGAGGTCCGCGCCCATTATGCCGGCCGCGGCGACCGGGCCGGGTGTTGGGGGGATGAAGCTGTGGGTCACGGCGAGGCCGGCGATGAGGGGTATCGCGTAGTAGAGCAGCGACCGGCCGAACCGCTCGGCCAGCGTGTAGACGAGCGGGATGATGATGATCAGGCCAACGTCGAAGAACACCGGGATCGCCACGAGGAAACCCGTTAAACCTAAAGCCCACTGAATGCGGTCCTGCCCGAAAGCCCCTACTAAGGTGCGGGCGATCTGGTCCGCCCCGCCCGTGACCCGCAGCACCTCGCCGAACATCGCACCGAGGCCGACGACCACGGCTATGTAGCCTAGCGTGCCGCCCATGCCATCCTGGATGACCTGGATTATGTCGCCGGGTGGTATGCCGGTAACGACCGCGGTAAAGAAGCTGACGATCAGCAGGGTGACGAAGGCGTGGACCTTCATGACCAGGATCAAGAATAATATGGCTACGATGGCTACGGCGATAATGGCTAGCAATACGAACGGTGACACGTTGTATCTCCTTTCCGGGTCATCCTTCTTTCTCCTCGCCCGGCTCGTCTGCTTGCAGGGCGGCTTGTATCTGGCTCATTTCGGCAAACTCGGGCTCTAGCCTCTCGTAGAGGCGGGTAAAAACTTCCATGAGCTTCTTGTAGGTCCGGGCGTTGTCCTGGTCCGGCTCCTGACGGGTTTCGACCTCGATTATGGATTTGGCGGCGTCGAGCGAGTCTATAAAACCCAAAGCCTTCATGCCCAGCAGCGCGGCCCCCAGGCACGAGCTTTGGTAGCTGTCGGGGAAGAGGATCTCCTTGCCGAAGACGTCCGCCAGGATGCCCCGCCAGAGCTCCGACCGCGAAAACCCACCCGTGGCCCGAACTTCGGCGGGCTCTCCCGCGACCTCTTCTAGAGACCGGGCGACGCTGTTCATCTGATAGATAACACCTTCCAGGACAGCCCGTATGAGATGCTCCCGGCCGTGCTGGAGGGTCAGGCCGAAGAACACGCCCTTTACGTCCGCGTTCCAGTGGGGCGCCCGCTCCCCGGTGAGGTAAGGGAGAAAAACCACCCCGCCCGAACCGGCCCCGACGCCCTCCGCCAACTCTTCCATAAGCTCGTAAGGGTCTCGCCCTTGCTGCTCTGCCACCTCCTTGAGGTTCGGGAACAGCCCGTCGCGGGCCCACTGCAACGCGATACCGCCGTTGTTGATCGGGCCTCCAATCACCCACATCTCGTCCGTGAGCGCGTAGCAGAAGGTCCGTCCCTCGTCGTCCACACCCGGCTCCCGCACGACCGTCCGCACCGCCCCACTGGTCCCGATGGAGCACGCCACCACGCCGGGGTCTATGGCGCCCACCCCGAGGTTCGCCAACACCCCATCGTTTGCTCCCACGACGAAAGGCGTGTCTTCTTCTATTCCGAGGCGTTCGACGTACTCCGGCTCTGGTCCCTCCAACGCGTGGGTCGTGGGAACGGGGGTGGAGAGCTGGTCCCTGGAGACCCCGGAGATCTCTAGCGCCCCTTCGTCCCAGTCGAGGTTCTCCAGGTTGAATAGGCCGGTGGCCGACGCTATGGAGTAGTCAACCACGAACTCGCCGAAGAGTTTGTAGAAGACATACTCCTTTATAGAGACCCACCGGGCCGCCGCCTCGAAAGTCTCCGGGTCCTCTTCGCGAAACCAGAGGAGCTTCGCCAGCGGCGACATCGGGTGTATCGGGGTGCCCGTACGCCGGTGAACGGAGAGTCCATCCAGATCATCGCGGATCCTCTCCGCCTGTCTCACGGCCCGGTTGTCGGCGTAGGTGATGGAAGGCGTTAGAGGGTTTCCCCCGGCGTCCAGTGCCAGAAGGGTGTGCATCGCAGCGCTAAAGGCTACCCCGGAGGCCCGGCAACCGGCTTTTTCCAAAACGTCAACGGTGCCGGATAGGGAGTGTAGTACGGCCTCGAAAATGTCGTCGGGGTCTTGCTCGGCCCTGTCGGGGAGGGGCGAGTGCAACGAATACTCTTTCTCGCCTTCCGCCAGCGTGCCGCCGTCCCGGCCGAAAGCTACGGCCTTGGTGCTCGTGGTGCCCAAGTCTACACCTATGAAAATACCCGTTTCGTTCACACCCTGCCCAACGCCCGACGGTTCCCGACTTTCCCTCGTCGGTAAGCTTAATGGCGTTCGTGACATCTTGCAAGTTCGACGACCCACCAGTTTCGTTCGGGAACTCTACGTCGGGTTTCGGTCGCAAAGAGCTTGGGCGTCCACCGTTTCTACAGGTTTCCATGTTAGATTGTTAGCCACGGGCAATTGTGAGGTAGACGCGGGAGGGCGGCATGCAAGACACGGCGAACGCGGTTGGAACGGGCGACACCCTAAAAGCTCGGGAAGGTTCGCGACGTGAAGAGTTGGGCGCGGTAGACCTCCTGAACTTGGATAGCTTGCTCTCTGAAGAAGAGCGGGCGACGCGGGGTAAAGTCCGGTCATTTGTAGACGAGAGGATTAGACCGGGCATCAACGACTGGTTTGACCGGGCCATCTTCCCGCGTGAGATCATTGCGGAGTTCGCAGACCTTGGATTGCTCGGCATGCACCTCGAAGGCTACGGCTGTGCCGAACGGAGCGCGGTGGAGTACGGCCTAGCTTGTATGGAGCTCGAAGCGGGCGACTCCGGCTTGAGGACCTTCGTCTCCGTACAGGGCTCTCTTGCGATGAGTGCCATCCACAAGTTCGGCTCCGAAGAGCAGAAAGAGCGGTGGTTGCCGGAGATGGCGCAGGGTGAGGCGATAGGCTGTTTCGGGCTCACCGAGCCGACCGCGGGTAGTGATCCGGCGGGCATGAAGACCTTTGCCCGCCGGGAAGGTTCCGACTGGGTCCTGAACGGCCGCAAGCGTTGGATCGGCCTGGCGACCATCGCCGATGTCGCCGTCGTGTGGGCGAAGACGGACGAGGAGGGCAACCCCGTGCGCGGCTTCCTCGTTCCAACGGATACAGAGGGCTTCTCTGCGGCAGACATCACCCCGAAGCTCTCGATGCGCGCCTCGATCCAGTGTGACGTCGCCTTCGATGACGTGCGGCTGCCGGAAAGTGCCATGCTCCCGGGAGCCCGCGGCCTTGGCGGCCCCTTTGCCTGCCTCAACGAGGCCCGCTACGGCATTATCTGGGGGGCTATGGGCGCAGCAAGAGACTCTTACGAGTCGGCGCTCGCCTACGCGGGAGAGAGAAAACAATTCGGCAGGTTCATAGGCTCTTTCCAACTCGTGCAGCAAAAGCTCGTGAACATGCTCATCGAAATAGAGAAGGGCACGCTGCTCGCGCTGCACATCGGCCGGATGAAGGATGCCGGTAGACTACATCCCGAGCAGATTTCCCTGGGCAAGCTCAACAACGTGCGTGAGGCGATAGAGATAGCCCAGGAAGCCCGGACGGTCTTCGGGGGCGACGGGGTTACCCTGGACCACCCGCCAATGCGTCACATGGCGAACCTGGAGAGCGTCCGTACCTACGAGGGCACCGACGAGGTTCACACCCTGGTGCTCGGCAACGCCATAACGGGTACGCCAGCTTTCAGGTAGCGTATGAAAGGACCGTATCAAAAGCGAGACGCTTCTTTTTACTTTGTGGGGACTTGCGAAGCTGCCGGACCCCTATCGAACAAGGACTAAGTGATTCAGAGTCGGACGTGACGGTTCCCATGAATAGGATAAAATCCGGAGAATATTGTGTTCGTTTGCAGGTAGTTTACATCGCATCGGATATTAAAGGCTCTTATGCTCCAAGTAGCATTTAACCACAACCGGGTGGGAGCTTATCCGACTTAGCCTACCTAACGGTCTGTCAATAGCCTATCGTCCCGTACAGATGACGACGATGCTCGAAAGTTGGGCTAACCAGGATGCGAATGACTAGATGACTATGTAAGTTCCGGGACCTCTTCGGGTTCACCTCAAGCAGATGCAGAGTCGTTCTTGGGACTGTGTTACAAAGGTGTATGGAGGTTCACGGCATCGACACCGTACTGCGGTGGTGTAGTTGTCGTCCTTATTCCGACTCTAGATTTTCTAGATCTTGCCTTACCCTTTGTGTAAAAGGATGATCGAGCCCGAGGTTTGCGTTACCGATGGCCAGAGCGCGCACGAGGTACAGACGTGCTTCGTCGTGACGATCTAGTAGACGAAGCAAAGCTGCGAGGTGATGCAGGCTCGTCGCCGTATCCGGATGGTCATCACCGAGGGTGCTTTCAAACGCGATCACGGCACGTTCCTGATGAGCTAGCGCTTCGTTGAGCAGGTTCGCCTCCCTTAACAGGTTAGCGAGGTTGTTCTCGCTTGTCGCTGTCTCTGGATGCTGCTCCCCAAAGACCTCCAGACGAATTTTCAACGAACGCTCGTATAGAGGTCGCGCGTCGCTGAGTAGACCCTGAGCGAATAGCACGTTAGCTAGTTCGTCGAGGAAGGACGCTGTTTCGGGATTGGTTTGCCCCAAGGTGGCTTCGAAGATACTCACAGCCCGTTCTAGAAGCGGACGCGCCTCATGGTAACGATCCTGAAGAGCTAGCACCATCACCACATTGCCAAGGCATCGGGCTGTTTGGGGATCGCCTTCGCCCCGTATCTTCTCGGCGATAGACAATTCTCTCTTGTATAGAGAAAGCGCTGCGTCAAGGTCGCCGCCTCCGATTGAGACGCCGGCCAGTCCGTTCAAGCTCATGGCAGTGGTGGGATGGTCTTCCCCATGCAACTCTTGGGAGATCTTCAGCGCCTGCTCTAAATACGGCTGTGCTTCGTCGTAAAGGCCTCGTTCTGCCATTAGTGAGCCCAGTTCATGATAACTTGCGAATACATCGTCGTGTATTGGTCCTAGCGCTTTCTTACGGATCTCAAGTGCCTGCTCGAACAAGTCGCGTGCTTTCTCGATGTCACCTATATCAGCCTGGGCTCTTGCCATGTTTCTCAAAGCATTGATCTTGTTAGAGGAAATCCCCAACTCGCGATCCAGATCAAGCGACTCCTGGTAGCGTTCGATGGCGGCCCAGTGCCGTCCACGCGCACGTTCGACGTTTCCCAGGTTTCCTAGGGCTCGGCTCTCGCTCTCTTTGTCTTCTAGTTGACGCGCCATAAGGAGGTATTTGTTCTGCTCGTGCTCAGCCTTATCGAACTCTCCCTTCTCTAAGTAAACGGTGCCCAGGTTGGCCCTGGCGCCTGCCTCCTCCCGAAGATCTCCGGCCTCCCCGAAAATCTTTACAGCGACGGAGATTTCGCTGAAAGCTTCCTGAAGCCTTCCTGTATCTCTGAAGAGGGTTCCAAGATTTCCCCTACCCACGGCCTCACTTTGGCGGTCTCCAAGCTCCTGTGCTGTCCGGATCCGCTCCTCGTAGCAGCGCTCGGCGGACTCTACGTCACCCAGAGCCTGGTAACAGGAGCCCAGGCTATTCATGGCGCCTCCT
The DNA here is from genome assembly GCA_965213905.1 of Rubrobacteraceae bacterium. Classification (GTDB taxonomy): domain Bacteria; phylum Actinomycetota; class Rubrobacteria; order Rubrobacterales; family Rubrobacteraceae; genus SIRX01. The sequence goes on along the minus strand of OZ243922.1, from coordinate 1,725,447 downwards.
TCGCCATCCCTGTCCCCAATATCGCGATATAGCTTGAGGGCGGCCTCGTATGACTCTCTAGCCTCTTGATGGCGCCCAGTCCTCGTCTGTGCGTTGCCGAGGCGTATTAGGTTTCTGGCTTCCGCAACAGTGTCACCAAGAGTACGAGCAGATTCCAGAGCCCCTTGGGCCCACAAAACGTGCTCTTCCGGGGGGAGCCGCAATGGTAGCCAACGCTCCCCGGCGTCCATATAGTCGAGACGCAGACGCCTCGCATCTGCGTCATTGCTGTCTCTTATTTCGTCCAAGACCATCCCTTTCGTATGTTTTCCCAGTTGGCCCTAAGCACCACCGCGCCCTGTCGCGCGTCTGTAAAGTAGAGATCCTTGGTGCGCCGTAAGACTTGTAGGAAATGTTCAGCGTGTTTTTTGCCGACATCGTGCATCTCGGCGGCGTCTTCTGCGAGCAGAAGTGCAGCAAACATGATGAGTACTCGATGCACCGCGAACCTGCCGTTGCCAGCTTTCTCTGTCAAACCACGGCGAACAAGGGTACGCATAGTGTCCTTGCCATCCTCCGAACTCCACAGCGCTTCAGCAGCCTGTAAGTCGAAAGTCGCAGGCTTGGCGGCCATTATCCCTAGCCTTCGGAAGGCTTCGCGTGAGGCTTCATCGAGCTTTTCGTAGCTGGTCCTGAGTAGGATCTCAACCGTCGGCGACACCATCCCGCTATTACCACCTGTGTCGCCAGGCGCCTTTGACTGGAGAAGCCGCTTGCCTCGATGTAGTTCTTCGAGCAGCTCGTCGACCCCCCAACCGTAACCGACCTCGTCCTCAAGTAGCCTACCCGCTACCCGCAGGGCGAGAGGCAGACCATCCAACTCTCGCCCCAACTTGTGAAGTGCGTCGGCACTCTCTTCGGCTAGCGAGGGTGCCAGCCGCTTTAGCAACTCAACGGATTCCGCTTCTGGCAGAACCCCTAGCTCGTAGATACATTCAGGCTCCGGTGTCAATTGTTGGGCCACTTCCGGGGCCCGCGAGGTCACGAGCATTGCGCCTTGGTCCAGCACCTTTAGCGCTTCTACGTGCTCCGCCTCGAACACGTCGTCGGCAACCACTAAAGTCGCCCTGCCTCGCATAAATGCAGTGAGCCGCAAAGAGGCCTCCTCCACAGACCCTGAGCGGTCAAGGTTCGGTCCACCGACAGCTCGCGACCATCCTGCCAGGATCGAAATCAGATCGGGAGAGGGACCTAGCGAGGCCCATAGCAAGTTCTCGGGAAACAGCCGTTCGGTTTCTTCGCGGAGACATAACTCCGCCGCAACAGTTGTCTTGCCTACCCCAGGTAGCCCGACTACAGTTACAATGCGATATTCGACGTCTGTTCCACCGCGCAGCCTCGAATCCACAATAGACGTCGAATTAAGCAACCGTAACAACTCCTCAACGTCCGGTTCGCGACCCATCAAAAGATCTGGTCGCGAAGGAAATGTCCCTTGCCGACGGGTTTGGGGCCCGGCCGACGTATAGGATGACGGATGACCACCCACGGATGCTTCCGTACCTTCGGCCTGCCTTTGTTCGTTAGTGAAGCCCTGGTCGCTATCGATCGGCGGCAACACCTGCCGTTGACCCAACTCCGGCCTTAAGACCTCAGGTTGATCAGTGAGGTACCGATACAACCTCAAGTATTCATCTTCGTTATCAACTCTATAACGAGTTGTACCGCGTAGTGCGATGGGAACATAGGACCCATCATCGGAAGAGAGAAGCACAGGAACAAACCTTGTGTTCTCGACTTGAGCTTCATAGAGATGCTGAGTAAGTATAGCCCCTTCCCAGCTTCCCCCAAGTCCTCGTCCGCGTTCCTCTCGACCTTCAAAACGGCGTAAGTATGTTTCGGTGCATACCACGAGAACGAAATCGGCTACTTCGATCTGGCGCTCCATCCAGCGGGGCCAACCTTCGGGAGGCGACTGCTCGTACTGGTCAATGCTGCTGTCGATACCCTCCCGACGCAAACGATTAGACAACGACCGTACGCTGTCCTTATGTTCAAGGGAGTCGTGACTGTAACTTATAAAAACTTTTGGCGGATCCTGAGATGCAGGAGACATGGTCCCAATTATACCGAGGCTTTATCTAAACAGCGGAGCCAAGATGAACAGCCGGAATCAACTGCACCAGAAGATTCTAGGTTGAAGCAGCTGCTGCTCGGAAGGGCGTGCACTCCAAAGTGACGCAGAAAATTTTTCGGCATGTCACAATCGCTCAAAAGGTGGACACTTGCCGCCGCGCCTCGCATGTCAAGTAGCTGCCGTAGCTATTATGCACAACGTCCTATCCAGGAAGCATTAACGTAACGGGATCTGCGCACTCACGTAGCCCCCGACGTTTTACGGGTTTGCCAGAAGTCTAGAAAGCTGCCGGACCTGGATTCGAACCAGGACTAAGTGATTCAGAGTCACTCGTGCTGCCGTTACACCATCCGGCACTGTGCAAAGGAGTATTTTAACCTCTATCGGCCCAGGCGTCGAGTCTACGGGCTGACGCTTTCGGCGACGCCGCCGGACTCCAGGGAGCGCAGTATCTGGACGCGCTCCTGTATTGACGGGTGGGTTGAGAAAAGACCTTTGGCCCGTTTCTCGAACTTCTTTATGGGGTTTGCGATGTAGAGGTGGGCGGTGGCCCGGTTTGCGACTTCGAGAACTTCTTTGTCGGAGGAGATCTTCTCCAGGGCGTCCGCCAGGCCCTTGGGGTTTCGCGTGAGCTTGACCGCGGTGGCGTCGGCCAGGTATTCGCGCTGGCGGCTAATGGAGAGCTGGAGCATCCGGGCGAAGATCGGGGCCAGTATCGCGAACAGGATGCCGACGAGCATCATTATGAGTTGTATCTGTCCCCCACCCCCGCCGCGGTTTCCACCACCCATCCGCCGCCCGCCCCCGAACCACAGGCTGCGGAGAAAGAAGTCGGAGATGAGAACCGTCGTACCTACCAGCACCCCGACGAGCATGGCGTAGCGGATGTCGAAGTTTCCGACGTGGGCCATCTCGTGCGCCATAACGCCCTGCAGTTCATCCCGGTCGAGCTTCTCCAGGAGGCCGGAGGTCGCGGCGACGGCGGCGTGCTCCGGGTCGCGGCCCGTGGCGAAGGCGTTGGGGGCCGAGTCGTCTATGACGTAGACCTTCGGCATCGGAAGACCACTGGCGAGGGTCATCTCCTCGACGACGTTGTAGAGGACCGGGGCTTCGTCGTGGGTGACCTCGCGGGCGCGGGAGGCGCCGAGCACCATCCGGGCGCCGCCGTAGTAGGTGACGAGGCCGGAGATGGTGCCGACGACGAAGGCCAGGGCTAGGCCGAAGAGGGCACCGGCGGGGTCTCCGACCCAGGCAAAGCCGATCACGTACCCGAACACGGCGACGAACGCTATGAAAACCGCGATGAGCAGCAGGCTGTTCCGCTTGTTCGCGGAGATACGGTCCCGGAATGTGCCGTCGAAGGCGTTTACGTCCATCTCAGTCGCAGGTTAGTCGTAGGTTACGGTGACAGACTCGCGTTCGGGGCCTACGGCCTCGAAGTACTCGCGTTCGGTAAAGCCCGTCGCCCGGGCGAAGATCACCGCGGGGAAGCTCTGTATTTTGGTGTTGTAGCCCTGTACGGAGTCGTTGTAGTGTTGCCTCGCGAAGGAGATCTTGTTCTCCGTGGAAGATAACTCCTCCTGGAAGTCCACCATCACCCGGTCGGACTTGAGGTCCGGGTAGTTCTCCGCCACCGCAAACAGGTTGCCGATGGCCCCGGAGAGCCGCGCCTCGGACTGCGCCTGATCTCCCGCGCTCTGGGGTTGCATCGCCTGGGAGCGGGCACGGGTTACTTCCTCCATGACTTCCTTCTCCTGGCGGAAGAACTTTTTCACGCCTTCTAGGAGGTTTGGGATCAGGTCGTACCGGCGCTTTAGCTGCACGTCTATCTGCCGGTAGGCCTCCTCAACCCCGTTACGCCGCTTCACGAGCCCGTTGTAGGTGGAGATAGCGTAGATCACGAGTATCACGATCGCCGCTATAACGAGAATAGTAAACAAGGTGCCCATCCAAAACCTCCGCGCCGTAAGTGGACCTTTATGATTATATACGTCCGTATACGTCCGGCCGCGCCCTCAGTTTCAGAAAGAAGCTCTTGCCCGAGTACGATCCCTTAGCCGACCTCTACGACCTGGAGTACGTCCACGACTACGACGTGTCATTCTGGCTCGCCCTGGCGCGGCGCGAAGGCGGCCCGGTTGTCGAATGGGGCGCCGGGACGGGGCGCATCGCAGTCCCGCTCGCGGAAGCAGGTTTCGACGTAACCGCGGTGGAAATTTCGAGGAAAATGGTCGAGAAGGGCCGGAGCAAGAGCAAGCCTGTGAAGTGGATCCGCGGCGATATGCGAGACGCGAAGCCCGGCAAAAAGTGCCGGCTCGCGGTGTGTGCCTTCAACTCTTTTCTATGCCTTTTGAACCTGGACGATGCACTGAATTTCTTGGGCAACGCACGGAGACATTTGGAGCCGGGTGGCCTGCTCGGGATAGAGGTCTCGGCGTTTTCGCCAGAGGAGCTGACCGAAGAGCCAGATGGTCCGGAACGCCAGCACGACTTCACCCGCAAACTGCCAAACGGGCGGTTGGAACGTTACAGCCTCTCCCGGTACGATGCCGCTTCACAGCTAATGGAGATGCGGCTGTTCTACGAACTATATGGTGGCGACACTTTGCGCGACCACCAGGCGCATGACCTGGTGATCCGGGTTACGAACCGGGACGAGTTGATCCTGATGCTCCGGCTGGCGGGCTTCGAGGTAGAGGCTGTCTATGGCGGGTTCGGGAACGAGCCTTTCACTGCGGAGAGCGATCATCTTCTGGTTCTAGCCCGCCGGGCGTAACCTTCCGCCCTACCAAATGAACCAGCCGGGCGACACGCCGGTAAGGATCTCGCCGTCCGGCCTCCCACTCAGCTTCCAGCACATCCGGTAGTTCCGGGCCGAGAGGTTTGTCGTCCAGGTGATCGGTAAAAACCCGGACCCCGTACCACTGCTCGAGCTTTATGCCGCACCTTTCCAGCTTCGCGGATAGTTCCGGGATAGTGTCCGTCCAGGTATCAATGCCGAGGCGGTTCATCTCCCGATCCGAGTCGAAGGAGACCAGGGCATCTTTGTAACGACCTTCCAGGGCGGGTCGCATCGCGAGGGCATCGGCGTTTTTGGTGAGGATAGAGACGATGGCCCCGGGCCGTGCTATGGCCGACAAGGCTTCGACGAGCGGGTCGGGGTTCTCCAGGTAGATCAGGACCCCGTGGCACAGCACCGCGTCGAAGGTCTCTTCGCCAAATACGCGCGACGCATCCTCTCCGCTGCCGGCGACTAGTTCCACCCGATCACGCACGGTTTCGTCTTCTGCGCTGAGCGTTTGTCGCGCCTCCTGCAGCATCTCTTCGGAGGGGTCTATTATGGTTACTTCGTATCCCCGCCGCGCCAGCGGGACGGAGTTGTGGCCCGCGCCACCGCCCACGTCGCAAACCCGCGCCGGAGGTTCTCCGAGGTGCATAAGTAGCTGCCGCTCCACCAGCTCTTGGCGCACCACGCCACGAAGGGTTTCGTAGTGTTTCAGGAAACGGCCGCCGGCCCCAGGCTCCCAACTATTCACTACTAGACCCGGAGTCCGCGGCGAAGCCAATTGCGCCAGAAGAGAGTATCGGGCAGGCGACGAGGTCTACAACGATCATGCCTGCGTAGAACGCCGCCACAAATACCGGCGTCAAAAACCAGCGACCAAGCAGCACGTTTCCGACACCGCAGATGACGAAAGTCAGAGTCCAGCCCGCCGCAGGGCCCGGGTGCCGCTCTCCGCTAAGAGTTGTACAGTCACCGGTGAGTCTTTAGCTGAGGACTGACAAATTGAAGTGCCGACTTACTTTATCCTGGCAACAAACTCCGGCCCATCAAATGCTGGTCCACGTGCTTGGCGGCCTTGCGGCCCTCGGCGATGGCCGTGACGATGAGGTCGGCGCCGAGCTTGGCGTCGCCGGCCACGAACACGTTGGCGACGCCCGTGGAGTAGCCTTCGGGGGCGGCGATGGCGCCGCGGTTTCCGAACTCTAGGTTAAGGTCGTCGAGCAGGCGGTCGTGGACCGGGCCGGTAAACCCGATGGCGAGCAAGACGAGGTCGGCGTCCATCTCAAACTCCGTGCCTTCTTTGTAGATGGTCTTGCCCTCGTCGGTCCGCTCGGTCTCTACGAGGCGTATCTTCTCTACGCGGCCGTTTGTGCCGGAGAAACCGACGACGCCGACGTTCCATTTCCGCTCGCCGCCTTCTTCGTGGGCGGCGTAGACGCTGAGGACGAACGGCACGTCGGGCCACTCCATCGGATCGGCCTCGCCCGGCGGGCGGGGGCCGTGGGTGAGCACCTTGACGGACTCCGCCCCCTCGCGGTTGGCGTTGCCCAGGCAGTCGGCGCTCGTGTCGCCACCGCCGAGGATGATGACGTTCTTGCCCTCGGCCGTTATTTCTTCCTCCTCGACCGGGAGACCTGCCACCCGCCGGTTCTGCTGTCCCAGGTAGTCCATCGCCACGTGAATGCCGTCGAGCTCGCGACCCGGCACGTCCAGGTTCCGGCCCTCCAGCGCCCCGACGGCGAGCACCACGGCGTCGTAGTCGTTCTGCAACTCCTCGGCGGTGATGTCGTGGCCGACGTGGGTGTTGGGGCGAAACACGATGCCTTCCCGCGCCATGATGTCCACCCGGCGGTCCACGACCCACTTCTCGATCTTGAAGTCTGGGATGCCGTACATCAGGAGCCCGCCGATGCGGTCGCTCTTCTCGAAGACCGTTACCGTGTGCCCGGCCCAGTTTAGCTGTTGCGCCGCCGCGAGGCCCGCCGGACCACTGCCCACGACCGCGACCGTCTTGCCGGTCTTTATCTCCGGCGGCGGAGGCTTGGGGACGACCCAGCCCTCCTCGAAAGCCCGGTCGATGATCGAGAGCTCTATCTCCTTGATGGTTACGGGATCGTCGTTTATGGCGAGCACGCACGCCGACTCGCACGGCGCCGGGCAAAGCATACCGGTGAACTCCGGGAAGTTGTTTGTCGCGTGCAGCCGGTCTATGGCTTGCTTCCAGTGCTCTTTGTGGACCAGATCGTTCCAGTCCGGGATCAGGTTTCCGAGCGGACACCCTACGTTGCAGAACGGCACGCCGCAGTCCATGCAGCGGGCGGCCTGGTCCTTGAGCTCGTCCTCCTCCATTCCCTTGTAGACGTAACGGTAGTCGTGCAGGCGCTCGTCTATGGGACGCTTCGGGGGCGGCTTGCGCCCGATCTTCAGAAAACCGCGTGGATCCCCCACTAGCCTGCCACCTCCAATTGTTCGGTCCTGTCCTGTTGCAGGATCTTTTTCAGGTCGTTCGGCATTACCTTGACAAACTTGCCGAGAGACTTATCCCAGTCTTCTAGCAACCGCTTCGCCTTCGCACTCCCGGTCCACCCTAAATGTTTCTCGACGAGGTCCCGCAGCAGCGATACGTCCTCGTCCGTCTCGACCGTTTCGAGACCGACCATGTCCGGGTTGTAGAGCTTCTCGAACTGCTCTTCCTCGTCCAACACGAACGCCAGTCCGCCGCTCATCCCGGCGGCGAAGTTGCGTCCCGTGGGCCCGAGCACGACCACCACACCGCCGGTCATGTATTCGCATCCGTGGTCTCCGACGCCCTCCACGACCGTGTGCGCCCCGGAGTTCCGCACGGCAAAGCGCTCCCCGGCACAACCCCGGAAGTACGCCTCGCCCTCGGTCGCCCCGTAGAGGGCCACGTTCCCGATTACGATACTCTTCTCCGGCTCGTAAGCCGCCTTCTCGTGCGGGTAGACGGCGATACGTCCGCCCGAAAGACCTTTGCCGACGTAGTCGTTCGTCGTACCCTTGAGGGTGAAGGTCAAGCCACTCGTGAGCCAGGCCCCGTAAGACTGCCCGGCGACGCCCTCGAAGTCTATCCGGACCGTACCGTCCGGGAGTCCCTCGCCCCCGTAGCGGCGGGCGAACTCGCCGGCGAGCATACCGCCGACCGTCCGCTGGGTATTGTAGACGGGCCGGGAGATGTGGACCTTCTCGCCGTCTTCGAGCGCGGGCTTGCACTCCTCTATCAGCAAAACGTCCACGGAGTCGTCGAGGTGGTGGTTTTGCGTTTCGGCGTGGTGGATCTCTACTCCCTCGTCCGCCTCTACCTGGTGGAAGAGCGCCGAGAGGTCCAGGCCCTTCGCCTTCCAGTGTTCTATCGCGTTGCGGGTCTTGAGCCTGTCGGCGCGGCCAACCATCTCCTCGAAGGTGCGAAAGCCCATCTTCGCCATGTACTCCCGGATCTCCTCGGCCACGAAGAAAAAGTAGTTTATGACGTGATCCGGGGTGCCGGTAAACTTCTTCCGCAGTTCTTCATCCTGTGTAGCAATGCCGACCGGACACGTCCCCAGGTGGCACACCCTCATCATAATGCAACCCGTCGCAACCAGCGGCGCCGTAGAGAAAGCGAAGTCCTCCGCCCCGAGTAGCGCCCCGACGATCACGTCGCGCCCCGTCTTAAGCTGGCCGTCGGTCTGCAGGATCACCCTCCCGCGCAGGTCGTTCCGTACCAGCACCTGCTGGGCCTCGGCGACCCCGAGTTCCCACGGCAGCCCGGCGTGCTTTATGGACGAGAGCGGCGAGGCGCCGGTCCCGCCGTCGTGGCCGGAGATGGTTATGTGGTCCGCCTTCGCCTTCGAGACACCGGCGGCGATGGTGCCGACCCCGGCTTCGGCGACGAGCTTCACGCTCACGGCCGCTTGCGGGTTGGACATCTTCAGGTCGTGGATGAGTTGGGCCAGGTCCTCGATGGAGTAGATGTCGTGGTGGGGTGGCGGGGATATTAGCTCGACGCCCGGGGTTGAGTACCGGATCTTTGCTATATACTCGCTGATCTTGAACCCCGGCAACTGCCCGCCCTCGCCGGGCTTCGACCCCTGGGCCATCTTGATCTGCAACATGTCCGAGTTGACCAGATACTCCGTCGTAACCCCGAAGCGTCCGCTGGCGACCTGCTTTATGGAGCTGCGCCGCTCGTCGTGGAACCTCTCCGGGTCCTCACCGCCCTCGCCCGTGTTGGACTTGCCCCCGATCTGGTTCATCGCCAGCGCCAAAGTCTCGTGCGATTCCTTCGAGATAGAGCCGAGCGACATCGCGCCGGTCGAGAACCGCTTGACGATTTCGCGGGCAGGCTCGACCTCTTCCAGCGGGATCGGGTCCTCTTCGAAGTCGAAGAGCCCCCGCAAAGTCGCATGCCGGGCGCTCTCCTGGTCGAAGTGCTTCGTGTACTCCTTGAAGGTCTCGAAGTCGTCGTTCCTCACCGCCCGCTGCAACGAGACGATGCTCTCGGTGTTCCACTGGTGATACTGGCCCTGGGCCCGGAGCTGGTACTCGCCCCCGATCTCCAATTCTTCCGCAGGGTCCTCGACGCCGCCGAACGCGCGCCAATGCCGCTCCAGGACCTCGCGCCCAAGTTCGTCCAGCCCAATGCCCCCTATGCGGGAGGCGGTGCCGGTAAAGTAGCGGTCTATAACGTCCCCGTTTAGGCCAACGGCCTCGAAGATTTGGGCCCCAGAGTACGAGAACAGCGTCGAAATCCCCATCTTGGAGATGACCTTGAGCAGTCCTTTGTTGATCGCCTTTGCGTAGTTCTTCGCGGCCTCCTCGAAATCTATGCTCTCCAGCATGTCCGAGTCAACCATTTCTTCGAGCGTTTCCAGGGCGAGGTACGGGTTGATCGCGGTGGCGCCGTACCCGACGAGCAGCGCGAAGTGGTGTACCTCCCGCGCCTCGGCCGTCTCGACCACGAGCGTCGTCCGCGTGCGGATGCCCCGCCGGACGAGGTGGTGGTGAACGGCGGCGGTCGCCAGAAGGCTCGGGATCGGCGCCTGACTCTCGTTTACGCCCTTGTCGCTTAAGACCAAAACCGTCGAGCCGCCCCGGACAGCCTTCTCGGCGTTCTCGCAGAGCGCTTCGACCGCCTCCTCAAGTCCCTTTGCGCCCCTCACGGTAGAGAAGAGCAGCGAGAGGGTATTTGACACGGCGAACGGTGAAACCCTTAGCTGGCGGATCTTCTCCAGTTCCCCGGCGGTCAGGATGGGATGGTTTATGAGGACCCTCTGGCAGTGCTCCGGCGTCTCGTCAAAGAGGTTCTGCTCCGGCCCCAGGCTCATCTTGAGCGACATGACCATCTCTTCTCGCAGCGGGTCTATCGGCGGGTTCGTGACCTGGGCGAAGTGCTGCTTGAAGTAGTTGAACAGGAGTTGCGGCCTCTCAGAGAGGACGGCCAGCGGGGTGTCGGTGCCCATCGAGCCGGTAGGCTCTTTGCCTTCCAGCGCCATCGGGGTCATGAGTACCCGCAAGTCTTCCATCGTGTAGCCGAAGGCCTGTTGCCGCCCGAAGAGCGGGGCGGATTCGGGCCGGTTGCCGTTCGGTTCGGCGGCGGGGAGCTCGTCCAGGTGGATCTCACCTTTCTCTACCCACTCTCCGTACGGTTGCCGGGCGGCGAGCTCGTCTTTGACCTGCTCGTCGCGCAGCACCTCGTTCCGCTCCGTGTCCACGACCAGCATCCGGCCCGGCTTGAGGCGCCCGCGCTCCACGATCTCCTCCGGCTCCAGCCTCAAAGCCCCGTCTTCGGAGGCCATAAAGACCCGGCCGTCTTTGGTGACGGAGTAGCGGGCGGGCCGCAGGCCGTTGCGGTCGAGCGTCGCCCCGATCTGCTTTCCGTCGGTAAAAGCGACCGCCGCCGGGCCGTCCCACGGCTCCATGAGCGCGCTGTGATATTGAAAGAACGCCCGGCGCTTTTCCCCCATTAGCTCGTCGTTTTCCCAGGCTTCGGGGATCATCATCGTCACGGAGTGCGGCAGCGAGCGGCCGGCGAGGTGCATGAGTTCCAGGGCGTTGTCGAAGGCGGCGGAGTCGCTCTGTCCCGGCACGATCACGGGCGACAGCTTGCCCAGGTCATCCCCGAAGAGATCCGACTCCAGACGGCTCTCGCGGGCGCGCATCCAATTTATGTTACCCCGCAGCGTGTTGAACTCGCCGTTGTGGGCCACGTAGCGGTACGGGTGCGCCAGCTCCCAACTCCCCAGAGTATTCGTCGAGAAGCGGGCGTGGACGAGGGCGAGGGCGCTCTTCATCTCCGGGTCTCGCAGGTCCGCGTAGAACTCCGGCAACTGGTCGCCCGTGAGCAGGCCTTTGTAGACGATGGTCGAGGCGGAGAGGCTAACGACGTAGTGGCTGCCGGTGTACTCGACGGCCTTGTGGAGCCTGCGACGGATCACGTACAGCTTCCGCTCGAAGTCTTCTTCGGTTTCGGTGTTGCGCTCTACAAAGAACTGCCGCATAAAGCGCGGCAGGACCTCGCGCGCCAGGTCACCGCACTTTTCCATGTTTACCGGAACGTCCCGGAAACCCAGGATTTTCTGGCCTTCCTCTTCGGCGATCTGGACCAGAAGCCGCTCGCGCTTGCCCGATTCCTCGCCCCGCTCGAAAATCATGCCGACCCCATAGTAGCCGGGCTCCGGCAGCTCTATGCCGAGCTTTCCGGCCTCCCGGCGGAAGAAGTCGTCGGAGATCTGGACCAGGATTCCGGCCCCGTCCCCGGTCTCCGGGTCGCTGCCGCGCGCCCCACGATGCTCCATGTTGTGAAGGATCTGGAGCCCCTCATCCACCGTCTGACGGGTTTTTCGCCCGTCTACCCTCGCGACAAAGCCGAAGCCACATGCATCGTGCTCGTATGCGGGGTCGTAAAGTCCGGTGTTGAGAGTTGCCAAGTCGCCTCCTAGATTCTACGAAGGGTTACAAAGTAGTCTAATTCTTACACAACTAAGAGGCTAAACACAAGTGTCTATGGACCCGGTTGTCCACCGGGACAAAGGAAACACCCTAAAGAACGACTTCCGGCGGGGGAAATTGCTACATCGGGCCTACCTACAATTCTTCCAACGCCGTGCGGAGCTTCTCCTCTTCTTCGAGCAGTTCTGAGAGGCGTATCCGCAGCTCGGCGGCTTCGGCTTCGACCTCGGCCAGGCGCAGGGTTAGCTCCCTTTCCTGGGCCGCGGTTTCTGGGGTGCGTCTTTTGCCCCGGTATCGGGCCCGGATGTTTTTGAGGCGTTCGGCGGCGCCTTGCCGGACACGCTCGCGTTCGGCCTTGAACTCCTCACTTTGGAGGTAGTCCAGGCCGCGTTTGACCCTTTCATCCGAGAGGAGGTCGGAGAGGATCTCCGCCGACCCTTGCTTGAAACCCTTGCCACCCTTACCACTGGTCATAGTAGATCTCCTTCCGGTTCACCTCATTCTAATCTTTCTGCAACGACCCAGTAAGAAACCTTCGGAAGTTCTTCGTTAGTCGCTTGCGGCTTTTTGAACGTCCCTGGCGATAATTCGTCCGCCGGAACCCGTACCTTCGATCCGGGAAAGGTCTACGCCCAGATCCTCCGCTTTGCTCCGGGCGGCGTCGGTCGCTTCTATTTCCCCGGCGCTTTCTTCATCGGGTTCTTGTGCCTCGCCACCTTCCTGCTCCTCTTCATTCTTCCGGCTCCCTCGTCCTCCAGACTCTTCACCGATGAAGTCGCCGGCGACGCCTTCCATGTTCTTGTTAGAGGTAGCCTCCGCCAGTCGTGTCAAGCTGTCTACGAGGTCGGGGTTGCCATCCAAAGATTCCAGGGTCCGGACCAGGATTTCCCGGACGTTCTCCAGATCCGCCCTCAATACCGCCTGGGCTTCGAGACCCTTGAGGTCCAGTTCCACGTTTTCGAGAAAAGCATCCACCCCGACGTTGATCCTCACCACGTCGGCCAACTCGGCCTGGAGGGAGATCCTGGCCCGCAGGTTTTCTACCTGCAGGCGGGCCTCTTCAAGGTTGAGCGTCGGTACGTCGAGCGTGATGTCCGGGGTGTCGTTCGCGGGCCGTGACGGCCCCGAATTGCTCCCCTCGGTCTCTTCGATAGAGTCTCGGCTTTCTTCCCGCACGTCTGGTTCTTCAGGCGGCACCGGCACCTCCACTACTCTTTGCTCTCATCAACTCTTCGTGCCCTGCCCGCCCCCAAAGTAAACGCGCCAGTCCTACGAACCCCGGCTACTTTGGATACAAACCAATTGTAGAAACGAGAGGAACGAAGATTCCAATAAAATACCCCGGGGCGGAGCCCCGGGCCGGCAGATCAGCAGTAGGAAGAGGCCATCCGGATGCTACGGGACCCGGGAAACCTAGTGCGGTAAAAGGTGAAGAGGGGGCAACAGCAGCAAGGCTAACCTCGTAGCTTTTACCAGTCGCGGGGCCCGCTGTTTCGGGGCACCTTCAGCGAGTCCCGATTGCCCGTCGCCCAGGAGCCCATCGTGTCTTGCCAGGAGCGGAGAAAGGGGCCTGCCTCCCTCCCGCGATGGGCGGACCTGCTACCGGGACGCTGGGGCTTACATATTTGATCTTTGACGGAACAGGCGAACAAGAACAGTTCGGGGTCGCCACCCGCGTCCGGATGGAGGCGCGCCAGTAACTGTCGCCACATACGCCGGTCTTTCGTAGATGCGGGCCGTTTAGCGCCCCAAGAACCTGCCAATGTACAACCTCCCCGATTTTTGGCGCATTTTATTTCGGCGCACGGGGGCCTGTAAACCCGAATTTCGACCAAGCACAACACCTTGGGGAGGAGTGCGAACCCTGGTACATCCGGGCCGCGATGAGGCCGGTACGGTGGAGGTCGGTACGGCGAGGCCGAAAGCCCTTACCCCTCGAACAACTGGTCTTCCATCTGCTCTACTTTTTGGTTGGCGTGTTCGGCCATGTCCCCTTGGGCGTTCGTGTCGTCGGTCATTTGCTGGGCCATCTCGTCCGCTTTTGCTTCGGCATGTTCGTGCGGGTCCCCCTCGGAGCCGGTCTCTTCGGTCACCCTCTGTGCCAGTTCGTCGTGCGCGCTCTGGGCGTCATAGGGCATTTTTTCCTGGAGTGGCATGTTTTCCTGCATCTCGTCGGGCTCGGCCTCTCCGGTCACCCCGCTTACCGTGTCGGCCGACTCTATAGACTTCATAGATTCCATCGAACCCATAGACTCCATCGAGCCCATAGACCCCACGGAGTCTTCCCGGATACCGGGCAGCGGCCGGGGCTCGACATCGCCGACTTCGATCCTCCTGACGACCTCATCGGATCTTTTCATGGCCTCTTCCTGGCGGGCTTCGATACGGCCCCGGACGTGCTTGTCCGCCTCGCGCATGGCCGTATCCATCCTGTTTTCCGCTGCCCGCTGTCGCCGTTCTTGCTCCCGGATGCTCATGCTACCTCCTCTGGGTGCCGGACCCGCCGTTCGGCAAATTTTTGATCTCTTTGACCCGCTGCTCGAACTCTTCCGCCGTGTTCGAGTTTCTAAAGGCCCAGGCGAGGTCTTTGACGTTTTGCTCGTTGGAGCGTAAGAACACGAGGGCTTGTTTGAGCGGCATGTCCTCGAAGGCGGCCACGGCGAGACCGGTGATCTCCAGCGGCTCGGCGACCTCGGCCTTCTGGCACATGGCGTACATCCGGGCCGCTTTCACGAGTTGCCGCTTCTGATCCTCCATCATGGCCCTTGTGTTTCCCGGATCGCGGTCCATCCGGCCCCCTTACTGCCCGGCGCCCATCACGTCCTTGACGGTGATGCGGCCGTCCGCCCCCGTACCTTCCAGCCCGGAGAGATCCACGCCCAACTCTTCGGCCTTCTGCTTTGCGGCTTCGGTGGCGTCTGCTTCCTCTTCTTCCTCTTCGGAGCTTTCGAGGATCTGGAGGTCCAGTAGGCTGTCGTCCTCGCCGAGCGTCAGGCTGAGCAGGCTGCCGGATTCGTCTCTTACCTGGCGGATCGTGTTTCCTTCTTCGTCCTGCTCCTCTTCTCCTTCGGCTTCGAGGTCGGTGATCTTGCCAGTAATGTCCTCGCTGAGCAGTTCGCCGGCCTCATCCAGGGTGGTCTCGATAATGTCCCCGGATTCGTCCACGGCCCGCTGGACGACCTGTCCGTCTTCGTCGGTGGCCTCGCTTAGTAGCTGGGTACCCGGCGCCAGGTTCTCGGCCGACGCAGCGGCCCCTTCGACGGCGTCCTGGGCCTCCCCGACCACGCTCTCCGCAGTCTCCTGGACTCCTTCCACCGCTTCTCCAGCTTGCTCGGTCGCTTCTCCGGCAGTTTCCTCGGCGGTCTCTTCGGCTTCTTCGGCGGTTTCCTCGACTTGTTCTTCGGTCCCCTCGGCGGTCTCCTGGGCTTGCTGGACCATGTCTTCTACGCCCTGGGTCTCGGCGGCGTCGTCGAGGGCTCCCAGGATGGAGTCGTAGGAGTCCACCAGTTCCTGGATCTCGTTCGCGGCCTCCTGGCCTTCCGGGAGTTGCTCCAGCAGACCTTCGAGTTGCTCGCGGCTACTTTCTAGCTGGCCTTTGACCTGGCCCAGGGCGTCGCCGTAAAATTCCTTCGCGCTGTCGAGGGCCTGCTGTTGGATCTGCTGCGTCAAGTTTTGTACTTGCTCGGTCACTTGTTGCTCCTTCTCTGCGAGTTTGTCTGTATTTGTTTACCCTGATCCCCACCGTTTACTCCGATCTGGCCCGGCCGGGTACCTTCTCACTTCTCTTTCGGGTTTTCTCCACCCCGGTTGCCTCCGCGGCGATCCTCAATTGGATGCGGGCGTCGCGGTAGACGACGCCCCGCTCGACCTCCTCTGGAAGGTTCTCACGCACGGTGCCGCTCTCGGTTTTTCGCTCCTGCTGGCCCCAGAACCGCGTACCCGTGTCCGGCACCCGATCGAAGTGCAGCCTCCGGACCTTTGCTTTAGCGGTGAGGGAGATATCCGGGTTCGGCACCTTCGGGGGTTTTTCCACGACCCCCTACGTCCTCACCACGTCTTTGACGGTGATAAGGCCGTTGGCGCCGGTGCCCTGTATCCTGTTCAGATCCACGCCGAGTTCCTTAGCCTTACGCAGGGCGGCATTAGTGGCCGGGGGGGCTTGCTCTTCTTCCTCCTGTTCACCGCCGGACTCCACAGTTTCTCTCGCCGATTCGTCCCCCACCGCCAGTTCAGAGCCTTGCTCTTGCGCTAATTGATCTACCTCTCCCTCTACTTGATCGACCCCTTCTTCTACCTGATCTACCTCTCCTTCTACCTGCTCGGTTCCAGCTTCAGCCGTTTGCTCGACCCCAGCTTCTACTTGCTCAGCCTCAGCGCCTACCTGATCGATCTCGGCCTCTGCCTCCCCCGCCTGCGCGGCCTCACCTTCCGTCGACTCGGTAACCACCACTTGTTCGGCCTCTACGACCACCACTTGTTCGGCTTCTACCTGTACGGTTCCGGCCTCGGCCCCTTGCCCGGCCTCGGCCCCTTGCCCGGCCTCGGCTTCTGCCGGCTCGGTCTCTAACGCCGCCGCTTGCGCAGCCTCTGCTTGCGCGGCTTCTTCCTCTTCCGCTGCTCGCGCGGCTTCTTCCGCCATGCGGGCCGCCTCTTCCGCTGCCCGCGCGGCCTCCTCGGCCATACGGGCGGCCTCTTCCGCCGCTGTTTGTACGGTCTCGCCTCCAGCCGGTTCGGCAACCCCCGCTGTTTGCGCCGCTTCTTCCTCCACTACCGGCTCGGCCTCTACGTCCATCAGCCCGGCCTCTGCTTCCACCGGTACGGGTTCCACCGGTACGGGTTCCACCACCGGCTCGGCGGCCCCCGCCTGTGCGGCTTCGGCTTCCGCCGCTGCTCGCGCGGCCTCTTCTTCCGCCGCTATCCGCGCGACCTCCGTCTCTTCCACTCTTGCGGCCTCGGCTTCCGCCGCTGTCCGGGCGGCTTCTTCCTCTTCCGCCGCCCGCGCGACCTCGGCCTCGGTAGCTATTCGTACGGCCTCCGCCTCTTCTACCCGCGCGGCTTCGGCCTCCGCCGCCACCCGGGCGGCCTCCGCCTCTTCGGTCGCCCGCTCGGCCTCGGCTTCTGCCGCCGCTTGTGCGACTTCCGCCTCTTCTGCAGCCCGGAGCGTTTCTTCCTCTTGCGCTACCCGCGCGGCTTCCTCTTCCTCCGCCAATCGGGCAGTTTCTGCTTCCTCCGCTGCACGTGCGGCTTCCTCTTCTTCCGCCACCCGTGCGGCCTCTTCTTCCTCGGCCGATCTTAGGGTCTCTACTTCTTCCGCCGCCAGCGCGGCTTCGGTCTCCGTCGCTACCCGTACGGCTTCGGCTTCTTCCGCTAACCGCAGGGCTTCGGCTTCCGTCACCCGCGCGGCCTCGGCCTCCGCCGCCACCCGCGCGATTTCCGCCTCTTCTGCCAACCTCAGTGCTTGGGCCTCTGCCGCCCGTGCGACCTCGGCCTCTGCCACCAATAAGGCCTCTTCCTCTTCCGCCGCCTGTACAGCCTCCGCCTCCACCACCGGCTCGGCTTCGGCTTCGGCTTCGGCTTCGGCTTCTATTAGTGTGGCCTCTTCCTCCATCGTCGGCCCGGCCTCAACATCCACCGGCTCGGTGATCGGTTCGGTGAGCGGTTCGGCGACCATCGCCTGCGCGGCTTCTTCCTCCGCCACCCGGGCAGCTTCGGCTTCCGCCGCTACTTGTGCGAGTTCGGCCTCCGCCGCTGCTTGCTCGGCTTCGGCGTCCACCGGCTCGACGACCGCTGCTTCCGTGAACTCTTCCTCTATTTCAGGCTCTACCGACGCCGGTGAGGTATCGATCCCCGCCGACTCGGCGAATTGGGTTACGTCGTCGGCGGTGACCATGCCGTTGAAGCCCGAGCCTTCTACCTCTTCAATGTTTACGCCCAGTTCCTCGGCCCTGTTCCTCGCGTTTTCTTGGGCGGCTTCCATCACGTCGCTGATGATGATGCGGCCGCCGGTGCCGGTGCCCCGGACCTGGGTGAGGTCCACGTCCAACTGTGCCGCGTCGCGACGGGCCGCGTCCGTTGCGTCTATACTTCCCTGCTCGGTGATCTCATCGGCGTCCAGGTTGGCGACGTTCTCTTTGGCCGTATCGAGGCATTGCTCGACGTCTTTGTAGTTGTTCATCAGTTCCTGGAACAGCACCTGGAACGTTCCTTCGTCTGCACCGGGGAGCTGATCCGGCAGCCCCTCTAGCGTGGTGCGGCTCTCCTCCATAACCTGCTTGACCATTTCTATAGAGCCGGTGAAATAGTCCCGGGACAGTTCCATGACCCTCTGCTGGATCATCTCCCTGGACTCCTGAATCCCCTGCTCTAGTTTCTTTAGCGCTTCGTTCGCTTGTCCTTCAGCCACTGCTACGTCTCCTCCTCTGGTTCGTTGCTTTCGACGCGACCTTCCCAGGCCTCAGGCGCTTCGCACCTCGATCATGTTTCCCTCGTCGTCGAGCACCTGCTCGTAGAAGTTTCCGGCGCCGTCTTGAACCCGGCTGATCACACGCCCCTGATCGTCTATGTACTCTTCCTGTACCGGTAAGTCTTCGACGTTGCCGACGAGGTCTTCGCCGATTACCTCCCCGTTCGCGTTTAGCGTGGTTACGAGAATGATACCGTCCTCGCTGACCGTGTGCTGCGAAGTGTGCTGTTCTTCAGCCTGTTCGGCGGTCTGGCCGGCCTCTTGCGCGTCACCCGCAGCTTGCTGGACACCCTCCGGGGCTTGTTCAGCGGCTTGGCCGGCGGTTTCCTGGGCACCTTCTGCAACCTGTCCGGCTTCTTCTGTGGCTTGCCCTGCGGTTTCCGACGCTTGTTCGGCCGCCTGATCTGCTGCACCTTGTGCGGCTTCGCCAGCTTGCCCCGCGGTTTCCTGCGCGCCCTCCGCTGCCTGACCAGCCTGTTCGGTAGCCTGTCCTGCAGTCTCCTGGACACCTTCCGCCGCCTGGCCGGCCTGCTCAGTGGCTTGCCCGGCCGCTTGTTCCGCCGTGCCCTGGGCTTGCTGGGCCGCGCCGCCCGCGGCTTCTTGAGCTTGCCCCGCAGCTTCTTGTACAGTGCCCTGGGCCTGTTCGGCGGCACCCTCGGCGGTGTCCTGGGCTTGCTGCGTCGCCTGCTGGGCGGTCTCCTGCGTCTGTTCCGCAGCTTCTCCAGCAACATCTGTCGCCTGCTGTGCAGCACCCTCTGCAGTATCAGTAGCCTGCTGGGTTACTTCTTGGGCAGTGTCCGTCGCCTGCTCACCCGCCTGCTGGGCGGTTTCGGTGGCTTGCTCCGTCGCCTCCTGCGCGGTGTCCGTTGCCTGTTGGGTGGCTTCTTGGGCAGTATCTGTAGCCTGCTCGGTTGCTTGCTGGGCGGTGTCGGTAGCTTGCTCGGTTGCTTGTCCGGCCACGTCCGTCGCCTCCTGTGCCACCTCGCCCACCTGTTCCGTGGCCTGCTCTGCAGTATCGCTCACGCCTTCAGCCGCCTCCCCCGCGGCTTGGCCCGCTTCCTGCGCCGCCTCGCCGGCTCCTTCGCCGACTTCTTGCGCCGCCTCACCAGCCTGTTCTGCCGCCTGGCCGGCTCCTTCGCCAACCTCCTGTGCAGCTTGTCCGGCGCCCTCACCGACCTCTTGGGCCGCTTCACCTGCTTGCTCGGCGGCTTGTCCCGCACCCTCGCCGACTTCTTCTACAGCCTCTCCAGCACCTTCTCCTACGTCTTCTACGGCTTCGCCCGTACTCTCGACTGCCTCTCCGGCGCCTTCACCAACGTCTTCGACTGCCTCGCCCGTGCTTTCTACGGCTTCACCAGCTCCTTCGCCTACATCTTCTACGGCTTCACCGGTGCTTTCTACAGCCTCTCCGGCGCCCTCTCCAACATCCTCGACGGCCTCTCCAGCTCCCTCGCCAACATCCTCTACAGCCGAGCCTGCACCTTCACCAACATCCTCAACAGCGGAACCTGCGCCTTCACCTACATCCTCGACGGCGGAACCCGCGCCCTCACCAACGTCTTCTACAGCAGATCCGGCTCCTTCACCTACATCTTCTACGGCAGAGCCTGCGCCTTCGCCGACGTCTTCTACAGCAGAGCTGACACCCTCGCCAACCAGTTCGCCAGCGCCCTCACCGACGTCTTCCACAGCGGATCCAGCCCCCTCGCCGACGTCCTCGACGGCGGAACTGACACCCTCGACGAGCTTCTCGATGATTTGGGGGTTCCGGTCTATCGTGGTAAGAACCCGGTCAATAATGGCGGTTACGTTGTCGAGGCGAACCTTCAAGAGCGCCTGGGCTTCGACGCCCGTTATCACCAGTTTGACCCGCCCGAGGTAAGCGTCTACACCGACAGAGAGCTCTACCAGGTCGAGCACCTTGGCGAACAGAGAAACTTTGGCCCGCAGGTCGTTGAGTTCGAAGTTGATCTCATCTACCTTGACCACCGGCACGTCGAGCAACACGTCGGGGATCTTGCCGGCCGTTGCATCATCTTCATCGTAATGAAGTGTATAGTCGGCGTATTCCTTCTCGGGGATCGTCTGGTCCCCGGGTATGTTGGCCGCGAAGCGATATTCTTCTTCTTTCTGAACCGAGGTGCGAGGGTCGTTTTTCGGTACCGGCGTATTGTCGTCCCGAACCCTTTCCTCTGCTTGTTCTTCCCGTTCTGCCTGATCTTGCAGTTGCTGATCCTGCGACTGCTGTTCGTCCGTCTCTTGGCCGTTGGATTGTTGCTGGTTTGACTGCTGTTCTTCCTGAGATTCCTGATCTGTGGTCTGCTGCTGTGTACCCGAACCCTCGGCTGCCATCCTGCTTTCCCCTTTACTTAGCCGGTGGCCCGCTTATATAGGCCACGATGCGATCAAAGTTAACAAGCTATATATGCCACGTTCCAGAAGATCACAAACCTCTTTTGCTTTCGAGCCGTTCCGAGGCCTTACAGTCACACTAATTCCCTTAGAATGCGCGAAAAGCGTCTGGCGAGACGTTTTTATACGAACTTTTTGTACACTCCGATATTGGTGGTGTCACGCACTCCGAGGGCGTCTTTTAGCTCGGTTAGGGTCGCGCCGTTCCGGAGTAGCCGGATGGCGAAGGTGTGGCGGAGGTTCATGGGGGAAACCCGCCACATACCGACCTGCTCACAACGCTTCCAAATGGCATTCTGGAGCGATTTGGAGGTAACCACGGGACGGGCGGCACGGCCCACGACCAACTCCGGCGTCTCGTCCTTTCGCATCCCCAGATATGTATGAAGCGTTTCTATAGTTTTTTCTGAAAGTCGCCGCCCGCGGGGGGCCAAGTGGGAGCCGGGGCCGCCGAGGTGTATCCGGGCGGCCCCGAGGTCCACGTCAGAGCGGAGAACGCTCCGGATCTCACTGACCGTAACGCCGGTGTCGAGCATGAGCCGGATGACGGTGGCGTCGCGGGCGTCTTCGGCCCGGTTTATGGGGAAAGAGAGTAGTTGTTTTTCTTCGTCCTCTTCGAGAAATACTATTTGCTGGTTCAGCGGCTGGTGCATGGGCTCTATGGGATCGAAATCCAGGTTCGCCTCCGCACTGGTCCTGGCCCAGTCGAGAAAACGCCTTACCGCCGCGTCTTTACGATAGACGGTGAAGCGTTTGCGATTCTCGGCTAGCAGATGGTTTCGGAAGTCCATGACGCTGCCGACGCCCAGTTTTTCTGCTTCGGTTACGCCTTTTCCGTATAAAAAGGCCGCGAACTCGCGGATGTCGGCCTCGTAGAACTCGGCGGTGCGGGGGCTGGTGTACTCGTCGTCGGCCAGGTGCGCGGTGAAGCCTTCGATTAGGGCGTTTACTCTCATGCCGTTTATTTTAACGGCAAACGGGTGTTTCTTGCGCTAACGTTGCGTTACCGGTCGGCTCCGCGGCCGTTCTACCGGACGACGCCGTGGGGTTTGCGTTCTATCCACTTGACGAATTTGGCTATCTCGGGTTGGCTTTTGAGGGTTTCTATGGTGTTGTATTCCTGCTCCAGCTCTTTCTCGGTGAAGGTTTTGTGGATCTGGCGGTGGCAGGCTGGACAGAGCAGTGCGACCTGCTGCATACGCTCTTTGGTAAAGGTACGCCTGGCGCGCTTTTTCCGGTAGCGGCTGCGCGGGATAAGGTGGTGGCGGGTGAGGCGTCCCACCGGACGTTTGCACAACTCACAGGCCCGGGGGTTGTTAGGGTGGGAGTTCACGACGCAAGATTTTAACCGCCGTTGGCATGGATTGCGGTGAAGTTTTTCGGTGGTGCGGGAGGTTAGCGGCCGCGGGTCAGATACCTGGAGATGGTGTCGTGGGCGGCGTTGATCTCGGCGGTCAGCCGCTCGGCGCGGACGCGCTTGTCGGGCTCCGAGAAACGGTCCGGGTGGTAGCGTTTGATCAACTCCCGGCGTTTGCGGCTTATTTCTTCCAAGCCGCTCCCCGGTAGGAGATCCAACCTCTCGTAAGCCTTGAGAACCGGCGGGGGAAATTTCCTGGGCGCGAAGGTGGTCGAAGAGTAGCCCCGCCGGCCGGACCCGTCCCGGGGGCGGCCCTGCCCCCTCTCCCCGGTGTCTCTTTCCCCAGGGTCTTGCTGCTCCTCGGCTTGCCGTTCTTCCTCCGCCGTGCGCCACTCTTCGGCGGCGCCGCGCCAGGCGGCCTCGAAAGCCCCCCCGAAAGAGTCCCGCAAGGTCTCGCCGCGCTCCCGGCCGGTCCTCAGGGTCTCGCGCAGCCGGTCGTCTTCCTGGAGGTTCAGCACGAACCCCCGGGCGAGACGGCCCAACCGGCGCGGGATGCTCACTGCTCGCCGCGCCCCCGGGTTTCCCAGTTCTCAGAGAGCGGCCCGGGACGGCGCAACACCTGGGTCTCGTCCATGTCCGACTCTTCCTCCGGCTCCGGACGACCCAAAATTTGGGTCTCATCCCCGGTGGAGTCCCCGGGGTCTTCTTGCGGCAGTCTTCCGGAAGACGTCGTGTCCTCGTCGGAGACGTCCCCAGCGGTACCCCCAGCGGCTCCCCCGACGGGGGGAAGCTCTTCGAGGGGTTCCGCCTTCCCGACGGCGGAGGGTTCTTCCTTCTCGGGCAGGTCGAAAAAGCTGCGGACGAGGTCCACCTCTTCGAGCCCCACCCGGGCTTGGGAGATCTTCTCCTCCTCCTGGGTAACCCCGTTGTCCCGGGCCTGGCGGAACTTCTTTATGTCGTCCTGTAGGGCTTTGATCTCCTGCTCTTTGTAGCGCACGGCTTTGTCGGTATCGTCCCCGAGCTTCTTTATGCGTCCCTGGCGCTGCTCGATCACGGAGTTGAGCTTCGACTCCCGCGCCCGGGTCGAGGTCCCGAGCTCGCTCATGCTTATGCCGGCGGCCTCCAGGGTCAGCCGCACGATGGGCACGGCGCTCCCGTAGGGCACCTCGTTCGGGATGCTCCGGATCACCTCCGCCGCCCGTTCTACGGTTAGTCCTTGGGGTTTCTCCATAGGCTCCTCGGGTTCCTGTTCAAGCCCGGCGTTTTCGGGCGAAAATACCATGGTCTCCTCGCCTTCCTCTTCCGGTGAGAACATACGGTTGAAGAAGCTTCTGCGGGTGGGCCGTTCTTCGCTCATTTAGTGGGCAACTCCTCCGTTACGTTGGTTGGCAAATGATCTACGGTGCGGGTTACCTCGTCGAGGCTGCGCCGGAAATAAGAGATTCTTTCTTTTAACTGCGCGAGCCCCGGTTCTATGGAACTGGGCGAGAGCCCCTTGTCTATGGCGAGGAGTTCGCCGCGTAGGTTACCCAACAGACTTTCTACTCCTTCGAGTTGCGCGTTGATGACGCTTATACCCGAGAGTATGTCTCCGTAACCGGCCAACTCCTCGCGCCGGCTCTGCAGCGCGCCTTCGAACGGCGCGCGAAGCTCCGAGTCCGGCCCCAAAGCCGCGAGGTCTTTTTCGAGGTCTTTTATCCGACGCCGGATGCCACGCCGGTCCACGTTCTCCAGGTGGCGCCGCAGGGCCGACCGCCGCCGCGCCAGCCGCACGGCGTCCTCGACCTCCCCGAGGATCGTAAAGATGTCTTCTTCCAGCAGCGGGCCGTACTCTTCCGGCAGGAGGTTCCAACTCTCCAGCACGCCTTCTTGCAGGGCGGCCAAGCTCTTCATTTGCGGGGCGGCCACCCGGTCCGTCCGGGCCACCCGGCCCAACTCCCGCACGTTCTCCCGGGCCCGGGTCCGCAACTCCCGGCGTCGGTTCTCCTTGCGATCCAACAGCCGCTTGCCCGTGTAAACAGCACCGGCCCCGAGCATTCCGG
The DNA here is from genome assembly GCA_965213905.1 of Rubrobacteraceae bacterium. Taxonomy (GTDB): domain Bacteria; phylum Actinomycetota; class Rubrobacteria; order Rubrobacterales; family Rubrobacteraceae; genus SIRX01. The sequence goes on along the minus strand of OZ243922.1, from coordinate 1,701,324 downwards.
CAAGGATGTACGCGTCACCGGCGGCGGCCATAGTACCGAGCCCGGCGAACGCGCCAAAAGGAATCATCCGGTAGAGGGTGTGCGAGAGGGGACGTTTTCTAGCCACGGGGCTCCTCCCGGCCGCCCTCGGCGCCCTCGTTTGCCGACCCGGCTTCTTCGGCTACCGGCTCTTCGGCTACCGGCTCTTCGGGGAGGCCTCCGTCTGGTGGGGGTTCCAGAGATTCCGGTTCTCGCAGGCCCATCTGGACCTCCATCTCTTCCAGCTCGCGTTCGGCGTCGAGACGTTTTACGTCTACCTCGGCGGCGGCGATCTGGCGTTCCGTGTCGCTCATGCCAAGCTCCCCGACGGCCTCGGCCTCGTAGGAGGCTTGCCGGATGGCCTGCCGGGCTTTGTCCAGGTCGCGGGACGAGTCGGAGAGGGAAATGTTCGCCCGGGCTTCGTTTGCGGAGCGCATGGCGCGGGCCCGCTGGTTTTCTTCCATGAGCGAGGCCCGCTCTCGGACGAGGTCGTTGTAGCGGCGCTCCTGCTCCCGGAAGGCCTCCTCCATTTGTTGGGAGTTCTGGCGGGCTTCTTCGAGGCGGGCTTCGATCTCACCCAGGCTGTTTTGCGCCTCTTGCTTTTGTTGCACCAACTGGACGGCGGAATCCCGCTGGCCCCGGTGCACCAGTTCTTGGGCCTGGCGCTCGCGGGTGTTTACGGTTTTCTGTTTGGTGGCGGCGTCGTTGGCGAGCATCTTCTCGTAGGCCATCGTGCGGGCCGCCGCGACCTGGAGCTTCTTGAGGTTGTCCAGTTCGTCCTGGACGGCGTTTTCGAGAAGAATTTCCGGGTTGCGTTGTTCGACCCCCGAGAGGAACCTCCCGAAGAAACCTCGAATGGCCCTGCTAAAACGTCCCATGCGTGCCGATACCCCCGGCTATAGAAGTTTTCAACGTACGGAGCAATTATAGCATTGGCGCCGGTTCTCTAGGTCGCTGCTAGCGGACGGCCCGGTAGTGGTCTTGCGGGGTGCGTCCGGCGGGCGTAACGCCGGGGGCGTCGGACAATGCGGAGGCGGGAACCAGCGGCGGGAACTCGCGGTTATCATATGTGCGCTGGGGTACTCCCACCACCGGAGGTAAAAGATGGAACCGGACAACCCTTACACTTTCCTGGAAGGCTACAAAGTCTACGACCTCTCCCGAAACGAGGCCGGTGAGATCGGGCAAACGGTCTACGACGCGCCCGCCGACGTCTTGAAGTACGTGGTCGTGGACGGGCACACCGTCCCGGCGGAGCGGATCGAGGTGAACGCCGCCGAAGAAAGCGTCTCCGTACCGTACGACCGGGAGAAGATCGAGACCGCCCCCGAACTGGAAGAGTTCTCCGGCGATTTCGACGACGCCGTCCGCGAGCACTACGCGGACAACGGCTAAACGTGAGTCGTCCTGCGATCTTGCGCGTCGCGGTTTTTCTGTTGGTCCTGCTTCTGGCCGCCGGATGCGAGAACGGGTACGTAAGTTCCGGGGGCGGGGAAACGGGAAGCCCGGGCTCCCCCCCGGAGAAGACCAGCGACGGCACAGGCCCGGTGCGAGAGAAAACTACGACCGCGGCCGGCACGACGGGCGGGCCGCCAAACGAGGTGCCAGGCGAGGTGCCAAGCGGGGTGCCGTTGGTAGAGATCTCCTCCGGCCCCGATGGCCTGAACGAGCCGCAGGTAGTTCTCGCCCAGTCCGCCGCCGCGCTCTCCGGGGCGACCGGCATCCGGGCACAGAACTCTGGAGAGGGAACGTACCTGGCGGTTTTCTGGGGAGAGAAGCCGACTGGGGGCTACACGGTGGAGGTACTATCCGCCCGCCCGGAAGGCAGCCGGGTGGTAGTTCGACTCGCCCTCGAAGAACCGCCGCCGGATGCGCTGGTGGGCCAGGCGCTCACCTATCCATACGCCGCCGCCGTGTTGCGGGGCGTGGACACCGGCGAGAAAGAGTTCGTCTTCGTAACGGAAAACGGGCGGGAGCTCGGCTGGCCCGTCCGTAACGTATAAGTAGTATAAGTGGTATTGGGACCGGGGCTGCCCGCGCGTATAATCCCCCCGTGGCCGAGAAGAGCACGAACGTTCAGGGCAGGGTCGAGGAGTTGCGGGAGACACTCCGCTACCACGGCCGCCGCTACTACATAGACGACGCGCCGGAGATCTCCGACGCCGAGTACGACGCCCTCTACGACGAACTAGGAAGCCTCGAAGAAACATACCCCGAGCTCATAACCCCCGACTCCCCAACCCGGCGCGTCGGCGGCGAACCCCTCGAAGAGTTCGAGGAAGTAGAGCACGCCGTCCCGATGCTCTCCCTCTCGAACGCCCGCAAGACCGGGGACCTGCGCGAGTGGGACGCCCGCGTGAGGCGCCTGCTGGGAGAAGACGAGGAACCGCAGCTTCGCTACGTCACGGAACTCAAGATAGACGGCCTCGCGGTCTCGCTGCGCTACGAGAACGCCTCCTTCGTCGGCGGCGCAACGCGGGGCAACGGCACGGTCGGTGAAGACGTAACGCACAACCTGCGTACGATCCGGGCGATCCCGGACAAGCTGGACGACGCCCCGCCGGAGGTCCTGGAACCCAGGGGAGAGGTATACGTCGGCCTGGAAGAGTTCGAGAAGCTGAACGCCCGGCGCGAGGCGGAAGGCGAGAAACCTTTCGCAAACCCCCGCAACCTGGCCGCAGGCTCCATCCGCCAACTCGACCCGAAAGTAACCGCGGGACGCCCCCTCACGCTCTTTCTCTACGGCGTCGGTGAAGGCTATCCGAATTACGAAAGCCACTCCGAAGCCCTGGCCGCCCTCAAGAGCTACGGCTTGCGCGTTAACCCCTACAAGGTCCACGACGACATCGAGTCGGTGATCGAGGAGTGCGAGAAGTGGGCGGCGGAGCGGGAGTCGGTCGGCTACCAGGTGGACGGCGTGGTGGTGAAGGTGGATTCCCGCGGTCAGCAGGAGAAGTTGGGCTTCGTGCAGAAGGCGCCGCGATGGGCCATCGCGTACAAGTTCGAGCCGCTGGCCGGCCGGACCAAGCTCGTGGACATTTGGGTGAACGTCGGGCGAACCGGGGCCCTGACGCCGCAGTCTATACTGGAGCCGGTAAACGTCGGCGGCGTGACCATCTCCCGCGCCACCCTCCACAACGAAGACTACGTGCGGGAGAAGGGCGTCCTCATAGGCGACACGGTGGTGGTCGAGCGGGCGGGGGACGTAATACCGCAGGTAGTCCGGGCCGTCCCCGAAGCCCGCGACGGCACCGAATACGCCTTCGAGATGCCGACCGAATGCCCCGTCTGCGGGGAGCCCGTCTCTCGCCCGGAAGGTGAAGCCGTAACCCGGTGCATCAACACCCGCTGCCCGGCGCAGGCTCTGGAGCACATCATTCACTGGTGCACGAAGGACGCGATGGACGTAGACGGCCTCGGAGAGAAGCTCGCCACCCGCCTTTTCGACCTCGGCCTCGTAAAAAACGTTTCGGGAATCTATGAGCCAAAGGCCGAACAACTCGTACCACTCGAAGGTTTCGGCGAAAAAAGCGCGGAGAACCTGATCCGGGCCATAGAAAAAAGCAAAGAGCAACCCTTCCCCCGCGTCCTCTACGCCCTCGGCATCCGGCACGTCGGCACGGTAACGGCGGGCCTGATCGCGGAAAAATTTAGCGGCGAAGACCTCCTCAAAGGCGTCTCCGTAGAAGCCCTGGCCGAGATAGACGGCATCGGCGAGATAGTCGCCCGCGCCGTAGTCGAATACTTCGGCCTCGAAGACAACGGCGAGCTGGTAAGCCGCCTTATGAAGTTCGGCCTCAACTTCGGCGCGGTAGAGTCGGGGACCACCGAAGGACCACTCGCCGGAAAGCGGATCGTGGTGACCGGAACCCTCAGCCGCCCCCGCAGCTACTTCGTCGAACAGTTAGAAGAGGCCGGAGGAACCTTCACATCCTCCGTCAGTAAGAACACTGATTATGTGCTCGCCGGAGAAGAAGCCGGCTCCAAGTTAGAGAAAGCTCGGGAACTCGGCGTGCCGGTGTTGGACGAGGCGGGGTTTCAAGCTGTGATCTCCTGATCTCTCCACAAGCATCATCGCTGAACGTTCGTTGTGAGAGAGTCTCGAAGTGAAATATGTGATTCGCTAAGCCCGGTGGCAGTTTGGCGGCACGAATAAACGTGTGCTAGCCTCGGGGTATGATCACGTACACAAAAAATACAACGTGCGGATCAGCATCGACCGGGATCGGTATCCTGTGCCTGCCGAACATGCCCGATCCGCTACTGGCTGCATAACCGTCGTTCTGGAAGTTTTGGCGTAAAGGACGGCGGGAGCGGGCGCCCCAGGGCACTGTAGTCCCTCTCCCCCTGTAACGACAGGGGTATTTCCTCGTGAACAAACCTATATTCGCTCGTTTAGTCGAGCAATTTCGGCCGACGGGCCTCTGGCTACACTCCGGTTTCTTAAAGCTGTGGGCTGCGGAAACGGTATCCGGGTTCGGAAGCCAGGTGACAATCGTGGCGCTGCCATTGCTGGCAGCGTTGATGCTGGATGCATCGCCGCTTCAGATGGGCTTACTTTCGGCGGCGGGCACAGCGCCTTTTCTGCTGATCGGACTATTTGTTGGCGTGCTGGTGGACCGCGTCCGGCGCGTCCCGCTGCTGGTTGCCTCCGACCTCGCCCGCACCGCGTTGCTCGCGCTGATTCCTGCCGCCTGGATGTTCGGGTGGTTGAACATGGGCCTCCTGTATACCGTGGCGCTGACCGCCGGAGCATTCACCGTGGTCTTCGAGGTTGCCGCGATGTCGCTGATGCCCACGCTGGTGGGGCGCGGCCGCCTCGCAGAGGGAAACGGTAAGCTGGAGGCCAGTCGCTCGCTTGCACAGGTCGGCGGACCGGGCATCTCGGGCTGGATGGTCGGCCTCGTCGGCGCGCCGTTGACCGTACTGTTCGACACGGTCTCCTACCTCGTCTCAGCAGCGTTCCTGATGCGGCTAAGAGTCCTGGAGAAACCACCTTCCTCGTCCCCGAACGAGCCCCCGTCCGCGCTGCAAGGCGTTTCGGAAGGGCTGCGGGTGGTGTTCTCCCATCGCCTGCTGCGCCCGCTCGTCCTCTGCTCGATGACCCACAACTTCTTCGGGTTCGTGTTTCTCTCTGTTTACGTACTATATCTTGCCGACGACCTCGGCCTGGGCCCGGCGACGGTCGGGCTGGTCTTTGCGCTGGGAGGCATAGGAGCCCTGCTCGGGGCGCTGGCCGCCGATCCGGTTTCTCGCAGGTTCGGCCGGGGCCCGGCGATGGCTGGTTCGATGGTGATCTGCGGTCTTTTCGGCCTGGCGATACCGCTCGCGGTCGTAGTCCCGGCGGTTGCCCTGCCGATGGTACTCGTCGCGGAGTTTGTCCAGTATCTCTTCCTCACGGTCTACCGCGTGGGCGAAGTCAGCGCCCGCCAGACGCTTACGCCGGATCACCTTCTCGGACGAGTGAACGCCACCCAGCGCTTCCTGGTGTATGGAGCGATTCCTCTGGGCGGACTGTGCGGCGGGTTCCTGGGTGAGGTGATCGGGGTCCCACCCACCCTGGTGGTCGGGATGTTAGGAATGCTTCTCGCGTCCCTGTGGTTGATACTATCGTCCGTCAAGTCCATGCAGCAATGATCTACACTCCGATCGCGGTAAAGCAATGCAGTACGCAGTAGGATCCTTGCAAAGAGACACGAGTATGGAACTACTTCGCCGCCTCTGTATAGTAGGTTCATCATGGCGAAAGGTTCCGGCAAAAGGTGGCGGCGCATCCGGTGGCGCGAGGGTTTCAAGAGCGGGCTGCGGACGACTTGGGAACTCGGCAGGATCATCTTCCCCGTAACGCTCGCAGTCTCCGTTTTGCAGTACACGGCCGTCTACGACGCGCTGCTCTCGGGGCTGACGCCGGTAACGGCGCTGGTCGGGCTTCCGAGCGAGGCGGCGGTGCCGCTCGCTTTGGGCAACTTGCTGAACCTCTATGCGGCTATCGGGGCGATCCTAACGATGGAACTTACGGTGAAGCAGGTCTTTATCCTGGCCCTGATGTTGAGCTTTTCTCACTCGCTGCCGGTCGAGGCGGCGGTGTGCCGGCGTATCGGGGTGAGTGTGAGTCTGGTCGTCGGGTTTCGGGTAGGGCTCGCGGCCACCGCCGCGGTCGTCGTGAACCTTTTGTGGGGCGGAGGAGGCCAGGTCGCCCGTTACGGGTTGGCGCCGATGACGGAGGTGGAGCCTTCGGGGTGGGTGGAGATACTGCTGGGGGCGTTGCAATCGGCCACGGTCGGAGTTTTCCAGCTCGCCCTGATCGTGTTTCCGGTAATGATCATGATCCAGGTTCTAAAAGACCTCGGGGCGCTGGGAAGGTTCGCGGCCTGGATGCGGCCTCTGATGCGGCCTCTGGGCGTCGCGCCGCACGGGGCGGTTACGATGGCGGGCGGCCTGATATTCGGCCTGGCCTTCGGGGCCGGGGTGATCCTGGAACAGGTCCGGGAGCAGAGCTTCACGAAGCGGGAACTTACGCTGACGATCCTATTTCTCTGCGCCTGTCACGCCGTGATCGAGGACACGCTTATCTTTATCCCGCTAGGCATAAACGTCCTCCCCCTACTCCTTATACGCCTGCTGGCCGCCATATCCTTGACGCTGCTCGTAACCCGGCTGTGGCGTGAAGCATGAACTCCCGGAACGCCGCCATGTCAATACGCCACGATTTGGTGTAACCTGAACCCGTCTACAGAAAGGAGTGCAACGCATGAGCGAGAAGAGCCCGTTGCAGAGTGACCGGGGTGTGACCATCGTAGAGACCCCCGTGGTCTCGCAAGTAGTCGGCATCGCGGCCCAAGAGGTAGAAGGCGTGCAGATGGGCGGGGCCGGTTCCCGCGCCGCCGGCAGCCTCTTGGAGGGCATAACCGGCGGTGGCGGCGGGGGGCAGACGACCCGCGGCGTAGTCGTCGAGGTCGGAGACGAAGAAGCCGCCATAGACCTGGACATGTCCGTCGAGTACGGCAAGTCCATACCCCAGCTCTCCGAAGCCGTCCGCCGCAATATCGTAAACCGGGTCGAGAACCTGGTAGGCCTCGAAGTTGCCGTGGTCAACATAACGGTGAACGACGTATTGTTCCCCGATCAACAATCCTCGCAGGGAACCGGTCAACAAGAGCAGAACAGCTAGAATCTTCTTCAACTCTTTCCGTGCGGAGAGGGGCGCACCTTCTCCGCACAGAAACCTGCCGGCCCCGGCAACGACCCCTTTTCCCAAACCCTAACTCCATACTACAAATGTATGAAAACTTCGTGCGACGGCGCGGAAGATTGTCCTTTGTAGTAGGCGAATTCCATCCCCTACAAGTATATTTCTCGTCAAAACCACCAGCTCCGCCACATCCACGTACCACGACACACAGATCCAGAGGCTTCGAGACGTCCCTACGTTGCAAGAGCGACAAAGGCATTCCGCCAATAAACTCGTAAAGACAGCCGGCGCGACCCCAGGGTGTGGCGTCCGCTGAAAACCCGTTTAGCTTTCTTTATACGGAGATTTATCCCCGGGGCCAACGCCATCCGGGCCCGACTCAAACATCCCGAAAAAATTTCCGCCACAATCTCTTGACGCAACAAAACTCGTATGATACATGTTTCTTCATGAGAGACACGCTCACAATACGCAACACAGTCGAGGGTTTAGATCCTCGCCGGGAGCGAGGTTTCCGGAGGCGTCGTGTGGAGTAAGGGTGGTCGAGTGGGCGAGGGCGTTATGGGGCGGGCTCCGATCCTGGTTTCGAGAACGCCGGACGGATTGGAGGTCGATGGTGGAGGATAGTGCCAATATCGTGGTGATCGGGGCGGGCATTGTCGGTTGCAACGTCGCGGACCAACTGACACAGCTCGGCTGGCGCGACGTGGCGGTCATAGACCAGGGTCCGCTCTTCGAGGCCGGCGGGTCAACGTCACACGCCCCGGGCCTCGTGTTTCAGACCAATCCCTCGAAGACGATGACCGAGCTGGCGAAGTACGGCGTGAAGCGCTACTCGGAGCTTGAGGTGGACGGCCAGCCCGGGTTCTACCCCGTTGGCGGCATAGAAATCGCCGCGACCTCCGAACGTTGGAAAGACCTCAAGCGTAAACATGGCCTGGCCGCTTCGTGGGGATTGGAGCCGGAACTCATCTCTCCTGAAGAATGCGCCGAGAAGGTGTCGCTGCTAGAAGCGAAGAACATCTACGGCGGTCTCTTCGTCCCGGACGACGGCATAGCGAAGGGCGTCCGCGTTTCCGAGGCGGCGGCCCGTCAGGCGATGGAGCGCGGTGCCAGCTTCTACGGCGAGACCGAAGTTACCGGCATTGAAGTAAATAATGGGCGGGTGCGGGCGGTCGAAACTTCGCGGGGCAGGATCGCGTCGGAGCTAGTCGTTAGTTGTGCCGGGATGTGGGGTCCGAAGCTCGGTCGGATGGTCGGGATGACGGTCCCCCTACAGCCGATGCAGCACCAATACGCCTGGACCACACCGCTCGCGGAGCTCGACGGCGAAGACCGGGAGGTCGTTCATCCTATCCTGCGGCACCAGGACTTCTCGATGTACTTCCGGCATCAGGCCCAACGCTACGGTATCGGGGCGTACCGGCACCGCTCGATGCCCGTGGCCGCCGACGACATTCCCAAGTACGAGGAAGTCGAAGTCATGCCCTCGATCATGGAGTTCACCCCGGAAGACTTCCAGCCCTCGCTGGACGAAGCCCGCCGGATGCTTCCCGCGCTACAGAACGTCGAGGTAGACGCCCCGATGAACGGGCTCTTCTCTTTCACGCCGGACGGCGGACCGCTGCTCGGCGAATCGAACGAAGCGAAAGGTTTCTGGGTGGCGGAGGCTGTGTGGGTGACGCACGCCGCCGGGGTCGGCAAGGTGATGGCCGAGTGGATCACGTCCGGAGTCCCGAGCGTAGACCTGGCCGGCGCCGACATCCACCGCTTCGAGAAGTGGGCCACGAGCCCGGCTTACGTAAAGGCCCGCAGCTCGCAGTCCTTCCAGGAAGTCTACGACATCATCCACCCCCAGCAGCCGATGGAAGACCCGCGTCCGCTACGCGCGAGCCCGTTCTTTTCTAAACAAGAGGAGTTGGGAGCATACTTCCTCGAAGCTTCGGGTTGGGAGCGTCCGCACTGGTTCGAGGCGAACGCGCCGCTCGTGGAAGGCCGGGACATCCCGGACCGGGACGAGTGGTCCGGACGTTACTGGTCGCCGATCGTGGGAGCGGAACACCAGATCACGCGCGAGCGCGTCGCCCTCTACGACATGACCGCCCTCAAACGGGCCGAGGTCAGCGGACCCGGCGCGCTGAAATTCCTGCAACGCCTGAATACCAACCAGCTCGACAAGCCAACCGGCAAAGTCACCTACACCCTGATGCTAGACGACGCGGGCGGCGTAAAGAGCGACATCACGGTGGCCCGGATCGGCGAAGAACTCTTCCAACTCGGCCTAAACGGGCCGCGGGATATCGAGTGGATGGCGCAACACCTCCCGGACGACGGCTCGGTACAGATTCGGGACATTACTTCCGGGACGTGCTGCGTTGGGGTTTGGGGACCGGCGGCCCGGGAGCTGGTGCAGTCTTTGAGCGAGGACGACTGGTCGAACGAGGCTTTCGGATTTTTCAACGTGCGGGAGGCTTACATCGGGGAGGTTCCGGCGCGGGCGTTGCGTGTTTCCTATGTGGGGGAGCTTGGGTGGGAGATCTACACTTCCTCCGACCTGGGCCTCCGCCTCTGGAACCTGCTCTGGGAGGCCGGACAAAAACACGGCATCATCGCCGGCGGGCGCGGCGCCTTCAACGGCCTGCGGCTGGAAAAGGGCTACCGGGCCTGGGGCGGCGATATGACCACGGAACACGACCCCTACGAATCGGGCCTCGGATTTGCCGTGAAGTTGGATAAGGGAGACTTCGTCGGCAAAGAAGCACTCCTACGGCGCAAAGAGGAAGGACCACGCCGGAAGCTCGCCTGTCTCCTCCTAGACGACCCGGAGGTGGTCGTTATGGGGAGCGAGCCGGTGTACGCGAACGGCGACACGGTTGGATACGTGACGAGCGCGGCCTACGGTTACAGCATCGGGCAGAGCATCGCCTACGCCTGGGTGCCGCCGGAGCTGGCGGAGCCGGGAACGGAGCTGGAGATCGAGTACTTCGACGAGCTCCATGCGGCGACGGTGGCCGAGGAGCCGCTCTTCGATCCGGAGATGAAGCAGATGAGAAATGTTTCGAGAAAGGCCGTGGAAGTGTAAAGGCCGAACACATAAAAGACCGGCGCGGTTCGCATGAGTTTGGCGACCGCACGAACCGCCCGGCGGAACATCACAAGGAAGGGAAAAATCCTTGCAACGAATCAATTCTAACAACCTACCCCACGAAAGGCTAACTCCCGTTACGACGCGCCGCGAGAACGGTGTGTGCGTCTGCGCGTTCGAAAGGGCCGTGATGCGACGAAGTATTTAGTCGTAAGAGAGCTTCCCGTACCAGACGACACATAAAGAAAAGGAGCACCATGACCGAAATGCAGACAAACGGAACCCACCTCGACAGCGTAAACCCTAGCCCGGAAATCCTGCAGTACACGCGGATAAAAAAGTCCCCGTACTTCTACGGCTCCCGTCGGCACGGGGTAGCGATGTACAGCGTCTACAACCACCACTACCACCCGCGCCACTACGGCGACCCGGTCGCCGAGTACTGGCAGCTCCTCGAAGGGGTGACGATGTGGGACGTGGGCGGCGCCGAGCGGCAGGTGGAGATCACCGGCCCTGACGCCTTCGAGTTCACGAACATGCTCACCCCCCGCAACCTGCACAAGTGCAACGTCGGCCAATGTAAATACGCCTTCATCACGGACGAAAACGGCGGCATCATGAACGATCCGGTGTTGCTCCGGCTGGATGAGAACCACTTCTGGCTCTCCCTCGCCGACAGCGACGTGCTGCTGTGGGCGAAAGCACTCGCGTACAGCATGAAGATGGACGTGAACATCAGCGAGCCGGACGTCGGCCCGATGCAGATACAGGGTCCAAAGTCCAAAGACGTGATGATAGATCTCTTCGGCGAGAGCATACTGGAGGTCCCCTACTACTACATGGTCCACAAAGAACTCGACGGCATGGACCTCATCATCTCCCGGACCGGCTACTCGGGCGAGCTCGGCTACGAGATCTACCTGAAGAACGCCAGCCGCGACGGCCTGCAACTCTGGGACGCGGTCCTGCAAGCCGGCGAGCCGCACGGCATTAGTCCGATAGGCCCCTGCCACATCCGGCGCATCGAGGGCGGCATCCTCTCCCAGGGCTGCGACATGACGCTGGAGGACAACCCCTACGAGGTCGGTTACGGCTACAAGTGGATGGTGGAGCTGGATCAGGAACAAGACTTCATCGGCAAGGAGGCATTGCGGAGGGTCTCCGAAGAGGGCGTCAGCCGCAAGCTCGTCGGCGTGGAGATCGGGGGCTCGAATTTGGGCTCGTTCAACGACGGCTCCATGATAGATTTCTTCCCCGTCTACGCGGGCAACGAGCACATCGGCAAGGTCACCAGCGCCTGCTACTCGCCGCGCCTCGATAAGAATATCGGGTTCGCGATGGTTCCGGTCGAGTACAGCAGCATCGGCGTCGAGCTGGAGGTCGAGCGTCCCGGTGAGCTGGTCTCCGCGACCGTCGCCGACCGGCTCTTTTTCCGGCCGGAGCACGCCGAGCAGCAGCTCTCCGCCACAAGCTCCTCAAAGGGCGCGTAAAAGGAGTTTTTGCGGCGGGAGAACTTTTCCTCCCGCCGCACATTCCGGAGACTTGAGAGGTTCCCGATGACAGAGATGAAGAACCGTTACGACCGTTCAGTATCCTTAGCCACCGCCCTGGAGAAGCCCCGCTACGAGGTCATCCCCCTGCCGGACGTTGCGGAGCGTGTCCTAGAACATATCCCTAGAGAGGTAGAGCTTACGGTCACCGCCTCACCCACAAAAGGTCTCGGGCCGACGGTTGACCTTACGGAGCGGCTGACGATGGAAGGTTACCGGACGGTGCCGCACCTGTCGGCCCGCCTGATCTCCGATGGTTCCCACCTGAAAGACATCGCCTGCCGGCTGCACGAGGCCGGCGTAAAGGACGTGTTCGCGATTGCGGGCGACGCCCCGAAGCCCGCCGGCAAATTCGCCGGGTCTGTCGAGCTTCTAGCGGCCCTGTCAGACATGGGCACGGGGTTCGAGCAGGTCGGCATCGGCGGCTACCCGGAGCGTCATCCCCTCATAAGCGACGAGACCACGGTCCAGGCCATGAACGACAAACTGCCCTACGCCACGTATATCGTCAGCCAGATCTGCTTCCAACCCCGCCTCATAGAAAGCTGGGTCCAAAAAGTACGCGACCGGGGCGTAGAGCTCCCCATCTACGTCGGTATCCCCGGCTCCGTTAGCATGACGAAGCTGATGCGGATCTCCGGCAGCATCGGCCTCGGCGACTCCGCCCGCTTTTTGAAGAAGTACGGCAACCGCTTCCTGCGGATGCTGCTGCCCGGCGGCTACACCCCCGACGGCCTGGTCGCAGACCTCACGCCGCAACTCGACGATCCGCGCAGCAACCTCCGCGGCTTCCACGTCTACACGTTCAACGAGCTAGAGGGAACCGAAGCCTGGCGGCGAAATATGCTCGAACGCGTCAAGGCGACTACCTAGCTTTTTCCGCCAATTACTAAGGAGCAAAAGATGCTGAAACCAATCGAGATGCCCTCAGACCTCCGGATAGCCCGCAAGGCCCGTCTCAAACCCATGGAAGAGGTGGCCGAAGGGATCGGGGTCGGCCCGCACCTTCTGGAACACTACGGTAAGGACGTAGCCAAGATAAAACTAGCCGCCATAGACGAGCTAGAAGACCGTCCCCGCGCGAAATACGTCTTAGTCTCCGCCATCACCCCAACACCATTGGGCGAAGGTAAGACCACCACCACCGTAGGACTGGGCCAGGCATTTAAGCATCTGGACAAGACGGCGACGGTCGCCGTGCGCCAGCCCTCGATGGGACCAACCTTCGGCATCAAGGGCGGCGCGGCGGGCGGCGGCTACAGCCAGGTCGTGCCGATGGAGATGCTGAACCTGCACCTCACCGGCGACATGCACGCGGTAACAGCGGCCCACAACCTGCTCTCCGCCATGATAGATAACCACGTCCATCAACACGACGACTTCTTCGACGTAGACCGCCACTCAATCACCTGGCGCCGCGTTATGGACGTAAACGACCGCTCCCTGCGCCACACCATCACAGGGTTAGGTCCTAGGGTTGACGGCGTACCCCGCGAAGCCGGCTTCGACATTACTGCCGCCTCCGAGGTAATGGCGGTGCTGGCGCTCTCTAATTCTTTGAAGGATCTCCGCGAACGGCTTGGCCGGATCGTCATAGGCTCTTCCATCAAAGGCGAGCCCATCACGGCGGAAGACCTCAAAGCCGCCGGAGCCATGACGGTGATCCTGAAAGAGGCCATAAAGCCGAACTTGATGCAGACGCTGGAGAACACCCCGGTCTTGGTACACGCCGGACCTTTCGGCAACATCGCCCACGGCAACTCTTCCATCGTCGCCGACCGCATCGGCATCCGGGGCGGAGACTTCCTCATAACCGAGGCCGGCTTCGGGGCCGACATGGGAGCCGAACGCTTCTTCAACATCAAGTGCCGCAACTCCGGACTGAAGCCCGACGCGGCGGTGCTCGTCGCAACCGTCCGCGCACTCAAGGTTCATTCGGGGCGCCACAAGGTCAAGGCCGGACAACCTCTGCCGGATGGACTTCTAAAAGAGAACCCCGATGATGTTTATGCCGGTGCGGACAACCTGTGCAAGCAGATCGAGAACATAAGGGTTCACGGCGTCTCGCCCGTCGTAGCCATAAACGCCTTCCCGACCGACCACGACTCCGAACACGAAGCGATCCGGGAGATCGCCGAGGAGATGGGAGCCCGCGTCGCCGTCTGCAACCACTTCACCGAAGGCGGCGCCGGAGCCGTAGAGCTTGCGGAAGCCGTCGCCGAAGCCGCTGAGGAAAGGAGCGAGTTCGAGTTTCTCTACCCGGACGAAGCTTCCCTCCGGGACAAGATAGAAGCCGTAGCCACAAAGGTCTACGGGGCGAAGGGCGTCGAGTACGACATCCAGGCGGGAGCCCAAATCGACTCTTACGAAAAGAACGGCTTCGGGAACCTGCCGGTGTGCATCGCCAAGACCCACCTCTCCATCTCCTCCAACCCGGCGCTCATGGGCGCCCCGAAGGACTGGACGCTGCCCGTGAGAGAGGTACGGGCCTCGGTGGGTGCCGGCTTCATCTACCCGATCTGCGGCGACATGCGCACGATGCCGGGCCTGAGCGCCCACCCCGCCGCCGAGAGCATAGACATCGACGAGAACGGCGAGACCGTGGGGCTGTTCTGAGCGAACCAGGTACAAAAACCGGCTACCTCAACCTCCCGCTGGGCCGATTTCTGGACCTCACAGCCTACGGCGAACCGGCCCCCGGCGGGGGCGCCGCAGCGGCAATATCCGTCTCTCTGGCCGCCGCCCTCGCTGGCATGGCCGCCCGCATCTCGACCGGGCAACTGTCCGATGCCGACAAACTACGGCAACGCGCCGAAGCGCTGAAGGAACGGGCCGCACCACTCATCCAAGCTGATGCCGACGCCTACGGACGCGTCATCGAGGCGCAACGTGAAGGTGGTGACGTGCAGGCGGCGCTCTCCGAAGCGGCGGACGTGCCGCTGGAAGTCGCTGAAGTTGGTGCAGAGGTGGCGGATCTCGCCGTTCAGCTCATAGAAAACGGCAACCCGAACCTGCGCGGGGATGCCGTCGCGGCCGTCCTGCTGGCCGAGGCGGGCGCGGGCGCGGCTGTTGTGCTCGTCGGGATCAACCTCTCCGCCGCCGGCATCGAAGACGGACGTCTCGACCGGGCCAGGGAACTCGCAAGGTCCGCGAACAACGCCCGGAACGCCGTAGAAGGCGGGGTCTGAAGTGTATTCGAGACAGTGCCGTATAGTGCAACGGCCTGTGGTGTGCGGTATATTGCATTCAACACTGCCGGAATAGGAGGCACCCGATGGTTGAGCGAAGGACCCCACTGTACGATTTTCATCTGCGTTCCGCCCGCGAAGTAATAAAAGGCGGCGGGGATTACATGTTCCCCAGCGCCTACACCTCGCCGGTGGAGGAGCATCTGAACGTCAGGCGAAACGTTGGGATGCAGGACTTATCTACGATGGGTGAGGTCGACATCAAAGGCCCGGGGGCCGAGCGGCTGGTGCGGCGGCTGCTCGTTAACGAGGTCTTGGACGTGGAGCCGGGCCAGCTACGGTACTCGACCATGTGCAACGAAGAGGGCGGCATCGTAGACGACGTAACCGTCTACAAGTTCGGTGACGAGCACTTCATGATCGTGGCGAGCTCGGGTCCACGCCTCAAAAGCTATCGCTGGATCTCCGGGCACGCCGAAGGCCGGAGCGCCTACGTCACCGACGTAACGGCGGCGATAGCCCTGCCGGTCGTACAGGGTCCCCTCTCGCGCAAGTTTCTCAAGACGGTCGTCAAAGACGTGGATCTGGACGAGCTGCGCTTTTTCCGCTTCGCGCCGTGCCGCATAAACGGCATCGAGCTGATCATCTCCCGCTCCGGCTATACCGGCGAGTTGGGCTACGAGTTGTACACCCCGGCGGATCAAGCCTCCGTCCTCTGGGACTACCTGCTCAAGAAAGGCAAGGAGTTCAACCTGCATCCTTACGGTGTGGCGGCGATGCAGAGCTTGCGGATCGAGAAGAGCCTGCCGCTCTACGGCTCGGACATAAACGAAGACTACACGCCGTTTCACGCCGGGCTATCGCGCTGGATCCACTTCGACAAACCCGACTTCATCGGCCGCGAAGCCCTACTAAAGGTGCAGGACGAAGGTCTGGAGAGTCGCTGGGTCGGCCTTACCCTTGATACTGAAGTCCCCGCCGCCGTAAACGACAAGCTCTACAGCATCGGCGACGTTGCGAGCTTTCGGGAGAAGATGTTCTCCGGCAGCGAGGCCGGCGAGTACAAGGACGAGGTCATGCCCGGCGAGCGGCAGGTCGGGCACATTACCTGCAGCGCGATAGGACCCTCGGTCGGTAAGACCCTCGCGATGGCCTACGTGGACACCGCCCACTCCTGGCCCGGCGCAAACCTGATCGTAGAGATCAACGGCCGACCGGTGCCCGCAAAGGTGGCGCAGACGCCGTTCTTCGATCCCGAGATGGCCCGCATCCGGGCCAAGCCCCAGGACGACGACCGGCGCCAGGAACCTGCCCCCGAACCAATGACTTACGCAAACGCCTCGGTGAACGGCAGCGCGTAATGGCGTCCACCAACTACCACTCCAAACGCTATGACGCCATAGTAGTCGGCGCGGGCGCGATGGGCAGCGCCACCGCCTACTACCTGGCCCGGCGCGGCAAGCGGGTGCTCTGCCTGGAACGCTTCGGCATCCCGCACACGATGGGCTCGTCCCACGGCCACACCCGCATCATCCGGCTCGCCTACTACGAAGACCCCTCCTACGTCCTACTACTCCGCCGCGCCTACGAGCTGTGGCGCGGCATCCAGAGCACCGCCGGCGAACGGCTCCTGCACACCATCGGCTCCATAGACGCCGGCCCGGAGGACTCCTGGGTCTTCAAGGGCTCTTGGGAGTCAGCCCGGCTCCACGACCTGCCCCACGAAGTCCTCACCGGCTCCGAGCTGCACCGCCGCTACCCCGGCTACCATTTGCCGCCGGAGCACCTAGCGTTGGTGCAACCCGACGGCGGCTTTCTCGTCCCCGAAAGGTGCATCGTCTCCTACGTGATGGCGGCACAAGCCGAAGGAGCGGAGGTCCACGGCCACGAAGAAGTATTGGAGTGGGAGCCCCTCGAAGGCGGCGTCCGGGTCCGCACGAGCCGCGACACCTACGAGGCCGACAAGCTCGTCTTCACCGCCGGAGCCTGGAACCGGAACCTTTTGGACGTCCTGGACGGTCTCGCCACGCCAGAGCGGCAAGTGCTGGCCTGGCTCCAACCTACAGAGCCGGAGCATTTCACCCCTCAGAACTTTCCGGTCTTTAACCTGCTGGTGGACGAAGTGCGCTTCTACGGCTTCCCGGTCTTCGGGGTGCCGGGCTTCAAGTTCGGCAAGTACTTCCACCTCGAAGAGCAGGGCGACGCCGAGGAGTTGGACCGTGAAGTCCACGGCTACGACGAGCGGGTTTTGCGGAAGTTCGCCGAGCGGTACTTCCCACAAGGTTGCGGCCCGACGATGAGCCTGCAGACCTGCATGTTCACCAACACCCCGGATCACCACTTCGTCATAGATCTTCACCCGGACTACGAGCAGGTCAGCGTCGCGTCGGCGTGTTCGGGGCACGGGTTCAAGTTCGCCAGTGTGGTCGGGGAGATCATGGCGGACCTCGCCGAAACTGGCATCACCCGCCACAACATAGACTTGTTCCGCCTGGATCGCTTCCAGCGTCGAGGCCAGCATCACTACGAGAGCGAACGCGGCCGCCGTCAGGCCGTTCGTACCGCCCAAACGGTCGGGCACGGCAGCCGGAGGCAGAAGGCAAACGGAGACCGGCAGCCTTACGAACAGAACGGCCAACCGCACTCTTTTCCACGGGTTCCGGACGTAAAAACTTTCTGGTGAAGTGGAGAACGGTGTGGAGTGCCGCGCGGGGGGCGGCCCGCCGGCGGCCCGCCGCCGGTGGCCCGCCGCCGGTGGGCCTGAAAAACATTTTATGGAAGGCGTGTAGAATGATCTTCTATGAATCCTGTTAGCGGCAATAGTTCCGCCGTTCAGTCGGTGGACCGGGCGATCACCGTTATGGAATTATTATCCCAACAGGGATGGTCGGGCGTCACCGAGGTCGCCAACGAGTTGGACATCCACAAATCCACCGCCTACCGGCTGCTCGCCACGCTCCGGGATCGGGGTTTGGTGGAGCAGGACGGTGCGACCGAGAAGTACCGGCTGGGGTTCGGGATGGTGCTGCTCGCCAGCACGGTCACCGCGGACCTGGACATCGTCCGCTACGCGCGCCCCGTTTGCGAGCGCTTGAGCGACGAAACGGAAGAGACGGTTACCGTCACGGCTTTGGAAGAGGACGAGGCGATCATCATCCACCAGAGTATCTCTACCACGTCCATGATGTCCGTTGACTGGTCCGGCTGGCACACGCCGCTGCACGCGTCGGCCGCCGGCAAAGTCCTGCTGGCTTACATGCCCGATGAGCAGCGGCGGCGTATCCTGCGGGAGCCGCTCGAAGCCCTCACCGAGCACACGATTACGGACCGTGAGGTCCTACAAAAACAACTCCGGGAAATCCCGGAAACGGGATACGGGGCCATCATCGAAGAGCTGGAGATCGGCATGAACGCCGTCGGGGCCCCGATCCGGTCCGCTGACGGCACGGTTATCGCCGCCGTCGCCGTGTCCGGCCCTGCTTTCCGGCTCCCGGCGGAGTTGGTGCCGGAAACGGGCGGGTTGGTCAGAAAAGCCTCCGCGCAGATCTCCCGGAGCCTCGGGTTCTACGGTGACCCGGAAGACGTGCAAAGCGGCTAGTAACCCCGTCCGGCAACAAAACGGTGTTTCCCTGCTCCCCCAGCGTGGTACGAATGGAGCTTTGGTAGATTCTTGGCCCGCAAACCAAACAAAGGAGCCTAACGTGGCTATAAGCGTCGGAGACAAAATGCCGGCTTTCGAGTTGCCGGATCAAAACGGCGAAAATTGGAACCTGGACGAACAGCTCTCCGGAGGCCCGGTGGTGCTGGTCTTCTACCGGGGCGACTGGTGACCGTACTGCAACGGGCAGCTAGGTAGCTTTGCCAGGGAGTACGAAGAGTTCGAAAATCGCGGGGTCCGCCTCGCGGGCATCAGCGTAGACCCGCCGGACCACAACGGGTCCATGGCCGAAAAGCTGGAACTTCCATTTCCGCTCCTGGGCGACGCGCGGGGTGACTTGAGCAAGCTCTGCGACTTGTGGAACAAAGACGAAGGCGTCGCGATACCCGCGATCCTCGTGGTAGATCGCCCGGGAGAAGTCCGGTACGCCTACGCCGGCAACGACTTCGCCGACAGGCCCGGAGACGCAGAGATCTTCTCGGCGCTAGATACCCTAGACGATGCCGAAAGCCCCGAAAAACGAGAGCCGGAAGTCTCTCTTTCGGCGGACGAAGCCCAAAGGGACAGCGTGCGCCCGGACCGGCCACCGATCACCCTGGAGCAACTCGTCCCCTACTACCAGGGCGTCTACTTCACCACCGTCGCGCTCAAAAAGCGGCTCAAAGGAAGCGGCGACGACGAAGCCGCGGAAGAAGTGGACTCTTACCAGGAGCTGACAAACGGCTACAGCGAAGCCCTCAGCGAGACCCGCAAGCTAAAGAGCGCGTAGCCGCAGCTATTCTCTGAACGCCAGCCGGTCCCGGATAACGCGCCGGTAAACGTCGGCCTCCACCGCGCCGGGGATTAAGAGCGCGTCGTCCACCACCACCGAAGGAATGCCGGTAACGCCGAGGCTCACCGCCTCGGTGTGCTCGGCGAATACCTGTTCCTCGAACGCCTGCCAGTCGCTCTCCAGCCGACCACGAAACTCGTCCGGGGGGATCTCCACCGTAGCCGCGACGTCCGTCAGCACGTCGGGGTCGGAGATCGTGCGGTTCCCGCTGAAGTACGCCCCCATCGTCTCCAGGTGAAAACGGTGAAACGCCCCGTCTCCGAAAGTCGCGGCGGCTTTGCCCGCGACCAGCGCCGGGACGCTGTGCGTCGGCGGCGGGTTCTCCGTGGCCCAGACCTGGAACTCCCCGGATTCCGGCTGCGACGCCGGGTTCAGCCAGCTCCGGGTGTACTCGCGGTGCTGCACGAGGCTGCGCGGCTGCGGCGTGGGGCGTAGCATAAAGCTCTTCCACACCACCTCTACGGTCTCCGGGTACTCGGCTTCTATCTTTTCGAGGCGCACGGCCCCGTTAAAGCACCACGGTCACAAGTAGTCGGAGTAGACGGTAAAACGCACCGGCTCTTTCACAAAATGCTCCTCCAAATCAGGTTAGGCTCATCCGGATACTACCAACCGGAAGGAGAACCTATCGTGGACCTTTCACCCTACAAGTGGAAAAACCGCCTGTTCTTGATCTTCGCCTCGTCCGCTTCCGGGGAGTACGAAGACCAGCTACGGCTGCTAAAAGGACTGGAACCGGACTTCGAGGACCGAGACTTGCTGCTCGGCGAGTTCCCGGGCCTCCCGGGGGCCCCGGGCCGCGAAACCGGAAGGTTGGACGAAACCCCGATACCCGCGCAAGACGAAGAAAAACTCCGGGAAGACCTCGGGGTGGGACACGACGGGTTCGTCGTTCTGCTAGTCGGTAAAGATGGTGGAGAGAAGTTCCGCGGCGAAACTCCGGTCCCGGCGCAGGAGGTCTTCCGGCGCATTGACGCCATGCCCATGCGTCGGCGAGAGGTGGGCGGTGGCGGCTGAGTAGTTTGACGGGGCGCGGCGCAGGACCCGCACCCGGAGGTTCCTGCTCGACCAGTTTTTCTACCGCGCTTTTTGTGCAGTTTCATACGCCTTCCGGGCCTCCCGGCGGGTACAATCTTCTTTATAGGTTTGGCGGTTGGCGCCGCCTTTAGACCCGGGAGGTCTCGGAGAAGCAATGAACGATCCAGCTCAGTTATTCGGGCTTATAGCCCTACAGAACGTCATTTTATTTTCGATGGCCCTGGGGTTGTTTTGGGCCGGGGTCCTGGTGTTGCGCGTCACCGGGAGGAAATACAGCTACTCGTTGAAAGCGCTGGGTATCCGCCGGCCGGCTGACGGGGCCAGCGGCAGCGTCCTGAAAGGTTTTGCTTCGGGGCTCGCGCTTTTTTTCCTCAGCCTGCCGATATTCGGGGCGACGGCGTGGGTGTTTCGGCGCCTCGGTTACGCGGCGGACAACTCGGCCCAGGAGCCGATCTTCCGGGCGGTAGAACAGTGGACGACCCGGGAGGGCGTGCTCGCGGCCCTGGGCGTCGTGTTGGTGGTGGCGGTAATGACGCCCGTGGTCGAGGAGTTCGTAAACCGCGGCGCGATTTTCGGCGGCTTGCGGTGGGCCGGGCGTCTGCTCTCCGGCAAACTCGCGCCGGGTAAAGACGGCGCCGCATCCGCCCAACGGGTCGCGACGGTGGCCGCCGCCGTTGTCTCCTCGGCGATCTTCGCCACGATACACCTCTCTCCCGTGCTCGTGCCCGGCCTCTTTACGATAGCCATGGTGTTCTGCTGGCTGTACGCCAGAACGGATAGCTTGCTGTCCCCAATAGTCGCGCACGGAACCTTCAACTTCTGCACCATAAGCGTCATAACCGCCGGGGTGATCTTTGCCTAAAAAGCCCGCCACGTGGAATCGCAGCCCGTCCCCGAACCCGAAAGCCGTGCCCTGTGTAATGATGCACCGCGTGACACCGCCGGCAGACGAGACTCCAGAACGATGAGCGGTTCCTACTCTTACGACGCGGTGGTCGTCGGTGCCGGCCCGAACGGTCTCGCGGCGGCCATAAGGCTCGCCGAAGCGGACCTCTCGGTACTGCTCGTGGAGGCGGAGGACCGGATCGGGGGGGCGGTAAAAACCGACGAGCTCACCCTTCCCGGCTTTTTGCACGACACCTACTCCTCCGTCTACCCCGCAGGCGCCGCCTCGCCCGTCTTCTCCCGGATGCCGCTGGAGAAACACGGCCTCCGCTTCATCCACCCGGAGGTGGCGATGTCTCACGTACTGGACGGAGGACGCGGGGCCTCGCTCTATAAGGAGCTAGATCTCACCGCCAATTCTCTCGACGGCCTGCGTCCCGGCGACGGCGAGAGTTGGAAAGAGTTCATCTCGCCTTACGTGGAGAACTGGGACGTACTCAAAAAGGCGATGATGGAAGGGTTTCCGCCGGTGTGGGGTGGCCTGCGGGCGGCGCTGAGGCTCGGCTACAAAGGTTCGCTGGAGACGGGGCGGGTGGTACTCCAGCCCGCGGCGGCGCTGGCGGACGAGCTTTTCTCCGGCGACGGGGCGAAGGCCTGGTTCTACGGCACGGCGCTGCACGGGGACGTGGCACCGGGCGCCGCCGGAAGCGCCATTTTCGGTTTCTACCTGAACCTGCTCGGCCACGTCGCCGGCTGGCCGGTCGCCGAGGGCGGCTCCGGCCGGCTGTCGGGGGCGCTGGCAAGTTACTTCGAGAGCCTGGGAGGTGAGATCCGGACAAGCTCCCCGGTCGAGGAAGTCCTGGCCCGGAACGGCCGGGTAACGGGCGTGGTGACCGGCGGAGAGGAGGTCCGGACCAGCCTAGCCGTCTGTGACGTGACCCCACACGGGCTACTCGGTATCTCCGATGGCCTCCTGCCGGATTCCTACAAAAAGAGAATGGCCCGCTTCCGCTACGGTCCGGGGTCGCTGAAGATAGACCACGCCCTCTCCGGGCCGATCCCCTGGGAATACGAAGCGGCGCGGGGGGCCGGCACGCTCCACATCGGCGGCGGAACCCAGGAGCTGGACGAAAACATCTCCCGGGAAAAGCTCGGCTATCTGCCGGAGAAGCCGTTTATGCTCGCCGCCCAACCCTCGGTCGCCGACACCTCCCGCGCCCCGGAGGGCCACCATACTTTCTGGGCCTACACCCACGTCCCGCGCGGCGTGGACTGGAACAAACACACCGAAGAGCACGTCGAACGCATGGAGAGCCAGATAGAACGGTTCGCACCGGGGTTCCGGGATTTAATACTAGAGCGGCACGTAATAACCCCGGTAGGGCTGGAGAACCAAAACCGTAACCTGGTCGGTGGGGATGTGAACGCCGGTAGCCAGGCCCCGGACCAGTTATTCTTCCGGCCCATCCCTGCCCTCTCACCCTACCGGACCCCCGTGCGCGGCCTGTTCGTCGGGAGCGCCTCGGCCTTTCCCGGTGGCGCGGTTCACGGCGTCCCCGGCGACGCCGCCGCCCGCTCCGCCCTGACAGACGTCCGGCTGCGCCGCGTAAAGGTAAGGTGAGATCTTGGATACAAAGCCGAGAACCGACGAAAGGCCCACCGGGAAAGGCCTTCTGAACCGGCTGACGGGCCGCATCACCACCGCGGGCAACCGCGAAGAGATAGCCGTCGAGGCTCCGTTCACGGGCGATACACTGGGCCACGTGCCCCGATGCGTACCGGAGGACGTGGAGGAAGCGGACCGCCGGAGTCGAACGGTCCAAGAGCGGTGGGCCGAAACGTCTTTTCCGGAACGCAAGAGGATCTTCTTGCGGTTCCACGACCTGGTGCTGGACCGCCAGGGAGAAGTGCTCGACCTGATCCAATCGGAGAACGGCAAGGCCCGCAAGCACGCTTTCGAGGAAGTCCTCGACACCGCCATCACTGCCCGATACTATGCCAACACCGCCGAGAAATACCTCAAACCCCGCCGCCGCCAGGGTGCGTTCCCGCTCCTGACCGCCACCCGGGAATATCGTCACCCCCTGGGCGTCGCGGGCTTTATCGTGCCGTGGAACTACCCGCTCTCCCTGGGGATCTCCGACGCCATACCCGCACTCCTGGCCGGCAACGGCGCGCTCATAAAACCCGACGAGAAAACGCCGTACTCCGCCGTGTGGGCCGTGGACCTCCTCCACGAAGCCGGGCTGCCGGAGGGCCTCGTTCAGGTCGTCACCGGCTACGGCACGGAGCTCGGCGAACCTCTCGTGAAAAACGTAGACTTCGTGATGTTTACCGGCAGCACCCGCGTGGGACGCATCGTGGCGCGGCAGGCCGCCGAACGGCTCATAGACTACTCGATGGAACTTGGTGGTAAGAACGCCATGATCGTGCTAGACGATGCCGACCTCGGAAAAACCATCCCCGGCGCCGAGCGGGCCATCTTCTCTAATAGCGGTCAACTCTGCATCTCCATGGAACGCCTCTACGTTCAATCCGGTATCTTCGAGGAGTTCAAACGCCGCTTCGTGGAGCACATCCGCAATATGAAGCTCGGCCCGGGCCTCGACTACGGCGCGGACATGGGAACTCTGGTCTCCGCCGATCAGCTCGGGCGCGTAAATGAACACGTCGAGGACGCAACGAACAAGGGCGCGAAAGTCCTCACCGGCGCCCGGCCCCGCCCGGACCTCGGCCCCTACTTTTACGAACCGACCATCCTCGAAGAAGTCGGCGAAAACACGACGCTCCACGCCGAAGAGACTTTCGGACCCGTAGCAGCGTTATATAAGTTTGACACGCTAGAAGAAGCCGTCGAAAAGTCCAACGACAGTCCTTACGGGCTGAACTTCAGCGTCTGGGCGGAGGATTTGGAGAAAGGCAGCGGGCTCGCGACGCGCCTGGAGGCTGGTACGGTGAACGTGAACGAAGCTTATGCCGCGGCTTGGGCGTCGCTGGACGCCCCGATGGGCGGGTTCAAAGACTCCGGGGTCGGGCGGCGGCACGGGGCGCACGGGATACAGAAGTACACGGAGAGCCAGACGGTCGCGGTGCAGAGGGGTTTCCCCGTGGCGGCGCCTCCGGGCATAAGTGAGGAACGATATGCCCGCCTGATGGGCGGGGCCCTAAAAATTCTGCGCAGGACACCCGGTATTCGTTAGACGGGTTTGGAGGTTGGCGTGACCGGGATCCCCGGCAAAACCGTGGTCATTACCGGGGGCGCGAGCGGAATAGGCCGGCTGCTGGCGCTCAAAATGGCACGGCGCGGCGGCACGGTCGTAGTCTACGATTTAGACGCCGGCGCGCTGAACGCGGTGGTAGAAGAGATCCGGGCCCAAACCGGCCGGGACGCCCACGGCTTCGTCTGCGACGTATCCGACCGCGAGGAGGTGTACCGCACGGCTGGGGAGGTACACGAGTCGGTCGGCAAGGTAGACATCCTTATCAACAACGCCGGCATCGTCTCCGGCCGCCGGCTCATGGACACCCCGGACGAGAAGATAGAGGCTGTTATCGGGGTCAACGTTTTGGCGCTCTTCTGGATGACGAAGTCTTTCCTCCCGGACATGCTAGAACGGGGTAGCGGTCACGTCGTAACGGTCGCCTCGGCCGCCGGGCTTTTAGGAGTAGACAAACAGGCTGACTACTCCGCGAGCAAACACGCCGCCATCGGCTTTACCGAGTCGCTGCGCGTCGAGTTGAAAAAGACCGGCCACCGGGATGTAAAAACCACCCTCATCGAGCCCTTCTACGTGGACACCGGGATGTTCGAGGGCGTCAAGACCCGCTTCCGGCGCGTACTGCCAATCCTCGAACAGGATGAGGTCACGGATCTCATAGTAAAAGCTATTCAGAAGGACCGGCAAGAGTTAAAGATGCCGTTCGTCGTCAATATGGTTCCCGTCCTGCGGCTGCTGCCCGTGGATTTGTTCGACCGGATTATGGACTTCTTGGGCATCAACGCCTCGATGGACGAGTTCGTCGGCCGTGGCGAACGGGTAGATACACCGAATAAGTAGTGTTCCTGCGTTTGGCCGGCGTTTCTAACGGGCAAGAGGTCCGGAGCAGAAAGTTCTAACCCAGCCACCCAGAACCGGAGGACCGGATGAACGAAGACCAAACCCGCCAGCAAGACCCGAAAGAACAATACCCTCAACCGGAGTTTGGGGAGCAGAGTCAGATGGACCAGCACCCCGGTTTCGAGTCGGAGATGGGTCCAAAACCCGACTACGGGTACGACACCTACCAGGGTTTCGGCCGGCTCGAAGGAAAGAAGACCGTTATTACCGGCGGGGACTCCGGCATCGGGCGGGCCGTGGCGCTGGCCTTTGCGCGGGAGGGGGCGGATGTCCTGATCTCCTACCTCGAAGAAGAGGAGTCCGACGCCGACGAAACCGTCCAGGTCGTCGAAGAGGCCGGCAGGAAAGCCGTAAAAGTCCCCGGTGACATCGTGGACGAAGACCATTGCCGGGGCATCATAGACAAAGCCGTCGAGGAGTTCGGGCAGATAGACGTACTCGTAAACAACGCCGCCCACCAGATGACGGTCAACGGCCTCGCGGATGTCTCGACCGAGTTGCTCGACCGGACTTTCAAGACAAACATCTACGCCATGTTCTGGCTGAGTCAGGCGGCGCTGCCGCACATGCCGGAGGGCGGCTCGTTCGTGAATTCGTGCTCCATCCAGGCCTACCAGCCGTCGCCCACGCTGCTGCCGTACTCCGCGTCGAAGGGTGCGATCATCTCCTTTACTAAAGGTCTCGCCCTGGAAGTTGCGCAATACGGACTGCGGGCTAATACGGTGGCACCTGGCCCGGTGTGGACCCCGATCATCCCGGCCTCGATGCCCGGCGAAACGGTCTCCCAATTCGGCGGCACCTCCCCGATGGGCCGACCCGCCCAGCCCGCAGAACTCGCACCCGCCTACGTGTTCCTGGCCTCCCAAGAAGCCAGCTTCGTAAACGGCGAGACGCTCGGGGTAACCGGCGGCAAGCCTATGCCGTAGCCGCTTTAGCGGGTGTTGTCGCCTCAATACTTGTCGCTGGAGGCGATCACGACCTCGTAGCCCCGGAGAACAACTCGGTGTGGGAGGGTGCAACTTTCTGTGAGCCGGACGCCCAGCAAGACTTTCCAAGGCCCGATAGGGGGCAAGGCCAATCCTTGCTCGCGGTTCGTAAAGTTCAGGGCGACGAGGATGGTTTTCCCCTCCGTTTCGCGGGTATAGCAGAAAACCGCGGCTTCGTCGGCGAGGTTCTCCATGCGCCGGTAGCGGCTGGTCTGCAGGGCCGGCTCACGTTTGCGGAGCCGGATGAGGGCTTTATACCAGTTGAGCAACGAGCTCTGGTCTTCCTGTTGCGCTTCGACGTTTACCCGCTCGTAGTCAGCATTGACCGGCAGCCAGGGCTCAGCTTCGGAGAAGCCGGCGTTGGCGTCGGCGCTCCACTGCATCGGGGTCCGCGCCGGGTCTCTACCGGGGTGGAACGGCCAGTAACGTTTACCAACCGGGTCCTGTAGTCGGTGGCGGGAGACACGGCCGTTTTTCATGCCGATCTCCTCTCCATAGTACAGAAAAGGCGTGCCCCGTAAGGTTAGCAACATCGCCGCGGCGACCCGCGCGCGGCCCTCGTCTCCTTCTCTGTCTCCCCCAAGCTTCCTGCCGTAGCGGCTGAGGGCTCGTGGTTGGTCGTGGTTGCCCAAAGTGTAGTCGGGCCACAGCTCGGGGCCGAGAGCCTTCTCCCAGTCCTCGACGGCCCCGGCGAACGCCCGCGCGTCCCAGGGACAGTAGGTGAATGCGAAGTCGAACGCCAGGTGCAGCCCGTCACCGTTTCCGTAGTAGGATGCGGCCAGCGCGGGGTCTCCGGGCGGCTCCGCGTACACCTCGCCGACGGCCATCCTCTCCGGGTACTCGTCGAGCACGGAGCGGATGTACTTCATGGCCTCTACGGACTCCGGCCGGTTGCGGTCGTAGAGGTGCTTTTGCCTGTCGTAAGGACGCAGTCCCCGAGACTTTGTCGGGTTGTCGCGCAGTTGGCCGTCTTTGATGAACCAGTTGACGACGTCCAACCGGAAGCCGTCCACCCCAAGATCCAGCCAAAAGCGGATGACGCGGCCCATGGCCTCCCGTAGCCCGGGGTTTCGCCAGTTGACGTCCGGCTGCTCCTTGAGAAACGAGTGCAGGTAGAACTGCTGAGTCCGCGGCTCCCACTCCCAGGCTGAACCACCGAACGCCGCCTTCCAATTGTTCGGGGGCCGCGGCCGGTCTCCCGGCAAATCTTCCGGCAGGCCGTCGTGCCAAATATACCAGTCTCGTTTCGGGCTCTGCCGCGAGGCGGCGGCTTCCTCGAACCACGGATGTTCGTCCGAGGTGTGGTTCAGCACGAGGTCCAGGAGCACCCGGATGCCGCATTGGTGGGCCTCGTCGAGCAGGGCGCGGAAGTCTTCGAGGGTGCCGAACACGGGGTGTATACCCGTATAGTCTGAGATGTCGTAACCCAGGTCGGCCATCGGGGACGGGTAGATCGGGGAGATCCAGAGCGCGTCAACGCCCAAGTCCTGGAGGTAGTCTAGCCGCCGGAGGATACCCCGAAGGTCGCCGACACCGTCACCGTCCGAGTCTTGGAAAGAACGCGGGTAGATCTGGTAGATAACCGCCCCCTGCCACCACGCGGGTTGTTCGCCGGATACCGGCTTCCGGTGTTCTACCCGCTGCGCGGGCGGCGTGGCGTCGTCCTCGAACATGTGGCTATCTTACTTACTAGAACTAGTTTTGGTATAACGCCCGTGTGCGGCGAGTCGTTTCCAGGTAGGTTAGTCTGGACGGGCAGCACGTTTTCGGATGTCATGGAGGTCATGGTTTTTGGGAACCGTAGTACAAAAGTATGGTGGGAGTTCGGTCGCCACACCAGAGCACATAACGGCGGTGGCGGACCGGATCGGCCGGGCTCGGGAAGCGGGACGAGGGCTCGTCGTGGTCGCCTCGGCTATGGGTAAAAGCACCGACCGCTTGCTCCGGCAGGCTTCGGAGGTGAGCCGGAGTCCTTCGCCGCGTGAGATAGACCAGCTTCTGGCTACCGGTGAGGAGCAGTCGGTGGCGCTTTTGGCGATGGCGCTCAACGACCGGGCTGTCCCGGCGGTCTCCCTTACGGGGCCGCAGGCGGGGTTCAGGATCACGGGCCGCTACGGGTCCGGTGTGATCTCCGAGATAAAGCCCGACCGCATTCACAAGCTCCTCGCCGAAGAACACGTCGTCATCGTCGCCGGCTTCCAGGGCATGAACGCCATGGGCGACGTGATGACCTTAGGGCGCGGCGGCTCCGACACAACAGCCGTGGCGCTCGCGGCAACCCTGGGCGCGGAGCGGTGCGAAATCTACACCGACGTGGACGGCGTCTACACGGCGGACCCGAGGATAGTCCCCGAGGCCCGGCGCATACCGCTCATCACGCCGGAGGAGATGGCGGAGATGTCCTGGCGCGGGGCGAAGGTCATGCACCCGCGGGCGGTCGAGTTGGGCGCCCTCTACGGGGTCGAGATACACGTCCGATGTTCCTTTAACGAGGAGCCGGGCACGGTTATAGCGGGAGGTAAGAAGTTGGAACAGTTGGAGACCAGAGAAACTTTGGCCGGAATCGTCCACGACCCGGACGTGGCGCGCATAACCCTCGACGGCATTCGTACCGGACCGGGGACGATGAGCCGCATCTTTACGCCGCTGGCCGAAAGCGGCATCTCCGTGGACGTAATCGTCGAGAGCGGCACCCGCGAAGGAACAGCCGACGTGGCCTTCACCGTGAACCGCGAGGACTTCCCGGAGGCCCGGCGAATTGCGGGCGAGGTCGCAAACTTTCTGGGCGGCGAGGTAGAAGGGGAGCAGAACCTGGCGAAAGTCTCGGTCGTCGGGACCGGGATGCTAAATCGTCCTGGTTATGCGGCGAAGGCGTTCGACACTCTAGGCGCGGCGGGCATCCCGATAAGGATGGTCTCTACCTCCGAAATTCAGGTAACATGCGTTTTGCAGGCGGATAGAGTAGAGGAGGCGGTCCGCCGTCTCCACGAGAGCTTCGAGTTGGAGGAAAGAGATGTTTAGCGGCGCGTTCACGGCCCTTATAACCCCGTTTCGTAACGGCGAAGTGGATGTCGAAGCCCTGGAGAGCCTGGTGAAGCTTCAGATAGATCAGGGCATCCACGGCCTCGTACCGTGCGGCACCACCGGCGAGACCCCGGCGATGAGCGAGGCCGAAGACCGGCTCGTCATCGAAACCGTGGCGCGGGTCGCCGACGGACGGGTTCCCGTGGTCGCCGGCAGCGGCTCCAACAGCACGGAGATGGCGATCAAATACACCAAGATGGCCCAGGAAGCCGGGGCGGACGGCTCCTTGCAAGTCTCTCCTTACTACAACAAGCCGACCCAGGAAGGCCTGTTCCGGCACTTCGTCACGATAGCCGAGAGCACCGACTTGCCGATCCTCCTCTACAACATCCCCGGACGGACAGCGGTGACTATCGAGGCGGACACGATGGCGCGGCTGGCGGAGGTCCCGAACATCGTCGGGGTAAAAGAATCTACCCTCTCGATGAACATGGTCAGCGATATTCGGCGGCTGTGCGGCGAGGATTTCGACATCCTTTCCGGCGACGACCCCATGATCCTGCCGCTCATGGCCCTCGGTGGCGTCGGTACTGTGGCAGTCTCCTCCAACGTGGCACCCGGCGCCGTCTCCGACATGGTGGACGCCGCCCTGGAAGGCAACTGGGAACGCGCCCGCGAGCTGCACTACGAACTGCTCCCGCTCTTCCGGGCGCTGTTTGTCGAGACAAACCCGATCCCGGTAAAGACCGCCGCCTCGCTGCTCGGTTTCTGCTCCGATGAGATGCGCCTGCCGCTCGTCCCGATGGAGGGCGAGAACCTGGAACTTTTACAAGAGACCCTCGACCTCTCTAACCACCTCCTCCCAACCCCCGAAGAGGTTTGAGCAGCGAAGTTATCCGCGTAGCCGTAATCGGGGCGGCGGGCCGCATGGGCCGCGAGCTCTGCCGCGCCGCGCTGGAGAACGAAAGCATCTCGCTCGTTGGCGGCACCGTCGAGCCCGACGCGGAGGATTTGGACAGAGACCTCGGCGCGCTGTGCGGCTGGGGCGAAATCGGGGTTTCCGCGACCGAAGAGCCCCCGGAAGACGCCGAGGCCCTCATAGAGTTCACCACCCCGGCGGCGACGGTAGAACATCTCTCTTACAGTAAACCTCTCATCATAGGCACGACGGGGTTCTCCGAGGAGCAGCACGAAAAGCTAGAAGCCGCCGCAGAGAAAACGCCCATAATGCTCGCCCCGAACATGAGTGTCGGGGTGAACCTGCTGCGCGAGGTGGTGCGTGAGGTCTCGGAGAAGCTAGGCTCCAGCTACGACATCGAGGTCGTCGAGGCCCACCACCGCAACAAGGTGGATGCCCCATCCGGGACGGCGCTCTTTCTGGGTCAGGCCGCCGCCGAAGGCCGGGGCAAGAGCTTCGAAGACGTGGCGGTTTATGGGCGGGAAGGGCATCAGCCGCGGGAGGAAGGAGAGATCGGGGTTCACGCCCTGCGCGGTGGGGCGGTGGTTGGTGAACATCGACTCGTTTTCTACTCCGAAGGCGAAGAGATCGAAGTCGTTCACCGTGCCCTCTCCCGCCGCACCTTCGCCGACGGGGCGCTGCGGGCGGCGAGGTTCGTGGCTGGGGCGGAGCCTGGTCTGTACTCTATGCGGGATGTGCTCGATGAGTAGAATAACCATGGGCTTTCGAGGCTCGTAGCCAGAGCTACCCGCGGCCCCGGGAATTTTCCCAGTCTCTCGCGAGCATTCCGTAGAGCGCGTGGTCTACGAAGTGGTCGTAGAGCCACTCCGCTTCCCGTTCGACTCCTTCTAGCTCGAAGCCCAGCCTCTCCGGAATGGCCCGGCTCTTCTCGTTCCCCGTGGCGCAGGCGATGGTCACGCGGTTCAGGCCGTAGGCGTCGAAGGCGTGGGTCGTGAGCGCGCTGCAAGATTTGGTCATCAATCCCTTGCCTTCGAACTCTTTCGCCAGCCAGTAGCCGAGCGACGTACGACGGTTTCCCCAATTAATGCCATGATAGCCGGCGACACCGGCCAACCGTCCTTCGTGCCAGATGCCGGCTTGAAAGCCGTCGTTGCCGGAGAGCTGCTTCAGGGTAGCCCGGATGAAGTTTTTGCTATCCTCTACCGTGCGGTTGTCGTCCAACCAGGGCAGCCATTCTCGCAGGTGCTCCCGGTTGTGATCCGTAAGCTCGGCTAGTTCTCTGGAGTGCCGTTCTTCCAGCAACCCGAGTTCAGAAACTTCATCTAGCTTGTACGTGAACATAGAATCCTCTTCCCGCTTCAGCCAAACCTCGTAGGACCCTAGCCCGGAGCACGGCTCGTCGTCAAGCCTTGAAGTCTTTTGGCGATGTTTTCAAAGGCGAGTCTTGTCAGTCTGGGAAAATTTCGGGCCCGTGCGAGAAGCTGTCTGCGATGGTCTTTCACGCTAGACTATTCTCCAATAACTCATAGAAAGAGGTATCCGTGATAGATACGAAGACTTTACCCTTGATCCCCCGCGAACTCCTGTTCGGCAACCCGGAACGGACCCAACCCCGCCTCTCCCCCGACGGCGAACGTCTGGCCTACCTCGCCCCGAAAGACGGCGTGCTGAACGTCTGGGTCGGGGCGGTGGGCGGCGAAGACTTCGAGCCGGTTACGAACGACCGGGTGCGGGGCATCAGGATGTATTTCTGGGCCGAAGACAACCGGCACATTATCTACATCCAGGATCAGGCCGGCGACGAGAACTGGCGCGTCTACGCCGTGGACCCGGCTACCAAAGAGGTCCGGGACCTGACACCTTTCGACGACGTGCAGGCCCAACTCATCAGTAAGAGCCGCCACTTCCCGGACACGCTGCTCATCGGGCTGAATAGGGAAAACCCCGAGCTGCACGACGTTTACCGGCTGACGCTGTCTTCCGGAAAACTGAATCTGGCCGCGAAGAACCCCGGCAACGTCGTCGGCTGGGTCGCCGACCGGGAATTTCTGGTGCGCGCGGCGCTGGCCGCGACGCCGGAGGGCGGCTTCGACTTGCTGCTGCGCGAGAACGAAGGATCGGAGTGGAACAGAGTCATCGGTTGGGACAAGGAGGATGCGCTTTCCAGCGCCCCGGTCGGTTTTACCCCGGACGGCGCGAGGATTTACCTGCTGGTTTCCCGAAACGCGAACGCGGCCCGGCTGACCGTTTTCGACCCTGAGAACGGCGGCTCGGAGGTGCTGATCGAGGACGACCGCTACGACATCGGAAACGTGATCGTCCATCCCGATACGGAAGAGGTTCAAGCTGCGGCCGTCGTGCGCGCCCGCCCCGAGTGGACCGTGCTGGACGAAGAGGTGCGCGAGGACTTCGAGGCCGTAGGCAAACTGGCGTCCGGCGATTTCGATGTGGTGAGCCGCGACCACGCCGACGAGAACTGGCTCGTAGCTTTTACGAACGACGATGAGAGCCCGTCGTATTACTCTTACAATCGCCGGGAAAAGTCCGGAGAGCACCTCTTCAACGCCTGGCCCGATCTCGACGTCTACGAGCTGGCTTCGATGCGCCCGGTCTCTTTTACCTCGCGCGACGGCCTCCGGATAGAAGGCTATCTGACGCTCCCACCGGGTGCGGACGGCGAGAGTCTGCCGATGGTGTTAAACGTTCACGGCGGTCCCTGGGCGCGGGACAGTTGGTTCTGCCACCCGGAGGCCCAGTGGCTCGCCAACCGGGGCTACGCCTGTTTACAGGTCAACTACCGGGGCTCGACCGGCTACGGCAAGGAGTTCTTGAACGCCGGGAACAAAGAATGGGGTGCGAAGATGCACGAAGACCTGGTGGACGCCGTGGAGTGGGCGGTCTCCAAGGGCGTCGCCGACCGGGAACGGGTCGCTATCTTCGGCGGCTCCTACGGTGGGTACGCGGCGCTCGTGGGGGCGACGTTTACGCCGGATCTTTTCCGGTGCGCCGTGGACATCGTCGGCCCGTCGAACCTCATTACCCTGATCGAGAGCATCCCCCCATACTGGAAGCCGCTCATCTCGACCTTTCACGAGCGCGTCGGCAACCCGGAGACCGAGGAGGAGTTTCTAAAGAGCCGCTCGCCGCTCTTTCACGTGGGCGGCATCAAGATACCCGTGCTGATCGCGCAGGGCGCGAACGACCCCCGGGTGAAACAAGCCGAGAGCGAGCAGGTCGTGGCCGCCATGAAGGAGAAGGACATAGACCACGAATACCTGCTCTTCGAGGACGAGGGCCACGGTTTCGCCCGGCCCGAGAACCGCCTGGAGTTCTACGCCGCAGCCGAGCGTTTTCTGGCGAAACACCTCGATGGGCGCGTGGAAGAGTAAAAAGTAGTGGTTCTATCCCCGTCGGCGGCTAATCTACCGGGGGTAGTTCCAGGTCCATGCCGGGCTGAATATCGTAGCCTTCAAGACCGTTGCTTTCCCGGATCTCCTCGATCAGTGGCCGCGGGTCTTCGGAGGGTGGGTAGTGCCCGGTGGTTATCCCCCACAGCGTCTCGCCGGGTTCTACGGTGTGGTGAACCGGCGGCGACTCCGCCCCGGCGTTGCCGCCCGCGTAGATGGCGAACGACAGAACGGCCGCCACGAGCAAGGCTCCCAGACGTCTCCTGCGGTATGTGGCGGGCGCTTCTCTCACTAGAGGAATATACGGCGCGTTCGGCGTTTTCCCAACGGTCTTTTCGGCGGATAAAACCCGAACCCGGTTCAAGAAAACGTTTTTTTGGGTACGCTCCCAGGGTGCTCTCTTCAGAGAAAAAGGACGGTCTTTTGCCGGTTTTCGCGCTTGCCTGATCTCGGCAGCGCGTCGTTAACGCTGTCACTTTTTTTGTTTGTGGCGGCGGCGCTGGCGATCCTGCTGGCCGGCACCCGGTTGACGGGGGTTGCGGACGTGCTGGCGGATCGTACCGGCCTCGGCGAGGCCCTGGTGGGGGCTATTCTCTTGGGCGCGAGCACTTCTCTATCGGGGATCGTGACCTCGGTAACCGCCGCCGCGGACGGCCGGGCGGAGCTCGCCGTAAGCAACGCCGTGGGGGGCATCGCCGCCCAGACGGTTTTTCTGGCCGTGGCCGACGCCGTCTACCGGCGGGCGAACCTGGAGCACGCGGCGGCCTCCACCGCCAACCTGGCGCAGGGCACGCTGCTGGTGGGGCTTCTGGGAATACCGCTCATGGCGTTCGGCGGCCCGGACGTAACGGTGTTGGGCATACACCCGGCTACGGTACTGATATTGACGGGCTACCTCTTCGGGTTGCGGATAGTCTCCCAGACGCAATCGGCGCCGATGTGGGGGCCGGAGCCGACCCCGGAGACGCAAAGCGAAGAGGAGGACGACTCCGAAGACAGCAGTACCGGCCGGTTGAGCCTGTCGGGCTTGTGGTGGCGTTTCGTGACGTTCGCGGCCGTAATCGGGGTGGCCGGCTGGGTGGTGGCGAAGACGGGGGTGAACATCGCCGATGAGACCGGGCTTACCGAGACCTTTGTCGGGGGCATCCTGACGGCCGTCGTAACCTCGCTGCCGGAGCTCGTGACCTCCGTAGCGGCCGTGAGGCGCGGGGCTTTGACGCTGGCCGTCGGCGGCATTATCGGGGGCAACGCCTTCGACACCATCTTTATAGCTTTCTCCGACGTGGCGTACCGGGACGGTTCCATCTACCACGCCATCAGCGGGCAGCAGGTTTACCTGATCTCCTTGACCATCGTGCTTACCGGCGTCCTGCTGCTGGGACTTCTCCGGCGGGAGGAGCGCGGCATCGCAAACATCGGCTTCGAGAGTGCCCTCATCATGGTCCTGTACCTGGGCTCGTTCGCCCTCCTCGTATTCGGCGGATAGCCTCTAACGCCCGCCGAGGCTACAATCCCTACCAGCATGAGGTTTACAAAGATGCACGGGGTCGGCAATGATTTCCTGGTTTTCGACCGGGGTGAAGTCGCGGATGCGAACCTGCCGCGACTGGCAAGGTTGGCCTGCGACCGGCATTTCGGCGTGGGCGCGGACGGAATACTCGTGCCCCAACCCTCCGAGGGCGCGGACCTGAAGATGGTCTACCTGAACTCCGACGGCTCGGTGGCGGAAATGTGCGGCAACGGCATCCGATGCCTCGCCCGCTACGCCCGTGACCACGAGTTAGTGGGCGGAGAGAGTTTCACGATAGAAACCGGGGCCGGTACAAAGGAGATACTGCTCCACGAAGATGGCTCTTCCCGGGTGGACATCGGGACGCCGGTATTTAACTCCGGGGTACGCATCGAGGGTTTCAACTTCTTGCGGGTCTCCATGGGCAACCCGCACGCGGTCGCTTTCTTGGAATCGGGGGAGGAAGTAGAAGATTTGGAACTCCGCGGGATCGGGGCGAAGATCGGGCACAACCCCGTCTTCCCGGACGCATCCAACGTGGAGTTCGTCTTTGTCCGGGGAAATAACGACCTGCGGATGAGGATCTGGGAACGGGGCGCCGGGGAAACGCTGGGTTCCGGTACGGGCTCCGCGGCCGTGGCCGCCGCCGCTATCCGCCTCGGCCTCGTGGAGAGCCCGGTCCGCGTACACCTCGACGGCGGTACGGTGCAGGTAGAATGGGCCGGGGAGGGAGAGCCCGCCTACACGACGGGTCCGGCCGAGTACGTGTGCGAGGGGCGCTTGATCTTCTAACGTTCCAAAGGCTCAAAGGCGTTCGGGTGCCAACCGAGGTCCACTATCCTACAACGGGCGCCGGACACCGGGCCCGTCGGGTTCGCTTCCGCGAAGGCCGAGAGGCCCTGTCTCCTAACCGCTAGTGTTGTTGGAGCGGTTCCGGGTCTTTGGTGTTGCTCTTCTCGCAGCATCCGCCGGGCGTCGTCTTATTCGGCTTGACATGCCGGACTCTAGGTTAGCCGGGACTCCGGTTCGTACCCCCAGGCGCACGCCAACCCCTGGTTCGCGGCAAACTCGGAGCCGGTCTCCGCGAGCCCCGAGCGGCCCAGAACCGCGAGCAGCGCCTCCCGGGACCACCTGTCGTACCCCGTCTGCCTGGCTGCCGGGCCTTCCATAGGCTCCGTCGGGTCAACAGTAACGACAAAGAGCCCTCCCGGTACGAGCACCCGCCGAACCTCGCACAGATTTGAGATTGGATCCTCCCAAAAGTAGAGTGAGTGAACCGAGAGCGCCTTCTCGAAGCTTCCGTTCGCGTAGGGCAACGAGGAAACGTCACCCAACCTCAACTCGGCGCGTCCCTCTCGTACGGCGCTACCGAGACGTTCGTTCGCCAGCTTCACCATGACCTTTGAGGGATCTACACCCCAAACCGTCACGCCGGGTGCCGAGGCGAGAACCTTCTCGGCTAGTGCCCCGCCGCCGAAGCCGACTTCGAGTACCCGGTCTCCGGGCGCAATGCGCGAGTGCGCCAGCGTCAGGTCGTAGGCAGGTACATTGGCGGAAGTCATGAGCCGGCCTACGACGTGGCCCGGCCAGCCGGACGGCCTACCCAACTGACCCCACAAGAACCGTTTCAAGGTCTCTTTCAGCCTCATAAAGGGAAGCATGTCACATCATCACGTTCGTGGCCGGTTCGGCCGTGCGTTCGGCCGTGCGTTCGGCCACGTTCACGGTCCTCCGCACCTTTTGCAAGGCTCGCGGCGTCTATGTGTGACGGGGTCTGTGTGCCAACTCAGCCTCTTTGTATTGCTTTCTACACTTTCTATAACCTACCTGGAGTTTGCGTCCGGCAGGCGGCCACCATCTACCGTTTCGGCCTCCAACTCAT
This sequence comes from Rubrobacteraceae bacterium, assembly GCA_965213905.1. GTDB lineage: Bacteria > Actinomycetota > Rubrobacteria > Rubrobacterales > Rubrobacteraceae > SIRX01. The sequence goes on along the minus strand of OZ243922.1, from coordinate 1,664,032 downwards.
CCACGAACTGCCGGGCGGTGCGCCCGGAGCGGCCGGCGTGCCACTGGTCCCACAATAAGGCCCGCTCGGCGAGGGTTTCTTCCGGGATCTCAATGCCGCGCTTCCGGACGAGCGCCCGCACTATCTCCAGGTACTGGGTCTGATCCGGCGGGGGCAGGGTAACCCGCAACCCGAACCGCGCCGCCAGCGAAAGCTTCTCGTGCATGGTGTCCCGGGCATGAACGTCGTCGTTAGCGGGACTAAAGCCGTTCTCCTGCCGGTCGGAGAAGCTCTCCCGGATTATGTTGCGCCGGTTGGAGGTGGCGTAGATCCGCACGTTCTGCGGCGGCTCTTCTGCGCTGCCCTCCAAAAGCGCCTTGAGCGCCTTGTACTCGACCTCGTGCTCTTCGAAAGAGAGATCGTCTACGAAAAGTACGAACCGCGGCCCACGGCCTCGCAGCGCCTCCAATACCAGTGGCAACTCGCCGAGGTCTTCCTTCGCCACCTCGACCAGCCGCAGTCCTTTATCCGCGTACTCGTTGAGGATGGCCTTTACGGTCGAGGACTTTCCGGTGCCCGGCAAGCCGTAGAGCAGGGCGTGGTGCGCCGGCCGTCCGGCCAGAAAGCGTTCCGTGTTCTCCAGCAGCGGCTTCCGTTCGTTCTCGTGGCCGACTAGTTGCGTGAGCCGTGCCGGGTCGGGCTCTTTCACGGGATGCAGGCCGCCCGCCCTCCAGCGAAAGGCCCGGCGGCGGTTGAGAGCTCCCGCCCCGTGTCGGGCGTAGAAGTCCGCGAGAAGCTCCGCACCCGCGCCCCAGTCATCGGTGTCGGCGAGCTTGCGGGCCAGCGCTCCCCGGTGTGAATTCTCGGTTTCGAGGCCGGGGTCCGTCCATGGGACCCAGACCTTGAGCCCCGGCACGGCCCGCTCCACCATGTCGAGCAGGGGTTCGGCCTCGATCTCGAATAGCTCCTGGAGCGTGCGGAGGTCCCGGCGTGCCTGCTCGACTACCGATGTACCCAAAGCGCCTCTCTCGGCGGCCAGGCTAAAAGGATTCTCGTCGTCCAGAATGCGCCCCACCAGGTAAGACTGCCAGGCGTCGGGGAGCAGGTCGCCGGAGTCTACGGCGAGTTCTTCCCAGAGTCGCCCGAAGGTGTCTGCGACCGCGGCCGGCTTCGGATTTTCTTCAGAAAGTAGCTCCAACAGCAGTACGAAGTCCCGGGCCGCAGGAGAGTCTAGAGCCCCCCGGAAGAGGGCGATACCCAGGGTCCGCAGCGGCAGATAGCTGAAATCTTCGCGCTCCATAGGCTGAGACTCTAGCATCTATTACAGGCGCGGACTGTGCCCTTTTTCAGGGCTTCGAATACTGGCGCAACGCCAGCCAGACACCAAGCACAACCTGCGCGGCACCTAAGAAGCGAGCCTGCCAGGGTTTCTCCAGGCAGACCTGTTCCACAAAACGTTTTACCGGCTCTGGTCCGGCCAGCCACAACAGGCCGCGCCGGCGTGGCGCCAAGAGCCATAACGCCCCGTCGCCCACGGAAATCAAAGCCACCACGTCCAGAAACCTTCTCGCGTTCATATTTCTACCCTCCCGGCCTGCTGCTTCCGGCGACTCCCTACAGCATTACGCCTTGAGCCACCGTACGGCATCCTCGCGCCGGCCGGGCTCGAAGGTCTCTACCTCCATGCTCATCACCGAGTTCAAGACGCCCGCAATGCCCCCGAACCAGCTCTTCTCGCTTATGATCGCCATTTTCTCTATGTCGCTGACGAGCCTGGCTTCGAGTTTCAAATCCTTCCAGATTGCCATTGGGTCCACCCCGCCGATTCCCTCGTAGGTAAATAGCAGCCTCAATTTGCCGTACTCGGCGAGCACCGCGTCTATCTCGGAGCGCAGGGTTCCTACTTCTTCTGTCTGTATCTCGCCGTCGAGCTTCGCCTCGACGATGTTCGTGTCTTGTATCTGGCTTGCTGTGAGCAACGCTCTACCTCCCCGTGTTGGTTGGTGAATTTCTCGTGGCCTTCCGAGTATAAGTCTTCTGTGTTGCCCGGCCCGTCGCGCCCGCGCCTCAGCCCGCGAGGGAGCCGGCGAAGATCTGCCAGGCCAGCGCCGACTTCGCGGCGAGGCTCAAGACCAGGTAGGCGGTCTCGCCGAACGCGTAGCTGCGCCAGGGACCTATCCGCCGGTACTGCAGCCACTGGTTGACGGCGAAGCTCATAAAGAAGGCGAACAGGGAGAAAAATATCCCGTAGACAAAGTCCGGGACGGTCGAGGCACCGGCCAGGTTCCAGGCGATGGCTACCCAAGGGGCGAGCCCGACCAGGGTGCCGAACCAGAACGGCATCATCGTGGTGCTCTCGCGGCCAGGAGGGTTTACCTTCTCCTGCAGCCACCCGAACAGGATCATCGCCACGTTTGCCCCGGCGAGCCCGATTACGGCGCTGATACCGGTGATGCCGGCATAGAGGCTGATGAGCAACAACATTAGCGTTGCGCTCAAGGAATATTCGAGCCAGCGGAAGCGGTTGATACCGCCGCGCAAATCCGTCTCGTAGCGGGCGCGGAACACGGTGGAGGTAAGCAGGTGATCGAGGGCGGCGAGCCCCAAAAATACGGCGATGGCGGCCCCGATCCACACATCGAGCAGCGACTCGGGAGCCGGCACGGGGGAGCCGGGTGGTCCGGCGGGAAATGAGGAGGTCACGGTGATGGCGAAGTCGCTCGCCAGCACGAGCACCACCACCGCCTGGGCGGCGTGCAGGACCGAGAGGGCAAGGTTCCAGATCCGTAGTCTTTTTAGCCGACCGTCGGTGACCCCGGTAGCCGTTGTGGTAACCTCGGTTGCCGGGGCATCGGTTGTGCTCATTTGGGACTCCTTGTAAGGGTAGTGTAAGTAGCGGTTGCGGGCGGCACGGCTAGATTGGCCTGCGTCGTGGCTTCGAAGCATAGACTAGCTCTTGCGTGTTTAGCGTTTCAGCCTCCTTGTGGGCGGTGGTTCTTCTCGGGCCGTTGTGGGTTTGCTGACTAAGACTGTATCCAGTCCCACGCCTCTTCGTATTGCGAGTCCTCGAAGTATTTTACCTCTCCGCTAATGAATATATCTCCCAGCTTCTCCGCCCACCCCACGGGTGTGCTGTCGCTAACGATAGCGTAGCGTGCCAGGTCGTTTGCGTAAGGGGCGAGCTTGAGGTCTTCGGCCAGGGCACCGAGTTCCATCTTCGGGATCTCGTTCATGCGGAGGAGCAGGCGGACCTTGCCGTGCTCGGCAACCGACGCCTTGATCTCTACGGAGAGAGCCTCGAACTCTTTCTGCGTCAGCTTCCCTTTCACCTCGTAGCCCAGCACGTTCCCCGTGCTCTCGCCCAGCTTCTTCAACATTATTGCCTCCTTAGGTAGCCGGTTACGTGTAGATGTCGCGTCGCCGGAAAGCAAGCACCGCGAGCCCTACCAGCACGACTACGAGGGCGGATATACCGGCGAAGTTGGTCCAGTCCATGCCGTCTACCGCTACCTGCCCGTAGTAGTAGAAAACGGAATAGGATTGCAGGTGCTCCAGGTCCTCGGAGACGTTGCCCATGACGTTCATCATGAACATCGCGAACAGTAGGAAACCGGGGACGGCTATGGCGAGCGCCCGCCGGTGGAAGATGGTCGAGCATAGCAGGGCGACCGCGCCGAAGAACAGACCCGTCGGCCAGATGTTCACGAAAGCCTCGGCCGTGGTGGATAGCGTAAGGTCAACGTCCATCAGCAGCGCCGTAACCCAGGTCAGGACTCCTGCTATGGCAAGGATCACCAGGAACGACAGAGCCGTGGCGACGAAGTTGCCGACCACGAGCTGCCAGCGCGGCAGCGGGTTCCCGAGCAGTACGTCTATGGAGCCGCGTTCTTCGGCCCCGGCGACGGTATTGGCCCCGGCCAAGATGGCGAAGAACGCCAGCGCCAGCGGCGCTAGGTAAAAGACCTGGGAGTCCAAAAAAGCCTCTATCGTGCCGAGGCTGGAGATCCCGAACGCATCCAGCATACCTTGGGGATAAGCGTCGAGCATTTGATCCATCTGCCCCGCCTCGGAGGCGAAGGTCGTGAAGGCGGCCGTCAACGCCGCACTGTAGAGCCCGAAGACAAGCCCCCAGATAAGCACGCCCCTCGTCTGCAAACCCAACAGGTGCCGGACGAGGGTCGCCAAAGTACCCGAGGGCTTTTCAGCCTCCACGCTCTGTTTTCTGCTCTCCTTCGAAACTTGTGCGGTGCTCATGCCGCCTCTCCTCTCTCCCGGCTCTCGTCCTGGTCTCCGTAGTACGCCAAAAAGATTTCTTCCAGGCTCGGACGCTCGTACATCATGTCCACCAATTCGTGGCGGGCGGCGAGCTTTATCAAGGCGTCGAGGTTGTCGTGCAGGTCGAAGGAGAGCCGGGAATCTTCCCTACGAAACTCTTCCACGCCCCCGAGCTTCTCGAATCGCTTTGCTTCTTCATCGACGAGCCTTCCGGCGAAAGAAAGGCTTACGTGCCGGAACGACTTGTTTATGAGGTCGTCGGTGGTCTCGACGGCGGTCAGCTCACCCGCCCGGATGATCCCGACCCGGTCGCAGACCCGCTCCACTTCACCCAATGTGTGGGAGGAGAAAAAGACGGTCCTTCCTTCCTCCTTGACCTCGCCGATGATCTTCAGAAACTCTTCCTGTACCAGAGGATCTAGTCCGCCGGTCGGCTCGTCGAGGATCAGGAGCGGCGGCTTGTGAAACATGGCCTGCACGAGACCGATCTTCTGCTTGTTTCCCCGGCTGAGACGGCGCATCGGACGGTTCATGTCGGCGCCGATGCGACCGGAGATCTCGTAGGCGTAGTCGAGGTTTTTTACACCCCGCAAACGGGCGAAGAATTTCAAGAGCTGATCTCCAGTCATCCTGTCCTCGAGCGCGAACTCACCCGGCAGGTTGCCGACCATCGAGCGGATGGCGACGCTATCCTTTTCGATGTCCATTCCTAGTATCTCGGCTTTGCCATGGGTGGGCTTCATAAAGCCGAGGAGCGTACGTACGGTGGTCGTTTTGCCGGCGCCGTTCGGGCCGAGAAAACCGAAGACTTCTCCCTCGTTTACGGTCAGGTCTACGTTCTTTATGCCCCGGTCCTTGCCATAGGTCTTGGTGAGCCCGCTAGTCTCGATTACCGCGCCCATGTGGCCTCCTTTTTCTTGTCTTCTTCCCACCGCTCTAACACGGCAGGTAGTTCTCTCTCCCAATACGCGTAGAACTCACGCATCTCTTCGAGGTTGCGTTGGGCCTCGGGGCTGTCGGAGTTGGCGATGTCCAGGCCTCTCTCGGCCATCTGCCGAAACCGGGAAAGGGTTTCCAGTTCACGGCGCATCAACTCGTCCCAGGCTCCGGGTTTCATTCGGAAGTAATCTTTACGCTCCCCACGTCTGGTACGCCGCTGCACGAGACCCATCTGGATGAGGGTCCGGGTGGAAGAGCTGATCGAACCACGACTAGCCTGCAGGACCTCCGACAATTCTTCGGCAGAGAGTTCCGGCGGGTCAGAGATCAAAAGTGCCCCCAAAACCCGCCCCACCATCCGCGGTAACCCGAACCCCTCGAACAAAAGCCCGAAGTCCTCGACGTAACTCGCCCTTTCCTCGTCCATATACCGCCTCCATGCTCTGGTATTTTGTGCTAACAATTATAATAGTACGTATAGTTGTTTCAGTCAACACTGAAACTTCAAGATGCGGTATTTTTCGGAGGCATAGTCTGGTTGTTAGGGGATGTTAGCCGCCGAAGAGGCGGGAGAAGAAGCCGCGGTTTTTCATGACTTTTAGTTCGGCTTCGAGGCGGGTGCGTTCTTCGGCGAGGGCGGACTTCTCTTCGGCGAGTTGCTGGTGTTCCCGGGAGAGGCGTTCGCGGTCGGCTTCTAGTTTGGCTTTCTCTTCTTCGAGGGTGGAGATGGTTTTCTCCTGGAGCTCGCGCTGGAACTCTATGAGGTTCAGGCGTTCTATCTCGCCCCAAAGGCGATCCATCTCGACGCGGGCAGCGTCGCGCTCTTCCCGGATCTCCTGCATCTGGCGGTTGCGTTCTTCGAGGCGGGTTTTGTAGTCCTGGCCCTGCTGGAGCAGGCGTTCGTAGCGTTCGAACGGAACGGCGGGCAGCCGGGGGTTCTCGGAGGACTCGTCCCCGACGACCTCGCCCTCGAAGACCTCCTCCTCGGCGTCCTCGACCTCCAGGGCGCGGGACAACTCCTCAACTTCGGAGAGCCGGAGACGGTGGTTGCCGTTCTCGTCCGGCTCGGCGCCCAAGCGGCCTTCCTCGACGTAGCGCCGAACGTCCTCGGCCGGACGGCCCATAACGGCGGCGGCGCCGTTGATCCCGATACGTTCTTCGCTGGGGTTCATGGCCTGCATTCTACTTTAGCCGCAAGCCATCATCCAACGGCCCCGCGCTTTTCGGGTTCGGGCCCGGATCCGGCAGGTCCAGGGGTGTCTTTTGCTAGGCTTTGGTGACCTGGCCGTTTTGGACCTGCACCGGGATCTCCGGTAGAGGTTCTTGCGCCGGGCCGTTTACGACCTCTCCACCGTTCGAGGGGTCGAAGACGGACCCGTGGCACGGGCAGGCGAGTTGGCCTTCCTGGTAAGCGACCGTGCATTGTGCGTGGGTGCAGACCGCCGAGTAAGCGGCGAAGTCCCCGCTTTCGAGGTGGACCAGAACCGCCGGTTCGCCGTTGTTGGTAAACTCCCGGGCCGAGTTCGTCGGAACCTCCGAGGTTTGCGCTATGGCCCCGGAGGAGCTTCCCGATTCCGTAGAGCCGCCCCCGGCGCCCCCGGCACTGCCGGATGACCCGGTGGAGGTCGTCTCGCCTCCGCTACCTCCGTTGCCGCCCTCTCCGCCACCGCAGGCCGCAACCACCGAAGCTCCAACGGCCGTCACCCCGATTGCAGTCCCCACCCGGATAAACTTCTTGCGTGAGATTCCCTTCTCCAAAACTCCTCCTCGCATTCGGCCGGTTACTAATACTAACCTTCACGTTTATGTACGCACCCCGGCGTGTTTTGGTTTAGTCTCCCCGCGTCCGGGCCGCGCGTATACTCTTAAAAGTTTAGCGTACACTCTTCAGGAGGTGCTTTTAGTGAAAGCTATGGCGTGGGTGCGGGTTCTGGTCGGGGCCGTCTGGATCAACGGCGGCGTTGAAAAAATCCTCAACGGAGACTTTCCCCAGCAATTCTCCTCCAGCCTCCAGGCCGGTGGCTTCGTCTCCCAAGCCCCGCCCTTTTTCCAATCTTTTATGGAGAGTTTCGTAATTCCAAACTCCGGATTCATAGCGCAAGTGGTGCGCGTCGGAGAGCTGTCACTAGGAATAGCCTTGGTGCTGGGCTTGCTTACAAACCTGGCCGCCATCGGCAGCGTAGTCTTGGGCATCTCCATCATGCTCTCGCAGGGGGGCGTAAGTTTGGGCACCGGCCTCGGCGCCCCCGGCTTTTTGAACATCAACCTGATCCTGGCCCTCTTATCGGCGATAGTGCTGTTCAGCGCCGCCGCCAAAACGCTCTCGATAGACTCCGTCATTGCGAAGCGTAACCCGGGTCTCTCGCCGCTCTTGGTGAACAGCCGCAAGCGCCATAATGCCTGACGAGCAGGAACTACTAACCGACCGGGCATCCGAAACCCGAAAAGGTCCGGGGTGCGGACGATCCTGCCCGATCACGCCGTCAACCTTGCGTCTCGCTATATGACATACTCTTCAAACATGCACGAATCGTCGTCCCAGTTGATTACTAGGGAGGATCTCGATAAAGAAAAGCAGCGTATCTTTGTCGAGGCACGTAGTGGCGTCTCCCTTCCCGCTGCGGGGGCCGTCTACTGGCTCGCCCTCGGAATTGCGGGATTCTATCTTTCACAGAACGCCTGGTGTCTGGCCGCTTTCGTCACGAGTGGCCTGATCTTTCCCCTCGGCATGCTGCTGTCGAAGCCGCTCGGGGCAGACCTCTTTATCGAGTCACCGCTGGCAAACTTGTTCTTTCCGGCGCTATTGCCGGTCGGCCTATCTTTCGCCCTGACCATTCCGATGTACTTCGTAGATCCTTCGCTCGTCCCGCTAGGGTTGGCCGTGGGAATGAGCTTGCACTGGCCGACGATAGGTTGGATATACGGGAAGCCCGCGTTCGTCGTCCACGCGGTAGTACGCGTAGTTTTAGTCGTCGTTATTTGGTTCGCGATTCCCTCGGCCACGTTCACCGGGTTGCCGCTTTCCGTAGGATTTGTCTACGTGGCGACGTTTGCCTGGCTGCTTTTTCAGGTGCGGCGGGCCGAGGCGCCGGCACTCTAGATAACGAACAAGGGAGGAACAACAAACCTCTTGCGAACTACAGAAACGCCGGTACCAACTCACCTTTTATGAGGTCCGGGTAGTGTTCGCGCTCGCGGACTACGGCCCAGCGGTCGCCCCTTACGAGGACTTCTGCGGGTTTACGGCGGGAGTTGTAGTTCGAGGCCATCGAGAAACTGTAAGCCCCGGCGCCCATCACGGCGAGCACGTCTCCCTCCGCGGCGTCGGGGAGTTCGCGGTCGCGGGCCAGGTAGTCGCCGGATTCACAGACGGGGCCGACTAGGTCGGCGGTTGCGGTGGCCCCGTTGCCGTTTACGGGGCGGACTTCGTGGTGGGCGTCGTAGAGGCTCGGGCGGAGGAGGTCGTTCATGCCCGCGTCGGAGACGATAAAGTTTTTGTCGCCGTTCCTTTTGCGGTAGACGACGCCGGTCAGCAAAGCGCCGGCGTTGCCGGTTATGTAGCGGCCCATTTCGCACAGGATCTTGGTTCCCGTGGATTCGAGCGTCGGCCGGATGGCGTTTACCAACTCGGCGGGTGTGAGGGTTTCTTCGCCGTTGTACGGAATGCCGAGGCCGCCGCCGATGTTGAAGTATTGGATGTCGAAGTTCCGGCTCTTTAGTTCCTCGACCAGGCCGGCGCTGCGTTCGATGGATTCGGTGTAGGGGGCGAGCTTGGTGATCTGAGAGCCGATGTGCTGGTGGACGCCGAGGAGGTCTATACACCGGTAACCTTGCATTTTCTCCGCCAGCCGCAAGGCTTCTTCTACGGAGACCCCGAACTTGTCCCCCTCGCGGCCGGTGGTCATGTGGTCATGGGTTCCGGCGTCCACGTTCGGGTTTATCCGCAGGGCGACGCGGGCACGTTTGCCGTGCCGGGCGGCCAACTCGTCCAGGCGCTCTAACTCAGAGGCCGACTCGACGTTGAAGAGCAGGACGCGCTCCCCGAGGCCGGCCATTAGCTCTTCCTCGGTCTTGCCCACGCCGGCGAAGACGACTTTCTTGGGATCGAAGCCGGCCCGCATCGCCCGGTACAACTCGCCGCCACTCACGATGTCGGCCCCGGCCCCGAACGAGGCGAGAGACCGCAAAACGGCCAGGTTGGCGTTCGCCTTGACCGCGTAGCAGGCCAGGTGATCCAGGCCAGAGAAAGCCCCGTCGAGCTCCCGGTAAGCCTTCTCCAGCGCGGCGTGGCTGTAGACGTAAGTCGGGGTCCCAACGCTCCGGGAGATCTCGGAGAGCGGAACCCCTTCGCAACAGAGCCCGTCGTCCTCGTAGTGGAACTCTTCCAAAACCTGCCTCCTCGCGTCCCCGCACCCGCGTGCATCTGCTATATTTTGCCCCTCGTTAGAGAAGCTCATAGAGAGAATATACTCCTTGTCGAATCCCGGCGCATACACAATATGACTGAGTTTCGCGAACCCGCCGGAGTTTCCGCCCCGCCGCTTTTGCTGAACCCTGTTCTAGAAGGTGGAGGCGCGTACCCGCTGCTAAAGATGGACGAACGCCGGCAAGAACTGGAAGCCCGGGACGCGAAGCTCTTCGACTTCGGGACCGGCGACCCCCGCGAGCCGACGGATCCGCTCATCCGGCGGGCCCTCATCGGCGGCGTGCCGGAGACCAGCCAGTACCCGAGCGTGGCCGGAAAGGCCGGGCTCCGCGAGGCATTTTGCGGCTGGATGGAGCGGCGGCACGGGGTCGCGCTAGACCCGGAAGCTGAAGTTTTGCCTGCCGCGGGTTCCAAAGAAGCCATCTTCCACGCACCGCTGGCCTTTTTGCACCCGTCCCACGACCGGCGCGGCGTGGCGTACGGCACGCCGGGCTATCCGGTCTACGAACGGGGCACGCTCTTCGCCGGCGGCGAGGCGCTGCCGGTAGCGTTGACGAAGGAAGACGGTTTCCTGCTGCCGGTAGAGAAAGTAGACCCGGAGAAGACGCGGGCGCTCTGGATCAACTACCCCCACAACCCGACCGGCGCGACCGCGACCTACGAGTACCTGGAAAAGGTCGCGGAGTTCTGCCGCGAGCACGACATCTTGCTCTTCTCGGACGAGTGCTACAACGACGTGTACTCCGGCGAACCACCGCCCTCCATCCTGGAGATAAAAAGAGAACGCACCCTGGCTTTCTGCTCCCTCTCCAAACGCAGCGGCATGACCGGCTACCGCTCGGCGATGATGGCCGGCGACCCGGAGCTAATCGCCGCCTTGAAGAAACTACGCCCCTCCGTCGGCACCGCATCCCCCGCTTTCGTTCAGGAAGCCGCCACCGCCGCCTGGTCCGATGACGGCCACGTGGAAGAGCGGCGGCGCGTCTTCGGCGAAAAGCGGCGGCTGTTCCTGGAGTTCTTCGACCGGGCGGGCCTGGAAGCGTTGCCCACGGACGCGAGCTTCTACCTGTGGGTCGCGGTCCCAGAGGCGTTCGCCGGGGACGACGAAGCGTACGCGATCCGGCTGCTGGAAAAAGGCCTCGTGGTCGCGCCCGGCCGGGCGTTTGGTCCGGGGGGCGAGGGTTATGTGCGGGTCGCGCTCGTGCCGGAGTTGGAGAAGTGCCGGCGTGCTACAGAGCTTTGGGAAAGTCTGCTGTCTGATCCGCCAGACTCTTTAGCCGATGGCTAAGGCCACTATCCCCACAACCATCGTCCCGGCAGCGACGAGACGTTTCGTAGTGCTTCCCTCAGCTAGGAGGTGGGCGCCCATCGCCGCACCTATAAGGATAGAAAACTCTCGTGCCGGAGCAACGTAGCTGACGGGCGTGAACACTAACGCCGTAAGGACCAGTATGTACGAGGTCGGAGAGAGCACTGCGATACTGAGCACCTCGAAGCGGTGAGATCGCCAGAGCTCCACGACCTTTCTGCGTTGGCGCAGGCTGGCTGGTGAGAGTAGTATCACGAGTACCGCGTTTGATACCCAATAATGCAAAATTGGAGGGATAAGCAGCGTGCTCACAGCTTGTTTGTCCACGATGGTATACGCGGCTATAAAGCAACCGGTTATCAGACCATAAAATGCTCCCTTTCCAAGTTCGAACTTGCGGGTAATTCCTCTTTCCGTGGTCAACAGAAGAACGCCCACTACGACAAGGGATACACCGAGAACGGCGATGCCGCTGGGCCGCTCTCCCAACAGAGTAACCGCCACCACGGTGGCGAGTAGCGGACCCGTGCCCCGCGCCAGCGGATAAACAACCGAAAGATCACCGACCGCGTATCCTCGTCGCAGAAAAAGGAAATACCCCGTGTGCAACGCACCGCTTCCGAACATAAAGACCATCGTCAACGGTTCCAATTGCGGCCTCTGAACGAGCAGGACAACCACTGCCAAAGGCGCGAGAATAAGCATCGAGAACAGGTTGAAGAGCCAGACGAAAAGAGGTCCACCACTCCCAACCCGCTTAGCGAGCAAGTTCCAGGTCGCATGGAAGAAGGCCCCACTAGTATTAGAGCCAGTGCCGATACAGTCATTCCCTATGACTCCTCTGCACACAAGCACTATAGAAACTTTGTTTGAGAACACAAACAGAGCCTACTCCGCAAGCCGCTCCAATCACTATCGAAAGGATGCCTGAAAGGATGCCTGGCTAGCAGCCCGCGCACCGTGCCAGACACCTCGATCAGGGCTTCCCGGAAAGCCGGGCTCGTGCCCGTGGCGTTGCAGAAGCCGTCAGGACAACGAAGTTGTTTTCTCCCCGCTCTCGAAGACGCCAGTCAACGGAGAGCCCGTTAAAGCCGGCGCCTATTGCTACCGCGCGCAGGTGGCGCCTGTCGCGCTCGTCTGCGTCAGTTACTTCCGGAGAGATACCGCTGGTTCTCACGCAGCCACTCCTCCTCGCGGGTGGACTACTGACAGTGTTTGCATTGTATAGCAAGCTCCAAACGGTGGGCGGCTTCGCTTTGTTAAACTGGCAAGCGCAGAGAACGCAAGGATCTCAAAACGAAAAGGATGGCGAAGTGCAGGACAAGATAGAAGCCGCTTTCGACGACCGGAGCCTGCTAGAGAACGGAGACTACCGTCAGGCCGTCTTCGAGGCGGTGGCGGCCCTGGACGCGGGCGAGTTGCGGGTGTCGGAGCAGAGGGGCGGTGAGTGGTTTTCAAACGCCTGGGTGATGAAGGCGATCAACCTGTACTTCTCCCTCGCCCGGATGGAGACTATCGAGTCCGGGCCGTTCGAGTACCACGACAAGATCCCCACGAAACGCAACCTCGCCGAAGCGGGTGTGCGCGTCGTGCCGCCGGGAATGATCCGTTACGGCGCGTTCGTCGAGCCGGGCGTCGTGGTGATGCCCGGTTACGTGAACATCGGGGCGTACGTCGGCGGCGGAACGATGGTGGATACGTGGGCCACCGTAGGCTCTGGGGCCCAGATCGGCCAGAACGTCCACCTCGCCGGCGGGGTCGGTATCGGGGGCGTATTGGAGCCGCCGGGCGCGATGCCGGTCGTCGTAGAAGACGGGGCTTTCGTCGGCTCCCGCGCCGTCGTCGTCGAGGGTGTGCGGGTCGAGAAGGAGGCGGTGCTCGGGGCGAACGTGGTGCTTACGGGCTCCACCCAGATCGTGGACGTAACCGGCGATGAAGAGGTCATCTACAAAGGCCGCGTCCCGGCCCGCTCCGTGGTCGTCGCCGGAACCCGCACGAAAGAGTTCCCCGCGGGCGACTACCAGCTTCAGACGGCGCTCATTATCGGGCAGCGGCGCGAGTCCACCGACCAGAAGACTTCCCTGAACGAGACCTTGCGGGAGTTTGGGGTCAGCGTTTGAGGGAGAAACTTCTGGAGAACCTGCTCTGGTTTCTGGAACGCCCGAGCGTCATCGGGGAAGAAAAGCGGCTCTGTGACGACCTTGAAGCCCGTATATCCGGTGCGCCGGGCTGGGAGGTGGAACGGGTCTCCAACAACCTCTCCATCCGGCGCACGGGGCCGGACCCTTCGCGGGGGCGCGTCGTGTTCGCCGGGCACCTGGACACCGTGCCGGAGCCCGACGGCGGCATCGGGGTTCGGGTGGAAGATGGGAAGGTCTTCGGGCGGGGGTCTTCGGACATGAAGGCCGGGGACGCCGTTATGCTCGCCCTGCTGGAGGAGTTCGATTGGGAGGGCTCCTGGGCGGAGCCGGCCTTCGTTTTCTACGAGCGGGAAGAGGGACCATATCCGGAGAACGGTTTGGAGGGGGTCTTCGCCGGCAGCCCGTGGGTGTTGGATGCGGACCTGGCGCTGTGCCTGGAGCCCACGGCGGGCACTTTGGAGGTCGGGTGCGTCGGGACGGCGCAGGTCGAGGTAACTTTCAGCGGCAAGTCCTCCCACTCGGCCCGTCCCTGGCAGGGAAAGAACGCCCTGACGGCCGCGGGGGAATTTCTGACCGCCCTTCACGAACGTCCGGCGGACGAGGTGGTCGTGGAGGGGCTGCCGTTCTACGAGGTGCTCACGCCGACGCTGGCGCGGGGCGGGAGGGCGAAAAACGTGGTGCCGGACGAGTTCTGGGTCAACGTAAACTACCGCTTCGCGCCCGGTCGGGGTCTGGACGACGTGCGGGGGACGTTCGAGAAGCTGCTGCCGGACGGCGCGACCTTCGAGGTCTCGGACTTCGCCCCGAGCGGCCCGGTACATTTGGACAGCCCGCTGCTAAAAAAGCTCACCACCTCTGGAATAGAAGTGCGTCCCAAGCAAGCCTGGACCGACGTGGCCCGGTTCGCGATGCACGGGGTAACCGCGGCAAACTTCGGCCCGGGAACCCCGGCGCAGGCCCACCAGGAGAACGAGTACGCGGAGTCGGGGCTACTGGAGGAGTGCTACGCTAGATTGGAGGAGTTTCTGAAAAATTAGCTATTTCTACCCCGTCTACCGTACCTCTCGCGGTCTAGCCTTTCCTGGTCCCGCCGCCAACGCATGAGCCACAAAATCAGAAAGAATGCTCCGCAACTCACCATGAGCGTAACAGCGAACGCCAGCAGAGACGGTGAGTTGAGGACCAACGGTATAAAAAAGGTCCCGGCGAACAGCAGCGAGTAGATAAAGATACGACGGTCTGAGGTATCCGCCCACCGATCCGCCAGAGTTCGGTGATTGCTTTCATTGGTCGTACGGTCCGGCATCGTACCACCCTTCAAGGACACTGCACTTCTCAGCTTATCACGATCATCTCTTTCTGTAGATCGCGGCTCGGGGCGTCCGTCGGGGCCTGGTCCCTAGCGCCCGGCTCTTTCGGGTTTTGGGCCGGGGTCTATATCAGCATCCGTGCGAATGCGGACCCGGAAAAAGTCGAAGAAGACCCGGATGACCGCGAGGGCCGGCACGGCGAAGATTATTCCGACGAGCCCCGCAAGTTGGCCGCCGGCGATCACGGCGAAAAGCACTAGTATCGGGTGTACGTGCAGCGCCTGCCCTTGGATGCGCGGTGTGAGAACGTTACCTTCGAGCTGTTGGATCGCGGTGTAGACCAGGATCGTGAGCACCACCGTGGTAGCCGGGTTGTCTGCAAACGCGGCCAGCACGACGGCTGGTATGGCCCCCAGAAATGCTCCCAGGTAAGGGATGATGGCCGTCAGAGAAACCCAGACGCCGAGCAAGAGCGCGTACTGCACGTCCAGAAAATACAGCGCCAAGCCCGCGAGCACGCCCTGAATCAGGATCACGAACACCAGCCCACCGAGGTAGCGGGAGAGCGAGGTCCCGAAAGCCTCCCAGAGTTCCCAGGCGTCGTGCCGGTAGCCGTGGGGCGCGGCCTTTAAGTAGGCGGCTTTCACTTTCCGCACGTCCACCAGCAGATAGACCGCGACGAACAATATCCCGAAGAGAATCACCCCGAAGTTGAACGCGCCGGAGATGATCCCGACCAGGCTGCCCAAGACGTTCTCGCTAAGCTCCCGGAGCCGGACGAAGATATCCTGCACGATGCTCCCCACGAACTCGTCGGGCTGGGCGCCGCCGAGCAGCTCGCGCTGGTCGAGCCACCGCAGCGTGTCGTTCAGTAGCCGGTCGGAGGTCAGGGCGAGGTCCGGCGTAAGCGCGATGAGCCGGCTCAACTGCTCTATAAGGGTCGGGATGAGCAAAAACAGCGCCAGCACGAAGAGCCCGACGAGCGCCAGGAACGTAACCAGTATCGCCAACCCCCGGGGTATTACCCGCGAGAGCGCCCGCACGGGGTAAGAAAGCACTATAGAAAGAGCCGTTCCCCCGAAAGCGACGAGCAGGATGATCGGGGCCGCGTAGAGCACGAAAACCAGTATCAGGATGCCGATTACCGCGATGGCCGTCGCCAGCCGGGGTGAGATCGGTATCGGGGTGGGCGTGCGTCCGGGGACCGACTCCCGGTTTTTACGGACTACTTTTTTCCTGGGTTTGGTATCCACCTCTATAGCTCCCGGCTCTCTAGCCCTCTAACTTTCTAGCTGGCCGTGCACCTTATTCTACGCACAAAACAGCTTTCCCGGCTCGTGACGCGGCGCGGAGACATCCTCCGGCGAAAACAAGCGTAGTCGTAAAGATCTATACAACATTTAGAGGGTGTTTGGAATGCTCGCCTGTAGCAGACGAAATGAGTTGTCTGTCCAATTTACTCGCTAGTGGTGGAAATAATGACCCTTACGGCCCGAAGGTCATTCCCCCATAAGAACCTTGACCAAATAAGAGTTTTATATATACTAACGGTATGTATTTAAATAAGCACGAAAGCACAATGCGGCGCTCACACGCCGAACGGCGCGCGGCCACGAGACGGGCACTGCTGGATGCTGCCAAGGCATTGTTTGCTGAGAAAGGCTACTCGGAGGTCACTATCGAGGAAGTGGTACGAGGTGCAGGGGTGACCCGTGGGGCCTTATACCATCATTTTGAAGACAAGCGGTTGCTACTCAGGGCAGTGGTGGAAGAAATAGAGGACGAGATAGATGACCTCGTGGAGAGGGCGGCTAAAGAGGCTTACGCAAGTAGTGGTAATCCCTTGGAGGCGATGATGGCTGGACACTATGCTTTTCTTGACGCCTGCCTGCGTCCGGAGGTTCGGCGGCTCGTTCTACTAGACGGACCGGCTGTTCTGGGTTGGGAGGAGTGGCACGAGATAGATGCTGGGCATGCCGTAGCCCAGATAGAAACGGGTCTCGGCATGCTCGTGGACGCTGGACTTATGGAGCCGCAACCTCTCCGTCCTTTGGCGCATCTTCTACACGGGGCTGTCATAGAGGCCGCGATGTACGTGACCGTTTCCGAGGATGCAGAGAATGCCAAGGACGAGGTTGGGACGGGCTTGGAACGCCTTATGCGGGGACTGTGCCGATGATGCGACAACGCCTCAAAGGCAAAGGAAGCTCGGATGGCATGGGTAGCACAGGTAAGAAAGTAGGCAAAGAGGGCCGCGTGACTCGTGGAGCTTTCCTGAAAGCGGCTGGGGCTACGCTGGTACTGGTAGCCGGCGGTGGGGTGTGGCGCGCGGAGGAGCAGGGAGTCTTTGGTCCGGAGAGAGGACCGGCTTTTGAGTCCTGGGAGAACTGGCGCGCGGAAGGAGAGGAAGGTCCTCTGGCACTCGTCTCCGCCGCCATCCTCGCGGCTAACGCGCACAATACCCAGCCCTGGCTCTTCGAGGTGGGGGGCTCTCAAATAGACCTCTTCGCCGACAGGAGCCGCAACGTCGGAGTCATAGATCCCTTCTCGCGTGAGATGTATGTTGGGCTCGGGTGTGCCTTAGAGAACCTGCTGCTGGCTGCCAGAGCCAAGGGCTACGAGTACCGTGTCACCCTCGCGCCGGACCGCTCCGATCCTACGCATGCGGCACGGATTAACCTCTCACCAGGGAATAAAGAAGTCTCACCGCTCTACGAGGCCATACCAACGCGGCACACCAACCGCTATCCCTACGACACTTCGCGCCCTGTGCAGCGGGAGACGCTCTCTGCGCTCGGGGCACTCAACGATGAACAGGCGATTGAGGTCTCGTGGTTTGCCGAAGAGGCAAAGCGCCAAAAGGTAGAAGGGCTGCTCGTGAATGCGGCAAAAGCCATCAACGCTGACGAGGAGCAATCCTACGACAACAGCTTGAGGTGGCTGCGTCAGGACGAGGAGGCGATACGACGCTACCGAGACGGTTTGACCCTAGATGTCATGGGCCTCTCCGGGCCCACGCTCCTTGCGGCCAAGATGTTCCCGAGCCCTTCCCTTCAAAGCTCCGGCGAGGCCTGGCTCTCGTTGCTGGGCGGCCAAGTCCGGAGCGCCTCCGCCTTCGGCATTCTTACCGTGCGCGACTACGGCGACGACGTCCAGAGGATGCGCGCGGGGAGGCTTTGGCAGAGGATGCACCTGTGGGCTACAGCCCATGGTTTGGCCGCACAGCCGATGAACCAGCTTCACGAGCGGGACGACCGGGAGGTCCAGCTTGGCCTCGAACCGAGGTCCAGAGACGCTCTCGAAGATCTCGTTAGCGATCCTTCTTGGCGCGCGATCTTCACCTTCCGGCTTGGATATCCTACTCAGTCGGCCCCGCTCAGTCCGCGCCGCTCGGTCGAGAATGTGTGCGTCTAGCCGGCGCGTCATCCGAGCCGTTTCCCGGCATTCAACCATGCACTTTCGGAGGAGGCCGACAAATCATGCTCGCACCAGAGAGCGATACCCTACTGATCTCACCGACGCGGAGCGAGATTGCCTCACCCCACATCTTCCGGACGTGGGGTACAGTCTACTATTAGTTCAGGCTATGGCGCTTGGTCGGCCCATGGCAGCGGATTTGCATCGATAAGTTCCACAGCAGATCCGATAGCAGTAAACCGACGCTCAGGAAGCCTGCTTGTCAGTACGGCCCCGGACGGCCTTCTCTGGTAAAACACTTTTAGCTAATTGGCCGGTTTCCGAGGAGGGTAGTTTGTTAGGGGGAGTTTTCGGCGCGGATAGTTTGGGGGATATCTCCGCCTTCGCGCTAGGCCTCAAGGTTCTTTTTACGGTCCTGATCCTGGTCGGGGCTTTCGTCCTGCGCTGGGCCGTGGGCCGGGCGCTCCAGCGCAAGTTCGGGACTTCGGGGGAGAGCGGCGGGGGCGGGCTTTCAGAGGCGGGCCGGGATGACCGGTACAGCGCCTTCTGGTTAAGGCGGGTTACGGGGTATGTGATCTGGTCGGTCGCGATACTCCTGGTCATCCTCGTTTGGGCCGAGTTCGGCCGCCGGGCGGGGTTCGTGGTCGGCCTCTTTTCGGCGGGCCTGGCCTTTGCCCTACAGAACGTGCTCGGCTCTTTCGCCGCCTGGATCGGCATCCTGACCGGCAAAGTCTTCCGGGCCGGCGACCGGGTGATGATGGGCGGTGTCCGCGGCGACGTTATAGACGTCTCGCCCCTGCGGACGACCATAATGGAGATGGGCAGCGCCGGCAGCGAAGAAGACTCCGAAGCCTGGGTCCACGCCCGGCAGTACACCGGCCGAATCGTCACCGTCTCGAACAAAGTGTTTTTCGAGAAGCCAGTCTACAACTACTCCAAAGACTTCGACTACATTTGGGAGGAGCTAACCGTCCCACTCTCTTACACCACCGACTGGGAGCGCGGCAAAGAGATATTGGTCGAAGAAGTCGAGGAGGCCACCCGCGACTTCCGGGACAAAAGCGCCGGGGCGTTGGCGGAGATGGCCCGCCGCTACCTGGTCCCCCGGAGCGACGTGCATCCGCAGGTATTCTTGAAGCTCACGGATAACTGGATCGAGCTGACCGCCAGGTTCGTGATCCCGGTCCGCTCCGCCCGCCGGGTAAAGAGCGACATTTCGGAAAACCTGCTCCGCCGCTTCTCACGAGAAAGCGTAGCCCTCGCCTCGGAGACCAGCGAGATCGTCGGCCTGCCGCCCCTGGAGGTGAAAGGACTCCAAGAGCTACTCGAAAGTTATAGCCCTCCAAACGGAGAAGTCACAGAAGACCGGCGGAGAAAAAGCGCGGAGCAGGAGAGCTAGAGGACGGAAAAGACGGAAAGGGCGGAGAGGGCGAGTCTACCGGCCGGCCCGGGGCAGCCGCGACTTGAGCTCCCGGATGTGCTCCGGCCCTATACCGCAGCATCCACCTATCATTTGCACCCCCAGTTCGAGCCACTTTTCGGCCTCGGCGGCGAAGTCTTCTGGGGGGATCCTGTCTATAAACTGCCAGTGGGGCATGATGAATTCTCCGCGGTGCGGGTACGCCCCTAAAGGCCCGTCCCAGTGTTTTTTTATCTCCTGGAGCGCCGGGACCGTGTCTTCTATCTGCGTGTGCATTATGGATACCAGGGATACCTCTTGCAGGGGCAGCTCTTCCAGGGTCCCGGCCAGCGGGTCCCGTCCGGTCCAGAGCATTAGCGTCCCGTCTTCGTCGGACCAACAGCTAAGGCCCAGCCAGATCGGCAGTCCCGTCTTCGCGGCGGCCTCTATGGCGTATTTCGTCCCTTCGAAATCCCGCATCATCTCCAGGGCGATGAGGTCCACCCCGGCCTCCGCCAGCACCTCGGCCTGCTCGGTGTAATTTGCCCGCGCCTCGCCCTCGTCGGGGTCGTAGCCGTAGTCGAGCTTCGCGGGGAACGTCGAGATGGAACCGGCTATATATACCGGGTCTTCGGCGGCGTTCTCGCGGGCTTCTCTCGCAAGCTCCGCGGCCCGGGCGTTCAACTCCCGGAACCTCTCGCCCGCCCCGGCTTCTTGCAGGACGTGCTTCGCCGCCGGGAAGGTGTTGGTGATAACCACTTCCGCCCCGGCCCGAATGTAGTCTTCGTGGACCTCGCGCACCACGTCGGGGTGCGTCGCAAGCGCCGTGGCGCACCAGGCCGCGTTGTCCATCGGGACCCCGCGCTTTTCCAGCTCCGTGCCCGTGCCGCCGTCCATGAGAACGACGGCCCCGTCTTCGAACCTCTGTCCTAACTTATCCAACGACCCGCCTTTCGATCCGGGAACGCTTTCTTGAAGAAACTTTCTTGAAGAAACGCTCTTTTGACAAGCTTAAAGAGAGACTAGGTGTTGCCCGCCGCTTTCGCGGGCGGCCTCTATAGTCTTCTCGTCAACGGCGGCCGGCTCCGCCCCGTACCGGGACACCGCTTCCGCCGCGAAAGCCTCCACAACCTCTTCTACCCCCGCCTCGACCCCGGCCCCGCGCAAGCTACCGACGCTGCCGGCCCGGAAGGGTAACCCCATCGCCCGGTAGACTTTCTCCAGGACTCTGGAGAGCTCTTCCTCCCCGTAGACCAGTACGATGCCCCCGACGCTCGTGGCCCGCCGCGTAAGGCGCTGGGCTATCCCCACGACCTTCATTCCGCTTTCCCAACCCCCGACCCGGATGCTGTGGTCGCCCGGACAGAACTCCTCCCGAACCTCCCCGACCTCCGCCTCCAAACCCAGCCGGGAGAACGCCCTGAGCACCAGGTCCGCCGCCTCGTCGTAGCGGTCGCGGATATCCCGCCGTCTCTCCGCCTTTTCTGCGGGCCGGACGATGGAGAAGCCGAAAGTCCCCGTATCAGCGGCGGTGGCCCCGCCACCCGAACCCCGGACCATCACCGGGTAGCCCTCCTCGTTTGCGACCCGGACGGCCCCCTCGAAGCCGGGCCGGAGAGTGTCCCGGCGGGTTACCCCGACGTGCCGGGCGGAAGGCGTTATGGAGATCGTCGCCGGCCGCGAGCCGGACGCCACCTGCTCGAAAACCATCCTCTGATAACCGTAGGCCGTTACAGGATCTTCGAACTTCCCGGGCGTCAGCAGGTGCGTCAGCAGGTGCGTCAGCAGGTGCAACACGCCACCGTTTCAGACTCTTTCGGCGGTTCTATTCCCAGACTTCCCATGCCCGGAGAGTCTACAGTGCATCCCACCCGCCCGGCAAGAAACCGGCAACCGTTCGGAGTTCAACGACCCGCCGGTTTCTTTTTCCTGTTTCGTGGGAGGTATCGAAGCAGTAGGAGGACCGGGATCAGGGCCGCCGGCACGAGGACCGCCCACCCGAACGGGATACTACCCGTCAGGTTTGCCACCCATTGCTGGGCGGCGAAGGCCAGGTCCGTCGCGCCGTTCGCGTCGTAGAACCCTTCGAGGGCCGAAGTCCCTTGATAAACGATGAATGCCGTGCCGATCGAGACGAACATGACCCCGGAGAAGAGGCTGGTCGTGTGGAGGCGGACCGGTCCTACGGAGAACTCCCGGCCCCGGAGCCAGCGGCGGCGTCCGAGGTCGAAGCGGTCCCAAAGGAGGGCCATACAGAACAGGGGGGCCGCCATGCCGGCGGCGTAGGTGGCGAGGAGCCCGGCCCCCTGGAGCGCCCGCCCGGAGGTGGCGGCGACGGTCAGCACCGCGCCGAGGATCGGGCCGGAACAGAACCCGGCAAAGCCATACACCGCGCCGAGGGCGTAGGTGGAGCCCGCCCCGTCACCCTGTATCTTCCCCTGCATCCGGGTGAGAGGCCCGAAGGCAAAACCCCGGCCAAGAATCTGCAGGACGCCGAAGGCGATGATCATGGCCCCCGCCGCCGGGATCAGGACGTCGCGGTAGCCGTAGAAGAGCCCGCTGACGGCCGAGATGCCCATGCCCAGCGGTACCAGCGTCGTGGCGAGCCCCAGGTAGAAAAGGCCGGTCCTTTTTACCAGCGCGCCGCCCTGGAAAGCGTAGGCGAAAAAGGCCGGCAAGAGCAAGGCGCTGCACGGGCTCAGCAGAGACAGAACCCCGCCGAAGAACGCGACCAGGTAAGAGGCCTCGACCAATCAGCCGCCTTCGGCCTCTAGCTTGGCGTCTTCGATCAACCGCCCGAAGGTCTCCGGCGACTGCAGGCCCACGACTACCTGTCCGTTGATGACAAAGCCCGGCGTGCCGGTGATTCCCTGCCTCTGGCCCTCTTGGAAGTCCTGATTGATGGCCTCCGCGTACCGGGCGTTCTTCAAGTCGTCCCCGAACTTGTTCATGTCGAGCCCGACCTCGCGTGCCAGGTTGTAGAGTACGTCTTCGCTAAAAACCCCCGACTGGCCCGCGTAGAGCAGGTCGTGGTACTCCCAAAACTTGCCCTGGGCCTGCGCCGCCCGGGCGGCCAGCGCCGCGTTCACCGACTCCTGACCCTGATAGGGAAAGTCCCGCCACTCTATCCTGAGCGTTCCGCCCTCGACGTACTTTTCGACCAACTCCGGTTTCACCTCCCGGGTGAACTGACCGCAGTACGGTCACTGATAGTCGGAATATTCGACGAGCACGACCGGCGCATCCGGTTCTCCCAGCGCCGGGGATCCCAACTCCCCATTCAGCTCCGTTTCCTCACCCCCGTCCGGAGTCCCGGAAGCCTGCTCTCCGGTATTCTCCGGTGCCGTTGCTTCGCCTGCGGTGCTTTCCGGGTCGTTCGTGCCCTGAGGCGCCGGTTCTTGGGTGACCGGCTCTTGCGAACTCTGATCTCCCGCAACGTCTTGCCGGCCGGTTCCGCTACTTATCAGGATGACGGCGGCCACGGCCAGGGCCACTATCACGGGTATCCCCAGAAGGAGCAGCCGCGACTTTCCGCCGCCGGCGTTGTCGTTTGTGTTCGTCAGCAGAAACCTCCTGTGCCTCTCTTAAGGATGCGGTAGGACCCGAACTATACCCGGTATTCTATAGAGCGACCCGCAGAAAGTTGCGTCTCGCGGCAGTGCGGTGGCGCGCCCGCCCGAATACCGGCACCTCGTCACGTCCGGCACCGCCCCGGAGACAGACGTTGGTGTTGCGGATAGAGTAGCGGGGAGTCGATCAGATATACAGGCTATTTCGAGGAGTTCTACATCTTTCGGGAGGGCAATATTTTCGAGGATCGAAGGGACGCCGGACGCCGGCTGGCCGAACGGCTATCCCGCTACCGGGACGAGGACCCGATAATTCTGGCGTTGCCGCGGGGCGGGGTGCCGGTTGGGGCGGAGATCTCCCGCGCCCTGGACGCCCCGCTGGACGTGATCCTCGCCCGCAAGCTGGGCGCGCCGGGGCAGCCGGAGTTGGCTATCGGGGCCGTCGCCCCCGGCGGTATCCGGCTCGTCAACGAACACGTCGTCCGGTCGCTCGGCATCCCGGAGGCTTGGGTCGAGCAGGCCGCACACAAAGAGTCGGAGGAGGCGCGACGCCGGACGCAGCTTTTTCGCAAAGAGCGCCCGCCGCCCAAGGTAAAAGACCGGACCGCGATCCTGGTGGACGATGGCATCGCAACCGGCATGACGGCGATTGCCGCGACACGGGCCGTCCGGGCCGCGGGACCCCGCCGCGTCGTTCTCGCCGCACCCGTATGCGCGAACGAGACCGTCGAAAGACTTTCGGAGGAGGCCGACGAGCTGGTGTGCCTGGAAATACCCGACGACTTCTGGGCCATCGGACTGTGGTACCGGGACTTCCACCAAATCCCAGACGAAGAAGTCGTAAACCTGCTCGAAAGCGCCCGCAAGAGCTAGAGGATGGCCGGAGCGTGGCCGGTCCGGCCACGCTCATACTTTTGGACCCAATAAACCCTCCATTCGGATGATGCGTAGCCGGACCCCGGCAGAGAGACTGTCAATGTAAGTCAGTCGAGCCCCAAGGAGGCTAAAGATGGAGAGGATAGTAGTTATGATCTCGGCGCTCGCGACGGCGCTGGCGCTCCAGGCAGCCCCGGCGCTGGCGCAACAGGGAACCGCGAGTCTCGACCAGTATTCAGATGATGGAAACCGGGTAACGCTCGGCTTCGAGCTCGCGGTCGAAGGGCCACCACCGGAGGGAACGACCTTTTTCGGCTTTGTTCCCGCGGAGGGCGGTATATCTACCCAACTCACCGATCCCGACGGTGACGGGCTGTACACCGGCAGCATGGACGTACCCCAGTACCCGCCGGGGCCGAGGCCGGTCCCCGAAGGCATAGACCCGGTGGCGCTCCCGGTCCAGATAGTTCAGACAACGGAAACGAGAGACGGATTTCCCCTGTACCCCGACGTGATAAAGGACTTCGGACAGGTGCTGATGGACGAGGATAAGTCGTTCTCCGCCAGCATCTCTTTCGAAGACCCGGGAAAACCCGTCGAACCAGGCCCGACTACCCCGGAGCCCACCACACCAGAGCCCACCACACCAGAGCCCACCACACCAGAGCCCACCACACCAGAGCCCACCACTTCCGAGCCTGGCAACGACGGTACGGCCGGCTCCGGTTCCAACTCTCCCGGTGGGATCAGCCTGCTACCGGATACGGGTGGTTTCACCCCTACGGTGTTGGGAGCGATAGGGTTGTTGGTCACGGCCAGCCTGGTGTTTGCGGGGCTACGGTTCACCGGGCTTCTCCGGCGACGCTAAAACAAAGCAAGGAGGGCAGTCTTTCACAGACCGTCCTCTGGTGGTAGTTTGGTCGTAGGATCAAAGTCTTACAAGCAGCGTCCCGGCTATGCTACGATCTCCTCTCCCAAAACTCGATTCAAGAGGAGATAAACAACCTAATGGACCAGCAAAAGGACCAACAGAAAGTCCTCGTAACCGGCGGGGCCGGCTTTCTGGGCATTAACCTGATCCGCAACCTCCAGTCCCGCGGCTACGCCACCGCCTCCCTCGACGTTGAAGAGTTCGACTACCCAGAGAAAGATGGCGTAGAAACCATAAAAGGCGACATCCGGGACAAAGCGCTTCTAAACGAAATAACGGCGGACGTAGACTTCGTCGTCCACACCGCAGCCGCCCTCCCCCTCTACTCCGCCGAAGACATCTACACCACCGACGTAGAAGGCACCCGAAACATCCTAGACGCCGCCCTAAAGAACGACGTAGAGCGCTTTGTCCACGTCTCGTCCACCGCCGTCTACGGCATACCGGACCATCATCCGCTCTACGAAACGGATAAGCTGGAGGGCGTAGGCGCTTACGGGCAGGCGAAGATCCAGGCCGAGATGATCTGCCTGGAGTACCGGGCCAAAGGCCTTGTTACCCCGATAATCCGTCCCAAATCCTTTGTCGGACCGGAGCGGCTCGGCGTCTTTGCGCTGCTCTACGACTGGGCCTACGAGGGGCACAACTTCCCGATGATCGGCTCGGGCAACAACCGCTACCAACTCCTCGACGTGGAAGACCTCTGCGACGCCATCGCCTCGACTTTATCGCTACCGGAAGAACAGGTTAACGATACCTTCAACATCGGCGCCCGCGAGTTCACCACGATGAAAGAGGACTACCAGGTCGTCCTCGACTACGCTGGGCACGGCAAAAAAGTCGTCGGCTCCCCGGCGCTGCCCGCCATCCTGGGCCTGAGAGTTCTGGACCGCCTCGGCGTCTCACCCCTCTACAAGTGGGTCTACGAAACGGCTTCTAAAGACTCCTTCGTCTCCATCGGGAAGGCGGAGAAAGAATTAGGGTACGATCCAAAATATTCCAATAAGGAAGCGTTGCTCAGGAACTTTCGGTGGTACATAGACAACCTGGCGAAGTTCCGGCAGGAGTCTGGGGTTTCGCACCGCGTGCCGTGGAAACAGGGCGCCATCGGGCTGCTCAAAAAGGTTTTTTAGCACGACGGATATTAATTGATCCAGGGTGTTCTGGTTTTCGTAAAAATTTGTGTGGGCCGGCATTCGCGGCGCTTCACGCGCCTTCTGCCTTCACGTCAAGTTAGCGTCGGCCCACTTCCGTCATGCCTGGTTCAGCATCCCGGCGGCTTCCTCGTCTACCATCCAGTTTAACTCCCCGGCGGGTTGCACCAACTTGGACGGATAATCGTGTGGGTCGGCGTCACCTTCGAGCACTTCCTTAACTGCCTCGGCCTTGCTCTCCCCGGCGACGAGAAAGCTAACGGCTTTGGCGGCGTTGAGTACGGGCAGGGTTAGAGTGATGCGTACGGTCTCCAGTTTGGGGACCGGGTTTTGGGCGGCCCAGCGGTCGGTTACGCCGAGGGCGGGGGTATTTGGGAAGAGGCTCGCGGTGTGGCCGTCGTCGCCGATTCCTAGTTGTATCAGGTCGAACTCCGGGGGACGACCCGGGGTTTCGAAGAACTCCCGCAACTCTTCTTCGTATTGCATCGCGGCCTCGTCCGGAAGCATCTCACCTTTCATCCGGTGCACGCCGCCTACCGAAACGTGGGAGAGTAAAGCGTCGTCGGCCATTTTATAGTTTGAGTCCTCGTCGTCCGGCGACACGCTCCGCTCATCCCCGAAAAAGACGTGGACGTTTCCCCAGTCAACCTCACCAGCGAACTCCTTTGTGGCGAGCAGCTCATAGGTCGCTTCGGGCGTCGAGCCGCCGGCGAGCGCGACGGCGAAGTATCCTTTCTCGTCTATCGCCGCGTTCGCCTTCTCTATAAAGTCGCGGGCGGCGGCTTCGGCTAGTCCCTGCTTATCTCCGTATACTTTGAGGTTCATTTGTCCAGTATCTCCACCGCCACCCTCAAGGCGGCTTCGTAGGCGGCGTCGCGGCCCCGATACTGGAGTTCCTCGCCGAGCAATACGCCCAGGTCGAACTCACCGAGTTTTACGGTGCGCTCGCCGATGATCTCCTCGTCCCGCATTACGGTGGCGCTGGCGTCGTTCTCGTCCCGGTGGCGGGAGACCTGGAAGCTCAACTCTTCGCCGTGCAGCCGGATGCGCCGCAGCCGGGCGTCGGAGGAGCTATCGGACATTTCGACGGTTATGCCGCCGGAGGGGCCGGAGAACTCCACCTCGCGGCCGCCGTCGGTGGTGTTTGAATCTTCTAACTCCCAGCCGAGGGCGGAGGCGAGCCAGCCTAGAAGGAGCAAAGCGCGGCTCTCGCCGTCGGGGGTGTGCAGGATCTCGACGCTGGAGACTTTATCTAACTCCCGGGCGCGCTCTTCGGCGCTGAACATCTCGGCGACGAGCGAGCGCCAAGGCGAGAGGGCGACCCATTGTATGTCGCCAATAGCCGGCATTTCGGGCTCTTCGAGCAGGCCGGCAAGGTCCCGGAGGGAGGCATCGGGGTCTCCGGAGGCCGCCGAGTCCAGGATGATGCGGTCCGCCAGCGGCGCCACGCCGGTGAACTCCGGCGACGACGAAGAGAACGCCCCCGGATACCAGAGAAAGACCGGGAGATCCGGAACCAGCAGTGGCCCGGCGAAGCTCTCCAGGTGTTCGGCGGGTGGCCCCGAAGCGTGGACCGTGATCTGTTCGGCGCAGACCTGGGCGCCGCCACCGCCCCGCAGGGCGCAGAACGCCGAGAGTTGGATGTCCAGGTCCTTCTCGGCGTCGGGGTCGGAGATGAGGACTATGGCCCGCGAGGGATACTGGTTGGCGAGTTTGGAGACGGATTCGGTGATGCTCTGGGCGTCGTCTTCGTCGGCCACCGCGATTAAATTGAGGACGCTGGCCCGCAGCCCCAAAGTCCCGTCCTCGTTCATCCGAAGTTGGCCGAGTTCGTGCTCGATCTGCTCGACGCTCATCGCCCCGCTGCCTTCGGACCTGCGCGTCTCCTCCGTCATGGCCGCCGCCACTCCCGGCCGTCTTCCTCAAGGAACTCGTCGGCCTCATCCGGCCCCCAGGCCCCCGCCGGGTACATCGCTACCTTCTGTTTGTCATCCTCCCAAGCCTGCATCACGGGTGCGATGATGTTCCACGAACCTTCCGTCTCGTCCGCCCGGATAAAGAGCGTCGGGTCCCCGAGCATTACGTCGAGCAGGAGCCTCTGGTAAGCCTCCGGCGTCTCCTCGATAAACGCCGTGCCGTAGAGCAGGTCCATGTTTACGGAGCTAACCTCGAACCCCGAGCCGGGGACCTTCGCCCCGATCTTGAGCGAGACGCCCTCTTCCGGCTGGATGCGAATAACCATCAGGTTCGGTTCGGCCCCCTGGCCGTCGCTGTGGGAGAATAGCGTGTGGGGCGTCGGCTTGAACTGAACCGCGATCTCGGTGGCTTTCTTGGGCATCCGCTTGCCGGTCCTGATGTAGAACGGCACCCCGGCCCAACGCCAGTTGTCCACGTAGAGCTTGAGCGCCACGTAAGTCTCGGTGTCGGAGTCCGGGTCTACGTCCTCCTCTTCCCGGTAGCCGTTGACCTCCTCACCCCACACCCAGCCGGACTCGTACTGGCCGCGAACCGCGTAGCGTTCGATGTCGTCCTCCGGGATTTCCCGAACGGCCTTGAGCACCTTCACTTTCTCCTCGCGCACCGAGTCGGCGTCGAAGGCTACGGGGGATTCCATGGCCGTCAGGCAGAAGACCTGCATCCCGTGGTTCTGGATGATGTCGCGCAGGGCGCCGGACTCTTCGTAGAACGAGCCGCGGGTCCCGATGCCGTCGTTTTCGGCTACCGTGATCTGGACGTGGTCCACGTAGTGCTGGTTCCAGATCGGCTCGAAGATACCGTTGGAGAACCGGAGCGCCAAGATGTTCTGAACCGTTTCTTTGCCCAGGTAATGGTCTATACGGTAGATCTGCTCTTCCCGGAAGTGCTCCTGGATGTCCTCGTTCAATTCTTGGGCGCTCTCCAGGTCGCTACCGAAGGGCTTCTCGATCACGAGCCGCGAGTAGCCGCCGTCCTCACCCTCGTTCAACCCGGCATTGCCGAGCTGCTCCACGATAGGCGCGAAGAGCGACGGGGAAGACGACAGGTAGAAGATGCGGTTGCCCTGCGTATCGCGCTCCTCGTCCAACTCTTTCATGAACTCCTTGAGCTCCTGGTAAGTGTCGGGTTCTTTGGAGTCGCCCGGTAGGTAGAAAAGTCCTTTGGAGAACGTCTCCCAAACGTCTTCGGAGAAGCTGTTAGGGCGCTGATCTTCCAAGCCTTCACGCAGGCTCTCGCGGAAGTCGTCGTGGCTCATCTCGGTGCGGGAGAGCCCGACAACGGCGAACTCCATCGGCAGCCGCCGCTGGGCGGCGAGGTCGTAGAGGGCTGGGATCAGCTTCCGCTTCGTCAAGTCACCCGAAGCCCCAAAAATTACCACTACCCCTGGCTCGGGAACGCGGGGCAAACGCCCTTCGTCCCGGAGGGTGTTCTGTTGTGTTTGTTGTGAGGTTTCAGTCATCAGGCTTCAGCTTTCAGGTTTTTGAAGGTTTCAGGCATCAGGCCTCAGCTTTCAGGTTTGGGTGGTTGTCGAAGGCTCTCAGGCTCTTGATGAACGACGTTAGCATACGCTTTATCTCTTTCACCTCTCTAGTGAGACGTTCATGTTCAGGCTCTTCTAGGAAAGAAAGGTCCCTGGTAAGCAGCAGATGGTATTCCAACTCGCTCGCCGACCCCGGTGCAATCTGCAGGAAACGCGCCAGATCGGCATTGCTCCACCTTCCGCATCCCTCAGCGATGTTGGCCGGCATAGCGGCGCAGGAGCGTCGTACCTGGCTGGTCAGCCCATACAACTCTTCCCGCGGAAACGCTACGGTGGCCTTGTAGACTGCCAGCGTCAACCGATGACTCCGCTCCCACACCTTCAGTTCTCTAAAATTCCTCATTTCAGCCCCCAGGGGTCAGCCGTCGCTATCAGGTTTTTACTGAAGCCTAAAACCTGAAGCCTGAAGCCTACACACTCACTTCTCCGCGTCGGTGGAAGCTTCCTTGACCGCGTGGCCGCCGAACTCGCTTCGCAGCGCGGCTATGGTCTTCATGGCGAACGAATCGGTGTCCCGGGATGCGAAGCGGGCGAACAAGGATCCTGCTATGACCGACGCCGGCACGCTCTCGTTGATCGCCTCCATGACCGTCCACCGTCCCTCACCGGAGTCCTCCACGTAAGCCTCTATGCTCTCCAGGTTCGCGTCGTTCTCGAAGGCACTCTCGGCGAGTTCCAGCAACCAACTTCTTATGACACTGCCCTGGTTCCACAGGCTGGCTACGGCCCGGTGGTCGAAGTCGTAGCTGGACTTCTCCAGGATCTCGAACCCTTCGCCGTAGGCCTGAAGCATCCCGTACTCGATGCCGTTGTGGACCATCTTGACGAAGTGCCCCGCCCCGGCATCTCCCACGAAAGCGTAGCCGTTCTCTGGGGCCAGGGTCTTGAACGCCGGTTCGACGTGCTCGAAAGCGTCGGAGTCGCCGCCGATCATGGTGCAGTAGCCGATGTCGTAGCCCCAGACGCCGCCGCTGATGCCGGCGTCCAGCCACCTGAAGCCCCCATTACGGACTTCTTTGGCCCGCGCCACGGAATCCCGGAAGTACGAGTTGGCGCCGTCCACGATAATGTCGCCCTCGTCGCCGTGCTCCATGAACTGCTGGATCATTTCGTCCGTTACGTCCCCGGCCGGCAGCATGGTCCACAAAACCCGCGGCGCCTCCAGCTTCCCGACGAACTCCTCGACGCTGTAAGCCCCTTCGGCCCCGGCCTCGACCGCATCGTCCACTTTGCCCTCGGAGCGGTTACCGGCTACCACGCGATGCTCGCCGCTGTCCACGAGCCGCCGGACCATGTTGAAGCCCATCCGGCCCATGCCCCAAATTCCTACGTCCATACACTTCCCCTTTCCTTGTAGGTTTCAGACAATAGGCTTCAGCTATCAGGTTTTTGCTGACGGCTGAAGCCTGAGACCTGATGCCTTAGTTGCGCGCCATCTGGCTGGTCTTTTTCTCTATCTCCTCCAGCATCTCGTTGAAGGGGTCGGCGAACTTCTGTACGCCTTCTACCTCCAGCGTGTTGGTTACGCCTTCGTAGTCCAGGCCGGCTTCTCTGAGGCGCTCGAAGAGCTGCTTGGCTTCTTCGATTCCTTCTTCGAGGGTTGGCTGTATCTCCGCGTGGTCTTTGACGGCTTCTATAGTGTCCTTGGGCATGGTGTTTACCGTTTCGGGGCCGACAAGGCTCTCGACGTAGAGTACGTCCCGGTAGTCCGGGTCCTTGGTCGAGGTGGAGGCCCACAGGAGCCGCTGCTTGTTGGCGCCCTGTTCTTCCAGCGAGTTCCACCAGGAGCCGCCGAAGATCTGCTGGTAAGCCTGGTAGGCGAGCTTGCCGTTGTCTATGGCGAGCCGTCCCTTGAGGTCTTCGGCCCCGAGTTCCTTCAGCCGGTCGTCGGCCTCGGAGTCTATGCGGCTTATGAAAAAGCTTGCGACCGAGTGGACGCCGGACGGGTCTCCGCCGTTGTCCACGAGCTTCTGTAAGCCGCGCATGTAAGCCTGGGCGACCTCGCGGTAGCGTTCCAGGGAGAAGACCAGGGTAACGTTAATCGAGCAACCGCGGCTGATCATCTCTTCTATCGCGATGAGGCCCGCTATGGTTGCCGGAATCTTGATGAACAGGTTCGGCCGGTCCACCATATCGTGCAGGCGTTGGGCCTCTTCGATGGTAGCGTCGGAATCGAAGGCAATATCCGGCTGAACTTCCAGCGAGACCCAGCCGTCCTGCCCGTCCGTCCTGTCGTATACCTTTTTGAAGATGTCGCAGGCGTCTTGGATGTCTTTTTGGGCGATGTGCCAGAAGATCTCCTTCGGATCGTCCTCCTTTTCGGCCAACTCCTGTAGCTGGTCGTCGTAGAGGTCCGAGTCGCCGATGGCCTTCTGGAAGATTGCCGGGTTGGAGGTAACGCCGACGATGCCGTCCTCGATCATCTGCTCCAGGCCGCCGTTTTGGATGTCCTCCCGCGAAAGTTCATCTACCCAGGGAGCCTGGCCCAGTTCGTTCATTTTCTGTAGTCGGTCGTTCATCGAATCCTCCTAAAAACTGCTGCTTACGGATCACTCGTATAACGTGTGCCAACAGTCTACCCAACCCGCCACCCCGATAAAAGAGCGGCGCCCGATCTTTAAGACCGGACGCCGCTTTGTTTCACGAGGTCTCAGCGGGCCTCTAAAGCAGGCTCCGCACGGCCTCGACGATACCATCCGCCCCGATGCCGGCTTTGTCCATGAGCGCCTGCGTGCCGCCGGAATGCGGCATGAAGTCAACCGCCAGGTGCTTGTACTTGAGTCCCTCGACGCTGCCGTCTTCGGCCAACTCGTGCATCACAGCTTCCCCGAGACCACCCTCCGGCCAGTGATCCTCGACCACGACGAGCCTGCCGCCCGTCGCCTGGGCCGCCTCGCGCAAGGTGTCAGCGTCCAAAGGCTTTATGGAGTAGGCGTCCACTATGCGCACGGCGGTGCCGTCCTCTTCGAGCTTTCCGGCGGCTTCGATGGCGTTGTGGACCGTGATGCCCGTGGCGACGATCGTTACCTGATCCTCGTCGGAGGAACGGATGACTTTGCTGCCGCCGATCTCGAACTCCTCGTCGGGGCCGTAGATGACCTCGGTCTTGGGCCGTAGGGTGCGCAAGAATACTATTCCGTCCTGATCCACCATCTTCGCCGTCAGCTTTATCGCCTGGTTGGCGTCGGAGGGTTGGAGCACGGTCGAGCCGTGGACGGCGCGCATCATCGCTATATCTTCGAGGCCCATCTGCGAGGGACCGTCCTCGCCGATGGAGATGCCGGCGTGCGAGCCGCTTAGCCGGATGTTGGCCCCGGAGATGGCGCCCATCCTTATAAAGTCGTAGGCCCGGGAGAAGAACGCCGCGAAGCTGGAGGCAAATGGTATTCGCCCGGTCTGACCCACCGCTACCGCCGCGGCGATCATCTGCTGTTCGGCGATGTACATCTCGAAGTACCTCTCCGGGAAGTCCTCCTCGAAGTACCCGGCACGGGTCGAGTTGCTGACCTCGCCGTCCATCGCCACGATGTCCTCCCGCACGGCCCCGAGTGCTTTCAGGGCGTCGCCGTAAGCGGTACGGGTCGCCTCTTCGTCGCCGAGCTCGTAGCTCGGTAGCTCAAGCTCGCCGGTGTAGTCGCTGCTGAAAGTCCTCTCCATGTTTTCGGGCTTCGAGACTTCTACAACCATCTCCCGATCACCGCCGAGTTCCTCTACCGCTTCTTCTTCCCGGTCGGGATCAATGGCCGAGCCGTGGAAGCCGTCCTGGTTTTCTACGAACGAGACGCCGCGGCCCTTCAAGGTCTTGGCGACGATAAAGGTCGGGGTGTCTTCGTTGCCTATCGCCTGGGAGTAGGCTTCGTCTATAGCTTCGAGGTCGTGGCCGTCGATCTGGATGGCCTCCCAACCGAAGGCCCGGGCCCGCTCGGCGTAGGCGTCGCCATCCCAACCGTCCATCGTCTCGCGGGTCTGGCCGAGGCGGTTCATGTCCAGCACCGCGACGAGGTTGCCCAGCTTATAGTGTGAGGCGTGTTGGAAAGCCTCCCACATGGAGCCTTCGGCCATCTCGGAGTCGCCGCACAAGACGTAGGTGCGGGAGTCCAGTTTGTCCAGGTATTTGCTCGCCAGCGCGAAGCCGAGTCCGAGGGGGAGTCCCTGGCCCAGCGAGCCGGTGGCCACGTCTACCCAGGGTATCCGGGGAGTTGGGTGTCCCTCGTAGGGGCTGTCGAAGTCCCGGTAGCCCATGAGGTCTTCCTTGGAGATGGCCCCGGCGGCTTTGTAGATCGAGTACAGGAGCGGTGAGGCGTGGCCTTTGGAGAAGATCAGGCGGTCGTTCGCCGGGTTCTCGGGCGTATCGAAGTCGTAGCGCAGGTACTTGCTCATCAGCACCGCCATGAGGTCCGCCGCCGACATCGAAGACGTTGGGTGCCCCGAGCCTGCAGAACCGCTGCAACGGATGCTGTCCACCCGCAACTGCTGCGCCAACTCCTGCCACTGCTCGGCCCCAGAGATCTCTTGTCCTGTCTGTGTAGTCATTTGCCGATTCCTTTCCGTTGCCTACGCTGCCGACTTCCGCACGAATTTTATAGTGTCTCTGTGCGTCCCGCCTTTTCTTGGATGCTTGCTTATCCTATTCATTACCATACCGGCGATAAGCCTAAACGCGCCATCGCACTAGCATCAGCCGTTTCTTGAAGGTAATCTTACAGAGTCTCCCGCGCAAGGCAAGTATCTGGCCCGCGGGCGGGAAAATCCCCGGACCGCTTTGTCTAGGAGGTTCTACTTCTGGCGGCGGGATCTACCCAGTGTAGCGGGCCACGATCTCCAGGGCGTCGAGTTCCGGGTCTAGCTGGCGGGTGATGCCGTCAAGCAGGCCTACCGCGCGTCCCACGAGCAGCAGCTTGGGCGGGATGTCGCCGATGCCCGCCCCCAGACTCTCCCCGAAGCTCCCGAGGTCGAGCGCACCGGCGTCGGCTTCATCGCTCGATTCGCCGGCTCCGCCCTCGAAGAGCACCCCGACGAGTTGCAGGAGCGCGCCCAGGTCGGTGTCGTCCCCGACGTCGAGGCCGGCTTCTG
The DNA here is from genome assembly GCA_965213905.1 of Rubrobacteraceae bacterium. Lineage (GTDB taxonomy): Bacteria > Actinomycetota > Rubrobacteria > Rubrobacterales > Rubrobacteraceae > SIRX01. The sequence continues at coordinate 1,629,717 of OZ243922.1, read as the reverse complement.
CGAGCGCCGCGGTCGCGGTTTCCAGGTCGCCTTCCGGGAGGGCCTTCACCACCTTTGCGAGCGGCTCTACGAGTTCGGGCTCCAGGGGGAGGGTGAGGCCGTGGTCGAGGAGCACCAGGCGTGGACGGCCGGCCACGTTCTGGACAAGGAGGTTGCCGGGGTGGGGGTCGGCGTGCAGGTAGTTGCGGGTGTAGATCTGGTCCGCGTACACGTCGTTTAGAAGCTCGGCCACCGCCCGGGGCTCTATCCCGGCCGAGACGAGCGCCTCGCGGTCGGTGATCTTGTACCCTTCCACGAGCTCCATTACGAGCAGCCGTTCTGTAGAGAATTCCTCGAAAACCTCGGGGATCAAGACGTCGTCCCGGTCTTCCAGAACTTCCCTGAGCTTCCGCAAGGCCCGGGCTTCCCGGAGAAAGTCCAGCTCTAGCGGCAGCGTCCAACGCAGGTAATCCGCGATGGGCGACAGTCGTATTCTGGGCTCCAGCGCTGAAATAGTTCTAAAGACCGACTCCAGCGCCCGGAGATCCGTCTCGACGAGGCTCGCGACTTGCGGGTAGCGAACTTTCAGGGCGACCGCCCGGCCGTCTTTGAGCCGGGCCCGGTGTACCTGGGCGAGCGAGGCCGCCGCCATCGGTCGCGGCTCGACCGCCCGGAAGACCTCTTTCAATTTGCGCCCGGTCTCCTTGACCAACGTTCGCTCCACGACCGGCCACGGTAGTGGCGGCGCCTGGTCCTGAAGGGTAGAGAGGGCTTCTATGTAGGCGGCGGGGAGCAGGTCCGGGCGCGTCGAGGCGAACTGGGCGGCCTTGATCATGGCCCCCCCGAGCCCACCGGCCGCGTCCCGCACCCGCTCGGCCCCGCGATAATGCTCGCGCTCCCAATCTTTTTCAAAAGAGTCCGGCAGATCAGGCCCCGACCGGCTCTCGCTTCTTTTTCGTAACGCCGCGTAGCCCAGGTAGAGATCCGTAGCCACGGCGCCGATCAGCAAAGCCCGCGGAAGCGAGCGTGAAAACGAACGGGGCAGCACCCGCGAACCCGGGTTGGCCGGAACGGCGTCCGCAGAGGCGGAAGAGAGGCCGCTTCTAAGGCGTTCCCCGGCCACGAGGCTTTTCTCGGCGAAAAGAAAGGCTTGCGAGCGCGCCCGGTCGGCGTCAGTGAGAGCCCCGGAGTCTCTTGAAGACACCCTTTTGTTCTCCTTCACGTTTTCTTAAAACCCCCTCGGAGCCGGCCGCTGGCCCGGCGATCACGCTAGCGCAAGGAACTGTCGGGGGAGAGTCTAGCCAGAACCCGCCGATGGTGGTGTAGCCGTCATTACGCCCGCCGGTGTTTTCGGGGTTCCGGACAAGTATAGGGAACCGTACGCGTTACGAGGTCCGGGAACGAACGGCTTCCGTTTGCGGCTTCCGGGCGGTCAGGGCTAGAACGGTATGTCGTCGAAGTCTTCTTCGCTGATGTTCACGTCGTCCTGCTGCCCCTGACGCCGCTGGTTGCCGCCCTGGCCTCCGCCACCTCCACCATCGCCGCCGTCGCCGGGCCGGCCGAGGAACTGGACGTTGTCCGCGACCACGTCTACTTTGTTTCGCTTGGAGCCGTCTTGGGCCTCCCAGGAACGGAATTGGAGGCGGCCTTCGACCAGTATGGGATCGCCCTTTTTCTTGTAGTTGGCTATGGTTTCGCCCAACTCCCGCCAGGCCGAAATGTCGAAGAAGTCTACTTCTTCGGTCTTGGAGCGCACCCGGTTTACGGCCATACCAAAGGAGCATACCGGCACCCCGCCGTTAGTGAACCGGAGTTCCGGGTCTCGCGTGAGGTTCCCGGCGATTATTACCCTGTTAAAACTAACCATGTCTTTCCTCCCGATAGCTTTCGTAAAACGGTTTACAGAAGCATACCCGCTCCCGGGTCTCCGCAAAAGGGTTTTCTCGGGGAGTGGGAATCAATATTCGGTTATCGCCACGTCCAACTGGTCGTCTTTTATGGTGACGATCACGTCCCCGTCCTCGTCGTTGCGGAACACCTCGGCCCCGACGGTCTTCAGGCGCCGGAGGGTCTGCGGCGTGGGATGGCCGTAGGAGTTCTCCCCGACGGCTATGACCGCAACCTCCGGCCGGAAGCGGTTTAGGAAGAGCGGGGTCGTGCTGGTGTTCGAACCGTGATGCCCGACCTTGAGGACCGATACCGGGCCGGCGTACCGTCCGGTGCTCATGTACTCTTCGCCCCGGTTCTCCGCGTCTCCGGTGAGCAGGACCCGGGCCTTCCCGAACTCCCCGAAAGTCAGGAGCATCGAGACGGAGTCTTCGTTCGACTCGCCGAACAGCCCGCCTTCGCCCTCCGGCGGCGGTGAAAGGACCGCGGTATTGATCCTATATTCCCCAGCCCCGAACGCCGCCAGCCCGCACTATCCTCGCCTAGGACCTCTGGTCTTGTGGACGCAAGTTGGCCCGAAACATTGGTAGCGTCGTCTACAGAGACACCTTTGTTAGGGGCACCTATATTAGGACTGCTGCCATTGGGACTACCTCCGTTGGAGCCACCTCCGTTAGGATTGGCGCCAAGAGTCCCCCCGTCCGGACCCCCGAAGATCCCGCTCACCCCTAAGGTTTTGTCGGGATGGGCAGTTACTCTGAGCTGCAAGAGTTTGTAGATCCTATGACGCCCCTCGGCAGAGAGATTCTGGAGGGCTTCCGGCACTATCCCGGCGTAGGTCTCGATCATCACCTCCTTCTCGCGCTCCAGTTGGACCAGGTGCTCTTTGCGGCTCTCAAGGGTTTTGATCTCCCGGCGTGCTTTCTCTCGGGCCTGGTCCACCTCAGCGAGCTTCTCACGCAGCTCTTGACGGTTTATCTCGCCGTCTGCTGCCAGATCTATGTAGCCGCTTCTCCTGCGATCCAGCTTCCTGAGCTCATTTCGGTGGAGGCGTGCCTCTTGTACGGGGTCACCACGCAACCCGTCGCGCTCCTCGTCTATCATCCTCTCAAGACCCTTCTGGAGGCGCTCGGGCTCTGAGAGCAGCCCGGAGATGAACTCCCACACAGCATTGTGTGCCCAGTCCGAACGGATGCTCTTGTTGTTGTCGCAGGTGTCCTTGCGACGGTTACCCTCTCGGCAGCGGTAGTAGCACACGAGGCCCTTCCCCCCGGACTTCAGGCGATAGTAGCGGTCAACAGCCTCCATCGCCCGGCCGCACCGCGCGCAGCGCATAAGAGCACCGGAAAGTTCCCAAAATCTACCTGCAACCTTGGATGACGAGCGGTACTCGCTGACCGTTGCTCGGGCGGCCTCTACCAACTCGCACGGGATGCCGGAATCCGGTACGGGTACCGCGACCCGCTCGCTCCTTTCCCTGTAAGAGGTCTTGGTCCTCTTTGGGTATCTGCCGGAGCTGCTAGGCTCGTGACCGTTGGGCCGGATACGCTCGGTTTTGGTGCGCCGCTGGTTGTACCACCAGATTCCGTAGAGTTTGTCAGGGTCCAGGCACGCGACCACCTCGGACTTGACAAGTCCTTCCGACTCTAAATTCTCGATTTCTTCCCTGGTGTGAGGCTTGTACACGTCGCTCTGTATCCATTCCTTTACAAGGCGCTTGGACCAATACTTTCCGCCACCGGGAGCCCGCACACCCTCACGCTGCAAGATTATGGTGGCGGTATGGGTGCTGATGCCTTCCAGGCCCACCATACGGAATATGCGCCGCACCACCGACATCTGTGCTTCGTCTACCTCGTAGTAGTCGCCGGTAGCATCGGAACGGAAGCCGTAATTAGGGGTTCCAGAATTTACTATCTTGCCCTCACGGGCCTTGCGAATCTTCCCCCTCTTGCTACGCTCCGTCGTCTTGGCCAACTCGTACTTAGCGACCTGGTCGATTATCGCGTCGGCCAACTCTCCCTCTGGAGACCCATCTCCCCGGTCGTCCATAGCTCGTATCCTCGCACCCCGCTCCGCGAACTCTTTCTCCAGCACGCCGCGGTACATAGGCTCGCGACTGAATCTGTCGCGGTAGACGGTAAGCACGGTGACGCCATCATAAACAGCTACGAGCTCACGTATGCGGTCGATACCCGGAGTAACGAGACTCGCGGCGCTGTAGCCATCGTCCACAACCTCTTCGAGCACCTCGTAGCCTTCCTCGTCGATCCATGAGCGAAGCCGATCTGTCTGATCCGCAAGGGAGTAACCTTTCTTAGCCTGCTCTTCCGTCGACACACGAATGTACGGTATTGCCCATTTCGGACCATTAACCTCGTTAGCATTCAACACAGTTGCCTCCTCTCATACGGGATGTCCAGCCTTGGCGCTCATGCTCGACCTCGTGAAGTTCTCTTGGGATGGGGAAGCGAAGATAATCTGCTTGCTGCAGAAAGCTCGTCGTGGCAAGCCAGCAAACCTTTCCAAACTGCCGGGTCTTCAATTCTTACAGCGTTCACAATCATCTTAAAATATACGTCAGTGTGACGCTAAATTCACTGCGAAGATTACGCTCCTGGTTCCTGTATATTGGAACCCCTAATGAGTCGTCAGCGCTCAACTGCTCCTATCCGTCCTCCTCGACCCACGGGTTAGAGAAGGCAGTTTATCTTCGTTAGTGTTCATCCACCCTCCCGGCCGGTTATTAGCGGCTTGATCCGCTCGTACTCACGGGCAAGTTTTAGCAGGTCGAACTTTGCGTAGCGCGGCTGGGTCAACATCGGGTGGGTGGAGTAGACCAAGCTCGTGAGGTCCATGAACCTTTTCTTTTCCACGGTGGCGATCACGAAGTCAAGGATCTCCTTGTCGTCTTCTCCGAGGGCTGAACGTGGTCCTCCGGCGCCGGACAGGTCTTCTTGGTCTTCGAGGAGGCGCGCCAGGTCCGGATTGTACGGGCCGTACTCGCCGAACTCCCAGGTTTGAGACGTGATCTGGTACCCGCGTTCTATGGCGCTCTTCCAGTCGGCCAGGTAGACCATGAACTTCAGTCGTGCGCGTGAGAGTTCTTCTGGGCGTGGGTAACGGTCGCGGAGGTAGGCGACCGCGGCCACGGTGCTCATGGCATCCCTTCTTCTGAAGGCGCCCGTGGAACCTCTTCGGTACCTTCCCGAAACCTACCTTGCTCGTCGTCCGGCATGATGTCCCCCGACCACCCGCACCTCGCGCACGCGGTGTCGTAGCCGCCGTCGCCGGAGCGGTCATCGTAGATGCCTACCGCGGAGTGCTCGCCCTGGAGCGCCATGCCGCAGTTAGGACAAAATCGGGGTTTGCTCATCCGCCACCCCACGTTCCGTCACAGCCTCCGCCCTCCTCGACATCGGAGAGCCACCGGCCCAGGGAGTCTTTGAGCGCCCGCGCCTGCGACGCATCCAGCACCACGATGGCTTCGTCGCCCTCTCCGGGCCGGGCGTCGGTTCTAACGGCCAACCTCAGCCAAGGAAGCCACGTGTCCTCCCTCCACTCCTCCTCCGGGACGCCCCGCCTGGCGTCCTGGACAAACGACGAGATCGCGCCCAGATCTACGCTTCCCCCTCGCGGATGGTAACGCTTGGGTATCACGCCTGAGTGCTGGAAAACCCACGGGGAGCCGAGCTCCGCTGCCTTCGCGCGAGCTTCTTCGTCGCGCAAGACCTGTATGGGCAAGCCAAACAGCACTTCATCCTTCTCGTCGGGGTTATGCAAGTTGAAGATCGTCGCGTAGACGCTCATTGTGTCCCCTCAGCCGTGCCCTTGATCCGCCAGCTGACCCCTGGCTCGTAGCTTACCGGGATGCCATCGTCTAGCTCGCCTTCCTGCCACTTGTAGGGCTCGATCTCGCCCAGGCGAGAGAGATCGCTTTTTATCCAAGCGCGGTCTTCGCTCGTTGGAGCATCGTTTAAGTTCTGCTCTTCTCCAACAGCCTCCTCAAAAGAAAGCCCTTCGCCCCGCTCGATCAGGGCCGCGGCCTCCCGGAGTGCTTGTTTCGCCCCAGAGTCCGCAGACAAACCTCTCTCGTCCGCCAGCCCCTCTAGGTGAAACACTATCGCCTCGCGCATGTTGGCCTCGATCTCCTCGCGGGTATTTCCCGTAGCCACACAGCCGGACAGGTCTGGGGAGTACGCTCCGTAGTTCTTGCCGGCGTCTTCGATCACTACTCGTACTTTTATGGGTTCGCGGTCCATGACCGTAATCCTACATCCCCTCTTCACCGTTCATGGGCGGTACGCCGTCCGTTCATGGGGAGTACGCCGTCCCGCGTGAATCTAGCGCCACGGCCTGCGGAGGATCAGGGCGACCCGGCCCTGGATCTCCACATCCTCGGCCGGGACCACTATATCCTTGTAGCTCCCGTTCTCCGCCCTAAGCCTAACCTTCTCGCCCTCCCGGTAGAGACGCTTCACCGTGACTCGCTCTCCGCCAATGAGCGCGGCCACCACCGTACCATCCGGCGGTGAGGGGTCCGAGATGACAAGGAGTAGATCCCCGTCCTCGATCCCGGCGCCGGTCATGGACTGCCCGGAGGCCTCCAGCAGGAAGCGTCCGGCGCCGAAGAGTTCTCGTCCTACAAAGGAGGCTTCCTCAACCCGCACGGCTTCCATGCCGGATCCGGCCGCGATCCGTCCCAAAACGGGTGTCTCCCCTACCGTCTCCCATCCGAAAGGGGTCAGCTTTACAGGCCGGCGCTTGAGACCCTCGCCTTCGCCCAGCTCAATGTAACCCCCATCCGCGAGTTTCCGGAGCCTCACGTGGCCGCTCCTCGGGCTCTTTAGCCCCGCCGCCGCAGCGACCTCCCGAGTGCTCGGTGGACCCTCCTCACGTACCTCGCGGTCAGCCAGAAACCTCAAAACATCGAGGTCTCTCCGATCCAAAGCGTTTACTACATCATCGGCCACATCCACATCTTAGCGGAATACTACTTGCATGTAAACAATTGTATACCGTATAGTGGAGGCCGTAGGTACAGCAAGAGAAAAACGAATAGAGAGAAAGTGAGGAGCGCCCCCGGTCCTAACGGACTTGCCCGGGCCTCCCGGAAGACCAGCCGGCTACCAACCAAAAGCGGTCTTTCCGGGGAGGTTTTGCGAGGGTATACCCTCGGGTGTACACCTGGGTACGGGAACGCTCGCCCTGCACTATATTTTACCGCAGCAGCCGGGCCGGCTCACCCCCGAATTGCCGTATTCAAGGGGTCAGGGACGTCTCCTCCTGAGAAAAGGAAGGAGCGTCGTTGGAAGCGAGCGTTACGGAGATACACTGCCACCCGCTGAGGCCGTCAGGGTTTGCCGAGCCTTTGTTCCTGGGCCCGGAGGATAGAAAAGAAATAGCCGAGCACCTGGCGCGCTCAGGATGGCTGGAGAGGGCCTCCGCGGCCACGATACCGGAGGTCAGGCCGTGTCATGTGTACCGGGACTCCGGCGGGGAGGCGTGGATTGTAAAACCGGAATGCCGCCGGCAACGCGGGAGAACGAAGAAGAGTCGGGTGAAGCGCGTGATCGGGCGCTGGCGGGAAGTCCGGGACTGGTGGAGGCCGGAAGGCGGTACGGACCGCTTGCTTTTCCGTGTGATGCTCTCCGGGGAGTCTGTGGTAGACGTGGCCCTGGAGCGGGGTTACGGTTGGTCTCTGGTGCGGGTCCTCGACTGATGGCCTCGTCGGGCGCTGGCTTTGGTCGTAAGTTCAGCAGTAGCTTTAACAGTAGCTTCGCCCATCTCCACGTTAGGAGCGGTTTCTCCTACGGGTCAGGCACGGCCACCCCGGAGGAGCTTGGCGAAACCGCCGCGGCGACAGGATACCGCTCTATGGCGCTCACAGACCGGGACGGCCTCTACGGGATTCCGCGGTTTCTTGCAGCCTGCAAAGAGCATGGCCTCTCCCCCATCGTCGGCGCCGAGACCACCGTTAAGGTTGCACCTGAGGACGGACCGGGAGCGCCTGACGCACGCGGACACGTCGTTTTGCTGGCGGCGTCGGAGCGCGGCTACCGCGTGCTGTGCCGGCTGCTGACGGATTACCTGTGCAGCCCGGCTCGCGAGGCAGGCAAAGCCAGCGGAGAAGAGCATTGGCCCTCCGCGGAGAGGAGACGGAACCCAGCGTGCAGCCTCGACACTCTCCTGGAGCACGCATCCGGGGCCGAAGACGGTCTCATCTGCCTCACGGGCGCCATACCCTTCGGATTGCTTCCTGCAGTGCTCACGGGCCAACATAGCTCCCTCAGGAGAAACGCTGCCCGGTTGCTGGACCGGTTGAAGGAGGCCTTCGGGGAGGGCAACTTGTACGCGGAGCTTACAAACGACGGGACCCAGGGCTCCAGGAGGCGCATGAGGGAGGTCGAGGTCCTGGCCGGCCGCTGTGGCGTCCCGACCGTGGGCGCCGGGGAGGTCACCTACCTGAAGCCACAGGACCACAGGCTCTCGGAGGTTTTGGCCGCGGCCCGCAATCTTTCTCCTCTACCTCCCCCACTCTACCGTCCTACCGACCGGCTGTACCTGCGTTCTCCGGAAGAGATGGAGCACCTCTTCGCCGACCGGCCCGAAGCTATAAAGAACGCGGCAAGTATCACCGAGCGCTGTAGTGGAGCGGTGTACCTCCTGGGGGGCTTCGACCGCGGCTCTAGCGGGGTTATTGTCCCGCGGGCGAACCTGGAGCTCGGATCCACGGAGGACCTCCAGCTTGCCCGGCTCGCCTTCGCCGGCGCGAAGAAGCTGTACGGGGAATCTTTTCGGGGAAGCCCGGAAGCCTATCCGTCGAAGAAGGAGCTGAAGGCGCGCCTGCGAACGGAGCTTCGGATCATCGCCGGGCACCGCTACGCAGGGTACTTCCTCATCGCACGGGAGGCGGTCGAGATCGCCCGCTCTCTGGGCACGCCGGTAACGGGACGGGGCTCGGCTGCGAACTCGCTCGTTGCCCGGTGCCTCGAGCTCACCACCCCGGATCCCTTTACCCACCGCCTGCTCTTCCAGCGCTTTCTCCACGAGCACCGCAAGGACCCTCCGGACATAGACCTGGACTTCTGCTCCGAACGCCGGGACGCCGTAAGAGACGAGCTCATGGACCGCTACCGGGATTCTTCGGGGGCTGCCGTTGCCGCGACCGCAAAGACGCTCTCCTTGAGGGGCGCGACCCGGCTCACCGCCCGGGCTCTTGGCTACTCGCCCTCAGAGATAGACGCCCTGGCAAGAAACGTACCCCGGCGCATAAGAGACCGGGACCGGTTAGTCCACTACGCTTCGGAATGGGATGCTGCGCTCTCCTCGCCGTCGATGCGGGATCACCCTCTCCAGGACCGGAAGCGTTACGCCCTGCTGCTGGAGCTCGCGGAAGCCCTTGAAGGGAGGCTGCAAGAGGCGGGTACACACCTCGGCGGGGTGGTCTTCGGAACCCCTGATCTTCACCTCACAGAGCTCGTTCCCGTAGAGCCCGCCGGGAAAGAAGGCCTCTACCGCATCCAGTGGGATAAAGACGACCTGGAGCTGGTAGGACTGCCGAAGTTGGATCTCCTGGGCCTCAAAACCCACACTGCACTCTCGAAGGCCGCCGATCTGGTCTCAGTCAGGCTGGACAGGAAGGTAGAGCCCTTATCTCTCCCCCAGGGCAACAAAGAAACCTACCGCCTCATAAGGAGCGGGGAGACCACAGGCCTCTTCCAACTGGAGAGCCCCGGACAGATGGCCCTGCAGCGTAGACTGGGCGCCTACCGCCTGGATCACATCGTCGCCGGCATCTCCCTTTTCCGCCCCGGTCCGCTTGAGGCCGACCTGGTAACAACCTACGTCGCCCGCAAGAACGGCCGGGAACCTATAACGTATCCCCTGCCGGAACTGGAGCCTCTCTTGAAGGACACCTACGGGGTGCTCATCTACCAGGAGTCCGTTTTGGAGGTCGCCGCGGCCATGACCGGCTGTACCCTCTCGGAGGGAGACCGGCTCAGGCGCGCCATGTCCCGGAATCGGGCTGCCGGTGCGATGCGGAAACTCAGGACCTGGTTCGTAGGCCAGGCCGTAAAACGCGGCGTGCAGAGGACAAAAGCCGAGGAGGTCTTTTCCTGGATAGAGGGTTTTGGGCGCTATGGGTTCGCACGATCCCACGCAGCGAGCTTCGCGGAGATCTCCTACGCAAGCGCCTACATGATGACCCACTGGCCTGCGGAGCTTACCTGCGGCATCCTCAACTCCCAACCGATGGGCTTCTACTCCCCGCGCCTGGTACTGAACGAGGCGCGGCGCAAGAGAATAAGGGTGTTGCCGCCCGACCTCCACCTCTCGGGCGAGGGCTTCACCGTCGAGGAGAACGGCTCGGCCCTGAGGCCGGGGCTATCGTACTCTCGCGGGCTCTCCGAGAAGGCGATAGAGGCGATCCTGGACGAGCGTGAAAGGAAACCTTTTACAGGTGCCGCGGACCTCTATCAACGAACGCCCGTCGAAAAGGATGCCCTACAGAACCTAATTCAGGCTGGGTTCCTCGACTCCCTACAACCTGAAGAGAACCGCCGCGAGCTACTCGCCCAAACCCATTCGCTTCCCGCAAAGCGCCAGCGCCGGGATCGAGCCTCACAGCCGGAACTCCCCCACCCCACGAGCTGGTGGTTAAGGCGAGAGAGCAGGGACGCCCGGTCCGTAGCAACTCTTCCTCCACCGCTCACGGAGCTTGAGCGCTGGGAAAGCCGGGCTCTAGGCCTAGATCTCCGTCGGCACCCGCTGAACGCCTATGATGGGGTGTTGCGGGAGCTGGGCGTCACACCGGCGCGAGAGATACGGTATCTTCCACACGGTACAGGCGCCGTGGCCGCCGGCGTCTTGGAAACCCTTCAGGCTCCACCGACCAGGAGCGGTGCGCTGGTCCATTTCCTACTCACAGAAGACCCTTCCGGACTTTTGCAGAGCACGATCTTCGAGGACACCTACCGGCGCTGGGGCCACGTGCTCTACGAGAGCGAGGCCTACCTCCTACACGGTCGGGTGGAGCAAGACGAACGGCATGGATTTTCGTTCTTAGTGAAGAGAATTCAGGACCTTGGTGCCCTATTGGCCGGAAAGGAAACGCTTTCAGCCGTGATCTCGCCCGCTTCTAAAGGAGTTGTTCGGACCAGTCGACGTAGCCGGCACACAGGATGATCTTTAGTCTAGTTAGTTGGCTGGCTCTATCGTGACCGTAAGCCTCTTCGCATTCAGGCGTTCCTCGTAGAGTTCGGCCAGCTCCTTGTGGCAACTTTTTGCGACGGCTCGACCCTCGGTGTGGGCGGTCCACATAATCTTCGTAGCGCGCTTTACGGTCATTCCCGGGAGGTACTTCCGCAGCACATAAACCACTCGGCCCATTCCGTTTATCCAGTCGTTGTGGAGAATCAAATTGTAAGGTGGCTCCGTCTTAGGCTTACCTTCATCCTGTTTTTCGGGCACTTTTTCAGGGACGACAAGGTTCATCTAACGTACTATGCCACATACGTTACAGAGATTACAACAGGCCTGCTTTCTGAAACCTATCTACCAGCTAATCATCTTGTTCAGCGGGTCGAGAAAACTGAGTCGCTTGGAGATCGTCGAGGTCGCGATTTAGCTCGTGGTCGAGGACATTCGAAGAGAGTGGTAATGAAAGAGGCCTGGTACAGCGACTCTCTGGAAAGCTGCGCCGAGGGTAGAGACGGTATGATGAAGTGGCTAAGTCCGTGACTAAATAATTACGCCACTCACTATAACTACGCAGATAGAAGAGGTGAGGGTAAGATGGCACTACAGACAGTAAAGTACAAATCAGCCGAGGTGTCCGTCGAGAAGGCGCTTGCCAGTCTCGCAGACCTGATCCGACGACACGGCGGACGCAGGCCTTCGCCGCGTAGTTTTGGCGGGTTCATTGAGAGCGTCGTAGAAAAGAAGAAACGGCGTATCGAAGGTGAACTCGATCTATAGCAAATTGGGATCCCTGGCTTTAGTGGTGGCGCTCTCGTTCGGGCTTCTCTCCGGCTGCTCAGAGGTGGAGCAGATCGCCGACGAGGTCCTCCGAGAGTTGGAGGCCACCGGCGAAACCACAACGCAGCAACAGGTGTCCGGCTCCGGTCCATCCAAGGCTACGGGCGCCCCTGTACCACCGTCGGCAGCAGAAGCGGGACAGCAGCTCTCCGGACTTACGATAGCGGCGGCGGGATCTATGGCGGGCTACTCGCGAGATTTGTTCCCTCACTGGGCGTCTGACGCCGCGGCTTTCGGCTGGCAGGAGCCCGATGGTTCGTGTGATGTCCGGGACGCAGCTCTTATCCGCGACGGCCAGGGTGTCCAAATAGACGAGGACTGCTCCTTCCTTTCCGGACAGTGGACCGGTCCCTATACAGGGCAGACGTTCACCGATAGCTCGGACGTGGACATAGATCACGTCGTACCATTGGCTAACGCCTGGAGAAGCGGGGCGTCTACCTGGTCTACAGCCGACCGTGAAGCCTACGCCAACGACCCTCAGGTACTGCTATCTACCGACGATGGTGCAAACCAGGAGAAGGGCGATAAGGGGCCGGAAGCGTGGCGCCCGCCAAACCAGAGCTACTGGTGCGAATACTCCCGGAGATGGGTGGATATTAAATCCACGTGGGGGCTAACGGTGAACAGCCCGGAGAAAGCGGCACTGGAGGAGATGCTCTCGACATGCGGAGCGTAGTATGACCGGCGCTGGAGAGCTGAGCTCCGAGTTCTCCTCGACGGCCGGCGGCGTGATGACAGACGAAGCGGGCGCGATCACTGGCGAACTGGAGCTATTGACACGTCCTACGCCAGACGGGGCGGGTGTAGAAGCATTGGTCCGATATGCCGGCGCTCAGAACCTCTACACTGTCTCAGGAAGCCCTGTACGCGCCGTGAGCGCCTCTCCCGACGCTGGAGAGCACCAGAGCGCCCACGAGCGGATTTTGGAGGTCCTCAGGACGCCCGGTGTGGTTGTAGCCGGTAACGAACAAGCGGCATCCCTGTAGACGAGGCAGTCTGGCGAGACAGTGGGACCGTACATCACCCCCGACAGAATTTGGATCTCGCTATTAGGCCTATTAACGAATAGACCCTCTTCTGTTAATAGCGTCCAGCCTTATCTACACGAGTGAGAATACGAGGTTCGCGAAGAAGCATTCCTAAGGTCATCGGCATCCTTTGGTAACTTCCGTACAGTAATAATAGTAGCCTTCTTCTTCGCGCCTGCGGGCTTCTTCTTGCCATTCCCAAATAGCCTGTAGCCTTGCGTTGTAGAGCTTGCCTTGTAAGGAGCTTTGCCGGCACTCTAACCACCAGATGCGAATGTTCAGGATCGAAAGGGGCGCGAGCCAGAGCACGAAACTCCCGAGAGTGCGGGGGAGGTTGTGGACTGTTCGCCATAGCTCCCTTTCCATCACCTCTGCCCGGTCCTCCACGTGGGCCAGTAGCGCTCGTGGCTTCCGAGTCGCCTCGTCAACCCTCCAGTTTATCTCCCGCTCCATAAGCGTCTCTTCCTCTCTCATCGGTCTATCCTCTCTAGTATTCGTCCGGGAGCAACAGGCACGTGCTCGATCTATCGGCCTCCGTGATGATCCAGACCTTTGAGCCGTCGTTTCCGACTGGGTAGCTGCTCAGGATGCGAAAGCCCTCGCGGACTGAAAGCTCGTTCTCGCGAGCGTCCTCTGTCGGGACCTCACCCCAGTCTCCAGAGACATGCCGTTGCAGGAGTCGCAGAGGGTCCGCGCCCGTAGCCTCCAGCAACTCTAACGCGCCCGGAGTCGCCACGACTCTTCCTAGCGGGAAGAGGGCGGCCATCAGCCGCCCATCCTTACTAGAGCCGCGATCCCGACACCGGGCTTGCAGTTGACGTGATATGCCTCGCCTGTCTGGCGGTTCACTACTAGAGGACGTCCGGTACCCTTGCTGATAGAGCCCGAAGGCTGACCGCAGTAGGAGCAAAGACGAGACGGCGCTTTGCCGGTCTCTTCCCCTTTATCCGTCTGCTCTTCATGTACACTGATTGTGGTCATTGGGTGTCCTCCCTTTGGCCGGGGCTTCGGGATCTAGCTTGGCGGCGGACCCGAAGCCTTTTTTATCTTACAGCAGTATTTTACTAAAACTTTGCTAATAAAACAATAGTAAATAGGGTATTTTCAAGAAAAATCTGCTAAAATTTTCAGCACACAAGAGTTACGTGCGAGTCATCTAGGAGATGAGGTATGGTAGGGATGTCAGCGGCAAAGAGGCGGGGGAGGGGACCGGGTACTACGGTCAAGAACCTGCGCTACTATCGGGAGCGGGTCGGGTTGAGCATGGAGGAGCTGCACCACGAGACCGGCGTGGCGGTCTCCACGATTTCAGATCTCGAAAACGGACAACGGGGCGCCCAGGGACGGACGGTGCGAAAACTAGCAGACGCGCTAAGGGTGACGCCGGCGGACCTGGTGGGGGACTAGCCGGTACGGGTCCCGCTCGTTAGACCACTACGATCCGAGAAGCCGTTCGTCGAACACGAACGGCGCCGGCGTTCTGACTTGCAAGGAGTCGAAGTCCGGGTGGGCCGGGTTTATTAGGTAGTTGTTCTCACGCGCAGAATGCAAGAAGCTCGGGTCGCGTAAGGTAATCATGTCCGCTCTAGAGCGCGCGTAGAGGGGAAGTTCATCATTCTTTATTCATACAATGCTTGGTGCTCGCGAGACCTCTACCGTACAAAATCCCCGCGATGGTGTTTACGAGCGTAGAGGGGGAAATTCCCTGAGTCTACGCTCATTGGTTTGATGTTAGTCCCACCTGGACCATCACGGATCGGAGTTGGCCAAATGAATCTATCGTGTGGTCCGGTTGCACGTTCTGGAACATTTCCTTGAGCATCTCCTCTCGCTTTACGTCTTCGTCCGTCCAATGAGTGACGCTTACCAAAGTGTCCCAATGCGTTCGGTCAAAGTACGTACCGTACCGGGCCCACACGGCGAGGACTCCTGCTGACTTGGCCATACTTATATCCCGAGTAAGGCTATCGCCGACGTATATAGCCTCGTCAACCGAGAATCCCTCTCGGTTGCATATGTCTCTAAGCAAGTCTGGGTTGGGCTTACGCTCTGTTTGAGGAATCGTTTCGACAAAGTCTGGCGGTGGGGCAAGTTTCCTTTTCCCGTCAGAAGCAGGGTGATCTTCCCATTGTCCCTCTAGAGTGTACAGCCGGGTGAAAAACTTCGTAATATCAAGTTTAGTCATTCTATAGTACGAGTTGATAAGTATAGCCTCAGTATGACCGACTACTACATGACCATGATTTTGGAGATCAGATAGTGTTTCTTCTACCGAATCATAAAGGTGGAGTAGTTTAGTACGGGCTTCGTCGAAGGCGGAAATTGGACTTTGAAGCTTTTGCACAAGCTCAGATTCAGTAGCACCGCCGAAGGCTTGGCGCACGGAAGGCAGTTCAAGAATCGCATACGGCTGCTCAGAGTTTCCATACCTCTGATGGACTGATTTGAACTCATCCAGGAGAGTCTGTCTGTCGACCTCAATGAGATCCTGCAACTCCTGCACCATGGCGTCGAACGAGGGGGAAAAAAACGAAACCCAGTCGTAGAGCGTATTGTCCAAGTCTGTGACTATTAGAGCCATAGTTAGTGCAGGCTATCGTTAGTTAGTGGAATAGTGATGGTCTGTCCCTCCTGCCTTGTAGGATTAGTCTTGTGAATCCTATAGTAGGTCACCTTGAGGACAGAGCTTTGCGAAAAGTCGAGCAGGGCGAACACGTTGTGTGCTTCCTCGCCGAGATGATCTTGGCTCACGCCCGTGCTACCCATACCGAGAACATAGAAAGTGTGCTCTTGGGCAGGGTCTTCATGGATACTTGGGGCTCTCGAAATAGCCGCGAAAAACGGGTTGTGCATATGGCCGTGAAGGACGACCTTCACACGGTACCGAATGATCCATCGGACAAGCGCTTCCGCGTCGAGCACGACGCTGTAAAGGGCGCCGGCTTCGGGCGCTTCCCGGTACGTCACAGGCAGGAGGTGATGGTGGACTACAACGATGCGGGTTGGGTGAAGAGTTGCGTCCTCCTCCCAGCCCATTTCTTTGGCAGCGTGTTCTAGCTGCTGGTCGCTTACGAATCCGTGCCCTTGAAATTTACCCGGTGATTGATCTAGAAGAGAGCTGTTGAGGCATACGACCTCGACGGGTACGGCTTTAGCAAGCAGAAATCTTCTCCCGCAGCTCAGGAAGCTGTTCGGGTGTAAGTTGAAGAGATCTCCATAAAATGTACTGTATGCTTGACGCGCATCTTCACTTGCAGCGTTAATCTGCGCACCCTCTTCTTCGGGGTTATCAGAAAATCGTACGTCGTGGTTTCCGGGGCAAACAGCCACACTGTACATTTTGTCAGGTAGGCGTGTGAAGCTTACTAGATTTCGGAGGAACTCCTCTGCTTGCTTAAACTCTTCTCCTTCCGCTCTCCAAGTTAGATCGCCTGAAACGATTATGCCACCGAGATTCGATTGTTCTCCCAAGGCTTTCTCCATCCGGAGCGCAAGGGAGCCAGTAGAAGGGGATTCTTCTAAGGGAAAGTTATGGTTTCCGTAATGTAAGTCGGATACCCAAAGCAGTCGTGAGCCTTCCGGCTGAGAAAACTGGTCCGGGAAATGCGATATAGACGGTAGCGTGCCCGGCAACACGAGTTCACTGCTCGGATCCGTTGGCCTAGCATCACGCAAGAACCAAATTGTCCGGTCCTGCTCTCGTAGTTCCTCTACGGATGCTACCTTTTTGCCGTAAAACTCTGTATACCGAGACGCACCGGTATCGAAAAACTCGTCTACCTGAACGTAAGTATATTGCTTGAGGAAACCGCTAGGGTTTTCTACCGGTTCGCCTTCTATCTTCGCAAACCTAAACCAAGTGAGATAACGTTGATCACGATAGTATTCAGGAGTCTCGGAAGATTCTGGAGTAGGCAACCTTTCCCGAGTACTGTCCCATTCGATGTCTGTACACTCTGCCTCAAATACAAGAAGCCGTCCAGAGTCGAATAACAGCACCGGTAACCCGTCGTCACTTCTAGCCTTTGTTTTGAGCTCACTGAAGGTGTTGAATGGGACTTTCTCACCAGCCTTGCTCCACCACCCCCACCAAACATGCGCCTTCTCTTGGCGAACTTCTCGGTGCTTATCGAGTGTAACGCCAGGATCAGTGACCAAGTCGCGAAAGCGAAGACAAATGGTTTGTACCTCTTCAGAGCGATCCATGGGCACCCGCTTCTTCGATATCCAAAACTGCACGGCGTAAAAGCAACCAAGACTAATTAAACAGCATACTCAGCGCAACGGACAATAGGGAAATGTCCGCAGAAGGAGATAATACAGACTCCAAGGGTGGTTTTTAAGTCTGAGTGCGTGAGTGTGACTCGACCGACCCTCATTGAGAACGTCGGGTTAGTCCGGCCACCGATGACGCACGTATAGCCAACGGACTAACTGAGTCGGTCTGCGTCGTCCCCTCCGTCCGTTCAAGACCGCCGAAGAGGTGAAGTCCCGCAATGGATACTAGAATAAGGTGAGTTTCACAGCACATGAAGGAGGCGCGTGAATTATGGACAAGCAGACTGAGAGGGAGCGGGAGACGGTCGCCAACGCGCAACAAGCCCGTGACCTTTTCGCCAGGTGGGCCGCCGAAGAGGAGGCAGGGTATGAAGGCGAGGTCTCCTGGGAGGAGCTCAAGAGATCCCTGGACTCCGAGCGACACCCTCCGGAACGCGAGCTGTTTCCCGAGCGCGACCCGACACCGTAGGTGGCCCGGAAGATCCTCTTGGACTCTGGCCCGATTGGGGAGGTGACCCACCCCAGGGCTGAGTCCAGGGAACCCATACGCGGGTGGCTGGCGTCACTACTTGACGCCGGCGCCTCGGCCACCCTCCCGGAAATCGTGGACTACGAGCACCGCCGAAAGCTGCTGCATCTGGGGGCCACGCGCCAGGTGCAACGCCTAGACGAGTTTGAGGAGGTCTTCGGTTACGAACCACTCTCCACGAGAGCTATGCGTAGGGCTTCCGAGCTTTGGGCAAAGGCCCGGAGGAGGGGAACACCCACGGCTTCCGATGAGGCCATAGACGTAGACGTGATCTTGGCGGCGCAAGCGCAAATCTTGGAAGAGGACGGACACGACGTCGTGGTGGCAACCACAAATCCTCGCCACCTTGCCCTCTTTGTAGACGCGCGTCTCTGGTCCGAAATCCAATCGTAGCCGAGCGTCACGGCCGCCCCAAGTCGAAGAAACTCTGGGTTATGGTGAGACGAACCGCTCCGAAGTGGCTGAGGCCCACCGCTGGGATCGGCCTAAAACCTAGTCCGCTACTCCAAGATACGATGAGAACCTACGGTACATATGGCGACTCTTCGGGGGTGTCAGAAAAGGGGTGCGAATCCGACCATCTAAAAACCACGTTTCTATGGGGTATTTAGGGACCACAAAAGGGTGTCGAAAACCACCCGGTTCTTGATCCCTTTCTGTGAATACGAAAATTATATTGCGCTCTTTGACGAGAGCTATTTTGCGCCCTAGCTGCTACTTCCTACTGCCTTAAACAGGTTGAGACGAGGGTCATCTCGGACGACGTTACCGCTGGCTTCTAGCGTGTGGCTTACTACCTCATTCCTGACCGCCGCTGGGTAGCCTGGGGCTGCGTAGGCGTGCCCAACAAGCGCAGTCTGCATGTAGTAGTTGCGGATTGTGAGCTTCTGTTCGGAGCTGAAGGCACCGTATACTCTCGGGCTTAGAATAGGGTCGGTGCAGTTCTCCAATACGGTACGGGAAGCAATCTGCTCACGTTCAGCGACGGTATAGTAGCGCAGTTCGTTAACAAAGTTGCCCCGCACCGCGAGCCTGCTTCCTTTCAAGAAAGAGAAGACCATAACGTGACGTCCTTCTTGGGGGAATACGTTCAGCGCACAGAATTTCTCCTCGCCTCTTGGAGAAATGGCTGAAAAGCATTCGCTAACGCCTACTGCTGGAGCCCCTTTGGGCAGCCAGACTACTGCATGGCCGATATCCTCGTGTGCTCCCGAGAGATGTAGGTGGTCCAGTTCTTGCTTCCTGAGCCAAGTGAAATCCGCGGCTCTCGCGGCGCCCGCTCTCATATCCTTCATGACGGTTTGCTCAGGGTCTGCCACACCGTAATCGACGAGCTTATTGTAGGCGTCCGCCGTCCACATCTTGAGCTTTAGAGCACCGTGAGCATCCTTCAGAACGGAACGATATGCGAGCAAGAAGAGATGCTCCGGATCTTCGAGGTCGATTTCGTTGTTGTCTATGGGATCGAAAAGCCGATTATCGTGCTCGCTACACAAACCAGCAAACGTCGTGGCCTTCTTTTGACCTCTAAGATGTAAGTCGTGCGGCGTCGGCGTTTCCCCAAAAACAGGTTTCAAGTCGAATGCGTAAACGTGTCCATCGTGAGCGAGTTCGCCGAGCTTGCCGCTTTTTTGGATGCTATGAGCGTCGATAGCTGGCTGCCGGCACCCGGAGGCTACTGGATAGATACACTTCCTGAACTCTTTCTGCGACGCCTCGAACATAGCCTTCCGCTTCAGGCCTTCTGCTTCACTTTTGTTGGACCTTCTCGCCAAAGTGTCTTCCCTACGCAACTAGAGTTTGCCAACTCCAGCGCGAGCCCGTCGCTCATCGGAGAGGGCATACTTCATCACCTGAGACAGGTCCGAGTGTCCCATCAACTCCGCTAACTCGATGAACTGGCCCGGATTATCCTGTAGGTACCAGGTTCCGAACGTGCGCCTCAAGTCGTGGGGCTTTATGTCCTGCTTCTTTATCGAAGACTGCCTGACCCACTTGTAGAGCCTACGCCTCAAGGTGTTCTCCGTAACCCGCACTCCCTTCTCGTTGCGGAAGAGGTAGGGCGGAGTAGTCTGCCCGACCGGTACGAGCTCGTCTCGCAACCTCTGGCAACGCTTCAGGCTTTTCTTGAGTTTCGGACCCATCGGTACCAACCGCTCCTTGTTGCCCTTTCCCTTCGCTACTCGGACTTGCTCCTCGCCGCGAGAGAAGTCGAGGTCCTCATCGGTAAGAGCAGTAGTCTCCTCGATCCTGAGTCCCGCATAGATCATGGCCGAGAACGCGGCGTGGTCTCTCGCGGCCAGGGCGGAGGCCAAGGCCTGACGCGCGGCGTCACGAACCGAAAGCCTTGGTCAGGATCGCTTGCCGTATTCGTTACTTGGCTGGCAATTGCAGAGAGCAGGAGATCGGCTTCGCGCTTGGTGAGGTAGCTGCGCTTTGGAACCTTCTGGTGGAAGCGCACCTCGTCTAGTTTCGCGGTGGGGTCTGGGACCTCCAGTCGCCTGGAAACAGTTTGGAAGAAGCTCCTCAGTACGGCCAGGTGGTTCTTCCGGGATGATTCTGCGATGCTGCGCCCGTCCTTGAGGTAGACGACATACGCCTCGACCTCGTCGGGTCCTATATATACATAGGGTGCGTCCACTTCATCGGTTTCTCTGCTGGCGCCGTAACGTTCAGCGACCCAGCGCTGAAAGAGCTCTAGCTTCTTGCGGTAGTCGTCTATGGTTCTCTCGGAGCGACCACCGGCGCGCTTGGCATCGAGAAAGAACCGGATCGCATCCCCGACCCAGAGTCCATCTTCGCCGGTCCCAACTTCATCAGTCACCTGGTCGGCTACCTCAGCTACCGTTTCGCGCGTCACTTCGTCCGCCACTGCTCCATCCTCTCATCGAGCCATTTTGCGTAGCTTATTAGGGTAATCTTACACGGATTGAACGTCGCTTTCCTCTTACCTATGGGGTTTCTGCTCGAAAGAATTGAAGATTGCAGTCTAATTGTGTTAGATTATTCGAGCAAGTGTTGCTTTTCTTGCAACTGGATAAAGCCAATTTCACTACGCCAAGACACGGGATTTCTTACTCTTGGTAGCCAAGATTTACCAAACGGAAAGCCATGGCCTGGGTACTGACCTGGTACCTGCCTGCAAGTTGCCGAACTAGCTCATCATCATCATAGTCCACCGTATCGTCTGTTAAGCCGTCGAGATCGGCTTCTAGCATTGCGGCCGGCATGAGAAGTTCTGCGGCGAAGCGGTTCGCCTGGATCTCCTCGGGGTCTATCGCCTGGGACGACCGTTCGTCCCTCAAACGCGCCACCGGGAACTTGTGGTCGATATGGATCCCGCTGTGGTCGTGTAACTGGAGGTGACCCAGCTCGTGTGCGATGGTGAAACGTTGCCTCGATTTCGGGTGCAAGGCATTCACCCCGACGATAGCCCGATCTCCCTCTCGGAAGAGCATCCCAGAGAGGTCGCCGTCCAAGGGCTCGAATCTTACCTCAGCCCCGAAGCGACGGGCTAGACGTTCAACCGGTACCGGGGGCTTATCTACCCTAGCTGCTTGGAGTACTTGCTCCGCAACGCTCCGGATGTAAGTTCCGCTCATCTACTTCACACCCCCTCGATCTATGCTCCCTGATTTCTTGTCAACACCCGAACTGCCCAGTCCTTCTCTGCAGACGGTAGGTCTTCTAATAGCTGAGTTTCGGCCATCTCCGGTAAATCTTCTGTTGGAGACGGTAACAACGCATTCGGCGAAACCTCCAACGACCGGGCTATCTGATAGAGCGTGTGGATCTGTACCTTCTGCCTGCCGCTCTCTATGTTTGTTATCGAGGTCCGCGTCATGCCGACACGGCGCGCCAGCTCGTCCTGCGTGAGTTGCGCCCGCTCTCTGTGCGAACGGACGAGTCTCCCGAGTGCTTCATATAATCCCCCATCGGTACCCACCACAGGCTCCTTTCCATAACTCAGTATGTAACGCTGTCCTCATGAAGTCAATACCGCAAACCTCAATGTTCCAAACTAACGTCATTTTAATTGACTACGGTAATGTGACTGTACTTGACGTTAACTCATCACTCCTGTAACCTTCTTCTCAATGTGTAATGAGCGTAGAAGATCGGAGAAGCAAGCTTTCAAAGAGGAAGGAGATCAATGTCATGGGTAAAGATCAACACATAGTGCCCCACCATGACGGATGGGCGGTACGAGGCGCCGGTAATGAGAGAGCGACCGCTGTCTTCGGTACGCAGGCAGAGGCTATCGAGGCAGGAAGGCGGGTTACAGGTAACCAGCGCTCGGAGTTGCTGGTACATGGCCGCAACGGGCGGATCCGGAGCAAGGATAGCTTCGGAAAAGACCCAGTGCCTCCGAGGGACAAAGAACACTAAGTTTTCGATTAGAGACAGGGAGGATATGGGACATGAGTTGGAACTACGACGAAAGTTTGGAGCGGATACGTCGACACCTCGACAACATGGGGAAGATCGAGGTTGAGAAACTAAAGCGCGAGGCAGACCTGGAAAGTCTGCTCTCCGAGACGAAATGTAGAGAGATCTACGGGGCGCACGTCTACGTTGGGGTCACCAACTTCGCCAGGCTGGCTTCGGAGGGAGCCTACTCCGAGGACGATTACAAACGCCTCATACGCGGCATCCATCTCTACCAGCGCGAGGTGTCGCGGATCGTTGAGAGTAAGGAGATGTTCGACGGCCTGCGGGTGCATTTCCAGGGGCCGAAGCTGCACGCTCTCCTCTACCAACCCGTAGACGACGGTGAGAACCTGGCCTCGCGCGCCGTCCTCCTCCAGTTGGTTCTCAAGGACTTCGTCGCCTCAGTCTTCAATATCGCCTCCCCCGACTACGACCCCTTCAAGGTTGCGGGTGGAGCCGACATTGGGGACGTTGTAGGCACCCGTAACGGATCCCGGGGCGACCGAGAGCTCCTGTTCCTCGGGCACGCCGCCAACCGGGCGGCCAAGATCGTGGGCTCAGCGGGACGGTTTAGGATCACTGGTGATGTTTACGACGTACTCCCCAATGATCTGCGGGAGGTCTGCGATAAGGTCGACGACGACCTGTACCGGGTGAAGGCAGTGTCCCAGGGCACCCTGGACGAGATGATGGAGGCTCGCGGCATCGGCTGGGATCGGGAGAAGAGCGCAGAGCGAATACAAGAGGACAAGAAAAAGTTCCCGCTCAAGGAGGTCTCCTACGGCTCAGCCGACAAGCTGATCGACATGGACACACTAAGCATCTGCAACAACAAGAAGGTGCTCGCCGCCTCCGTCTTCGCGGATGTCTCGGGCTTTACGGCCTACGTGGACGGAGCTGAAACGGAAGACGAGAAAAAGGAGGCCCTCAGAGTCTTCCACGCCATAAGGAGAGAGCTCGCCGCGGTCGTGAAGAAGGACCAGGAGGGCGTTCGGGTACAGTACCAGGGCGACCGGATACAAGCGCTCTTTCACCTCCCCAAGGGCGAGGAGGAGGGAATCGTTGCCGAGGCGGTCGAGGCGGCCGTGGGGCTCCAGTCTTCCATGGAGCACACCATCAAGGAGGCCCTGCCGGAAGCCAAGGACCTCCGGCTCGCTGTGGGAGTCGACGTGGATACCACCCTCGCCTCGAAGCTCGGGACCAGGGGGCACAGGAACCGGATCTGCGTGGGTGTTCCCGTGGAGACGGCTGCCGACCTCGAAGAGCGCAGCGAGGGGGGTCGGATCGCGATAAGTGTACGCGCTTACGAGGCGTTGCCAGAGGACCTAAGCGAGCATTTCTCCTACGATTCCAGTGCAGGCGCGTATGTCGCTGACGGGCTAACCATGGACAAGCTAGACCTCGCCAAGCGGTCGAGGGATTACGGTATTGGGAAGGCCGCACTCATAGCGACCACGGCGGCGGGAGCTGTGGTCGTCGGCGCCGGCGCGGCCACGGCTCACCGCAAGAAGCAGGACAAGGAAAAGCAGGATGCCAGGAAGATCATGCCCGCGCGGCCCTACTGTGGTTACTAAACATCGGGGGCCGTGGTACGAGAGAGACGGAGGCCTCCGGCTGGCGCACGACGAAGCTCTCGTTAGCGATCATTACCCTGGGCTCCGCCATCGGGTAGACCGATACGCCCGGAGCGTGTCGCTTGCCGGGACTATCACGCTGCGCACCGAGTCGGGCATTCCCACGAAGATCGAGACGCGCGTCGAGTTTCCCTATGGTTACCCTGACCAGGAGCCCCGGGTCTACGAGAGCGGCGGACGTTTTCTCCACGAGCCAGATCGCCACTTCTTTCCCAACGGTCGGTGCTGTCTGTGGCTGCGACCCGAGTCGAAGTGGGACCCCAAGGATTCCGATTGCCTGCTCCGGGTCCTGGACGAGACGGTCCTCTTTTTCGAGCGTCAGCTCATTCACGACCTGTACCCAGACGCCCCGTGGCCCGGGGGCGAATGGGGCCACGGCCCGCTCGGTTACGCAGAATACGTCCATGAGTTGCTCGACGAAGACGAAAAACTGCTTTCGGCACTGACGCCTATACTCACCGGTGATGTGCGCATGGGCCGCAACGCCCCGTGCCCATGCGGCAGCGGCGTCAAATACAAGAAGTGTTGCCTCGCCAGGATCGAAGATGTGAAGAGGCATGTAGAGACGGACATTCTCCGTGAGGCGCTTGTCTTAAGGAGTGGTATATGAGCGAAGGCGACTGGTCCGCGCGAGAACAGCTCGAAGCCGCAGAGAAGAGGCTCGACCGGCTCCTCGACTGGGTCGGCCGCTCCGACACGAAGTTCTCCATCGTGCTGGGCGTGGACACCGGCATGCTCGGCTTCCTCGCAACCTCCGCCCCGTCCGGCACGGTTCCCGTAGCAGCAATCATTTTCGCCGCCCTGTCTGTATTGTTGTTGGTGGCGAGCCTCGTGTTTATTTACCGTGGGACGTACCCTCGTACTAAGGGACCTAGCAGATCGCTCGTCTACTTCGGCTCCATTGCTGAGGAAGATCTTAGGGACTTGAAGCAGAGGTTCCTAGCTTGTGGCAAGGAGGATCACCTCGATGATGTGCTGGAGCAGGTGCACCGCAACTCCGAGATACTAAACATTAAGTTTACGGAGTTGCAGAAAGCCTATCGGTGCCTTCTGGTGGCAGTGATACCGTGGGCGATCACCCTGTACCTGTTCGGGATAGTCCCACCACCTGCGTAATCGTTGTGGCTATTTAAGGTCCAACCTCCGGCGCATCCCGCCCGAGTAACCCTTTACCGGCCGGTCCGCCGCGCCCGTGAGGTTGAAACGCTCCAGGACCTCAGCGGCCCGCTTCTTCGCCTCGCGGCGCCCCAGCCGGTAGAGCCGCCCGACCATATCCAGGTTCTCGCGGCCCGTGAGGGTCTCGTCCACGGCGGCGTACTGCCCGGCCAAACCAATGGAGCGCCGAACACCACCCGGCTCCCGCGCCAAGTCGAAGCCCGCTACGGTTGCCCGGCCGCCGTCCGGCCGCGAGAGCGTCGTCAGCACCCGGACCAGCGTTGTCTTGCCGGCCCCGTTCGGTCCTAGGAGCCCGAAGACTTGCCCGGTCTTTATCTCCAGGTCCACGCCGCCGAGCGCCTGCGTTTTGCCAAAGGTCTTCCGCACGCCCTCGACCAGGATCATCGGGTTCATACGGCCCGCCACGTTACGCTCCCGCATTCAAATACTCTTACGTACACTTTCTTCACTGATAGACCTCCTTCTCGACTAACTCCGTAGTCCCGGGGCGCGGTGGAGGATGCCCTGACGCGCCCCGGGATCTGTCTTCTACTGGGCTACGTTCTCTTCTGCCTCCTTTTTTGCAAGTTGCGCCTCCCGTTTTGTTTCGCGGTGGGCGCGGCGGCGTTCGCGACGCTTGGTGAGTCGGTCTCCCGTGTCCTCGATGATGGTGTAGAGGACGGGGACGATGATGAGCGTCAGGATCGTCGAGGTCGTGAGGCCACCGATGACGACGATGGCGAGCGGCTGGGAGATGAAGCCGCTTGAGGCCGTGAGACCTATTGCCATCGGCATGAGGGCGCTAATCGTCGCCAGGGCGGTCATGATGATGGGGCGCAGCCGGTGGCGCGCGCCTTCGATGACGGCTTCCCGGGTGTCCATACCCCGGTCCCGGTACTGGCGGACGAGGTCGAGCAGCACGATCGCATTGGTGACCACGATCCCCACGAGCATCAACATCCCGATGAGGGCGGAGATGCCTAGAGGCGTGCCGGTGATTAGGAGCGCCAGAACGACGCCCGTGATGGCGAACGGCACGCTGACCATCAAGGCCAGAGGCTGGATGAGGCTGCGAAACGTGCCCACCATGATGATATAGACGAGGGCGACGGCGGACAGGAGCGCGATGAGGAGGCTAGTGAAAGCCTCACCCTGGTCAGCCGTCACGCCACCCAGGGAGTAGCTGGCCCCATCTGGCAAGTCGAGATCGGCCAGATTCTGTTGCATAGCCATGCTCACGGCGCCGGTGTTATCGGTCGTGGCGGTGGCGCTTATGGTGGCGCCCCGCTCGCCGTCCACGCGTGTAACCTGGGAGGGAGCCTCCGTCCTTTCTACGTCGGCGATCTCGTCTAGCCGGACGGTCTCGCCTTCGTGGGTGCTGATCTCCAGTTCCCGCAACTCCTGTACGTTGCCGGGCTCGGAGTCGAGCTGGACGTACACATCGCGCGAGGAGCCGTCGATCTCCGCCTCGGCCACTTCGAGGCCCTGGTCTGCAGTGAGCACCGCCTGGCTGATGGATGCCTCGCTCAGACCCCGTTCCGCAGCGGCCTGGCCGTTCACGTCCACCCGCACGTCGGTGGCGCCCTCGCTGAGGTCGGAGGAGACATCGGTGGTGTCTGGGGTGCCCCTGACGGCTTTCTCTACTTGATCCGCCGCCTCCCGAAGATCCTCTTCCTCAGCGGCCTGCACCTGGACCTCCAGGCTCGACGAGCTGGCCGCGTCCCCGCTGGAGACCTCGACAGTTCCCATGTCGTTCAACTGATCCAGGCTGTCTCTAAGGTTCCGCTCCACAGCGGACCGCTCGACGTCGCCGCCGGTGATGACGGTAAAGTTGGCCGAGTTGGAGCCGGCGGCGGCTCCTCCGAGACCGGCTATCTCGCCACCGCCGTCTCCTGCGCCCACCGTCACCTGGTAGGACTCGACGCCTTCCTCCTCTCCCAGGACCTCCTCGACCTTCTGGGCCGCCTCGTCCGTGGTTTGCAGGCTTGAGCCGGCCGGCATCTCCTGCTCGATGCTCAGGATGTTCTGGCCCGCGTCGGCCAGCAGGTTGGTCTCCAGGCGCGGGAGCAGGCTTATCGAGCCGGCGAAGACAACGAACGCCACCACGAGGGTTATGAGCCGGTGGTCCGTCGCCCAGCGAATGAGGGGCACGTAAGCCCGCTGCAGCGGACCGCGCCGCTCGCGGGCCTCGGCCTCCTGCCGGATCCTCTCCCGTTCGTGCTCCGTTCCGTCCGGGGTGCTCATGAACCAGTAGGCGAGCACTGGGATGATGGTGAGAGAGACCAGGAGGGAGGCCAGCAAGGCAATCGTTACGGCTACGGAGAATGGTGTGAACAACTCTCCGGTGATACCGCCGACGAACGCGATGGGCAGGAAGACCGCCACGGTGGCGAGCGTCGAGGACGTTACCGCCCCGGCAACCTCCCGGACGGCGGTCGTGATCGCGGCGAGCTTCTCGCCGCCGTACTCCAGGTGGCGCTTGATGTTCTCCAGCACCACTATTGAGTCGTCCACGACCCGCCCAATGGAGACCGTCAGGGCGCTCAGGGTCAAAAGGTTCAGCGAGTAGTCGAAAAAGAGGAAGGAGATCAGGGCGATCAAAACCGACAGCGGGATGGAGACCGCCGTAACCAGCGTGGACCTGATGGAGAACAAGAAGATCATGACGACCGCCACGGCCAAAACCAGCCCGATCGCACCCTTCGTCACCGTACCGCCGATGGCCTCCTGAATGGAAGGGGCGTTGTCGGTGACGACCGAAAGTTCAGCACCGTCGCCGAGCTGATCTTCGAGGTCGGGGATCATAGCCGAGACTTCTTCTGAGATGTCTACCGTGTTACCGTCCTGGCTCTGCGTTATCGCCAATCCCAAACTAGGCTCGCCGTTCGTCCGCGTCAGCGAGGACGACTCCTCCAGCACCAGCTCGACGTCCGCCACGTCCCCAAGCCTCACCGGGTCGGGCGTCTCCGGCTCGGTGGGCTGCGCCAGTTGCGGCTGCTGACCCGGTTGCGGCTGTTGGTTCGGCTGCGGCTGTTGGTTCGGCTGCGGTTGCGCCGCACCCTGCGCTGCCGGTGGACCGGGGCCCGCGGCGGGTTGGGGCGTCACGTAGATGTCTTCGATCTCTGCTATGGAGTCGAAGCTGTCGCCGACCTGGACGGTGAGCGAGTCGCCGTCCTCGGGGATGTCCCCGACGGGCAGCGCGGAACCGTTGGCCTGCAGGGCTTGCGTAATGGCGTTGGCGGTCAGGTTCTCTTCTTCGAGCCTCTCGGGGTCGAGGGTGACGTCCACTATGCGGTCGCGCACGCCCGTGACCGTAACCTCGCCTACGCCGCCCACGGATTCGAGGTCCGAGGCGACGACGCTGTCGAGTTGCTCGGCCAGCTCTTGCTCATCCCCCGAGGAGGTGGCGGCGAGCGTGATTATCGGCAGATCTTCGGTGCTGCCGGTGGCGACGGTCGTATCTACGTCGTCCGGCAGTTGCGACTGTATCTGCTCGATCTGCTGCTGAAGCGCCTGCACGGTGTCGTCGGTGTCGGTGCCGTAGTCGTAATCGAGCTGAATGACCGAGGCGCCCTCACTAGAGTAGGAGGTAATAGAAGTCTGACCCTCGCCCGCCACAGCGCCCTCCACGACCTCCGTGACCTCGCGGTCCACGATCTCCGGCGAGGCGCCCTGGTAGGTCGAGACAACCGTTACCGCAGGCAGAGTAGTGGAGGGTATGAGCTCCTCCTTGAGCGCGGTGGCCGCGTAGATGCCGAACGCGATGACCGCTACCGCCATCAGCGCGACGATACTGCGATTCTTGAGACTCCAATTACTAAGGTACGACACTATTTTCCTTTCTACGTAATGTTTTTCGAGTCTTAGGGGCCTTCTACTGGACCAGGCGCCCCCAGATAACGAACATCAGAAAGAGCCCAGTCACCAACGGCATTAGCGCCGACGCCGGACCCATTTTGGTCCACGTCATCACCGTCGCGCCGACCATGATGACCAAGAGCCCGGCTGCGGCCAGCGGCGTGAGGAACGGCAAGACGTTCAAGAGCGTAGGGAGGATCAGGCCGAGCGCTCCAAGCACCTCGGCCCCGCCGATAAACCTCACGAAGCCGCCGGGCAGCGGGAACCGCTCCTGTAGCACTTCCACTGGCTGAACTAGCTTCATCGCGCCGCTGAACAGGAACAGGAGCGCGAGTAGTCCCTGCACGATCCACAGTGCAACGCTCATCCCACGGCTCTCCCTTCTTCCCGAGCTTCGGATTCCAGAACACGAACCTCGACCTCCTCGCGGGCCACGGCGTAGAGCGCGTGGGCCTCGTCCCACATACCGGCCAGGATCAGGGTCACGACCGGCGCGACGGCCTCTTCGTAGATGTCCTCGTAAGCCCGATGCGCCTGATCGTGGTCCATTTTTCCCAGCACCCGCATGACCCGCGCGTCCATCCTCCGGTAGCCGTCGAGTATGGCCCCTACTTTCAAACGGTCACCAGGGTCGTCCGGGTCCCGCACGGTCGAGAGCAGCTCGCACAGCGCCTCGTCCGGGAATTTTCCCGTGCCATCTCCGACCATTTCGGTAGCGAGACTGTTCGCGAGTTTCTCCCTCTCAAACATAGAGTCCCGTATCACGTTCGACTGCCCCTCTGGCCAAAAACCGCCCGGCAGCCTGATAAGCGCCCGTTCGGCACGGTTCTCTGGAACCGTGCCACCTGCTCCTTAGCCAAACCAACCCTCGATCCCTCGACACCGCTCTCGGTTTACACTACAATCGGAATACAAATTCCGGTTGTGTGAGTATACGGAACATGTATTCCGTTTGTCAAGGAGAACAATGAAAAAAGCTATGATGGGAGGCATATGAGGGCGGATGCGGTGCGTAATCGGGTACGGGTGCTAGCTGCGGCGCGTGAGGTGTTCGGGGAGCTCGGGCCTGAGGCGAGGATGGAGGAAGTAGCGCACCGGGCCGGGGTGGGGGTCGGGACGCTCTACCGGCACTTTCCTACAAAAGACGTGTTATTGGAAGCCCTGGTTTCTGAGCGCCTGGTAGAGCTTAGGGAGGCAGCCGAGTCGGCGCTTGGGGAGCCAGATTCGTGGGCGGCGCTATGCGGAATGATCTGGCGGGTCGTCGCGGTCGCGGCGGAGGACAGAGCCCTGCTCGGCGGGATTGCCTCACCTCCGCCATCCTTGCCGCCGTCGGTGAAGCCTGTGGAGGAGCGAGTTGGAATTCCTGAGCCGCAAGGTGTGGAGAACCTGATTGGGGAGCTGCTGCAACGCGCGCAGGAGGACGGTGAGGCACGTAAGGACGTGACCGCGGAGGATCTGCGGCTCATGTTTGCTGGTGTAATGATGCTTGCGCTAGACGCACCATCCAGAAAAGAGGAAGACGAGTTATGGAGGCGTCACGTGGCCGTCGTGCTGGACGGGCTTAGAGAGAGCAGCAGAGGTGCCGCCGGCAGATGAACCCGACCTTCAGCGGCGCCTGCGCCGTAAGCCGGGGTCGGCATGTAACAAGCAACTACAATACTCCATGATTCAATCTTGACCGCACCCCGAAATTCCGTCATACTGAATACCAGGTAAGTGTCGTTTGCTGGTATTCAACTAGGAGCCTTGGATTGAAATATCGGGATGTTGCGAAGGCTACGGGTGCTTAGGAGGCTCGGCAGTCTGTTCGGGTTGGGAGGCAGGCGGGCGCACGAGAACGAGGTTTGGGATAAGCTCGTGTCGGAATCCGATCCTGGTATACGCGAGGCCGGCGATGTGATCTCGGGCCTGATAGATCGCGCGGGCGGCCTGTCCGCTGAGATCCCGGAGGCGAAGTTCCCGTCCTGGGAGGCCAACCGGCTGTTCGAGGAGATCATCTCCGGTGTAGAGCGCGAGCTAGAGGAATTGTGTGGCCGCTACGACTACAGGCAGCTACTCTTCTTGTCGAGGCTGTGCACCGGCGTTCCCCAGCTCTGGGACGCAGATGCGGACATGGCGGCCGTCAGGGTGCGCGTCCAGAACGCCGACCGGTGGGTCCTGCGGTGCGGAACCAGGAGCCTGCAGCACGACTACATGAACCTCGGGCAGGACGGCATTTCGATCGGGACGCTACCCGATTCCATTTTCCGGGACGCGGTCAAGCTCCACTGGTTCGCCAACTTTCACCAGTGGAGGGTTATAGACCGCGCGATGTTTAATTTTATGCGGCTCGTCTCTTACGAGAACGACCTGCCGGACCCCCGACTGTTACTCCTGACGGGAGGGGGAGTAGGCCGCGAGTGGGGCTCGCCGGAGATCTGGGCGTCGCACAATCTCTACGCCCACCGTTACAGGAGTCAGAACGGTGACCTCGCCTGGTGGGCCATGGAGGATGCCAAGCCGGACGAAGAGCCCTTCACCCTAATGTACGGTTACTCCCCAGATGTCACGGGTGGGCCTTACGGAGGCGGTGAGTTGTTCATTCCCGTACCCCTCTGGCTTGGTGCCATGATGGAGTACGGCAAGCGCTTCCGGCCTATCTTCGAGCGCGAGGACACCGTAGGGATGCCGCCGGAGCACCTGCGGGCTATCTCCAGGGGCCTCGCTTACCTGGTGATGGATGTTGTGGACTCCGATACAGTCGTGGCCGATTGGGTAGCTCTCACCGGAACGCTGCCGGTGCCTCGCGACTCGCTGCTCGGTGACCCTCTGAAGGAGGCGGCGCGGGGATACCTTGCCGATGCCGACCCGGACCGCGCCGATGACGCAGACCTAGAGCGGAATGTGGAGCGCTTCGTCGCACTCGCGTCCTCTTCTCCAGACGCTGTGCCAGGGCAAGAGCGCAAATCCCTCGGTTCCACCAGCCCGGATACCGCACCGGAGCGGGGACGCGAGCGGGACGCCGCTTCCCCGAGAACGCTCGGCTACCCATACATGATTCACGGCGGACCAGACCACGACGTTTGGGTGGTGGACTTCACCAACACGCTACCGTTCTTCCAGAGCCTCGCGGGCGAGTTGCGCTTCTCACCGGGCAAGAGTGTCGCTGCGAGGACCTCGATGTTCGACGTCCTACTGGCGGACCGGCTGGTTAGCCTTACCAACCTCGAGCCCACGTTCGTCGGAGACAGGCAGGATCCGGAACTCCCAAACGTCAGGTTCTTCTTCAACCGCCGTAGCGAGAGCAGGGAAATAGACGTAGTGCTGCGCCGAGGAGAGGTACTAATCGCGATCCAGACCTGGGCGCGAAACTTAGACCTCAAGATCTCCGAGGGACAGTACCGTGCGATGCAGCGGCGGTGGGAGGCTGCCAAAAAGAAGCTACGCTCAACAGACGAGAAATACACGGACTATCTACTGCATCACCCGGAAGGCAAACGCCGCATGGCCGGAGAAGGCCTCCGCTACGTGCTGCCTGTGCTCTGTGGACCGTTCACCGACCCGGTGGCCTCACTCAAGCCCAAGTTCTGGCTACGTCCTCTGTCAACGAGCTCCTACGACGAGACGCTAAAGGCGGTCCCCCGCATCTTGTCCCCAGCGGAGTTGGAGGGCTTTCTATCCACTGCCACTGAGCAAGAGCTGCGCGGAATTTGCGAGGCGAATGATTGGGAGGTAGAAGATGATTGAACGCAGCAAGGGCACGAGTTTACCAGGCCGGGACTGGCTGACTGGAGCGAACGAGCCCGTACCGGAAAACGGTTTGTCGGAGCGCCCGCTAGGGAGAATCCCTAGCGACGGTCCCGCTGCACCTCCTGGGTGGAGGAGCGCGGTGCCCAACTTCTCCGGCGCGGAGACCGATGCGAAGCTAGTCGAGCTGTGGCTCAGGGACAAGGCTGCCGAGACCAAACGTCAGTACGCCCAGGATCTCGAGAAGTTCTCCGACTTCTCCGGCGGCAAGCCTCTCTCCTCGGTTACCCTCTCGGACTTGCAAGAGTTCGCCGAGTTTGTCTCCGTCCTCGTCGCGCCCGCCACCGCGGCCAGAATGCTTTCCACCTTGAAAAGTCTCTTTACCTTCGCCAACAAGGTCGGCTACCTTCCCTACAATGTCGGCGGCGCCTTGCGACTCCCGGCCATAAAAAACATTCTGCCCGAGAGGATCCTCACTGAGGCCGAAGTCCACCGCATGGTCGAGCGCACCGGCAACGAGAGGGATAGGGTGCTGCTCCTGACCATCTATGCCGGGGGCCTCAGGCGCGAGGACGTCTGCGTGCTCAAGTGGCGAGATCTAAAGGAGCGGGATGACGGCTCAGGACAGATAACGACCTTCGGCAAGGGCGGAAAAACCGGCTTCGTCCTGCTACCTCCGAGTGTTCTGGAGGAGATCCTGGTCCTCAGACGTAAGAAAGACGGCGTGCTCGCCGGTGAAGATGAGCCCGTGTTCGCCAGCCGGAAAAAGAACACGGCCCGCGGCGGCCACCTCGATCCCTCTCAGGTCAATAGAATAGTGAAGAAGGCGGCGAAGAAGGCCGGACTCTCAAAGGACGTATCTCCACATTGGCTCCGGCACTCTCACGCCACCCATGCCAAGAGACGAGGCGCGGATCTGGACCTCATCATGAGGACCCTCAGGCACGCATCGCTGGCAACGACGGGACGCTACCTCCATGCAGATCCCTCCGACTCTTCAGCCATGTACCTGGGGCTATGATCGTCCCCTACTGCATGAGGAGGCTATCAACTCACACTCGCCAAATCATTGTTAAGAGTTATGAACATCGTTGTTTTTGGTTCTGCTGCTATCCGTAC
Source organism: Rubrobacteraceae bacterium (assembly GCA_965213905.1). Lineage (GTDB taxonomy): Bacteria > Actinomycetota > Rubrobacteria > Rubrobacterales > Rubrobacteraceae > SIRX01. Next base: position 1,596,049 of record OZ243922.1, on the reverse strand, counting down.
CCCGCCCCTGCCAATCGTAGCTCAGGTACTCATCCACCGGCACCCCGACCTGGTTGCCGATGCATGCGATGACTTGGCCTGGCACCTCACCCTTGCTCCTCGGAAACCGTCCCTCGCCCGCAAAGAACCTGAGTAGAACTGCAAACCCGAGCCTTGTTGCCCCGGGTTTGTTCGCGAGCAGGGGCAACTCGTCGGGCGTAAGCGTCCACCGCTCGATCAGCTCTTCTTCAGGCCAACTTCGTTTCACAGAACAGCCCTGCCTATACCTCCCGCTCCCTTTATATCGGGCGCTCCATCATTTGCCCGGCGTCTCCAGCCACCATCTTCTCCGGCAGTCTCCGCAACAGAGCGTTACGCCCGGCGGCGAGCGCGGATGTGCGGACCATGGGCAGCCGGATCATCTGACGCGAGGCATTCTGCAACCGCTCGGTCTTCTTGCGGCGCCGCTGCTCGTAGAGGCTCAGGGCGATGGGCACGTGGCGGGCGTCGGTCCGGGAGAGCTCATCAGCGAGCACGGCGGCCGACTCCATGGCGAGCGACGCCCCAACTCCCGCAACGGGCAGTACGGTAGCCGCGGCGTCGCCGAGAAGTGCTGTCCTACCGTCGTGCCACTTGGAGGATCTAAGGTCCGCGAGCGGGAGCCGCTCGATGCGTCCCGCGCCGTCGAGCCGGTTAAGGATCTTGCGTACGTCATCTCCGCCGAAGCCGGCGAACCTGTCTCGAAGCAGAGCCTTTCGTTCCTCAATGAGCTCTTCAGTGGACTGCTCTCTGTTAGGGGCGGCCGTACCGTTAGAGGATTTCTCCTGAGCCTCTTCTTCACGGAGCATCGCGTAACGGGCCATCCTCTTCTTCCCCGAGTAGAGGCCCAGAAGCCTGCTTGCGCCCCAGAAGTCGTTGATCTCGGTGGTCGGGCTCTCTCCGGCATCCTCCCACCACCAGTAGAGAACATAGCCGGTTTGGCGAGGTTCCACATCGCCCAAGAGCAGCTTCCTCACACCGGAGTTTACGCCGTCGGCGCCGACCACCAGGTCGAACTCTTCTTCAGAACCATCTAGGAAGATGACTTGCGCTACACGCGGCTCTTGGCGCATGTGCTCGACGGTCAGCGCCGTCCGTACTGGTATGCCGCCGTCATGGGAGCGCAAGAGATCTACAAGATCTGCCCGCTCCAGGGTGCGGATCTCACCGTAGCGGTCCATACGGGCGCCAACGTCGGAGGCCCGTATAAGCCGCCCCGCGCCGTCGCGGAGCACGTGGGCCTTCAGGGGAACTCCAAGCTCGGCAAACCCTCCATATAGTCCAAGGCCCCTTAGGACGCGATTGCCCATCGGCCACAGGGAGATCAGGTACCCCGCACGTCCGTACTCCTCAGCCCGCTCGATGACAGTGGGCTCCTCGCCCCGCTGCCGGAGAAGCGCCGCCAGGGTGAGCCCGGCAACTCCGCCGCCTACAATCAATATTCTCACGCTATCTTGCCTCCTGTCTCGTAGAAGTTGTCCATATATCCAGTCCATCCATGTATGCACTTGCCACGGTCTTCTCGCAGGCCACATCTTCAAGTGCTTTGGCATTAAGGATGATCGTGCTCTGCTGTTTCGACCTGACTACCTCTTCTCTCTTCCAACGATTTAAGGCGTTCGTCACGCCCTCACGAGTCGCGGCGATCATTCGGGCCAACTCTTCGTGGGTCAGCCGGAGTCCGATCGTCTGTTCGCCTTCGTCAGAGATCTCGCCGAAGCGGGCGACGAGATCTAGCAGCAAACTCGCCAACCTGGTTTCGGTTTTGCGGTGCATGAGACGTCCAACAAGCTCTTCCTGGTAGAGCAGATCCGCCTCACGCATGGTCACGAACTCAAGTGCCGCCTCCGGCCGCCGGCGGACCAGATACTGCAAGGACTCGGTGGCGACTCTAAGGATCTCACAGCCCGTAAAGGCCTGTACCCGCGAGAAAGCACAATCTTCCACGAACGGGTATCCGAACATCTGCCCTTTCTGCAGCAGCCGGAGGGTAGCTTCCTTCCGGCCCGCGTAAGTGGTGGAGATCCCGACGACTCCGAGCGTCACTATGAACAGCCCGCCCTTCCGGCTGCCCTCTTCCAGGATAGTCTCACCTGGTGCGTACTGGCGGGTTGCGGTGGCGATGCGCTCTCTTCGGAGAGCCTGCAGTAGCTCCTCACTCACCTGTTCCTTCGCCGATTCAGGCTCTGCCGGAGCTCGGCGAGCACCATCCTTGGAAACTGGAGGAGGAAATCACCTAAAGAGTCTCGGCCGGAGCGGAGCAGCACCCGCAGCGTAATCCTGAGCGAGGGCGGACGGTTTGCTCCTGGCTTCAGATCGTCAAGGGGCTCTTTACGCCTGATCCTACCAAGGGCTTTCTCCACGATTTCGGGGTCGTTCCATTGCTCTCGCAATAGGACCGTGCCGTCCTCGCCGATCAGGTAAACCATATCCGGCAGGTTGCCGTAGGCCCGGTGTGCGCTGCCTTCGAGATCGTCGACGAGCACCTCCCGTCCCTCGTGCTCTTCGAAAACGACCTTTCGGGCGAGAGCGGCTTTGTCTTCTACAGAGCGGTGCGCAGAGACTTTAGAGCCGGGGTGAGCCTCTCGGACATATAGAACCAGAAACTTTACCTCCGGGTAGCGCCGGGCGAGTTGATCCATGGCGTCGATGTTGCCGACGTACATGGGGCACGAGTAGCTGCCAGTTTCGAGCACCACCGGGTGGCCCCTGAATTCCGAGAGACGTAGCTGACGGCCGTCCAGCGTTTCGGCGATGAAGTCCGGCGCCGGTTCGCCAACGCCTGGGCCAGTAAACTCTTCCAGCCGGTAGGCTTCCATGCGAAACCGGTCGTAGTTGTAGGGTTCTACCGGTCCGGCAGACCTATGCTTTCTATCTGCCTTCTTCTCTATTTTCTCTGCAGATGCCAAACTGGATTTCCTTTCTGTCGTGAATCCTCTACGGATGATCGTTCTCACGCTACCCCGCTTCTTGGTTCATGGCTTATCCGCACGGTCGCCCCCGGACGGTCCCAGGCCGCGCACCAGCACCAGTGCGAGGACCGACCCAATGAGGGCAAGAGCAGCACCGGAAACGAGTGCCGTCCGGAAGCCTGCGGTCAACGCCTCCTCCGTGCCGGTAGCGCCCGCAGCGTTGGTTGCCTCAGCGACCGCGCTGGTGCGCGCCGCGGCTATCGCGACCAGGGTCGCCAGGCCCAAAGCGCCACCAACTTGCTGGGCGGTGGTGATCAGGCCGGAGGCGAGCCCAGCTTTCTCGACCGGCAATGCTCCAACGGCCGCGATCGTTGCCGGCACGACCGAGCAGCCAACCCCAAAACCTGCCAGTAGAGAAGGAAAGAGGACGTCTACGAGGTAGCTACTGTCGGCATCAATCTGTCCCAGCCACAAGAAAGAGATGGCGAGGATTAGCAAGCCACCAGTGAGCACCGTCCCCGCCCCATAGCGGGTGACGAGCCCCGAGGCAACGTTGGCGCCGACGACTATCGCCAGGGCGAGCGGTACGAAAGCGAAACCGGTGGCGAGAGGATCGAAGCCCAGCACCTGCTGCAGATATAAGGACACGAAGAAGAACACCGAGGTCGCCCCGGCGCCGGCCAACGCCGCCACCGCGTTTGCCCCCGTAAGCGTCCTCGTACGGAAAACTCCCAATGGGACTAGGGGATTGGCTGCCCAAAGCTCTGCGATGACGAATGCGCTAAAGAAGACGGCCGCCAAGGCGAGAAGTCCCAGAGTACCGGTCGACAGACCTGCCTCCCCGGCGCCCGCCACGGCGTAGACGAGGATCGCGAGACCGGCGGTTACGGTGAGGGCTCCGGCAAGATCAAAAGAGCGGGACCCCACATGAGCGGTCTCGGCGCGGCTCTCGGGAATAAGAAACGGTGCCAATATAGCCGCAACAAGCCCGACCGGGACGTTGACGAAGAACACCCACTCCCATCCCAAGGAGCCGGTAATGAACCCTCCGAGCAGTACCCCGACCGTAAACCCGAGGCCTCCAACAGCACCGAAGATTCCCAGAGCCCGGTTTCGCTCAGCCCCTTCGAAAGTGGTGGCGACTATGGAGAGCGCTGAAGGGACTAGGATAGCTCCTCCGAGACCCTGGACGGCCCTCGCGGCGATCAGCACCCACGCTGAGGGTGCCAGTCCGCAGGCGAGCGAAGCCATGGAGAAGATAACGAGCCCGCCCACGAACACCCTCCTGCGGCCCAGCAGGTCGGCGATACGTCCACCCAACAGCAGGAAACCCCCGAAGGCCAGGATGTAGGCATTGATCACCCACTGCAGATCCTCCGGTGAGAACCCCAAATCCTTCCCCACCGAGGGCAACGCAACGTTCACTATGGAGACGTCCACCACACCCAGCAAGTGAGCCACGCACAACAGCGCCAGTGCCAGCCACCGCTTCTCGCGCATCTCCGAGGTTCTCTTCACCGCGCGTTCTCCCTCCATAAGGTCTACGATCTGCAATGCCACTGATGCAACACTCACCAAATACTAAGCTATAACTTATGTTTTGCAAGTGGGCACGTTCTGATCTCTATGTGAGGCGGCGATTTCGGGGAGTCTGAAGCGGCCGGACGAAGCCGGCTGGTAGCTCTACGGAGAAGGCTGCAGCGGGGCCTTAGCTTGCCTTTGAACAAAACAAGCCCGAGGGCGGGATAATACCTTGCCAGAACAACTGTAGTAATGCCGTTTGTACTGTTTCACCGCCGGATAGCGTTTTGCTGGTCCGGTGACGCTGCCCTTTACTTGTCCCGGAGACCGCCTCGTACTGCGGACTCCTCTCACTTAGGCCTCCTACGCCCGGTGGCCGTCGAGATACCCTGCGACGTACCGTCCGACGTCGAAGGGAGCGACGAGGCCTAAAGAGTCGGCGAGGAGTCCGCGGGCCATCAGCGGTCCCAGAAAGGCGAGCGCCAGGTTCTCAGGGTCTTCATCGGGCGCGAGAGCGTCCTTTTCCTGGTAGTGGCGGAAGAGCCCCAACAGAGATCCGAACGCCTTTCCCGTAAGGGCGCCTCCGGCCTCTCCGAGGGTGGAATCGCGCGAGAGCTCCGGCAAGAGCCGCACCATCGCGCCCCGGTTGGCACCGACGAACTCCCAGTAAGCGAGCGCCAGTTCCTCCAGATCCCGCTCAACGTCTCCACTGGGCCTGGCAGCCGCCGCGCCGAAGCCCTCGGTCGCGTGCCGGAGAGCCTCGGCCACAAGAGCACTCTTGGAGCCGAAGTGCCGGAAGAGGGTCACTTCATTGACTCGGGCGCGCTCGGCAATGCGACTCGTAGTCGCACCTCGCAGGCCACGCTCGGCGACCTCGTCCAGCGCGGCCCGGAGAAGGCGAGAGCGGGCGGAAGAGTCCGCAGCCCCGCTCAAGACCTCGCCTCGACACGGGGCTCGGACACGGGTTCGTAGAGCCGATCCAGATACGCCAGCAGGGCCTCTGGATCTACCGGCTGGGCACGGAAGCCGACGTAGCCGTCGGGGCGCACGAGGTACAGACACCCGGCCCTGGCCCCGTAGCGGCTGTGGTACACGCCTCCGGGGTCCAACAGCACGGAGCCGTGGTCCCCGTCGATCTCCGGCACCTTCTCTCCGGGGAAGACCACGTGTGTGTCCACGCGATCACCGAACCTCCGTTGGACTTCCTCGACCGTGAGCTGCGTCCTGGCATAGTCTTGTGAGGTCGCGGCTAGACCGGCAAACAAGAGCAGGGAATGCCGTGACCCGCGCAGCACCCGTCGAAGCCTGGTCGGCCGTCCTTCTTCGAGGACCGGAGCATCGGGCGCGAGGTCCCCGGCCCTCGGTCCCCTCCGGAAGGCCAGGCGTTCTGGAAGACCTAGATGCTCTGTGCCGGGACCCTCGTGAGAAGTCTTCTGCAGCAGCGGGGGCTGTTTCTCCTCCACGATGGGGCTCTTGCGGTAGTTCACGTACAGTTGATGGAAGTAGCGCGGACCACGCCTCTGGACGGCGCCAAAGCTACTCACGAAGCCAAGAATCTGCCGGCGGAGCCCGCGGGAGACCGGAGAGCTCAGGGTGACGAGCTTCGTGGCCGCCCGCGTGCCAGCGAGCACCCCGCTGGCAACGGGCTCACGTTCGGTCGTGTACGAGTCCAGCAAGGAGTCGCGGGCCTCGCCGCGGACGACCATAGCTAGCTTCCACCCTAAGTTGTGGGCGTCCCCAAGTCCCGTGTTCATGCCCTGCGCCCCCACCGGGCTGTGGGTGTGGGCAGCATCGCCCGTCAGGAGCACCCTGCCTCTCCGGTAGCCGTCCACCTTGCGCTCCCTTGGAGAGAAGCCGGTCACCCACAAGGGATCGGATAGCGGCGTCCGCAGGGGAGTCCGTTCGGCGATGAGCCGCTCGAATAGTTCGAGGTCAGGCTCTTCCGGCAGCTCACTCTCCGGCGGCACGTCGGCCGCCACCCTCCAGTAGTTCTCCTGCGGCAGTGGGAACAAGGCCAGCGCCCCGTCGGGATGGAAGAAGAGATGCACACCATCATTCGGCAAGTCCAGCTCCGCCCGAGCATCAAGCAGCGCGAACCGGCTCTTCAGGTCGGGACCCGCGTGGGAGAAGCCCGCCTCGCGTCGCACGGCGCTGTGCGCCCCGTCGCAGCCAACCACCCACCTGGCCCGACACTTCTCGGTCTCTCCATCCGGGCGTGAGAGCGTCGCCGTGACCCCGTCCGAGTCTTGCTCCAACGCCGTCAGCGCCAGGGGACGCTCGACCCGGACCCCGAAGCCCTCCGCAAGCTCTCCGAGGAGGTCTTCCGTCTCATACTGCGGCAGGCCGAGGATGAAAGGAAAAGGCGAGTCCAACTCGCTCATGTCGAAACGGGCTAGCGAACGGCCTCCGTCATACAGGTTCATGCTGTCCAGCCTCCGCCCTCGCCGGATAGCCTCTTCAGCAATACCCAGATCGTCGAAGATCTCCAGAGTGCGAGCAACTACTCCAAAAGCCCGACTCTCCCCCACCGGACGAGGAGCCTTGTCCACGATTCGCGCTCCGACACCTGCCCGGGCCAGCTCCGCCGCCAACAACAGCCCCGTAGGACCCGCACCGACGATCAATACCTCGGTCATCGCTTCTTCCTCCTTCGTCCAATGCGCGCGTGTAACTACTTGCATACACTTTAGTCGTGGAAGGGTTAGCTGTCAAGGAGATCGGATGCATCGGCCGCTGGAAGTGCTTGATCGACCGTAACGGGAGAAGTAGGGTCCGGTGCAGATTCTGCTTGAAAAGGTCTCGTTTAGTAAAAACGCAAGCTTAGTTAAGAGCGGTCTTCGGAGGTGGGCGTCAGATAGCCTACCAAAAGATCCGTGATCTCCTCGACCAGACGACCGTCTCGCAGGTACTCCGGGCGTTCGAGGGTGGCGGCATGGGTGAGTGCCCGGACCGTCTGCACCACTACAAAGGCGGCGAGATCCGGGTCTCTCGGTCGTAGCTCCGCCTTATGTCTTTCGATGTAATCGCGAATTATCTGCTGGATGCGTTCTTCGAGTACGGAACCTCGTTCGGGGCGGGCGTCCGGGGGCACCTGCTCGACGAGCGCCTGGTGCAGCTCGGGCTCGACCATTACCCCTTCTAGCATGCCTTCTATCAGACCCCTTACGGCCGACGGCAGACTCCTGTCCGTAAGATCCTGCGACCTTGAGTCCACGGCCGACGCGACCTGCTCCACGTGCCGCTCGAATAGTGTGGCGAACAGCGCCTCCTTGTTCGGGAAGTAGCGGTAGAGGGTGCCTATGTTCACCCCGGCCTCTCGCGCCACCCGGTTGGTCGAAGCCTTATCGTAGCCGTCCTCTACCAGTAAGCGGGCCGCCGCATTTAGAATAACCTCGACGGTCTCCCTGGAGCGCTGCTGCTTGGGAAGCTCCCTCGATTGAATGGAAGGGCCGATCGGAGTTCCTGCGGTACCCGTAGAAGTATCAGGTGACACTGGGGACCTTACCTCCTAACCGGCAAAAATCCGCTTCGCGAAAACAAAGCTACGTCTCAAACCACATTGTACAGGACGCCTTACAGGTCCCAAGCCATCAATATACTTGAAATGTTCTTCAAGTATTCATATACTGTCGTCTATGTCGCACTTCAGGGATGCACCGTATGATGCCAGACTCTTGGAGCCTAAAGACGTGCTAGGCGGGGAGATGGGTCGTGTTGATGAGCGAGTCGCCTCGTTGATGGGAGCTTTATCTAACTCCACCAGAATCCGGGCATTATTTGCACTGCTCGATGCCGGCGAGCTTCCGGTTGGAGAGCTGGCTAAAGCGGTGAGGATGAGTGAGTCTGCGACGAGCCATCAGCTCAGGGTGCTCAGGAATCTGGGGCTGGTGGTGCGGCGCAGGGAGGGACGAAGGAACTTCTACTCTCTGGCTGACGATCATCTGGGGTTGCTCTTGAGGGAATCTCTGTACCACGTGGATCACACCCGGTTGTCGACCGAGAGCTCTGTAGAGAGTGACGAAGGTTAGCGTCTTTGAGTAGACAGCATCACAAGCAGCATCGTTCGGACGAACACAGCGGTGTGCGGTGGACGCGGCTGCGTCACGGCCTGTCTCACCTGAACCCGTTCGGCCATTCCCACGAGGCCTCGGACTCGATGGACGACGCGCTGGAGTCGAACGAGGTTGGCATCCGGGCGCTAAAGATCTCGCTCGTATTGCTGATGATCACAGCGTCTCTTCAGGTCGTGGTGGTCGCCTTTTCGGGGTCGGTGGCGCTCTTGGCGGATACGATCCACAACTTCGGCGACGCCCTTACGGCCGTGCCGCTGTGGATCGCCTTCGTGCTCGCGCGGCGTCCGGCCAACAAATCATACACCTACGGCTACGGGCGGGCCGAGGACCTGGCGGGGGTGGCGATTGTGGGTCTCATCTTCTTCTCTGCGTGTGTCGCCGGCTACCAGTCGGTTATGAAGCTCATCTACGGCTCTGAGGTGTCACACGTAGGATGGGTTGCTGTCGTGGGCGTGGTGGGCTTTGTAGGCAACGAGCTCGTGGCGCAGTTCCGCATCCGGGTAGGCAAGAGGATCGGGAGCGCCGCGCTCGTTGCTGACGGCCAGCACGCCCGCACCGACGGGTTCACCTCGCTTGCAGTCGTGCTCGGCGCTTTGGGGGTGGCAATCGGCTACCCTATCTTGGACCCACTGGTGGGGCTCGGGATAACGGTGGCGATCCTGTTCATCGTTAAGGACTCGGCGCTTTCTATGTGGCGGCGGATGATGGACTCCGTGGAGCCCGAGGTAGTAGACTCCATAGAGGAGGCGGCTGCTGGTGTGCCGGGTGTCGAGAAGGTCTTGGCGGTCAGGGCGCGGTGGGTTGGGCACCGGGTCTACTCGGAAGCCGAGATAGGAGTTCCGAGGGATCTAAGCGCATCCGAGGTGGCGAGGATCAGGGAGAAGTTCTCCGCAAAGGCCAAAAGCGCTGTACCCAAGCTCGAACGCCTTACAGTAGAGGCGATCCCTTGCGAATGATCTTCGGAACCATGATGGCGGCGAAGAGTGTGAAGGCTGGCAAGAGCTCGCCGCACGACCTGGTCAACCCTCTGATCTCACGTCTGCTGAGCTCCCGGCTGCACTTTATCTTGAGTGGCGGCACCATGATCTTCACCGTCACGGGGCGCAAGAGCGGAAAGCGCTACGATGTGCCGGTCAATTGGGTCCCCTCCAGCGAGAGAAGCCTGATTTGCTTCACCGGCAAGGGCTGGAGCAGTTGGTGGAGGAACCTGGACGTGGAGGAAACTGAGGTTCTGATAACGCTGCGGGGAGAACGGCTGTCGGCCACGGCGCGGCTCGTGAAGGAGCCGGAGGCCATCGAGCAGGGGCTGCGTGCTTTCCTGACTAGGTTTCCGTCCAACGCCAAGCCGTTCGAGGTAAGGCTCGGGATAGGCAAACTTCCAGAAGAGAAAGACCTCTCCCGCGCAGCCCGCGACGATGGCACCGTCATGGTTTTGATCGACGCTCTTGGTAGGTGAGGTAGACAGCGAGTGCCAGAGTTCAAAGCCTCAGCTTCTACTTTGCCCCTAACGGCAACGACCCTCACATCTAGCCGACTAGCCGCTAGTCTGGACTAGCCTGAGCGCGAGAGGCAAGCACCAATGAGGGCGAGAAAGGCTAGTGACGAGAAAACGGTCCGTACACCGTTCCAGAAGTTCCACGGTCCCTCATACTCCGCCCGAACCTGCGCCAGGGTTTCAGGATCTGCAAAGACCGTTTCGCCCACCTGGGCCAACTCCTCGTTCATCGGCACGTTCACCAAGAACGTCACCATAAAGCCACCTCCAATGTAGAGCATGGCGGCCAGGGCCACGAGGATGAAACGGCGTGAGCGGGGCCGCGTGGAGTGAAGAGCGAGCGCCACAAGGAGAGAGAACACGGCACCGAAGAAGCTGAAAGCGAAGACCCCGTTGCGCACCGTCGCGTTGATCGCCTGCATCGCCTCGATGTACTGCTCATCCGGAAGGAGGGCAAGCCCGAGCGAGACCGAGCAGGCGTAGGCATAGAAGAAGCCACTTATAAGCCCGGTTGTGAGGATGGCCGCGGACAGGGCAAGAAGCCGGATCAAAGATCCACTCCTCACTAGAGAAGAGGCTTTCGGGTTCACGCTCGACTGAGATAGCACACTGCACCTCCTGATTGAATGTTCCGTACCCCGCGGTACGGATTGCACAATACCGTACCATAAGGTACGGTTATATGTCAAGAGATCTGCGTAAAGCGAGCGCGGCGTGAAGCGAGTTCAGAGCAGCGGAGGTGTGTGGCGATGGATTCAGGCCCACAGGTGCAAAAGTCTGGCAGCAGGAGATCGAGTGTGGAGCGACGAGAGGAGATCCTGAACGTGGCTTTCTCCGTGCTCTCGGAACGTGGATACCGAGGGACGAGCATGCGGGAGATCGCTGAACGTGCTCAGGCTTCCAAGGAGACGCTCTACGCTTGGTATGGTAACAAGCGGGGGCTTTTCGAGGAGTTGGTGTCGTGGCAGGCGGAGCGTGTCGACGCCGCGCTCGTGCCGAGCCTCCAAAGAGATGACGATGATCCAGCCCTCGTACTCCGCGCCTTCGCAACGGAACTCCAACGTCTGCTGCTCGGCGAACGCGCCGTGGTGATAAACCGGGCGGCTATCTCAGAGGCAACCTCGGACCCCACGTTCGCGCAGATCCTCGTCGCCAAGGGGAGGAACACCATCGTTCCGAAGTTGGGGAGCTACCTGGAAGTGCAGCGGGAACGGGGGCGACTCGACATTGCAGATATAGGAAATGCCGCGGAGGCCTTCATCGGTCTCGTGATGGGTGACCAACAGACCCGCCGGCTGCTCGGTGTTATGGAGATGCCCGCTCTAAAGCAGATAGAAACTCGCGCCGGACGGGCGGTGGGCGAGTTTCTCATCCTGTTTGCCCAGCATCGTCCGAAATAGCTGAAGGATCTTGTGACGGTAGCTTTGCTCGTGGCATCAATGCCGTGAGTTGAGGTTTGCGTCCGGTTCTGAGGTTTCCGGTTTTTCACGCTTTTCACCTTGCAAAGGCATTCTGCCAACTCTCGCTCCACCTATACGTTGCGCTATTTTTGGCTGTGAGAATAAGACTATGGTGTACCGGGTCGTCGAAACTGTCTACTAGATTCGTTTCAGCCATCGTTTCTTTCCTTCCAGTAGTTATCGAGTCTGCTCGCAAGTTCTTCCGGACGGCTCAGGTAGACACAGTGGCCGCCGTCCATCTCATCGGGGACCAGATCCAATCTTTCGCGCACGACCCGGCGTGTGAACTCCGGCGGAAAACAACGATCATCGCGGCAGAGAAGGTATCTTGTGGGTACGTCTGGCCACTTCATCACCGGCCACTGCTCGTTCGGGAAGTGCTCCCGGCCCTCTTCTCGCTGCATATCTGCGGCGGCCAATTCAGGCGGAACGTCATGGTAAAAGATGTCCGTTTCATTGCCGCGCCCGCCGTCCGTCGCTGCTTCGTATCCCGTGTTCGTCCACCATTGCATGAAAGTCTCTCCCGTCACCGGGATCATCCCGGCGACGAACACCAGGAGTTCGACCGGCAGACGGTCACACACGAGAGGCGCTATGAACCCGCCTGCGGAGTGTGCCACGACAACGAGGTCGCTCCGCTCACCAGCGGCATCCACCACAGTATCGACATAGTCCGACCATCCGGCGGATGGGTCGTCACAGGGGAGGTCCATTGCCACCACGTCGTGCCCTCGCTTACGTAGTTCGTCCGCAACGAGCAGCCATCCCGCTGCAGTTCCACCGCCACCGTGAATCAGTACGTAAGTCGCCATCTGTTCTATCCTTTCTGCCTGTCCAGAGGTGTCAGCTGCGCCATCGTCGTGCGGCGCACCATCATGCGACGCGGTAACTCAGTAGCACAACGCCGGAGCGGAAGGGCTTGGCCTCTAGCAGCCTGAGTTCGGGGACCTTGGTCGCGTCGGCGAACAGCCGCTCACCGCGCCCGAGCACCACAGGGAAGACGAACAGCCTATATTCGTCTACGAGTCCGGCGGAGATCAGGTCGCGCACGACGCTGATGCTACCGGTGATCCCGATCTCTTTGCCCGGCCCACCCTTCAGCGCCCGGACCTCGTCCTCCAGGGAGCCCTGCAGTACGGTGGTGTTCTCCCATTCCGGCTCCTGCATGGTGCTCGACATGACGTACTTCTGGACCTCGTTGAGGTGGTTGCTAATGCCCGTTGTGTCGTCGGTCTGTTGCGGCCAGTAGCCGCGAAAGCTCTCGAAGGTATTGCGCCCGAGTAGCAGCGCATCCTGTACCTCCATGTGCTCGCGTAACTTCGTCTCAATGTCGGAGTTGTCGACATCGGTCTCATCTCCGGCCGGGGTAAACCAATCTCCGGTCGCCTCGATCACACCATCGAGCGTGATGTTCTGCGTTACTACCAGTTGCATGAATCCTCCTTATGCTCCTCGCTGACCCTGGTGTCGTGGTCGACGACGAAGCCGACCTGCTCGCTATAGAAGCGCTTCGCCCGGTCCACGTCCGTAACGGGAACGACCACTACTTCGAGTTTCCAATCCATGATGCATCTTCCTTTCTTGTTGGTGGCACTGGGGTGTCGAGCTTTACCTGTAGAGATTCCTGGTACGCCGGACTGTAGCTAGTCACCGTCGGCGGCACTCGAAGTTCCGGCTCTCCTTCGTAGAGGGCGCGCACTTCCGGGAAGGAAGCGTCGCCAGAGATAGTCGCCTGCGCCACCCGGTCGACCAGTGCCAGTTCCTCCTCGGTAAGTCGCTCCCGATTGGCGAGGCCCCAGTAATCCCACAGAATCATCTCTTGCTTGTTGAGTGCGGCGAGGTCGTGGATCAGGTTGTGCCGGAGATACGGCCAGCCCCGGGTCATTTCGACATCGAGATCCGGGGAGACCAAGAACTTCTCAGGATCCGCCTCGCCTGCACGGCAAGCCTTCCAAGCGGCTCCTGCCACCAGAAAGCGATCTCGCGGTACGTCGAGGGGATCGAAGGTCGCGCCATCCGTTTCATCGACGTGCTCGTCACCCAGTTGGACATCCACCAGTCGCCAGCGTCCCTCAGAGGAATCCCACACCTCGGCTATCTCATGGTCCAGATTGAAGTCCGGGAGGAAGTACGTCGCGAAGCCCACCCGTGCTCGGGCGGAGATGCCCATATGTCGCGCCATCGTCAAGAAGAGAACGGTGAAGTCCCGACAGCAACCGAGAATACGCTTCTTCGGCGGCCTCTCCTCAGTCAATGGCCGTCCGTCCAGGTCGAAGAGGCGTTCGAGTATCTTCTCGGCATAGCGAGTGTCTATCTCTGGAAGCCGGCTCTCCAGTATGCCATGAGCGGAAGGATCTTCGGCCCGGTAGTGGATTACCAGCCCCCGTGCGACCTGCCTGAGGGCGTCGATGTCTGTGGGCAGGTCCGCCAAACGTTCTGACGCTGTTCCTGGATCAGTTATGGGGCTATGTTGCGCGTAACGCTTGCTACCGCCCGGCGAAGTAATATTCTTGATCATGATTGTATCGTCTGCCTCAGACATGGAGTTCTCCTTTCACGGGCACCTTCGGGCTACGGAACCCCATCGCGATCCACGCGCCCATCAGCTTGATAAAGAACGGTAGCGTCTGACTCTTGGCATTTGGAACATCGTCGGGGAGTACCGAAGCGTCCGGCAGGTCAGCCGTCATCGTCCGTATTTCAAGGGGAGGCAGCGTTTCTTCAGGCCAGACTCCGCCATAAAGGCTGAGCCAGTGACCACCCTTGAACTCTAGGAAGACCGGCGTGTTGCAACAGGTAGCGACAACTCTGCGGGTCTTTGCATCCGGCGTAAGCCTGAATTCCTTGAGCAAATCTGCGCCCTTTAAGAAGTAGACACGATCCTTGCGGTAGAGGACGAAGCGCGTCGCGCCTTTTGTGTCGAGAACCGGCGGAGCATCGGGTAGAGTCTGCAATCGGGCGCCCGCCTCGCGGCAGCTATTGCAGCAACATTCAGCACTGACAATCGGCGCGCGCTCCACTTCGAGTTGTACACGACCGCACATGCAGCCAACTCGCGTGGTCTCAGTCATGTCCCTCATCTCGATCCTTCCTCCTCCTTATAATTCCTTGACGTCACTTGCGCGCCGCACGCTACACCGAAGCTCTGTTCAGATGCAATCCGATTAGGGATGTGGTTACTCGGCCCTAGTCATGGTCGACTTATAGCCACCGCCGCCCGGATACACCCACTCCCCGGACATAGTGTTACCGTCGTCGCTGAAGGTGCCCTTGAAGTACGCCGGAGAACCTTTCTCTCCACCCCAGATCGTTAGCGTGTCGTCCTCAAGCTCGTAGATGTAGTCGAGGGTGTCACCCATGTTGTCGTAGAAGCGGGACTTTATGTCTTCGCTGGGCTCCTCTCCGAATGGCCTTTCGTGACCGATGATCTCCATACCCTTGATCTTCTGCCCGTACTGCTCGAGATCGACGTGCTGGATCAGGAAGTAGCCGCCCTCCATCCACTCGAAGGAAACCTGCCCTGGAGCTCCCCCGGACGTCTCCCACGTACCCACTAACCTGTCCAAACGCTTGAGATCAGGGCTCGGCTCCGGTGGCTGCGAATAAGCCTGAGCCCCGCTGGTAGTGTTGTCTTCTGTCATAACTGCTTCTCTTTCCGTCGGCTTGTGGCCATCCAAGCGGAGCATACAGAGACAATCCTAAAAAACAACTAGTAAATTGTGAAACCTTAGTTAAAAGTCCGGATTTAGATTTTCTGGTGGTAAAATCCTGATTATGGCTAAGAGGCGCACATACGATGATGGGTGTGCTGCAGCACACGCCCTGGATCTCGTAGGCGAGCGTTGGGCGCTCTTGACAGTCCGCGAGTTGATGCTGGGACCGAAGCGTTTTACTGATCTTCGAGAGGGACTGCCAGGTGTTAGTCCTAACGTACTCGCCCAGCGCCTGCGTGAGCTTGAGAGTGTAGGTGTGGTGCAGCGTAGAAAGTTGCCTCCGCCTGCAGCCTCGAAGGTCTACGAGCTGACCGAGTGGGGAAAAGAGTTGGAACCGGTTCTCGTACAACTCGGTCGTTGGGGCGCTCGCTCCCCTTCAAAGCCCTACGATGCCGCTATAGGTGTAGATTCCCTCATCCTGTCCTTCCGCACGATGTTCGACCCGCACCGGGCGCAAGACATTAGAGCTACTTACGAGCTTAGATTCGGCGAAAACGTTTTTCGGGCCGTAGTGGATGAAGGTAGATTGGACGTTGTACGCGGAAGCGCCGACCAGCCCGACGCCATTATCGAGACTGACTCCAACGCGCTAGCCGGGTCGGTATACGGGCCTATCGCGCTGGAGGAGGCAGTACGATCAGGAGTGATAAGGATCGAAGGTGACGAGTCGGCGGTTGAACGCTTCCTTACTCTTTTTCCCTTGCCCAAGCCAGCAGCACTAACCGCCGGAGTGTAGCGGCACTCGGGACACCTATGCGAGGCTTCTAGCCAGCTACGGAGTCGTCGACGCTTGGTGCCACGGTGTCGAGATGTGAGCTGATTTGACCCTGGTGACAGCGGCTCCGTCGCTGGGCCGAGTAAAAACTTTCTAGCCGCGATGCCGGGCTGCATACCTTGCATTTCTAGCGCCCCATAAAATATAGTTATGAGGCGCCAGAGTATAGAGCTCACTTAGGGAGGATGGAATGGCTGACATCAGAACAGGTGGTGTAAGGCCACTAGCACTAACTTATGCCGAGCGGGTTTCCATGGCAGAGCGGCCAGGACGGTACGACGAAGCTCGGGAGCTTTGGGTGGTGCAGGACGGAGCCAGCGAGGTTCCGCTGATCCGGGCTCGCGGGGTGGCGCTCGAGGAGACGATAACCAAGGTACGGACGGAGAGTACGGATCAGTCCAGGCCGCGGCGTAGTATCAGCGACGCCGCAGGCACAGCTTCTCACGCGAAGATCAAGCGGGCGGCTCTTGGAGAAACTGAGACCCGGATCCCATCCGACCCGACCGACCCGTCTAGGCCGAGACGCAATGCCGCGGCTATCGCTGATGAGGCAACGCCAGCGACGGCTGAGCGGTCCGCCATCGGTGAAACCAAGACCAGCGTCAAGGCCGATCCCACAGATCCAGCGAGACCTCGGCGCGGGCAGATGCGACGGTGGGTTCCCGAAGAGTCCGTCACGTTTGTCGATGACGAGGGTACGGACGAACCTCGCCCTCGCAGGAGCGGGCGCTGATACTTGTAGTCACGAACCGTTTCGACCCAACGGCCGACCACGTTCTTCTAGAGCTTATGGCTCGGGGCGCGGAAGCCGTCAGGTTCAATACTGAAGAGGTACCGACCCGAGCTGGCCTTGTGCTCCGGATGAATCCGGGCGGGATTGAGGGAGGCATAGAGGCGGGCAGAGCCACCGTATCTCTCGAGGAAATCCGGAGCGTCTGGTACCGCAGACCCGTACAGCCGGAGCCCACCGAGGAGATACAGGATCCCGACGATTACCGCTTCGCCGCCGAGGAATCCGAGGAAGCATTACTCGGACTCTGGCGCGTGTTGGATTGCACGTGGGTAAGTCACCCCGACGCCCCGGAAGCCGCTAGCTACAAGCCCGCACAGCTCATGATCGCTGCCAAGCTAGGGTTCGGGGTGCCGCGCACCCTCATAACCAACGACCCCAAAAGGGCCAAGGAGTTCGTACAAGGGTTAGACGGAGCCGCGGTAATAAAGCCCCTAAGGTACGGAGTGGTACGAGAGACGGACGAGTACGAGGAGGTAATTTTCGCCAACCCGGTGCGTGAGGCGGACGTGAGGGACGGTATGGAGACCGTGGCGCTGTGCCCGTGCTTGTTGCAAGAGTACATAGCCAAGGACGTGGAGATCCGCGTCACCGTGGTAGGTAAGGAGGTGTTTGCTGCTGAGATCCATTCACAGGAGGTGCCCGGGGCCCAGCACGATTGGCGTAGGACGGCGGCATCTGACATCCCGCACCTGCGGCACAACCTTCCAGCGCCGATAGCCGAGCGCTGCGTCGGGCTTGTCAGACAGATGGGACTGAACTTCGGTGCTATAGACCTAATACGTACCCCCGAGGGCAGGTATGTATTCCTGGAGATCAATCCTAACGGCCAGTGGCTGTGGGTTGAGCTGCTTACCGGTCTCCCGATAACCGACTCGCTGGTACGGCTACTGATGGGCGAAGCCGGAGGGTCGAGCTGATGTGCGACATCGAGAAGCGGAAAGAAAATGATGAACTTTTAGAGAAAGGCTTTAAGGAACCCTATTTTCCTTACGACGCGTGTCCCCGACGTTGGGATGGCAATGAAATTTTGGGTAACCTCTCAAATTGGGTCAGGCATCGAGTTCGTCCCGTTCTGCGCATCCGGCCGATAGAGTTTGTCTACACGCTTATGGCCGGCCCTGTGATTTATGATGAACCCGAAGATATCCCTTTTAACCGGGAAGCTGTCGAGGAGCATATTACGACGGGGACCGCTGAACGCCTGAAGGAGATCTATGAGCACTCCAGAGAACTGATGGAGCGAGAGGAAAACACCCGGGCGAGCGTTGAAGGGCGAGCGAACGTGCTTTTGGGTGCCGGTGGCCTTACCACAACGCTCATAATCGGGGTGAGTGGTCTGCTCGCCAGGGACAACATAGACAGTATTTTGCCTTCGGGAACAGCGGTGCGCGCGGCGTTTATAGGACTGTACCTCTTCGGTTTCTTCGCCCTGATCATGAGCCTCTTGCGCGCAGTACAGGCGGCCGGGGTCGTCTCGCACCAGCCGTTCAGCGCCACGTTGCCTTTTGAGTTACAGAATTACGCCCCAGTACCCAGGTTCCGCCGCCTAATCCGCGAAGCGTTCCTGACTTACGTGGAGCTGCGATTGATTAACAGAATCAAGGCTGGCTTTTTGAGAGCCGCACAGTGGTGGTTCGGGGTAGCGCTGGCTTTGCTCCTCACTATGGCCGCCGTGCCGGTGATTGCTCCCTTCGCTGGTTCGCTCGCAGAGGCACTCGCACAGGTACTGACCCAACTTGGCGGGTTGGTATCTTCGGTAGGAAGCGGTGGTGGGCTATGAGAGCTATGCTGCAGGAGGCGTATTCAGTTGAAAGCCGATAATGGTCAGGATGTATGCCCGGCGCAGGCATCATCCACGAGTCCCGAGTCCGACGCTGCCAACCTTTCTCCGCGCGGCGATCGTGCGGTGCGGTCACGCGATGAGGACACGCTCGGCAGGGTGCCTTTCGCCGAGGCACTGGCTCGCCAGATCGCGGTCGTCCAGCCTGCGGAAGAGGTAGTCTTCGGATTGGTGGGGCCCTACGGCTCCGGGAAAACCTCCTTGCTGAATATGTTGGCAGAGGCACTGGAGGAAGACCACGAAGGCGTGGTGGTGCTGCGCTTTACCCCCTGGCTCTTCACCGGAACGGAGCACCTCGTCGGCGTACTCTTCGAGGAGCTCGGGGGACAACTCCTAGAGCGCCCAGGCGAGCGGCTCAAGAAGGTCGGGGAGGCGCTCGAAGCGTACGGGGGCATCCTGGGCATCCTACGAATGGTACCGGGCATCGGCTACTGGGCTGGCCTGGCAGAGAAGAGTACAGGCCTGCTCGGTCGCTTCCTCTCGCGTCGCAGTCCCGAACGGCCGCCAAGTTTGCTTGGGCAGAGGAGTGAGCTGGAGCAGGCGCTTTCCGAGCTCGACGAGAAGGTGGTAGTTGTGCTTGACGAGATAGACCGCCTGCGGCGCCAAGAGATCCGGGACGTTGTGGGGCTCGTCCGGCTCAACGCCGACCTGCCCAACCTCGTCTTCATTCTCGCGTACGAGCGCCGGCGGGTGGAAGAAGCTTTGGAAGAGGTCGAGGGGGACGGCCAAGCCTACCTGAAAAAGATAGTCCAGGTGGTCCACGATGTCCCCAAGGAGCACGACATCGACCTCTCCAGGGAGCTCATCGAAGCTATCAATGGAGTAATCAGCACGACCGACACCGGACCTTTTGACGAGGAGCGTTTCTGGAACCACTTCCACGCGGTAATCCGGCCTCTCGTCGGCTCAGTCCGCGACGTGCGCCGATATGCCAACGCCCTACCGGTTACGCTCGAGGTGGTCGGCGACGAGGTCGCGCTGGAGGATGTGCTTGCTCTGGAGGCCATCCGTGTGCTCCTGCCGGAGGCGTATGCGGCGCTCGCAGGTTCGGCCGAAGCGCTCACGACTCCGTCAGATCAGCTTGGGTTGACTCACCGATCCACGGATCCACGCGCTGAGGAGGCGGGAGCGAAGGTAGCCACCTTCGTCAGTTCGGGCGGCGACAAGGATAACGTCACCCGGGAGGCCCGCGAGAGGCTCTTTCCAGCGAGCCTGTGGATGGAGAACAGCCACTACGGTTCCGACTGGCAGAAGAGATGGAGCAAGGGGCGGCTAGTGGCTCACCGGCGGGTTCTTGGCTTCTACCTGGAAAAGAGACTGCCGGACGGCGTGTTGCCAGCCCGCGAGGTGCAGGAGCTCTTCGAGACCTTCGGAGACGCTGAGCAGCTGCGTAGCCTGCTCGGTGCGATGGCCCCCGACACGCTGGAGCATGTACTGGAGCGTCTGGAGGATTACGAGGATGATTACCGACCAGCGCACGTGGAGAAGGCCGTACCGGTTCTCTTGAACCAAATGCACCGTCTGCGTGAGGACAGTCGGGGCTTTATGGACTTCGGCGCGCATATAAAGCTGGAGAGGGTAGTATTGAGGCTGCTCCGCCAGATCGGAGACCCGGCGGCATTGTCGACGCTGGTTAAGATGATGTCACCTCGGATCGAATTGCTCTCCGCCCGGGCTGCCTTGGTGGAGATGGTTGGGCATCGCGAGGGTGCGGGCCACAAGCTCGTCACTGAGGACGAAAGCTCTCTACTTGAGGCACAGTTCCTTACCGCGATGGAGCACACGAACCCGCAGGATTTCGCCCACGAGCGCGACCTGGTCCGGTTGCTCTACCTGGGCAAGAAGATCGACCCGGAAAAAGGCAACGAGCTCGTGCGGCGGCTGGCGGAGAGGGACGAGGTCTTCGTTGCCGCGGTGCGAAAACTCCGGAAGAAAGTACACTCGATCACCGCTGGGGATCTAGTTTCCCGGGCTAAAGAGGAGTTCGAATGGTCCACCCTCTGCAATCTCTTCGGTGAAGATGTCGCGCGTCGCCGCGTGGATCAGCTCTCCCGATCCGCACGCTCGGGAGCGTCAGATGACGGATTCGACGAAGAGACAATGGCCGCGCTGAGCTTGGCGGAGGAATACGCTCACGGCCGACGACAAGAAGATTAGGGGAGGTAGGGATCGTGACCCAAGCTGAAGACCGTAGGTCTCTGCCGGGCATCGACGCGACTCCCGACCGTGCCACGGACACCCAGGGGGATGAGAGATCCTTACCCGCCTCTCTTGAAGAGACAGCGCGCCTGGCACGCGAGTATTTCGAGGCGGTCCGCACGGAGAACACGCTCTCCGCTTACGACTCTGACCTCAGGGATTTCGCAACCTGGTGCCGGGTCGAGGCGGGAGGGCTCTCTCCTTTGCCCGCGACGCCCGAAACCGTGGCGCTCTACATAACGGACCTGGCGGCGAGCCGGCTGCTCAAGGCATCGACGATTCGCCGGCGCTTGGCGGCGATCTCGCAGCTTCATAAGGAAGCCGGTTACGATTCGCCGGCGGTCCACGAACACGTCAAGGACGTACTCAAGGGCATCCTCAGGCGCCACGGCAGCCTCCAGGAAGGGGCGGACCCTATATTAATAGGCACCGTGAGGAGGATGCTAGGTCCTATGGAACGCGAGAAAGGGCCGGCTGCCGAGAGGGACCGGGCACTGCTTCTTCTTGGGCTCGCCGGTGGTTTGCGCCGCAGCGAACTGTCCTCCCTGCTGGTCGAGGACCTCGCGTTCGTCGAGGAGGGCGTCGTGGTCCTCATAAGACGCTCCAAAACGGACCAGGAAGGCAAGGGCATGAGGGTCGGCGTTCCCTACGGCTCCCACCCAGAGACGTGTCCGGTTAGGAACCTGAAGGCCTGGCTCTCGACGCTGGGACGGGAAGAAGGCCCGCTCTTCTGTCAGATAGACCGCCACGGCAACCGCAAGGAGGGCGGCCTCACCGGGCAGGCTATAACCAGGATGATCCGGAAACGCGCCAAGACGGCGGGGCTCGACGGGAAGCGCTACTCGGCGCACTCCTTGCGGGCCGGTCTGGTCACGGGAGCTTCTGCCGCTGGCGTCTCGGACAAGAGGATCATGGACCAGACGGGGCACCGCTCTCTGCCGATGGTCCACCGGTACGTGCGGGAGGCCGAGCTGTTCAAGAACAATCCGGCCGCATTCCTCGGACTATGAGCGAGCCGGGAGGGCCCACTACCCAATCTGGCATCTTCTATCAAAATTCTGTTTCCGCTCTCTTTCTCGGACGTCTGTGCGACGCTGCCGCGCGTCCCGATGACGAGTGGGTCGATGCCGTACGTGTCGAGGCCCCTACAGAAGTCGACGACACAGTCGTTACCTTTGCCGACGGACACCGGACCTTCATACAGGCCAAGGAGACCGTACGCTCGAACCAGCAGCCGTGGCGGAAGCTGTGGAAGGACTTCGACGAGCAGTTCGGAGACGAAGGCTTTCGCCGGGGTGAAGATCGCCTCTTCCTCTGTGTAGGAGAAGGCCGGGATGAACACTTTCAATTGAAAAGTTTGTGCGAGAGGGCCGCGCACAGTGCCGAATACGACGAGTGGTTGCAGAGGCTCAACGGCCGACAGCAGACGATTGTCCGGAGAATCGAAAGCCTACGGTCCAAGTCGTCCGACTCCGCCGATACCCTGGATTTCTTTAGCCACATCGACGTTGAAATATGGCCGTTGGGACAAATCGAGCGAGACATGGCCCCTTACTGGGTACCGGACAGCAACAGACCAAAGCGATCGCTGTTCAGCCTGCTGCGCGACCGGGTTGGCGGGGAAGCGCGTCGGCGAGGGCAGTTTACCGCGGTAAAACTGCGCAAGTCTCTGCAGACAGTGGACCGCGTCGTGCTCTCTAGCCCGTCTGACGTGGCGGACTTGCGTGAGTCGGTGAGGGCCTGCGGATCAGTCCTCAAGCAGCACAAGCACACCTTCGGCAACACCGGCCGGCGCCTGGAGCGTGGCGTCGTAGACGACATCGTTGGGTGGCTGCAAGAGGCGGATAGCGAGAACGCCGAGAGCAACGTAGCCATGCTCCTGGACGGGGCCGGCATGGGCAAGACAGTGATGATGCACGACGTCGTTCGCGAGTTGGAGGCCGCCGGAGCAACCGTGCTTGCTATCAAGGCAGACGCCCAACTTTCGGGCGTCGTCGACCGTCAAAGTTTGCAGGAAAGATTGGACCTGCCGGATCGCATTGACCGTGTGGTGCGCCGCCTCGCAAGCGACGAGGGGCTGGTAGTGCTCTTGGACCAGATTGACGCCCTCTCGCTTTCGATGGCGAGAGATCAGCGTACACTCGCCCTGGTCTTGGAGACGGTAGCCAAACTACGGGACATACCGAATGTGCGGGTCTTGTTCTCGTGCCGGGCTTTCGACCTGAGCAACGATCCGCGGTTGGAGCGCGTCGAGGTGGCGCGCCGCTTCGCCTTGCCACCTCTATCGGACGACGAGATACGAAGTGTTCTCGATAGTCAGGGTATCGATCTGGAAGATCTCTCGCCCGCCACCAAGGATCTACTGCGCGTACCACTGCATCTGGACCTCTTCTCGCGTCTGCTGGCAACTCTCGCGCAGCCAGCAGACGCTGGTGGTGACGACGCCTTTGGCATCTCAACGCTGCAAGACCTGTACGCTCTGCTCTGGCGCGATGTTGTTCTCGCGAACATCCCCGATAGTCCGCCCGCCTCCGAACGCCAAGAGGCCTTGCGCCTGCTAACCGATCACATGAACCGCGCCCAGCGGACGTCGGCTCCACGCTCGGTCTTCGCCAGGCCCGAGACAGAGCATCTCCGGGCGGCCGCAGACTGGCTCTCCAGCGAAGGCATCTTAGTTCCCAACGCGAACGACTGGAGTTTTCTCCACCAGACGTTCTTCGATTACTGCTACGCCCGGCACTTCGTGGAGGAAGGCGGAAGGCTTCCCGAGGCCGTACTGGAAGGGGATCAGGGGCTGTCGGAGCGGCCCCGGATCGTTCACGTGCTGTCTTACCTGCGGGGCAATGGCGACCGCGCCTACCTTGGTGACCTCCAACGCCTGCTGCGTGCAGAAAACCTGCGGGTTCACCTCAAGCTTCTAGTGCTAGGCTGGTTCGGGTCCCTGCACACCCCGACCGACGACGAGTGGTTCCTAGCCCAGAGGATAATCGCAAATTCAGCGCTTAGGAAGAGGCTGCTGATGGCCATGGGAGGAAACCCCGGTTGGTTCGCGCGCATGAAGGAGGGGCAACTCCAGGAGCTCTTTTCCGAAGAAGACGAGGTGATCGACTCGGAGGTCGTCCCCTACCTGATCTCGATGATCGACGTCGAGCAGGCAGCCGTCGTTGAGCTCATCCAACCCCTCGCTGAGCGGGATGGATTGTGGGAGAAGCGGGTGCGCTGGATGTTGGCCCGCATAAGAGATTGGAATACGCTAGAAGCCGTACGGCTCTTCGAGAGCATGCTTCAGCGAACGCCGGTCTCAGAGCTCGGACGAGTGCATGAACTGCACGACGTAGCCAAAGCGTTTCCCCGAGAGACTTGCAGCCTCATCCGACTCATCCTCGACAAGACGCTCGAAGGTCTCGCGCCACGTTCCACCGAATACGAGTTTTACAGTCCATACTCGCAGAAGAGAAATTCGATAAGCAACTACGTTTTTGACGAGGCGGTGAAAGCTGCGAGCGAGGCGGAGCCACATGTATTCGTCGAGCAGGTGCTGCCATGGGTGGAGCGCGTCGTGGGATTTACAGAGGAGCGGGAAGAAGACTGGCCGTACTTCGCACGGGACCGTCTTGCTTATGGCTGGTACGGTGCTGAATCCGAAGACAACAAAGAGAGCCTCATGCGAGCCCTGGTCTCCGCCCTGTCTGCCCTCTCCTACGCAGAACCCGACGAGTTCAGGCGGGTAGCCGAGCGCCTGGCCGACTTGCCTTACCAGACCCCCCAACAGCTCCTCGCACATGCCTATCGCGCGGTGCCAGAGCTGTACGCCGGCGATGCTCTGCACTTCCTTGTCGGGGACGCGCGGCGTCTGGAGTTGGGCGACAGGGAGCAATACGACACTCGGCAGCTCATTAAGGCGATCTACCCGTTTTTGTCCGCCGATCAGAGGGTTGCGCTAGAGACAATCATTCTCTCTTACAACGCTGTTTGCATACACTTAGGGCTCCATGGTTTGAAACTACGCGGGTTGGAGCAGCTCTATTTACTGCACGAGATACCTGCGGAACACCTCACGGAGCGTGGTGCGAAACGGCTCGCGGAGTTAGAACGTAAGTTCCCCGGAGTAAGAGCCTCCGAAGATCCTCTGAGGCAATCTGGCATAGCCTGGACCGAGAATTCTCCTATTACAGAGGAAGCGATAGCGAACATGTCGGACGAGGCATGGCTTCGGGCAATGGGAAAGTACAAGGGAAAGGTCCGGCACAAGGACTGGCATAGAGGCGGTTCTGGACAACTCGGCAGCGTCCTCTCCAAACAGGCAAAGGAAAATCCCGAGCGCTTCTACCCCCTTGCCTTGCAGGCACCAACTGATCTTGACTTTCCCTACGTACGAGCCTTCATCGACGGACTGTCCGAGTCAGACGCACCCGGTGAGTGGGTGTTCGACCTGATAGCGCGCTTCTCCGCTAGAAGAGACGGCGATATCACACGGACCATCGCCTGGGCGTTGGAAAAGCGGGCCGAAGGTGGGCTGAGCGACGAGATGTTGGACCTACTGGAAGACGCGGTCCGCGGGCCGATGGGTAAATACGAGGTCGAGAAGGAGCCTGGCGGACAGGGACCCCACGGCGTATACATCAATTCAGATCGTGGCTCCTCGCTCAAGACCCTTATGGGCGCCCTGCGCGCGAGGGAAACCGCCGAGGCCAAGAATCGTATGTGGACCCTGCTCGAGTTTGCATCCATCGATCCTTCGACGGCGCTCCGATCGGGAGCCATCGAAGAGCTCCTCTACCTCCTTCACGAGGACCGAGGACGAGCCATCTCGCTGTTCGAGGCGGCGATGGATGGGCATCCTGAGTTGCTTTGCTCCTGGCCGGTGCCTGACTTTCTGCGCTACGGCTCTTACCAATACTTCTTGCGGATGAGGCCGTTCATCGAGGCGATGCTGGAGAATGCCGATGAAGACTGCCAGCAAGGGGGCGCGGTGGTGGCCTGCGTGGCCGCCATCTCGCCGGCCAGCATCCTCGGGTCGGATGCAGATCTCCTGTACGCGCGCGAGTTGGCAGAGAGATCAACGAGTGGACCATCAGCACTGCGGCGGGGAGCAGCGCGCGTCTACGCGCATAACCTCAACGGTGAGCAATCTGCTTACTGTGCCGGCAAGTTGGCCCGATTGCTCGACGACAAGGACGACAAGGTCCGAGACTTCGTGGCGAACGCTTTTCGCCACACTCGGGGCACCCGTTCCCCGGGTCTGCGCGAATTTGTCGAGGACTTCGCAGGCTCACGCGCCTTGCACGCGGGGTCGCACGAATTCTCCAAATACCTGCTGCACTATGGGCTCGAAGACCCCGAATGGTCCCTGTTGGTACTCAAGACAATCCTCGACAACCCGTACGACGAGGACCCTTACTCGCCCGGCGGCGAAAAACTCGTGAGACTCGTCCTTCGCCTTTACATCGACCCGACGGCCGACGAAACTCTCCGGACCCGCACGATGGACGTATTCGATGTTTTGATGGAACGTTATACGTTCGAGGCGCAAAGAGCGCTCGAGGAGTGGGATCGCAGCTAGGCTCTCCCCCCGTGCGGCTTCCGCTACTCGACCTTCCCGCCGAGATAGAGAGCTACGGGACCAGGCAGGCCAACAGATTGTTAAGACTTGTGAAAATAATTGTTCTTTAGTTCCGCCGCTATCGTCGAACTTCAGAACACTAGCGCCGGTCCTAGAGAAGCCGCCACGCCCGCAACGACTAGGTAGCCGAGAAGTGCAACTCTACTGCCAGCCCGCCACACGTACCATGAGATCACGAGCGTCAGCAGCCCTGCTATCGCCAGCGCCACCAGGTCGAGGAGCGTACCAGTAGCGGAGAAGGCACGCTCGAAGGCGAGCCCGCACCAGAAACCGCCGGCGGCGGCGCCGACCATCCCGGCGGCTACGATGAACCGTCTACCCTCGATAGTCGTCAGCGTCTTGCTCCTCTTCTCAAGGGATCATCCCCGGTGGCAGCGTTGGAGCCTCGGGGATCTCGCCCTCCTCGGCGAGGACCTCCTGGAAGATGCCCCAAAGCATTAGCGTGTAGGCAGCGTATGGGTGTTGGAGGTGGTCGGCCTCGCTCACCGGCCATCCGCCGGGCCCCCGGCCCACTGGAAACCCTTCGAGGCCCTCGGCCTTCGCCTCAAGAAGTTCTTTGCGCCCCTCGTGGCCGAAGATCACGCCGTCGCGCCAGGTCAGCTCCACCTCTTCGCCGGAAGATATGCCTCTGATGGTGCATGCCATCCACCCTCACCGTTCTTCAGGAGATCTCATCTGCGCCAGCGGCCAGGGAGCACCCGCCGATGCCCGCCCCTCGGAAGCAGCGGTGTTCCATTCCTCCTCAGTTGAGATCCATACAACGTCCTCACCCGGGTACTCGTCATCGGTCGTAACCTCAGAAGTTGCCCGGTATCCGCTTCGCCAGGAGCCGTCCGCAGCGCGGAGTTCCACACGTTCGCCCATTTCCGGGACGTACCGCACGGCTCCGAAGAAGGTAACGTGAGTGGTGCCTTCAGCAACCTTTTCCTCGGGCATTATCTCGAACCCATGCTCCCGCAACTCATCGTTTCCGTCTTTGTCCCCGACACTCATCTACAATCCTCCCTTTTTAACTTGGGCATCTTGGATGTTTGTCAAATTGATTGTACTGGAGTAGCGCAATTACTGAAGTAGCAGAATTAGCTAGGAGTGACCGAAGAAGTTAGCGCGGTTATGGGGAAGAGTTGCGGGATTACTCAAAGAGCTTACGATACTGGCCGGCTTCGCGGCGGTTTCGTTCGAGGGCTTTCTTGTGCTCAGACCAGGTTTCTTCATCGTAGTCAGTATCTATGATCTGTCGCTTCCACCATTCCGACCTCTTCCCTAAGGGACACACCCTGGATGGTTAACCCGCCACCCCTCACCAACTCCTCCTCTTGCCGTTACTTATCCCGGATCCTGCCATAGGATCACGGTATACGAGCCGGCCATGTAGAAGAAACCGTCCATCTTGGAAGGGCCCAGAAGTTCGCTGCTGAAGTCCAGCTCTCCGTCGCCCTCGACCGGGCTCACCGTGCCATCCGGCCGGGTCGTCTCTGCAGGCGGGCCCGAAAGTTCTACGCGGCCGGAGGGACTCACCGAACCAGTGCCGTCCTCCCAACGGTAGGTGTAGGTGCCTTCCCCCGTGAAGGGTTGCTCCTTGACAAACGTTAGAGACCCCGACAACCGGGCTCCTTCTTGACGAAGCCTCAGGGTGGCCGTGCCGCCGTCCTCGACGTCTCCCTTCCACGTACCGGCCACGTCGGGGACCTCGGGGCGGACGTCTTCCTCAGCAGCCTCCGGTTCCTGCTGCCGAACTGCTTGTTCATTCCCACCGAGGCCGGAGCACGCCGATACGGCAAGCGAGAAGACCTTCAGAACGCCGGCGGTCAGCAGCACAGCCTTCCTCGGAGAGTAAGTCGTCCGCAGCGTTCTCCTCAGCAACCCTTCCCAGCCGTTGACGTAGCGCACTTGCCTACTCCTCCCCGGCTGCCCGGCGCGCTTCGTGGTCTCGCGCTTCGCGGTCCCGGCGGGCACGGCCTATCTCGTTCTCGTCTTCGAGGCCCTCTCCGAGGTACTCGTCCTCTTCGACCGGGGATGCGTCGTTCACGGAATCCTCATCATCGTTGGGTAGGGACACACGGCGGAAGAGGTTTGCGAAATACTCCGGTGCTGAGACGAGTGCGCCTACCGCGCACCCTGCAGCTACGGCCAACGGCCAGGCGTAGATGTTCGTAAGGATAGCCACCAGCGCGGACTTCGCGATTACCACGGCCACACCGTACCCGGCGGCGATAACGACCCCGACCCGGAGCGGACGCTCGTAGACGAACTCGCGGATGTCGTTGCCGGATTCCTGGATAGCCGACGCGATCCGTCCGAAAGGCCCGAACCTCCGCCTCAACCTGTCCGGCCTTTTGCGCGCCCAGAACGAGACCGAGAAGAACACGGTAATCACGGCGACAGTCGAGAATTCGTCCACGTAGCCGATCTCCTGGAAGTAGTACCCGAGCGCGGCTATCGCGCCGAAAGCGAGCGCCACGCCCGCGACGCGCCAGATGGGCGAGGTGTGCTCCACCACCGTCCGCTCTTTGGTCTCCTTCATGCCGCTACCTCCTCTCTTGCCGTTTCCGGCAGATCGTGCTCGACTGTGTAAACGACCTGTATCTGCTTGTCTCCTTCGAGGCCGCGCCAGATGGCCCGTCCTTTCGGCTGCCTCGGGAGCTGCGTGGCGGAGTCGGTGTCGAGGGCCATTGTGGAGGCCGTCGAATCCATCCGTCCGCAAGCGATCCTTCCCGAGAGGTTGAACTTCAGGGGGCCGGTAAGAATTCCCGTGGTGACATCCGGTCGTTGCGTTGTCAG
Organism: Rubrobacteraceae bacterium; assembly: GCA_965213905.1. Lineage (GTDB taxonomy): Bacteria > Actinomycetota > Rubrobacteria > Rubrobacterales > Rubrobacteraceae > SIRX01. The sequence goes on along the minus strand of OZ243922.1, from coordinate 1,566,846 downwards.
ACAGAGATGCACCCCTGCAGCCCTCCCGAGTGCCGCGATCCTCTCCAGAGCAGCCCTAACTTTGAGCTTGATCTCGTCGGCGGCCTTGCTCTCCTCGTCCTTAGCGTTGGAGGGCATCGTGACTTGCTGGAGCTCGTCTACGACGATCAGCAACCGCTTGGCGTCCGGATCGTAATTCCTTATGTGGTTGACGCCGACCCGCTGCATCAGGTCGAACCGCTCGTCCATCTCCTTCTCCGCTTGCTTAACCGCCCTGGCGATGCGTGGGAGGTCGCGGGCCACCTCCCGAACGCCCGGCCTCCCTTCGAGGTAACCCAACTCGACCTTCTTGGGATCGCAGCCGACGACCTCCCACGCATCGGCGTGCTCTAGCGCGTGGCACACGATGCCGAGCTGGGCGACGCTCTTGCCGTTGCCGGTCTCGCCCGTGTTCAAGAGGTGCGGCGTCTGCTCGACGTCGAAGAACTCGACGCCGTCCACACTGACCCCAAGTGGTATTCGGTCCCGGTCGCCGCTGTCTTCATTCTCCACCCGTATAAGGAGGTCTTCTCGGGAAAGAGCATCTGGCACGTCTTCGACGAGGGTCGCGCGGGCCGTACCTTTTCTCCAGTTCCAATCGATCATCCACGAGGACCCGCGGGCGGCCGGGAGCCGCGAGCGTAGCTGCGTCGTGACTTCCTGCTCTTCGGCCTCTTTCATGGCCCCGGGAACCCTAAAACCCAGTTCCCAACGTCCGAACCAGCGTCCGAGCTGCACGTAACGGTAGAGGTTCGGCGGATACCAGACTACAGCGGGCTGCGATGCGCTGTGGCCCGGGACCACGTCGTAAACAACCGACTCGACGTGTTCTTCCCAAATCCTCCTACGGAGGTACGCGAGAAACGCCGCCACCAATACGGCAAGAACTACGAGCAGATTGGAGACAGGTAGCCAGCCCAAAGGAACTCCTATCTCATCGCTACCGAAGCCAGCATCGAGTAGCACCATTCCGGCTACGATGCCCGCAACTACCCGTCCCGGCCAGCTCGAAAGGAGAAGGGAGCCTCCGCACAAGATGCTCCTGCCGGCGGCCCATACAATCCGCAAGGGAATCCCCCACAGCCCTAGCGTTCGCCAGATGAGCTCAGGAAGTGTTTCCGGAACCGACGAACGTACTTTCTGCCTTTTGCGTTTCCACATGCTCATGCGACATCTTCTGTTCTGCCGAGGGGCGCCGCATACGGTTCCGGAGGCTTCTCTGGAACCAGGATTCGCCCGGAGATGGCCGCCGCGTCTCGCAGGGAGACCCTCCAGCCGCCATCGGAGAGATCATCGGGGTATTTACGCAGTGGACGGTAAACACGCCCGAGAGGATCATCTCTAACCTCGTCTACAGACGCGACGAGTACGAGCATCAGCGGGTCAGCCCGGTTGCCGGAGGCTTCGCGGATGGCCTCTGTGGCAGCAGCCCAATCTTCGGCTTCTGGAAGTCGTTCTCTAAGATCAGTCCGGAGCTTCCGATGCTTCGCCTGTGCGGTGAGTAGCACAACCGGCTCCGGGCTTCTGTCGGGATCGTGGTACTTCCTCTCACCCAGGTTCGGCCGGAGCATCCTGCGCCACCGGCCCCCGTAGTCGTTCAGCTTGCGGACGAGCTCGCGCCGGGCATTTGATCCGGTTTCGAGCTCTACGAGGTACGTCTGAGAGTCGAGAGAGAAAACTCCATCCGGAACAATCCGAGAGAACTTGTACGGGCTGTCCGCGCGGTCGCTCTTTGCAGAACCAGTCCCGAAAAGGGGGAAGCCTGGACACGACTCGGAGTAGACTCCTTCCGGCGGAGTTTCTACACCTGTGGCTTCGGCAGCTTCTAGGACTGAGATGAGGAACTCGTTAGCGAGGACTCTGTGGGACACGGTCGCCGGAAGCCGTATGCGCCGGTAGTGCTTCAGGGAAAGGATGTCGTTCTCGACGCCCAGCTCAAACGCTGCGACCTTGGCCCCGGCAGGCACGGTCAGGTGGTAGGCCGTGCGTGCGTTGCCGCTCGTCTCTTTCCAACCCGCGACGTCGCGGGCCCGTGCTAGGAGCCCGGCACGATCCAGATGCCCGAGCTGGCGCTTTATAGTGGACAGGTGCAGTGCCGTAAGCCGTACGAGCTGAGGCTGCGTGAGCGCCCCGTATCGGTACATCAGTTCGAGCAGCGTACGTCCGTGCAGGCCGATGGTGAGAGGGCCTTTAGGCATCCAGGCCCCCCATGAGGCGCCACCGGCGTTCTTTTACTCCGAAGAGAGTACACTCGATTCTTCTCATCTCGGTTTTCCGCTCTTCCATGCCGTTTTCCTCCTCTTCTTCTCACAACGGCGGTTCGCCCCGGGTTCGGCACCCGTTCGCCCTGGGTTCGGGGTCAGTTCCTTAGTCCGGCGGCTCCTCGTCGTCGGGCAGCTCGTCGTCGCGTCCGGTGTTCGGCTCCCGCGCCTGGAGGTCGAACAGCCGCTTGAGCTCCTCCGCCGTCGGGCTACTTTGCTCCGGCGCTTCTCTGTTTGGCGCCTCGCTCTCGAACCACTCCCGGACCGCCGCGGAGTCTGCCGATCCCGGCGGCGGCTCGTCCCGCTCCTCGAAAGCCCTCTCGGGCGGGGCGACGTTGGCGGTGTCAGGTGTGGGGGCCTTCGGTACGGTCTTCTTCTGGGGACGCTTTTTCGTGGACTGGCGCCGCTTCGGAGCCTCTGCCATAGCCGGTCCAAGAAACCGGCTAATGCTGACGCCGGCGCCGCGGGAGCGGGCGTAGATCCCGCCGACCACGAGCACAACGAATGCGAGTAGCGGAACGGGGTTTACGTTCGTCAGAAAGCCGGGCACAGCCTCGACGGGCGGAACCGTACCGGCGGCTCGCTGGTCCTCGACCGGTCCGTCGTCGCCGGCCTCAGAGGGAGGAGCAGCTCCCTTGGTCTCAGCCTCTTCGGGTTCTTTTTCGGGAACCTCTTCGTCCTGCGGGGCTTCCTCCTCGACGGCTCGGGCTGCAAGCTCCTCAGCTTCTCCGCGCAGCTCCTCCGCCTTCGACTCGGCGCCCCCGAAGTAAACGTCGGAATCTATGTTGACCCCGGCGTCGTCAGCCCACCGCTGGAGGGCGTCCAAGGAGTCGGCCTTCTTTCGAAGCTCGTCGGCCCTCTCACCTGCGTTCTCCGGCTCCGGCGCGTTTTGGATCGCCTGGAACCGGGCGTCGGCTAAAGAGTTTGCAACCTTTTCGTCGGCGAAGTAGCCCGCGGTGGGGTTCTCCTTGAGCAGCTTCTCCTCCTCTTTCTTAGCGGCGTTGTACTCTGCCTGCAGGGCTTTAGTGGCATCGTCGTCGTAACGTGTCAGGATCTCCTGTCGGGCATTTGCGAGGGCTGAAGGTACGAACGACGCCGCTAGGAGTACAGCAGTTAGCATGGCTACGAGAAAGGCCGGTAGTCGGCGCCGGACGCGCGCATGCTTGCGTTGCTCGTACTTGGGAACGGCACTCATTAGATTTTTCGGAGTTCGTTCCATCATCCTTTGGCCCTCATCCCCCTCGGAAGAACTGCCTTCGTAATGCCACGGCATCGCGGAACTCGCCTAACCCAGAGCCTCGGGTGGGGCTTTAGCGATACTCGAACGCGCCCTTTCGCGCCGACACGTACTTCTTCTCCTGCGGCCAGGTCGAGCCGGTAGCGACCGTTCATCGTCGCTACGGCTAACGTGGCTGCGGCAAGCGCGAAGTGGCGCCCGATGCACATATGGCGTCCACCGCCGAAGGGGTAGTAGGCGTAGGGGTGTCGTTCCGTGTTTTCCGGTTTCGACCTTGTGCGAAACCGACCGGGGTCAAAACCTTCCGGGTTCTCCCAATATTCGGGCCTTCGATGCGTGAGAAACGAACTGACCATCACTAGAGAGCCCGGCTGCAGCTCGTGTTCGGCAACAACGTCCGGACCGGTTGCTGTGCGGGTAATGAGCCATACTGGAGGATAAAGTCGGAGGACCTCGTTCACGAACGCCCGGGACTCGACCAGGTCCGGTAGCTGTACTGCAGAGATCTCCCCATCTGTACCTAACAGATCGGCCTCTTCCCGTACTCTCTGAGCGGCCCCCGGATAGCGTGAGAGTGCGTAGATGCACCATGAGAGCGCCGTGGCGGTGGTCTCGTGGCCCGCGCCGTAGATGGATACCACCTCGTCGCGAGCCTCCCGGTCGGATAGCGGGCGGCCGGTTTTCGGGTCGCGGGCATCAAGGACCATGCCGAGAAAATCTTCACCGGTTCTCCCGTTCTTACGCCGGCGTTGGATCTCTGCCATCACCACTCGGTCCAGTGCTGCTATGGACCTCTTGAGTCGGTAGTTGGAAGGGAGCGGCCACCGTTTGGCGAAGGGCGCTACCATCTGCAGGTCGAGATCCGCGAATGCCTCATCGAAGATAGACACCAGCTTGTCGCCGAGGATGCCTCCAGTTGCCGCAGGGTCGGACCCAAAGACGAAGCGCAGCACGATCCGGCCCATAAGTCTTGTCATCGAGCCGCTCACGTCCAGGAGCGCACCCGACCCAGAAATCTCCCAGCGCTCCATCTCACGCTTGGTCTCCTCAACGACGGCTTCGGAGAAGGTTGGAAGCATCAGGCGGTGGAACGCAGGTGCCAGCATCCGCCGGCGGCTCTTCCACAAATCCCCTTCACTAGACAGGAGCCCGGTGCCGAACATGGTGCTGTTGGCATCGTAGCCCCGCGCGTAGTTGCCGGCGTTCGTCTGAAGCACTTGGCGCACGTGCTCGGGTTTCGAGAGCAGCGCAAACCGGCGGCCCGCCAGGTCCACGGTCGCCGCATCGCCTTGCTTCCGGTTGGACCGAACAAGGGTAGCTATCGAGTCGGTCCAGAAGCCAGGCAAATCGCCCAGGACAGGCACGCTACTGGTTATCATCGCGCACCCTCCAGGGACTCGTCGTCTCCTGTACTGGTCCGGGGTGACTGTACACCCGGCGGTAGGCTTCCCCGTCCCAACCCAGAGCTTCGCCCTTCCGGACCCAGGCCTCCAACACCTCATACATTGCCTCAAGATCGTTCTCCGGCCCGAGGTCGTAGCCAAGCAGGTCGTATATTGCGACGAGTGTCGGTCCAGCGAGTGGTGAGACCCCCGCGGCGGGTGGGTTCAGGCGGTCCCGCCGGAGAGCAGCGTAGTACGACTTTCGACGTTGCTCGCCTTCTTTCGCTAGACGCCGGTAATCCCGGCGCTCGTTCGCGGACACGTCGGTGCGAGGCGCACAAACACCCAGCAAGATTAGAGTGCGCCGGACCGCGTCGTGGTGTGCGCGGTAGCCGTCATCCCCTCTCGTGTGGAGCCATATTTCGCGGTCGTGGGCTGCAGCGGAACACAGTTGTCTGAGGATTCGCTTGTCGAGCCGCTCCCGATAATAGGCTGCCGGTGAGATCACGCTGCCGCAACCCCGTTACGGAGGAAGATGCTTTCTTGACTGAAGCCCGGCCCCATAGCTGCCAGCAGCGCCAGGTCACCAGGCTCGTATCGCGTAGACTGAATGAACCGCTCCAGCACGAAGAACACTGTCGCTGAGGACATATTTCCGTACTGGTTTAGAACTTCGCGCGAGAGGCGCGTCTGATCTGTGGAGAGCCCCAGGCCATCCTCTAGCGCCGCCAGGACCGCAGGACCTCCGGGATGCAGGACGTAATGTTTCAGCTCGTCAGCGTCCACTCCAACGGCCCTGCATGCAGTTTCGAGTGCTCGGGCAGAACTCTCACGAAGATGCTCCGGCAGGGATGTAGAAAGAACGAGCTTGAGTCCACCGCTCACCACGTCCCAACCCATCAGTTCGCGCTGGTCAACCCATGTGGTAGTCGAGCTGCCCAGAAGTTGCAGCCCCGCCTCCGGCCTGTTGTCACCCACCAGCAGCGCGGCGCCGGCCCCATCACCGAACAGCGCAGCCCCGACCACGTCAGTCTTATCCGTCTCGTCCGGGATCATAGCGAGGCTACACACCTCGGCGCCTGCGGCTAGTGCAACACGGTCGGGATAAGCCCGAAGATAGTGCGAGGCCTGTGCGATTGCCGCCGCGCCGCCTGAACACCCGCGGGCCGAGAAAGGATAGTAGTCAACATCCGAACGCAGGTTGCAGCGATCCATAATCTCCGGATCGAGGCCCGGCACGAGGAACCCCGTGCAACTTGAAACGTACAGGGCATCTACCTCACTGGATTCGATTCCAGCTCCGGAGATCGCTTTCTGTATGGCCTGGGCCGCAAGGTCCTTCGCCCGCCGCTCGTAGAGCGCGTTGCGCTCTGCCCAGGTGCTATCGCTACCGTAGAAATCGAGAGGCTCAGACAGGTAGCGATATTCAACCCCCACTCGCCTGAAGACTCGATCTATATAGCTGATCTTCCGCTTCTTACGATAGATCTTCTGCGCGCGTTCCCGCGCTTTATCCTGATCTACACGGTCCGGTGGTACGGCCGTCGCTACGGAAACGATCCTGGGGTGTGTGCTCATTCTGAGTCTCTCCCCAACGTCTTGGCGAAGCTCCGAGAGTTTGGGGGAGGCCCTGAAGGCTGTATAAGGGCTTGGCTGCAGTTGCCGCAGTTCTCGTGCTCATGCGAGACCACGTAGCCGCACGAGGGGCAGCACCACGCGGTATACGGTCCAGGGTAAGGGAAGTGGGAGCCGAGCATATCCCCTAAGATCGGTCTCCGTGGAACGTCTTTTGCGGCCTGGTCGGTGTCGTCGTACTGTCTCATAGAACCTCCATCTGCCGGACCATCGCTAACACGGCGTCTTTTCTCTGGTTGTCCATGCTCCTCATCACAGCTACGACAGCACGCTCGTGTGCGTCGAGGGCAAGGGTCTCGTCTAATGGTTGCGGGGGACACCCACCCGGGATCTCGTCCCACAACTCAGGTTCGACGCGCCACAACTCGAATGGGAAGCCCATCACCTCAGCAATCAGCTCCAGTTGCAATATCCCGGGCCTCTTGAACTTGCCGTGCTTGAGAGCCGAGACATAGGAACTGGTAACCCGGTGATCAGTTGCACCTTCGATCTCGGCGCCAGTCCAGGGTTCCCCATCTGCTCTTAGAAATTTAGCTAGAAGAAGGTTGAATCTCCGTGCCACCTCCGGCCCGCTGGGCGCATGTCCATTTTCGTTCGCCCTCCCGTCCGTCTTTTCGTTTATCTGCTTCTGCATCAGTTCCACTTCTGCTATCTCCCTCCGCTCGGTCATCTCCTTACCGTCTTGCCGGGCCAGCACGCCGAGTCAGCATCAACTCCGAGAGCAGCTTGGTCCAAGCTCGGTAGCTGTTTGCCATCCTTGCCCTCTTCAACGCCTCCAAGAGCAACTCTTGCTCGCCAAGCTCCACGCAGTGCAGAGCGAGCTGCTCCGCACGTTCGGGTGCTAAATCCACGAGGCCATGGACCTTTGTAGCGAGCCGCCGGGCCTCTTCGAAGATAGAAGCGCGGTGCTGGATGCACTCGGCGGAATAGTGCTGCCAGGGTGCGAGAGTAGTGCTGTTCGTGGGGCGCCACTCGGTGCTGATCTGCTGACGACGCCGCACGCGGCGGCTCACTGGCGCTCCTCCGGAGGTTAGTGCGTTAGTCATGACTAGCTTTGCTCTCTTGATAGCTCTAACGGCTCATCGCTGTCTTCACTGAACCGTTCCCGGGCCGCTTGCTCGATCGGCTCGACATACTGGTCCGCCTGGAATTGATCGCCGTCGATGGCCTCCGAGACGGTTTTGGCCATCTCCTCCGGGCTTAGTTTTCTTCCACGGACTTTCCGGAGTAGCCGGCGCATGTTGTCTCCCTGCTGCCCGGCCCGGCTTAGCAGATCGTATACTGCCTCTCGGTCCTTCTGACGCCGCTCTGCCTGCTGGCGCTGGCGTTGCTTCTTCAGCTCTTCAGCATTGGCGTTCCAGTCGCCAACAAGCATCTCCCGTTCAGACAAATCTTCGTTATCGCTGCCGCGCGATTCTCCATCCTCGTACACTGGAGCCGGGCTGGGGCTGCTATCCGAACTCTTCGATCTTCTACTCGCCGCCACCTCCTCCCACCAGCTTGACTCTTCCGGATGCTCGATTGCCCAGACGAGCGCGCCAGCACGATCCTTACGGAGTCCCCGTTGATGTACCAATAAATCTACGTACTTGATGCAATGCTGCGGACCATACTCATGTACGAGTGCGTATGCCCGGTCACGTTTGACTTTCTCGCCTACGAGCCTTTTCACAGCCTGCGACGAGGCCGGGTCTTGCTCCAGAGCTTGAGCGAGGCGGCGGGCGGCGAAGGTTGGTGAGATCTCGTACCGAACCATGCTCGCTGAACTGTGTCTCCATCTATCAATGGTGATGTCCGCCAAGAATCCACTGTCAATCAGCTCTTCGTGGGCCCGGCAGAGGGCACGTTCGACTTGAGAAGCATAAGAGTACGACGCGAGAGGGACCAAGTCGCGCAGCTCAAACATATTTACCGTCCAAGCACGCACGCAATGCACGCTTAACACACGATACAGTCTCTTTGCCACCGGCCCGTGGAGCGAGAAATAGTACTCCGAATCTAGGAATGTGACTAGCCCTTGGCGATAGCTTTCGACGACAAGCGGGTGAAATTTGACTGCGTGCAACTCTCTGTGTCTACCTAACCTCGACTCATGACGCACGCGCAACCCGAACAGCGAAAAGGTGTCGCTGATGTAAGATCCGCTAGCAGCACGCCACCATGCTCGCTGACACCGTATCGTAGTAGAAGCCATGCGATCCAGACACGCGCGCACCCTCTCGTAGCTCCTTCCGCTTTGGCCCCAGTTGAGGATCTGAACCAACTCGTATACCGAGAACGCAACTTCCCCATCTTCCGGCATCCCGCCTTGCTGCTGGACGACGGTGATTAGCGCCATGTAGACGTCCTGATCCATCCCGCCGGGTAGCCCGAGATCTCCTGAGGCGCGTACCTCCCACACCTGCTCCACCATCCGCTTTGCACCGTTGACTGCCACGTGCGCAGTTGAGTAGGAGCGCATCACCCTGCGAGAGTTGCCACGTCCGGAGCGCATCTCGAAATACGGCCTAGCTTCGAGGTTCTTTTCGCACCCGATAGTGCGAAGTCGCGGATGGTTTTCGAATCCGCACATAGCGCTGTCGTGAAGCTCATCCATGACGAAAACCGGTGCTTGTAAACATATACAGAGAAAGAAAGAAAACATAAAAGAAGCTGCTAACCTTGCCGTATAAAGCGATGGTTTGCAGGCAAAATGTGTGCGCCGCTTGTTTTGTGGCACGGTAATCCTTGTTTAGCGGCACGGTATTGCTTGTTTCGCCGCACGGTATTCTCTTGTTTAGCGGCACGGTAATCGTTGTTTCGCTGCACGGTATTGCTTGTTTAGCGGCACGGTATGCGGATGCACCGTTTTTAGGGCTGAAAAGCCGTCGCCGCGAGAGCCACGTCGTCACTATTTGTGCCTGCGCTCGACCCAATCTAAAGGGTGCTGCTGGTCCCAGTTCCGGGCGGTGTCCTAGGTACCGGATCACGGCACGCTTGCGTGAGACTAACACTATCCGTATATCTCCATGAGCTGCTCATCGATATCCTCGGACCATGCGAAGATCCCCGCCGTGCCGAGCACGTCCCGGTACGCTGCAAGAAGGACCATGTGTCCTGATTCACGCAGGCTTTCATTTTCCCTCAGCTGGTACGAAACCACTTGTCCGGTGGAGAGATCGAGGTAGACGTACCCGCTACCGTAGCCTTCGGTGTATTCGGAGAGAGCCATGCGATAGATCTCGCCTTTCGCGAGGCGTTCTACGATATATTGGGCTTGCCACCGCAAGATTAGTGGAACCTCATACGGCCGGCCGAACGCGTCATCCATCGCGTATATCTCACTCACCGCCACTCCTTTCGTGAGTGGCGAAGCCGCGCAATGGTGCACCACTCGCGTCTGTACATTTACCCCGCGGCGGTAAAGAGATCGAGATCGGTCCACCGTCGGCCAGCTCAGTCTCCCCGAGCGCGACACGAAAGCACGCCGCGAGCACGCTGGGGGCGTCCGCCTCCGTACGCTTCTCATGTGATGTGTTTCGTCTACTCACGACCATGATCGTGCCATCCTCGATCTCCGCCTGAAGCGATTAATGCACGAGGGGCACAAAACTCGTGCTTGCCGTGCATATCTGTGCGGCGGCTTATCCACCGCGCTCGAAGCGCATCACCATGTTTACGACTGACCACGCTTTATCAGGGTCGCCACCGACCAGAGGCATGAGTCCGTCGACCGCTGCTTTTATCTGCTCATGCGACGGTCTGCGTGAGCATGTACTACCGTCGTGGTACCACTCGCCTGGCTCGGCCCCGACGGCTCGCGCGATGTCTGCGAGCTTCGCGGGATCGGGCGTACTGATCTTACCCCCGCCGAGCTTGGATATCCCCGACGGCGAAATGCCTGTCGCGTGAGAGATCTCGGCATATGTCCATGTGCGACCATCGGGCCGAGGGTGCCGACGCAGAATCTCCCGAAAGCGCTCGCTATAGTCGATACATCGCGACATACGATGAGTGTGCCGTCGCGCGACGCTAAAAGCCCGTGATTACCCCCCCACCAATTTTCTCGCCAGAAAAACCTTAATATTTCTCAATACTTTAGGGCAATTAAGTGAACTCGGGGTTATAGAGTGTCCTGTGAATCACGTTTTGTAAGATTGTGAACGTACAATCTCACAAGCCACCAAATTTGTGAATTTGCGAGTTTGTAGGTTTAAGGGTTTGCTACTTACTCTTCGCGAGCGTATTTATACTGGCACGGACGTACGAGCCAAGGTGCCAAGGCGTTGCTATTATCTAGTGGCTAGAATCAGCTTACCAATGTCCAAGAGGGGCTTGGTCTTTTTGACATCGGATCAGCGTGCTGTCGATACGAGTGTATTCTGTTCACCAGCTTATCCGGCTCACCCTGTCACTGTTTAATTGCCTTACGCTTATCGCGAGTATCCGTTAAGCGCTTGAGCTATCCATTCGACATCGGTTGTGCTACTAGCACCTCGCTAACGCTCGACGATGGCTTACCTTGCACCAAGGTTGCGTGAAATCCAAGCTGTAAAAGCTGGGGCTTTTTGGATTCATACGGCCACGTCCGTGCCGCCCCAGTCCACCTCCATGCCGGCCCGGGCCTCGAAGACCTGCGCGCCCTCGTCCCGGACGGACCTCAGAAAAGTATTGAAAGTGGTTGTACCTTTGTCGGCCTCGCCGGAGAGGTAGACCTCGGAAACCGGGAAGGCGTCGAGCACGTCCGGCAAGCCGCCGATGTGGTCGGCGTCGGGGTGGGTTGCGACGAGGCCGTCAAGCTCTTGAACGCCCCGGCTGCGGAGGAAATCCACGACCTCGGGACCGGCTTCTGGCCTCCCGGCGTCCACCAGGTAGTTTTCGCCGCCGGATTGGATCAGGGTGGCGTCCCCTTGTCCTACGTCTATGAAACTCACGACCAGGGCGCCGGCCGGTGGCGGCGTGGAACCCGCCCCGGCGAGGCCGCAGGAAGCGAGTGCGAGCAGGAGGGCGGCGAAGAGCGCGGCCCGGAGGGACCGATAGACCAACCGTTTCTACCCCTGATCCTCGGGGGTCAGGCGGTCGATCCAGTCGTCCGCCTCTATGCGGGTGAGGTCCGTCAGCGGTTTGCCGACGCGGCTCTCCAGCCGGTCTACCCCGTTCTCGCCACGCCACTCGACCGCCAGGGTCTTTAAGAGGTCCACCTGGCTTTTGCGGGCCTTCTGCGAACCCCTGGAACCCCGGCTCCGGCCACTTTTCGCGGGGGTCTCACTCTGGCCGTTAGCCTCTTCTTTAGGCGCCTCTTGCTCGACGGGCTGCGGTCTCGCGGGCCGAACGGGCGTGGGACGCGAATGGGGGGCCGAGTGATTGGTGGCCGCGGCCCCTCCGTCGTCGCCGTCGGAGAGTTCCTCCATGGCCGTTACCCCAACGTTTACCGCGTCCCTCAAAGCCCGGGCTTTCGCCCGGGTCTCCGCCATGCGGAGCAGGTGCGGCACGATGTTGCGGCCGACGTTGTCGGGTGAGGCGTCCCCGATGCCCGAGAAGCGCCGGCCGTCCTCTAACTCGACGGTCGCTTTTACCACGGCCACGCGGCCGTTCGAGTCGTCGGGGACTTGCAGGAGCTCCGTGTCTATGCCCTTGAGGCCCCGGTTGTGGGCTTCATCCAACAAACCCGCAAAAAGGACGTATTGTTTTCCCTGCCTAGTAATCATGAACTCGTCGCGCATCTTCTAACCTCTGTTCCGGGCCGTCTCGCGGTAGTCTTTGCCGTTTAGCTGCACGCCCTCGCTCATGGAGATTATGCGGCTGGCGGTGCGTTCTCCGAGCTGGGCGGGTAGTTCTTCCGGGCCGATGTTGGAGGTAAAAAGCGTCGGCAGCGCCTCCCGGTAACGGTGGTTGACGATCACGAAGATCCGCTCCCGCACCCACTCCGTTACCCGCTCGCTCCCCAAATCGTCTAGCACGAGCAACTCCGCGTTTTTGACGGCGGCCATCCACTCGTCTATGTCCTGGCCGGGGTTTTTGTACGCCCCGCGCAGGTTGTCCAGCAACTCCGGCACGGTCACGAAGAGACCCGGCACCCGCTTGCGGGTTATTAGCTCGTTCATTACCGCGACCGCCAGGTGCGTCTTGCCGGAACCCACGTCGCCGCACAGGTAGATGCCGCGCCCGGCCTCCCGGTTCTCCTCCCAATTTTCCAGGTACTTCTGGACTTTCTCGACGGCCTTCGTGGTGCTCGGGGGGTTTGCGAAGGGGTCGAAGTTGGAGAAGCTGTAGCCCTTCATGCGTTTGCTGAGCCCGCTGCGCTCCCGCAGGTTCCCGACGCGGGCTTCGCGGCGCATGGCGGCCCACTCACGCTGGTCGTTCTTTTGTTCGCACCCGGGGGTGCAGGGGTTGTAGTACCACTCGCCGGGCCTGCCGTACTTGCGCTGGAGGGCCGGCGGAAACTCGAACCACTCGGTTTCCAGATCCCGGCCGCAGTGCGGGCAGATCTCATCGTCCAGCCTCAACGCTTCTGCCTTCCGCCCCTTATTCACCGAAGAACCACTCGTAATCTTCCCGGCGTCGGGCAGCAGATTGTCTATCCGCTCCACCTCTCACCCCCTCCCCGATCTTCATGGCGCCACCCTTTACCGCGCCGCTCTGCTCTACGAGCCGGAGCTTCCGGTCCTTTTCGAACCGCCCCACGTCTTCGGGCGTCTTTACGCCCCGCTCGACCCACCGCTCCAGAATAGAGCGGACGTAGCCGACCCGCCGGGCGTCCCGCTCGCTGGCGATCTTCAAGGCCTCCCGCACCACGTCCGGCGACATGCCGTCCCGCCCACAGTACCCGTTTAGGAACTCCAGGATGTGCGGCGCCGGTAGCGTACCCATAAAATTGAAGTAGTCATCCGCCGATACGCCTTCCGGTTCGGCCTTTACCACCTCTATTTCGCCGGCGGGCGGTCCGGGCGCGGGATACCGGGCGGCGGGTGCGGAGGCGGGTGCGGCGGGTGTCTCCTGGTTCGCGGGTTTTTTCTTCCCGCTTCCAGTCCTTCTCACCGCCCCCCGCTTTGTCGGCGGGTGTTCCGCGACCTCCAGCCAGCCGTCGTGCTCCGTGACAAACCCGGCTTCGGATAGTGTTTCGAAGCTTTCTACAACGCTCTCGGGGGTGGAGCGCAGTAGACCGGCCAGTTCTTCGACCTCGACGTTTTCGAGGCCCACGTCGGGCAGAATGCGGAGTAGTTCGTAGAGGGCCACGGCTTCGGGGCCGAGGTGGGGCATCCAGCGGACGTAGAGGCGGGCGCGTTCCCCGCGCTGCCTGTTTTCTCCGGGCGGTGTGAGCCTGACTCTCTCCATCCTGCCGTCAGTATACCGGCCATCGTCCGGACTCTCTACGTCCCCCTCACCAGACCCCGAAACAAAACGTAGAGGATCGTGCCGAAGACCAGGCTAAAAACACTCACGCCCATCGCTATCTTTCCCTGTCTCCGGGCGCCTTTTGTAAAGCCGATCAGGCCGAACAAAATCCCCAACGGACCAAGAAAGAACGGTACCAGCACGAACGCCAGGGCCCCGGCGACTATCCCGGTCACGGCCCAGTTGCGGCCCGGCGGTCGTCCCGCCCCGGCTTCTCCGCTCTCTACCACGCCGGCTTTACTGGTCGGATACGGGGTCTTCGGTGGGCATATTACGGTCGTTGCCTTCTATGCCGGGGATGAGATCCTGGCTCGCGGCGAGCCCGAAGAACAGCACGGCGGTACAGAAGATAATGGTTATGGTGCCGAATCTGTTTACCCCGAGGAAATAACCCAGGACGCCGAGGCACACCCCCACGGCGCCCGGCAGGATGCTCGCGCCGGAGGCGAAAAACGACGCGGCTACGCCGACCACACCTAGTATCACCCCGAGCCCGCAAGCCGCCCGGCCCCAGAAGATCTTGGGGTCCTCGACGGGAGTCTCTTGTCCCCGGTCTCTGCCGCTTCTGTCTTTCTCGCCCAAGGTTCGTACTCCTCTTTTCTATTGATAACGTCCACCGATGCCCACGGGAGAATTATCCTCCCGGACGCTAGTATAATCTCCATCCTGTGAGGTTCACGCGCAAACTCCCCGGCGACAACGAAGTGTTCCTACCCGAAGGAACCCCGAGGGGAACCTACGCGGAAATTTTGGGAGAGCTGGGGGAAACCGGCCCGAAAGACTGGGACGCAAAGCTGCGGGAAAGCCACGACCTCTTGCTGGAAGAGCAATACGCCTTCGGGATCAAGGAGGGTGATAAGACCCATCCTACGGACTGGTTTCCGCGCGTGATCCCGGCGGATGATTGGGAGCGGTTAGAGCGCGGGTTGTCGCAGAGGCTCCGGGCGATCAACGAGTTTCTCCGCCGGCTCGAGGCCGGAAAAGAAGAAGTGGTGCCGGAGGCAATTGTGGAGAGCAGCATCCTCTACGAGACCTCGTGGGAAAACCGCTTCGGGCCGGTGCCGGTGCGCCAGATCTCCTTCGACGTGGTGGCTGTCGAGGGCGCGGGCGGTCGAAAGTACCAGGTCATCGAAGAGAACGCCAAGATGCCCGTCGGCCTCGCCCCCATGACCCGCCGCCGCCGTATGAGCCGCGAATTGTTCTTCCCCAAGGCCCACGGCAAGCTCCCGGTCCGTTCCCTCGACGGCTGGCTCGCCCGCCTCGGAGACGCCCTGCGGGCGGCCTCTCCGAAAGGCCCGGAAGCGACGCTCGCCGTCGTATCCGGTGGCCCCGAAGACCAGTTCTACCTCGACCATCACATATATGCCGAAGAGATGAACGCGGTGCTCGCCGAAACGAAAGAACTAGAGATAAACGGCGGCGAATATTTGATGCACCGTCCGTCTGGACGCCGGATAGACGTAATTTACGAGCGGGTAGACGAGGACCGGCTCTACGCCGAAGTTCCCGGCCTTTTAGAGTGCCACGTCGCCGGCAAAGTGCACATCCTGTTCGCCCCGAACTCGGAGATCATAGACGACAAAGGCGTCGGCGCGTTCGTACCGGAGATGGTGCGAACCTATCTAGGCGAAGAGCCCGCGATAGACAATGCAAGAACCTGGTCGCTCGCCGTCGAGGAGGACTACCGGTACGTGATGGACCGTTTTGGGGAGTTGGTCATAAAAAGCCGGGGCGGCTACGGCGGGAAAGAGGTAATGATCGGGCCGGAGGAGACGAAAGAATCCGTCGAGAAATTCCGCAAGATGGTCGAGGCGAACCCGGTCGAGTACGTGGCCCAGGAGACGATAGACTTCACAACCCACGTGCTCTGCGAGACGGACGAAGAAGGTTTTCTGCTGCGCGACTCCTACGCCGACTACCGGATGCTCGCGCTCGCCCCGGACCCGGAAGACCCCGGGGTGGTAGAGATGATCCCCGGCTGCCTCTCGCGGGTGGCGTATCCCGGCAAGCACGTGGTCAACATCTCCAGCGGGGGCAAGATGAAAGATACCTGGGTGTTAAGGAGGCAACAGTGAATTACGGGGAGAATATTTCCGGGGCGTTCCGGATCTCGCTGCGAAACCCTTTCTTGTGGTTTTTCGGCCTCTTCGTGGGCGGGTCCGGATTTACCGTCACCCTCTCCGGGCAAAACGAGGGCTTCGGTCCCAGCCCGGACCTCGCCCGATTTGTCGAAAATAATCTTGCGGCGCTGATCATAGGGGGCATAATTTTCGCCGTTGCCTTGACGGTCGTCTTTATAGCGCTCATCATCATCTCTCAGGCCGGTCTCGTGGCGGGGGTCGCCGAACTAAGGGAAGGAGAGTCGAATGGGTTCTCGTCCACCTGGCGAGCCGGGCTGCGTAACTTCTGGCGGATGCTCGGACTATACATATCTCTGTTCCTGATCAACTTTCTGCTGTTCTTTCTGGCTGTCATTCCGGCAGGACTTGCAGTTTTGTTGGCCGCAACGGCCCTAGACTCCGTCGGGTTGGCGGTGGCGCTGGTGGCGCTGGCCGCCCTTCTTACACTGGTGCTTCTGATTCTGTTGCTGGTGCCGTTCTCTATTGTCAGCGCGCTGGCTATGCGTACCCTGGTGCTCGACGGGCGAGGAGTGTTTGACTCTATTGGGGAGGGTTTTACCGTCTTTCGCAACAACATCGGACGCGGCCTCCTCGTGTGGCTCATACAGGTGGGACTGGCGATTGCCGTCGGGCTGTTGCTCAGCGGTATCACCTTCGCCATCGGGCTCCTCGCCTCTTCCTTGCTGTCACCCTTGCTAGAAGGCTTCAGCATGATAGATCTTCTAATCTCCGGCGGCGTCTTACTCCTTTTCTCCCTACCGTTCTTGCTCCTGGGCGCAATAGTCGGCACCTTTATGCACGCTTACTGGACCATCGCTTACCTGCAGTTTCGTCCCGAAAGCAGCATCCAATCCTCTGCCGAAAGCGGTTAAGATAAGGGCTTCCCGACAAAGATCGGGGCGTTACCGGCAAATAGAAAGGTTCGAGAATAATGAAGTTAGACGGCAAAGTAGCTGTGGTAACCGGCGCTTCGAGCGGTATTGGCGAGGCGACGGCGGAGGCGTTGGCGGCGGAAGGCGCCATCGTCGTGATAGCGGCCCGCCGGGAGGAGCGGCTGCAAGACCTCCAGCAGCGGATAGAGTCCAACGGGACGCGGGCGATGGTGGTCCAGTGCGACGTTGCGGACGAGGAGCAGGCGCACGGCCTGATCCGGCAGGCCAAAGACGAGTTCGGCCAGGTGGACATCCTCGTCAACAACGCGGGCGTTATGCTGCTCTCCAAGATAGAGAAGAGCCTCTCCGGCGAGTGGCGTCAGATGTTCGACGTGAACGTGCTGGGCCTCCTGTACACCACCGACGCGACGATAAAAGTGATGAAGGAGCAAGGCTCCGGACACATCGTCAACATCTCCAGCGTCGCCGGGCGCCGGAGCAACCCGATGACCGGCGTCTACTCCGGCACCAAGTACGCCGTCAACGCCGTAAGCGAGGCGCTGCGGGGCGAGCTGGTCGAAGACGGCATCCGGGTAACAATCGTCGAGCCGGGCGCGGTCGCCACCGAGCTGCCGCAGCACATCTCGGACGAGGAAGCGCAAGAGCAGGTCAGCGGCATCACGAGCATCGAGACGCTTCAGGCCGAGGACATAGCAAACGCCGTGGCCTACGCCGTGGTCCAGCCGCAGCGGGTGAACGTTAACGAGATCCTCATAATGCCCACCGAGCAAGCCTAGAAAGTTTCGGAGGGCGGGGCGGGAAGTTTGACCCTGGGCATCCTTCTCGCCCTCGTGGCTGTTTTCGCGGGGGCTGTAATTCAGGGTTCCATCGGGTTCGGGTTCTCCCTGACCGCCGTGCCGACCCTGGCGCTCGTGCGACCCGAGGCCGTGCCCGTAACGATACTCTGCCTGGCGATCCCCATGACCGGCTTTATGGCGCTCAACGAGCGGCACGACATCAACCTACCGGCGTTCGCCTGGATTACTGGCGGCCGAATCCCCGGGACCGTCGTCGGGGCCGGCCTCCTGGCGGTCGTCCCGGACAACGCCCTGGCCCGCTTTCTAGGAATCTTCATCATCCTCGCGGTCGCGACGAGTTTCGTAGGACCCAGCTTTCGTCCGACCAGGATCGCCCAGCTCTCCGGCGGCGTCGCCTCGGGCATCATGAGCACCGCCGCGGCCCTCGGCGGCCCACCGCTGGCCCTCGTAAATCAGCGCAGTTCCGGTCCGAAGCTCCGCTCCACCCTGGCACTCTCGTTTTTGGTCGGAATTATCATGTCGCTGGCGGTGCTCATCGTAACCAACCACGTAGCGGCGTGGCACTTCTATCTGGCGCTAAAACTCCTGCCCGCCCTGATCCTGGGCCTTCTGACCAGCCGTTTCGTAGCCGGCCTGCTCGACGAACGCTGGCTCCGGCCCGCCGTTTTGGGCTTCGCCGCCTTCTCCGGCTTGCTCGTGTTGGTGCTCGGCTCTACCGGGTAGAAGACCTCTAGCGTATGTCAAACAACAGCGCGGAGGTTACAATGTTTCTTCGCTGACAGAGGAGAATCACGGTGGAAGCAAAGCGACCGGACAAAGGTTTTTACAAAAGGCCCCGGTTATTGGATCACATAGGCTCGGGCTGGGCGGAAGAGGAGGAGGCTAGGTCCGCTGCGGAAACTCTAGTGCGGCGTACGCGTTCAAGGTCCATACGCCGCGTCGAGGGCCAGGCTCCGGAGCCTGATTCAGTGCGCGAGCGTCGCGAAGTTCTCCGCAGGCCCGACGACAAAGACCACTAAGAATTGGCCCAACCTCTGATCGTTCTGGACACGATGGTCGTAGTGTCCAGCATCATCGGAAGCCCCGGAGGCGCCGATGCTGCGCTGATCGGTACAGTGGCGACCGGAGAGGTCCGGCTGGCAATCAGCGACGATCAACTCTCTGAACTCGTGCGCGTCATAGGGTACGGAGATATCGAATCGCAAATCGAGCGCCCCGTGAGAGCTTTCGAGGTGGCCCTGGATCTCGGCTCAATGGGGTTCATGTACCATCCGCGCCGTCTCGACTGGCCGAGCCTCACGGATAAAAACGACGGCTGGATATTCGATTTGGCCTACGTCTCCCATGCAGACTACATCGTCTCCTACGACAGTGCCGTTAGCGAAGCGGCAAAAGAGCTAGGATTCGAGTCACTCTTTCCCGAGGAACTCCTCGAAATCCTACGCTACCAGTACGAATCTTGACCCCAGATTGAGCTTATTCGAGGGAGCTGGTTTCCAGTGATTTTGGAAAGCTAAGCAAGGAGATATCAGCTTGAAGCTACTGCAGATAAAACCGGAGAAAGGCTTCCGGCTCCTGACCGGCACCAAACGCGCCCAGGCCGCCACGATGGTGCTGCCGCCAAACGGCTCGACCGGCGGGCCGAACAACCGCCACGAGGGCAGCGACCAGTGGCTCTATGTGCTATCCGGAACCGGGAAGGCGGTAGTGGAAGGCGGGGAGCATGAGTTCGGAGAAGGGGCGCTGCTGCTCATCGAGGCCGGTGAGGCACACGAGATCTCCAACACCGGGGAAACTCCCCTGGAAACGCTAAACATCTACTCACCGCCGGACTACTAGGGCCGGACGGCCGACGGCACCCCCTCGGCCTGGATCTGCTTCTCCTCCGCCTGCAATAGCTGGTTCAGGGATTCGACGGCGACCTCCAGTTCGGGGCGGCGCGGCTCCGTAGTCGTGAAGTATTTCTGGAGGAAGTTACCGATTGCTATGGAGGGGCGGGTCTGGCCGAAGATGTACCAGGCCTCGGAGATCAGGATGAACTGCAATATGGCGTAACCCCACCAGCTCACGAGCGGATCCAGGAGCGCGGCGGCGATTATGTAGATGAGGATGTTCGTGCCGCAGCGAGGATGGACGCGCTTGCTTTTCTTTGCCCCCTCGAACGTTACTTCTCCGTGCTTTTCGTATGCGGCGACGACTTTGTGTTCGGCGCCGTGGTAGCGGCCGATGGAGGTAAACTTCATCGCGGCGAAAAATACGAAGAGGAGCGGCAGCACGGGGAACTCGGCAAAGAAGCCCATTACCCCGCCCAAGGCGCCCTCGTCGCTCCCGAACTCCAGCAGGCGCACGAAGAGCCAGAGCACGGCTATGGTGGCGACGAAGAAGAGCAGGGTCCAGATGGAGCCGAGGAGTTGTGCCAGAAGCCGGCCCCAGAAAAAGAACGAGCGGACCACCGGCCAGCGGGAGACGCGTTCTATGTCAGGGTTTCCGACCTTCCGCACGTTCGAGCGTTCGACCTTCACCCGGATCCGGCCGTTTTTGCGGTAGGCGATGCTCATGTGGTTGGGACCGAAAAGGTCGAGGCCGTCCCAGCGGGCCATGCCGCCGAAGGTCAGGCGTTCTTCGTCGTGCTTTCGGGTGGCTTCTCCCGCCAAAGCCTTACCTCTAATCATTGAGTCAGGGCAACCAAGGGTAAAAGATAGCACGTCTCGCGTAGCGGGTAGAATAAAGATGTAGATCCTACCGACAAGGAGTTTCATGCCGGAGTCGGAAAACGCAACCCGGATGCGAATGGTGTATGTGGGTATCGGCCTGGCCCTCGCCATCGCGCTCCTGAGTTACCTTTTCTACCAGATCTCCCTCATAGTCCTCGTTTTTCTGCTGACGCTGCTTTTTTCGATCATCATTAGCGGGCCGGTGGATTACCTGGAGCACCGGGGCGTAGGACGAGGTTGGGGAACCCTGCTGGTGCTGGGCGGCGCGGCCCTGACGATCTACCTGGCGGGCCTGGCCCTCGCCGACACCGTGGCGAAACAGGCCGAAGCCTTTGTACAGAGCCTCCCGGAGTTGGTCTCCGAAGTCCAGGCGCTGCTCGAACGGTTTCAGGACGCCTCCGGCGTGGACCTCGGGTCTCAGTTGGCCCCGGCAAACATCTTCGAGCGCGTCCGGGGGTTTCTCTCCGGGGACACGTTCGCCGTGGTCGCCGACCTGGGCGGCAGCCTCGCCAACGGGGTCTCCCTGGCGCTCGTAGCACTTATAGCCACGATCTACCTGGTCATCAACCCGCGGCCCCTGATCCAGGGTTTCGTTTCTTTCTTTCCGGCGGGGTGGCGTCCGCGGACGCGGGATATTCTGGACAAGATGTACCACTCCGTCCAGAAGTGGTTTCTCGGCCAGTTGACCTCCATGACCATCATTGGGGTGTTCTCGGCGGTCGCGCTCTCGATTATCGGGATACCGTTTGCGGTACTGCTGGGGCTCGTCTCGGGGCTCATATCTTTTGTTCCGTTTGTTGGGCCGGTAATCTCCGTGATACCGCCGACGCTTTTGGGTCTGACGGGCGACGATCCGTTAAAGGCGTTCTGGGTGATCTTGGTCTACCTCGTAATACAGGCTATCGAGTCCAACCTTATTCAACCTATCGTGATGAGCCAGGCGGTCTCGTTGCACCCGGCGGTGGTGGTGTTCGCGCTCCTGATCATGGGCACCCTTTTCGGCTTTGTCGGCCTGCTTTTGGCCGTGCCGCTGGTGGCGGCGCTACACGTCCTGGTGCTCGAACTTTGGGTGGCCCGGATGAACCAGGTCGGCACCGACCCGGACCCGCCCGGGAGAGAGAAAACCGGCAAACCGTCTAAGAAGCGGATGCGGAAGGCGCGCTACCTAATGGGCCGTACGATCCGCCGTTTCCTGCAAAGCGCAAGAGGCCTCTTTCGGTCCTGAGCTCCCGCTCTTCTAGAAAACTCGTCGGCACCCCGCCCCGCCGGAACTCCCCGTCTTCCAGAACGGCCAGGTGCAACGGCAGCGTCGTCTCCAGGCCCACTAGCGCGAACTCGTCCAGGGCCCGCTCGCCGCGCCGGATGGCCGCGTCGCGGTCCGCCGCGTGCACGATGAGCTTCGCCAAAAGCGAGTCGTAGTTCGGCGGAACCCGGTAGCCGGTATATAGGTGTGAATCCACCCTTACCCCCGGCCCGCCGGGGGCGTTGTAGAAATCCACGTTTCCGGCCTGGGGCAGGAAGTTGCGCCGGGGGTCTTCGGCGTTTATCCGGAACTCGATAGAATGGCCCTCGGAACCCTGGGGACCGGTCTTTTCGAGGCTTCCGCCGGAGGCGACCCGGAGCTGCTCGGCCACGAGGTCGGCGCCCGCCACCATCTCGGTTACGGGGTGCTCGACCTGGAGGCGGGTGTTCATCTCGATAAAGTAAAACTCGCCCTCCGAGTAGATGAACTCCACCGTGCCGGCCCCCTCGTAACCCAGGTTCTCCACCAGCGAGGCGGCGGCGGCCATCATGCCCTCGCGTACCTCCTGCGGCAAGTGGGGCGCGGGGGACTCCTCGATCAGCTTCTGGTACCGGCGCTGCACCGAACAGTCGCGCTCTGGAAAGGTCGCCACGTTCCCTTGGGAGTCGGCCAAAACCTGTATCTCGACGTGCCGCAGTTTCTCCAGGTAACGCTCGACGTAGACCGAGCCGTCGCCGAAGCTCGCCCCGGCCTCTCGGGCCGCGTCGGCAAATGCACCCTCTACCTCGCCTTCGCCGTAGACCACGCGCATGCCCTTGCCCCCGCCGCCGGCGCTGGCTTTTATGACTATCGGGTAGCCGACCTCGGCCCCGACCCGCTTTACGGCGGCGGCGTCCCGGCACAAGCCGTCGCTGCCGGGGGTGACCGGAACACCCGCCTCGGCGGCGACCTTGCGGGCGGTCGCCTTGTCCCCCATTTGGGATATTGCGTTGGACGAAGGCCCCACGAACTTGACGTCGAGGCGCTCGCAGATCTCGGCAAAGCGGGCGTTTTCGGCGAGAAAGCCGTAGCCGGGGTGGATGGCGTCGGCCCCCTTCTGCTCGGCGGCGGAAATGATGGCCGGGATGTTCAGGTAGCTTTCGGTGGCCGGGGGCGGGCCGATGCAGACGGACTCGTCGGCCAGCATCCGGTGCAGCGAGTCGGCATCGGCGGTCGAGTAGACGGCGACGCTGCGGATGCCCAGCTCGCGGCAGGCCCGGATGACGCGCAAGGAGATCTCACCGCGGTTCGCGATCAGGACCTTGCCGATCACCGGCTACTCTCCGGGCCGGAGGTAGAACAGCGGCTCGTCGTACTCGACGCCCTGGGTGTTCTGCGGGAGCACCTCGACGACCTCGCCGGAGACGTCCGCCGGGATCTCGTTCATCAACTTCATCGCCTCGACGATGCATAAGGTCTGTCCCGCCTCCACGACGTCCCCAACCTCGACGTAGAAATCCTCTCCCGGCGCCGAGGCCCGGTAGAAAGTCCCCACGAGCGGCGAACGCACCGCGTGCAGTCCGTCGTGCCCCGATTCTTCGACCTCGATATCCGGTGGCGGCGCGGGCTGGTCTTCTATTCTGATTGGCCGCGGCGCGGCGGGCTCGGGGGCAGCTTTTACGGTGACCTCCACCTCACCCTGGCGGACCCGGATCTCCCCGACGCCGCTCTCCCGCACGAGGTCTACGAGCTTCTCGACCTCTTCTATCGGCAGCCGGTCTCGCCGCCCTTCCTCGCCCACCGGTTTACCTTCCACGATAACTGTTCTCTGCCCTACACATAGCCAGGGATTCTACACGTATGACGGTGGGAAAGCCCGGCGCGGGTTGTACAATTTCCTACGTCTATGGTGAAACCATCGTGAGCATTCACGTGCTGGACCCCCGCGTGGCCCAACAGGTCGCGGCCGGGGAAGTCGTGGACCGTCCGGCCTCCGTCGTGAAAGAGCTCATCGAGAACGCCCTGGACGCCGGGGCTTCCCGAATAGAAGTGGAGCTTTCGGACGGCGGGACCTCGCGCATTCTGGTCCGGGACGACGGCTCCGGCATGGACGCCGGGGACGCAA
The DNA here is from genome assembly GCA_965213905.1 of Rubrobacteraceae bacterium. Lineage (GTDB taxonomy): Bacteria > Actinomycetota > Rubrobacteria > Rubrobacterales > Rubrobacteraceae > SIRX01. Next base: position 1,543,068 of record OZ243922.1, on the reverse strand, counting down.
AGCTCTCCGTGTTACGGCACGCGACCAGCAAGATCCAAACCGTCGAGGACCTGGAGTCCGTAACCACGATGGGCTTCCGGGGCGAAGCCCTCCCCTCCATCGCCAGCGTCTCGTCTTTCTCCCTGACCACCTCGACCGGCGGGGCCGGGACCCGGATCTCCGTGCAGGGCGGCGGCGAGGCGGAAATCTCTGCGGCCTCACACCCGAAGGGCACGACCGTCCTCGTGGACCGGCTCTTCTACAACGTCCCGGCCCGCCGGGCGTTTCTCAAAGGCTCCCGGGCCGAGCGGGCCGCGATCTCCGAGGCCCTGACCCACCTCGCCACCGCCCATCCCGGTATAGCCTTCCGCCTCACCGAGAAAAACCGCGACTACCTCTCGCTGCCCGGCGCGGGAAGCCTCCGCGAGAGGCTGGCCCAGATCATGGGCGTCGCCAAAGCCCGCGCCCTGCGCGAGGTGGAGTACGAGTCCGGCGCGTTCGGGGTGAGAGGCTACGCCGCCCTGCCGAGCCTCACAGAAGGCAGCCGGACCCACCAGACGATCTCCGTAAACGGCCGCTTCGTACGGGCCGACAACCTCCACCGCGGCCTCGACGACGCCTACCGGGCAACCCTCCCGTCCGGCCGCCATGCGCCCGTAGCCCTCGACGTGACCGTAGACCCGCGCCGCGTGGACGTGAACGTCCACCCCACAAAGCAGATCGTGCGTTTCTCCGAAGAACGCGCCGCCCGCGGCGCCGTGGCCGCCGCCGTCCGCGGCGCCATCGAGTGGCGCCCGCCGGCCCCCTCATCCACCCCGCGCCCCACGGAACGTCCGTTCACCCAGGAACGCTTCCCGAACCCGCCGGCCTACGCGGCCTACACACCCTCCTACGCCGCCGAAAGCCGCCCGCTGTATCCCTCCACCCCCGCCCGCGACCTCCAGGAGGTGCGGGGGCGAATCTCGGAAGCTTCGCGGCCCCTGTCCGAACCCCCGCGGGCTCCCGAAGAGGTTTCCGAGGAATTACCCGAGCGGGGTGCGTTGCCGCCGCTGGAGGAGTTGCGGGTCGTCGGCCAGATCGGGGCGGGCTACATCCTGGTAGAGGAGCCGGAGGCCCTGTGGATCGTGGACCAGCACGTCGCCCACGAGCGGGCGATCCTCGACCGCCTCACCGAGTCCGAAGAACCCGCCTCCGTACAAAGCCTCCTAGTCCCCGAAGTCGTAGAACTCTCCCCCGGCGAAGCCGAGCTCGCCGCCGAAAACCTCGAAGAGCTCGCCGTCTACGGCTTCGAGGCCGAACCATTCGGACCCCGCTCGATTCGGGTAACGGCCGTCATCTCGACCCTCGCCGACCGGGACGTCGCCGGCGGTTTCAAAGACGCCCTGGCCGCCGTTTCGGGGGCCGGCCCCGGCCACCAGCGCGAAGACCGGATCCTCGCCACCATCGCCTGCCACTCGGCGGTAAAGATGGGCGACAAGATGTCTCAACCCGAGATGGAAACTCTAGTACACGACTGGCTCACGAGCCGCCTGCCCGCCACCTGCCCGCACGGCCGCTCTATCTGCTACCGCATCAGCTTGAAAGAAGTCGCCCGCAAGCTCGACCGGCATTAATCTCTACAGAAGCGGAAAAAGTAGAGCACTTGTGGGGAGATTGGCTAGATTCTGGTAATACCAATTCGTGGTAGAGTGCCCCTACGATATACGTTTGTCTTATCGAACAGGAGTTATCGTGGGTACCGTCAAAGTGTCACCCAAATATCAGGTGGTTATTCCTAAAGAGGTAAGAGAATCCATGGGCATAAAGCCTGGTCAGGAAGTAGCAGTTTTGCGTTACCGGGGGCGGATCGAGCTGATACCGATCTCGCCGATAAGGGAGATGCGGGGGTTCTTGCGGGGTGTGGATTCTTCGGTAGAGCGCGGGCTAGACCGGGAGGTATAGGGTGCCGGCCAAGAACGTAGTGGATTCTTCCGGTTGGATAGAGTACTTCGCTGACGGCCTGAACGCAGACTTCTTCGAAGCCGCCATAGAGGATGCATCAGCGTTGATAGTGCCCGCTATCAGCATCTACGAAGTGTTCAAGCGCCTCCTCGCAGAACCGAGCGGAGAAGAGGGTGCGCTTCGCGTGGTTGCGGTAATGCAGCGGGGACAAGTAGTGGAGCTGAATGCCGAATTGGCGCTCGACGCGGCAAAGACCTCTCACGAGATGAAGCTACCCATGGCAGACAGCATCATACTCTCTACATCCCGAAACCACGAGGCCACGGTATGGACCCAGAATCGCGACTTCGAGGGTATAGCCGGTGTGAAGTACGTCGAAAAGCGCTGAACTCACTATGAACCCTTCCGGCAAGCTCGACCGGCACTAGCAGGTTGTCAGAAAACAGAGACCGGGTACTTGGGGTCCTCGCCGTCGCGGCGGCGGCTTCTATGTGGGGAACCCTGGGGTATCTCGCCAAGCTTCTCTACGCCCAGGGCGTATCGTTCGAGGCGATGGTGGCTTTCCGGGCGGTTTTTGGATGGCTCTTTGTTGCGGGCTTTCTGCTGGCTACGCAAGGGACTGGCACGCTGAAGGTTGGCGGACGAGACCTCGTTTTTCTCTTCTTTATGGGGTTGTTCGGGGTGGCGGGGTTCTATCTTTTTTATTTCTACACCGTGCAGGAAAGTACCATCGGGACGGCGGCTATTCTGCTCTACAGTTTTCCGGCTATGGTGGTGATTCTCGCCCGCATTTTCTTGGGGGAGAGCTTGACGCCGCCGAAGATAGTGGCGCTAATTCTGACCGTGGGCGGCATCTTTCTGGTCGCCGGTGCTTATGATCCGTCGAACCTGGAGGTGAGTTTCTTCGTGCTTGCCACGGGGCTTTCGGCCGCGCTGTGTTTCGGGCTGTACCCGGTCTTCGGGAAGCCTGTTACCAGCCGCCTGGCTCCCCCGGCCATCCTGGCCTACGCCCTGGGCTCCGGGGCCCTGATCCTGCTCGTCGTCGCCGTGCCGACGCTCGATACTCTGGCTGGGTTACCGCCGGCGTACTACGCGCTGTTACTCTTGATGGCGGCGGCCCACACGGCCCTGGGATATGCGCTCTACACTTTCGGGATACGCCGTTTGGAGGCCGGCCAGGCGGCTATCGTCGCCACTATGGAGGCCCTGGTGGCGATGGTGCTGGGTGTAACGTTGCTCGGAGAGGAGTTGACGTTCTTGAAGTTGCTCGGCGGGTTGCTGGTGTTGTGCGGGGCGGTGCTGGCCCAAATTAAGCTTCGTAAACCCCGTCTTCGGGGTTACCCTGCCGGAGCAGGGCGTCAACGCTGAAGCGGCCGGCCGGGGCGAAGACTATGTGGAGCCCCAGGGCGAGCAGCCCGACGTCCCGTGCAAAGGCGGACCACAGGCTGGGGTTCTCTTCGGTAGTGGCCCCGCCGAAACAACCGCAGTCTATCTCCAGGCCGCGCAAGGCTCCCTGAAGCAGCGCCAGGATAAAAACGACCATCATGGCGTTCGTGGCCCAGGCAGAGATGTTTGTAAAAAGTCCGACGATCAAGTACGCGCCGATCAGTATTTCCAGGTACGGTAGGCCGTAGGCCGACAGGCTGACGAACCACTCCGGCAACCCGAGTCCGTAAGATCTAATAGAGGACGCAAACCCTCCGGCGTCGAAGGCTTTCGTGACCCCCGCCACCAGGAAAACCCCGCCGAGCACCAGCCGGGAGAGCAGGGTGGCGTAAGGGGTAGAGAGAATATTACGCAGAATAGAGAAACGCTCTTGGCCTTTAGTCTTCAAAGCAGGTAGTATGTTACCGCAAGATCAACGCAACAGCTAAAAAAGGGTTTTGAATGTCGCGTAACACGCTCTCCCAAAAAGGTCCGGGTAAGGGTAAGCCCGGCAAAGCCCCATCCTCCGGTAGCAATCGGGGGATATTGCTGATTCTGGCCGGCTTTACAGCCCTCGTCATCGTCGTGATCGCGCTGGTTGCGGTCCTTAGCACCACCGGCGGCGATAGCGCGGGTAACTTCACCGCTAACGACCAGGGGCTCCTGGAGTCCGGATCGCAAGCCCCGGACTTTACCGCCGAGACCGTAGACGGCGGCAACGTGTCGGTAGGTGGCGGCGACGCCGACGCGACCATGCTGGTCTTTTTCGCGACCTGGTGCCCGCACTGCCAGGAGGAAGCCCCGATCATCAGCGAGATGGAAAGTGAGTACGAAGGCTTGCAGATCGTAATGGCCGGCATCGACAGTTCCCAGGGAGACGACCCGCAGGAAGTGAGGGATTTCGTGGACGACTACGACATATCCAGCCCGGCGATCTACGAGCCTTCTTTGGGGGCCGAGTATCAGGTTGCGGGGTATCCTACGGTCTACTTTATAGACGGGAGCGGGGAGGTAGTAGCCGCGAACTCGGGCGAGGCCCCGAGAGAGGCCTACGAAGGCTGAGCGGAAGAAGCCCTCGCCTCCTAAGAGGTAGTGGGCGGGGAGAGGAGGCGCTATGCCGATAGAGTTCAACGGGAGTGGCGGCTACACGCTGGGCGTCGAGGAGGAGCTTCATATAGTAGACGCCACCACGGGCGAGTTGGTTCCCAAGATAGAGGAAATTATGGCGCGCCTCCCCGAAGACCTCGCGGAGCTCATCTCCTACGAACTCTTCCAGTCCGTCCTCGAAACAAAGACCCCCGTCTGCAAGACCGCCGCCGAAGCAGCGGCGCACCTGCGGGAGTTGCGGGGCCGGGTCGGTTCCCGGGCCGCGGCCTGCGGCGCGTCCCTGGCCTCCGCCGGGACCCACCCCTTCTCCCGTTACCAAAACCAGAAGGTAACGGAGCAGCGGCGCTACGAGAAAGTCATAGAAACCCTCCGCTGGATCGCCCAGCGCGAGGTCATCTTCGGGCAGCACGTTCACGTAAGCGTGCCCGGCCCCGAAGAAGCCATGCTGTGCCACAATCGGCTCTCCGAGTACGCGCCGTTTCTTCTGGCGCTCTCGACCAACTCGCCGTTCTGGCAGGGTATGGACACCGGCTTCGAGTCGAGCCGGGTCAAGATCTTCGAGACCTTTCCCCGTGCCGGCCTCCCCCCCGCCTTCCCGGACTACGAGGCCTTCGAAAACTACGTGGACCTGATGGTTGACGCCGGGGCGATGGACGACTACACCTTCTGCTGGTGGGACGTGCGGCCCCACCCCCAGATAGGTACCATAGAACTGCGCATCCTGGACTCACAAACGGGGATCGGCGCCGCGATAGCCCTTACCGCCCTTACCCAGTGCCTCGTCCACCGGATGCTTGAGACAAAGACTTCCAACGAACCGTACAACAGGCTACTCGCCGAGGAGAACCGGTGGCGCGCCTCCCGGCACGGCATGGACGCCGTTTTCTACAACGCCGCGACCGGCAACTCCGTCTCGGCCCGCGACGCGGCCCGCAACCTCGTCGAAGAGCTACGGCCCCACGCCCAGGACTTGGGCTGCGAGGACGAGCTGGAAGGAATACTCGACATAGTAGGCGGCGGCACCGGCAGCCGGCGTCAGCGTGATATTTACGAGGAGAGCGGCGAGTTCCTCGACGTGGTCGCCTACCTCATCGAAGATACCCGCCCGGCCCTCGCAGAAGAGCCGCGCTAGGCTGGCTCTTTAACGGGCGGCTCCCCGCCCGTTCCGGTCTATGGCGTACCAGACCACATCGAGTTCTTTCCAACGAGCCTCTCCTTGAAAGACGAGACCGCATTTCTCCATTACCCGTCTCGAAGAAACGTTTTCGGGCAACACTATGCTGATTACGCGGTCCAGTTTTCTGTGCCTAAACCCGTAAGTTAGGCTCGCCCGCGCGCCCTCGGTGGCCAGGCCACGACCCCAGCGCGACCTATCCAGCAGCCAGCCGACCTCTACTTTGTGTGCCCCCGGCCAGTCCTCGTGGTACTGGAGTCCTATCCGGACGATAAACTAGCCCGAAGCTTTCTCTTCGACCGCCCAAAGTCCGAAGCGGTGTTTCCGCCAGTGGCGCCGGATGCCGGCGAACCTCTCCGCCGCCTGCCCGCGGGTCAAGGGCGTGCCGCCGTTACCCATGTTACCCATGTATCGCATCACCTCCGGGTCGGCGCAGATGCGGGCGTAGGTGTCGAAGTCCTCGTCCCGCCACTGGCGGAGCAGGAGGCGGTTGGTTTCCATCGTAGGTAGACCGTAGTCTCGCTCGCCAGGATCTTCGGTCGCCTCGACGAGCGCGAGGCCTACGGCCGTGACATCCCACCACGGCACTTGCTCTAGTTTGCCGGAGTTCTCGTCCGGAGAGTAGCCTGGCACGCTCCTCACGAGCCCCCTGGCCCGCAGGCCGTCGAGGGCTGACCTCACCTCGGGCTCCAGAATTTTTCTCTCCAACGGGAGCGTTTCTTCGTCTTCGTAGTTAACCATCTCTACCAGGAGCCCGACGGTTTCGCCGGACATGCTCAATAGTACGAGTATCTCTTGTTCCAGGTTGCTCAGTGGGTTCTGGGGCGTTTTTTCTGCACCCAATTAGTAGAACTCCTCGTAAATAGTGATTCTTTTGGTTTCCGGATCTAGTACTACGTGGACGGCTCCTGAACCGTAGGGCTTCTTCTCCTCGTCAATAAAGTAGCCGATCAACTCTATGCTCCCGATCCTCGCACAATCTTCACAGTAGCGGGCCGCAAGCTCTCCGGGATCTGTTCCGGTCTCTTGCATGAGCGCGATGGCCTCCGGGGTGGCCCGTATCCCGCCGACATCTTTCGTAGAGTCTCTTAGCTCCGCAAGCTCTTTTCGGGTAACCCCACTGACGTTGTACACAGATCTCTTATTCAAAGCCCAAGCTCCACATCCGGTCGAGGTCGTGGTTGGAGTAGGTGCTCTTACCGGATCTCCTAAAGCCCAAATGTCACCCATCCGGCCAGAACGTTGTAATTCATCAGTTCTTCGTACTCCACCCGTACGCCCCTCCCGGCAACCTCGCCGCCGGAGATCCGTACGTCGTGCAGGACGTCCGGGCCGCCGCCGGTTTCGCCGGCTCCCGCCTTGTCGAGGCCGAGATCCCGGTAGTTCATAAAAGCCCGGGGCTCTTCCAGATAGTTGCGGTCTTCTTGATGCCCGGCGTCTTCCAGGGCGTTCTCCGAGGCCGGGAAGTAGTGCTGTTGGGCGAGGCTGTCGCTAGTTTGGTAGTCCTCGACCGCGGCCGAGAGGGTGTCCCCAGAGCCCCCAGAGCCCCCAGTGTTCCCCGAAAGCGTCCGCTGCAGTTGCCGGGTGGCCGTGGCCCGGACGCCCAGGGTGCTCACCAGGTAGTTGTTCGCCTCGTCGAACTCCGGCGGAACCTCGCTGTTTTCCTGCGCCTGCCGGTAGAGCCGCTCCGACTGCTCCACCACCTGGCCCATGGCCTCCTCGTCGATTTGTCCCGGCTCCCCGTTGGACTGTTGCAAAAGAGGCTGGAGCTTCTCGCGGCCCAGGTTCGACGAGTCGGTGAGCAGGCTGTTGGATCCCGTAACGTACTTCCTGACCTCGGTGGCCTCTTGCGTCACCACGCAGCCCCTCGCCGCGGAGAAGATAAAAAAGACCGCCAGCGCCAAAAGCAGCACGCCGCCAAAAACGGTAACGGCCGGCGGTAGAGCCCTATTGCCGGAGGAGCGCCCGGGCCGCCGGCGAGACTTTCCCCGTGTCCGGCGGGGACTCCCCGAACGTGGAGGTTTGCCCCCGCCTCTGCGTCCTTCCGGAGCAGCCCTGCGGCCTCTGCGTCCCATAAACTCTCCCCTAGAAACGGTGTGGGCGAGGGGGGACTCGAACCCCCACGGCCTCTCGGCCACTAGACCCTGAACCTAGCGCGTCTACCAATTCCGCCACTCGCCCGCGATACTCCCGCGATACTTCTTCGAGGCCCAGAGCCCTGAAGATTGTACCAGCAGCGGAAGGCCAAAGCTAACGAACCAGCTAACGAACCGCAAGGTTACCGTACATGATTCTAGGGAAGTTCAGGGAAGTTCCTGGCGAGAATTAGGCGTCGTGTTCGGGAGAGGCTATACAATGTATTTCACGTGGCCGAAACACGTTACATCGAGGGCCAGGATCGCTACGAGCTGGCGGAGGTTATAGGGCGCGGCGGGTTTGGGACCGTCTGGCGGGCCTGTTCGGCGGACGGCGAAGACGTGGCGGTAAAGGTGATCCCAGTCTACAGCGCCGCCGAACGCTCGCGGGCGTTGCGAGAAGGCCACATCGCCGAAGGGCTCCGCCACGAAAACGTCGTGGAGACGCTCGAGGTCATCCCCGGTACCCACGAGGTGTACCTGGTCACGGAGTACGTCGAGGGCAAGCCGCTGGATGAGGCCGCCGAACTCTACGACGCCGGGGAGATAGTAGATTCCCTGGCCCAGATCCTGGAGGCCCTCATCCACGCCCACGGCCGGGGTGTTATCCACCGGGACATCAAACCCCAAAACGCCCTGGTGAACGAAGACGGGGTGGTCAAACTGACGGATTTCGGGGTCGCCTACCGCCCCGGCGACACCCGCCTCACGCAAGTAGGGTTCGCCGTCGGGACGCCGGGCTACATCGCGCCGGAGCTCATGGACGGCGACGCGGAGCCGAGCGCCCTCTCAGACATCTACGCCGTCGGCGCCACCGCCCGGACGCTCCTGGCCTACTACCCCGACGAGGTGCCGCCGCGACTCTCCGAATTCATAAACCGCACCACCGCCCCGAACCCGTTTCACCGGCCCCGGGGCGCCCGCGAAGCCCTCGGACTGCTCACGGGCCGCCGGCGGCCCGCCCCTACAAGGTCCCCCGCTTGGCCCCCCGCCAAAACCTCCGCCAGGACCTCCGCCAAAAACACCGTCGCGGTCCGTTCCGGGCGCGCTCCGGGCAAACACGGGGCGTACTCGGACCAGGCGCTCCGGGTGATGAACGGCCTGATCTCCGGCTGGCTCGGCTACTTGTTGGGGGCCGGGCTACTCGTAGACGGCGCCGGGGCCGCCGGGATAGCCGCGGGTTTCGGGGTGCTGGGGTACCTCCTGCCCCGCCTGGCGGCCCTGGGGCTTGTGGTTGCGCTGGCCGTCGTGCTGTGGCGCAGCGGAGTGGGCCTGGGTTTCACGCTGGTACTCCCGGGGCTCGGGGGGGTCTGGGTCGCCACGAGCGGGGTCAGCCCGGGCCTCAGCCGGCTGCCCCTCGGCCCGATCCTGGCCGTGCCGCTCGCCGCGACGGGCGTCGGGGCCGCCGGGCTGCCGCTCCTCTTTGGCGCCTTAATGCGTCCCGTCGGGGCCGTTCTCTCGGGGGCCGCCGGGGCGCTGGCGCTGGCCGGCTACGACCTGACTTACGGTGGAGGCGTGGTCCGCTACCTGGGGTTGCGCCTGGGTACGTTCCCCTGGAACCTGGGGCCGGCGGAGCTTCTCCAGGGCGGCGAGGCGGTTTTTACCTCCCATCCCGCGCTATTGCTCCAGGCGGCGCTGTGGGCCGCGATGGCCGGGGCGCTCTCTGTGGCCGAGTGGTTCGGCCGGTGGGTCGTCGGGTTGGCGCTCTCCGTGGGGGGCGGCGCGGCGGGGTACGCGCTGATGGTTCCTTTCGCCCGGAGTTCGTTAGAGCCGGCGATGATTTCTTTGGGCGTCGCGGCTATAATATATGGACTGTTGAGGTACTTCGGTTCTCGGGCGAGAGGATAAGTTCTTTTTGGGTTTCTTGCGAGGCATAGAGAAACGGATGGAGTCCCTGGTGGAGGGCGTGTTCGGCCGGGCGTTTCGGCGGCAAGTCCATCCGGTCGAGATCGCCAAAGGCCTCACCCGGCAGATGGACGAGGGCCGGATGGTCAGCGTCTCGCGCACCTACGCGCCGAACGACTTTACGGTCCACCTCTCCGAGCAAGACGGCGACTCGATAAAAGCCTACCAACGTTCCTTGAGGGAGGAGTTGATCCAGTACGCCACCACCCACGCCGAGAGCAAAAGCTACCACTTGATGACCCCCCCGCGGGTCCGGTTTACCACGGAGGACTCCCTGCGTTTCGGGGAGTTCGGCGTGACGGCGCGGCTCACGGGCGGCGAGGGGCCGCGCGAGCAGGACGCCCCGAACGACACCTCCGGCCAGACCAGGATCTTCCAAACGGAGACCGACGAAGGTTCCGACAAATCAGCCGTAGAAGGCGGCACGGCGGCTATCAGCGTCGAAGAAGCCCGGCGGCACGGGTTGGCCAGGGAGACCGTCGCTTTCGAACTCGAAAGCGGGACCATCCCCCTCGAAGGCCGCGGGCCGTGGACCATCGGCCGCTCTGAAGACAACGCCGTGACAATCAACGAGCCGAACGTCTCCCGCAAGCACGCCCGGCTCTCACGGCTGGACAACGGTTTCGTCATCGAAGATCTCGGCTCCACCAACGGCACGCTCCTCGGCGGCGCCCCGATAGACCGCGAGCGGATAGACGACGGCGACGAGCTTACTTTCGGCCAGAGCGACGCCCGCTTCGTGCGCCGTGGCGGCGCTCCCCACGAGACTTCCAGGGAAACACCGGGCGGAAGGGCGACTTCGGGGTACGGCGGGAATCCCCGGGGACGGTAAGCCGCGTGCTGGAGCTCCAGGTTCCGCTGCTGGCGACAAAGGCTTTGCTTTTGCTACTACTCTTCGCCTTTATCTATTCGGTGGTCAGCCGGAGCATCGGTGACCTGCGTCAACTCCCGGACGAGCCAAGGATCCGGCCGCAGCAACGTCGGAACGGACAGAAACAAAGCTCTTACCGGCGGGTAATCTCTTCCGGAAAGCCGGAACTTGTGGTGGAGTCTTCGGGCATCATGGCTTCGGAGCTCAGGTTCCCGATCAACGACGGCAGTTCTACGAGGCTGGGACGCTCTTCCAAAAGCGACATCGTGCTCGAAAGCGACGACTACGTCTCCGGGGAACACGCCCGGATCACGCGCCACGGAGGGCTTCTGTACGTGGAGGACAATGGCTCCACCAACGGCACCTACGTCAACGAAAACAAGACGGTCGGGGCGACGCCCCTGCGCGAGGGCGACAGCGTCCGGGTGGGATCTACGACTTTCCGGTTTGTGGAGTAGCATCCCGTAATGCTCTTTCTCGAACACTACGGCCTGACGGACGCGGGAAAGGTGCGCCGAAACAACGAGGACTCGCTGCTCGTCGGCGAGGGCCGGGACACCTCCCTTTTCGCGGTTGCCGACGGCATCGGCGGCTTCGAGGCCGGGGAGGTGGCGAGCAGGATAGCCGTCGAGGCGCTCAAGGAACTGGAGCCCGAAGGCTCTTTCGAGACGGCTATCCGGGGGGCGCACAACCGGATACTGGACGCTTCGAGGGAAGACGAAAACCTCTCCGGCATGGGGACTACGGTGGTCGCCATCAGGTTCTCCGGCACCGAGGCAGACCCGAGGGCCGAAGTGGTGCACGTCGGGGACTCGCGGGCGTATCTCTTGCGCGGCGGACGGTTGCGGCAGTTAACCGAGGACCACTCGCTCGTTGCGGAGTTGGTCCGCAGCGGGGATCTCACCCGCGCCCAGGCCGCAGATCACCCGCAGAAGAACTTGATCACCCGCGCTTTGGGCGCCGACGAGGAGGTCGAGGTAGACACCAACATGCTCTCCGTAGAGGAAGGAGACCGCGTCCTGCTTTGCTCCGACGGCCTCTCGGACATGGTCCCGGAGGACCGCATCTCGGAGATCCTCTCCGAACCGGCCGAAGACCCCGAGTCTCCATCCCGGCGGCTGCTCTCCGAAGCCCTCGAAGCGGGCGGCTCGGATAACGTAACCATCGTGCTGGTAGACGTAAAGAAAAGAGAGCCTCCCGCCAGAGAACCCGCCGCCGGAACCCGGGAGCGCCCCCGGAGAAGCCGCAACCTGCTGGACAGCGAGTCAGGCGGCACCCGCGAGATGCAGATCATATCCCAGCCGACGGGGCCGCAAGATACCGACACCCGCCCGCGCAGCAGCCGGAGCCGCGCGACCCGGCGGCGGTCCGTGAGGGCCCGCGCCAAGCGCCGCCGGGGAAACATTTACTTAAAGCTTCTCACCTGGCTCGTGCGGCTGGTGGCGCTCGCGCTGGTGGTGGTGCTGGCCCTCACGCCGCTCTACCTCTGGGGCGGCAGCCAGTACTACCTCGGCTTCGAAAACGAAGAAGTCGTGGCGTACCGGGGGCTCCCCTACGAGGTGCTCGGCACGGAGCTAAACGAAGAGTGGCGCAAGACCGGCATAGAAAAGTCCGAGGTCAAAACACCCTACCAGCAGAGGATAGAAGAACACCAACTCTACGACCGCGAGGAAGTCGAGGAAATCTTGCAGGACTTGAGGACTTAGATGACCCAGAGAGCCACCCTACCCATGATCCTCGCCCTGCTGGTAACCACCGCCGGTTTCGCGACCCTCATCTTCGTACGCGAGACCACGAGCCCGCCCCTGATCTACGGCGCCTACTACGCCGGGGTGCTCTTCGGCATCTACCTCTTCGTGAGGCTGTGGCTCCCCCACTCCGACATCCTAATGCTGCCGATAGTCACGCTGCTGACCGGCCTGGGGCTCGTTATGATCTTCCGCCTAACCTACAACGTGGACGGCGTGGAAAACCTGGCGACGACCCAGGCGATCTGGATACTGGCCGGCAGCGCCGCGATGCTCCTCGTGGTCCTATTTTTCCGTAACTACGAGTGGCTCTTTGAGTACAAGTACCTCTTTGCGGTCGCGGCTTTCGCGCTGATATTGCTCACGTTCACCCCTCTGGGCTACGAGGTAAACGGGGCGCGGCTGTGGGTAAACCTGGGGCCGGTCAGTTTCCAGCCCTCGGAGTTCGCCCGGCTCGCGCTGGTCGTTTTCTTCGCCGGGTATCTGGCCGAGAAACGGGACCTCATGCGGGTAACGAGCACCAGTTTTCTGGGCATCCAGATCCCGCCGCTCAAGTACTTCGGCCCGGTCTCGGCGATCTGGGCGGCCTCGCTGCTGTTGCTGATCTTCGAGAAAGACCTCGGGAGCAGCCTGCTCTTCTTTGCCGTGCCGCTCTTGATGCTCTACGTCGCGACCGGCCGCGTCGCGTACGTTATCTTGGGGAGCCTGCTCTTCGCGCTGGGTTCTCTGGTGGCTTACCTGCTCTTCGGGCACGTCCAGCTCCGGGTGCAGACCTGGCTAGATCCCTGGCAAGACCCAAACGGCGACGGGTTCCAGATCGTGCAGAGCCTCTTCAACATCGCCGACGGCGGTATTTTCGGCGTCGGCCTGGGCGCCGGTTTCTCCCAGACCATCCCGGAGGTTCAAACGGACTTTATATTCGCCACCATAGCCAGCGAGCTCGGCCTGCTCGGGGCGGCGGTGGTGCTCCTGGCGTTCCTCATCTTCGTCTACCGGGGCATCAAAATATCCATGCTCGCCGGCGACGACGCCTCGAAGCTCCTAGCCTTCGGCCTCACCTCGATGTTCGCCATCCAGACGTTGGTGATCGTCGGGGGGGTCACGAAGACCATACCGCTCACCGGCATCACGCTGCCGTTCGTCTCCTACGGCGGCTCCTCGGTGGTCGGCAACTTCCTCCTGACGGCGATGTTGCTGGTTATCTCGGAGAAAGCCGGTCAGCGCATCGTGGACGAAGCAGACTACGAGGCGGGCTTTTGAACGCCCACCTCCGGCGCACCTTCTACCTCTTCGCCGTGTGCTTTGTGGCGCTGGCGGCCGTGCTCGCCTACTGGCAGGTCTACGCCCAGGAAGAGCTGGCGAACAACCCGGCAAACAACCTCCAAACCCGCAAAGATATCTCGTCGCCGCGCGGCCTGATCCTGGCCGGCGACGGCGAGACGGTGCTGGCCCAAAGCGACGAGCGCGAGGTCGACACCGGCACCGTCTACGACCGGAGCTACCCGGGAGGCTCGCTCTACTCTAATATCGTCGGCTACTGGAGCGTCAAGTACGGCGCGACGGGCATCGAGAACGGCCGAAACTCGACCCTCTCGGGAACCGCCGGCGAGCCGGAGACGGTGGACGAGCTAATCAACCAGGTCTCCGGCGGCAACCAGCCCGGCAACAACGTGGTGCTCACCATAGACCCGGAACTCCAGAAGATCGCCTACGACGGCCTGGCGGCGAGCAACACGGGCCGCGGCGCCGCCGTCGCCCTAAACCCGAAGACCGGCGAAGTGCTGGCGCTCGCGACCCACCCCTCTTACGACCCGAATAATATAGAAGACAGCTTTCCCGAACTCTCCGAAAACCCGGACTCGCCGCTCCTGGACCGGGCGACCCAGGCACTCTACCCGCCGGGCTCCACGTTCAAGGCCATCACCGCCGCCGCCGCCCTCGAAGACGGCATGGAACCCAGCAGGGAGTTCTTCGACAACGGAGCTTTCGAAACCCCCGGTTACACGGTACGCAACTACAAGAACAAGTCTTACCAGGAGGTCACCTTTACCCAGTCGCTGGTCTTCTCCATAAACGCCATCTTCGCGGAGATCGGGGTAGATTTCGTCGGCCCCGAGAAGCTGGCCGACATGGCCCAGCGGTTCGGCTACGGGAACGACTACGAGGACTTCCCGCTGCCGGTCAGCGCCAGCGACCTCGGCTCGCCGGCCTCCGAGTGGCTTCCGGGGACTACGGCCCAGGTCGCCTTCGGGCAGGGGACGGTGGTCTCTAACGCCTTCGAGATGGCGCTCGTATCCGCCACCATCGCGAACAACGGGGAGAGGATGCAGCCCCGCCTCGTGAAAGAAGTTCGCTCCCCCGACGGGGTTCTCGTAGACCAGAGCGCCCCGAGCGTCCAGGAGGAGGTGCTAAACGGGGAGGACGCGCAGGATCTGAACCGCATGATGCGGGCCGTCGTCGAGGAGGGCGGCCTTACCCAGGCCCAACTCGGAAACACGCAGGTCGCCGGCAAGACCGGGACCGCCGAAGCCCCGCCGAACTCGCCGCATTCCTGGTGGATCACCTTCGCCCCCGCAAACGACCCGGAGATAGCCGTCGCCGTAATGGTCGAGAACGGCGGTAAGATTAACGAGGAGGGCGACGCCGCGACCCCCGCCATCCCAATCGCCACCGACATCATGGCGGCCCACCTGGACGTGGAGCCCGGCCCCGTACCGCAACCGGAGCCAGAACCAGAGCCGGAGCCCGGGCAGCGTCCGGGGGGTAGCGAACCCCAGCCGGCCTCACCGCCGTTCCAGCCCTTCCAGCAGCCGGAACGGCAGGCACCCTCACAGCAGCAACCTTCTCAGCAGCAACCCGGCCAGCGGGGCCAGCAGCCCGTCCAGCCCCCGCTACAGGACCCCGGCGGTTAAAGGTATAATGGCCTGATATGCAGCAACTCGTGGACAACCGCTACCGGCTGGTGGAGACCCTCGGCAGCGGCGGTATGGCGGACGTATACCTGGCCCACGATGACGTGCTGGACCGCACGCTCGCCCTGAAAATCCTCAGCAGCCGCTACGCCGGGGACGAGGAATTTGTGGAGCGGTTCCGCCGCGAGGCCCAGAACGCCGCCTCGCTTTCCCACCCGAACATGGTCTCTATCTACGACCGGGGCGAGACCGAGGACGGAACCTACTACATAGCGATGGAGTACCTGCCCGGCGGGACGCTAAAAGATCGTCTCGTAAGGCGCGGACCCCTGCCGGCCCGGACGGCGGCGGCCGTGGCGCTCCAGATCGCGGAGGCGCTAAAAGCCGCCCACGACAGCGACGTGGTCCACCGGGACATAAAGCCCCACAACATACTCATAACAGAGTCGGGTGACATAAAAGTAACCGACTTCGGCATAGCCCGGGCCGCCTCGTCCTCCACGATGACCAAAACGGGTTCTATCATCGGCACGGCCCACTACCTCTCGCCGGAGCAGGCGATGGGCGAGCCGGTGCGCCCGACGAGCGACTTGTACTCTTTGGGGGTGGTCCTCTACGAGATGCTGACCGGCGAGTTGCCCTACGACGCGGAGACGCCCATAGGCATCGCGATGAAGCACGTCAACGGCGAGATGCGGGAGCCCATCGAGGTAGACCCCTCCATCCCGTCCGGGATCAACGCCGTGGTGATGAAGCTTCTGTCGCGGGACCCGGGAGACCGTTATCCGGACGCCGCGGCGCTTACAGCGGACCTCGAACGGGTGAGCTCGGGCCTCGCGCCGGAAGACGCCGGCACAAAGGAGATGGCCCGGGTGGCGCCACCTTCACCCCCGCCACCTACTTCCAGTGGGTCCCGGAAAGGTGGTGGTGGAGGTGGTTTTCGGAAGTTGCTGCCGGTCGCGCTGGTGTTGCTCGCCCTGATCCTGTTGGCCGGGCTCGCCTGGGCCGGGCTCGGCCTACTCGGTGGTACAGACCAGAATGAACCTTCGCAAGAGCCGCAGCAAGAGCAGCAACCAGCCATGATCCAGGTGCCGGACCTACAGGGCATGACCCTGGACGAAGCCAACGGGCAGCACAGAGATAACTTCGACATCTCAGTAAGCGGACGGGAAAACAGCGCCCGCGCCGAGAACACGATCCTGGGCCAGAACCCCGAAGCTGGGGCCCGAGAAGAGGAAAACTCGGGGATCGAGGTCAACGTGGCGACCGGCCAAAACGCGGTGCCGTCCGTCACGGGCAGCACGCCGGACGAGGCCCGGCAGGCCCTCTCGGACGCGGGCTTCGACGACGTAACGGTGGCCGAGGAGGAGAGCGCCGCCGGTCAGGGAGGCCTGGTAAGCGCCCAGAGCCCGGAGGGCGGAAGTACCGCCGGGCTCGGGTCACAGGTAGAGATCACGGTGGGCACCGGCGTCGCGGACGTCGAGGTCCCGGATCTCTCCGGCATGACGCTCGGCGAGGCGGAGGCCGCCGTCCAGGACGCCGGGCTGTCGTATAACGGCAACGACAGCGCCCCGAGCGACGAGGTGGAGGAGGGCCGGGTCATATCCCAGAGCATAGCGGCCGGGACCAGCGTAGAACCCGGGACCGGCGTGGGGGTCAGGATCAGCACGGGACCGGAGTTGGTAACGGTGCCGGACCTCTACGCTTACTCGTTAGACGCCGCCGCCGCGGAGTTGGAGGGCCGCGGGCTACAACTCGGCGGCAACGACAGCACCCCGAGCGACGAGGTGGAGGAGGGCGGCATCGTGTCCCAGAGCATAGCGGCCGGAGAAGGCGCGGAACCCGGGACTTCCGTAAGCGTCACGGTTAGCTCCGGGCCGGAGACGACCCAGGTGCCGGACGTGATCGGGGACGACCTGCAAACGGCCCAGCAAGAGGTTGCGGCCGCAGGGTTCGGATATACGACCCTGGAGTCCCAGAGCCCGCAGTGGCCCCGGGGTACGGTCCTCTACACGGATCCCGTTGCCGGTGCCTCCCTCGAACCCGGCTCCAACGTCACCATCGCTTACAGTTCCGGGCCGTCAACGGACGGTAACCAAAACAACTCCCAAAACGGACAGAATGGACAGAACGGGCAGAACAACCGCAACAATAATCAGGGCGGTGGAAACAACTAGAACCTGACCTAGACCTGACCAGGACTTAGTGTTCCCCGAGAACCTCGCGCCTCACGTAGTCCTCCAACTCATCGGCGGGAACTTCCTCCGGCGGCTCGACCTCGTCGAAGCTGTGACGGCCTACGGCGTTGTCTTTTAGCCACTCCTCGCCCACCGGCTTGGTAAATTCCAGGTCGTAAGAAGTCTCGTAGTAAGCCGTACGTAGCTCGCCCGGGGAAAGTTCGAGCACCAGAATCGGGTATTTTCCGGGGGATTTTGCCCGGATCTTAACGGGATTACCTGTGCTTTCTTCCGGCATGTAGAGAGTCTATACCATGCCTCCCGCGAAGAGAAGAACATTCGGCGCCCGAAAAGCCCATGATAAAATTTTGTCGTATGAAGATTCTAAATAACATTTACATCCGTGGAAGGAGTCCCGATGTCAGATTCCACCTCCAAAGGCGAAGAAACTGAGGCAAGAAGGCAGGATGAGACCGAAGACAACACACAAAACCAACAACTACCACCGGAGAACCTACCGGAAGAGCTGATCAAAAACCGCCTCGCGCGGCTGGATACGCGCCGGGCCCTGGCAGAACTCTGCAAGACCGTGCCGGGCCTGGACGAGATGCTGCTGCCCCGGGGCATCCAGGCCGACGCCTTGACCCGCAAGTCCGGCGGTAGCGCCCAGATGCTCCGCGGCCTCTCCCGCCGCATAAAGCAGGACGCGACGGCCTGGGGAGCCTTTCGTACCGCCGTGGGGGAGCAGATACCGCAGGAAACCTTCGACGCCCTGGAGAACCTCTCGCAGGACAACCTCGCCGGGCTGTCTTCGGAGCACACGACGGAGGGCTTGCTCCTGGCGGCCCTGGCAGACGGAGGGGGTACGGAGGCCGGTCTCGTAGAAGAGCTGATAGAGGGCTGGCGGGAAGAGAACCAGCACGCGGAGCGCCAGGCTTCCAAAGAAGCCGTCGCCAAAGACCTCGAAGACCGGTTGGAGAGCCTCAAAAAAGAGAACGAGCAGTTGTCCTTCTCGACGCGGGTCGCCAACGAGCGGGCGGCCGCCCTTTCCCGCGAGGTCGAGGTGCTGACCGGCGAACGTGAGGATATCTCCTCCCGGGCGTCGAGCGCCGAGCGGCGCTCCAGGGAAGCAACGGAGGTTCGGGGGCAGTTGGAGGGGAGGATTTCCGAGCTAGAGAAACGCGGCGCCCACCTGGAGCGGGCCCTGGAGAGCGAGCGCAAAACTTACGCGACCGCCGCCGAGCGCGTCGAGGCTTTGCACGAGGAACTCGGCCGGGTGGTGGCCGAGAGGGACCGCATTCAGGACGCCCTGGAAAGCGCGCGCTTTACCGACAAGGGTTTCGGAGACTTGCTCATAAGGGCCGTCAAAAACGAGGTGGACGCCCTGCCGGGGACTATAGACGCCGCGGCCCGTTCGGCCCAACTCCTGGAGTTTATGAGCAAGGTGCTGTCCGCCCATACGGACCTCCGCAAACCCCGCCCGGATTCCTCCCGGTCAGAAAAATCCCCTTCAAAAAAAGAAGCCGAAAAAGAAGGGGCTGACGAAGCGGACCCTTCTTTAGCCTGGCCGCCGGAATCTAAGAACGGAACCTCCGGCGGCACGTCCACCCCGGACGTAGGCGCTTATACGAAGCCCCATGCGAAGCCCCACCCGACGCTCTCTTTCCAGGCGCTCGGGGGGGCTGGAGAAGTGGGCGGCAGCAGCCACCTGTTGGACTTCGGTAGGACCCGGGTGCTGGTAGATGCCGGCATAAAGCCGGATGGCCGGGGGCCCGCCGCACCGAACTTCAAAAAACTGGGAAACGTGGAAGCGGCGATCATAACGCACGCCCACCTGGACCACTGCGGGGCGTTGCCAATCCTGGTGAGGGACCGGCCGAACATGCCGATTTACTGCACGCCGCCGTCCGCGAAGCTCATAGTTTCAGCCCTCAACGACCACGCGGCGATGGGCGGCGGGGTTATCGGCGGCGCGCCGATCCACGAGGTTGGGAAGAGGCTCATTCCCGTACCCTTCGGCAAGCCGATAGACGTCGGGGACGCGCGCGTCACCCTGACCGAGAGCGGGCACATCCTGGGGGCGGCGAGCGTGCTGCTGCGGTCCGGGTCGGCAACGGTCTTTCACACGGGCGACATCTGCATGGAGGATCACTTCTCGATCCCCTCGGCGCGGCTCCCGAGCGTGAGCGACATAGACCTCCTCATTATGGAGGCCACCCTGGCGGACCGGCACTTCGAGCCGTTCTCCGAGTCCATAAAAAAGATGGTCGAGGTCATAAACGACACCACCCAGGAGCGGGAAGGAAGGGTTCTAATCCCGACTTACGCCCTGGGGCAGGCGCAGGAGATCATCCTCGGCCTCAAGCACTACAGCAAGGAATATGGCCTGGACCGGGACGTTTTTATCTACGTGGACGGTTCGGTCGTCACGACCTCCGAGAGGCTCTACGCCGAGCAACTCGGCTACATGAAACCCTATCTACAACACAGCGACCCCAGGGAACTGTTCTTTTCCGAGAACATCCGGGCGGTTTCGAACGAGGATGCCGCCCGCGAGCGCATACTTTCGAACCCGTGCGCCGTCATAGCGTCGCCGGTAACGATGCAGGGCGGGGCGTCGGCGTTCTACCGCAAGCGGCTGGAGAACGACGAGAAAAACGCGGTGATCCTGCCGTCCAACGCGGGGACTTCCTACGGGGCGGGGCACCGGGCGTCCGGGGAAGAAGAGCAGTGGCGGGTCGAGCGGGTGAGCTTCGCGGCGCACTGCACCCAGGACGAGCTACTGGGCATCACGGAAAAGTTGAGCCCGCGACAGATCATCCTGATCCACGGCTCCAAGCGCCGGATCAGCGACCTGGCTTACCGTCTATCTCCGGGACACAAGATCCACACCCCGGCAATCGGCGAGACGGTCCGCACCGTCCTGTAGGTTGGGGTTATAAGGTGGATAACGCACTGCCGGAGGTAACTTTCCTACGCGACGCCCGCGGCGAACGCCCGGTGAACGCCGTCGGCGCCGGAGAGTTCTGGTACGAGCCGGAGGTCTGGACGCTACCCGGCCTCTCGCCCGCCGCGAAAGTGTTGTACGCGGGCCTGTGCTCGTTTCTGGGCCAGCGGGAGATAAACCGCAAAGACCTCCGCAACACCCTTAAAGAGAGCTCCGACCCCGAAATACTCGAAGCCTTCGAGGAGTTGGCCCGCCACGGTCTATTGGGGGATACTAGCCGGGGCTTTGAAGTCTACCCGGTAGGAGATTTTGGGGTTAGCGGGGGAAGCGCGGCGTCGTAGGGAAGCTTTTGCCCCCCAAAAGCTCCTGAAGCGTGTAAGGTTCTAGGCTCCAGCGGCGCCCGGCGCCCCCGGTGAGCGCGGCGAGGTCTATAAGGCGTCCCAGTATTCTCAGGCAGAAGCCGTTGACGACCTCGTCCGGGTCGTCGGTCTTCCCCCGCGCTTGCGCCACGAACAGGCCTTTTGTCTTCCAGACACCGTCCCGGTAAACGGCAAAGGTCTGGCAAGGCTCTTCTCCGGCGGCCTCCGACCAGCCGAGGACCCGTCCCGAGTAGCCGGACGGGTCCAGGCTATACCGGCTAAGCTCTTCGTGCAGGAGGTCCTCGTCGGTCTCCGCCGCCGCGCCCTTCAACACCCCGAACGTGACTTCCGCCCGCGCATCCGGCCCCGATTCGACCGTCAGGTTTAGCACGTCTTTTGTGTACGCGGCCTCGACCTCGAAACCGGCCTGACGCCCAAGCGCCGCCGTGTACTCCAGGCCGGAGAAGAGCCGGCCGGCAAACTTGCGGTTCGCATCCTCAGATTCCCGCATCAGGGTTAGAGAACGGTCGGCTTCCTCCTGGTAGCGCCGGAGCCGGGTTAGTGCGCTGTCTTCGAAGGCCACCGGTCAATCCCTGGCTAGCAGTAGCCGGATCACGCGGTCCGTCAACCCGGGGAACAGCGTGGTCCCCGCGACAAAGAGCCGGTCGGAGAACCTCACGTACACGTCCCGGCCTCCTTTCTCGGCGGCGCGGACGATCTCCTCGGCAACCCTGTCCGGCGTAACCCCCGGCGGGCGCCAGCCGCGCTTTTCGTCCCGCGTACGCCGGGAGTTATCCCGGAAAGCGGTGCTGGTGGTGCCGGGGTAGGCGCTGGTCACGACGATGCCGCGTCCCGCGGTTTCTACCCGCAGCGCATCCGTGATGCCGTTGAGGGCGAACTTGCTCGCGCAGTAGCCACCGACCTTCGGGATGGCGCGCTTGCCGACCACGGAGGAAACATTGATGATGTGACCACCGGATTTCATGTGCGGCAGCGCGGCCTGGATGCAATTGAGGGGGCCGATCAGGTTCACCTCCATCACGTCCCGCAGATCCTCCGCACGCAACTCCTCCACCCGCCCCGAAAGCCCGAGCCCCGCATTGTTGACGAGTATATCCGGCGCGCCGAACTCTTCTACAGTTCTTTTGACCATGCTCTCCACCGAATCCCGGTCCGTAACGTCTGTCTTCACGCCAACTATCTTTCCACCGGGAGCCCGTACCTCCTTCTCCAACTCCCGCAGCCGCTCCTCGTTTCGGGCGGCCGCCACGACTTTAGCTCCCCGCTCCGCCAGCGCGCGCACCGTAGCCTCCCCGATGCCGCTGGAGGCTCCGGTTACGATGGCTACCCTGTCTTTCAGCGTTTGTTCCATAGACTATATCTTAGCTGTTTGCTGGGAAGATTTATTAGAGAAATAGGTAAAGTGACGAACTCATGGTAGAGATAAGCTATTAAATAGCGGTTCAACCGTAGGGTTAAGATCTAAACGCCCTCAGCTATAATGCTGTTTAGTGACAGCAATTCGTGAGCGTTGTCCGGAGGTCGAATGCCCACAGTGAACCCTGAAATCTTAAAATGGGCGAGAGAGACTGCGGGTCTTAGCGAGGCTGACGCGGTTGCGAAGCTCAAACTGCGAGCCGCTCGTGGGATTGAGTCGGTCGACCGCCTCCGTGAGCTAGAGAACGGTACCAGCCAGCCTACTCGGACGATGTTGGTAAAGATGGCGAAACATTATAGGCGCCCTCTACTGACCTTCTATCTCTCTGCTCCACCTCTCGTCGGAGATCGCGGGCAGGACTTCCGAACTCTACCTCAGGACCATTTGGAAAGCGACGAGGCCTTACTGGATGCTCTAATTCGCAGTGTACAGGGTAGGCAAGGCTTGGTCCGGTCAGCGATCCTCGACGAGGACGATGCTCAACCGCTGGACTTTATTAGCTCGGCCTCGATGGAAGACGGCTCGTATGCATTGGTGTCCTCAATCCGCGAAGTCCTCGGGATCTCGCACGTTGACTTGCGGAATGCCCGTGACTCAGATACAGCGTTCCGCGTTCTTCGCGAGCACGTAGAAGATGCGGGCATTTTCGTCCTGCTACTAGGCAATCTTGGAAGTCACCATACGAATATTGATCTGGACACTTTTCGCGGTTTCGCCTTGGCCGATGACATCGCTCCTTTTGTTATTATAAATGACCAAGACAATCGGGCCGCGTGGTCGTTTACCTTGGTCCACGAACTGGCACATTTGTGGCTCGGACAAACCGGAGTGAGTGGAGGAGAGCCGCTGCGGAGGATCGAAAAATTCTGCAGCGATGCGGCTTCCGAGTTCCTACTCCCGGCTGCTGACCTTGAAGAGATCCGAATCCCTGGACGGGCTGAGTTCAGTGAAGTGGCTTCTCTCGTCGGCACCTTTGCAAGGGAGCGGAACGTCAGCCGGTCTATGGTAGCTTACAAACTCTATCGAAATGGGAGAATCGAAAGAAACCTCTGGGAAGACCTGCGCAGCTATTTCCGAGACCGCTGGCTAGAGGATCGTGAACAACGTCGAATTCAGGCTCGGAGCCAAATGGGTGGACCCACCTATTACGATGTCCGAAGGCATCGTCTGGGCACTAGCTTCGTCCAGCTCACTGCCAGACTCATGGCTACCGGAGCATTAACGACGTCCAAGGCCGGTTAGGTTTTGGGCGTGAAGCCCAAGAATGTTCAGACGCTAATCGGTGAGTATCATGTAGGGGCTCGCTAGAGTTCCATGGTGTATCTCCTAGATGCGAACGTGATGATCGATGCAAACCGAGACTACTATCCAATTGATCGAGTGTCGGAGTTCTGGGATTGGCTCCAACACCACGGCTCGCAAGGAATCATGAAGATCCCGGTTGAGATATATGAGGAGATCAAGGACGGAAAAGATGTTCTAGCTACGTGGATACGCCAGACGGACACTAAGGACGCTCTTCTCCTTAACGCGACTGCGGACCCGGCATTCGTTTCAATCGCGGTTGAACAAGGGTACG
Source organism: Rubrobacteraceae bacterium (assembly GCA_965213905.1). Taxonomy (GTDB): domain Bacteria; phylum Actinomycetota; class Rubrobacteria; order Rubrobacterales; family Rubrobacteraceae; genus SIRX01. The sequence goes on along the minus strand of OZ243922.1, from coordinate 1,519,371 downwards.
CCCCGGATCTTACAGACGACGAGATCTTCAAGCTCGGCCGCGACCCGTTTCTCTTTTCTTACGCCCTTCGGAAACCGAGCAATCACTGCATCGTAACAACTGAGGTGTCGAAACCAAAGAAACAACGTGCGAATCGCCACATCCCAGACGTAGCAGCGTCTCTTGGAATCGCCTCATGCAACACATTCGATCTTACTCGCGTGTTGGATTTCAGGACGAACTGGCGAGCATAGGAACTTGCCCCTTCATCCTAGGCTTGGTATATAGGATCTAAAACGTACCACTTGACGTACGTACGTTATAGCGTATCATGTTCTCAATACTCTAATGGAGGTGCATCATGACTGCGATCACGGCCAGCGAGGCTCGTGCCAACCTGTACAGGCTTATTGATGAAGCGGCATCTTCTCATCAACCGCTGCTAATCTCGGGCAAGAGAAACAAAGCTGTGTTGGTGTCCGAAGAGGACTGGACCGCCATCCAGGAAACTCTGTTTCTCCTCTCGGTGCCCGGTATGCGGGAGTCCATCCGGGAGGGAATGGACGCACCAGTTGATGAGTGCGTCGAGGATCTGGATTGGTGAGTTGGCGACTCGTATATACAAAACAAGCGCAAAAAGACGCGAAGAAGCTGGCCTCCAGCGGCCTGAAGCCAAAAGCCCGGGAACTATTGGAAATACTCGCTGAAGACCCTTTCCAGAAGCCGCCTCCTTTCGAGAAGCTCGTGGGAGACCTTTCGGGCGCGTACTCCCGGCGTATCAACATTCAGCATCGCCTGGTGTACCAGGTGTTGGAAGAGGAGCGGACCGTCAAGGTTTTGCGGCTGTGGAGCCATTATGAGTAGTTTTGGTTCGGAGTCGGGAAGTCAGCTAAACTGGCGGCGTGGCAGATTCATCTAATATTCTCGTTGGAGTGACGGGCGGTATTGCGGCGTACAAGGCGCCTGGTGTGATCCGGCGCCTGAGAGAGGCCGGCCATAAGGTGAAAGTCGTTGCCACCGACGCGGCTTTTCGTTTTATCCCGGAGGAGACTCTGGCTATAGCCGCGGGAAGTCCTATTTGCACGGACAAGACCTGGTGGTACGCATCTGGTCGTGTGGAGCACGTTGGTTTGGCCCGGTGGGCGGACCTGGTGCTCGTGGCCCCGGCGACGGCCGACGCGATGGCCCGCGCCGCTATCGGGCTCGGGGATGATCTACTCTCCGCAACCATTCTTGCCGGGGCGAGAAAGGTTTTGTGGGCGCCGGCCATGAACCCGGAGATGTGGCAAAGCCCCGCCACCAGGCGCAACGTCGAGACGCTGGAGGGTTGGGGTCACCTGTTCGTGGGTCCAGGGGAAGGGCTCATGGCGTCCGAAGAAGAGGAGCCGGGTGTTGGGCGGCTGGCGGATGAAGCCGGGATCTTGGCCGCCGTCGAAGAGGCCCTCGCCTAGCCGTAGTCCGGGTCGCCGCGCTTCATACTCATTACGCCGAGGAACATCCTGTACGCCGTGCCGTAATCCCCATTTGTCCAGGATACGCGCCGGTCGCTCTTGCGAATGATCTCCGGAAACCGTAGGGTGCCGGCCGCGAGGTTCGCCGTCGCGAACTCGACCGTGAAAGTGTACGGTGGCTCCAAAACGTAAGGTTCTAACGCCCCCACTTCTCTTACCACAGACCCCGCCGCCTCGCGGATGCGCTGTTGTGCGGCCCCGGGGGCCAGACACCGGGCCGTGTAACGGTCTATGGACGTTTTGACCTGCGCCGTCTTTACGCCGGGGTAGAGGCTTCTTGCCTCCTCGCACGTCACGTCGTCGCCGGTCACCAGGCCCACCGGGATGCCTTCCGGACCGGCGAGTGCCGCGTTCATGCGGGCCTCGCTGCACGGCTCGCCGTTGAGCTGAACTTCGATCACCTCCGTGGGCGAGCTGTACGTGTGGCTCAGGACACCCTCCACCCCGGCCCGGGCGTGGTAGCCGAGGAAGAATACAACGTTGGCCCCGGGGAACCCTTCCATCATGCTCAAGGGTTTACGGTTGCCGATAATGATCTCCGCCCGAGGGTCCAGCTCTTCGATGAGGATGTTCTTCATCCCGTCGTGGGCTTCGTTCACCAGAAACTCTGTTGCCCCGGCCTCTGCGGCGCCCCCGATGGCGGCGTTCACGTCGGCGGTGAGGAGCCGGCGGAACCGTTCGTATTCGGGGCGACCGGGGATCACGTCGTCCGGCCCCGTCACCCCGGTGACGCCTTCCATGTCCGCCGAGATATATACTTTCATCCCTCGCCTCTTCTCTATAGTTCTCCGAACTTCCCGGAGTTTAGCTATTTGAGAAGCGGAAGGCTCCCCGTGAGCTTGTTGATCTCCTTTTTGTCCCCGTAAAGGGCGACCCCCAGATATTCGAGCCGCCCTGAACAAACAGTATTCACCTTGTTCTCGTACTCATCGTACGTTTTGGCGGTCTGGGCGGCGTCGGTGAAGTCTACCGCCAGAAGGCCCTCCGAACCCTCGGCCCGCAAGCGGATGTCCCGGACGGTCTGTTTGTCGGCTTTGAGTATGGGGACCGGGACTTTCGTTATGCCGGCGTGTCGCAGGCCGGAACCGTCGGCCACCTCGGGACCAACCATGTCTTCCGCGTTGCGGCCCAGGGTAATCGCCAGTACCCCAGCCGTGTTGACCATAAGGCCTACCGGTAACTTTTCGTCCAAGACCATTACGCATTTTTTGGTGTCCTGCTTCATGCTCTTTCCTCTCCTTGTAATGTATTTGGGGTTTTCAACTTCATCCGCTTTCTGCCGCCCAGGCTCAGGATCACGCCGCCGATAACGATCATCCCGCCGAGGAGCTGACCTACACCCACCGGCTCCCGCAAGACCAAGATGGCGAATGCCGCGCCGAAGACCGGTACGAGGTTCAGCAAAGTCACCGCCGTACCGGAGTCCAAACTCTTTAGGCCATGGGCGTAGAGCAGGAAAGCGGTCACGGAACAAAAGACCGCCAAGTACGCGAGGATCAGCGCGGTTTCCGCGGAAGGCGCCCGCCACTCACCCATCTCCGCGAACGCCAGCGGCACGAACGCCACCGCCCCGGCCGCCGTCTGGTAGAAAACCACCGTGGACATCGGACGGTCCCTGCCGACCTTGCGGGTAACGAAGCTATAGAAGGCCCACACGACCCCGGCGCCTATCAAGATAAGGTCGCCGAGAAGCCTGTTGCCACCGGCCACCGGCGGGCTCTGGCCGACGATCAGGTAAACCCCGAACATCGCAATCGCCACCCCGGCGAACCTCGCCGCGGAGATCCGGGCCCGGTAAACGAAGAACTCCAGCAACATCGTTATCGCGGGGGTACGCGGCGATCAACAACGCCGCGTCCGTGGCCGTGGCGAAGTCCAAACCGACGTTCTCCATAGAGAAATAGATGGTCGTGCCGAGCACCCCGCCGAGCGCCAGCCAACCGGCCTCCCCAAGTCCCGGCCTCGCGAGATCCCCCCGAAACCACACCACAACCCCCAACACCAGGGCGGCCCCCAAAAACCGCCCGGCCCCTATGGTAAGCGGAGGAAGCTCCGAAAGCGCGATCTTGGTCAACGTGAAAGAGGTACTCCAGAGCATAGCCGCCCCCGCAACCGCCAAAACACCCGTCAAGGCGCCCGATAACCAAGCCTCCCGACCGGCAAGCGCCTTCAACCCGTATCTCGATTATAGTAGTTACCCTGGTAGTCACTTATAGTTTGGCATGTTAGCAGGAGGAGTTTTGGTGTCAAGGGTTTCGGGGGTGCGTCTACTATAATCAGGTTATGGAGCCAGAGTTATTCAGGTCGGTGCAGGAGATCGGCTTCACCGAGTACGAGGCGAAGGCGTACCTGGCGCTTTTGGATGAGTCGCCGCTTTCGGGGTACAAGGTCGCCCAGGGTTCGGGGGTGCCGCGGTCCAAGATCTACGAGGTTTTGGGTGGGTTGGTGAGGCGGGGGGCCGTGTTGGTCAATCACGGGGAGCCCGTGCAGTACGCGCCATTATCTCCGAAGGAGTTGATCTCCCGCCGCCGCCGCGAGATGGAGGGGTCTCTGGCCGCTGCGGAGGAGCGACTGGAGCGTTACGCGGCGAGCCCGGACAGCCGGGGTGTCATCTGGGACATCGAGGGTCGGGAGGAGATACTGGAGCGGGCCAGGGAGGTGGCGGGCCGGGCGGAGCGGAGTATTTTGGTGGAGGTTTGGGAGGAAGACGCACCGGAGTTTCGGGAGACCCTGGCGGAGGCGGCGGGGCGCGGGGTCGAGGTCGCCGTGGTCGCCTACGGGGAGCCGGACTATCCGTTTGCGAAGGTCTACCATCACGACTTGGTGGATGAGATCACGAGCGGGCTGGGGGCGCGTTGGATCGTCTTGAGCGCCGACATGCGGGAGGTCGTCACCGGCATAGTGTCGCTGGGGGGGAGCAGTCGGGCCGCCTGGACGACACATCCGGGCCTGGTGGTGCCGACGACCGAGGTTATAAAGCACGACATCTACATCCAGGAAATGCTGGACGAGCACCGGGATATGCTGGAGAAAAGCTTCGGCCCCAGCCTGACCCACCTGCGCGAGCGGCTCAAAAGGCTCGAAACCCTGGGCTCGCCGGCGGGGTTTCCCTGATTCGTTCCGTGAGGCTGGAGTTGAACTAAACCCAAGAATGCCGTTTACCACTTTCAGAGGAGTTCAAAGGTGATCTTGCTATTCGAGGTAGCTTTCGTTGTTTTGCTCGTTCTAGGCAACGGGATATTCGCCATGTCTGAGGCAGCCCTTATCTCCGCCCGTGACGCCCGGCTGCAGGAGATGGCGGGCGACGAAGACCCTCGTGCCCGGGCGGCGTTGGACCTCATAGACGAGCCGAATCTTTTTCTTTCTACAGTTCAGATCGGTATCACCCTGGTCGGTGTGCTGGCCGGCGCTTTCGGTGGCGCTACCCTAGCCGTGCCACTGGCAAGCTTGATCGAAGAACTCCCGGTGCTCGCCCCGTATGCCCCGGTCGTCAGCGTGGGCATCGTGGTGGTGGCGATCGCATACCTCTCACTCATTTTGGGCGAACTCGTACCAAAGCGGCTGGCACTAGGCAATCCCGAGAAGGTAGCCTCTATAGTGGCCCGGCCCATGCGCTTGCTCTCCAGGCTCGCGTCGCCGGTAGTTAGCTTCCTGAGCTTCTCGACCGACACCGTGCTCAAGATCCTGCGGGTGAATCCCGGCGAAGAGCCCCCGGTTACAGAGGCGGAGATCGGTATCCTTATCGAGCAGGGTGCGCGGGCCGGTATCTTCGAAGAGGCGGAAAAGGACATGGTCGGACGTATATTCCGGCTCGGTGACCTGCGGGTCACCGCCCTCATGACGCCCAGGCCGGACGTGGTTTGGTTGGACGTTTTGGACGATCCGGACGAAAACCGGCTCAAGATAAGCGAGAGCGTATATTCCCGTTTTCCGGTGTGCCGGGGCAGCATAGACGAAGTCGTCGGTGTTGCGCGGGCAAAAGATTTGCTCATCCGCCGGCTCAACGGAGAGAACCCCGACGTAGACACCGACCTCCGCAAGCCACTCTACGTTCCCGAGAGCATGTACGCCTTCCGAGTTCTGGAGTTGTTCAAGAGCGTCGGAGAGCCGTTCGCGCTCGTGGCCGACGAATACGGGGAGATCGAAGGCGTAGTAACGCTAAACGACGTTCTGGAAGCGATCGTGGGGGAGATACCAGCTTCGGACGAACTGGAAGGTCCCGAGGCGGTGTTGCGCGAAGACGGGTCTTGGTTCCTGGATGGCTCGTTGCCGATCAACCGGGTCAACGAAGTGCTCCAGGTGGAAGGCCTTTTCGAAGACGCCCCGGAGAACTATCAAACCCTCGCAGGCTTCATCATGACCCGGATGAGTAGGCTACCGGAGGTGGCCGACAGTTTCGAGTGGGAAGGCTTGCGTTTCGAAGTAGCCGATATGAACGGCTACCGGATAGACAGGGTGATCGTCACACCCAACGAAGGATCGAACTCCGGCGGATGATCAAAAGGATCAAAGGCGCAAATAATCTTTTAAAGCGTGTTCCGTACTCGGAAACGCCATCTCTCGCCACGGCAACTCATCCCGTCCGAAGCTCCTTACGTCCATAGTCTCGTCCAGCGCCCGCGGCTCACCGCCGGTAACCCGCGCCCCGAAAACGACGATGGCCGGAACCTCCCCCTCGTAGGAATACACCCCCACAATACCCGTAGTCGAGATCTCCAACCCCGACTCTTCCAAAACCTCCCGTTCGGCGGCGGCCTCAACTACCTCGCCGCGCTCCACAAACCCCCCCGGAAAAGTCCACTTCCCATAGCCGGGCTCGATGTCCCGCTGGACGAGCACTATTCGCCCGTCCAACTCGAAGATAGCCCCCGCCACCAGCTTCGGCCCTAGATAAAATACGAACCCGCACTCCCCACAAACCAGACGCTCCGGCTCGTCCTCCTTGAGAGTTCGGACTTCGAGGTTTCCGGCGCAGCGGGGACAGAAGTTATATTCGGGTGGATTCATTATGAAGAGGTTACGTCCGGCGTGCTAGAATTATTCCTCACGCGGACGTAGCTCAGTTGGTAGAGCGCCAGCTTCCCAAGCTGGAGGTCGCGGGTTCGAAGCCCGTCGTCCGCTCTGTTGCCTGTTACCTTCCGTTGCCGTTGCTGCTGCCGTTGCTCGCGCCGTTGCGGCGGCCCCGGAGCTTCCGCATGAGCCACTTAGCCGGGTCGTAGTATTCGTCGGCGACGCGCTCTTTTAGCGGGATGATGGAGTTGTCGGTGATTTTGATACCGACCGGGCATACCTCCGTACAGCACTTGGTGATGTTGCAGTAGCCGATGCCATGATCCTCTTTGAGGTCGTGCAGGCGGTCGGCTTCGTCCATTGGGTGCATCTCCATCCACTGGCCCCGCACGAAGAAGCGCGGGCCGGCGAACTCGGGGTGCTTGTGGTGGGTCCGCAGCACGTGGCATACGTCCTGGCACATAAAGCACTCGATGCAGCTCTTCGGCTCGTAGAGGCGCTCAACGTCTTCTTCGTACATGGTGAACGGCGCCTGCTCGCTGGTCGTGAACGGCTGCATGGAACGGGAGACCTCGTAGTTCCAGGAGACGTCGGAGACGAGGTCCCGGATTACCGGGAAGGCCTGCATGGGCTGGACCCGGATCTCACCCTCGTACTCGTTAACCCGCTGCTTGCACATCAACGTCGGTTTTCCGTTTACCTCGGCGCTGCACGAGCCGCAATGTGCCGCCTTGCAGTTCCAGCGGACCGCGAGGTCCGGGGCGTGCTCCGCCTGGATGTTCAACACGGCGTCCAGGACGACCATACCCTCGATCATGGTGGTCTCGTACTCGACGAACTCGCCGCCCTCGGCGTCGCCCCGGTAGATCTTGAGTTTAGTCGTGCCTCTTTCGGCACCTTCGTTGCCCTTTACCGGGGCGTAGGCCATTGCCTGCTCTCCCTGGCCGTTGGAGCCGTTGCTGCCGTTAGTGCTGGCGCTCAAACTTTTGCCTCCTCGAACATCTCGGCGAGTTCCTGCGGCATAGGCTCGACCTCCTGCCTCTCCACCCCGACCTCGCCTTGCTGATCCTTGCTCACTATAAAGTTGACCTTGCCTAACTCTTCGTCCGGCCCGTCGAAGTCGAGCCGCCACTGCGCCCCGCGACGCTCCCGGCGCTCCAGCGCCGTACGAACGATGATTTCTGAGATGGTGATTAGATACCGCACGTCCTGCGCCGTGTGCCAGCCCGGGTTGAAGAGCCGCGAACCCGGTACGCTGATGTTCTCCATGCGGTCCTTTAGCGCCAAGACCTTGCCGAGGCCTTCTTTCAGCGAGTCCTCGTTGCGCATCATGTTGGCGTGCTCCATCATCGCCTCCTGAAGCTCCTGCTGCAGCAGGTACGGGCTCTCGCCCTCTTCCTTCTTCTCCAGCGGCTCCAAAAAGCGCTGCAACTCAGTCTGCAAAACATCCTCTTCGATGTTGGTGGAGTGGGTGCTCTGCTCGACGTAGTCTGCCGCGCCGTCTCCGGCCCGCTTGCCGAAGACCAGTAGGTCGGAGAGCGAGTTGCCCCCGAGCCGGTTCGCCCCGTGCAGCCCGCCGGCGACCTCGCCCGCCGCGAAGAGTCCTTCTACGCTGCTCGCGCAGGTTTCCGGGTCTATCTTGATGCCGCCCATCGTGTAGTGGACGGTCGGGAAGACTTCCATCGGCTCTTTTGAGATGTCTATGTCGGCGAGGTTTTTGAACTGCGTGTACATGGTCGGCAGCTTCTTCATGATGCCCTCGTAGCCGAGATGCGTGATGTCCAGGTACACCCCGCCGTGCTCGCTGCCCCGGCCCGCCTGAACCTCAGTGTAGTTTGCCCGGGCTACCACGTCGCGGGTGGAGAGCTCCATCTTCTGGGGATCGTAGTTCTCCATGTAGCGGTTGCCCTCGGAGTTGCGGAGCAGTCCGCCTTCGCCACGCACGCCCTCGGTCACCAGCAGGCCGCGCACGCCGGGAGGCCAGACCATGCCGGTCGGGTGGAACTGCATCATCTCCATGTCTACGAGATCCGCGCCGGCGTCGTAAGCCTGTATCACGCCGTCGCCGGTCCCCTCCCAGGAGTTAGAGGTGACCTTGAAGATCTTACCCCACCCCCCGGTCGCCATTACGACGGCCTTCGCCTTGAAGTGGATAAACTTGCCGGACTCCCGGGTATAAGCCAGGGCGCCTACAACCCGGTCGCCGTCTTTGAGAAGCTTGGTAACGGTGGTCTCCATGAAGATTTCGGATTCGGTGGCGAGGACCTTTTCCTGGAGGGTCCGGATCATCTCCAGGCCCGTCCGGTCCCCGATGTGGCAGAGGCGCCGGTAGGTGTGCCCGCCGAACGGCCGCTGGGAGATCTTGCCTTGCGGTGTGCGGTTGAAGAGGGCGCCCCACTGCTCCAGCTCTATAACCCGTTCCGGGGCTTCTTTGGTGTGATGCTCGACCATCTTCCAGTTGTTTATGAACTTGCCGCTCTTCATGGTGTCCATAAAGTGCGTCCGCCAGCCGTCTTCCGGGTCCACGTTGCCGACGGCCGCGGCGATGCCACCCTCGGCCATGACGGTGTGCGCCTTGCCGAGGAGGCTCTTTGTGACGATCCCGACCGAGAGCCCGCGTTCGGCGGCGGAGATCGCCGCCCGGAGCCCCGCGCCGCCGGCCCCGATTATGAGGACGTCGTGCTCGCGAACCTCGTACTGCTCGTGGTGTCCACCATGTCCGTTGCGCCCGTTGTGCCCGTTAGCTTCCACTTCTATCTACCTCCAACCCTAAAAGATCCTGGGGTCTTGAAACCAGCCCGCCAGCAACATCCTTATGTATACGTCTGCGAACAACACCATAAAGAGGCTCAGCCAAGCCCACAGCGAATGCCGCATGTTTAGTTTGCTAACCGCATTATATGTTTTACGCCGGGCATCTCCGCCGGACACGCAAGAGTAACAATTTTTATTTCCGCCCACCAAGTGCCGAAAAGAGTGACACGAGAAGGTGTAGAGCGAGAGCAGGATCACATTAGCTACCAGCACCAGGGTACCGAGGGTCATCCCAAACCCACCGCCCGGGAAGAACGCCAGTACCGCCTCATAAGCGAGAAAGGCCACCACGAAGATCGAACCGTACAGAAAGTAGCGGTGGATGTTGTTGAGCACAAAAAGCGCCCGCTCGCCATTGTAGTTCTCGGGGCTACGAGGCTCCATCTGCTGCGCTTTACTCTGGCAGGCCGGCGGGTCCCAGAAAAAAGCCCTGTAGTAAGCTTTGCGGTAGTAGTAACAGGTCGCCCGAAAACCGAGCGGTATCCACAACACGAAGGCCGCCGGCGAGAGCCAGGCGTACGGTGTGCCTACCTCCGGCGAGAAAAACGGCGAAAGCAGATAACCCTCGTACTGAGGATTCTGGATAAAGATCGCAACTACAAACGAATAAATACCAAAAGCCGTTAGCACTACGGTAACGGTGATCGGTCCGACCCACCAGGGCAACCTCTTGGTTGCGGCAGCTATACTAGCCAATTATTGTTCTCCCTCTGTGCACGCATATACTTAAGGCTTCTTTGTGGCAAAAGTATAGAGTATCGCCCGCCCGCTAATTGTGAATCCATTCCGAAAAACCCGCAAAAACCCGCGCCAAAAGTCGTGGTTCGGGCCGTCTTGTAAGCCGGATCCTGTTTCAAACCGCCATCCATCTCCGAGAATCGCTCCTCGGGCTCCGGCTCCCTCGCGAGGCCGGTAGCCGCGCCTACCCGTCCGGACGCTTCCGTAGAAGCTCCGGGACATTTTGGCTTGCTCGCACCGGTAGTTTACCTGGCCGGTCCCTTTCGGGATGCCGCCGGTGGGCTCTTACCCCACCCTTTCACCCATCACCTGTGCCAGGGCGTACCCCGGGCCATCGGCTGGTCTACTCTCTGTTGCACTTGACGTAACGGAGGGCTTACGCCTCTCCGTCCCCCGGGTTGTTGGCCCGGGCGGCCTGTCGGAACCCGTAAGCCGGGTCCCTGCGAGTCCGGACTTTCCTCTACGCCCGAGCTTCGCCACGGACGCAGCGGCGGTTCAGACGGCCCGCAACCGCGGTAGATTGTATCGTTAACGGGTGTCTTTAGCGAGCTTTACCGCGACGGATCAGGACGATTTTATTCGGCGTGACGCGCAACTCTACTTTTCCGGCGTCGTCCCAATGGCCTTTCCAGTGTGGGTCGTCCCCGACAGAGGGATCGAACCAAACCCCGGGCTTCCCTATTTCGAGCGACCCCTCGAAAGACCCGTAATCTTTGGGGTCGTACAGGATAGACCCGTGGTCCCGGCGGTATATGGCGTTTCGCGAACGGAAAGACTGCACCGAAGATGGACTGGTCCCCAGGGCGCTGGCGATCCAATCGTCCCCGCGGCCTTCGTCCACCCAACGTCGTATGTCGTCCGTGAACTTCCTGAGCGAGACCCGTTGGTTGATTCCCATTCTTACCACCTTCTTTGACTGACATAAGTATACTCCTTCCCGTATCTTACGGGCAAATCCTCTTTTCGCGCAAACGTTGTTGTAAACTCATCCTCCGTGGAAACCCTCATAAACATAGTCGTGGAGGTTCTCAGGTTGGTTCCTCTAGTCCTGATCTTCTACGTGCCGGCCCTTATGGGGGTTGCGATCTGGAAGGAGCGCGGTGAGAGCTACAAAACAAAAGCCGTGCTCTGGTTCGCCATTGGTTTTGGGAGCGTGGTCCTCGTGCATCTTTTGTTCCGCAGCGTGTCCGCGGTGCAGGTGCTGGCGACGTTGGGCATCTCTTCACTTCAGATAGCGGTGGCGCTGGTCCTCGCCGCGCTCACCGTCTACAAGCTGGCAGACTAACTCCGGCTGCTACCCGCTGTTCAAGGCGTTCTTTACCTCTTCGCGCTCCGTATCCAGGGCGTAGAGCGTCATGTCGGCTTTGGCCTGCTCGTAGGGCTTGGCGCGGACCCGGTTCAGGAAGTCGGCTTCGAGCATGGCGTTTACGACCTCCCCGATCTCCTCCCGCGACAACTCCAACTCGCCCCGCTCGTCCAACTCCCGGATGCTGCTGAAGATTTCCACGAAAGAAGCCGGCTGTCGCAACGCGGCCACGCTACTGCAGACCGTGCGTAGTTCGTAAGACGTCAGGTCTTCCAAAAGGTCGAAGCTGTGCCCGGAGCCCGTTCGGCCGTTCGAACCAGGTTCGGGACTCTGTCCGGCGCTAGGAGACGTGGTAGTCGCGGCGGCCTCCTCCGGCTCTTCGGTCGCCAGGTCCGAGTCGGGTTGCTCGGGGACTTTCTCATCCGGCAGAAAGACCTGTAGCTCCAGGTCTTGGTCTACGGTGTTTACCAGGTTCCGACGCTCGGCCTCGACCACGAAGTCTTTGAACTTCTTGAAACCCTGGTTCCGCTCGTCGAAAGAACCGAGCTGCACGATCATCTGCTGCTTGACCTGCCCCAACACCCGGGCTTTGCCGTTGCCCTTCAGCGTCTTCACGGCCCGCACCAATTCCTCGTACGGATCGGCGGTCTTTTTCTTCGGTTCCTGGTCGCGGGCACGGGCGGTGCGCTCTTCTTCCAGGAGTGACGCGTAGGAGATAAAGTGGTCGGCGGACTCGATCAGGTGGTACGAAGTCGCCTCCGAAACTCCGATTACGACGACGTTTTTCCCCTGGCTCCGCAACAAACTCACGAGCGGTATGAAGTCTCCGTCGCCGGTTACCAGCACGTAGGTCTCGACCTGCGGGTGCTTGTGAATGAAGTCCGCACACTCCACCGCCAACATTACGTCAATAGAGTTGGTGCGGCGCTTGGCGGCCTTACCGCCGGGGAAGTACCGGGCGGAGATATATTTCGGTGTGATGCCATTTGAGTACAATGTCGGCGGCGCCTGGCGGAAGTCTCCTTCGGTCCAGTCGGCGTAAGCCGTCGCCGAAACGATGCGCCCGTACTCGCGGGCCTTCTCCAGCATGGCCGATACGTTCGGCTTCGAGTTGTACTCCGTGACCGTGGAGATGTAGATGTTCTCCCAGTCAATGAATATTGCGAGGTCTTCGTTCATTTAAGGTTTTCCTAACGTAGAAGAAAAGCCCGGTTTCCCGGACCTCTCGTATAGTCTAGACATTGTAGCGGTCGTGCAGCCGGACCGCGGTTTGGGCGAGGGTCTCCTCGTCGAGAACCGCCTCTACCCACAAAAGCCGGTCCCGGCCCTCGTACTCTTCCGGCAACTCGAAAGCCGCCACGATGGTTACGGGTTCTTCGGCGCCTTCGAGCCAGACGGAGTATTCGGAAGACTCGACGAGCACTTCGCCTTCTTCGTCGGTCAGCAGGAGCCGGGCGCGGCGTTCGTGGTCGCCGGCATGCTCGCAGCCCTCGAACTTGGCGTAGACGACGAACGAGGTCTCGCCCTCGCTGTTCGGCAGGATCTCATCGAGTATCCCGAAGAGCGTGAGCCTTCCGTCGAGTTCCGTGCAACTCTCGGCCAGCACGAGCGCCGTGCATTCGACCACGCCGCTGCAGGCGTCTTTATCCATCGGTTTCCCCTCCACCGTTTTCGCTTGCGCCGTTCCCGCTTGCGTTTTCGCTTGCGTTCTCGTTCGCCAAGTCTTCTATGGCCTCTATCGTCAACTCGTCCGAGTCCCCATTCACCTCGGCCCCGCCGGACGACGCGACCCTCGCGATGGCGCTTACCACGTCGCCATCGCGCAGGTTCATTACCTTTACACCCTGGGCTGCCCGGCCCTGGCGGGAGATGGAGTCGGCGTCCATGCGGATGGTGGTCCCGAAGTTGGAGACCATGACCAACTCGTGGGCGCCGGGCCTCACGACCCGCACGCCGGCGAGTTTGCCACGCTCCCCATCGGTCTTCATGGCAATAACGCCCTGTCCCCCACGCCCCTGCAACCGGAACTGGGAAAGGGCGGTGCGTTTGCCGAAGCCCTTTTCCGTGATCATGAACAAGTCGTCCGGCGCGCCCTCGCTGACCACGTCCATCGAGAGTACGTCGTCGCCGTCCTTGAGCGTAATGCCTTTAACGCCACCGGTAGCCCGGCCCATCGGCCGCGTTTCGCCCTGCTCGAAACGGATGCCCATGCCATTGCGGGTTACGAGGATGGCTTCCTCGTTCTCGGAGGCGTGGCGAACCCCGATGAGCTCGTCGCCGTCCGAGAGGTTTATGGCGATGATGCCCGTCTCCTTGAGCGGCGTGTTGTAGTCGAGGAAGGCGGTCTTCTTGATCACACCCTGACGGGTCCCGAAGAGCAGGTACTCGGCCTCTTTGAACTCTTTCGTCTGGATAACGGTCGCGATGCGCTCGTCCTGGGCCAGCGGCAACAGGTTCGCCACGTGCCGGCCCTTTGCCGTCCGGCCCATCCGCGGTAGCTGGTGGACCTTGAGCCGGTATACCTTGCCCCGGTTGGTGAAAAAGAGCATATAGTGGTGGGTCGTCGTGATGAAGAGGTGCTCGATGTAATCGCCCTCTTTGAGATCCATGCCCGCGACCCCGACCCCGCCCCGCCCCTGCTTCCTGAAGGTATTGACCGGAACGCTCTTGAGGTAGCCGCCGTTCGAGATGGAGATGACCATTTCTTCCTCGGCGATGAGGTCCTCTACGTCGAAGTCCACGCCCTCTTCGGCGGTTATAACCGTCCGGCGCTCGTCGGCGTAAGCCGCCCTCGTTTCGAGCAACTCTTCCTTGATGATCCCGTAAACTTTGTCGTCGTCCGCGAGAACACCTTCCAGGTACTCGATCTTCTCCCGCAAGTCCTTATGCTCGTCCTCGACCTTTTTGCGCTCAAGCGCCGTGAGCCGCTGCAGCCGGAGGTCCAGAATCGCCTGCGCCTGACGTTCGGAGAGCTGGAGCTTCTTCATCAGGTTCTTGCGCGCCGTCTCCGGGTTCTGCGAGCGCCGGATCGTCTCGACCACCTCGTCGAGGTTGTCCAGCGCTATGAGCAACCCCTCCAGAATGTGCGCCCGCGCCTGGGCCTTCTCCAGCTCGTAGCGCGTCCGGCGGGTAACGACCTCGAACTGGTGGGCGACGTAGTGCTTGAGGACCTGCTTGTAAGAAAGCGTCTTCGGCACACCGTCCACGAGCGCCACCAAGTTCACCCCGAAGCTCTGCTGCATCTGGGTGTGCTTATATAGGTTGTTCAAGACGACCTTCGGCACCGCGTCGCGCTTCAGCTCGATGACGATCCGCATCCCGTTCCGGTCCGACTCGTCACGCAGGTCGCTTATGCCGTCCAGCTTCCGGTCTTTGACCAGTTCGGCGATCTTCTGCAGCAGGTAGCTCTTGTTCACCTGGTAGGGGATCTCGGTGACCACGATCTGGGTCCGATTACCCTTGATCTGCTCGGTGTGCGCCTTCGCCTGTACCCGCACCGAACCGCGTCCGGTCTCGATGGCCTCCCGCATCCCGCGCAGCCCCACGATGATGCCGCCGGTCGGAAAGTCCGGTCCTTTTATGTGCTCCGCCAGCCCCTCATCGTCCATGTCCGGGTCGTCGATGAGCGCGACGGTTGCGTCTATGACTTCGGCCAGGTTGTGCGGTGGGATCTTGGTCGCCATCCCGACCGCGATGCCGTCGGACCCGTTGACCAGCAGGTTTGGATACCGGGCCGGCAGCACCACCGGCTCGCGGTTGCTCTCGTCGAAGTTCGGGGCGAAGTCTACGGTGTCGGAGCTTATGTCCCGCAACATCTCTGTCGCCATGCGGGTAAGCCGGGCCTCGGTATATCTCATGGCCGCTGCCGAGTCGCCGTCCACGCTCCCGAAGTTCCCCTGACCGTCCACGAGCGGGTGGCGCATAGACCACGGCTGCGCGAGCCGCACGAGCGTGTCGTAGACCGACGAGTCGCCGTGCGGGTGGTATTTACCAAGGACTTCACCAACGACCGTTGCGCTCTTGCGGTAGGGCCGGTTCGGCTGGAGCCCGATGTCGTGCATCGCGTATAGGACGCGCCGGTGGACGGGTTTGAGGCCGTCGCGTACGTCCGGTAGGGCGCGAGAGACGATCACACTCATCGCGTAGGAGAGGAACGAGTCCTTTATTTCGTCTTCTATGGAGTGGGGCTGTACGTTCCCCGAAAAAGTATCAAGCATTTTGTTTCCTCGTTATATCGTCCCGGATAGTCTGGTACTCCTCCCGGCTTATTTCTCCGTTTGCGTAGCGTTTATCCAATGTTTCCTCGGCGGAAGCATCGTCCGCCGAACTTTCAGATAGTTCGCGGAGTCTATTCCTGCGCCGACGGATTGCAGAGAAGGTCAGAAGGAAGACAGCCAGTAGCACTACGAACGTTAGAACTTCCCAGAAGATCAAAGAAGAGGTCATCGCAGATCACGCATCCAGGTTCTTCACTTCCTTGGCGTTCTCTTCGATAAACAGCCGGCGCGGCTCGACCTTGTCGCCCATTAGCGCCGTGAATAGCTCGTCGGCGACCGCGGCGGACTCGACCGTTACCTGCAGGAACGTCCGCTGCTCCGGGTCCATCGTCGTCTCCCAAAGTTGGGTCGGGTTCATCTCCCCCAGGCCCTTGAAGCGCCCGATGCTGGCGTTGGCGGAGCCTCCGTTGGCGTTCAGGCGGGCCAGCGTTTCCTGCAACTCGCGCTCGTTGTAAACGTAGTAGTCCTTGCGCTGGTGCGTAACCTTATAGAGCGGCGGCTGGGCGATGTACACGTAGCCGGCCTCAATCAACTCCGGCATGTTGCGGAACAGGAACGTCAGCACGAGCGTCCGAATGTGACTCCCGTCCACGTCGGCGTCGGTCATGATGACGATCTTGTTGTACCGGGTGTTCTCCAGGGTGAATGTATCCGCAACGCCGGCCCCGATCGCAGAGATCATGGCCTGTATCTCCACGTTGGAGAGGACCTTATTCATGTTGGCCTTCTCGACGTTCAGGATCTTGCCGCGCAACGGCAGTATCGCCTGAAAGTTCCGGTCCCGGCCCTGTTTGGCCGAACCACCCGCCGAGTCGCCCTCGACGATGTAGATCTCACTGCGCTCCGGGTCCTTCGACGAACAATCCGCCAGCTTGCCCGGCAGCGTCGAGCTTTCGAGATAACCCTTGCGGATCGTATCCCGCACCTTCCGGGCCGCCTGCCGCGCCCGCGCGGCCTGGAGCGCCTTGTTTACGATAGCCTTCGCCTCTCCTGGACGTTCCTCCAGGAACTCCGCCAAGAAACTATTGGTGGAGCTTTCGACGAGTCCCTTTACCTCGGTGTTGCCGAGCTTGGTCTTTGTCTGCCCCTCGAACTGCGGTTCGGAGAGTTTTACAGAGATGACCGCCGCCAGCCCCTCCCGGATGTCGTCGCCGGTCAGGCTGTCTTCTTTTTCTTTTAGGAGCCCCTTGCTCCGGGCGTAGGCGTTGATCGTACGCGACAACGCCGACCGGAACCCCGACAGATGAGCCCCACCTTCGTTCGTGTTGATGTTGTTGGCGAACGTAAACACCGAGTCCTGGAAACCGTTGTTCCACTGCAGCGCGACCTCGACTTCTCCCGCCGCGTCCTCGCGCTCCATGTAGAAGATGGTCTTGTGGACCGGGTCTTTCGCGTCGTTGATGTGCTCGACGAAGTCCCGAATGCCGCCTTCGTACTGGTAGGTGACATCCCGGTCTTCTTCTTGTTCGTCTACGACCCGGATCTTCAGTCCCTTGTTCAGAAACGCCGACTCCCGAAAGCGGCGGGTCAACGTATCGTACGAAAACTTCTGCGTCTCGGTGAATACCTCCGGGTCCGGCATGAAACTAATGGTCGTGCCGGTCCCCTCGCCCTTTTTGAGCTTCCGGTCCTTTGTCAACTCCCCAACGGGAAAGCCGCGCTCGTAGCGCTGGCTCCACAAATGTCCCTCGCGACGGATTTCGATCTCCAGCCACTCCGATAGCGCGTTCACGACCGAAGCCCCGACGCCGTGCAAGCCACCGGAGACCTTGTATCCCTGCCCGTCGAACTTCCCGCCGGCGTGCAGCGTCGTCAGGATGACCTCGGTTGCGGACTTGCCGTACTTCTCCATCGCGCCGACCGGCATACCACGCCCGTCGTCGGTCACGGAGACTGAGTTGTCCTGATGGACGGTGACCAAAATTTCCGAGCAGTACCCCGCCAGCGCCTCGTCTATGGAGTTGTCGACGATCTCCCATACGAGGTGATGCAGGCCTTGTGGTCCGGTGGACCCGATGTACATCCCCGGCCTTCGCTTGACGGCTTCGAGGCCCTCCAGAACCTGGATGGAACTTGCATCGTAAGAGCTACTGGAATTCTTGACAGCCGTCTTATCCGCCAAAAGAGACGATCCTCCTCAAACTTGGGAATTCGTTGGAACAACGCGAACTTTTTTCGATATACCTCTGCACCGCTGGATTCTAACACATCCCGGACATTTTCCCAACGGGATTTTAGCGGCTTTGGCGCTTAAATAAGCCTTTTTCGCCTTCGTTTACCCTACTTCCGCGCACCACCCATTGTAGCATTTGCGACCGCACCGCCAGGTATACGGATTACGCGGGAACGTTCGAGCACGTCCGGACGGAAATATTCGAGGTTGGTGGTGGAGATCAGGGCTTGCGTGCTCTCCAAAAAGTAGTCGGCCAGATACTCCCGGCGCTGTTCGTCCAGCTCGCTCATGACGTCGTCGAAGAGCAGGATCGGGTCCTCCCCCGTCGCCCACCGCACATAGTCCCGCGCCGCGAACTTCAAGGCCAGCGTCGCCAGCCGCTGCTGCCCCTGAGACCCGAACGTCGTCAGGTTCACCCCGCCGAGCAGCAACTCGAAGTCGTCCCGGTGCGGCCCCACCGAGGTCGTGCCGCGCTCGACATCGGCGCTGTGTGCCCCTCTGAGCGTCTCCGAATAGCTTTCGAGAGGCGCGCTATAGGAGTACCGTAACGCGGCCTTCTCGGAGCCGTATAGGAGCCTTAGAGAATCTTTGAACAGTTCTTCGAGGGGCTCCACCGCCGCCGTTCGGCCTTTGAGTACCTCCTCCCCAAGCTCCACGACCTTTCGGTCCCAGGTCGCTAGGGTCTTCCCGGACGAGTAGCCGTCCCGGATGCGCCGCAGGAGTTGGTTGCGGTGCTGAACGGCTTTGGCGTAGTCGGCGGCGGCCCGGGCGTAGGAGGGTCGCAGCGAAGAGAGCAGGTCGTCCAGGAATTCCCGGCGGTCGGCGGGGGCGCCTTTAACGACGCGGATGTCGTCGGGGAAGAAGTTGATCACGCGCACCCCGGCGCCGCCGGCGGCGTACTCCGTCAGGGATTGCACCGGGGCCCCGTCCACTGTCAGGCGTTTCTTCTGGCCGGGGGCGTAGCCGATGGCGACTTTACGTTCGCCGTCTTCCAGGGCTATGCGGGCTTCGGCGCGGCAGAAGTCCTCGCCCCAGCGGACGACCTCGTTCTCCTTGGCGGTGCGGGGTGTGGAGCCGGTGGCGGCGAAGGTGACGGCTTCTATGAGGTTCGTCTTGCCCCGGGCGTTGTCCCCGACTACGACGTTAAGACCGGGGGATAGAAGGACAGTCTCGTCGGCGTAGTTGCGGAAGTTGACCAGCCGGAGCGCCCGGAGGCAGGCCACTAGCTTACCTCCAGCCGCTC
The DNA here is from genome assembly GCA_965213905.1 of Rubrobacteraceae bacterium. Classification (GTDB taxonomy): domain Bacteria; phylum Actinomycetota; class Rubrobacteria; order Rubrobacterales; family Rubrobacteraceae; genus SIRX01. Next base: position 1,500,320 of record OZ243922.1, on the reverse strand, counting down.
GTCTCCCACCTCGACCACGTCGCCTTCCTGAAGTTTACGCCCCCGGCGGGTCTCGACCTCGCCGTTTACCAGGACTTCTCCGAATTGGATCAGGACTTTAGCCTCACCGCCGGTCCCGGCGACGCCCCAAATCTTGAGCGCCTGGCCGAGGGTGGTGTTTGGGGATAACTCCGGTTCCAAATCAGGTTAGCCCTGCGCCGGGTCCCGCATCGGCATGATCAGGTACAGGAAGTCCGTTTCTTCGCCGCCCCCGTTTCCGTCCTTGGAGCCGGGCACGATCAGGCCGGGCTTGAGCGACTCGTTGAGCTTGAAGAGGACGTTCTCCGTATCTACCGCCGAAACCCCGTCCAGCAGGTATCCCGGGTTGAACGAAATGCTGAACTCGTCCTCGCTGGACGCAGATAACTTCTCGTGGGCCTCCCCCACCTCGCCGTTGCGAACGATGACCTCGACCGCGCCATCCGAGAACGCGAGGCTCACCGGCACCGGCGGCGTCTGGCGCTGGGCAAAGAGGTTCACCCGGCGCAACGTACTTATCAACTCTTCCCGGTCCACGGAGATCTCGCGCTCGAAGCTCGTCGGCAACAACCGCTTGTACTCCGGAAAGTTACCGTCTATCAGCCGCGTGCCGAGCAACACGTCCCCGATACGGAACAGCGCCTGGTTCTCGGATAGCGCCGCCTCTATCTGCTCCTCGTCCGAGCCGGAGAAGATCCGCCCGACCTCCTGCATGGCCCGGGCGGGCACTATCGCTTCCCGCTCGCCGTCGAACGTGCTCGCCAGCTCGCTTTCTTTTATCGAAAGCCTGTAGGAGTCCGTCGTCACCATTTTGACCCTTGACTCCTCGAAGCTGATCAGGATCCCCGTCAGCACCGGCCGCGTCTCGTCCCGCGAGTAAGACCGCGAGACTTTCTCGACCGTCTCCACCAACGTTTCCCCAGGCATTTTGAACGAATTCTCCCCTTCGAATTGTGGGAGCTGCGGAAAATCCTCCGCGGCGTAAGCCCGGATCGTGTACTCGTTCTCTCTCGCCGCGAGCTTCACCGTCCCGGCCGACTGGTCGTACTCCAAGGAAAGCTGCCCCCCCGGCAACGACCGCACGATGTCGTTGAAGATCCTGGCCGGTATAACCACCCGCCCCTCTTCCTCGACCTCCGCCGGCGCCGAAGTCTGAATGGACAACTCCATATCCGTGGCCGAAAGTTTTACCGACCCCTCCCCCGCCTCCAACAGTATCCCGCCGAGTACCTGAACCGCAGACCTGGCAGAGACCCCCCGCGAAGCCAGAGCCAGTTTCTTACTAAAGTTATCAGTGTTGCAAACTACCCTCATAGCGTCCTCCTTCTTTCCTTATTATTACTACTTAAACCATATATTTATTAGAATACTAATAATAATAAGGCCTGTGGATATGTGGATAACCCCCAAAATTCCTTTTACTTAAAACCCTTAACCCTCACCGAGCCTGTGGACAAAAATGTGGATAACTCAAGATTTCTTGTGGATAAAATGTGGATAACTCCCGACTTATCCACAGAACAAAGTTATCCACAAAACTATCCACAAGTTTATCCACAGGTTTCACCCCTCTTATCCACAAGTTTATCCACAAACTACATTACTATGCAGTCATTAAATAGCTCCATATACGAATTATCGTATGTTGTTTTCCACAGGATAGAGGAGTTATCCACAGGTTGTGTGGATAACTCGCTAGAATTGTGGATAACACGCGAGCAGTTATCCACAGCCGGGGGTCGTGCTGTGGATAGAATGTGGATAACTTTAGACTTCAAGTCTTGGGTCTTGTTACAAAGTTGGTTCCCTTGAGGGGAGGGGTAATCGCATATTTCGCCGTTTTTCGGATAGAGGATTTCTACTTCTACCTCTTGCTTTTGATGTGGTACGTGATCTCGTGTATCTGGTTGAAGGTGTCGCGGTCGTTGTTTATAAGGTTCGAGATTTTGCTGGTAGCGTGCATCACGGTGGAGTGGTCTCTTCCCCCGAAAGCTTTGCCGATCTTCGGCAGAGATTCGTCGGTGAGTTCCCGGCAGAGGTACATGGCGACTTGGCGCGGGTAGGCGAAAGCTTTCGTCCGGCTGGTGCCCACCAGGTCTTGCTTCGCGACGCTAAAGTATCGGCAGACCTCGTGCTGGATGAGCTCTACCGGGATCTCCCGGTAGTCCGAGTCCGGGAGTATGTCCCTGAGCACCTCTTCGGCCAGCGGCACGCTCACCTTTCTCCCGTAAAGTGAGGAGTAAGCGAGGATGCGGACCAGGGCGCCTTCGAGTTCCCGGATATTCGTGGACACCTTGGAGGCTATAAACGTGAGCACTTCGTCGTCCACTTCCAGGTTGTCCAGGATTGCCTTTTTACGCAAGATGGCGATGCGCGTTTCGAGGTCGGGAGGCTGTATGTCGGTTACGAGGCCCCATTCGAAGCGGCTCACGAGCCGGTTCTCCAACGTTTGAATGTACTTCGGGTGCCGGTCCGAGGCTATGGCGATCTGCTTGTTGTCCTCGTAGAGCGTATTGAAGGTGTGGAAAAAGGCTTCCTGAGTCTCGACCTTATTCTCTAAAAACTGTATGTCGTCCACAAGCAGTACGTCGTTTTCCCGGTAGCGCTTTTGGAAGCCGAGCGGCTCGTTGTCCCTCATCGAGTTGATGAAGTCGTTCGTGAACTGCTCGCACGTAACGTACCGGACGCGCATGCTCGGGTCCTGATCCATCACGTAAGACCCAACGGCGCGCAGGAGGTGGGTTTTTCCTAACCCCACCCCACCGTAGATAAAGAGCGGGTTGTACACGACGCCGGGAGATTCGGCCACCGCCAGAGTAGCCGCGTGGGCGAACCGATTGCCGGCGCCTATGACGAAGCTGTCGAAAGTGTAACGTTCCCGGGCGGACGCCGGGGCGCGGGCGTTCAGCACGGATTCCGCGGACTCCGCGGCGGCGCCATTGCCTTCCGGTACCGTCCCGCGTTGTCCGCCGATACTAACCACCAACCTGGAGTCGTCGCGGTCCAGCACGGTACCCAAAGCCTCTTCCAGAACGGGCCGAAAACGACTTTCTATGTACTCTTTGGCGAAAGAGTTCGGTACGGAGATCTCTAGCTGGTTCTCCCAGAGGCCCACGGGCTTTGTACCTTCAAACCAGACTTTGAAAGAGGGCGTGTTTATGTGCTCTGAGACGCGATCCAGTACTTCGGTCCAAACTTCTTTCACCCCGGGTGCCACGACCTACTTCACCCAGGAGCTTACGATGGTTTCGACCAGGTCCCGGCCCAACGGGGACACCAATCGTTTTCCGGTTTCGTCCGAGAACACCAGGCCGTGTTCTTCGAGAACGGACAAATCCCTGTACGCGGTGCTTACGCTGATCCCCAACCTCTCCGCCACGGTCGAAGGGCCGGCCTCGCCGCACTCGACAATGGTCACCAGGGCGTTCTGCTGCCTGTCCGAGATGTTCATGCGGGGTACTCCGCCGGGGTACTTACGCTGCTCCGCCTTCGCGTTGGGCGGGCGGCCCTCGACCGGTTTATCCTCGATTGGGTCGCCTTCGCCTGGTATGGAGATCGTCGTTACGGTGCCGCCGCCTATGTTGTCCTCGATGGATATCCGGCCACCGGCCTCCGAAACCGCTACTCGCGCGATGCCGAGGCCCGCCCCTATCCCGCGAATGTTCCGTAGAGCTTCCGGGGTGGCCCCGGAGAAACCGAACTCTAGGGCCCGATCCTTGTCCTCTATCCCCGGGCCTTTGTCGGAGACCCGCACGGTACGGCCACCATCTAATACGGAGATGACCACCCCCCTGTAAGAGGCGTGCAAAAGGTTCTCGACGACTTCCCGAACGGCAACTTCCGGCACTCCCCCACCGAGCTCCTCGGCCTTTTCCATTACGAGCCCTAAAAACTTCGGCGTGGCCGAGCGGGGATTGGAGGCAGCAACCTCCGTCACCTCGGGCGGCTCGTTCTCCGGGTACGCGGCAACCCGGACGGCGATGTCCGCTGAATCTCTGCCGGCTCTTGTGCGCTCTGGATTGATCATCCCCTGGGCCAAAATGTAACTTACCCCTCGCAATAAAGCCATAGCAAACCTCAACAAACCAAGGACTTGCAGGGATTTAACGCACTTATCCACACGTTTATCCACAACTGTGGATAAGTGCGTGAGAAAGGCCGCGTCAGCCATCGTTTGGACCCGTTTCCCGGACGTGTGGCAGCGCTCGTACGCCGAACCTTCGGGTACTAGGGTTGCCGGTTTGCAGGAATTTTCCAAGCACGGAGGCTACAGTGCAGTTTCAACGGGGCGATTCCCGGCTGGGGTGCTATAGCTGGATGAAGGAGACTACGTCGGGTATAATTCTGCTGAATATTTTGACGTTCTAGATCAGCCAACACGGAGGAGTTCAATGAAGCGCACTTATCAGCCAAACCGGCGTAAAAGGGCGAAGACGCACGGTTTCCGCAAGCGCATGGGCACGGTCGGCGGCCGACGGGTGATCTCCGCCCGCCGCCGACGCGGCCGCAAAAAGCTCGCCGTCTGACGCTTGGCGGGCAATAAACGAGCCAGGCTTACGGACTCCTCCGAGTTTGAGCGGGCATACCGGCGTGGAACCGCCTACAGGGGCCGGCTCCTTTCGGTACACGCTTTCCCAAACGAAATCGGCAACGTCAGGCTGGGGTTGTCCGTTTCGAAAAAAGTGGGCAACGCCGTAGTACGCAATAAAATCCGCCGGCGAATAAAAGAAATCTTTCGAAGCACTTTGGCCGATGTGCCGGAGAGTTTCGACCTCGTAGTATCGGCCCGTCCCGGCGCCGGCGAAGCTAACTTTGAAGACCTAAAAAAGGATTTGCAAAAAGCCCTTGATAAGTTCGAAGAAAAAGAGAAGTCCGGTAGGGCCTGATGTTGCCACGGAATTTACTATGAAGAGGCCGGCATTACTGTTGATAAGATTCTATAAGAAGCGTGTTTCGTCCTTGTTTCCGCCATCTTGTAGATTTTATCCTACTTGTTCCCAGTACACTATGGAATCTATAGAGAAGTACGGCTTCCTCAAAGGCAGCCTGCTGGGTATACGCAGGTTGTCGAAATGTCACCCGCTCTCTAAAGGAGGCTTTGATCCGGTAAAGTGATTGGGATAACTTAAATGATTAACGCGATAGCAGACTTTTTTCAAAATATATTCTCTCCCCTGGTGGACATCATGGGGGCCGTACTACTGTACTTCCACCAGCAGCTCGGCCTGGAGTGGTGGCTGGCGATAGTTCTACTCACGGTGTTAGTTCGTACGCTCTTGTTCCCTCTCACGGTGCGACAGGTTCGTAGCATGCGTGCTATGCAGGAGCTAAGACCCGAGATGGAGAAGATCCGCAATAAGTATAAGGACAATCGTCAGAAACAACAGGAAGAGCAAATGAAGCTTTTCCAAGAGCGTAAAGTGAATCCCTTAGGTGGCTGCATACCCATACTGTTTCAAATGCCTATATTCATCGGTATTTTCTACGTGATACGGACATTTGGAGGCGTGCCGGGACAGAACCCACCGGAATATCCTAGCTTTGTAGAAGGTGGCGCTCTATGGTTTTTAGATCTATCTCATAGAGACCCTTACTTTATTTTGCCCGTACTTTCCGCCGTTACGATGCTCGCTTCTATGGAGATTACAAATAAAAGCATGGAGCCCCAGCAAAGATGGCTCATGAGGCTCATGCCGATAGGTATTACGGTGTTTTTATGGAGCTTCCCCGCCGGTTTGTTCGTGTACTGGATAACTTCGAACCTGGTAACCTTTGTACAAAACTATGCTATCTACAACTACGGTCCCGGTAAGAAACAGCCCGAAAAGCCCTCGTCTTCTAATTCTTCTACTCCTACCCCCCAAACCAACTCAGAACATAACGGGAGCAAAGACCCTGCAGTACAGTCAGCCAAAGCTGCAAAGCGTAAACGTAGAAAGAAGAAAAAGAAATGACAGAAGGCAGAGAGTTTTATGCTGGTACCATCGAAGAAGCCGTCGAGAAGGCCTCTCAGAACTTGGGCGTCCCTAAGGAAGATCTCGAATACGAAGTGTTAGACACCGGTAGCTCCGGGTTCTTGGGTATTGGTGGTAGGGATGCGAGAATTGAAGTAGATGAAAGACAAGCTTTAGAACCCCCTGAGAACCAGAGCTTATCCGCCGACAGCGAGGCTGTAATCGAGGGGAATAGCGGGGAAGTGGAGAACGTGCAGAACCCGGAGCCAAACGAGACCCCGGTGGAGAGTTCTTCTCCGAATTACGAACAGAACAGCGATCCAGTTCCAGACAAACTCCTTGAAGAAGTAAGGGCGTTCGTCTCTTCGACTACCGAAATGATGGGTCTCGACGCCAAAGTCGATGTTTACGACGCGGGTAACTTTGTAGCTGTAGACGTCTCTTCGACCGAAACAGGCTTGTTTATAGGTCAGAAGGGCGAGACTATAGACGCGCTGCAATATCTACTGAACGTCGCGGTATATAAAGACGAGCCTTTCTCGAAGAGGATAATTATTGACTCCGAAGGCTACCGCCAACGCCGGATAGAAGCTGTTCAAGGAATAGCGCACCGCACAGCACGCAAGACGGTCCGCGAACAGCGGCCGATGGAGTTACCGCCCATGAATTCTTCTGAGCGCCGGACAGTACACACGTTTCTTAAAAACAACCCGGACGTAGAAACACATAGCCAGGGGAATGGCGACAACCGCCGCGTCGTAGTCCATCCACAGCAGTAACCGCAAACGCCGGTTTCACGTGAAACAAAAGGTGCGACAAAAACTTGCGTTAACAAACTTTTGTCGTGAAGACACGTCTATCATACTCTGGGTAGAGTTGTTCAATGGACGTTTCACGTGAAACGGTGTCCTGCATTCGATGGATGAGTTCACGAAACAGTTGGAAGAATGGGGGCTCAGGGTTGGAGAAGAGGCTTCGGGTGCTTTGTTCATATATGCAAGGCACTTATCAGAGTACGACGAAGCTAATGTGATCGGTACCAGGGACCGCGGGCGCATTTTGCACGAACATGTCCTGGATTGCCTGAGTTGTTTCCTGTTCGGGCCTCTATCTGAGGCGGAGAAAGTGGTTGATGTGGGGTCCGGGGGAGGTTTGCCGGGCATACCACTGAAGTTGTTTTGTCCCGGGTTGGCATTAACCTGTGTAGAGGCGACGGGAAAAAAGGCGCGGTTTTTAGAGAAACTAGTGGAAGCGATGGCTCTCTGCGACGTAGAGGTCGTCAATGACCGGGCTGAGACGATAGGCAAAGATCCTGGGTTTAGGGAGAGATACGACATAGCGACCGCCAAGGCCCTTGCCCCACTTCCAGAACTCGTGGAGTACTGCGTTCCGTTTTTGAAGCAAGGCGGTCACGTAATAGCGATGAAGGGCAGGCCCGGTGAAGAGGAGATCGAGGCCGGCAACAAGGCCGCCAAACAACTTGGTGCTGAAGTGTCGGATGAGATAGACGTAAAGTTTTTGCCGGAAGTTTCCGAAAAAAAGCGCACCCTGATCATCGTGACCAAAACTTCCCCGACGCCGGAGAAGTACCCCAGACGGATCGGGGTCCCCAAAAAAGCACCTTTGGGCGGCGGATAGATCGCCGGAAGGTAGCGTGCTAAGATTCTTCCGGTGAGGACTGTAACCGCGATAGTGAATCAAAAAGGCGGGGTCGGCAAGAGCACGACAGCCATCAACCTGGCCGCGTATCTATCCAACGGGGGAGAGAGCGTGCTCGTGGCGGACATGGACCCCCAGGCGAACGCGACGAGCGGATTAGGAATCTCCGAGGCTGGCGGAGAAGGGTGCATGTACGATGTCCTTCTCGAAGGCAAGTCCTTGCAAGACGTGGCTTTAGAAACGGAAGTAAGAGGCCTTCACGTGGCCCCCTCCACCATAAACCTCGTGGGCGCCGAGGTAGAGCTCGTATCGGCCCTAGCCAGAGAATACAAGCTAAAAAGGGCCCTGGAAAAACTGCCGGAAGGCACGTACGACCGCGTTTTACTAGATTGTCCTCCGTCGTTGGATCTACTCACGCTAAACGCGCTCACGGCGGCCGACGAAGTGCTCATCCCGATCCAGTGCGAGTATTACGCCCTAGAGGGCCTTACCCAATTGATGCGGAGCATAAGGATGGTCCGGGAGGAGCTCAACCCCTCGCTGCGTATCGGGGGAGTTCTGCTAACGATGTTCGATTCCCGAACCAACCTGTCGCACCAAGTGGCGGAAGAAGTGCGGACCTTCTTTGGCGGTAGTGTGTTTCGAAACCTGATCCCCCGTAACGTCAGGCTCAGTGAGTCGCCGAGCTTCGGGGTCCCGGTCGCGCTGTACGCCCCAAAAAGCGCGGGCGCCGAGGCGTACGCGGCGGTGGCCGAAGAGGTCCTCGGTCGTGGGTAGAAGGGGTTTAGGGAGAGGTTTATCGGCGTTAATCGCCACGGGCGAGAGCGTCGGCGGGCTCAGGTTCGAGGAGATCCCGGTCTCCGCCGTAAGACCAAATACTAATCAGCCGAGGAGTATGTTCCCCGAGACGGGCATACGGGAACTCGCGGCCTCGATAAAAGAAGTCGGCATACTGCAGCCGCTAGTCGTCCGCTCGACCGAGACGGGCTTCGAGCTCATAGCTGGCGAGCGCAGGCTTCGGGCGGCCAAGGAAGCGGGGTTGGACCGGGTGCCGGTCCTTATCCGGCAGGCGGCGGATAGTGAAAGCATGGAGCTGGCGCTGGTCGAGAACCTCCAGAGAGAAGACCTGAACCCTCTAGAAACCGCGGCCGCCTACCAGGGGTTAATGGAGAGCTTCGGAATGAGCAAGGAGCAACTCGCCCAGCGGCTCGGCAAAAGCCGGGCCGCTGTAACCAATACCCTACGGCTGACGCAACTACCGGAGCCGGTCAGCGAGATGCTTTTATCGGGGACCCTGACAGAAGGCCACGCGCGGGCCCTGCTAGGTCTCCAAGAGGGAGAGCAGATGCTCCTTCTCGCCAAAAAGGTCCGGGCGGAGAAACTTTCGGTGCGGCGGACAGAAGAACTAGTAAGAGATCACGCGGCCCCCGAGCCTCCCGGTATGGAAACTGCGAAAGAGACCTGGAGAGAGAAACCGACGGTTCAGTATGAAAAGGTCGCCCAAAACATACAAGAGTTCCTCGAACTGCCGGTAAAAATAAAAGCCTCTAAAAATGGCGGCAAAGTGGAGATCCGCTTCCGAGAAACCGAGGAACTGGAAGCACTGGTAGCCCTGTTAACAAATAACGACCAGCAGTAGGAAACACACGGCTAAGCTAGAAACATAAATAACAAAACGCTGTCCAGGCGGAGATGTTCCGGCAGGATGCGACTCTGCGCAGGTGGGTAAAACTTTGTGATGGTATATGATGGTCCAGCGTAGATTGTAGGAGTAGGGGTCTAACGGAGGTTTTGAGGGAAGAATGAAGGCTACCGGCTTTATGACGGCGGTTGTATTTTTATTGCTTTCCACCAGCTTAGCCGGGGCGCAGACTACAGAAGATACCGGGTCCGAGGGTGCGGATATAGTGGCCCTGGAAGCCCAATCGCAGGGTCAGCAGGCGCAGATAGCGCAACAGATCGACGAAGTCTCTATTACGGGCCAGAACCTTCAAGAAACGCAGGCCCGCGCGGACGGCGCGGCGGTGCGCAGTCGGGAACTGGAAAGGCAAAACCAGAACCTCCGGGAGGATCTGGAGTCGCAGCGTCAGGAGTCCGCCGGTTCCCAAGCTCTCTACGAGGAGCAAGTCCGGGCCGCATACAAAGGCGACGATCTGGAAGGCCTCATCGCGGTTGTAGATGGCGTTTTTAATTCCGGGGGTGGCTCCGAAGCCTTGGCGAGGTCGCAGACCCAGAGGGCCCTCGCGCAGGGCCGGCAGAGGTTCGAAGACTACCGCGACGATCGCCAGAAGCTACGGAACACGGTACGCCAGGTGTCTCAGAAAGAGAGCAATTACAAAGAGTCGCTAGAAGAAGAGCGGGACCGGGCGGAGGAGTTGCGGCTGCAAGAGAAGAGGCTCGAAGAGAAGGTATCGCGATTGCGTGAAGATAAATCCCGGACGGACGGTCGCATACAGCGGCTGCAAGAGGCCGAGCGGGATCGCATCCTGGACACCAGGCCCGCCACCGGAGGTCCCTCGGTGCAGCGAGGGCGGGAGTTGCGGATCGCCCGCAACGACATCGTGGCGCGTCCGGTGAAACAGATTTCCAAAAAGCGGTACAGAAAACTCTATCGTCAGTCCGCCAAGAAATACGGGTTCGGTGAGGACTGGTACATTTTGGCGGCGGTGGGCAAAGTGGAGAGCGACCACGGAGAAAACATGGGCCCGTCCAGCGCCGGCGCGATGGGACCGATGCAGTTCATGCCCTCGACCTGGGAGTCTTCCGGGGTGGACGGCAACGGGGACGGAACGGCGAACGTTATGGACCCGGAGGACGCTATCCCGGCGGCTGCGAAGTACCTCAAAACCGGTGGCGCGCCAAAAGACTGGTACGCCGCGCTCTACTCCTACAACCACGCCGATTGGTACGTGAAGAAGGTTCTGGGTGTGGCCGAGGGCTACCGGCGGCTGGCAAAAGATAAGCGCATGGGCCCCTACACATAGGTTCCTACACGTAGGGAGCCTCCCCGGGCCGCGATAAGTTCGTGCAGTGTGTCCGAAGAATTTGATCCCGGAAAACGGCTAGCATGGGGAGGTGGATAAGACCCCATGCGCCCATCTTCTTCTAGCCTTCGGATTTCTAGCCTTGGCGCTCGTGTCCTCCGGATGTGGGGCGGGTGCGGATGATGGATCCGGCTCAGCGGTCTTGACGGTCTTCGCTGCCTCTTCACTAACAGACGCTTTCGAGGAGTTGGGAGAAGAGTATGAGCGGCGGAACCCCGGTGTGGAGGTCAGGTTCAACTTCGCCGGGAGTTCTATGCTGCTCGCCCAACTCCGTCAGGGGGCGCCGGCGGATGTCTTCGCTTCGGCGGATAAAGCCAAGATGGATGCGGCGAAGGACCACGGGGTCGTATCCGGGGCGCGGGTGTTCGCCGAAAACTCGACGGTAGTCGCACTTCCCGAAGAAAACCCGGCCGGAGTAGAGGCGTTGCGAGACCTCGCGAAGCCGAACCTGGACCTCGTCCTGGCGCAGGAAGGAGTTCCCATAGCCGGCTATGCGGAAGAAGTCCTGGCAAAAGCCGGCACGCGCTACGGCGCCGATTTCGGCGACCAGGTCGTGGAGAATGTGGTGTCGCGCGAGGCCGACGTCCGGGCGGCGGCAAACCGGGTCGCTATAGGTGAAGCAGACGCGACGTTCGTGTACGCGAGCGATGTGACGCCGGAAATTCAGGACGAGATAAAGGTGGTCGAAGTTCCGGAAGAATTCGACGTAACCGCGACCTACCAAGTCTCGGTGACGGGTGACGCCCCGCACCCGGCGCCGGCGCGGGAGTGGGTGGATCTGGTCCTCAGCCAGAAAGGCCAGAACGTGATGGAGGGGTGGGAGTTCGAACGGGTAAATTAGTAAAGAAGAAGCGCCGGAAGTTCCTCCGGTCGGAGATAGCGTTCTCCGGCGTAGGTGTTGGGGCGCTGGCGCTGTTGGCGGGCTTTATAAGCCTCCCGGTGTTGAGCCTGGTGGTGTGGACCATGAACGAGCGTTCCTGGCGCGCCATGACCTCGCCGGTCGCCGTGGAGGCCTTACTCCTGAGCGCCCGGACCACGGCGATCACGATGGGCGTGCTGCTCCTGATCGGGACGCCGGCGGCCTATGTGCTGTCGCGGGCCGAGTTCCCCGGCAAACGGCTCGTGGATACGCTCGTAGACATCCCGGCGGTGCTGCCGCCGAGCGCGGCGGGCATAGCCTTGTTGCTCGCGTTCGGGAACATGGGGCTCTTGGGAGAGTACCTGCAAGTCTTTGGGATACAGATCAGCCTTACCACCACGGCCGTGGTGGTGGCCCAACTCTTTGTAGCTTCGCACTTCTACGTAAGGCAGGCGGCGGTGGGCTTCGGCCAGGTGGACCGCGAGGTCGAGGAGGCGGCGCTGGTCGACGGCGCCCGGCGCGGCAAGGTCTTCACCAGCATCACCGTGCCACTCGCGTTCCCGGCGCTCGTCGCCGGGGCGGTTACGGCGTGGGCGCGGGCGTTGGGGGAGTTCGGGGCCACGATCATCCTGGCGGGAAACCTGCAGGGCGTGACGCAGACGATGCCGTTGGCGATCTACGCGGCCTTCGAACGTGATCTGGACGCGGCGGTCGCCCTCTCGGTGCTGGTGCTGGGCTTCTCGTTCGTGGTCATCCTGACGGCCCGTCTGCTAACCAGGAAAGCCCAGGAGCGAAGCCGGGGCTAGCGACGGAGCTAAGCCAGGCCTTCGTCGGTCAGGATCATGACATCGGTGGCTTTGACGAGCGCGGAGGCCCGCTGGCCTTCTTCGAGGCCGAGCTCGTCACAGCTCTCGCGGGTTATAAGCGAGACGACGTGGTTGTCGCCGACCTGGAGCGTTACTTTGGCCGTGACTTCGTCCTTCACGATTTCGGTGACGGTGCCGGGAAGCCGGTTACGGGTGCTGAGCTTCATTTTCGTCTCCTTCTCTATTCGCTAGTAGTCCGAGTTGCAGCGCGAGGCGTGCCTCGGGGTCCTTCAAGTCTAGCCCAGTCAGCTCCTGTATGCGCTCTAGGCGATACAGGAGGCTGTTGCGGTGTAGGAAGAGCCGGTCCGCCGTCTCGCTGGCGTTCGTTCCGGTGTCGAAGTAGACGGAGAGGGTTTTTATGAGGTCGCTGCCACGCTTGCGGTCGTAGTCCGAGAGGGGGGCTACAAGCTCGCGAAAGGGGGAGAGGTCAGAAGATCTCGACAGGTCGTTCAACAGTAGTTTAGGCTCCATGACGTAGGCGGCGATGTTATCAGGCGAGGGATTTTCGTGCTAAAACGGGGGGCATGGAAACTTCTCGCGCCGACATGTTCCGGAAACTTCTTGCGAAGGACCCGGAGAACCCGATGGTACTTTGTTCGTTGGGCATCGAGCTGTTCAAAGAGGAGCGCTACGGGGAAGCGAAAGAGCACCTGTCCCGGGCCGTAGAAAACAAACCGGACTACTCCGTCGCGTACCGGACGCTGGGACGGACCCACTACGAACTCCACGAAAACGCCGAAGCCCGCCGGGTCTTCGAGACCGGCCGCGAGGTGGCACAGAGAAACGGCGACCTTCAGACGATCAAAGAGATAGACGTGTTTATGAAAAGGCTGGAGAAGCGCGAGGCAGAAGGTTTGTAGCCTGGGTGTGTGACCCCGTGTCCCCAGGAACCTGACCGGCGGCTTCTGCTAACATCCTGTCGCTTTGCGTTATACCGTTGTTATCCTGGTGGACTACGAGAGTCCGGCCGCTTTCCGGGTGGCCGGAGACGTTTGGTCGGCGCTCTCACGCGCGGCGCTAAACTCCGGTCTTTCCGGCATCACCGCCAGCTGGAAGAGCCTAGAGGCGGGGGAGGCACCACCTGCTGGAGACTCGGCGGCTTGTATTTTCGTCCTCGGCCAGGATCGGCCGGAGACGGTGGAGGAAATCCGGGTGTCCGGAAATATCGAGTCTTCCCACCCGTACGGCATCGTCGTTGCCACCCCCGAAAGGCCGAGCCCGCTCTCGGGTTCGCTGCTATACCAAGGTGTAGGACGGTTGACCTCTGGGGGGATCCGGGTCGGAGACATTCTGCCCGCGTTGGTCCCGGTCTCACCAAAGACCGAGGGCGAAGCCTACGCCGTACGGCTCCTCGGGCGTATACGGAAAACTCCGGGCCGCCACTGAATTCTCTAGCCACCGCGGTAGTAGTTCCGGCCGCTTTTGCGGCGCTGGCCTATCTTCTCGGGATGGTGAGCCGCGGCGGGGCGGCGGGAGGGTTTTTGGTGGCGGCCCTGATCTACGCCGGACTGGGATGGCAAGGGTTCGCCGTGCTCGCGCTGTTCGTGGTTGGCGGCTCCTTGCTCACGAGAGTCGGCTACCGGCGGAAAGAGAGTGCCGGAACGGCTGAGGGTGGGGGAGGGAGGCGAGGTACGAAGAACGCCCTGGCGAACGCCGGCGTCGCCGTCGCGTGCGCCCTGCTCGCCGCACTAACACCGTTCCCAGAGGCCTTCGCCGCCGCTTTCGTCGCCTCCCTGGGAGCCGCCTTCGCCGACACCGCCGAGTCCGAGGTCGGGCAACTGGCCGGTAGCACGCCGCGACTTTCGACCACCTTCGCGAAAGTACCACCCGGCACCGACGGCGCCGTCTCACTACCAGGCACGATCGCCGGTATCGTGACCGCGGCGCTGACCGCTATCGTCGGGTTTTGGGTCGGGCTGGTCGACGGCGCGGTAATGGCGCTACTCGTTACGTTCGCGGCCCTCATCGGGACGATTGTAGACAGCCTGATCGGGGCCCTCTCGCCCCGTATAGGAAACGAGCTGACCAACGTATCTTGCACCCTTTCCGCCGCACTCCTGATCCTGCTGGTCCTGCTCGTCTAATCTTCCGAACAACCCTTCCTTAAAAACCGCCACTTCCTCGACAACTTCTCGACAAAACACGTCTTCAAGCAACAACAAACGGTACTGTTTAGTTTACATAGAGAAGGTGGTTTATGGAGGCGGCGTCCAAAGGGGTCGAGGAAAGGCCCCGGGCGAAGCGGGGACAGATCCTGGCCGGTGTGCAGCGGGTGTTTCTGGAGCAGGGTTTTGCTGCGGCCAGCACGGACGCTATCGCGGGGGAGGCTGGGGTCTCTAAAAGGACTTTGTATGCGTACTACCCGAGCAAGGAGGATCTCTTCGAAGACGTACTGCCGCGGCTCACTATCGAAAACCCGCAGACAAAAGTCCTGGAATCAGCGAGGAGTGTAGAGCCGCGGAGCCCGGAGGAGTTGCGGGAAGCGCCTTTTATGCTGTCACGGAAGCTCCTGACCACCATTATGGAGGCGGATTATCTGGCACTCTTGCGCACGATCATTGCCGACTCTCACCGCTTTCCACGGATTAGTGAGATCTTCCTGTCCACGGTTCCCAGTCAGTCTGGCTTTCGATAGTCGGGATAGTGGCGGTGCTGAGATTGCTGTTCTACGCTGACGGCTTTTCTGGGGCTGTTGTGGCCGGCGTTTCGTCCTTTGGTCGTTCGGGAACCAATAGCGAAGGTAGGTGGAGCTAGAAGAAAGGGTTGCAGAGTATGGCTGAGGAAGCGAACCTGGTAAAGCTCGAAGACTTCGACGGCGAGGTCGGGGAACAGTGGCAGGACGTCGGGGGTAGCAAAGTCCTGGACAGCAACGACGAAGAGATCGGCACGGTGGAGGAAGTCTACATCTGGGAAGAGCCCGGCACGGCGCACCTGATCGAGGTCTCCGGTGAAGAGCGGAGCTTCCTGATCCCGGTACACGCGGTAACCAACTCCGATGAAGAAGGCGTAAAGGTGGAGCAGAGCAAGCGGAAGATCCTGGACTCGCCGGAGTTCGACTCTGAAGGCGACGTCCCCGACGGCGAAGCCCGCAAGGAAGCGTTCCAGCACTACGGTTACTCCGACCCATTAGACCTGGGCGGATAGCCGCCCGCCCGCAAAGCACTCTTTCCCGGTGGGCTGCCGGATGCTATATTAATCCCATGCGCGCCGAGGGATACATAGACCTAACCGGTCCACGACTATAAGCTCCCGCGCGTTCTTTTAACCGGATTTACTAGATCCCCCGCACCAGAGCCCGCACGAGGAGTCCCAGTGAGCGAAACGACGATAAAAAGCGTATACAAGCCGGGCGACATAGAGCGCCGCTGGCAGGAAAAGTGGGCCGAAAGCGGCCTCTACGAGACCGACGAGGATCCGGGCAAGCCCAAGCATTACGCGCTCACCATGCTCCCGTACCCGAGCGGCGACCTGCACGTCGGCCACTGGTACGCCATGACCCCCTCCGACACCCGCGCCCGCTTTATGCGGATGAACGGCTACCGGGTATTTTTCCCGATAGGCTTCGACGCCTTCGGGCTGCCGGCCGAGAACGCCGCCATAAACCGCGGCATCCACCCGTACAAGTGGACGATGTCCAACATCGAGAACATGCGCGGGCAGCTCCGGCAGATGGGGGCGATGTTCGACTTCGACTCCGAGGTCGTTACCTGTGACCCGGAGTACTACCGGTGGAACCAGTGGTTCTTCCTCAAGTTCTTCGAGAAAGGCATCGCCTACCGGGACTACGCACCGGTGGACTGGTGCCCCAAAGACAACACGACGCTGGCGCGGGAGCAGGTCGTAGGACCGGACCGGGTGTGCGAGCGGTGCGGGACGCCGGTTATCAAGAAGGACCTGGCACAGTGGCTGTTCAAGATCACGGACTACGCCGAGGAACTGCTGGACTTCTCGAAAATAGATTGGCCCGAGCGGGTGGAGACGCTCCAACGCAATTGGATCGGCCGCTCCGAGGGTGCGGAGATAAAGTTCGACATCGAAGGCTACGGTGAGATCGAGGTCTTCACCACCCGCCCGGACACGCTTTTCGGGGCGACCTTCTTCGTCATGTCCCCCGAGCATCCGGCGGTAGAGAAGATAACTACGCCGGAACAATCCGAAGAGGTCCGCTCCTACGTCGAGAAGGCCGCCAAGATGACGGAGATAGACCGGACGGACGTAACCCGCGATAAGACCGGCGCGTTCACCGGCGCCTACGCGACGAACCCGGCGAACGGTAAGGAAATACCGGTCTACATCGCCGACTACGTGCTCATGGGCTACGGGACCGGCGCCATCATGGCGGTCCCCGGCCAAGACCAGCGCGACTGGGACTTCGCCGCCAGGTACGACCTGCCCATAATCCGCACCGTCCAACCGCCGGAAGACTTCGAGGGCGAGGCATACGTCGGTGAGGGACCGGCGATCAACAGCGACTTCCTCGACGGCCTGGAGGTCGAAGAAGCCAAACAGC
Source organism: Rubrobacteraceae bacterium (assembly GCA_965213905.1). Taxonomy (GTDB): domain Bacteria; phylum Actinomycetota; class Rubrobacteria; order Rubrobacterales; family Rubrobacteraceae; genus SIRX01. Next base: position 1,483,410 of record OZ243922.1, on the reverse strand, counting down.
GCATGGTCGAGTATCTTGAAGAACGAGGCAAAGGCGAGTCCGCCGTGACTTATCGGCTGCACGACTGGCTCATCTCGCGCCAACGGTACTGGGGGACCCCGATCCCGATCCTCTACTGCGACGATTGCGGCACCGTCCCCGTTCCCGAAAAGGACCTGCCGGTTCGCCTCCCCGAAGACGCCGAGTTCACCCCCACGGGTGAGTCGCCGCTCAAGCTCGACGAAGACTTCCGGTACACCGAATGTCCGAGTTGCGGCGGTCGTGCGGAGCGCGAAACGGACACGATGGACACTTTCATGGACTCCTCGTGGTACCAGTATCGTTACCTCTCGCCGCACTACGACGAGGGGCCGTTCGATCCGGAGCGCGGTGAGAAGTGGCTGCCGGTGGATCAGTACACCGGCGGCATCGAGCACGCCGTCATGCACCTGCTCTACACGCGCTTCTTTACGAAGGTCATGCGCGACCTCGGGCTCGTGGACTTCGACGAGCCGATGAAGAAGCTCTTTAACCAGGGCATCATCCTGGGCGAGGACGCCGAGAAGATGAGCAAAAGCCAGGGCAACGTCGTCAACCCGCAGGAGTTCGTGGACCGCTACGGATCGGACGCCCTGCGCTGCTTCTTGATGTTTATCGGGCCGTGGAACCAGGGCGGCCCGTGGGACGGGCGCGGCATCGAAGGCGTCTCACGTTTCCTGCGCCGCGCCCTCTCGCTCGTGGCGGAAGGCGAAGCTACCGGGGCGGAGGCCGACCCCGGCGAGCTCGACCGTCGGACAGAGCAGACTATAAAGAAGGTAACGGAAGACCTCGAAGCGTTCCGGTTCAACACGGCGGTTGCCGCGCTGATGGAGCAGACTAACTACCTTCTCGCCATCCGGGGCCGGGTGGAAGATGAGAGGTGGAACGAAGCTCTGCGGAAGTTCGCACTCGTCCTCGCGCCGTTCGCGCCGCACCACGCCGAGGAGATGTGGGCCGGAATCGGCGAATCGTATTCCGTTCACGAACAAGAGTGGCCCGGCTACGACGAGAGCCTCATAAAAACCGAGGCGTTCACGCTGGTCATCCAGGTAAACGGCAAGCTCCGTGACCGCATCGAAGCCCCGGCGGATATAAGCGAGGAGACCGCCAAAGAACTGGCGCTTTCGAGCGCGAAGGTCCGGCCCCACGTCGAGGACAAAGAGCTCCGTAAGGCCGTCTACGTCCCCGGGCGGCTCGTGAACCTGGTGGTCGGGTAGGACCGCGCGCCGTTTGTCCTCCGGGACAAATCTGCTGAAAGGAACTTTATCCCGGGGCACGTTGAACGCCGCCGAACCGGGTGGATAATATGCGGAGCCTTTGGAAGATTTAGAAGAGCCGACTTCCGGACGGCCCGAAACAAAAGAAACGGAGAAGAGCATAGAGTTTCTGCAGCCCACAACCTGGGAAGAGGCGCTGGAGGCGAAGGCCGCCCATCCCCAAACCCGGCCCATCTTCGGCGGCACGGACTTGATGGTCGAGTTGAACTTCGATCGTGCCCGTCCCGGCTACGTCATGGATCTGACGCGGGTGCCGGACCTTTTCGAGTGGGGACGCGAGAACGGCCATCTGCGGATTGGAGCCGGGGTAACGTACACGAGGATCATCGAGGAGTTGGGCGACCGGCTGCCGGGGCTTTCCATGGCTTCACGAACGGTTGGGTCGCCCCAGATCCGGAACCTCGGAACCGTCGGCGGGAACCTCGGGACCGCCTCTCCCGCCGGCGACGCCCTGCCACCGCTCTACGCCTCCGATGCGGAGGTGGAACTTTCCTGCGTCGAGGGAACGCGCCGCGTGCCGGTCGTGAATTTCATAGAAGCGCCGGGCAAGACTACCATCGAACCCGGGGAGTTGATCTCCGGCTTCTACATCCCGAAGGCCGAAGGACCGCAGCAGTACGCAAAGATCGGGACCCGGAACGCGATGGTCATCGCCGTCTGCTCTCTGGGGCTCGCGATCCACCCGCAGCAGAGAAAGGTCTGCGTCTGCATCGGCTCCGCCGGACCGACGCCCATCCGCGCTCACGAAGCGGAAGAGTTTGTACAGGGCGTGCTGGATGAGAAAAGACTATGGGACTCTCGCGGCGGGTTGGACGAGGCGCCGCTAGGGCGCTTCGGGGAGCTGGTGTCGGGCGCGGCCCGGCCCATAGACGACGTGCGGGGAAGTGCGGAGTACCGGCGGCACGCGGTCGGGGTGTTGGCCCGGCGCGCGCTCCGGTGGGCGTGGGACGAGTATCGGGAGGGTGAATGAGGCTAGAGTTCGGCGTGAACGGCAAAGTGTGTGAGGTGGACGGCGTGTGGGAGGGGGAGAGCCTCTTGTACGTGTTGCGCGAGCGCCTGGACCTCCCGGGTTCCAAAAACGCCTGCGAGCAAGGAGAGTGCGGTTCGTGCTCGGTGTATCTGGACGGCGCGCTCGTCTGTTCGTGCCTGGTGCTGGCGGGACAGGCTGACGGGCGCACCGTCGTTACGGTGGAGGGGATCGCCGGTGAAGACGGGCTTCATCCGGTACAGAAGGCTTTCGTCGAGGCGGGGGCGGTGCAGTGCGGGTTCTGTACGCCGGGGCTCGTCGTGGCGGCCCACGAGCTGCTGGGGCGCATCCCGGAGCCGACCGACACCCAGGTAAGGGAGGCGTTGGCGGGCAACCTCTGCCGTTGCACGGGGTACGAGAAGATCCTGGACGCCGTTCACCTCGCCGCCGGGAGGATGGACGCGTGACGGGCCGGGCGACGATGCCCGCGGCCCCGACCCGCAAACGCCCCGCCACGCCTACAATGCCCGGACGGGTCGGCGAGAGCACGGTCCGGCCGGACGGTGTTCCGAAAGTTACGGGCGAGTTCGAGTATTCCTCAGATCTCTACCAGGACGGCATGCTGTGGGGCGCGACGCTCCGCAGCCCGCATCCGCACGCGGAGATCCGGTCCATAGAAACCTCGGGGGCCGAGAGCATACCGGGCGTTTACGCTATCCTGACGCACGAGGACGTGCCGGGTCGCAGAGTCTACGGGATGGAGGTCCCCGACCAGCCCGTGCTCGCCTGGGAGAAGGTGCGCTACCAGGGGGAGCCGGTGGCTGTCGTCGCGGCGGATCACCCCGAAACCGCCCGGCGGGCGCTGGAGAAAATACACGTAGAGTACGAAGTCCTCGAACCCGTAGTGGACGCAGAAGAAGCGATGCGGGACGACGCGCCTAAGCTGCACCTCTCCGGCAACGTGCTCCGGCGGATTCGCATTGAGCACGGAGATCCGGGGGTGACGGCAGATGTGGTCGTTACGGGTGAGTACGAGATCGGGATGCAGGATCAGGCATTCCTGGGGCCGGAGTCCGGGCTCGCGGTACCGGACGGGGTCGGCGGGGTGGACCTTTACATCTCGACCCAGTGGTTGCACATTGACCAGGATCAGGTCTCAGAGAGTCTCGGGCTAGAGCACGACCAGGTCCGGATGGAACTCTCCGGCGTCGGCGGCGCGTTCGGCGGCCGGGAAGACCTCTCCATGCAGATCCACGCCTGCATGCTCGCTCTGGAGACCGAACGACCCGTAAAGATGTCCTACAACCGCGAAGAGTCCTTCTTCGGCCACGTCCACCGCCACCCGGCGAAAATGCGTTACGAACACGGCGCCACGAAAGATGGAAAGCTCGTCTACGTCCGGGCGCGGCTCGTCTTCGACGGCGGCGCGTACGCGTCCAGCTCCAACGCCGTCTGCCTGAACGCGGCGACCTTTGCCTGCGGCCCTTACGAGGTGCCGAACGCGGAGATCGAGAGCCACATGCTCTACACCAACAACCCGCCCTGCGGCGCGATGCGGGGCTTCGGGGCGGTGCAGACCTGCTTTGCCCACGAGGCCCAGATGGACAAGCTGGCGGCGGAGCTCGGAATGGACCCGATGGAGCTCCGCATAAAAAACGCCATCGAGCCGGGGATGAAGTTCCCGTTCGGCCAGGAAGTACCGAAACCGGCGCCGGTGGCGGAGATCCTGGAGCGTGTAAAGGCAATGCCCCTCCCGGAGCAGGAAGAACTGCCGGGCCGGGACCTGTGCGAACTGCCGGGCGGCGTCTCGAACGTAACGCACGGCGAGGGTGTGAAACGGGGCGTCGGGTACGCCGTCGGTTTCAAGAATATCGGGTTCTCGGCGGGTTTCGACGACTACTCCACGGCGCGGGTCCGGCTCTTTATCGAAGACGGGGAGCCGCTCGTGGAGGTGCATACTGCGGCGGCGGAAGTCGGGCAGGGCGGAGTTATGGTGCAGGCCCAGATCGCGCGCACCGAGCTCGGTATCGAGAAGGTAGCCGTGCTCCCGGCGGATACGCGGGTGGGCTCTGCGGGCTCCACCTCCGCCTCGCGCCAGACGTATATGACGGGCGGCGCGGTAAAGATGGCGTGCGAAGCGGTCCGTGAACGGGTAATCGAGCGAGCCGGTGAAGAGTTCGGAGAAGACCCGGCTGGCCTCTCGATCGGGGGTGGAGACGTGACCTCGGGCGGCCGGGCGCTGGTCTCACTGGTCGACCTCCTCGACGGTGAGGCGTTCGGGGAAACCGTTGAGTTCCATCACAAGAAGACCTATCCGCTGGACGAGAACGGGCAGGGAGATCCTCACCTGCAGTTCGCTTTCGCGGCGCACCGGGCGGTGGTGGAGGTGGATACAGAGCTCGGGCTCGTGCGGGTGGTAGAGATCGCCACGGCCCAGGACGTGGGTAAAGTCATGAACCCGCAGGCGCTTGAGGGTCAAATAGAGGGCGGTATCGCCCAGGGTCTCGGACTCGCCCTGATGGAGGAGATCCAGATAAAAGAAGGCAAGGTCTTGAACGCCTCTTTCACCGACTACCTCATTCCCACCATCCTCGACATGCCGTCGGTAAAGATGGATATTTTGGAACTCGCAGACCCGGAGGCCCCGTACGGCCTCAAAGGCGTCGGCGAGCCCCCGACGATCTCTTCCACGCCGGCTATAGTGGCCGCGCTGCGCGACGCAACCGGCCGGGAGCTTACAAGAGTTCCTGTAAAACCCGAGCAGCTAGCCGGTATCTCCAAAAAGCCCCCGACGAGCCTCCGCAACCGGGCAGCGCTGGGTACGCTGAAGTCGGACGATTAGACGAAAGGAGCGAGACGTAGTGCCCGGTTACGAGCGGGCGCCGGTTAGCGCGGAGCTGAAGGTCGGCACTTCCGATCGCGCCGAGAAGCCGCCGCAAAAGCAGATCGAGGCGGCGATGCGAACGGCGGGGGAATCTGGGCTGGCGCGCGAAGCGGGACCAGAGACCATCATGCTTGCGGGAAGCCGCGAAGAGGTGTTGCAGGCTATGACGAAAGTTTTAGAGACTGCTCTTGATGCCGGCGCTAAAGCAGTCGAAGTGAAGGTGGAAGCTGAAGCGGAAGCAGACAGGTTTGGGGAAGCTAACTAGAAGCACACGAACCCTTCGTTCCTACCCGTAGGTTTGTACGAGGACACAAACGCGGCGGCAAAACTTTAATCGCCAGTACATAGATATCCTGATCCCGACGCACTTAAGATAGGTGGCAGAGGTAGAAGATCAGGCCTCACGCCTGGGGAAGGAGAAAACATGTCAGAGGATCGTGGCCGGGAGGGGCAAGCAACCCATCCTGTAGATGAGGTGTTGCCGGCGGGACGCATGGCGGCCTTCGGGTTGCAGCACGTAATGACCATGTATGCGGGGATCATCGCGGTGCCGCTCATCGTGGCGTCGGCCCTAGATCTGCCGCCAGAGCAAATCGTCTACATCATCAACGCCAGCTTTTTTATGTGCGGCATAGCCACCCTTATACAAGCCGTCGGGTTCTGGAAGTTCGGGGCGAAGCTGCCGATAGTTCAGGGAACCTCGTTCGCGGCGGTCACGCCGATGATCATTATCGGCGGCGAGTACGGGATACAGGGAATTTATGGGTCGGTGATAGTGGCTGGCCTCCTGACCGTGGCGGCGGCGCCGTTCTTCGGCAAACTTTTACGCTTCTTTCCGCCGGTGGTTACCGGCACTATCATCGCCATAATCGGTGTCTCGCTGATGCCGGTGGCGATCCGGTGGTCCGCCGGCGGTGTCCCGGACGCCCCGGATTTTGGGAGCCCGGCCAACATCGGGCTGGCGTTCTTTACGCTGATCGTAGTCTTGCTCATTACCCGGTTCGCCGGGGGAATCCTCGGCGGTTTCCTGAGCCGGGTTGCTATCCTGCTCGGGCTTGTCATCGGCACTGCTTTTGCGGCGATATTCGCGATGGCCGACTTCGCCAGGGTAGGGGATGCGGGATGGGTTGGAATTACACTGCCCTTCAACTTCGGGGCGCCGGTCTTCGCCATAATCCCGATAATATCTATGACGCTCGTTATGCTGATCATTATGACCGAGACTACCGCCGACATCCTCGCCATCGGCGAAATAACCGAGAAGCCAGTAGATTCTGACGTAGTCGCCAAAGGCCTGCGGGCGGACGGCATCTCCACGGCCGTCGGCGCGGTCTTGAACACGTTCCCGTTCTCCGCCTTCGCCCAGAACGTTGGGCTCGTGCGGTTTACCGGGATCAAGAGCCGCTTCGTGGTGGCGGCTGCCGGTGTCATCCTGATCCTGATGGGTATCTTCCCAAAGGTCGCCGGGTTGGTGGCCTCTATACCACTGCCCGTATTGGGTGGTGCGGGTCTGGTGTTGTTCGGCTCCGTCGCGGCGGCCGGCGTCCAGACGCTTTCTAAGGTGGACCTCACGCTCAACAGGAACCTCATAATCGTGGCCGTTGCCGTCGCCCTCGGCGTGATCCCCGCCACGGTGCCGGAGTTTTACGAGCAATTCCCGGAGGCCGTGCGGCTCGTGTTCGACAGCGGCATCACCGCCGCCGCCGTGGCCGCTATTCTCCTGAACATCCTTTTCAACGTCCTGGGAGGAGAAGCTGAACAGGACGTGGGCGATTACGGTGAGAACGTAGGCGGCGTAGAGGACAAGCTGACCGTCATGGAAGCCAACCGGCTCGGCCGTGAGGCGTTTGCGGAGAAGTTCGCGCCGCTGTTCCAGGGAGCCCGCTGGGTTACCGAAGAAGCCTATGATGCCGAACACCCGTTCTCCAGCATTCACGACCTACGCCACGCCTTCCAGACCGTCGTCTACGATGCCCCGGAAGATCACCAGGCGGAGTTACTGCGCTCCTACACACCCTTGAGCAAGCGGGCGACCGCCCGGGGGAGTTTGTCTACGCTCTCCCTGCGCGAGCGCCGGTCGGTTGGTCTCACGGGACTCTCAGAGAAAGAAGACGAAGAATTTCAGCAGATAAACGAGGCTTACCGGGAGAAGTTTGGCTTCCCGCTGGTGACCGCCATCCGGGACCACACCAAAGAGACACTTCTGGAGGATGCCGAGTCTCGGTTAAAGCACAATAAGGAGCAGGAAACCCTGATCTCCATAGTCGAGGTCGTGAAGATAGCGAACTACCGCCTGCAAGACATGGTGGAGGAGAGCCTTATCGGGGCGAGAAGTTAGAAAGTTTCCGGCGAGGCCGGGCTAGATGAGGAGCAGGATGCCGCAGAAGATCAAGCTAGACGAGGTAAACGACCTAAGCCGGGAGGATTTCGTGACGAAGTTCGGTTCGCTCTACGAACACTCCCCCTGGGTCGCCGAAGAAGCTTCCGGAGAGCGGCCCTTTGAGGATGTCTCCGAGATGCACGGCGCTTTCGAGCAGGTGCTTTGGGAAGCCTCACACGAGCGTCAGCTCTCGCTCATAAAAGCCCACCCGGACCTTGCCGGGAAGGCTGCGATGGCCGGGGATCTCACGCCCGAATCCACCCAGGAGCAGGCGTCTCTCGGCCTAAACCGGCTCTCGCAAGAGGAATACGAAACTTTCACGAGGCTGAACGAGGCCTACAAAGAGAAGTTCGGCATACCCATGATCTTCGCGGTCAGGGAACACACAAAAGAAACGATACTAGAAGACGCCGAAAAGCGGCTGCAAAACTCTCGTGAAAAGGAGGTAAATAAGGCCCTGGAAGAGATAAATAAGATAGCAAAGTACAGGTTGTGGGAAACCATAGAGGAAGGAGAAAGAAAATGACGGAGACTACCGACACGAAAACCGACGCAAAGATCGTCCTCGGCCAGAACAACTACGGCAAGACCGAGGTCCGCGTACTCAAGGTGAACCGGGATGCGGACCGGCACGAGGTCTGGGATCTCGACGTCCGCGTCGCGCTGGAGGGCGACTTCGAGGCCGCCCACACAGAAGGCGACAACACCGGCCTGCTGGCGACGGATACGATGAGGAATACGGTCTACGGGTTGTCGAAGGACAAGCTGACGGGTTCGATCGAGGACTTCGGCCTGGCGCTGGTGGACCACTTTCTCGAAGCCGGCCCGACCGTTTCGAGTTGTTGGGTACAGATCCACCAAACCCACTGGCACCGGATGGAGGTTGACGGTCAGCCCCACGAGCACTCGTTCGTTCGGGACCGCGGCCAGCACCGGGCGAAGGTGTGGGGCGACGAGAGCGGCGGGCGGAAGGTGGAGGCCGGCATCGGCGACGTCCACATAATGAAAACGACAAACTCCGGGTGGGAAGGCTTTCTGCGCGAAGAGTTCACCACCCTGCCGGAGACGAACGACCGCATACTCTCCACCATCGTTACCTCCAAGTGGGAGTACAACACAACCTACGTAGACTTTAATGAGACCTGGCGCGGGGTCAGGGACCAGGTGTTCGAGACCTTCACCGACCACTACAGCCCTTCGATGCAGAATACTTTGTATCGCATGGGCGAGGCGGTCTTGAAGAAGTTCCCGGAGATAGAGCGGATCTGGTTCTCCTTCCCTAACGTACACTACATCGTCTACGATTTGGAGCGCTTCGGGATCGAGAACAACAAAGAGATCCACCACGCCACTCAAGACCCCTACGGCCACATCGAGGGCTGGGTAGAGAGGCAGCGTTGATCCCATGCCAGGCTTCCTAACGACCCACGTCCTCGATACGGCTCACGGCAAACCCGCCGGCGGGATGGAGATAGAGCTGGCCCGCTTCGACGAGAGCGGCACACGGCACCCCATCAAGACCGTCCGCACCAACGACGACGGCAGGACCGACGAACCTCTTCTACGGGAGGCCGAGTTCGAGGTGGGAGAGTATGAAATCGTCTTCTCCGTCGGTGGGTATTTCGGGGATGATGGAGATCCTCCGTTCCTCGGCCAGGTGCCGATCCGGTTCGGCATATCCGACCCCGATTCGCACTACCATGTCCCGCTTTTGACATCTCCCTGGTCTTACAGCACCTACAGGGGAAGCTGATGAAAGACTCGGCAACCACCGTCATGGAACGGTGCGACCTGCTCGGCAACATCAGCGAAGAAAGTAACGCCATTACCCGCCCGTTTGGTTCCCAGGCGATGCGGGAGGTCAATAAGATCGTCGCCGGCTGGATGCGGGACGCCGGCATGACCGTCCGCCAGGACGCCATAAAGAACCTCATCGGCCGGTACGAAGGAGATGGAGACAAAACCCTCGTCCTCGGCTCCCACCTGGATACCGTTCGGGACGCCGGCAAGTACGATGGAATCTTGGGCGTCATGATCGCCCTTGCCTGTGTTCAACAACTGCGAGACCGGGGCGAACGACTTCCCTTCTCTATAGAGGTCGTCGCCTTCGCTGACGAGGAGGGTTTGCGTTTCGGCACCACTTTCCTAGGCAGCTCTGTGTACGCCGGGGCTTTCGACAAGACGCGCCTCAAGCTCCAGGATCACGGCGGCACCAACATGTGGGACGCGGTGCGGGACTTCGGCGGAGACCCGGACGCCCTAGAGAAAGACGGCCGCGAGAGCGACGCCCTGCTCGGCTACTGCGAGGTTCACATCGAGCAGGGGCCGGTGCTGGAAGAGAAAGATTTGCCGGTCGGGGTGGTCACGGGCATTCAGGGCCAGAGCCGCATCAGGACCCACTTCACCGGCAAGGCCGGGCACGCTGGCACGGTGCCGATGTCGAACCGCAGGGACGCTCTGTGCGCGGCGGCGGAGTTCGTTCTGGAGGTCGAGACCGCCTGTAAGGTGCAGCCGGGAGCGGTGGCTACGGTAGGGGAGATCTCCGCCCTACCCGGTGCGGTCAACGTTATCCCCGGAGAAGCCGAACTCTCTCTCGACCTGCGCCACGGGGACGATGCGGTGCGAGAGAGCCTGCGGGACCACTTCGAGCACCGGGCGCAGGAGATAGCCCGCTACCGGGAGTGCGAGCTTGGCTGGCAGGTACGCCAAGAGACTCCTGCGGTACCGGCGGACAGGGGACTGACCGACATACTGGGCCAGGCCGTCGAGGGTTCGGGTGTCTCCGTGGAACGACTACCCAGCGGCGCCGGACACGATGCGGCCCAGATGGCGGCGCTGACCCCCGCAGCGATGCTCTTCGTGCGCTGTGAAGACGGCATAAGCCACAACCCGGCGGAGTCCGTGGAGAAAGAAGATGTGGACGTTGCGGTAGAGGTGATGGGGCGCTTTCTGGAGCTAATGGCGGATAACGCTGGCCCGGAACCCGCCGCCCGGTCAGAGGGGAAGATCTCTTGAGCGCTTACGATCTCATCATCCGCGGCGGCACCCTCATCACCCAGGAAAGTCCGCAAGAAGCTGACATCGGCATCTCGGACGAGAAGATAGCCGCCATAGAACCCGAACTGGAAGGCGCCGCCGAAGAGATAGATGCCAGCGGCCTACACATCTTTTCCGGCGCCATAGACGCCCACGTCCACTTCAACGAGCCGGGCCGCGCGCACTGGGAAGGCTTCGCCACCGGCTCGCGGTCTCTGGCAGCGGGCGGCATGACAGCCTTCGTGGAGATGCCCCTGAACGCCTACCCGCCGACCAACGACGCCCAGAGCTTCGACGAAAAGCTCGTTCTCGCAAGCGCCTCCTCTGTGGTGGACTTTGCGTTCTACGGCGGGCTCGTGCCTGGCAACTTGGGGCATATGGAGGAGCTGGCCGAGCGTGGGGTGGCCGGCTTCAAGGCTTTTATGTCCGCCACCGGAACCACGGACTTCCAGGCTGCCGACGACCTCACGCTCTACGAGGGGATGACGAAGGCGGCGGAGCTTGGTCTCCCCGTGCTCGTACACGCGGAGAACAACCAGATCACGGCCGGGCTCACCCACCGTTTGGAGGGTACGCTCCGCACCACGATGCGCGACTACCTCGACTCGCGGCCCGTGGCCGCGGAGCTCGAAGCTATCGGGCGGGCCATTCTCTTTGCGGAAGAGACCGGCTGCTCGTTGCACGTCGTCCACGTCAGCACGGGTAGGGGCGTTGCCCTTGTGGCGGCGGCGCGCGGGCGCGGGGTAGAGGTGACCTGCGAGACTTGCGCCCACTACCTAGTCTTGACCGAGGAGGACGCGGAGGCGCTCGGGGCGGTCGCCAAGTGCGCACCGCCGCTGCGCCCGCAGGGGGATCTCGAATCTCTCTGGGAACAACTCCACGAGGGCAATATCGAGTTCGTCACCTCCGACCATTCGCCTTGCCCGCCGGAGATGAAAGTCGGCGGCGACATGTTCCGGGCGTGGGGCGGCATCGCGGGGTGCCAGTCGCTCTTGAACGTCGTGCTGGACGAGGGTCACCACGGACGCGGGCTGTCACTGGAGGAGATCGCCGCCATGCTTTCGGGAAACGTAGCGGACCGTTTCGGGTTCTCAGAGAAAGGCCGTTTGGAGGTTGGGGCCGACGCGGACCTTGCGCTCGTGGACCTCGGCGAAACCTCCACGTTGCGCAAGGAGGATCTACAGTACCGGCACAAGATGAGTCCGTATATCGGACGGACTTCCACCGGCAAAGTCGTCCGCACTATCGTGCGTGGAACTACGGTATTTAGCGAAGGCGAAATCGTTTCGGGGCCGGTTGGAAAGTTGCTCAAGCCGGAGCCGGGTGCCGCCGGAGTGGCATCGGAAAAGCAGACACAAGAAACCAAAACAGAAGGAGCGTAGAAAGATGAGCGACGTAAAGATAACGGCGGGAGGCTACGAGTTTCTCGCGAAATGGGAGAGAGAGCGTTGTCCGAAAACCGTTGAGACCTTCGAGGAGTTGTTGCCCTACGAGCAGAAGATCATCCACGTGCGCTGGAGTGGGGAGTCTTGCTGGATCCCCTTGGGCGACTACGACCTCGGGGTTCCATGGGAGGACGCGACCAGCGTGCCCCAGGCAGGGGAGATCTTGTTCTATCCCGGCGGATACTCCGAGACGGAGATCCTCTTCCCCTACTACGGTACGGTCTTCAAGAGCAAGTTGGGTGTGCTCGCCGCGAACCACCTGATGACCATTACCGAAGGCCGCGAAAACCTCCGGCCGCTTGGGGAGAAGACCCTGTGGGAAGGAGCCCAGGATATAGTCTTCGAGTTGGCCTGAGCAGCACCATCTAGCGGAGTTCCCGATAAGCGAAATCTCGGTTATGATGTCTGTACCAGGGCAATCCGGTGGGGACCGGCGTCCTACGCGGGAAAGGACTCATGCCGACGAGCTTCAAAGACGTACTACAGATGGAGTGCCTGGCCCAGGCGCGGGTCGTCGCCGGGGAAGAGGGGGTAGGCAACGAGGTACGTTGGATCACGGTGGGCGAGGAGCCGGACCTCCCAGACTGGGTATTTGGGGGAGAGTTGATCTGCACCACCCTCTTCGCTGTGGCACCCGACCGGCTCGGTGATTACGTAAAGGGCCTCTCCGACGGCGGGGTGGCGGGAATGCTGATCAAACCAGAGCGCTTTCTCGGCGCCATACCGGAGAGCATCCTGGAGGCCGCCGACCGCGAATCCTTTCCGGTGGCCGAAGTCCCGGCGAACGTGCTGTGGTCCCGGGTGCTGGAGAGTTTCTACCGCTATCTCCTCGTCGAGCAGACCGAGCGCATCCGGGTCGAGACCGAAATGCAACTTCGGGGAGGATTTTTCGACGAGCTTCTCTCCAATGGTCTATCCGGAGAAGAGATAGAGCGCCGGGCGGACTTGCTGGGCTGTAACCTCTCCGGCGGGGCGGCGGTCCTCTTTTTCAGCGTGCCGGACTTCATCGAGCTGGCCCGGAAGCGGAAGCTCGGCGAGTTTCAGTCGCAGCATCTAAAGAGCTTGCTCTACGAGACCGTTAGAGGCGCGGTGCAGGAAGTGCATCCGAACTACATCTGCCTCCCGCGTTCGGATAGCGTGCTGGTGTTGGTCGGGAGCCCGCTGAGAGAGCGTAAGACGCTCGCCCGTCACGCCCTGCTGCGCTGCCGGGAGCGCGTAAAGAACCTGCCGGTTCACGCGGGCCTGGGCGAGCCGCGCGAGAACCCGGATCAAGTAGCCGAATCGTACCGCGAGGCGGAGTCGGCTTTGCAAGTCGGCCAACGTCTGCGCACCACTGAAGACCTGGAAGACAGGGTCCACGCTTTCTCGGCCCTCGGCGTCCAACGGCTATTGTTCGCCCTTTCCAGGGAGAGCCCGGAGATCCTCCGTAGTTTCGGGGAGGGTGTGATCGGTCCCCTCATCGCATACGACGAAGGACACGGAACAGAACTCGTCAAGACCCTGAAAGCCTACACGGAGTGCGACGGCAACGTCTCCGAGGTGGCGGAACTTCTCCACGTTCACAAACACACCGTCCGCTACCGGCTGCGCCGAATCACGGAGCTAACCGGCCTCGACGTTACGAAGTTCGAAGATGCGGCCCAACTCTACCTAGCCGTCCGGGCCACCGAGTTGCTCTAAAACATCCGGCCGCCGGGAGGCACTTTATGGTCCGGGGAGAGCAGCACCACTTCTCCGTCGTCGTCCGGCACCCCGAGTACGAGCACCTCGCTTTTGAAGCCGGCGATCCTTTTGGGCGGAAAGTTCACGACCGCGACTACTTGTTTCCCGATCAACTGCTCCGGTTCGTAGTGAGTCGTGATCTGGGCGCTGGTCTGCTTGCGTCCGATCTCCTCCCCGAAATCCACGATGAGCTTGATGGCGGGCTTTCGGGCCTCCGGGAAAGGCTCGGCCTCGACGGTCCGACCGACCCTTATGTCCACTTTCTCGAAATCTTCCCAGCTTATTTCGGGCACTCGGGCTCCTTTCAGGAGAGGTGGCGGGTCTCGAAAAGCTCGCGAACTACGTGCAAATCCAAATTCCCAGGCAGAAAGACGTTGCGGGACCACTGGGCCGGTCGTCCACCTGCAAGGTACATGGTCTCGGTCAGGGAGAGCGCCGCAGAAGGGCTCCTCAAGCCTAGCGCTCCCCCGACTTCGTCTTCCGGGCCGACCAACTCCGCGTCTATGCACAGCTTGCTAAAGCCGATGGGCACTCCTTCGGATACCAGAAGGTCCAACAGCATGGCCTCCGGCCGGAAGCGCTCCCTTACTTTGTCTACCGGGATCACCTCTTCCGGCACTACGTCTATCATCCAGGCCGCCGGCGCGCCGTCTACGAGCAGGGTGCGGCGGACCCTAACAATGGGCTCACCGGGCGGCACTTCGAGCGCCGCGGCTTCTTCGGTTCCGGCGACGCTTTCTTCTATTCGCGGGTTCCGGCTATCCAGCTTCAGGCCCAGCTTCTCGGCGTGTACCGTGTAGGTCTCCAGCCTTTCGAGCCCGTTGCGCAGCCGAACCCCCTCCGGAGGACGTACGAGAAACGTACCGCTTCCCTGGCGTTTCTCCAAAAGTCCCCGCTCGACGAGCCGCGCCAGTCCCGCCCGCACCGTGGCCCGAGAGACGCCGAGGCTCTTCGCAAGATCCGTCTCCGGAGAGATCCGATCCCCCGACCTGTACCGCCGCCGAACCAGCAGATCCTCTATGCTACGCTCGACCTGCACGTAGAGCAGGTTCTTGTTTAACGGTCCGAATTCTTCCCGACTAGCCTCTATCTCGTCCTCCACTCCGAGGTTTACGGCAACCCAATACTATTGTAAACGTGGACCCTCCTCGTATCCCGTATGACGATTTGCACCTATTTGTACCCTTGCATGACAAATTTGTTCTTGCTATGCTGCCCGCATTGTAACCATCGCGACTATGCGGAGGTCGAGGAGGGAGACATTGCTTGCGGGGTATTTTTGGTTTGACCGGAACGGTTGGTCTTCGGAGTAGGGTTCGTCGGGAGTCGAGGGGGTTGCGTTGAGCGAGTCGGGTAGTCAGCAGAAGCAGGGTGTCGGGTACGAGCAGACGGAGCAGGGCTACATGGAGAACCGACAGCTCCAGAGCGGGGCCGCCGGTTGGGTTCTTTTGGCGGGGCTCGGGGTCGCGTACGTTATCTCGGGGGACTTTGCCGGTTGGAATAATGGGCTCGCGGTCGGTGGTTGGGGCGGTTTGCTCATCGCCACGATCCTCATGGCGACCATGTACACAACGATGGTTTTCTCCCTGGCCGAGATGTCTTCGGCCATCCCGGTCGCCGGTGGCGGCTATGGGTTTGCCCGGCGGGCGATGGGCGTGTGGGGCGGGTTCTTGACCGGGACGGCGATCCTCATCGAGTATGCGATAGCGCCGGCCGCCATCGCGACCTTTATCGGGGCGTACGTGGAGTCCCTGATCGGGTTCGGCGGGCCGCTCGTTTACCTCTTTTTCTACCTGGTGTTTATAGGTGTTCACATCTACGGCGTTGGTGAGGCGCTGAAGTTGATGTTCGTCATCACCGCGATAGCCGCCGTGGCGCTCATCGCGTTTATCGTCGGCATGATCCCGCAGTTCGACCCGGCAAACCTTTTCGACATCGAGCCGACCAGTGCCTTCGGTGCTAGCGCGTTCTTACCGTTCGGCTACATCGGGATTTGGGCGGCGATACCGTATGCGATCTGGTTCTTTCTCGCGATCGAGGGCGTGCCGCTCGCCGCCGAAGAAGCCCGCAACCCAGGACGGGACATGCCCCGCGGCCTCATCGCCGGGATGGGCGTCCTGCTCGTGTTCGCGGCGCTCATACTGGTGTTCGGCCCCGGCGGCGCCGGCTCCAGCACCATTCAAGACACCGGAGCACCACTTACCACGGCTATTAGCGTGGAGAGCGCTTACGGTAGTGAGAACTTCCTGTTCACCTTCGTCAACATCGTCGGGCTGGCCGGCCTGATCGCCAGCTTCTTCTCCATAATCTTCGCCTACTCGCGCCAGACGTTCGCGCTGTCACGGGCCGGTTACCTGCCGCGCTGGCTCTCCGTAACCGGCAGCCGCCGGACGCCGATACTCGCCCTGATCGTGCCGGGTCTCATCGGCTTCGTCCTCTCGCTCACCGGTGCGGGTAGCCTGCTAATCCTCATAGCCGTCTTCGGGGCGACCATCTCCTACGCCCTGATGATGCTCTCGCACATCATCCTCCGCTACAAAGAGCCGGACCTCGAACGTCCGTACCGTACGCCCGGCGGCATCGTTACCTCGGGCACGGCGCTGGTCCTCAGTTTCGCCGCCATAATCGCCGGCTTTCTGGTGGACCCGCGAGTGTTGATCGGGGTGGCGATCTTCTACGGGCTCATGATCGCCTACTTCGCCTTCTACAGCCGCCACCACCTCGTCGCCCAGGCGCCGGAGGAAGAGTTCGCCGCCATCGAGAAGGCCGAGTCCGAACTCGGCGACGAATAGGTTAAGCTAAACCAAATCGCGAAGGAAAGGGAGCAAAGAGTGGACACAGCGAAAGTAGAGGGCCGCCTCGACCTGGATACCCTCCGGGCCGAGGCAGAGGCCGGAAGAATAGACACCGTACTGCTGGCGATGACCGACATGCAGGGCCGCCTGCAAGGCAAACGCCTGACCGCCGATCACTTCCTCGAAGAAGTCGCCGAGGAGAACGCCGAGGGCTGCAACTACCTGCTCGCCGTTGACGTGGACATGGAGACGGTCGAGGGCTACGACATGGCTTCCTGGTCCGGCGGCTACGGGGACTTCGTCTTCAAGCCGGATCTGGACACTTTGCAAGTAACGCCGTGGCTGGAGGGTACAGCGATCGTTACCTGCGATCTGGTTTGGGAAGACGGCTCGCCGGTAGTTCCTTCGCCGCGCCAGATCCTGCGCCATCAGTTAGAGAGGCTCGCCGAGCGCGGGCTGGCCCCCTTCGCCGGCACGGAGCTAGAGTTCATTGTCTTCCGCAACACCTACGAAGAAGCCTGGCGCAAGGCGTACCGGGACCTGGAACCCGCCAACTACTACAACGTAGATTATTCGTTGCAGGGCACGGCCCGCGTCGAGCCACTGCTGCGGCGCATCCGCAACAGCATGACGGCTGCGGGGCTCAAGATCGAGGACGCAAAGGGCGAGTGTAACTACGGCCAGCACGAGATCAACGTGAAGTTCGACGAGGCGCTCCGCTCCGCCGACGGCCACTCCGTCTACAAAAACGGCGCCAAAGAAATCGCCAGCCAGATGGGCTACGCCCTGAGCTTTATGCCCAAGTTCAACGAACTCGAAGGCAACTCCTGCCACGTCCACCTGAGCCTCCAGAGCGAAGAAGGCGAAGCCGTATTCCCCGGCGACAGCGGCAACGGCAGCCACGGTTTCTCCGAACTCTTCCAGCACTTCCTGGCCGGCCAGATAGCGTGTATGAAAGAGATGACGCTCTTTTTCGCGCCGAACATCAACTCCTACAAGCGTTTCGCAAAAGGCACTTTCGCCCCGACGGCGGTCGCCTGGGGCACGGACAACCGCACCTGCTCGCTGCGGGTCGTCGGGCACGGCAAGTCGCTGCGGGTCGAGAACCGCGCCCCGGGTGGGGACGTAAATCCTTATCTTGCCATCGCCGCCATGATCGCCGCCGGCCTCCACGGCATAGACAACGAGTTATCGCTGGAAGACCCGGTAGACGGCAACGCCTACGAGGCGGACAAGCCCCAACTCCCCACGAACATGTACGAGTCGCGCGACCTGTTCACGAACAGTGAGATCACCCGCGAAGCCTTCGGGGACGAGGTGGTTGACCACTACACGAACATGGCCCAGGTCGAGATAGACGCCTTCGAGTTGGCCGTCACCGACTGGGAGCGTTACAGGAACTTCGAACGCCTGTGAGTTACTCGTGAGGCTGACGGTCGGCATCACGGCGGCTACGGAGACCATCAACTACGGCGCCTGGCAAGACGTCCCGGCTTTCATGAGCCCGGCCAACTATGTCCGGGCCGTGCAGCGCGCCGGGGGCCGTCCTGTACTCCTGATCCCGGACAAAGAAGACACCGAAAACCCCGCCGAAGTCTTAGACCTGATAGACGCCGTCATCATCACTGGTGGCGCCGGAGACCTCGACCCGGAACTCTACGGCCAGGAGCCGCATCCTAAGACCGGACCCGTCCAGAAAGACCGCGACGCTTACGAGCTTGCCCTTATAACCGCCGCCATCGAACGCGAGACCGCGACTTTGGGCATCTGCCGGGGGATGCAGGTTCTGAACGTAGCCTACGGCGGCAGCGTCGAGCAACACCTGCCGGATCTGGTAGACCACGAGGAGCATCGTCCCCTGCCCGGCGTCTTT
Organism: Rubrobacteraceae bacterium; assembly: GCA_965213905.1. GTDB lineage: Bacteria > Actinomycetota > Rubrobacteria > Rubrobacterales > Rubrobacteraceae > SIRX01. The sequence continues at coordinate 1,465,013 of OZ243922.1, read as the reverse complement.
GTAGACCACGAGGTACGACTCGTGCCGGGTTCGCTCGCGGCCCGCACCGCCGGCTCGGGGGTGGCGGAGGTTAGGTCCCACCACCATCAGGGCATAAGGGAGGTCGGCGAAGGCCTCAGCGTTACGGGCCGGGCGACGATGGACGACACCGTCGAGGCGATAGAAGACCCGGCGCACCCGTTCGTGCTCGGGGTGCTCTGGCATCCCGAAGAGGAGGAAAAGAGCCGCATCATAAAAGCGCTAATTTCGGAGGTAACGAAGTAATGCTCGAAGTTTTGAACCCGGCCACCGAAGAGGTGCTGGAGGAGTTAGAACCGGCCAACGCCGACGACGCGGACGCTGCGGTTGCCCGGGCGAAAACCGCGTACCCGAAATGGCGGGCCGTCGAGCCGGCGGATCGCGCCCGGCTCCTACACAAACTCGCCGACGCCCTGGAATCGGAGCAGGAGAACCTGGCCCAGTTGGAGTCTAAAAACGCCGGTAAACCCATCGCCTCCGCCCGGGGTGAGATGGGGATGGTCGCGGATACGTTCCGCTACTACGCCGGAGCTCCGGAACGGAACCTCGGCGACACCATTCCGGTCTCCGGTGGCGTGAACATGACGTTCCGGGAGCCGCTCGGCGTCATCGGCCTGATCGTGCCGTGGAACTTCCCGCTGACCATCGCGAGCTGGAAGATGGCCCCGGCGCTCGCCGCCGGCAACACTGTCGTCCTAAAACCCGCTGAGCTCACACCGCTGACGGCGTTGGAATTCGAGCGCATCGCGCTAGAGGCCGGCATCCCGGAGGGCGTGGTAAACGTAGTAGTGGGACCAGGGAGCGAGGTTGGCCAACGCCTCACCGAACACCCGAACGTGGCGAAGGTCGCCTTCACCGGTTCGACCGGCGTGGGCAAGAAAATAATGGCCGGCGCCGCCGGTACCATAAAGCGCGTAACCCTGGAGCTCGGCGGCAAGTCCGCAAACGTAGTCTTCGCCGACGCCGACCTCGAAAAGGCCGCTACCTCCGCTCCGGATGGAGTCTTCGACAACGCCGGCCAGGACTGCTGCGCCCGCTCGCGCATCCTGGTCGAAAAGAGCGTTTTCGACGAGTTCCTCTCGCTCATGGAGCCCGCCGTAAGAGGCTTCCGGGTTGGAGACCCGCTCGACGAGAGCGTGGACATGGGACCTCTGATCTCCGCCGACCAGCGCGAGAAGGTGGCCGCCTACGTTCCCGAAGACGCGCCGGTCGCCATCCAGGGCGGAGCACCGGACGGCAAAGGTTTCTGGTTTCCGCCGACGGTTCTGGCTCCGGTCTCCAACGACGACCGGGCGGCGGAAGAGGAGATCTTCGGTCCGGTGGTCGTCGTGATCCCGTTCAAAGGCGAGGACGAAGCCGTCCGGCTCGCTAACGAAACGATCTACGGTCTCTCCGGCTCGATTTGGACTGAGAACGGAGCCCGCGCCCTGCGCGTCGCCCGCAACATCGAGACCGGCGTCATCTCCATAAACTCCAACACCTCCGTCCGGGTCTCGACACCCTTCGGAGGCTTCAAGCAATCCGGCGTCGGCCGCGAGCTCGGTCCGCACGCCCTCGACTACTACACGGAACTAAAAAGCGTCTACATGGCAACGGAGGTTTAGCGATGCCGGGAAGACTCGAAGGCAAAGTAGCCGTTATCACCGGGGCCGCCAGCGGCATCGGTCGCGAGAGCGCCCGCCGCTTCGCCGAGGAAGGCGCGAGCGTCTGCGTCGCCGACCTTGACACCGAAACCGGAAAACAAACCGCCGGCGAGGTCGGCGGCTTCTACATCCACGTAAACGTCACCGATGCCGACAGCGTAAAGGAGATGTACGCGGAGGCCGCCGAGCGCTACGGCGGCATAGACGTCCTCTTCAACAATGCCGGCATCTCACCCCCCGAAGACGCCTCCGTACTCGACACGGACTTCGACGTCTGGCAGAAGGTGCAGGACGTAAACCTCAAATCTGTATACTTGTGTTGCAAATATGGGATACCTCACTTGCTGGAGCGGGGCGCAGGCTCGGTAATAAACACCGCCTCGTTCGTCGCCACGATGGGGGCGGCGACCTCCCAGGTCTCCTACACCGCTTCCAAGGGCGGCGTGCTCGCGATGAGCCGCGAGCTCGGGGTGCAGTTCGGCCGCCAGGGCGTGCGGGTAAACGCCCTCAGCCCCGGCCCCGTAAACACGCCGCTGTTGCAGGAACTATTCGCCAAAGATCCTGAAAAAGCGTCGCGCAGGCTCATCCATTTGCCGACGGGCCGGTTTGCCGAGGCCGTGGAGATCGCCAACGCCGCGCTCTTTCTGGCCTCCGACGAGTCCTCGTACATAACGGCCTCCAACTTCCTGGTTGACGGCGGCATCTCGGGGGCGTACGTTACACCGGAGTAGCGAGTAGGAGTTGCGCATGACTGACGGACTATCCAACAGCATCCTGGACGTCATCGGGAGTACGCCGATGTTGGAGATCGAAGGTATCTATTGCAAGCTGGAGTACCTGAACCCCTCCGGCTCCGTCAAAGCACGCATCGCCAAGTACATGATCGAACGCGCGGAGCAGGAAGGACTCCTAAAACACGGCGACACCATCGTCGAGGCCACGAGCGGCAACACCGGCAACGCCCTCTCGATGGTCGCTGCCGTAAAAGGTTACCGGATGCTCGTCGTTATGCCCGAAGGCTTGAGCGGCGAGCGGGTCGCCATAAGCCGTGCCTTTGGGGCCGAGGTGCTGGAAGTCGGGCACTTTCACGTAAACGAAGCGCTGGCAAAGGCGAAGGAATTGGGTGGGGAGCCCGGCTACTTCTGTCCGGCCCAGTTCGAGAGTGAGTGGAACGTCGAGGAGAACCGCACCTGGCTCGGACCGGAGATACTGGGCCAGTTACCTGAAGGAGTGGTGCCTGATGCTCTGGTCATGGGCGTCGGGACCGGCGGCACGCTCGTCGGTGTGGGCCAGGCGTTTCGGGAGGCAAACCCGGACGTAAAGCTCTTCGCGATGGAACCCGACGAGTCCTGCACCATCCTGTGCGGCGAGGTTGGCGAACATCTTATAGAAGGCATCTCCGACGGATTCGTGCCCGGCATCTTCTCCCGGCACGGCAAGCTCGTGAACGATGCGCTCACTGTGGAATCCAAAGAAGCTATAGAGGAGATGCGCCGGATGGCCCGAGACTACGGGCTCTTTGTCGGCCCGTCGAGCGGCGCAAACCTCATCGCCGCCCGTAAGATCCAGGAAGCCAACCCGCAGCTAAAAACCATCGTAACCCTCTTCTGCGACGAGGGTGAAAAATACATTCAGGAGTATTTCGTCGAGGGCGCGCAGGTCAGCGCGGAGACTTTTACCTGAGCCGATTTCGGAGCAAGAGAAAAGGACGAAGCAAAAAGACTTCGCCCTTTCAACTTGCGTAAAGCCAGTTGAGCTAGTTACTTCAGGAGTTTCTTTGCGGCCTTTTTGGCCTTGCCGGCGCCGGATCCACCACCCTTTTTACCGCCGCCCGTCTTGCTATTCACGGCCTTCTTGACGGCCCCTTTTGCTTTCTTCTCTATACCGGCCATAGACACATCCTTTCCTCAACGAATAACTACCAAAGTTTTTACCCTTTTGAGGAAGGTACAAACTATGGAGCTTTTTGGGAACATCGCCTGTACCGAAGATATTATAAAGACATTGTTTTCGATGAATCTGCAACCTTCTTTTATTCGAGCATCGTACGACGAACTAGTAAAATAGATTTAGTGAATGAAACCGTTATGAGAGAGGTAGATACTCGGCTCCGAAGCTCTTATGGAGTATCTCGATTGGGAAACAAAGAGGAGCCGCTTGACGAACTGATCTTCATCATCCTCTCAAACAAATCGCGGGAAGATATCTACTTGGCGACATTCGAGGCTCTCAAGAAACAGTTCCCGAACTGGGACAATGCGGTTGATGTCTCTACAGAAGAGATAGCAAAAACCATCAGATTCGGCGGACTCGCTGAGAAGAAGGCGCGGACTATAAAATCTTTACTGGCTGCCATCGTTGCGAAGGTTGGCGAGGCAGATCTTTCTTTCCTTCGTAATGAAGGCGACGCATCGGCAGAGAGCTTCCTACGTGAACTGCCTGGTGTTGGACCCAAGACGGCTCGGTGCGTATTGTCTTACAGTCTAGGCCGTCAGTCGTTCGCAGTTGATGCCAACGTGGCCCGACTCATGAAACGTCTTGGCTGGAGCCAACATTCTTACGTAACGCTGCGCGTACAGGACGAAATGCAGGAAATGATCCCGCCCGACATTCGTCTCAGCTTACACGTCAATTTCGTAGTACACGGACGCTCGGTTTGTACTCGACTTCGCCCGCGCTGCGGAGCCTGCATATTGAGTGACCTATGCCCTTCTGCATTTGCGGTTCTATAGTTTCAACTGTTCGAAATTTCTACCTGAGTCAGACTACAATCTCGTCAAAGTTGCCGCCCACTCTATCGATGAGTGTTAGGAGTTCGGAAACGCCTTTCTGCTTCTCTAAATATTCTCCGTAGCTCTTCTGTGCTCGTGTGAGCAAATCTCCGTACGTTACGTATCTCGCATTAACTTGCGACAGCCACTGTTTATTCGTTACGTCATCTTCTCTCGGAGTTGGCGGCTTTTCGAGAAGGCATACTATTTCTATCTCTTTACTACGTTCGTCCTGGAATTGTTCGTCGAGGCACTTTCTTACTGCAGATTTGTACTTGTTGACCTGCTTCAACAAGCTGTATATGTCGACTTGAGCACCAAATTTTTTCAACTCGACTATGACATGTTTACCTGCGGCAGTCCTGTATCCAATGTCGAATCGCGCTTCCGCCTCTTCTTTCGTCAACTTGGCAGTCTTCGTAAACTGCGTTTTGAATGCTTTTTCCATCGTCGGGCTTTCTGTCGCACGCTCCCAAGAAGGGTCTACTAACCAAAGATGGTTGAAAACGTGCTTTTGGATCTCTTTTTCCGCTTCGTCCGGCATTTCGTTGGCGAGTTTGTCTATAACCGTTAGTCTTCCAGTGACTATTTGATGGTAGTGGACTGCTTCGATCTCGTCTACAGAACCGAATAGCTCTGCGAAAACCTTGAAGTCTTCGCTCGTTTCCAAGGAATGAAGTTGATCTAGTGAATCTTTCAGAGCTAGCCTCTCGAAAGCCAACATACCGGATTTATAAAGCTCGACCTTCGCTTCGGGGCTCAGAACGAGAGATTCGATCTTGCCGAACATCGTGCGGGCAGTTTTCTTCCTCGGCTTCGATAACCTCTGGTACCATTCTTTGATTACTGGATCCTCTGTGGCACGATCTGTACCCCTGTCGTTGCGTAAGTCGGTCCAGCGGTTTTGAATCTTTTTGAGAGATGCCCGGACCAACTTTTTGAGCTTCTTGTACCTTTCGTCTTCTTGTTTGACGCTCTGTCTGTCGCTAGTGACGATGTCGTCTTCTTCGTTGGAATCCATGAAGTCTGCGTAAATTTCTCCAATTAAATATTTAGAGAAAATCCCGCCTTCTTTCAGATCTCCCAAAATGTCCTCGTGGATAAGCTTACCGTGTGCGAAGACTGTGATGGCGTTGTTCTCATCGTCGATGCTCTTCTGTTCGTCGACAGTACCTATCCAGCCGGACACCGTCCAATCTTCTTCTAGGAACTCGTCGGTCTCTAGTTGAATGACTTCTCGAATGTTGTTTTTGAGTTTCTTGATGCCCTCGCTGTCCTCGAAAAATCCTTGATCTAGACCTTTACGGTCACCCATATGCCACAGAAACTCTATTTTGTTGTAGTAGCCTCTGTCCTCGGTCGTTATTGGCTTGCCGTCGATTTCTACCTGGAACCCGTGACTCGGCCCAATAATGCTGAACCGCCGGGCTAGGCGCCTCCTGGAGAATTCCTCGGTTCTTCGAAACCCTTTTTTTAGGTCTTTGAGAACGATTTTAGTGCCGCGTTCGAAGTCAATATTCTCTGTTTGCAGAACTTGTGGATGGTACATATTGGTTTCCGAAGCCTTAATCTGTTTTTGAATATCTTTGCTGTTCATACGAAAAGCGTGACGTTGACTGTCTTTGGCACTGTAAACTTCCACTGTATCGGCAATAGAAAACACAGACAATTTTCCTATGCCCTTACGACCCATAGGGTGTCTATCTTTCCCAGTCAACCCGGTGACTTCATCCCTCTTTCGATAACCGACCGTAAGGTACCTATTGTTGACGTCTTTCAAGTTCATTCCATTGCCATTATCGAATATGCAAATCTCGCCACGCTTCTTGTCGAACTTTATATCGACTATTTCCGCGTCAGCGTCCCACGCATTCGCCACAACTTCGGACAGCACCGCGGGAATGTTGCTGTATAGACCGATCCCTAAGTGATTCAATACATTTAGGCTGATGGTCATCTTGTAAGGAGGTGTTTTCTCGGTGGCCGTAGAATCAATAGTCTGCACTCAGGGTCTCCACATGTCGTTCTATGCTCCTGGCGATAGCTCGTCCGAGATTAACAGGCACGGCATTTCCTATGTGCTTTCCGACCGTACTTATGTGCCAATTCGAGCCCGGCTCGAAGAACTCATAATTCTGGGGAAAGCTTTGAAGAGAGGCTGCCTCTCGCAAGGATATAGCACGATCCTGTTCGGGATGACCAAATCGGCCGCTACCGTAACCGTAACTCTGCGTAGTGATGGTCGGCGAAGGCTTGTCCCACCTCATGCGACCGTACACACTCTGGTATGTTTTTCCGCTCTCCTTCCTGTGGCACGCAGCACGGATGTCATCGTCCCAATCCTGCCACGTGCCTCCTGGTATCGATTGTCTAATCCGTCGCAGATTCAACTCCGATAGACCACTAGCTCTATGCAAAGGATCTTGTGGATCAGTCTGCCCAGCTTCTATCGGCGGAAGAGAGCCGATTGCTGATTCGACAGAGATGTAGCTCTTGGGAGAGTGTGTCTTATCGACCAGTTGGATCTTTCCGAACCGAGAAGCGAACAACACTAACCTGTCTCGATTCTGAGGCACACCGTAGTCAGGGCAGTGAACCACGTAGTCGGTGACATAGCCGCTGAAAAGTCTCTTCAAGCGTTCGACGAACCTGCGATAGACGACGCCGTCACGAAAAGTTTCGAGTTCGGGAACATTCTCCATCGAAACCACATCCGGTTTTACGCTTTCGATCAAGTCAGCGAACTTGTCAAGCAGTCCCCAACTTTTCTCGCTTTTTTCCTTTTTTTTAGTGTAAGGAGAGAATGGCTGACAAGGCGCACATCCCACGAGTACCCGGATAGACTTTTCGGGATACAAAGACGAAATTTCTTCTGCCCGTGCTTTCTCAATGTCTCTGTGTATAAACCTCGCCCTGTTGTTGTGTTCGTAGGCGTACTTGCAGGAAGGATCACTGTCGATCCCCGCAACGACACTGATTCCCTCCTCTACAAAGCCACGGGTCAGTCCCCCGACACCGCAAAATACATCCACTACCGCTATTTCACAGGTAGCTAACTCTGGTGATTCGGACAGTTTCGATTCCTCGGCGTAGAGGCTCTGCCGAGAGAAAACAGAATTCTTCTCGAAAAACCCATATGATTCTCCCATCTTTGTCATAGTACACCAATGTGCGTGGGTAATCACTGACGCAGCTTAGCTAGTAGAGAGTGTAAGTTGTACAGTTAATAAAGCGTGGGAAATGGGTGGCGACCTATGGTAGCCTTATAGCGTGCCTTATGAGGGCTGCGGGAGAGGGCCACTGTAAAGATGTGGCCGCCGAAGGTGAAAAGTTCGTGGCAGCGGTGGTTGCGCGGGCTGAATCTCTCAGGCAAAAGGACCGCAACCGGAGGGCTTCCTGGAAAGATCGATCCCGCGCAGGATCGGCGCCGACGGGGTAACACTCTCAGGTCTGGGACAGGGCGAAAATAGTACGCTCACCCAACACAAGGGGGTATATCCGCGTGGCGCGTTTTACACCGCACACCGAAGCTGATGTAGAAGAGATGCTCGACGCCATAGGCGTTGAAACACTAGACGACCTTTTCGCCGACATCCATCCTAAGTTCGAGGGAGAACTAGATCTACCGCCCGTTCTCTCGGAATATGAAGCGTTAAAGGGCGTGGACGAGCTGGCGAAAAAGAACGTTACCGGGTTGCCGATATTCCTGGGGGCCGGGGCTTACGACCGGATCGTGCCGTCAGCGGTCGGCTCTGTCATCTCGCGCGGTGAATTCTTGACCTCCTACACGCCGTACCAGCCGGAGATCAGCCAGGGTCACCTTCAGGCGATCTTCGAGTTCCAGTCCGTAATCTCCGAACTCACCGGCCTCGAACTCTCCAACGCCTCCGTCTACGAAGGCGCGAACGCCGTCGCCGAAGCCGCCCTCATGACCGCCCGGCTGACGAAGCGAGACCCGAAAGTCGCCGTCTCGGCCGGCCTTAACTCCCGCTACCGCGAGGTCATAGAGACCTACGGCGTCGAACTCGTCGAGCTACCGTTCGACGGCACCACGGACTACTCGAACGTGCCGGAAGACGTCTCCGGCGTCTTTGTCCAGAGCCCGAACTACTTCGGCGTCGTCGAAGATATCGAGGCTGCGTCGGGGGCGGCGCATGGAGTGGGGGCGCTGTGTGTGGCGGTCTGCGACCCGACCTCGCTTGCAGTGCTGGAGGCTCCCGGCAAACTCGGGGCGGACGTGGCGGTCGGGGAGACCCAGCCGCTCGGAATGCCGCTGCTCTACGGCGGACCTTACGCCGGCTACATGGCAACCCACGAGAAGAACGCCCGCCAGCTACCGGGCCGCATAAGCGGGGAGACCGTGGACCAGGACGGCAAACTCGCCTACGTCCTCACCCTCCGCGCCCGCGAGCAAGACATCCGTCGCGCCCGGGCCAACTCCAACATCTGCACCAACCAGGCGCTAACCGCCCTCGCCGCAACCGTCTACACCGCCCTGATGGGGCCGGAGGGACTGCGCGAGGTGGCCGAACTCTCTATCTCCAAGGCGCACTATCTGGCGGAGAGGCTTCAGGCTGCAGGTTTCAGGCTTCGGTATCCCGATGCTCCGTTCCTCTGGGAGTTTGCGGTCGAGATGCCCGATGTTGCAGCGGCAAGTGAGGCGCTGCTGGAGAACGATATCGTCGGCGGACTTGACCTAGGCGACGGGACGATGCTCGTCGCGGTGACCGAGAAACGGACCAAAGAAGAACTCGACGCTTTCGTGGAGGTGGTGGCGAATGTTGGATAACCTGATCCGCACAAAAGGCCGCGAGGGCCGACGGGGCTTTACGCTCCCCAAACTAGACGTGGAAAAAATGGAGCTAGAGAACGTACTTCCTGAAAAGACGATCCGGGGGGAGAAGCCGGACCTGCCGGAGGTGGACGAGCCGACGGTCATCCGGCACTACACGAACCTCTCCCGTAAGAACTGGGGCATAGACACGAACTTCTATCCTCTCGGCTCCTGCACGATGAAACACAACCCCCGGGCCAACGAAGCCGCCGCGGCAGTCCCAGGATTCGCCGGGCTGCATCCGCTGCAACCCGAATCCCACGCCCAGGGCGCGCTGCAGGTCATGCACGAGTTGCAGGGCTTTCTGCAAGAAGTCTCTGGTCTACCAGCCGTCTCTTTGCAGCCGATGGCCGGGGCGCAGGGCGAGCTGACGAGCATCCTGATGGTCAAGAAGTTCTTCGAAGACGCCGGGGACGAGGGACGCACCACCGTCATCGTGCCCGAGTCGGCGCACGGCACCAACCCGGCGACGGCCACGATGGTCGGCTTCAAGGCCGTCGAGGTCGGCGTTGACGAACACGGCTGCGTCGCCGTCGAAGAGTTGCGGGGAATGGTGGACGAAACAACTGCGGCGTTAATGATCACCAACCCGAATACTTGCGGCGTCTACGAGCGGAACATCGCCGAGATCGCCGAAGTCCTGCACGAAGCCGGCGCGTTTCTCTACATGGACGGCGCCAACATGAACGCCAACCTCGGCCGGATGCGCGCCGCCGACGCCGGCGTTGACGTTATGCACTACAACCTGCATAAGACCTTCTCGACCCCCCACGGCGGCGGCGGTCCCGGCTCCGGAGCCATCGCCTGCACAAACACTCTGGCTCCCTTCCGCCCCGACCCGGTCGTGGAGAAAGACGGCGACTCCTACACGCTCGTCCGGCCCGAGAAAAGCATCGGTCGCATGGCGACCTTCCACGGTAACTTCGGGGTACTGCTCAAGGCGTGGAACTACATCCGGATGCACGGCCCGGAACTGCGGGACGTAACCGACATGGCCGTCCTGAACGCCAACTACGTCCGGGCGAAGCTCCGGGGAACTTACCGCATCCCCTATGACGAGCTTTGCAAGCACGAGGTCGTGGTGCAGCCGCCGGAGGGCAAAAAGGCGCTGGACATCGCCAAGGGGCTCATAGACCACGGGTATCATCCGCCCACGATCTACTTCCCCCTCGTAGTAAAAGACTCCATGCTCATCGAACCGACCGAGTCCGAGTCCAAAGAAACCCTCGACGACTTTATCGGGGCGATGCTGGAACTTGCCGAGTCCGCCCCCGAAGAACTCGAAGCGGCCCCGACCGGCGCCCCGACCAAGCGCCTCGACGAAGCCCGCGCCGCCCGTCAACTCAAGGCCAAGTGGTAACGGTGGCCGAGAAAGGACTCCGCCGCACCCCGCTCTACAACGAGCACAAAGCTCTTGGCGCGAAGCTCGTGGACTTCGCCGGCTACGAGATGCCCGTACAGTACGAAGGCATAAAAGCCGAGCATAAGGCCGTGCGCGAGAAGGCCGGCCTCTTCGACGTCTCGCACATGGGTGAAGCCGTCTTCCGCGGCCCGGACGCCGAGAAGGCGGTGCAGCGGCTCGTCACCCGCGATGTCTCGCGCCAGGAAGAGGGACAGGCCGGCTACTGTGCGGTCTGCTACGAAGATGGTGGTACGGTGGACGATGTGATCGTCTACAAACGCTCGGAAGATTTCCTCGTAGTGATCAACGCCTCCAACCGTGAAAAAGACCTCGAACACTTCCACGCCAACATCCAAGACCTCGACGCAGAACTTACTGATGAATCCGACGACTGGGCGCTGCTGGCGCTCCAGGGACCGGAAGCCGAGAGCATCCTGCAGCAGTTCGTGGACGAAAACCTCTCTTCCATAAAACCCTTCCGCTTTGTCGAAGGTGAAATAAACGGCGCGCCGGCCATCATCTCCCGCACCGGCTACACCGGCGAGGACGGCTTCGAGTTGTATGTGGGACCCGAAGAAGCGCCCGGCATCTGGCGCAAGCTAACTGAGGCTGGGGCTGCCCCGGCGGGCCTCGGGGCGCGGGACACGCTGCGGCTGGAGGCCGGGATGTGCCTCTATGGCAACGAACTCGACCCGGAGACCACCCCTCTCGAAGCCGGAATCGGGTTCGCCGTCCACCTGGACAAAGAAGAGTTCATCGGCCAGGCCGCGCTCAGAGAAGAGAAAGAGCGGGGGCTTCGCAAGAAACTCGTCGGCTTCGGGTTGGAAGAACGCGGCATTGCGCGCCACGACCACGTCGTGAAAGTGGACGACGAGACCGTCGGAAAAGTCACCAGCGGGACCATGTCTCCGACGCTGAACGAGGCGATAGGGCTTGCGCTCGTCGCCCCGAACGTGGAAGATAGTTTCCAGGTAGAGATACGCGGCCGGGAGATACCGGCCCACGCCGTACAGGTGCCGTTTTACAAACGTGAGAAGCGATAGCCAGGGGGAAAGAGTGAGCGTACCGCAGGAGCTTCAGTACACGAAAAGCCACGAGTGGGTCCGCGTCAAAGACGACATCGTAACCGTCGGCATTACCGACCACGCCCAGGAAGAGTTGGGTGACGTGGTCTTCGTCGAGTTGCCGGAGAAGGGCGACAGCTTGAGCGCCGGCGACACGTTCGGCACCGTCGAGTCCGTCAAGGCCGTCTCCGACTTGTACGCTCCGGTGGGCGGAGAAGTGGTCGAAGTCAACAGCGCACTGGACGATAGTCCGGAGAACGTGAACGAAGACCCGTACGGGGAAGGTTGGCTACTCAGGATCCGGACCTCCGAAGAGGCCGACCTGCTTTCCGCCGAAGAGTACGAAAAGGTCGTAGAAGAAGAGTCATAGGATGAGCGTGTCGTAGGCCGCACAACCTCGGATCCTACCCGGGTTTGGCGAACATTGACCTTGGTTGCATTTTGGATCCACCGAGGCTTGGAATCGTTGTCCTCGCTGACTTATGCTCATCATCACGGCTTCATCGGCCGTTCATAGCTCTTTGTTTCCATAGGCACCCGAGCCAGGAACGGAGAGCATATGGAGAACAATCGCGAGACAGGGGACTCACGCACGCGGAAAGCCCGCGTAGAAGAGCGCGGGCGTAAACCGCCCGAACAGAAGCGAACTAGCTGGAACAGCGTCATCTTCGGCTGGCTTGTCGCGGCCGGGGTAGCCTTGGTGCTGGGTGGAGTCTTGAGCGGGGTGCTGGTCATCGGCGGCTCCGACGAAAACGTCGCCCGGTCCGGGCTGGCCCGGCTACTTATGACGCTCACCGTCGCCTTTCTGGTCGGTGGATATGTCGCGGGTCGTATGGCCGGCCACCACGGACTGAAGCACGGGCTTTTGGTGGTTTTTCTGTCCTTGCTGGTGACGGCGATACTAGGTTCGTTCGGGCTCGCGATGGGAGCCGGAGCCGCGAAAATCTTCGACGGCGTGACGTTGCCGGTGCGCCCGAATATCCGGCAGGGTCTAGGAACTATACTTTCCCCGGCCGGTATCCTCGTTTTCTTGCTTTCTTTCCTCGGGGCGGCTTTTGGTGGCATTCGAGGCGCGAAGCCCAGCCGCGAAAACTTGTAGACGCAAGAATCAACTTCCGGAAACTCAGCCCGTGAAAAAACTACACAAATTTCCGCGCGGACGAGTCTACCCCGGAATTTGCCGGAGTAGTCTATCCGCGCAGGCTTAGAAGGAAGCCTTTAGCCAGGGCTTTTTATTTCGGACACTTCGTCGAAAGCATTGGAGGCGTTTTTGCCTTTCCCTTGTACCGCACCCTGGGTGATGAAGCCGCCCACGGCGTCCGCGAGGCTCAAACCTTCCGGCAACTGCTTGAAGGTCGCCCGGAGCACTTTCCGGTCGTCCGTTGCGTCTACGGCGGTCGCCTGGGTCTTTCGGGAGTTTGGGAAGTAGAGTCGGAGGCCGCCGGTATCCTGAACTACATCGTCCTTGGTCAACGGCTGGTCGAACTCGAAGAGGAACTGGTCGGCGTCTTTGGTTACCGAGACCAGGTCCGGGTGCTTTGTGCTGTTGCCGTCGCCAATGTTCTCGGCGTGCGGCACGTTGGTTGGGGCGTTGCCCTCTTTGGACGAAGAGAGAGCCTCTTTGTCCACAGAGCCGCGGGCGAAATCCTCGGGCTTCAGGTTCCCCGGGAAGGCCGCGGTGATGATCCGGTCGCCATCCTCGTCTTGTTGGGGCATTACGTCTGCGGCGTCCAGGGCGTCACTCCCGTCGGTGGGGACGAGGTGGAAGCTGGTCCGGTTGCTGCCGCTCAGATATGCTTTCTGGTCGAAGGTAAAGTCTACACAGGTCGTCGGCGTGAACTGGCTGGTAAACGGACCCCGCCGGAAGTTGCCCACCTTCACCAAGTCCGGCGCCTCCGTCGGGCCTTTGCCTTCGCCTTTCTGACCGGCGGCGTCCGGGGCCGGGCAAACTGTAGTCCCGGTGTCTTCGAGCTTCGAGACCTCGTCGAAGGCGCTCTTGCCGTCGTTGCCGCCGCGCCCACCTTTGGCGGCTTGAACGGCGCCCTGCTTCACGAACGCGCCGGCCGCGTCGGTTAGTTTTCTATCGCCGGGCAGGTCTTTGCCGAAGTAGGCTCGTAGCGTCGTCTTGTTCTTTCTCTTTACGGCGAGCGCGCCGGATTGCCGGAGGGAGCTGTTGTCGGTTTTGGGGAAGTAGACCCGGAGTCCTCCGTTGTTTTGGACCATGTCGTCTTTGGTCAACGGCTCGTCGAACTTGTAGAAAACCTGGTCACCGTCGAGTTTTACCGAGGCCAGGTCTGGGTTCTTGGTGTTGCCCTCGCCGTTTACCGTTGCTGCCTGGTTGACGTTGAATGGATTCTCTTTATTTGCGCCCTGCTTGCGCGAGGTCGCCAGTTTGCTGTCCACGTAACCCCGGGGGAAGTCTTTCGGCTTCAGCTCTCCCGGAAAAGCGGCCGAGACTACGACGTCGCCTTCCTCGTCGCTCTCGAGGGTTACGCCCGAAGCATCGAGGGCGTCGCTGCCGTCGGCCCGGGCGAGGTGAAAGCTCGTGTAGTTGCCGCCTTTCAGAAAGACCTTCTGGTCGAACCGGAAATCCACGCAGGTTCGGGGTTTGCCCTGATCCGTGACCGGACCCCGCCGGAAATTGCCGACGGACATCAGGTCCGGCGCCTCCGTCGGCCCGTTGCCCTCACCGAGCTTACCGGCAATCTTGGGCGCGGGGCAGACTACGGCCCCGGTATCGTCGAGAGGAGACACTTCGTCGAAAGCGTTGGTGGCGTTCTTGCTTTTGCCCTGGACGGCTCCCTGGGCCACGAAACCGCCGGCGGCGTCTTCGAGGCTGAACTCACCGGGCAGGTCCTTGTATGTGGCCCGCAACACCTTGCGGTCCCCGGTACGCCGGACGGATATGGCCCCGGCTTGCCGGGTGTCGGGGAAGTAGAGTCTCAAGCCGCCGGTGTTCTGAACCACGTCGTCTTTGGTTAGGGGTTGGTCGAACTCGAATAGGACCTGATCCGCGTCCTTCGTGACAGTTTTCAGGTCCGGGCTAGAGGTGGTTGTGTTTTTCTCCAGGGCTTCCGAGTGGCCGACGTTGGTGGCGCCGTTGCCCTGGGCGTCCGGAGAAAGCACTTCTTTATCCACGTAGCCGCGGGCAAAGTTTTTCGTAGAGAGCCTCCCGATAAAAGCCGCGGTTACGACCTTATCGCCTTCCTCGTCCCCTTCGGGTTTTATGTCGGCGGCGTCGAGGGTGTCGCTGCCGTCGGTGGGGACGAGGTGGAAGCTGGTCCGGTTGCCGCCGGTAAGAAAAGCTTGTTGGTCGAACTCGAAGTCTACCAGGGTGGTCTTTTTGCCCTGATCCGTCTCGGGGCCGCCGCGGAAGTTGCCGATGGAGACCAGATCAGGGGCCAGCGTCGGCCCGCTCCACTCGGCCCGGCTCATGCCGCCGGGCGGTTGCGAAGAGGTGCCCCCCGAAGTACCGCCGCCGCCCGAAGTGTCGCCCCCGGACGATGGACGGCTCTCTGGATTGCTGCAGCCCGCCGCCAGCAGCGCGAAAATTACGAGAACCACTATAACGATGGTCAATCCTACTTTAGCGTTCATAATATCCGTTTCTCCTATCCGAATTCGTTTCGTTCTTCATTCTTTTTGCCTCCGGTCTCACTCGTCCGGTTTTCCTATAAGAGGCGTGTCTTTATCCGAGCCCACGACCTGGCCGTAGTTGAGAATAGAGACCAGAAACACTCCTCCGATGGTGTTGCCGAGCACGACGGGGACCAGAAAATTCCATAGGTACTCCGTTACCAGCACCTTGCCGGCGAACACCCCGATCAGGACCTCAGAAGACCCAGCTACGCTGTGCGGCAGCGCCCCGGCGGGTATCAGGATGGCCGTAACCCAGATAACGAACGCCCGGCCTATGGTGTCCTGGGCGGCCGCCACCAGCCAGGCCATCAGCGCCACGACCCAGCCGCCGTAAACGGCGAAGAGTGCTATCTCGATAAAGCTGCTCTCCATCTTGTGCTCTACCTCGCCGAGGAGCAGTGCGAAAGCGCGGGAGTCCAGGACTTGCGTGTAAGAAAGGGCCGCGGCGGCGACCAGTGCTCCCAAAATGTTGGCCGAGAGAACTACCGCCCACAGCCGCATTAAGTCGAGCAGGTACCGGCGCTTTCGCTCTCTCTCCTGCAGCACCACCGTTACCGGTATTACGGTGGTTTCGGTGAACAGTTGGGCGCGGCCCAGGACCACGATCAGGAACCCCAACGGATATATAGCCATCGCCGTAAGGCCGACGCCGCCGGTCGTGGCCGCCACGCTGAACATCGCCACCGCGCCGAAAGATATGTTCAACCCGGCCGCAAAACCGCTGAACGCGAGCCCCAGGCTGGCCCGTTCGAGGTTCATCTTTCCATCCTCGGTTATGTCGTGGTAGATCTTTTTTGCCGTCTTTGAATCGGACATGTAGCCGGGAATCCTCTCTGCTATTTCTCGGTCACGGAGACACGCTGCGACAGGTTGCCGTTTGTCTCTTGCGATTCTTCCGAGATGGTCACACCCTCCTTGCGTTTCTCCCTCCTGGTTCGGCTGGGTCGTTCTATCCACAAGTTCCGTACCAGCACCTTGCCCACGATGCAGATCGGAACGACCAGAAAGATCCCGAAGATGCCGAAGATCCAGTAGATAGGAATAACCGATATGGCGACCACCGCCGGGTGTACGTCCACCACTTTGGACATGACGGCCGGTATGATGATGTTGCGGTTTATAGTCTGGACCACGATTATGACGATGAGGGTCAAAAATACGTGTGTCGGCGAAATACTAATTGCGACTATGACGGCCGGGATGGCGGCGATCACCGCCCCGAAATACGGGATCACCTCTAGGAGACCGGCGACCACGCCCAGCAGTAGCGCGGACGGCAAGCCCAAAAGCCAGTAAGCCGTGCTCGTCATTATCCCGACGGCCACCATGGACAAAAGCGTCGCTATCGGCCAGGCGTGGAGTCCTTCGTACAAGTCGTTTATGATCTTGAGCGCCCGCGCCCGGTTGTCCTTACTCAACAAACGGAGAAAGATCCTGAGCAGCGAGATAGGCGTCATCGCGATGTAGACCCCGGTCGCGAGCAAGACCATAAAGATGATCAGGGCACCCAACAACTGCCAGACCAGCGTGCCCACCGGCGGAAACAGCGCCGGCAGGTTGAAGTCGAACATGGCGGCGTTCTCGGCGAACCACTGACCCATGGTGCTGAAGAAATCCGTGCTGAGCAGGGGAGTTTTTGACAGGGGCGCTTCTAGCAAATCCTTGAAGAAGGGCAGGGCGTCTTGCTCGTTGCGTGGAAGGGAATCCAGGAACGTTTTGAGCGCCTGGTAGAACGGTGAGGAAAGCACCAGGCCCACGCCCATAAACAAGAGCACCGCCGAGAGCAAGGTTATCGTGACGCCCCACTTGTGCGGAATTCCCAGCTTCTCCAAGAGTAAGGCACCATCGGAGAGCGAGATCGCGACCAGCGCCGCCACCAGTACCATCAGCAGAAAGAGCGGAAGGTATGGGAAAAAATACGCCAAGGCGACGAGAAATATGATCAATAGAACCGTCCGGAGTAAGTCTCTACCTTTTAATGCACTAGCCAAAGCGGGTCTCCTTTTCAGTAGGCTTTTTAAATCTCACGTTCTTTTCGTAGGGTTGAACCCACCCGAACAGACCTATACCGGTTGATTCCAAAACGTGTCCTCCACGGTCTCTTCGATCCCCTCGAAGATGTGAATTAGCTTGCGAAAATCCGACTCCATCCCCGGGTGTTGGTCTATGTCGAGTTTTGCCCCGGCTTCCACCGCCCGCCGGACGAGGTTCGCGGCGTCGTTTGGGTCCGGAAGTTGCCGGGGGGCCATACGGGCCACGGTAAAGACCTGCTGCCACAAGACGCGCTGACGTTCGGGGACGGCGTTCGCGAGAAAAGAGCGTTCTATCGCCTCGATCAACCTCTCCAGAACAGCGACCTCTCCTCCGGCAAAGGCGGCGCGCCGGATCTGGTCGAAGGCCAACCCCACGTTGTCTTTGAAGCCCGGGTGGTTGACCTTTACCAGCACCCGGGCGCCGTTGACGTCGCGCTCTCTCAGGCGGGAAGGCAGCGCCTTTGCGCCCAGGGCAACGAAGATAGCCTCCAGGCGGTCAATAGCCTGCATGGCGGTGGTGGGGTCGTTGACCCCGGGTGAGAGGGCTTTGAGGGCTATGTCGGAGAGCTGGCGCAGCCCGAAGGGAAAGTCTTGTTGGAAAGAACGCTCCGGTCCGAATTTGAAGGCCCGCAGTATCTGGCTCCGGCCGTCCGGGCACAGGCGGATGTGCCGGGTGGACCAGATTTTTACCAGAGGTAGTCCGACGCCGACGAAATGTCCCGGGGCGAACAAGACTTCTATAACGACCGTCTCTCCTCCGACGGCCACCGAACGTGCGATGGAATCCACGTCCAGGCGTTGGATGTAGCCGGTCTTTCTCGACCGGACCACCAGCGGTTTACCGGAAACCAGGTCCTCCAGCGTAGGGTCTTCCAGCGGGTCCAACGCTTCTATCGGGGCGTCGTCCAGGTTCTTGAGCTTGCTTATAGCTTCTATCGTGTCGTTCTGGGCCATTCGGACGATGGTCGAAGACTGGACGAGCTTCGAGATGTGCTGGATAAAGTAGATCAAAACCGCCACACAGACCATCGCCAGCGTGATCGTCACGGTCAAGGAGATCACGGGTATGAACAACGTTACGTCGTCGCCCCTGGGCGTGTACATAAACATGAGGATCATCAAGGAGTACACGAAGGTCGCGATGTAGGTTCCTATGGCCAACTGCACCGAGCTATCCGCCGTAAAACTCTTGAGCAGCCTGGGCGAGTACTGGCCGGAAGCGAGCTGTAGTATGACGAGGGTCAGAGAGAAAGAAGTCGCTATAACGGTTATGAGGCTCCCCGTTACCGCGGAGAGCACGTAGTAGGCGTTGGTGGCGCCGCCGGAGAAGACGAACGGCAACTCGCCCCAAAGTTCACTCCGGTTCTGATCCAGGTACCGGGTAAACCACGACAGGGCGAAACCGCCCACCGTCCCCAAAGCGGGGAGAAACCAGAAGCTGGATCTCAACGTCCTCCAGGTGGGCCTGAGCCATCCGCCGGAAGCGTCCCTTTCTAGCTTCGACAGTTTGAAGGGGCTTTTCGAGCGCGGTCTTTTCATAAGCGGCCGCCGTTCCTTTCCAATAAACTTCCGCCGATCTGCGGCATCCGTCTTTTCCTTGCGCAAACGGCTGGAGAAACCGTTTTGTGGGCAACTCCGAAAGCTTTCTTGAAGCTTTTATAAACATCTTGTAGCGTCATAGGATTTGCCTCCGGTCCGACGTTTTGCCCTGGATTTTTCTCTAGCTTCTATAAAACCAGGCGGTTATGAGACGCCGATGAATCCGGCGTGATCCGTGCCGCAAACCTCGACGGACGGCGTAGAAACCCTTAGATACTTTCGCCTTGCAAGAGGTTCCTGTAGAGGTCTCTGGTATCCGGCGAGGGCTCCATGCCGTACTGGCGTTCCAATATCTGCTCGCACAATTGGTATTGGTGTAGTGCCCGGGTCCGGAGGCCGAGCCGGGCGTAGCATCGCATTAGCAGTTGGTAGCTTTCTTCGTGGAGAGGGTCTTTTTTGAGGAGTCGGTAGCAAACCTGTATGCTCATCTGGGGTTGCCCGTTTTCCGCGTAGTAACGGCTGACCCGGTTCAACATGTCGACGTACGAGTTGGCTAACCTCTCGCGTTCGATCATGGTCCAGTCCTCGTACAGGTCCTCGATCAGATACTCGTCCCTGTACAGTTCGAGGGCTTTTTCGTACTCTCCGATAGCCTGGAGCGGCTGCCGGGATTTCTCCAGCAACCGCCCGCGCTCGTAATGGGCGTCGAACTCTTCTACGTCTGATGACGGCCGCAACTCCGGCGCCAGATGGTAGTAGCCGGACTTGAGCAGGACGTAACCCGAAGTGGCCGCGGAAGAAAGCTCCCCGTCCAAAGTACTGCGCAGGCTGTAGATCGCCGAGTTCAACGACCAGCGGGCTTTCCTGAGCCCTGAGTTGGGCCACAACCACTCGATCAGGTAGTCTTGCGATACGGATTTGGACTTGCGGGACAACAGGTATTTGAGGATTGCCAGCGCCTTATTGTTTTGTCCCAGGGACAAGCTTTCATCGCGGTAGCAGATTTCGAACCTCCCGAAAAAGCACACCCGCAGGTCGATCACACCGGGGTCTACCGGCGCTCCCCGGCTCTCTGTCGTGGGTAGTACGGTAGGCAGTGAAGCCGCCGGATCCACGGGAGGAGTTACAGTTAGGTTTCTGACCGGAGAAAGAGCTTTACGGTTCGCGTGGAGTGCATCTTGGGCGAGATCAATGTCTTTTTCGTCCACTTGAAACAGGCTCTGGTTTAACCTCTGACGGGCCAGATGTAAGTCTTTCTCCGCCGCGTTCTCACCTAGGAGCGCGTCACACAGGTCCCGGGCCACGCGCGACAGTTCGACCAAAAAAAGTTCCTCCATCTTCGTGGCAGCCTGCAACATGCGCTCGAAGAACCTGGCAGCCTGCTCGTAATCGTATCTATCGGCGAGAGCGTTGCCCGTGCCCCAGGCGAAGGAAATGAAGAAAAATCGATCCACCCCCCGCTGGGCCGCGTCCAACGCCCGTTCGAGGTCGTCCGCGTCCGGTGTCTGGTACTGGTACTTGCTGTACGAGCCCGAACCGTCCTCTTCGGAAGCGCGGGAGACTGCTTCCTCGTTCGTGGCCGGCAAACCCTCGTTTGAGAACCGCTGTATCGAGCCCTCGTGTTCCGCATTGTTCATCGTCGGTTACCCAGAGCTTTGAAGTAATTCAGAGCAAGACGTGTTGGTGTGGCGTAAGGACGCATCCTTCCTCCTCTCTAAGGGTGGAGCACTCTATGCCCCACCGCTGTTTGGTAGCCTGGCTGCCTCACTAGAGGCCCATTGCTTTGCGTGCCCGCCTCACGACGGGGTTGCCTTTATCACAGCGTCACTATGCGTCCGCCTGATGTGTGGACCGGCGACAGATGTTACTGGTTCACCCTTGCTTATTTGACCAGAAGACGATGAATTAGGAATGAATTTGTAGCAAACCGCCGGAAAGAACTTTATCTTTGCCGGATTACATTAGATCTTGCCCAAAAAGGAGTACGCACAGTCCGTTTTACTATCGGCTCCGCACCCAGATGCGGAGAATCCAATAAGAACCCGGGAGTGGCAAAAGCTTCACAGCTCACCGGGGATTCACCGGCGGTTCATCATTGGCTGGTTTGATCTGATTTGCAATAAAAGAAAACAGTGGAAGGAGAAACAATTTCCACGAACGAGTCGTACGCGAAGACCCGAAACCCTCGTATACAGCGGCAGACTTCGCAAAACACCCTAGAGAAAGGACAGCCTATGGCGAAAGAGAAAAACCGGCCGGAGAAAGACCCGGAGAAAGACGAGGAAACCCGGGAGTCGGAAACCGGGCACGTCGAGGAAGATTCCGGCGAGGGAAATCCCGGCGATAGTTTGGAGAAAGAGAAGCAGCAGGGCAAAGAGATCGTGAACAAAGCACTAAACAGAGTCAAGAGCAAGCTCGAAGAGCAGTGAGCCCGGCAGGGGACCGGAAGGAGGGTCAGGCCTTCTCGGTTTGGCCTTCCTTCCGGGAGTTTCTTAACCCGGACCCGGCGAGGCTTGTAAGGGCAGCAGAAGATTTGTATACCCGAAAAGGAGGACGACCATGTCGGAAGAGGATAAACAGGTGGCTACGCGAGATAACAAAGAGCAGCCGGGTTCGCGGGCTGATTTGTCTCTACGCGAAGAACGTAAGAACAATGTAGTGGACGCGTTTTTGACGGCCAATTACACCAGCGTTTTGTTCGGCTGGCTGGCGATGATGGGTGCTGCTTTGGTTCTCAGCAGCATCGCCAGCGGCTTTATCGCGGCGGGCTTCGACCAGGACGGTTCCGATACGAACGCCGTTAGGAGTTTAGAACGGGCGGGCTTTCTGGCTACGGTCTTTACCGCTTTTCTGGTTGGGGGCTACGTGGCGGGTAGGATGGCGGGGCGCTCCGGTGT
Source organism: Rubrobacteraceae bacterium (assembly GCA_965213905.1). Classification (GTDB taxonomy): domain Bacteria; phylum Actinomycetota; class Rubrobacteria; order Rubrobacterales; family Rubrobacteraceae; genus SIRX01. Next base: position 1,443,173 of record OZ243922.1, on the reverse strand, counting down.
CAGGCACGGCCTTATGGTGCCGCTACTGGCCCTGGCCGCCACCCTGGCCCTGATGCTCTTCGGGCTCGTGATCGGGGTTAGCCTGGTGGAAAACCTCAGCGGCGTAACACTGCCTGAACTTCCGAGCGAAACCCGCCAGAGCCTCGCCTCCATATTTTCGGCCTCCGGCGTTCTCGCCCTGATCTTCATCCCGTTCGTCGGAGGAGCTTTCGGGGGAGCCTGGGGCGCCAGAACAGAACGACGAAAGATTTCGCGGAAGGACTGCGGAGGCGAAACAGATTCGGGGTAGTTGCAACGTAGAATAGTCTGGCGGCCGGCGCGTGGGCCTTTGTACGAGTTGTCGGATGCGAACCGGATTTTGAACTCAACCTTCGTTGCCGCCGAGGAGTTTTTCGTAGAGGGCGCGGGTCTCCGGCGCGGGGGTGGTTCCGTACAGACTTTCTAGCGTCCGTTCGCACAGTTGGTATTGGTGTAGCGCCCGCCCCCGAAGACCGAGGTGGTCGTAGCAATACATTAGGGCCCGGTAGCTTTCTTCGTGGTACCGGTCTTTTTTGAGCAACTTGTAGCGGCTGTCTATGGCTTCTCGGTAGTGGCCGGTTCGCCTGTAATAGGTGGCGAGCCGGTCCAGGATGTCCACGTAGTCGTTGATCAGGCGCTCGCGCTCGATGACCGTCCAGTCTTCGTAGAGGTCTTCCACCAGATAGTCCCCCCGGTAGATCTCGACGGCCTTTTCGTACTCCGAAACCGCCTCCGGCTCTTGCCCCGACTTCTCCAATAACCTTCCGCGCTCGTACCAGGCGTCGAACTCCTCCACGTCGGTGGATACCCTGACTTCCGGCGAGAGCCGGTAGTGGCCTTTCTCCAAAAGAACCGATTCGCGAGAAAGCGCGGAAGAAGATTTCTCCAGGGTTCGGCGCAAAGAGTAGATGGTGGAGTTTAAGGACCAGCGGGCTTTTCTGGTGTTCGACTCCGGCCACAACCATCCTATCAGCAGGTCCTGGGAGATCGGACGTCCCCCCCGGGCCAGAAGACATTTGAGAATGGATATAGCTTTGTTGTTCTGACCCAGGTACACAGCTTCTCTCCCGCTGTACACCACGAAGCTACCGAAGAAACAGCCCCGCAACCCTGCAGCGCGGTCCCCGCCGTCCACCCCAAATTCTCGACCGGGTGAGGCCGGCTCCCGGCTCTCCGAAGTTGCGGCGACGACGCTCACGCGCCCGGCCTTATCGCCAATCCGGGAGTCTGCCCGGATACCCGCAACGGGCCCGGATAGCGGACCTTTCTCGAACAAAACACCAATACGACATCTCCTCTCCAATGCGAGGAGCGAATCGCCAGGGGATGGGCCAGCCTACCCCGTACGGTATAATTACGTACGAGGGAGAGCGTCTTCATCCACAATAACCTCCACGCGGACCGCTCCTGGTTGGTAGCCGTTAGAGACGGTCCCGAAAGAGGCCCCAGGGTGGGGACGCCCCTCTTGTCTCTAGTTTTCCAGATCAGTCTACACCAAGAACTCCGTAGTAAGCAAATGTTTACTTTGGTTGCTGAAACCGCTACAATACATTGGGCTAGACGTTTGAGAGTATTGCGGGAGGCGTTTTCATGGTAGAAGATCTGGGCCGGCGCGGTATGGACGTTTTGCTGTTTCTCGCCCACCGGGAGGCGAGGGGTGGAGGGGCGCCGAGCTTGAGAGAGATATCTTCCGCGATGGGTTTCAGGAGTTCCAGGAGCGCCTACGTGTATTTGCTGAAGTTGGAGGAGCACGGGTACGTGGAGCGCGAAGTCGGGCGGGCCAGGGGAATTTGGCTGACGAACAGGGGGCGGAGGGCCGCCTCGGAGAACATGCCGATGCTGGGTAGCATTGCGGCCGGACGTGGAAGGGAGGCTGTAGTGGCCCGGGAGGACGCCTACTCCCTATACGAAGAACTCTTCTCTTCCCGCTCGGGCGTTGACCGCTACATCCTGCGGGTCGTGGGCCAGAGCATGGTAGACGCCGGGATCGAGGACGGAGACCTCCTGGTAGTCGAAGAAGAAGACTCCCCGTCGGACGGCACGATCGTGGTCGCGCTCGTCGAGGGCGGCGAGGAGGCGACGGTTAAACGACTCTACCGAGAAGGAGACGAAGTGCGCCTGAAATCGGAGAGCCCGTGGCACGAGGATATAGTCGTTCCGGCCGGATCCGTGCTCATACAAGGACAAGTCGTCTACGTCGTCCACCAGCCCCGGGCGTGACGCGCCGCTAAAGGGGCAGAAGGTCGTACGAACAGGCGTATTAAGTGTATTCGGCACTTATTTGCGAAAAGTTTCTAGATAGTTTGTTTCAAGACCTTTACAAAGTGTGGCGAGCGCGGTAACATACTGTCAGTCGGTTGGTGCGAAACCAGATCGACACAATTAAAGAGCCCGGGGCGCTACTCCTCCTTTCCCTTTCCCCACCTATCACCCCTTTAGCGCTCCGGGCTCTTCTCCTTTCTCGAAGGCTACAGGCAGCAGATTTCAGCAGTCAGGTAAAAACCAACGGGTTTCCGCCGGGCGTGTCGTCTTGTTGAAAAAGCGGCTACCGACGTAGCTTTTGTCGGTAGCCGCTTGGCTGAAGCCTAAGACCTGTAGCCTGAGATTTCTAAGACGCTTCCCCGACCTGGGTAAGGTAGTAGAGGGTGTGCATTAGTTGGGCCGTTGGGTCTATACGGTGAACGTCTATACCGGCGGGGACGTGGAGCAGAACGTCCGTGTAGTTGAGAACGACTTTTATCCCGGCGTCCACCATCTGATCCGCCACCTCCTGGGCGGAAGCCGAAGGTGTGGCGACGATCCCGATGATCTCGTCCGCCTCTGCGACGCTTTTTGGGAGCTCTTCGATGTGTTTGACCACCACGTTGCCGACCGTGCGGCCGGCCTTGTCCGGGTCATTGTCGAAAACGTCGTGGATGACGAAACCGCGCTTGGGCAGTATGGTGCTGCTGGCGATCGCACTGCCGAGGTTGCCCGCGCCGACGAGTGCTATGTTGTAAGTCTGGCGCAAACCCAGGATGTTCCGGACGGCCTCTACGAGGTCGTAGGCCTGATATCCCACGCCGCGCGTCCCCGAAAATCCTATGGCGTTCAAGTCCCGTCTAACCTGTACGGGGTTTATGCCGGTGAAATCACCGAGCTCCTTGCTGGATACCGCGTCCCGACCCTCCTCGATGAGTTGCTGCGTAACCCGGAGGTACTTGGTAAGCCTGTTTGTGAGACCCGGTTGTAGTGTAGATTGCACCTGTAGCTGCTCCTTTTTTGACTAAGTAGGCCGTTTATTGGGAACATTGTAACAAGATGGACCGTTCTTGCAATAAAGATGCGCTTACCGATGACAAATTAGTAAGCAAGGTGGGTTACATTGGGGTGTGGCGCGAAGCGTTCCATTTAGCGGGGCGAGAACCCGGCGGAATTTCAGGAAGCTGCCGGAGTATAAAGAAAGAGGATCGCCTGCTATGATCCCGTTTATGCTCCTAAACTTCACGAAGGACGCCGCGGGTTTTGTGGCGCTTCATTCGCCAGGCCGGGTTCCCGGGTGGCGGCTTCTCCGACCGACCCCGCCCCGACCGATCTCCTAGACTTTTAGGGTCGCGTTCGGGGCATTCGTATCTTCCAACAAGCTCTCCGGGGCGACATCACGAAAGCCTCGTAGAGCGCGGTGAACTTTCGGAAATAGGGGGAGAAATTGCCGTCCTTCACGACGAAAACCTGCTACAAGGGTTACGCTGGAACAGAAGAATCGGGGGCGGCCGCCGTCCGGGACGGAGTGGGCAGACCGGGCGGGCGTGGGGCGGGCCCAGTGCGGAGCCCTGGGCTCCGGTTTCGCCGCATGGAGGGTTTTGATCTGGGGCGGGTGCGCGGGCTGCGCTCGGTCTTCGGGTGGCCGGCGCAGCCGGCTTCGTTTGATCTGCTGCTCGGGGTGCGCGGTGTATGCTGGTCTATAGCCGAGATCCCGGGTGGAAACCTGGCCGGTATGGTTGGCGCCGTGCCGCTGGGCCAGGTCGGAATTTTGTGTCACCTGGCGGTTCACGAGGATTACCGAGGTGGGGGCGTCGGTACCGGTCTAACCCGCTGGGCCGTCGCCTACCTGCGTTCCCGGGGCGTCAGAACGATACGACTCTACTCAACGTCCCAGGCGGAAAGCCTCTACCGCTCTGTGGGCTTCGAGCCCGTAACGCCCCGCGTCGTATACCGCTCGGAAGACGTGGTGCAAGACCGGTGGCCGCCCGCGATGGGATACCGCGTAGAAAACCTCGTAGCCGCAGACCTGGCCGAAGTCTGCGGGGTAGACTATTGGTCTTGTGGGTTTGAACGGTCGGACCTTATACGGGAGATACTCAAGCTACACCCCGACGGAGGTCTCGTGGCCCGAGACCCCAGCGAGAGGGTTAAAGGGTACCTGATCAAAGGTTTCACACCCGGCCTCACCCGGATCGGTCCTTTCATGGCCTCGACCCCGGAAGCCGCCCGGTTGCTACTCTCAAAAGCCCTGGAAAACGGCGACGGCTCTCCTGTCGAGGCCACGGTGGCCGGCCCGCCCAAAGACGCCGCACACGGCCTTTTCGAAGAGTTCGGGTTCTCCGGACGAGGGGACCGGCTTAGAATGGAGCTCGGCGAACCCCTCGGGCAGAATCAAGGGCTAAAGAACTACGGCACGACACCTTACCTGGCGACGTGACCACCGGCCCGCTGGGTAAGACCCCTGGAAGACGAGGCCTTTTTGGTGGGATCCCGGTCTTCCCGAAGCTTAACCGATTCGAAACCTTTGTTTAAGATAACCGCAAGGTTTTTGGCTTATAATGCGCGCCACGCTAGTCGAGGGGAGTCGTCTTACAAAGTGAAATGGCATGTTTTCTTGCCCTTGGTTGCCTTGCTCGCGGCGCTGGCCGCGGGTTGTGCGGTGCAATCTGTAGAACGCGCGCAAGAGTCTACGGGCGCTGACGAAGACGGCCGCGCGGCGCAAACATCCCGCAACGAAGCCACCACTTCCGGCGCGCCTCTAACGGCGCCGGGGGCGACGGTCGGGCTATCTTCGACCACCGAACAATCCGAGGTTCCGCAGCAGGCTCCCTCTCCGGGGTCCGCGGGAGAAGAAGCTGCGGCGATGGTTCCTTCCTCACCCTTTACCGAGGACCCGGAGGCCGACGGAGGGGCCGGTTACGGCGCCGATAGCATACTCGCCGTCCGGTACGGAGAACACGAGGGATACAAGAGGGTCGTCATAGACCTCGGGACCGGCCAGGACCCCGCGGGAGCCGTCCCCGAATGGACGTTGAGCAGCCCCGCCGGAGACGGCGTTCTGCGGATCAACCTACCTTCGGTAAGCTCGACGGGCGTCTCCGACGGCGAGTTCGACGGCGGCTTGCTAGAAGATTTTCACGTCGTCCACGCGCCCGAGGGCGGCATGTTTGTAGACATATTCGCCGGGTCGGCGTTCACGTACCGGGTGATCGAGGTGCTGGACCCCGCGCGGCTCGTCGTGGATTTCAAGCCTTCGGCCGACGCTGAACTCGACGTTTCCCTGCCGGTGGAGAAGGGCAATACCGTCCTGACCCAGCCTCGCAAGGGAGCCAGGATTGAGGACCCGCTCACCATCAGCGGCTACTCCCGCAACTTCGAGGCGCGCAACACGATAACCCTGACTGACTCCGGCGGCGCGGTGGTGGTCCGGGAGGCCGTTCAGGGCAACGACTGGAACAGCACCTGGGGTTATTTCGAGACTACGCTGGACCTCCCCGACTTCGAGGGCCAAGGAACGTTGCGCGTTGGGGCGAAGAGCCCCCGCGACGGGACGTTCGAAGGAGTCGAGATACCCGTACGCGGGAGTTAGGCGAGTTGGACGGGACTAGTCAAAGCCCTTCGAGACTTCGTCTCGACGGCTTTCAAGCCAAGCTCCGGACGAAGTGCCCGGTGCCCAGAGGCTCTCCCGTAGCCCGGAGCACGGTGTCTTGCCAGCTCTCGCGGGCGCCGGGGCCGAAGAAAGATTCCAGCAGGTACCGGCCGGCGGCTTCGTTTTCGTAGAACGGGCCCTGGGTTATGTAGCTCTCCAGGTAATTCCTTAACTGGGCGCCGATAAGGGTGCCCAGGACGTAGTTGTGGTAGTAGACCGGGGCGAGGGCCACGTGGAGCTTTGCGGCCCAGTCGGGTTCGTCGCGGTTCGGGGGGCGGCTTACCAACTGAAGCCTCTCGACCAGATCCCACCACACGGCGTTGAGGTCCTCGCGATCCGGGTCCTCGTAGAGCGCGCGTTCGAAGTGGAACATTACGAGCGTCCATCGCACGAAGACAAGGTCCTCGGTCCGCCGCCGGGCGGCGAGCTTTTCTTTCTTCAACTCCGCGTCCGGCACGCCGGCGACGTACGATAGCCAGCCCGGGTCCTCGGAAAGAGCCCCCATCATGAGGGCCACGGCCTCGGTGGTGTTTATGTGGGCGATAGAGCGCAGCAGATAAGGGAGTTTCGGGTTTACGTTGCTGTCGTAGACGGCGTGGCCGAACTCGTGGAGCACGGTGTTGGCCCAGTATGCGTCGGGCCGGAGGTTGGCGAGAACCCGCACGTCGTAAGGGTAATCGCGGCCGACTTTCAGGCAAAAGGCGTGCTGGCTCTTCTCTTCCCGCTCGTAGAGGTCGCTCCGGGCCATTACCCGCCGCACGTCGAGCCCTAGGGAGTCATAAGTCCTCCGAACGAGCTCTTCGAGGTTTTTGTCCTCGAAGTACCGGTTTACGTCCAGGTCTCCGGTCTCCGGCGGCTCCTGAAAGAACGGGTCCGAAAGATGCCACGGCATCACCGCCTGCGTGCCGAACCTCTCTTTCAGTTCGGCGTCGAGTTCCTCTTTCATCTTCCGGAAAGGAGCTTCCGTCGCGGACTCTAGTTCGCCCATTATCCGGGTTAGCTCATCTTCTTCTATCTCCTGAAGGTCGAGGGAGCGGCGGTAGTGGGTTTCGTAGCCCGCCTCGCGGGCCAACTTGTTGCGGAGCCGGGCCAACTCCCTCACCTTTCCCTCGACCTTGCGGCCGACGGTTTTGGAGGCCTCCCAAGCCTCCCGGCGTAGCGCCACGTTTCCGGAGGCACCGAGTATTTCCCGGACTTCGTTCTCCCCGACCTCCTTTTGCCCGACCTTCGCGCGGTGGTTGCCGTAGGTGGCGTTTACTTCCGCTTCGAGTTCTTCTATGCGGCCCAGCACTTCCGGGTCTCCCTGCCCACCGGCGAAGGTGAGGTAGAGGACTTCCACCTGGCGGCGGAGCAAGAGGTTCTCCAGCGCGCCGCGCCCCTCGTACCAACCCAGCACTTTTTCGTACTCCGTCTCGTCGGAGAAGAGATCGTTGTACTCGTTGCCGGCACGCACCAACTCCTTCTGGGCCTCTTCCGTGCCGGTGGTCGCCAGGTCCCACCACGCTTTGCTCACGGCCTTCTCGACCGGCGCGGCGCGCCTCTCGAAGTCTCGTAGAAACGACTCTATTTCGGAGATAGAAAGAGAAAAGGACATATAATTCCTCGATTCTAGTACGGGATCACGGGACGTTTTCCGGCGGTAAGGATGGTAGGCCTAGCGACGAGAGTTCTGGTCGCGGCGGTTGCCGAACCAGATCACCGCGACCAGGGCTATTATGCCCACGGTGATGTATTGCAGAAGACCTTCGGGCCCTTGTCCCGAAGCGACGAGCCCGGCCACGAAGACCAGCGCCACGGCGGCGTAGCCCGCCGCCTTGTAGGCAAAGTAAGCCAGGATCACCCCGGCTGCGGTGTAGAGGATGGGCGTGAGCGGCAAGAGAAGCTCGACCCACGACATAAAACCGGCGGATTCCGGGTTGGTGGCCCACAGCCCTATTTGACCCAGCGCGATGAAAGCCACGAGCGCCGCGAAGAAAGAAACAGCCCCGCTTTTGAAGGTCACGGGCTCCGGGTCGAAATCGTGGGGCTCGTACCAGCGCGCGTCGTTGTCTACCCGGTATCGGCCCCGCGTGCGGCCCCGCTCCTGGCTGCGGCCGTTGTTCGTCCCGCCGGACGACTCCTGCTTGCGCCCGAAGCGGCCGCGCAGTCGCCCGCCGATACCGGGGCCGCTTTGGGACTCGCGCTGCTTGCGGCGTCCGGCGAGCTCGTCTTCCATCGAGCCGAAATCCATCTCCAGGCTCGCGAGCTGGTCCGCGGCGTGGGCGAGGTCTAGCGCCTCGTCGTGCTGCCGGCGGCGGTTCGGGTCCGAAAGCACGGCGTTCGCCTCTTGAAGGCGGGCAAACTCGTCCGCGTTGCCGCCCGCCTGATCCGGGTGCCGTTCCTTGGCGAGTTGACGGTAAGCATTCTTGATCTCGCTTTGCGAGGCGTTCCGGGAGACGCCTAGCACCTTATAGTAGTTGACTTGATCCGCCATAGTTTTCCTATTCTAACCTACCGGGGCGCCCCGGTCCGCCTTTTTTAGGGCCAGGCTTATCTCTTTCGCGCACCAAACGTCTTTTTCTCTTTCCCCGGCTTCCCGCAACGCCGGGCGAACCTCCTTGTTTCCGATCTCGCCGAGCGCCCAGGCCGCGTGACCCCTGACGAGCGGCGAAGCATCCTCTCTCAGGCACCCCAGCAGCGCCGGAACAAAGGCTTCGAGCCCGAGGTTCCCGGCGGAGACGCAACAATTACGCAGGAGGCCTGCCCGTCCCGGACGGGTGAGCGGCGTGCCGGCAAAACGCTCCTCGAACTCTTCGTCCGTTCGTATTCCGAGCACTTCCGCTATCTCCAGGTACGGCCCGGCGCCAACACCGGCTCCAGCCCCGGCGCCAAACTCCGGCCACCGGCTGCGGGATGCTTTCGCCTTGTTGTACGGGCAAACTTCCTGGCAGATGTCGCAGCCGAAAGCCCAGTCTCCGACTAGCGGACGCAGGTGCCGCGGAATTTCACCCTGGTTTTCGATGGTGAGGTAGGAGATGCAGAGCCGGGCGTCCACCACGCCGGGAGATTTTATGGCGCCGGTCGGGCAGCGGTCCATGCAGCGGGTGCATTTCCCGCAGGTCCCGGTGCCGGGCGGGTCGGGTTTTAGATCCAGGTCCAAGATCAGGTCCGCGATAAAGAAGTACGACCCGATCTCCCCGTTTATGATGCAGGCGTTCCGCCCGAAAAACCCGAGTCCCGCGTGCTGGGCCGCGGAACGTTCCAGCAGCGGTACGGCGTCGGTAAAGGCCCGGGCTTTTATCTTTGTCCCAAGTTCTTTCTCCAGCCCTTTCCGTAACTCGAACAGACGCCCTTTTATGACCTCGTGGTAGTCGCGGCCCCAGGCGTAACGGGCGACCCGCCCGCCGCCGGGGTTCTCCGGGTGATCGCCGGGATAGTATGAAACCCCCAAAGAGACGACGCTCCGGGCGCTCTTTTGCAACTTCTTTGGGTTCGAGAGAAGCTCCACGGAGCGGTGCATGTAGCCCATGTCGGCGGCCATCCCGGCCTCCTGCCACTCCCGCAGCCGCTCGCCGCCTTCTTCGAGCGGCCCCGCGCCCGTAACCCCGACCAGGTCAAAGCCCGCCTCCCGCGCCCGGCGTTCCAAAATGTCCCGCGCGTTTTGCGGGGTGTCGAAAAAGTTCTCGCCCATGGACCACCAATTGTAACCTCCGGGGCAGGATGACGAGCTTCCGGCGAAGCGGTAGTATTGCGCCCGTGAAAAAGGCCCCGGATAGCGTGGAGCGGGAGATCCACCGCTTCCCGACGGAAGGCCTACCCGACCTGGCCGCCCTCGTCCCGGCCCTGGGCCTGAAGACCGGGGCGGACCCATTTGTCCTGCTGGAGGGTGGGGGGTGGGGGACTTCCGTACTCGCCTTCGAGCCCGAACACCACCTGGTCGTCGGGAACGACGCTTCCCCGTTCGAAACACTGCGCGAAGCCCTGAAACTGGCCGACGGAGACACCGACCCGCTGGAGGGCGGAGCCGGGCTCTTCGGCTATCTCTCCTACGACGCGGCACGTCACCTGGAACGTTTGCCCACCCTCGCCGAAGACGACCTGGGGCTGCCCGTCGCCCAGTTCCTGCTCCCCCGCTACACGGTTGGCGTCGGGGCCGGCGAGGCGTGGGTCTCCGTTCCGGCGGGGGAGGATCCGACCCCGATAGTTCGGGCGTTCGAGGGGGCCAACCCGCCCTCCGGTAAACGCCGGGAGCCGGTTTCTGTGGCCCGGTCGAGCATGGGACGGGGCGGGTACGAGCGGGCGGTGGGGCGGATCCGGGAGTACATCCGGGCCGGGGACGTTTTTCAGGTCAATGTCGCCCAGCGGTTCGAGGTGCCGTTTGACGACGACCCGGTCGCGCTCTACGGCGCGCTGCGGACCCTGAACCCCTCTCCCTACGGCGGGATGCTGTCTTTCCCCGGGTTTGCGGCGGTCTCCTGCTCGCCGGAGTTGCTCGTGCGGCTCTCGGGACGGAAGGTCTTTACACGACCCATCGCCGGGACGTATCCGCGGGAGGAGACGGACGGGGCAGAGTTGTTGTTAGACCCCAAAGAGCGGGCGGAGCACACCATGATCCTGGATCTGGAGCGCAACGATCTCGGGCGCACCGCGGCCTACGGCACGGTCCGGGTAGAGGAGTTGATGGCGACCGAGACATACTCGCACGTCGTCCACATAGTCTCCCAGATAGCCGGCGTGCTCGCGCCGGAGAAAGACCCGGTGGACCTTTTGGCCGGCATGTTTCCCGGCGGCACCATAACCGGCTGCCCGAAAGTACGGTGCATGGAGATCATCGAGGAACTCGAACCCGTCCGGCGCTCTCTCTACACGGGCTCTTTCGGATGCTTGAGTAAGAACTCGGTGGACATGAACATCGCCATCCGCACCATCCTGCTCAAAGACGGTGTGGCCTATGCCCAGGCCGGGGGCGGCATCGTCGCCGACTCGGTCCCCGCCCGCGAGTATCGGGAATCCGTTGCAAAAGCCGCCGCCCTCCTCGAATGCCTGGGGGCGAGCCCACCGTGAGCCTCGGCTACCTGTGAGCCTTGCCTACCTGTGAGCCTCGTCTACCTCAACGGCTCCTACGTGCCCGCGGAAAAAGCCCGCGTGCCCGTCACCGACCGCGGCCTCGCCTACGGTGACGGGGTCTTCACCACCATCCGGGTCTCCGGCGGGAGCCCGCGCTTTCTGGAGTGGCACCTGGAGCGGCTGCTCCGGGATGCGGCGGCGCTGTACATAACGGCCGCCCCGGTAGAAGAGTACGGAAACGCTTGCCGGGGTCTGATCTCCCGCCTCGAAATGGAGGAGGGCGTGGTGAAGATAACCGTCACGCGCGGCACCGGCGGAAGCGGCCCGTCCCCGAAAAACTCTGCGGAGCCCACGGTGATCGTCACGGCCTCCGGCCCCCCGAAACCCCGGCCACCGCTGCGCGCCATCACGGCCCCCGACGCCCGCGGCCCGCTCGCGGCCCACAAGACCCTCAACTACCTCCCGAACATACTGGCCCTGCAACAAGCCGAGGCGGCCGGTTGTGACGAGGCCTTGTTCGCGTGGGACGGCCGGCTGTTGGAGGCCACGGTCTCCAACTTGGTGGGCGCGGTAGAAGGCGTGCCGAGCACCCCGCCGCTAGACGGCAAGACCCTCGGCGGTGTGGCCCGTCGCGCGCTGCTGAAAGCCAGGGCCATCCGGGAAGGAGAACTGCCCTCCGAACTCGTTGGTCCCCTCTACTGTATTAACAACGTCCGCGGTATCGAAGAAGTCGCGGAGTTGGACGGACGGTTGATCCCCCGCGATCCCGAACTCCGCGGGCTACTCGAAAGAGCCCTAGAGGATCAGGCACGGCGCACGGCAGCCGATTGAACGCCGGGTCCGGAGGGTACACGGAAGACAGGGTGTATATTTACACCCGTGGGAACCAACGGACGTTTAGAGGAGGGCTAGAGATGGCTATATCCACCATCAACCCGGCGACCGGCGAAGAAGTAGAGACCTTCGACCCGCTCACCGACGAACAGGTAGAAGAGAAACTCCAACGCGCCGCCGAAACCTACGACGAATACCGTAAAACCTCGTTCGGGGAGCGGGCGCAGATGCTTACCCGGGCGGCGGAGATCCTGGAGGAAGAGGCCGAAGAGCTGGGCCGCACCATAACAGAGGAGATGGGAAAGCCCCTGGCCGCCGCCGTCGCCGAGGCAAACAAGTGCGCCCGGGGCTGCCGCTACTACGTGGAGAACGCCGAACGCTTTATGGCCGACGAAGAGATAGAAATGGAGGGCGCCAAGGTCTACGTCCGCTACCAGCCCATCGGGCCGGTGCTCGCCGTGATGCCGTGGAACTTCCCGTTCTGGCAAGTCTTCCGGCACGCCGCGCCGGGGCTTATGGCGGGGAACGTGATCCTGCTAAAGCACGCCTCCAACGTCCCCCGGTGCGCCCTCGCCATAGAAGACGTAATACACCGGGCGGGTTTCCCGGAAGGCGCCTTCCAGACGCTCCTGATCGGGAGCAAAGGCGTCCAGGCCGTCATAGACGACCCGCGGGTCAGGGCCGCAACCCTTACCGGCAGCGGACCGGCCGGCAGCAAGGTCGCCGCCGAAGCCGGGGAGAACATTAAAAAGACCGTCCTGGAACTCGGCGGGAGCGACCCGTTTATCGTGATGCCTTCAGCGGACCTCGACGAAGCCGTCTCTACCGCCGTAACGGCCCGGACGCTCAACAACGGCCAGTCGTGCATCAACGCCAAGCGCTTCATCATCCACGAGGAGATCGCCGAAGACTTCGAGCGCCGCTACGTGGAGGCGATGTCGGCGCTCAAAGTGGGCGACCCGATGGACGACGCCTCGGATATGGGACCTCTGGCGACGGGGCAGATGTTAGAAGACGTGGATCAGCAGGTCCGGGACTCGGTGGACGCCGGGGCGCGGGTTCTAACCGGCGGCAAGCCGCTGGACGGTCCCGGAAACTTCTACCCGCCGACCGTACTCACGGACATTCCCGAGGATTCTCCGGCTTACAAGGAGGAGATCTTCGGCCCCGTCGCCTCCATGTTCCGGGTGGGCGACATAGACGAAGCCATCCGGCTCGCCAACGACAGCCCCTTCGGCCTAAGCTCCAGCGCGTGGACGAATGACGAAGAAGAGCGGGAGCAGTTCGTAGAAGAGATCGAAGCCGGCATGGTCTACATAAACAAGATGACCGAATCCACCCCGGAAGTTCCTTTCGGCGGCGTGAAAGAATCCGGCTACGGCCGGGAGCTCTCGGTCTTCGGCATCCGGGAGTTCGTCAACGCCAAGACCGTTTGGGTCGAGGAGAACACCGGCGGCGAGGGCGTAGAGTAGTGGTTTTCCGGGGCCTCGTGAAAAGTATTGCTGACGTTCCGGGGCGTGAAGGGTATCTATAATGGCGTAATGATAAGTTTTATCCGCCATCCCTTGTCAACCGGAGGAGTTGTGTGGAACTTCGCCTCGGCCTCCACGCCGGCCGACGCTCCGGCTAGCCTTGCTTTTTTCGGGACAGCTACCGACCGCGCGGCAGGGCCCGGCACGAGAGGCGGACAATGACCTTTGTCCGCCTCTTAGGGCTCGGCGCCATATACGGCCTGGGGTTCGCGCTCATAAAGTCTCTTTTTCCGAGCCCCATCATACTCTTGCTGCTCCAGGGAGGAGAAGGTGGCGAAGGAAGTTTCACCCGGCTCGTCACCGTGTACATGGGGGCTGGTTTGATCGCCGGCCTGATCTCCGCTCCGATCTTCGGCGGGCTCTTGCTCGTCCGCCGGGGCGGCAGCCGCGAGCAATCGGCCTCGCTCGGCACCCGCTTCACCCTGAGCCTGGGCCTCGCGCTGCTCATGGGCCTGATCTCCGGCCTGCTCACCCTCGGCGCCTACGCCTCGGGATTACTCCCCGGCGGCGGAGTTCTCGATACTTTAAGCCTTATCCAGAGTTCCCAATTCGCCCCCGGAACCCCGCTGCTCGTGGCGTGGTCCATCGCCCGCGACCTTCTACCCGCCGGCCTCGCCGGGCTTTTCCTCGCCCCCCTCGGTGGAGGACCACTCTTCCGCCTGTACACCGCGGGCCGTCTCCCCGAACAAAAGCAATACGACTACGAGGACGTGTAAGCTCCGGGTATCAGGTTTCAGCCCAATATCTACCCGCGCAGCGCAGTCTGTAGCAGTTGTAGGGAATGCATCGCCGTCTCACTGGAGGACCGGTAAATCGAATACTTCTTCCGACGGAAACTTACCTGAAAGTCAAGGCTTGAAGCCTCATAGTCCCGTAGCTAAAGAATACTTACGAGTGGGGAGATCTTGCATTCCGCCAGCGGGTAGTCTTTCTGAAGCCGGGCCGCCCGCACCATATATTCCAGACAGTTGCTCCGGCAGTCCACCTTGCCGCAGGGTATCTCGACCGTCCCCAAGTTCTCCCCGACGCGCACGACGGGGTCCAGCTCGTCACCCGGCGTCGCGTCCGTGCGCCGCACGAACTCCCCCTCCTCGTAGTACGCCCTCCCGTAACGAAAAACCGCCATAACTGGATTGTACACCGCTTTGATCTGGGTCACATTTTGCAAAGAGACAGCCCACCGAATAACCTCCGGCCCGGCCCGCGGCCCGCCCGCCGGGGGCTTCCTAAAACGTGGAAGGTATACCCGGAAACCGGCCGAACACGCTCTCTTTGGGGGCTGGGAGCCGGGGCTACGCCGAGAAATTCTACGACCGGAGACCGCGAACCCCGCAGACGGCCGGCGTGGGGATGGATACAGTTTCGTAGGCTAATACCATTTAGTAATTTGTGGTACAATAATATCACTGTCACTATACCCCTATGAGGAAATAAAGGGCCGACGAACAGGAAGACCGACTAGCTAGACGTAAGCACTGGCGTTGTGTCACTATCAGCGCTTATCTCACGGGCCGGCCATCGTCGGCCCGAATGTTTGTATTTTGGGCCAGTCCCGGGAAGGAAAGCGCCGTGCACAAAGATCAGGAGCCAACTGGCATGGCGGACGGGGAGCCCGTAGGGCCCGTGGGGCCCGCGGGGCCGGCTGACAACGAGGGGCCGCAGCGCGAGCCCGAAAACCCCTCCTGGAAGCAGGAACAGGAACTGGCTGCAGAGCGCAGCAGGGTCCAGAACGAGGAGCGGCGTCTGGCCAAGCAAGAGGAGACCCGCCGGGCCAGACTCGCGGCCTGGGAAGCGTTCGTCCAGACGGAGCACAAGAACCTGGAGTTGCGCAAAGAGGGCCAACTCGCCAGATTGCTTGGCGAGCCCCAACCGGGAGAACCCCCGGAAGCGTTGCGGCGGCTAGCCGCCGCCGACCAGAATCAGGCGGAGCAAGAGTTGGTGACGCTGATGAGCAACGGAAAAACATCCTACAAGCGCATAGAAGAGCTCTCCGAAGAGGACATGCCGTTCCGGCGGGCAGCAGAAAGACTGCGTACGACGTGGCTCAAGGAACGCCGGGACGGCTGGCTCGGTCGCGGGTCTGCCCATCAGTAATCAGTAGCATCCATAAGGTGTAAGGCGTATAAGGCCTACACCGAAAATAGACGCCAACAAACACCTTATGAGTTTGCCTGAGACGTCAGCGACCGCACCGGCCCGGCAAGCTCATTTGTGAAGAAGTCGAAGAAACCATCCGGGTCGGGGCCGGCGTTTATTAGCGCGAGGTGGTCGAAGCCGGCGTCCACGAACTGCTGGGCGATGGCCAGGTGTTGTTCGGCATCCGGCCCGCAGGCGAACGTTCCGGCCACGTCTTCCTCGGTGACAAACGAGGTGGCAGACTCGAAGTTTTTCGTGTTCGGCAGCTCCGCCAAGACTTTCCAGTCCATAAGGCCGAAGCGGAACTTCTCGTGGGCCGAGCTAACGGCGTCCTCTTCGTTTGGCGCCCAAGAGAGCGGTACCTCGGTGTACCGGGGCCCGGTTCCACCCGCCTCGGCGTAGGCGTTAGTCAGGGTAGGATCCGGGTCCGTGGTGAAGATGCCGTCCCCAAGTTCGGCGGCGATGCGGGCCGAAGAAGGACCGCCAATTGCCACGATGATCTGCGGCAGAGTCTCCGGCAGGTCAAAGGCCCGGGCGTCTTCGAGCTTGAGGTGCTTACCGTCGTAAGAGTGAAATCCACCGGACCACAAAAGACGAATGATCTCTAAAGACTCGCGAAACATCTCGTGCCGCACGCCCACCGCCGGCCAACCCTGCCCGACAATGTGTTCGCTGAGCTGCTCACCGGCCCCGACCCCCAGGGTAAAACGTCCCCCGGAGAGCAGCGCCGTCGTTGCGGCGGCCTGGGCGATAATGGCCGGATGGTAACGGATAAAGGGGCAGGTAACGCCGGTGGCCAGCTCGATGCTCTCGGTGCGGGCCGCGGCGGCGGCGAGCATGGACCAGGCAAAACCGGAATGGCCCTGGCTGTCGAACCAGGGATGGAAGTGGTCGCTGACCTCGACAAAATCGAACCCAGCTTCCTCGGCCCGCACGGTCTGGCGCACGATCTCCTGGGGTGAGTAAATTTCTGCGGCCAACTTGTAACCTATTCTCATTTGGGTTCCTCCCTAAAAACTATGTTGCCGACGACAAAAACGGTAGAGTCAGCTACCATTCGAACTACTATTGAACTACTATTCGCGCAGCAGTCCGTTTCTACCATCGGAGTGGGCGTTCCAAACCGCGGAGGCTCCGAAACGAACAAGACCCCGCGAGCCTGGAGGGCTATAAAGTGGACCATCCGGAGGACAAGTCGGGAGAACTCCCGGATTTTCAGCAGACAGTAACGGATTTCATCGAAGAGCATGGGATCGAGGCGCCGGCATACGCCCAACTCCTGGACCTCTCATCCGAGGCCGGCGAGTTGTCGAAAGAATACCTAAGAACACCAACTACGGCCGCCGGACTTTCGGAGAACCGACGGACGGCTGATCAAATGAACTTGGGGACGTTTTCTTTTCTCTGGTCTGCCTCGCCAACAGCACCGGCGTAGACTTGCAAACGGCGCTGCAAGGGTCACTGAAAAAATACGACGAACGGCTCCGGCGCAGAGGCTGCGCGGGCTCGGGAGGTCGAGAGGATTGACGCAGAACCTGGACGGCAAGGTGGCGATGGTCACCGGCGCGGGCCGGCGGGGAGGGATCGGCGCCGCCATCTGCCGGGCGCTCGCCGCCTGCGGCGCGGACGTGTTCTTTACCTACTGGAAAGACCACGTCCGCGAGATGCCCTGGGACGCAGAAGAAGAAAGTCCGGAGGCTCTGCTGGAAGAGCTGCGAAGTACAGGAGTTCGGGCAGAGGGGGTGGAGGCGGATCTCTCGTTGCCCGGGTCTCCGGGGTGGCTGCTCGACGAGACCGAAAAACGACTCGGCTCTCCCTCTATTCTGGTAAACAACGCCGCGTACTCGACGCGCGACGGGTTCGAGAACTTAAACGCCGCTATCCTCGACGCCCACTACGCCGTCAATTTGAGGGCCACCGCGCTGCTGTGCGTCGAGTTCGCCCGGCGGTACCCCGGTGATCCCGGCGGTAGGATCATCAACATCACCTCCGGCCAGTCTCTCGGCCCGATGGTCGGGGAGCTGGCTTACGCCGCCACCAAAGGCGCCGTAGTAGCCTTTACCGGAACGCTTGCCGCCGAGATCGGTCACAAGGGAATCACCGTAAACGCCGTAAATCCCGGTCCCACGGATACCGGCTGGATGTCGGAGGACCTGCGGCGGGAGTTGGCGCCGAAGTTCACCGGGGGGCGGATCGGGGAGCCGGAGGATGCGGCGCGGCTCGTGGCGTTTCTGGCGGGTGAAGAGGCGGCCTGGATCACGGGCCAGGTCATCAACTCCGAGGGCGGGTTTATCCGCGATTGAGCCCGCCCGATCCCTGCGCTACCATGTCGGGGTTATGAGAAAGGATAAACATCGCCTCGCAAAAATCTTCAAAGGCCCGCCGAAGACACTGTTCGAAGACGGAGAAGACGAACTGCACGCTTACGTCCGCGGCCCGCTCTTTCCCCGGCCCGTGGTGTATGCGCTACTAGCCGTCTTCGGCCTTTCAACAATGCTCGCCGCAGACTGGTTCGCGCTCTTATTGCTCAACTCCGAGGGCGTCGTCGGCAGCATAGGTCCCCTGAACGTGCTGCGGGTGATGGCGGCGCTCATGGTGGGCGTCGCTGCACCCTCGGCACTGCTGATGTTCCACTACCGTCGCCTTTACTCCTACATCTCCGAAGAAAACGTCTTCTTCGCCATCACTTTCTCCCTCTCCTTTACAATGGGTCTTCCTTGCGCCTTGGTAGGCATCTTCGGATAGCTAACGCGGATAGCTGACGCGGATAGCTGACGCGGATAGCTGACGCGGATAGCTAACGCGGATAGCTTTTTATCCCGCGGGCCGAAGCGCGGAAACTCCCGGACCCTTATGCTTCTCCGACAGGCAAAGAGATCAGCTCGTTCAGGGAGGGCGGTTTTGTGAGGTTTGATCGCAATCAGTCGGGATCGAACGAAGTTTTTACAGCGGATGATGTTCCTCACGACCACTATCGGCCCGTGCTGGAAGAGATCAAGGCCATGGGCCCCGGCGAGTGGGACCGCCGGACAAACGATGCCCACGAGCAACTCCTGGAAGAACAACGCGGCTTTGGCATTACCGACGGTGACAAGACCCACCCCATAGACTACCTCCCACGCGTGATACCGGCCTCCGACTGGAAAAAGCTCGAACGCGGTACGGCCCAACGGATGCGCGCCATCAACGAGTTTCTCCGGCTTCTGGAAGCCGGAAGAGAAGAGGTCGTCCCGGAAGAAGTTATAGCCTCCAGCACCCTCTACAACCCCGACCTTCCGACCCGCTTCGGCGAAGTTCCCGCCCGCCAGGCCGGCTTCGACGTCGTGGCCCTCGAAAACAATGGCGCCTGGAACTACGTCTTTATCGAGGACAACATCAAAATGCCCATCGGCCTAGTTCCCATGAGCCGCATGCGCGCCCGCACCGCTGAAGTTTTACCGGACTCTTTTTCCAAACTCGGTGTACGCCCGCTAGACGACATGCTGGAATGCCTCGGCAACGCCCTGCGTGCCGCCTCCCCAAAAGACCAGGAAGCAACGCTCGCCATTCTGACCGACGGCCCGGGAGATCAGTACTACCTCGACCACAATATACTCGCCAGAGAAAGCGGCGCGGTGCTCGCCGGGCGGCGCGAGTTGGAGATGGACGACGGCTACCTCTTCCACAAACCAACCGGCCAGAAACTCGACGTCATCTACGAGCGCGTCGAGGAAGGCCGCATCTACGATGACTTCCCGGAGCTCATGCGGTCCCACGCCGAGGGCAAAATCCACGCGATATTCCCGCCCAACGCGGACGTCGCCGACGACAAAGGCGTATATCCGTTTATCCCGGGCATGATCCGGACTTACCTCGGCGAAGAGCCAATCATAAACAACGCCCAGACCTACTCCCTGGCCGTCGAAGACGACTACAACTACGTCATGGAGCACTTCGACGAGCTCGTTACGAAAAGCCGCGCCGGCTGGGGTGGCAAAGACGTCCTCATCGCCCCCGACGAATCCAAAGAAGACATCGAAGCGTTCCGCAAGCAGGTAGAAAAAGACCCCGTCCAATACATCGCCCAGACCATCTTAGATTTCTCCACCCACGTCTTCTGCACCACAGAGCAGGAAGAGTTCGTCCTGCGCGACTCTTACGCCGACTACCGGATGCAGGCCCTCTGTCCCGACCCTGATACTGTGGAAGTCGTACCCGGCGCTCTCACCCGGGTCGCTGGCGTCGGCAGCCGACTGGTCAACATCTCCAGCGGCGGCGGCATGAAGGATACGTGGGTTCTAGAGGGCTAACCCGGCCTGTGCGTCGGGGCGTAGTTTAGGTGGGCGCCCAGGTTACCTTCATCGAGGGCGAGCGGGACCAGCCACCGCAGGTTCGGTATGGTGTCCAGCGCGGGGATGTCGTCCACGCTTACCGTCATAACTTCCTCGGCCTCGGCGCTATACAGGGCGTCGAGATCCCCGCGGGCGGTGAAGAAATGCAGCCGGTCTTCTTCCACCGTTGCGGTGCAGAATAGCCGCCAGCCTCCGACACGTGCGCCGGTCTCTTCTTCGAACTCCCGCACCATGGCATCGTGGGGGCTTTCGCCGGGCTCGACCTTGCCGCCGATGCCGTTCAGTAATCCGCGCTGCCACCTGGGGTTGAGCTTGCGGATTAGGGCTAACAGTTCTCCGTCCTCTGAAAAGTAAAAACCGGCTACGTAGTCCAAAAACCGGCTCCACACTCGGATGGCACCGCCCTGCCAAAGAGGCCGCTAACTTTCGTCCAGCCCTTGTTGGAAAGCCGTCCAGGCAAGGGTGGCGCACCGGATCCGGGAGGGATATTGGATGACGCCTTTCAACGCCGAGAGTTCATCGTGCTCGGGAAACTCCTGGTCGCCAGTCATCATCCCTTTGAAGCCTTCGATCTCTGACTCCACCGCTTCACGGTTCTTTCCGATGAGCCGTTCCGTCATCATCGAGGCTGAAGCCTGGCTTATAGAACAGCCCCGGCCTTCGAACTTTACGTTCACGACATTGCTCCCGTCGAAGACGGCGTAGACGGTCACTTCGTCTCCACAGAGCGGGTTGAGTAGGTGTTCTTCGAGGTCGGCTTTCTCTAACACGCCCCGGTTTCGGGGGTTTTGGGAGTGGTCTAGCAATATCTCTTTGTAGAGTTCTTGCATGGTGCCAAAAATTTTAGCAGCCGCCGGTGACAGAGGAAGCTTTATTCGTCCTCGTACAGGCCGTGCCGGTGGTGCCAGGCTTCGAGAGATTCGTCTGGGTACTCTGGGAAATGGCGCTCGGCCCTGTTCTCCGGGATGTCACACCACGGCGCCGCGTAGTTCAGCATCAGACGCACCTTCTCCGGCGGCTTCGGGAGCGGGGTATCAATAGCCGATGCAAACGGGTGAACGAGTTCCGGCCAGCGCGGATCGTAGAGCCAGAGCGCGGAGGCGCAAAGCCCGCAGAAATTCCGTTCCGCCTCGCTGACAGGAGTCTCGTCGGCTTCTCCCCGGTCGTAGAGCCTGGCGTTGTAGACGCGGAGGTTCTCTCTACCTTCGACCTCCAGCGACCCCGAGCGCGCCCCGAGGTTTATGGCGTAGCCTCCGCCGCCCGCCGTTTTGCGGCAAATGGAACAGTAGCAAGCCTGGTAAGGGTACGGTTCCGGCGACTCCACCCGAAAGCGTACTGAACGGCAATGGCAAGATCCTTCGAGCAACACGAAAACCGGACCTCCTCGCCCAGACCTACGGTCTACCTCCTGCGGCGCCGGCCCCCGACCTTGACCTGCTTCGGGTTCAGCGCCACATAGACGTTGCCGTCCTCGACTTTTACCTCGTGCTTCGGGACCGGCTTTACAGCGGGGAGGGATTTGGCTTCGCCGCTCCGCACGTCGAACGTCGCGCCATGCAACGGACACCTGATCCGTCCGTCCTCCAACCCGCCTTCCGTAAGGTGTACGAACTGGTGGGTGCAGATGTCCTCGAAGGCGTGGAACTCGCCGTCCACATTACACAGCGCCACCGGCCGGCCCTCGACCGTGTACTGCCTCGCCTCGCCGGGGGCGACCTCGCTATCTGCAGCTATCTTGTGGAACTCGGCCACTCTAAGCTACACGCTCCTCGAAGCCGAGCCCGATCTTGGCTTCTATCGCCCGATCTAACTTCTCTTTGAGCCCTTTGAGCGGAATGCGGCTCGTCACCTCGCCGAAGAATCCGAAGACGACGAGCTTCTCCGCCTCGCGGCGCGGGATGCCCCGGCTCATGAGGTAGAAAAGCTCCACCTCGTCCACCTGACCCGTAGTCGAGCCGTGGGAACACTTCACGTCGTCGGCCTGAATTTCGAGGCGGGGGAGGCTTACGGCCATCGCGTCGTCGGTGCCTAAGATGAGGTTCCGGTTTGTCTGGTAGGCGTCGGTCTTCTGGGCGCCGGGTTCGACCCGGATCAGGCCGGAAAAGACTGCGAGCGACTCGTCGCGCAACGCACCTTTGTACAAAAGGTCCGAGTGGGCGTTGGGGGCCAGGTGGTCCTGGAGCGTGTAGTGGTCCAGTACCTGCTCCTCGTCGGCGAAGTACAACCCGAGCATCTCGGAGTCACTGCCGGCTTCAGTTAATCCAGCCTCCACGTTCGTTCGCGAAAGCTCGGAACCGAGGGCAACTACGAGGCTGTTGATCGTGGAATCTTTGCTCGCCGAGGAGCGGATGGTGTTGAAGTGCAGCACGTTCCGTTCCCAGTTCTGGAGCGAGACGTAGCGCAGGTTCGCGCCCTGCGCCACGAACAACTCCACGGCGCCGTTCGAAAGTGCGGGCTCTTCGCCGGACGCCGAGGCGTACTCGTCAATGTACGTCACCGAGGCGCCTTCTTCGACCACGACGAGGGTGCGCGGCGTTACGGAGCCGGTTCCATCGAGCCAGCGGTAGCTCTGTATCGGTACTTCAACATCCACCCCGCGCGGCACGTACAGGAACGAGCCGCCGGAGAAGATCGCCGCGGACAAAGCGGCGAACTTGTCGTAATCTTCCGGCACGAGCCCGAAGAGGTACTCCTTGACGATCTCCCCGTGCTCTTCGAGCGCCGCATGAAGATCTGTCAGGACGACGCCCTTCTTCGTCAGTTCCTCGTCGATCCTGTTGTAGGTCGTCTCGGAGTTGTGCTGCACGATCAGGGCGGAGTTTTCCTCGCCCTCCCGTATTAGCTGCTGGACGGCGTCCGGTAATTCGGCCTCGCTCGTAACGTCCGGGCTCGGGGTGTAGGCGGCGAAGTCTTCGACGTTTACGTCCGAGATGTCCGTGTAGCGCCAGGCCTCGTCACGCATCGTCGGCATCGGTAGCTGCTGGAACGTCTGCCAGGCGTGCAGCCGCTTTTCTGTGAGCCAGTCGGGCTCGCCCTTGTGAAATGAGAGAGCTTTGACCGTCTCCTCGCTCACTCCTTTATTCTTTAAAACCTCCGGCACGCCGTTCGCGCTCATATATCACCTTTCTCTTGCCAAAAAGGGACGGGCTCTAGTTAGAGCCCGTCCCGATGAAAACTTCTGCTCTTACAAGTTGCGGCTCTTAGCCTACAGAACCTTCCATCTCCAACTGGATCAGGCGGTTCAGCTCGATCGCGTACTCCAGCGGAAGCTCCTTGGCGATCGGCTCGATGAAGCCGTTGACGACCATTGCGATGGCGTCTTCCTCGGAGAGCCCGCGGCTCATCAGGTAGAAGAGCTGGTCCTCGCCGACCTTCGAGACCGTGGCCTCGTGCTCGGTGTTGACCTTCTTCTCCTCGATCTCGATGTACGGGTACGTGTCGGTCCGCGCCTGCTCGTCCAAGAGGAGCGCGTCGCACTCGACCCGGCTCTTGGAGTCGTGGCAGCCCTCGTGAACCTTCAGGAGCCCGCGATAGGTGCTGCGGCCCGTCCCCTTGGAGATGGACTTGGAGGTGATGAGGCTCGAAGTGTTCGGCGCGGCGTGGACGACCTTGCCGCCCGCGTCCTGGTGCTGGCCGTCACCGGCGTAGGCGACGGAGAGGATCTCACCGCGCGCGCCCTCGCCGGTCAGGTAGACCGCCGGGTACTTCATCGTCAGCTTGGAACCCAGATTCCCGTCCACCCACTCAACGGTTGCGTTCTCCTCGGCAACCGCGCGCTTCGTAACCAAGTTGTAGGTATTGTGCGACCAGTTCTGGATGGTCGAGTACCGGATGCGGGCGCCCGGCTTGGCGATCAACTCGACGACCGCCGAGTGCAGCGAGTTGGCGGTGTACGTCGGGGCGGTGCAACCCTCGATGTAGTGAACGTATGAGCCCTCGTCAGCGATGATGAGCGTCCGCTCGAACTGGCCCATGTTCTCCGCGTTGATGCGGAAGTACGCCTGCAGCGGGATGTCTATGTGAACGCCCGGCGGGACGTACACGAACGACCCACCCGACCAGACCGCCGAGTTGAGCGCGGAGAACTTGTTGTCGTCGTAGGGGATGATGGTGCCGAAGTACTCACGCACCAAATCCTCATGCTCGCGCAGCCCTGAGTCCATGTCCATAAAGACGACGCCGCTCTTTTCCCACTCTTCCTTGAGCGAGTGGTAGACGACCTCGGACTCGTACTGGGCGCCGACGCCGGCGAGCGTCTCGCGCTCGGCCTGCGGGATGCCCAGCTTTTCGAACGTGTTCTTGATGTCGTCCGGCACGTCGTCCCAGGTGCGTCCCTGGTTCTCCATCGGCCGGATGTAGTAGTAGATCTCATCGAAGTCCATGTCGGAGAGGTCTCCGCCCCAGGTCGGGGTGGGCTTCTCCATGAACGATTCCAGAGCCTTCAGCCGGTACTCCAGCATCCACTCCGGCTCGTTCTTGTGCTTGGAGATCATGGCGACGATCTCCGGGTCCACACCCTTTCGGGGGGTCTTGAAGAAATACTCCTCCGGGTCAGAGAAACCGTACTTGTACTCGTCTAACCCGAGCTCCTGAATAGTCTTGTCTTCGGGCATTCGCTCCTCCTTGGTTGGCTTTGCCTAGCTCTGTGCGGCGGAGCCGAACTCCTGCCGCACCCAGTCGTACCCACGCTCTTCGAGCTGATCCGCAAGCTCCTTGCCGCCGGACGTAACCAGCCGGCCTTCCAGCATCACGTGTACCTTGTCCGGCTCGATGTAGCGCAAAATCCTCTGGTAATGCGTGATGATGACGGCGGAAAAGTCCGGGCCGCGCAACTCGTTTACGCCCTTTGAAACGACCTGCAGCGCGTCAATGTCTAGGCCGGAGTCCGTCTCGTCCATGATGGCGAGCTTCGGGTTCAACATGAGCATCTGCAAGATCTCGTTCCGCTTTTTCTCACCGCCGGAAAAGCCTTCGTTCAGGTACCGCTCGGCGAACTTGGGGTCCATCTGCATGATCTTCATTTTTTCCTGAATGAGCCGGTACATGTCCATCGGGGAGAGTTCTTCCTCCCGCACGGAGTTGACGGCGGTCCGCAGAAAGTTTGCGACGCTGACGCCGGGAACTTCGCTCGGGTACTGGAACGCGAGGAACATGCCGAGCTTCGCCCGCTCGTCGGCCTCCAACTCGAAAATATCTTCATCCATAAAGGTGATGGAGCCGCCGGTTACGTCGTAGCGCGGGTGGCCCATAAGGACGTTCGAGAGGGTGCTCTTGCCGGAGCCGTTCGGGCCCATTATGGCGTGGACCTCACCCTTCTCTATCTCAAGGTCGAGCCCTTTAACGATCTCACTGCCATCTATCTCTACGTGCAAATTTTCTATCTTTAGCATCAAACCCCTGCCATGCGGATATAAGACTTTGCTACAGCAAAGCTATTTAACCACAGCCCCTACTAGCTAACAACGGAACCAGATCACAACCAAGAACTTTTCCTGAAAACCTCAAAAGACCGCATAAATATGGGAAGTACGGACTAACTACCTACCCGAAATTACCTAACTGACACTCGTTCCCAATCAAAGAAGGTGAGACCGTGCTTGTAACAAGCTAGTAACGTTTTGGACGGCTTTATTGATAACTTTTCTCAGTAAGCTGGAGTTATTGGCCGGTGTTTTTCCAGTCCTCCATCTCACGGTTCACGAAGTACGCGACGAGATCCTGGTAGATTTTCTCGATCACGTCTGGGTCCAGGTTTTCTTCTTCGGCCAACCGGCGGCGCTCTTCGAGCATTTTCTTCTGGCGTTCGGGGCCCGGACGCTTTCTTCACCGGTCTTGAACCGGGCCGCCGCCTTTACGTAAAGGGCACGCTTTCCGATGAGGCCGATGATCTGGCGATCCAGGAAGTTTATGGCTTCACGAACGTCTTCGAGGCTCCGGCAGTCTTCCGGTGGTCTCAAGGCGCCGGGAAGGATGCGACGATGGCGTCGCCGGCCACGAGAGACGATTTTAGGTCAGCGTTGCGGTGCAGGTATCCGAGGGCGAGGCGCGCACCATCGGCTGGCGGTGGCGCAACGCTGGTTACCTTGCCGACTTGTTTCCCGTTTTGGAAGATCGGGGTGTTCGGCGGCGGTGGCTCACCCTCGATCTTGAGGCGATGCAGCGCCCGGTTCGGGTGGCCCCGGTAGTGCATCCGGGCGACGGTTTCCTGTCCGGGATAGCAGCCTTTGGCGAAGCTGACGGCCAGGTCCAGGACGCCGGCTTCGGCGGGAAAATTTCCCGGGGTGATGTCGGGGCCGAAGCGGGGGGTTCCGACCTCGACCCGGGCGGTCTCGTAAGCCTGCATCCCGGCCGGGGTCGCACCTTCTGCCACGAGGTATTCCCGGGCCTTTTCGAGAAGGCCGGCGGGGCCGAGCAGATCGTAACCGGGTACGGGACGCGCGACGCCCGCGGCGAGGACCGACGAACCGCCAATATCTACCGCGGTGGTCTCGTGCTCTTGCAGGTTCAGGCCGCCGAGCAACCCTGAGGCCTGGGGGCCGTACAGTCCGAGAACACACCAGTCGGCCGGCGCGTCGAGCTTTACCCTGGAGAACGGGGCGTATCGGCCCAGTATGTCGCGTGCGGCCTCCGCGCCTTCGGGTTCGGTGACGACCAGGATCTCCTCTCCGCTCTTTAACACGCGGAGATCCGTCTGGACGCGGCCTTTCGGGTCGAGGAGCAAAGCGTACACGCCGCGGCCGTCTTCCCTGGGTATCTCGTTTGTCAGGACGGCGTCGAGCATCCCGGCGGCTTTTTTACCGGTAAGCCGGAGGATAGCCTGCGGACGCTCCGTAATGGCGGCCCCGTCTTTTAGCGCGGCGTACTCCGCCGCCGGGTCCCCGTGATGGCCGGGGACTGGACATCCGGCGAAGTGGGTATACTCCGCTTCGGCATGAGGACGGTCGTTCGTCGTAGGGCTTCTCAGTTCTTCCATGCCAGTCATTTTAAGCCATGAATCGTTTTTAGGAGGTTGACAAAGTGGTAAAAGCTGTGGTGCTCGACGTTGACGGCACGCTGATGGACACGAACTACCTGCACGTAGAAGCCTGGGCGCGGGCGTTGGAGGAGGTGGGACACCGGACGTCGCGGGTGGAGATCCACCCGAAAATCGGCAAGGGTTCGGGCCTACTCATCTCCGAGCTCGTGGGAAACGACGAAGACGCCGCGGACAAGGTGGCCGAACTGCACGCCGAGTACTACTCTGAGATGCAAAAACACGCCTACCCACTGCCGGGGGCAAAGGAGCTTGTAGACTCGCTTTCTAAAAAGGACTACCAGGTCTGGCTCGCCACGAGCGCCGATCCGGAGGAATTAGAAATCTCCATGGAAGCCCTGGAGGCCGAGGGTAAGCTGGCTGGTATCGTAAACTCCAGTGACGTGGAGGAATCCAAACCCGCCCCGGACATCTTCGGGCTTGCGCTGGAGCAGGCCGGTATCGAGGCGCAAGAGGCCGTCGCGGTGGGGGACACCATCTGGGACGTGGAGTCGGCAAAAGCCGCCGGCGTCAGGCCCGTCGCGGTGCTCACCGGCGGGGCTTTCAGCAAGGAGGAACTCAAGGAGAACGGCGCCATAGAAGTCTACAAAGACTGCGAAGAATTGTTGGAATCCGGGTTTCCGGAGTGGGTCAGGTAGGCCCGGCGACGGGCAGGGGAGTTTGTACTAAAATAGCCGCCGTAACTGGTAAGAGGGCCAAACCCGGAAAGTGCCGCCTATAAACGTGGGCCGCGCTTGTGTGGGATAAGCCCGGAAGAAAAGAAAGGTGGGCGCTCTACATGGCCCAGGGGACGGTTAAATGGTTCAACGACGAGAAGGGCTACGGCTTTATCTCCCCCGAAGACGGTAGTGAAGACGTTTTCGTTCACTACACCGGCATAGCCGGCAGTGGCTTCAAGAGCCTCGAAGAAGGCTCTACAGTCACCTACGAAGTAACGCAGGGTAACAAAGGGCTGCAGGCCGAGAACGTCACCACCGAGTAGGAAAATTATCCGCGAAAACTAGAGGGGTCGGAGGCCGGAGGAAAAACCTCCGGCCTTTGTTCTGCGAGCGCGACCTTGGCTTCGTCGTACACGCGGGCGAGTGACATGCCAGATTTTTGCGCCAGGTGCGCCGCGTCAACGTATTCGGGGGCGACGACGTAACTTTGTCCGTCGAGGCGCCCGATCTTCACCCGGCATTTCCCGTAAGGGAGGTCCACCTCTACGGTATGCCTCTGGGCAACCGTCCTGCCCACGCGATGGTGGCGGACCCCCAGGGTTCCCGTTTGTATCATCGTGGCGCGGGCCAACCGTTCCACGTCCGCCGGAAAGACCAGGGCGCAGACTTTGTATGCCCCCCGGCCCCGCTTCATCGTGATGGGCTCGAGCCAGGCGTCTAAGGCGCCGGTTTGCATGAGGTGCTCCACCGCCGCTCCGAGAACCTCCCCCGAAGCATCGTCCACGTTCGTCTCCAGCAAGCATACTTCTTCCGTAGGACTTTCTAGCTCACCGACCACGGCGCGCAGGAGGTTCGGGGTGTCCTCGAACCGCTTTTGGCCGGCCCCGTAGCCGACCTCGCGGAGTAACATTTGCGGGGCCGACTCGGTAAACTCCCCGCCGGTAAAGGCGTGCATCAGGGCGGCGCCGGTCGGGGTGGTCATTTCGTGCGGCTCGTCCGTCCAGCGCACCGCAGACTCCTTTAGAACCTCCAGGGTCGCAGGCCCGGGAACCGGCAGGGGACCATGGCCGGCGTTTGTCACGCCGCTCCCCATCGGCAACGGCCCGCAACTCACGGTGTCTACGCCCAGTAATTCCAGCGCGGCGCAACTGCCCACCACGTCTACGATGGAATCCACGGCGCCGACCTCGTGGAAAGTCACTTCCTCAGGGTCTTGCCCGTGGACTCTACCCTCCGCAACGGCCAGCCGGTAGAACGCTTCCAGGGACCTCTCCATCACCCGTTTCGGGAGCTTTGCGTCTTCGATGAGGGTTTTTACGTTCACGAACGTCCGGTGGTGGTGTTGGTCCGGGTGGGTGACGGATACGTGGAGGGAACCCACGCCGTTTACCCGCGTCCGCGTGGTTTCCAGGCCGAAGTCCAGGCCCAGGCTTTTCAAACGATCCAAAACTTCTTTATGTGGGGCCCCGGCGGACAAGAGGCTGGCGAGGATCATGTCGCCAGCCGCGCCGCCCACCGGCTGGAAGTGTAGGTGTCTCAGGCCGGTCTTACCCCTTAGTCGTCGGAGCCGCCGAGCAGCTTGCGGCCCAGCACTAAGGTAAGGGTGAGTACCACGGCCAGCAGGATCAGGGGTTTAGGATCGCTCTTTACGGCGTCTGTGAGGGCAGAAGGGTCTCTTTTCTCTCCCGCTTCCCGGGCTTTGTTCGCCTGTTGTTTGGCGGAGCCTACAAAGCCTCTACCGTACGAGACGAGGGTTTTCTGGGCCCGGTCCTTGAACTTTTTACCCACGGCCTGGGGGTTTACGTGCTGTTTGAGATCCCTCACGTCCGGGGCCATCTGGCTCCGGAGTTCGAACATCTCCCTTTCCATGCGCTCTGGTATCTCGGTCATGACTTGAACTGTCCCTTCACCCAGTTGACGTTCTGCTGGAATGTCCTAATGGTGTGGTGGGGTTTGGGGTCCAGGCTGCCGAGCATGCCGCCGCCCGCGCCCGCGAGTATCCCCCCGATTATTAGCAATATAATGGTGGTGATCCCCGCCGCGGCCCACAAGGGAAATCCTGCAGCTTGCATTATGTACATTCCGCTCAAGAAGAAGAAGACCAGAAACAAGAGCAGAAATATCGCGCCCGTTACCAGCAAACCTATAGCCACCCCGGCCTTTTTGCCGACCGGGACCAACTCAGATTTCGCGAGCTCTACCTGTTTGTTGGTCAGTTCCTGAAGCTGGGGCTTCAGGGCGTCGACTATCTCACCTATGCTACGGTCTGAAGGCTCCGGTCCCTCCTCGAGCTCCTGGGAAAATTCCGCTACGCGCTCTTTCTGGTCCGTCACAAACGCTCCTTTCTTTTCGTCGAGCCGCTCTGCAAGCCTTTAATACCCCTACGGCCCGCCGGGTAATCCCCGGAAGTTCCCGAAAAAACCGGTCAATCCCGCCCAGTTTTTCGTAGCCAAGATAGCATAAAGTAAGTGTAAATACCCTCCGTGAGGTAGTATGTGGCGGGGAATTTTGGCCGTGACGGGCGGTTTCCCCGGGAGAGGAGAAAATCTTTGAAACTGCGCGGCGCGTTGGGTATTTCCAATGGAGAAACCGTCGCTTTCATCGGCGCGGGCGGGAAATCCGGCGCGATCCTGGCGCTCGCGAAAGAGATCTACGAGGATGGTGGCTCCGTCCTCGCGGCCCCCACGACGAAGATGTTCCTCGAAGAAGCCGGCCAAATCGGCCCGGTTGTGACTTCCGAAAACTTCGAGGAACTATTCGCCAAGGTCGAAAAAACGCTGACCACGTCCCGCGCTGTGGTGGCCGGAAGAGAGCTCCTCTCTAAGGGGCGCGTCGGTGGCCTGGACCCGGCCTGGGTCCCCGCGCTTTCTTCGCTCGCCGACGTTGCCCTGATCGAAGCCGACGGCTCCCGGCGGCGCCCGCTTAAAGGCACCTCACCCCACGAGCCCGTGCTTCCGGAGGCGCCTAGCCTAGTGGTCGCCGTCGGCAACGTTAGAGCTTTGGGGAAACCCGTGAACGAAGAGTCCGTCCACCGGCCGGAGGTGTTTTCCGAACTAACCGGCGTGGGACCCGGGCAAAGCATAACCGCCGGTTCCTTCGCCCGGGCCCTCGTACACGGGCTCGGGAAAGCGCCGGCCGAGGCCCGCAAAGCGATCCTGCTCACCGGCGTAGAACCTGGGAAGACCATGTCCGACTCCGCCATCATCACCCGGGAGATCTGGCGACTCGGCGAACGAAGGGTCGTTTTAGGCTTTCTCGCGAAAGAACACCCGAACCAGGTCTGGATCCCCTAACCCAGCCCGGCTTGACCCTGGCGCGGGAGGTTTGTATAATTGTATTGTTAATATAAAACAAAAATAGGGAGGTTCCGGATGGCCGCGCCGCGGTTAGAGGTAGACGCGAAAAGTGGGATACCGATTTACGTTCAGCTCGTAGATCAGGTTCAGCACGCCGTCGGGGTGGGTAGCCTGGAAGCCGGGGACCGGTTGCCCACGGTACGGGCACTGGCGAAAGAGCTAACCGTGGCGCCGAACACCGTCGTGAAGGCGTACAACGAGTTGCAGCGTTCCGGGATCGTAGAAAGCCGTCCCGGCGTGGGAACGGTGATCTCGGAGGGTGTGGGGAGCGTGGCGCGGGAGCGCCGGGTGGAAGCGTTGAACGGACGGTTGGCCGTGCTCGTGCAAGACGCGGTAGGCCTGGGGTTGACGGAGGACGAGCTGTGGGAGCGCTTCGACGCCGAGTTCGAGAAAGTCCATTCCCGGGCCGGACGGGAGTAGCAAGACCGGGGCCGCGGTGCTCCAGACGGCCGACGTCGGTAGACTCTCACAGCATGGACGGAGAAAAGAACACCGACGGACGCTTCGCCCCCAGCCCGACGGGGCCGCTGCACCTCGGGAACCTGCGGACCGCGCTGCTGGCATGGTTGTTTGCGCGCTCGGCGGGGGCGCGTTTTCTCCTGCGGGTGGAGGACCTGGACCGCCCCCGGGTCCGGCCGGGAATCGAAGAGGCGCAGCTCTCGGACCTGCGGGCGCTGGGCCTGGATTGGGACGGCCCGGTCGTGCGGCAGTCGGGGCGGCTGGGGCTGTACGGGGACGCTATCTCCCGGCTCGATGCTGAAGGACTGCTATACCCGTGCTATTGCACGCGGGCGGAGATCCGGGCCGCCGCCTCCGCGCCGCACGGCATCTCCGCCAGGGATCATTATCCCGGCACTTGCCGCCGGCTAACGGCGAGAGGACGCGCCGAACGGGAGGCCGCCGGGCGGCCCCCCGCGTTGCGGGTGCGGGCTGGAGGAACCCGCCGGGCGTTCGAAGATCGGCTTCTCGGGCGACAAGAGGCCGAAGCGGACGATTTCGTGGTCCGGCGCAACGACGGCGCGCCCGCCTACCAGCTCGCCGTAGTCGTGGACGATGCGGCACAGGGCGTCGGGGAGGTCGTGAGGGGGAGCGACCTCGTGGATTCTACGCCGCGCCAGATCCTGCTCTACCACGCACTCGGCTTGACCCCGCCGGCATATGCCCACGTACCGCTCGTGCTCGGCCCCGACGGGCGGCGGCTCGCGAAGCGTCACGGCGCAGTAACCCTCGCGGACCGCAAGGCCCTGGGCGAGCGCCCGCCAGAAATCCTAAGTTGGATGGCCCGCTCGATAGGCCTCGCGGAACCCGCAGAGACGGTTACCCCGGAAAAACTGCTCGCCCGTTTCAGCGTTGCGGACCTCGCGCAAAAAGACGCCACCTGGACGGGGAATCTCACGTAAGAGGATCGCCCCGTTTCTATGGTAACTTTCTCCCAAAACGAAAAGAGGAGTGCCGATGGAGACGACACAGAAATTCGACGGTTTGATACAGAAAATTCAGGAAGATTTCGGGGGTAAGATCTCCGCCCTCCGCCGCGACATCCACCGGGAGCCGGAACTCGGCTTCGATACGGAGAAGACCGCGGAGAAGGTCCTCAAAGCCCTGGACGGACTGCCGCTCGAAATACAAAGCGGCGTAGCCGAAAACGGAATAGTCGCGACCCTGGAAGGTGAAGGAAACGGCCCGACGGTGGGCCTGCGCGCCGACATGGACGCGCTCCCGATCCACGAGGAGACCGGCCTCCTATTCGCCTCGCAGACTGACGGCAAGATGCACGCCTGCGGCCACGACGGCCACACGAGCATGCTCGTCGGGGCGGCGCACGCCCTCTCGGGGATGCGCGACCGTCTGGGCGGTACGGTCAAGTTCTTCTTTCAGCCCGCCGAGGAGGGCGGCGGCGGGGGCCGGGTGATGGTCGAGGAGGGCGCCGCG
This sequence comes from Rubrobacteraceae bacterium, assembly GCA_965213905.1. Taxonomy (GTDB): domain Bacteria; phylum Actinomycetota; class Rubrobacteria; order Rubrobacterales; family Rubrobacteraceae; genus SIRX01. The sequence continues at coordinate 1,410,403 of OZ243922.1, read as the reverse complement.
GACGGCGTGGACTCGATCTTCGCGTTGCACCTGTGGCCGGGGTTGCCGTTCGGCACGGCGGCAACCAAACCCGGCCCGATCATGGCCGCCGCCGACGCCTTCGAGATGATGGTTAGGACCACCGGGGGACACGGCGCCATGCCGCACCTGTCGGTAGACGCCGTGACCGTTGCGGCCCACCTGGTTACCGCCCTGCAAACCATCGTCTCCCGGGAGGTGGACCCGGTCCAACCCGCGGTGTTGACGTTTGGGGAGATCGAAGCCGGAACAGCCTTCAACATCATCCCCGGCGAAGCCCGCCTGGGCGGCACGGTCCGTACCCTGGACCCGGACCTCCGGCAGAGAATCCCCGAACGGATGGAGGAACTATCCCGTGGCGTGGCGAACGGGATGCGCGGCGACGCCGAACTCGATTATACGTTCTCGTACCCGGTAACCCTCAACGACGAGGGGGTTGCCCGGCAAGCCCTCGGGACCATCGAAAACCTCTTCGGCAAAGATCAGGCACTCGAACTCCCGGACCCGTCAATGGGCGGCGAGGACTTCGCCTTTTTCCTGGAGAAGCTGCCCGGGGCTTTTATCTGGCTCGGCATCGGCGAAGAAGCCCCCGGCCTCCACACGCCGACCTTCGCCTTCGACGAGGAAATACTCCCGCGCGGCGCCTCCCTGCTCACGGCGCTGGCCCTGGAGACACTCTCGGAATAAAACCCGGCGGGAAAATTCTGCCGGCCTTGACGGACGAACATATGTGCGGTATGAATATATCTATCTGGTGCCCACGTTTAATTTCCTATTCCTCCTTTCCCTTTCCCCACCTATCACCCCTATAGGAAAGGGCACCGGACTTCTCTTCTTTTGGACCTTCAGTTCTGCGGCGGGTTGACGAGTATTTCGAGGGCTTCCGTCGGTCCCACGAGCAGTAGCAGTATGAGAAGGGCGGCGGCCAGCGGTATCAGGGTTGCGGTGGCGGCACGTTTCCAGCCGAGGTTGAGGGTCTCTTTTACGGCGACGGTGGCGACGTACGGGCCGTAGGCCAGGGCGAGAAATGGTCCGTAGGGGATCGGGAGTACTATTAGTATTCCGGCCGCGTAGCTTACAGACCTGAAGACGGGGCCGAATCTGGCGCGAGAGGGTGCGCCGTCCAGGACGACGAGGACGAGCGCGGCGAACCCGGCGGCCAGCAACAGGGCGAGGAACACGGCCACGACGAACCCGAGGAGGAAGCTAGGGAGCAACGAAAACTCGAACCCTCCGGCCCAGACAGCTTGCAGGACGGCCTCGACGACCAGGTCCAGGTAGATGACGAGTGAGGCGAAGACCGCCGGCCGCAAAAGGCCCCCTTCGGGGTCCAAGTTTTTGAAGAACCTTTGGGGCGAGAGCCACACGCCCCGGAGTACGTCCCAAAAACCCTCCGACGAGTAATGCCTAGGGCCGGGACTCAAACTAGCGCCCGCCGCTTCCGCGCACCACGTTGCCGGCGCGGGCCTCCGGGCATAGCTCCCCGGCACCGGGGGATCGTCCGGATGTGACCTCGTTACCCGTGGAGATCACTGCAGGTCAAGGTCCCACACGGCCGTAGACGTCCTCCAGGCGGACGATGTCGTCCTCGTCGAACTCGCCGAAAGAGACTTCCAGTATCCGCACCTCGTTTTCGCCCTCGGCCGAGAGCCGGTGAACCGTTTCGCGGGGGATAAAGAGTTTCTCTTCTTGCCCGGGGTGGAGGACTTTGTCGTCCAGCTCTACGCAGGCTCCGGGGTCCAGAACGACCCAGAGTTCGTCGCGTTGGTGGTGGTACTGGCGCGAGAGGACGCCACCGGGGGCGACCGTGATGATCTTGACCGTACACGGCAGGTTGTGGGTGTATTGCTCGAAGCGCCCCCACGGCTTGTCTACTTTTATCGAAGGCGGCCTGTAGTCCACGGTAACTTCTCCCTCCCGCGTATCAGAAGTAAAGTAGTTTAGAACATCCGTCCCAACTTTTTCACGTCCCAACAATAGAGAACTTCCTACGTAGGCGGGTCCTTAGCCTTTCTTAGCGGCGTCGTAGTCTGCGTTTGTATGGAGTTTCGAAGGGGCTGAGATTCCCGTCCCCGGGATGCAGATGAGTATAACGAGCAGCGACATAACGCCGGTGAGCAAGAACGCCGGGCCGAGACCAAAGTTGCCGGCGAAAGTCGCGAGCGCGGCCGGTCCCACGATGCTGCCGGTCCCGAGTAGAAAAAGTGTTGCGGAGAAGCCGGTCGAGGGCTGCTCGGCGAAGACCCAAGAACTCCAGGTTGCGAGGAGCGCGCTCATGAGCATTACGTCCGCCCCGAAAAGGGCGGCCGAGACACCTACCGCCGGCCACCAGGTCGGGGCCGCGCCCAACAGAAGGGCCGAGGTACCCTGAGACACCAGGATCGCCAGTAGCACCCGACGCAACCCGAAGCGCGAGATCATATCTCCGGTAAAGAGGCCGACGAACCCGGCGATACCCACGACGACGAAAAATAGCGCCCCCGCCGTATCCGGGAAATTTTCGGAGCGGGAGATGTAATCCACCGCAAAAGCATAGTAGAAGGCGCTGAAGATCCCGAAAGTGAGAGCCGCCGTAAAGAGCGGCACCGACTCCCGTCTCACAAACCACCCGAAAGCCGAAGAGCGTGCCTGGTCTCCGCCGGGTTGTGAGCCGTGCGGGGTATGCGGGGTATGCCGGCCGGCGGGCAGAACTAGCGCGTTGAGCACCACACCCAAAAGCGCGGCCCCCGCGAAGGCGAGCCATCCTACCCGCCAGGAAGCCCCCGCCGCGAGCGCGACTACGCCGGCCACCACGATCCCGAAGGTCGTGCCCGTGCTTATGATCGACAGCACTCTCCCCCGCAACCCTGCCGGCACCAGGCGATCCGCGGCGTCGTTGTAGGGTGCCCACGACCAGCCCGGACTCGTGCCGGCCAGGACCACGCCAGCAGCCAGCGCCGCGGTGCCGGAGGCGAAGGCGACGAGCGCCATCCCGAGGGTGGCCGCCAGCCCGCCGAGCACCACTAGAAACCGGGGACCAACCTTTGCGACGATTAGGCCGACCACGGTAAGCGCGGCCAAAAAGCCGGCCTGCACCCCGCTGGCGATAAACCCCGCCAACTCGACCGAGAGCCCGAACTCCTCCCGGAAGTCCGGCAAAAACAACCCGTAACCATTGCGCGCCGGGCCGAAAGCCACGGCGATAGCAACGAAGCCGGCTACCGAAAGCCTTACGGTTTCACCCCCGCGCTTCACTACGCGCCGGTTCTCCCTTTGGCAGCCCGGATTTGATCCTCAACCACCGTCCGGATACGCGCGAACAACTGCTCGTCATCTTCTAGCGCAGCGGCCACGTACGCGCCTTCAAAGATGACGAACAACCGCTCGGACAGGGATTCGGGGTCCCTTGCGCCCGCCTCGATAGCCAGGTCTCTGAGCCGCCCGCGCACACCCGCCTTATGACGCCGGATGATCTCCCGCGCGGGGTGGGCGGGATCGGGAAACTCCGCGGCGCAGTTTACGAACGCGCATCCTCTCAACCCCCCGGCCACGAGCCACTCCTTATAGGCGTCCAAAACCGCAAGGACCCTGTCTTCAGGGTCCGCGTAGGCCGACAGCGTGTTCCCCAACGATCCCCACCAGCGCCGGTCCCGCTCCTCTAAATAAGCGGCGACGAGTTCGTCTTTGGAGGTAAAGTGCGAGTACAAGGTGACCTTGGTCACCCCAGCCCTCTTGGCGACCGCGTCCACGCTCGTCGCCCGAACCCCCCGGCCGTAGAAAAGCGCGTCCGCCGCCTCAAGAAGCTTCTTCTGGGTCCTGACCTTCCTACCCCCCATTTTGCCTCTCTCCGACATACGTCAACTATACTAACTGGTAAGTACATAAACAAGCCGTTGTACAAAGATGTTTTGTACAACGGTGACCTTTGACTTTTTGGGGGGCTGATCGGGGAAACATCTGCTTGTGCGAATGCTTGTAATGTGGCACCCTTACGAAACCATACAGCGTAGAAGGAGGGTTGCGTGCCCAGGCTAGAGGTAGAGGGTATAGGAGAGTTCGACGTCGAGGACGGTAAACGGCTGGTGCTGGCTATAAAGCAGGATGCGGGGGTGGATATTCTGCACCGGTGTGGGGCATACGCCAAATGCACTACTTGCCGGGTCGAGTATCTGGAGGGGGAGCCGGATCAGATGACGCAGGCCGAGCTCGAAGTTTTGGAGAGCCGGGATCTCCTCGGTGAAGTGCGGCTCTCGTGCCAGGCTGTCTGCGACCGCGACGTGACGGTGCGTCCGCTCATGACGGTTACATCGACCGGCCTAGATGGGCCAGGTGCGGAACCGGAGCCCGAGATCACACCCGAGCCCGAGTGGGTCGAGAAGCCGTCTTGAGAAGGTAAAAATCTGGTCTACGCATCCCCGCCACCTGTTGGATGTGTCTACAGTAGCCCTGTAGTATGATCTTGCATAGAAGAATGCTAAAAAGGTCGCGATAAGGCTGCGGGGTGGCGAATGGCGAAGGTGCGACGACGGGCACAAGAAGCGGTAGAAGAGTTCACGGACGAGCAGTTCGAGGAGTTCGAGACGGATCCGCAGGACTTTCTCTCGGCACGGGAGCGCGGCGGGACTTCCGGGACCGAGATCGAGCAGCAGACCGCCTCACTTTCCGAGGCGCCGGAAATTCTCAACCGCAGCTTTCCCACGCAGACTTCTTCGGGAGAATTCGTCAACGTCATCTCGCCGGTGGTGATCCCGAACCGGCAATCGCTTTTCTGGCGACTCTTGCCTATCGGGCTGCTGGTGGTGTTCGTCGTGGTCGGCGTCATTGCTATGCTGTCGCTTAGCGCGATACCGGTGGTTGGTGATCTGGGACTGGCGGTCTTCGGGCCGCACTTCTGGCTGCTCCTGATCGCGCTGGCTGTCTTCGTCTGGTGGCGCCAGAGCGTGGTAATGGTCCCTGACGGGAGCCAGGCGGTCATAACGCGCTTCGGAAAGCTGGAAGAGGTTGTGGACGCCGGGCGTATCTTACTCTTTAACCCGTGGAAACAGGTCAGCTACATCGTCAACACGGCGAAGGAGTATCCGTACAACGCCCCGATCCGGGAGGCCCCGACCGCGGGCCGGGTGAACGCTTCGGTGGACTTGTTTTTGCAGTTCCGCATCGAAGACCCGGCGGAGTACATCTTCACCGTCGGCGGGGTGCGGGGGTTTTCGGACAAGCTGGAGAACGCGATCAGCGAGATGACCCGAGCCCTGATCTACGAGCAAAACGCCGAGGACATCTACGACCTCGTCGGCGAGAGCACCCAGAAGTTCCTCGAATCCCTGAACAAGCAATTCCTCCCCGCCGTCCGCTTCACGAACGCGAACATCACGCACGCCGAGCCCTCCAGCCAGGAGTACCGGATGGACCTTGCCTCGCCGGAGATGGTGCGGGTGGCGAAGGAGGCGTACACGTACCAGTACGAGTTGCGGCTCCGCAAGGAGCAGGACGAGGGCGAGCTGAACAAGGAGCTGGCGTCGCTGCGGGAGACACTCTCTGCGATACAGGCGGAAGTGGCGAGCTACCAGGCCCAGATAGATATTGCCCGCGAGCGGGAGACCAACCGGGCAAACGCCCGCGCCCGCCAGCGGATGGTCGAGGCTGAGAGCACGGCGAACGCTAACGCGGCGCTCTTGGAGGCCCAGGCGCTCGACATCCGGGCGGTCAGCGGCGCGGGGGCGCCGGAGATCCTGGAGTACCGTTTCCAGCAGAACGTTTTGGACCGGCTGGAAGCGGTCGCCGGGAGGTTGCCGCAGGTGGTCCAGGTCGGGGAGAATGGCGGGCAGAGTCTAAACTTCCTCGCCATCGCGCGGGAGATGATCGGGACTAGCGGCGAGTCGATCTACACGGCGGAGGACATGCAGGCCATCCGGGAGCGGATGGGGGAGATCCAGGATCGCATCAAGGAGCGGGAGTCGGAGATCGAAGACCTCATCTCCGTCGAGCAGGCCGTAACAGACGATGAGCCGCAAGAGCCGGAGGCCGCCGAGGAAGAGACCGCCGAGCGGCTGGAAGAGATCCGGCAGTCCGTCACCGACGAGGCCGTAAAGGAGCGCGTCGAGCGCATCGGCCAGGGTGAGGAAGTCAATGGAGCGGGCGAAGCTAACGGGTCCGCCGGGCGAGAGGAGGACGAATAATGGCTATGGCGTCTAGTGTGCCGGAGTTCTCCAAGATAAAAGAGGTCGTAACCGGCTGGTCCGGCGTCCGGCGCTACCTGCGCGGGGGCGATGAAGGACAGATCGTGCCGGTCGTCATCCCGAAGGACCGGCGGCGCTACGGCTGGTTGTTCCTGCTTGGGGTGGCGGTTTACCTTATCGGGGTTGCAATCTTCGCCGGCAATATGGCTTTTACCGGCCTCGCGTTGGCGGGGGCCGTATTCTTTGTCCTTATCTCCGCTCTGTGGCTGTGGCGGAGCGCCATCGTGGAGATCGAGCAGGGGACCACCGGCGTGCTTTCGAGCTACGGTAAGATCACCGGCACCCTCTCACCGGGACGCCACTACCTCTGGTGGCCGTGGCAGAAGGTCGAGTTCGTCGTGGACACGGCTACGGAGATCCCTTACCTAGCACCCGTCGCCGTCTGCCCGACCCAGGAAAACGTCCCACTCAAAGCCATAGAGTTTTTCCTCAAGTTCCGCATCCAGGAGCCCATCGCCTTTGTCCGCACCATCGGAGCCTCGAATTTCGACCTGGTTCTCTCCAGCGCGGTGCAGGACGCCATCCGGCAGCGCAGCCGGCGGGTCCGCACCGAGCGGGCCTACGACCTGCGCGGCGGCGACGTGGGGGACATGCAGGACTACCTCAACCGCCAGCTAGAGCGGTACGGTGTCAGCATCCTAGGCGCCAACATCCCCGACGTCCAGCTCCCCGATCAGTACCAGCAGCACCTCGCCACCCGCGAGCGCGTCGCAAAAGAACTAGCGGCTTACGAGCGGGAGTGGGAGCTCACCCGCAAGCGCCGAATAGATCGCCTGCTCATGGAGATCGAACGCTCCAAAAAAGAGCGCGACGCCCGCCTCATAGAAGTAAAAGAAGCCCGCAACAAAGCCCGCCAGGACGTCGCCCGGATGCTCGAAGAAAAAGAGACCGAAGCCCAGCGGGTGCGGCTGGAGATAGAGACCCGGGGCCGCGCCACCCTCACCGAAGCCGAAAACGAAGCGACCGCCCTCCAGCGCCTAGGCCAGTCCCACCGCGACAACCGGGCCATGGTCCAGTACGAACTCGCCCTCCGCCGGGTAGAAGTCGGCGAAAAGCTCCTCCAACAAGCTCCTCGCCCGCTCCTCGTCCGCGGCGAAGGCGGCGAGTCCTCGACCCTCTCCACGCTAATGCTGGCCCGGATGCTGCCGCAGCTCGCAACGGCGGATGGACCATCGGACGGAGGTTCGTCTACAGCAAAGGTGCGTGAGGCGCTGAACTTCCGGTCTGATAATGGCGAAGATGATGACTGAAAAAAGACAAGGTGACATCCGACTAAAACAAGACAGGCTCACCCCTGCTGCTATCTGATAAAATGTCTAGAAAATAAGATAAGACGTGTATTTTACCAATCTTATCTTAACGTAAGCAGATAAGAGAAGGATTTTGCGAGCAGGGCAATATATTGATTGTGGGAGCTACCGGGCGTTCGTGCCAGCGCCGTTGCCGCCGGATCCAGCTTTAGCGATAGATGTGGAACTGCTTGATCTCCTGGGCAAAGCAGAAAGATGGCTGGGTAATCTCAACGGCGCAGCATCCAAGCTACCTAACGTTGATCTTTTTGTGTTGATGTACGTGCGCCAAGAAGCCGTGCTGAGCGCCCAAATCGAAGGTACCCAGAGTACTTTGGAAGACGCGCTTCAGTTCGAGGTCGAAGGCAATATTCACCAGGGTATTCCTGCTGATGTTCGAGAGATAACCAACTATATAGCAGCCATGAACTATGGTTTAGAAGGGCTCGAAGATACTCCGTTGTCTTTGCGACTTGTCAGGCAGATCCACAAGCAGTTACTGGTGGGAACACGCGGCGGTGGTCACAGCCTCGGAGAGTTCCGTACGGGTCAGAACCATATCGGTCCGGCAGGAGGTAACCTGGCTACCGCTACTTTTGTGCCTCCTCCAGTTCCTTACATGCACCAAGCGCTTAGTGATTTCGAGAAATTCTTGCACGATAGATCCCTACCCGATTTGATTCACTGCGGCTTAGCACATGCGCAGTTTGAAACTATCCATCCTTTCTGGGATGGCAACGGTCGCTTGGGTCGCTTGTTGATAACTTTCTTATTGGCGCAGCGTGAGGTAATGAAACATCCGCTACTGTATTTGAGTCACTACATAAAGGCTCATAAGGCCCAGTACTATGACCGTCTTATGGGCATTCGCAACGACGGGGATTGGGAGGGATGGTTAAAGTTTTTCTTGCGGGGTATCGTCGAGGTCAGCCAAGCTGCGACTGGCACCACTAACGCTATACTTGATTTACGAGAGCGGCACCGTCATCTAGTTTCAGAAGAGATGGGAGGCAGTGCTTACGCGCTGCCCTTGCTAGACTTACTCTTTAAGTATCCCTACGTCTCCGTACGACTGGTTGAGGACCGTTTAGGTTGCAACAATGTCACGGCTGCCAACTTGATCAGACGTTTTGAGACTCTCGATTTGTTGCACGAGATTACTGGCGGAAGGCGGAATAGGCTTTACCGTTACGGAGATTATTTGGATCTTTTCGAGTCACAAGGCAACGTGTCTACAGAGGGACCTGCAGCTTAAAGGGTTATATATCCTATCCAGCGTGCTTATCCTCTATTTTCGGAACTACTTCCTCTGCAAAACGCTCTACGGGCAAAGGATCGTAGGCGACGCGGGGCATGTAGACGATGAAGTATTCGACGCCGGCTTCGACCTTCGGTTGTAGAGCCTCCACAACCTGATCCGGCGTTCCGACGACGACTTGCTTGCTGTACTCGTCGTAGCTACGGCCCATGCGGGCCTGCTCCGTTGCTCTTTCGGGATCTTCGCCTTCCTCCAGCAAGTGAACGTTGGCGCTGCTCGAACGTGTGATCTCCTCGTAGTCTCGGCCTACGTCTTCGCAGTGGTTGCGTAGCACGTCGAACTTGTGCTTTAGCGTCTCTACGTCGCCGCCGACGTTGCAGGCGTCGCCCCATTTGGCGACGAGCTTGAGGGTTACTTTCTCTCCGCCGCCCCCGATCCAGAACGGCGGGTGCGCCCCGCCCGCGCTCTTGGGCTCGTTTATGGGTTTATCTACGGTGTAGAACTCGCCGTCGAAGGTAACGTCGTCTTCGGTCCACATGCGGTGAATGATCTCGCACGCCTCTCTGAAGGCCCGCATCCGCTCGGGGATTTCGGGGAAGCCGTAGCCGTAGGCTTTCCACTCGTGCTCGTACCAGCCGGCGCCGAGGCCGCAGATGAGACGGCCGTTGCTCATAGCGTCCACGGTGGAGGCCATCTTCGCCAAGAGCGCCGGGTTGCGGTAGCCGTTGCAGGTGACCATCTGGCCGACTTTTACGTTCTTTGTGTCGCGTGTGAGGGCGGCGGTCGAGGTCCAGCACTCGAAGACGGTTTCTTTTTCGGGGGTGGGGACGGTGTGGAAGTGGTCGTAGAGCCATATGGAGTCGTAGGCTCCGGCTTCGTCGGCGGTCTTCGCCACCCGCGTCATGGCTTCGTACTGCTCTACGGGATCTCCTATCTCTACCAGGTCCATCCGCCATCCTTGCGGAACGAAAACTCCGAAGTCTACGGCCATTTGCTACCTCCAGAATGGTTTGTTGCCGGTTATCATACTTTCTTCTACGGCCAGATCCTCAACACGCCGTCTTCCCGGCCCGCGGCGATTTGCGCCCGGCCACCGGAGTTCGTGGCGGAGGCGAGGTTGGTGACTATGGTCCCGTCCGCCGGAAGGGTCCACGCCACGGCCGCGCCGTTTTCTTCGTGCCGGATGGCACCCAGTTCCGTGTAGGCCTCGTTCGGGACGAGCAACTCCCAACGGCCGTCGCCGCCGAGGTCTCCGGCCCGGGCGGTGTCGAGGTTGCGGCTGTTGATGCGGTGCGAGGTATAGCCGGATACGGTGGCGACGATGTCCAGGGAACCGGCGTCAAGGTCCGGCCGGTAGAACTCCATGGTGCCGCCGAGGTGGGGGGTGAGGGTGTCCACCAATTCTATCTCGCCGTTCGGCCCGAACGGCCCGGCGGCCAGCAGGTGCCGCCACTTGTCCGGCTCCCCGATGTACGGACCCGCCGCCACGAGGCTTCCGTCTAGGCCGTAGACTGACACGCGTGTGGCCTGCTCTGAGGTGCTTTCGGTGACCGCTAGTAAGTCTCCGTCAACCCCCGGAACCTCGAACCAGAGCGGTGAGATCTGCTCGAAGACTCCCCCGGAGGCGGGGACGACAAACCCGGCTTCCAGGTTTTCTTCTTCGCCGGGACGCAGCAGCGTCATGCTGTCAGCCTCGACGGCGTCTCCCAGGACGCCGTGATCGTAGCGTTCGGTGGGGTCCGAGAGAAAAGCTAGTGTGCCGCCCGCGCCCCTCACGAAACGGGCGTCCGCAAGCGCCGTAATATTTGTCTCGCCTATGCCGGTGGAGTCGAACTCGCTGACCCCCTCGAATACCCGCCCGCCGGCTTCTACGCCGAGTAGTTTTCTTCCGTCCGGTGACACCGGCACGGGATGGGTAAGATCTGAGGCCGGCGAATAGCCGGACGTAATGAGTTTCAGGGAATCCCCTTGCGCTCTTACCAGCGGCGGCTGGCCGGGTGAAAGCTCGTCTGGTGTGATCCCCACGGGCGCCGCTTCTCCCGAACCGTCGAGGCGAAACGCTTGCACCCTCCCATCCTCCAGGGTGGCGACCCAGGCGGTATCGTTCCCTAGCGGCACACCAACCACCCAGGTAGGCACGCCGTCGAGTTGCACGTCTACCGGCTCCGACTCCGGCAAGTTTCCGGCTCCTTCCAAGACGCGGTTTCCGGAGGGTTGTCCGTAAGTGTAGCCGTATTGCGTGTCGGTCTGCTGATCCGCGACGCGGCCCCCGCTCTGACGGGTCTGGCCCGTTGTAGCAGTAGGGGTTGTGGCCTGTCGGGTGGTTTCGGGACTTTCGGGGCCGGAGACCGTAGTGGCCTGCGGGTGGTTCTCCGCTTCGCGGGTGGCCCGGGGCGCATCCGTGGCCGGCTGCGCCGTTTCACCGGTATCTTGTCCCCCGCAGCCTGTAAGCAGTAGAACGAACAGCAAAATCGGCCAGAGCCCTTTCAAATTCACGAACCTTTGGAGAGCGGGTTCTCACCGTCGGCGTTGCGGGCGAGGATAAAGAGCAGGTCGGAGAGACGATTGACGGCGCGGACGGCGTAGGGGTGCCCGTCGGAGTACCCGGCGGCGACCAGGCTCCGCTCCGCGCGGCGGACGACGGATCTGGACACGTCCAACAGCGCCCCGAACCGGCTCTCCCCGGGGATGACGAACTCGTTGGGAAGCTCCGTCCTATCTCGCCATTCTTCAAAGGTCTTGTCCACAAACTCCAGGTCTTTCTCGCCGACGAAATTGTCTTCTTTGGGCATCGCCACGTCACCCATGACACGGTAGAGGAGCCGCTGTATTTCTATTAAAAGCTCACCGAACTCTTCGCTTCCGGCTTCGGACCGGGCCAGGCCGAGAAAGGAGCTGGCCTCGTCCACGTCGCCCAAAACCGTTATGCGCGGGTCGTCTTTCGGCATCCGTCCGGAACCCAGCAAGGTCGTGGTACCGTCGTCGCCGCGGCCGGTGGAGACCGGCGGGTTACTCTCGCTCATGAGGGCTCCTCTTCTGGATGATGATCTGGCCCCCGGAAGGTATCGCGGAACACCGGACGGCGCAAGCCCGGCCACCTCTCGATCACCTCCCGGCCGTCTCTGGGGTAGAATCTGCGGGTTATGAAATTGAAAGTTAGTTTTCCACTAAGGAGCGAGGGTGTGTTGGGGCGGGCGGCCTCGGTGGCCTCCAGCCATCCTTCGTACCAGGTCGAGGGCCGCAACGGTACCGCCCGGGCCCAGGTCGAACTGGAATTGCCCGCCGACTGGCGCCCGCTGGACGAGTTCTCCGGGCTTTTGCGCGGCGAAAAAGAGGCCGAGTACTCGGCGGACGGGAAGATCATTCCCGGCGAGGAACTGTTCGCGGGCCTGCGGTGTTTTCTGCGGAAGCAGCGGTCCGGGGCTTCGGGGAAGGATTGGTGTACGCCGCGGTCGCTCGAGGGCAAGCAGCTCTTTCCGTGCAAGCAGATCCACGTCTACGACAACGACCACCTCACGAACAACTCCTGGTATTCCCTCGGGGAGATGGACGCAAACGGCGTCTTCGAGGTGGACAAGGAGGCCATAACCGACCGGGTCCTCTCCGACCTCGGCCCGTGCGTCCGGTGCCCGATTCTGGACCTCGACACCACCGCCGAGCTCGTGGCGCGCCTGCCGGAGAAGATAGATCCCGGCCGCGATACGGACTGGCGCTACAAGGAGAGCGGCCCCGTAGAGAACTGGTCCGTGAGCAAGTCCCACAACGGCACGGACTCGGAGAAGCCCTCGACCGCGCAGGACAAACAAAGCCTTTTGGAGCGGTTGGCGAGCAGCGTGCGGAGCGGCGGCGCGGGGGTGGCGGCGGCGAGCGGCGCGACGCCCGGTAGCCGCAACGTGCCCCAGACCCGCTACGAAGACGTGGGCGGAATGCGCGAGACCATCGCGAGGGTGCGCGAGGCCGTCGAGCTACCTATAACGCACCCGGAGATCTTCGAGCGCCTCGGCATCCGGCCGCACAAAGGCATCCTGTTCTACGGACCGCCGGGAACCGGCAAGACGCTGCTGGCCCGGGCCGTGGCCCGGGAGTGCGGGGCGCACTTCGTCGCCGTCTCGGGACCGGAGATCCTGAACAAATACTGGGGCCAGAGTGAGGCCCGCCTGCGAAACATTTTCAACGAGGCCCGGGCCAAAGCCCCGGCTGTTATTCTCTTCGACGAGATAGATTCGTTCGCCTCCTCCCGGGACATGATGAGCGAGAGCTTCGAGGCCACGCTGGTCTCGCAGCTACTCTCGCTCATGGACGGCATGAACGAGTTGGGGCAGGTGTGCGTCATCGCGACTACCAACCGTCCGGGCGCTTTAGACTCTGCGCTGCGGCGGCCAGGACGCTTTGACCACGAGATCGAGATCGGTCTGCCCGACGCCGAGGCCCGGCTGCACATACTCAAGATCCACGCCAAAGACATGCCCACAGACCCGGACCTGGACCTTGAGCAAGTCGCCAGCGTTACCGGCAGCTACTCTGGCGCCGACCTCGAAGGCCTCTGCCGCGAGGCCGCGCTGGTCTGCATGCGCCGCAGCGTAAACCTCCGGGACTTCGGCCACCGCATAGCGTCCCACCAACTCTCCGCCCTCTCCGTTACCACCTACGACTTCCGCACCGCCATGAAGCGCATCGGGCCTAGCATCCGTCGGTAAAGAGAATGGTCCGTTCTGGCGTAGAGCTGATTCACGGGCTGTATGAAGCTCGCGCTAGAGGAGATCTGGAAACCGTCCGTGAGATGCTCGCCGAAGAGGTAGTCTGGCGCGAGCCGGATCTGGACAACCCGCACACCGGCGACTTGCACGGTCCGGATGCGGTGCTTGCCATGATCCGGGAGGCGCAGCGGTTGACAAACGGGACGTTCCGACTCGTGCCCCAGGAAGTGATGGCCCACGGAGAGCACGCTGTCGCCCTGATCGAATGGTCCGCGGAGCGTGACGGAGAAAGGATCGAGGGCAAAGAAGTCGCCGTCTACCGGGTACGTGACGGCAAGATAGTCGAGGTTTCGTTCCACCTGGACAATCCCGCGTCAGATGAAGCATTTTGGGAGTAGGGTGAGTCGGTCGGTTCAGACGGCGACCTTCGCGTGGGTCGAAAGCTTCGAGAGTTCCCGTGCCGCGTGTAGAGCCCCCGATGCTTCCCGAAAAAGATCAGGGGCGAGTTCTACGCAGCAGCCCGGGTCGGCAGGGAGATCCACCCGCCGAAATAGCTCGGTGAGCGGAATGGAGCCGCGGCCCGGCGGCAGATGTAAGTCTCCTACACCGTAGGTAGGGTTCCCGTAGTCCAGAATATCCACGTTCTCGCAGTTCTCTCCGAGGTTGTCGTGGAGGTGGACGTGGCGGACGAGCGGCGCGGCTACCGCGCATTCCTTCACATAGTCGAAGCCGAAGAAGCTTGATGCCAGGGCTGCGTGCCCCACGTCCAGGCAGATGCCGACCGCCGGGTGGTCAACGGTGGCGATTTGCTCAGCCAGGTCCGAGGGCCAGGCGGAGTAGTCGTAGACCTCACCGCGCAGGACGCGCGCGTCCGGGAAATAATTCTCGACGGCGACGGTAACGCCGAGCTCGGCGGCCGTGGCCCCAGTCTCTCTGAGGGCCGTCCGCTCGGCGGCGAGTTGATCCTTGAGCCGGTAGTGGGCGTCGCGGGATGCTACTCGCTGTCCCGCGTGGCAGACGACCGTGCCGGCCCCGATCTCCCCGGCGAACCGGACGCTGCTCATCAGGACTTCTTTCTGTAACGCTCGCCGGCCCAGGTCCATCAGGTCGGCCTCCAGTGGGGCGTGGACCGTGTAAGAGAGGCCGGTATCCAACAACAACTCGCTGACCTGTGCCACACGAAATTCGTCCAGGCGACCGCCGAGGATAACGCCCATCTCCGACATCAACAGTTCCACGAAATCCGCGCCGGCGACCTTCGAGTTTTCGAGGGTCTCGGAGAGGTCCGGGGAGCCGCCCGGATGGTTGATGCCCACACTGCGAAAAGCCATACGGTTCCATCCTCCCGTAGCACGACGCAAAATCGCGGCCATTATAGGTGTGGGTAACGGCCGTTGGGTGAAACCTCCGTTAAACGTCGGTAAACCTTCGGTTAACCGCTCTGTAGAATAGACTCCGTCAAGAGTTCAGCGTTGGGAAAGGTGTTTTGTGAGCAGCTACGAGAACTATACGGAGACTTCCAGAAACTACGATAAGACGCGGGAGCCGGTGGGGATGGAGATCATCGTCGGCTGCATGGCCCAGGCCCCGGCTCCGCTGGACCAGGCCGTCGTACTGGACGCGGGATGCGGTACCGGCAGCTACTCTCAGGCACTGCTCCGCCACGTCGGGAGGATCGAAGCGGTGGACCTGAACGAGGGAATGCTCGAAATGGCCGGCCGGAAGCTACCGGAGGCTGAGGAGGAGGGCAGGATCTCCTTCCACTCCTCCCGGATAGACGAGCTTCCCTTCGAGGACGGCACTTTCGACGGGGTCATGATCAACCAGGTGCTACACCACCTGCCCGATGACGCCTCTGAAGGTTACCCGGAACACCGCCAAGTCTTCGAGGAGTTTGCCCGGGTGCTCAAGCCCGGCGGCGTCCTCACGGTCAACACCTGCTCCCAGCAACAACTGCAGCACGGCTACTGGTACTACGCCCTGATCCCGCAGGCCGCCGAAACCCTCCGCCGCCGCTTCGCTCCCCTCGAAAACCTCACGAAGATCTTCCAGGACTTCGGGTTCGATTACCACGGAAGGTTCGCCCCAACCGACGCTACCATCCAGAGCGGCTCCTACCTAGACCCTCACGGCCCGCTCAGGAAAGAGTGGCGGGACGGCGACTCGACCTGGTCGTTAGTCGAAGAAGACGAACTCGACCGCGCCCTCGCCAGGGTGCGAGAGTTGGACGAGGAAGGCGGTCTGGGAGACTACATGGACCATCACGATGCCCGGCGCCGGGACATCGGACAGGTGACGATCCTGTTCGCCACCCAGGAGTAACTTTACCCGAAATGCCGTTGCATTTTACATAGATTTAACATTTATGCTACAATGCCTCCAATCTGATCTTTCAATATGAGATCACGGACCAGAGGAGGCGACGCTTGCTCTCAGATGGGGTACGGGTAAACAGAAGACTAGAGAAAGCATACGAAGTGTTAAAAGAGATGCCGTTCTTTGCCGGCGTGCGGCAGGATGCTGTCGAGATCGAGCCGCTAGGTTCGCTTACCAACATGACCTACAAAGTTACCGTCGCCGGCACGGCTTACGCGCTCCGGCTTCCCGGGCAAGATACCCGGGAATACATAGACCGGGCGGCAGAGGAGTACAACTCCAGGATTGCGGCCGCCGCCGGTATAGGGGCGGACGTACTCTATTCCAACGCCCGCAACGGTACCTCAGTGACGCGTTTTGTCGAAGGTGAAGCTGTAGACGCGGCCTGGCTGAACCGGGATGCCGAGGCGCTGGCCCGCGTTACGCGGACGCTCAAAAAGGTTCACGGGTTGGGACAAAAGTTCCGGTTCCGGTTCGACGTCTTCGGGATGATCGAACGCTGTCGCCACCTCCTGGACAGGTTGGAACAGCCGCTACCGGCGGGCTACGGCGGGGTGGAACGTAGCATGGAGGCGGCGCAACGGGCGCTGGAGGCGTCTCCTGTCCACCTCGTACCGTGCCACAACGACCCGTGGCCGAACAATTTTATAGACGCCGACGGGCGCCTCTACCTCATTGACTGGGAGTTCTCCGGTATGAACGATCCCTTCTGGGACCTCGGCCACCTCTCGACCGAAGCCGAATTTGGTCCCGTTCAGGACCGGACGATGATGGAAGCATACTGTCACGGCGACGCTCCCGAAGAGCTCTACTCCCGATTGGAGATCTACAAAGCCCTGGGAGACCTACTGTGGTCGCTGTGGGGGCTTATCCAGCACGCGAACCGCAACCCGCTAGACGACTTTCTCACCTACGCCCAGGAGAGGTTCGTCCGCTGCGCGGGGCGGATGGAAGACCCGGACTTCGGGCGTCACCTGGACGTCGTACGCATGGATAACCGAGGATACGTCGCGTAGAAAGGTTGCCCGGGCAGGACGTTTACCGTTCGGCGAGCCAACCGGCGATGAGGTTGCCGATATGCCCGCCCCGGTCTTCCTGGAGGAAGTGGCCGGCGTCCTCGATCACGGTCAGCTCTTCGGTGGAGAGTAGGCGTTGCATCCCGTAGCCTACCGAGTCTAGCGGCAGCACCGGGTCCGAGTCGGCCCAGAGCAGGAGCTTGGGTCGGGTGTCCCGGGCGAGCGCTGCGACGACGGCCCGGCCTTCGGCGGCGCCCGGCGCGTCGGGTTCGAGCGGCACGAGTTGTGGAAAGGTGCGGACGCCGGCTTTGGATTCTTTGTTATGGAAAGGAGCTTCGTAGGCGGCGAGGACTTCCGGCGGGGGCGGAGTATGGCAGGCGCCCCGGATCAGACGCTTCACCGGCGTATCTTCCACCCGCGCCACGAAATCCCGAAAACGGAGCCAGTCGGCGCTCATCTGCTGCTTCCCGGTAAATACCCCGGTATCCATGACGACGAGCCGGTCCACCCGCCCGGGGACTTCCAGGGTCGCCAACCGCAAACCGATTGGTCCTCCCCAGTCTTGCATCACCAGCGTCACGCCGTACAGGTCGAGTTCCTCGAAGAGTGTGGCTATGGCCGCCGTGTGCGCTTCGTAGGAGTACCAGGCTTCGTCGGCCGGCTTGTCGGAGCGTCCGAAGCCGGGAAGGTCGGGGACTATGCAGCGGTAGCCGGATTCCAGCAGCGGCCCCATAACCTTGCGGTACAAAAAGGACCAGGTAGGCTCGCCGTGGAGCATTACTACCGGGGGGCCTCCTCCTTCGTCTACGTGGGCCAGGCGCATGCCGCGCCACCCGCGGTAGTGGGCTTCGTAAGGAAAGCCGGGTAGGTTCTCGAAGCGTTCTTCGGGGGTGCGGACTAGGTTCACGGCCGCATTATACCTGCTTGACCTGGGGGTTCGGAGCCTCGGGAGAATACGTTACCCGGTAGTAAGCGCCGCCTTCTTTAGGCGCTAGGTCGTAGCCTTCCTCTTCCAAAAGCGACCTGGAAGACCCTTTTACGCCGTTGGGGGCCACTATGTAGACGGGGTTCTCTTTAGAGGAGTGTTTCTTCACGAACCTCAACCAGCGCCCTTCCGTCTCGCTCTCGGTGTCTTCTTCGAGAAAGGGCGAGATGATCTCTAGATCCGCCCGACGTTTTTCCACCAGTTTCATGTACGACATGCTGCTGCCGTCGGTGATAATGGTCGCGCCGGTCTCTACGTTTCCGGCGACGGCCTCGATGGTGTCCCGCGCCCCGTAGGCGTCGCTGTAGTCTACGTTGACGTAGGTCCCGTTCGCGCCGACCATCGGCGTTAGAAACGCCAGCAACGCGACCACGACGAGTATGGCCGGAACGGACCGCAGCCTGGAAGATAGCGCCACCGTGGAGAGGCCGAGCTTTACGGCGGACGTCACGGCCACAATGCCCGGCGCCACCAGGACGCAGATGATCAGGTAAGTCGGTATAAAGTACACCCAGATGTCGCTGATGTCGTATTCCAGGGCGTATAGCAGCCAACCCAGGTAGAGTAGGCCAAACATTACGGAGGCCGCCCGGTCCCGGCGGAACATGCTCATCAGGCCCGCCACCGCCACCAACAAGAAGACGAAGCTAAACTGCTGGGACAGGTAAACCCGGTACATCTCTAAACGTCCGGGTAGCTCCCCGGGGCCGAAGGCGAACATGTGGCTCCCGAAACGGGAGCCCGACACGAAAGCCAGAAACTCCAGCGGGGTGTCGGTATCGAAGGCGGCGAAGGGCGGGTCCACGAGCGACCTTATGGGCAGGTAGGCGTAAGGCGTGAGCCCCAACACGAAGAGGCCCACTCCTTTGAGTAAGAGCCTCCGGTCCGAAAGTTTGCCGGGTTCGGTAATCCTCACGAACAGCAGGCCCACCAGCAGTAGCAACCCGCTCGTCATGTGGTTCGTCATGGACAACCCCACCAGAAAAGTCCAGAGCAGTAGATAGCGATCCCGCCTGGTATCCCGCCAGAGCAGCAACACGGAGATGGCGAGCACGGTGAAAAGGGTATTCAGCGTATAGACTTCGGCCACCACGGCCTGGCTCCAGAAGGTCTGGCTCATCCCGAACAGCGCCGCCGCGGCGGCGGAGGGCCACACCCGGCCGGTTAGTTGCCGGCACAGGAGGTACAACACGAACACGGTCGCCGCGCCGAACACGGCGGACGCCAGGTTGATCCTGTAAGCCACGTCCCCTATCGGGAGGTAAGTAAAAAGCTTTGCCAGGAGCAGGTAACTCGGGTACCCGGTGGGATGCGGGATGCTCAGCACGTAGGCCCTTACCTGGAAAAGACCGGCGTCGAAGAGGCCGTCCTCCGCGATGCGCGACAGAACGGTGGGGGCCAGCGTACTCAAATACAAAACGAACGAAGCCAACGCTACCGCGAGCCCGGCCAGCGTGCCGAAAACCCTGGTGGAGAAAGTCCTAAAGTCTGGTATGTATCGCACGGCACGGATTTAACTACATGCCACGCGCTTCGACCACACGCCCGGGCTTCGCCAAAGAACTCAGGGATCGCTCAAAAGCGCTCGTCTCTCACCTCACGCGAAGTTGGTTACCCGCGGATGAGGCCGATCCCCAACACGAGAAGCCCCGCCGCCAGCGAAACCGCGCCTGGGTAGGCCAGGTATATAAAGAAGTTCGGCTCCGTGGCGTCGGGTGAGAGTACCGAGAGAAAGAAAGCCGCCGGCAGCAAGACGGCCGCAGCCGGTATCGAATGCCGGGCCAACCGTTTGAGCTTTCCGGAGAGCGCAGCTTCGTCCACGTAGCGTAGCGTCACCAGCGACAAAACGAGCAGTACGCCCGCGTGGGCGTGGCCGGCCCGCCACAGGTCTTGCCGGAGCTGATTTCGGGCGTACTCCGGGTCCCCGACCAGTAGCGAGAGAATACTCACTCCCCCGAAGACGACCGTGGGCAGCAGGATCAGCAACAGGCCCGCGGTGATGCGGGACTCACGGCTCAAAGCACGCCGTCCGTTCGGGGCGGGGCCACTAACCGATGCACCGTCGCCGCCCACGTCCCCAACCGCTTTACCTGTTGCCGCTCTAACTGCAAGCTTGCAGGCTCCCGCGTTTCGCCGGGCTTTTCGCCTTCCCAAAAGGCGTAGAAGAGGCCGACGCCGCGTACCCGGACTTCCAGGTATCCTCCTTCGGCCAGCTCCTTAAGCTTTTCGTCCGCCTCGGAGACCGAGAGTGAAGTCTCCATCGCGGCCCGTGCGGGCGTGAGTTCGCCGTGATCCCGTAAAGCCCCGAGCAACTCCCGCTCTCCCTTCCCGGCGGAGTCGCGACCCAACTGTTTCTGCGAAGGACCCGAAGCCAGACCTGCTATTCCGCTCGCCAGCGTCCCGAAGGCCGGAAAAGAGATCCAGGCGTACGTCGTAAAAACCCACCAGAGTTGTAGAACGAAAGCTACCAGGAACACCCCCGAAAGCATTACCGGTGCCAAAACCGACACTGCAGCTGCTATTGCAGCCGCTATCCGGGCCCCGGGACTCATATACTCTACTTCGGGTTCCGGCCGGTCGATCCGTCCCCCGAAACTTTCTCGAACCCCTCGACCGTTACGGAACCCCGAACTACGCGCTATGCTGGATTTTCCACACATTATCCACCCCTCTCTTTCGTGTTTACCTTCAAAGACGGCTTCTCTGGAAAATCAGGATCAACGTTCCCAACGCGACGCCGGTGTACTTTTGAACGACCACGGCTTACCGTCTCCACTCCGACTTCGCAGGGTGCCCCGCGGGTTTCCTGAGCATTGCCCAGAACCGGGGTCCGTCGTCTGGTACGGACCCGACCTGAACCACCTTGAAGCCGTGCCTCTCGTAGAACGGCACGTTCCGCTCGTACTGCGTTTCCAGGTAGCAGGGTGTCTCCCCGGCGTCGGCCCGCCCGAGCACCGGCTCCAGCAACGCCCCGCCGATTCCATGTTCCTGGCGCGAGGGCTCGACGCCGAGCACGAACAAATACCAGTGCCGCATCGGCGCCCAACGCTCGTGGGCCGCTTCCGTATACTTCCTGAGGGCCATGAGCCGGGAGAACTCTGCCGGCCACTTTGAGGGGCGCGAGAAGCATTCCGCTGCGGAGCATGTGCCAGTAGTTTGTCACCCGGGTCTTGCCGGGAGGCAGCCAGGCGGCGACGCCGTCTACATTCCCCGTAGCGTAGACCTCGCCGTAGGGCTGACAGTAGCGGGCGGCGGAGCCAAGGTACCACGGCATCAATCGCGTCCGCCGCTTATCCTCCGGGAAGAGATAGCGCGCCACGGGGTCTTCCCGAAACGCCCGCACGAGCGTGTTGGTCGCGGCACGTACTTGCGAGGCCGAGAGCCGGGTTATCCTTGTCGTCTCCACTAGCCCCTCCTTCCGAACAGATAGGTATAAGGTGTAGCGACCAGGCAAACGACGATTGCGAGCGCAAAGAAAATCACCAGCGGTACGGCATCCAACCTCAGCTCCCCGGCAATCGCCAAAGGCAACAGCACGATCGCGAACCAGAGGCTTTTGTACAAGAGATCTGCAAGGGAAAGATCGCCGAGAACTGGAGAGGACGGCGCAGTCCCAGCACGGACAAAACCCCGATAGCCAACCAGATGCTCCCGAGCACCCCGAAGTAGAGCCGGTCTTGCGTAACGCCGGACAAGAACGATGTCGGGCCAAAAAGAACGAGCAGCCCCGGAACCCCGGCCGCCAGCACGTTGAGGCCGTACACAAACCTCATCCATCCCCACCGCAAGTCCCCTGCCTCCAGCGGACTGTTCTTCGCTACCTCCATTAGCTACTCCTTTCGGCTACTGTTTGCTAATAATCAGTTACTAACTTACTAGCACAAAAAATTTAACTGGTCAGAGTTCGTCGCGCATGTACTTCTGGAGCCAGTCCTCCTTTCCGAGTCGGGGCATGAGGCCGATGGCGGCGTCAACGGTTAGCATCATGCCGGCGGCCATGAAGTTCCAAGTCTCCTCGTCGCTGGTTCCTGCCGCCTCCTGGACGAAACGCCATATCTCGGCGAAGCCGCCCGCCATAGCTTCTTTTACCTCCGGGTCTTCCGAAGCCGCGAAGCCCTGCAGCATAAGCATCATCTCCTCCCGTCGGAAGAACCGCAGGTTGTAGGACTGGCCCATAGCCTGCAGGGCGTCTTCTGAACGGGCCCCCTCCTCGAACGCCTGCATAATTCGGTGGCGGACGTGCCGGGCGGCGGCGAGAAAGAGATACTTCTTGGTCCCGAAAAGCCGGTAAACGTAAGGCTGCGAAACACCGACTTTTTCCGCCATTCCCTCGACCGAAGCTCCCCGCAAACCTTGCGCGGCGAACTCCGTAACGGCGGCGTCTAAGATCTCCTCACGCCGCTCCTCCGCCGTCTTGCGTACCCTACCGACCTTGTTTCTACTATTCTTCATACTTGTTAGTGTACACTTACTAATAAAATGAGTCAAGGGTTGTCTTACCCGAAAAACACGGTTGCTACTTTGTCGAGGTTGGGACGGGCTTGCTTTCTCTTCGGGAGAACTTCCGCTGATAGTACCCGGTCCAGAAGAAGATACCGATTCCGCCGATCGCCGTGGGCCAGAGCCAGTGCACCAGCGGGGGCAGAAAGTCGAAATTTACTGCCGAGAATGCCGAAACGGTGGCTATGTAGGCCCCGAGCATGTTACCCATGTGAACGAACCACCACCATCGTTTTTTCGGGGTGGGTGGATCATCTGCTTGAGGTCTCTGCTCGAGAAGGCGCACCCCAAGGCGCCAAACGCTATGGCAACCGCACCAAACGTCGAGCCTGTATAAAGCTGCACTGCTCCGTAAAGTGTGAGGGTGAACGAAGCCAGAAGCGTCCCGGCCGTCACCATCCAGTCGAGAACTGATGCACGCTTACTTACTTGCGGACGTTTCCGGTAGAGAATCCGGTAGCCGGAGAAAGCCAGATAAAAGCTGAAAATAGCCACTAAGAATAGGAACGGATCACCGCCCGCAGAGGCCAGAAAAGCAGCGCTCACTGCCACGGCGGTTATCGCCCAGAAAAAGACTTTGCCCCATCTCCTGTGCCAGAGATTACCCTTTCTCGTCACCATAGCGCCCGGCGCGACGAAGAGGGCCACGAAGCCGGCAGAGATGTGGAGCGTGAGCATCGGAGCCGTAAGCCAGGCGAGGCTCGCCACTACAAAGTCTCTTCCTGGTCTGCGGGAGTCGGTACGGCGGGTTCGCTCTCTCCGCCGAGCCTACGGCGGGCCGTCTCGCGGCGGCCGGTTGCGGGGGCTGAACCGATGGCTTTGGAGAGGCCGAAGAGCGGCATGTTGTTGTAGACGGTCTCGAACTTGCCGGGCTCGACCATGTACGACTCGTGCCAGATGCCGACGCTGCCATCGGAGCCTACGACGCGGTTAAATCGGCGCCAGGCGGGGAAGTGGGCTTCGTCCGGGTCGCGGGCGTAGCGTTCGAGGTCTTCAAAGGAGCGCCAGTACTGGACCACCGCGATACCCGGCCAGTACAGGAAGGGCTCGGCGCCGAGAAAACCGTGCTCCGGGTTGCGGTAGAGTTCGCGGAGCATCGGTCCCATCGCGTAGGCTGTGGGCACCCATTTACGGACTTCCAGTGGACGGTTTATGCGCATCCCGATCAAGAACACAACGAAAGGCTCATCCGCTTTTGCGGTGAACCGACGATTTACTACTCGCGCCATCAAGCATCCCTCTCCTCTCCGGACTCATCCGCGGGACGGATCTCTAGTACGATCTTCCCGATATCCTGTCTCCCGAAGAGATTGAAGAGCCCCAGGCCCAGCCGGTACTTTTTATATAGGGCGGCTCCGGCTTCCGGCGTCGGCTCGTTTTCTACCGAACGGGCCAGGCCTTCTATTCTCGGACCCTTCTCGCGGCCCCAGGCGTTGCACGGGGCCAGGAGGACGCTTGGGTTGTTTCGGATGCGTTTCATCTTGCCGGAGTCGGGCTCGGTCGTTGCGTGGAGCCGGCCTTCGTGCTGCGCGAACCAGAGCGGCGTCGAGACCGGCTCGCCGCTTTTGCGGAAGGTGGTGAGGTTGATGTAGCTCTCGCCTTCCAGGTATTCGAAGGGATGTGGGGCGCTTCGTTCTTCCGCGACGATCAACTCTCCAACCCGCAGCCGGCGCACGTCGAGCTCGTCTATGGAAAGGCGCTGCACCCTTGCGCGCTTGATCGCCAGGGACCGGATCGCCAACGCCCCTATCGCCACGGCCCCCGCTGCCGCCGCCCCGGCCGCAAACGCCCCGACGCTACCAGCGCCGAGCGCCGAAGCCCCCCGCGCAAACGCCTCCCGGGAACCTGCTTTCGCGTACCGAACAACGTCATGACGCTTCATTCTCGACCTCCTGCTCTTTTTCCTCCGCCAACGCTTTTACCTGCTTCTCCGTTTCGTCCAGCCAGGAGAGGGTGGCTTCGAAAGCGGTGATCCCGTATCGCAAGCACATCATCTCGTAGGGGTCCGCGACGTCTCCCACCGCGGCCTCGATGCCTCTCAACAGCCCCAGCTTCGCCTCCCGGCTGGCACGATGCTCCGAGAGCAACGCCAGAAGCCGTCCGCCATCCTGATGCCGGCCGAAAAAGAGCTGCATCAAAAACTCCGAGCGGAAGCTGTCCGGGGCGGGCGACTCCTTTAGTTGCGCGCGAAAATACGCTTCACCCTCGGGTGTGATGGTGTAGATTTTCTTGTTCGGCTTACCAGATTGCACGACCTCCCGCACCCGCACCATACCGCCAACCTCAAGGGCTTTAAGGGCCGGGTAGATCGAACCATAACTCACCCCGAAGAAGAAACCCACGCTTTCATCCATCGCAGCCTTCAACTCGTAACCGGTGTGATCCCCCCGACGCAAAAACCCTAGCAATACAGATCTGAGATCCATGAAATCTATTATAACGATAAAATATATATCGAACCAATATACAAAAGAAGTTTTCTGTTGCCGGGATGCGATGTGGCTAAAATCCGGCGGGTACGAGCGTGAGGAGAAGTCTTTGAAGTTGCGGAAGTTTGAGAGTGGGGATCTCGAATCTTTGGGGGGCCTGATGGCGTTGGCTTTCGGGGGCGACATCGCGCCGGCGGCGCAGTATTTCGATGAAAAGCAAAACCCGCGGGTGGAGCTGGATCGGGTTTTCGTGGTAGAGGAGGATGGGGCCGTTCGGGCGGGCGCGACGGTGTTGCCGTTGGAGGTGTTCGTGGACGGCGAGGCGGCCCCGATGGGCGGTGTCGCGGCGGTCGCCACGCATCCGGCCTATCGGCGAAGGGGCTACGCCGGGGATCTAATGCGGGCCGTCCTGGAAGACACGCGCGATCAGGGGGGTTTTCTCTCGCTCTTATCTCCCTTTGCCCACGCTTTCTACCGGGCATACGGTTGGGAACTCGCGACCGAGGGCATTGGTTACACCTTAAAGCCCAACGAACTGCCAACGAACGAAGAGCAACGCTATATCCGGGACTACCGGGAAGAAGATCTGCCGGAGATGCAAAAGTTGCTGGAGTCAGAAGCTTCGCGGCATTCGTGCGGTGTGCGCCGCAGCGGGGGTCGCTGGCGCCAGCTTCTGGAAGGTGGCGACACGGAGTTCGAGAACCTGCAGGCCGCCGTCTACGAAAAAGAAGGCGAAACAAGAGGCTACTTGCTCTACAAGCAATCCGAACGCGAGGGGCAGAAACCGCCGCGACGGCTCACGTTATACGAGATCGTCGCGCGCACGCCGGAAGCCCGCGCGGGGCTGCTCTCTTTCGCCGCCGCCTACGACCCTTTAGAGTTCGACGTCGAATACGAAACCCCCAGAGGCGAGCCGTTGCATCCTCATCTGAACAGTTCCTACGTGAATGCCCGCGTATACCCGGACATGATGCTCCGGATCGTGAGCGTAGAAGGTGCATTGGGCTTGCTGTGCCGTAAAACCAGTGAGCCTCTGGTTCTGAACGTCTCCGACGACGTAGTGCCGGACAACACGGGCGAATATACCGTGGGCGGCGTTGAAGTCGTCCGAGGCGCGGAGGCCGGTGAGCGGGTAGATCTAGACGTGCGGCAACTGGCGCAACTCTACGCCGGGTACCTGCCGGCCGGGCAACTCGTCCGTCGGGGCCTCGTGCGGCCGGGTTCGGAGAAGGCGCTAAGGTTGTTAGAAGAGTTGTTCCCCGCCGGGGACCCGTGGGTTTTCTCTCTAGATCGTTTTTAAGTCCTGGTCGGCGGTTGCTGGGCTACAATCATCGGCGAGCGAAGATTAGAGGAGGCGTTATGAAGACCACCGGCACGGTAGGTTACGCGGCAATGTTCGAGCAATTCCATCCGACGGACCTTTTGGAATACTGCAAAACGGCGGAGGAGAACGGCTTTACCTCTGTGATGGCCTCGGACCACTTCCACCCCTGGACCCCGGAACAGGGCCAGAGCGCATTCGTGTGGTCCTGGCTCGGCGCCCTAGGCGCGACGACCTCACTCCGCTTTGGGACCGGCGTGACGCCACCCGGCTTCCGCTACCATCCGGCCATAATAGCGCAGGGCGCGGCCACGCTCGAAGCCATGTATCCGGGACGCTTTTGGCTCGGCCTGGGCGCGGGCGAGGCGCTGAACGAGCACGTCGTCGGCGCATACTGGCCTGAAGCTCCAACGCGGCTCCGGATTTTGATGGAATCCATCGAGGTTATCAACAAGCTCTTCTCCGGCAAAGTCGTCAAGTATTCTGGGGATCACGTAAAGCTGGAGAGCGCGAAGCTCTACACGATGCCGGATACGCCGCCGCCGGTCTACGTGGCGACTGCCGGCCCGATCCAGAGCAAGCGCACCGGCCGCTACTGTGACGGCATCATCACCGTCGGGGCGCCGGACGACAAGATAAACATGCTCATGCAGAAGTTCGAGGAGGGCGCCCGCGAAGAAGACAAAGACCCCTCGCAGATGCCGCGCATGATACAACTCCACGTCTCTTACGCAGAAAGCCAGGAAGAAGCCGAGCAGAACGCGGTAAAAGAATGGCCCAACGGCGGCATGCCCTTCCCCAAAGCCGACATCCGCAACCCCGAAGACTTCGCGGCGATGGCGAAACAGGTTAGCGTCGAGAACTTCAAAAACCGCGTCCTCATGAGCGCCGACATAGACGAGCACCTGGATCACGTCCAGCACTACGTGGACCTCGGCTTCGACGAAGTCTACGTCCACAACGTCGGCCGTAACCAGGAGGAATTCATCCGGGCCTACGGTGAGCGGGTGATCCCAAAGCTGAACTGGCCGGGAGAATAGTTGTTGCCGAGTTCGAGTCTATCGAACGCGCTTTTGAGCTTGGAGTATAATTTGCGACGCAGTTGGGGAGAACGTCTGGCTTGAGTAAGAGGGGTTTACCATAGTGGAGAGACGCTACAAGGTGATCGTAGAAAAAGACGAGGACGGTTTTTACATCGCCACCGCCCCTGCCTTGCCCGGTGTTGTGGAGCAAGGTGATACGGCGGATGAAGCCTTCGAGAATATGGGAACGGCTCTGCACTTTACTCTTGATAGCATGGCCGAAGAGGGTGAAGAGCTTCCGTTCTCCGACGCGACAGACTCTAGAGAGGTCCGCAATATAGAGCTAGTCGTTTGAGGGTTTCGTGCCGGAGATTCCCAACTGTACCGGCAAAGAGACTGTAAGAGCGCTCGAAAGACTTGGATACAGGGCCGTCCGCCAGAGTGGTTCCCATGTGAGGCTGAAATATTCGGGGCACACTTCGCTCACTGTACCCGTACATCATGGCAAAGATCTCGCCAAAGGTACTCTGCGCAAAATCATAAGTGACTCAGGATTCACAATAGAAGAGTTCAAAGCTAATCTTTGAGTATCTACTGGCTAGAGAATTGGTAAGGAGAAAAGATGCGCACGATAGCTATAGAAGAGTTCGGCGGCAGCGACAAGTTGCAAGTCGTAGATTTGCCAAAACCGGAGCCCGGATCGGATGAGGTCCTGATCCGGGTCCGCGCCGCTGGTGTCGGTCCGTGGGACGTCATGTCGCGGCAGGGCGTCTTCGGCGACCGGGAGTTCCCGTTCGTGCCGGGCTTCGAGCCCGCCGGGGTCGTGGAGGCTGTCGGTGCGGAGGTCAAAGAATTTAGCGAAGGCGATGAGGTCCTCGCCTACCGCTTCCCCGGTGGCGGGTATGCGGAGTACGTGACGGCGTCTCAGGACATTATCGCCCGCAAGCCGGGTTCCCTGTCGTTCGAGGAGACGGCGGGCGTGCCGGTGGCGGGGACTACGGCCCATCAGGGGCTTACGGATGAGTTGGGTGTTCAGGAGGGTGAGACGGTGCTCATTACCGGGGCTTCCGGCGGGGTTGGGACGATGGCGGTCCAGATCGCGGCGAACGTCTTGGGGGCGCACGTGATCGGCACCGCCAGCACCCGCAATCACGAGTACCTGCGCGGGCTCGGGGCCGAAGATGCTGTTGACTATAACGGCGACTGGGTTGCTACCGTGCGGGAAATAGTCCCAGATGGCGTGGACGCCGTGCTGGAGTGCGCCGGGGACGAGACTCTGGAGCTTAGTTTCGAGACGGTAAAGGACGGGGGCCGGGTGGCGTACATCGTGCCCCCGGAAAAGGAGCCGGAGCCGCCACGGGGGATCAGCGCCCACTTCTTTAGCGCCCAGCCGGACGGAGATAGACTCGCAACGCTGGCGAGCATGTTCGACGCGGGCCAGCTTCGGATGAATTTGCAGGAGGTCGTGCCGCTGGAGGAGGCTGCGCGGGCGCACGATATTGTCGAAGAGGGCCATACCCGCGGCAAGGTTGTTCTGGGCGTAGACCAGGAAGGAGACGTATGACGGAGGTAATGACCGGCACGGTCGAGGGTATCTACGTCGCCCCGGAGGGCAGCGTGGAGATGAGCCGGGTAGAGAAGATCCGGGCTATCGAAGGCTGTGGCCTGGAAGGCGACCGTTACTGCGAGGGGACCGGCTTCTGGACGCAGTACGGCGACGTTTGTCAGGTAACGCTCATAGAAGCCGAAGACCTGGAGGAGATCGAGGATGAACTAGGCCTTCACGTTGCCGAAGGCCAGCACCGGCGCAACATCATCACCCGCGGCATTCGTCTGGGGGGATTGCGCAAAAAGAGGTTCCGGGTCGGAGAGGTGGTGCTGGAATATGACCGCTCCCGGCCGCCCTGCAAGCACGTCCAGGACGTCACCGAGCCGGGCATGACCCGCGCCCTGAAGAACCGCGGCGGCCACTGCGCCCGCGTGGTCGAGGGCGGTATCATCCGGGCGCAGGACGAAATTATCCCACTGTAAAGATAGGAGAACAGGATGGCCGGAGAAGGACAAAGGTTGCTAGGCGGATACTACGAAAACGACCACCTCACCCACGCGGAGATAGACGAATTGGGCCTAAAGGTGGTGACGGAGAAGGGCGAAGAGATAGAGCCCGACGCGATGCAGGACAAGGTGTTCCGAATCGCCGACCGGGACGAGCCGAGCGGCTACGTCGTCCGCAGTATGGAGGATGCGGAGGCGGCGACGGAGTTATCTTACCTCCAGGAGAGATAGCCGTCCGTGCGTCCGGAGGATCCCGCGGATGAGGACTACTGCTACCTGACCACGACGGGCCGGATAACCGGACGGCCGCACGAAGTAGAGATCTGGTTCGCCCTCGAAGGCCACACCCTCTACATGCTCTCCGGCGGCGGCGTACGCGCCGACTGGGTAAAGAACATCCGCAGTAACCCGGAAGTGACGGTGAGAATCGGTGCTTCGACGTTCGAGGGCCGGGGACGTTTTGTAGATGGGGCGGAAGATGAGCTGGCGCGCGGATTGCTCTTCGAGAAGTATCAGCCGCGCACCGGCGGGGACCTGACGCGCTGGCGAGGTTCCGCGTTGCCGGTGGCCGTGGACCTTTCCGGAGAATAGACGATGCGGGTAGCGATTATCGGTGCCGGGATAGTGGGCGCCTCGGTTGCGTCCCGGCTGTCTCAGGGTGGGGCGCAGGTCGTACTTATAGACCGGGCTGAGCCGGCCTCCGGGACGACGTCCGCCAGCTTCGCCTGGGTAAACGCCAACAACAAGACGCCCAGGGAATACTTCGAGCTGAACCGGGCCGGCATGGAAGAACACTTCCGGTTGGCCGAGGAATTGCCCGGCGGCGCACCGGGGTTGCATCGGAGCGGGAACCTGATCCGGGCCGAAGACGAGGATCTGGAAGAGTTGGACCACCGCGTCGAACGCCTCCGTTCCTGGGGCTACGCCGCCGATTGGCTGACCGCCTCTCGGGTGCAAAAAGAGCTGGAACCGCACGCAACCTTCCCGGCTCCCGACGCCCCGGTCGCGTTCTTTCCGGGCGAAGCGTGGGTCGAGGCGCCGCGCCTCACCAAGCTACTGCTGAAAAAATCGGCCGGGGAAGGAACCGTGGTGCAAACCGGGGTCCGCGCCGTGGGTATAGAGATGGATGCCGGATGGGTGTCGGGGGTGAGGGCCACGGGCGGGGAGGACGGGGGGCTTATCCCGGTAGACGCGGTGGTGAACGCCGCAGGCCCGGCTGCGGGCGCCGTCGCCGGACTGGTGGGCCGCGAGTTGCCCCTGAAGTCCAAAGACGGCCTGCTGGTTCGCGTGGCGGCGGAACGCGGACTGCTCGGGCGGTTGCTCCACACTCCACACATCAACCTGCGGCCTGACGGGCCGGGACACGTGCTGCTGCACCACACCTTGATGGACGAGAGGCTCGCCGAAGAAGGCGGAATGTCCCTCGCCGGAGAACTGCTCGGCCGGGCGCGGGAGATCATTCCGGCGTTGACGAACGCCAACATCGAAGAGATAAGGTCCGGCACGCGACCCGTACCGGCGGATGGTCTTTCCTGTGTCGGGGGCGTCGCGGATTTACCCGGTTACTACGAGGCGGTAACCCATAGCGGCGTGACGCTTGGGCCGCTCATCGGGCGGCTGCTGGCGCGGGAGGTACTCACCGGCGAGATAGACCCCCTGATCTTACCTTTCCGGCCGGACCGCTTCGCGCCTAGTCGCCGGTGAGCTTGTCCTTGATCTTATCTAGCAGGCCTTTATCTTCCTCTCCTGCTCCTCGATATTCCTGCTCGCCCTCTGCCTGCGAGAACTCTTGCTCCTCGGAAGATGCGACTTCTGAAGGCTGCGCTTCCTCTTCGCGAGTGGTCTCCTCTTCCTGCTCCCCGCTAACCGTTTTGGCGAGCGCTCCGTCGCTTACAGGCCTCGCCAGCGGTTGATATCCGCCCGTCGGGCTGCTTTTTTCGGGCATATGAACGCTGCCTTTCTTTCGATTTCCCTGCTGGCGAATCATAGCACCGTTGTTCTGGCGAAGGGCCTACGAGCCTGGCTCCGGTTGCGGCCTGACGAAGCTGGGGGCGCGGCGTTCGGCTATGGGCCGGTGGAGGGCGGTGGCGACCAGGGCCAGCACGACCCCGGCCCACCAGACCGGGTCGTAGCTCCCGGTCTGCGCGTAGGCGAGACCGCCGAGCCAGACGCCGAGGAAAGCCCCCAACTGGTGGCTTAGAAAAACGAACCCGAAGAGCGTCCCCAGATACTGGGTTCCGAACATTACGGCCACGAGCCCGGAGGTTAGTGGGACGGTCGAGAGCCAGAGTATGCCCATCGCCGCGGCAAAGGTCAGGACGACCGCCGGGCTCTTCGGCAGCACGATAAAGAGTACCAACACTACGGCGCGGGACAGGTAGATCCCGGAGAGCAGCCGGCGCTTGCTCCCACGCCCGCCGAGCACACCCGATGCGTAAGACCCCACGACGTTGAAAAGTCCTATAAGCGCCAGCGACCACGCCGCGATCAGCGGGCCCACCCCGCTGTCCGTGAGGTACGGCGGTAAATGGGTCGTTATAAACGCCACGTGAAAACCACAGACAAAGAATCCCGACACGAGCAAAAGATAGCTACCATGGCCGAACGCGGCCGTGGTAGCCTGGCGCAACGAGAGCGACGGTCCATCTTCCTCAGGGGCGGCGCCACCCCGGAGCGCGGCGGCCAGTACCGGCACGATGGCGGCGAAGGTAGCCAGAAATAGTAGGGCCGTCACCCAACCGTAACCCGAGATAAACACCTGTCCGAGCGGGGCGAACAAGAACTGTCCGAGAGAACCCGCCGCGGTCGCCATCCCCATCGCCCAGGAACGGCGGTCCGGGGGCATCAGGCGTCCGAGGGCGGCGATCACGATGGTAAACGAACCGCCCGAAAGCCCGATCCCGACCAACACGCCCGCGGTCAGGTGCAGCGCAAGCGGCGTCGCGCTCACCGCCATAAGCGCAACGCCCAAGGCGTAGACCAGCCCGCCGAGCGCCAGCACCCGTCCCGAGCCGTAACGGTCGGCGATGGCCCCGGCGGCCGGTTGGCCGAGACCCCACACGAGGTTCTGGATCGCCAGCGACAAAGCGAAGACCTCCCGTCCCCAGCCACGCCCATCGGAGAGCGGGTCCAGGAAGAGTCCGAAGCTCGTGCGGAGGCCGTAGGTGATCAGGGCTATAAGGCACCCGGCGGCCAATATCACCACCGGAGCCTGCCACCACGCGAGAGGCTTATTGCCCCCTGTCTCGCTCATCCAACTGTGTCCATCTGCTCAGGATACGTACTGGGCCTCCCCACTACCATAGGACCAGTTGGCCTTCTCGACTTCGACCAGGTTGATCACCACGTCCTCCGGCCGCGCGCCCGGGTCTTCCGCGAACAGCTCGACGATCTTCGCGTACAGGGCTTTCTTCTTCTCGACCGGACGGCCTTCGTTCAACGTAATCTGGACGAAAACCACCTCATCAGTTCGCTCCACACCGAGGTAATCCGGACTGTAGACCAGGTTACCCGGCCCGTGCTCGGAAACTACCGCGAACTGGTCTCCTTCCGGCGCGCCGACCGCTTCCACGAGTGCTCGGTAGACGCCATCCGCAAGAGCCCTCTTATACTCGGAACTTTTGCCTTCCATCAGGTCTATGCGTGCTAACGGCATCTATCGCTCCTCTTTTGAGTTTATGCTTCGAAACTGTAGTGCGAAACTGCGTCTTCGTGCCATTCCAGGCCGTTTCCGGGAGCGTTACGGATGTGTATGTACCCGTCCTTAACGTCGAACGGTTCGGCCAGGATCCGGTGCGCCCAGTCTTGCCACTCTAGCCAGTGGGCCGTGGGCGTTACGCGCATGAGGTGGCTGGAGATCTCGGGGTAGAGGTGGGTAGACATGTCGATGCCGGCTGCCGAGGCGATAGCTGATGCCCGCAACCAGCCGGTGACGCCGCCGATCCGCATGAGGTCGGGCATCACGTAGTCGCAGGCGCCGGCCTTGATCGACTCGTACATTGCCCGCGGACCGTAGAAGTTCTCCCCGATCTGGATCTGGGTCGCCGTTTTGCGGGCGAGCTTGGCGTTTCCCTCCAAATCATCGTAATCTATGGGCTCCTCGATCCAGTACACACCCTCTTCATCGAGGGCTCGACATCGTTGCAGCGCTTCTCCCAAAGAGAGACCCTGATTGAAGTCGCAAACGAGAATTACCCCGTCGCCAACGACTTCTCGAACGTTACGAACCGCTTCGATATCTTCGGCCAGGGTGTCCCGCCCGACCCGGACCTTGAGCGCCTTGAAACCTCCCTCTTCTATAAGCTCCAGGGCTTCCTCAGCCACCTTTTCCGGGGATATGAGGCCGAGACCGTTGCTGTTGTAAGCTTTTACCGGCTCTATGCTCCCGCCTAGGAGCGTGACCAGCGGGACGCCGGCTGCTTTGGCGAGCGCATCCCAGCACGCCATATCGAGCCCGGCGACGGCTATTGTCGAGATCCCCTGGTAGCCCACCAACCCCAGCGATGCGCGGGTCTTCTGGTAGGTCTGGACGGGGGCAATCTCCTGTCCTGTCATAAGTTCTGCGAGATCCTGTAGCGCCGGAACGATGTATGCTACGGACCGCTTTATGTAGGGAGCCAGATAACCTCGTCCGGTGATTCCCTGCTCAGTATGAAGGTCTAACAGGATCAGAGGCCACTCCGAGAAGTAGCCAACCTTCGTAGCCAGAGGTCGCTTGAAGGGAACGACTACGGCGCGAACCTCCAGATTCCCAACAGTAAGCTTCTCTCTTACCTCGACCATGCTCCTACCTCACCTGTCTTGAGCCTCGTTGCTGTCGACCTCGATACTAACCGTGCTTTAAAATCGTGTCCAATGAAAGTTGTTGATGCAATAGATCGTCTAAGACGATAGGTGGTGTGTGGCGTGGAGTTGCGGCAGCTCAAGACGTTTCGGGCGGTGGCGGAGAACTTGAGCTTTACTCGGGCGGCGGGTGAGCTCGGATACGTGCAATCTAGCGTTACGGCCCAGATTCAGACTCTAGAAAAAGAGCTTGGCGTGCCGCTCTTTGACCGGATCGGACGTCGGGTTACGTTGACGGACGCCGGAAGGCGGCTGCTCGGCTACGCGGAGAAAATGTTGGAACTAGAAGAGGAAACCCGCGCGGCTGTCTCGGCGAACGGCGAGCCGGCCGGGACCGTTACTATCAGCGCGGCGGAGACGCATTGTACCTACCGGCTGCCGCGGGTGCTCAGCCGCTTCCGGGAGCTCTATCCGCAGGTCCGGGTGCTAGTGCGTCCGGTGCCGGTGGGCACTTTCTGCGGCGACACGGTGCGCGACCTGGGCGAAGGCAAAGCGGATGTGGCCTTCGTGCTGGACGAGCCCGTACGGGCAGGAGACCTGACGGTCGAGCCGCTGGTGGAGGAGCCGGTGTGGCTGGTGACGGCCCAGGATCATCCGCTGGCCGAATCCTCTCCGGTACGATCTTTGGACTTCCGGGGCGAGACGCTTCTGCTCACCGGCTCGGGTTGCAGCTACCGCGCGATGTTCCTGAACGCGCTGGCGCGAGACGGGGTACATCCCGGGACGCTGCTGGAGTTCTCGGGCGTAGAGGCCATCAAACAGTGTGCCATCGCCGGAATGGGCGTCGCCGTCCTGCCCGCCGTAGTCGCGGAGAAAGACGTGGAAGCAGGCTCACTAACAGTGTTGCACTGGACCGGCCTGGAAGACTTCGAGGTCGTCACGCAGATGGTCCGTCACAAAGAACGGTGGCTCTCGCCCGCCGCAGAGGTATTCTGCGATGTTGCCCGCGAGACGCTAAGGGTTTCGGCGAAACCGTCTTCCCTGGCCGTCTAGCAGGAATCTCCTGACCCGGCGACCCACTCGCTGGCCCAGTCGCTGATCGCATCAACCACACCCTGTAACGAGCGGCCTTTCTCGGTGGGACGATACTCGACCCTTACGGGCGTTTCCGGAATTACCATCCGCTCCAAGATGCCGTCTGCCTCTAGCTCTTTTAGCCGCTCCGAGAGCATCCGGTCGCTGATATCCGGGATGGCATCCCGAAGTTCTGAGAACCGCGTGGACCCGTCAAGCAAAGCCGACAGCACGACGCCGGTCCACCGGCGCCCGATCAACTCGACCGCCCGATGATAATACGGACAAACGGTATCCGGCCGCATCCTTTTTCCCTGTGTAGTGCTCATGGCTACATTCTAACCTTTCGTAAGCGACTTGACATTAGTAAGATAATTCTGGTATAGTCGCTTACGTTGAGTAAGTAAGGATTGGTTTTAGCCGATCCATTTGAGATGAAGGAGGTTTTGGAAGTGGATTTTGGTTTTGAGGGCAAGGTTGTGGTCGTTACAGGGGCGAGCAAGGGCATCGGACTGGCGGTAGCAAGGGCATTTGCGGAAGAGGGGGCTAAGGTAGTTGCCGGTAGCCGGCGTCCGGAAGAGGCTCTGGAGGAGTTGGCCGGCAGGTATCCAGTCGTGCCGGTTTCCGTGGATTTGAATACGGCTGAGGGGCCGGGAAAGTTGGTTGCACGGGCGGTGGAGGAGTTCGGCGGGGTGGATGTGTTGGTCAACAACGTCGGTGGCGCCGAGCCGCGGATGGAAGGTTTCTTGTCGGTTACGGACGAGGATTGGCTCGGTACGCTGGAGTTCAATTTTATGAGCGCCGTGCGGGCTTCGCGGGCGGCGCTACCGCATCTTCTCGACCGTAGCGGCGCGATCGTCAACGTTTCGTCCATTAACGCCCGGCTCGCCCAGCCTCCGGTGGTGGATTACGCGGCCTCCAAGGCGGCCATGAGCAATTTGTCCAAGGCTCTGTCGGAGGAGTTCAGTCCTCAAGGAGTACGGGTCAATGCGGTTTCTCCGGGACCGGTGCGGACTCCGCTTTTCGAGGACGAAGGGGGAGCCGGGGATCAGATGGCAAAGGCTATGGGTATGGAACTCGGAAATTTCCTCGACGCTTTGCCCGAACAGTTCGGTCTTACTTTGGGTCGTATGATCTCACCGGAAGAAGTTGCTTCTACCGTGTTATTTCTCGCCTCCGAAAAGTCCGGCGCCGTCACCGGGTCGGATTACGCCATAGACGGTGGCATGGCGAAGATGACCTGATGCAAACCTGAAAGTCGAAACCGCTGCGTCTCAGCATGCCGGGGGCTGGGGCGCAGCACGGCTTTTGCTCTGTACTTGGTAGGTAGGAAGGCTATTCGCCGGGGTAGAGTTCGACGCTGTCTTCGCGGAAGAAGCTCACATCTTCCGGCTTTTCGCCGCGCCATATTCGAGAGCGGGCGGGCTGCGTGCTGGCGACTACCGCGCCGTCTTTTATGACGTATAGCCGGGCCGGAGTCTGACGCAAGGTCTCGAAGCGATCCGGGGCGTCGAAGACGACCAGGTTCGCGGGTTTACCTTCTTCGATGCCGTAGCGGTCTTCGACGCCCAGGGTTCTGGCGGCCCGATGCGTGACGAGTCCGAAGACCTCGTCTATCTCGTCTTTACCGCTCATCTGTAGTACGTGCAGGGCCATACTCGCCGCGCCCAGCATGTCTCCCCGCCCGAGCGGATACCAAGGGTCCATGATCGAGTCGTGACCGAGCGAGACGTTTACCCCCGCCCCGAGCAACTCCTTTACCCGCGCCATGCCCCGGCGCTTGGGATACGTGTCGGCCCGGCCCTGCAAGATGATGTTGTCGAACGGGTTGGCGACGACGTTGATGCCACTGCGAGCTAGTAGTCCCAGCAGCTTGAAGGCGTAAGCGTTGTCGTAGGAGTGCATCGCCGTACAGTGGCTGGCGGTAACCCGTCCATATAAGTCATCGCTGATGGCGTTCGCGGCCATGACCTCCGTAAAGCGCGAGTTCGGGTCGTCGGTTTCATCGGTGTGGCAGTCTATGGGGCGGTTGTGTTTGCGGGCCAGCTCGAAGGCCAGATGAACGTCGCGCTCTCCCAGCTCGCGGGTAAACTCGTGGTGGGGTATGCCGCCGACTACGTCCGCCCCCAGGATCAGGGATCTCTCCATTAGTCCTGGGGTTTCGGGGGAAGAGAAGATTCCGTCTTGGGGGAAGGCGACGAGTTGGAGTTCGCACAGGTCGCGGACTTCGTCGCGCAGCTCGATCAGGGCCCGCAGGGCGGTGAGGTTTTCGTCGCAGACATCTACGTGGCTCCGGATAAAGAGCGTGCCCTGGGCTACCTCCCACTTTATTGCCTTCAGCGCCCGGCGCTTGATGTCCTCTTTCGTAAGGGTTTTCTTTCGTTCGCCCCAGAGCTGTATCCCCTCCTGGAGCGTCCCACTTTCGTTGAAGGCCGGGTCTCCGACGGTGAGGGCCGCGTCCAGATGAACGTGACTGTCTACCAGCGGCGGCGTTACGAGACGGCCTCCGGCGTCGAGCTCCGTCTCCGCGTCCTGGTCTAGGTCCGGGCCGACGCGGCGGAAGACGCCGCTCTCTATAGCCAAGTCCACGAGCCGGCCATCTACCAGCCGGGCGTTGCGTAGAAGGAGATCCACGGTGTTTATCTTACCCGGGATTTACCCGGGGATGAGATGCCGGTCGCCGCGAATACGCGGTCGAAGATCAAGTACAGCACGAACCCGGCCAGGATGCCGTTCACCGGGGCGATGCCGGGCGAGAACTGGGCGATGGCCGCGGCCACGAAATAGGCGGCGATGCCCGCCCAGTTAAAGGCGGGGAATTCCGTGGATTCGATCGGGGTCAGGTTGCCTCGGTGCTTTACGAAGTAGTCCGCCATGACGATCGCGCCGATAGGTGGGATAAAAGTGCCCAGCAGCACCAGATAATCCACCAGGAAATTGTAGAAGCCGCTCGCGGCGAGGACCAGCCCGATCAGGGCTCCCCCGACCACCAGCCGCCGCCGGTTCTCGGTCCGGATCAGGGTGGACCCCGCGACCGAGAAAGCATAAACGGTGCGGTCCGCCGTGGTCCAGACGTTGAGCAGCATGAGCAGTAGTCCGAGAACGAGCAGGCCTTGAAGGGCGAGAACTTCGGTAAGGTCCGGCTGCTCGTAGACCGTTGCCCCGATGGCGCCGGCCAGCACCATGAGCCCGTTGCCCAGGGTGAACCCGATAAAGCTCGCAAGCGCAGCTCCCCACGCCGTCCGCGAAAAGCGGGTCCAGTTGGTAACCTGTGTCCCGCCGCTGGCGAAAGAGCCGAAGATCAGGGTGGTCGCCAACGCCACCCCGACTTCGGTCGTCGGCTCCGAGCCGGTCAGCCCGGCCAGCCCTCCGGCATCCCGCGTGGCGAGACCCAGGCTCAGGACCACCAGGATCAACATCGCCGGTACCGCCACCCGGCTCAGGATGGCGAGCGCCGAGATGCCGATGTACGCGGTCCAGGTAAAGGCCAAGGCAAACAGCACCATCAGCGGTATGCTCCACGCCTCACCGGTAAACCGGGTCAAGATCACCGCCGGAACCGCTATGCTCCAGGCGTACCATCCAACTTGCGTAAAGCCCAGCAGAAAATCCACCAGCCGGCTACCCAAATTCCCGAAACTAAAGCGCGCTAATAGGACCGTGTTCAGCCCACTGCGTTGCGCGGCGGCACTCAAGGCTGCAACGTAAGCGCCCAGCAAGAGACTCCCCGCGGCTATAACGCCTAGCATGTTCCAGAAAGAGAAGCCCGGACCGACGTTGCCGCCGGCGAACATAGAGCCCACAAAAAACGTAAACCCTAACAGGATGATCGTTATGGACAGGTCCGTGCGCCGGGCCGAGTGTGGCGCGGCCGTCAGCGGGTAATCCTGTTTCTGCTCCGTTCTCGGGTCAACCTGCGCTTCGTCTACCACCGGACTACTCAAGACTACAAATCCTCCTAACATCGAGAGATCTACAAAGACCCCGGAAAACTAGCACCCGCTACACACGGCGGTAAATGGCCCTTTGTACAAAGATAGAGGAAACTGCTCGATAGTTTGACGACGTAGGACGGGAGGTTTCAGATCGTGATCCGCTACAATGCCGACTCTGAGGTCGGAGCCAAAGGTTTACAGCCGACATCCACACCTCCTATACTGAACAATCCAGGGAACAGGAGGTAAGGCGCTGAAACGTTTTCACACAAGCCTTGAGGAAATCCCGGCAGCATACTACGAGCGGCCAATTTTTGCCCGATCTTGCAGCCTTATCTTGTTCCCGAAGGATAAAGCATTGTCCATAAGAGTTAGTTCATAGTGTCAGGTCTGGAGAGCCCCTGGCTCTTCCTGCGCTTAGAAAGGAGCTAGGGTTTTGAGCAAGTTACTTTTTACCGGCGGGACGGTCGTTACCGCCGCCGGCAGTTACGAGGCAGATGTGCTGGTCGAGGACGAGAAGGTCGTCGCGGTCGGCACGGAACTGGACGCGAACGGGGCCGAGGAGGTTGACGCCTCCGGCAAGCTCGTGATGCCGGGCTTTATAGACGCCCACACGCACATGGACATGCCGTTTGGCGGCACCATGACCGCCGACGACTGGGCCACCGGGACCGAGGCCGCCGCCGCGGGCGGGACCACCACCATCATAGACTTCGCCCTCCAGGAAGTCGGTGGAACCCTCGCCGGGGCCTTCGACGCCTGGACGGAGAAGTCCCAGGACAAGGCGGTCGTAGATTACAGCTTCCACGTAGCCATCACCGACCTGCGCGACGACATAAAGAGCGAGCTACCGAGCCTCGCCGAGAAGGGCGTCGCCTCGGTCAAGATCTTCATGGCCTACAAAGGCACCCCGCTCTACAGCGAAGACGAAGACCTCTTCGAGACGCTGCAGTTGTCGAAAGACGCCGGCGTGCTGGTCATGGTTCACGCCGAGAACGGTGACGCCGTCGCCAAACTGCAGCAGCAGGCTTTGGCACGGGGCGACGTGGAGCCGAAGTTCCACGCTCTCACCCGTCCGGAGGCGGTCGAGGCGGAGGCGACGAACCGGGCAATCCGGCTGGCAGAGACCGCCGGAGCCCCGATCCTGGTCGTCCACGTCTCCTGTGCCGGGGCGTTGGAGGCGATCCACCTCGCCCACGAGCGCGGCCAGACGGTCTACGCTGAGACCTGCCCGCAATATTTCGCTTTCGAGTACGAGGATCTGGCGAAAGAAGGCTTCGAGGGCGCCAAGTACGTCTGCTCCCCGCCGCTGCGCGACCCGTCCAACCGGCCGGCGCTGTGGAACGGCCTCAAGTTCGGAGACCTCCAGATATTCGGCTCGGACCACTGCTCGTTCAACTACGAGGGACAGAAGGATCTCGGCAAAGATGACTTCACGCTCATCCCGAACGGATTGCCGGGAGTAGAGGAGCGGGCGATGGCACTCTGGACGCTCGGGGTGCGGGAGGGCAAGCTGAACGAAAATCAGTTCGTCGCCGTTCTGTCCACAAACCAGGCCCGCATCTACGGCGCCTATCCGAAGAAGGGCGCGCTCGTGCCCGGCGCCGACGCGGACGTCGTGCTCTGGGACCCGGAGCTTGAGATTACGGCCACCGTAGACAATCGTCACTCGAACGTGGACTACACGCCCTACGAGGGGAGAAGTTTCCACGGCGGCCCGGCCTCCGTGTACGTGCGGGGGAATCTGGTGTATAAGGACGGAGAGGTCGTCGGTGAGCGGGGCTCCGGAGGGTTTGTCGGGCGGAGCTTTACCGCTCCGAGTGTGGGGGTGGGAGTATGAGACCGGACGAGTTGCTCAAGCGTCACAAAGCGGTGATACCCGAGTGGATCTCGCTCTACTACGAAGAGCCGATGAAGCTTTCGCACGGCGAGGGCTTCAAAGTCTGGGACTCCGAAGGCAACGAGTACCTGGACTTCTTTGGCGGCATCGTTACCACGATCAGCGGCCATAACATCCCGGAGATAGTGGAGGCTGTGAGGGAACAGGCCGGCAAGATCCTGCACTCCTCGACGCTCTATCTCATAGAGAACCAGGTAAAGCTGGCGGAGAAGCTCATCGAGTTGTCCCCGATAGGCGGCGACCAGAAAGTGTTCTTCGTCTCCAGCGGCTCCGAGGCGAACGAGGCGGCGCTGCTCTTCGCGACGCAGCACCGGCAGTCCAGCGAGATCATCGCGATGCGCGGTTCTTACCACGGCGGCTCTTTCGGGACGATGGGCATAACCGGCCAGAGCACCTGGCGCCCGACGAGCCGCTCGGCGCTCGATGTTACCTACGCGATGCCGCCGCATCATTCTTACAGCTCGCTCTACGGGCCGTTCGAGAAAGACGACCCGGGTTTCGCGCGGGCGTGTGCCGAGGATCTGCGAGATGTTATCCGCACCGCCACCACCGGCCACGTAGCGGCCCTGATCGCCGAGCCGATACAGGGCGTCGGCGGGTTTATAGAGCTGCCGCCGGAGTACATCCGGGGCGTCAAGGAGGTGCTGGACGAGTTCGGAATCCTGTACATATCGGATGAGGTGCAGACGGCGTTCGGAAGGACGGGGTCTCACTTCTGGGGGATAGAGGAGTCGGGGATCGAGCCGGACATGATCACGATGGCAAAAGGCCTCGGCAACGGCCTCGCCATCGGCGCCGTGATGGGCCGCTCCGAGATCATAGACTCCATATCCGGCAACCTCCACGTCTCGACCTTCGGCGGCAACCACGTCGCCTCCGCCGGCGCCTTGGCGAACATCGAATACATCCTCGAAAACGAACTCCAGAAGAACGCCGACGAAATTGGTGGCTACCTCAAAGACCGCCTCACGGAAATGGCGAAGGACAGCCCGCTCGTCGGTGAGGTACGCGGCCGGGGCCTGATGCTCGCCCTGGAGATGATAGATGACGACGGTAAGCCGAACCCGCCGGCGGCCGCACACTTTATGCAGGCGTGCCGGGAGAAGGGCGTCCTGGTAGGGAAGGGCGGCATCGGGGCGAACGCTTTGCGCATCTCGCCGCCACTGACCATCACCCGCGAGGCCGCACAGCAGGCGGCGGATGTCTTCGAGGAGGCGCTCGCCGAGATCGGAACCAGAGAGAAGGTGGGATAGATGGAGACCGTGGGAGACGTAGATTACCGCCGCGCGGTAGAAGAACTTCACGAAATAGCCGACCTCACCGGCGGCCCGGACGGCGCCCGCCGCGTCGCATGGACGGACGAATGGGCGAAGGCCCGCGACTGGCTCAAGAGCAAGCTGGACGACATAGACTGCGAGGTCGAGACCGACGAGGCTGGAAACCTCTGGGCCACCTCCCCCGGCGACTCCGAGGAGTTCGTCATACTCGGCGGCCACATAGACTCCGTGCCCCAGGGCGGTTGGCTCGACGGCACCCTCGATACCATAAGCGCCCTTGAATCCTTCCGGGTGCTCGCCGAGCAAGACAAACCCGTTACGGTCCGGCTCGTGGACTGGGCTGATGAAGAGGGTGCCCGCTTCGGTCGCAGCCTGCTCGGCTCCAGCGCCACCTCGAACACCCTCGTCCCCGACGAGGTGCGCGGCCTGAAAGACAAAGACGGCGTTGCGCTACCGGATGCTCTGCGGGAGCACGGCGTGGACCTCGACCGGATGAACGAGTCGCACCAGCAGATCGAGAAGGCGCTGGCGTACCTGGAGCTGCACATCGAGCAGGGTCCGGTGCTCGAAAAGCTGGACCTGCCCGTCGGGGTGGTGCTCGGGACGTTCGGGGTTGAGCGGCACGCGATCCGGTACACCGGCTTCCACGCCCACTCCGGCTCGACCCCGATGGAGGTCCGCCGCGACGCCTTTATCTCCGCCGCCCGCGCCGCCACGGCGATCCGGGACGACGGCGCCCGGCGCGACGACGTGCGGGCCACGACCGGCTTCGTCAACGTCAGCCCCGCAATCGTCACGGCCTTCAACGGCTGGTGCAAGATGTCCCTCGACCAACGCGCCCTAGACGCCGACGTGCTCGCCGACATGCTCGAAACCGCCAAACGCGAGAGCGAACGCGTCGCCAAAGAAGAAGGGACCGAGGTCGAATGGGAGAAACTCTGGGAGATAGAGCCCATCCTCTTCCACGACGACCTGATCCGGATGGCCGAAGAGTCGGTGAACGAAGTCGTCGGAAAATCCCACCGGCTGCCGAGCGGGCCGCTACATGACGCGGCGGAGATGGCCCGGCACATGCCGACGGTCATGCTCTTCACAAAGAGCTCAAAAGGCCTGAGCCACACCAAAGAGGAGGATACGCCGGAAGAAGACTTGGAGCTTGCGGTGCAGGCGTTACACCGGTTGGCGGTAAAGACGGTTGATTGGGCGGCGAAAAAGTAGGTGTCAGGCTACAGGTGTCAGCCATCAGCAAAAACCTGAAGCCTAAAGCCTGAGACCTGAAACCTTCAGAAGGGAGCACACTTGCAAGATAGGGGCATAGCGGTAGAGAACCAGGAACGGCTGGACGCTATAAAGTCCGAGGTTCGTAACTCGAAGTTGTACAACGAGGATCTTGCACCGACGGGTTACGAGCGGCGGAACTGGACGACGTACAACTTCGCGGCGCTCTGGATCGGGATGGCGATAGTTATTACGACCTATACGCTGGCGTCCGGCCTTATGGCCGCCGGT
The DNA here is from genome assembly GCA_965213905.1 of Rubrobacteraceae bacterium. Taxonomy (GTDB): domain Bacteria; phylum Actinomycetota; class Rubrobacteria; order Rubrobacterales; family Rubrobacteraceae; genus SIRX01. The sequence goes on along the minus strand of OZ243922.1, from coordinate 1,366,745 downwards.
ATGCTCTGGTGGCAGGCGCTCTTGACCATCTCGCTTGGGAACCTGATCGTACTGGTCCCCATGCTCTTGAACGCCCACGCCGGTACCAAATACGGCGTCCCGTTTCCGGTCTTCGTCCGCTCTTCGTTTGGCGTGACGGGTGCGAACTTCGCTGCTCTGGCCCGGGCGCTCGTGGCCTGCGGCTGGTTCGGGATACAGACCTGGATCGGCGGTCTCGCCCTGAACGCCCTGCTCGGCGCCGTTTGGGGTGGATGGGCGGATCTCGCCTGGGGTTCGGGCATCGCGTTCTTTATCTTCTGGATCATTCAAGTGCTCATCATTTTGCGCGGCATCGAAGGGATCAAGATCCTGGAATCCTTCGCCGCCCCGCTCCTGCTCGCCGGCGCCCTAGTCTTGCTAATCTGGGGTTTTATCGCGGGCGGTGGCATCGGCAACATCTTCTCGGTCTCATCGCAACTCCAAGAAGGGAGCACTTCGTTCTGGGTTCTCTTTTGGCCGGGACTCGCGGCGAACGTCGGGTACTGGGCGACGTTGTCGCTGAACATCCCGGACTTCACCCGCTACGCCGGGAGCCAGCGATCCCAGATCACGGGACAGGCGCTGGCGTTGCCGCTCTCGATGACGGCGTTTAGCTTTATCGGGATCGCGGTGACGGCGGCGACCATCGTGGTGTTCGGAGAGGCGATTTGGGACCCGGTAGCGCTCATCACCGAGATCGCCGGCGGGTTGCCGCTGGTCCTGATTCTGGCGATGATCGTCATCGTTATAGCCCAGATCTCCACGAACATGGCCGCGAACGTGGTCTCTCCGTCCAACGACTTCTCCAACCTCGCCCCGAAATACATTTCATTCAAGATGGGCGGCGTTATTACGGCGGTATTGGGAATCATCTCCTTCCCCTGGATTCTGTTCAACAGCGCCGGGGCGTACATCTTCACGTGGCTGATTGGGTACGGCAGCCTGCTCGGGGCCATCGGGGCCGTGATGATCGTGGATTACTGGGTCATACGACGCACCAAACTCGACCTGGCAGACCTCTACAAAACCGACGGCCGATACACGTACTCCAACGGCTGGAACTGGAAAGCCATCATCGCGGTCTTTGTTGGCGTGGTCCCGGTAGTCCCCGGTTTCCTGAGCGCCGCCACGACCCCGGGGTTTGCCGGCTTCGAGGACCCGAACCTGCTGCAATCCTTCTACACCTACGGCGTCTTCTTCACCTTCGCGGTCGCCGCGGCCGCGTACCTGCTGATGAGCATAATCCCCAGCCGCAAACCAGCTTCGTCCAGCGAGCCACGGGTTACGTGAGGAACCGCTGATGCCAGATTTCTCCACCTTCATCATCGTCGCCGGGGCCGCGCTGGCGCTCTCGCTAACGCCCGGCCCGGCCGTTCTATACATCGTCGCCCGCGGCGTCGAGGGAGGACGTCCGGCCGGCCTAGTCTCCGCGCTGGGCATCGGTTTGGGCGGGCTGGTCCACGTACTCTTCGCTGCCGCAGGCCTCTCCGCTATTCTGGCCTCTTCCGCAGCGGCTTTCGGCATCGTAAAGTGGCTCGGTGTGGCGTACCTGGTCTGGCTCGGTCTCTCCCAGATTTTCGGAGAGGATGACCATGCCGCCCCTGAGACCGTGGAACCCCAGCGGCTCCCGGGTGTGTTCTGGCAGGGTGCTATCGTCAACATCCTCAACCCAAAAACCGCGCTCTTTTTCCTGGCCTTCCTGCCGCAATTTGTAGACTCGGCGTTAGGCTCGTCCTGGTTCCAGATGCTGCTATTCGGCTTTACCTTCGCGGCGGCCGCCCTTGCGACCGACAGCCTCTACGCGCTGCTCTCCGGTACGGCTGGCGGTTGGCTGCGACGCCGTTACGAGAGCGCAAGTTTTCGCCGCGGCCAACGCTACTTCTCCGGTGGCATCTATCTGGCCCTGGGACTGGCTACCGCCGTCTCCGGCCCTGGAAAGGAACGTTAAATGGATTTCGGAGTAACCTTTCAAACAGATCCCCCGGCGAAACGTGTCGTTGAATTAACACAAAAAGCCGAAACTTTAGGCTTCACCCACGCCTGGACTTTCGACTCGCACATCCTCTGGCAGGAGCCCTACGTCATCTACTCCCAGATGCTCTCCGCAACAGAGAGCATCACCGTCGGCCCGATGGTCACCAACCCCGCGACCCGCGACCCGTCGGTAACGGCCTCGGTCTTCGCCACGCTCAACGAGATGTTCGGAAACCGCACCATCTGCGGCATCGGGCGCGGCGACTCGGCCCAGCGGGTAATGGGCAAAAAACCGACCAAGCTCGTCCAACTCGAAGAAGCGATGCACGTCATAAAAGAGCTGGCCGAAGGCCGGGAGATAGAGGCCCCGAACGGCAGCGCGGTGAGCATACCCTGGATAAAGAACAGCAAGCTTGATGTGTGGATGGCTGGCTACGGCCCGAAGGCGCTCAACCTCATCGGACGCAAAGCCGACGGTTTCATCCTCCAGCTCGCGGACCCGGTGATCCTGGAGTGGACAATGAAGCACGTCCACGACGCGGCAAAAGAGGCGGGCCGCGACCCAGCGGACATAAAAATCTGCGTCGCCGCCCCGGCCTACGTTGGCGAGAACGTCGAGCACCAGCGCGACCAGAGCCGCTGGTTCGGGGGCATGGTCGGCAACCACGTCGCCGACCTGGTCTCCCGCTACGGCGAGAGCGGGGAAGTACCGACCGCCCTAACCGACTACATAAAAGCCCGCGAAGGCTACGACTACAGCCACCACGGCAAGGCCGGTAACCCGAGCACCGACTTCGTGCCGGACGAGATCGTGGATCGTTTCTGCGTCCTCGGCACCGTCGAAGACCATGTAGCCAAGCTCACGCACCTAAAAGACCTCGGCGTGGATCAGTTCAACATCTACCTCATGCACGATGCGATGGAAGAGACATTGGAGGCTTACGGAGAGGAAATCATACCGGAATTGGAGGTATAGTATATCGATTAGGCTACCGAGTTGGGGCCATTTTTGAAAAGTCTACTGTACCATCTGTCAGTATCCAGTAACTGAAAGTGAGTTCATCTTTATCAGCGCTGCGAGTGTCGTCCTTAATATCTTGGATCTGAAGCGCGGCGTAGAATCCGTTGTTATTTTGAAGCACTACGATACGCTCTTTTTCTAGAGTTCTAAATCGAGAAGTGTAGTCTAGCTTTGAAGCATCGACGATATCGGAAAGAGTGGCACCACGGGGTGCGAGTGCGACGCCTCTTATAGAGGACGGATCATTGTAACAATATATGTTGGTATCGCTCGCCTTACTCCATTTGGTTTCAAAGAGATGCTTACCGTTACCGATGCGATAAAGACCATCAAAGTTTGAATAGTCGAACGTAGCAATCCCGCTTGATTCCCGCGATTGTGGAGAAGGTATCTGATTTGCCTTCGTCTGAGATAGGTCGTGAGATATCTTCTCGCAGATCATTACACTGAGCTCCGCAGGCGAAAGCTCTCGAAGGTCGAGATAGGCAACTGTCGGAAGAAGTCCCTCTATCTCCGTGTCGTCGAAGCGAACTGGCAGTATATAAGCTTGGTCTTCATTTAAGGCGCGTGCTAAAGCTGCTCTCCGTTCGAGGTGAGCCCAAACTTTAACTCTGTAGTGTTCAGAGATAAAAAGTACCGCGTAACGTGCACGTTTCATGTATACGTCGACGAACACTTCAGTGAGATTCTCACCCCACAGAGCCCCCTTCTCGAAAGTGTCATAAAAGACGCGAACTCCCCGAGATTGCAAGTGTTCGGCGACTTTGTTTACATAATTGCGATCTTCGCCAGCGAACGAAAGGGCTACATCGTAGTGGTCAGAAATGAACATTCTCTACTTCTAATCTGTGTATTCGTATACAGGCGTTTCGATAACCTTGCTGGGCTCAGATCTTCCCAGAACAGTTTCCTGCAGACGCTCAACTGTAGAAGGTGCGAAGAACTGCCCCCCTGTCTCCTCGTTAACCTTAGCTGGCACGTTTTCGACGATATAGAATTTGCCGTCCATCTCTAGTGTGTAGGTTACTCTTCGTTCGACCAGTCTTTCTTCTTGTCTAACGGTCATCCCGCTCTCCTCTTGAAGTCTATTCAGCGTTCCGGGTCTGGTTCGTAGAGCGTTATTATTTTAACAAGTGTACGAGAAGGGTAGCTGCATTGGACGTGCATTGGTCTTTCGTCTGCCGTCTTGCCGAAGATCAGACAGCTCGGTCCGTACTTGTCGTCCGGTTAGTCCTCGATGATCTCGCCACTAGCGATTGCTTCCCGCGCCTCTTGTACGCTGCTACGTCGTAGTATGCTTTGGTCAACGGTGTGCCTGGAGAACTCGAACTGGTCCGCTTCTATCTTTGTGCGTAGCTCCTCAATCAATGGTGTGTAAAGTTTACAGGAGATCGATTGCGCTTCCGAGGCTCTCTTTCAACTGTACGCTTCTCGTGTAGGATGCGTGCTGTACGTAACCGGAACCAGGAAGAGTCTTTGGAGCAGACCGAAAACATAGAAAATCCCATCGTCGGTGTGATCATGGGCAGCACCTCCGACTGGGAGACGATGCGCCACGCAGCCGAAACTCTGGAACGGTTCGGGGTGGCGCACGAGCGAAAGGTGGTCTCGGCGCACCGGACCCCGGATCTTATGGCTTCGTATGCGAAAGAGGCGGAGGAGTGTGGCCTGGAGGTGATCATCGCCGGCGCCGGCGGCGCGGCACACCTGCCGGGTATGGTCGCCGCCAACACCATCGTCCCCGTTCTCGGCGTGCCGGTCGAGAGCCGGGCGCTCTCGGGTGAAGATTCTCTTCTATCCATCGTCCAGATGCCCGCCGGGGTCCCGGTCGGGACGCTCGCTATCGGCCGGTCCGGGGCCACGAACGCCGCCCTGCTCGCCGTTGCCATCCTCGCCAACAGCCGCCCGGAGCTACGGGAGAAGCTACACGGTTTCCGGGAGGAGCAGGCGCAAAAAGTCTTGGAATCGGAGCTCTCGTGAGCGGACCAGTCTTGCCCGGCGCGACGGTCGGGGTGCTCGGGAGCGGGCAGCTCGGGCGGATGCTGGCGCTCGCCGCCCGCCGGATGGGCTACCGGGTCCACGTCCTCTCACCGGACTCGGATAGCCCGACGGGTCAGGTGGCGGACGGGGAGTGGAGCGCCGCCTACGAAGACCTGGGTGCCGTGGGAGAGTTCGCCCGGAGCGTGGACGTGGTGACGCTGGAGTTCGAGAACATCCCGGCGGTTACCGTGGAGGAGGTCTCGAAAGTCGTGCCGGTGCGGCCCGGCTCCAAGGCGCTCCACACGGCGCAAAACCGGCTGCGGGAGAAGACTTTCCTCCGCGATGGCGGCTTTCCAGTGGCGCCGTTTCGGGAGGTTTCGGGGCGGGCGGCGCTGGATGGGGCGCTGCAGGAGATCGGGGTTCCGGCGGTGCTCAAGACGGCTGGCTTCGGCTACGACGGCAAGGGACAGTCGAAGATCGAGGCCGCAGAAGATGCGGATGAAGCATGGAATGCTCTGGGTGGCGAGGCGATTCTAGAGACCTGGGTGGACTTCGAGAAGGAGGTCTCGGTGGTGGCGGCGCGGGGCACCGACGGATCTTTCGTCCACTACGGCGCGGTCGAGAACACCCACGACCGCCACATCCTGGACGTTACCGTGGCGCCGGCCGATGTGCGGCCGGAGGTTGAGAAGAAAGCGGTGGAGATAACGCGTGGGATCTTCGAGGAGTTGGAGATAGTGGGGACTGCTTGTGTGGAGTTCTTTCTGACCCCGGATGAAGAGATACTCGTCAACGAGATCGCCCCGCGGCCCCATAACTCCGGGCATTGGACCATCGAGGGCGCGGCGACTTCCCAATTCGAGCAGCAGCTCCGGGCCGTCTGTGGGTTGCCGCTCGGGAGCACGGAGCGGGTGCGGCCTGCGGCGATGGCGAACCTGCTCGGGGATCTCTGGTCCGAAGGAGAACCGGACTGGGAGGCCGTCTATTCGCTACCGGAAGTGAAGTTGCACCTCTACGGGAAAGCCGAGGCGCGGCCGGGGCGCAAGATGGGACATCTAACCACCGTTGCCGAGTCGGCGGAGGCTGCTGCGGAACGAGTCAGAGAAGCACGGGAAACAGCCGCTCCTGGCATAGCTGGAGAGTTTTAGAGCAACTCCCAAGCGAGTATCATCGGACGACGCGTACCCCCGACTCCTCGACGACCCCACCGATGACCGCCGCCAGTGTCTCACTAGCTTCCAGGGCGCGGACGAGGTCGTCCCGGCGTTCCCTGGGGACCGAGATCAGTAACCCCCCACTCGTCTGGGGATCGTAGAGCGGGAGCAGGTCTTCCTGGGATACGCCGTCCGCCACTACGGCATTCCCGATGTAGTCCCGGTTGTTCACAAGGCCACCGGGATAACACCCGTCTGCCGCCAGCGGCACGGCCTTCTCCCAGACCGGTACGTCGCTGTGGCGGATCACCGCCCCAATCCCATCGGGCTGCAGCATCTCCGAGAGATGCCCGAGAAAACTGTAGCCGGTCACGTCCGTGGCGGCGGAGACGCCCACCGACTGCATAGCCTTGCAGGCGGCCTTATTGAGTGTGGCCGCCGCTTCGATGGCATCTTCTATATCCGACTCGGGGAAGATGTCGCGCTTCACCGCCGTGGTGAGAATGCCGGTGCCGAGCGGTTTGGTGAGCACGAGGGTGTCGCCGGGTTTTGCTCCCGCGTTGCGGACGACCCGGTTTTCCTCGACAAAGCCCGTTACGGAGAGGCCGAACTTGGGCTCGTCGTCCTGAACGGAGTGTCCGCCGCAGAGCTTCGCGCCGGACTCGTCTATCTTGGATTGGCCGCCGGCCAGGATCTCGCGCAGGATTCCCATGTCCAGCGAGCAGGGAAAGGCGACCAGGTTCATCGCCGTCAGCGGGTAGCCGCCCATCGCATAGATGTCCGAGAAGGCGTTGGCCGCGGCGATCTGGCCGAATCGGTACGGATCGTCCACTATAGGGGTGAAGAAGTCCGCCGATTGCAGGAGCAGGCCGCCGCCGAACGGTATGTACCCGGCGTCGTCCCGGGTTTCCATGCCGCTCATAAAGCCGTCGGCCGCAGCCGGCGCGAGCCCCTCTAGTGCTTGCTCCAGGTCCCCCGGAGAAAACTTAGAGGCTCAACCGGCTTTTGTGGAATATTTCGTTAGCCGTATGCGCATTCGCCCGTCCATGCAGACGATTATATGACCGCGGCCCGGTTTTTGCTCTTAGGTGTTGGTTGGACGGCTGTCGAGAGCTTAAAAGCTCCTGCGCATCAACACCAGGGCAGTCGTCCCTACGGCCAGTGCCCCGATGCCGATCAGGGTGTAAATAAGGCTGAAGCTCATTCCACCCGTTTCAGGCATGGACGGTGGGGTGGTGCTCTCCCCCGCGGGTGTGATCTCACCGCAGGCCACTGACATGTCCGACATATACTCGCCGTTCATGGTTATGCCGTGTGCCATGATTACCCGATCTTCTATCGGCGCCAGGTCGTCCACGCCTTCAGTATAGGTTTGCTCGAAGTCGATATTACCGTTGGCATCAGCGGTTGGATAAGGCTTTAGGTTGAGCAAATGCCCGCCGACCTGTTGCTTGGATTCTTCGTGCGACACCATGCCGTTACCGTCGGTGTCAGTTGGGCAACTGACGTCTTGATTCTCTATACCGTGTACGTGAAGCTCGTGAACCTGATTGGGCTCGAGGCCGCTGGCTTCGACGCTGACGGTCACCTCGTTTTCCCCAAATTCCACGGTACCGTTGCCTTGTACGCCGGATCCGTTAAGCGAACTGAACGTAAAGGTATGACCTTCACCGTGGTCGGCCACCGCCGGCGCGGTGCCAACGGCAACCAAAATTATGCAAGCCAGTAGCAGGTACAGTTTTTTTGGCAAGGTATTCTTCTCCTTTAGTTCCTGATCTGTCTGTGCAACCGTACGTGCGGGCGGTTTACTCGCCAACAACGAACGGCAGACCGGAATTCTCCTGTTAGCGCAGACACGTTGGGCTTACGCAACACCCGTCTACCTATCCTCCCTCGGTCCAACGGTACTCCTCCAGCGAAAAGACGACCGTTACCCTGGAGCATTGTAGCATGGTCTCCAGGTAGCCAGAGATGAGTGGTCTCGCCGGATCTCGACGTCTACCTCCGCAACTATTCCGTGTTGCGGTGAAACTCGAAACAGACGGTCTAAAGATAGAAGTTTGTCTCACAGTGATCAGGACTGTGGTGGGTATACGGGGCTGGTAAGATTGCCCCCCATATATGAGATACATGAGATCTTACGAAAGACATGGAGGCGGCTTCGAGTAGCCGGAGAGGACATGAGGCTGGGCCTTCAGAGACACCCCCTATACTGGACGGCAAAGTCTACTCCGAGCCCGCCGTCTTTACACCGGCCAACCTGTTGCGAGAAGCCCGGCGTCAGAAAGGACTGCCGGAAAGAGCAGTGCCCCGGGTCTGCATCCTGGACCCGGACGGCGATGTCGTCGAGCATCTTTTGGAGACCGGGTGCGCCGGGCCGAACCCGTACTGGGCCTGCTACCACACCCGGATGTACGACTTTGTCAGGGACGGAGTGTCTTATGGCATCGTCGGCGGGGCAGTAGGGGCGCCGTTCGCGGTGCTCGTGGCCGAGGAGATGTTCGCCTGCGGGTGTGGGCTTCTGATCAGCATCACCTCTGCGGGACAGGTCGCCCCGGCCGGCCCGCCACCGTACTTCGTTCTGATAGAACGCGCCCTGCGCGACGAGGGCACGAGTTACCACTACGTGCCGCCCGCACGCCACAGCGAGTTGCAACCCGGGCTGAACGAACTGCTCTCTGATGCGTTTGAGGACGCCGCCGGGCCGGAAGTCAACCGCGGGGCTTCTTGGACGACGGACGCGCCTTTCCGGGAGACGGCGTCGGAGATAGAGCGCCTCCGCTCGGCGGACGTCCTGGCGGTAGAGATGGAGGCCGCCGCCCTGTACGCGTTCGCTGCTGCAACGGGCAATCCGGTCATCTGTTTCGCACACGTAACCAACCAGATGGCGAGTGTTGAGGGCGACTTCGAGAAAGGTGCAAACAACGGCAGCGCAGCCGCGCTCCGGGTTATAGAGACCACCGCCCAGCGCTGGCTGGCCTCGTCAGAAACAGCGGGGCGATCACCGGGGGAAGATAGCAAACGGTGACATACGAAACAAACGAAAACTCTGTAGATATAGGTGTCATTATGGGCTCCGGCCTCTACTCGTTCCCCGGCGAGACCGAAAGACAGCAAGTGGAGACCGACTTTGGCGAGGCTGCGGTCCAGTTGGGAGAAGTAGGACGTTGGCGGGTCGGGGCGATCTCCCGTCACGGACCGGGCCATCGCTTTCTACCACACCAGATACAGCACCGGGCCAACCTGCTGGCGCTCGCGCAACTGGGGACCCGGGCTGTGCTCGCTACTACGGTGATAGGCGCGGTAGACCCCGCACTAGCGCTGGGGAAGCCGGTGCTCTTCGACGACTTGTATTTCCCGGAGAACCGGCTGCCGAGCGGGGAGCTCTGCACCATTTTTACAAAGCCCGGCGACCCGGTGCGGGGGCACTCGATACTGGACAAGCCCTTCTCCCCACACCTTCGACAGCGGACCGCGCGAGCCGCGAAAGAATTGGGCCTGGAGCCGACGGTCGGGGGCGTCTACGGTCACACCAACGGCCCGCGCTTCGAGACGCAGCCTGAAATTCGCTCGTTCGCGGCGGCCGGCGTTACGGCGGTGAGCCTTACCTGCGGGCCGGAGGCGGTACTCGCCGGTGAGTTGGAGCTTCCCTACGCGCTGGTCGGGTTCCCGGTCAACTACGCGACCGGCGTAGGGAAGCCGGAAAAGAAGGAAGACCTGGACCGGCGGCTCGCGCTCTCTAAAGAGGTGCTGCCACAAATCCTGATTCGTACCATAGAGACTTTGGAGGAAGGAGACTTCGCCTTCGATTACGGGTACGTCTACCGGATGGAGGGCGGGGTCTAGCCGACCCCCGGATGGACGGGTTACGGTTTGGAGATCTCCTGCACGATGTTCTTTTCCCGGAGCACCTTCTCGGCCTCGGCGAAGTAGTCGCGAATGTTTCCTTGCTCTTTGATCCACTCAAGATACCGTCCGATGCCCTCTGACAGCTCTGTCTGAGGCTCGTACCCGGCGGCGGCGATGCGGGAGGTGTCCGGGGTGAGGTGGCGCATCTCGCCGGGCCGGAACTCACCGCGGGCGACCGGCTCTATCGGGATGTCTAAGGCCGCGGAGATCCTCTCCGCCACCTCCCGAATGCTCACGCCGCGCCCGCTCCCCACGTTGGCCGTCTGTCCGTCTAGCCCGTCGGTCGTCGCCGCGAGCAGGTTGGCCCGGGCGATGTCCCCGACGTAGGAGAAGTCGCGGGTCTGCTCACCGTCCTCGTAGAGCACGGGCGGTTGTCCGCTCAAAAGCCGGGTACAGAAGATGGCGATGACGCCGGTGTACGGGTTGAAGATGGACTGGCGCGGGCCGTAGGTGCAGGAGTAGCGCAGGGCGACGGCCGGTATCCCGGTCTGCCGGCCCCAGGTCAGCACGAGCCTCTCCTGGTCTGCTTTGGTGATGGCGTAAACCGTCTCGCCGCCGGTCGGGGCTTCTTCGGGTGTTGCGGTCGGCCCGGACGGCAGGCCGCACTCGGGGCACCGGACGGCGAAGTCGCCCGCTGCTAGCTGGGCCGCAGGGCGGGTGTCGGGGAAGACGAGGCCGTGGGTCGGGCAGAGCGCCGCTCCTTCCCGGTAGACGGCTTGGGAGGAGGCGACGACGACCTTTTCTACGGGCAAGTTCTCGTCGCGGATGATCTCTAACATCTGGGCGGTGCCGAAGCTGTTGACGTGGACGTACTTGCCCATCTCGGGCATGTAACCGCCGTAGGCCGCTTGGTGAAAGACCAGGTCTACGTCCTGCAGCGCCGCGGTTACAGCCTGCCGATCCCGGATGTCTGCCTCTACGAACTCTGCTTCTTCCGGTAGCCAGGGTGGTTTGCCGTTGCGGTGGGTCTGGGGTTCGAGGTTGTCGAGGACGCGCACGTCGTAGTCCTCGCGGATCAGAAGGTCCGTAAGGTGCGAGCCGATGAGGCCGGCTCCGCCGGTTACCAGGGCGCGTTTTCTAGTGCCGTTCGCCACGCTCAACTTCCTCTCTCGGTAGTGTTACGAACTTGTCTACGCGTCTGCCTCGTCTGCGGGCTCTTCTTGTCTTTGATCCCCGGCTCCTTCGTTGGCGAGGGATCGGTCAACGAGGGTCGTGAAGACGAAGGTGCCGATCACCACCGCGGCCACGACCACGAGGAAGATTATTAGGAAGATCAACTGTTGGGTTCCGTAGTCCATACTGGCTACCTCCTCTCTAAGAATTCTCGTCCATCTACGTGAACAGCAGTAGCAGGCGGCTTATTCGGCTGCCGCGGTCGCGGAGGGCTTTGAGCCTGGGTCTTATAAGGCGGTCGAGGCCGTAGTAGCGGCCGGGGGCGAGACCGAAGACGACTATGGAGAGCAGTACCATGAGTTGGTAGCTCCACTCCCACTCGAACGGGTCCGGGATGCCGGCCAGACCGATCATTAGCTGCATGGACATGCCTATCGCCACGAGCCCGCCCAATCGGCTGAGAAAACCCAGGATTAGGCTGATCGCGATAAAAGCCTCGGTGGCCCAGATAACGTACCCGAACCAAGCGATGTTGGGCTTCACCACGTTCTCGATAAACCAGCCGTTCGCAGCCTGGGCCGGCCCGATGGGCACGAATATTTCCGGCCCGTCGAACTGGCGCAGGATGCCGGCGGTAAAGAGGTTGCGCGGCTTGTCGGAGTAGAAGGCTTCTATGCCGATCCAGTTACACAACCCCGACGCGCGCACCAGCTCACCGTCGGGGCCTTCGCGGGCGAACTCGAATTCTCCCGCCTCGTTCGTGTTGCAGTTGAAATCCGGCGGAGCCTTCCACCAGAGCTGGGTGAAGTAAAGGTACCCTAACCCGATGCCCGCCACCGCGATAGCGGCGACTATAACGAACCGCTCAACGCGTGAGGAGGCATGAATCCCTTCTCTCACGTTCTGCTCCTGCTCTCCGGAATTTCTCTGATCCATACCGGTTCTCCTCTCTTCGTACCCAGTCTACAACCGGGTCTTTTCTAATGACGCTCTACGATTGCGTATCTTTACGTTCCTTCGACAAGTCCCGGGTTTTTCACCGGGTTCGCAGCCGTCTCCGGTTCCAGAAACCCAAGTTTCTGCAGAGACTTCCTGGTGGCGGCAAGGTCTTCGCGTCCGAGCGCCAGTTTCCGCAGGTGGTAAAGGTCCCCTTCTTCGTCCACGTCGAAGGTCGATTCTAAAAGTTTTACGGAGAGACCGGCGCGCCGGGCGCGGGCGAGTATGCCTTCTAGCTCCGAGCCCGTGCTCATCTCTACACCTTCCAGCACTTCGTCGTGCGGCCCGCACATGCCGATCAAGCAGTACCCGCCGTCGTGGGTCGGCAGGAAGACGAGGTCGTGGTCGCCGAGGGCGCAGAACGCCTCTTCGATCTGCCCTACGGCCAGATGCGGCGCGTCGGAACCGATGAGCACGGCACGTTCCCCGCGACGTGACGCCTCGCGGAAGAGCTCTTGCTGGCGTTTTGTCAGGTCCCCCTCCCGCTGGTAGAGCAAACGTTCCGTATCGCCGGTCAGGGCGGAGATCTCCGGCCACCCGTCCGCAGGTGTGACGTACCATCCGAAGCCGAAAGGGGCGTCCGCAAACCGCGCGCCGAGGTCTTCGAGAAACGCTTTGTACAACTCTACCGCCTCTTCGTGCCCGATCGCCGCACCGAGCCTCGTCTTTGCGAATCCGACCCTGGGAGCCTTGGCGATTACGTAGAGCACGTCGGTCATACGGAGGCTTTCTCCCCGGTGCGCTTCTCTGCCCGGTCCGGTTTCCAGCGCGAGTAGCGGAGGATGGTCGAGATGATGTACCAGCCGACTTTAAGGCTGTTCACAAGGGTGTCGCCGACCTTCGAGACCCCGATCCTACGCCGGTAACTCACCGGAACTTCCCGGTAGCGGTAGTCGGCCCGCGCGGCCTTGACGATCATCTCCGACGGCCAACCGTAAGTCATCTCTTGCATGTCTAACGCCAGCAGATCCTCCCGCCGGATCGTGCGAAACGGCCCCACGTCCGTCACCCGCACACTGTAGATGGCCCGCATCATGAAAGACGCCAGCTTGTTCCCGAAGACCTGCTGCCAGGTCATGGAGCCGTGTTCTTTCTTGCCCAGGGCGCGGGAGCCGACCACTAAATCCGCCTCGCCCGTGAGGAGCGGGGCCAACACCCGCGGCAGATCGTCCGGGTCGTCGGCGGTGTCGCCGTCGAGCAACACTACGACGTCGGCGTCCTCCGCCGCGAGGACCCCGGCGAGACAGGCCCAGCCGTATCCGCGCCGTTCCTCGCGAACGACCTGGGCTCCGGCGCGGCGGGCTAGTTCACCCGTATCGTCGGCCGAGCCGTTGTCCACCACGATCACCTCTCCCGAGGCCAGAAGCGGCTGTGCCTTCAAGCCTTCGACCACGCGTTCTATGGAGGGGGCTTCGTTCAAAGCGGGAACGACCGCGGAGATTCTGGCCGGCGGATGCTCGTGGTTCAAACGGGCCTAGCCTCTCCACTCGTAATGACGGTCGTGCAGGCGTTGCCGGCCTTCGGCACGTCTTCGGGGCTGCTGAGCGTGTACCGGAGCATCTCCTGAACGCGCTGGACTTCCTCTTCTCCACCGCGCATTACCGGACAATATTCGTCCGGCTCGTCTAGCTTGTTCCGCAGCGCCCGGCGGCTGGCGCAGCCCCCGGCGCAACTCTCGACGAAATCACAAGGCTCGCAAGCCTTCGGCAACTGGCGGGCCTTCTCGAACTCTCGTTGTTGCCAGATGTCCCGGTTTGGGTCGGCGAGGTGGGGGATGGTTCCGGCGGCGGCGGGCCAGTAGGGGCAGGGGGTGATCGTGCCGGCCGGCAACGCCCGGATGCTCCGGTTTCCACATGGGTTGCCACGGGTAGTTTCGAGGCCCATGATCGCGTTTACCAAAGGCTCGCTGCAAACGACGACCGGCCCGGCGGCGAAAAGGTTCGCGAACCCCTGCCAGAACTGCTCGTAGGAGAGCGTAAACTCCTCCCCGATCACCGGTTGATACACGTTGACCCGCAGATCACACCCGAGCCCAAACGCGAAAGCCGCCACCTCCTGCATCCGGCCATAATTGGTGCTCATCATCACCGCCGCCACGGAGGTCGGGATGCCGAGCCGCTGGCACCGCTCCAGAGAATTTATCGCCAGCTCCCAGGCGCCCTCGCCCCGGAACTCGTCCATCTCCTCTTTCGTCGGGAAGTCGAAGGAGAGCTCGACGGAGTGGAACCCGGCCAGCTCCTCTTCGGAGAGCATGTCCAGGCTGTAGCCGTTGGAGGTAACCGCCGTCTTGACCTCCCGCTCCCGGAACAGAGAGAGCATATCCTGGTACTCGGGATGTACCCCGTTCTCACCGACCCCCAGGTTCACCGAACCAACGTCCAGATTGTCCAGGATCGTCTCCACTTCGGGAACCGTGAGGCGCTGCTGCGTCAGCGTCGGCCGGTAGCAGTGCGGACAGGCCAGGTTGCACTCGTTTGTAAGGCCGATACCGACGGCTACGGGCATGTGGCTCCTCTCTTGTGGAAGATCTCCCGAAAGTCTACGCTACAAGGTAGACCAGATACAGTATGATGTTCTTACAAAATCCTTACTTATGCCGACCCGCTTTGGATCACCATCCCGGCCTCCGGCTGCGAACTGCGACGACCTCGACGTAGTCGCTCGGCACGATCATGGTCCCATCTCCCGACCGGTTGAAACGTGCAACCAGGTTCACCACGTCCCGCGTCAGGCTCTCCTGCTCCTCCGACCCCAGGGCACGAAACGCCTCACGGGTAGGCCCGAGGTACTCCCGTAAGACCTCCAGGTAATAGTCCACCGAGGGATAACGAAACATAAAGGTGCGAGGGATAATCTGGATGCTTTCTGTGGCCTCACCGAAAAGCTCTTGAAGCCGCTCCTCAGTTCCCCAAAGCGTTGGTGGAAGAAGACCGGGAACTTTCGGCTGGTAGCTCCCGAAAAGCGAACCCAACTCCCCGGCGAAGCTCCCCGGCACCCAGTTCGCCAAGCAGATCCTACCCCCCGGACGACAGACCCGGACCAACTCGGCGGCAACCTTCTCCTGGTCGGGCGCGAACATCGCCCCGACGGACGAGAGAACCACGTCGAACGCCGCATCCGGAAACGGTAACTCCTCCGCATCACCCTCCTGAAAGTCCACCGCGAGCCCCTCTACGGCGGCCCGCTCGCGACCTTTCTCCAGCAGGACCGGTACGTAATCCGCTCCGGTAACCTCACAGTAGCGGCGGGCGGCGGCGAGCGCCGCGTTGCCACTACCGGTCGCCACGTCTAGCACCCGTTCTCCCGGACGCAAGTCCGCCGTCTCGCAGAGAAGCTCGCTTATGATGTTGAGAGCCGTGCCGAACATCGCGTAGTCGCCCGAAGCCCAGGCTTTCTGTTGCCGGCTTTTTACCGCCGCTAGGTCGGATGCGGCAGGTGAATCACTCATGCAGTTTTCCTTCGTTGAGCCTTATAACTTACGGGCCACACTAACAAAATCTGCGTTTCCAGTCGAAGAGTAAATTCTATCTAGCACAAAATAAAGTCATAATGTGTTTGACTGACGGATGCTACGATGTCGTTGGCGATTGAAAAACCTACCAACCTTAGCAGAACGAACATGTAGCCTACTGCACGACTACGCAGGCTAGGTTGTTGACGGTAGCAAATAGAAGCAAGAAATGTGTCTAACTTCTTTTCTATAATGCTGTTCATCGTAACGAGTCGTATTTCAGGAAATCCGCGTAGCTACTGAATAGCTCCGGAAAGCCGGTTTCCGTATAGAAAACTGAATTCTGGCAGAAACCGTCTGAAAAAGGTAATGCACCGGGAAAAGGCAGCAAGCCTATCTGCTCAAGTTCCGCTCAAGCTGTAAAGTACCAGCTACCTCCCGAGTGGTGTTTAGCCGCCCGGCGGGCATAAAATCAGATTTTCGTTTCTAGCCACGAGGCCTTTAGAATTCCCAGATCCTCAAGCTCCTCCCGGTGCCGGCGAAGTAGCTCCTCTCGAATCTTGCGCTCCGTCTCCTTACGGTAATTTTCCCTACCATCTCCGATTACGGCTTCGTGCTCTATGAGGCTCACAGGACTGCTCCTCCTCGGATTGTTTCTTTGTTTTTCTCGTAGATTCAGGTCATCGTCCGCTCCTGAATAATATCTCTTTCGAACTCTGCTACTGCTCCGAAGATGTGGTAGACGAGCCTGCTTCCCGGCGTCGTATCTAACGACCCCCGTAGGCTCACGAACTTCACGCCACGCCCGTTTAGCTCGTTCACCGGCCCGATCAGCTCTTGCAAGGATCTCCCGAACCGGTCGAGCTTCCACGCAACGAGCCCGTCACCCTCCCGGCAGAACTCCATCGTCGTCCGAAGCTCTGGACGGCCAACCTTTCGCGAAGAGATCTGCTCCTCAAAAAACTTCTCACACCCAAACGTCTCAAGCTTCGCACATCAATCATCCCACATCTCGACATTACGGATAGGTTGTGCGGCGTGGATAAAAAACGGTCTTTGATACATTGCATGGGTGACAAAGGTGTTGACGGTGTCCGCCGACGGTATCCGCCTCCTGAGCGTCACAAACGGTCGTTTACGAGACCGAAGTCAGTCGGTTGACGTTTGATACGTTTTCGCGTCGGGCACCCGGCCCCTGCCTGTTGGTGGATGTAGACGACTTCAAGTCCTACAACGACCGCTTTGGTCACGAGGCGGGGGACCGGGCTTTGCGCTGCGTAGGGCGGGCGCTGGGCGCGGCGGCGCGGGCCGATGACTTAGTGGCCCGCTACGGAGGCGAGGAGTTCATGGTAGTCGTCAACGCCGATCCTGAACCGCCGCCGAGGTCGCCGAGCGTGTCCGCGCTGACGTCGAAGCATTCTGCGGGCCCGGGCAGGACCCTACCATAAAGCGCCCGCTGACCGTCTCCATTGGCGTCGCCTCCATGACCGGTGGGACGGCAACGCTCGGGGAACTCGTGGAGGCTGCCGATCGGCAGATGTACCGGGCGAAAAGGGCCGGTAAGAATTGTGTCTTCGACGTTTGATCTTAGAGGCACCAAGCTGTCGCTACTGCTTTCGAACGCCGTAGCGGCCCTCACGGCACCCGGTACCGGAGTCCGGGTAGCCACGGCGCGGGCTCCTACGCCAAGACTCCGAAGAGCCGACCGGATGCCGACGGCCTACTCCGCTCAACGGTCAGTTACCGTCGTTTGTCGAACAGCAGAATTCGACGTTGTCATCTGATCCTATTCAGATGCTACCAGCGTCCCTATAGCCCTATGACACAGACCCGAGTTCTGGGCCTCTCCGGTAAAACACCTACGGTAGAAACCTGGGAACCGCTGGAGCCGGCCTACGAAACGTTAGGTGGTGTGTCGTTGCTGGGGACGCGCTGGATCTTCGCGTTGCTAAATACTAGCTGGTAGCCCGCTTCGCGAACGAAAGCGTCGGAGCGCGGGTCCTCTCCGTAGGATGTACCGAGCAGCCCGGCCAGGGTTTTAATCTCACACCCCAGCTCATCTTCCAGCCGGCCTCGGGAGTCAACGAGCTCTCGCCGCGCCTCCTCCGGGCTTCTGATGTAGGTGATCGGACAGTGCGTGGCCGTGTGGCAGGCGACGATGTGCCCGCGGGCAACCACCTCGCGCAGTTCGTCCCACGACATCGCACACCGCTTACCGGGGTAATCCTCGCCGGTAAGGCCGATGTAGTGCGTCCGGGCGAAGGTGTACTGTTCGGAGACCAGCGTGTCGATAAACGCCGTGGGAATAAAGAACCACCCGCGCAGCCCGGCGCGCTCGAGCATCGGTAGCGCGACGTCGTAGTTGTTGCGATAGCCTTCGTAGAAGACCGGAATCAACGGCGGTTTCGCCAGTGGCGGTTCCGCCAACGGTGGCTCCGTGAAACGTCCCGGCAGGCGTTCCGGACGGCGTTCCGGACGGCCGGAGAGCAGGGCGTCGAGGTCTTCCTCACCGACGGTCCCGAACCATTCCCCCGCCTCCGATAACTGGCGCCAGACCTCGGCCGCCAGCGCCTGGGGCGTGTTGTGGAAGTTGATCGTCCGGATCAGTGACCCGCCCGCGAGCCCCCCGAAAGTCGTCATGTTGGTCTGCAGGTCTTCACCACTCACGGGTTCAAAGTGGTGGGCCGCGAGAACTTCTAAGGCGGTCGCCACATCATCAAGCGAAAAGCGGCTACGATCAGCAACAAGCCGTCCGAAATAGTCTTCCGCAAGACGGCCAAGCCGCCCGCTCGCCGCACTCGCCATACTTGCCGTAGTGCTGCCTCCCGGCGAAGCGCAAAGACCCTCGAGCACCAAGAACATCGGGATGCCCTCCAGGTTGTAATCCCGGAACTTGCAGGCGCGGACCGCCTTCTTGAGGTCGGTGACCGGTGGCCCAAGGTCGGCGCGCTGACCAGCCACCGTCAGCCTACCCTATTGCAAGCGGACTTCGTAGCGATAAATTCGTCGGCACCCACAAGTTGCCACGACATTTTGCCAGTGTAAAACGCCGGCTGTGGCGGAACAAGGCTCAGGCGGTTTTCACATCAGTTGCTCCAACACCCTTTTTCCGGGCTGCTCGGTTGGTAAGTTAGTAAGCGAGATTTGGTAAGCGCGTTCGCATCGGGGCCTGGCGCAACCGGAGTAGCATGGACATGTACCAGTTTTTGGCTTGAAAGCTTCGGCCGGAGACCTTCGGCTAGAGGCCTCATCTAGGAAAGGAACATACGGTGGCCCAAGAATACGAGCAAAGCCAAGCGGTTGACGCCCCGCCAGAGGAGGTGTTCGCCTGGCTCTCAGACGTCGGGAACTTGCCCAAATATCTACCCCCGGTGGTCGACTCTTCCGTAGAAGGACCGTCTGCCGAGGGTACTCCGGGACATAGGATCAGGACGACCCTAGAGCATCCCCATGAAGACGGTGAGACCTTCACCGCGGAGGGCTATCTCGCCGTAGACGAGACGGAGCGCAGGATGGAGTGGGGCGCCGAAGCGGGCCGTGACTACTCGGGGTGGCTGACGGTCGGAAACCACGGTGATGGCGGCAGCGAGGTGGTGGTGCATCTGTCCTTCGGTGAGCGCTCGGCGGAGCCAGAGATTAGCAACAAAGCAGATGAAGACCGGGAGCCCTTAGAGGAAGGCATCTCGGCGACGCTAGAAAGCATTCGCAGTCAGATAGAAGAGGGTGCGGGCAAAGTAGAGGCCCCGCCACCCCCGGAGGACGCCGAGCCGGAGCTAGAAGAGCAGCTAGAAGAAAACCCGGCGGCGGTCGATGAAGATAGCCCCGCCGACGACCGGTAACCCGGTACAGTAACCCGGTACGGTAGCGCGCCGTTGTCGTCTGGAGTTCTAATGGATTATCGTAAGGTTCCGCGCAGTCGCTACCCACACTCCAGCTAGAGTTTCTGAGGCTATGAGCTGGGAGAAGGTAGCGACGGATGACCCCGGGCTCGCCGCCCGGGGCGCCGAGAGCTTGCGTGGGCTGTGCTACCTGGCTACCACCAAAAAAGACGGCTCGCCGCGCCTACACCCGGTCGTGCCGTTGTTGGGAGAGGGCCGCATCTTCGTGTTTATGAAGCCTACCTCACCAAAGGGCCACGACCTGCGGCGCGACGGACGCTACGCCCTGCATTCCTCTGTAGAACCTGATGCGCCAAGCGGTGAGTTGCTAGTCACCGGCCGCGCCGAGCCTGTAGAAGAGCCGGCCGTCAGGGAGTTCGCCGTCCGCTACGCCCACTACCCGCCGCCCGAGAACGACGTTTTGTTCGAATTCGGGGTGGAAAGCGTGCTGTGGACCTCCTACGATTACGACGGGGATGGGCGCCCGGTCCGCAAGCGGTGGAAAGCGTCGTAGGTGTCAAGATCGGTGGGAGTCACCCAAGAGTACGGAGGTGGCCGATGTTGCCGGACTCTTCAAGGCTCGAAGAACTCCAATAAATCCCCTGTCAAAACCCGACCGTTCGTTGACAGGGTTGCTTACTTGGTTAGAAACCGCGTAAATAAGCCCTTTTGAGGTAGGACCACCCAGCATCGGAAAGACCGGCGGGGTAGAGCTTTTCCATACGTGCTAGGGTACTGAATCAACGCCGCTCATCCTTTTTAAGACAGTTCCGTTTTCGGAAACTACCGCGGTTAAGTATCCGGAAACCGACACTGGCGGTCCGCGTATGGTGCGGCAAGTTTGGATGCCGGGCCGTTCATGGCCGCGCTAGAACGTTCTGCTAATAGATGAGCCGCCGACGTATAGCGGCGGAGAAGCGATCTACGAGGAGCACCACTATTATCGTGGCGCCGACGAGGGTTGCGACTTTGGGGTAGTCGAAGAGGTTCATGGAGATGAGGATTTGCTGCCCGATGCCCCCGGCCCCCACGAAGCCCAGGATGGTCGCAGAGCGGATGTTGCACTCCCACTGGTAGAGCGAGAGCGAGGCGAAGGGACTTGCGGCCTGGGGTAGCCGTCCGAAGAGGAAGGCCCCGAGGCCGTCGGCGCCGGTAGCGCGGAGGGCTTCGACGGGACGGCTGGGGACGGCTTCGAGGGTCTCGCTGTAGAGTTTGCCGAGGACGCCGGCGGAGTGGACGGCGAGGGCGAGGGTTCCGGGGAACGGGCCGAGGCCGAGGGCTACCACGAAGATCAGGGCCCACAAAATATCTGGGACGGAGCGGAATATGTTGAGTATGGAACGCGCCACATGGTACGGGACGGCGCGCAGGAGGCGTTCGCCGGTGGAGGCGCCGACGGTTGGGGCGGCTTCGGTGCCGATGGCGGCGAGCGGGAGGGCCACTAGGGCCCCGATCAGGGCCCCGAGAAAAGACATCTGGAAGGTCTCTAAGACGCCGATGCCGGTGGTCTGGAGCGTGGCTACCGAGAGGTCCGGGGGGAACATCTCGGAGACGAAGCGTTCGGCCGGGGCGGCGCCGGTCAACAGCTCGATCAGATCGAACCCCGTCCCCCACGCGCTCCAGCCAGTCAGGCCGAGCACCACCAGCACCGTCAGTCCTACCTTCCAGTTGTAGCGGGGGACCGCACCCCCGATGGTGGGCCTCGGCTCAGTGTGCGGCGACGCCATCTTGTTCCTCCACTATCCTGGGCGCGTCCGGGTAAGCCGTCTCACGGGCTTTTTCACGGACCTCGGTACGTTTGTGATCCCCCCGGTAGATCTCCGCCAGCTTCCCCTCCGTTAGCTCTTCGGACGGACCATCGTAGACTACGCGCCCCTCGCGCAGCGCCACGACGCGCGGGAAGCGGCGCGCTATCTCCACGTCGTGCAGGTTGACGAGGAGCGTCGCGCCGTCGGCGTTCAACGTGTTCAACGCCTCCAGAACCTTCTCCGTGGTTACCGGGTCCACGGCGGCAAAGGGTTCGTCGGCGAGCACGACCGAAGGCTTCTGGACCAAAAGCCGCGCCACAGCTACCCGTTGCTGTTGGCCGCCGGAGAGGTTCGCGGTGCGCACCGCCGCGTACTCCCCGACCCCGACCTCCTCCAGGGCCTCCCGGACGCGGCGGGTCAGGTCCGCGCCGGGGCCGGTCAGGAAGGTCCGCAGGGCGTCCATCCGGACCATACCCCCGATCTCACCCAGGGCCACGTTCACGCCCGCCGGTAACTGCGGCACCAGGTTGTAGGCTTGGTAGATGGTCCCGATGCCCCGCCGCACGGCTTTGAGTTCTTTCTTCGCTAACGTGTAGAGGTTGCGGCCCCCGATCTCCACGGTCCCTGAAGAGAGCGGCACGCTCCGGGTCAGCGTCCGGAACAGGGTGGATTTCCCCGCCCCGGACGCCCCGACTACCGCCACCCGCTCCCCGGGCTCCGCCCGGAAAGAGACCTCCCGGAGCGCCCGCTCTTTCCCGAAGGTGACGGAGGTTTTCTCCAGGGAGACCTCCATCCTACTCTTCGGGTTCGGTGAGCAGGTCGAGAGCGCGGGCCTGTTTCTCCGTGTAATCGTAGTCGTCGGCGTCTACCCGCTCGTAGCTCTCGGCGCGCATAAGGTCTAGTAGCTCCGGGTCTTGCATATCGAGGTAGGCGTTTGCGAGCGCGTTTTTGTCCTCGCCGGACAAGTCGTCGCGCACCACCCACGGGTAGCCTTCGATGGGCTCGGACTCGTCCACGATCTTTACGGAATCCTCTTCTATGGTGCCCTCGTCGCGCAGGTCGTAGAAGATGCGATCTTCGAGACCGCCGGCTTCCACCCGGCCGTTTGCGACCGCCTGGGCCGTGGTATCGTGGCCGCCGGTGTAGGTAAACTCGCCGAGGTCTGTGCGGTAGTCGATGCCGGCCTGGTTCAACATGATCGAGGGGTATAAAGACCCGGAGGTAGACGAGACGCTCCCGAAGGCGAAGTCCCTACCCTCGACGTCTTCCACGGACTCGATGTCGCTGTCGGCGGGCGCGATGATGAGCGAGTGGTACTTGGTCGTCCCGGTGCGCGGGTTGACCTCCGTTACCAGCGGGCTCACGTCCGCCCGTTGGCGGGCCTGAACGTAGGTGAGACCGCCGAAGTAGGCCATGTCCAGCTCGCCGGAGACCAGCGCCTCGACTACGGCGTTGTAGGTCGCCGGCACGGAGACCTCGACCTCGCGCCCGATCTCCTCGGCCAGATAATCTTCCAGCGGCTGGTACTGCGCCTCTACCTCCTCCGGGTTCTGGTTCGGTATGAGGCCGACGCGCAGGGTCTCGTCAGAGGCAGCACCACCGCAACCCGCCAGCACCACCGCAAATACGGAGAGGGATAAAACAAAAAAGAGCTTCCGAAACATCAAACTTCCTTTCTGAGGCACAGGGCCGTAAAAGCTTCGGCCGCCGGCGAGAGCGGGCGGCCTTTTTCTACCAACATTACAAATGGTCGCCGGAACTCTAGGCCCCGCACCGGCAAGCGCCCGACGCGGTCCTGTGAGTCCAGCGAGCGGGCGGGCAGAACTCCGATCCCCGCCCCCGCCGCGACCGCACCGGCGACCGCCGCGTTCGAGCCGAGCTCCATCGCTATCCGGGGTTCGAAGCCGGCCGCGGCCAGCCGCTTCTCGACGACTTCCCGGGTAGCCGAGCCGCGTTCCCGCATTACAAAAGACCGATTCGCCAGGGTGGCGGGCTCTACTTCCCTTGCATCCTGACACTCGGAGACGGCCGCCGCCGGTACCAACTCGTCTTCTTCGATCACCACGGCATCAACGCGGGGCTCGTCTACCTCCCGGCCCACGACCGCCACCTCGATCCTACGCCCCAGCAAAGCCGCCAGCGTCTCATCCGTATCCCCGATACGCACGTCCAGAGAGACCTCCGGGTACTCGGCGGCGAACTCTACTGCCAGGCGGGGCAGCAAATACTCGCCCGGCGTCGAAGACGCCCCGACCCGTAGCCGCCCGTGCGGGACCGAATGGCGGACCATGTCTTTCTCCAAAGCTTCCAGCTCCCCGAGTATCCGCCGCGCGTGTTCGGCCAGGCACTCTCCGGCGGGGGTCGGCCGCGCGTTGTGGCCGCGGGCGAGCAGCGCCACCCCGAAACGTTCTTCCAGGGTGTGCAGGTGGTTTGAGACCGCGGGCTGCGTTACACCCAGCTCCCGTCCGGCCGCCGAAAGCGAGCCCCGCTCCAACACGCAGAGAAAGACTCGCAGGCTTTGTATACTGATCCCCACGGCTACACCGTATCAAGTAAAACTTATCGGATCAATAACGTTTTTCTTATATTTAAGGGACTGTTAATGTGTAAGCCTCCTTGTAGGTGCCGCCGGGCATATTAGCCGCGAGACACGGGGATGGTAACGGTTTCGCCCCCGTAGCCGTTCTCCAGGTCTCGCCCTTCGACAGTGATCTCCTGTACGTCCTGCGGTATCTCCAAACCCGATTGGCTGCGGGTAAACGGCTGCTCGTCCGCGTGGTCGTGCATGAGCTCGTGCTTGCCGAGAACGTCTCCGTTTGGCGCGAGGACCCGCCAGCCGTCGGCGTAGCGCTCCGGAGAGTCGTAGGGTGATGAGATGGTTACGGAGAGCGTCCAGGTGTCGTCGCCGGATGATTCTAGTTCCGCTTCCCGGACGTCGGGGTACTTCTGGCCGCCTGACTGTCCGGTGGTTGTTTCTTCCCCCGCCGCCCCGCCCGAGTCCGGTGAGGACTGTCCTCCTGTGCAGGCTGTTAGTAAGAGCAGCGTGGTTGTGAGGAGCGTCAGGGTTACGGGCCGGGCCGACGAAACTATTGAGGTCAAAATGTTCCTTTCTAGGGCTATCTCGGGATATTCTACGTGCTGTCCGCCGGGATGGATGCGTTCGAGTTTTTCGGGTTGGGGTTGTTGGATCCTCTGCACCGGGCCGTTGTGTGGAGAAAGGCTTCAGCCGGTCGAACTGCTGTGTGGATCCGGCCGGGGAGAACAAAAAGGTTTATATAATCGTCTGATGCGGATTTTGGATCGGATCGTGGGGTCTCTCGGAGGACGGTGGGTTTTGCTGCTCGGGCTGCTGGCGCTCGGCGGTGCCGCGTTGGCTATCCCCGGCGTCCGCCAGTTTATCGCCGGGCTTCTCGTTGCCGTCTCCGGCGGCGATGGGGCGGGTATCCGGGCCGTCATCCAAGGCTACGGACCGCTGGCGCCGGTAGTTTCCATCGCCCTGATCCAACTGCACATAATCGTGCCTTTCCCGGCGGAGTTGATGGCCTTCGCGAACGGCCTGGCATTTGGTTTCTGGGGCGGCCTGGCCCTGAGCTGGGGCGGGTTCATGCTCTCCGCCCTCCTGATGTACGGCGCCGGACGCCTGTGGGGCCGTCCCCTGATGGAACGCGCCGTCTCCGAGCGGCGCCGAGAAAGACTCGACGGTTGGATAATGCAGGAAGGAGCTTTCCCGTGGCTCGCGGTGCGTTTCGTGCCCCTCGCGCCCTTCAACACCGTCTGCCTGGTTGCGGGTGTTGTAAAGGCGCCGCTGTGGACCTACGCCTGGACCACCGGCCTCGGTATCCTGCCGCTCGGGACCCTGCTATCCCTTTTCGGCAGCCGGATGGGCGAGAACGAACTCCGGTTGGGGGTCGCCTTCTGGATACCGAACGCACTATTTCTCGCCCTCGTGCTGACGACCTGGTGGGTCTTTCGCCGCCGTAACACCCGAAACAGAAAAGACCCCGCGTGACCTCCCGCGCCCTAACCGCAGCCGGAAAACGTTACTCCAGGCTGCGCACCTCCGGCCGCGGCGCGGACCTTCTCGCCGTTTTGCTACTCCTCGCGCTTACAATATTCGCCGAGTGGGGGCTCTTGCGCGGCGGAACCGTCGTTGGGACAGACGCCGTAACCCAATACATCCCGTGGTACTCCTTTCTCGGCGAGCAACTGCGCTCGGGCGAAATTCCGGGCTGGAACCCGTACCAAATGTCGGGGACGCCGTTCGCCGCGGACCCCCTCTCCGGCTGGGCCTACCTGCCCGCGATGGTGTTCTTTACCTTGCTCCCCCTGGCCCCCGCCGTGAAGGTCTACCTCTTCTTCCATCCGTTGCTGGCCGGTCTCGGGGCGTACGCGCTCGCGCGGTCCCTGCGAATAAACGTTGCGGGCGCCTTGTTTGCGGTCGTGGCCTACGAGTACGTCGGCTACATCTACGCGCGAAACACTTGCTGCTTCGCGTACGTCAGCGTTCTGGCGTGGCTCCCGTTCGCGCTCCTGGGCGCGGAGCTTGCGATCCGGAGTACGAGTTGGGTGCGGCGGGGGCTGTGGTGGGCGGTATCGGGGGTGGCGATCAGCCAGATACTCGCCGCGTGGCTGGGACAGGGGTCTTACTACGCCCTGCTCGCTTTAGGCGGCTACGTGGCGTACCGGACACTCTTGTTCCCCCCGGAGAACGTCCGGGGCTTTTGGGAACGGGCCTCCGGGCTCTTTTTGCACGGTGGCGCGGTGCTCGTGTTCGGTTTCGGCCTCGCCGCGGCGGGCATCCTCCCGCGGCTGGAGTACAACGCGCTCTCCAACCTGGCCGGCGGCTATCCGAACACGGATTACAGCACGGGATGGGGGATCACCGACTGGGAGAGGTTGTTCGTCTCCCCCGGCTTTTTCTACGCCGGTGGCGCGACCCTCGCCCTGGCGCTCGCGGCCCCGCTGGTCGCCCGGGCGCGGCACGCGGTTCCTTACTTCGCCTTTCTGGCGGTCTTCGCGCTCACCCTTTCCGGTACGGGTTTTACGCCGATACACTCTCTGTTGTACCTGTTGCCGAACTTCGAGAGCCTGCAACCCCACTACCCCCAGCGTTCTATGCTGATCTTCTACCTGGCCGCGGCGCTGCTGGCCGGGGCCCTCGTGAGCAGCCTGGGCGAACAGGCCCGCAGAAAACCGTACCTGCTTGCCCTGCCCGTGCTGGCGGCGGTCTTTCTGGTTACCCGCAGCACCACCGGGCTGCCGATAGAAGAGCTTGAGAGGCCCGAAGACGCGGGGCTGTGGGAGGAGCCGTTGTCCTTTCTTCAGGAAAACGGCGTCGCGTTGTTGCCCGGCTCCCTGCTCGTACTCGCGCTGGTCCTGGTGTTCGTGGCGGCTTACGCCCTGATCCCACACCGCCTCCGGATACTGCGCGGCTTCGTCGCCACGCTCTTGGTGCTCGCCGGGTTCACCGACCTGTACTCTATGGGGAGGGCCACCATAGAAGACTACGGCGAGGAGCGCGTAGTAGACCAGATAACGGGTATAGACCTCGGCGCGCACTACTCCCCAACAGACGCCACCCGCCTTTTAGACGCCAACGGCGAAGCGCCGAGCCGGTTCTTCGCTTACGCCCCGGGTGTGCGTTACCAGCGGTACTTCAGGGAGCCCGGGTTCCGGGCGCTCGAAGCCGAAGGCCGGCCGACCGCTTTGCGGATACAAAGTACCCAGGCCTACAACGCCGTTCACCTCGCCCGCTACGACGAATACCTCGAAACCATGAACAAAGAGTCGCAGAACTACCACAGCGCAAACGTGCTCCCCGCGGGCCTGGACTCCCCGCTACTCGACCTGCTCAACGCCCGCCACATCACGACCCTCTCCAACCCGCCCGGGGACCCGCCCGGGGACTCGCCTGGGGGAGCTGCGGAAAGCCTCGAAAGTCTGAAAAACGACTATCCGACCGTTTACAAGGACGGCCGGGTAAGGGTGCTGGAAAACGAAGAAGCCTTGCCGCGGGCCTGGATCCTCCACTCCGCGCGCCAGGCGAAACCTAAAGAGATCCTGAAACTGCTGGACTCCGGAGAGGTGAACCCCACCGAGACGGCCCTTCTGGAAGAAGAGCCCCCGAGACTTGGCCGCCCGGAAGACGCCTCAGCCGACCGGGCCGTCGTCGAAACCTACGAACCCGACCGGATAAAACTCGACGTTTCCACAGAGGCGCCGGGCCTGCTGGTGCTGAGCGAGGTTTACTACCCGGCCTGGAAAGCCTACGTTGACGGCGAGCCCGTTTCGCTCTACCGGACAAACTACCTTTTCCGGGGCGTGAAGATCCCCGCGGGTGACCACACCGTCGAGTTGCGCTACGAGTCGGCTACGCTGCGGCTGGGGATAGCGATCTCACTGTTCACCGGCCTGGTGTGCGCCGCGCTGGTGGCGACGAACGTCTTACAATTTTGGCGAAAGGGCGCAAAAACCGGGGAATCCACTACCCGATCATAGAGGTAGCCGATACGGCCTAACCGCTAGGAGTTTAGGCATTTGAAGACACCGACTTGCCTCGTACCCGAACCCCCTGAAAGTTTATATCCACACAGATCCTCTGAAGTTAGCCCGTGACACATTAGCCTGGGATGTTCTAGGCGCCGTCGCGTTCGTCGTTCTCCCCGGCCTCTTTCAACGTCTCCCAACCCTGCCAGAGGATCACGGGCAACATCGCGAGCGCCCCTACCGGGTCGGCCCACCACCAGCCGAAGAGGATGTTGAGGCCCACGGCGGCCAGGAGCGCAACCGAGAGGTAGGCGCACACCCACGTCTCCTTTGAATCCGCCACGAGCGCCCGGCTACCCATCTCACGCCCGGTTCGTCCCTTGAGGTAGGCCAACGTCGGCATGACGAGGATGGAGAGTACCGAGAGCCCCAAGGCCACGGCCGAGCCTTCAGGTCCTTCTCGGGAGATCAGGGCCCCAGCGGCCTCGTAGGTTATGTAGGCCGAGAGCAGGAAGAAGGTCGCCGCCACCAAATAGAGAGCCTTCTTCTCGGCGGCTCCTTCCTCCGCGACGCTGGCGTTCGGGCCCGCCTTCAACAGCCTCCACAGCAGCGCCACGGCGGAAATTACCTCTATGCCCGAGTCCGCCCCGAAGCCCACCAGGGCGACGCTCCCGACGAGCAGGCCGACGCCGACGGCGACGACCATCTCTACGACGTTCCAGGCTATCGTAAAGACTTCCAGGCGCACGCCGCGACAGTGCAGTTTCTCCTTGCGGGCGGGCGCGGCGTTGGTCAAGGGGTTGTTTCCGTCAGGGTGTATCCCGCGCCGCCTCCTGCCTTCTATAGGCTTGTGCTGTTCGGATGACCAATTTCAGTTTTGACCATAGCACGACGCCAAAATGCCTGCAAAGAGCGGTGCTATGCTGGGCTATTCGTAGAAGCTGACCGGCAGATTTTGGCCGGTTCCGGATACCAACCGGGAAGCCGGGGTGTTTTGGAGGCATCTCCGGTTCACCGTTTGACCGTCCGTAGAACTTACCGGATACACCCCGGGCCGCCACAGATATTTCTTCTCGGGGTATAAACTCTTGCTTTGTGGGTCCTAATAGTTTCTTCGGACATCTCGGTTGGACGCTCGCCAAGTTGCGCTACGTGGTGGTGTTGTTCTGGGCCGGGGTGGCGCTGGTCGCCTACCTCTACCTGCCGCCCCTGGAGGGCAACACGACCGGGAGCCTCTCCGACCTGGTGCCGGAAACGGCCCCGGCGGCCCAGGCCGAGCAGTCGCAGCTCGGTGCGGACCTCGCCGGGCCGGTCGAGCCGCCGGCGATCCTCGTCTACTCGAACCCCCAGGGGTTTACCCGCACCGACTTGCAGGAGATGCGGGCCGGGCTCCGGTACCTGAACAGTTCCCGGCAACCTTATCGTCTGGACCGGGCGGTGCCGCTCGCCATTCGCAACGGGGAGAACCCGACGAGGATAGGCCCCGGGTTGCTGGGACAACGGGTGCTTCCGGTTCTGCTGACCTTCGAGCCCGGGGCGAGCCCGACCGGCATCTCGACCGGCGTCCGGGAGACCAGGCAAGCGTTGGGCCGGGGGACGCTGGACGTGGAGATTACCGGCGTCTTGCCGGTCCAGTCCGACACCAACGACCTTATCCAGGAGAACTTGGGGCTGGTAACGGTCGCCACGGCGCTCGCCATTTTCCTCATCGTGGCGTTTACTTACCGGAGCCTGATCTCACCCCTCGTACCGCTCGCGAGCATCGGGCTCTCGGCGTTTTTGACGCTCCGTATTCTGGGCTGGCTGGCGGTCGAGCAGGGAATAAGCATACCCTCGCAGGTGGAGCCCATAATCATCGTGCTGCTTTTCGGCGTCGGGACGGACTACGCCCTGTTCCTGCTCTCCCGCACCCGGCAGGCCCTCAGAGAAGGGGCCGGGCGCGTAGAGGCGGCCCGGATTGGGGTGGAGCGGGTCGGCGGGGTTCTGATCTCCTCGGCGGCGGTCCTGGTCGCCGCTTTTATACTCCTCGTCTTCGCCCAACTCGGCCTCTACCGGGCGCTCGGGCCGGGGCTCGCCTTTGCCCTGCTTCTAGTGTTCGTCGTTACCCTAACCCTCGTCCCGGCGCTACTGGCTATCCTGGGCCCGGCGGCCTTCGGAAGAAGCGCGCTGGCCCCGCGCCCCCGGACGGCGTACGTCTCTCTGCTGCGGCGCCCGGGCCTGATCGCCGGTGTCCTGGTGGCGGTCCTGGTGGTCACGGCTTCCGGCACTTTCGGGCTGCGGGTTGGCTTTGATCTGCTGGCGAACCTGCCCGAAGACGCGCCCGCCAGCCGGGGCTACGAGGACCTCACCCGGGAGTTCCCCGGAGGCTTGCTGTCGCCGGTCAACGTGGTGGTAGAGGGTGAGGACCTGGACGACAAACAAGAAGAATTATTGCAACTACAGCAGGGGATGCAAACGGAGTTGCTCAGGTCCGGCGAGCTAGCCACCGCGGTCTTGGGGCCCCAGTACGACGGCCAAATTCCCGGCATTGACTTCGTTGCCCGGGACGGCTCGGCGGCCCGCATCCTGCTCGTCGTCTACGGGGCGCCCTACTCACCCGTGGCCCTGGATCAGGCCGGGCAACTCCAGCGAGAACTACCGTCGCTCCTCGACCAAGCGGACCTCGAAGAAGCCACGGGCGTGGTCGGCGGACAAACCGCGCTCGCCGCGGCGGCCCGGGATACCTCGGAGGCGGACCTCGCGCGGCTCGCCCCGATGGTCTTCGGCGCCGTCTTCGTTGTGCTAGCCCTGCTCCTGCGTACCCCCGTCGCCCCCTTGTACTTGCTGGGCGCAACAGTCCTGAGCTTCGCCGCCACCATAGGCGTCTCGACCGTGCTCTTTCAGAACGTACTCGGCCACGGCGGGGTCGTCTACTACGTGCCCTTCGCCCTATTCTTGCTCCTCGTCGCCCTGGGCAGCGACTACAACATCTTTATCATGGCCGCTATCCGGGAGGAAGCGCAAACGAAACCCCTGCATAAAGCCGTCCCGGCCGCCCTAGCGAACACCGGGCCGACCATCAGCGCCGCCGGGATCGTGCTCGCGGGCTCTTTTTTCCTGCTGACGCTCATACCCTTGCAAGACTTCTTCCAGATCGGGGTGGCGATGGCCTTCGGAATACTGCTGGACGCGTTCGTGATCCGCACGCTCCTCGTACCTTCTCTAGTCTTACTCGTCGGACCCCGCGGGTTCTGGCCGAGGAAGGTACGACCTTGAGTACGGCGGGGACCTGAGATGAAGCTATCCCGGCGCCGATTCATCAAGGGGGCGGCGTCCCTGGCCGCCGCGGCGACTGTGGCGACCGCGCCGGCGTGGCTCCTCTCCTGCTCCGGACCCCGGGCGAACCGCCGTCCCGAGCACGTAATACTCGTGGACTGGGACGGTTTCGACCCCGCCTACCTCGGCCGAACACCAACACCCAACCTGGATGACCTGGCAAGCCGGGGCATCCTATCCACCGCGAGAGGCGTCTTCCCTACTATCTCCAACCCCTCGCGGGCCTCTGTGGCCACCGGGGCCTACCCCGAAGTCCACGGCAACGCCGCTTACTGCCTGGACGCACAAACCGGCCGGGTAGTAGGCGAAGAGCGTACGTTGCGGGCGGAAACCGTGGCCGAGGCGCTGGCGAAAGCCGG
Source organism: Rubrobacteraceae bacterium (assembly GCA_965213905.1). Classification (GTDB taxonomy): domain Bacteria; phylum Actinomycetota; class Rubrobacteria; order Rubrobacterales; family Rubrobacteraceae; genus SIRX01. Next base: position 1,335,343 of record OZ243922.1, on the reverse strand, counting down.
TAAAACTATTGCATCAATACAGTGGTATATAACCCAGGAATACGGGACGGTTTTTGGGGACCCGGACCGGCTTTACGTCGAGCCCGGCGGCCTGTTCTCCGCCCGCGTGGATGCCGCCGTAAACGTGTTGGAAGGCCGGCCCGTGGACTCGGGGGGCCGGAGTGTAGAAGTACGGAATCCCCCGAACTTTATGGCCGTCTACGGTTCGGACCTGGACGATGCCGGGCATGCCGAGGGGCCGGACGGCCCAAATATTGCGCCGCTTCTTGCAGAGATGGACCGTCAGCTCGGTCGGCTCGTCGAGGCCACTAGGGACGCCGGTATCTTTGATCTCACGACGTTTATCGTAACGGGCGACCACGGCATGACGGGGTGGGCGGAGGATCTCACCCAGGAACTTCTCACCGCGGTAGCTGACGCCGGATACGCTCCGGAGGTCGTTACGCCCGGCAACACGCCGGGGTCCGCGACCGCCGTGGTAGTCGTGCCGACCGCCGTAAGGATCGCCAACCTCGCATTGCTCGACGACGCGGATACGCCCCGGGGACGACGGCGAATAAAGCGGGCGCTCGAAGAAGCTCCGAACGTCGCGCGGGTTTTGGATGGAGACGACCTGGAAGAACTGCGGGCCGGCCAGAAACCTGGCCAACTAGTCGTAGAGGCCGAAGAGCCGTGGGGGTTCGTTCCGCCGGGGAGGGCCGGTGGAGGACCGGGTGGGGCGCACGGTAGCACGGAGGAGATGCGGGTGCCGCTACTTCTTTCGGGGGCGGGTATTCGTCGTGGCGCCGAACCCCAGGAGCCGCGGCTCGTGGACTTGGCCCCGACCATCTGCGCTTTACTGGGCGTACGTCCGCCGAAAGATGCCCAGGGCAGGGTCCTTTCAGAAGCGACGGCTTTCTAGGTCGGGGCAGGGACTACTCGGCGACCCGCACGTAGTATCCTCTATCGTTTATCGGGCCGAAGAGAAAGCCCATATAGGTGGAGCCTTGCATGGTGTTGAAGATCAGGGCCGCGCCATTGTAGTCGAGCACGGTCTCCGTATCGGTAAACTCGGCGGTTACGGCGTCGTAACCGGCGTAGCGGGCCTTCAAGTCTTGGGCTATGAGTTCGTAGTCGGCCTTGCTGCCGGCCCGGGTGTCTACCAAAAGCCTCGCGGCTCGCACCTCCTCCCGGCGGGTCGTGCTCTCTTCCAGGACTTCGTATCGGGGCGTTTCTTCCGGCCGCTCGAAGCTACCTATGCGGGTTTTCGTGGGGGAAGCCGACGAAGGCTGCGGGGTCTGCGGCACCCTGACGGCGACGGGCGCGGGGCCCAACTCGGGTGTATCGAGCGTATGCACCGGCCCGCTGGTGCGCCAGACTACGACCGCCGCGACGGCGACTACGAGCGTCAGGACCAGGATCGTTGCTTTGGGCAAAGAACCTCCTTTCTAGCGGGCAGTATATCCCCTGGCGAGGGAGACGGATTCCGTGATCGGTGTCACTTGGGTTCCGGGGGTGTAAAGGGCCGGGCCGGTCAAAACTGCGTGGTGTAATAGAATAATGGGGTTGCCAAATCGCACATTCAAGGAGAGTATTTGATGCCTGAGAGAACATACGACGTGGCGGTGATCGGGTCCGGCCCGGCAGGATACACGGCGGCCCTGTACGCCTCGCGGGCAAACCTCGACGTGGTGGTCTTCCAGGGCTTCGAGATGGGCGGACAGCTCATGCTCACTTCGGATGTCGAGAACTACCCCGGCTACAAAGACGGCGTCATGGGGCCGGACATGATGGACGAATTCGAGGCCCAGGCCTCCCGCTTCGGCGCCGAGATGCGCCCGGACAACGTGGAGCGGGTGGACTTCTCCGGACGCCCATTTTCCCTGTGGCCCGAAGGCGAGGACGAGCCCGTACTGGCGAACTCGGTCGTAATAGCCACCGGCGCGAAGGCAAAGTGGCTCGGGCTCGAAGACGAGCAGCGTTTAATGGGCCGGGGCGTTAGTGGCTGCGCCACGTGCGACGGCTTTTTCTTCAAGGACAAGCGGGTCGCGGTCGTCGGCGGGGGAGACACGGCGATGGAAGAAGCCAGCTTCCTCTCCAAGTATGCCAGCGAAGTCGTGCTCGTCCACCGGCGGGACACCTTCCGGGCGTCCAAGATCATGCTCGACCGGGCACGCAAAAACGAAAAGATTACCTTCCTCACCGACACCGTCATAGAAGGGATTCTGGGCGAGGACTCGGTCGAGGGCATCCGGGTAAGGAACGTCCAAACAGGTGAGGAAGAAACCCTGGAGATAGACGGCTTCTTCGCGGCCATCGGCCACGAGCCGGCGACCAAACTGTTCAAGGGGCAGGTCGAGATGGACGAGGGCGGTTACATAATCCAGCACGAGCACACCATGACGAGCGTACCCGGCGTGTTCGCCGCGGGCGACGTATCCGACACGCGCTACCGGCAGGCGGTGACCGCCGCCGGAGACGGCTGCATGGCGGCCATAGACGCCGAGCGGTGGCTGGAAGAGCAGGGCGAGGCCGAAGACGCCGAAGACCCCGGGGTCTGGAACGCGGCCGCCGACCGGGAAGGCAGCGCACCCCGGGTTTAACATCGGGCGAGAGAACTACTCGAAGCTCCCGGCAGGTTCGCCGGGAGCTTCTTATTGAGAAGAGAGCCGCAGGCCCACGACGCCGGCCACGATCAAGGCTATGGAGATCACCCGGAACACGTCGCCGGACTCCCTGAGCAACAAGATACCCAGCGTCGCCGTCCCCGCCGCCCCGATGCCGGTCCAGACGGCGTAGGCCGTCCCGACGGGCAGGGTCCTCATCGCCACCGACAACAAATAGAAGCTGATTCCACCCGACACCATAAACCCCAGCGTAGGCCAGAGCCGCGTAAACCCCTCCGAATACTTCAGCCCGAGCGCGAACCCGATCTCGAAGATACCGGCGACGATCAAGAACAGCCAGGCCACGGGCTATTTCCCTTTTTCGAGGTACTTCTCGAACTCGTCCCACGGCAGGCAGTTGAGGACGTTCTCCCTACCAGCCCATGCCCGACGGGCCTGAGAGATCCCGAACTGCATCATGCCCAGGGCACTTTCGTCGTGGGCGTCGGTGTCTATGGTGAGGCTTACCCCGGCGCGCAGCGCTTCCCGCAGATAGGGAACCGAGAGGTCTAGCCGATCCACGTAGGAGTTTAGTTCTAATGCGGTGTTCGTCGCGGCGGCCTCTTGTACGAGGCGGGATACGTCCACGGCGTAGGGTTCGCGGCGGTTCAGGATGCGCCCGGTGGGGTGGGCGATGGTGCGGACGTGGGGGTTGTTTATGGCCCGGACCATGCGGTCGGTCATGTCGCCCTCTTTGAGGTTGAAGGCCGTGTGGACGGAGGCGACCACAAAGTCCAACTCCGCGAGTAGGGCGTCTTCGTAGTCCATCGTGCCGTCTTTGAGGATGTCCACCTCCGAGCCGCAAAGCAGGTGGATTTCATCGTATTCTTCGTCGGCCTTGCGGACGGCTTCTATTTTGTGCTTCAGACGTTCGGGGGAGAGGCCGTTTGCTACTTTCAAGGATTGGGAATGGTCGCAGAAGACGAGGTATTCGTAGCCGCGTTCTATGGCGGCTTCGGCCATGCTCTCTATCGTGCCCTTGCCGTCGGAGTAGTTGGTGTGGACGTGCAGGTCGCCGCGGACGTCGCCGACCTCGATCAAGTCCGGCAGACCGTCTCTCTCGGCGGCCTGGATCTCACCCCAGTCCTCCCGCAACTCCGGGGGTATGTACACGAGGCCCAGCTTCTCGAAGAGGTCTTCTTCCGTAGCCACAGGCTCGTACTCGCCGGTCCCGGCCTCCGCCAACCCGTACTCGGAGATGTTGACGCCCATCTTGACGGCCCGCTCGCGCAGCACGACGTTGTGGGCCTGGCTGCCGGTAAAGTGGTGCAGAAGAGACCCGAAAGCCTCCGGCGCCACGATGCGGAGGTCCACGTCTATCTCGCCGGTCTTTATGGAGACCTTCGTGTCGCCGTGGGCCACGATCTCACCCACGAACTCCGCCTCTGCGAAGGCGTTTGCGAGGTCGTGGGGCTCTGTGCTGGCGGCGACGACGTCCAGGTCTCCGACGGTCTCTTTTTTACGGCGCAGCGAGCCCGCGACCTCCGCCCTCTCAGTTGCCGGGTGCGAGCGGACGAAAGCCAGCAAACTCTCTCCAAGGGCCGTGGCATCGTCGAGGAGCATCCGGCGCTCCTGAGAATTGTAGTTTTCTGCGGATCGGACCATGCGCTCCGCACTCTTTTTGCCGAAGCCTTTGAGGCCGGAGATTTTCGTCTCATCCGTCGTCGCCAGCTCTTCGACGCTTGTGATGTCCAGCTCGTGCCAGAGCCGGCCTACAGTGCGCGGGCCTACGTTCGGCAGGCGGGTCATCTCCACCAGCCCGGAGGGAATTTCTTCCAGAAGATCCAAGAGTATTTGCGGCGATCGGTCGTCCGCCAGGACGCGGATGACCCCGGCCGTCGTGCCGCCGACGTGGGGCAAGTCTTTCAAGTCCTCCATGTCGGCCACGGGACGGCCTGCGGCGGCGACGGACTCGGCGGCCCGCTGGTAGGCGAGCACCCGGTAGTGCTCCTCGCCCTTTATCTCCATGAGCGTGACGATGGTCTCCAGGGCACGGGCTATGTCGCCGTTTTGCAGCTTCAAGGCTCTCCTTCCGGTCTACGGCAGCCGCCCCGAGATTATACGTGCCGGGCGCGGCTTCCAAAGGCTAATACCGAGAGGCCACCGAAGTAGCCTACTGGCCCGTCTTCCCGCCGGCTTGGGCGAGGGAGGCGACCCGCGGCGCGATGAGCCCGGCCAACTCTTCCAAGAGAGCCTCGTCCTCGGCGGTAAACGCGCCCACCCGGTCGCTGTCTACGTCGAATTGTCCGACGGTATGGCCTTTGTGACGGATCAAGACGACCAGCTCCGAGCGGGTAGAGAGCGAGCAGGCCAGGTAGTTGTCGAGCTCCCGTACGTCCTTGACGACCTGGTTGGCGTTCTCTGCGACCGCCGCGCCACAGATGCCTTCACCCACCCGTATGCGCGAGTGCTCCGGCTCTTCTTCGGAGCCGGCGAAAGGCCCGATCACGAGCACGTCTTCGACCAACAGGTAGATGCCGCTCCAGTCCCAGAGCGGGTGGGCGTTGTGAACGAGCCGCACCACTTTGCCCAGTACCTCGCCGTCCGGGGCTTTCGAGGCCACGAGTTCGGCCACGTCGGTTACGAGCCCGGCGTGGGCCTCTTTGACCATCTCCTTACCTCCCGTCCGGTTGGTACCGCAATCAACTTCCTTCCAAAACCTAACCTATAAAGCCGTTTTCCCGGAGCCACTGTTCGGCGACATTTGCGGGGGTCTTGCCCTCTATATCCACCTGTGAGTTCAGTTCCACCAGCGTCTCCGTGGTGAGCTCTTCGGAGATCAGGGCGAAAAGGTCCGCTAGTTCCGGGTATTCTTGTAGCAGATCGTCCGTCATGATTATTGCCGGGTTGTAAACGGCAAAGAAATTCTCGTTGTCCTCGAGGAGTTGCAGGTTGTTCTCCTCGATCAGCGGGTTCGTCGTGAACACGACGCCGAAGTTGCAGCGCTCGCCCTGCGCCGCGTTTTCGTAGACCGAATCGAGGGGCACCACGATCTGGCTGTCTTCCGGGTACTCAAAGTCGTAGGCTTGTTCCAGGCCCGGCAACCCGTCGGAGCGGCTGCTGAAGTCGTTCTCGTTTCCGTAGCATAGCGTGGCTTGCTCCGGGTTCTCCTGGGCCAGGCGGGCGAGGTCCGAGATGTTTTGGACGCCGGTTTCGTCGAGGGTCTCCTGGCTGGCGGCGATGGCGTAGGTGTTGTTGCCGGGGGCCGGTTCCAACCACTCTATATTGTTCTGTTCGAGGTCTTCTTCCGCGACGGCCCGGTACTGCTCCTGAGAATCCGAGATGGGGTCCGGGTTTCCGAGATGAACCAGCCAGCCGGTTGCGGTGTACTCCCAGTACATGTTGATGTCGTCGTTGTTCAGGGCCTGCCGCACGGCCTCGTTGCCGCCGATCCCGATCCGGTCGGTCACGTCGGCCCCGGCGGCCTCCAACGCCTGGATGGCGATCTCACCCAAAATTCTCTGCTCCGTGAAGTCTTTGGAGCCGATCGTGAAGCGAGTGGAATCCTGCGGCCCGCTGAAGTCGAACTCCTCCGCGATACTCCCGCCGCTTCCTCCGCCCCCGGGACCGTTCTGGCCGCCGCAGCCGACAACCAATACCAGGGCCAGCAAAAACGCGGCTACCGCCGGAAAAACTTTTCGCACGCCCGGCCTCACTTATTGGAGGCCGGCACGGGCTTGCCTACGGGGTCTCCGGCGGCGCTTCCCCGCCGCTCCGCCGAGGGTTCTCGAACCTCTTCCGAAAGCGACTTGTATAACGAGAAGCAGATGCCGAACATCACTACCGAGAACGGGACCGCGGCGGTGATGGTCGCCGTCTGGAGGGCGTCCAGGCCGCCGGTTACCAGCAGGATCGCCGCGAACGAGGCTATGACGACGCCCCACGTAAGCTTGACCACCGTGGCCGGGTTTACTGCCCCGTCGGTGGACATGCTGCTTAGGACGAACGTGGCCGAGTCGGCCGAGGTGACGAAGAAGACGCTAACCAGCACGAGCGCCAGAATGGACGTTACGGCCCCGAGCGGGAACGCTGTTAGGGTGTCGAAGAGGGACTTGGGCAGGTCGCTGGCGGCCGTCTTGGCGATGTTGCCACCCTGGTAGAGATCCAGGTAGAGGGCCGAGCCCCCGAAAACGGTGAACCAAAGGAAGCTAAAAGCCACCGGGGCGAAGAGCACGCCGAAGACGAACTCCCGGATCGTGCGCCCCCGCGAGATGCGGGCGATAAACGTCCCGACGAATGGCGCCCACGAGACCCACCACGCCCAGTAGAACAGCGTCCAACTCTGGGCCCACTCGCTATCTGTAAACGCCCCGGCCCGAAAGCTCATGTTCGCAAAAGCCCCCAGGTACTGCCCGATAGACTGGGTAAACGTGTTGAGCAAGAAGACCGTCGGGCCCGCAAAAAGGATGAAGAAGAGCAGGATCACGGCTATTACCATGTTCGTGAGGCTCAGGTAGAGAATACCTTTACCGATGCCGGTGGCCGCGGAGATCATGAACGCCACCGTCAGAACGGAGATGATAATAACCTGCACGGTGACGTTGCTCGGGATGCTCTCGAACACGTAGCTCAAGCCGCCGTTTAGCTGCAACGCCCCGATGCCGAGCGCCGTGGCGACGCCGAACAGCACGGCGAAGATGGCGAATATATCCACCGCCTTGCCGATAGGCCCGTCTACCCGGTCCCCGAGTAAGGGCCGGAGCGCCGCGCTGATCAGGTTCCCCCCGCCCTTGCGAAAGTTGAAGTAGGCGATAGCCATGGCAACCACCGCATACACCGCCCACGGGTGAAGCCCCCAGTGAAAGAAGGTGTACTGCAGGCTGATCTCCGCCGCCTCCGTCGTCCCGGCCTTCGCCATCCCGTAGGGCGGCGTGCCGAAATGCGACGCCGGCTCCGCTACTCCCCAAAACAGGAAGCTCAAGCCCACCCCGGCCGCGAACAGCATCGAGAGCCACCCCGGCGTCGAGAACTCCGGCTCGTCGTCGTCCTTGCCCAGCTTGATCCTACCGTACCGGCTGAACGCCAGGTACACCACGAACACCAGAAATCCCGAGACCGACAGCAAATAAACCCACCCGAAGGTAGAGATCACGTAATTCAAGACCGCCGAAAACGTGTTCGACAAGTTGTCCGTGAACAACACACCCCAAAGAACGAACAGAACCGATAAGGAAACCGATATCACGAATACCGGCCCGACCTGAGACCTAAACCTCTGCACCGCTAATACTCCCCTTCTTTGACTACTTCTGGCCTGGTAAAAAAGGGCGCCCTCTCTAGACAATGCTGGTCCCAAATGCCTGCAGAGCCCGCAGAAAATACCGAACCCCGTCCAAACATTTCACCTGCTGTTCAAAGAAACACCCGTCCAGTATTGCATATAGCTTTTGACTACCATACCGTAACCAGATTTTTATTAAAGAGATTTTTTTAAAAATTAGCTTAAACTTTGTTAAGTTTGGCGAACTGCGGTGGGGCCGTCATCCGGGTCTTGGCGGAAGCTGGGGTTTCGGGGGTTGGGGAGCAGCCTTGCGGAATTTCGGGTAGATTGTGGGTGTTGAACAGTCGAAGGAGGGCTGCTCGCCGGCTCCGGTAGGGATTTTGGTGGAGTCTACTCCGCGGGTGTGGGTGGGCAGAGAAAGGAAGTCGAGATGGACATGTTGCCTACCAGAATACTGCTCGCCGCCGACGACTCGCAAGATTCCAGGCTGGCGTTGAGGATGGCGGCCAGTATGGCCGACAGAACGGGGGCAGAGCTGCATGTGGTCTACGTCGCGCTGATATCGCCTTGGATAATATCCAACCGGCTGTCGGACAGTGAGTACCAGAAGATCCGGAAGGAACAGCAGGCGTTTCTCGACGATTTGGTCGAACAGGTTCGGGAGGTCGGCGTAGAGCCTACGGAGGCTTACTTTCGGGTGGGCAAGAGGGCGGACGACGAGATCATAAGGCTCAGCGAAGACCTGGAAGTCGACATGATCGTGGTCGGCAGCAAGGGGAAGAGTACCCTGGAGCGGGCTTTGATGGGCAGCGACGCCGAGAGCGTCGTACGTTACTCCCGGTACCCCGTGTTGGTAGTGCGGGGTGAATAACCAGAGGCCGAACCCGGGCCGCGGACTCGCTAGCTTCGTCAGCTTCGCTAGTTTCGTTAGTTTCGTTAGTTTCGTTAGAACGTAACGATGGACGTCGTACAACTCTTGCTTTTGGCGGTGGTCGGGGTCGTCGGGGGCGTGCTCTCCGGGCTCGTGGGAGTTGGCGGCGGCATAATATTCGTGCCGGGTTTGATCTTCGCCGGTGGCTGGCAGATTCAGGAGGCGGTGGCGGCGAGCTTGGTCATCATAGTTTTCAGTTCTTTGTCCGGTACTATCCGCAACGCCAGCAGCGAGGACCCCGTTGACTGGCGCATGGCGGGATTGCTATCTCTGGCGGTCGCCCCGTCCTCTCTCATAGGCGTCTACATCAGCAAGATCTCGCCGGAGGTGGTCGTGCAGGTCTGCTTCTCCGTACTCCTTCTGGCCCTGGCGTATCCTACGGCCCGCGGGGGAGGTTCGGCGGTATCCGGTGGCGGCAAAAGGCTACCGCTGCCGGTGGTTATCTTGGCCGGCATCGTGGTGGGCGCGCTTTCGGGGCTTCTGGGTATCGGTGGCGGGGTCATGCTGGTGCCGCTGCTGGTGCTGGGCTTCGGGGTGGACGTGAAGCCTGCGGTTTCTACCAGCCTGGCGGTCGTACTGGCGGCGGCTTTCGTCGGGGCCGCCGGCTATTTGCTTACCGGCTTCGACCGGGTGCTGGGACTGCCGCCGCTGGTCTTGGGCGCGATAGCCGGGGCCTGGCTCGGGGTGCGTCTCCGAGACCCGCTGCCGGAAGACAAGTTGCGGATCGGCTTTGGGGTGTTCATGGTGGTCGTGGCGTTGCGCCTCCTGGGTCAGGCGCTAGGCATTTTCTAGTGCTAGTCGCAATCTCCGGGTAATCCGGAGGTTAAGCGCCCGCGGGTGCGGTATTCTTAGCGCCCATGTCCGAAGATCAAAAACGCGAAGGACAATTTCAGACGGCCGGCGAAGGCGGCCGACAAAGCCGCCGGCGGGTTAAAAAGAGTGGCGGTGGCCCCCTCGAGTTCGTGGTCATACTCATCGTCGCTTTCGCGCTGGTCTTTCTGATCGTCCGGCCGTTTATCGTCGAGGCTTTCTTCATTCCTTCCGAAAGTATGGTGCCCACGCTGGAGGTTGGCGACCGGGTGATGGTGAACAAGTTTATCTACCGCTTTACCGAGCCGGAGCGTGAAGACGTCGTGGTCTTCAAGACCCCGGAGGGGGTGGACAACTCGGCGGACGGGAACCCGGTAGCGCGTCTCGTGGGCTGGTTTCAGGGCGAGAGGGACGAACGGCAAGACCTGATCAAACGCGTGGTCGGCCTGCCAGGTGATACCGTCGCCATCCGCAACGGCACGCTCGTCGTAAACGGCGAGCGCCAAGACGAACCGTATCTAAATAGCGAGTTCCCCGATAGGAGCACCTTCGGGCAGGAGAAAGTGCCCGAAGGCCACGTCTTCGTAATGGGCGACAACCGCTCGAACTCCCGCGACTCCCGCTTTATCGGCCCGATACCGAAAGAGAACCTCGAAGGCGAAGCGTTCGTCCGCTTCTGGCCCCCAGGCCGGCTGGGGCTCCTGTAGACTACCGCTGACAGCCGCCGCTTGGAAAAGGACGTGAGTGTGTCGAATTCTCCCGAAGAGCCTACTAATAACCGCGGGAACCGGGCTATCAGGTCCCTGGTCGAGTACGCAGTTGTACCGGTCATCGCTTTCGCGCTGGTCTTCGGTTTCGTGCGGCCGGTGGTGGCTGAGCCGTTCAAGATTCCTTCGGGGAGCATGGAGCCTACGCTCCACGGCTGCGACGGCTGCACCAACGACCGGGTTTTGGCTAACAAGCTGGCCTACGACCTCTCCGACGTAGGGCGGGGGGACATCGTGGTTTTCGAGAGCCCCGCAGACGGCACGGTGCTAATAAAGCGCGTCGTAGGACTGCCGGGAGATACGCTGGAGATCCGGGACGGCACACTACACCTTAACGGTGAGCCACAGGCGGAACCTTACCTCAAACCGGACGCCAGATACTCGCCACCTTTCGGGCCGGAAACGGTTCCCGAAGGCCACTTCTTCGCAATGGGAGACAACCGTCTGGGCTCGATCGACTCCCGCTCCTACGGACCCGTGCCGGGGGAAAACCTGATCGGGGAGGCCGAGGTTCGTTTCTGGCCGCCGGGCCGTGTGGGCCTGTTCTAGGCTTTACGGAACCGCACTTCTAAAACGGCGCGGTTCGTGCGGTTTATCTCTCGTAGGTTTTTGCGAGGCTCCGGAGCTTCTCTGCGAGATCCGGCGTGGGCGCGGACTCTTCCAGCCGCCAGGCCCAGTTGTTTCCTCCTACCGTGCCGGGCGTGTTCATCCGGTGTTCGGAGCCCAACCCTAGTACGTCTTGCATGGGCACGACGGCCCTCTGGGCCACGGAGGCGTAGGCGAGGCGGATGAAATCCCAGACGGAGACGAACTCTTTACCGAGGTAGCGGCGGGCGAAGTTGCGGCCTTCCGCGTCGGCGCCCGCCCACCAGCCGGCGGTGGTGTCGTTGTCGTGGGTGCCGGTGTAGACGATCCAGTTGGTGTCCCCGTACTGGTGCGGGAGAAAAGCGTTGTCGGGGCCGGAGAACGCGAACTGGAGGACTTTCATACCCGGCAGGCCCAACTCCTTGCGAAGCTCTTCCACGCCCGCGGTGATCTCCCCGAGGTCCTCGGCGATGATCTGTGGTTCGTCCCCGGTGTCGATCTCTTTCTCGAAAGCCTGAAAGGGTTCCCGGCCCGGCCCTTCGACCCACCGGCCGTTCTGGGCCGTTGTCTCGTCGGCGGGTATCTCCCAGTAGGCCTCGAAGCCGCGGAAGTGGTCTATCCGGACCACGTCGTAGAGCGTGAGGGCCATCCGCACCCGCTCCACCCACCAGGAGTAACCGTCCTGCCGCAGCGCCTCCCAGTCGTAGAGCGGGTTGCCCCAGAGCTGGCCGGTTTCGGAGAAGTAGTCCGGCGGAACGCCCGCGACCACGGTCGGGTCCCCGGAAGAATCCAGGAAAAAGAGGTCCTGGTTCACCCACACGTCGGCGGAGTCGTGGGAGATAAAGATGGGGATGTCCCCGATCACCTCGATCCCCGCCCCGTTGGCCGCGCTTTTTACGTCCTCCCAATGCCGGAAGAAGAGATACTGGGCGAACTCGTGAAACCGGACCTCTTTTTCCAACTCCCGGCGGGCTTTCTCCAGCGCCGCCGGCTTTCGGCTAGATACGTCTTCATCCCAGCGATTCCACGACCGCCCCCCGAACTTGTCCTTGAGGGCCATGTAGAGGGCGTAATCTCCGAGCCAACCTTCGTGCTCGTCTTTGAACTTCTGGAATTCTTTGCCCGGTTTCATCCGTTCGTACGCTTCCCGCAGCACTTTCGTCTTTTTGGAGATAACCGCCGGGTAGTCCACCGGGCCGTCCGGGGCCTCCGGCACGTCGGACTGTAGAAGGCCGTCTTTTTTGAGACGCTCCGTGCTGATCAGGAGCGGGTTGCCCGCAAAGGCCGAGTAGGAGGAGTACGGCGAACCGTCGTCACCCGTAGGGCCCAAGGGCAGCATTTGCCAGAGCTTCTGGCCGGCGTCCTCCAGGAAACCCACGAACCCGAGGGCCTCCGGCCCCAACTCGCCGATGCCGTAGGGCCCCGGCAGGGAGGTAGGGTGGAGCAAGATGCCGGCGGAACGCTGAACTTCGGTGCTCTCGGTCATGCTGGATCCTAACGGTTTACGCCGGCCTCGGTCGTGTGGGGTTTACAACGCTCCGGTCCACCTTCGGGGAGCGTGATGAGGAACTTCGTAATCCCGAAGCCGCAAGGGTCTTCTCCGCAGCCGAGCATTTTGCCTGCAGAGGTGGAACGTTGCGCCGGTCCGTCCGACGATTAGTCCACGATCTGGCGGTTCAGGTAGGACGGGTCGAAGTAGGCCATAAAGCGTTTGACCTTGTCACCTTCTATCTCCAGTATGCTGACGCCTTCGTAAGAGACGGTGTCGCCTTCTTCGGTTCCTTCGGTGGTCCACTCCAGGGCGGCCCGGCCGTCGTCGGCGAAGATGTTGCGGAAAGTAGACTTCATCTCGTCGAACGTTTTTCGGTACTGCGTCCAAAACTCCCGCGCCTCGTCCTGGCCGTGAAACGTCTTCGGCACGGCCACGTTGCCGACCTCACAGTCCTCGGAGAGGATATCCAACATGGGTTCCATGTCCTGATCCTCCTCGACTTTCCACAGGGCTTCCTTGAAATTTTCCGCGACTTCCTGAGACAAATCTACCTCTCCTCCCACAACGATTTCGAACTGCCGGACAAGCTTATTCCTTACCCGGTTACGGGAACTGTAAATCCACACCCAGCACAGGAAACGGCGTCTACTTCTCCCCGATCAGGCCCGGCAGATCCCGCATGTCCTCGAACACCACGGTGTTCGGCCCTTCGAGGTGGCTTTTCGGGGTCACCCCGCCGGCGTAGCCGAAGGCGTGCATGCCGGCCGCGCGGGCCGCTTCCACGCCGTACCGGCTGTCCTCGACCACCGCGCAAGCCGCCGGCTCCACGCCCAGGTGTACCGCCGCGTGTAAAAAGAGCTCGGGGGCGGGCTTGCCGTTCGTTACCTCGTCGGCGCTGAAGATGCGGCCTTCGAATCGTCCGTACAGGCCGGTAAGGCCCAGGGTAAACCTCATCTTCTCGTGACTTCCACTAGAGGCTACACAGTAGGGTGTGGGATACGGTTCAGCGCTTCCGGAACGCCGTCTACCGGAACGAGTTCCGCCTCGAAAGCTTCCCGGTACAGGTGTTCGAAGTCGGCCTCCCAGTCGTCCGGCAAGCGGCGTCCCGTGTGGGCTTCGATCTCCACCCTAACAGATTCCGACGAGCGCCCCACGAAACGTTCGACCACTTCGGCTTCGCCCATGGGCCAGCCGAGTTCGGATAACACGAAAGCATCCACCGGGACGGAGATGCGCTCGGAATCTACCAATACACCGTCGCAGTCGAAGATGACGAGGCCGAAAGAGGAATTTCCCGTACTAGCCGCGCGGGATCTCCTCGATCTCTACCCGCTCGATGCCGTCGCCCGGCTCCCGGTCGCGCTGCGGGTCCCGCTCCCGGAGCGCGTACACCACGTCCATGCCATCCACGACCTCGCCGAAGATCGCGTGTTTGCCGTCCAGCCACGGCGTCGGCCCGTGCGTAATAAAGAACTGCGAACCGCCCGTGTTCGGCCCGGCGTTCGCCATCGAGAGTATGCCGGGCTTGTCGTGCGTGAGGTCCGGGTGAAACTCGTCCTGTATCTGGTAGCCCGGTCCGCCGGTCCCCGTGCCCGTCGGGTCCCCGCCCTGGGCCATGAAGTTCTCTATAACCCGGTGGAAGCTGGTGCCGTCGAAATACCCATCCCGGGCCAGAGACACGAAGTTGTTGACCGTAACCGGCGCCTCCTCGGCGAACATACGGACCTTGATCAGACCCTTCTCAGTCACGAAGTTAGCAAAATACTCACTGTCGGGATTGAGGTTCATCTCCGGCGGGCTGTCGTAGCTTTGTGCCATCGTTTTGTCTCCCAAATAGATGTCGGAACGAAAACAGATGCTACAGTATTACGAAGCCTTGGGCAGCAGATTTATCCGAAGTTGGTGGGAAGAAGCATAGGGCCGGGGCGGATCGTGGCGTTTCTCAGGTGTCCGTCGAGGCGGACGTTACTTGACTATTATAGTCAAGTACATAAGTACGTAGGCCTTTCTGTAGCGCCTGGAGAGGCTAATCCTCGAACTCTTCGTCCGGCCAATCCGGCTCCTCATCCTCGTCCGGACGTGGTGGCTCTCCGCCGAGCAGGCGCAGGGTGAGCGTGCCGCCGGCGATTAGGAGCTCGTCGAGGGCCTCGGTAAGGTGACGGTCGGTAACCGTCATTTCTCCGCCTTCTTCCGCGGCGAATAGTGTTGCCCGGCGGAGTAGCTCTTTTATAAATGATGCGCTTACGCCCTCGGTCCGTTCTACGACGGTTTCGGGGTTTTCGAGTCGGAGATCCAGGCCTTTGCCGTAGAGGTTCAGGAGCCTTCGGCGGCAGTCGGGGTCGGGGAGGGGGATCTCTACCGCCTGGTCTATGCGCCCCGGACGGGCGGCGAGCGCGGGCTCCAGCAGGTCCGGGCGGTTCGTGGTGAGCGCGAATATGACGTCGGCGTCTTCGGCGAGGCCGTCCATTTCGTTTAGCAGCTCGAAGAGTAGCGGGTTCTCGCCCATGTTTCCCATGCCACGCTCTTCGGCCACGAGGTCTACGTCTTCGAGGATCACCATCGAAGGCTGGAGGTTGCGGGCCAGCTCGCAGGTCGGGGCGACGAGCCCGTAGCTGCTGCCGGACAGGATCAGGGCCGTCCTGCCCGGCATCTGGCCGACGAGGTACATGGCCGTGAGCGTTTTGCCGGTCCCCGGCGGGCCGTAAAGCAGCAGGCCGCGCTTTAGGTGCCGCCCCGCCGCCCGGAGCCGCTCCGCGTGCTCGCTGAAGCCGACCGTCTGGCGTTCGACACGCTCCAGAATGCCCTCCGGCAGCACGACCGCCTCGCGCCGGGTGTCCGGCAGCGCCGGGAACTCGACCATCGTCCCGCCCTCCCCGAAAGGCCCGTGCGGGTTGCCGAGGGCGAGCACCTGGCCGCGATAAACGTTGTGGCGCCGCATGCCCTCCCGGATCTCTTCTAGAAAAGCCGCCGACTGCTCCGGCCCGGGGGCCATCACCTCGATCCGGACTTGTAGCTCGTCGCTGAGTTCGCCGGAGATACTGATCGTAACGGCGAGGGCGTGCCCCACGTCGTGCAGCAGGTAAAGACCGTGTTGTACGCAAGCCCGCATCTCGTCTCGTCCGACGGCGACGTTCGCGTAGTCAACGGGGCCGGGTTGGGGGACCATGCCCCCGTCTATCAACCCGCCGCGGGCCGGGGTCACCAGGTCGGAGAGGCCGATGCCGGCATACCGTTTCTGCTCCGCCGTCACGCCGAGCAACTCCGCAGAGCGGCCTTCGGCGGAGATCCAGGCGTCCAGGGCTGCCTGAACGTTGGGGTGCTCGATCGTGGACATGCCCTCCGCGGTGATCGGTAGCGTGCGGGGGTCAGCCCCGAGGTGTTCACCCAGGAGGCTTACGAAGGGGGCTTCTTCGGCCTCCAACCCTTTTACGGACTCTTCCAGAAAGGCTTTGAAAGCACGCCCGAAAGCGGCCGGGGGGAGCGGCGGTTCGTCGTTCATCTGGGCTCCTTACAGCGCGTAGTCGCCGGTGTGCGCTTCTTCGAGGTAGCGGGCTAGGAGGGTTATGCACGCCCGCACGTCTTCGGCGTGGACCATCTCGTTCGGGGTGTGGACGTAGCGGGAGGGTATGGAGAGGGTGATGGCCGGGATGCCGCCGTGGAGGCGCTGGACACCGCCCGCATCGGTGCCGCCGGCCGGTAGGATCTCCATCTGGTGCGGTATTTCCTCGCGTTCGGCTACCTTTCGGAAGTGTTCGACGAGCCCGGGGTGGGCGATAAAGGAACTGTCCTGAATTTTTATGGCCGCCCCTTTTCCCAACCCGGTTATGGTGTTCTCGCCGCCACCGCCCGGCACGTCCATCGCGAGCGTGGTGTCCAGCGCGACGACGACCGTCGGCCCCAGGGCCGAACCGCTGGCCGCCGCGCCCCGCAGCCCGACCTCCTCCTGGGAGGTCGCCACCGCGTGGATCGTGGCCTCGTACCCGTCCAGGGCCCGGAGCGCCTCCAGCATGACGAACACCCCGACCCGGTCGTCCAGTGCTTTGGACATGTAGCAGTCCCCGACCTTTTCCAGCGTCCGGTCCATCGTCACGTAGTCCCCGACGCGGACTTTCTCTTCGACCTCGTCGGCGGGCATGCCGAGGTCCACGAAGAAATCCTCGGGCTTCGGCGGCTTCTGCTGCTCGCCTTTGGAGAGGTGCGGCGGTTTGCGCGAGGGCTGGAGCGCGCCGCGGAAGGCCTCGCCGTTCGCGGTCGTGACGATCACGCGCTGGGAGACCATGTTCGCCGGGTCGTGGCCGCCTAAAGTCTGGAGTCGCAAGAAACCCTTCTCGTCTACGTGTTTGACGAGAAAGCCGATCTCGTCGGTGTGGGCGGCGAGCATTACCCGCACGTCGTCCCGGCCGTTTTTCGTGCCGATGACGCTTCCCAGGGCGTCGGTGTAGACCTCGTCGGCCAACTTGCCCAACTCTTCGCGCAGGATCCCTCGTTGTTGCTCTTCCCGGCCCGAGACGCCGGGTGTTTCCGTGAGTCTTTTCAGGAGCGTTTCGTTAAGAGGCCCGTTCTGTGGCACGTCCGGTTCCTTTCCCTACCAGGTTTTAAGTTCCGGGGATCACGCCTCGGATTTCTCCGCCCGGCGTTCGGCGAGCATCTGGACGTTCAGGTGGAGGCTGAGGCCCAGGTAGTAGAGGAGGTAGAAGATGGAGAAGCCCAGGATCAGGGGCTCCGGCTCCGGCATCTGCAACAGTATTGCCCCGTAGCTCAGGAGCCAGAGCGCCGTCATGAAAAGCGAGAGCCTGCGGAAGGCGGCCGTCCGGGTCGGGTAGACGTACCGGAGCGGCACGAAAACCAACGCGGAGCAGACCAGGATCAACGCCGTCACCGCCCCAACGCCGAGGTCGAAGACGATGGCGTAGAAGACCACCACGTTGAAGTAGCTCGGGAAGCCGAGAAAGAAGTGGTCGTCGGTCTTCGCGTCCACCCGGCAAAACTGGTAACTGGACGCCAGAAGCGGTAGCGCCGCCAGGACGAGTCCATAGACACCCTCCGGCAAATAGCCTACGCTCCAGAGCAGGATCATGGGCGCGAAGACGTAGGTGATGTAGTCCACGATGTTGTCCAGCATCGCGCCGTCGAAAGAGGGGAGAGCTTCGCTTACCCGCAGCCGGCGGGCCAACAAACCGTCGGTGCTGTCTATGAGGAGCGCCGCCAGCATGAGCCATAACGCCTGTACGGCGTTACCGTTGTAGGCCGCCACCAGGATCAGCAGGGCCAGCACCGCGCCGCTCGCGGTGTACAGGTGCACGAAAACGGCCCGCAGCCGGAACCACGGCGGCGTGGATTCTTCGAGGTGGTTCTCTTCTACGCCGAAGTCTTCCACTTAAAAGCCGGACCTCTTTGCTCTTACGCAAAACATGTCGCTAATAATAACAGCAACGAACGGTGCGAGTCCTCAAAAAAACCGACCTTCTCCGACAAATCGTGGCGAACGGGCCGGGCTCTAGTCTCTACCCGGAGCCTACTCCCAGAGATCTTACGCGGTTCAGGGCGGCGGCCACCTCCTGCGCCCGCGGCAGGCTCAACTCGCCGGGATGCCCCCGGAAACCGCCCAACGAACCGAGACCGTCCTCCGAGACGGCGGATAGCGCCGCCCCGACGATTTGCCCTACCTCCTGGTCCGTACCCCCGCCGGCGAACCCTCCGATAATGCGGGCGACGGCTTCGGCCTGCCCGGCTTCGGCGAGTTGTTCCAGGTAGGTGAGGTCCACGCGCTCTCGTCCTAGCTCTATCGCGTTGACACCTTTTCCCCGCGCGGCCTCGCGCTTGCCGCGCCGGAGGTCTATCGAGGATGGACGCGCCCGGCGGGGCTTTGGGGGTCGTACTTCTCCGGGGCCGGTGGTGGCCCGTATCGGGAAACGCTCCCGGATTTCGGCGGCCTTCCCGGTTGCGTCTTGGGGCCGGTAATCCTCCATGAGGATCACGCGGTCCGCCACGTCCAGGTAGTCGCCGACCCCGCCGACGACCACGACCGTGGAGACGCCCAGCGTCTGGTGCATCGGGCGCACCACGTCCACGAACGGGGTGATGGGCTCTCTTTGGACCAACTCGCGCATCCTCGCGTCCCGGACCATGAAGTTCGTCGCGCTCGTGTCCTCGTCCACCAAAAGAAGTGAGGTCCCGACCTCCAGGGCCTCGGCGATGTTGGCCGCCTGGGACGTGGATCCGGAAGCGTTCTGGGTAGAAAAACTTTTTGTAGATTTGCCGCCGGGCAGCTCCCCAATGGTGGTGGATATGTCTACCCCGGCGACGCCCCGACCGTCCTCGGCCCTTATTTTGACCGCGTCCGGCCGGGTCACGACCAACTCCCGGCCGTCGCCCGGCGCGTGGTCGTAGACGCCCCAAGACAACGCCTCCAAGAGCGTACTCTTTCCGTGAAACCCTCCTCCGGCCACGAGCGTGACCCCCTCCGGTATACCCATCCCGGAAACCTCGCCCCGGTTCGGCAGCCTTACGGAGACCCGAAACTCCTCTGGGCTCTCGAACGGCACCGCACCCTCGCCCACCGGACGGTCGCTCGCCCCACTCTCGCGCGGCAGAACGGAGCCGTCCGCCACGAACGCGACCAGTCCCAGGCCCGGCAAGGTTTCCCGGAGACGAGCCGCATCCTCTACCGTTTCTACGTGTAGCCGGGCCTGCTCCTCGTCTACCCCGCCGGGTGTGAGGGCCTGCCGCACGACCTCGGGCAGTTCTTCCAGCAGCATCGTCCGGGCGGCGCGGGCGTCCACGCTACGACCCTGGGCCGGCAACCCTACGGCCATCCTGGCCTCGACGTACTCGTCCTTCACCACCATCGAGGTGCGGGGCAGCACGACCTGAGATGGGCGCTGTATTTCCACCCGACCGCTTCCGCCGGAGCCGCGCTTTCCCCGGACGACACGCCGGATGGCGGCATCCACGCTGCGCGTCAGGAAATCCTCGAAGGCCACGCGGCGCACGGGGTTTTCGAAGAGCGTGGGGACGAAACGGTTGGTGTGCATCCGGACCCGGATCAGGGACGGCGGGGCGAACGGGTCGCGCTGCACCTTGTCTACGTGGAGGGTGAACCCCTCGAACTCGTAGGAACCTCGGAGGTCTTTGTAGGCCCCGTAGCCTTTGCGGTCTATGCGGTCTAGGGTGGAACGGAGACGTTGCAAAACTACTTGAGCTTGTAGAGCGGCTTGTCCGGTCGGCCCTCGTCGCTCTTCACGACTTCTATCTTGCCTTCGGCTTCGAGCCCGTCGAGGGCTTCGCGGATCTCGCGTTTGTCCTCGCCCAGTATCCTGTGCCAGTCGGTGGTGGAGTAGAGGACGCCCTGCGGGATGGCGGTCAAGACTTTCAGGATCTTCTGCCGGGTATCCACTATTCGAGGCCCATGCCCTTCTGGGCGCCCTCCAGGATCGGGCGGGACACCTCGCGCGCCCGCCCGGCACCACTTTCGAGGATACCGTCGAGCTGCTGCGGGTCGTCGAGTAGCCCCAATGCTTTTTCCCGGACGGGGGCCAGGCCTTCGACGACTACTTCGCCGAGGTCGCGCTTGAAGTCCCCGTAGCCCTTGCCCTCGTACTGGCGCTCGACCTCGGATACTTTCTGGCCGGTCATGCCGGCGTAGATGCCGAGCAGGTTGGTTACCGCGGGCTTGTCGGGGCCGGCGATGATCTCTGAGCCGGAGTCGGTTTTGGCCCGTTTGATCTTGCGCCGTATAACGTCCGGTTCGTCCAGGATCGCCACGTAGCTCGAAGGCGCGGGCGAACTCTTGCTCATCTTCGTCTCCGCCTCGTCCAGCGCCATAACCCGCGCCCCGACCTCCAGGATCATTGGCTCCGGCACCACGAACGTTTCCCCATATAAATGGTTGAACCGTCGCGCCAGCGTGCGGGCCAACTCTAAATGCTGCCGCTGGTCCTCGCCAACCGGAACCAAATGCGCGTTGTAGAGCAGGATGTCCGCCGCCATCAGCACCGGGTAGTCGAAGAGCCCGGCGCTCGCGCTCTCGGCGCCGCCCTTTTGGGCCTTGTCCTTGAATTGCGTCATCCGCGAGAGTTCCCCGAACCGGGCGACGCAGTTCAAAAGCCACGCAAGCTCCGCGTGCCCGGAGACGGCGCTCTGGCGGAAGACGACGGACCTCTCCGGGTCTATGCCGGCGGCCAGGTAGATCGCCGCGACCTCCCGAACTTTCTGGCGCAGCGTCTCGGGGTCCTGTGGCACCGTGAGCGCGTGCAAATCCACTATGCAAAAGTAGTTCTCGTAATCGTCCTGTATAGACACCCAGTTCTTGAGCGCCCCCAGGTAGTTCCCTACGTGAAGGTTGCCGCTCGGCTGAATGCCGCTAAATACTCGTTGTTTAGTCTCCATAAACCTATTCTAACGAAAAGAACCTGGTAGTCCGGAGGGATCTAGCGTGCGCCTTCTATGTTCTCCCTAACCGCGCTTACCATGTCGTCGGAGGAACGGCCGCTGTCCCGGCGCTCGTCCATTTTTACGACGGTGTACGTGCGCCCGACGCCCAACGCGAATATGGCGGCCTGCGCCTTCGCGAGGGCGGCGTAGACTTCCTCCACGCTCCCTGCTTCTACCGTCGTTCCCATCGGTCCTAAAGAACATTTCAAGCCCGAGGATTCTAGTTCCTTTACGGCCGCCGCGACGTAGCGGCTGACGCTGGTGGATTCTGTCCCGAGCGGGGCTATGCTTATTTCGGCTACGACCAAGGTCTATCCTCTTTCTATCTCGTACTTTTCAGACCAGTCTATCCGAAAGCGAAGCTAAGGCCCTAGAGACCTGGAGATCTCCCGGGCCGCCGCAGAGACCATTCCTGAAAAACGTCTGCCGGGGCTTTCGCCCATCCGCGAGACCGGGCCACTTACACACACCGCCGCCCGTAACTCCCCGCCGTTGCCGAAAACCGGCACGCTAACGCTCGCCACCCCCGACTCCCGCTCGGCAATACTCTCCGCCCAACCCCGACGACGAACCTCCTCTAACTGCTCTCTGTCTTCGTCCTCCGACCACGCCAGCAGCACCGTACCGCCCGAACCCCGTTCCAGTGGCAGCACGGATCCAACCGGGACCATGTCCCTCAAACCCCCACCGGACCGCTCGACGGCGGCCACACAAACCCGCCGGTCCCCCTCCCTCACGTACAATTGCACGCTCTCCCCGCTCTCGTCCCGCAAACCCTCCAGCGCGGGCCGCGCAACCTCAACCAGCTCTGTACCCTCGACAGCCTTCTCCCCCCACCCCAGCAACCGCAACCCGAGCTTGTACCGCCCATTGTCCCGCGCTACGAGGTGGTGGACCTCCAGCGCCGCCAAGAGCCGGTGCGCCGTCGGCCGCGGAATGCCGGTCGCCTCCACCACCCCCGCCAGACCCGTAGGCCCATCCTCCGCCAGCAAAGCCAAAATCCCTACCGACTTGTCCAACACCCCGACGCCGCTCTCCGCCACAACCTTGCCTTTATCCGCCGTGTCGTCTACAATATCCATTGTATGGACAGCATATCTCACATATTGAGATGAAACAAGAGGAAAGCATGACGACCGGGTGGGACGCGGCTTCTTACGAGGAGCTTGCGGACCCGATGACGCGCTGGGGCGCGGAGTTCCTGGGGCGTGTGGAGCTTAGGGGCGAGGAGACGGTCGTGGATGCGGGATGCGGGACGGGCCGGGTAACGGGGTTGCTGCTGGAGCGGTTGCCGGGGGGCACGGTGCTCGCGGTGGACGTTTCGGAGGATATGGTTTCGGCTGCTGCGGGGCGGTTCGCTGACGGTGGGCGTGTAACGGTGGAGCGGCAAAACCTGCTGGAGTTGGACGCCGGAGAGCCTGCCGATGTGATCTTCTCTACGGCCACATTTCACTGGATCCTCGACCACGACAAACTCTTCCAGCGGTTGGCCGAAAACCTCAAACCGGGCGGACTCCTCGCCGCCCAATGTGGCGGCACGGGCAATGTAGCCCGGGTGTTGGAGACGGCGCAAGAAGTTATGGACAAAGAGCCTTTCCGGAAATCCTTCGAGGGCTGGAGCGACGCGAAGCATTTCGCAGACCCCGAAACGACGAAAGCCCGGTTGGAGAAAGCCGGTTTCGAGAAAGTAGAGACCTGGTTGCACGAAGAGCCTACGGGGTTCGACTCGGTAGAGAAGCTGGCACGTTACCTGAAAACCGTAATCCTGCGCCAGCACGTATCGGCGCTGCCGGAAGGCAAACGCGACGATTTCGTCCGGGCCGTCGCAGAACGGATGTCGGAGGGGGGAAAGCTACTCGTGGACTACGTACGGCTTAACATAATCGCGTGGAGAAAAAGCATAGAAAATACAGAATCGGAGGAGAGAGTATGAGCCGACCGAAGACTTTGGCGGAGAAGATATGGGACAGGCATATAGTACGCAGCGTAGAGGGTGAACCAGACCTCCTCTACGTGGACCTGCACCTCGTCCACGAGGTAACCAGCCCACAAGCTTTCGAGGGATTGAGGATAGCGAACCGAAAAGTGCGCCGCCCGGACCTCAGTGTGGCGACGATGGATCACAACGTCCCGACTTGGGGGCCGGATCGTCCGGTGGAGGACAAAGTTTCCGCGAAGCAGATGGAGGCGCTGCGGAACAACTGCGAGGAGTTCGGGATACAACTCCATCCGTGGGGCTCGCTCGGTCAGGGGATCGTCCACGTCATCGGGCCGGAGATGGGTCTGACCCAGCCGGGGCTCACCATCGTTTGCGGCGACTCTCACACCTCGACGCACGGGGCGTTCGGGGCGCTGGCTTTCGGTATCGGCACTAGCGAGGTCGAGCACGTCCTGGCGACCCAGACGCTCCAGCAGCAGCGGCCAAAGACGATGTCCGTCACCATCGAGGGTAAGGTCTCGCCGGAGATCACGGCGAAGGACATCATGCTCGGCATCCTGCACCGCATCGGGACCAACGGCGGCGTCGGGCACGTCATCGAGTATCGCGGCGAGGCGATCCGGAACCTCTCGATGGAGGGCCGGATGACAGTCTGCAACATGTCCATCGAAGGCGGCGCCCGCGCCGGCCTCATCGCCCCTGATGAAACCACCTTCGAATACCTCGAAGGCCGCGAACACGCCCCGAAAGGTGAGGACTGGGACATCGCCGTCGAAGAGTGGAAGTCGCTCCGCACCGACGAGGGCGCCGAGTTCGACAAGGAAGTCATCATCCAGGCCGAAGACCTCGTCCCCTACGTCTCCTGGGGCACGACCCCGGCCCAGACCGTCGGGTTGGATGAGGCGGTCCCCGAGCCGCAGACTGAGGGCCACGAACGGGCGCTCAAGTACATGGACTTGAAGCCTGGCACGCCGATACGGGAGATCGAGGTGGATACTGTATTCTTGGGCTCCTGCACCAACGCCCGCATCGAAGACCTGCGGGCCGCCGCCCGCGTCCTCGACGGCCATAAGGTAAAAGAGGGCATCCGGGCGATGGTCGTCCCCGGATCGATGCGCGTAAAGCAGCAGGCCGAAGAAGAAGGATTGGACGAAGTCTTCATAGAAGCCGGCTTCGACTGGCGAAACGCAGGGTGCTCGATGTGCCTCGGTATGAACCCGGACATCCTGGCGCCCGGCGAGCGCTGTGCCTCGACCAGCAACCGCAACTTCGAGGGCCGGCAGGGCAAGGGCGGCCGGACGCACTTGGTCAGCCCGGTCGTGGCGGCGGCGACGGCGGTGATGGGGCGGTTCGCCTTGCCCAGTGAGCTCGGTGTACCCGTGGAGGTGAGCTAGATGGAACCGGTAAGCAAGGTAGAAGGCAAGGCGCTCCCGCTCGGCTGGGACGACGTGGATACCGACCAGATCGTCCCTAGCGACGCCCTCAAACGCATAGAGCGAACCGGCTTCGGCCAGTTCCTCTTCTCCGAGTGGCGTGAGCAAGAGGACTTCATCCTGAACAAACCCGAGCACGAGGGCGCCAAGATACTGCTCGCCGGAGAGAACTTCGGAAGTGGTTCCAGTCGGGAGCACGCGCCCTGGGCGATCCAAGACTACGGTTTCGGGGCTGTCATAGCCAAGTCACTGGCGGACATCTTCAAGAACAACTGCGCCAAAATAGGCCTGCTGGCAGTCGAACTCCCCGAACAATCTGTCGAGAAACTCCTGGACACCGTGCGCGAAGATCCGGAGGCCGAGATCTCCGTAGACCTCGAAGGCCGCGTCGTAAAAGCCCCCGGCTTCGAAGAGCCCTTCGCCTTCGACAACTTCGCCCGCTACCGGCTCCTCAACGGCCTAGACGACATCGGCCTCACGCTCACCCACGAGGATGACCTGGAGTCGTTCGAGAAGTCGCGGCCGGGTTACTTGCCGAAGGTGTTTTGAAAATCCATGATCACCGGCGTCAACCACCTGACGTTTTCGGTGAGAGATCTGGAAGAATCGGTAGGCTTCTACACCGGCGTGCTGGACTTCCGGCTCGTCGCTCGCTGGAACAAGGGAGCCTACCTTCTCGCCGGTGATGCGTGGGTGGTTCTGATCCTCGACTCATCGGTAAGGGGGGACACGCTGTCAGAGTACACGCACGCGGCGTTCACCGTTTCCGCCGAAGAATTTAGGATTGTTAGCAAACGCATCAAGCAATCTGGGGCGGAGATCTGGCAAGAAAACCAGACAGAAGGTGACTCGCGATACTTCCTCGACCCAGACGGGCATAAACTGGAGGTATGTACCTCGAATCTGGAGGCGAGAATAGAGTCCGATACGAGGAACCCACCGGAAGGGATGGAGTTCTTTCTCTAAAGAAAGGGACTAAACCTCATCAAAGTAGTCTGAGTCTATGCGCTTGACCTCGTAGGACGATTCGACCGTGGTGCCGACATTGTAGTCGATCATCAGGTTGGCAAGCGCCTCGCCGTCGATCAGCACAACACTACTCTCTATGGACGAGGCGTATTCTCTGGCGTGTTTAGAAAAGCCCGATGTCGTTATGAAGATGCCTTTCCTGGCTTTTTTTCCTAAGAGTGCTCCGACGAACTTCTGAATCTCCGGGCGGCTTACGGGGTTTTCCCAACGCTTGGCCTGCACGTAGATCACGTCGAGACCTAGACGATCTTCGTTGATGACGCCATCTACACCTTCGTCGCCGCTCCCACCGATAACTCTGCCGGCATCCTTTCTGGTCCCACCATAGCCCATCGCCACCAGTACCTCCACAACCAGTTTCTCGAAGAATCCCGGTGAACAACCTTTGATCTGCTCGATCAAATCCGTGCCCAGACTGCGGTGAATAGTTCCATATGCAGCTTCTATAGACTCTAGAGGAGTTTGTTTGTCTGCTTCGTTTACGCTTATCAAAGGTTTTGTGTCAGGGGTGACGCCGCTTTTACTGCGGAACTCCACAAACTCTTCGTAACGGTTTAGAAACTTGGCGTCGATCGATTCAGGTCTGCTTCTCAGAAGTTCCTGACCGCGATCCGTAATCTTCAGATAGCCTCTCCGCGGACCTTCGATCAGACCCGCCTTCTTCATGTAGGTGTTCGCCCAACCTATGCGGTTGTCGAAGGCTGGATACTTGCCGCTCGGTAATAGCTCTAGACGCTCCGAGTCGGTCAAGCCGAAGTGAGTAGCTAAATCCTCGACGGCTTCTCGGAAACGATGCTCATTCCCGTCTGAGGCAAACCGAAGTAACGGAAGCATGATGGTCTGAAAATCTGGAATCGTCATCTTGACTATTCTATTGAATGATGCCGTTACGAGCTACGAACGTAGCCAGAAACTACACCAAGATTACTTCGACCTCATCCTCACCGGGACCGATCAGTCCTATCTCTTCGGCCGCACCCTCGGACAAATCTAACTCCCGGCCCGCAATGTAAGGACCACGGTCGTTGACGATAACTTTTACCGATTCGTCTCCCCGCTTCACCAACAGCTCCGTGCCGAGCGGCAGGCTCTTGTGTGCCGCCGTGCGCTTTTCGGGATCAAAGATTTCGCCGCTGGCCGTCGGCAGACCCTCCAATCCGGGCCCGTAGTAAGAAGCCGTCATGACGAGCCCGGCGGCTTCCTCTGCCGGATCCTCCTCCGGCGCCTCCGGCACTTCCGGGACATCGGTTACCCCCCGGCTACCGGCCTCCGCAAGACGGCCGGCGCCTTCTACGGGCTCCTGACCCCGCTGTAAAAAAATCTCCCAAGAGCCTAGGCAAACCACCGCCAAACCACCCAAGACGAACACCAACGCAAAGACCTTCCTGAAATTGAACGCAGACAAAGTTCCCCCTACCAACAAACGATTACTTTGTACATACGTGAGTTTAGCATATAGTGTGTTTGTTGCAAGGCCTGAACATTTCTTCACCCTATGCCAACCAGGATTTACAAAGCGGCGCACTATTTGTGGCAAAATATGGCGTAAGGCTGATACGGAGGAAAAATGAGGCACAAGACAAAAAGCACGGTCTCCTTATTGTTGTTTCTAGGTCTAGCTTTTGTCCTCGCTTTGTCCGCCGCTTGTGGCGGGGTGGGATCGGGAGAAGGCGCGGAACAACCCGTCCCGGACGGGCCCACCGTGAAGCGGCTGGCGGACTTCGAGACCGGGACGGCCCGGGCAAAGTTGCCGGACACCCAAAGGGACGCCTCCCAAAGAGACGTCTCCCAAAAAGTTACCGCTTCTTTCGGGGACAACGAGGCCTCCTCCGCGTCCGCCGGGCGGAACAACGCGGCGAAGTCCGGAAAGACGAAGTCCGGAAACGGTGTGGCGGATGACGGGAGAGCCCGCGCCGGCAAAGCATCCGGAGGGGCGAAGCCGGGAGAAAAGGAGGCTGCGGGCCGCTCTGGGAACCGTTCCGGGAAGGTGAGGCTCAAGATCGGTGGGGACCCGGGGACGGAGTTTTCGGGTACGTGCAACGTCGGCGGGGAGCAGAGAAACGTCTCCGGCCGGGTGCCCGAACGCTACGTCTACGACCTAGACGGGAAGAAGCTGAATTGCGAGATCCGTATTACCGGTTCGGGTACGCTGGAGATGACCTTTATCGCTGAGGGGAACCGCCGGGTGCAGAAGATAAAAGCCAACGGGGGAACCCTGAACATCTCGTACTCCGGCGACGGTCTCTCCTCGGCCTCCTCTTCTACATCCTCCGTGACCGGCTCATCCCGGCAGAGCGTTATTTCTTCCAGCAACTAGGGACTTTGAGAACCTGAAAGTCCGCCCCCCTACGGTATACCTTCGGGGTACCTTCGGATCACGGGGCTTATGCCTCGAAGGTTTCGGGAATGTATGGTTCCCGGCAGGGTCGGCCATCCCACACCCGGAGGAGGGCGGTGGAACGTGAGCATCCCGAACGGCGGAGAGCAAGAGTTTCATCAGTTGGACTTGAACCTGCCCCCGAACGAGGCTTCCGGCTTGCTTGTTATAGAGGACGGTCCGCTTCTTGAGGCCCATGACTGGGAGTATGGTTTCTGGGTGGTGATGGACGAGGCCGAAGCCGAGCACTTTGTCGGGGCGATCGGGCACAAGCGGCCTGGAGCTTCTGTCCCAGGGGCCGGCGGCCTACGAGGCGTTTGTTACGCAGAGCCGGGAGGAAGAAAAACTGGCGAACCTCGTCCACGAGGGCGACTTTACCGTCAACATCGAGGGCGCGGCTTTCCGGGAAGACGGGTCTTTGCTCGTCGGGCTGCGGTACCCGGTAGAGGTGGAGGGACGTCCGATCCTGATGGACCTCGTCGGTACAGAGCGCCTCTTCGAGCCGGACGGCGGCGGACAGCCGGAGGTCGTGGGCTTTACCTGGGCGTACGCCTCCGGCCCACCCGGCTGCTGGGTTCCGGAGCAGATCAAACGATAGGAGGTCTTTGGTGGATAGAAGGCTAGAGGGCAAAGCGGCGCTCGTCACGGGCGCGTCGAGCGGCATAGGGCGGGCGACGGCGGTTCGGCTCGGCAAGGAGGGCGCGGCGGTCGGGGTGAACTACCGCTCCGACGAGGACGGCGCAAACGAGGCCGTGCGCGAGATAGAGGACGCCGGGGGCAGGGCCGTCGCTATACAGGGCGACGTCTCGAAAGAGGACGAGGTGAAGCGCCTGGTGGGCGAGACCATCGAAGCCTTCGGCGGCCTGGACGTGCTGGTCAACAACGCCGGGATCGAGAGCGAGGCGCCCTTTCTGGAGATGAGCCTCGAAGAGTGGGAAAAGGTCGTTTCGGTCAACCTCAACGGGGTGTTCTTAACGAGCCGCGAAGCGATAGGGCACATGGTCGAAAACGGCGGCGGGGCGGTGGTCAACATGTCCAGCGTGCACCAGCGGATACCGTGGCCGAAGTTCGCCCACTACGCCGCCTCTAAGGGCGGGGTAAAGCTCCTGACCGAGACGCTGGCGCTGGAGTTCGCCGACCGCGGCGTGCGGGTAAACGCCGTGGGTCCCGGCGCGATAGAAACGCCCATAAACAAAGAAAAACTCGAAGACCCCGGGCAGCGCAAAGCCGTTGAGGCCTTGATCCCCTGGAACCGCGTCGGCCGGCCGGACGAGGTCGCGGCCTGCGTGGCGTTTCTCGCCTCGGACGAGGCCTCCTACGTCACCGGAACCACCCTGTTCGTAGACGGCGGTATGATCCTCTACCCCGGTTTCGAAGAGGGAGGCGGGTAGCGCACCGCGCCACACGGTAAACTACCACGTCCCCGAATCAGTCTGAAGGAATAAAAATGGCAAAGAAGACCAAGAAAAAGATCAAAAAGCTCACCAAGGCCGTCGAGAAACTCCAGGACCAAAACGAAGACTTGGCGGAGAAGCTGGAAGAGCAAACCCAGGAGATCCACGCCATAAAAGCGGCGCTCGAATCACAGCCGGAAGACCCCGACGACCAGCCGGACGAAGAAGAGCCTGAGGAAGAGGAAACGCAGGAAGAGCCTGAGGCCACGGAGCCGGCCGAACGCCGGGCCGAAGAACTCGGTGTGGACCTTCAAGAGGCCGAAGGCACGGGCTCCGGAGGGCGCATCCTGGTCTCGGACGTGGAAGAGGCCGCCGACTCGGACGAATAATATAACCGGAAACTAACCCCGCGCCGGGTAATTCTCAGACTTTAGCGCCCCCAGCTTCAACCCCCGCCCACAATCGGGACAGGCGGTTACCTGTTCGCCGTAGGACTCACTCAAAGCCTGGTTGTCCACGAAAACCAGCACGGGCCCACCCTCCGTCCACCACAGATCCGACCAGATCCCGTACCGGCACTCGCAATAGAGTGCGGCCATACCCTACCTCCTAACCCTCCATTAAAGTAATCTAAGTATCAATTATACATCCATTCCGGCGCCGGACAAGCTTTGCCCGTGGCCGCCGGGGCGGAATTGTTGTGTGCGGATCCGTCACCAACCAAAAATTCACCAGGGGCTCACCGGGCACTCATAGAGGGTTCACCGGCGCATGTTTTCTTTGTCTTGGACAAAACCGCGACAAAGGAGACACATGAACCAGCACCCCGAAAACCGCAGGCCTCTCCATCCGGAGTCCCGAACACACCCGAGGTTTTATCCGGACGGCCGCTTCCCGAACGTTCGGGTTTCGCCGGTCCCGTTGGCCGCCGCCGTGCTCGTTGCTGCGTGCGCCCTTTTCGTGCTCTTGCCGGACGCTCCGGCCGGGGCGCGAGAGACTCCAGTTTCGGGGAGCTCGGCCGGCCAACGGGTCGTCGAAGAAGCACTCGAATACGAGGGGGTTCCTTTTGTGCTCGGTGGCCCGGCGGAGTGCATCCCCGGGCGGCAGATGGATTGTACGTGCCTTACCACTACCGTCTTCAGGACTTTCGGCTTCGAACTCCCGGACGTGCCCACGGCGCTGCCTTACTATGGTGTTCCGGTTTACGGGCCGCCGCGGGCCGGGGACATCCACGTCTGGGGGGACCCCGGAGACGGCACCGGCGGCCACGCCGCCATTGATTTGGGCAACGGAAACATCATTCACGCCAACACGGTGACCATGTCCACGAGCGTCACCCCCATGTACTACGGGGATCCCTACTATCTAGGGGCCTGGAGGCTCGTTTATTAACCCTCGAACAAAGGACGTCGAAGGGCGCCGCCCACGAACCGCCGGTACTGGCTATAATTGCCGGGGCCCTGGTACGGGGCGACATCGCGAAAGCAACGCGAAGCCAGTGCGAAGCCAGTGCGAAAACGTGAGGAGAATACTTCTTTGGAACTAGGTGGGCTGCACCACGTCACGGCGGTAACCGGCGACGCCCCGAAAAACGTAGCTTTCTACACCGGCGTGCTTGGTATGCGGCTCGTCAAAAAGACCGTCAACCAGGACGACGTTTCGGCTTACCATCTCTTCTACGGGGACGAGGTGGGTAGTCCCGGCACCGAGATGACCTTCTTCGACTGGTCGTGGGCCGGCCCCGACCAGTCGGGGTCCGGCAAGATCTCCACGACCGCCTTTCGCGTACCGGACCGGGCGGCGCTCGACTGGTGGGCGGGGCGTTTCGACGACCTCGGCGTGAGGCGCGGAAACATAGGAAACAGAAACGGCCGGGCCATGCTCCCCTTCACCGATCCCGAGGGACAAAGCCTCGAACTGGTCGAAGGCGGGGAGTCCGGAACGCCACCCGGAACCCCGCACCCGGAAAGCCCCGTACCACCGGAAAAAGCTATCCTGGGACTGCACGCCACGACGCTCACCGTAAGGAACGTCGGGGCGACCTCCCGGGTGCTGAAGCAGGCGCTCGGCTTCCGGGCGGCGGGCGAGTACCACCGGGACGGGGTAAGAGTAGTCGTCTTCGAGGTCGGGCCGGGTGGCCCGGGGACCGAGGTTCACCTGGAGGAGAGGCCGGATCTCCGTCCCCACCGGCAGGTCGGGGTTGGGGGCGTTCACCACGTCGCCTTCCGGACGCCGAACGAGGCGGAGCACTCGGGGTGGCGGGAGAACCTCAAACAGGTGGGTATTGGGGTGACGCCGGTCGTAGACAGGTTCTACTTTCGCTCGGTGTATTTTAGAGAGCCCGGCGGCGTACTGTTCGAGATCGCCACCGACGGCCCCGGCTTCGCCACCGACGAAGACCTGAAGAACCTGGGGGAGCGGCTCTCGTTGCCGCCGTTTTTAGAGTCGCACCGGGAGATGATCGAGGGCAGACTACGGCCCATCCCACCCGCCGGAGAAGGCGCTTTCCGGTAAAGGGTAAATAAACTTCCTCTTCGAGAGCGGGATCATATCCGTTCTCCAATTTCCCGAAATCTTTGCGAAAAAGTGTCCGGTCAATTGAAAGACTGTTAACTTCGTTGTAGATACGGGGGCCTATGGCTGGAGAACAGTTACAGCGGGTTATGCGGACGCCGGAGGTCTTGTTTATCGGGATCAACGGGGTCGTCGGTGGCGGCATCTTTCTTTTGCCGGGACAGGTGGCGCAGCAGGCCGGGGGAGCTGCCGTGTGGGCGTATCTTGCGGCGGGGCTTTTGGTCGTCCTGATCGGGCTGTCGTACGCGGAGATCAGCGCGATGTACGACCGGACCGGCGGCCCGCTGGTCTACGTCCGCGAGGCGATGGGCAAGACGGCGGGGCTCTCCGTCGGCTGGATGGTGTGGGTGACGTACCTCGTCGGCTGGGCGGTCCTCTCGAACGGCCTCGTCGGATACCTGGGCTCGTTGTGGTCCCCGGCGGAGACTTACAAAATACCGATCATTATCGGTCTCGTCGGGCTTTTGTGCCTTTTGAACACTTTAGGCGTGCGACTCGGGTCGAGCATTATTCAGTT
The DNA here is from genome assembly GCA_965213905.1 of Rubrobacteraceae bacterium. Classification (GTDB taxonomy): domain Bacteria; phylum Actinomycetota; class Rubrobacteria; order Rubrobacterales; family Rubrobacteraceae; genus SIRX01. The sequence continues at coordinate 1,303,196 of OZ243922.1, read as the reverse complement.
TTTTACGGTGGCGAAGCTCATCCCGCTGACGCTGCTCGTGGTTGCGGGGCTTACTTTCGCGGGGGCTCCGGGTAACGCGTTTCTGGAGCAGGTTCCGGGTGGGGGAGACTTCTTTGCGGCGGTTCTTATCGTGATCTTCGCCTACGGCGGTTTCGAGGGGGCGACGATTCCGGCGGGTGAGATGCGCAACCCGCGCCGTACTATCTCCGTCGCGGTGCTCGGCACGCTCGTTGGTGTAACGGTGTTCTACATGCTGATCCAACACGCAGCCCTGAGAATAGAACCAAACCTCGCCGGCTCCGACACCCCGCTCGCCGCCGGAGGGGCCATGTTCGCCGGCGGCTTCGTGCTGATGACCGTCGGGGCCATAATCTCTATCTTCGGCACCAAGAGCGGCGTCGCCCTGACCGCCCCGCGTAACCTCTACGGCCTCTCCAACAAGGCGATGCTGCCCGCCCTATTCAGCCGCGTCAGCCCGCGCTTTAGCACCCCGACGGTCGCCATCTGGACCACCGGCGTCATCGTTGTCATCCTGGCGATAACGGGAACGTTCACCCAACTGCTCTTGCTCAACGTCGCCGCCCGCCTCTACCAGTACCTGATGGTCTGTCTCTCCGTCGTCATCCTGCGCCGCCGCGACCCACTCGCCGAACGTCCTCTTCGCCTCCCACTCGGCATAATCATCCCGCTCGTCGCCGCCCTGCTGTGCGCCACGCTCTTTACCCAGCAACCCTTCGTCAACATCCTAGTCGCCGTCGGCGCCCTCGTGGTAGGACTTTTGCTTTACGCCCTGGGACGGAGCAGGCTAATCCAAAACGACTGAGTAAGATGTGCGATAGAGGCTCTCTACGACCGATCAGGCATTCCTCTGGTACAAAGATGCCGGGTTGCGGTAACCACGAACCCGGTATAAGCTACGAAGACCCGCTAAAGGACAGCACAAAGATCGGCCGATGCTTGAAGACCCAAGTCTTGACTAAATAGGTGTACCGGGAAGACTTGAGTTCAACGCGACCTTCGCACGACGCCGCGAGACCGGATGGCGGAAAACGAGACCGGGTGCAATCGGCGGACGATCCCGCGCTTCAGTCGAAACAGTTAGGCCAGTTTCTCGGCTGGCTGAGCCTCACGGTACTTATTTTCGCGGCGCTACAAGTCGCTGCCCTCGTGGTTTTTCGTGAGGTAGGGGCTGGAGTAAGCGGGGCCGTGCTCTTTGTGTACGGTCTGCTCCTGCTCGTAGGACGGAGCCGCCTGGAGCGGGGCGAGGAAGAAGTTGCCACAACCATAACGTGTTTCGGCTTTCTCGCGGCGACGCTGGGGGTGCTCGCGGCCCAGCCGATGCTGGTCCCGGTCCTCGTGCTCGCCCCGCTTCTGGCCGTGGGCGTGGCGTTGCCCTATGCTGGAGACCGTTTTCTGCAGCGATTGATGGTTGCCTCCTGGTTCGTTACGCTTGCTATCGCCCTGATCGGCGAGTTTCCCAATCCGGAGTCGGCGCTACCCTCCTGGTATCAGTCGGGTTTCCTCGTTGCCGCCATTGTAACCGCCTCTACCGTCGTACTGCTGCTGTTGTGGCAGTTCAGGAAGCGGCTGGTCGGCACGCTGGCCCAAGCGAGGGCCGCCGAAAAGCAGATGCGTCACGACGCATACCACGATGCACTAACGGGCCTGCCGAATAGGGCATTGTTCATGGAACGCGTAGTACGCACGATGGAGCGAGCCAGAAAGGACGAGGACTACCTGTTCGCCGTGCTCTTTCTGGACCTCGACCGCTTCAAAAACGTCAACGATTCCCTGGGACATTCGGTGGGGGATCAGCTCCTGATCGAGATAGCCCAAAGGCTGGACTCTTGCGTGCATCCTACGGATACCGTCGCGCGCCTGGGGGGTGATGAGTTCACGGTGCTGCTCGAAGATCTGGAAGACATCAAAAATGCAAACGTGGTCGCCGAGCGTTTGCAAGGGGAGATTGAGGCTCCCATCAAGGTGGATCAGCACGAGCTGTACGTAACGGCTAGCGTGGGCATCGTCGCTAACTCCTACCATCGCGACCGGCCAGAAGACCTGCTGCGCGACTCCGACACGGCGATGTACCGGGCGAAAGAGAACGGCCGGGCCCGGTACGAGGTCTTCGAGGTAGAGATGCACTCCCAGGTCGAGTCTATTTTAAACCTTGAGACGGATCTTAGAGGAGCCGTGCAACGTGGGGAGTTCGTGGTATTTTACCAGCCCATAGTGTCGCTCAAGAGCGGCGAGGTAGTGAGGTTCGAGGCGCTCGTGCGCTGGAAACACCCTGAGCGAGGCTTGCTCAAGCCGCCGGAGTTCATCTACTTGGCCGAGGAGGTAGGCCTAGTCAAACAGATAAGCGATTTCGTGATCCGGGAAGCCTGTAGAGAAACAGCTTATCTGCGGAGAAAGTTTCCCAACTACCGGCCGCTGGACGTGAGCGTTAACCTATCTGCCACCCAACTCGTCGAGACCGAGTTTATGGAGGAACTCCGCCAGGTGCTCCGGGAGACCGGCCTGGAGGGGCGCCGGCTACAACTGGAGATCACCGAGAGCGCCGTTATGCAAGACGCGGAACTGGCCGCGGAGACGGTCATGGAGCTCCGCGGGCTGGGTGTGGGGGTACACCTGGACGATTTCGGTACGGGATACTCGTCGCTAAGCCTGCTCCACCGACTGGCGGTAGACACCTTGAAGATAGACCAGTCTTTCGTCAACCTGATGGAAGTGGGCGATAGCAAGGCACAGATCGTCCAGACGGTAACGACGCTGGCCCACAGCCTCGGCATGGACGCCGTGGCCGAAGGCGTGGAAACCTCCGGCCAGTTGGCGCTCCTCAGGTCCATAGGCTGCGACTACGGGCAGGGCTTCTACTTCTCCAAAGCGGTAGATGCTCGCGGCGCGGAGAAGATCCTGGCCGCGAGGCCGCGATGGTAGAACCTACGCCGTAACGATCACCCCCGACTGCGTCCTGTAGCGGTCCGATTCATACGACCAATCCAGCACCCCCCTTATCCGGTGGCGTAAGGAGGAGACGTACTGTTCGAGGTTGTCGTCCAGCGGCTCCCCGAAAAGAGGGAAATTCTCTGCCTCTCGAACGAATGCGCGCATCTCCGCGTCGTGCATTTGGGCGGCCCGGTCGATGGCTTGTTGCAAGCCAAGGTCCTGCGTGTGGTGTAGCACCAGGATCAGGTTGTTCACCTCGTTGCACCGGAGCTCTTTTTCGAGGGAGAGGATATCGTTCGCCCAGCAAACGACGTTGTGGGACGCCTCGGTCACGCGACGTACAGCGCCGTGTTCGCGGACTTCTTGCGGAAGGTGGGACCCTTCGATAATCTCCATGAGCTCCGTGATGATCGAAAGGCCCCCGGTCAGGGGTCGCATCCTCAGGTAGGACTCCAGGTCGGGGACGACATCCCGGGCCCGGTTTGTGGCCTCCCACAGCGTAGCTTCGAGGTGCCCCCTGAAGATCCGGACGAATCGGCGCATCCAGACCTCAGAGAGGGCGTTCGAGCGCAGGCGTTCTTCCAGCCGCCACCGGAGGTCGTGCAGTGCGTGGACCAACGGTTCATCAAAGACTTTAGGCTCCCCGCCCGCCAGAATGTCCAGGAAGCGGTTGTCTACCTCGGACAGCCCGTCGGGATGCCGGCCGACCTCCGACTCGTCGCCCTTATCGTCCCGCAAGAACAACCAGGTGTACCATTCGGAGACCAGTTGAAGGTCTCCCCGCGACAGGTCGGGGTGGGTGCGCGCGGCCAGCCTCCCGAGGCCGGTCTCCTCAAAGAGCCCGTAGGCGCGCTCCGGCAGGAGTCCGAAGCTCCGGGTCCACTTCACGGTGTTTTCTTGAACCTCCTCGGCGTGTTCGTTGATTGCCGGGAGAAACGGACAGTACAGCTCGGGCAAGATAACTCGCTCCATTGATCTCTCCTTTGTAGGTAGGTGTGATGGCGGCACCCTGCCGGATGCCTCGCAAAGACTCACCTTTTGGCGGAGCACGAATCACCAAGCCCCCTCCACTTCTCCCGCCCGTCGGGGTAGCCCCCAAGACCGGCGAGCAAAGAACCGACTACCCCGGTAACCTGGCGTTGCCCCTGTCTCGCGCCCGCTTACCTACGGAGGGCGGCTCCAGGAGACCGGACTAATAGTCTTGCACGGGAAACAGCCAAATGTCCTATAACCGAACAGAAGGTCCGCAGTCTGTTTGCGGACGGTGTAGAGTAAGCGCGTGGCCGACACGAAGGTGAACATAGAGCATCTCGGCGGCCAGCGCTACGTCGGCCACAACGACTCTGGCGACCAGATCCTCATAGACGCCGATAGCCTCGCCATCGGCGTCCGCCCCATGCAAGCCCTGCTTGCTTCTCTAGGAACCTGCACCGCCTACGACGTAGTCGAAATACTCGCCAAACGCCGCACCCCCGTACAGAGCTACCGCATAGAACTCGAAGGAACCCGCGCCGAAGAACACCCCCGTCGCTACACCCACATAAAAGTTCGCTATATCGTCAGCGGCGAAGGCATAACCCAGAAGAGTTTGGAGAAGGCCGTGGAACTTTCCCACGAAAAATACTGCTCCGTCGCGGCGAGTTTAAATGCGGAGATCGAGGCCGAGAGCGCCTTAGAGTAATCAATTTACTGATGCAGATCCTAAGCTACCAGTTCTTGTTTAACACTCTCGCGCTCGGTCCAAAGAACAGGACGCAGATCGTATTGTTGGAGAGCTTCTGTTACAGCGCCTGAAGGCGCACGTTCGTAATCGTTGAGGAACACGTAAGCTTGAGATTCTGGTGGTCTAACCTTTCTTGTATCAATCCATTCGAATGCTACTGACTGAGCAGTGTTGCGATCTGGTCGGTTGATTGCATTCAAGATACGCTCTGGCTTTGCTCTCGATTTAGGAATCACAAAATCAAAAACATGATCGTAGCCGCTGTCACCGGTAAATTTTACGTTCGGAGTGTAACGTATTTCGTTGTTATCCAGCCACAAAGCGACGTCTTCTAGAAAGAGGCTAGCAACAGTGGGAGTAGCCAAATAAAAAAGATCGTTCACTGCTAGCATAGCCTGTACTAGATTGTGCTTCTGCAAAGCAAAACTGCTTGCGGAAGAGTGTACTTTCAACTCATCATCGTCCAGTCTAACGCCAAACCCGTTCAATGTTGTTTTGAGAAGATCTCTTCTCTTTTTGCTTTCTAAGCTACACCCAGATTGCTGCAAATCTTCGATAATGTATCCGTCATCAGTGAGAACGAAACCGTTGTCCTCTTTCCTAGCATATATCTGTAGATAGTCATTGTGGCGGTCGAGGTAGGGAGTGGTGATTTCAACCCAACCGTTGACCTGCCGCAACACGGTTTTGTCCTTAATCCAAGATATATACTGATCTAGCAGATCTTGAATCTCCGTCATCACTAGAACAGTCCTCTTTCAATAACTGGTGGTTGAGTAATATTACAGTAGCTCATGAAATCTTCCATCGCCTGAAATACGTCTGTAGTGTCAGAAAAGTCTTTCGGAGATACGGCTACAGCCCACTTATCGCCGTACCCCTCACGGTAAACGTGTATGTGGGGCGTAGGCACCTCTTGCCCGTCCGGATTACGATGAGGTGCTCCCTCAATATCTAGCCTTACAAGCACCACAACTTTCCTAGATCTATTCTGGTATTTCACTTTCGCCAAGTTGATTTTTCCTCTACCGACATCGAGAAGAAACGCTTCTCTTTCGTCTGAAGAAGATAAGGGTACAGAAATAGAGTTACCGGGACCTGGAAAGTAGTGGCTTTGGTTATCTACACGCACTTTTTCCATTGCCATAAGTGTGTCAGCTTCGTCTTGTGTTAGGTTTATATCAGGCACTGCACGATCCCTTTAGCCAAAAATCAAGAACGAATAACAGGTTAGTAGTCTAGACTTTAGCTTCTTGTGTAGTTAAACGAGATTATCAAGTCGGCTTTATAGCTTTGCCGCATCCTCCAGAATTTCATCGGCATGGGCTTCCGGTGAGACTTCGGGATAGACCTCTGAGATTTTGCCTTCGGAGTCTAGCAGGAAGGTGGTGCGATTTGCGACGCCCCGGTCACCGAGGACTCCGAGAGCTTCTGCTGCCTGGCCGTTCTCGTCTGTGAGGAGCGGGAAGTTTAGGTTGTGTTTTTCGCGGAACTCGCGGTGGGATTCGGGGGAGTCTAAAGAGACGCCGTAGACTTTTATGCCGGCCTGTTCGTAGTCGGCGATGCGGTTGCGGAAGGAGCAGGCTTCTTTGGTGCAGCCGGGGGCGCCGTCTTTGGGGTAGAAGTAGAGGACGCTCCGTTGGCCGGTTAGGTCGGAGGGGGAGATCCGGCCTTCGTCCTCGGTTATGAACTCTACGTCCGGGAATTTCTGTCCCGGCTCCGGCAGGTTCGTCATGGAACTCCTTTCTCTGGTATGGATCTCGTAAGTGTACGATGTCTGATGTGGTTGCGGATCTTGTAGCTTCGAGACCATTTTCATGCTTTCGGTTAGGAAATTTGACCTAATGGAGGATGCGCGGGCTCCGGTGGTTTGAGATAGTTATGTTTGCCCGGTGCGGGCAGGGTGTTGGCTAAAGAAGGAGTAGGTCTATGTCGAGGAAACTTCTGGTTTTCGCGCTCTTGTTCGTGCTGGCGACCGGGATGCTAGTCGCCTGTGGCGGTGAAGAGGACGAGGACGAAGAAGAAGACTCGTCCGCCGGGCGAGAGAACGCAAAGGCCGGAGAGACGCAGAAGGCCGAGGCGGAGCCCATAGACGCGGTGCAGGTGGCGTACAAAAACACCGTCGCCGAGGAGACCGCCAGGATAAAGTACACGATGGTGACTTCCGGGATGCCGACCGGCTCGACGACGCCCGACGGACCGGAGAGCATGGAGTTCCGGATGAACGGCGGGGGCGTCATGGACCTCTCGGGCGAGAAAGCGCGCATGACGATGGGCATGGGACCGCTCGGCAGCTTCCAGTTGCGGATGCTCGAAGACGCTATGTACCTCAAGATGCCTCAGGAGATGCAGACGGGGGCGCAAGGCATGAAACCCTGGATAAAAACGGACCTCGACACCTTCTACGAGCAGCAGTACGGCGCGAGCTTCTCCGAGATGCAGGCGAACAACCCGACGGACCCGACCAAACAACTGGAAGCCTTGAAGGACGTCGGCTCGGTAGAGAAAGTCGGCCGGGAGAAGATCCGGGGCGCCTCGACCATCCATTACCGCGCCGTAATGGACTTCGAGAAACTGGCCGAGCAGAGCGGTCCGGAGGCCGAAAAGGCTTACGAGGACATGATCGGGCAGATGGGCACCAGCGAAGTGCCGACGGAGGTTTGGATCGACGACCAGGGCCGCGCCCGGAAGTTCGAGATGGACCTGACCACGACCGTCCCCGTCCCGGCGGACCCGACGGCGGACCCGGCCGCCGGTGGGGCGACCACGCAACAGGAGATCCGGATGGTCATGGTCCAGGAAATCTACGACTTCGGCGTCCCGGTAGAGGTCAGCCCGCCGTCGGAGGAAAACACCATGAGCATGGAGCAGTTCGAGCAGCAGATGCAACGGCAGATGGAGCAACAGCAGCAGCAGGCCGCACCGGCCGCCTAGCCCCGGAAGCTAAGGCGTTCCCGTGTAGCGCCCCACGATCTCCAGCGAGTCCAACTCCGGGTCTAGCTGGCGCGTAATGCCGTCCAGTAGTCCGATGGCCCGCCCGATCAGGAGCAGCTTCGGCGGAATGTCGCCCACGCTCGCCCCCAGCCGCCGCCCGAAATCCCTGAGGTCCAGGGCTTCGTCGCCGGGAGACTCCCCCGTGCCGAGCAACACCCCGACGACCCCGAGCAGGGTGTCGAGGTCGGTGTCGTCGTCTATCGGGAGGCCCGTCTCCGCGAGGTTCTCCGTGAGCGTGCCGAAATCTCCCTCCCGCAGAGAACGCACCATCCCGGAGAGGGTGTCGGCGAAGTCGAGCTCTATGTCCAGGGTGAGGCCGTGATCCAGTAGCACCAGCTTCGGTCCGGGCTGCACGAGGATGTTTCCGGGGTGCGGGTCGGCGTGCAGGATGTTGCGGGCAAAGAGCTGGTCGGCGTAGAGGTCGTTCAGGAGTTCGGCCACTTCGCGGGGTTCGATGCCGGCCTCCAGTAGAGCCTCGCGGTCGGAGACCTTGACGCCTTCCATCAACTCCATTACGAGCAGTCGTTCGGTCGTGAGCTCTTCTACCACCTCCGGCACGACGGCATCGCCCCGATCCGACAGGGATGTTCGCAAGTCGGCGATAGCCGCGGCTTCGCGCCCAAAGTCCAGCTCCAGCGGTAGCGTCCAGCGCAGGTAGTCGACGATTGGTTGCAGGCCTACCCCGGGCTCTACGGAGGCTAGTACCGCGAAGGTCCGCTCCAGCGCCGAGAGGTCGGCTTCTATAAGGCCCGCGACGTGCGGATACTGCACCTTGACGGCGACCTCTTGACCGTTTTTTAGCCGGGCGCGGTGGACCTGGGCGATGGAGGCGGCGGCTATCGGCTCGGGCTCTATTTCGTCGAAGACTTTGGTGATGGGGCGGCCTAGTTCGCGAGAGATAGCGGGCTCCGTTACGGACCACGGTTGGGGCGGGACGCGGTCCTGGAGGGAGGAGAGGGTTTCGGTGTAGGCGGTGGGTAGAAGATCCGGGCGGGTCGAGGCGAACTGGGCGGCTTTTATGAGCGTTCCGCCCAACGTCGCCGCCGCGTCCAAAACGCGCGTTGCACCGCGCCGGTGCTGAAGTTCCCAGTCTTTCTCTCCGACCAGCCTCGGCGTCCGGCGGGAGCGTTCGCGGGGAATCGTGTAACCGAGGTAGAGGTCCGCCGCGACCGTCCCGATCACCATGGCCCGCGGCAGCCACTCCGCCGTCCCGAACCCGTAAGGGACTTCACCCGGCGCGGCCCGTCCCAGCCGCTCGCCCGCCGCAAAACCCGCCGCAGCCCACAGAAACGTCTGCGCCCGCGCGAGATCCGCGGTCCGCGCCCCGAAAGCCGGTACCGAAGTGTCCCCAGCAGTCAGGGCTTTACCGGCATCTTCACCGGAACGCCGGGCGGTCCCGAGCAGTATCTTCTGTACCTCGAACGCGCCGCGGGTCCACCGCTCGTTCGCGTCGAGAAAGGTCTCCAGCCAGTCGTGGTACGTTCTTCCCGCCGGAGGGTTCCACCGGGGCATCATGCTCTGAAACCTTTCTTCCAACGTGCCTCATAATTCAAAAGTCTAACCTCTACCTTCGTACACGTCGGCCAGGGCCGAAGCGGATTCGCCGGAGGGTTGTGGGACGACGCTGATGTCGCTCGTGGTCTCCAGCACCACCGCCTCGACCTCTTCGACGGCGGAGAACCCCTGGGAGCGCATGGCGGCCCGGACCTCTTCTTTCGTTACCCGTTCCTTTTTCATCGCCCGGGGAAGGAACTCGCCCCTGTGGACGAGCAAGGTGGGCTCGGCCTTTATCAGGCCGCGGATTGAGGAGGATCGGGTCGAGAGCCAGGTGATGATGAACTGCAAGAAGATCAGGACCGCAAAAGCCAGCACCCCACGCGCCAACGAGACGCTGCTCGAAAGCAGCACCGTAGCCAGCGTCGAACCCAAAGCCACCGTCACGACGAAATCAAAGGCGTTCATTTTGGAGAGCGTCCGCTTGCCCGAAACCCGGAGCAAGAGCACCAGCGCAACGTAAGCTAGAGTTCCAATAAAGACCGTCCGGCCCAGCGTCATCCAACCATCGAAAAACATTTCACTCCTTCTTGGGGTAGAACAGTAAGCACTCTTTACCCGATGTGCCGTACTTTTGCTCCCAAGGCATCCGTTTAGAGAGCAAATACCCCGCAATCGTCCCAGCGAACTTACTGTGTTCGTACTTCGAGTACCTGTACTGATTCCGGTTATGCACGGTGCTTCTTGCTACGTCCGGCCCGATGCCGGCAGGAAACAGGCTGGAGAAAAAGATTGGGGCACAAATCCTGGTTTATAACCGTTTTGCCCGGGCTGCAGGCCGAACCGCGATCCGGCAAGCCGTGAAAACCTTCGCACTAGACGATTCTGCGACGAGTTTCAGCGTCGAAAACCTGCTAAAACTTCCGGAAGAGGACGGCCCGTAGAAACGGACGGTCCGAAACAACAACGAAAAGACCTGGAGGGTATGCCCATGATCAGTTTATACGCGAAGATCTCGGGTGTGCTCTTTTTTCTACTCGGCCTCGTAGGGCTGCTGGTCGGCGAGGGTTATCTGTTCGGGGTCTTCAACGTAGACTTGTTCGAGGACGTTCTTCACTTGCTCACCGGGGCCGTTTTTTTGTACGCCGGTTTCGGAGGACGTGATGCGTCTTTCGTGAATACGACGGTCGGCATTTTGAGCCTGAGCTATCTACTCTACGCGCTGGTTGGGTTGCTTTATTCGCCGCTACTCGGTTTCCTGCCCGACGCCTTGACGTTGGTAGACAACTTGTTTCACTTGGTTGCCGGCGCTGTAGGCCTCGTGCTCGTGGAGTTTTCCAGGCGCGGTAGGTCCTCGAAAGCTTAAACAATAGAGTTCGGGCCGGGGCTTCTTCACAGTTCTTCTTCCTAACACGAAGCGGTGCAGCGCCGGGAGGGTTTTCTACCTCCGGCAAAGTTGCAGGGTATTCTTGTGGGGCCGGTTAGATCACCCTATAGACAAAGCACCGGGCTTCGAGGTTCGGGTCGGCTAGCGGTAGTTGTCGGTAAGGTTCCGTAACCTCGACCGACCGCCACCGGGCCTCATCTTCGAGGGCGCGCTGCTTTTCCGCGAAACCGGCGTCTTCGTCGGACCGGACGCTGAAGATTATGTGTCCGCCGGGCCTGGTTATCCGCAACAGTTCGTCGAAGGCGTCGGGCGGCGCGTGCCCGGGCGTAAAGACCCCGGCGGCCACGACGGCGGCGAAGTCGTCTTCCAGGAGATCCAGGCGTTCTCCGAGCTCCATTTGCCAGAGGTCTTTGTAGACGCCTTTGTCGCGGGCCAGATCCAGCATGTTCTTCGAGAGGTCTATGCCGAACAGCGCCGAGTAGCCTAGCGGTTTCAATACCTCGCCCATCATCCCCGTACCGGCCCCGGCGTCGAGCACCGACCCTTCCCTGGCTCTCGCGTGACGCCCCACGAGACCGGAGATAACCGCCGGTGTGGTGTAGCCGTAGCCCAACACGTCCCGCTCGTATTCCGCGGCCCACTCGTCGTAGCGTTCCGCCGTCTGCCGGCTATCCCGGGCTGCGTAAACGCTTTCCAAACGATCCGGAACCCGTTTTTCGTCCACAAGTCCTCCTATAAATATCCCAACGCAGGGTGCTTACTGTATACGATAAGAGCCTTCCGGTGCGAAGGTTGCATCCCGGCGGTTTCTCTAACGTCCCGACGGGTTCGGGCTCCCGGGACGCCGCTTGGCGAGCATCCGGCCGAGCGCCGGAAACAAGATGCCGGGGCGTAAAAGTGTCCGGGGCGGCTTCAGGAGGTTTTTTACTTCCAGCAAAGTCCGGGTTACCGGCGGTTGCTCCGTGGCGAGGCGCATTACCTCCCTGGAGAGGTCGTGCAGCCGGCGGTTTACAGGCCCCAGTTCGTCCAAATCCCCTGCGGCCCACTGAGAATCGCTGCTTACCGTGGTGGTCCAGCTCGGTGCCAGGGATCTCGCCTGAGGCTTGTGAAAACGTTTGCCGAGGCCGTTTAGGTCGTGGCGGTTCCACTTTGCGAGGACTTTTTCGAGGGCTCTGGCCGAGAGTGCGGCGTTAGTTACGCCCTGTCCGTATGAAGGGTTCATGGTGCAGGCGGCGTCGGCGGCTACGAGGAAGTTTTGCGGGAAGTTACGCATTTTCTCGTAGTGGCGGCGGCGGTTGGCCGTGCGGCGGTAGCCGTAGACCCGGGAGGCCGGCCCGGCGTTTTCTATCGCCTCCGCTATGACGGGGCTCGACAGGCTGCGGGCGAACTCTAGAAAGCCTTCCGGTTCCGTTGGGGGTTGATGATCTTCTCCGATCCCGATCATCACGGCCGTCCACAGGCCGCCTTCGACCTGACGCAGCGAGCCGCCGCGCGGCGCCTCCGGCCAGCCCGGCAGCACCGCCAAGCTCTTCCAGTCGCCGTCAAAGTCTTCCGGCACCTTGTACCAGCGCGTCGCGTAGCCGAGGCCGGCGTCCACGAAAGTTTCGGGAAGTCCGGTGTAACCAATTTCTATAAGCCACCGGGAAGACCGGGAAGCCTGGCCGCCGGCGTCTACTACGAGGTCCGCCACAAAGTCTTTCTCCGTGAGCCCGGCGCTCCGGTCGCGGGTGCGAATCCCGGTTACCGCCCCAATAGATTTGTCGTAGAGCAAGCCCGTCGCTTCGCGGTTCGGCACAAACCCAATATTCGGGAACTCTTGCAGCCGGCGACGAACTTTCCACTCCAGGAGGTCCCGGCTCGCCGCGCGCATCACGATCCCCGACTCGAACCGCGGCAACCGGCCGGCCGGCGTCTCCGTAATGATGTCTTTGGCCTGGTCCACGGCCGGGCATCCCGCCCGCGCCAATTCGCCGTCGAGGCCGGGAAAAAATTCCTCCAGCACCTCCGAACCCCTCACGGCCAGGCTGTGCAGGTGCCGCCCCTGGGGGACGCCCTTGCGGGGCTCCGGTCCTCGGGGAAGCGTGTCGCGGTCCAAAACCGTTACCCGGTCGAAATGGTCGGCCAACACCCGGGCCGCCAGTAGCCCTCCGACCCCCGCGCCCACGACCAAGGCACTCTTGCCGGAGAAGGAACTCTCGCCGGAGAACCGCCCGTTAGAAGTCCCTCTTCGCGAAGTTCGAAGCATTATTAGAGTATAAGCCTGGACGGAAGCAGCGTCCGCGAAAGGTTACACTACACCATTGTATGTATCGTTCGGTTATGAAGTTTTAAGAACTCGGAGACTAAATGGGCGCCAAAAGAAGGGATCTCGGCGGGAACCTCCGTCGCCGGACGTTGTTTCTGCGCTCCATGGTAGAGAGCCCCCGGGCCGTCGGGGCCGTGTGGCCCACCTCGAAGTGGGCGGTGCGGGACCTCCTGGACATGGGTAAGCTGCCGGAAGCCCGGCGGGTGGTCGAGTTCGGGGTCGGCACGGGCGTCTACACGGCGGGGATATTAGAGCGACTCGTCCCGGACGCGGAGTTCCTGGCCTTCGAGATAGACCCCCGGCTCGCCGACGCCGTCTCGGACAAGCTGCAAGACCCTCGCCTGCGCGTGATCCAGGACTCCGCCGAGAACGCCGAACAATACTTGGAAGGTAAGAAAGTTGATGCGGTGATCTCCAGCCTACCCTTTACGACCTTCCCGGCCACGCTGCGGGAAAATATTCTGGATGTCTCACGCCGCATACTCGCCCCCGAAGCGCCCATGCTGGTCCTCCAGTATTCGGCCACCGTGCTGCCGCACCTTCGCAAGCGTTTCCCGAAGGTGCGCCGCCGCATCTCACCGCTCAACGTACCCCCCGCTTTTCTCTACGCCTGCGAAAACCCAGAGAAAGCAGAGTCTTGACGGCCCGAAGCTGGAAGATCGCGCGCGTCTACGCAGCCTGGCCTTTTCTAGCCGGTATCCTGGCGCTGCTCGCCGCAAGGTTTGTCGAACAGAGGACGATACGACTTGCCGGCTGGATATTCCTATCTGCTGCGGCCCTCACGTTGCTGTTCTTCCGGGACCCGGAGCGTCACCTGAAGCCGGAGCCCGGCGTAGTGTACGCCGCCGCCGATGGGCTGGTCACGGACGTAGACGAGGTAGACGAACCCTGGATGGCCGGTGGCCGGGCCGGACGGGTTAGCGTGTTTCTCAATTTGCACAACGTCCACGTAAACCGGAGCCCGTTTGGAGGCAGAATCGATAAGATGAAGGTAGAAGAAGGCGGCTACGCGCCGGCGCTTTTCGGTGGGGTTGAGGAGAACCATAGCAACCGGACGTTGTTCGAGGGGGGACGGGGTCCATTCGTCGTGGTGCAGCGGGCGGGCATGATCGCCCGCCGCATTTCACCCTGGGTCGAGGAGGGGCAGAGCGTAAAAGCCGGCGAACGTATAGGCCTGATCCACTTCGGCTCCCGTACGGACGTGTTGCTGCCGCCCGGCGAGGTCTCCTTCCTCGTAAAGCCCGGAGACAAAGTCCGGGCCGGCCTCACCCCGATAGCCCGCTACCGGGACGCTGGCTGACGTGAACGTGCCGCCGCTGCCGACCCTGATCACCTGTGGCAACCTCGCCGCAGGGTTTCTAGCATTACTCCTCGCCATCCGGGGAAATTACACCGAAGCCGCCGGCCTGGTCCTGGCCGCCGCGGCCCTGGACGTTCTGGACGGCGCCGTGGCCCGAAAAAATGACTGCGACGGAGACTTCGGCGGCAACCTGGACTCCCTGGCCGACCTGGTCTCTTTCGGGGTGGTCCCCGCCGTCGCCGTCTACCTTTCTACCCTGAACGCCACCCCGGTCTTCGGACCGGCGGCGTGCGTTCTCTACCTCGTGTGCGGCGCCCTGCGGCTCGCCCGGTTCCCCCTCGTGAAGCGCCCGAACCACTTCGTCGGCCTGCCGATACCTCCCGCCGGGGTAATGCTGGCGGGGTTCGCCATCCCGGACCTCAATCCCCTGCTCGTACTGGCGGGAATCCTGGTCCTGAGCCTCCTGATGGTCAGTTCCCTGCCGATCCCTAAGCTCTCCGGCATCCCGTTCCCCGGACGCCCCCGCAACAAGAAACGCCCCACGGCCGAAGAGTTGTAAGGCGTTCCGTAGACAGTTGCTCTTCTATCCTAAGCCGATCTCTCCCCGGCACCCGTGCGGGTAGTCCGTCCCGCCGATGGAGGCGCAAAACGGACCACTGAGAGTGTAAAACACCCGTACGGAAGCGTGGCGGTGCATCTTCACATTCGGGCGATCCACAATAAAAGCGAGCCCCTGCACACATCCCTACCGGGTTAGATTCCAAATTCAAAGCCCGACGGTCGAAATTCAACCCCCTACAGGCCTTCTAGAGACTCGTACAACAACCCGAAGAAGCCTTCCCGGTCCAACTCCACACTAATCTCGGCGTTCGCCGGGAGACCTTTGACGCCGTAGTAGTCGCACACGGTCTCGCCCCGCGTCAGGTTGCTCTCGCACTCCACGTCCACCCGCATCGGGCGGGTCTGCAGAAGCCCGGGTTGCAGTACCGCCGCGACGGCTACGGGATCGTGGAGCGGCGGGGCGTCGAAGCCGAAGACGCCTTCGTAGGTCCCGGCGAAGTATTTCAAAAATCCTGCCACCACGCGGCCGGCCTCGCCGGTCTCGCGCAGCCGCCCCCGCTCTTCCGGGCCGGCTCCCGCCTGATGCGTCACGTCGAGGCCGCTCATGGTTATGGGCAAACCGGAGCCGAAAACTTCGCGGGCGGCTTCGGGGTCCACGTAGACGTTGAACTCTGCGGCGGGCGTCGTGTTGCCCAGCCCGATGCTGCCGCCCATGAGCGAGATGTGCGCGACCTTATCTTTGAGGTCCGGATGTTCGCGCAGGAACAGGGCGACGTTTGTGAGCGGTCCGACCGGGATGAGGGTTACGGGTTCGGGAGATTCACTCAGGGTGTCGGCGATGAGCTGCACGGCGTCGCGGTCGTCGGACTCGAAAGTGGGGGGCGGTATCTCTTCCGGCCCGTCCAGCCCGCTCTCGCCGTGGATGTCGTAGGCGGTGTGCAGGTCGCGGGCGAGCGGGGCTGCGGCACCGGCCGCTACCGGTATGTCCGGGCGTCCTATAAGCGACAGCACCCGTAGCGCGTTGTAAGTGGTCTTCTCCAACTCCACGTTTCCGGCGACGGTCGTGACGGCCCGCAGGTCGAGGTCTCCCTTCCGGGAAGCGCCGCAGGCCATCATCAGGGCTACGGCGTCGTCGTGGCCGGGGTCCACGTCCAGGATCGCCGGAATGCCGTTCAGCGTTCCTGCTTTAGGCCGAGATACATTGCGGCTGGAAACAGCGCCGAGTAGAGCAGGTGGGTAGACCTCTGATTTTTGATCGTCCACACCGCAGACGCCAGATAACCCGGCAGCAGGAGTAGGATCGGCAGCCGGCCCCCGGGTTTACTTTCCGGGAAGAGCCGAACGTAGCCCAGCACGATTCCCGTGACCATGACAAGCCACCCGAGGTAGTTCAGCGCCGGCACGCCGCGGCGGCCGTTGTTGCCCGCGACCTCCGGGGCGTACGCCCCGTCTACCTTCCACTCCCAAAGGCCGGCGTCGAGGCCGAAAGGGTCCGAGAGAAGATCCAGGCTCGTCGCTACCAGCGCCGTGGAGATGGGCAGCGCCTCCCGGCGACGAAGCTCATTTAGCGGCGACCGGGCCAGGGTGCGCTCCGTCGCGGCGTGTGTGCCGCAAATAACGTTGTACCAGAACAGCAGAACGGCAACCGGCACGCCACCGACGCGGGGTTTGGTGCGATGCCGCAAGAGCCCGAACGGCCCGGTGACCAGGGCCTCCCCGACGGCCGCAAACCCGGTCGCCAGCAAGAAGAGCGCGGCCGCGCGGAGGGGACCCCGCTTGCAGACAGAATCAGCCAGGTTCAAGGTGGCGGACACCGCCGCAAAAAAGAGCGCGTACTTTGAAACCCTGGGGTCTACATCGTCCACGACGGTATTCTCTCTTGTTTTCCGCCCGGATGCCACGCCGGTACGAGCCGGGTGTTGGCCGCCCCGTGAGCCCCGTGAGCCCCGTGAGGCAGAACCCAGTTTACGGTTGGCGCATTCCGGAATATACTCTTCCAGGTTGAAGAGCGTCGGCCTGCAACAGGGCGGGCGAACGGCCACCGATGCCCGTAAGGAGCCCTTGTTTTAGCATCCGCAGGCAATTGCGAGAGGAGATGTACTCATATTAATCTTACCGAATAAGGTGATCCGGTGACGACGTTTCCCCTGTGGGCCTGGGTGGGGTTCACGTCCTTAATAGTTATTTTGTTGGTGCTCGATTTGTTCATCTTTGCCCGGAAGTCGCGGGAGATCTCCTTCAAGCAGGCCACGCTGATGAGCGTCTTCTGGATCGGGGCGGCGCTACTATTCGGCCTGGTGGTCCTGTTTGTGGCCGGTCCTACCCGGGGCGGCGAATACTACACCGGCTACGTCGTCGAGAAGAGCCTCTCGGTAGACAACGTGTTTGTCTTTGCCCTGATCTTCACCTTTTTCGCCGTGCCTTCGCGCTACCAGTACCGGGTCCTCTTTTGGGGCATCGTCGGGGCGCTCGTGTTGCGGGGAGCTTTCATCGCGGTCGGGGCGGAGTTGCTCGACCGCTACGAGTGGGTCGTATACATTTTTGGGGTGTTCCTGATCTACACCGGCATCCGCATGGCGATGCACAGCGATACGGAGGTAGACCCGGAACGCAACCCGGTTCTGCGGCTCACACGTCGCATAGTCCCGATGACCGAAGACTTTCAAGGCGACAACTTCTTTGTCCGGCACGGCGGAAAACTCATGGCGACGCCGCTATTTGCGGTGATAATCGTGGTTGGGACGACGGACGTGGTCTTCGCCGTGGACTCGATACCGGCGATCTTCTCCATAACCTCCAGCGCGTTTATCGTGTGGTCCGCCAACGCCTTCGCGGTGCTCGGCCTGCGCCCGCTGTACTTTATGCTGGCCGGCATGATCAGTCGTTTCGTCTACCTGGATATAGGACTTTCCATAGTCCTCGTCTTCGTCGGCGCCAAGTTTATCTACTCCGGCATCTTCGATGCAAAAGTCCCAATCTGGGTCTCCCTGCCGTTTATCTTGATCGTGGTGACGGGCTCAATATTAGCCTCCCTCTACAAAACCCGCGGCCAGCAGCGTAAGGGGACGCCGGGCTCGGAAAACGAGGAATAGTTTCGGCCTGCCAAAGCTTGCCGGATCAGTCCACCACCAGCGCGAGGTGGCCTCTTACGCCACCCTCGTCTAGCAACGCGTGGGCCTGGGGAGCCTCTCCGATAGAGAAGCGATGGGCGGCGACAGGTTGGATCCCACCACGCTCCAGCCGGCCGGAGAGGCGGGGCGCGTCTCCGCGGAACCATTCGGGGTGCTTTTTGCGCGTTCCGCTGACGCCGTAGAAGCCCCAGGACTTGCCGTTGGGCAGGATGTTCCATAGGAATACGCCGGAGAAGCCGACCGCGGCGGCGAGCCCGAAAACCAGGCGCGAGCCGCCTTTCTCCCGGAGCATGCCGGTGAAGCCGTAGGAGACGAGGATGCCGCCCCGTTTCACCAGGCACCGCGATAACCCGGAGCCCGAGCCCTCGAAGACGGCGTCGAAGCCTGTACCGGCGGCTTTTCGTAGCTGCTGCTCGATCTCCGACCTCCGCATCTTCAAGATGCCCCGGAGTTGATCCGGCGGCAGTTCATCTTCTACCAGGTCCGAGATCTGATCTAGCGACAACCCCAAATCCCTGGGCGCCAGAATACGGTTCAACCGCGGCAACCGGTCCAGCGAGTAGAAGCGGTAGTTGCTCAGGGAATCTATCTTCACCGGCTTGAGAAGCCCCCGCTCGTCGTAGTGGTGCAACGTCCGCACCGAGACCTGACCGAGCTGTGAGAAGTCCCCGACCTTGAGCATCCAACGCCTCCGTGAAACCTTACGAGCTTACAGTCATAAACCTGCGAGAGTAGCTAGGTTTTTTATCCGAACACCAATTCTACTCTAACGTGAAGCCTTCCCAGACGCTCAACGCTCCGAAAATGTCCCAGCCGCGCTCAGGACGGCCAGCAAAAGACAGAGCGGCGAGTATAAACGCCGGTCCCACCAAAGAAACGTTTCAGAGGTTAGCGGCATCAACCCGAAGACGCTGATCAGACCACGGGCAGCCAGCGTCGCCGCGACACCCGCCGCCCCGATTCTCTGCAGTCGTGGCTTGCCCGCAGGCCAGCCCGCAACCAAACCCCCGCCAAGCGTCAACAACACGGCCACAACCAAGCAAGCGCTTGCAGACGGCATCTCTTCCTCTCCGATGATAGCCCTGGCGAGGCTCTCCTCGTTGTCCGCCGGCCAGGAAGATCCCCGCGCCCAGTTCGCATGTATCACCGCCAGGAAAAAGAGGATCCCCGCTCCCGGATACTTCATCGCTCTTACGGTACCCATGTCTGCCTCCTCAACTTTGAACTCTTACTCTATCCTGACTATAGGGTAACCGTTCCGATGGCGCCGGGCCGCAAGGGAACCCGGGGCTGACGGGCTGGACTTCGCGCCGTAGAATAGTTTCATGCTAGGACGATACGCAGAGCTAAAGGCACAGTTGCCGCCGGAGACGATCCTCTTCTACCAGGTCGGGACTTTCTTCGAGACGTTCGAGGAGGATGCGAAGAAGATCTCGCAGGCGCTCTCGATCCGGCTGACGAGCCGCGAGGCCGCCGGTGAAGGCCGCGTCCCGCTCGCCGGCGTTCCCGGACACTCCATCCAGGAGCATCTGGCGACGCTGCTCCGCAAGGGGCATTCTGTAGCGGTCGCCGAGCAGCGGCCGCACCCGACAAAGCCGAAGCAGTTTACCCGGGAAATATCTCAGGTCCTCACGCCCGGGACCGTGATCGAGGACAACGTCCTCTCTGCCGGACATGCAAATTATCTAGCGGCGGTAGTGGTCCGGGACGGCACGGCGGGCGTCGCGGTGGTCGAAGCCTCGACCGGCGAGTTTACCGGCACGGAAGTTCCGGAGGAAAGCATCGCCACCGAGTTGGAGCGTTGGTCGCCTAGGGAGTTGGTAGTCCCCGAGCGGACGATGGCCGAGAACCTGCTGAAGATACCGGCGAAGTTCAGCCCGGCACCACGTTGGACCTTCGAACCCTCCGCCGGGGAGCAGTCGCTGAAGAAGCACTTCGGGGTCTCGAACCTCAAGGGTTTCGGATTGGAGGGGAAGCCCGCGCTCGTCGGGGCCGCCGGAGCCCTGATCCAATACCTCGGTTCCCTGCGCGCCGGTACGCCGCCCGAACAGGTCGTATCCTTCAGGACCTACAGCCCGGAAGCCGGGATGGTCCTCGACGCGACGACCCGGCGGAACCTGGGACTGGAGGAGGTGATCTCCACCACCGACCGCACCCGCACCCCGATGGGCCAACGTACCCTCCGCCGCTGGCTGGAACGTCCGCTGCTGGAGGTAGACCGCATCGAGCAGCGGCTCTCGGCGGTCGACGCCTTCACGGAAGACTACATGCTGCGGGAAGAGACCCGCGACGTTTTGGGCCGCATCCCGGACATCGAGCGGATCGCCACCCGGATAGTCCGCCTCTCCGCCTCCCCGAACGACCTGCTCTCACTAAAGGGCGCCCTGGAAGCAATAGGCCCCCTGAAAGAATCCCTGGCCCCGGCCGCTGAGAGCAGCCAACTGCTTTCGCGGGTACTCGGGGCGATGGAGGAGCCGCCGGGGGTTCGGGAGCTCGTCGCGGCGGCCATAAGCGAGGAAGACGGTGAGATCATCCGCGCCGGCTACTCCTCCGAACTCGACGAAGCCCGCGAGTTCCGCGATGGCGCCCACGAGTGGCTGACCCGCTTCGAGGCCGAGGAACGCCTCAAGAGCGGCATCAAAACTTTAAAGGTCGGCTACCGGGACGGCGAGGGGTACTTTATCGAGGTGGCCGGCAAAGATACCGGCTCGGTACCGGAGCACTACCAGCACCGCAAGGCGCTAAAGCACAACGCCCGCTACGTCACCACGGAGCTAAAAGAACACGAATCAAAGATGCTCGGCGCCCGCGACGAGGTGGACCGGCTGGAGCGCCAGATCCTCTCGGAGATAAGGGCCGCCGTGAAAGAGGCCGCCCCCGACCTCCAACGCATCGCCCGCGCAGTCGCCGTCGTGGACGTAACCGCCTCCTTCGCCGCCGCCGCTACCGAACTCCGCTATTGTCGCCCCGAGGTCCGCGAGGAGCGGGGCATTCACATAGTCGCCGGGCGGCATCCCGTCGTCGAGCACAATACCGAGACGCCGTTCGTGCCCAACGACACGGGGATAGAGGGCGCCTCGCGATTGCAGATCCTGACCGGCCCGAACATGGCCGGAAAGTCCGTTTACCTCCGGCAGGTCGCCCTCGTAACGCTCCTCGTCCAAACCGGCTCCTACGTGCCGGCCGAGAGCGTGAGGCTCGGCGTTGTGGATCGAATATTTACCCGGGTCGGGGCGGAGGACCGGCTGGCGAGCGGAGAGTCGACGTTTATGGTCGAGATGACCGAGGCGGCGAGCATCCTGAACAGCGCCACGGAGCGGAGCCTAGTCATCCTGGACGAAGTCGGCCGCGGCACCTCGACCTACGACGGGATGAGCCTCGCCTGGGCCATCGCCGAGTACCTGCACGACGACGTACAGGCGCTGACGTTCTTCGCGACCCACTACCACGAGTTGACGCGGCTGGCGGAGCTTCTGCCCGGCTGCCGCAACTACAAGGCTAGTGTAGAGGAGGTGGGGGGTGAGATCGTGTTTCTCCACCGCATCGAAGAAGGCGCCGAATCATCATCCTACGGTGTACACGTCGCCCGGCTCGCGGGGCTGCCACCGCAGGTAACGGAGCGGGCCGGGGAGATCCTGGGCCGCCTGGAGACCGAGGGCGTGAAGGACTTCGCCGGGTAGGCCGGGATGTTAGGATAGTGGCATGAGCGAGCGAAAGAGAACCTACCTCACGCCCGAAGAGCAGGAGCTAAAAGAGCGTTTGATGCGTTCCGGTCCTCCTCTGGCGCAGAGAGGTACCGGGCGCGTATCCGAGAAGTTCTGGAAGATGCCGAAACCAAAAGATCCGGAAGGGTTGGCTCTACGCTATCTTTTGGAGGACCGCAGAGAAGGCTGCTAGATTTTTGAGGTTCTGGGACAGTTCCGCGGTGATACCGTTTATCTTCGAGGAGCCGGCATCGCCCGCGATGAAAGAACTCTTGATGGAAGATACAGGTATGGTCGTCTGGTGGGGAACCTGGGTCGAATGTTCTGTTACCGTGAGCCGGCTCAGGCGAGAAGAAATACTAGACGACAGCAGCCAGGACGAAACCCGCGCCACGCTCGACCGTCTCTCCGCAAACTGGCAAGAGACCGAACCAACCGTCGAGTTGCGCTTACTGACGATGTTGATCTCCAAAGCTCACCTGTTAAAAGCTGCAGATTGTCTTCAGCTCACCGCTGCCCTTCGCTGGTGTGAAGGAGATCCGGACGGGACAGGACTTGTGTGCCTGGACAACCAGTTGCGACAGGCGGCTGAGGTCGAAGGCTTCCAAATGCTACCCGAGGACGTACAGCTTTGAGACTATTTCCCCAACTCGTCTCCGAAGAAGCGGCGGAGTATGGAGCGCGTATCCATGTGCTGTCGCCGGAGGTGGCGCACCGGATCGCCGCCGGGGAGGTCATAGAGCGGCCGGCTTCGGCGGTAAAGGAGTTGGTCGAGAACTCGCTAGACGCCGGGGCTTCGCGGGTCGAGGTTGAGATAGAGGGTGGGGGAGTAGCCCTGATCCGGGTCCGGGACGACGGCTCCGGAATGTCGCCGGGCGACGCGGAACGCGCCGTGGCCCAACACGCGACCAGCAAAATTCAGAGCGCCGACGACCTGGCCCGCGTCATCTCGCTGGGCTTCCGGGGCGAGGCGCTGCACGCCATAAGCTCGGTCTCCTCTTTGATCCTCACCACCCGCGAACGCGGCGCCCGTACCGGCGTCAGCCTCCGGGTGTTCGCCGGTAAAACAATGGCCACCGCGCCGGATGGCCGGGAACCGGGAACCACGGTCGAGGTGCGAGACCTGTTTCTGAACCTACCCGTCCGCCGGGGCTTTCTCGGGACCGTCCGGGCGGAGGCGAACGCCGTCATCTCCGTGGTGCAGTCGCTCGCTTTGAGCCGGCCGGAGGTCGGGTTCTACTTGCGATCTGACAACCGGAAGGTGTTGGCGTTGCCCGCGGCGGCGGACCTTCGGGAACGCCTGGCCCAGGTACACGGGCTCTCGTTGGCGCGGGCCCTGATCCCCCTGGAAGATCCCCTGGTCTGGGGATTTGTGAGCCCGCTTTCGGTGAGCTTCCCGACCCGCCGCTACCTGCACGTCGCGGTAAACGGCCGGGTCGTTGATAAGGATTCTTTTGCCCCGGCGGTCGCGAAAGCCTACGCGGACCTTTTGCCGAAGGGGCGGCATCCGGCGGCGTTCTTGCGCCTGGAGCTCGGCCCCGGCGAGGTGGACGTGAACGTACACCCGGCCAAGAGCGCCGTCCGGCTGCGGGGCGGACGCTCCGCATACCCGCTGGTGGTCGGCACCATAAGGGGTGCCCTGGCCGGGGAGCAGGAGGCGGGGAACGGCCAGGCCGAGGA
This sequence comes from Rubrobacteraceae bacterium, assembly GCA_965213905.1. Taxonomy (GTDB): domain Bacteria; phylum Actinomycetota; class Rubrobacteria; order Rubrobacterales; family Rubrobacteraceae; genus SIRX01. The sequence goes on along the minus strand of OZ243922.1, from coordinate 1,279,968 downwards.
AGAGGTGCGGACGGATCTGGAACTGATCGGCCAGTTCGCCGGGAGGTGCATCCTGGCCCAGGAAGGCGAACAACTCATCATCCTGGACCAGCACGGCGCCCACGAGCGCATCCTCTACGAACGACTCTCTAAGAACGTGCAAAGCACACCCGCGAAGCTGTCGAACCCGGTGATCGCGCACCTGCCGGAGGATCTGGCGCCAGAAGTCTGGAACTTCGAGGTGGAACTGACGAAGTTGAGTTTCGAGGTCGAGCCGTTCGGCGAGGGTGCTGTGCGGGTTCTGGCGGCGCCGGAGACCGTCACGGACCCGGAGACCGCGCTCGTGGCGGCGGTCGAGGCGTTGGCCGGTGGCGAAGACCTCGCGAAAGCGTTGGCCTGCAAGGGATCTACGAAGTTTGGGGAGAGCCTGACGCGGGAGGAGATGCAGCGTTTGCTAAAGGAGTGGACGGCCTGCGAGTTCGAAACAATCTGCCCGCACGGCCGTCCAATAGTGAAGCGTATTGCGCTCGCGGACCTGCTCCGCGAGTTCGGCCGCATATAACTACTTACTTGAAAAGGTCGAGCGACAAAGCCGGTGGGCATTCAGCCGCCGGCACTCAGCAAACATAAAAAGCTGACGGCTGATGCCTGAAACCTGATGCCGCATCCGGAAAGGTCGAACCTTTTCGGATGTTACTCTAGTCGTCTTCCAGTAGCGTCTGGCCGAGGTTCAGGATGGTCGGCGCCCACAAGCCGACGAAGATGCCTTCGGTGCGATTGCCTCGCAGGAACAGCACCAGCGACAGCACGATCGAGACCAGCGTGCCGACGACGTACACTTCTTTACCCACAACTTACCTCCTACATAGCTTACTCCCCGCAATTTAGCCCCTGTCGGACCTGTAAACTGTAAGCGAGGTCTCACTATCGTTCTCTACTATCGCAGGAGGGATGTGTTTGTGGACGGAGAGAAAGCCCAACGTCCCGATCTGGGCGGTCGTTCGACGGTCTTCGGGCGGCGCGGGGCGGTGGCCTGCGAACACCCCGACGCGGCGCTTGCCGGCATCCGCATCCTGGACGCCGGAGGAACCGCCGCCGACGCCTGCGTCGCGATGGCCGCTTGCATGGCCGTTCTCTCCCCGATGGCTACGGGGATGGGCGGCGACGCCTTCCTCCTCAACTACGAAGCCGGGACCGGCAGGATCACGGGCGCAAACGGCTCCGGCCGCGCCTCCTTCTCGGCCACAATAGAGAAGCTGCGCGACCGGGGCATCCGGAAGATGCCCGAACGCGGTGGCCTCTCAATAACCGTACCCGGCGCCGTCCGGCTCTGGGAGGACGCCGCGAACTCCTTGGGACGTTTGCCGTTCTCTCAGCTACTGGAGCCCGCCTACGAGCTGGCCGACGAAGGGTATCCGGTCTCCGAGGTCGTCTCCCGCTACTGGGAGATCAACGAGTGGGTTCTTAGAAAGAATGAAGCGGCCACAAAAGTCTTTCTGCCAGATAACCGTCCGCCACGGCCGGGCGAAGTCTTCCGGCAGCCGGACCTTGCAAAGACTTTGTCTGCCGTGGCCGAAGGCGGCGCGGACGCTTTCTACAAAGGCGAGATAGCCCGGAGCATCGCGGGCTCCGTACAGGATATGGGTGGGTACATGACGGAAAAAGACCTAGCCGACCACGAAACGAGTTGGGTCGAGCCGATCTCCACAAGCTACCGGGGCATCCGGATCTACGAGATCCCACCGCCCGGACAGGGCATCGCCGCCCTCCAGATGCTAAACATCCTCGAAGGCTTCGATATTTCTGAGATGAATCCCCTCGGCGCCGACCGCATCCACCTCGAAGCCGAAGCCAAAAAACTCGCTTACCGGGACCTATACGACAGGATCGGCGACCCGGACTTCGCCGACGTCCCGACCGAGAGGCTGCTCTCGAAAAAATACGCGGCGGAGTTGCGCGAAAGAATTTCTCAGAGCGCCGCCGCCTCCGTATCCCCGGACCTTGGCGACGACACCACGTACCTGTGCGCCGTGGACGCCGAAGGTAACGGCTGCTCGTTTATAAACAGCCTGTACATGGGCTTCGGTAGCGGCGCGGTCGCCGACGGAACCGGCGTCTGTCTCCAGAACCGGGGCCACTCGTTCCAACTGGACCCAAACCACCCGAACGCCCTCGAACCGGGCAAGCGCCCGCTGCACACTATCATCCCCGGCCTCGCTACCAAAGACGGCAACCTGTGGGCGACCTTCGGCGTTATGGGCGGCCCGATGCAGCCCCAGGGTCATACTCAACTACTCGCGAACCTGATCGACTACGGCATGAACCCGCAAGAAGCCGTGGATCACGCCCGCCACTTCCACAACGACGACGTCCTGCTATTCGAAGGCCGCATCCCGGCGTCCGAGGCCAAAGAACTCCGGAGCCGGGGCCATCGGGTGAAAGCCGAAGCTGACTATGTCATCCCGACCGGGGGCGCCCAACTGATCCGGGTTCTGAAAAACGGCGTCCGGGCCTGCGGTAGCGACCCCCGCAAGGACGGCTGTGCCTTGGCGCAGTAGAGGTGAAAGAGAAACTTTGAGTTATATGCTTTGACCGACGTTCCCGCTGAGTCAGCTAGGGGTATCGTAGAGTTTGTTGTGTACCTTGAAGTCGTATGTGGGTAAGAAATGAAGGGCGAATGCGGAGTGAAGCCGTACCGGTGCCGTACTGGTAATCTCCACCAATCTTAGTATGCACGGGGCATTATGAGTTGGCACTACACACCATACGCGCTCCTCATGTTGTTGGCGGCCGTCGCGTCGCTCTTACTGGCGTTCTATGCCTGGCGACTCCGGGGTACGCCGGGCGCGCCGATGCTGGCCTTGATGATGGTGGCCGGGACCACGTGGTCAACAGCGTATGGCCTGGAGATAGTCAGTAGCGGCGCGGCGGCCAAGTTTTTCTGGGCCAACCTAAAGTATTTGGGCATCGTGACGGTGCCGCTGTTTTGGATGCTCTTCGCACTCTTGTATACGGGGCGGGGGAGGTGGGTAACCCGCCGCGCCCTGGTGCTTCTGGCCGTCGTACCGGCTATCTCGCTGGCCTTGATCTGGACCAACGGGACGCACCACTTGTTTTGGAGCTTCAGAGAGATCGACACTTCCGGGCCGTTCCCTGCGGTTGGTGCCGTATATGCCCCGTGGTTCTGGTTCCACACGGCCTACTCTTACCTTTTGATCCTGGTGGCTACCGTCTTGCTGGTGCGGGCGCTCGTTTCTCCCCTGCGCCTGTACCGGGGCCAGAGGTTCGCCCTGTTGATCGGGGTGTTGGTGCCGTGGGCGAGCAACGCGGCCAGCCTCTACGGGTTGAACCCCGTGCCCAACCTGGATCCCACGCCGCTCGCTTTTACCGTGACCGGCGTCGCGTTGTCATGGAGCCTGCTGCGCTACCGGTTCCTGGACGTTTTGCCGGTGGCCCGGGACGTCGCCGTAGATGCCATGCAAGACGGGGTGATCGTGCTGGACGTCCAAAACCGCGTCGTGGACCTCAACCCGACCGCGCAACGCGTTTTAGACCGCACCGTCCCGCAAGCCGTCGGGGAAAGCCTCGCCGGGATCGCACCGGACCTGGCCGGGTTTCCCGAACGTCGCCCCGACGCGGGGCGGGTAAGTAAGGAAGTAAGCCTCGGCGCCGGGGAAGCGCGGCGACACTACAACCTCACGCTCTCGCCGCTTCGAGACGGTGGTGGGCTGCAGACGGGTTTCCTGATGCTGTTACAGGATATCACCGAGCAAAAACGGGCCGAAGAGGCGCTCAAAGAGAGCGAGGAACGCCACCGCGGCGTCCTCGAACAGATGGAGGAAGGCTACTTCGAAGTAGACCTGGCCGGCAACCTCGTCTTTTTCAACGATTCGGTCTGCCGGATCCTCGGCTACCCCCGTGAGGAGTTGATGGGCATGAACAACCGGGACTTCGTAGACCAAGAGAGCGCCGAAAAGGTCTACCGTCACTTCAACCGCGTATACCGCACAGGCGAGCCCGTCAAAGGTTTCGACTGGGAGCTTACAAAGAAGGACGGGGGCCGGCTGTACGTCGAGACCTCCGTGAGCTTGAGAAAAAGCCCGGGAGGAGAGCCGGTCGGCTTTAAGGGTGTCGTCCGCGACGTCAGCGAGCGTAAAAAGGCCGAGGTGTCCCGCCGGAAAAGCGAGGAACGTTTCCGCTCCCTCGTGCAGAACGCCTCGGACCTCATCACCGTAGTAGATGCTACCGGCACCATCACCTATGAGAGCCCCTCAAAAGAACGCATACTAGGTTACGGGCCTCAAGAGTTGGTGGGGAGGCCTGTCCTCGAACACGTTCATCCGGATGACCTCGAACAGGTTTCGGCCGAGTTCATCAATATCTTGTCGCACCCGGGGTACTTGTCGGAAGAGCCGGCGGAGTTCTGGTACCGGCACGCGGACGGTACGTGGCGCTATCTGGAGTCTCTGGCGGCAAACCTGCTCGACGACCCGGGGGTTGGGAGCGTGGTGATCACCTCGCGCGACGTAACGGAGCGTAAGCAGGCCGAAGAGGAGCTCAGAGACAGTGAAGAGCGCTTCCGCACCCTCGTGCAGAATGCCTCGGACATAATCTCTATCCTTAACCCCGACGGCACTATCCGCTACGTAAGTCCTTCGGTGAAGTGGGTCTTGGGCTACCAACCCCAGGAGCGCGTTGGCCGGGACGTCTTTGGCGAGGAAACCCACCCGGACGACACCGAAAGCACGCGGGATGCCTTTGCCGGGGGATTGGGGCGACCCGGGTCAACCAGCCACTTAATGAGGTTCCGGGTACGCCACAAAGACGGATCCTGGCGTCACCTCGAAGCGGTAGCCGCCAACCGCCTGGACCATCCGGCCATCGAGGGTATCGTGGTCAACGCCCGAGATGTCACCGAGCGCAAGGCTTACGAGGAGCGTCTCCGGCACCAGGCGCTACATGACGGGCTCACCGGTCTCCCCAACCGCGCCCTGTTCCTCGACCGACTCTCCCAAGCTTTGACCCGCCAGCAAGGGCGAAACGATGGGGACGGTGAGAAGAAAGTGGCGGTCTTATTTCTGGATCTGGACAACTTCAAATACGTCAACGATTCCTTGGGCCACGAAATCGGCGACCGGATGCTGGTCGAGGCGGCCCGACGCTTGGAGTACACCTTAAGACCGTCGGACACCGCTGCCCGGATCGGCGGTGACGAGTTCTGCATCCTCCTGACGGAAGTCGAGGAGGATGCAGAAGTTGTCCGCGTCGCCCGGAGGATCTCCGAGGCTCTGGAGGCTCCTTTCGTCCTTGGGGTCCGGGAGGCGTTAGTAACGGCCAGCGTCGGTGTCGCGCTCGGTGGCTCCGGCGGGCCGGCGGACGGCCCCGCAAACGGTCATGCGGAGGCCACCCAGCTTCTCAAGCAGGCGGACCTTGCGATGTACGAGGCCAAAAACGGGGGTAAAGCCCGCTACGCCGTGTTCGACCCGGAATTCGAGCGGCGCTCGGTACGGCGGCTGGAGCTGGAAAATGGACTCAGGCGGGCCATAGAGCGCGATGAAATCGTCGTCCTCTACCAACCCGTGGTGTCCCTGAAGACCGGGCTTACGGTAGGTTTCGAGGCGCTAGCGCGTTGGGAGCATCCCGGGCGCGGCCTCGTTTATCCTGCGGATTTCGTTCCCTTGGCGGAAGAGACGGGTCTTATCGTCCCCATCGGCCGGCGGATGCTACATTTGGCCTGTCGGTGTGCTAGTGAGTGGAAAGGGCTCGGCCCCGACGGGCTGGACCCGATCGTCGGGATCAATATATCGGCGCGTCAGCTTTCGCACCCGGATCTGATCGAGCACGTCGAAGAGGCCTTGAGCGAGTTTGGGTTGAACCCCGAGAGACTGACGTTGGAGATTACGGAGAGCGTACTGGTGGAAAACGGGGGACGTCACGCCGATACCTTGCGGGGGCTCCAGGATCTCGGGGTACGACTCGCCATAGACGACTTCGGCACCGGCTACTCTAGCTTGTCCTACCTCAGGAACATGCCGGTGGGTATGCTAAAAATCGACCGCTCGTTCGTCGAAAGTGTCGGGCAGGACGAAGACGACGCCGGAAGAAAGGACGAAGTGCTGATCTCCGGGGTGGTGGGTATCGCGCACGGCCTGGACATGAGGATGTTGGCCGAGGGAGTGGAAACGACCGGGCAGTTGGACCACCTAGAAGCATTGGGATGCGACCTCGCGCAGGGACACCTCTTTTCACGGCCGCTGCCCGGCGCGGAGGCGACGAAGTTCCTGCGTAAGGTCCCTGAAGGCAGTCAGACCGGTCCTTTGTCCGGTGGCTGCTAGGTCGATTCCTCCTAAACTCAAAGCTATTCAAGTGAGTAGCTTCTAAGCATTAGTATCCAGGCCCCAGAGAAAATAAAGGATTGATAGCCGGTACACCGGCGGGGGTTGTTACGTTCGCCGGTTGGCTCCGCCCCAACCTCTTTATACGCTGTCCCGGTGGGTAAACCGGGTCTCCGGCCCCCTCAAAAAAGCCTTTTCCGCCCAACTACCCAACGTCCACGTCGGTGGTGTCTACCTCCCGCACGCCGTCCAGGCCCATTAGCTCCTCAACGATTTCTTCTAGGTCTTGCTGTGCGGAAACTGCACCGGTCAACTCGACCACGCCGTCTTTTACAGCCCGGACCCCCAGGCCCGTGCCATCGAGGAGTTTGGCCACGTCGTCTTCGAGTTCTTCACCTTCGTTCAGGGCGGGGTCGACTTCCGCTTCTCCAGTGTCGGGGTCTATGTAAGCGTCCGTCCGTGGATAGCCAGAGTCCACCGGGGTGTGCGTCTCGTCTTCCCAGTCCTCCCGTACCAGGTCCGCTTCTGACTGGGCCTCTTCGTCCGATTCAGGCTCGGTTACAAGCTGGCCCTCGTGCCGGTAGTCTTCTACGTCGGACTCCAGCGGGGCAGCTTCTTCAGGCTCCAACGCGTCCCCGGCGTGGTCTCCCGGCTCCCCGTCAGAGCGGTCGGCGTGGAAGGTGGCGAAATCTGCGTCCCGGTCCAGCGAGATCGCCGTGATCGGGACCTCGAACCGCTCTTCTTCCCGCTCGATCATAACGTGCGTCAACGCGCCGCTCTCCTCGTCCGTCACCAACTCCGAGATGCGTCCGATCTCTTCACCGTCCGGCGTCCTCGCTTCGAGACCTATGAGACCGCGATCTTCCATCCTGAAAACCTCCTCTGGTATTTGGGAACCTACTTACCACGTTTGACTCCACAGTAAAGCAATCGCCTTGATATAACCCCGCCCGGTTATAAAATATGAGCGTGACAGACTTAGATTTAACGATGTCGCGATGCCATCCCGGACGATGGGGTTTTCGGGAGATTCTATTTCAGGAGGTTATGGCGGATGATATGTGAGAACTGTGGGGTACGGCCCGCGAGCGTGCAGGTTTTCAGCCAGCAAGGCGGCCAGCGGAAGGCGTCGTACCTGTGCAACCAGTGTGCCCGGCGGTTGGGTATGTTCGGCGCCGGCTCAGGAGGGCCGGACCCGTTCGGGATGTTACAGAATTTGATCCAGCAACAAAACCAAGGACCTAGTATGTTCGATTCTCTTTCAAATGATGCCCAGCAGGCGGTGATGCGGGCCCGCGAGACCTCGGCCGGTACGACCCCGGCCAACGCCATCGGCACCGACCACCTGTTGGCCGGAATAGTAACCGGCGACAACATAGCAACCGAAGCCCTCAAAAAAGCCGGCGCGAATGTGGACGGTATGCGGGCGCAGTTCCAGGAGTTCCGCGGCGACCCGGGCGAGGAGGTCTACACCTTCACCCCGAGCGCCAAGCGGGCGCTGCAACTCTCGTTCACCGCGGCGCGCCAGATGGGACTGCAGCAGGTCGGTCCGGAGCATCTGCTTCTCGGCCTGCTCGGTGAGGGCGACGGCAACGCGTACCGGATACTCTCTCAGCACGGGGCCAGCGATGGGGAAGCCCTGCGACGTGAGATCCTGCGCCTTATGCAGCAGCGCGGCGCCCAGCCGCAGCCCGGCCAGGGTATGCCCGGGGCGGCTGCCGGTGGACCTGGGACGCCCGGTGAGCCGCCGAGCGACAGCGAGACGCCGACCCTGGACCAGGTAAGCCGCGACCTTACCGAGATGGCCCGCGACGGCGAGCTAGACCCGGTCATCGGGCGGGCCGAGGAGATCGCCCGCGTAGTCCGCATTCTCAGCCGGCGCACGAAGAACAACCCGGTCCTCATCGGCGAAGCCGGCGTCGGCAAGACCGCCGTAGCAGAGGGGCTCGCGCAGCGCATCGTCTCCGAAGACATCCCCGAGTCTCTCAAGGGCAAGCGCGTCGTGGCGCTGGACGTGGGCGGCTTGGTGGCCGGCACCCGTTTCCGCGGGGACTTCGAGGAGCGGATGCAGCAGATGTTGGGGGAGCTGCAGCAGCAGGAGAAGAACATCGTCCTGTTTATAGACGAGATGCACCAGATCGTGGGCGCCGGCGGAGCCGAAGGCTCCGTGAACGCCTCGAACATGCTCAAGCCTGCGCTCGCCCGCGGCGAACTTCAGGTCGTAGGCGCCACCACGCTCGACGAGTACCGCAAGAACGTCGAGAAGGACCCGGCCCTAGAGCGGCGCTTTCAGCCCGTGCTGGTGGACGAGCCGACGGTGGACGAGACCGTCCAGATCCTCTACGGCTTGCGCGACCGCTACGAGGCGCACCACCGCGTCCGCGTCTCCGACGAGGCCATCGAAGCCGCCGCCAACCTCGGCGACCGCTACATAAACGACCGCTACCTGCCGGACAAGGCGATAGACCTCCTCGACGAGGCCGCCGCCGAAGTACGCCTGCGCTCCACAGTACCGCCGGTGGACGTAAAGCGGATCGAGGAGGAGATCTCCAACCTCGAGCGTGAGAAGGAAGAGGCCGTCCGGTCCGAGGACTACGAGGGCGCGGCGAGTCACAAACAGCGTATTGAGCAGCTCAAGCTAGAGCTCGAAGAGCACCAGGAAGACTGGCCCGCCCGCGAAAACAACGCCCCGTCGGTGGATCGCGAGGACATCGCCCGCATCCTGGAGGAGTGGACCGGCGTCCCGGCGACGAACATCGTTCAGGAAGAGGCCGAGCGTCTGTTGAACCTGGAGGCCGTACTGCACGAGCGGGTCATCGGCCAGGAGCAGGCGGTAACGGCCGTCTCCGAAGCCATCCGTCGGGCCCGGGCCGGCATAAAGGACCCGAAGCGCCCGGTCGGGAGCTTTATCTTCCTCGGTCCGACCGGAGTCGGGAAGACGGAGCTTGCGCGGACGCTGGCATGGTACCTCTTCGGCGAGGAAGACGCCATGATCCGGATAGACATGTCCGAGTACCAGGAGCGGCACACCGTCAGCCGTCTTGTCGGGGCGCCTCCCGGCTACGTCGGCTACGACGAGGCCGGGCAGCTCACCGAGCGGGTGCGCAGGCGTCCGTACAGCGTGGTGCTGTTTGATGAGATCGAGAAGGCCCACCCGGACGTGTTCAACACGCTGCTGCAAGTCCTCGACGACGGCCGGCTCACGGACGCCCAGGGCCGCACGGTCAGCTTCGAGAACACCGTCATTATCATGACCTCCAACGTCGGCAGCCAGCACCTGGTCAGCCAGAAGAAGTTCGGCTTCAACGCGGGCGACGAGGTAGATTTCAGCGAGACCGAGCGGCAGGCCCGCAACGCTTTGGAGCAGTCCTTCCGGCCCGAGTTCCTGAACCGGATAGACGAGATCATCGTCTTCCACCCGCTTTCCAAGGAGGACGTGCTGGAGATCGTGGACATCATGCTCGCACAGCTCAACAAACACCTCGAAAGTCAGCAGGTACAGGTCGAAGTAACGGACGCGGCCAAAGAGTTCCTCGCCGAAGAGGGCTACGACCCCAAGTTCGGCGCCCGGCCGCTCGCAAGGGCCATCCGGCGCCACGTCGAGAACCCGCTCTCCAGCCACATCATCGGCGGCGAGTTCGATCCCGGCGAAACGGTAAAGGTGCGGCTCTCGGGCGACGAGCTTACCTTCGAGGCCAAGGCGCCTGTAGCGTAAAGTAAAAGCTATCACAAAGTAAAGGGGCTCCCTTGATCAGGGGAGCCCCTTTGACGTTCTTGCCGGTTGCGCCGGGTAAGCCGCCGGCTACTCCAGCGTGTAGGCGAGAACGCCGCCGCGGTTGCCCAGGTTCGGGGCGGCTACTAGTGCCTGATCCCCACCCAGGGCCACGGGCACGCCGAAGCGCGGGTAGCCGTTGTCACTCCTGAGTACGAGTTGGGCGACGAGGCTATCTTGATCACTCGCTGAGCGGTCGAACTGGTACACCGTGCCGGGCGCCAACTGGCCGTCGGAGTCTAACCCTGTGGTTCCCAGGATCACGCGCGGACCGGAGATGGCGACGTCGAAGTTGGTGGCGCCCAGGGAGCCTTGCTTGTCCGGCACGGCGAACTGCCTCTCAAGACCCCACTGGTTGGCCCCGCCGGTATCGCGCCCGAAGAGGAAGGCCCGGCCCTCTTCTTCGCCGGAGCCTACGGCGATGGTATCGTCCTCGATATCCAGCGTCTTGCCGAACTCCGCGAGGAAGGTCGGCTCGGGCGCGGTCAGCTTCTCTACCAGCGCGCCGTTCTCGAAGACGTACGCCGCACCGTTCGAGGAGCTGACGCTTCTATCCCTTTTATCGCCCACCACGATGGTCGTACCCTCGACGGCCACCTCGCTGCCGAAGTCGCTGAACCGCCCGATTTCTTCCGGGACTAGGCGGGTTGTCTGGGTAAAGGTGTCACCCGACTTAGTGTAGGTCAAGACCGCACCGCCCCGTCTCGTGGCCCTGTCGCTTTGTGTATCGCCCACTACTACGGTGTCGCCGGAGATGTCGATGTCGTCTATAAGGTTGGGCAGAAGGCTGCCGGTTACCGCCGGTATGTCTACCTCGGTGACACCTCGTAGCTCCCACGAGCTGCCGCTACTCTCGTAGGTGGCAAAGAACGGGCGAGCTTCCGCGACACCACCCTGGGTTACCGGGATTACGAAGCTCCCCGTGACCACGGCCGTATCACCCGAGATGGCGACGTCTCTGGCAAAACCCCTCAGCGCGAAATTTCCCTCCGACGTAGGCTCCGGCAAGGGCGGCGGCGCAAGCCTCTCGTCGAGCTGCCAATCGGTGCCGTCGAACGTATACACCGAAAATCCCGCAAGCGTCGTATCGCCGTCTACCTCCAGACCGTCACCGCTAAAGTCTCCTCCGGGGCGCTCCAACTGCTGCGTCGGGAAACGCTGCTCTTGCGCTACGGCGGGTACGGCTGCCATTAGCACTATTGTGAGCGTCGCGACGCCCATGATCGCGGCCGCGAGTAAAACCCGCGCGGGTAGAGATCTCTCGTACATCCAATACCTCTTCCTGGGCCGGCGGCCCCTGGTTACCGTGCCACAACGACCCTACCAAACGTTCCACACCGCAAAGCCCTGCTGACCCGTAAAAGAGGGATCTATTAAGTCTTATTTAATATCCTGTCAGAAGGGAGGCACTTTCCCGGCCGCTTCCAAGGATTCGGCGCAGCCGCGTAGCGTGTCTGCGAGCCAGGAATGCTCGTCCGACTCAAAACCTCTTCTCGATCTTCTCTACTACAGCGTGCGCCCCGGAGATCAGCCCCCGGCATTCCCTGTCAAATATGCCCACAATACCCGCTTATTCTCGGGATGAGGATGTCGCCGGAGAGCCGGACTACCTGCCGAACAACGAGCCGCAGACTGGCGCAGAGCTAGAGGAGGTGGCCGAGCTCTGGCGTCCGTACCGTACCTGGGTGAGCCTGTATTTGCGGACTATGCTGAAGGATGAGACTGGAGAGATCTCCGGGGCAGCGCAAAGGTGGTTACCTGAGTGTGCTCCCCTACGTCCTCGGCACGTAGAGCTTGTGGACGTAGTCGCGGACCATCCGCTGCGTGCTGAACTCTGGCGCGACGGTGAAAATGGCTTCTTTCATGACTTCGACCCAGCCTTCGGGGACGGCCTCCGCGTTGCGGTCGTAGTAGAGTGGGGAGATCTCCTCTTCCAAAATCCGGTACAGGGAGTCGGCATCAGTCGCGTCTTGCTCTTCCTGGGAGGCGTAGTCTTTCGCCTCGCCGATGGACCAGCCGTTTTTGCCGTTGTAGGCTTCGGGCCACCAGCCGTCTAGGACGCTGAAGTTTGGCGCGCCGTTTAGAGAGGCTTTCTGGCCGGAGGTTCCGCTGGCCTCCAACGGGCGGCGCGGGTTGTTGTGCCACACGTCTACGCCCTGCACGAGGTAGCGGGCGACGTTCATGTCGTAGTCTTCGAGGATAAGGATGTGGCCGGCGAGGTCTTCGTATTCCGGGGCGTTGTAGAGGTCCTGGATAAACTGCTTGGCCGGCTCGTCGGCGGGGTGAGCTTTGCCGGAAAAGACGAACTGGACAGGCCGATCTGAGTTTTTGACTATCTGGCGCAAACGCTCCGGGTCGTGGAGGAGCAGGGTGGCCCGTTTGTAGGTCGCGAAGCGCCGGGCGAAGCCGAGGGTGAGGGCGTCGGGGTTTAGTTCCTGAAGATGGCCGCCGCTGCGTTCGGCTTGCTGGCGGAGGCGTTCGTTCAGGAAAGCTACCATACGCAGCTTTGCCGATACGTGCGCCTGCCAGAGGTTTTCCGCCGGTATCCCTTGCACGAGCGACCACACCGAGGCGTCCTGGACCATCTCTTGCCAGGCCCGTCCGCCGGAGTGTGCCTCGAATAGTTCGAAGAGTTCCGGGGAGAGCCAGCTCCAGGTGTGGATGCCGTTGGTTACGTGGGTGATGGGTTTATGCCCGTTTGCCCTGCTCGGGTCCGGCATAGAGTGCCGCCACATGTCCCGGGTAACCTCGCCGTGCAGCTCGGAGACGGCGTTGCTCACCGCCGAGAGGTTCATGGCGAGCACGGTCATGTTGAACGTCGGACCCCACTCTTCCTGCTTGTGGCCCAGAGACCACAACGTATCCCGGTCTACGCCGAGGGCGTCGGGCCAACCGCCCATCAGGCCGTCGAAGAGGTCCGGCGGAAAAGCGTCGTGGCCGGCCGGGACCGGCGTGTGGGTGGTGAAGACGGTGTTTTGGACCAGCTCTTCGCGGGCTTCATCGAGCGAGTTGCCCGACTCAACGAGCTCTCGCAGGCGCTCCAGGCCGGAGAAGGCGGCGTGGCCCTCGTTCATGTGGTAGACGGAAGGCTCTATGCCGAGGGCCCGCAGGGCGCGGACGCCGCCGACGCCCAGGATCAGCTCCTGCAAAAGCCGCGTCTCCTGCCCGCCGCCGTAGAGCCGGGCGGTGAGCTCGCGGTCCTCGTCGCTGTTCTCCGGGGTGTCGGCGTCCAGGAGCAGCAAGGTAGAGCGCCCGACCTCGACCTTCCAGACTTTCAGGTAAAGTTCGCGGCCCGGAAGCGCCACGGAGACGAGAACTTCGCCGCCGGCCGGGCCTAGCGCAGGGGTTGTGGGCCTGGATGGCGGGTCGAACGGTTCGTAAACCTCTTCCTGGCGGCCCTCGCTGTCTATGCGCTGACGGAAATATCCCTGGGCGTATAAGATTCCGATACCTACGAGTGGTAGGCCGAGGTCCGAGGCGCTCTTTACGTGGTCGCCGGCCAGGACACCCAGGCCGCCGGAGTAGATCGGCACCGACTCGTGCAGCCCGAACTCCGCCGAGAAGTAGGCGACCGGCCTATCGAAATCCGGGTAGACGTAGTCCATCCAGGTGTTTTTCTGTGCCAGGTAGGAGTCGAGTTCTCGTAAGACTTCTCCGTAAGCGTTCAAAAACTCTTCGTCTCTAGCGGCCGCCTGGAAGTTCTTCGTACCGTTTAGTAGCCGGACCGGGTTGTGCTCCGTTCGTTCCCACAACCCGGGGTCCAGCCGACGGAAAAGCTGTTGGGCTTTCGGGCTCCAGGTCCAGAAGAGGTTGTATGCTATCTCCGTAAGCCTCTGTAATTCGTCCGGGATATTGGCTGGCATGGTCTCTGGTTCCTATCTGGTAGATTGCGTTTTCGGGTGGTCGGGCGGCAAAGTCCCTCGCGGTGAAAAATCCTACCAGAGTTTCCGTTTCTGCGAGGACCCGAAGGTTGCCGCCCGGCGCGGGACGCTTAGACTTCCCCTGAGAGTTCACGAATCAGGGATTTCAGCCTGGGGGCGAGGTCTTCGATCTCGTCCGGGGTGCATTGAACGTGGAGGTGTATATTCAGCGGCAGATTGTCGTCCGTACCCGTCGAGACGGTTACCCCCGAAGGGTCGGGCATTCCGGTGCCGGTTGTGGAGGTTTTCTCTTCGAACTCCTCGTCTACGGTGGCGACTAGTTGGTCGTCTTGCTCTCTTAGCAGATCCGACACTTTGAGGATCTCGATAATAGCCCCGGCCCCCGTCATCACCGGCTTGTTGCGCGGCTGGCCCGCGGCGTGGGCTATGTACGCCTGGGCGGTGGAGTAGAGCATCACCTCCCGCAGCTTTACGGCGGCCACGACGTTTTGGAGAAACTCGTTCTTCGAGACGATCTCACGCCAGGTGCGCCGGACCTCCTTCGACTCCCGGCGCTCTAGCGCGAGCGCAAGTTCCCGGCCCTGGCGGGTGACGATCTTCTCCGTTTCGCCCCGCAAGATGCCGATGGCCGTGAGAAAGGCGTTGGTCCGGCTGACGCTGGACTGGTGTACGGCGTCGAGCTTGCTGACGTCCCCCGGCCCCGCAGCCTCGTCCCGCGTCCCGTAAGCGACGATGATGTTGACGAGCCCTTCGTACGTAGAACCCGGCAGCCGGAACTCGCTCTCCGCCATCCACCGCCTCCTCTCCCCAGTGTTGGTTCTCTACAAAACTAGAAAACATTATAGCGGGTAGCCCGTACCCCGGCTCGGATAACGAAGAGCCGGGGTACGGGAGGTGCGAGAGAAGGTTCCTCTACTCTACGGTTCTATACTCTACGGTTTTACGTCCTGCGTAGTACGCGAAGCCTCAAGACGAGCAGCCCGGACAAGTCTGCGCCGCCGGTCCCCGTCATCTCTTCCGTCGCGTCGGAGCCCGGACCGATGGCCGTAGGCGGAACGTCCTCGTCCGTGTGGCCGGTCGTGCTCCAGTTCATGATGAACTGATAGTTGGTACCCGCGATGTCGAACGGACCGTCCTCGGTCGAGAGAAGACCCGGCTCTTTGGCGTTACGCGAAGCCGGTTATGGCTACCACGGAGGGCTTGGGGATGCCGTCGCCGTCGTGGGGCCAGGTGCTCGACGGGTTCTCCACGCTCTCGGACTCCTCGCCGGGATGCTGCACGGCAAGGAAGAGCGTCCTGGCGTCCGGGGTAAAGGCCGGGCCGGTCATCTCGGACTCCACTGGACCACTCGCGAACTGCGCCAGTGGCTCGCCCAGGATCGAATCGTCGTTTACCTCGGGAATTACGAACATGCCGTTGTTCTTGAACGGCTTGTAGATACCCTTGTTTTGGCTGCTGGAGGAGATGTCTGTGACCATCCAGAGGTAGTTGAAGAGGTCGAAGGCCAGGTTATCCGGGCTGGAGAAGCCGGTATTTGGTCCTCCGGCGGCGAAGACCTCATAGTTGAACTCGATGGCCTCGGGATCGGCTCCCGCCTCGAACATGCGAATGATCTGACCGTGGAAGTTGCCGTGTTCATCGTTGTTCGTGAGGGCCGCGTAGACGGTGCCGTCCTCGGGATGGACCTCGATGTCTTCGCAGCGGTCTAGAGGTGTGCCAATTGGGGCTTCGGTCTCTGGGTCTTCGAGCGCGGCCGCCTCGGAGGCCCGCACGAGCACGTCGGCCTGGCTTTTGAAGTCGTTGTCGGAGAAGATGGGGTTGCTCTCGTAGTCCATCGCTACCCAGCGTCCGTTGGCGAAGTCGGCGACGTAGAGCATGCCATCCGTGAGTAGCTCCATGTTCGCCGCCCGGTTGCTAGGGTCGTAAGAGCCGGACGAGATAAACTTGTAGATGCACTGGTCGTTCTCGTCATGCCCCGTGTAGGCGACGATGCGTCCTGAGGGCGCGATGTTTATGGCGACGTTCTCGTGGCGGACACGGCCGAGCCATGTGTGCTTGCGCGGTCTGGATCCTTTGTCGAACGGATCCACCTCAACGACCCAGCCGTAGTGCTCTGGGGGCTGGACGTTTCCCGGGTCGTTGAGCCAGGTGGCGTCGGCGGTCGCCTCGTCGTCGTTTTCGTCCGTTGGCGTGCGCTCACCGTAGTAGTACTGGAAGTTTTCTTCGCACGAGAGCACCGTGTTCCACGGCGTCACGCCGCCGCTACAGTTGGCGAGCGTGCCAACAACCTCGCTGCCGCCGTTCATCTGCATCTCCGAAGAGCCCGCCGCAGGTCCCGTTACCCCTACCGGGGTGTTCGCGTCAACGCGGCGATTGTAGGTATCGTCTTGGAGGAACTCCCAGTGGCCCGCATCGTTGCAGAACACCCGTATCACGGACCCGCCGACGGCGGCCTTCTCGGCGTCGATCTGGACCTTGGTCCTCTCGGCCTCGCCGTCCGAATCCGTATAACCAGAGACCCACTTGGAGTCTACGTATTCGTGGTTGACCCACAACAGACCATCGTAGCTATTGAGACCTCCATCGAGCGCGTCTATAGGGAAGTACGCGACGTAGTCGTTATTGAAGCCGAACGTCCGACCATCGGAGGTTACGGGCTCGCCCCAGCGGCGGATTATGTCGTAACGGAAGCCGGAGGGCAGTACCAACTCGTCGGCGTCGGTTGGCTCTATCGGTGTAAAGTAGGTCAAGGATTGAGGGTCGCCGTAGCGAAAGGGGGTAGATGCAGCGCTGGCGAACTCCTGGGCCCCGGCCCCCTTGGTGAAGATCCCCGCGCTACCGGCGGCCAGCGCCACCGAACCAGCACCGAGGTACGTCAGAAAGGCTCGCCGGCTTAAGCCTGAATCTACGCTGGCGTCCCTGCCGCGCTTATCTTTCTTGATCCTCTGGACCGGACCTAGCTTGGACTGGTCGGAACCATTCTCAGACATCACTTATCCTCCCGTCTCTCAGTCTGCTTTGCTGTCTCATCACCCGCCCGATGCAATAGATCTGCCACTTCGGCTCGACGCCGCGCTCACACCGGATAGGCCGAGGAAGTCCCGGCGGCCCAGACGCCAGCTATGCTCACTCTCGTCGCCGCTAACGCCTGTCGCATGTTCCTCTTCCGGTAACAGGTGGTTTCTGCACCCTGCAACCCTAACCGAATCGCGGATACGTTTGGTTAACTTAGGGTAAACGTTCGAATAAATTCTCGTTAAACCCTCGCGTACAGCCCATTTGAGCGAGCAGGTAAGCACCCGGTAAAGTTGCGTCAAAGGCGGCTGGCGGCCCGCTACACTGTTTAACGAAGGTCTAAGGAGAATGTTCCGCCGTTTTAACCAAGCCTGGCTGCCGGAGCCCCCACGATCGAGGACTATGTAGCGAGGTAGTTTACCGTTCTTGACCCCTGGCTTGAGCGATACCCTAAGGGGTCTACGGCGCCCGTGTTTACCGTATAGACTCAACCCATGAGGATACTAATAGCAGGCTGCGGCTACGTCGGATGCGCGCTGGGCCGGGTTCTCGCCGCCGAAGGGCACGAGGTATTCGGGCTGCGCCGCAACCCCGGCAACTTGCCATCTGGCGTACGGCCTATCGTGGCGGACCTGACGCGGGAAATGTCGCCGGAGGGCTTGCCTCCGGGTTTGGATCTCGTCTTTTACACCACCTCCGCCGATGGCTCGGACGATGAGGCCTACCGGAAGGCTTACGTGGATGGGCCACGCAACTTGATCGAAGCCCTCTCCTTCCGCGGAGATGTCTTGCAGCGCTTCTTCTTCACCTCCAGCACCGGCGTATATGCCCAATCGAACGGGGAGTGGGTGGACGAGGACTCGCCTACGGAGCCCGAAAGTTTCTCCGGCCGCCGGTTGTTGGAGGGCGAACGTGTAGTGCTCGACGGCCCCTTTCCGGCAACCGTGATGCGGCTGGCCGGCATCTACGGTCCCGGCCGTACCCGGTCCGTCGAACGCGGACTATCTGCTCCGCCGGACGACGGGCCGCCGGCCTACACGAACCGCATCCACCGTGACGATTGCGCCGGGACCTTGCGGCACCTGATGTTCCTGCCGGAGCCCGGGCCGTTGTACGTGGGCGTGGACCACGAACCCGCCGACCGGCGCGTGGTTGCGGGGTGGCTGGCTGAAAAGCTCGGGACAACCCAAGAGAAATTTCCCGGCACAACTCCCGGCACGGGCCGTCGCCGCACCAACAAACGGTGCAGCAATGCCCGGCTGCTTTCCTCGGGCTACGAATTCCGGTACCCGACGTTCCGAGAGGGGTTCGAGGCGTTGTTAGGGGAGGCCGGTGGGTAAAAACTTCCCTATAATGTGATGACGAATACAACCTGGTTGGCGGAGAAGGAGAGATAAAAGATGGCTGACGGCGGACCTCAGAACCCGGTAGGAACCTCCACAGTCCCCCTGGACCTCTGGACTACCTGGTTCGAGAAGAGCCTGGAGGGCGTTCAAACACCGGAGAACGCGGACCCGCCCTTTGAGGGCGACCCGATACTCGCGACGATGGACCGGATGTGGCGGGCCAATCCTTTGCAAGACATACTGCCGATAAACTGGGCGGAGATCTCCCGCTCGCTCCAAACTTTGTGGTTGCGCGAGATGTCGGATCCACAACGCGCGATGCAGGCCGCCGCCGAATACAACGCCCGCATGATGACCGCCACGATGGAGACCTGGACCGCCGCCACCTCCAGGATGTGGGGACTCCCTACCCCCGAGCAGAAAAACCAGGCCGAACCCGGCAAGGGAGACAACCGCTTCAGCGCCGGAGAGTGGAACGAAAACCCCTACTACCAGACCCTAAAGCAGATGTACCTGCTCGCCTCCGAATACCTGCTAAAAGAGGCGGAAAAAACAAACGGCCACGACTCCGAAGAAGAGCAAAAGTTAAAGTTTCACCTCAAGCAATTCGTGGACGTAATGGCCCCGGTCAACTTCCTCCTCTCCAACCCGGAGGCCCTGCGGCGCGCGGTGGAAACCGGCGGACAAAGCCTCGTCGAAGGCGCGCGCAACCTGACCGAGGATTTGAAGCAGGGCCAGCTCAGCATGACCGACTACACGGCCTTTGAGCCCGGGGAAAACCTCGCGATAACCCCCGGCAAAGTCGTCCACCGCAACGAGCTCATAGAGCTCATCCAGTACGAGCCCCAGACGGAAAAAGTCTACGAAATTCCCATGCTTATAGTCCCACCCTGGATCAACAAGTACTACATCCTCGACATGCGCCCCGAGAACAGCATGGTCAACCACCTCGTCCAGCAAGGCTTCACCGTCTTCGTCGTGAGCTGGAAAAATCCCGACGCCTCGATGGAGGACACCGAGTTCGAGGACTATATGGACCTCGGCTTCCTGGAGGCCGCGGACGTGGTGCGGGAGATCACCGGCAGCGAGACCGTAAACCCGATGGGCTACTGCATCGGGGGCACGCTGCTCTCCATGACGCTCGCCTACCTCGCCGCCAAGGGCGAGGACAAAGTATTCGGCCCCTCGACCTTCATGGTCGCCTTGCAGGACTTCGAGAACGCCGGTGAGATGGGGGTGTTTATAGACGAGCCGCAGATGGACTTTATGGAGCAGCAGATGCTGGAGCGGGGCTACCTGGACAAGAGCCAACTCTACAACATGTTCAACTTGCTCCGGTCGAACGACCTGATCTGGGCAAACGTCGTCAACAACTACCTGCTCGGCCAGAAACCGCCCGCCTTCGACCTGCTCTACTGGAACAGTGACGGCACCCGCATGGCCCGCGCCGCCCACACCTTCTACCTCCGCAACACCTACCTGGAGAACAACCTCATCGAACCCGGCAAGCTAGCCCTAAAAGACGTACCGATAGACCTGGGTAAGATCGAAGGCGACCTCTACGCCGTCGGGGCCGAAAAAGACCACATCGTCCCCTGGTACGGGGCCTGGCGCCTCGCCCAGCTAGTAAGCGGAAAAGTACGCTTCGTGCTAGCATCGAGCGGGCACATAGCCGGCATGATCAACCCTCCCCAAAAAGAAAAAGGCCGCCACTGGGTCAACGAAGAAGGTGACGCCGGAGACTACGCCACCGCCCAAGAATGGCACGAAAACGCCACCGAACACGAAGGTAGCTGGTGGACCGACTGGGTCGCCTGGCTAAATAAACGCTCCGGCAAAAAGGTCGAGCCACCGAAAATGGGCAGCAAAGACCACCCGCCAGTAGAAGACGCTCCGGGGACCTACGTGCGGGAGAGGTAAGTTCGGAGCGCATTCTTGGACGGCCCTGCGTTGAAAGTAGTGAACCAGAAGAGGGACTGCTGTCCTCAAGCAGTCCCTCTTCTTTTGGCGCTGTTCGTTATTATTTAGGTGCTTTAGGGTTGTCTAGATGAGAACTTTCGAGCTTCCCTTTTATCTCCGGGATTCTAGTATCCATGCTCTTTGCAATCTCCACACCCCTCTCCGTCACCTGAAAATACGTATTGCCTACACCGGGTCCGCCATAATCTATTAGCATCTCTTGCAACTCCGTTATGGAGTTTTCGATCCGAGCAGCAACTTCAGGATTCAATCAAGCGATGTTGTGATGATAGCAGTGGGTTAAAGTATTCAGACTATCAATCGCAGCTTTGCCTCTCTCTTTCTGTTTTTCTCGAATCTCATCCATTGTGTGTCCGCCCCGTAAACTGGGAGAGTATCGAACAGTAGCCCAGACAACTCTGCAAGGACTTTGGCACGTTGTTCTTCCAAACGCTCAAACCGGCTCCGACGTAACCCTAAAAAATACGCTACCAGAGCTCCAACCACAGTTGCGGCGACGGTCGTCATCAGCGACCTTTGCCAGACACCGCTTTGGACCTGCGTCCCATAAAGAGCTTCTGGGTTTCTTTGCCCTTAAAGCTCTTTATCACAACCCTACTATGTCATGCAAAACGTGACACGGTAAGAAACACCTCCAATCCGGGTGTTCTTTTATGGCTTCGGCGGGTTACTTGGAGCTACTTCCACTTGATCGAACAACCCACCGGACGGGTCTGCGAGGTGGGAGGCTCTTTGCCAGCCAATACAGCTTCTACGGCGTCCCGAAGATAGGCGTTTTGCACCGCGTCCGGGTCGTCGTAGTTGTCGTCTACCGCGCCGTGATAGGCGAGCTTTCCATCGCCATCGAAGAGGAACACCTCCGGGGTGCGCTCCGCGCCGTATGCGGCGGCTACTTCCTGTGACTCGTCACGGAGGTATGGAAAGTTGAAGCCTTTCTCTTCGGCGCGTTGTTGCATCTGTGGAAAGCCGTCGTCCAGGTACTTGTCCGCGTCGTTGGCGTTGATCGCCAGGACCTGCAACCCACTACCGGAGTAGTCTCCTTGTATTGACACTATACGGTCTTCCCAGGCGCGGGCGTAGGGGCAATGGTTGCAGGTGAAGACGACCGCGACGGCCGCTTTTTCTCCGTAGTCGGAGAGGCTGTGTGTTTCTTGGTCTGTGCCGGGCAGATCGAAACCTATTGCTTTGTCTCCAATATCCAGGTTGGACATCTTTCACCTTTCGGGTGGGCTCCGTACTCCGGGATGTTAGCAGCCCGGGTGTCGGAGAATGTTTCAGTAGTTTTGCGCGGCGGACTTTATTCCGCGCCGGATCATCTCTTCCGAAGGTAGGGGAGAGATGCGTCCGTCTTCCAGATGGTAGGCCCGGCAAGAAAGGGCGTAGCCGGGTTGTTGCCGCGGCGGGTCTATGTCCCGGCCCTCGATCCGGATGGTCGGGGAGCCGGCAAATTCCAGGTTTAGCGCCTGTTCTTCGGTGACCACCTCCGTCACCGCGACCTCGGCTTCCACGGCCTCTTCTCCGAGTACTTTTCGCAGGCGTTCGAGCGCCTGCTCGTGGGACGGACAATCCTCGAAGTACAGAAAGTGGATCCTCATAACGTTCTCCTCCAAGTTGTTTCGGGCCCAGTGTAGCGTCTCGACGCCCGGTGACCCATTATTTCGCCCAGAAGTGCGGGCGCAAGCCATAGAAAGGTGCCTTATGGATAAATGAGTTACGTCGGCGGATAATGAACGACGATATGTTCGATTCCGAAAAAGGCGAGCTAAGAAACTCGAACAAGCGGCGGGTGTACGAGATCCTGGAACCGGCTGAGCGGGGCGACCTCGAAAGCCGCATCTTCGACGTGTTCATCGTAACCGTAATCCTCGTCAGCGTGCTCGCCGCCATGCTGCGCACGATGGACAGCGCCGTAGACCAATACGGCATACTGCTCCGCTCCGTGGAAGTATTCTGTATCGTCATATTCACCGACGAGTACATCTTCCGTTTGTGGTCTTGTACGACGGACGAGCGGTATCGGCAGCCCTTCTGGGGGCGGGTCAGGTTTTTCTTTACGCCGCTCGCTTTGGTAGACCTCATGGCGTTTTTGCCGTTCTACCTGATCCTGTTCTTCCCAGACACGGGCTATGCCGGGGCGACCTTCGTATTCCGGTTGTTGCGGATCTTCAAGATGTTCCGGTACTCGGAGTCGCTGCGGTCTTTCGCCGCGGTGTTTGTGCGAAAGAGGCAGCAACTCGCCGCCACCTTCAGCGTAACGCTGGTGCTGCTCGTGATCTCCTCCAGCCTGATGTACCTCGCGGAGCGCGACGCCCAGCCGGACGCTTTTTCCAGCATCCCGGCAACCCTCTGGTGGGGCGCGGTCACGCTTACCACCGTCGGCTACGGTGACGTGTACCCGGTAACGCCGGCGGGCCAGATCTTCGGCGCCCTTACGGCGCTTTTGGGGATCGGTCTGGTGGCGCTCCCGTCCGGCATCCTGGCCTCCGGTTTTGTCGAGGAGTTCGGCCGCAAGAACGACGAGGAAGAAGAGTCGCAATTTTGTCCACACTGCGGCCGGGACGTTCACGAGGAGCCTCAGAAATACCGCCAAGAAAGTCTCTTCCCGGACGATCCGGGCAGTACGAGAGAGTAGCGGCCGGGCTTTGCAAACCTTCGACGTCAGCCCGGTAGACCTCACGCTTGTGGTCGCGTACCTGGTCGCGAGCCGGATAATTCCACTGGCGTTCAGCGCGGACAAGCAGGGCACGGAGGGATACTTCCTGGGCGGCCGCAGCTTTGTGTGGCCGCTGGTTGGGCTCTCGCTCTTCGCCACCAACATGAGCGGGAGCTCGTTTATCGGGCTTGCGGGCGCCGGGTACAACCAGGGCATCTCGGTCTACAGCTACGAGTGGATGGCCGTGGTGGTGCTGGTTGTATTCGTGTTCTTTATTCTGCCGTTCTACCTGCAAAGCGGGGTGTTCACGATGCCGGAGTTTCTCGAAAAACGTTACGACCGGCGCTCGCGGATAGCTTTCTCGGGCTTCAACGTTTTCGCCAACGTGTTCGTGGATTGCGCGGCGGGTTTATATGCCGGGGCGTTGGTAATCCGGACGCTCTTTCCGGCGGTGCCGCTCTGGGTGTCGGTGGTCGGGCTAGCCCTGATCTCCGGTATGTACACTATCTTCGGCGGCCTCTCGGCGGTCGTGGTCAGCGACACTTTGCAGGCCGTGGTCCTAATAGCCGGGGCCGCCTTGATCGCCGTTTTGACCTTCAGGGCGATACCGTCTTGGGAGGCGGTTGAGCGGGCCAGCCCGCGGGACGGGCTCAGCATCATCCAACCCGCCAGCGACCAGATACTGCCGTGGCCGGGGCTCTTTACGGGCGTCCTGATCGTGGGCCTCTACTTCTGGACTACGAACCAGCTCATGGTGCAGCGGACGCTCGGGGCCAAAAACCTGGACCACGGGCGCTGGGGCTCGCTGTTCGCCGGGGCGCTCAAGCTCCCGATTTTGTTTATCATGATCCTGCCGGGCACGATGGCCGTCGTCCTGTATCCGAACCTCCAGAACCCGGACCTCGTCTGGCCGACGCTGGCTTTCGACCTGCTTCCCGTGGGCCTGCGCGGCCTGGTGCTGGCGGCGCTCGTGGCGGCCATAACCTCTAGCGTGGACTCGGTCTTCAACTCCGCCTCCACCGTGGTGACGATGGACTTCGTCAGGTCTTTCCGGCCCGAAACCACCCAGGACGGGCTCGCGGCGATAGGCCGGCTCACCACGGGCGTCGTGATGGTCGTCGCGGCGGCCTGGGCGCCCCAGATACAACGGTTCCCGACGCTCTGGCAGTATCTACAATCGGTGCTCTCCTACGTGGTGCCGCCGGTGGTGGTCGTTTTCTTGCTGGGTATTCTGTGGCGGCGGGCAAACCGTCACGGGGCTTTCTACACGCTTGTGATCGGCGTGCCGCTCGGGGTGGCCGGCTTCGTGGCGAACGAGGTTTATCGCCTGAGCTCTATCCAGTTCCTCTACGCGGCCGGTATATCCTTCGCGGTGAGTTGCCTGATCCTGGTCTCCGTAAGCCTCGCGACCTCCCCGCCGCCCCGGGAGAAAGTCGAGGACCTTACCTGGAGGCGGGAGCTGTGGGCGGCGGAGTCCCGGGCGCTCGAAGGAACTCCACCGTACCGGAACTACCGCTACCTCTCACTACTCCTGCTCGCGGCCACGACGGCGCTCGTGATCTGGTGGTGGTAACGGGGGATCTAAGATCGTTGGAGCTCCGCCAACTCTTCCGCGGGTTCGGGCGGCCGGCCCTGTGGTTCCTTCCGGTAGACTTGCGCGTAGCAGTTGCGGAACATCCGGCGACGCAGGTGCAGGTACTGGACCTGGCGCACGACCTGCCTCCGGAGCAGGAACAACGCAACCGAACGTTTTATCCGGGGCCAGGTTTCTATCTGCGCCGGATATGCCTCCGCCTCGTAGAGATAGTTCTGCAAGCCCGAAATCTGTTGGTCGACCAGCTCGATCTGCCGTAAAAGGTTGTTCTCTTTGTTCGTCATCCCGGATCTCTAGTGTTCACTGTTCGTACAAAGAAATTGTAACCGCTGTAAGAAAGACGTGCGGGAAACTTCGCGTCCGTCGTACCGCCCGCTACATCCTCGTGTTCATGCCGAAACGGCGGGCCAGGGCGTCTTGGGTATCCTGTACCGTCGAGAAGACCACCTTTAACATGTTCTGCTGGGTGTTGTTGAGGTCTGAGGGGTTGATCTGGTTGTTCGGCGCTTCCCCGCGCTCGATGCTCCTCAGGTGGTGCATAAAGCGCAGTTCGGTGAGGTAATTGTGGGCGTCCAGCGCGTCCTCCGCGGTAGTTTTGAGGCCCGGAATGTTTTGGGCTATGTACCCGAAGCGGTCTTCGGTGTTCGTGGACTCCAGGTACCCGAGCTGGACGGCCAGCACCCGGGCGGCGTCGGTGAGCGGCTTTACCCCGCGGCGTTTTACGTTGAAGGTGTGACGGTATTCGCCCGAACGTTCCAGCACGAAGCGCCGGAAAAACGAGAGGGGC
Source organism: Rubrobacteraceae bacterium (assembly GCA_965213905.1). Taxonomy (GTDB): domain Bacteria; phylum Actinomycetota; class Rubrobacteria; order Rubrobacterales; family Rubrobacteraceae; genus SIRX01. Next base: position 1,254,626 of record OZ243922.1, on the reverse strand, counting down.
GGACGGCTCCCGAGGGCGTTCTGGACCATGAAAGTCAGGAAGGAGCGGCTCTCGTCCAGCGACTCCTGGATGCTGTCTTCGAGTTCTTCGACCAGGGACATATCACCGTAGAGGCCCCGCAGGTCGAAAAAGATCGAAGCCCACAAAAGCACGTCGGCGTCGGGGGTGGTGATCAGGTCCCGGAAGGTTTTTTTCCATTTGCTGAGCGGCAGCCGCAACTTGGGGTTGCGGGCCATGATGTCGCCCTCGCAGAGCGCGAACCCGGCTTTCGCCAGCACCTCGTTCGCGTGTTCGGCCAGGGTGCGGAACCATTCTTCGGCCTTTTCGGCCTCGCTTTCGTCGGCGGGGTCGGCGTAGACGAGGGCGTTGTCCTGATCCGTCAGGAGGCTCATCTCCCCCCGGCCTTCGCTGCCCAACGAGAGCCAAGCCCACGGCAGGTCCACGCGCAACTCCGGACGCGCCTCGCGCAACTCCTGTTCGACCAGGGAGATCAGGCGCGTCATCAAGTGGTCGTTTAGCTCGGTGTTTATGGTAACGAGGTCCTTTGGCTTGACACCCTGGCGTTCGAGCCGGATAAGGAGCTTGTCCGCCTCGCCGCGCACTTTAAAGAGGTCTTCGGGGTCGTTGGTGTGCTCGACGCGCTCGGTTATAAAGGCCGGGCTGCTGCTCTGGGCGCGCGAGATGTCCTTGTCGGATATCACGCCGAGAAGCTCGGATTTCCCGCCCCGCCCGTTGGAGACGATGACGTGGTATGTCTGCTGCTGCATCATGTCCATGAGAGCCTGGAAGACCGGCTCTCCGGCGTCGAGCCTCAGGGCGTTCCGGTGCATCAGGTCTTCTACCGCGGTTTCGGCGGGAACCCCGTCCGCGACGATTTTGTTTCGCAGGTCTATGTCGGAGAGGATGCCCAGCACTTCGTCGTCACCGACGACTACTACGGAGTCCGCGTTCTCGTCGCGCATGGTCTGGGCAACCTCCCGGGCGGTGGCCTGCGGGGTGCAGACCACCGGCCCCCGGCCGACCAACTCGCCGAGCGTGGTCCCGAAGAGCAGCCGGGAGCCCGAGGCGTCGAGGCCGGATCCGCCGTCGTGCTCGTGGCTGCGGAGCTCTTTGTCGAAGAAGGCGGCGAACTCCTCGTAGTTCTCGTAGAGTTCGCGGAAGTCCCCCTCTTCCAGCAGCACGCACACCGTAGGCTCCGTCGCCCGCACCTCGAACGGCAACCGCCCCCCGTTCATAAGCCCGTAATTGCCGAAAAGGTCGCGTTCACCGTACTCGTCCACGAGCCGCCCGGACTCTTTCTCTGCGAGCCGGACCGAGCCGGACTCTATGACGTAGAGATATTCGTGACGGGTGGTCCCCTGCTCCAGGATCACCTCTTCCGGGCCGTAGTAGCGCATGGAAACCCGGCCCATGAGCCGTTCCCGCTCTTCTCGCGGCAGCCGGTCAAAGGCCGGGGCGGTCCCGAGGAGGTCGGCGATGCGTTCGGCCACGACGGAGTTTTTCATCGAACGTCTTTCTTTGAACCGTTGGTTTGCAGGAACCGGGGAACAGCACCCGAGATTATACTTGCGGAAGACCGACCTAAAAGGGCGCCCCGAAGTTTTATCTTCGTCCTCTGTAGATCCGGGAGCGCCGTGACGGAAAACGCCTCGTTGGGTTAGTATGCGGGCCTATGAACAATTGGCGAAAAAACCTCTTGCGAGCGTTGGAGTGGATAGACCCCCGCATAGACCGGCTAAAACTTTCTTTAAAGCTGCGCCGGGGCTGGCTGGGCAAGGTGGATGTGGTGCCTTACGGCGGGCACGGCACGAAGCGGCAACTACGCCTCAAGGGCCGCGTGTTGGAGGAGAGAAACATCCGCCTTCCCCAAAGGGACGACCCCGCCTGGCGCAACTTCCGGTCCATGCTCCGGCGCTTTCTTTCCGCCGAAGTCCCCGGGGCCCGCGTGCGGGCGCGCTTTGCGGGGGAGACGAAAATATCCGTCGCAAACGACGAAGGTTTCTTCGACGTTTCTCTCGAACCGGAAGACCCGCCGGGCGAAGACCGGCTTTGGCATCCCGTAGAGCTGGAGTTGCTCTGGCCGATGGCCGAAGACCAGAAGAAATCCCGCGCGACGGGCCACATATTGGTGCCCCCGGACAGTGCGGAGTTCGCCGTCATCAGTGACATAGACGACACCGTCGTGCGTACAGAGGCGACCAGCCTGCTGCGGATGTTAAGGCTGACCCTGTTCTCAAACGCCTACACCCGGTTGCCGTTCGAGGGCGTGGCCGCTTTCTACCGCTCTTTGCACCGGGGCGGGAGCGGGGAGGACGGCAACCCGATCTTCTACGTCTCGACCGGCCCTTGGAACCTCTACGACTTGCTGGAGGATTTCTTGAGGCTCCAGGAGATACCGGTTGGCCCGATCTTCCTCAAAGACTGGGGCGGGCTCAAGGACGTGTTGCGGGGTATGAACCACCGGCAGCACAAGGTAGAGGTGATCCGGGACATCCTGGACGACTACCCGAACCTCCCGTTCGTCCTTATCGGGGACTCCGGCCAGCAGGACGCAGAGACTTACGGCCAGATTTTCCGCGAGTACCCGGAGCGCGTCCGGGCCATCTACATCCGCGACGTACAGAACAAGCGCCGCACCAAAGCCGTCTGCGACATCGCCGAAGAGGTGAACGGCCGTAACACCCACATGCTGCTCGTGGACGACACGGTGGAAGCCGCCGAACACGCCGCCAAACACGGCCTCATACACGGCAGCAGCCTGCCGGAGATAAGAACGGACCGGGAAGAAGACGCCGAAGGAGGCGTTTTCCCGGACTTCGTGAGGCAGTGAAACCAGGGCCCGACACTCCGGAGGAGAAACTTGCGTGGATGAAACAATCAGGAAAGGCCCGGGTCCGGCGCCGCTGGCGCTGATGATCCGGGCCCTGGATGAGCCCGGCGCCTTGAACGCGCTCACGAGCGTCATCTCCGGGCACCGGGCCAACATAGTCTACGTGGACATCGCCGAAACCAGCGGGGGTTGCTCGACGGTTTACTTCGAGCTGGACGCGATGGCCGACGAGAGCGCGGAAGCTCTTATAGAAGACCTGGAAGCGTTGGTTATCGTGCAGGACGTCGAGCAGGCGCCGTCTTTCGCGAAAGTTTACGGCAAGCGGATAATAGTGATCGGCGGCGGGGCCCAGGTGGGCCAGGTCGTGGTCGGGGCCGTCGCCGAGGCGGACCGGCACAACATCCGGGGCGAGCGGATCTCGATAGACACGATCCCGCTGGTCGGCGAGGAGAACCTGGCGGGCGCCGCGCGGGCCGTCGCCCGGCTGCCGCGGGCGGTCGCCCTCGTCCTGGCCGGCGCGATGATGGGTGGAGACGTTGCCCGGGCCGTGCGGGAGATCCGCGCGAAAGGAATTATCGTGCTCTCGCTAAACATGCCCGGCAGCGTGCCAGACGCCGCCGACCTCGTCGTCAGCGACCCGGTCCAGTGCGGCGTAATGTCGGTAATGGCCGTTTCGGAGTCGGCCCGCTTCGACATCCGGCGCCAGCGGGGCCGCCGCTACTAATCTCCGGGTGACTCGAAAACCAGCCAGGAACCGCTGAGCCCCGAATTTCCAACCCGGCTACCCTCGCCGGGTATGACCTTCACCAAACGGTCCCCATTATCGGCGAAGCCCTGGAGCGTTTCGGCAACCTCGTCCGTATGCACCACAAAGACCAGTTTTTGTTCTCCGGCGACTTCTTCTCCGGATTCTCGCCGACCTTCTTCCTCGCTTATGCTCTCTGCCAGCATCTTCTCCCGTTCGGCGGCTTCGGCCCACAGCGCATCCCGGTTCGCCTCGGCCTCCATTTTGCGGCTGGAGTCCTCTTGCCGCCACTCCCCGATGCGATCTTCTATGCCGCGGATCATCCTCTCCAACCTGGACTGCTGCACTTCTTCCCCTTTCGCATTTCGGCTTGCTTCCTTTTTGCCGACCTCCATTCTGCCACAACTTCCGCCGCCGTTTGGCCTACGCTTTCGCGTGCGCCGGAGGCTCGAAACCTGTTCAGGGACCCGCCCTCACACGCTCCATCATCTCCTCCGGCGAACCGCGCCGGCCGTGGATGCTCTCCAGCCACCACGTCGCGCCGGCCGCCTCGTACGCCCGGGGTAGGGTATCGTCCCCCGGTTCCGAATAACCGTCCAGGGCCACCTCAAAAGACGCGCCGGAGGCCCGGTGACGTCGTATCTCGGCCACCATGTCGGATATTTGCGTGGGGCTCTTGGACATGCGGATCTCTCCGTTCAGGGGGGTGGCGCTGGCGAGCCAGCCGTCCCACCGGGCGGCGCGGCGCAGGGCGGGTCTGGCTTCGCCCCCGATCCAGATCGGAACCCGCGGTCGTTGAACCGGGAGCGGCGCCAACGTTACGTTTTCGACCGTGTAGTGCCCGCCGCGGTGCACCACTTTCTCACCGGACATGAGCCGGTCGAGGACGGTGAGCCCTTCGTCCAGCATCGCGGCGCGCGCCTTTGCGTCGCCAGACTCCCCAAACGCCGCGAACTCCCGCGTCACGCCCCCGAGCCCGGCCCCGAAAACGGCGCGGCCCCCGCTCAAAACGTCTAAAGAGGCCAGCGCGTTGGCGACGACGTGTGGCCGGCGACGGGCCAACGGACTAACGTCGGTCCCTATCCTGATACGCCCCGTCGAGGCCGCGACCGCCGAAAGGACGACCCACGGGTCGGCGGAAGGCATGCCCCACGCGTAGCCCAGGTGATCCCAAATAAAGAACCCTTCCCAGCCGGCCTCCTCGGCCGCCCGCGCCAGCCGGACCGCCTCGCGCGGGTCCGAATAGTCGCCCATGTTGGAGACCACGATTCCCCGGTACACTGTCAAAGTTCTCTCCTGGAAGCCCGGGGGTACATTTACACGCCGGCCGGTCCCTACGCGGAGACGGTTTGTTTGTTCGCGGCCTTCCAGGCTTCGTAGCTGCCTTCGAGTTCGATCACGTTGTCGAGCCCGGCGGCCCGCAGGGCACTCGCCACGACGGCGTTGCGGACCCCGGTCTGACAGTGCGTCACGATGGGCCTGTCTTCGGGCAAATCATCCAGGCGCCACATTACCCGGCCGCCGGGGATCCGAACGGCCCCGGGGATGTGCCCGGCTTCGTACTCGCTTTTGTTCCGGACGTCTAACACGAACGGATCCTCCAGCTTCTCCAGGCCATCGGGCGAGATGGTCGGGACCTTTTCTTTATCCAGGCTTCCGAGCGTGGTTACGTACCCCGCCACGGCGTCTACGCCCACGTAAGAAAGTTTGTCGCGGAGATGGTTCGCAACTTCCTCGTCTTTGGCGAACACCACGATGGGCCGGTCGTCTTTCTCGGGGTCTATAACCCACGAAGCCCGGGAGGCGAAGTTGCCGCCCGCCGGGACGTTTATAGAGCCGGGAACCGCACCCGCCACGAAGTCCTCGGGCGCCCGGGTGTCTATAAAGACTATTTCACCCCGGTGCAGCTTTTCCCTGAGCGTACCGGCTTCGTATTCGGCCAGCGGCGGACGCCCGACCAATAAGGCCGGGCCGCTTTTATTCTGGCGCTTCATGCGTCCGAAGTAGGCCGGCGCGTCGGGCTGGTCCGCGAGTAAAGCCTCGACAAAGCTTTTCTCGTCGTTGTCTCCGACGGGCCGGCCCCACCAGGAGAACAGCCGCTCGTATCCGACCGTGGAGACCGGCACGGCCCCGAGGGCCTTGCCGCAAGAGCTACCGGCGCCGTGGCCCGGCCACACCTGCACGTGGTCCGGCAGGCCCAAGAATTCCTCGCGCAGGCTCCCGAACATCTGCTTTGCCCCCAAAAGACGCGTGTCTTTTCCACCGGCGACCTCGTCCAACAGGTCCGGGCGTCCCAGGTCTCCGACAAAGACGAAGTCCCCCGTGAGAACAAAACCCGGCTCGTCCGCCGTGGCGCCGTCCGTTACCAGAAACGAGACGTGCTCCGGGGTGTGGCCCGGCGTGTGAACCGCTTTTAAAACGACGTTGCCGACCTTTATCTCGCTACCTTCGTACAACTTCTCGTCCCCGAAGCCGTACTTCCAATCCTCGTCTCCCTCGTCGGAGAGGTAGAGCGTCGCCCCGGTGGCCGCGGCCAACTCCCGAGAACCGGAGAGAAAGTCCGCGTGGATGTGGGTCTCGGTGACCGCCACGATCTCCATGTTTTCATCCCCAGCCTTGTCCAGATACACCCGGGCGTCGCGCCGGGGGTCCACCACGACCGCCTGGCCCGTCGCCTGGCACCCGATAAAGTAGCTGGCCTGTGCCAGATCCCCATCGTAGATCCTCTCAAATAACAAGGTTCGCTCCTCTCAAGGTTCCAATTTAGCACTAAAGCAGTGTAACTTTGTCACGGCGGACCGGGTAGGGGGCATGGCTCAACGCACACCAGGGTCGCTGGTTTCGCGGGCTTTCAGGAGGCCAACGTTCTGGAGGGCGTCTCTGATGGTCGGATAGTAGATGTTGCCGAACTTCTGGTCCCAGCCGGCTTTCTTCAAGCGCTCGCGAACTTGCTTCTTCATGTGGGCAAAGAGGATGTTTACGTTGCGGGCACGGTATTCAGAGATCAGGTTTCCAAGGCCTTCCAGGGCGGTTACGTCTATGCCGTTGATGCCCCGGCTGTCCACGACGATGTACTCCAGGCCCGGGTGGTCGGGGATCTCGGAGACCAGGTACTCTTCGAGAAAGGGGATGTTTGCGTAGTAGAGCCGGGCGTCGAAGCGTAGGATCAGGGCTTCCGGAAACGTCTGCGCCTCGGGGTAGCTCCGCAGGCCTTTGAAGGTATCGTCTTCCTCGACGTAGCCGAGCTTTATTATCTCGGGGTAGGCCGTACGGCGGAGAAAGGCCAGCAGGGCGAAGGCGGCGCCGGCGATGATGCCCTGCTCGATGCCGACGAACAGGGTGACCAGGAAGGTGACGAGCATCGCCACCCCGTCGGGCCCCCGGACCCGGAAGATGTACCTCGCTTCTCTAAAGTCGAGTAGTTTGTATACGGCGATCACTATGACGGCGGCGAGCGCCGCGTTCGGCAGGTAGTAGAAGAGCGGTGTCAGAAACAACAGGGTGACGACGACCATGGCGACCGTGATGATCGAGGCCATCTGGGTTTTTCCTCCCGACTGGTACTGTACCGCCGTGCGTGAGAAAGACCCTGCAACCGGAAACCCAGAAAAGAACGCCGCGCCGACGTTCGCGAGGCCCAGGGCGCGCAGTTCCTGGTTGGAGTCTATCTTGTACTTCTCCTTGGAGGCTACAGCCCTGGCGACCGAGATGGACTCTATAAAGCCTACGAAGGCGACGATCAGGGCCGCCGGCACGAGGGTGCGTACCACTTCGAAGTCGAAGGCGGGCGTGGAGGGACTCGGCAACCCGCGCGGAACCCCGCCCACGATGCCGACGCCCCGGCCGTCTAAAGAAAATCCCCGGGTCGAGAGCAAGTAGACGGCGAGCGTGGCCGCCACCACGGCGACGAGGGCGCCCGGCACGCGCGGGAAGAACCTGCCGAGCAGCACTATGGTCGCAATGCTCAGGAGGCCGATCGCGAGCGGCACGAGGTTGGTGTTCTCGATCCTGCCGAAGATGTTCGTGAGCATGCCCAGCGTGGAGTGGTCGTCGGGGGGTCTTATTCCCAAGAAGTGCTCCACCTGGCTGAGGGCGATGATCACCGCCGAGGCGTAGACGAAGCCGCTTAGGACCGGGTGGGAGATGAAGTTGGTCAAAAACCCCATCTGGAGAAACCCCAAACAAAGTTGCAGCACCCCGACCATCAGGGCCAGTAGCAAGACGTATCCGACGTACTCTCCGCTACCCGGCTCCGCGATAGCACTGACCGAGGTAAACGTGAGGAGCGCCATAAGCGCCGGCGGGCCTACCGGCATGTGCTTTGAGGTCCCGAACAAAGCGTATACGACGGCCGGAACGGTGGAAGCGTAGAGGCCGTAGATGGGGGGTAGCCCTGCGAGCAAAGCGTAGGCCATGCTTTGCGGCACGAGCATCACCGTAATAACCAGCGCGGCCGAGAAGTCCCGCGACAGGTCGCCCCAACCGTAGCCGCGGAGCCAGCCGTACGCGGGAACAAATCTCTCCAAAATCTTCAGCAGCAGCTCTTCCGTTTGGCCTACCAGCCTTTTCCACCCTAATATAACCCAGGTTAACCCGGCAAAGAACACCTCCCTGACCACTACCAGGAAGAGGGCATCAGAAGTCCGGCGCGACGGTTACGGGCGTGTACCTTATAATCTGACTAGCCTATGTTCTCTGGCCGTCTCCTCCGGGTGGCCGGTCGGACGGCCGAGGGTGGTTGCACGAGGAAAGGCGGACGCCGATGTTGCTGGATTCTGTTGAGGCCCGACTGCACGACGCGCTGGATGGCGCCCTGGAAGGCGACTTGCGTACGGACCCGGCCTCCCGGGCGCTGTGGTCCACCGACGCCTCCATCTACCAGCGGGAGCCGGTCGGGGTCGTTATCGCCCGCTCCGAAGAAGACGTAAAGCGTGCGCTCGCCGCCGCCCGCGAGATCGGGCTGACCATAACCCCCCGCGGCACCGGCACCTCGCTGGCCGGACAAACGACCGCACCGGGCCTCGTCATAGACACCTCCGAGATAAACCGCGTGCTGGAGATAGATACCGAGAACCGCCGCTGCGTCGTAGAACCCGGGGTGGTGCAAGGTGAACTCAACGCGCTGGTCGAGCCGCACGGGCTGGTCTTCGGGGCGGATACTTCGACCTCCGACGTGGCTACTTTAGGTGGAATGGTCGGCAACAACTCGGCCGGGATGCGCTCCATCTTCTACGGCACGACGCGCGACCAGATCCTCTCTCTCCGCTGCATCCTGACGGACGGAGAAGTGGTTGAGCTAGAGTCTATGAGTCGCGAGGAAGCCATAAAGCGCGCCCGGCACGCCGACGCGAAGGCCCGCCTGATCCGGGGCGCTTTAGAGATAGGTGATCGTCATGCCGACGAGATAAAGCGCCGCTACCCGGACATGATCCGTCGGGTCTCCGGCTACGGCCTCGACGCCCTCGTAAAACCCGACACCCTGGACCTGACCCACCTCGTCTGCGGCTCCGAAGGTACGCTGGCCCTCGTCACCCGGGCCGAATTCCGCCTGCAAGAACTCCCGCCGGCCCGGCAAATGGCCTCCTTCGAGTTCGACACCCTCTCCGCCGCGTCCTGGGCAACGAAGCAGTTTCTCGAAACGGAACCTTCGGCGATAGAGCTTCTGGATGACGTAGCCGTAAATCGCGCCAGGGAGACCCCCCACTACCGCGACGCCACCCGCTTCGTGCAGGGAGAGCCCCGCGCCTTGCTCCTCGTGGAATGGAGCGGCACCCAGGAAGAGCTCGACGAACGCTTTGATGGTCTGGAAGAGCTTCGGGAAGAAGTCGGGGCAACCACCGCCGTCCCGCTCCGGGGCAAAGATGAGATGTTCCAGACGGTGAAGCTTCGCAAGTCCATTCTGCCGCTGCTGCTCGGTACGGCGGATAAGGCGAAGCCCGTGGCTTTCGTCGAGGACGCCGCCGTACCCGCCGACCGGCTCGAAGAATTTACCGACCGCTTCGAGGAGATCCTCGACCGCCACGACACCTGGGCCTGCTTCTACGGCCACGCTTCCGTCGGCACGCTCCACGTCCGCCCGGCGATGGACACCCGAGAGACCGAAGGCGTCGAACACATGCGCGCTATTGGGGAAGAAGTCGCGAACCTCGTGGTGGATCTCGGCGGCTCCATCTCCGGCGAGCACGGCGACGGCCTCTCCCGCTCCGAGTTCCTGGACAAGATGTACGGCGAGGAAATTCTGGCCGCCTTCGAGGAAGTAAAAAAACTCTTTGACCCGGATAACCTCCTGAACCCCGGCGTGATCGTAAACCCGGACAAGATGGATAAGCAGCTTCGCATCGGGCCCGGTCACCGTACTTTGCCCCTGGCTACGGGCCTGGACTTCTCCAAACAGGGCGGCTTCGATAAGGCCGTAGAGCTCTGCAACGGCTCCGGCTTCTGTCGCAAAAAGAACACCGGCACGATGTGCCCCTCATACATGGCGACCCTCGACGAAGAGGACACCACCCGGGCGCGGGCGAACCTCCTACGCAACGTCCTCGACGGCACCTTGCCCAAAGAAGAGCTAACCGGAAAGCGCATGAAAGAAGTCATGGAACTCTGCGTCGGGTGCAAGGCCTGTAAAACCGAGTGTCCCTCCCAGGTAGACGTAGCCAGCATGAAGACCGAAGTCCTCTACCAGACGGGAAAGAAGCACGGCTTCTCGGCCCGCCAACTCGCGGCGGGCCACATCCGCCGTCAACTCGCCCTCGCCGCCCTCGCACCCCGCTTGTTTAACGCCGCGGCGAACACGAAGCTCGCCCGGAAGGCCGCTTCTCTGGCCGGCATAGACCCGCGCCGTCCGCTGCCGAACGTAACCACAAAGACCTTCTCCAAGCGCTTCCCGGGTCTGCCGCAAGGAGAAGGTCCGCACCAAGTAGCGCTCTTCAACGACACCTGGAACGAGTACCAACGTCCCGAGGTCGGCGAAGGGGCCGTGCGGGTGCTGGCCGCCGCCGGGGCAAAGGTGCACTTGCCGGAGGTCGTGTGTTGCGGACGGCCGATGCTTTCGGAGGGTCTGGTAGACGCGGCCCGGAAAAACGCGAAACGCAACCTGGATTTGCTCGCGCCGCTCATCGGGCGCGGCATACCGCTCGTCGGGCTGGAGCCGAGTTGCATCCTCACGATGCGCGACGACTACGAAAAGCTTCTTCCCGACGACGACCGGGTACCGCTACTCGCCGACGCCACCCGGCTCTTCGAGGAAGTCATCCTCGAACTAGACACTGAAAAACTTCCCCTCAAAGGCGGTCCGCCGGTACTGCTACACGGCCACTGCCACCAGAAGGCGCTGGTAGGAACCGGACCGACGGAAAAGGCGCTCGGCCTCGCTGCGGACGTAGAGACGGTGGACTCTAGTTGTTGTGGTATGGCGGGACTGTTCGGGTACGAAAAAGGACACTACGAGGTCTCGATGAAGATGGCCGAGCGGCGGTTGCTACCGGCCGTCAGGGAGAACGGGGGTAAGGTCGTGGTTGCCCCGGGGACTTCGTGCCGGGAGCAGATCCACGCGGGTTCCGGTCGCCGGGCGCTGCATCCCGCCGAGTACTTGGCGCAACGGCTCAACGTTTAGCGAACCCCTAACCCCGGGCGGAGAAACTGCCCAGGTTTGCCTCCAGACGCTCTTGAATAGAGTTGCACATCAGGTCGCACAACTTGAACACGGACTCGTCCGCAACGCTGTAATAGGAGTTCAAGCCCTCTTTGCGGCGCCCAACGATTCCGGCCTCCAACAATATCCTCAGATGTTTGGAGACGTTCGCCTGTAACCCCCCAGTCTCCAAAACCAACTCCGACACGGTCTTCTCCCCGTCCATCAAAGTGTAGACCAGCTTTAGCCGCACAGGCTCGGAAAACGCTTTGAACTGCTCCCCCAACATCTCGAAGGCTTCTCCGGAAAGATCCCCTTTAGTATATTCCGGCATAATACTCCTCCATCATTACAAAACCACATTACTATAAAGTAGAATACACCGGAGATTCGTAGTTCACCATCACGGGTGGGAAAACTCGAAGAGGTACGCCCGCAAAGCAGAGCCCAAAGAAGACGAGTAATCTTCGCCCGACCTTACTATAGACCCACGAAAACAAAAAATCCTACTTTTGCAGGGCCTTTAGGGGCGCGCTCGGCAGGACTCGAACCTGCGACCTTCTGATTCGTAGTCAGACGCTCTATCCGGCTGAGCTACGAGCGCACTTGGGCGTTCATCATACCGCTGATTGGGGGTTTACTCAAGGCGGATGGATTGTGTGAGAGAATTTGAGGATATACTTTGTAGGATCGTGATGGCGTTGGAGATAAGGTAGTAGAGGTGCTTTGAGCGAAGCTGTCTTGCTCGTTATAGGAAGTGATGAAGAGCGGCTGCATTTGAGGCGGGCTTTGTCGGGCGAGGGATGGAGGGTATTGCCCGCCGGTACGGGCGCCCAGGCGCGGCAGGTGGCCGAGGACCAGAGCTTTGAGATCGCCGTGGTGGACAACCGGCTGCCGGACGAGCGGGGGTTTCAGGTGATCTCCGCGGTCCAGAAACCGGGGGTGTCTACCGTGGCGCTGCTCCGGGACGAGGATACTATGGACCGGATCGTGGGTATCGAGCTCGGGGCGGACTACTACATGCGCTCGCCGGTAAATCCCAGAGAGCTGGTGGCGCGGGTAAAGCAGATCTTCCGCAAAAGAGAGTACATAGATACCCACGAGGACAAGATCTACGTCGGGGACCTGGAGATCGACCCGGACCAGGTCGAGGTGTTGAAGAACGGGCATCCTATACTCCTTTCCCCCCGGGAGTTCAAGCTGCTCCACACCCTGGCCCAGAGCCCGGGAAGGGTTTTTCCGCGTTCCGCGCTGCTCCGGCAGGTGTGGGGCGAGGAAGACTACATAGACGAGCGCACCGTCAACGTTTACGTCCAGCGTCTCCGCAACAAGCTCGACGACAGCTCATCCGAGCCCAAACTGATAGAGACGGTTCGTGGCTTCGGGTATCGCTTGGTGAAGCCCGACTAAACTACGAGAGGCTGGCTAGCGAACACCGGCTAGCGCCGGATCAGGGCCCCGCCCCGGATAGTTTCCCCGGGCCGTACGTCGTAGCCGTGTCCCACGATGCAGTCTTCGAGATAAGCCCCGTCGCCCACGCTGGCGCCGGGAAGCAGGATGCTGCTCTTGATCGTCGCCCCCGGACGTACCCAGCAGTCGCTGCCCACCGTAACGTCGCCGGCCAGCGTTACGTCGCGTCCCACCACCGCGTCGCGCCCTACCACCACGTACCCCTCCATGCTGGCCGCCGGGTGGATTTGGGCGTCCTCGCCAACCCAGAGGCTTTCGCCACGCTTTTCCCCGGGGATCTTTACCCGGACCCTGCCGGAGAGCACGTCGTATTGGGCTTGCCGGTAAGCCTCTAAAGTACCGATGTCCGACCAGTAAAAATCTTCCTGGTACCCGACGAAACTTTCACCGTTCTCCAGAAACTGCGGGAACACGTCCTTGGCGAAGTCGAAGAAAGCGTCCTCCGGAATGTACTCCAGGGCCCGCGGCTCGAAGACGTAGATGCCGGTGTTTGCCAGCGTGCTGATGGCTTCTTTGGGGTCCGGCTTCTCCTGAAAACCCCGGATGCCGTCTTCCTCGTCTATCTCCACCACGCCGAACTCCGAAGTGTCGAAGACGCGGCGCAGCGCGATGGTCGCAAGAGCCCCCTTCTCTTTATGAAAAGAAACCAGCTCGCCCAGGTTTACGTCCGTCAAAGCGTCCCCGGAGACGACGATGAAAGTGTCGTCGAACTTCTCCGCCAAGCGCCGGACGCCGCCGGCCGTCCCCAGAAGGCTCTCCTCGCGGTTCAGGTGTACTTTCATGCCGTTTACCAACGATTCTTCCCCGTAGGCCCCGAGCAGGGTATCCGCCAGGTAGTGGACGTTGACGTGCACCTCTTCTACGCCGTGCGCGACCAGAAGGTCGAAGATGTGCTCGATTATAGGAGTATCTACGACCGGGGCCATGGGCTTGGGTACTTCGCCCGTCAGGGGGAAAAGCCGGGTTCCCTTACCCGCCGCGAGGGCCATCGCTTTCATCGGGGCGTCCCCGGGGTTTTCTGCAAAACACACCTTCTTACTCTATATTCTTCCCTGTGCACACCGACACTCTACACGCACTCTTCCCCTCAGCCAAGCTCGACGAACCTCTAAAGCGCTACACGGCGTGGAAGATCGGGGGCCCGGCCGACGTACTGGTCGAGCCAAAGAGCGCCTCCGAGCTAATAGAAGCCGTCGGAACCGCCCGCCGGTACGGGATACCGGTGACGCTCCTCGGGGGCGGCACGAACGTGTTGGTTCGCGACGGCGGCGTGCGGGGCCTCGTGGTACGGCTCGCCAAGTCGCTTACGAACGTGGAGATAGAGGGTCGCAAAGTGGTGGCGGACGCCGGGGTGTTGTATCCGGTCCTCGCAAACACCACCGCCGCCGGAGGGCTTTCCGGCCTGGAGTTTGCAACCGGCATACCGGGGACGGTCGGGGGCGCGGTGTACATGAACGCCGGGGCCTACGGTAGCGAGACCCGGGAGGTACTAGATTGGGCGGACGTTCTGCAAAACGACGAAGTGGTGCGGATGGAAAACGCAGACCTGGGACTTTCTTACCGCTACAGCGTGCTGCAAGAAAACCCGTCCTGGATCGTCTTGCGGGCCGGTTACACGCTCGGGCCGGGAAAAGCTGACGTGCTAAAGGCTCGCATAAAAGAATTTCGGGCGCAGCGGATGGAGGGCTCGCCGAGCAAACCGAGCTGCGGTTCCACCTTCAAGCGCCCCGAGGGAGACTTTCCTGGCCGCGTTATAGAAGCTGCGGGCCTCAAAGGTACGAGGGTGGGGCAGGTCGAAGTCTCGCCCGTCCATGCGAACTACCTCGTAAACCTCGGGGGCGGGACCGCCGAAGACGCGATGGAGCTCATAGAGATCGTCCGGGAAAAGGTGCGCGGGGAGTTGGGCGTAGACCTGGAGCTCGAAGTAAAGGTGATCGGGGAAAAACAAAGCACTTCAGCTAGTCGGCACTTCAGCTAGTTGGCACTCGGAAAGCGTGAGCTACCCTGATCTTTTTGGAAACGCGATCATTAGACTCTTACTGACCGGCTGAGATGCTGAAAGCCACTGGAGGTGGCGTGCTGACAAGCTTTTTTAGCTGACGGCTTTCTGCCGGAAGAGGTTCGGGATCTCGGAGAGGTCGGTGTGCAGGTCGCAGACGTCCAGTAGGGCTTGTGAAGTGCACTGGCCTGCGCTGATGGCCTCCACGCGGATGCCCTTCTCACTCTGCAGGTACTCGATGGCCTCGACATAATCCCCGTCGCCGGAGATCAGGACGTAAGTATCCGCGTGGTCCGCCAGGCGCATCATGTCCACGATGATGCCTATGTCCCAGTCGCCTTTGTGGGAGATGCTCCGCTCACCTTCCGGTGTGAGGGTCTCGTGGACCACGAGGGGTTTAGAGCGGACTTTGTAGCCGAACTTGTTCAGGTTGTAGACAAAAGATCGCGCGCCGGAAGCCTCATCCGGGTCGTGCTTCTCTACTATGTAGAAGGTCGCCCGGAGCAGCTTGCGGCCGTCAACGGCGGCGGAGAGGAGCCGCTCGTAGTCCAAAACGCCCTTGTAGTAGTTTTTGATGGAATGGTAGAGGTTCGCGCCGTCCACAAATACCGCGATCTTCTCTGGTGTTCTCTGTAATTCCATGATACCGGCATGTTATCAGAGTATAAGCTTCCATCCCCGGAAAAACGGTTTACCATAGGGTCTGGTTAGGTTAATATCCAGTCTCTAGGATCAACCTGGAATTGAAAGAGGAACGTCTAGCATGGACTTTGAAGTGAGTGTTGTGGAACACGTTGACTCGTACTCGGTCGTCGCGGTGCGCGGGGAAATTGATATACATACCGCCCCGAAAGTCCAGTACGCCATAGACCGGGGCACGAACGGCGTCGGGGCCGTCGTGGTGGATCTGAACGGGATCACTTTTATGGACTCGACCGCCCTTTCTATGTTCATGCGCGCGAAAGACCAGCTCGACGAACTCGGCATAGAGCTGCGGCTCGCCGCGCCTTCGGAGGCCGTGGAACGCATCTTCGGCGTCACCGGTTTCGGGGACTATTTCAGTATATTTCCCACCCGGAAAGCCGCCGTTTCGGATTAACATATCCTCCACAAGTAATAGAATTCAACTACTATGATGGCCGACGTAAAAAGCGTGGAAGTCCCCAAGCCCCTGGTACGTCTCGGGGAAGCATTTTGGGAGGCGGGCCACGAGTTGTTTCTCGTTGGCGGGTACGTTCGGGATGCTTTGCTCGGGGTGGCGGGCCTGGATCTCGACGCCACGACCGGCGCCCGGCCGAAAGATATAAAAGCCCTCTTGCGCCCGCACGCCGAACACCTCTGGGGCGTCGGGGAGAGGTTCGGAACCATCGGCGCCCGCGTCGGCGGCTACGACGTAGAGATCACGACCTACCGCACCGACCTCTACACGCAGGGCAGCCGCCACCCGGAGGTAACCTTCGGAGAAAGCCTGGAAGAAGACCTGGCCCGCAGGGACTTCACGATCAACGCTATAGCCGCCGACGCCGTTTCGGGTGAAATCCTCGATCCGTTCGGCGGCCGGGAAGACCTGGGGCCGGGGATCATCCGCCCCGTGGGAGACCCGCTGGACCGCATGCGCGACGACCCCCTGCGGATGCTGCGCGCCGTGCGCTTCGAGACCACCCTCAGTAACCCGGAGAAACCGTTCGCCATGACGCCGGGGTTGGAGGACGCCATCCGGAAGAATGCCGGCTGGCTGGAGAGCATAAGCGCCGAGCGCATCCGGGAGGAGTTCGAGAAGATACTGGTCTCCGAAAACGTCGCGGCGGGCTTGCGGACCCTGGTGCGGCTCGGGCTCATGCAATACATCGTTCCGGAGTTTATGGAGACGCTCTCCGTCGAGCAAGAGGCCGAGTTCCACCACAAAGACGTCTTTGAGCACACCCTTATAGTCGTCTCGAACGTGGAGAAAGACCGGATCCTCCGCAAAGCCGCGTTTTTCCACGACATCGGCAAGCCGCGAACCCTGGTCTACGAACATCGCTGCACCTTCTGCGGCGCGAAATCTATCCAAAAGACCACCGAAGAAGGCGGGTGCGGAGAGTGCGGCGGGCGCACGAAGCCCAAGAAAATTCACTTCTACGGCCACGAGAACGTAGGGGCAAAAATTGCCCGCCGGGCCATGGGCCGGTTGGCTTACTCCAGGGACGACGTAGACGCCGTGGGCCACCTCGTCACCCACCACATGCGGCCGATGGGCTACGCGGTGGGCCGCGACCCGTGGAGCGACTCGGCGGTGCGGCGCTTTATCCGGGACACACACCTCGTCCGCGGCGACCGGATGCTCGCCGACGTGGACACGCTGCTAAAGCTCGCCCGGGCAGACATCACGGGCAGCGCCCCGCGCCGCCGGCAGGTCGCCGTCGAATCCTGGAGTAGTTTGAAGGGCCGGGTGGATGAGATCCGTGAGAAAGACCAGATCGAGAAGCTCCAGAGTCCCCTGGACGGCAACGATCTAATGAGGCTCTTCGGCCGACCGCCGGGGCGTTGGATCCAACCGCTAAAAACCTACCTCGAAGGCGAGGTCATAGAAGGCCGCCTCCCCCAAAACGACACCGAAAAAGCCCGCGAACTCGCCGAGTCCTACGCCCGCGAGCACAACGTCTTCGAGAAGGACTGAGACCGTGGCCTTCGACTCCCTGGTAAGCACCGGCTGGCTGAAAGACAACCTCGAAAACCCCGGCATCCGGGTCGTGGACATCCGGGGTTACGTAAAGAAGACAGACCTCGGCGGCGGCCACCAACGGGCCGAATACCTCGGCGCCCGCGGGGAGTACGAGGAGGCCCACATACCCGGCGCGGCCTACGTGGACTGGACCCGCGACATAGTAGACCCCGAAAACCCCGTGCCCGCCCAGGTGGCGCCGCCGGAACGCTTCGCCGCGCTGATGGAGTCCCTGGGCATCGGCAACGACACCCACGCCGTCGTCTATGACCACTCGGGCGGGCAGTTCGCGACCCGTCTGTGGTGGGCGCTCACCTACTACGGCCACGAGAAAGTCTCCGTCCTCGACGGCGGCTGGAAGAAGTGGACTTCGGAGGACCGGCCCGTGACGGGCGAAGTTCCCGGGCCTCGACCCGCGAGCTTCGATCCGGCGGTGAAACCGGGGTGGCGCGTCGAAGCCGGGGAAGTCCTGGCAGCGGGAAAGGTCCGGGAAACGCTCGTGCTCGACGCCCGCGACCGGGGACAGTACGCCGGTGAGATCTCGCGCGGCGAAGGCCGCGCCGGCCACGTCCCCGGTGCGAAACACCTGCACGCCGACGGCCTCTTCGACCCCGAAGACGGAACCTTTCTTCCCGACGAAGAACTCGAAGAGAAGCTCAAAGAAGCCGGCGTCGGCGAAGATAAAGACGGGCCGGTCATCGCTTACTGCAACGGCGGCGTCGCGGCTACGGTCCCGCTCTTCGTGATGCACCGGCTCGGGTACCGGAACCTCTCCAACTACGACGGCTCCTGGAACGAGTGGGGCGTGAGAGAAGACTTCCCGGTCGAGTAGACCGGAACGAGTCGGTGCTACAATCATTCGTACTGTATGAAGAAACACGGTTCGAAAAAAGGGCGTCCAAGAGCTTTAGTCTCCGGGTTGCTAAGCCTGGCGATGATCCTCGCCGGCGTCGCCCTCATCGGGGTTTTCTTTTTCGGGCAGAACCTCGAAAACCCCGCCGTAAACGAAACGAACCCGGACGGCTTCAACGTCCCCCGGCTAAGCCCCGAGGGCGGGGCCGCGGCGGCCGGTGGGCCGGAAGACAAGACCCTCAAGCTAACGGTCCCCAGGATGGGCCAGATCGAGGACGACACCATACCCTACGTGGACGGCACCAACGCCGACGCCCTGGGCTCCCACGCCGCCATCCACCTCGACGGCACCGGCTTTCCCTGGCAGGAAGAGGCGAACGTCTACGTCGCAGGCCACCGACTCGGATACCCAAACAGCGACAGCTTCTTGGCCTTCTTCGACCTAAACAAACTAGAAAACGGAGATCAGGCCTTCGTAACCGACGCCGCCGGCACCCAGTACACCTACGAGGTGTTCAGTAAATCCGTCGTCGGCCCCACGGACCTCTCCGTAACCGAGCCAATCCCCGGCAAAAACGTCCTGACCCTCCAGACCTGCACCCTTCCAGACTACTCCGACCGCCTCATCGTGCAGGCCGAACTCGTAGAGGTTGCGTAGGGTTTCCGGCTTTTACGCCTTCTGAAATTCTTGGGCCTTGAATCGTTCTCCGGTAACGCCTTTCGATTCGTCCGAGGCCAGGTAGAGGAATACGTCGGTGTTCTCTTCGGGGGTTATCTTGGTGCCCGGGTCCTCTTCCGGGTAGGCGGCGGCGCGCATGTCGGTCCGCATCCCGCCGGGGTCCACGGCGTTGGAGCGGATGCCGCGATCTTCTAGCTCGGCGGCCAGGATCTGGCTGAGCCCTTCCATCCCGAACTTGCTCACCGAGTACGCGCCCCACTCGGCCCGGCCCTCCACGCTGACCCCGCTCACGAGGTTGATGATGGAGCCACCCTCCGAAATGTGCGGAATAGCGGCCTTCGCCACTAGATAGGGCCCGGTCAGGTTCGCGTCTATTACCTTCCGCCATTCGTCCTCCGGAAATTCCTCTATCGCGACGCGCGGCCCGAGCACCCCGGCGTTGTTCACGAGCACGTCTATCCGGCCGAACCTCTCGACCGCCGCATCTATTAGCTTCTGAACGTCGCCGCTGTCGGAAACGTCCGCCGCGACCGCGAGAACTTCTGCGCCTTCCTCTTCGATCTGCTCCGCAACAGGTTTTATGGAGTCTTCGTTTCGGGAGTTCACGACGACTTTTGCACCCTCTTCCGCGCAAGCCAAAGCGAGAGCCTTGCCAAGCCCCTGGCTCGCGCCGGTTACGAGTATTACCTTTTCTTCCAGCATGGAAACTCCTCTGTTTTCTGGTTTTTCGGGTTGTATACCGTCGAATGGTACGGTAGCGTCGCCGTTCAGTC
This sequence comes from Rubrobacteraceae bacterium, assembly GCA_965213905.1. Lineage (GTDB taxonomy): Bacteria > Actinomycetota > Rubrobacteria > Rubrobacterales > Rubrobacteraceae > SIRX01. Next base: position 1,234,944 of record OZ243922.1, on the reverse strand, counting down.
TACAGGGTCCGAAGCGCCGGTTGATTTGACATTGGACGGCTTTTTGGCTGTTTTCTGCAAATTCATCCAACTTGGCGTATAAAGGGTGCCATGATCCGAAGGTCGAAGAGTTAGCGTGTACGGTGACAACGCGCCGCCCTCCTGGGCGCGGTTGCCGGGGGCCCGGTGCCGGGCCGTCGAGCACCTTACGAAGCTCGAAGGGCTGCAAGAGTTCGAGGTTCTAGAGGGGCTGGACGAAGAGTTTTTTCAGGCTCTCGCCATAGCCGCCGCCGTGTTGGAGATCGGGGGCGGGACCGCCCTCTACCGCGAGGGTGAGCCGTCTGGCGCGGTGTACTTCGTGCGCGAGGGTAGGGTAAAGCTCTATCGCTCCTCTGGGGGTCCGAAGGCGCGGGACCAGATCCTGAGCGTGGTCGGGGACGGGGCCGTGATCGGGCTGTCCTCCGCCTTGGAAGGCCGGCCCCAGAGCCAGGGCGCCACCGCCCTCATTGACTGCACCCTCTACGCCGTTTTCCGCGACGACCTGCTGGAGATCCTGGGTCGCTTCCCGGAAGGCTCGATCCGCCTGGCCCGCAGTCTCGCCACCCGCAACCGCGAGCTGGAAGACCTCGTGGGTGACCTGGTGTTCCACAGCGCCCCCCAAAGGGTGGCCCGGATGCTCCTGGACCTCGCCACCGAAGAAGGCCGCGTAAACCGCGCCGGCGTCGTCTTCGAGCCGTCGCTCTCGCGCCAGGAGATGGCCGAAGCCACCGGCATCTCCCGCGAAGCCCTCTCCCGCGCCCTCTCCCGGCTGGCCCGCGAAGGCATCCTGGACCTCGACAACAAAACCATCACCGTGCTCAAGCCCGCCGAGCTTCGCGTCCGCACCTGACTCATACCTGACCCGCACCTGGGCTTTACCTGAGAACGACTCGCAACAAGAACTGTTTTTGATCTGGATCACACCCGTCCATGACCCCGGTCATAGGCTGCGATGATGGTGGTCAACGGGGGATGGTTTGGGTTCTTTCCGGCTGGTATAAGAAGGTTAGAGAAAAAGCTCAAAAGAGAGGAGGTTGTGATGACCTACGTTATCACGGAGCCGTGCATCGGCACGAAAGACCAGAGTTGTGTAGAGGTTTGCCCGGTTGACTGCATCTACGACGCCGGGGATCACTTCATGATCAACCCCGAAGAGTGTATTGACTGCGGCGCCTGCGAGCCGGAGTGCCCGGTGGAGGCGATCTACCCGGAGGACGAAGTCCCCGACGACCAGGAGAGCTACACCACAAAGGCCGCAGACTACTTCGAGTAGAAACGTTTCTTAGAAGTCGGCAAAGGAGGGGCCCCGGCTCCTCCTTTGTTTTTGCCCGAAGTACGCCACTTTCAGGCTCCCAGGGAGCCCACGGGGGTGAGGTCATCGGCGTCCGGGTCGCGGATAAACTTCCCGAGCCCGGCTAGCGAACGCCTGAGCTGGCTGTTCGCCAGGCTACGGACGGACGATCTACACGCCAGGCGCCTCAGCATTGGTTCGGCAACGTAAATGCTGGTGGCGAAACGGGCCAGCGTCCCGTCTCCCCGTTCCCAAAGCCGACACTCTCCCCAGCCTTGCACGAAACCTGCGTAAGACCAGCGCAAGAATTCGTCGTCTTCCGCGACCTCCAGGACGCTCTGCACGCGCTTTTTTATGCCGAGCGCCGAGACCTCCCACTCAGAGACCATCCGAGTCCTATCGGGCCTTTCAGGATCTCTACCCGGCGCACCGCCGGAGCCCACCGCGGGAAGTTTCTTATGTCTAGCAGGGTTTCGTAGAGCTGCGAGGCCGGGGCCGGGATGAAAACGTTCGCCCCCAAAAAGAGGGCTTCCGTTTCGGGGGTGTTTGATTTCCGGATCTCCGCGGTCGAATTCACGGCGCGCGATTATACACCGGGGTGCGCTAAACTCCACCCCCTATGCAGGATCAGGGCTGGAAAACGATCAAACAAGACTACGTTTACAAAAACGCCTGGTGCGCCTTCCGGGTGGACGAGGTAGAACTGCCCGACGGCGCGACCCTCGAGTACGGGGTCTTGGAGAGCGGCGGGTTCGTGGCGGTCCTGCCCGTGACGGACGACGGACGGGTTGTCCTGGTGCGCCAGTGGCGGCAGCCGCTCGGAGATTTTACCCTGGAGTTGCCGAGCGGCGGGGTGGACGCGGAGGAGGAACCGCGAAAGGCCGCGGAACGGGAGCTACTGGAAGAGACCGGATACCGGGCAGAGGGGTTGGAGCCCCTGGTCTCTTTCCACACCAGCACGGGACGCTCCACCGAAGTTTGCCACCTCTTTAGGTGCCGGGCCGTGCGCGACCCCGGCGGGCCGCGGCACGAGGCGACGGAGTTTATAGAAATCGTGGAAGCTTCCACCGGAGAAATCCTGGGGAGGATAGCGGACGGCAGGGTCACCGACGCGGCCACCATTATCGGACTCCAGTCGCTGACGAGGCGTTTAGGCCCGGGCGCGGGTTCCCTAGACGCGGGTTCTCCGGACGCGGGTTCCCCGAATACGTTACAATAGGCGGCAGATAAAAACCGGGGAGCCACGAGGCTGAGAGGGTGAAAGGCGCGCAACCGCGCAGCCATACACCGACCCGCTGAACCTGATCCGGCTAGTACCGGCGAAGGGAGATCAAAAGTCTTGTCGGCGCATCCCCGAAAACGTACGAGGAGGATGCGCTTTGAACGCTCTCAAGGATGCCCGGGTACTCACCGAAGCGGCGCTCGCCATCGCACTGGCGTTTGTTTTGGGTTTGATCACGTTCTTCAGGATGCCGCTCGGGGGGTCTATTTCCCTCGAAATGGTTCCCTTGATCCTTTTGGCCGTCCGCCAGGGATGGAAGGTTGGTATGCTCGCGGGGGCCGCCTACGGCCTCCTGAACCTGGCGGTCGGCCCGATCATACTGCACCCGATACAGGTGCTCTTCGACTACCCGCTGCCCTTCGCAGCCCTGGGTCTCGCGGGCCTCTTTAGTCCCACGGTCCGCGGGGCCGTCGTGGGAACAATCGTCGCCGTGTTGGCCCGTTTCGCCGCCCACTTCATCTCCGGCGTCGCGTTCTTCGCCTCCTACGCCCCGGAAGGTTGGAACCCGTTCGTTTATTCGGCTGCCTACAACGCGGCCTACCTGGTGCCGAGCCTGATCGTGGTCCTGATAGCCGTTCCCGTGCTCCTCCGGGCGCTGGCCCAGGCCCGGCCATCCCGCCGCGAGCAGGAGTTCGGGACGATAAGCGCCGGGAAAGCCGCGCAAACGTGAGCCCAGTAAGAACGTTGGTACCGGACTCGGGGAACGCCGCACGCGAACTTCCGGCAGACCATAAACCAGGAGAATCAGGAGGTGGAACCCTTCGGGGCAAACTATCCCGCCGCCGGAGGCCCGGTACCGGCCGCAGGAGAACCGGGTTGGAGAATCGTCTAAAGGGGGCGAGGGTATGAAACGGGTAATGAGCATCGCGACCAGCGACTCCGGCGCGGGTGCCGGCATTCAGGCGGACCTCAAGGCGTTCTTGCGTTGCGGCGTCTACGGGACGACGGCTATAGTCGCCACGACGGCCCAAAATACAATGGAGGTGGCCGGCATCCACGCCCTCCCGCCGCAAGTGGCGGTGGACCAGATCGGGGCTATAGTCTCCGACATCGGGGCCGACGCCGTAAAGACCGGGATGCTTTTTAACGCCGGCATTATCTCCGCTGCCGCCGAAACGATCCGTCGCCTGGGGTTGCCGAACCTGGTTGTAGACCCGGTAATGGTCGCCGAGAGCGGGGCCGCGCTCCTGGAGCCCGAAGCGGTAGATACCTACAAGAACGAACTTTTTCCCCTCGCGTCCGTAATAACCCCGAACGTGAACGAGGCGTTCGCCCTGCTCGGCGAGGATGTAGACGAGGATCGCGTAGGAGACGCCGCCCGGGCGCTCTACGAGCTTGGTCCCAAAGCGGTCGTTATCACCGGCGGGCACACGGAGTCGGGGGCCGACCTGCTCTACGACGGCAAGTACTTCGTGGGGATCGAAGGTCCGGTCCACTCCCACACGAACACCCACGGGGCCGGCTGCACGCATTCTTCATCGCTGGCGAGCTTTCTCGCGCTGGACCACAGCATAGAAGAGGCCGCCCGCCGGGCCCGCGCGGTCGCCTCCGAAGCCGTGGAGTACGGGCTGAGGGAGATCGGGGCCGGGGCCGGCCCGGTACACGCCCTGGGACGACTACTGGAAGGAGCCGGGCTATGAAAGCCGAAGAAGCCCTGCGGAGGCTCGGCGACGAGCGTCCGCTCGTCCACCACATAACCAACTACGTCACCGCCAACCTGGCCGCCAACGCGACCCTTTGCACCGGGGCGCTCCCGGTCATGGCCCACGCTGTAGAAGAAGTAGAGGAGATGTCTTCCGCCGCCGCGGCGCTCGTCCTGAACATCGGCACCCTCGACGACACACAGGTCGAGGCCATGTTGCTCGCTGGAAAACAAGCCTCGGAGCGCGGCATCTCCATCTTGCTGGACCCTGTAGGAGCCGGGGCCACCACGCTCCGCACCCGGGCCGCCGGGCGGCTGCTGTCGGAACTAGAGATCTCCGCCGTCTGCGGCAATGCCGGGGAGATAGCGACCCTCGCCGGCCTCTCGGCCGAGGTGCGCGGCGTCGAGAGCCTCGCGGGCGACGCCGAAGAAGCCACCGTGCAAGCCGCCCACGCCCTAGGCGTTACCGCCGCCGCCACCGGAGAGACAGACTACGTCAGCGACGGTACGCGCGTGCTGGCGGTCGAGAACGGGCACCCGCTCATGGGCCGGATGGTCGGCAGCGGCTGCGCCTCGACCGCCGTCGTCGGGTGTTTCGCCGCCGCCGGTGGGGGTGACGTGGAGACGGTGGCCGCCGCGCTAGCCTACTTCGGGCGGGCGGGGGAGATCTCCGCCGGCAGAGCCGACGGCCCCGGCACCTTCGAGCCGCGCCTGCTCGACGCGCTGGCGTTCCTCGCAGAAGACCCGGCCGGCCTCGAACACGAACTCCGGGTAGAAACAGCCTCTAAACGATAACACCCGCTTGTTGTGAAAGCCTGCCTGGACTGCGGGCCCCGGGTGGCTTACGATCTTCTCCATGCGGCTGGCAGAAAAAGTTTTGGACCGGACGGAACACCGTCCTTACCCTTTGCCGGAGGGCCCGTGGGCGCTATCTATGAGCTGGCACGACCTGCTCTTCATGCACTGGCCCGTGCCCGTAGAGTGGCTCCGGCCGCTCATCCCGTCTGATCTCGAACTAGATACCTTCGACGGCAGCGCCTGGCTGGGCGTCGTCCCGTTTCGCATGAGCGGCGTGCGGCCCCGATTTCTGCCGGGCATCCCACCGCTCTCGAACTTTCCGGAGCTGAACCTCCGGACCTACGTCACGGCGGAGGGCAAGCCCGGCGTCTGGTTCTTCAGCCTCGACGCCCACAACCCGGTGGCCGTCCGCATCGCGCGGGCCACCTTCGGCCTGCCCTACTACGACGCGAAGATGTTCTGCCACGCTTCGGAAAACGAGGTGGGCTACGCCAGCGTCCGCACCCACAGAAACGCCCCGCCCGCCAGGTTTATAGGTCGCTACCGCCCGACGGGCGAAGTCTTCGAGTCTCGCCCCGGTTCGCTAGAGAATTTCCTCACCGAGCGGTACTGTCTCTACTCCGCGAATGACCGGGGGGCCGTTCGCCGGGGCGACATCCACCATCACATGTGGCCCTTGCAGCGCGCCGAAGTAGAGACGGCGGCGCTGGAGATGACCGGCCAAGTCGGCCTGGACTTGCCGGACACGGAACCCCAACTCCACTACGCCCGCCGCCTGGACGTTCTCGCCTGGCAGCCCCAGCGGATAGGATCGTGAAGCTCCGGGACGCCCGGCTGCTTCTCGTGACGGACCCCCGTCCGGACCTCGTCCGCCGGGTAGCCGCCGCCGTCCGCGGCGGGGTGGACATCGTCCAGCTTCGGGATAAACATTCCACGATGCGCGAGCTGCTGCCGCTGGCGGAAGAGTTGCGGGAAGCGTGCGAACTCGGAGACGCCCTTTTTACCGTAAACGACGACGTCGAACTGGCCCGCTGCTGCGGGGCCGGCGGCGTACACCTCGGCCAGCAAGATGAGTCAGTGGAGGCCGCCCGCGAAGTCCTCGGCCCGGAGGCCGTGGTCGGGCTCTCGGCGGGCAGCGTGGAGGAGGCTTGGCGGGCCGTTGTGGCCGGGGCAGACTACCTCGGCGTCGGGACCGTGTTCGCCACCCCGACAAAGGAGGATGCAAAGGTCGCCGGGCTGACGCTCGTAGAGGAGATCTCCCGCGAAAAACTCCCGGTACCCTGGTTTGCCATCGGGGGAATAAACCCGGAGAACGCCCGCGAAGTCGCCGCCGCCGGCGCCCCTGGTTTCGCCGTGGTGCGCGCCATACTCGACGCCGAAGACCCCGGCAAAGCCGCCCGCGACCTGCGCCCGGTGCTGCCGTGAACGTCAGCGCGGACCTCGTCTCCGGCATCCTGCCCGTCCGGGAGGATGGCCGGGTGCTTCTTCTCCTGCGGCCCACCGGAACCTGGGACCCACCCGCCGGACGCCTCGCAACCGGCGAAAACTTCGAGCAGGGCGCCATCCGCGAGGTCTACGAAGAAACCGGCCTGCTCGTCGCGCCCCGGCGCGTCCTCGCCACCTGGGTCGGGGAGAGCCCCAACGGGGAAAGGCTGGCCGCCGTAACCTACATCAGCCGCACCGCTGTTAGAGACGTGCAACTCTCCCACGAACACCTCGACTACCGCTGGGCCACCGTCGAGGAATGGCTCGACCTCCCGAGTTGGTGGAGCGGGGAGAACCGCTCCCGCGTGGCGCGGCACCTGGATGCGCTCCCGGAAGAAGTCCCGCCGGAACCGGCCCGGCCCGTTCCTCTTGCCGACGATACCGTGGTTCACGCCAACCTCGGCTCGGGAACGGTGCTCGTAGATCTCGCCGGACCGGAGCCCCGGGCCCTGGTCCTGCGCCGCCGCAAGCCGCCCGTCGGGCTCTGGGAAAACCCCGGCGGAATGCTGGAACCGGGCGAGGATTTCGTGGCCGGCGCCCGCCGCGAGACCCTCGAAGAGACCGGCCTCGACGTGGAGCCCGAAGCCGCCTGGTGGGCCCGGGTAGAACCCTGGCGCGGACCCGGCGACCCCGAACTCTACGCCGGGGCGGGTTTCCTCGCCCGTCACCCGGGGGGCGAAGTCCGGCTGGAGGACTCAGCCCACGACGACTACCGCTGGGCCACTGAAGACGAGTGGCGTTCCCTGACCACCTGGTACACGAAAAAGGAGTCGGACGTGCTGTGGTCCTCGGTAAGAAGGATGCAACGGGAAGGAGCCTGGTGAACGAGTTCGACTTGATACGCAGGATCTCCGGTAGCCTGCCGGAAGCCCCGCCGGAGGTGCTCGTGCCCGTCGGGGACGACTGCGCCGTCTTGCACCTGGGCGGGACCACCTGGGCCGCCGCCGCAGACATGCTCGTCTCCGGTCACCACTTCAAAGACTGGGCCTCCCCCGAGGACGTGGGCTACAAAGCCGTCGCCGCCAACGTCTCGGACGTCGCGGCGATGGGGGCCGTCCCCCGCTTCGTCCTCGTCTCCGGCGGCGCGCCCGAGCCGGACGTGGTGGATCGCTGCTTCCAGGGGGTGCTGGAGGCTTGCGGGGAGTTTGGCGTGTATCCGGTCGGGGGCGACACGACGGGGGCCGGGGCGCTAACGGTGGACGTCTCGATCCTCGGTCAGTTCTCTCACCCGCCCGTGCTCCGTTCCGGGGCCCGGCCCGGGGACCTTCTGGCCGTAACCGGAGAGTTGGGGGCGTCGGGCGCGGGTTTTTTGGCGTTGGAAAACCGAGATCGTGCCCCGAAACGTCTGATCCGCAAGCACCTTCGCCCGGAGCCGCGAACGATGGTGGGACAGGCCGCCGCCCGGCTCGACGCCCACGCCATGATCGACCTCTCCGACGGCCTCGCCTCCGACGTGCGCCACGTTTGCGAAAAAAGCGGCGTCGGTTGCCGCATCGAGTTGGAACGCCTGCCGATAGCGGGTGACACCCGCGAATACCTGGATTCCCTGGGCCACGCGCCCGAAACCCTGGCGATCACCGGCGGCGAAGATTACGAGTTGCTCATCTCCGCCCCCGAAACAGTCCTCGACGCCCTGGCGTCCGAGACGGATACGCCGCTCACCGTGGTCGGGGAAGTCATCGGCTCCGGGATAGAGTTCTTACGAGAAGGAAAAAGGATCGAAGGGCTCTCCGGCTGGGACCACTTCTCGTAAAGTGCCGGTTCGATAATCCAGAAGCCGGGTACGAACCACGGTGAACTTTACGAACAGAAGGAGCAGACGTGCCATACGGAAAGATTACCGAACTACCCAAGGGCGTGAAGAACAACCTACCCAAACACGCCCAGGAGATATACAAAGAATCTTTCAACTCCGCCGAGGAACAGTACGACGAAGAAAGCCGCGCCCATCGCGTAGCCTGGAGCGCCGTCGAGCAAAAATACGAGAAAAACCAGAACGGAAACTGGGTTAGAAAGGACAGCAACTAGAACGACCTCATTTGTAGGGGTCGGCGAACGTATTTAGTGCCGGATCCAATCAACGTAAACGTAGCTACCCTTCCCCGGCTTCTGTCCCGAGAGCCACGTAGGAAACCAGGTATTCACGTACAACCTCATCGGGTCTTTGGGCAAGCCTTCTGTAAAGCGGTGTAGAAGTTCACCGTCCACGTAGAACTCCGCCCGGCCCGGATAGAAGTCGAAGCGGTACTCGTGGAAGTCCCGCGTAGGGTCGAAGGGGAGTTTTTTACGGACGTTGTTGGTCTCTTCTCCGCCGGCGTAGGTGGTGAACATGATCCGGCCGGAGGAATCGTTGAAGACCTCAACGTCTATTTCCTTCTCGAAGTCCGGCTCTTTGTATAGAAAGAAGCTTGTTATAGAAGACGGCGCGTCCGGAACTTTTATCCTGGTACGGTAGCTACCGTATTTTTAAAGCTCTGCGGAAGCTATCTCGCCCCCGGCAAGTGACCCGGCCGGCAGTTTCAAGCGCAGGTTTCCGTTTTGGAGGCTGACGTTCTCGGGTCTTAGGTAGCTGCGCCCGAGCTTCTTGTCTACCTTGGACGTTACGCTCTACCTGTCGCGGTTCAGCGAGTCGAAGTCGTCGTGGAAGCCGATGACCTGGAAGGCTTGCTCTCTTTTGGCGTCCGTCAGCCGCACCCCGTCTTCGAGGATTACGAGGACCGCTGCTAGAAAAAGTTCGTATGTACCATTCACAAAATCACCCGCATGTTCGTGCCAGTCCCTCCGGAGGCTCGTAGTTCGTCACCTTTTCGATGCCAGACGTGTGGGGCCGCGATCATGCTAACGCGATTACCCCCCCAGATACGTAATAAACTGCGACACACCCAGCCGTCGCCCGGCTCCGGACCTCTCTACCCTAGCTATCTTAGCTTCGCCCGCGTCGTCACACGCTTAGGTTATTTATCGTCCGTTCGAGGGCTTTCTTTAGCCCCTTTGCGCGCCAGAGTCTACCTACTAGGCCGAAATACGGTAAAGACGAGTTCTATTTCGTCATGCGGGGCAGGTAGACGGTAAAAGTCGAGCCCCTACCCGTGGCGCTTTCAACGGCCACGCTGCCGCCGTGGTTTTCGGCGACGTGACGGACTATAGAGAGGCCTAGGCCCGTGCCGCCGGTCGCCTTTGAGCGGTCCTTATCCACCCGGTAGAAGCGTTCGAAGATGCGGCTGAGCTTCTGCTCCGGAATGCCGATGCCGGTGTCGGAGATGCTCACCACGATCCGGTCTTCCTCCGAAGAGCCGGTGACCTCGACCTTACCGCCGGGGAGGGTGTATTTGACGGCGTTGTCCACGAGGTTGTTGAACATGGAGGTGAGTTGCGTCTCGTCGCCGTAGACGGTGTAGTCGGCGGCTTTGCCAAAGCGTCGCCAGTTCAGGTTGATGTTCTTTTTGCGGGCGGCCCTTCTCGCGCGGGCGAGGACGCCCATGAGGATACCCCGCACGTCGGCCGGCTCCGCGTTCTCCAGCTCCTCCTCGCTCTCCAAACGCGCCAGGTCGAGTAAATCTACGATGAGCAGGCTCAGCCGTTCGGTCTCGCTCTTTAGCTGGCCGGCGAAGATGCGGGCCTGCATCGGGTCTTCGTCTATAACCCCTTCGAGGCTCTCGGCCAGCAGCCGCAGGCTCGTCGCGGGGGTCTTTAGCTCGTGCGAGACGTTGGCGACGAAGTCGCGCCGGATCTTGTTGACCCGCTCGATAGATTGCGGGCTGTAATACCCGATTCGGATCTTACCTTACGCTCTTACCTTACGGCTCTTACCTTACGGCTCTTACCTTACGGCTCTTACCTTACGGCTCTTACCTTACGGCTCTTACCTTACGGCTCTTACCTTACGGCTCTTACCTTACGGCTCTTACCTTACGGCTCTTACCTTACGGCTCTTACCTTACGGCTCTTACCTTACGGCTCTTACCTTACGGCTCTTACCTTACGGCTCTTACCTTACGGGCTCGACGCCCGACCTCTCTCCGGCGCCCGGTTCGGCCTCGAAGCGGTATCCGAGGCCCCTTACGGTGTGGACGAACTCGTACCCGGAGCTCTCGGCCAGCGCCGCCCGGATGCGCCGGATATGCACGTCTATCGTGCGGGAGGAGCCGACGCCGGCGTGGCCCCACACTTCTTTCGCCAGTTCCTCCCGGCTTTTTAGCTCCCCGGGCGTGGAGGCCAGGGCCACGAGCAGCTCGAACTCTTTCAGCCGCAGCGGCAAAATCTCGCCGTTTATGCGGGCCGTGAAGTTTTTGGTGTCGAGTTGGAGGTCGCCGGATTCTATGACCCGGCCCCGGCTGCCGGCGTCGCTGCGCTTGAGGTTGGCGTTGATGCGGGCGAGGAGTTCCTTTATGCCGAAAGGTTTCGTGACGTAGTCGTCGGCCCCGACCTCGAAGCCCCGCACCTTGTCCTCCTCGGCGTCTTTGGCGGTGATCATGATGACTACCACCTCCTCGTCCGCCTCGCGGATGTGCTCGCAAACCTCTATACCGGACTCTCCAGGGAGCATTATGTCCAAAAGGATCAGGCCCGGCCGCAGTTTGCGGGCCATCCTGAGCGCCTCCGCCCCGGACGTGGACTGGCTGACCTTGTAACCTTCCCTGGAGAGGTTGTAGGCCAGGGTCCCCATAATGACCTCGTCGTCTTCTACGATGAGGATCTCCGTCCCGTTCGCTGCAACCACGCTACACTACTCCTATTCGCCGGACGAACGACCGAAGTATAAACGCTGTTTGTGGGCAAGTCAGCATTTCAGCAGCTTACCGCTACAATGCGGTGGATGGCGACCGGGAGGCGGGTTTGAAGCTGAGGACGGAAATTATTACGGTACACCCCGAACGGACCTTTACCATCGCCCGCAGCTCCGCCGACGAGTTCGATCACGTGGTCCTGGAACTGGAGGAGGACGGCTTTACGGGCCGCGGCGAGTCCGCCCCGACCGGCTACTACGGGGAGGACGCCGGGAGAGCCCGGACGGCCCTGGAGTCTGCGGAGGTGCCGGACCCGTGGGATATAGAAGGCACCCTGTCGGTAAACGACAACCTGCCACCGAGCGCCCTGTCCGCCCTGGACAACGCCTTACACGACCTCGCGGCGAAGAGGCTTGGCATTCCCGTCTACCGGATGCTCGGCCTTGCCCGCCCCGAACCCGTAACCGCCTACACGCTGGGGATCTCAGACCGCGGGGCCACGCTAGAAGTCGCCCGCGAGTATTCCGGGCTCCCGATCTTCAAGATGAAGGTCGGCGGTCGGGAAGATGTAGAAACCGTGCGGGCCGTCGCCGAAGCGTCCGAAGCAGAGATCTGGGTGGACGCGAACGAGGCGTTCTCGGCAGATGACGCCCCGGAAGTCGCGCGAGAGCTAAAAGAAATCGGCGTCGCCATGATCGAGCAGCCCGTCCCGGCCTCCGACGGACCGGAAGCCCTGCTCCGGTGGACGGAGTCGGCGGACCCTATACCGGTGATCGCTGACGAGAGTTCTGTAACCGCCCGCGACGTTCCCGGCCTCTCGGGTTGTGTGGGCGGCGTGAACGTCAAGCTCGCCAAGTGCGGCGGCATCCGGCGGGCGCTGGCGTTGATCCACGCCGCCCGCGCCCACGGCATGATGGTGATGCTCGGCTGCATGGTCGAGACCTCGCTGGGCATCGCCGCGGCGGCCCAAATCTCCGGCCTCGTGGACTTTGTAGACCTCGACGGCCCCTTACTCCTCGCCGACGACCCGTTCACCGGCCTCGACTTCGATAAAGGCCGCATCCTGCTCCCGGACGTGCCGGGCCTGGGGGTGGAACCCCTGTGACGCAAAAAGCCCCGCAACGCCGCTACGCCATCTTCGCCGAGGGCCGCTTCACGGACGACCACGCCAAAACCGCCCACGGCCTCCTCCGCTACGGCAAAGACGAAGTCGTGGCCGTCGTGGACTCCAGCCTCGCCGGAGGGTGTGTCCTGGAGGTAATGCCCGACCTCCTCCGCGACGCGCCAATCGTCGGCACGGTAGAGGAGGCGTTGGAGTACGACCCGACCTCCATGCTCGTCGGGCTCGCCCCCGCGGGCGGAAAGTTGCCGCAAGAGTGGATGGACTCGCTCCGGGAGGCGGCGGACGCCGGGTTGGAGATCGTCAGCGGCCTCCACCAACGCCTCGCGCCCGAGTTCCCAGAAAGAAAAGTCTGGGACGTGCGCCAGCCGCCGGAGGACGTGCCGCTTTTCTCCGGCGGAGGACTCGAAGTAAAACCGAAAGTAGTGCTGACCGTCGGGACCAGCGCCGCCGTGGGAAAGATGACCGCCACGTTGGAGTTGCAGCGGGCCGCGGAAAAAGCCGGCGTCTCGACGGAGTTCGCGGCCACGGGCCAGACCGGCATTATCATCGCCGGTTGGGGCACCAGCGTAGACGCCGTCGTCTCGGATTTCGTGGCGGGCGCCGCGGAGCAGCTCGTGTTGCGGGCGGCCGAGACTTCTCCGGGCCTGATCCTGGTGGAAGGCCAGGGTTCGCTCGGGCACCCGGCGTACTCTGGTGTAACGCTCTCCCTTTTGCACGGCTCCTGTCCCGACTGCCTCATCCTCTGCGCCGACGCCTCTGAGGAGAAGATAATGGGCCCGACCCCGCGCCCGGAGCCCGCCCGCATTATTCGTCTCTACGAGGAAGTCGCCGCCCTCGTTAAACCCGCCCCGGTCGTAGCCGTAAGCGTCAACACGAAAGGCCTGACCGACAAAGAGGCCGAAGAATTCGTCTCCAAAATATCCCTAGAGACCGGGTTGCCGGCGGCGGACCCGTTCCGTAGCCCGGTGGCTCCCATTATGGAGGCCGTGCTCGCGGCGCCGAAGACGAGGGCTACGGGGTCCTAGCGACCCTACTATTTTTTACAAACAATTTACGCAAGCAAGCATCCGGTTATGTTAGTATTTGCGCGTGGCAAGATGCCTGACTTTAAACGCCAGCTACGAGCCCGTGGCCCTGGTGCCGATCAAACGGGCCATCGTCCTCGTCGTCTCTGAAAAGGCCGAGATCGTCGAGGCGAACCTGGAGATGAAGATACGCTCGGAGAGCGCCGAGTATCCTTATCCGTTGGTGATCCGTCTAGTCCGCTACGTCGAGATACCGCGCCGCCTGCGGCGGCACGTCACGAACACCATCCTCTTCGCCCGCGACAACTACAAGTGCCAGTATTGCGGCAAACACCGCGACGACCTCAACCGCCGGGACTGTCTCACCCGCGACCACGTAAAGCCGATCTCACGCGGCGGCGGCAACACCTGGGACAACGTTACGACGGCCTGCACCAAGTGCAACGCCCGAAAGAGCAACCGCCTGCCGATGGAGTGCGGAATGTACCCAAAGAGCACGCCGAAAGAGCCACGTTACGTGGTGATGGTCTGGTACTCGCGCGGCCTAAACGATGTACAGCGCCGCTACGTGGAGCAGTTCTACGGCGAGGCTTCGCTGGCGTAGGGCGTTTTTTGGCTGCCCGTCCGGGATCGCTTGCTATAATCTTTCTTCGTTACCGAGATCTGCTGGACGGGACTTTTTGGACTACAACGGTTTTGCGGATGCTGTAAGTCGCATAGTAGAAAACGTCGAGCGTGCCGTTTCGGGCAAGCACGAGGAGATCTTTCGGGCCGTCGTCGCCCTCGTGGCCGGCGGGCACGTCCTTATAGAAGACGTGCCCGGCGTCGGCAAAACCTTGCTCGCCAAGTCGCTCGCCCGCTCCATCCAGGCGGATTTCCGTCGCATACAGTTCACGCCGGACTTGCTGCCCGCCGACGTAACGGGCCTGAACGTCTACAACCAGGGCGACCGGGACTTCGAGTTTTGGGCCGGGCCGGTCTTCGCCAACGTGGTGCTGGCAGATGAGATCAACCGCGCCAGCCCCAAAACCCAGAGCGCCCTGCTCGAAGCCATGGAGGAAGGCTCCGTGACGGTAGACGGCGACACGCGCCGCCTGCCCCAACCTTTCGGCGTGCTCGCCACCCAAAACCCGGTCGAGCACGAAGGGACTTATCCGCTGCCGCACGCGGAGTTGGACCGCTTTATGATCCGCATGAACATTGGATACCCGGACGAAGAGGCCGAGATGAGCCTTTTGAAGCTCTCTCAAGACCCGACGGAAGGCCTTGAGCCCGTGGTTTCTCTAGAGGAGTTTTTGGAGATGCGCTCCCTGGCGTGGGACGTGCACGCCGGCGAGGCGGTGCTCCGCTACGTGGTCTCCATAACCTCCGCGACCCGGGAGCGGGAAGAGGTTTACCTGGGGGCCTCACCCCGGGCCAGCCGCATGTTGCTCGCCGCCGCGAAGGCCACGGCCGCGGCCGCCGGACGTTCCTACTGCATCCCAGACGACGTAAAGGATCTTGCGCCGTCGGTGCTGGGGCACAGGATCATACCCTCCGCCGAGGCCCGGCAGGCGGAATCTGCGAACGGTTCCGGAGACCGCGGCGTTACGGCAAACATCGTGCGCCGGATTCTGGGCTCCGTCCCGGTAACCGAGGCGGTGTAGCATCGCCCGTCGGAAGCGTGATCCGGGTGAAGCTTCGGACGGCGCTTCCCGGATCTCGATAAGGCCGACGGCCCGGGGGTGGCAGGCTATCGTGTTCGGCGCGCTCGTCATGGTGGTGGCCCGCCTGATCGGGACGACCCAGTTCTACCAACTCGCCTACGTCCTGCTGGGCCTCGTCGTGGCGGCGGTAGTCCTGGGGCTCTTGGGCTCCCGGGGCATCGGGTTTTCCCGAAACCTCCCGGCGGGAACCCGCTTTACCGCCGGAAAGCCCGACCGGATAGACCTCTTGCTCACCAACGACTCCCGGTTCGACACCTCGGAGGTTACCGTCGTGGACCGGCTCCCGAAACCGCAGAGCTTCGAGGCCCCGGCGCTCCGCGGCGGCGGGGGAGATGTGGTGGAGGTTCCCGTGAACTTCGGGCGGCGAGGCGTCTACGAGCTCGGGCCGGCGGAGGTTCGGGCTCTGGAGCCCTTCCGGCTGTTGCAGTTCGTCCGCAAGTTCCGGCGGCGCACGGAGATCGTAGTGTACCCGGAAGTTCACGAGCTCGCCGGGCTTTCGCTGGGTGCCGGCAACACCGAGTCCGGGGCCGGCGGCTCTTTCGGGCAGCGGGGCGAGGAGTTCGCCGGCCTCCGCGAGTACCGTCGGGGCGACGACCGGCGGCACATCCACTGGAAGAGCTTCGCCCGAACCGGGGAGTTATTCGTCAAGGAGTTCTCCCTGCAAGCCCCCCTGCGCTACACGGTTGCCCTGGATTTGCGCCGTCGGGGGCTGCGCGTCCCGGAGAAAGAAGTGGAAGACGCGGTATCGGCGGCGGCCTCAGCCCTGACGCGACTAAAGGAGGAACAACTGCCGTTCCGGCTGCTTTGTACGGACAAGGAGAGCACCGCCACGGAGTTCGGCTCGGGCGACGAACCTTACTGGACGGCCATGCGGCTTCTGGCGACGGTCAAGGCGGGGGGAAACGAGGAGTTCGGTTCCGCGGTCCTGCGGGAGCGGGGCAGGCTCGGTGAAGGGGTGATCCTCGTTTCCCGGGGGGACGACGAAACCCTGCCGGGCACGGTCCGAAAGTTGCGGGGCGCGGGGTTGTCCGTAATAGTGCTGGCCCTCGCCCCCCACACTTACCGTCCCGCAGGAACCGGGGAGCGGGACCCGGCGCGGGAAACGGAGTTCTCGAAAAACCTCGGCCGCCTGGAGGCTTCCGGGGCCAAGGCGCTTGCCGTCCGGCATCCGGCGGGCGTCGCGGGGTTGGCCGTCTCGCGAGAAAAGACCAGAGCCTGATGCGCGGCTTCGGGACAAAGGCCTGGCTGTACCTGGCGGCCCTGACGACCGGCCTCTCGTTCAGCGTGGTTTTTACCGGGGAGGCTCCCTCCGGGGTTTATTCGGAGGCGCCGGAAAGTGCTTTCCTGGTGATGCTCGGGGCGTCGGTTTTGGCGCTGGCGGTGGGATCTGCAGGGAAGTATCGTTTCGTGCTCATACCGCCGGCCACCGCGCTCTACACGCTGCTCGTCGTCTACGGCTTTCCGCCCGTTACGCTCTCGGGCTGGCGGGGGCTCTTTCTGGAGGTCGGAAACGACTTCTACGAGGCCGGCAGGATCATGTACCTGGAGCCGGTCCCCTACGATCTCTATCCGGGGCTTGTAACGCTGATGGTTCCCCTAGCGATGGTGTTACTCTCCCTGTGCATCTCGCTCACCCTATACGAGCGGACCCCGATCCTCTCGATAGTGATCTTGGGCGGCACCATCGCGGTGATAAGTACTTCCAGCTTCGAGACCGGGGCCGGGCCGTACTTTTTCTTTTTCCTGATCTCCGCCGTCGCCCTGCTGTTGAACACCGGCAAGGAAAACTCCGAAAGCCCGGGACGACCCTCGATCATCGCCGGTGTCGCAGTCGCGTTTCTGGCGCTCGCGGTACCGGTCCTGCCGTACTCGAACCTGACCGTAACGCCGGGCCTCGTAGACTGGACGAACGTCGGCAACTGGGGAACGTCCCGCCTGGAGACCCAGGCGGACGTGGGAGACTATCTCAACGGCGGCCGGGACGCGATGCTCTTCGAGGTCCGCAGTGAGGAACCGCTCCAGTGGCGGGGCGGCACCCTAGACTACTTCGACGGCGCGCGGTGGTCGGATACCACCGGCCCCGGAGAAGACGACGGGGAGGAGATCTCCGCCGGAATCCCGACGCGCCAGGTGCGCCAGGAGTTCGAGATACGGAACTCCCGCACGAGCCTCGTGTTCGGAGGATACAAAATCCTCCAGACCTCGTTGGAGGAAGCCCGGCAGAACTCCGACGGTTCGTGGTCCGTAGACGAGCCGCTCGAAGCCGGCGACTCGTACACCGTGATCTCCGAGGTTCCCCAACCCACCGAGCAGCAACTCCGGGGCGCCGGCACAAACTACCCGGCGGCCGTGAGGAACAAGTTCCTCCAGACCCCGGACGACATGCCCCAGGAAGTATCCGCCACGGCCCGGACGATCCAGGAACGATACAACACCGACAACCCTTACAACACGGCCCGGGCCATAGAGTTGTACCTCACCCAGGACGGCGGCTTCACCTACAATCTCGAAGCCGACTACCGCCGGGCGGACCGCGCCATAGAAAAATTCCTGGCCGAAGATGGCGACAGGGAGGGTTTCTGTACCCAGTTCGCAACCTCGATGGCCCTTATAGCCCGCGACCTCGACATACCCTCCAGGGTGGTCTACGGCTCCACCGAGGGAGAGATCAGCGACTCCGACGAGTACGTGGTGCGGGGACGCAACATGCACACCTGGGTCGAGCTCTACTTCCCCGGAATCGGCTGGTACTCCTTCGACCCGACCCCGGGCTTTACCCTCCCAAACACGATGCAGGCAAACGCCCCGGCCCCCCAAACGCCGGTAGCCCAGGAATCTTTCCGGGGGCCGGCCGCCCAGGGACTACAGGATTCCTCCGGGAGCCCGGTCGTGGAAGGAGAGGAAAGAACACCCGAAGAGCCCGAACCTTCTACGACCCGGAACGGAACGCCGAACTTGTGGCCGTTCCTGCTACCCATCCCCATCGTGCTGCTCGTCATACCGCTCGTCAAGCGGGCGCTGTTACTCCGGGGGAGGCCCGAAGACTTCTACCGGGACCTCTCCGGGCGGCTGCGGAACGTTCTAGAGCCGGGGCGCGGCTCCATTGCCGACTCGCCGGCCCTCACCCCGACCGAACGGTTGGTGATCCTCTCCGGGGCCGCCGGTCTCCGGGAAGACCGCTTTAGAGACTTCGCCCGCGCCTACTCCGATCATCTCTACTCCCCGGAGCCCACCGGGGATGTGGAACAATCCTACCGGAGAGCCCTGCGGGAACTAAACCGTCTCCCCCTCTGGCGACGCCTGCTCGGGGCGGTAAACCCCGCCTCCCTACTGGCGCGTTCGAGAGGCGGGGTAGCCTCCCTCGGCAACCGGCTGGGCAAAGCCTTGCGGGGTGCATGGCGGGGTGCATGGCGGGGGTGGCGCGAAAGAAAGCGTTGAACTCAATGGATAGGGGTGTAATAATTCCCTTACCTAGCCAGAATAACTACAGCATTTCCAGGAGGTGCTGATGGACCAGATGGATCAGAAACAGGCAACTATCATAGCCCTAACCGACAATGCGGCCAAGAAAGTCAAGACGCTCATGGAGCAGGAGGGCGAAGAAGACCTCGCGCTCCGCATCGGCGTCCGGCCCGGCGGTTGCTCCGGCTTCCAGTACTCCATTTACTTCGACGACGAGGTAGAGGACGACGATCAGATCATCGAGGACAAGGGTGTCAAGGTGCTAATAGACGCCATGAGCGTCCCGTACATCATGGGCAGCGAGTTCGACTACGTGGACGGGCTCCAGGGCGCCGGCTTCGCCGTCAACAACCCGAACGTCCAGGGCGGCTGCGGCTGCGGTAGTTCCTTTACCTGCTAAACGACAGCAAAACCCTGCGGAAGAAGCCCGGAATTCCCCAAGGTTCCGGGCTTTTTCTCTGCCTTGAAACTTCTTCCGTCTGCCGGCCACTGGAAGTAGCAAGCAACCGGCTTCGGTTGAATCGTTCTACAGGCTACCCACCTTCCACCTCCGTATCGACCCCTTCGCCGTAGAAACAGAGGTGTCCTGTGGCTTTGGCGGCTTCGGGGAGTGGTTCGGGGTAGCTCCAGGCTACGTCTTCGGCGGTGGCGCCGTTTGCCTCCACCGACCAGTAGGAGGCTATTCCTTTGTAGGGGCATTCCGTGTGGGTTTCGCTGGGGGTGAGGAGGCTGGCGTCCACGTCCTCGGGCGGGATGTAGTAGCGGGGCGGTAGGCCGGTCTCGAAGAGGATCATGGGCCGGTCGGTCTCTGCAACGGTTTCTCCGTTCACCGATACTTTTACCCGCCGGGAGCTGGAGCGCACGTCTACCCGGTGGTACGGGTCGCGGGGGTGGCCGGAGATCTCCTCTTCCTCCTCCAGCCAACGGTCCATCGCGTCGAAGTAGATGGAGACGTACCCCGAAAGCCACGGCGACTGCTCCAGCGGCTCCGGATAACCCCACACGGCGTTCTCCGCCTCCCGGTCCCCGACCTTTATAGTCCAGTACGCCGCGTCGCCTTTGAAGGGGCAGTGGGTGGTGTGGTCCGTCTTCTCCAGAAACTCCGGGTTTACGTCGCCATAAGGGAAGTAGTAGAGCGGAAGATGCCCGGTCTCGTGCAGCATCCTGGCGTGGTCGCTGTCGGCCACGACCTCGCCGTTGAACACGGCCCGCACCCTTTTGTGCGCTTTTTCGAAGTACAGGGTGTGGGCCTGGAGCACGCCCGTATCGAAGTTGAACTCGCCCTCGCTCTTCGTGCCAAACGGCCCGCTTCCTACGGTGAGCGCCATGAGATCTC
Organism: Rubrobacteraceae bacterium; assembly: GCA_965213905.1. Lineage (GTDB taxonomy): Bacteria > Actinomycetota > Rubrobacteria > Rubrobacterales > Rubrobacteraceae > SIRX01. The sequence goes on along the minus strand of OZ243922.1, from coordinate 1,215,049 downwards.
CTTTTCTAGAAAGTTTTTAGTCGTCATCTTTGCGGGGTTTGCTTTCTTTGTCGCCGTCCCAACTGCGGCGCGGCAGATAGATAATTAGCAGCCACAGAACGACCACCGTGACACCAACCGACCCGGCTACGAGCAACTGCCAAACCTCTCCGATCACGCACCTCCGTTTAGTAGGCCTAGACGATCCAGGGCCAACATCGCGGCGGCGACCCCGCTAGAGCTTACTATGCTCCCGGAGTAAACGAGCCCCGGCAACTCTTCTAATAACACATGCACGAGCTCCAGCCGCTCGTACTCGTCCAGGTCCTGTTCGGAGCTTCGCGCCACACCGCGGGCCAGAAAGAGGTAGGCCCAGTTGTCCTTGAGGCTCGGGGAGGAAGCCAGAGAACCTATCTCCTCCCACCCGCCACCCGTGTAGCCGGTCTCCTCGGCAAGCTCGCGCCGGGCGGCGGCTTCCGGTTCTTCGCCCGGCTCGACGAGGCCCGCCGGCAACCCTAGCTCCATCATCTCCAACGGCGGCCGGTACTGGCGCACGAGGACTACTTCCCCGGCCTCGGTTACGGGAAATACGATGGCGGCGTCCGGGCGTTCGAGAACGTAGTAAGGGTCTTTCACGGCCCCGTCGGGCAGCCGGAGCTTGTCGGAGCGCACGGCGAAGTACGGGTTCTCAAGGAGCTTCTCCGAGGAGATCCTCTTCCAGGCTCCAGGTCCGGTTCCGGGTTCCTCAGCCAACGCCGGCCTCGTCCACGGTTTCTCGCGGCGCGTCCCCGGCGACTATTTTGGGCAGGTCTTTCGTAAAGGCGCTGCGGGCCACGATGCGGTCGCAACCGGCTTCTTTGGCGGCCACGGCCAGGTCTTTCTGGACGTGGGAAAGAAAGCCCAGCGTCGGGATCTCCCGCGCGGCATCGCCGGACTTCAACTTTCCCAGAAGCTCCAGCGGCTCGAAGTGGGTCGAGTTGAGGTCCAGGATCACGAGGTCCGGCGGATTTTCCTCTACCGCGTCTAGCAGCTTCTGTGGTTTACGGGGAAACTTTGCCTCTACGTTTAGTTCTTTAGCGGTCTCCAGGATCTTGCTCTTGAACAACAGGTCTTCTACGGCGGCGATCACCCGTCGGTTCACTTGGTCCTCCGTCGTCTTCTGTGGTTTGGGGTATAGCTGACACATTCTACTCTTTGGGGGGTGCGGTATCCTAAATACGTGTCCCAACGTCTGAAAAACCTCCGCGCGGGCTGGAAGAGGCTCCGGTATGCGCTCTCCCACTTCGCGCCTTTTTTGAAGCCCCGCCGCAACGGGCTAGTCCTGGCGCTGGTGGTGTTGCTCGTGGAGACGGCGACCAGCCTCGCCCAGCCGTGGCCGCTGGCGCTGGCGATAGACTACGTGCTCCGGGACAACGAGCTGCCGACGTCCGTGCCAGACCTTTTAAGAGACGACGCGGTATTTCTGGCGGGGATAGCCTTTTTGATAGTCCTGATCTTCACGCTGACCCGGAGCGTCGCGGCTTTCCGCCGTTACCTCTTGCAAAAACTCGGCCAGCAGACGGTCTTCGACATGCGGCGCTCCCTGTACTCCCAGGTCCACAAACTGGGCCTCGACTACCACGGCGGCCGGCGGACGGGCGACACCATAACCCGCGTCACCAGCGACGTAAAAGAGGTGCGGACGCTGCTCGTGGACTCGGTCGTAGAGGTGTTCTCCTCGGTCCTGATCCTGCTGGGGATGCTCGTCGTGATGTTCTGGTTGAACTGGCAGCTCACCCTGCTGGCCCTCGTTACGGTGCCGTTTCTCTTTCTCGCCGTCAGCCGCTACCGGCAAGCCCTGATCGAACGCATGAGGGTCGTCAGGACGAAAGAGGGCGCCATCACCTCCGTCGTGCAAGAGTCCATAACCGGCATCCGGGCGGTCAAAATTTTCGGCCGCGAGGACGACGAGATGAACCGTTTTCAGCGGGAGAGCGAAGACTCGCTGAACGCCAGCGTGGACTCAGCCCTGATCGAGGCAAAGTTCTCCACCGTGCTCGGCATCGTGGGCGGCATCGGCACGGCGCTGGTCATCTACTTCGGGGCGCGGCAGGTGCTCGCCGGAACCCTCACCATCGGCCAGCTCACGGTCTTCGTCGCCTACCTGGGCCTCTTCCTCTCGCCGCTTTGGGCGCTTACCCGCCAGGCCAACCAGATCGGCAAGTCCCTCGTCTCCGGCGAGCGCATTATCGAACTCCTGGAAGCCGAGCCCTCTGTGAAAGAGTCCCCCGACGCCGCGCCCGCGCCCGCCTTCGAGGGCCGGGTCACCTTCGACGACGTTCACTTCGCCTACGAGGACGAGGCCGGAGACGTGCTAAACGGCGTGGACTTCGAGGCCGAGCCCGGCAACCGGGTCGCGCTCGTCGGGGTGAGCGGGGCCGGAAAGACCACCGTGACGAGCCTCCTGGCCCGGCTCTACGACCCGCAGCGGGGGCGTGTCCTCGTGGACGGCCGGGACATAAAAGACTTCACGCTCAAGTCTTTGCGGGACCAGGTAACGTTCGTGCCGCAGGAGCCGCTGCTCTTCCGGGCGACGGTTGCGGAGAACATTGCCTACGGCCGGGCGGACGCGGGCCGGTCCGACGTCGAACGCGCCGCCGAACTCGCCGGGGCGGACGGGTTTATCCGGGAGATGCCGGAGGGCTACGACACCCTGCTCTCCGAGCGGGGCGAGAGCCTCTCCGGCGGGCAGCGACAGAGGATCTCTATAGCCCGGGCGATGCTCCGGGAGAGCCCCGTCCTGATCCTAGACGAACCCCAATCCGGCCTCGACGCCGAAGCCGCCGCCGCCGTAGAAGAGAACTGGCGGACGCTGACCGGCGGCCGCACCACCTTTGTCATTGCCCACGAGTTGAGGTTGGTGCGGGACGTGGACCACATCCTCGTCCTCGAAGAAGGCCGCGTCGCCGAGTCCGGAACCCACGAAGAACTGTTGGCTTCCGGCGGCCTCTACGCCCGGCTCAACGCGCTACAAGAAGAAGGCCCGGCCGCGAGCGCCGGCGGAATACAGGACCGGGAGGCCAGATGAGGGAGCTACTAATAATAACCATCGTACTCACGCTCATCGTGGGTGCGATCTACATCTCGTTCGCCCCGTAGCCCGTAGAAAACGGATATAACGGGTACGATGGGTACGACGCTACTCTTCCCCGGAGGCTTCTCCGTCCGGGTTTTCTTTGCCCGGATCTTGGGTTTCGTGCTGGCGCACTATGACCTGGGCGACGCGGGGACCGTCGGTTTCGTCCACGTGGAGTACATGGCCGTTCACCCGGACTTCGTCACCCACGTCCGGCGGACGGCCCAGGAGCCCGAGGACCAAGCCGCCGATGGTCTCGAAGTCGTCGCTCTCGAACGCGGTTTCCAGGGCGCTGTTTACGACGCTTATCGGCAAACGTCCGTCCACGCTGTAGCCGCCGTCGTCCAGCTCTTGGACCGCCGGCTCCTCCTCGTCGAACTCGTCCCGGATCTCGCCGACTATCTCCTCGATAATGTCCTCGATGGTAAAGAGGCCTTCAAAAGATCCCCACTCGTCTATGACGATTGCCATCTGGATCTCCTGCTTCTGGAAATCTTCCAGGATATCGTCTATGGTGCGATTTTCCGGGACGGTTAGCACGTTCCGCATAATGTCGCGGGCCGTAATCTCGGAGACGATGCCCCCGGCGTCCTTGATGACCCGCAGGAGATCTTTTACGTGAATCGCCCCGACGACGCGGTCCGGCTCGTCCTCCTCGAAGATCGGGTAGCGGGTGTGGTTGCCGGGGCCGACAACCGAGATGAGGTGTTCGAGGTCGGCGTCGGCCGGGAGCGATACCACGTCGGGACGGGGGACCATGATCTCACGGGCCGGCTTGTCGTCCAGCTCGAAGACGCCCCCGATCATGTCCGCCTCGTCCGCCTCAACCGCGCCCTGGCGGGAGGACTGGCTTATTAGGGTTCGGATCTCCTCTTCGGTGTGGGATTCTTCGCCCTCGCTTGCAGGCGGGATGCCGAACGCCCGGGTGATGGCGTTCGCCGTGCCGTTAAACAGCGCGGTCAGCGGAAGCAGGAGATAGTAGAAAAAGCGCATAAAGGGGGCCACAAACAAAGATGTACTTTCGGCCCGCTGAATAGCGAGCGTCTTGGGAGCGAGTTCGCCGAAGACCACGTGAAAGAACGAGGCGATGGAGAGCGCGATCGCGAGGGCTACTGGGTGTACCAGCGCGCCTGGCATGCCAATATCTTCGAAGACGGGTTCTATCAATTGGGCTATCGTGGGCTCCGCCAGGGCGCCGATGCCTAAAGAGCAGATTGTGATGCCTAGCTGACAGACCGCGAGATACTGATCGAGCTTTGCCGTGGCGACCTGCACCAAATTTGCGGAGGCCCGGCCCTCGTTCACTAGCCGGTCTACCTGCGTTGCCCGGATGCGTACGAACGCGAACTCCGCGGCGACGAAGAGGCCGTTTAAGGCGACGAGCAGAAGGGAGGCCAGAATCCGCAGGGAGGGTGCTATTATTGCTTCCAGAATGACTCCTTAGGGTGAAGATCGCGGTCGCGCCCCGAGAACAGGGACGCGCTGATACTCGATGTCTCGTCAAGCTCCATACTAACTAGCACGTAAATATACCATTCTGAATGTTTCGGCAAACTTTCAGCGGGTTTAGTAGAGCAGTTGCTTATCTAGTACGTTCACCAGTTCGTCGCCCGCCAGATACCGTCGGAGGTTCTCGCGGAACAACTCCGTTTGTCGCTCGTTTGTGAGATCCGGCACCATGTCCGTCGAGTGCGGGCTGATAATTACGTTTCCGAGCTCCCAAAACGGGCTTTCCTCCGGTAGCGGCTCGGTCTCGAACACGTCCAGCGCCGCCCCCGAAAGCCGTCTCTCCTCCAGGGCCTCGACCAGCGCGGCTTCATCCACCACGCTCCCGCGCCCGATGTTGACGAAATAAGCCCCGCCCATCTTCTCGATGGCCCCGGCGTCTATGAGGTGGTGCGTCTCCGGCGTGCCCGGCAGCGTGGCGACCACGTAATCAGCCCCGGCCAGGGCGTCGTGCAGATGCTCGTTTGTATGCAACTCGTCGGCGTAGCCTCAGGCCGCGTCGTCCTCGCGCAACGTACGTTTTACCCCGACGATCCGCATCCCGAAGGGCCGCGCCCGTACAGCCACCTCGCGCCCGATGTTCCCTAGCCCGACGATACACAACGTCTTGCCCTCCAGCGTGCCCACGGTAGCCTGATTCCAGGTTTTCATCTCTTTATCTAGTCGCAGGCGGGCGAGGTCTTTGGCGTGTTGGAGAAAGGCCATCATGGCGAACTCCGCCAGTGGGCCCGAGAATACGCCGCTCGCCGTCGTCACCAGCACGTCGTTTCCGAGCAGGCCGGCCTTCCGGGCCACCTCGCCGGCCCCGGCCATACTGCCTTGTACCCAGCGTAAGTTTGGGGCGACCTCCGTCAGGCCTCTTATGTACTCGCGCGGGAAGTCGTAGAGTATTTCAGCCTCACCGAGCATCTCTAAAAACTCCTCGTCCTGCTCCGGCGTACGGTCCCAGTCGGCCGGGCCGACGTGGTCCCCGGGCCAGCGGGGCGGCGGAACCAGGTCTTCCCGGTAGAGAACCCGCAGGCTACCGTCCACCTCCCGGATGCGCCGCACGTACTCTTCTTCGAGAAAGCTCGATATAACCACGGTAGTCAAAGCTGCCTCCCTTTGCCCCGAAGCTTATCAGCATGCCCGCGGGTTGGCCCGGATGTTACCCTCCGGGGGTGGACGAGAAGATAGATGCCCTCGACGGGCACGGAAAACCCACCGGCGAAGTCGTGTGGAAGAGTGAGGCGCACCGCGAAGGTATCTGGCACCGATGTTTCCATTGCTGGGTTTTCGGCGTTGATGAGGCCGGCGGGCCGTACCTGCTCGTCCAGCGCCGTGCCGCCGGGAAAAGCACCTGGCCCGGCCGGTTGGACGTTACCGCCGCCGGACACCTGGCCGCCGGCGAAGAGAAGCTCGACGGCCTGCGGGAGTTGGAAGAGGAGTTGGGCTTGAGTCCGGACCCCGAAAGGCTCATTCCGCTCGGAGTTCGTAGGATCGAGCAGGACATACCGCAAGGCTGCGACCGCGAGTTCCACGACGTATTCTTGCTCCGCGACCCGACCCCGCCGGTAGAATTGCGGCTACAGAAAGAAGAGGTCGAATCCGTGCTCTGCCTGAACCCGGATCACGCCGAGAAGCTGAAAATCGGCGAAGCAGTCCCAGCCGTGGAGTGGAAAAACGGAGAGCCCATCTCCGTGGGTGTAACGATAAAAGACTTCGTTCCCAACGAAGACGACTACCTCTATAAGATAGCGCAGGCGGTGACTAGCGCCTTGGCCGGGGAGGGGCCCGGGCGGATCTTCCAGCCGTAGAAAGTACCCCGGCGAAGATGGGTCCACGCTGGCGACGTGAACCGGGGTGCCGGGACTAAAGGCCGGAGTTTTGTGAGGCGCCGCGAACGAATTCGTCTACCTGACGCACCGCGAGGTCCGTGCGCCACCGGGCCCCGCGGGCGTCCCGTCGCACGTTGTCCGGGTGGGTCCCGCCGGGTCCCGGGGCCCCGTTTTCAGCCAAAAATCCCAGGGCCTGGGCGGCCCCGGCGGCCAGGTGTACGGAGGCGGCGGCCCGGGGCGCGGCGGCCTCGGATAGTTCCGGGAGGTTGCAGGCCGCGAGGTTTGCCAGGTCTGCACAACGTAGCGCCGCCTCTACGGGCAGGTTCGCGGGCCCGTCGTCCCCGGCGCCGGGGCGGGCTAGCTTATCCAGCCGGCTTTTCAGGTCTTCCGCCAGGTCCCGGACTACTTCGAGTTGCAAGGAGCTTCGGAATTCGAGGTCTAGCTCGCAGGCTTCCGACAGGAGGCTTGCGGATAGTGCGCCGGCGCCGGAGATCGAGAAGAGAGTTTGGGAGGTGGGGGCTTCCATCCTCTAGCGGGCTCCTATATCCCGGTAGCGGGCCACGACGAGCATAAAGGAACCGTAGAGGATGAGCCCCCCGGCGACTACACCGAGGAGGTAGGGGCCGGCGGGCTGCCGGACGAGCGTTTGTAGGGCGCCGCCGAGGCCGCGGGTCTGTTGCGGGTCGGATTGCCAGGCGGCCAAAAACACAAAAGCCCCGGCCACGAGGATTACTATGGCCCGGGCGGCGGTCCCGACGCGGCCCGTAAGCAAGGCCCAACGGGCGACATCGTGCATGTGGTACGTCTCGATCTCTTTCAGGAAACTAGCGGTAACGCCCGCGTAGAACTGGTAGAGGCCGACCCCTAAAACGCCCAGGGCGATAGCCCCTACCAGGATCTGGCCGAGCGGTGGCTGGTAGGACATTACCCAGGCCGTCCACTGGTCCAGGGCCGTGCTCTGGCCCTCCGGGCCGTAGAGTTCCTCCAGGGCGCTAAAAGCCAGGCCGACGTGGATCAGGGCGCTCCCCCCGTAGGCGACGCGCCGCACGAACCCTTGAAAACCCGTGCCTTTTTCGTCGGGGTCCATGATGCCTTGCACGAGCTTCCAGATTGCATACCCGACGAGCCCTGCCGCCAGCAGGAGCAGAAGCGCCATACCCAAGGGTTGGGAACCGATGCTCTCAAACGCCCCGCCCGCGCCGGTGGTCCTCCCGCCCGTGCCGAGCGCGACCTGGGCGGCCAGCACGCCCACCACCGCATAGACCGTTCCCTTCGCCACGTAGCCGGCCCGGGCGATCCAGAATATCCACGGGTCTGCCTTGTCCGCCGCGTCTTCGGCGTGCTGGCGAACCGCCTCGGATTTGTCTGTTTGCGTCAGGATGTTCCTTTCGAGGTGAAAGCCGGATAGGTCTTACACTCTACACCGCGGCGGTACGGCCCGTAAACAGCGTCACGTCCGCGGAGTCGTAAAAACGACAAATGATTCGTCCGCGCGGTATATTGAATCTCCTTAGAAACCTTAAAAACGGAGGTACCGCGTGAGGATCGCGCTGGCCCAGATCAACACGACCGTCGGTGACGTTTGGGGGAACGTCGAGAAGGCAACGTCCGCCCTGGAGAGGACCGTGGACTCCGGCGCCGACCTGGTCGCTTTTCCGGAGCTAACCATAACCGGCTACCCGCCGGAGGACCTCCTGCTGCGACCGAGCTTTATAGGCGAGAACCTGGAGGCGCTGGACGAGTTCGCAAAACAAGTCCCCGAGGGTGTGGTCGCCGCTGTGGGCTTCGTGGATCTGGGCGCCGACCTCTACAACGCCTGTGCCATAGTCTCTGGCGGAGAGGTTTTGCACCGCTATCACAAACGCTACCTGCCAAACTACGGCGTCTTTGACGAGAACCGCTATTTCCGCCGCGGGGCCGGCGCCCCGGTCGTCAGGTTCGGCGGCGCCCTCGTGGGGGTGAGCGTTTGTGAAGACATCTGGTATCCGGGTGGCCCGGCCCGCGAACAGGCGGTCGGGGGGGCTGGAATGCTCCTGAACATCTCGGCCTCGCCGTACCACCGGCGCAAGGGGGCTCTCCGGGAGCGGATGTTGGGCGTTAGGGCTTCGGATTACGGTTGCTACGTCCTCTTCTGCAACCTGGTCGGCGGCCAGGACGAGCTGGTCTTCGACGGCCACTCGCTCGTCTTCGACCCCGAAGGCGAGCTCGTAGCGCGGGGCAGGCAATTCGAGGAAGACCTGCTTTTCGTAGACCTCCACCCGGAAGAGGCGCTCATCCAGCGTCTCCACGACCCCCGGCTGCGCAAAGACGACGACGAACTTCACCCGCGGGTGATCGAGACGCCCGGCGTCAGGCCTAGAGAGCCGAAACAGCCGGAACAGGCCGTCGAGCCGCGCGTCGAACCCCAACTCTCCGAAGAAGGCGAAGTCCTCGAAGCCCTGACCCTGGGCTTGAAAGATTACTTCGGCAAAAACGGTTTCTCGCGGGCGGTGCTGGGCCTCTCCGGCGGCATAGACTCCTCGCTCGGGGCGGCGGTCGCGGCGCGCGCCCTGGGGCCGGAGAACGTAACCGGCGTGCTCATGCCGAGCCGCTACACCTCCGAGGCGAGCAACACCGACGCCGAAGCACTCGCCAAAAGCCTCGGCGTAGACGTGCGGGTAGTACCCATAGGCCCGGCCTTCGACGCTTACACGGAGATGCTCGAACCCCACTTCGAGGACCTGCCGGAGAACGAGGCCGAAGAGAACTTGCAGGCCCGCATCCGGGGCAACATTCTCATGGCGCTCTCCAACAAGTTTGGTTGGATCGTCCTGAGTACCGGAAACAAGAGCGAGATGAGCGTCGGCTACTCCACGCTCTACGGCGACATGGCCGGGGGCTTCTCCGTTATAAAAGACGTGCCAAAAACCCTCGTCTACCGCGTGGCCTCGCACCTAAACGAAGTCGAGGGACGCGAGGTCATACCGCAGGGCGTCATAGACAAAGAGCCGACCGCCGAGCTAAGGGCCGACCAGCGCGACACGGATTCCCTGCCGCCCTACGAAACGCTGGACCCGATCCTCGAAGCTTACGTCGAAGAGGACAAGGGGCTCGGGGAACTCACGGCCGCCGGCTACGCCGAAGAAGACGTGCGGCAGGCCATGCAGTTGGTAGACCGGGCCGAATACAAGCGCCGCCAGGCCCCGACCGGGATCAAGATAACCAGCCGGGCCTTCGGCCGCGACCGCCGGATGCCTATAACCAACCACCACAAAGAAAGCCCGAACGGCGCTTGAGCGTCTTCTCTACACCACGTCGCGCCGCCAAAACAGTAGAACAGAGATCAGGATAAACCCGGCGCAGTAGGCCGCCAGCACCCACGTGGCTTGTCCGGCTTCCACTAGCGGCTGAAACCCGCCGCTTAGCTCGTCCGGCAGCGCGGAGCCGAAAGAGTTTGCCAGGGCGAAAGCGTTCTCGCCCGGCATGGCTTTGCGGATCGTTTCCAGGGTCTCGTTGTCGCTGTTCGGACCGGCGAGGCCGGAGATCAAGCTCTCGACCGCCAACAACCACCCGAGCCCGAGCCCTATGGCGAGAGCCGTGCCCCGGAACAGCGCGGCGAGCGCGAAGCCCATCGCGCCCCACACGCCGAAGATCAGCGTTCCGGCCCCAACGCCCTTGGCGAGCATTCCTAGCGACGGCCAGTCCACAGCCGCGCCTTCTAGCCGGGCTATGACGAAAGCGCAAATGGCGGCGGCGGCGAGTCCTAGTAGGACGAACAGGACCAGCGCGACCACGAAAGCCAGCAACTTCCCTAACAGGATGCCCAGCCTTCCGGGGCTCTGGGTGAGCGAGGTCTTAAACGTGCCCCAGCCGTACTCACTGCCCACGACCAGGGCCCCGAGTATGAGCATTAGCGCCGCGCCGATATTGATGACCCCGCCGGTCATAAAGTTGGACACCAGGTTTTCCGGGTAGAGGCTCGCGATGAGCGCGTCGTCGAAGGCCTCTTGTTCGGCTTCGATCTGCTCCTGGACCTCGGCGGGAACCTCCTCGCCGTCCGGCCCCTGCCCGACGGCCTCCGGCGGCGGAGCATTTACGGTAAAAGCGTAGGTAGAGAAATAGAAAAAGGCGATGATGACCACCCAGATCAGGGCCAGTACCCAGGTCGCCGGGCGCTTGCGGAGCTTCATGGTCTCCGCCGTGAAGCTGGAACCCACTTTATGCCTCCTCCTCTGCTTCTCGCTGTTCGCTTTCCTGCTCCTCTTGTTCTCCCTGCGGTTCTCCTGTGAGCTGTAGGAAAACGTCTTCGAGCGATTGTTCGGCGGGCCGTAGCTCGCTTACTTGCAGCCCGGCCTCGACGAGCTTGCCGTTGATCTCGGCCGCCTTCTCCGGGGCTATGGTCAGGCGCAGCATCCCGTCCGTCCTCCGGACCTCTTCGACCCCGGCGAGCTTCTCGGCGATTTGGGCCGCCTCCTCTACCGGCTCGGCCCGGACGAAGAGCCCGGCCTGCCCCTGGAGCTCCGCCACGGTCCCTTCGGCCACGAGCTTGCCCTTCTGAATTACACCCACCCGGTCGCAGATCTGCTCGACCTCCCCGAGTAGATGGCTTGAGAGGAGCACGGTCCGCTCGCCGGTTCCGAGATCCCGGATCAACTTCCTCATGTCGGCCATGCCCTGTGGGTCCAGCCCGTTCGTCGGCTCGTCTAGGATCAATAAATCCGGGTCTTTGAGAAGCGCCGCCGCAACCCCGAGCCGCTGCTTCATGCCGAGCGAGTACTTTTTGTACTTGTCCTTCGCCCGGCCGGATAGCTCGACCTGATCCAGGACCTCCCAGATCCGGGACTTGTCCGCCCCCGAGTAGCGGGCCACGACCTTGAGGTTGTCCCGGCCCGAGAGGTACGGATAAAAGGCCGGAGACTCGACGAGCGCCCCGACCTTTGAAAGGCTCCCCGGCGTACCCGGGCCCTCGCCCAACACCCGGGCCTTCCCCGAAGAGGGCTTAATGAGCCCCAGAAGCATCCTGAGCGTGGTGGTCTTTCCGGCGCCGTTGGGTCCCAAAAAGCCGTAGACTTCGCCGCGCTTTACGGTGAGATCTAGGTCGTCCACGGCGGTTATTTTGGACCCGTACCGCTTGGTAAGGTCGCTGGTCTCTACCAACAGAGGTTGCCCGTCGTTCTCCGGCATGGAAAAACTCCCTTCATCCTCTTTGAACCTAATTATTGTCTCTCGTATACGCGCCCCGTGTCCAATTCGTTTCACGGTATGTGAGAAAAAGCCTGAGAGAGTCGAGGAAAACGACGAAAGGTTACTGAGAAGCCAGCCCGTTACACGGCGTCAACCTTTCTGTAACCGACGCTTAACACAATTGTTTCCAGATGTCTTCTGTCTTGTAATCGTATCGTTACCCGGTGCGGTTAAGGTGACGTTTGGCGCCCGGGGAGTGAGCCGGCGACGAATAAGGAGGTGGTCGGCAAAGGTTGGTTCGGTACAGGGGTACAAGAGTTCCTCGCGGAAAGAACCCGGGGAGGCGTAAAGCCAGACGGTGGAAAACAGCAAAAGGACAAACGTGATGAAAAGATTACTTATGCTGGTGGGTATGCTCGCGGCGCTGCTCGTGTTGGCGGTTCCCGCATTCGGGCAAGATGGTTTACGGCAACCGGAAGAAATATCGGCGACCGGTGTAATTCAGACAAAAAATACCGCCCTCGACGAACTTCAGCAGTACAAGGTGACTGATGAGACAACGGGTGCCACCTGGACGCTCATAAGCAAGGCTTCGGAGGGAGGGGTGGATCTCTCGCAGTACGTAGGAGAGCGGATAACCATCTACGGTTTCCCGCAGACCCAAGGACCTGTCTCCGGGGATGCGGATCTTACCCAAGTTCCGGTGTTCGTAGATAGAATAGACCCCACCGGCGGTTCCGGCGAAACACCTGCCGGAAAGGAAAGAATTATCTACGGCACTAATGGATACGACAAGCTCTCCGGCAGCCGGTACGGAGACTTTATATACGGCCTCGGCGGTGGCGACGAAATCCTCGAAGGTAACGGCGACGATTCGCTCTACGGCGGTCGCGGCGGCGACTGCATAGTGGGCGGTTACGGAAAAGACACCCTCTACGGCGACCGCGGTGGCGACCGGATCGACGGCGGGGCGGGCGACGACTCGGTAAACGGCAACGCCGGAAGTGACTACTTGGACGGCGGTTCCGGTAACGACTTCGTAGTAGGCGAGAACGACAACGACGCGGTCTACGGTTTCAAAGGGTCCGACGACCTCTACGGGGAGGCGGGCGACGACTTGCTTTACGCCGCGGGCGACGGTACCGAGGATCGGATATCCGGTGGCCCCGGTTACGACGTGTGCGTCGTCGGTAGCGAGGATACCGTGCTCGGCGGCTGTGAAGAGGTGTACGCTTACTAGGAGACCGTTATCCTGTTTGACGGCGCAAGGGCATTCCGGGCGTTTCTATGGGGCGCCCTGTTTCGACCACGGAGATTTCTGGTACAAGAAGCTCTGAGAAAGACCAACGGTAAAGAGGAGGACTATTATGTCGGCCGGTAGGACCGAAGAAGATGCGATGCTGTTGCTGGAGGGGTTTTACGATCTCTCCGGGGGTAAGCCAAACGAGCCGGTGCCGGTCGGCGGTTCCGAGAGTACCGAGGCGGAAGCGGCGGCGCCCCGGGTCGGAATAGACCCGGAGTCTCCCAACTGCGAGGTCGCGGTGCGGTATCTACTGGACCAGGGTTACGTAAAATCCGCCGGAGAAGACGCCGCCACCTACACGCTCACCGTGCCCGGCATAGACCAGGTAAAGGGCCGGCGCGGGGAGTAGCAGGACATCCAAGGGTGGCGCGGTAGTTCGTCCGGGCGGGACGAAAAGCAGGTAAACTTCACCGGGTGGCAATCTACGGGTCTCTGGTTGCGTATGCGGGTGTGACGCAGGAACAAAACGAAGGTCAAACCAAAGGAGGAGAGCATGGCCGAAGCGAAACGACAGGCGGACGTGAAGTGGGAAGGTGACCTGCAGAGCGGCTCCGGGAGCCTCGACCTGGCGAGTAGTGGAACGCTGGAGCAGTCGGCGGTAAGTTTCGCCACCCGCGCCGAGGACCCCGCGGGCCAGACGAGCCCGGAAGAACTTGTGGCCGCCGCCCACGTGAGTTGCTATGCGATGGCCCTCTCTAACGTGCTGGGCGAAGGCGGCAACGACCCGGAGGAACTAGACGTAAGCGCCACCTGCACCCTGGACCTGGACAACCTCAAAATCTCCACCATCGAACTGAACGTCCGCGGCCGGGTTCCCGGCATGGACGAGGACCAGTTCGGAGAAGCCGCCCAGGAAGCAGAGCAGATGTGCCCCGTTTCCAACGCGCTCCGCGGTAACGTAGAGATCGAGCTGAACACCTCGTTGCTGGGATAAGAGGCCCGACACGGGCGGCGTGGGGCACATCTCGGGCAAAGGAAGCGCCGCACCCGTTAGCTGGTTCCCCGTTCCCGAGGAGGACGAACTGCCCGAGAACCTCCGCGGCCCCTCCAAAAAGGCCCGGGAGACCGTAGGCTTCGCGCCGAACGTCTTCCGGGCCTACAGTTACCGTCCCGAACGCCCCTGCACCTGGTTCAGCCACCACAAACAGCTTCCCGAACCTGCCCCGAACCCGGATCCTGGCCGGACTCGACGCCAAAGCCTAGCTTTTGTTCGGATCGTCGGTGTAGATTAGAGCTATAGTTGTGAAATGTTGAAGGGTGTTAACGATTAACAGGTTCGGGCTGCTAAATCGTTCTTGGATAGCCTGAGTATGCTCACGCTGATCCTCTTTGTTCTCGGGGCGGCACTACTGATCGTGGGTGCGGAGCTTCTGGCGCGTGGGGCCTCCGAGCTTGCTGGGGCTTTGGGTATCTCGCCGCTAGTGGTCGGCCTTACGGTCGTGGCTTTCGGGACCAGCTCACCCGAGGCGGCGGTCAGCGTGGGCTCCGCCCTCGGCGGCCAGGCCGATATAGCCCTTGGAAACGTCGTCGGCAGCAATATCTTCAACGTGCTTTTCATACTCGGTCTTTCGGCGCTGGTGGCCCCGCTGATGGTCTCCCGGCGGCTGGTGCGCCTTGACGCCCCTCTTATGGTCGGGGTTTCGGCGCTGCTCCTGGTCCTGGCGCTTGATGGGAGCATCGGACGCCTGGAGGGACTTTTGCTTTTCGGTGGGGTGGTGGCCTACACGCTCTTCGCCGTTTGGGAGAGCCGCCGGGAGGGTGCGGAGGCCGTCGGGGGCGAGGACCACGAACAGGAGGAGTACGGCAACGAAGGAGGTAGTAGGCGGGTCGCCGTCCAGATCGGGCTCGTAGTCGTGGGCCTGGGGATGCTCGTCCTCGGGTCCCGCTGGCTGGTTGACGGGGCGGTCGCCGTCGCTTCGGCCATCGGGATAAGCGAGTTGATCATCGGCCTAACGGTGGTCTCCGCCGGGACCTCGCTGCCGGAGGTCGCAACCTCGGTGCTGGCCGTCCTGCGCGGCCAGCGGGAGATGGCGGTCGGCAACGTGGTCGGTAGCTGTCTTTTCAACGTTTTGGCGGTGCTGGGCCTCACCGGCCTCGTGGCGCCGGGCGGCATAGACGTGGCCCCCGCGGCGATAAGCTTCGACATCCCGGTCATGATCGCCACCGCCGTCGCGTGCCTGCCGATCTTCTTTACCGGCCACCGGATCAACCGCTGGGAAGGCCTCCTTTTCCTCGGCTACTACGCCGCCTACACCCTCTACCTCTTCTTCGACGCCGCCGGCCACGAGGCGCTACCCGCTTTCAGCCTCATCATGCTGGCGTTCGTGATCCCCCTGACCACCGTAACGCTCGCCGTCCTCGCCGCCCGGAGCCTCAACCGCAGGCGTGAGAGCAAGGGCTAGAGCAAGGGCTAGAGCCGCCCCAGGAAGACGGCTTGAAAAGCGCGGGTGTTTGGCGTGCGGGCCCTTCCACTTTCAGGTACGGGACCGCGGAAACCTACCGACCACCATTGCGTAGACGTAAACTAGAGGGCGCGTAGAGCCCTGGTTAGTAAAGAGGCTCTTTGTAGAAGAGCTTTATTTGAAACCTCACTGAGTAAGGAGTGTGTTTTGGAGGGAGGTTCTAGCGGGAATGGCGGACGGGCGGCCCTGATCGTCAACACCCGCTCGCGCAGCGGGAAGCGGGCTTTCTCCGAGGCTGTAGACTGCTTGCAAGGTCTCGGCGTGCCGCTCGGCGCGACGTACGCCCTACACGATCCGGCGCGGCTTCCGGAGATCGTCCGGGAGGTTCTCAATGAGGAAGATGGCAAGAGCTACGACAAGCTGATCCTGGGTGGTGGTGACGGTTCGATCAGCTCGGTCGTGGACTTTTTGGCCTACCACGGGGCTGTTCTAGGCCTCTTGCCGCTCGGGACCGCAAACGACTTCGCCCGCACGCTCGGGATACCCTCTGGCTTTGGCCGTATACCGGCGGCGTGCGAAACCATCGCCCGCGGCAAGGTGGTTGACGTGGATCTGGGCCTCATCGGGGACAACTACTACGTGAACCTGGCGTCTTCGGGGCTCTCGGTCGGTGTTACGCAGGCGCTCACCCCGCGCCTCAAGCGCAATGCCGGGGCGCTGGCCTATCCCCTCGCCGCCGTAAAAGCGTTCTTGAAGCACGAGCCGTTCTCCGCAAAACTCTCATTTCCGGACGGAGACCACGAAACGGTAGAGATAGAGAGGCTGTTGCAGGTCGGTGTCGGCAACGGCCGATTCTACGGCGGCGGCATGCTTGTCGCGCCGGACTCCAGCATGGACGACCGTTCCCTAGATGTCTACACAGTAGAGATACCGCGCCACAGAGATCTCATAGGCATTGCCCGCTATCTAAAAAGCGGAGACTTCATAGTCGGAAAGGCGATCAACCACTACCGGACCTCTCGGGTAGTGCTACAGACCAAACCCGAACTGGCCGTAAACGTGGACGGCGAGCTGGTCGCCCACACCCCCCAAGGCTTCTCCCTGGCTCCAAACGCGCTCAAAGTACTCGTGCCCCAGGACTCCTCTTCGGCCCGGCGGGATCTGGCCGACTAATCAAACCTGGTATGAAGACACCTGGCACGTAGGCTACATAGCCCAAATAATAACGGATGGTACTTTGAAGGACTTGAAAGCGTTTGGCCCGGCCTACTCGCCAGAACGCATGATACGCTATCATAAGGTTCGCCGAACTTGGTGTTTCAGAATTCAGCCACAAACAAAGTTGCCCGGCGGGCACAATAAGGTCGTAGAATGCGGGGTGGAGAAGCACAAATGTCCCGGAGTTGGAGCAACGCGGAGGAACCGGAACCCACACCGGCGCGGCTGGGTTTCCTGGGATCAGTCTTGGATAGCATGGGCGATGCCGTGCTGGTCACCGAGGCGCATCCTGTAGAAGAGCCGGGGCTTAAGGTTGTGTATACCAACGAAGCCTTTACCCGCATAACGGGTTACACCCGCGAAGAAACGCTCGGAGGATCTCCGCACATCCTCTGGGGCGAAAAAACGGACCGAGCCCGGCTGGGTGGGATCCGGGCTGCGCTCGCAAATCGGGAGCCGGCCCGGACAAAGCTTCTCGGCTACCGCAAAAGCGGCACGGAGTTTCTGGCAGAGCTCGACATCTCACCCATCACCGACGAGCGGGGCGGCGCCACCTGTTCCGTGTGGACGCTACGCAGCGTTGCGGAACACCAGCAGGAGCACGAAACACCTAAAGAAGTACCTGAAGAAAATCATCAGCTTTTACGCTCTGTGGTACGAAACAGCCCGGACATCACAACCATTATCGAGGCTGACAGCACCATTAGCTACGAAAGCCCGGCGGTCGAACGGATACTGGGGTACAAGCCGGAAGAGTTGGTCGGAACCAGCGTTCTCGACCTCGTTCATCCGGACGACGCCGAACTGGTGAAATATCTTCTCCTCCGGGTGCTGGAGGGTGGAGGCACCCCGAACAGCCGGCTGGAGTTCCGGTGCCGGCACGCGGACGGCTCTTGGCGGCGCCTGGAAGTGGTGATTGCGAACCTGATGGACGTACCGGGTGTGAGAGGTATCCTGGTCAATTCCCGGGACGTTGGCGGGCGCAAGTGGGCCGAGGGGGCCATCAAGGAAAGCTACGAGTTGTTAGAGGCTGTGATAGGCAACACCACCGACACCGTCTTCGTCAAGGACCTGGAGGGGCGTTACCGCCTGATCAACCAGGCCGGCGCCGAGGCGCTCGGTAAGAGCGTCGAGGAGATAATCGGTAAGGACGACGTCGAGTTGTTCTCCGGCGACGGGCGCGAGACCATGGAGCGGGATCGCGAAGTTCTAATCTCCGGTGAAACCCGTACCACCGAAGATACCAGGATGATCGACGGACAAAGGCGCACGTACCTCTCCACCGAGGGACCTTACCGCGACGCCCGGGGAAACATCACGGGCTTTTTCGGCCTCGCGCGCGACATCACCGACCGGAAAGAGATCGAGGACGCGCTCCGGGAGAGGGAAGCCCGACTCAAAGCCTCCCAAAAGATAGCCCAGGTCGGCCATTGGGAACAGGTAATCGGCGGAGAACTCTACTGGTCCGACGAGCACTTCCGTATCTTCGGCTTCGCCCCCCAACAGTTCGTCCCAACCTACAAAGATTTCTTTGAAAGAGTCCACCCCGACGACGTAGAATTCGTTGAGCGGTCACAGAAAGAGTTTCGTAACGCACAAAACGACCCGCGCCCGGGAGTCGAGCACCGCATAATCCGCCCGGACGGCGAGGTGCGGGTCGTGTACAACGACTTCGAGATGAGCCGCGATGAGGAAGGGCGGCCCGTCAAGATTTCCGGAACGGTTCAAGACATTACCGGGCGCGAGAAGATGAGGGAGGAGTTGCGCGACAGCGAAGCGCGCTACCGCAGCCTCGTCGAGCTCTCCCCGGACGCCGTGGTCGTTCACAGCGGAGGGGAGGTAGTTTATGTAAATGCCGCGGGGGTGAAACTCTACGGGGCTTCTAGCCCGGCGGAAATAATCGGCAAAAACCCTCTGGACTTCGTACACCCCGACTACCGGGAAGCCGTTCAGGCGCGGATGGCGGGCCACATGGAGAAAGGAGGGCCGGCTCCTCTTATGGAGCAGAAGTACATCCGCGCCGACGGAAGTATTATTGACGTAGAAGTGTCCGGGGTGCCCATAAACTACGACGGCAAACCTGCTGCACAGGTGGTCATTAGGGACATCACCGGGCGTAAACGCGTCGAGGCGGCGTTGCGGGAGAGCGAGAAGCGTTTTAGTGCCCTGATCCGTCACGGATGGGACATCGTCTCAATCCTGGAGCCCGACGGAACTATTCGCTACGAAAGCCCGGCTATCGAACGGGTGCTCGGCTACAAGCCAGAAGAAATGGTCGGAACCAACGCCTTTTACTACTTACACCCGGATGATGCCGAAATGGTGGCGGACAAATACCGCGAGGGCGTGGCGAACGACGAGTCTGTCGTGCCGATAGAGGCGAGGTTCCTGTGTGCCGATGGCTCTTACAAACACCTCGAAGCGGTCAGCAATTTCCTCGTGGAGGACCCGGATGTGCAGGGAGTGATCATCAACTCCCGCGACGTCACGGAGCGTAAGGAAGCTGAAGAGGCGCTGCGTAACTCGGAGGCGCAGTTTCGTTCCCTGGTGCAGAACATGCCGGGCATTCTGGCGGTGTTGGACGCCCGCGGTAACACACGCTACCTGCTAAACCCGCCGGGCGCGCGGGTGCTCGACTACAACGACGAGGAGCTTTTGAAGATGAACGTTCTCGCCGAGGTCGTCCACCCCGACGAGCGCGAACGGGCGCGGGCGTTGCTCCAGAAAGCGCTTTTGGCCCCCGGTTTTACCACCCCGCCCACAGTGTTCCGGGCCCGGACCGGGGACGGTTCCTGGAGGTGGCTTACGGTTATCTGCACGAACCTACTCGAGGACCCTAGTGTAGAAGGCCTCGTGGTCAGCGCCTGGGACGTTACCGAGCAGAAAGAGGCGGAAGAGGCGTTGAGGGAGAGCGAGGACCGTTTCCGGCAACTCTTTACACAGTCCGTAGACATCCTCGTGGTACACGACGGCGACGGGCGTATCTTTGACTGTAACGGTGCCGCCTGCTGCGCGCTGGGCTACTCCCGGGAAGAGATGCTCTCGCTCTCCATACAAGACCTCGACCGCAACACGCTCCCCGAGGAAGAGCGCCGGGCCCGGAGGATGAACGGCGGCACGCTCTGGCAGCGGGCGCTGGCCGGCGACCTGGGCGTACAGGATACCGTCGTGAAGACGGAGCTGCGGCGTAAAAACGGCAGCGAGTTCCCGGCCGAGATACGTGTGGGCGGCGTAGACTACGGGGGCCGTCGGATGATCCTGGCTTCCACCCGGGACGTTAGCGAACGCCGCCGTCTAGAAGAGCGCCTCGTCCACCAGGCCACCCACGATCCCCTCACCGACTTGCCCAACCGGCGCATGTTCATGGACGACCTCGAACACGTTATAGAACGCGCCCGTCAGCAGGGCACAAACGCGGTCGTGTTGTTCGTGGACCTCGACGACTTCAAGCAGGTAAACGACACTTTCGGCCACGAAGCGGGAGACCGGCTGCTCGTGACGGTGGCGAAACGCCTCAAAGGTTGCCTGCGCCCTGATGACACCGCCACCCGCCTCGGCGGAGACGAATTCGTGGTGGTGTTCAAAGGTATCTCCGACGAGGCTGAGGCCGCCCGGGCGACAAAGCGAATACGGGAGGCTCTAAGCTCTTCTTTCGAGTTGGACGGACAAAAGATCTCCTTGACGGCCAGCGTGGGCGTCGCCCTCGCGGAGCCCAACGTCCGGCCAGAACTCCAGGCGGAAGACCTTTTTAAAGAAGCGGATGCCGCGATGTACCGGGCCAAGAAAGCGGGCAAGAACCAACACAATATTTTTCACCCGAAAACGAACGGAGAGCCTTCCGACGAAGACGAAACGCCTTGAAGCTCTACGCCCTTCTCTCTCGGTTACCGTCCCCGAAGAGCTACCTGGGCAAAATACTCCTGGTCGCCTTCGTGGGTGTTCACATGCCTTTGATCCTTCTGGTGTTGTACCTCGCTTTGCTGCCTGCTAGAACAGGGAGCATTGTTGTGGCCTTGCTGTTCGCCACCCTGCTGGGAACCGCCGCGACGCTCTACGCGCTACACGCGCTTCTAGCCCCTGTGTCTCTGGCCGCGGGTGCCTTGCGCGACTACCGGGAACGTGGCGCGACGCCCGACCTGCCCACCGGCTTTCCCGACCGGGCCGGAAGGCTCATGGACGACGTTCGACACACGGCGACGGAGCTCAACGGGGTGATCCGGTCGCTAGAAGACCTCTCCACCAGGGACCCCCTGACCCGGCTCCCCAACCGCTCACTCGGCGAATCAAGAAAACTTCCGCAGGAGCTTTCTACAAAGTGGATTTCGAGCGCATAGTAGACCCAGAGTCTTTTCTCGCCGCCTTACCCGGCAGAAAGGTGGCGACTGTGCCGGATCCGGCGGCCACCCCGTTGACAGACTTTGTTTTTGCCGAAACGGACACCATCGTTTTTGGCTCTGAAAACCGTGGCATCCGGCCGGAGTTGCTGCTCCTCTGTGATCGGCGCGTAACCATACCCCAGCACGGCGAGACAGAGAGCCTGAACCTGGCCGTGGCTGCCGGTATCGTGGTGTTCGAGTTCTTAAACCAGAATGCCCCTCCTGCAGTGGGATCGGGGAGCATGAGAGAAGGAGGAGGATCTTGGACGAAGTAAAGTACGTCTCGAAGGTTAAGGTGGAGCCAGTGGAGGGCAAGGTCCGGCGCGCCGAGGTACCCGGCGAGGACGAGCCGGTGATCTTTGGGGTCCACAGTGAGGTTGCCGAACACTACGGCGTCGCCCCGGGCGAAGAGGAACCCCACGCCACCACCCTAGACTACCTCGTAGCGTCGGCGGGCGGCTGACTGCTCGGCACTTTTGCCGGCGCGCTGGAAGCGCGTCAAGTCTTTTTTCAGAACCTCCGCGCCGAGACGGTGGGGGAGATTGAGGTCGAAAGCAAGGTGCTGGTGGTCAAGAGGATCAAACAAACTTTCTACCTTACCGCCGGCGAGGACGACCGCGAGACTATCGAGCGGGTGCTGGGCGTGTACGCCGACTCCTGCCCGGTTGCACGCTCCGTCCGGGACAGCATCGAAATCACGAGCGATCTGGAACTCAATACCCCGTAAACCCCGGACGGGCCCGGGCCGACAACTATACTGCACCCGCAGGAACAGTGCCGCGGGCCGGGCAGCGCCGACCGCCCAAATGTCCGTTCGAAGGTAGCCAATACCTCTACCAACCCCGCCAAAGACCTCCGGACCAAGGATTTCACCTACCAAGTCGAAATCCGGAAACTTCTCCCACCCCGTTTTCGTAATAAAGAGGGTAGAGAAAACTCGTGTCAGCGTGCTAGGCCCCGAAGACACCCGGCGGCATACGCTTGACAATAATATCAAGAACTGTTATTATTACGGATAAATCGACATATTATTATAGAAAAGGTGGAATTATGGAAGCAGGGATTACCAGAGTCAGGGAGCCTTACGAGGAGACGCCGGATCTCATTCCCGGTTATTTCGCGCGGATAGACAAGGGGAGTTTGCTCTCTCACCGGGAGGAGATCGACCTTTCTAACCGGGCGAAGTCCGGGGATGCGCGTGCCCGGCAGCGGTTGATAGAGAAGAACCTCCGGCTCGTCGTCTCGGTTGCCAAGAAGTACAGGAACATGGGGCTGCCGTTTGAGGATCTCATCCAGGAGGGAAACCTCGGGTTGATGAAGGCGATAGACAAGTTCGACCCCGACCGGGGCTACCGGTTCTCCACGTACGCCACGTGGTGGATCCGCCAGGCCGTCCAGCGTTCCGTCGCGGACAAGGGCCGCACCATCCGGGTTCCCGTGCACATGGGAGAGAAGATCCGAAAGATGGCCCGCACCTACAACGAACTCTCCGCCGAATTGGAGCGCGAGCCCACCGACGAAGAAGTCGCCGGAAGGCTCGAATGGACCATGGATCAACTTCTAGACGTAAAGGGCGCCCTCCCGGACGCCACGAGCCTCGACCAGCCGGCGGGATCCGGCGAGGACGCCTCCGAACTCGGCTACTTTATCGAGGACGAGCGAGAGTCCGGCGTCGCCGACATAGTGACCCGCGAGATGGAGACCGGTTGGCTGGAAGAAGCCGTCCGGCAGCTTCCCGAACGCCACCAGCACGTCCTCCTGCGCCGCTACGGCCTGGAAGACGAAGACAAAGCAACCCTCGCCGAACTGAGCGACGAACTTGGCGTCTCAAGGGAACGGGTCCGCCAACTCCAGCGCGAAGCCGAGCGTATGCTGCGTACCTCCATAGCCGCCGGCAACGCCGCCGCATAAAACCCAAAAACAAACTCATTCCCCCACCCGTAAGAGGCCCGGACTACGAAAGGTTCGGGCCTCTTCGACAGTACCCGATTTGCGAAACTGAAGGCTGAAGGCTTGGTCGAACCCGCCGAGTATCGTTACAACCCCATCGGCGTGGTGCACGGCGGCCTAGCCTGTACGCTGCTGACTCGGCGATGGGCTGCGCCGTACACACCACGGCCACCGGCCGCATCATTTGTAAAAGAACGGTGGTACACGCTGGAGACCTTACGGTCATCGCCGAAGCTCGCATCATCGACGGGGTAGGAAAACTCTACGCCCACGCCACGACGACGTGCATGATCTTCCGCCCGTAGAGTCCCCGGAATGTCGTGTTCAACATCAGTCTTAGAACCCATCAGGTGTTCTCTCAGATCGTCTAAAACTCCGTTCGCGGCGGTGTAGCCGATGCCGAGCATCCACAGGTCGTCGGAGACTTCGTAGACTCTGCCTTGTTGCACGGCCTCGAGTTTTTGCCAGAGCGGGTCGCCGGTGATCTCTTGTTCCGTAGATTCTTCTTCAGGGCCGAAGATGGTAACGAAGATAGCGTCGCCTCCCGTCTCCGGTATCAGCTCTTTGCTGGCGTTCCGGATCGCGAATTCTTCCACGTCCTGCGGTTCAGGCCGAGGCAACCTGGCGTCTTCCAAAACCGTCCCGATAAACGACTCTTTCTGGTAGATTCGCGTGTCGCCCGGCAAGAAGCGCACGACGGAGACCGTAGGCGGGTTCTCGCCGACGGATTTCCGAAACTCTTCCAGGCGGCTTTCGTACTCTTTTTTGCTACGTTGGCCGCTTCTGTGCGGCCCAACGCGCGGGCGTGTAAGTCGAAGTTCTCCCTCCAGGTTACGCCGGTGGTCTCTGTAAAGACGGTCGGCGCTATCTGAGAGAGTTGGTCGTAGATCTGCCCGTGCCGGAGCTTGCTGGAGAGAATGAGGTCCGGGTTTAGAGAGGAGATTTTCTCCAGGTTCGGCTCTTCTATCGTGCCGACGTTCTCGATCTCCCCCGTTCCCTCCAGGTAAGATGGATACCCTGACCCCTCAACGGTTTCGACCGCCCCGGCGGGCTTCACGCCGAGCGTCATGGCGCTGTCTAACTCGCCGGTGTCGAGCACCACGACCCGCTCCGGTTGACCGGAGATCTCGGTCTCTCCCATCGCGTGCTCGACGGTCCTGCCCTCCGAAATCGTCCCAGACCCGGAACCTTCCGAACTTCCGCCGCCACACGACGCCAGCAGGAGAATCGTCGCCACGAGCCAAAGGCCCCCCGAAGTTCGCTTGATATGCGTATTTCTCTGCCCTTTCTCCGATATGTCGTCCGGGGAAACGTAACCCCCGGTCTCTTCTGTGGCGATCATCTGCTCTAACCCGCGTAGCTCGTCGAGTAATTCTTCCTCTTCATCCAGAAAGCCCGCGATAAAGCCGGACTCTCTGCACTCCGCGTCCACGACGAGCCGGTGCCGGATCTCCAAGATTCGCTCCTCCAACTGTTGGCGAGTCGCAGTCAACCTATATCCCTCCAGGGTGGTATTTGATCCAGATCAATTGCCCGCTCCTCTCAGAACATGTATGGTGATGCCCATGTTCTTGCAAATGATTCTCAGTAGCATAAGCACGATAGTTGGCCTGAAGGGTTGGGTCAAGGGGGGTGTGATCTGGGTCCGTGATCTGGATCAACCCGGGAAGGGTTGTTTGTATGCGGTTTCTGCGTTCTAGGTATGCGCTTCTTCTGGGGTTGGTCGTGGGGACCGGTGCTCTATTTTTTTGTCTTCTGGCGAGCGTACGGTTCGGGGCGGCACAAGTAGGGACTCTGGAGGTGATCGGAGCTTTCACCGACTACGACGGCTCGGAGGAGGACCTGATCATCCGCACCCTGCGGGTTCCCCGGGCGCTCATCGCGGCGTTGATAGGTGCGGCGCTCGGTGTTGCCGGTGCTTTGATGCAGGGGTTGACCCGTAACCCGCTGGCCGACCCCGGCATCCTCGGGATAGAGGCCGGTGCGGCGCTGGCGGTGGTGGGTGCGGTGTTCTTTCTCGGGGTCTCGTCGCTCTCGACGTACGCGCTCTTCGCGTTCGCGGGCGCGGGGGTTACGGCGGCGGTCGTCTACGGGCTCGGCTCGCTCGGGCGGGGCGGCATGAGCCCGATGAAGATCACCGTGGCGGGTGCGGCGATGGCCGCCCTTCTCTCCTCGATGACCACGGCGATGCTAATACTCAACCAGCGCACGCTCGATGAAATCCGGTTCTGGCTCGCCGGTTCGGTGGCCGGGCGGGATCTGGACTTACTGCTCCAGGTGCTGCCCTACATCCTGATCGGGCTACTGCTCGCGCTCGCCCTGGGACGCCAGGTTACGACGCTCACCCTGGGCGACGACGTGGCGACCGGCCTCGGTCAGCGGACGGCCTGGGTGAAAATTGGTGCGGCGGTCGCGGTGGTGCTGTTGGCCGGTAGCGCGGTTGCGGTGGCCGGTCCGGTCGGTTTCGTCGGGCTCGTCGTGCCGCATCTCGTGCGCTTCTTTGCGGGGATGGACTACCGCTGGATCCTACCCTACTCGGTACTCGTCGGCGCGATACTGCTCGTCTCGGAGGACGTCGCCGCCCGCGTCGTCCTCCGGCCCCAAGAGCTGCCTTTGGGCGTGATGACCGCGCTCGTCGGCGCCCCGTTCTTTGTCTACCTCGCCCGTTAGAGGGTGAAGCGATGATCCGGGCGATCCGGGGCCAGAGACAGAGAATGACCTTGCGGACGCGCGGTGCCTCCTTCCGGGTAGACCTCCGGGCCGCCGCCGTGATCCTGACGCTCGGCCTCGTCTCCACCGCCGGCATAGTCGCCAACGTCGGCTATGGCGAGTACCCTATCGCCCCGCTCGACGTGGTACGCACCGTGTTCGGCGTCGAGTCCGGGGACGGCAACTACGACTTCATCGTCAACACCCTGCGGCTGCCGCGGGCGCTCGTGGCGTTGTTGGTTGGGGTGGCGCTCGGGATCTCCGGGGCCATCCTGCAAGGTCTCACCCGCAACCCGCTCGCCGCCCCGGACATCATCGGCATCAACGCCGGGGCCGGGCTCGCGGCTGTAACCTGCATAGTGGTGCTCCCCTCGTTCCCTTCGGCGCTCTTACCGCCCGTGGCTTTCGGTGGGGCGTTCTTCGTGGCGGTGCTGCTGTACCTACTCGCCTGGCGCGGCAGTTCTTCGCCGTTGCGCCTTATCCTAATCGGCATCGGGCTCGGGGCCGTCGCCACGGCGCTCACGACCACCATGATCGTGTTCGGCGAGATCTTCGAGGTCTCGAAAGCCCTCGTCTGGCTAACCGGCAGCGTCTACGGCCGCACCTGGGAACAGGTATGGCCGCTTCTTCCCTGGCTCGTAGTCTTCGTTCCTCTCTCCTTCGCCCTCTCACGAAACCTCAACGCCCTCAACCTCGGCGAAGACGTGGCAAAGGGGCTCGGGGTACGCGTCGAGGTCGAGCGTGGCGTGCTCCTGCTCTGCAGCGTGGCGCTCGCCGCCGCGGCCGTCGCCACCGCCGGAACCATCGCCTTCGTCGGGCTCATAGCCCCGCATATCGCCCGGCGTCTGGTGGGGCCATCGCACGGCAGTCTCCTGCCGACCTCGGCCATGACCGGCGGCGCCCTGATCGTGCTCGCGGATCTGGCCGGACGGGTCTCCTTCGGGGCGGTGGAGATTCCTTGCGGAATCGTCACGGCGGCTATCGGGGCGCCGTTCTTTCTGTACCTGCTTTATAGGAACCGGGACAAGTGAGGACCGTGGCCGGACTCCGTTTACAAACCCTCGTAGATCTCCGCCAGCGTAAGCTCTGTCCCAGACGGACAGGGGACAAGAAAAGTCCCCTCTTCGACGAGATCCGCCCGGTGCCAGAGGCCGTTCTCGTCCCGGAAGTGGCGCTCGACCCTGCGGAGTTCCTGGTCTACGATGAGGTATGCCTCCACGCTGGGGATCTGCCGGTAGACCATAAGCTTCTCCCGGCGGTCCGTGGCCTCGGTCGAAGGCGAGAGCACCTCGACGAGCAGACAAGGATTATCTCGGGAGGAGGGATTATCCGACGCCGGTGGTTCGCAGGTAACCATCACGTCCGGATAGTAGAAAACTTCGTCCGCCTGCAACCTCATGTCGCTGACGTAGACCCGGCACGGACTACCTCGCCCGGCCGCCAGGAGGCGCGAAGCTATGTTGAGCGCAATCCTGTTGTGCCGGTCGCTAGCCCCGGCGAGGGCGAAGATCATGCCGCCAACGTACTCGTGCTTGACAACGGAGCATTCTTCGAGCTCCAGATACTCCTCGACGCTGAGGAGTCTGTGTACGGCGGGCTTGGCCATACGCCAAGTACATCGCGAACAGAATTGAGACAGGAGCCGGAACGTCTCGACTCCCGTAGAGACCTGGAAAAGGAGCAACATATGACAAAGACACCACAGACGATCCCAGGAACCTCTGCCGAGTTATTGCGTCGCTCTATGCCGGCCAAGAGCTGGCAGCTTACGAGCTCGCAGCCGATGCTGCGCGTCGCGGCCATGTCTCCCTACCGTCCTACCCGCCGGGAGTTCTTGATCGGCGCCGGGAGCTTGCTGGTGCTCGCACCCTTCGGTTGCGGAACCGGAGAACAGGGTGACGGAGGATCGGGCGGAACCCGCACGGTAGAGCACGCGATGGGCGAGACGGAGGTTCCGGCGGAGCCCGAAAGGATAGTCGCCCTCACCGGCCAGATGGACCTGGACGCGCTGCTCGCGCTCGGCCTTCAGCCCGTCGCCGCCGGGGCGAACTTCGAGAACGACACAGCGGTCAACCCCTGGTCTCAAAACCGGCTGGAGGAGGACGTGGAGGTCTTCAAGTTCCGGCCCGAGCCAAACGTGGAGCAGATCGCCACATTCGAGCCGGACCTAATCATCGGCCACATCGGCTGGCTGGAGCCAGTCTACGACGAGCTCTCCCAACTCGCCCCTACGGTCGTCACCCAGTACGATGGCGGCTCAGAGGGCAAAGGTGCAATGTGGCGCGGCCCCTTCCGCACCGTGGCGAGCGCCGTCGGCCGCGAAGAGCGGGGTGAGGAAGTCCTCTCGAAGATAGACGCAGAGGTGGAGAGCGCCCGCGAGCGGCTCTCCGGGCTCGGAGACTTGAAGGTCTCGGTTTTCTCGGCCCTCGAAGGTTGGCAGGCGTACTTCACCCCGAAGAGCTATCCGGGATACGTGCTGGATCGGCTCGGCCTCTCCCAGCCCGAACCGCAGACGGAGACCCCCTCCGGCGTTTCCGACCCACAGCAGATAGAGTTCAGCAACGAACGCCTGGACATTATTGACGGTGACGTGGCTTTCTGCCTAAGCTTCGGAGAGGACGAGTTTCTGGACGACTGGGAATCCCGGCCCCTGTTCCAATCCCTGGGCGCGGTCGAGTCCGGCAACTACGTCCGCCTGAGCGAGAAGGAGTCCAACTACTGGTACTACCCGACCGTGATGACGCCGCCATTGATGATCGAAAGCCTCCTCGGCCACCTGGAGCAACTCGGTCTGTTGGAACCCGGCTCTTGAAGAACCCGCGCCGGATGCTCGCCTTCCTCAAACCCTACCGCCTGAAGTTCGCGCTCGTCGCCTTCTTCTCTGTGGGTGCCACTGCCGGGAGCCTGGCCGTGCCGTGGATGGTCCGGGAGTTGGTGCGGGTGATCGAGAGCGGAGACGGTGGTTTCGAGACTATACTCTGGATCTCTTCTGGCCTGCTCGGCGCGTTCGTCCTACGCGGGGCGTTCGAGTTCCTCTCATACTGGTACTCGCACGTGGTGGCGTGGTGGTTGTGCCACGACCTAAGGATCTCCCTCTACGAGCATCTCCAGAAACTCTCGATGGGCTACTACGCCCGGCGGCAGACCGGGGAGATACAGTCCCGCGTCATGAAGGACACCGACAACGTCGAGCCGCTGGTCGGGGACATCTTTCCCGAGGGCATCTCGAACGTCCTGGTCCTCGTCGGGGTGGCCGCGATCCTGTTGTGGCTCAACCCGGTGCTGGCGATTCTCACGCTCGTTCCCGTGCCGCTACTGATGCTGGTTTTGTGGCTGATCGGCAAGCGCGTTTACGCCGCGTTCGAGAAGGAGCTTGAGAAACTCGGCGCGCTCACGGCCACCGTTCAGGACAACCTTTCGGGGATAAAGGAGATCCAGATCTTCGGCCGCGAGAGGCTCGAGCGCGAACGCCTCTCGAACCTCTCCGCTTCCTACGCCGTGGATCAGGTCCGCGCCCGGCGCCTCGACGGCGCGTTCCAGCCGATAGTGCTGCTGTTCTCCGGGCTCGGCATCTCGGTGGTCGCCCTCTACGGCGGCCGGCTCGCCCTGGCCGGTGAGATCCCCGTCGCCGACCTCGTAGCCTTCGTCCTCTACCTCATCATCTTCTACCAGCCGATAGTGCTCGTCTCCCAACTTAGCGAGTACACCCAACGCGCCATAGCCAGCGCGGGCCGCATCGCAGAGGTGCTCGACGCCCACCCTGACGTGCAGGACCCGTCCACCGGCAAGGACCCCGGCCGGATGCGGGGCGAGGTCCGCTTCGAGAACGTGGACTTCGAGTACGTCGAGGACGTGCCCGTGCTGCACGACGTCTCGTTCGCGGTGGAGCCTGGCAAGACGCTGGCCCTCGTCGGCCCTACCGGCGCCGGCAAGAGCACCGTCGCGAGCCTCGTTCCCCGCTTCTACGACCCCGAAGACGGACAGGTCCTACTCGACGGCACGGACGTTCGGGACATAAAGCTACCCGCCCTGCGGCGCAACGTGAGCATGGTCTTGCAAGACACCTTCCTGTTCAATGGAACGGTGATGGAGAACCTGCGCTTCGGAGGCGAGGGGGCTCCGGACGAAGGTATATTCGCCGCCACGAAAGCGGCTGGCGCCCACGGTTTCGTCCTGGATCTGCCGCAAGGTTACGAGACGCAGGTCGGGGAGCGGGGGCTCAAGCTCTCCGGCGGGCAGAAGCAGCGTCTCTCCATCGCCCGTGCCATTCTCAAGGACGCGCCGGTGCTCATCCTGGACGAAGCGACCAGCAGCGTGGACGCCGAGACCGAGGCCGAGATACAGGACGCATTAGGGCGGCTCATGCGGGACCGGACCTCCATCGTCATCGCCCACCGGCTCTCCACGATAAGACAGGCAGATGAGATCCTGGTCCTGGACGAAGGCCGTGTCGTCGAGCGGGGAACGCATCGGGAGCTCGTCGCCGGCGACGGCCTCTACCGCAAGCTCCACGAGCGCCAGTTCGGCGGGGCTGTCGCGTGAATCTGCTCGCCGCAACTGCCTATCACGCAACCGAACCGGTAACGCGATCAAAACAGTTGAGAAAGGAAGACAGCATGACCACGAAGACCCAACAGGACACGACGATCGCGAAAGTTCCGGCCAAATTGCTCCGACGTCCGATCCTGACCTGCCGGTCCGGATCGGCGTACCCGACGATAGAGGACATAACTCGCCGACAGTTCCTGATCGGGGCCGGCAGCCTGCTGGTACTCGCCCCTTACGGCTGCGGCGGACGGTCGGCGGGTGGAGGGAATACCCCCGGCGAGATCCGGGTCGAGCACGCGGCGGGCGTTACTGAAGTACCCCGGAACGTAGACCGGATCGCCGCGATAGACGGTTGGCCCGACCTGCATTCCCTGTTGGCCCTCGGCGTCGTTCCCGAGATAGCGTCCACCGAATACCAAAAAGATTCTCCGGTGATCCGGGACCGCATAGACGAGGTGGAGCAGTCCATGGAGCGTGGGGCCCCCGAGTTGGAAGCATTGGCAGGGGAGAGTCCAGGTCTCATCTTCGGCGTGGAAGACAGCGGGCAGATCTACGACGAACTCTCCGAGATCGCCCCCACGATCCTCTTGGACCGTTACGAATCGAGTGTAAACGACCATCTACGCACTGTTGCCCGCGCCCTCGGGCGTCCCGACGCCGCGCGGCGCGTGATCCTCGATTACGAAGACCGGTCGCGGGAGGTCGCAGACTCCGTACAGGACAGCGGGCTCGCCACCACGCCCATCGCCATCGTTACGAACCACCCTTCTTCCGAAGGCACGTTCAACCTGCTCGGCCCGGATTCCTACGCCGGACGCACCCTACGAGCCGTCGGTGTGGGCGGACTCATCGGGGCCGAAGGAAAGCAGGAAGGTCCCAACGGTGAGTTCGGAACCTACGCCTCGACGGAGCTTATGGCGGAGATCCTGGGTCCGGCGGAGTTGATCCTGTTCGCGACCAACCCGCTCTTCGAAGACACGACGCCGTGGACCAAGGGGGCTCTGTGGAACGGGCTGCCGGCGGTACGCGAAGACGCGGTCGTCGAGTCCTACGCCGATACCTGGTACTTCGACACCGACCTAACCCGCATGGCCCGCCTGGAAGATATCGAGAAATTAGTCCGCCGGTCTGGGTGAGCGGAGGCCGAGCGTAAATTTCGACTGACCGATGAACTTAGATCAATACGAAGGGAGCAAAGTGACGAACATTCGAAGCATGAGCCGCAGGAGGTTTCTGGAACTCGGCGGAGCGAGCGTGGCGGGCGCTGTTGTTCTCGGGGTCACCGGTTGCGCTGGCGGCGGAGACGGAGGCGGCGAGACGACCTCCGAACAGGCGCGCACCATAGAACATAAATACGGCTCTACCGAGATAAATGGAACACCGGAACGGACGGTTACGGTGGGATACACAGATCAGGACCCCGTTCTCGCGCTCGGGATCGCGCCCGTCGCGGTGCGGGAGTGGTTTGGGGAGCGTCCCTCTGCCACGTGGCCGTGGGCCCAGGACGAGCTCGGGGACGCGAAGCCGGAGGTCCTGCCGTCGAGTGAGTTGAACTTCGAGCAGATCTCGGGCCTGGACCCGGACCTTATTGTCGGGGTGTCCTCGGGGATGACCGAGAAGGAGTACGAGACGCTATCTGAGATCGCGCCAACCGTCGTCCAGTCCAACGAGTACGTAGACTTCGGCGTACCGTGGCAGGCGCAAACGCGGGTCGTCGGAAGGGCGTTGGGACGGGAGCGGCAGGCCGACGAGCTCGTATCCGAAGTGGAGGCGCGGTTCGCCGGGGCGCGAGAGGGCCACCCGGAGTTCGATGGCGCGAGCGGGGTGGTGGTCGGAGTTACCAGCGAAGATGAATCGTACAACCCTTCACCCTACGGCCCGCAGGATAGCCGGAGCCACTTCCTGGAGTCGCTCGGGTTCAAGATTCCCGGCGAGATCGCCGAGCTTGCGGGAGACTCTTTCTTCGCGGACCTCAGCCGGGAGCGGCTCGGCCTGATCGACACGGATCTCCTGGTCTGGGTTGCTGTTCAAGCGGACGGTTTCGGGGTCGTCAGGAACGACCCGCTCTACCAAAAACTCGACGCCGCCCAGGAAGGTCGCGATGTCTTTCTGGAAGAATTACCCGCTGCGGCGCTCTCGTTCAGCACCGTTCTTAGCCTACCTTTCGCCCTCGACAAACTGACGCCCCGCTTTGCCGCGGCTGTTGACGGG
Source organism: Rubrobacteraceae bacterium (assembly GCA_965213905.1). Classification (GTDB taxonomy): domain Bacteria; phylum Actinomycetota; class Rubrobacteria; order Rubrobacterales; family Rubrobacteraceae; genus SIRX01. Next base: position 1,182,752 of record OZ243922.1, on the reverse strand, counting down.
GATTCCACAACCGAGGGAGGGGCCACGTCGTGAGACCCCACCTCCCACCACAGGCCTTACCCGGCGGGCGAGTGACTCCCGGACCCTTCGCGGCGACGCTCGGCCGGCTGGCCGTAGCCACCGGAGACGGAGGCCCCGATCTCTCCGCCCGCACCGACCACCCCGAGGGACCGGGCTGGACAACGGTTGCCGGGCTTGCAGCGGACCGCGCCCTCCTTGAAGCGTTGGTGGAACGCATCGAACGCGGGTGTGGCGTGAGGGACCGGCCCTACGCGGGAACGAGCCTGCTCAGGATCTACCTCTGGCGTATCCTCACGACCTCGGTCGCCGCATTCCTTCTGGAGCGCCGTCTGCCGGACCTGCGAGCAGAGAACGTGGCGCTGCGATTCGGAGACGGCGGGTTTGCAGAAGAGCTGGCCTTCATCTCCCCACGCTTCTTCGCGCTCCCGGATGACCCGGAAGCCGGACATCCGGACGCTACAGTGCTGCCTTCAAAAAAAGACTTCCTCGACCGGATGCGCGAGGCGCTCGCCACGACGCATCTGCCCGCCCTGATCCCAGCCCTGCGTGACCTGCGGGTGCGACGCGGGACGCGCGCCCTCTGGGGCGCCGGCGTGGACGTGTGCGCCGAGGCCTTTATGTTCGTCGGACAGAGTCTGGACCTCGAAGCGGAAGCCCTGGGATTCGCAGAGACTATGCTCTCCGGACCGTCGCCACTCTCGGGGCCGACCAACTTCTTCGTTCTCGATCAAGCCGGACAACCGAAGACGACCCGGGTACGAAACACCTGCTGCCTGTACTACAAACTCGGAAACGGACCGTGCTCGACCTGCCCGCGAACCCCGCACGAAGAGCGCCTCGCCCGACGGGCGGCGACGTGAGCCCGGACGCCCGAGATGACAGAGCCCGCAAATTCGCGAGTAAGGTTCGCACAGACGACATAACCCTCGCCTACGACGATACCGTCGTCATCAAAAAGCTCTCCGCAAGTATCCCGGCCGGTGAGATCACCTCCGTCGTCGGCCCCAACGGCTGCGGCAAATCTACCCTTCTGCGTTCCCTCGCCCGCCTGATGAAGCCCAAGGGAGGCGCCGTCTACCTCGACGGAGACGCGGTAGCAAAGCTCCCCACCCGCGAGGTGGCGAAGCGCTTGGGCATCCTGCCCCAGAACCCAGAAGCACCCGAAGGGCTTACAGTGCGGGAACTCGCGGCCCAAGGCCGCTACCCGCACCAGAGCTGGCTCTCGCAGTGGTCCAAAGGCGACGAGCGGGCCGTCGAAAAGGCGCTGGAGACCACCGGCATGTTGGAGTTCGCCGACCGGCCACTAGATACTCTGTCGGGCGGGCAGCGGCAGCGCGCCTGGATCTCGATGGCTTTGGCCCAGGAGACCGAAACACTTCTTCTTGACGAGCCCACCACCTTCCTCGACATGGCCCACCAGCTAGAGGTGCTCCAGCTTCTAGACCGTCTCAATCGCGAAGAAGGTCGCACGGTGCTCATGGTCCTGCACGACCTCAACAACGCGGCCCGCTACTCGCACCACATGATCGCAATTTCCCACGGTAAGGTCTTCTCCGCCGGGACGCCGGAGGATGTGGTGACCGACAAACTCCTGCGTGAGGTGTTCTCTGTGGAGGCCGAGATCTTACCCGACCCCCGCACGGGCACCCCCTTGTGTATTCCCTACGAACTCTACTGAAAGAATACCCGCGAGCCGGAAAACCGGCGATGGTACGAAGACTTTACGCTTGTAGAAAAGTCCGCACCTGCTCGTTGAAGGTCTCGGCCCGTTCGTCGTGTGGCAGAAGGGCGGCGTCCTTGAAGACGCGGGGCTCCGAGCGCGGGTTGCGCCGGACGAAATCCTCGATCTCTCTCACCGGCGAGGTCGTCGCCTCCCGGCCCCAACAAACGAGCGTCTTGTGCGGCACCCGCGGCCAATAATCCGCGACGCTTTGGTTCAACTTCCCGGAGGCAAAGGCCGCCGGAAAGAACTTGGCCCCCGGTTGATGGGACGTCCGGTAGTAACTTTCGACCAGATCTTCTGTCACGAAACCCGGGTCCCGATAAGACATGCGCCCCAGATAGAACTTTATGCCGCGCCGGGAAACGATGGCATGATAGAGCGAATCCCCGACGACGGGGGTGAGAAATAGCCCGTAGATTGCGTCGCCCAGAAGGCCGGACTTCCGGCCCAACGTCTCGTAACCGGTGGGGCAAATGTAGACGAGCTTCTGAAAGAGCCGGGGGCTGCGGACCGCCGCGGACGTGGAGAGCGCGGCGGACAGGGAACTGGCGACGAGGTGGGTTGGAGCCCTGATTTCCCCGCGCGCGAAGTCTTCTATCTGCGAAGTTACGTCTTCGGGTCCGTACTTCCGTCGGGGACGACCTGAGAGCCCGCACCCCAGCAAATCCAGGGCGTAGACGCGGAAACTCTTCGCCAACCCGTCGAAGTTTTTGCGAAACTCGAAAGACGAAGCCCCGGCGTAAATGCCGTGCACCATTAAAAGCGGCTCGCCTTCGCCCGTGACGGTGTAAGCGAGGTCGTCGCCCCTCCAGCGGTAGTAACGGGTCTCACCGTTGAGGACGTTTGCCAGGGTCCCCCCACGCTTTTCGAGGCTTCTATTCAAAACCGCGAGCCCGCCAAAAAGCCCGCCCGCCGCCAACAACGACCTGGATCCCATCCAGCAAACCTCCTCTCTCACACCGAAAACTCTAACATTTTCTAAAGCGAGACTACCCGTGAACCTTTTCACACCAAGCCGGAGAAGTGTTTATAAAATATGTAAGCTGCTTAAATAAGTGTCTTAAGTAAAGGTGAAACGCTGGAGACCAACAGTAAAGAGCGAATAATAGACGAGATTTTATTGCTGTTACCCGTCGTGGGCCGGGCGATAGAGCGTCCGGGTTCGGTAGAGTTCGAGGAGTTGCGGGCACAGGGGGTTCCGACGGACGTTCACGTCTCTCCGGGGCACGTGCAGATCATGATCGCGTTGGCCGACAGGCCTCATTCTATCCGGCAGTTGGCCGAGGTGTTGCGAGTGTCTTCCCCGGCGGTTACGCAGCTCGTGGACCGGCTGGTGGAGATGGGGATGGTCGAGCGGCGCCACGATACGAAGGACCGGAGGGTAGTGCTGGTGGATTATGTGCCGGGCATGCAGGAGATAGCCCGGAGGGTCGTGGGCCGGGGGCGGCAGCAACTCAACTGGGTCGTAGAACGTATGACGTTCGAAGAGGCGGAAGCTTTTTTGAAAGGACTGAGGTTGCTCGTCGAGGGTTTCGGCCCGCCGGCCTCCAGGCCGGGATATTTACAGAGAGAGGATGTTGAATGAAGAGTATCGTCGGATGGTGTCTAAAGAACAAGTCCGTCGTGATGCTCGCGACCGTGCTTCTCATAGTTAGTGGCGCCTACGCGACGACGCAGCTCAACCAGGAGTTGCTGCCGGACATAGAGTTCCCTGCGGTAGGCGTTACAACGCCGGTTCCGGGTGCCGGGCCGGACCTCGTGGACGAGCAGGTTACGCAGCCCGTCGAGTCGGCGGTAAGCAACGTCGAGGGTATAGAGAACACGCAAGCCACTTCTTCCCAGGGCTTCTCCACGGTCTTTGTGGAGTTCAGCCTGGACACGGACCTGGACGAGGCGGAGGACGAGGTCCGGCGCGCCCTGGAGGGCGTGTCGTTGCCCTCACAGGCGACGGAGCCGCAGATCAACCGCCAGTCCCCCTCCTCTTTCCCGATAATGAACGTTTCTCTCGCGGCCGGCGACGGGGGGCTTGCGGACCTTACGACCTACGCCCAGGACGAGGCTATCCCGCTCCTGGAAGAGGTGGACGGTACGGCGAACATAGAGCTCGTCGGCGGCTCTGAGCAAGAAATCCAGGTGAACCTCGACCCCGGGAAGTTAGAGGACGAAGGTATCCCCGCCGACGCGGTGGTCGGCGCCATAAGCGGCGCCAACGTGAACGCGCCCGTGGGCGACGTCCGGATAGAGGGTCTCTCCACGCCTGTACGCACCGAAAGCGAACTCACCGACGTAGAGGCCCTCAAACAACTGCCGCTCGGCGCGGCGGGCGGGGCCGCCCCGGCGGGCGCCCCGCCGGAGGGCGCGCCAGCCGATGGGTCCGGTGAATCTTCCGGTGGTGCGCCGCCCGCGGGCGCTTCCGGAGCGCCGCCTTCGGGCACGTCGCCCCCGGAGCAAGCCTCCGGCGGCGAGGCCCCGGAACCGGTTCTTTTGCAAGACGTGGCCGAGGTAGAAAAAGTAGACTCAAACATCTCCGGCATCTCGCGGACCAACGGGGAGCCGAGCCTCGGGCTAAACGTCACCAAAGACGGCGACGCGAACACCGTTGAGGTTTCCGACGGGGTGCGGGACGCGCTCGGCGAGGTGCGCGACGAGGTCGGTGACGAGCAAGTCAGCATCATCTTCGACTCGGCGGAAGACGTCGAAGATTCGGTAAGTGGGCTGGTAGAGAAAGCCCTCATCGGGGCCGTGGTGGCTATCCTGATCATCCTGCTTTTCTTGAAGAGCATCCGGGCGACGTTGGTTACGGCGGTTTCGCTGCCGACCTCGGTGCTCGCGGCCTTGCTCTTCTCCTGGGGTGACAACCTTACCTTGAACATCATCACCCTGGCCGGGCTCACCATCGCCGTCGGCCGGGTGGTGGACGACGCCATCGTGGTGCTGGAGAACGCTTACCGCTACGTGCAGGAAGGCGACGACCCGGAAGAAGCGGCGCTCAAGGGCACCACAGAGGTCGCCACGGCGATCACCTCCTCCACCCTCTCCACCATAGCGGTCTTTCTACCGCTCGGGCTCGTCGGCGGCATCGTAAGCGAGTTCTTCCTGCCGCTTTCCCTGACGGTCGCTTTCGCCCTGGCCGCCTCCCTTATAGTGGCGGTCACCATAATCCCGGTGCTCGTGAGCCTGTTCGTAAAGCGAGGGGCGAGCCAGGGGGCAAAGCCGCGGAACCGCCGGAACCGCCGGACGCGTCGGTCCTCCGGGAGCCGGGGCGGTGGTGGGGGAGGCGGCCGGCGCCTGCTGCTAAGGATGGTGTTGGGTGTTGCCGCGTTCGTGCTCGCGAGCGTCGCCGCGGTCTCCATAGCCATCCTTGCGGACGCCATAACCCCGGAGGACGTACTGAACTCCCCGGCGCTGCTCGTGGTAGCCGCAATCCTCGCGGCCTTGCTGGCCGTGGGCCTCATAATATTCCTGTTCATACCTTCGCCGGACGGCGCCCCGAACAGAAACGAGCCGGACGCCGGACGCAACGAAGAGCCCGATCGGGAAGCGTCCGACCGGGAAACGTCCGACCGGGAGAATTCCCGCGGTAACGAGGACGAGGGATGGCTCGTCGGGATTTACACCCCGATGTTGCGCTGGAGCCTCCGCAACCGGCCGGCCGTGCTCGTTCTGGCGCTCGTGCTCTTTGCCGGGGGGCTCGCGACCATTCCACTGCTTTCGGTAAGTTTCTTCCCGCCGAGCGAGGCGCGATTGCTCGTCGCCGACGTGAACTTTCCCTCTGGGACGGTTCAGCAGGAGACGAGTGAAGAGATGAAGCCCTTCGAGGACGACATGCTCGACGACCCAGGCGTAGAGGACTACCAGCTCTCCGTCGGCGGTGCGGATAACTTCGACCCGAGCGGCAGCCGCTCGGACAACGTCGCCCAGGCCTTTATCACGGTCAAGGAGGACGCCAGCGTAGACGCCACCGTTGACCGACTCGAAGAAGAAGGCCGGGATCTCTACGGCCGGGAAGACTTCCAGGTGGAGGTTCAAGACCAGGGGCCACCGGCCGGAGGTCTCGAAGTCACGGTTACCAACGGCTCCGAAGAGGAGTTGAGGAACGCCTCGGAGGAAATCGTTAATGAACTCTCCGACAATGAGGACCTCACCAGCGTACAGAGCGACCTTTCGGGCGGCGCGCCGGAGGTGAACGTCGAGCTCAACGACGAGCAGACGGCGCAAGCCGGGTTATCTCCCAGCGGGGTCTCGCAGACGCTCGGGGTCCTCTTGAGCGACCGCAGCGAGATTAGCCTCGGCGACACACCGGTTTCCGTGGGCGTTCCCCAAGGGTCTATAAACGACCTGGGCGAAGTCCGCAGCCTGCCGCTCGGCCCCGACGCGACCGTCGAGGACGTGGCGGAAGTTCAGGAGGTAGACGCCCCGGCGGCCATAAGCCGCGTGGACGGGGATCGGGCCGTGACGGTAACCGGCACGATAACCTCCCAGGACTCGAACTCCGTCTCCAGCGAGGTGCAGTCCACGCTCGACGAACTGGATCTCGCCGGCGACGTGGAGGCCGGCGTCGGGGGCGAGTCCGAGGACATCGCCGAGAGCTTCAGAAACCTGTTGCTGTCAATAGTGGTGGCAGTCGTGCTGGTGTACCTGATCCTGGTGGTCTTCTTCCGCTCGCTGCTCGTCCCGCTGGTCATCTTGCTGTCCATCCCGCTGACGAGCATCGGCGCCTTCGGGGCGTTGCTGCTCACCGGAACGGCCCTGAGCGTCCCGGCGCTTTTGGGCGTGCTGCTTTTGATCGGGATCGTGGTGGCGAACGCCATCCTTCTGATCGACTTCGTCATAAACGCCGAGGACGAGCACGCGTCGCTCGACGACGCCATCGTAGAGGCTGGTCGCGCCCGGCTGCGACCGATCCTGATGACGGCCCTGGTTACCATCGGGGCGTTATTCCCGCTGGCGCTCGGCATCGGCGGCGGGAGCACCCTGATCTCCAGCAGCCTCGCGATACCCGTCGTGGGTGGTCTCATCACCTCCACCTTCCTGACGCTGCTGGTCGTGCCCGTCGGCTACTCGGTGCTCCAGGGAGCCCGCAGCCGGTTGGGCGTAAAGAAGAAGGGCTAAGCTGACGTGGACCGTACGCGGCAAAGCCCAAAGACCGGGGAGCGGGCGCCGAACTTCAGCCTGCTCGCCTCCGGCTCCGGACGGCGGGTTAGCCTGCGGGGCAACGCCGGCCGTCCCGTAGTCCTCGTCTTTCACCTCCAGGGCACGGCCCCGACGGCGCGGGAGATCAACCGCGCCGTCCGCGAACGATACCCCTCTCCCGACGAAGTGCTCGTGGCGAGCGTCATAGACCTCTCCGTCGTACCGACCCTCTACTGGGTAACGGTGAGCCTCGTCCTGGGACAGGCTTACGACCAGGCCCGGGCCGAGCTGCCACCGGGCGCCGAAGCCTCCGAGTACGTGGTTATCCTGCCGGATTGGGGCGGCCGGGTGAGCCGGTCTTACGGAGCCCGGAGAACCAACCGCGCCGCCGCCATCGTTGTAGTAGATAAAGACTCGAACGTGGCGGAGTTCTACCAGGGCGAGAGGCCGGTCGAGACCGTTCTGAAGGTTTTGGATGGTTTGCAGGGCGGATGACTCACAAAGTGTCAGAGACGACAGTTTTCGGCGGGAGCAGGAAGCAAAATCTCGGAGTAAGGCAAAGCACTAACAGGAGGTGGGCCATCATCAACAAAGGCCGCTACCGCCGGCGTACCCCCGACCGGCAGTATCAAGGAAGGATGCGCGAGGCGCTAAAAAGCCGGCTGGACGCCGTACCGGCCCAGATCTCACGCGGCGAGATCGAGGCCATCGGCGCCGACATAGGACTCGAAGACCCGATAGAGGCAACCCGGCTCTTCGACCGCCTCAAAGGCGTTTCCTGGCGGGGCGACTACATAACCTCCGACGGAAACGTCTGGACCGCCGCCCGGGTCACGGACCTGAACTAAGGAAACAAGGGCGATACCACGGGCCTCCAACCGGGGACGCCTCTTTCGCACTACCCTGGCTATTCACTCTCCAAACGGAGCGTACCCGCCTTCTCGCTTCTGACTTCGATCCCTACGGGGCCGTCGCCTTTCACGACCCACACCAAGCGGCGGGCGTAGTCTGATGGGAGCCCGTTGAAGAAGGTCGGGGTTTTCCACCGGTTACCCAATAGCGCCGAACGCCCGGCCAGGTGTCCCAGGTCCGTTTCGCGCTCGCCGGAGACTAACTCCGCGCCTTCCGGCAAACCCACCGTTACCCTGACGGGTTTGACCAACTTTTTGTCGGCGGCAATGGTCGTGACGTTTGTCGGCAGAAAGCCGGTGTTCTCTACGGTGAGTTCTATGCGCCGCACGCCGGGGGCGGGTTCTTCGGCCTTCAACGCCGCCTGCAGGCGTGGGGAGGTTTTTGCGTGGGCGATGGCGAAGCGGCAGAGCTTCTCGCACTCGGCTTCCAGTAGGTGCGGCGGCGGGTTTTGGAAGGTGAACTTGGATTTCCAGCCCCCGATCTCTACATCCCCGAGTTGTGGGTGGTCGAAGGGAGTCCAGGGGACGAAGCCTTCGCCGTTCAACTCCCGGTCGTTCCATGCCAGGAGCGCGAGTTGGGCCTCTTCCGGCGGGTTGCGGAAGAACTCTATAAAGTCCGGCACCTCCAACCCGGCGTGTTTGGCGGCGGACCAGAACTCTATGGTGAAAGCCGGGACGCCGTAGTAGGCGTAGGCCCAGTCGTCGAAGGCGCCGGTTATGTACTTGCCGGGTTCGTAGGTGAAGTCGTGGTAGACAGAGATGTTCGGGTAGCCGGTGATCTCGGTTCCCCGGTCGCCGAGTTCTTTGAACACCGCCAGGTCGTGCTCCGGCAACTCCGAGTCGGGTTTGTTCGAGTAAGGCCGCAATATGGCGCCGCAGAACGTGTGGTAGGTGTGGACGGAGAAGACGTTTTTGTGGGCGAGCAGGAAATCTACCTGCGCCCGGGCTTCGGGCTCCGAGAGCGGGTACGGGCCGGCGCTCCTTTCGGTGGTCTCTTCCCGCCACTCGTAGGGGTACTGCCGGTTCATGTCCAGGCCGTAGAGTGGTCGGGCTATCTCCCGGCGAAAGCCGTCGTAGTCCTTGAAAGTCCCCTCCCGGTAAAGCCGGTAGTAAGTGCCACCGGGCTCCGCCTCGTCCGGGGCGCGGGGGACCAGGAGGCGCGGGTCCTCGTCCGAAACCCGCCACTCGCCGCCCGGGTCTTCCACGCGCATCTGGACTATGTGGCCGTCGCCGTCAACGTCTTCGGGGTGGAGGCCGGGCTGTTCCTCCGGGTCGGGCCAGGGGCGCACGGTCGCCCGCAGGTTGTGGGGGGTCGTAAGGTAGCGCTCGGCGCCGTCGGGGGAAAGCCGGGGTAGGATGTAGAAAGTTTGTTGGTCCAAAAGGCGGGTCACGGTTTCGTCCTTGCCGTAACCGGAGAGGAGAGTTTCGATCAGGTACAGCGCCGCCATGGAGCCGGTGACTTCTCCGGCGTGGGTGTTACCGTCCACCCAAAAGGCCGGTTTCTCGCCGGCCGGGCCGGTGTCCTGGTTCGTGATCTCCGCCAGCCAGATCTCCCGTCCCTCGTAGCTCTCGCCTATCGGGTACGTCTCGAGCAGCTTCGGGTACTCCTTATCCAGGGTTTGTAGAGCTTCTACAAGTTCCGTGTAGCGCAGGTACCCCGTGTACTCCAGCTTCATGGGTTGCCTTTCTCTATAAAAGTTCGCAGGCCCGGATATTATGAACTATCCGCGGCCTTTTTATGCCGTTTTCAGGCCTCGAAATATAGTGACTACAAATGGTAACCTGCTGTATGTTGGGCGCTGGACGGAATATCCGGCAACTTTTGTATCTAATTCGTGACGAGGTGTATATAATTGCCGTTCGAAGCTTTAAATTTTGGAGGTGGCAAAACGCAGGATACTGCGGTCGGCAGGGTTCTCGGTGGACGGTACCGGGTAGACGGCAGGCTGGGCAAAGGCGGCATGGCCGTCGTTTACCGGGCGGAGGACTCCATGCTTGGAAGAAGCGTGGCGTTGAAGATCCTGCACCACTACTACGCCGAAGCGTCGTACTTCCAGAAGAGGTTCAAGCAAGAAGCCCGGGCGATGGCGTCTATGGACCACGAGAACATCGTCAAGATCTACGACATCTGCCAGGATGACGTGCCGGTTATCGTGGCCGAACACGTAAACGGTGACGACCTCGGGGTTCTGGTCTCCCGGCAGCGGGCCGGACGTCTGAAAGAGGGGCGCACCAGGGAGATCGCCGCGCAGCTCCTGAACGCGCTCTCTTACGCGCACCGCCGGGGTATTATCCACCGGGACGTAAAGCCGTCTAACGTGCTGCTGACGGATGAGGGTGACGTAAAAGTCGCGGACTTCGGCATAGCCCGCATCTTGGAGGAGGAAGTGGCCGAAGAGCCGGGTGAGATCGTCGGTAGCGCCCGCTACATGTCGCCGGAGCAACTACGGGGCAAAGAGTCCACCCCCCGGAGCGACATCTACTCCGTCGGCATACTCCTTTACTACTGCCTTACCGGAAACCCGCCGTTCTCCGGGGATCTGAAAAGCCTCGTGCACCAGCAGCTAAACGAAGAGCCCAAGCCGCCCCGCCAACTGAACAAAAACATCTCGCTGCACATGGAGTCGCTTATCCTGCGGGCGCTCGCGAAAGACCCCGCGGACCGCCACCCATCGGCGCGGGCGATGCTGGAGGACCTGCAAGACCAGCCGGAGATGGTTCCCCACACGCTCGGAATACCCCGGCGCGCCATACGCCGCAAGAGCCGCGCGGTCGCCCTCGTCGTCACGATGCTCGCCGCCCTGACCCTCGTGGTAGCCGGCCTTCTCGTCGGCGCCTCCGGGCTGGGATACCCGGGCCGGGCCCCGGAATCGGAGGGGCGGGGCGTGCTGGAGAGCGCCGAGAGGTTCGTGGGCAGCCCGACCGGCGTTTTCGGTACCCGGGACGGTGCCGGCGGGGAGTCGGGTGGCCCCCCCGCCGAACTCGCCGTGGTGCCGAACGTAGACACCTACTTCGACTACTGGGCCGAAGAAATCCTGATCGAAGAAGGCTTCAGAGTAAAAGTAGTCTACGAATCCCGGGGCGGCTACACGAACCGGGGTGTAACGTGGGCGACAGAACCCGCGATGGGGACCTCGGCCCCCAAAGGCTCGACGGTGACCATCTACGCCACACCAAAAGAACTCGAGCAGCCGAAGCTCTAATGGTCCTCTAAAGGTCAGTCCTTCTACACAACCGATGCGTGGTTTTTTTCGTGGGTAAAACCAAAACGGCGCACCGGGGGCACGAAGCTACAAAGTTTTCCGGTCGCCACCGTCTATCTTATCCGCGATAAACGCGTAGCGATAATCAATGCCCTGGCTGACCTTGTAGGCCGCGTAGAGCTGGTGTGCAAAGGGCACCAGCCCGAGCACCACGGCCAGGGGCGCCACTACAAAGATACCCAGGCCCAGGGTTAGAACAGAGAATATAGTACCGAGAAAGCCGCCGATGGTGCCGAGCACGAGCCAGGCTACCTGGTACCACACAGATTGTAGGGCGTGAAAGCCGATCCTGGGCGAGCGGTCTTTGTAGAGCAGCCAGAGTACCAGGGGTGCCACCGGGAGAAGCCCCGTTACCGGCCAGGCCAGTACGCTGACGTGGGAGAGTATTGACCAGGTTCTCTCGTCCTGAGGGCTAAGCTCTCCCGCCGGGTGCTCCGAGGCCGCAGGAACCGGGCCGCCGGCCGCGTCCACGGGTTCGGACCCCGTCGTCGTGGGTTCCGTATCGGGTTCTTTCAGGTTTTCGGTTTCGTCACCGGGTTCCCAGGACCTTCCGTAGTTCGGGTCTTGCTGCATCGTCTCTCCTGTCTTTATCTTAGTTTCTAGTGTAACGCTTAGTTTACGTTCCCGTTCTTTCGCCCGTGATGACGTCTCCTACGCCTGGTAAACCCGCCGCCGCAACGCGGCCGTGTGGTACAAGAGCAAAACAGAGATGGGGATTGCCGAAGCATCCCCGACTGTATTTACCTTGTACCTCCGGCCCGCAAAACTGCCCGTGAGCCGCGACGTTTCGCCGCCCGCGGGGTCCCAAACGATCGCGGTATTGCGCAGGAAGCTGATGCGGGACGTATAGACCTTGTTGGCACAGGCTATCTCTAGGATGTCGGCGGAAAAAGCCTTCGGCCCGGCCGACAGTACCTGCTCTCCGCCGGAGAACATCCGGTACTCGTTGCCCGGCATCCTCTCGATCCGGGCTTTGAGTCCCGCCACTTCAAACTCCGCGCCCCGCAGGCCTTCCATCTTCAGCCGGCCAAGCTCTACGCCCCTCTTTTCGACCGTAAACTCTCTTCCCAAAAGACCCGCGGCGCGGGCGTCGAACGAGTTCGTCAGGACACCCTGGAGTTCCTGCCAGGAGTAGAGTTCCGGAGCCTGTGGGGTAGGGTTCATGGTATCTTTCTATACGCGGTAGCGTCCGCAAAGTTTCTGCGGGTACGGTTTGCAAAAGTAGAACAGAGAAAGCGTGATAAGAGATGGAACTACAGAACAAAGAAGCGTTGCGAAACGAGATCCTGCAGTCCTGGTTAAAGAACGCCTGGGTTTATCCTGCGGAGGGCCCGAACGGGCAAACTTTCCTGCGGCTAACCCCCGGCGGCCGGCTCAAGATCCGACGGCGCATCAAAGAACTGGAGTCCTCCCTGGGCTTGAGCGGCAGCGAGGTTGCCGAGCAAGAAGAGGCCGGAACACTGCCCGCCGAGCGCGACAAGCTTGAGTTGGCGATCATGGTCCAATCCTACACCTCCGAGCGCCGCTTTATAGAGAGCCAGGGTGGGTCCTTGGGCACGCCGGCCATAAACATGGACGAAGCCGGGCAGGAACAAACCGGAGAACAGCCTGAACAGTAGTTTACGCCGTGCGGCGGTTCAGGCGGCGTTCAAGGACGTTTGTCAGGTAGATCAGGGGCAGGCACAAAGCCAGGTAGATGAGCGCCGCAGCAAAGAGCGGCGTCGCGTTGAAAGACGCCGCCTGTATTACCCGGGCTGCCCGGAGTAACTCCGCCAGCCCGATAACGGAGATTAGCGAAGTATCTTTTATCAGCATCACGAACTCGTTGGTCAGGGGTGGGATCACGCGCCGGAACGCTTGCGGAACGATGATGTGCCGCATCGTTTGGGCGTAGGAAAGGCCGGAGGCCCGGCCAGCCTCCATCTGGCCCTTGTCTATGCTCTGGATGCCGGCCCGGAAGATCTCCGCCACGTAGGCGGAACTGTTCAGGGAGAGCGCGATCAGGCCGGCAAAAAACAGGCTCGTAATTCTTATCCCGACCAGTGGCGTGGCGAAGAAAATAATAATTACCTGCACCAAAAGCGGCGTGCCCCGGAAGAGGTCTATGTAGATCTGGGCCGGAAACCGCAAAAGCCAACTACGTGAAATCTTGAGCAGCGACAACGCAAGCCCCAGCACGATCCCTAAGACCTCCGCCAGCAGCGCCAGCGATATTGTTATAAGCACCGCCTGCAAAATGGCGTCGAAGTTTTCGAAGACGAGCCCGAAGTCCAGCCAGCTTTCCCGGATTCTGCTAAGGCTGAACTGGGACGGGTCGAACTCGACCGGCGGCCAATCAAACGGCATCGCGGGCTCCTGTCTGCTCTAAGAGATCCCTACGAGGTCTTTACGGTATCTGCTCGGGCTGTTCGCCGAACCATTTTTCGTAAATCTCCGCGTAGGTTCCGTCGTCTTTGATCTCCTGGAGCGCCCCGTTTACCGGCTCGACGAGTTCGCTGTCGGGCGTGAAGGCTATGCCGTACTGCTCGCCGGTCGGGAAGGTCTCGACGATCTCCAACGCCCCGTTGCTCTGCTGGGCGCGGTCGGCTGAGACCGGGAAGTCGTTTATAACCGCATCTACCTGGGCGTTCTCCAGCGCCACGAAGGCATCGTCTATAGTGTCGAACGTACGGACTTCGCCGCCGATGGTTCCATCGCTCGCGAACTCCTCGGCCTGCGATGCCCCGGTGGTGCCGATCTGGACCCCGACCGTCGCGTCGCCCAAGTCTTCGACCGATTGGATGTCTGAGTCACTGCGCACCATGAGAGACTGGTCGGCGTCGAAGTACGGCTCCGAGAAGTCTACCTGCTGCGCCCGCTCTTCGGTTATGGTCATCGCGGAGATCGCCACTTCGTAGTTGCCGGAGCCAAGGCCGGGTATGATGCCGTCGAAGGTGACGTTCTGGAACTCGGGCGCAAACCCGGCCCGCGAGCCGATCTCGTTCATCAAATCTATGTCGAAGCCAACCGGCTCGCCGTTCTGGGTAAACTCGAACGGCCGGTAGGCGATGTCCGAAGCAACGGTGATGCTTTCTCCGCCTCCGCCGCCCGCGGAAGTGCCTCCGCCGCCGGGTGTGCCGCCGCCAGACGTACTGCCGCCGGTATCTCCATTTCCGCCACCTCCTCCGCCGCCACAGGCCGCAACCAGCACCGCAACGGCGAAGACCAACGCGACCGTAAATAGCTTTCCGAGTCTCAAGTTTTCTGTCCTTTCGAGAAGATGTTTACACTAATTCGGATATTCGTATTGCTGCATAGTTAACACTAAAAGGGACTATCTACGCAAGTCCCTTTTAGTGCTAGAGAATTTGAGAGAGAAAGCGTTTCGTGCGTTCGTGCTCGGGGTTTTGAAAAAAGTGTTCTGGCGGCCCGACTTCTACGATGCGGCCCTCGTCCATAAACACGACGCGGTCGGCGACGCGCCGGGCAAATCCCATCTCGTGGGTAACGACGACCATCGTCATGCCGCCCCCCGCGAGGTCGGCTATCGTTTCGAGCACCTCGTTGATCATCTCCGGGTCCAGGGCGCTCGTCGGCTCGTCGAAGAGCATGATCTTTGGCTCCATCGCCAGCCCGCGCGCTATCGCCACCCGCTGCTGCTGGCCGCCGGAGAGACTTTCGGGGTACTTGTCCTCCTGTTCCGCGATACCGACTCGTTCGAGCAGGCGTTTGCACCGTTCGCCGGCTTCTTTCTTGGAGACCCCTTTGACGTTTTTCGGGGCGAGCTTTACGTTCTGGGCGACGGTCATGTGCGGGTAGAGGTTGAACTGCTGGAAGACAAAGCCGATCTCGGTTCGCAGGGCGTTCAGTTTCGTCTTTTTATCGTGGACCTCAATGCCGTCAACGATGAGCTTGCCGGAGGAGATCTCCTCCAGCGCGTTTATGCACCGGAGCAGCGTGCTCTTGCCCGAACCGGACGGCCCGATGACCACCACGACCTCGCTCTCGTCCACCGCGAAGTCTATGTCCTGGAGAACCTGAAAGTCCCCGAAGAACTTGTCCACGTTCTGAAACTCTATGATGCTCAACGTCGAAATCTCCTATCAGATGTCTAGCCTATCTTTGCTTGATGGGGAAGGGTCTGTCAAGTTCACGGACCGCCACCGCGTGCTTGACCTATTTGCATAAAGACTGCTATCTTCGTGACGAGCGGGTAGGTTACTTTTGCACAAACGCCAAAAGTAGGGAGAACTAATGGCAGAAGCGGGATCTGGTTCGGGTAGAAATACCCCGGAAGACGAGTTCTCCGGTGGGGGCTTAAAACGTGTCGTAGGCACCCCGTTGCTGTTGGCTTTCGTGGTCGGCAACATCGTTGGGGCCGGTATCTACGTTGCGCCCGGGGAGGTGGCCGCCGGTATCGGCGGGGCGTTCTGGCTGGCTTTCGTGGTTGCGTTCGTGGTGGCGATCTTTACCGCTTTCTCTTATGCGGAGCTTGTTTCGAAGTACCCGGGCGCCGGTGGGGCGGCGCTGTTCGTCAACCGGGCTTATGGCATTCCGCTGCTTTCTTTTCTGGTGGCTTTCGCGGTGATGGCGAGCGGCCTGTCGTCGGCCAGCGGCATTTCGCGCGCTTTCGGGGGCGATTACTTGAGGACGTTCGTAACCCTGCCGGAGCTGCTCGTCGCCGTGGTTTTTATCGTGGTTCTGGCCCTGATCAACTACTTCGGCATCCGGGGGTCGGCCAGTCTGAACGCGGTTCTCACGGTGCTGTCTCTTATCGGCTTGCTGCTGGTCCTGGTGGTTGGGGTCGCGGCGGTTTTCGTCGGGCAGGCGGATTTCAGCCGGCCGTTCACTTTCGAGTTGCCGGAGGGCCAGGGTTTCGGGTTCGCGCTGCTCGGTGCGGCGGTGATCTCGTTCTACGCCCTGATCGGCTTCGAGGATTCGGCAAACATCGCCGAAGAGGCGCGGGACGCGAGCCGGATATATCCGCGGGCGCTTTTCGGCGGGTTGTTGGTGGCGGGGGTCATCTACATCGCGGTTTGTTTCGTGGCATCCATGGTCGTGCCGACAGAGACGTTCGCGGGTTCCAGCGGCCCGTTGCTGGAGGTCGTGGAGGCGGGGCCGATCCCCATACCGCCCAGCCTGTTCTCCGTGGCCGCCCTGGTCGGAATTACGAACACCGCGCTAATAAACCTCATCATAGCTTCCCGGGTGATCTACGGTATGGGCCGTGAGGGGGTGCTGCCGTCGGTGTTCGGCCGGGTACACGCTGGACGCGGCACGCCCGTGGTGGCGATAATCTTTACCACCCTGATCGCCCTGGCCCTAGCCCTCACCGCTGGCGAGGACGGCTTCTCGGCGCTGGCCAGCACCACCGTGCTCCTGATCCTGGCGGTCTTCGCCATAGTGAACGCTTCGGTATTGGTCCTGCGCCGCGACCGGGTTCGCCACCAGCACTACCGGGCCCCGGCCATCATTCCGAGCCTCGGCTCCATAACGTGTCTCGTGTTGCTCACCCAACAAGACCCGCAAACCTGGCTCCGGGCGGGAATCCTGATACTCGTTGGCCTCATTCTCTACGTCATAAACATCTTGTACCGCAGGCGTGCCGGGGAAGGCAGTCCACAGCAACCTGCGCAGCGGGAGAGCCGGGTCAGGTAAGAGTCGGCCGAAACCTTACGCCGGGCTTTCTTCTGCCTGGCGCTCCGGCTGCCCTTCGGTGGGCTCGTCCGGGTCCGTCTTGCCGGTCCGGCCGTCGAGGTACTGGAAAACTCCTATGGCGAGCACCACCGCGAGGCCTATGAGAGAGATGAAAAGGCTCGGGTAGACCAAAGCTATGCCGCCCGCTACCAACAATAGCCTCTCCCAGGCCTTCGATGGTCCTATAAAGTAGGCCATGATGCCGCCACTTATAGCCGCCATGCCAAGTAAGGCGGTCAGCAGCGAGGGGATCAGATTGGCTGCTGTAGCACCTTCCAGCAACAGCACCGGGTTGGTGACGAAGATGTACGGGATAATGAACGCGGCGATAGCCAGCTTCACGGCGGTTACGCCGGTGCTCATCGGGTTTGCCCCGGCTATACCGGCGCCCGCGTAGGCCGCGAGGCAGACCGGCGGGGTTATGTCCGCCACGATGCCGAAGTAGAAAACGAAGAAGTGCGCGGCGATCAGGGGCACGTCGAACTGCACCAAAATCGGGGCCGCAACCGTCGCGGTTACGACGTAGTTGGCCGTCGTCGGCAAACCCATGCCCAGCACGATGCAAGCGACCATCGTGAGCAGCAGTACGAGGAAGAAGTTGCCGAAAGCAAGGTCCAGTATGCCGCCGGCGAGCTTGCCGCCGAGGCCTGTCTTGGTGACGATGCCGGCGATGATGCCGGCCGTGGCGCAGGCTGCTATGACCGGCAGGGCGGCCCGGGCGCCGTTTTCCAGGAGCTTGCCCGTCTCGACCAGCGACATCCGGGTGGAACGACGGATCAGGCTGATGGCAAAGGCTGCGCCTATACCGTAGAGCGCCGCGTTTTGCGCCGAAGAGCCCGTCAACAGCAGGGTTATGATTATCGCCAGCGGCAATAGCAAGTCCAGCTTTTTCAGCAGGCCGCCGAGTGCCGGGAGCCGGTCCCGGGCGACGCCCAGGATGCCCTGGCGGCGGGCCTCGAAGTGCGTCCCCATAAAGACGCCGGAGAAATAGAGCGTAGCCGGGATAATACCGATCAGGATGATCTCGTTATACGGAATCCCCGTGTATTCGGCCATGATGAACGCCGCCGCGCCCATGAGGGGCGGCATGATCTGGCCGCCCGTCGAAGCCGATGCCTCAGCCGCCGCCGCGAACTCCGGCTTGAACCCGGAACGCTTCATCATCGGGATGGTGAATGACCCCGAAGTAACGGTGTTCGCCACGGAGCTGCCGGAGATCATACCCTGCAACCCGCTGGCCGTGACCGCCGCTTTGGCCGTTCCGCCGGTAAACGTGCCAGTCGCCCCGAAGGCGAGGTCGTTGAAGAACTGTCCGATGTTCGTTTTTACGAGCAGCACGCCGAAGAACAGGAACAGGTAGATAAAGGTTGAGGAGACTTGTATCGGGGTGCCGAAGATGGAGCTTGCGGTAAAGAACGTCTCGGTCGCCAGCCGGTCCCAGGAGAAGCCGGCGTGGGAGAAGACCGGCAGGTAGTTCCCGAAGAGGCCGTAGAGCAAGGCGGCGGCGGCGATGACCACTATCGGGAGCCCGACGCACCGGCGGGTGGCTTCGAGGACGAGCACGATGCCCAGGGCGGCTACCGTGTAGTCTAGCGTCGAGTATCCGAAGATAACGGATTCGTTCGTCAGGCGTTCGTAGTTTATGACGACGTAGGAGTTCGTCCAGAGCGCGGCGGCGGCCAGGATCAGGTCGTAGAAAGGGATGCCGGGCCTGCTGCTCCAGGCGCGTTTCGCCGGGTAGAGCAGGTAGATCAGGCCCATAGCACCGCCAACGTGGACCGCACCCTGTACGAGCGAGACGTAGCCGCCCCGGAGTGCTGTGTAGAGTTGGAAAAACGTCAGGGCGGAGCCGAGGACGAGCACGACCCACTTCCAGATGCCGAGTTCCGTCCGGTACGCGCTCTCCTGGCTGTAGCGCCGGAGGGTCTCTTCGGCCTGCTGCTCTCCTTGCTGCTCCTCGGTCTGATCCCGGACCTCGTCGGCCACTCCTCCGGCCTGCCCACCGTCTCTGCCTTGGCTCATTAGACTCTCCGCTCTCTACCGAGGGGTCGGTGGGTTCCGAGAATCCCACCGGCCGGTCTTTGGTTGGACTTACTCGCCCTCTAAGAGGCCTTCTTCTTCGAAGTACCTCTCCGCCCCGGGATGCAGCGGCAGGTCTCCCCGGCCGTCGAGGGCGCTGTCGGGAGAGATGAATTGCTTCTGGGCCAGCGTCAGGGAATCGGCCTGCTCGTACATAGTCTTGGTGATCTCGTACCCGAGGTCCGGGCTGATCTGCGACATGGAGCCGAACATGGTCGCGAAAGCGGAGACGGACGGCAGCGGCTCATCCAGGAAGTCGTAGGAGTCCGCCGGGATCTCGTACGGCCGATAGCCGCTTTCGTCGGAGATCTGCTGCTGAATCTCATCGCTCAGCGGGACAAGCTTGACCTCACCGGTGGTGGCTTGAAGCTCGGAGATGCTGGCGGATGGCACGCCGACCACCTCTATGGAGGCGTCCAGGTTGCCGTCCTGTAGTTTCGTCTGGGCCGTGCCGAAGTCTTCCTCGAAGGCTTCGTAGTCGCCCTCCTCGATACCGGCGGCGTTCATGACCAAGTCTGCGGCGCCCCGCGTAGCCCCGCCCGGAGGCCCGATGGCGACCCGCTTGCCTTCCAGGTCTTCTACCGTATCAATGCCGGCGGATTCGAGCGTGATGATCGAGATGGCTTCGGGATAGAGTTGGCCCATAAAGCCGGCGTTGTCTATCGAGGTGCCGTCGAACTCACCCTCACCGGCTACGCCCTGCTGGGCGGTGTTGTTCTGCGCGATGCCGAGTTGGAGGTCTCCGCCCTGGATCTGGACGAGGTTGTCCACCGAAGCGTCGGTCTCGACCGAGCTGACGTTGAACCCGTCCACGTCGATGTTTTCCACGAGGATGTTTGCTACCTCCTGCCCGAGAGGGAAGTAAACGCCCCCGACACTACCCGTGCCGAGCTGGAGGTCTGTTTGGAAGTTCTCTTCCTGTCCGCCGCCACCGTTGCCGCCGTCTCCGCCACCATCGCCGCCATCGCCGCCGCTACCCTGGGGGGCGCCGCAGGCGGCCAGTCCCAGAGAGACTATTATGGCGAGCATCGCCGCTACTAGAGATTTCCTGATCAAAACTCCTCCTTCTACTATGTTTGCGGGCGGCGGAGATCAGATAAAAAAGTTCCGCCGGAGTATTCATCTCCTCGCGCCCGATAAGAACCTTTCCGTACCACGGCAATTCTAGCCACCATCCGGCCTCCGAGTCAAATACCCGGGCTTGCCGGAGCTTCTTGAATCATCCTGCGGGAAAGCATACTGTGAGGCTTCCGGGGATGCTTTGGCCTAATGTCAGAATATTCGGGCGTGGCATCCGGTACATCTTGCGCCCGGAGTACGAGGGGCCGCGCAATACTTGCCGGTGTAGAATGTCTAGGGAAGGCTATTCGTGGAGGAACTTTTGGACAATCTTTTCGACGCGACGGAGAACGGCGAGAACCGGGAGGAGCGGCTGGCCGAGTTGGCCCGGCAGGTCTCGGTGTGTACGAAGTGCGACCTGGCGCTCTCCCGGACGAACACGGTGTTTGGGACGGGCGACCCCGAGTCGCCGCTGATGCTCGTCGGTGAAGGACCGGGCGAGAACGAGGATGCTACGGGATTGCCGTTCGTCGGACGGGCGGGCAAACTGCTCGACGACATTCTATCGGCGGTGGAGCTTACGCGGGATCAGGTTTACATCACCAACGTCGTCAAGTGCCGCCCGACGGTCGAAGAAGGC
Source organism: Rubrobacteraceae bacterium (assembly GCA_965213905.1). Lineage (GTDB taxonomy): Bacteria > Actinomycetota > Rubrobacteria > Rubrobacterales > Rubrobacteraceae > SIRX01. Next base: position 1,162,247 of record OZ243922.1, on the reverse strand, counting down.
GGACGGACCCGCAATCGCCAGCCCAAAACCGGGGAGATCAACGCCTGCAACCCCTACCTCCAGGCGCAGATAGACGCCGTTAAACCGGAGATAATCCTTTGCCTCGGGAGCCCCGCCGCAAAGAGCCTCATAGATAAAAACTTCAAGATAACCCGCGACCGCGGCCAGTGGTACGACCGGGAGAACTTCAAGACGATGGCGACTTTCCACCCCGCCTACATCCTGCGCCAGAGCGGCGAAGACTTGCAAAACACAAAACGCCTCGTTTGGAAGGACGTTCAGAACGTCTACGCCGAATACCAGAAAGCTTTGGAAGATCGCGCCTGAGGACACTCTTTTTTCTTCCCCGGGCACGACGACAAATTCGTAAGGATTTTCATACCGAATTTCTTTCGCGCCTGTTATTATGCAAAAATAGCAAAAAATAGCAGCAACCAAACGACAAACTGTTGAGAAGGGCTCTTAGACCGTGGTTAGTACAACGACAAGCAGCCGGTTGATGGACACCGTAGACAAAGAAATACTCAATTTTATACAGCGGGAGTTCCCGTTGGTCCGGGAACCCTTTGAAGCCATCGGGCGCGAAGTAGGGGTTGCCGGCGACGAGGTTATCCGCCGGGTGGAGGCGCTAAAGCGCGGCAAGGTGATTCGTCAGATCAGCGCGATCTTCGACACCCGGGTGCTGGGCTACCAGTCCACCCTGGTCGCCGCCCGCATCCCGAAAGAGAACCTCTCTGAGGGGGCCAAGGCGATAAACTCCCACCCCGGCGTTTCCCACAACTACGAGCGGAACAACGAGTTCAATCTCTGGTACACGGTCGCCGTACCGCCGGGTTCCAGGCTCGGCCTCGAAGGGACCGTTGACGTGTTGCACAACATCAGCGGCTCGGAAAAGACCCGTATTCTGCCGACCCTGAAGTTGTTCAAGATCGGGGTAACGCTCGACATGAACAAGGGCGCCACCGCCAAAAAAGAGGCGCCGCAGTACGGGGAGAAAGACCGGAACAAGGCCGACCGCAACGTGGGCGAGGACGATAAGGCCGCCATCCGAGCTTTGCAGGAAGACATACCGTTGACTCCCCGGCCGTTCGACTTGTGGGGCGGCCAGATCGGCTTTTCCTACGAGCAGCTCCTCGAAAAAGCGTACGAGTTGCAGGAGCGCAAGATCATGCGCCGTTTCTCTGCCGTGCTCTACCACCGCAAGGCGGGTTTTCGGGCGAACGCGATGGGCGTGTGGAAGGTGCCGGAGGGCCGGGAAGAGGAAGTCGGGAACATCTTTGCCCAGTATCAGGCGGTCTCCCACTGTTACCAGCGCCCGACTTACGAGGACTGGCCGTACGCCCTTTTCTCGATGGTCCACGGCCGCTCGGTAGAGGAATGCGAGGGCGTGCTGGACGCGATGGCCGAGGAAACCGGCCTCACCGAGCGCGAGTCCCTCTACTCCACCCGCGAGTACAAAAAGACGCGGGTCCGTTACTTCACACCGGAGATGGAGGCCTGGGAGCGTCTCTACGCCGGCGTCTTGCGGTAGCCCTGCGGTAGCCCGACGAACCTTTAGAACCTTTAGCGCCCCGCGAACCCCCGCTTCGAACCTTTCGGGCGGGGGGTTACTCTTGCTTTGTAGAGGCTCGTTTTGAGCATCGGGCTTCTCGCCGCACTCTTTATTATCGTGGTGGCTTCGGCGGTGTCCGGGCTCACCGGTTTCGGGTTGGCAGTCGTGGGGGTGCCATTGCTTTTGGTGATCTACGATCCCGCGACGGTGGTGGTGATCGTGGCGTCCATGTCGCTCTTTGTGAACGCGGTGATCGCGCAAGATTCCTGGCGGGAAGTGGAACTACGTTCTGTCCTGACGCTACTGCCCCCGGCGGCGGTCGGCGTGTTTTTGGGCACCGAAGTACTGGCCCGGGCGAACCCCGAATACATAAGGCTTTCCGTCGGGGTAATCGTGGTTTTCTCGGCCGGGCTCCTTTTACGTGAGGTCTCGCTGCCGGGCGCCGGAGGACTCTGGGGCACGGTGCTCGCCGGTGTTACCAGCGGCGCTTTGTCTACCTCGACCGGTATAGGAGGGCCGCCGATAGTTCTGCTGTTCGCGGCCCGCAACCTCCCCAAAATCCGGTTTCGGGCCAGCAACGCCGCCTACTTCTTTTTCCTCAGCCTTGTGGCGCTCGCGACGTTGCTCGGCCGGGGCATCGCGCAGCCTTCGCAGTTTTGGGTCGTCGCCGCGCTGATCCCGGCATCCTATTTGGGGAAGATGCTCGGCACGGCGCTCGTAAAGCGCCTCTCGAACGACGGTTTCCGCAAGATCACCCTCGGCGTCGTACTGCTCACCGGCGTTTTAGGGGTTATGACGGCGCTACTGGCGCTGCTCTAAGCCTTCCCGGTTCTGCGGTTTACCCGGAGACAGACGTTAGACCGGCGCCTTCGAGGGCGGCTTCTATGCCGGAGTGGGCCTCCGGCGTGGCGGGAAGCGCCGGGCCTCGGACGGCTGACGAGACGGGGACGCCGAGCTTTTGCATGGCGAGTTTGGTGGCCCCGAGGCCGGGGTCGCTGAGTTCGTACATCGCCATCAGGTAGAGGACGCGCCGGTGAAGTTCTGCCGCCCGCTCCAGGTTTCCAGCCTCGAAAGCCCGCACCAGGTTTACGAAAAGTTCGGGGGCGATGTTGGCGAGGCCGCTTACGGCGCCGTCGGAACCGGCGAGCAGGGAAGGTAGGATCTGGTCCTCGAAGCCGACCAACACCGAAAAGTCCGGACGCACCGGCTTGACTTCCCGGATCACCTCTACCGTGTGCATGTAGACCTGGACGGTATCTTTGATGCCCACCACGTTCGGGCACTTTTCCGCTAGGCGCCGGACCAGGGTGGGGGAGAGGTCTATCCCCGTTAGCATCGGGAAGTTGTAGATCATGGTCGGTATAGAGACGCTTTCGGAGATCGTCGCGAAGTGCCTGAAAAGGGCTTCTTCTCCAACTTTCCAATAAAACGGTGAGACGGCGACCACCGCGTCCGCCCCGGCGCTCTCGGCGTGGCGGGATAGAGAAATTGCCTCCCGCGTCCCGCTCGTTCCCACGCCAACGACGAGCGGAACCCTACCGTCCAGGATGCCGGCCACCTTCTCCGCGAAATACCGGCGCTCGTCGGCTTCCAGGTGCGAGAACTCGCCGGTGCTGCCGAGGGCCACGATGCCGTCCACGCCGGCCTCCACGTGGCGCTCCAAGATCGCTTCGGTTGCCCCGATGTCCAGCTCTCCCCGCTCGTCGAAAGGCGTAACCAACGCGGGCATCAGTCCACTAAACATCTTTCTTACCCACCCCCTGATCTCCCGCGGTCGTGCAAGCGCGTCCTCTCTGTACTCCCCGGCCGCAAGACCGGATAAAAATTCCCTACAGGTGGCGCGGAAACGCGGCCGCCCGAGAACAAGAAAAATTTATCCGGAACTCGTCGTATAGTCCTGATTATAGTTGTATTCCCTGGTGTCCACCTTTGAAGCACAACTTCTATTCTACTCCAATAAAACCAGGCCCGCGGGACTCCCCACCGTTAGAAAAGAACGCGCAAACCGGCAGGAGAAAGCCCCGGGCGGCGCACGGGCCGAACTAGCTTGAAACGAGCTTGACAGTTGCGGCAAGTCGTATGTAAGCTACCGGGCAATCGTTAGAAGGGTCCGGTGAGGTAGGCCGGGGATAGGGGAAAGTCAAAAACCAGGTAGAGATCGCCCCGCGGTGATCATCTCGCCAACACTATCGTCCGTCCGGGCAAGGCCAGATTCAAGTCGGTCGGTATGTGAAAGGGCGATCACCTGTATGGCAAAGGAGGAGCATGGCGACAGCGGCTAGCGCCTAACAAGGTTCCGGAGAAATATCCCAGCTAGGAAAGCGCGCCGTCCGGGGGGGCCTGGATGGGCTTCTTCGTGGACATGTTCGACATCTACCTGCCCATCATAGTGCTGGCCCCGGCCATTGCATACTTTATCGCCCCGGAGATGGGCAACTCCACGGCGGCCATCGTGGGCGGCACGATCTTCGCGGCGACCCTGATCGGACGCCCCATAGGAGCCGCTATCTTCGGGCACATCGGGGACACCGTGGGCCGAAAACGCGCGACCATACTCGCCTTGTCCGGCTCCGGGGTGGCGACGTTCCTTATGGCGCTGTTACCGGGCTACGAATTTCTGGGCATGCTGATCGTCGTCGTCTTCGTCGTCTTGCGCCTCGTAAACGGTATCTTCGTCGGCGGGGTGTACACCTCGGCCAACCCGCTGGCAATGGAATATTCTCCCAAAGAGAAGCGGGGTTTCTACGGGTCTTTAATTATGACCGGATATCCGCTGGCGTACGCGGCCATCTCCCTGATCACGCTGGTCCTGCTCCAGTTCATACCGGCCGGGGGGCTGGACTCTCCCTACGTGCAGTGGGGCTGGAGGATACCGTTCCTTATCAGCACCGTCTTGATCTTCTCGCTCGTCCTCTATTTCGTCTACTCTGTGGCCGAGTCACAACTCTTTGAAGCCGCCAAGGAATCCGACGATTCCGATGAAGATGCCAGCTCTCCCATCATAGAGTTGTTCAAGGGCGAAAACTTGCAGAGCTTTTTGCAGGTCTTCGTGCTGATGGGCGGTTTCTGGCTGACGCTCTACGTGCCGTCGGCCATGCTGCCCGGGCTGCTCACTTCCGAGCTCGATCTGTCGGGTACCAGCCTCACGATCACGCTGTCCATCGCCTTCCTCGTCTTGGCCGGGGGCTACATGGCGGCAGGGGTAATCAGCCAGAAGATTGGCCGCCGGCCGTTCCTGATCATCTCGTCCATCGTTATGGCGACCGTCGGCACTTTTCTTTTCTACCTGATCGTGGCCACTACCCCGCAGAACCTCTTTACCGTGATCCTGCTGGTAACGGCGGTCGTGATGGTGGTAGTCTCGGTGTGGGGTCTGGCTACCGTCTACATCATCGAGCGGTTCCAGATCGGGGTCCGCGCCTCCGGCTTCGGCCTCGGATACAGCCTGGCCGTTATACCCCCGGCGTTCTACGCTTACTACCAGGCAGGCCTGGCGAACTTCATGCCTTTCAAGTACACGCCGCTCCCACTGCTGGTCATAGGGTCCGCGCTAATCCTTATCGGGGCGTTGTGGGGCCCGGAGACCAAAGACGTAGACTTCACGGAAGACGCTGAGGTCGAGGAAAGAAAAGCGAAAGAGACCTCCAGGGCCTGAGAAGCCGGCACCCGGACTCCAGGATGCAACGAGACCAACAGGTCTTCGACCTGGAACAGCCCCGGTTCGAGGGGATGCCGATACACGTCGCCCACCGTCCCGGCTACTCCTACCTGCTCCACCGCCGCCACGAGGACGAGTACCGGCCGGATAAAAACGGCCCCCGCACCAGCGCCGCCGGGGTCCTCGTCTGCATGGAGCACAGCGGCACCCACATAGACGCCCTTTGCCACCAGGCGGACGACCTGGAGCTCTTCGGTGGCGTCCCCGTTGACCGTGAAGTGCAGACCCCCCGCGGGTTTACAAGCCTCGGCATCGAGGAGGTCCTGCCAATCGTCGCGCCCGGTGTGTTGCTGGACGTGGCGGCGACCCGTGGAACAGAGTCACTGGGGCCCGGCTACGCGGTAACGGCCGAAGACCTGAGATCCTGCTGCGAACGACAGGGCGTCAGCGTAGAGGCCGGTGACGTGGTGCTCGTGCGGACCGGCAACGCCCGCTACTGGAAAAAGCCGGACCGCTACCTGGCCGGGCCGGGCGTGGCGACGGGGGCCTCGGGGTGGCTCGCGCAGAAGGGGGTGCCGGCCGTGGGTGCGGACAACATGGCGTGGGACGTTATCGGGTACGAGGACCCGGATCTCGGCTGTACCCTTCCGGGCCATCTTGTCTTGCTGGCCCGGCATGGGATCTACATTATCGAGAACCTCATGCTGGACGGACTCGCCGCCGCCGGACACTACCGCTTCCAATTTGTCTGTGCCCCGCTCAAGCTCGTCGGGGCGACCGGCTCCCCGGTGCGGCCTATCGCCGTCGTGTAGTCTTCGTGCGGAAGACCTGGTTGCGCCTGTTTGTTAGGAGGCCACGAGCTTGAACACCGAGATCACGAAAAGGCTGAACATAGAGCATCCCATCGTACAAGCGCCGATGGCGGGAGGGGCGGCCACTCCCGGTCTCGTGGCGGCGGTCTCCAACGCCGGTGGCCTGGGGTCTTTAGGCGCGGGCTACACCTCTCCGGACGTGTTGCGGCGAGAGATTTCGGATGTACGGAAACTTACGGACCGGCCTTTCGCCGTCAACCTGTTCGTCCCCGAGCCGTTCGAGGTGAACCCCGAAGAGGTGGATCGCACAAACGAGCTGATGCAGTCGTACCGTGAGGGCTTGGGGATACAAACTCCCATAGATATTTCCTCCTACTCTTTTGCATTCGAGGAACAGTTGGCCGTGGTGCTCGAAGAAAAGGTCCCGGTCTTCAGCTTTACTTTCGGCGTACCGGAGGAGGAACAACTCTACGAGTTGAAAAAGGCCGGCATCACGGTGCTCGGCACGGCCACTACCGTCCGGGAGGCGCGAGCGCTCGAAGAGGCCGGTGTGGACGCCGTCGTCGGCCAGGGCGCGGAGGCCGGCGGACACCGCGGGACGTTCCTCGGCGGCCGCGCCGACGCCCTGGTGGGTACGATGGCCCTGATCCCACAACTGGTGGATGCTGTGGACGTTCCAGTCGTGGCCTCCGGAGGCATAATGGACGGTAGAGGCCTGGCGGCGGCCCTAATGTTGGGCGCCGAAGCCGTCCAGATGGGAACCGCTTTCCTGGCCACCCGGGAGAGCGGCGTGCATCCCGATTACAAAAAGGCCGTGCTCGAAGCCACCGAGGAGGACACCGCGATCACCCGCGTTTTCTCCGGCAAGCCGGCCCGGGGCATCAAAAACCGTTTCTTGCTGGAAATGGAGGGGTACGACGGGGGGATTCCACCCTACCCCGTGCAGAACGCCTGGACCAAAGACATCCGCGCCGCCGCCAAAGAGCAGGACCGCCCCGGGTTCATGTCGCTCTGGGCCGGGCAGGCGTCTCGCTTAGCCCGTTTACAGTCAGCGTCGGAGCTGGTCGAGAGGGTAGTCGCCGAAGCCAATACAGCGCTCTATTCGTAAACGAAGCCTCGACGGTTATGGCCGGGAAACCGCCGAAGGTGCATAATGTGCGCGGTTCAGGTGATTAGGAGGACTAGGAGGTCGAGCATGACGGTACGGGTCGGGGCACAGATACAGCCGCAGCACGCGGACTACGGGCAGATGCGCGACGCCTGGCAGCGGGTCGAGGAGATGGGGGCGGATACGCTCTTTACCTGGGACCATTTTTTCCCGCTGTATGGCGAGCCGGAGGGCAAGCATTTCGAGTGCTGGACGCTGCTGGCGGCGATGGCCGAAGTTACCGAGCGGGTGGAGTTTGGGGCGCTCGTTACGTGCAACTCGTACCGGAACGCGAACCTGCTGGCGGACATGGCCCGGACGGTGGACCACATCTCGGGGGGACGTTTGATCCTGGGTATGGGCTCCGGCTGGTTCGAGAAGGACTACGAGGAGTACGGCTACGACTTCAAGACTGCCCCCGACCGGCTCCGCGACCTGGACGCGGCGCTGCCGGAGACAGAAGACCGCCTCGGGAAGCTTAACCCGCGGCCGGTCCGGGAACCGCTGCCCATCATGGTTGGTGGCGGTGGTGAGAAGGTCACCCTCCGCATCGTGGCCGAGCACGCCCACATCTGGAACGGCTTCGGCGACCCGCAAGAGGCGGGCCGCAAGAGCGGTATCCTGGACGGCTGGTGCGAGGAGGTCGGCCGCGACCCGAAAGAAATAGAGCGTTCCGTACTGGGGGACCCGGGACGGATCCTGGGTAACGAAGACGGCTACGTCGAGAACGGTATAACCCACCTGATGCTCGGCTTTAATGGCCCGGACTACGATCTCTCCCCCCTGGAAGAACTCATCGCCTGGCGCGACGAGTACCGGGAGCGCGAGGCGGGCTAGGTGGAAGGTTTCTGGACCCCGGAGCGCGTCCCCGGCGAGGTGGAGCTTGCGATCTGGCACGCCGGAACGGGCGACGGGCCACTCGTTTGCATCCACGGCATCACGGCCCAGCACCGGGCCTTTAACGACCTGGCCCAACAGCTCGGTGCAGAGTACGAGTTAGTCGGCGTGGACCTGCGGGGCCGGGGAGACTCCGATAAACCCGAGTCCGGCTACGGCCTGGAGGCCCACGCCGCGGACGTGGCGCGGGTCCTGGACCACCTGAATTTGGAAAGCGCCGTAGTCGTCGGGCACTCGATGGGTGGCTTCGTAGGGCTCCAGGCCGCCCTCGCCTACCCCGAGCGGGTACGGGCACTGGTGCTGCTCGACGGCGGCTGGCCGCGCCGGGAAATCTCGGAGGACGAGTTAACCGAAGAGCAAAAAGAAGCGTTGGAGGAGGCCCGGCAGGGTCTTCAACGGGCGTACAGCCGCCTGGACATGGTTTTCGAAAGCCCGGATGAATACCTGGACTTCTGGTTTCCCGGGCAGGGGCTAGAGATGGGAGACTTGCCGCCGGGACTCGTAGACTACTACAGCTACGACCTGGGCGAGGTAGAGGGTGGCTACCAGCCAAAAGCGTCGCTTGCCGCTGTACAAGAGGACTCGCCCCAGATCTCCTCCCAAGCCCCGACTGCCGGGCAGATGGGCGGCGTCCGATGCCCCGTAGCCCTGATCCGGGCCTCCGAAGGATTCTTGCCGGGGAGTTCGCCGCTCATTACCGGGCAGGCCCGAACCCAGATGGCGGAAGCCCTGGATTTACGCTCGGACACCCTTCTGGAAGGGGCAAACCACTACACGATGTTGTGGGGAGAGTATTCGGCCGGGGCCGCCGGCGCCATCCGGGGTTTCCTCGATACCTTAACCGCCGGGCAGTAGCACGTAGTTCGAGATGGCGAGGTAGTGGAAAACGCTGCCGCAGATTACGAAGAGATGCCAGATGGCGTGGGAGTAGGGAACCCGGCGGTTGTGGTAGAAGACCGTTCCGGCGGTGTAGACGACGCCCCCGACGAGGAGCAGCCAGATCGCCCCGGCGGGTAACGCCTCTGCGATGGGCTTGGCGATCACCACGGCCAACCACCCCATGAGCACGTACACCGCCGTCGAGAGCGCGTTCAAACGTCCGGTAAAGAATACCTTGAAGACTATACCGGCCACGGCCAGGCCCCACACCAGTCCAAAAAGCGTCCACCCCCAGCCGCCGCGCAGGCTCACGAGCGCGAACGGCGTGTAGCTCCCGGCGATGAGCAGGTAAATGGAGCAGTGGTCAAAGACGCGCAGCACCCGTTTTACCCGCTCTCCCTGAAAACTGTGGTACAGCATCGAGGCCGTGTAGAGCGTTACCAGGGCCGACCCGTAGACCACGGAACTCGTCACCTGCCAACCGTCGCCTCTAAGCGCGGTTACCACGACGAGCAGCGCGGCCCCGGCGAGGCTCGCCCCCAACCCGACCCCGTGGGTCACGCCGTTGGCGATCTCCTCTCTTAGCGTGTACCGGCCTCTCATAGTCTCACAGGCTACCGAAACCTCTACGAGCCGGGGTAAGTCTTTTTCCTTGCACGGCCACTATTCTACACCGGGTTCTACGAGTATCTTTTACGGGTATTTACCTTCTCCAACGTACGCCCCCATCTCGGGTAGCATGGTGGTGCGGTGTCCTCTCTGGGTAAGGAAAACGGCTTTGTCCCAAAAAAACGTTGACACTATCAAAGAACTCTACGCGGCGTTCGGGAGGGAGGGCCTCGCGTCCGTTCGGAACGCGATGGACGACGACATCGAATGGTACGAGGCCGAGAGCTTCCCTTACGAAGACGGCAACCCGTACATCGGCCCCGGCGCCGTCCTCGACGGCGTCTACGCCCGGTTGACGGGTGAGTGGGAGGGCTTCGCCGAAGAACTTCAAAACGTACTGGACGCCGGTGAACACGTCGTCACGACCGGCTACTATACCGGAACCTACAAGCCCACCGGAAAATACGTCCGGGCGCAATTCGCACACGTCTGGACCGTGCGCGACGGTAAGATCACCGCTTTCCAGCAGTACACCGACACCGCACAGTTCGAGGAAGTTATGGATTTTCCGGGCAGAGGTTAAGGAATTAACAGGCACGGGTCTCGTAACAAGTAATAATCTGCTTGTTACACCAAGTAATTATTAAAACCTGCATTTTTTAGAGAGGTCGGTTTGCAAGCAGAGCTTCTACAGTTGGCCGGGGTCGGGGTAGGTTTCCTGATAGTCCTCTTTCTCTGGTTAAACATAATTTATTTGCCGGCCCGCACGATGGAACGCTGGGAAGGAAACCGGCCCGGTAGGCCCGGCAAGACGGGCGACAGGGAAGACCGGGAAGAGACGCGAGAGGACCGCGCCGGCGTTAACTGAGCTCCGGCTAGCCCGAGCTCCAGTGGTCCGCCCAGCGGGCTTTGTCCAGGCGGCTATCCACCGCCTCCTTGAGTAGTTCATCGAGGCTTTTATCCGGGTCTTTGGGGTTGTAGGCCTCCAGGACCTCGTTGAACTCCAGTACGAGATCCCGGGTCTCCACCTCGCCCAAAAACTCGGCGGCCTCGTCCTGGGGCAGGTTTTCGCTCTCGGCGAACTCGTCTATGGAGGCCCGGATCACGGCCATCAGCAGGCGCTGGCTTTCTTGTTCGTCGAGGCTCGTTTGGTGAGATGATATGTGACGTTCGAACTGCCGCCCGAAAATCGTGGCGGCGACGACGATCCACCGGCGTTCTTCCGGGCCCCGGTCGCCCCAGGCCCGTTGCAAGGTGCTTTCCTCAAGCTCCCCGAGAAGATCGGAGGCCGGGTCTTTTTCCTCCCGTTCCGCCGGCCCGGTTTTCCAGGGGTCGCTAATTTGCGGAGTCATTCCCCCAGCCGAGGAACCTGGGCTCCCGGCGGCCTTTCTCGCCGTTCTCTACGATAAAGATCGACTTGGCGGGCGTCGGGTTCCGGATTACGCTGAGGTTCCCTTCCGGGTCGTAGACCTGGATGGAGACGCACAAATACTCGCCCGGTACGTGCTGGTCGTTAACCCTCAGCGTGGTCTCCACGGTCGCGTGTTCCTGGTGCTTGCCGTTTCCCCGCAACTCCAGGGTGTTGTTCGGGGCCAGGCCCCGCGTACCGATGCTGCCGCCCTGCTTTATCCGCCAGAAGACGGCCCGGACGTGCGCTATTCCGGCCGAATTCTCAAGTGTTATAGGAATTCTTATCTCCTCGTCAATACCGTATTTAGGCCGTTCTTCGGACAAAATCGTCCTCCTCTTCTGTAAATCGCCGGGACCGGATCTTTTTTCGGACGCTTGCTCTCGAATAGGATAACGCGGATGGTGCATATTTTCTCCGTTAGAGGCCGAAAAATGGATAAAAAGGAGTACTTCGAAAAGCCGAAGTGCGAGAACAGAGCCCGTGGAACCAGGGTAAATTCGGCCCCACGGGCACGGGCTTCGCTAGCCGGACTCCGGCAGCGCCAGGATCACCGTTTTGAGTTCCGTAAAGGTCTCCATAGAATGATGTCCCCCGACCCGGCCGATCCCGGAGAGCGTACCGGACCCGCCGCCGAAGGGCAGGTGACTCTCCCAGTGGTTCGTCGTGGCGTTGACGTTTACCCACCCGGTACGGACAGACTCCGCGAAGCGCAGTCCTTTTCCGAGGTCCCGCGTAAACACCGCCGAGAGCAACCCGTAAGGCGAGGAGTTGATAGCCTGGAGCGCTTCTTTTTCGTCCCGGATGGTGGTAATGGGGACGATGGGACCGAAGGTTTCCTCCCGGGCGGCCCGCATGTCGCCGGTAACGTTGTCGAGAACGGTCGGCTCGTAGTATAGGTCGGTGGGGAAACCTTCGGCGCGAACCCCGCCGTTCAGTAGCTTTGCGCCGTGCTCCAACGCGTCGGCGACGTGCTCGTCCATCTTCTGGGCGGTTGCCTCGTTGTTGAGCGGTCCCATCGTGGTCTCCGCTTTGAACGGGTCGCCGAGACGTATCCGGCGCCCCAGGGCGGGCAAGAGCTTTTCTATAAAGGCGTCGTGGACTTCTTCGTGCACGAGGAAGTGCTCCCCGGCGGTGCAGCTCTGGCCGGCGCAGAGAAAAGCGGCGTCGAGGGTTGCTTCCACCGCCGCGTCCAGGTCGGCGTCTTCGAGGACCACCAGCGGCCCGTTACCCCCCATCTCCAGGATCATGGCTTTGCTGGCGGCGCGGGAGGCGACTTTCCGCCCGGTTTCGACCGACCCGATAAAGCCGATCGCCTGGGTACCGAGGTTGGCGGCGACCTCGTCGCCAACGGTGGGGCCTACGCCGGTCACCACGTTGAAGACGCCGGGCGGCAGGTCCGCCTCGACGATACATTCGGCCAGCTTGACGGCGCAGATGGAGGTGCTCGGCGCGGGCGCCCACACCACGGCGTTGCCGGTGGCGAGCGCGGGGGCGAGTAGCTCCGCGGGCATGGTGTAGGGCCAGTTCCACGGCGAGATGACGCCCACCACGCCGCGCGGGACGCGATAGAGCAGGACGCGCTTTCCGGCGTCCACCGATGGCGGCATGACGCCGTCGAGGCGTACCACGTCGGCGGCGGCCATGCGGAAGTATTCTACGAGTTCGTCTACCTCGTCGTAGGCCTCGGCGTGCAACGGCTTGCCCTGGTCCAGGGTTAGCGTCCGGGCGAGGTCTTCGCGGCGTTCTACGATGACGTCCGCGATGCGGTCCATCGCGGCGGACCGTTCGAACGCGGGCCGGGCGGCCCAGCCGGGCCAGGCGTCGTTCGCGGCGGCGATGGCCCGCCGGACGTCTTCGCGGGTGCCTTCGGGGACGGTTCCTGTCGGTTCGCCGGTGGACGGGCTCGTGGCCTTCATGAGGACGCCGGATCCTCCGGCGGTCCACTCGCCTCCTACGTGCATCTGGTAGGCGCTTACCATGCCGAGTGTCCTTGCAGCATCGGCGCCTCCGACTCTCCGCCCGCTAGTGCGGCGCATTTTTCTCCTATCATCATGCACGTCATGCAGGGGTTCGTCCCGATCATGGTCGGGAATATGGAGGCGTCGGCGACGCGCAACCGCCCTACGCCCCGGACGCGGAGTTCGGGGTCTATTACCGCCAGCGGGTCGTCCGCCGCCCCCATCCGGCAAGTGCCGGCGGGATGGTAGACGGTGTTTGCCGTCCGGCGGGCGTACTCGGAGAGTTCTTCGTCGCCCTGTACCTCCAGTCCGGGGGCGAGTTCCCGGCCGACCCACGCTTTTAGCGCGGGTTGTTCGGCTATCTTGCGCGCCAGCTTGACGCCTTCGAGCATTACCCGCTCGTCGTGGCCTCCGGGATCGGTAAAGTAGCGGAAGTCGATCAACGGCGGTGTAGAGGGGTCTGCGGAGCGCAGCCTCACGGTGCCCCGGCTCTCCGGACGCATCACGTTCGGCGTTATGCAGAATGCTTGATCCGCCGTCGGGTAACCGAGCGGCCCCGTGTTTATGCCAAAAGGCACGGTCCCGAAGTGGAACATTACGTCCGGTTGATCCTGGCCCGGACCCGTACGGGCAAAGAGCCCGGCCTCCCAGAACTGCGTCGAGACCGCGGGAACCGGCCGCGACGACTCCCACATGACTATGCCTTCCGGGTGATCCAGCAAGTTCTCTCCGACGCCGGGTAGATCCACCAGGGGTTCTACACCTGTCTCGCGCAGGTGCTCCTCCGGTCCTATCCCCGATAGGAGCAATAGCTTGGGCGTATCGAAGGCGCCGCAGCAGACTATGACCTCACGCCCGGCGTAGATGTTGCCGCGGTCGGTCTCGGCGCCAACGGCATCCCCGTGGTCGTCCAGCAGGATCCTGCGTATGGACGTTTCGGTCAGCACGGTGAGGTTTGGGGGTAACCCGGCGAGCGGGTGCAGGTAGGCGACCGAGCTGGACTGGCGGATTCCGTCGCGCTGGTTGAGCGTAAACCAGCCGACGCCTTCCCGAACCTCCTCTTCGTTGAAGTGAACCTGCGGGAACCCGGCTTGCCGGGCGGCTTCGACGAAGGCGATGCCCAGGGCGTTCTCCGGCTCGACCGTCTCCCGGTGAACCCGGCTAGAAACCCGGTCGAGGTACGGGTGGATGCCCTCCGGCCCCCATCCCGCCGCCCCGAGGCCCTCCCACTCCCGCAGGTCTACGTCCGGCGTGCGGAAGGATATGGCCGAGTTGTGGGAGCTACACCCGCCGAGCACCCGGCCGCGGCTGTGGCGGATGCGGCCGTTGCCGCGTTCTTGCGGCGATATTTCGTAGTCGTAGTCGAGGTCCGAGCCGAGGAGGTCCATCCAGCGCCGGAGCTCCAGCACCCTCGGCTGGTCCTGGTCGGACGGGCCGGCTTCTACCAGGCATACGCTGGCGTCGCCGTTTTCAGCGAGACGGGCGGCTACTATGGCACCCGCCGTTCCCCCGCCGAGCACCAGGTAGTCGTAGCTGTTTCTACTCACCGCCCACCCCCGACTGCTCCGTTACCGGGGGAGCGGGCTCTTCCCGGGTGCCGGACGCGAACTCTTCGAGGGCCGTACGCCGGGGCTGCAAGTACCTGTCCGGCGTACCCTGCCGCTCCAGGAAGGAGATCGCCGCCTCTCCCAACCCGGCTCCCTCTACGGAGTTTGCGGGCCACACGTCCGCCTGCTCTGCCGGGTCGTTCGTGAGGTCGTAAAGCTCCGGCTGGTGGTCGGGGCCGCCCAGGATCAGGGACCGCTCCCGGGTGGTGACGGTGAGGGGCATGTAGTTTGCGATGCGCCGGGTGCTGCCGTCTATCGCGCTGGTGAACTCGCCCTCGGCGAAGTAGAGCGGCCAAGAGCTGATGACGAACGGCCGGTGCTCCTCCCGCACGCCCCGGATCACGTCTTTGAAAGACCATCCTTGTGTCGTCGGAGGGGCTTGTATGCCGAGGAGATCCAGGACCGTCGGCGCGAGGTCCGAGTTGGTCGTCATCGCCTGACGGCGCCCGGGCTCCTCACCCGGGACCCGGGCGATGAGCGGAATGTTGGTGAGCTCTCTGTAAAGCGGTGACGGGGCGACCGAGAGCAACCAGGACTCGGCCAGCCAATCCGGAAGATCCGAATCCTCGGAGGCCGCCGCCTGGTTGTCGTTGATCCACTCGGCCTTTCCGAAGTACCCGTGCTCCCCGAAGTAGAAACCGTGGTCGGCGGTAAAGAGGACTATCGTGTCGTCGGTGAGGTTTAGCGCGTCGAGCTTCGCCAAAAGACGCCCCACCCAGAAGTCCACCATCGTTACCTCGCCGCAGTACGTCGCGTGCGCGAGCGCCACGTCGTCCTCGGTGAGCCCGGCTTCCTCGTATTTCGCGTACGCCGGGTAGAGCTGGCGTCCGTCGTACCCGGGGCGGTACTTCTCCGTATAGTACTCCGGCGCGTCCCAGGGCTCGTGCGGGTCCCAGGTGTCCACGTAGAGAAAGAACGGCTCCTCGTCATTATGGTGGCGCTCCAGCCACTTCTCGGCCTCGGTAACGGTCTGCGCCACGAGCCGGTCGGACTCCTCCCGCCACGTAAGGCGGTAATCCGAGCGTTCGCTGGGCCGGGTGTCGTCCCCCTGTCCCCGCACCCAGATAAAGTCGTCGAAGCCCCGGTCGTAGTTGAAACCGCCCCGGACGAAGTACGGCGTATCCACCACGCCCATCGTCTGATACCCGGCTTCGGAGAGAAGCCCCGGCAGGGTTGGCAGGTTCGCCGGCAGCGGCTCCCAGCCCATAAAGGTGTAGGCGAAGGTCCCGGTAAGGATGTCCGCCCGCGCCGGCATGGTTGGGAAGGATGAGACCTTATGCTGTTCGAAGACCACCGAAGATCGCGCGAAGGCGTCGAGGTTGGGGGTCTGTATGTACGGGTTCCCGTAAGCGCCCAGATGGTCGCTCCGGAAGGTGTCCGAGACGATGACTACTACATTCGGACGTGCGTCCATGGTTGTCCTCCTATGTCAGAAGTTTTGCTAGCTACTGACAGAAAGACGGCGGCGCGCGACGACCCGCCTGATACTGGGCGCCTTCCTGGCGACCCCGGCTCCCGAAGGCCCCGAAAGACCACCACCGCAAGCGGCGGACGAGCGTAAGAATGAAATCCCGCAGCGTGCCGTCGGATAGGCGCGACTGCGGACGACAATACCCGGATACCCCGCAAGGACTTTTTATCCAGCTATCCCGGGAAAAAAGAGACCTGCCACGCAACCAACTATGCTCGTTCCGGAAAGCCCGGGGCGAGCCTGGCACAATAGCTACCATTTGTTGCACACTGCAGTAAAGTCCCTCATCACAGAACAAGTATCACATAGTACTTGTTCTGTCAAGCCCAATGCACGATACTTGTCGCGTTTTCACGAAATTCGTGGAAAGGGTGGTTCCGGTGCGCCGGGTGGGCTGTCGCCGGGTGGGCTGTGTAGGTTATGCTTGCGGTGGTGGGCACTTTTTCTGGGAAGCGGCTGGTATTGGCGGGGTTTGCGATCCTCCTCTGCGCGGTGTTGTTGTACGGTTACGGGAACCGGGCCGGGTCCGGCGGCCCGGTTGCGGGGGAGCTGGCCCCGGTACCGCGGGGTGCGGTGGGGGCGTACCGGGCCGGGGAGTTCATCGTTTCCTTGGAGAAAGGGCCCGACGGGCCGGTTCTAGGCGTCGCGCATGCCGGTCGGCCGGGAAGATCCCTGTGGCGGAGCATCCCCGGTGAGAGCTTCGTGTCGGCCGCGAAGGGCCGGGAGTCGGTCAGAAGCTCGCGGGCGCACTTTCACGTCGAAGACGAGGTAGAAGGGCGTCTACCGGACCAGACGGTCGAGAACGTCGAGGAAAATGGAGACGCCGTGATCCTCTCCGGGAAGCTCGCGGGCGGGGGAGAGGACGCCGCGTACACGCTCGCCTTCTCGCCGGCCTCCGAAAACCGGCTGCGGTTCGTCGCGGAGGTCGAGAAACCCTACAACCGGACCTACCTATCCTACTCTTCCAGGCCCGGGGAACACTTTTTCGGCTTCGGGACGCAGTACACGCACCTGGACATGAAAGGCAAAAAAGTCCCGGTTTTTATAGGGGAGCAGGGGATAGGACGGGGCGCCCAGCCCATCACGCTCGCCGCGAACCTGCGGGCCGGGGCCGGTGGCGAATGGTACACCAGCTACGCCGGCGTGCCCCACTACGTAACCAGCCGGTCGCGGTCGTTGTTTCTGGAGAACTACGAATACTCGGCCTTCGACCTGCGGGGGGCGAACCGGGTGCGGGTGGAGGTCTTCTCTAGGCGGATGGGGGGCCAGATCCTCTCCGGCAATTCGCCAACGGAGCTTATAAAGCAGTACACCGAATACTCCGGCCGGATGCGCCAGCCGCCGGATTGGCTCACCTCCGGCGCCGTAGTCGGGATGCAGGGCGGCACGAAAAAGGTGCGGGGACTGCACCGGCGGCTGGAAGAACTCGACGCGCCCGTCGCCGCGTTCTGGCTACAGGACTGGGTCGGCCGGCGGCAGACCGGCTTCGGGAGCCAACTGTGGTGGAACTGGGAGCTGGACCGGGAGCACTACCCCGGGTGGAAAGGGCTCGTCGCGGACCTGGAAAAAGACGGGGCGCGGGTCATGACGTACGTAAGCCCGCTGCTGGCAGACCCGTCGGAGAAAGAAAACGTCCGCCGCGACCTGTTCCGGGAGGCGGAGCGCAACGGGTATCTAGTCGAGGATCGGGCCGGGGAGCCGTACATGGGCCGGATCACGGACTTCTCCGCCGCCCACGTGGACCTGACGAACCCCGAGGCGCGGGCCTGGATCAAAGACGTAATAAAACAAAACGTCGCCGGAAACGGCGCCTCCGGCTGGATGGCGGACTTCGGGGAGGGACTACCCTACGACGCCGTTCTGTACTCCGGCGCGGACCCGCGGCGTTACCACAACCGCTACGCCGAAGAATGGGCCGCGGTGAACCGCGAGGCGATAAGCGAGTTGGGCCGCGGAGACGACCTCGTTTTCTTCAACCGCTCCGGCTTTACGCGGAGCCCCCGCCACAGTACCCTCTTCTGGCTCGGGGACCAGATGGTAACCTGGGACGGCCACGACGGCATAAAGACCGCCGTAACCGGGATGCTAACCAGCGGGCTCTCCGGCTACAGCCTCACCCACTCCGACATCGGTGGTTACACGGGCGTAGACAGCTTTCCGCTCCGGTACCGCCGCTCCAAAGAGTTGCTGCAACGCTGGGCCGAAATGGCCGCTTTCACGCCGGTCTTCCGCACCCACGAGGGCAACCTGCCGGTGGTGAACCATCAGATCTACTCCGACGAAGAAAGCCTCCGGCATTTCTCCCGCCTCGCCAAGGTCTACGCCGCCTGGGAACCTTATCGCAGGGAGTTGGTGCGCGAAGCTGCCGAGACCGGGCTACCCGTCGTCCGGCACCCTTTTATCCACTACCCGGACGACCCGGAAGTCTACGACCTGGAAGAACAGTTCATGGTCGGCCCCGAGTTCATGGTGGCGCCCGTACTGGATAAAGGAACCGAGTGGGTCGAGGTGTACCTGCCCGCGGGCCGCTGGGTTCACCCGTGGTCCGGGGAGGTATATGGCTCGGAAGAGGGCGTGCATACCATAGTAAAAGCCCCTATCGGGGAGCCCGCCGTCTTTTACAAAAAAGGTTCCGAGGCCGGAGAGAAGTTTCACGAAGCCGTGGACCGGCTGGAGCCCACCGGACGGGGATAGTGGCTACGGGTCGTTGCTAGAGTTGAGTTGCTGCCAGCGTTGGTAGACCCCGACGTCGCCTTCGACCGACCGGGCTGTGCCCCGTCGGGAGGCGCATCTGCCGCGGTGTTTTCCCGAACTCGAAGTACTTCTGGCCGTCCTTATTGCAACGGCCTGCCGTCAAGCTCGACGTTTCGCCGGGCGAGTTCTAACGTACGTCCGCTGGGAGCCAGGAACAGCCTCCTGTGGTTTCTTGCAAAAGTTCCAGTGGATCTCACTACCCCGCAAACCCGGTAGATGCCGAGTTGCAAGAACGGGGGAACGGGGCTTTGCCGGGGGGTGCTCTGGTAGGATGGTCCGATGCCCGGTAACGCCCCACGAAGGTTGGCTAAAGCGGCGTTCGGCGGGGCGCTCGTGGCCGCCGCCGGGCTCGTCTACGCCCGCGAGGTAGAGCCGCGCCGGTTAGAGGTGACGTCCGTGGCGCCCGTCCTGCCCCGGCTGGAAAAAGAGTTCGACGGCTACCGGATCGTCCAGATCGGGGACATCCACCTCGAAGACTGGACCAGGCCCCGGCGCCTGAACCGGATCGTGGACCTGGTAAACGACCAGCGGGCGGACCTCGTGGTCATCACCGGCGACTTTTTGAGCTACTCCGTGGACCCGGGTGTCCCGGGCCGTTTGACCGGGGCCTTGGGCAGGTTGAAAGCCCGCGACGGCGTGCTGGCGGTGATGGGAAACCACGACTACCTGACCGACGTGGAGACGGTTCGCCGCTGCCTGCGGGAAGCCGGGATACCGGAGCTCCGCAACGAAGTCCACACCATCGAACGCGGCGGCGCCGCGCTACACGTAGCCGGGATAGACGACGTTATGGAAGGCCGGAGCCGCCTGGACCTCGTGCTGGAGGAGTTGCCGGAAGCCGGGGCGGCGATTTTGCTGGCCCACGAGCCGGATTTCGCGGACGTGTCCGCCGCTACCGGACGCTTCGGGCTGCAACTCTCGGGCCACTCGCACGGCGGCCAGGTGCGGCTGCCCTTTCTGGGGCCGTTAATTCTGCCGCCGCACGCGCAACGGTACACGGGCGGGCTGTACGAGGTAGGGGACATGCTGCAGTACACGAACCGGGGGCTGGGTTTTGTGGACGCCCGCATCCGGTTTCTGTGCCGCCCGGAGGTAACCGGGCTTACGTTGAGGTGCGGGAGCCCGGCAGGGCCTTAGCGACCGGCCGGAAAACCCGGAGGAGCCGCTTCCGGTACTATAGACGCTTGCGAATATCCGTAACCGACGCTGGGAGGAGATCCAGGTGGCTTATTTCGAAGGGTGGCTCCGGAGGGCCGATAACGAACCCGAAGGCGAGCATACCGGCTACTTGCTGGAGATAGAGGCCGACCTGTCGGCGGTCGAGGACGTCGAGGACCTGGTGGGAGACCAACTCGCGGTAACCGGGGACGTGGAGATCGTGGACTATCCGGAGCGCGGCAAGATCATGGTCTTCAAAGTAACTTCCTCGGCGGTGCTGGAGGAAGACGAAGACCCCGAAGAAGATGAACCCAAAGAAGACGAACCCGAAGCCGAGCCGGGAGAGACCTACTAGCCCAGATGCGGCCTCAATAACGAGAGATCAGCGGTGCCGAGGCGGTCCGAAGCCGTCTTGGCCTGGTGCCAGTAAGGGTAGAGCAGCGGTGGCAAGCTCACCTCGTCCAGACGGGCCCGCTCTTCATCCGTAAGCTGTAACTCTGCGGCGCCCAGGTTGTCTTGGAGCTGCTCTTCGGTGCGCGCCCCGACGATCACCGAGGCGACGCCGGGACGGCCCATGAGCCAGGCGAGCGATACCTGGGCGGCCGAAACGCCGTGGCTTTCGGCTACCTCCACGAGCACTTCTATGGTGTCGTAGAGCTTCTCTTCATCCCGCACCGGCGGCTCGTCCCAGTCCCCGAGGTGGCGGCCTTCTTCGGCCTGTTGTCCGCGGCGGTATTTGCCCGAGAGTAGGCCGCCGGCCAGCGGACTCCACACGAGGATGGAGCAGTCCTGGTCGAGGGCTATGGGGACTAGCTCGTACTCGGCGTCGCGGGCTTCCAGGGAGTAGTAGATCTGCTGGCTCACGTACCGCTCGTAGCCTTTCTTCTCGGAGATGCCGAGGGCTTTCATCAAGTGCCAGCCGGAGTGGTTGGAGCAGCCAACGTAGCGCACCTTGCCCTCTTTTACGAGGGTGTCGAGAGCTTCGAGGGTTTCTTCCAGCGGCGTTTGTCCGTCCCACTGGTGTACCTGGTAGAGGTCTATGTAGTCGGTGCCGAGGCGTTTGAGGCTAGCTTCGCACTCCCGGATCAGGTGCCGGCGCGAGAGGCCGGCTTCGTTCGGCCCCTCACCCATGGGGAAGCGGGCTTTGGTCGCGAGCAGCACCTCGTCCCGGCGCCCGGAGATGGCCTGTCCCAGTATCTTTTCGGACTCGCCGGAGGAGTAGATGTTCGCGCTGTCGAAGAGGTTGACCCCGGCGTCGAGGCACAGGTCTACTTGACGGGTGGCGAGGTCAACGTCGGTCGAACCGACGGCGCTGAAGTCCCCCTTGCCGCCGAACGTCATGGTGCCCAAAGTCATTGCCGAAACGTAGAGACCCGAGTCTCCGAGACGCCGGTATTGCATGAGATCCTCCTACCCTGGTTGACGAAGTGCGGACTAGCGTAGCATGGGAGAAGCTATCGTTCCGAACTTTCGGGTTGCTCTGGCATCGGGGCGCCGGCCCGGGCACAGCCGGTACAGTTCGCTTCTTTGGAAGTGGTTACCCAGTCGTCCTCGTTTATCTCCCGGTTGCAGTACGTCAGCTTCATTCCAGGCTTGGCTACGTGTGTCCGGCCGAGCCCGTTAGCTTGTTTTATGTTCACTTGTTGGCGCTCCTTTGTCGTGGTTGGTGGCCCAAGTCTAACCCGGCGGGGGGCTTTATCGCACGCCAGGACAGGGACCCCCCGGATGAGCTGTGCGGTTTTTGGGTCACCGTCCGGCGCCGGCGGTCGCGGACGGGTGTGTCAGGCGGAGATGTTCTCGGTCTCCACGCGGTTTCTGCCGAGCGCCTTGGCGCGATAGAGCGCCACGTCGGCCCTCTTAAAGAGTGTGGCTACTTTGTCCCCGGGCTGATGTGTCGCCACGCCGAAGCTCGCCGATAGACGACACCCCTGCTCGAACTCGTGATCCCCGATGGTTTCGCGGATTCGGCCGGCCAGTTGGCCCGTCGCATCGAACGGGGTTTCCGGCACCACGACCGCGAACTCCTCGCCACCCCAGCGGCCGAATCGGTCGCCCTCGCGCAAGCAAGACTCCACTATGCGGGCCACCCCGATCAGCACCTCGTCACCAACGTCGTGGCCGAAGGTGTCGTTCAGTTGCTTGAAATGGTCCAGGTCGAAAACGATGAGCGACAGCGGCGAGCCGTAACGGGAGGCGCGCCGCACCTCTTGTTCGAGCAGGTCTTCGAGCGCCCGGCGGTTTGAAATGCCGGTCAACACATCTGTCTGGGCCAGCGAAGACATCCGGTCCGCGATGGCCTGGGTCTCCCTAAGCTTTCCTTTCATCTCGCTGAAGAAGTAGAGGATGCCGATAAACGAAGCTGAGGATACATAGAATTGCCCGAACGCCTGGAAACCCTCGAACAGGTCTGTGGAGCCTGCCGTGACGACGGCGTGCGGCAGCGTAATACAGAGGGTTAGCAGATACAGAACAACCGAACGCACCAGTATTCCCCGGCTTTCGTAAGTTACGGAGATAAACAAGTAGACGAAAGGGAACCACAAGTAGAGGCTGATGAGCGGCACCTGCTGATCCAACGACCGGGGCGGCTGCGCGTACAAGGCGTAAACGAAGACGCTCAGCAAGACCATGCTAACGCCCACGTAGACTATTTCCCGGGCCACCGCTACCCGTATCCTTCGGCTATACAAAAGCAAACTCTGGGAGCCGAGGAAAACTATCGTCGCGTAGAAAATAGTCCGGGAGAAAACCGTAATCGTGCCTACCAACTCAGAGGTCACGAGCGCCCCGGCGGCGCCGAATACCCCCAAAAATAGAATAAGAGCGTACGTGCTGCGCTGGGATTCCTCTAATTTTCCTCGCACGCTTATGGTTCCCTATTCTTGTACGCTGAATGCTTGCGCTGCAAAATCCTACCAAGATCATACAGCGCTTCTGCATATTTGTATGTAGCGTAAAAAATTCTCTGGAGAGCGATATGAGGAGGTGTTTCGGTCAACTGCCGATACGTTGGCATTTCAGACGGTAAGTTAGAGTAGTTCCACTTTCTCCGGCGCGAGGCCGTACGCCTGATCGGCAAGATTGAAAAAGTGTTGCTCTGGCTTCGCGGCTTCAGAACGTGCCAGAGTGTACAGCCCCCCTGTGAACCTACAGGGTACAGGGGACCGCCCGGGCGTTCTCCAGGCGGCCTGGAACTCTTTTAACGACAACCGGCGGGTAGTGAGTCTTTGCTATCGCTCCGCTATTATGGTTGCCGGGCTGGCTCGATGACGGTGTTAGTGGAGTAGGGGTGCAAAAGAATGGTGCGCGAGGGGTTGGCGAGAAGACGGGTAGATAAAGACAGAGACGGCTTCAGGTGGCGCGGGGAAGACGTGTAGCGTATGGAGGGTTCCGCTGACGCCGCCTTCGCCGTTACGCTCCTCGTGGTCTCGCTGGAGATGCCGGAGATTTTCGAGGAACTACTCGATACGATGCGAGGCTTCCTGGCGTTCGCGATCTGCTTCGTCCTGTTGATGTCGGTTTGGTACGAGCCAGATCTTCGCCCATGATCTCGCCGACGACTCCTTCGGCGCCGTCCTTTAGGTGGATCGCCACGTTGTCCGGTTCGGGATGGTAGTAGATTTTCACCGTTTTATCCTCCTTCCTGCTCTATCCCACGGGTGAAGTTGCGGTCTTCGTGGGCGGTGATGAGTGCCTGCCAGTCCCCGCTGGGGACTACGCGTACCCGATAGCCTACCTCCGGGATATACCCCCAGATCCGTCACAGGCCATCGTCCTGCTGGTTAGTATACTCCGCCGCTTCCACGATACGCTCACAGAGCGCCACGATTGTGCCCAACCGCTTGGGATTCTCCAACATATCTTACTCGAAATGGTTCGTTACCCTCACGCAGAAATTCTATCGGCTCAGAAACGCGGCGTCCGGGACGACGGATCAAAAAGTAAACTCATCTTCTCCGGTGAGCGGGTCTTGGTCCCGCCCGGGCGTTATGAACGGTGTAGACGTGAGC
The DNA here is from genome assembly GCA_965213905.1 of Rubrobacteraceae bacterium. Classification (GTDB taxonomy): domain Bacteria; phylum Actinomycetota; class Rubrobacteria; order Rubrobacterales; family Rubrobacteraceae; genus SIRX01. The sequence goes on along the minus strand of OZ243922.1, from coordinate 1,138,324 downwards.
TGAGGGTTGGTATCCTCCTACCCGGGGCTATTGTCGTCCACTCCTGGCGGGTTGAGGCCGGGTATCAGGTCGTTGACTATCGCGGCCCCGAGTATCAGCCCGACCGCCGCGACGATGACGGCGGCGACCCCGAGCCTACGGGCGCCTAACACGTACCCTGTAACCCCCAACGCTACGCCGATGAATGAAAATGTCAGCGCGGCGTTTGCGGTGAATACCACTGCGGCGCCGACCAGCATCCCGAGCACGGAGATAATTCTTCCCAGCAGTAGCTTGACCATCTCGCCACCGCTACCCTCCTCGTTTGGTCTCTCTGCGTCTTTGTCCTGGCTCATGCTTCTATCCTCCGGACCTCGTTTTCCGTAAACGTCCCATCGAGATCGTATTTACCCGGATGTACCCGTGCGACACGCCTGACGAATATATCGTCTGGAAAGTTACGAAAGTTGAGAAAGCGCCACCGGAGGTCCGTTCCGCCTTTGGCGAGCTTTGGGCGGCTTTGAACGGGCGTCACGCTTTGATGGTTTGCCGGAAACGGAAAATTTTAGGACCGCGGCATCCGGGGCGGCGCAGTGGACCACAGCAGTTCGACTTCTTCCGGCGTTAGGCCGTATGCTTCGTTGACGAGCTTCGAGAGGCGACGCTCTAGCTCCGCAGCCTCGGTGCGGGCTTTGCGCACGGGGGTTGCGAGGTCGGCGTAACCGGACCGCAACTGCCTGAGAGTAACGGAAATTAGGCGATAATATGGATCTTCGGTCGAAAATTCGACCGGCTTGCGGACTCAGCCGTGAGCTACAAGTTTTGTCGAAAGCCAGCCCTCGTCTTCCAGGTGCTTCCAGGCAACTTCGATGTGTTGCTCGTCGAAGAGGTCGCCCTTTCGAGAAGTCCAATTTTGAACGATTTGTACGGCTTCCGCTAGAGACGTTGCTCCCTTCTGTTCCGCGGCCCAATGAACCGTTGCCAGAAGTTCCATTCCGTAGGGAGTCTCGAAGCCTTCTATGATCTGGGCAGTTCTCCGAAGACGTTCTTTCGTTTCCGGGTGCTCCCACAAATAACTTCTGGCCTCGTCTTCTGCTCCGGGGAGGAGTTCGATGTCGGATCTGCTACTGAAGTCGCCGAGACCACTGATGTAATGGCCTTCGAGTGTCTGGAGCAGAAACCTCAATTCGTTCGCGTATGGACCGTATGGGCCTTCCTGAAACTCAAGGTCCAAAGAAGTTACACCGGCAACTTGCGCAAAGTAGGCCAATTTCCAAGCAACGATGCGTCCCGCGACGTAGTGCGAGGCTTTGTAGGACCCTAGCATGTAAATCATCGCGGCCCGTGCCGGAGTAAGAAGAGGCCGCGCCTCGCCGGCATCTAGCTGAACCGGCTCGTTTTCCGCATGTGGCACGAAGGCTTGGACCCGAACTTCGGGTACTCGGGCGAAAGCTGCTTCGATCAGCGGGCGCACTTCACCTTCCCAATCCAGGCCCCCGTTGCCGCAACCTAGAGGCGGCAGGGCGATAGAGTGGATGTCCAGACGCTCTATTTCGTGGAGTAGATCTTCCAGTCCGTCGCGCACGTACTCGATACGCGATTTTCCTTTCCAATGTTGCTTGGTCGGGAAGTTGATAATGTACTGGGGATTGGTGAGACTGTCCAAAGAGACGGTAAACATCTTGCCGACTCGGACTTCTTCGTTCTTGCAGGCGCGCTCGTAGGCTTTGAAGTTGCCTGGGAACTTCTTCTTGAATTGCAGGGCGATACCCTTACCCATGACCCCCACGGTATTCACCGTGTTGACCAGAGCCTCGACATCAGCCCCCAAGAGGTTGTCGCTGCGAAACTCGATCACGTGCCATCGCCCCCGGCTTGCTCTTAACTGTACCGCTTGCTGTCCATTAAAAATACCAGCTTGGACGTACTTTAACAGGCCTGATTAGATGGGGCCATTCTTTGGCTAGATACCTGTCTAGCCGACGCTTCATGTCGGCGTTTTTGACTGCCAAATACTCCACAGCTTCCCAGGGGAAGTTGCCGTGTATGAGAAACTCGGCTTGACGACGGCGGCTTCGGTCAGGATCTTCATCAGTGTCCGACCAATATTGCTCCTGCATCAGCGACCAGTCAACTTCGTCCAGGCTCACCAAATCATCGTAGATTTTCGTAAACGCTTTCGTGGCGTGTCCGTCAGAGAATACGAAACTTAAGTCAGCTTCCCGTACTCTATCCAGGCTGGTAACGAAGTAGATGAGTCGCTTCGTGTCGCTGTAGCATTTCTCTACGTTTCCTCTGGAGATCGCGTACATCATCGGCGAGCGGGTTGCGAAGTAGAAAGGGACGTAATCGTGCAGCACACCGCCCGGTCCACACCGAACTTTCTTTTTCTGCCGTCTTTGCTGTATATCGTAGTGAGAGATATCGATCTTATGCGTTCCTGCCGAAAGTCTGGACTTGCAGTAAATGTGGCCCGCTTCGAGGATTCCTGGTATGTTCGTTGCATCTGTGAAGTGGTAGATCAGGATGTCGTTGGGAACGGACATTTTGGTTAAAATTGGGGCATCCGGGGCGGGGCGGTGGACCAGAGCAGGTTTACTTCCTCGGGGGTGAGGCCGTAAGCCTGGTTGACGAGATCTGAGAGGCGTTGCTCCAGCTTCGCGGCCTCGGTGCGGGCTTCGCGCACGGGCGTTGCGAGGTCGGCGTAACCGGACCGCAACTGCTTGAGATCCGCGGGGGAGAGCCGCCCCACGCCCTTCGGACGCCGCTTGCGGACTTCCTCGACGAACTCGTCGCCGGTTAGCGCGGCGAAGTCCTGTAGCTTCTGGCCCGGCTTCTCTACGCCGTACTCGACGCGCAGCCAGTCCAGGGTGTCCCGGCGTGACTCCTGCTCCGCCTGCGTGAACGCCACCAGCCGCCCGACCGCTGCCTCCGCCTCCGCCCGCGCCTCGTCGGTGGGCGGGGCGATGGGTAGTTCCTCTATCAACCAAGCTGCTGGATTGAGTGCTTCGTTAATCATGTGGGGCAAGTTGCGCCAATTGTATGCCCACATCAGTGGTGAGTTGAGGATCGCAAGAAGCCATCCGCTATAGGCTGGTACGAAGAAGGTCTTGTCATTGGAAAACATTTCGTTCTCGCTGAGTCCATAACGAGGATGCGTTTGAATTACCTGGTACATGATCTTCGGCTGCTCGAACAAGTTGTAGTAAGCACATGACCGAAGCTCCCACCAGTGTCGCCCTTTGTCCCGCCGCCTGCGGAGCTTTTCTTCAAGCAGCTTCATGTGGGCGTGCAATGATGGGTAGGTTTGCCGGAACACTTCTTCGGCGCTGTCTCCGGCCTTGCTCCAAGGCCAGGCGTGGTCGCCGCTGGACTTTAGCACGATCATCCACAGGTCCTGCCAGTCGGGGGACCAGCGTTTTATGTCCTGGCCGCGCAGGTAGGGCTTTATGACCTCTGCCGAGGCCGGGTCTTCGCCTACGAGCCGGTCTTTCGTTTCAGTGTCTATGAGGAACGCCGCGTTCAGGCCGGTCTTTATGCCGTAGGCGGGCTTCACGCCCGCGAACTCGGCGAGCGGGACTCCGTTGCGCCGGATCTTCGCCATCAGGTCGTCAACCGCCGAAGATTCGAGGCTCCAGGCTTCCTTGCCGAAGCGTCCACGGGGGACGGTGTGGGCGTGGGCCTCCACGGTCCGGTCCAGGTCCATGCCGCCAAGCTCCTCGCGCGGGACGGCGGCGACGCGGACCTCGCCGTTGGCTCCGTCGTCCTTCGTGTCCGGTCCTCGTTTCTGGAGGACGACGATGCAGGGGAACACATCGGCGTCCGGGAAGATCGGGGCGTGCCCGAAGTCCACGATCTCCACGAGCGCGTCTTCTTCGGCGAAGTACCCGCGCAGCGGCCCGCCGTAGCCCGCCCGCAGCCACTTGTTGGTGACGATGTAGCCCATCCGGCCGCCGCGCCGCAGTTGCCGCAAACCCTGCTGGTAGAAGTACACGTACAGGTCCGCGACGCCGTGGTAGGTCTCCGGGTACGCGTCCTTGAAGTACGGCTTCACCGGCCCGAGAGCCTCCTGCCGCACGTAGGGCGGGTTGCCGACCACCGCGTCGAAGCCCGCCGCTTCCCCGAGCGGCTTGCCGTGCCGGTCGAAGAAGACCTCGGGAAACTCAAGCTCCCAGTGGAAGAAACGCTGCCCGGCGGCTATGTCTTGGGCCGCATCGAGCCAGCGCTGGAACTGGGGCAGGGTGGCGACGTTCTTGCTCGTTGCGTAGTCGGCGAGCGGTTGCCAGAGTGTTGGGTCCACCTCGACCCCGAAGCGGGTTGCGGTTACGAGGTCGGCGAGCCGGGCGTAGCGGCGGGTCAGGTCTTCGCGGAGGCGTTCGTAGAGTTGCTCCTGCTCCTTTACGTCCTCGACGGAGGCGGAGGGGGACTCCTCGATCACCCACATGCTCCCCACCGCCACGCTCATGCTCTGGCGGAAGGCGTCGTCTTCGAGCATCGAGAGTTGTGCCTCGTCCGCCGCTTTCTTTTTCCGCTTCTTGCCGGTGTTGCCGGGTTGGAGTTCGGTGAGGCGCGCCCCGACGAGGGAGTTGCCGGTGCGGAGGTGGTGGTCGAGAAAGGAGAGCGGGCGGTCGTGGGCGATGGTCGAGAGCCAGAGCGAGAGCTTTGCGAGGTCCACGGCGAGCGGGTTCATGTCCACGCCGTAGACGCACGACTGCACGACCCGCCGCTTCCAATAGGCCAGTTCCGCGTCGGCTTCGGCCCCCGCCGTGTCCGGCGGGTTCTCCGGCGAAACGTCCAGCTCGACCAGAAAGCGGGCGATGTACTCCGTCACCTCGACCAGGAAATGCCCGCTGCCCATCGCCGGGTCCAGCACGTTCAGCGCCAGCATCGCCTCGACTTTCTCCTCGTCGGTGTCCGCTTCTTCTATCGCGGCGCGGAGCACGGGCCCGACCGTTTCCTCCACGATGTACTTCACGACGAAGTCCGGAGTGTAGTAGCTGCCGGTGGCTTTGCGCTCGCCGGAGTCGTTTTCGAGGACGACCGTCCAGCCTGGCTCCGCCCCCTCTGGTTCCTCCAACGCCTCCAGGTGGAACTCCAGGAGACCCTCGTAGATCGTGCCGAGGTGCCGCTCGGCCAGGTCCCGGTAGTCAACGAACTCGCCGGCTACCCGCGAGAGCATGTCAACCGCCGACTGCAGGTGCGCGTCCCCAACGGTGTGCTCTTCCAGAAACGGGTGGCGGTCCGGGTCGAAGAGGCCGCCGTTAAACGTCGCCACGGAAAGGGGCGGGCTGCCCTGGTCTATGATCCGGAATAGCTGCACGAGGCGCGGCCAGAGGGTGGCGCCCGTTGGCAGGAGACGGCGTCCGGCGGCGACGTCGTGCTTTATGGCGTGCAGGCTGTAGCTCTCGCGATAGCCCTCGCTGCCGCGGACCGGGAGCAGTTCGCGGGCCTCGGCGTAGAGGACGAACAGGAGCCGGTACAGCGCGATCAGGGAATTATCGTAGATGTCTTTGAGGGTGTCTGGCCCCGAGTCCAGGCCGTTCGCCGGGTAGTCCAGAAAGCCTTGGGCCAGGTGCCGCAGCGCCTCGTAGACCTGGTCCTTGAGCGAGTCCTCGACGCCGCGGGCGTAGTCGTCGCTCGCCCGGAGTATCGGGGCGACGCCCAGCGGCCCGTCGTCGAAGGCCGCGCGGCGGAAGAAGGCGTAGAAGTACAGGAACCGTCCCGCGTCGCCGCCCTCGACCAGCTCTTGCAGGTCCACCTCGTAGAAGCGGTCGAGCTTGTGGGCGGTGTCGCGGTGGTAGAGTCGCCAGAGCCGCCCGTTGGTCAGGATGCCCCAGTCCACGCCCGCGTGGCGCATGTAGAAGGAGATCTGATAGCCCGGGTTCTTGTTCGTGAACGGGTCGGCGGGTTTCTTGCCCTTCAGCGGTAGATCCAGGGCCCGCTCCCAATACTTTGCATCCCCGACCGCGTAAGACTTGCCGGAGAGCGTCTCTTCGTCGAGTGTCCGGTTCTTGTTGGCGGCCAAAGACCGCGCGTCCCTGTAGAAGACGTAGTCCGGCACTTTCGTACCGTCGGGTGTCTGCAACGCCACCTGTACGTCGAAGTCGTGGCCGAGGGCCTCCATTACCGGCCGCACGAGTTCCCTCTCGGTCTGGGCCTCGTTGTTGCTCGGGGTGTGGGTGGCGAAGATGCCGGCCAACTCCCGCATCGTGGGTTCGGCTTCGGAGGCAAGTTCCCGCCAGTCGGCCCGGCGGGGCAGCGTTACGTTCAGGTAGTGGTCGGAGAACAGGCCGCTGTTGCGGTGGTGTTGCCCCGCGGGCTCCGGCTGCGCTGAAAGGTCCATGCCGGAATTATAGGGGGCTCGTGAGTTTCGGCCCAGGGTCAACCCCAAGGGGCAACCCCAGGGTCAACCTGGGGCGTTAGAATGTGCCCGGCAACACCCGGCGAGTACTGGAGATGATATGGCGGAAACGGCGAAGAAACCGGTGCCGGAGGCGTGGGTCGGGCAGGAGGTACACGTCCGGTACTCGGACGCCGACGTGCCGCGCTGGCTCGACTGCACGTTGGAAGAGGCGGGCGGGCAGGGCGTGTGCGTATCCGCCGCCGGGAAGACCACTTTCTTCCCGTGGAGCAGCGTTATAAAGATAGATTTAGGCGCGGCCGGGCGTTAGAAAGAACCCCCGATGCCCTCGGAAGCCCCGGTAGGGTACCGAACCGGGGGCTTTCTAGCCCACCACCCGCGCCACGAGCACCCGGGTGTTGCCGAGGCACTCCAGGAGCCGCTGCAGGTCTTTCCGGTCCAGGTCGAAGTTCGCGTCGCTACCGGGGTTCCGGTCGTTCGCGGGCGTCCGGTCCCGGGCGTAAGCCGGCGCGTTGGCCCACCTGAAATGAAGCCTGCCGTCGTCCGACTCCCAGGTGGTGGCGAAGGGCAGGGTGTCCTGGTTCAGGATCATGTTTACCCCGATGTACAGCCCGCTTGCGGCTTTGCCGTCCAACTCCCGGGCTTCGTCCTCTCCGGGCGGGTACACAACCGAAACGTACTCCTCCGCGGGATCAAAGCCACACTCGTGCGCCAACGACAGAAGGTTCCACCACTCGGCGTCCGTAAAGTGGCAGGCGACCGGGTTCCCCCCACTGTACACGGGACCCTGATCCACTAACCTTACCTCGAACGCCATCCACCTATTTTATCTTGCGTGCCGGACCCTGTTGGCGGGTAGACTATCCCGTGAATAAAACGGAGAAAGGAAATAAACCATGAAGGTACTCGTAGCGGGCGCGAACGGCCAGACGGCCCGGCAGTTGACGAGGATGCTCGTTGAAAACGGCCACGAGGTGCGAGGCCTGATCCGCAAGGAAGAACAAATGCAAAACGTCGAATCCGACGGCGCGGAACCGGCGCTGGTAGATCTCGAACAGGACGAAGCGGACGGCAAGGTAGGCGAAGCCGTCGAAGGCTGTGACGCCGTAATCTTCGCCGCCGGTGCCGGCCCCGGCTCCGGCAACGAACGCAAAGAAACCATGGACCGCGACGGCGCGATAAAGCTCATAGAAGCCGCCGAAAAGCACGGCGTCCGCCGGTACCTCATGCTCAGCACAATGGGCGCCGACGACCCCGAAAGCCGCGACGAGAAGATGCAACCCTACATGCGCGCAAAGGGCGAGGCCGACGAACGCCTCCGCAACAGCGGCCTCGACTACACCGTCATACGGCCCGGCCGCCTCACCGACGACGCCGGAACCGGCAACATCGCCGCCGCCGAATCCCTGGACCAATACGGCGAAATACCACGCGAAGACGTCGCCCGCACCTTCGTCGCAGCCCTCGAAGCCGAAAACACCCCCGGCAAGACCTTCGAAATACTCTCCGGCGGAGCCCCTATAAAAGAAGCGGTAGAAGATATCTAGCTTTAGCGGACTATGTTAAAATAGTAACAAACCTTATACTACCGCGGAAGCGAGTTTTAGCGTGTGGCGTTTGTTGGCGGGTATTTTTGTGGGTTGCTGTGCGATAGTTTCTCTAAACACTGTTTTGCTGCTCTTCACGCCGGTCGGGGGAATTCCGTTAGAGGGGCCCAGCTTGTTCTGGGACAGGTTCTACGGGGTATTCTCTCTGATCATCTGGTCGGCGGCGGTTTTCGGGACCGGTGTGATAGCTTGCCGGATCGCCGGGAGGTTGGAGGGCCTTATCTGCCTGGCGGTCGTCGCGTTGGCTATGGTGGCGTTGGTAGGTTTCCCGTTCGCCTTTTTCGATAGCATCCCGGCGGCTTACCTCCAACTCGGGAGCATCGTCTTGAGTTTGCCGCTGCTTTTCGTGTTTTATGTGGGAGGCCTCGTCGCCTATTTCGCCCGCCGCCCGGATATGCTCTAGGGTCGGGCCGGGGTGAGGTCTTCTATGACCGTCTCGGAGGTCAGGGTGCGGTGGACCGGGCACTTGTCGGCGATCTCCAGGAGCTTTTCGCGTTGCTCGTCGGTCAGGTCGCCTTCTACCTCGATCTCGCGCTCTATGCGGTCTATCTTGCCGGTCTCCGTTTCGCAGTTCTCACAGTCATCGGCGTAGATCTTGCCGTGCGCGAGCCGGACCGTTACCGAGTCTAGCGGCCAGTCCTTACGGTTTGCGTAGAGCCGGAGTGTCATCGCGGTGCAGGAGCCCAGGGCGCCCAGGAGGAAGTCGTAGGGCGTGGGGCCTTTGTCCGTGCCGCCGAAGCTCTCGGGCTCGTCGGCGATCAGGGTGTGGACACCGGCCGTGATCTCGGTGTAGAAACCCTCGCCCGTGTGTACCAATATGCGGTCGTTGTTCTGGCCCATCTATCTCGCGTCCTTTCCGAAGGTTTTGGAAGAGTAAACCAGAAGATACCCTCCCCGATCCTCCTTGTCCAAAGACTACAAAAACTTGCCCGCCGTGTGTCGCGCGGACTTCAAGACGCTTTTCGCTCCGGGTAAGGTTTTTTAGCCAGCCATTCGAGGACGACGGCGGCGGTCCAGGACTGATCTTCGGCACCGAGCGACTCCCCGGTATACGGGTCGAAGTATTCTCCGAACCCCTGCTCGGAGATCTGGGCCAGGGCCGTCTCTCGTAGTTTTGCCGCCAGTTCCACCTCTCCGGCCCTCTCCAGCGACCACCACAGAAGCCAGGTGATAACGGGCCAGAACGGTCCGCGCCAGTAGCTGCGCCGCACGAAGCCGGGGTCTTCGGGGCTGGTGGAGGGTGGCAGCGGGCGGTACAGGCCCGGGTGCCCCAAGAACTCCTCGGATTGCAGGCGGCTTACCAGGGCTTCGAGCCTTGCGAGTTCCAGGTTTCCCGATATTAGCGGCGCGAAACCGGCCACGGTGCGGGCTTGCAGCAACTCGCAGGCGAGCACATCGTAGTCGAGGTAGAGGCCGAGGTCCCCGCGCCAGCAGCGTTTCAGGCCTTCTCTGCCGTGCTGGATCCAGGCGCGGATCCCGTCCCGATCCTCTTCGGCGGCTCCTACGACCTCTGCTATTTTTAGTAGTGCTTCGTTGGCCGCGACGAGGATGGCACTGGCGAACACATCCTTTACCTGAAACTGTTGCGACTCGTAAATGGCGTCCTCGTCGCACACGGCCCGCTTCATGGTCTCCACGAGCCAGATAAACCGCTGGTACTCGAAATCCGTCGGACGCTGGGAAGGATCATCTACGTGCTGGAGGTCCCGACGCTCGAAGTCCGCCATGTCGCCAATCTCTACCCGCCCCAGGGCCCCGTCCCACCGGGGCGAATTGTCCGTGCCGCTCTCCCAGGGATGGTAGATGGTCACGAGGCCCGTTCCCTCCCGGTCCCGGTAGGTGAGAAGGTAGCGGTGCCACGCCAGCAGTTTCGGGTAGATGCGTCCCAGGAAAGCCCGCGCTCTGTCTGACGGGTCTCCACCTTCTTCTCCACCTCTTTCCCGCGCAACCTCCCAGATGTGAAGGGCGGCGATGGCGTGAACCGGCGGCTGTATAAGACAGCTCGTATAAGGCGGTGCGGGCGGGGCGTCGGGGGCGTCGGCGGTGCAGGCCCAGTGGTCGGCGCCGGGAAAGTAGCTGTCGGCCGGGGCGTCTTCGTTGAAGACGATGTGCGGCACCTTGCCGGTCTTCCACTGGTGGTCGAAAAGGGTTTCTAGTTCCCGGGCGGCGCGGCGGGTATCGAGGCGGGCGAGCCCGACGGCTATGAGGGCGCTGTCCCAACTCCATTGGTGAGGATAGAGGCCCGGCGCGGCCCTCGTCCAGCCTCCCATGTCGTTCTTCCGCAAAACCTCTTCTGCTTTACGGGCGAGCCCTTGGAGGTTGCCCGCGAAGTCGGCGTGGGACTGCTCTTCCACCCGACGCGCCCTAAACGACCTGCACGATCACGCGCTGGGCGACGTTAACGCCGTATCCGCCCTGGTTCCAGGCCTCTTCGCTGTCCACCGGCTGCCTAAGGCCCGTCGAGTCCGTCGCCCGGATCCGCAGCTCGTGTTCGCCGGGTTTGGCATCCCACCCGTACGTCCAGTGGGCCCACGCGTGGGGCCCGGCCGACTCGCCGAGGTTCGCGTCTTCCCAGGTTTTCCCGCCATCCGGGCTGAACTCGACCTTCTCGATGGGCCCGAAGCCGGACCAGGCGCGGCCTTCTATCCGAACTGTTCCGGCTTCTACCTGGCGCCCGCGGGTGAGGAAGTCCGGAATGCCGGGCGGGACCATCAGGGCGTGCGGGTGCTTGCGGGTAACGGGTGTGCCGGGATCTTCCTCGGACTGGCGGTAGTTGTACGTGATGACTTGCTGGACGCCCTCGAAAGGCTCGCCCACGGCCCGAATTTCCTTGAGCCACTTGACCGACGCCATGCCGTACCAGTCCGGCACGATGAGCCGGAGCGGGAAGCCGTGTTGCGGTGGTAGCGGCCGGCCGTTCATCCCGTAGGCGAGTAAGACTTCGTCTCGTAAAGCTTCTTCTACCGTGAGGCTCCGTCCGTAGTCGTGTTCGACGCCCTGGTCCACGCCCCGGTCGTGGCCGGAAAAGACTATCTCTACGGCGTCTTCGAGAATGCCGGCTTCTTCGAGGATTGGGCGTAGCGGCGTTCCCGTCCACTCGGCGCACCCGACGGCCTCGTCGTGCCACGGGACGGATCTCGCGCGCGGCAAAAGGTGCGCCCGGCCGTTGCCCCCACACTCCATCATTACGGGTATCGTAACCTTCGGGCGGGATTTTATGTCTTGCAGGGACAGTTCGAGCGGGTTGCGGACGCGGCCCGTCACGGGGAGTGTGTAAGTATCCGGCTCCAAGTGTGGGATGTCGAAGTGGATCAGCAGGTAATGCATCCCGATGGGGGTGATCTGATACCGCAACCCTTCGAGCTGCATGCCGGGGTTGCGGAGGGCGAGCCCTACTTCTTCCCGGGAAAACTCCGGGCTCGTGCTGGTGGTCGCCATGTCAGTCCTCCTTCAACGAATATCCTTTAATTATCCCACAGCACCGTTTTTCGGGGGGACGAGGCTTTGCTGAAGTTCCCGGGGTGGTGGCCGATGGTTTGACGGGCCGGGTCCTTAATTTTGTCGTAACCTACCGCGCGAAGATCTGTAGGTGATTAGCACGACGGGTGACCACGAAAAGGTGTACCAACCAGCAGTGGATCTCCGCGCTCCGGGGGCAAGAGCCGCTCTACCACCCGGGAGCTGGGCACGGGAGATCTCCGCCCTGGCGGATTTCACCGAGCTACGCCGCAAGAAGTGGCGCAACGTGTCGCCGCAGGAGATAACCGGTCGTGGAAAGCCCGGGCGGAAACGGCGTGCTCGATGCCGTACGGCGTCTCCGGCGCAACGGGGACTCGATCCGCGAAGCGCCTTACCCTGCCAGCCTCGACGTAAAGCCGGCGGGGCGGAGGATCGCCGTCCTACGCTTCGGCGGTCGTCGGGTCTATGACCGCCTGAACTTCGGAGATCTTATTCGCCGGAAACCCGCCCTGTTCGGCGTGTTGGCGGATCGAGTCCGCGTCCGGGGCGATGTAGGTGCAGTAGATCTTGTCTTCCGTAACCTGGCTCTGGACCCACTGTATCTGCGGCCCCATGTCGTTCAGCACGTTGCAGGACGTCTGCGAGATTTCTTGCAACTCTTCTTTGGAGAGGTCTCCAGCCCTCGGTATCTCCCGCTCGATCACGTACTTCGGCAACTTGCTCCTCCTTCCGAAGGTTCTCCAGAACCTAATTTTCACTGGCTGTCTCCTAAACAGCCCGCGGGCCATTCTAAACAGGAAGGGCTGCGATCTCCAGCGTTACGGATGGAGCCTGGGCTCGATGGGTGCAAATCCCCGGGGCAGTTCGAGATCGTGCGCCGCCAACAGCTCCGGTTCGTTGAAGATCTCCGGGATCCGGCCATCTGCCACTACCTGCCCGTCGTCCAAAATTACTGCGCGGTCACAGATCTCTAACGCATACGGCAGGTCGTGTGTCACCATAACGATGGTCTGGAAGAGCCCGGCGAGGATGCCGCCGAACTCCCGCCGGGAACGGGGGTCGAGGTTGCTGGAGGGCTCGTCGAGGACCAGTACCTCCGGCTCCATGCTCAACACCGCCGCGGTCGCAACCCGCTTTTTTTGACCGAAAGAGAGATGATGCGGGGGGCGGTCTCTCACCTCTTCCATACCGACCGCCGCGAGGGCCCGCCCGACCCTTTCCTGCACTTCGTTATCCGGAAGCTTCAGGTTAGACGGCCCGAAGGCGACGTCTTGGGCCACGGTGGGCATAAAGAGCATGTCGTCGGGGTCCTGGAACACCACCCCTACCCTGCGGCGCACTTCGAGTAAGTTTTCTCCCTCTACCGACAGGCCGCAGATACGGACCGAGCCGTGGGTCGGCTCCAGGATACCGTTGAGGTGCAAACAAAGCGTAGACTTGCCCGCGCCGTTGGGTCCCAGCACCGCAACCCGTTCGCCGGCTTCGATCCTCAAGGTGATACCCCGCAGCGCCTCGTGACCGTCGGGATAAGCGTATCGTAGGTCCTTGAGCTCGATGGACGGTGGATCGTCGCTCACGGCAACAACACCCTTATAGCCATCAGCAAGATCCCCAATGCGGCCAGAAAAGCGACGTCTGGCGGGCGCAGGGAAAGGCGTCCGGCTACCGTTGCCGGTACGCCGCCGGTGTAGCCCCGGCTCATCATGGCGAGATGCACGCGCTCCCCGCGCTCCAGCGAGCGTAGAAAAAGGCTCGCGAGGAGCGGGCCGGTTGAGGATGCGGCCTGCCGGAGCCCGGGGGCGGAGTAACCGCGGGCCGCACGGGCCGTTTTCATCCGCTCGGCTTGCCCCACGAGCACGTACAGATAGCGCCACATCAGAGACGTGATAAGGATGATCAGGCGCGGCACGCGCAACAACTCAAAACCCCGTAGTAGCTGCGGAAAAGGGGTGGTAGAACTGAGGATTACCATTGCGAGCACGCCGACCGTGATCTTTATCCCGACCGTAACGCCCAGCGTGAGACCATCCTCTACGGTGAAAGGCAGGATCGCGGCGGCCAGCAGAAAGGGTATCTCGACGGTCATACGGCGGAGGACGTGCAACGGGTGCAGCCGGGCGACGGCCACGAGCCCGACCAGTATAGCCACCACCGCGCCGAAAGCCACCCAGGCGCCAGGCGGCAGCGACACCGAGACGACGACCAGAGAGATCAGGCCGAGTATTTTGGCCCGCGGGTCGAGCCGGTGAACCGGCGAGTCCATCCCCGCGACGGCCTCGACCTCGGCCCGGCGATGGTCGCCGCCCACGGCTTCTACCTTACCCGGCGTCCGGTATTGGTCGCCGTAGACGGGCCGTTCCGGCGGCGCAGTAGGAGAACGAGCCCCGCCCCGAGAAAAAAGGTGGCGGTGACGCCCACGAGCCCGGATAGCCAGGTAACGCTATAGTCTAAGAAGGGCGCGGGTTGTATCTGGAGCAGGGGTTCTCCTTCCTGTCGCGCCAGGCAGACTTCCTCGTTCGCCGCTCCCTCGCACTGGCTGTTGATGACCGCACGCTGCAGCGCGTCCGGACTGCCCGCCGCGAAGTTGGAGATCACCATTCCCACCAGCAAAGCGACCAGGAGACCAACGAGCACGAACGGGAGCACGGATTGATTTCTGGAACGTCTGGAACGGCTCATCGGGCTGCCTCCTCACGAATCGTAGCGGGCACGCTTTCCGGCAGCCGGTTTCGGTTGGCGAGCAGGTCCGGCCGGGTTGCCAGTACGGCCGCCACGACGCTCGTGGAGATGGTGGCCTCCAGCACCCCGACGAGCGAGTGGATGCCGAGCATGATCGGGAACGCCGCCATCGGCAATGGCCCCCCGAACACGATGAATACGCTGGCGAGCGCGCTGGCCGCGATGATTGAAGCCCACGATACCACCGCGACCGACCCCAGGTAGGCCGTGCGCGTGCGCGGCAGAATCGCCGTCAACGCCTGGAAGAGATAATATCCTCCGACGGCCGGCAAGAGCCCCATGCATAGGATGTTCGCGCCTAGAGCGGTAATGCCCCCGTCGGCGAAACCTATGGCTTGCACCAGGTAGACGACGCTCACCACCAGCGTGCCGATCCAAGGTCCCAACATTATCCCCGCCATCGCGCCGCCCAACAGGTGTGCGCTGGTACCCCCGGCAACCGGGATGGTGACCATCTGTGCGGCGAAGATAAACGCTGCCGTCAACCCGACGATCGGCACCCGCCGGTCGTCCAGCTCGCTGCGAGACTTCTTCAGGGCGTAGGCCACGGCGCCGGCTCCCGCTACCGTCGTGGCCGCTGCTGTGGTGGCGTCTACCAGGCCGTCGGGAATGTGCATCCTGTACCTCCTCCGCTAAATTTCACTCTTCTCCGCGCACGGGGCGCACCTTCCCCGGGCCACCACGTGTAGCTCGTATACCTCGAACCTCTCGGAAGCACCGTCGAGAACTTCCAGCAACCGACGACCCGAGTCGGGCTCGGGATGAAATATGCGCCCGCACTCCACGCAGACCAGGTGCGGGTGGGAAGCCGTCCGGGCCTCGAAAACTCGCGGCCCCTCCGGCAACCGGCTGTCCGCGACGAGATCCACCTCGCGCAGCGCCTCAAGGGACCGGTAGACCGTCGACAACCCAATACCCGGTAAATCCCCACGGACCTTCGCCCAGATCTCCTCCGCCGTGAAATGGTCCCCGGACTCCGCGAGTAACCGCCAAACGTGCGCCCGCTGCGGCGTGACCCGCACACCTCGCTGTTGCAAGACACTGACAGAGCGATCTTCCATACTAGTTGCAAATTATTAGCAGAAAACAAATGTTAGCGCAAGTTTGGGCTGTCGGGCCGCAGTCGGGCCACACGCAGCCAACGGCGCGACGATTACCGGGACAGGGCGGTCTTTACCAACTCCCGGTCGTGAGGCCAGGCGAAGTCCAGATCATCCAACTCGTCAGCGCCGACCCACCGGAAACTCGCCACGTCGTCCGCCGGCTCCGGTTCACCCTCCACCAGCCGGGCTGCGAACCCGAGCGCCAACACGAACGGTCCGTTCTCCCCGTAGTTGTGGACGGCCGTGATCAGGGGTCCGACTATGTCTCCGATCTCGACGCCCAACTCTTCCCGGACCTCCCGCACGAGCGCCTCCATCGGATGCTCACCGGGCTCCAGGAAGCCGCCCGGCACGTCTACCCGGCCTTTCTCCGGCTCGCCGGCCCGGACCGTTACCAGCACCTTGCCGTTCTCCACGATGGCGCAGCCGGTCGACGGAGACGAGTTGCGATACCAGGAGCGGCCGCATTCCGGGCACTTCATTCCGGTGGGGGAGCCGCCGGACTTCTCTAGCGGGCTCGCGTCTACCGGGCAGTAGCGATACGGGGTGGCGGGACCGAAGTCTTCCGGCATCCTACGCCCGGACTTTTATGAGGTTCTCGGCGACGTTTGCGAGGCCTTTTACGTCCCGGACGACCTCGACGCGGTTGCAGACTTTTTCGTAGAGCGGCATGTCGCAGGAGCCGAGGTTCCAACCCCAGCGGGGCTCCGGTGTGATCCAGACGACCTGCCGGGCGTGCTGCGTTATCTCCTCCAACGCCTCCGCGTTCGGCGGCTTGCCGTTGTTGCGCCCGTCGCCCAGTATTACAACCGTCGTGCGATGGTTTATGGTCGGCAGGTGCTCGTATGTGAACTGCTCGGCGGCCTTACCGAAGTCGCTGTTCACGTCGGCGTCTATGATGCGGCCTGAGAAAACTTCCTCCACCGCCTTGTTCATATCGTGCTCTTCGAAGACCTGCGTAACCTCCGCCATCTCCGCCACAAAGACGAACGTACGGACCTTCGAGAACAGGCTCTGCATCCGGTAGATCAGGTGCAGCCAGAACCGGCTCAAATTTCGTGTGCTCATGCTAACGTCGCATAACAAAGTAACACGCGGCTTGCCCTCGCGGCGGCGGCGCAAAACGGGGTCGAAAGGGACGCCGTCGTAGCGGACGTTCTGGCGTAGGGTGTGGGGGACGCTGATGCGTCCGGTCCGGTCTTGTTTCAGGCGCCGCGTCTTCGCACCCTGGATGTTGCGGGCAATGCGCCGGACCGCCGCTTCCATCTCCCGCTGCTCGCTGGCGGAGAACGTGAGCATCTTGCGCAGCGCCCGGCGGCGGAACTCTGTGTCGTCCTTCGCGTCTTTTTTCAGGAGCTTCTCCCGTTCCTGCATCTGCTTTATGAGGTCCGGCAGACCTTTGATGATGTTCTCGGACTGGGCTTCTAGTTGGGAGATCAGGTCCTCGTCCACCTCTAGCTCGTGCAGGTGGTTCACGAAGTCTTGGAGGTCTACGGCGGAAACGTCCAGCGGTAGTTCCTCGCCGCCGAGTCCTGGCACCAGTTCGCCGGGGCTAAACATGTTGCGCGAGCGGCGGAGGCGCATGTGGTAGGTCAGGCGCTGGAGTGCGCTGTCCATCGCGCCGGGCTTGCGGTTCAGGATCAACTCTTGGGAGAACATTGAGAGCCGCATCCGCTCGGACTCACCGTGGATGTCGTTCGCCGGGCGCATCCGGTCCTCCTTGAAGAACTTCCGCATCTCCGTGGACTCGTCTACGTCGTGGCTGTGGCCCTCGTCCTCCGGGCCTTCGCCGCCGGCCTCCTCACCCAACTCCAGCTTCGCGGGCGGCGGACCGTGATCGTGGTCGTGTGAAAGTTTTAGCTTCGCGGAAGGCTTCTCCTCCGTCGGGCGCATCGAGAAGTACAGTTCGAAGAGCCGGTCGAAGGTACTTTCGTCCTCCTGGTTTTTAATTAGCGTCGTCCGCAGAGTGTCCTTCACCACCCCACGCTCCCGGAGCCCGGTGTGCTCCAGGGCGTGCAGCGCGTCGATGCTCTCGGCGGGGGAGACCCGCAACTGGTGATCGCGGAGCACCTGGACGAAGTCGTTGACTACGGTGTCCATTGCTTTTCCTGGTATGTGGCGAGTCTGTCTACAATCTCTTGGAGTATGGGACTGATTTGCTCTAAATTTTCGTCGTAAGCGAAGCGCGTAGGATATGCGTAGGGCCTCCACTCGCTATCTCGCTTTTCAAATTCAATCTCTAGACGCTGCAAGACGTTCCTAAACTTCGCAGGATCACCTTTGTCGCGTGGATAGATCTGGATCTCCCATCCGTTCGGATTGACGCGAACATCTATTCCGACTAGCAAGTTCTCGGCGACGCTAATTCTATATTGCAGGTTGTCGAACATATCCACTATGTTGTTATTCCAGAAACGCTGATTAACATTCGGATAGTTCTCGATGTTTACGAGAGAATTCAGTTCTTCACACTTATTACGCATATCTGTTCTGAATCTTTTCATACCGTCGAAGAGACTTCTAATATCATCTCCTCGATCTGCGAGCAGTTTGACAAACTCTTGGTTCATGCGACTCCCTCTTTGAAAACTTTCAAGCGTATTGAGAAAATCTAAAAACATCGTCAGGTGGCGGGCGTCCGCACTAGGAACGTAGTGGCCCAGCAGCGAGCGTATGTGCCCGACAAACTCCTCGTGCGTGAGGTTCGCAAACCCCCAATCGTTGCTGGCATTGGTCGGATGCAACGTAAGGATAAACTTGTGTTTCTCGCGATTGTCGGCTACTTGATCGAGGTAAGCAGAATAGTCGTTGAAAGGATTGCTCACACCTGCATAGATCTTGTTTTCTATAAGGATAGCGTGAGTATCTGATTCGATCAGTAGATCAATTCTGTTTCCAAAATCTGTGCTGACTTCGCGCTCAACAGAGACGTTACCACCAAACCCTTCATTTGCATCGGCTATATCTCCAGCTCTTGCTAGAGCATCGAGCACCAGGGTTCCGAAACCGTGGGACTCTTCCGGGTCCATAAAGAACGCAAGTATGTTACTGCAGACGTTTTCGTAGTGAGGGTATCCGGCGATTTCCATGAAAGTTCGCGGGCGTTCGACCCGGCCCGGAAGCGCTTGAAAAGCGTCTAAAAGCCCTTTGAGATTTTCTAGGCGGATCGCTTCAATCTCTGCAGGTGTTCGCGAATGTCCGACCCAGCCTTGAAGCTGTCTGAAATTGTCTAAAAGTTTCTCGAACTTCTGTAGCTTGGTAACCTCATCCTGAACCATTGTCGTTTAGTCTTAGTGCGCGTGCTTGTGGACGGAGCGGTGCATCTCGTACATCGCCTCTTCGGGCTTCTCGCCGGTCGGTTCTTTCTGGCCGATTTCTTTGCTCTCTCTTTCGTTCACGCCGAGGTGGTCGAGCATCTTTTGGGCATCGCGGTCGTACTTGGCTATGACGCTGATGGTACTCTCGATCAACTCTTTCGAAAGATTCGGCGCGTTGAGGACGACCAGACTCTGCGCCCAATCGAGTGTCTCCCCGATGCTCGGGGCTTTGCGGAGGTCGAGCGTGCGGAGTTCCTGGATGGTATTCACTAGCTCTTCGGAGAGGGCTTCGCTGATGCCGGGGGCTTTGAGGCGCACTATTTCCAGCTCCACGTCGCCGTTCGGATAGTCGAGTTGGAGGTGCAGGCAGCGGCGCTTGAGCGCCTCGGAAAGCTCGCGGGTCCGGTTGGAGGTCAGGATGACGACCGGCGGCTGAGTGGCTTTTATGGTCCCGACCTCCGGGATGGAGACCTGGTAGTCGGAGAGGAACTCCAGCAGGAAAGCTTCGAACTCCTCGTCGGCCCGGTCGATCTCGTCTATCAGGAGCACCGCCGACTCTTCGGACTGGACGGCCTGGAGGATCGGGCGCTCGACCAGGAAGTTCTCGGAGAAGAAGATGCCTTCCTGTCCGCGCAAGACTTCGGCGGCCTCGCGCAGGGTTTCGGTCGGGGCTAAAGTCTCCCCGATCTTCTCGCGGAGGACTTGCGTATACAAGAGCTGCTTGCTGTACTCCCACTCGTAGAGGGCTTTCGCTTCGTCGAGGCCTTCGTAGCACTGCAGCCGGATCAGGGTCTGACCAACAGCCCCCGCGAGCGCGTTCGCAAGCTCCGTCTTACCGACGCCCGCCGGACCTTCGACCAGCACCGGCTTGTTCAGCCGCGTCGCCAGAAACACGACCGTCGCCAGCCGCCGGTCCGAAACGTAACTCTGCTCCGCGAGCTTCTCGCCGACCTCTTCAATGCTCTGAAACAAAATGCTCCCTCTCGAAAATCGGTTTACGGCGATAACGGGAGCGGATGCGATGCCCGCTCCCGCATTCTATGCTGAGCTACCCCGGCGGTCTACCGGGTCGCCGGCTGGCGTCCGAGGCCCTCGCCGCGCTCCTCGTAGCCCTGGGTCTTGCGGCCCATCGCCGGCGCCGCGCCCCAGACGTTCTGGCGGTAGCCGTTCGAGGTCTTGCGCTCCATCGAGTCGTACATGCAGTCGCACAGGACTTCCTTCGCGCCCTCGACGGTCAGGTCGCGCGGGTTGCCCGGCGTGCAGAGATCCTCCATCATGTGCTCGGCCATCTTCTGTAGCTCTTCGTCGTCGGACTGGATGGCCTCGGTCGGCCGTCCTTCGTACCAGCCTTGGCCCATCCGGGTTTTCGGGTACTCGGAGACCGAGGAGAAGTTCTCCGGGATACCGCAGTCTTTGGCGAGCCTGATAACCGCGTCTATCGCCTGATCGGCGGCCTGCACCGGGTTCATCCCTGCGGTGTTCTCGCCCATCGCCGTCGCGATGTCCGCGTACTTCTCGACCGCCGCCGGCTGGTTGTAGGTCCACACCCGCGAGATGCCGATGCCGTTGTTCAAGCCGTGGTGGATGTCGTAGTGGGCGCAGACCGCGTGCGAGAGCGAGTGCAAAATTCCCAGCAAGGCGGAGCTGAACGCCTGGGCCGCGATGTATTGCGCCCAGACCATGCCCTCCATCGCCTTGAAGTTCTTCGGGTTGTAGGTCGCCTCACGCAGGTTCTCGGTAACGAGCCGGACGGCTTCGAGCGCCACCGGCGTACAAGAGAGGTGCTGCACCCGGCCGACATACGCCTCCGAGGCGTGCGCTATGGAGTCGAAGCCCGTGTAGGCCACGTACTCCGGCGGTTGGGTCATGCATAGAACAGGGTCGTTAATGGCGAGCGTCGTCGTCATCGCCCGGTCGAAGGCGACCCACTTGTGCGGCGCTTTCTCGCTAGAGAGGTCCGTTATAACGGCGGCCGGCGTCGTCTCGGAGCCGGTCCCGACGGTCGTGTTGATCGCGATGTGCGGCGGGTTCTCCAGCTTCTCCGAAGCGTTTAGTCCTTGAAACTCGTTTATGTTCCGCCCGTCGTGGGCCGCCACGACCCGAGCGCCCTTTGTCGTGTCGTGCGGGCTACCGCCGCCGATGGAAACGAAACCGTCACACTCGCCTTCGGTGAACGCGTTGTAGGCGTCCATCACGTTGTAGTCCTTAGGGTTCGTCTCGACCTTGTCGTAGACCGTAACCGAGACGCCGGCGTTCTCGAAGTTCGTCTTGCACTCGTCGATAATGCCGGTTCCCCGCAACCCCGTCGTCACGAACAATACGTGGTTCAGCCCCATCGCCGCTGCCTCGGGCCCCGCCGTCTCGTACGCTCCTGCGCCGAGCAGCGACCGCGGTTGCTTGAAGAACTCCTTTACCGGAAACTCGAACATCTGGGAGGTGTCCATAGAATAAACCAGCTCCTTTCCCCACTAGCCATGACTTATCCCAAAAAAGAAAACGTTCGCGACTTGACTATCGCTTCTCCGAAAGCTCCCCCTTTCGCACCGCCCTTGCCCCTTACAAGAGACGTTACTATTGCACTTCGCAAAAGGCGCGTCAAGTTAGTTGGGGACAATTCCATTGAAGCGATTCTAGCGCCCGTGCTAAACTGGACCGGCGCGTTTTCGAGAAAGGGGAAAGATAGGCACAGAGGTCTTTGCGGGTAGTAACTTAGTCCTCCGTAATTGCTTTGACTGTCGTCGTATGGCTTTTGCGGGGATCATGTCTTCGAGGGAATGTTCTTTAGGAAAGGAGGAACGTGAGGCGCATCGAGTTAGAGGTGAACGGTACTACCTACGAACACGAGGTCGAGCCCCGGCTGCTATTGGTGCATTACTTGCGGGAGGTGTTGAACCTGACGGGGACTATGGTCGGGTGTAACACGTCCAACTGCGGGGCTTGTACGGTGCTGATGAACGGCGAGTCGGTCAAGAGTTGTACGCTCTTGACGGTGCAGGCCGACGGGCAGGAGATCCTGACGGTTCAAGGACTGGCCGAGAACGGTGAATGGCATCCTATGCAAAAGGCCTTTCACGAGAACCACGGTTTGCAGTGCGGGTATTGCACGCCGGGCATGATCATGGCCTCGGTCAGCATGCTCGCCGAGAACCCGGACCCCTCCGAAGAGGAGATCCGTGAGTCCCTCGAAGGCAACTACTGCCGCTGCACGGGCTACGAGAACATCGTGAAGTCCGTCCAGCAGGCGGCCGGCGAGATGAGCACCCAGGTATCGTCCTAGAAAGGGGATAAAGTGACCGAAGCACCGGAGAAGTACGTCGGCGGGGGCGTACCGCGCAAGGAAGACCCGGCCCTGGTAACCGGGAATGCTAACTGGACGGACAACATCAAGCTGCAGGGGATGCTGCACGCCTCCATCCTCCGCAGCCCGTTCGCCCACGCGAAGATCACGAATATAGACGTCTCGGCGGCCCTGGAGCAGCCGGGCGTCGTGGCGGCTTATACGGGCGAGGAGCTGGCGGACGAGTGGGCGGCGCCGATGCCCTGCGCCTGGCCCGTCACCGAAGACATCAAAATGCCCGACCACTGGCCGCTCGCCAAGGACAAAGTGAACTTCATGGGCGATGCGGTAGCCATCGTGGTCGCGACCGACCGCTACAAGGCCCAGGACGCCCTGGAGCACATAGACGTGGACTACGAGCCGCTCGACGTGGTGACACACATGGAAGAGGCCATAAAAGACGACGCCCCGCTGGTACACGAGGATTTGGAGACGAACAAGTCCTACGTGTGGCCGCTGGAGGTCGGGGACATCGAGGACGCCTTCGAGAAGGCGGACGTGGTCGTCAAGGAGCGCTACATCCAGCAGCGGCTTATTCCAAACGCCATCGAGCCGCGGGCGTTGGTTGCGTATCCGGAACCGTCGGGTGGCGGGATCGTGCTCTACAGCGCCACCCAGATACCGCACATATTGAGGAGCGTGCTCTCCGTGGTGACGGGGGTACCGGATTCCAAGATTCGGGTGGTGGCGCCGGACGTCGGCGGGGGTTTCGGTTCCAAGCTCAACTTCTACGTCGAAGAGGCGTTGGCGGCGGTGCTGGCGCAGAAGCTCGGGGCGCCGATCAAGTGGGTCGAAGACCGCTCCGAGAACTACATGGCGACGATTCACGGTCGCGACCAGATCCAGGATATAGAACTCGCCGCCACGAACGAGGGCAAAATCCTCGGCCTCCGCGTAAACCTCCTGGCCGACATGGGCGCTTACATGCAGCTCGTTACGCCGGGCATCCCGATCCTCGGGGCTTTTGTCTACCCCGGCGTCTACGATTTCGGCGCCTACTCGTTTAGCTGCACCGGCGTCTTTACAAACAAAACCCCGACGGATGCCTATCGTGGGGCCGGACGCCCCGAAGCGGCCTACGCGATAGAGCGGATCGTCAGCAGCCTCGCCCGGAAACTCGAGATGGACCCGGCCGAGGTGCGGCGCAAGAACTTCTACGAGCCGTTCGACGAGCCGACCGATACCCCGGCCGGCATCCAGTACGACTCGCTAAACCTGCCGATGGTCCTAGACCGGGTGCTGGAGATGGCCGACTACGAAGGCCTCCGCGAAGAGCAGCAGCGCCGCCGGGACGAGAACGATCCCGTCCAGCTCGGCATCGGGTTTTCGACGTACACGGAGATCTGCGGCCTCGCGCCCTCGCAGGTGCTGGCCTCGCTCCGCTACGGCGCGCCCGGCTGGGAAGCTGCGAACGTGCGGATGCACGGCTCCGGCAAGGTCGAAGTCGTAACCGGGACTTCGCCCCACGGCCAGGGACACGAGACCTCATGGTCGCAAATAGCCGCCGACGCTTTGGGCGTTACGCCGGATGATGTAGAAGTCATCCACGGCGACACGGCAACCTCGCCCCACGGCCTCGACACTTACGGCTCACGCAGCTTGCCAGTAGGTGGCGTGGCGGTACATTTGGCGGCGGAGAAAGTCGCGGAGAAGGCGAAGAAGATCGCCGCGCACATGCTCGAAGCCTCCGAGGACGACATGGAGTTCGAGGGCGGCACGTTCAGCGTCGCCGGTTCGCCGGACCAGAGCGTAACCATAAACGACGTAGCGGGGGCGGCCTTCGGGGGCATCAACCTCCCCGAGGGCATGGAACCGGGCCTCGATGAGAACTACTTCTACGACCCGCCGAACTTCGTATTTCCGTTCGGGGCGCACATCTGCGTTTCGGAGGTAGACACCGAGACCGGCAAGGTCCGGCTGCGGGACTACTTCGCGGTGGACGACTGCGGGCCGGTGATCAACCCGATCATCGTGGACGGCCAGCTTCACGGCGGGCTCGCCCAAGGAATCGCGGAAGCGCTTTACGAAGAGGCGCTCTACGACGAGGACGGCACGCTCGTCACGGGCTCGATGGTGGACTACATGATCCCCGGCGCCCCCGAGCTGCCGAACTTTACCCTGGACCGGACCGTAACGCCCTCGCCCTCCAACCCGATGGGTGTCAAGGGCATCGGTGAGGCCGGGACCATCGGTTCTCCGCCGGCGGTCATCAACTCGGTCATTGATGCGCTAGAGCCGCTCGGTGTGACGCACATAGACAAGCCCGCGCTGCCGATGCGGGTGTGGACCGCGATCCAAGAGGCAAAATCCGGCGCGAACGGTCAGGCAAACGGCCAGGGAGGTGATGCGTAGTGTATCCGGTACCTTTCGACTACGAGGTCGCCGAATCGGTCGACCACGCCATAGAGCTCCTCGGCGAGCACGGTGAGGACGCCAAGATACTCGCCGGCGGGCACTCCCTGATCCCGCTCTTGAGGCTCCGGCTCGCCGCCCCGTCGGTCCTCGTTGACATCGGCCGCATAGAAGACCTGAACTACATACGGGAAGAAGAGGATCACTTGGCGATAGGTGCTTTCACGCACCACCGCCGGATCCACAACGACGACACGGTAAACGAGCACTGCGGCATCCTCGCCTACACGGCGGGACAGCTCGGCGACCCCTCGGTCCAGCATCGGGGCACCATCGGCGGGGCCGTCGCCCACGGCGACCCCTCCGGTGACCTACCGAGCGTCATAACCGCCCTCGAAGGTGAAGTAGTAGTCAAAGGCCCCGACGGCGAACGCACCATCTCCGCCGCCGACTTCTTCCTCGACTGGCTCTACACGGCCCTAGATGAACAGGAAGTCGTCACCGAAGTCCGGGTCCCCAAGCTAAGCTCCGACACCGGCTGGTCCTACAAGAAGTTCTCCCGCCGCTCTCAGGACTGGGCGGTCGTAGGGGTAGCGGCCGTCGTGGAGAAGAGCAACGGCAACATAGACTCGGCCCGCATCGGCCTGACCAGCATGGGCTCCACGCCCATAAGGGCCACCGCGGTCGAGGAAGCTCTCTCCGGCGCCAGCCCCGGTGACGTCGCAGAAGCCGCCGAGTCCGCCGACGAAGGCACAAACCCCGCCTCCGACGACGCGGCTTCCGAGGAGTTCCGTCGTCACCTGGCGCGGGTGTGGACCCGCCGGGCGGTCGAGGAAGCTCTGGGACGTTGACCGAAACTTCTGACGGACGCCGGGGGGCTTTGCCCTCCGGCGTTTCTTCTTCCCCGGAATTTCAGGAGCGGTTGCAGGAGGACGGTTACCTGGCAGGTGAGGGACTCTCCACGGCGATCTTTCTGGCCCTCAAGCTCGGCCGTCCCCTGTTCCTCGAAGGCGAGGCCGGGGTCGGCAAAACGGAAGTGGCGAAGGTGCTTTCCCGGATGCTGGATACGCCGCTGATCCGGTTGCAGTGCTACGAAGGTATAGACGTGTATCAGGCCGTCTACGAGTGGGACTACCCGCGGCAGCTACTCCACATCCGGGCGGCGGAAGCTTTCGGCGAGAGGGAAGACCGGGAACGTTTCGAGGACGAGTTGTATACGCGGCAATTCCTGGTCAGCCGCCCGCTGCTCAGGGCGCTGGAGCACGAGGGACCGATGCCGCCGGTGCTCCTCATAGATGAGGTGGACCGGGCCGACGACGAGTTCGAGGCGTTCCTGTTGGAAATACTTTCGGAGTTCGCGATCACGGTTCCGGAACTCGGCACTATCCAGGCCGACCGCCCCCCGATAGCCATCCTGACCTCCAACCGGACCCGCGAGGTCCACGACGCCCTCAAGCGTCGCTGCCTGTACTTCTACATAGACCACCCGACGCTGGAGCGGGAGGTCGAGATAGTCCGCCTCCGGGTCCCCGGCGCGGACGAGGAACTGGCCCGGCAGGTGGCGACCGCCGTCCAACGGTTACGGTCGTTGGATCTCTACAAACCGCCCGGCGTCGCCGAGACGCTGGACTGGACCGAAGCGCTCGTTGCGCTGGGCGCTAAAGAGTTGGACGAAGGCCTGATCGAGGCCACGCTAGGTTCGGTCGTAAAGTACCGCGAAGATCAGCAGCGGGCACTCGGGGCGGCGATGAGCCTGCTCGCCGGAGGGTAGCAATGCCGGAGACCGCGCCGCAGCAAACTCCCATGCTCGACGCGGCGGTAGCCTTCGGGCGGTTGTTGCGCCGGGCCGGCATCAACGCCGGGACCGACCGGGTGGTGGAGTTCGCCCGCGCGCTGGAGGAGCTGGACTTTACGCGCCGGGAGGACGTGTACTGGGCCGGGAGGATCACGCTGACCTCCCGGCCCGAAGACGCGGAACTCTACGCCAAAGCCTTCGAAGTATTCTGGGAGGGCTTGAGCCGTCCTAGACCTTTCAAGGCGCCGAAGACTAGTCCCTCGTTCTCCGTGGACGACTCCGTCCAGCCGCCGAAAGGATCCGTCGAGAAAGACCCGAAGGGCGAGGAGGCGGTCCGGCTGCGCTACAGCCCGGTGGACGTGCTCCGCACCAAGGACTTCGCCCTCTACACCGCCGAGGAGTTCGACGAGCTACACCGGCTGCTCGCAGACCTGAGCTTCTCTGGCGCGCTGAAAAAGAGCCGCAGGCTGGAGCCTGCCCCGCGGGGCCGCCACGACCCGCGCCGGACGCTCCGGGGCGCCCTACGGACCGGTGGCGAGCCGGTGCGCCACCGCTTCCGTCGGGCCAAAGACCGGCCGCGGAAGGTAGTGTTTCTGTGCGACATCTCCGGCTCGATGTCTTCCTACAGCCGGGTGCTGCTGCGGATGCTGCACGCGGGTGTCTCCTCCGGCGACCCGGTGGAGGCTTTCGTGATGGGGACGAGGCTCACCCGCGTCACGCGGGAGCTTACGAGTCGCGACCCGGACCGGGCCTTCCAGGAAGCCGGCGGCGCGGTAAAGGACTGGTCCGGCGGAACCCGGCTCGGGGATACAATAAAGGAGTTCGTGGACCGCTGGGGGCAGCGCGGGATGGCGCGGGGATCGGTCATGGTGATCCTCTCCGACGGTTGGGACCGGGGAGATGTGGGAGTTTTGGCGGAGCAAATGCGGCGTATAAATCGTCTGGCACACAGGGTCATCTGGGTAAACCCGCTAAAAGCCGCGCCCGGCTACCGGCCGCTAGCCAGGGGTATGGCCGCAGCCCTGCCACACGTAGATGTCTTCCTATCGGGCCACAATTTCGAGAGCCTCGAAGAGTTGACCCGGGCCGTCGCCGGGGCGGTCACGCAGCGGCAAGGAGGTACAGGATGAACCCCGTCGTAGACAAAGTAGCCGGGTGGCGCGAACAGGACAAACAGGCCGCGCTCGCTACGGTGGTAAAGGTCGAACGCTCCGGGCCGCTGGGACCGGGAACTTCGATGGCCGTGAGCGAAGATGGACAAGTCGTGGGGTCTGTCAGCGGTGGTTGCGTCGAGCCCGCGGTATTCGAGGAGGCGATAGACGCCATAGAGACGGGAAAGCCCCGGCTCGTTACCTACGGAATTTCGGACGACGAGGCGTTCGGGGTGGGCCTGACGTGCGGCGGCATTATCCACATCTTCGTCGAGAAGGTGGACTGGTAACGTGGGTGAGCTTCTGAGGCGCTGGCACGAGGCGTTGGCCGAACAGTCGCCGGTGGCTATCGCCACGGTGATCGAGGGTCCGGGCCTTGGAAGCAAGCTGCTCGTAAGCCCCGAGGACCACCAAGGAACCGCGGAGAACGCAGACCTGGACAAGGCTATCGTAGAAGCCGCCCGTGGTCTGCTCGGGGGCGGACGCACCAGCACGGTCCACTTCGGGCCTACGGGGCAGCGCCGGATGGAGGACGTGTCGGTCTTTATTCAATCCTTCGCCCCGCCGCCGAAGATGTACGTCTTCGGGGCCATAGACTTCGCGGCGGCCGTGGCCCAGGCCGGCAAGTTCATGGGCTACCGGGTAACGGTGTGTGACGCCCGCCCCGTGTTCGCCACCCGCGAGCGGTTCCCGAGCGCCGACGAGGTGGTCGTTTCTTGGCCGGATGAGTTCCTAAAGACGGCGGAGGTAGACGGGCGAAGCGTGATCTGCGTCCTCACCCACGATCCCAAGTTCGACGTGCCGGTGTTGAAGGAAGCCCTAAAGACCGAAGCGGGTTACATCGGGGCGATGGGCAGCCGCCGGACCCACGACAACCGGACGGCACGCTTGAAAGAAGAAGGCGTTACCGACGAGGAACTTGCGCGGATCGCGAGTCCCATCGGTCTGGATATCGGGGCGCGGACGCCGGAGGAGACGGCGGTTGCTATCGCCGGGGAAATCATAGCTTTGCACACCGGACATTCGGGCGGACGGCTCTCGGAACGTTCCGGCCCGATCCACGAGCCGGAGGCCGGCGTCCGGGAGAAGACCGGATGATCCCCAGGGTATGAGCGGCGTCTCGGCCATCGTGCT
Organism: Rubrobacteraceae bacterium; assembly: GCA_965213905.1. Lineage (GTDB taxonomy): Bacteria > Actinomycetota > Rubrobacteria > Rubrobacterales > Rubrobacteraceae > SIRX01. Next base: position 1,109,990 of record OZ243922.1, on the reverse strand, counting down.
CGCCGCCGGGGCGGGAAGCCGGTTTGGGCAGAGCCCTTCAGGGGGCGGCAAGCTGCTCGCCCCGTTCGGGGGCCGGGCCCTAATCGAAGTTGCCTTGGACGGGCTGCGCGACGCCCCGGTGGATGAGATAATCGTGGTGGTCGGGAAACAGGCGGAGGAGCTACGGAGCGTGTGCGAACCTTACGGGGTCCACGTGGTGGAGAACCCGGACTGGAAAGAGGGTATGTCTACCTCGGTGCGGCTCGGCCTGGCAACCACGGGGCCGGGGACAGAGGCGGCGGTCGTCCTGCTGGCGGACCAGCCGTTCGTAGGTTCGGGGGCGGTTGGCCGGCTCGTCGCGGCCTTCGAGAAGGGGGCGGACGTGGCGGTCGCCACTTACGGGGGCGCGCCGCGCAACCCGGTCCTCTTTGGACGGGAGGTGTGGCCGCTGCTAGAGCAGGAACTGGTTGGCGACGAAGGGGCGCGGAAGTTTATCCGGCGTCATCCGGAACTCGTGGCAGAAGTCCCGTGCGGCGACGTCGCAGACCCCGCGGACGTGGATACGGCCGAGGACCTCGGCCGCCTAAAAGAACGCGCGGCCCCTGGGGCCGCGCCCGAACAAAGGAGGAGCCAATGAAGCTGGAGAACGAGTTTACGGTAAACACGCCCATAGACCGCGTTTGGGAGGCGATGCAAGACCTCGAAGAGGTCACGCCCTGCCTGCCCGGCGCCCAACTCACCGAGCAACGCGGCGACGAGTACAAGGGCACCATGACGATCAAAATGGGTCCTGTTTCCCAGACTTACAACGGTACCGTCAGCATCGAAGACGCCGACGAAGAGAACCACCGGGCGACCATCAAAGCCGAGGGCAAAGACAAGCGGGGCCAGGGCACCGCTTCGGCGACCATCACCTCGACCTTGAGTGAAGAGGGTAGCGACAGCACCAAAGTCCACGTCGAGACCGACATGCACCTTTCGGGCCGGGTGGCCCAGTTCGGGCGCGGCGTCCACAAAGACGTGGCCTCGAAGGTCATGGGCCAGTTCGCCGACTGCCTGGAAGGAAAACTTTAGTACTCTAGTAGAAAGGGAGCGAAGACATGAAGCTGGAGAACGAGTTTACGGTAGACGCGCCGGTAGACGAGGCCTGGAAGACGATGATCGACCTCGAACGGGTAACGCCGTGTTTGCCGGGTGCGACGCTCACGGAGCAAGAAGGAGACGAGTACCGCGGCAAGATGACGGTCCGGCTCGGCCCCGTAAAGCAGGAGTACAACGGGACCGTCAAGTTCGAGGAGACGGACGAGGACGACCACCGGGCGGTGCTCAGGGCTGACGGCAAGGATCGGCGGGGCCAGGGTACGGCTTCGGCGACCATCACCTCGACGATGAGCGGGGAGAACGGCGGCACCAAAGTCCACGTCGAGACCGACATGCAGCTCACCGGCAAGGCGGCGCAGTTCGGGCGGGGTGTTCAGGAGGATGTGGCGGCGAAGCTCTTGACCCGGTTCGCCGATTGCCTGGAGAAGGAGATCCTGGGCGAGAACGTGCATGAGGAAGAGTCCGAGCCGGCCGCGGCCACAAACGGTTCTGCCGGACCCGGAGAAACCGCTAGTGCAAACGGTTCCGGCGGAAGTTCGGAAGAGCCGCCGGTGCGCAAGATCCAACAGGAGAGTGAGGTCGAGCCGTTGGATCTCGGGGCGGCGAGCTACGAGGCGGTTCTCAAGCGTGCCGCGCCGGTGGCCGCAGGCGCCGTAGTCTTGATCGTAATAATCTGGTTGGCGCGCCGGAAGAACTAAACAACTCCAGGGGCGCCGAGGATCGCCGGCACGCACGACGAAGCCATCAGCTTCCGGTCGCGTCCCGGCGACACCCGCTTTCAGGCATGGCTGCCGACCCCCAACGCCAACGAATATCCCGAACGTCCCGTGGCGGGCTTACAGCACGCTTTGTTTCTAGGTCTTGGCGGGCAGCAAGAGAACAAAAGCTGCCCCGCCACCATTCGTCCCCTCGGCTATCAGCCCGCCGCCCTGTGCGCGGGCAAGGTCGCGGGCGATGGAGAGGCCGAGGCCCGTACCGCCGCCGGAGCGGGTCCGGGCGTCGCTTTGCGCGTCGGCGCGGTAAAAGCGGTCGAAGATGTGGGGGAGGTGTTCGGGCGGGATGCCGGGGCCGGTGTCCGTGACGGTCGCTTTTATCTTCCCGTCGTCCTGAGTTCCGGTGACGGTGATGCGTCCGCTTTCCGGGGTGAAGCGGAGGGCGTTGTCGAGGAGGGCGGCCAGGATCTGGCCGGTCCGTTCCTCGTCGCCGCGCACGAGGAGTTTGCCGGCCAGCTCGGTTTCTATGCCGATTCCCTCAGCCTCCGCCCGCGCCCGGAAGCGTTCCGTGGTCCGGATTATCGTTTGGGACAGGTCGAAAACCTCGCTTAAGACGGAGAGCTTGCCAGCGTCGAGGCGGGTGAGGAGGAGCAGGTCGGAGAGGACGGCGTTCATGCGATCGGTTTCGGAGAGGAGGTCGTCGGCGAGTTCCCGCTGGCCCGGGTCGGTCATTTCGCGTTGGAGGACTTCGGCGTCGGCCCGGATCAGGGTGAGCGGTGTCTTTAGTTCGTGCGACGCATCGGCGATAAACGTCCGCTGCCGGGCAAAGGAGTCCTGTACCGGCTGCATCGCCCGCCGGGACATGAACAAGCCCCCGACAAAAGCCAGCGCGAGGGCGCCGAGGCCGACGACCGCCAGCACCCGGATCAGGTTCCCCACCGTGTCCCACACCACCTGCCGCGACTGGGCGGCCTGCACGACGACCACCGAGAACCCGGAGCCGGAACTCAGGCCGACCGGCACGCTAACCACCCTCAAGGAGCCGTCGGGACCCTCGATGTTCGACGGGTAGAATTCTTTCTCCGTCGAGAGCGCTTTACGGGCTAGCTTTCCGTTCGGCAAACCCATAGGAGCGTCTTCGCCACCCTCGACCATCACCCGGTCTCCGCCGGACTCGTCGAACGGGACGTAGGCCACGGTGATGTCGTGCTTCGTCATATCTACTACCTCATACTTTTTACCGCCGTCGAGCAACGACCTTGCTTCGTTCTGGGCGCTTTGGGCCAGGTTTCTGTCCTGCTCGCTCACAACGCGCTGATGGAAGAAGAACACGACTATTACCCCGAAAAGCAGCAGTATGAGGGCGAGGATGCCCACGTACCCCAACGTGAGCCGGCGCCGGATACGGTCGAACACGGAGATTTAGCCTCGTGGCTCGAAGGTGTAGCCGACGCCGCGGATGGTGCGGATGCGGGAGGTATCGCCGTTCTGGTCGAGCTTTTTGCGGAGGTACGAGACGTAGAGGTCCACGACGTTGGCGTACACGTCCGCCGAACCGTCCCAGACGGTGTCCAGTAAGACCGAGCGGGTAAAGACCTGACCCGGACGTTGGAGCAGGGTGGCTAAAAGCGCGAACTCCTTAGCGGTGAGCTCTACCCGTTCTCCGCTGCGCCGGACCTCGTGGCGCACCGGATCGAGCACCACGTCTCCGGCCGAGAGGGTGTTACCTTCGGGCGATCCGTTGGCCTCTTCTTTCCAGGGGCGGCGGGTGAGTGCCCGGACGCGGGCCAGGAGTTCGGGGAAGGCGAAAGGTTTCGGGAGGTAGTCGTCGGCGCCGGCGTCGAGGCCTTCTACGCGGTCCTCGATCTGGTCCCGCGCCGTAAGCATCAAAACGGGAATCCCGATCTCCGCCGCCCTGAGAGCCCGCAGGATCTGGGTTCCGCTCCGGTCCGGGAGCATCCAGTCCAGGATCAGCAGGTCGAAGTCTTCGGAGAGCGCCCGCGAGAGCCCCTCGCGCCCGTCGTAGGATTCCTCCGGCGCGTATCCCTCTTCCCTGAGCACCCGCGCGACGAGCCGGGCCAACTTCTGCTCGTCCTCGACGATCAGGATCCGTTTCATCTCAGGTATTTCTCCGTTCGCATCTTTCGCGCCAAGCTTACCGGTGCATTTTATCCTTTTATCCAGTCTTATTTGAAGACATTCGGTCCCCCCGCGGGCGTTTCTGTGTAAATCCTCATGTTTCTCAAACACCGCTCACAGACGCAAATACGAGACTAGATACCAAGAGTTAGAGGAAGACATTACGACGTTAGAGGTAAGCGTAAAGAGACTTCACGAGAGAGGAGAAAGAGAAAGATGAGGAAGTGGATCGCGGCCGGAGTAGCGGTAGCCGGGCTGACCATCTTCGGCGGCGCGGCAATCGCCCAGCAAGACGGCGGACAGCAAGACCCGGCCCAGCAACCCGGCACCCAACAGCAGGAGCAGCAGAACCGGGATGGTGACTGCGAGTGGAAGAACGGCGGCGGTGGGCAGCAGGACGGCCAGCAGTCCTCGCCCAAAACCGAAGTCTAAGTTCGGTAGTAGATGGTGGCGTTCGCTTTCGGGCGTCACCTCTCCACGCCAGGTCTTCGGGTAAGAGATCTAGAAGAGGAAGCCGGTTGAGACGAAAAGACTTTTATCGTAATTCCGCACTAGAGGTTGTGGCGGCGTGAGCCTGCTCGACTGGCTTATCGTCGCGCTGGTGGCGCTTTTGGCCGTCCGGGGCTTCTCCGCTGGTTTTATCTCCGGCGTTGTCTCGTTGGCGGGCCTCGGGGCCGGGGCTTATCTGGGCAGCCGGCTGGCGAGGTATCTGGTTCAGTCGGAGCCGGATTTCGCGGCCTACTCCTCTTTCGTACTACTTTTGTCCGCTTTGTTTTTGGCGGGGTTGAGTAGGGCTGTAGCCGGGTCTATCGGCGGCCGGATCGGCGCCTCGGTCCGGCGGGTTCCGGGCGTTGGTTCCCTTCTCGGGGCGCTCGACGGCGTCGGCGGCGCTGCCCTGGGCGCGGCGGTCGGGCTGTTCTTTGTCTGGGTGGCGGGGGTTTTTGCTTTGCAGGGACCGCTGCCGCAGCCCGTTCGGGGATCGGTGGAAGACTCCGGAATTCTCCTGGCTATGAACGACCGCCTCCCGGCGGGGTTCTTGCTGGACATGGTCGCGGGCCTGGACCCGATGCCCGAGATCGAAGGTCCCAGGCCGCAGGTAGCCGAGCCCGAACCACCAGACGCGAACAATAGTCCAAGCGTCGAAAACGCCGCCGGCAGCGTGGTCCAGATAGTCGCGACCGGCGGTTCGGGCGCTAGTTTGGGTTACGGGTCGGGCTCTTCCGGTTCCGGGTGGGTGGCCGCGCCGGAGCTCGTCGTCACCAACGCCCACGTGGTCGCCGGAAACGACCGGGTGGCGATACGCCGGGAAGGAGCCTGGCGGGGATACGAGGCGGAGGTCGTCGCGGTGGACGAGACGAACGACGTGGCGGTGCTCGCGGTGGATGGGATGGACCTGCCGGTTCTGCCTGCAACCGAGCCGGAGCCTGGCGAGCCGGTGGCTATCGTGGGTTACCCGTACGGAGGACCACTCGACATCGAGCCCGGACGCATCGGGGGAACCTCCCAAGCCATCACCCGCGACGCATACGGAAACGGCCCCGTAAACCGCTACATAACCAGCATCCGCGGCGAGGCGAACCCCGGCAACTCCGGTGGTCCCGTGGTGAACGAAGAAGGCGAAGTCGTAGGGACCGTCTTCGCCAACGCCGGCTACGGCGGCGTGGCCTACTCCATACTGCCGGCTGTGGTCTCCGAACAGCTCGAACTAGCCCAGGCCCGCGCCGCCTCTACCAACGAATGGGAGGATGCGGCATGACGCCCGCGCTCTTACAGACCATTGGTTTCGGAATAAGCGCCCTGTTAGGGACCGTCGTGAACTACGCTTACTACATACTATTCGCGTTCATTATCGCGTGGGTGCTTATCGGCTGGTTCCCGAACTACCCTTCGAACGGCTTTCTGCAGGCGGCCTACGACGTGGTGGGCCGGATCGTAACCCCGATCCTGCGCCCGATAAGAAGCGTGCTGCCGTCCCTCAACCTCGGTGGAGTGGCGCTCGACCTCTCCCCGATAGTCGCCGTCTTCGCGCTCTCGATAGTCCGGAGGCTGCTACTCCTGATCATCGGCGGCTTTATCGGCCCAATAGTCGGCTGAAATCCCACACAAGAACGGAGTGCCAACGTGCTAACACCAAATAACGTGAAGATCACCGAAGAAACCCCGGACCTGCTCGGCTCCTATATGTCGCGCATCCGTCAGGGAAAGCTTCTGAGTCACGAGGAGGAGATCACCTTGAGCCATCAGGCGCAGGGTGGCGATGAGCTTGCCCGACGGCACTTGATCGAGCGAAACCTCCGGTTGGTCGTCTCGGTGGCGAAGAAGTATCAGCATCAGGGGTTGCCTTTCGAGGACCTGATCCAGGAGGGCAACATCGGCCTTATGGCCGCGGTAGATAAGTTCGACCCGGACAAAGGCTACCGCTTTTCTACTTACGCGACCTGGTGGATAAGGCAGGCCGTGCAGCGCGCCGTGGTGAACACGGGCCGGGCCGTCCGGCTCCCAAACCACGTCTCGGAGAAGCTGCGGAAGGTCCGCCGAACCCAGGGAGAATTAACGAACGAGTTGGGCCGTGAGCCCACTAGAGAAGAAATCTCCGCCAGGCTCGAATGGGAGCTCGACGAAGTGCTCTTCGTACTCGGTGCCCCGAAAGAAACCACGAGCCTCAACAAACCCTTCGGCCCGGAAAAGAACGCGGCGGAAATTGGGGACCACATCGAGGACGAGCGCCTACCGGAAGAAGCCGACGCCGCGATGCGTGAGGAAGAGGTACTCGGCCTGCTCAAAGCGATGGAAAGCCTGCCGGAAATGGGCCGTTACGTGCTGATCCGGCGCTACGGTCTCGACACCAACAAGAAATCCACCCTCAAAGAAATCGGGGCCGATCTAGACATCTCTAGAGAACGGGTTCGGCAGATACAGCGCGAGGCAGAGCGGGCGCTCGGGAAACTAATGCGCGCGCCCGCCAATAAACCCGAACTATCCGATAAGGAGGTAGCAGCATGAATACACGAAGAGTAAACGCAAGAAAGATCTCGTGGCTGCTCGCCGCATTTCTGGCCGGCGGTGTGCTCGTGACGGTGTTGCCGGGTACAAACGACGGGACCGGGGAAGCCCGGGCACAAAACTCTGGGGACGAGCCGGCGGCCCGGGCGGCTTCCAGGGTCGGTCCCTCGGCCGTTCAGATAGACGTGCTCGGGAACGGTGGTGAAGGTGGCGGCCAGGGTGGGCAGGGTGGACAGGGCGTTGGAAGCGGCGTCGTCTACCAGGAGGACGGCTACGTCATCACCAACAACCACGTGATCGAGGGCGCCGACGAGGTCGAAGTCGTCTTCGCCGACGGCTCGCGGGAAGCCGCCGAGGTCGTCGGCCGGGACGAGCTTACGGACCTGGCCGTACTGCAAGTAGACAGAAACGACCTGCCGGCGGCGGGTTTTGCCGACAGCGGCGGGCTAAAGCCGGGCCAGATGGCGGTGGCTATCGGTAGCCCTCAAGGTCTGCAATCCACCGTCACGGCCGGCGTCGTGAGCGGCCTGAACCGGGAGTTCCCCGCCCGGCTCTCCGGTGGCGGGCAGGGTGCGCTGGTGGACCTCGTACAGACGGACGCCCCGATCTCCCCCGGAAACTCCGGAGGCGCCCTGGCGAACAGAGACGGTGAAGTGATCGGGATAAACGTCGCCTACGCCCCGCCCGGCTCCGGGGCCGAGAGCCTGGGGTTTGCGATACCATCCAACACGGCCTCCTCGGTCGCCGACCAACTCATAGAAAGCGGCGAAGTGGCACATCCCTACCTGGGCCTCTCTTTGGGAGACCTGACCCCCGAAGCCGCCGAACGTTTCGGCCTCCAGGCCGACTCGGGAGCGGTGATCTCGGAGGCAACACCCGGCGGGCCCGCGGCCCGGGCCGGCATCGAAGCCGAAGACGTCGTGACCGCTGTGGACTCCGCAGAGATCGGAAGCTCCGGAGACCTGCTCTCTGCCCTGCGCGAGTACGCCCCGGGAGACGACGTTACGCTGACCGTTCTACGGGACGGTGAAGAAATCTCGTTCGGGGTGCGGCTGGGAGAGCGGGAACAGTAGGCTGAAGGCTACCGCTGCGGGCTACCGTTTTTCGCGGGCTTACGCCTGGCTGGTACCGACCAGCGTGCCGCGCACCACTAGACGCTGGCCCCAGTCGGGTCCGACGCAGGTTTGCAGCGAGACTGTAGTCTGTCCGGTGGGCTCGACCACCCATACGTCGGTGGGCTCGACGGTGAGGATCTCGCCCACCTGATACTCGTATACGGTGCCGTTAGAGTCGGTCAAGAAGATCTGGTCGCCCACAGCCATGTTTGGCACCCGGGCGAACTGCTGCCAGCTCCCGGTACCGGGATAGCCGTAGACGTGGGCGGCTATGTAGGTGTTGGACCCGTCCTGCCACGGAAAGCCGGTGGAGGGGATCTTGCCGGCCCCGTTTGACAACACGCCCTCGTCTACGCTGTCGGTCACCGGGTTGTTCTCGATGCCCGCGCTTGGCACCGACAGGCTCAGGGCGGTGTCTGTTGGGATAGCCGGCTGCGCCTCTTCTGCGGCCTGCTGCTCGGCGGCGCGGCGCTCGGCGGCGGAACGCTCCTCGGCCTCGCGCTGCTCGGCGATCTCCCGCCAGTTTCGTTCCTGCTCGGCTTGCTGGTCGCCTTGGTTACCCCCGTCGGCCTCCTGCTCCTCGGGCACGGGTTCGGGGGCCGACGGGTCGGTGACCGTCGGGGTGTTTACCTGCGCCACGCGGGTCTCTTCGCCGTTGTTCAAGGCGCTGCCGACACCTACTGCTAGTGCTCCTAAAACGGTCAAAGAAGCGAACGCGATCAGTGCATAAATCCAAATTCGGCGCAAGCTGCCTGCCTTTCTCGTTTTTTACAAAAGATTTATTTTGCTATGTTAGTTTGGTTGTTTACACTTTACCACTGCACGGCTGCAGGGTGTATGGTGGATCCTCCCCGAGCAATAGCTGTGTGTCTCCGGCCTCCTAAATAAAACTTCAAGAGATTCCACCGAGCAATACCTGCGCCGCGATCCCTATAGCAACCGTAAAGAACAACGCAACCACCCAAACTGCCACGACGATTCGTGATGAGGCCGGCGCCTCTTTGGGCTGCCCGTACATCGGCACGACGACCCGCAAGTACACGCCGAGCGAGAGCACGCTGTTGAGGATGGCGACCACGGCGAGCCACGCAAAGTCCGCTTCTATCGCGGCCCCGAAAAGCAGGAACTTGCCGACGAATCCCGCCAGCGGCGGAATGCCGACGAGGGAGATGAGAAAGACCACCATCGCCACGCCAGCCGCCGGGTTCGTCCGCCCAAAACCCGTGAACGAGCGGAGATCCCGGCCCACGTAAAGGACAATAGCAAAAGCCCCCAGGTTCATCGCGGCGTAGGCGGCGGCAAAGATCACGAGCGACCGGAGCGCGAGCCCGCTCTGTCCGACGGCCACGACCCCGAGCAGGAAGTATCCCGACTGGGCGACGGACGAATAGGCCAAAAGACGCACGACGTTGTCCTGCACGAGCGCCGCCAGGTTGCCGTAGGTCATCGTAAGCGCGGCGAGAGCGGCTATTACTAGCGGCCAGAAAGTCGCGTCGGCGGGCAGGTGGCGCACGACCTGCACGAGGGCAAAGACGCCGCCGACCTTGGTCACGATAGAGAGGAAGGCCGCCACAGAAACCGGACCGCCGTCGTAGGCGTCGGGCGCCCAGAAGTGGAACGGCGCGAAAGATGCCTTGTATCCCAGCCCGACGAGCACCGCGGCGAAGCCGAAGGCGGCGGCGGGTGGGGCGTCGGCGAGCTTGCCAAGCTCCGAGAGCAGGGTAGAGCCTACCACCCCGAACCAGTAGGTGAGGCCAAAGATCATGACGGCCCCGGTGACGGAGCCGAACACGAAATACTTCAATGCAGCTTCGGTGGCCGGATCGTCGCGCGGGTAGGCGACGAGGGTGAACGTGGCAAGGCTCGAGAGCAGAACGCCGAGCACGAGGAACATCATGTCGCCCGCCCCGGCGAGCACGAGCGCCCCCAAGAGGGCGAAGACCAGCAGGCTGTACACCGTGCCCTCCCGGTCGGTGTCGCGAACTTCCACCCGGGCGAGCACGGCGGAGAGGGCCGTTGTGGGGGAGAGCAGGATGACGGCCCACACGCTCAAAGAGTCTACCCGGTAGGTTTCCATGAACACCGTCGTCTCCGTGCCGATGAGCGGTATCGCGAGGCCGGTCGCCACCAGCAGCCCGATCACGGCGAACGGCAAAGAGATCTTCGGCAGGTGCAACATCTCGAAAGACAGGGCGCCCACGGCGGTGAGCAGCACGGCCAGCACGGGCGCCAACAGCGCGAGATCCTGCGACATCTGGCCCATGCTCACAAGCCTATAGCCGCCGTCGCCCGGTGGACCACGTCGAGCAGCACGAACGGGAAAATCCCGATCAAAACGGTCAACGCCGCCAGCGGGGCTACCGCAAGGACCTCCCGCCTACCGAGGTCCGGCAACGTCTGCCAACGTTCGGAGGGCTTGCCCAGGAAGACGAACTGAATCGCCCGCAGGTACAGGCCGGCGGTGATGGCGATGCCGAGCACCGCGACGACGGCTATCGGGTAGACCCGGAGCGTGCCGAGAAAAACCTGGAACTCCGCCGGGAAGTGGGCCAGCCCCGGCAGGCCCAGCGAGGCGAAGGCGGCGAGGATAAAGAGCCAGCCAAGGCCGGGTACGGACCGCAGTAGTCCGCCAAGCTCGCGCACGTCGCGGGTGTGGGTCCGGTCCTGGAGCATCCCGACGAGCAGGAAAAGCGCGCCAGTTACGACGCCGTGGCTCACCATCTGGAGCACGGCCCCGTCGAGGGCCAGTGCCCGAACCCCGGTGTCCGTGGCTGCGGCGGCCACGGCGACACCGAGCACGACGTAGCCCATGTGGTTGACGCTGGTGTAGGCGATCAGGCGTTTGAGGTCTGTCTGGCCGAGCGCGACGAACGCTCCGTAGAGCGCGGTGAAGACGGCGAGGGCGGCCACGTAGGGGGCGGCGGTGCGGAAAGCGTCGGGCGTCATCTGGAGGGCGAAGCGGACCAGGCCGTAGGTGCCGAGCTTCAGCATTACTCCGGCCAGTATCACGCTGCCGGCCGTTGGCGCCTCGACGTGGGCCGCCGGCAGCCAGGTATGCACCGGGAAGATCGGGGTCTTGACCGCGAAGGTCACGAGCATGGCGACAAACGCGAGCATCGCGGCCAGGCCCGCAAGCGGCGGCGAGTCTATAAACGCTCGCATGTCGAAGGTACGCGGGTCGCTACCCAAATACAGGCCCAGGATCGCGAGCAGGAGCGGTAGGCTTCCCAGCAGTGTGTATAGAAAGAAGGTCAGCGCCGCCCGTTGGCGGTTCTCGTGGCCCCAGTCGGCGATGATGAAGTACATCGCGACCAGCGTCACCTCGAAGAAGACGTAGAAGAGGATCGCGTCCAGCGCCACGAAGGCCCCCAGGCAAGCCGTCTCCAAAAGCAGGAACAGCGCCACGTAAGAGCGCGCCCGCTCCGTAACTTTTACCGAAAAAACGAAAGAGATGAAGAACAGCACCACCGTTAGCAGGACCAGCGGCAGGCTGATGCCGTCCACGCCGACCCGGTAGGCGGCCCCGAGCGACGGCATCCAGGCTACCTCCTCGACCTGGGTAAAGCCCGCCCCGGCCCCGCGGACCCACATCCAGGCCGCTCCGAGCAGGGTGAGCCCGGAGACCGCCAGGCCGACCGCGTGCGCGCCGCGGGGTGTAACGCCCGGCAGCGCCACGAGCAGCACGGCGCCCAGGAGCGGTAGGAAGAGCGTTACGGATACGACCGGGAACATTCAGGAAACCTTTCTAAAAAACCAATGTGCCGACGACCACGAAAGCCAGGATCAGGGCTCCACCGGTGACGGCCAGCAACAACTCTTTGTGGACGAGCCCCGTTTGGAGCCGGCGGGCGCGGCGTCCCAGCCCCCGCGTTCCCCGGACCAGGGCGAAGATGAGGCCGTCTATTCCCTTCTCGTCTGTGAGCTTCGAAGCCCGGGCAACCGCGAGCCCCGCGCGTCCGACGCCGAGCACGCCCCGGTGGATGACGTTGTCGAAGGCGTCCGTGGCACGGGCCACCGCGAGCGCCGGTTGGGCGACCAACCGCCCGAACCCGCCGCCGATGCGGAAACCCTCCGCAGCGGGCGCGCGCACCGGCCCGAGCAGGCTGTCCGCCGGGACGAACCATCCTAGTGCCAGCCCGCCGAACGCCGCAGCGGTGCCGATCACCACGGTCAGCAAGTCTTTGGGCAACCCGCCACCGACCAGCCCGGCGAGCGATCCCAGTACGAAGCCCAGCCCGGCCGCCAGCGCGACGAGCCCGGCCATGCCGGTGGCCATGCCGGTGGCCATGCCCGCGGCCATCCAGGTGATCCCGGCGACCGGCTCATCCCGGACTTCGCCACTCCAGAGGAGGCGCAGCGCGCGGGCGACGTAGATGCCGGTCAATGCAGTGCCGACCAGGGCGAGCGGGAAGAGAACCCAGACGTAGGGTGACTTGAACGTCGCGGTCAGGACGGCGTCCTTGGACCAGAACCCGGCGAGCGGCGGCACCCCGGCGAGCGCCAGCCCCGCCACGACGAAACCGGCGAAGACGAGCGGCCGTTCCCTGCCGGCGCCCGATAGGCGCGAAAAACCGGTGGAGCCGCGGGCTTGTTGGAAGACGCCGGAGCCGAGAAAAAGGGCGCTCTTCATCGCCGCGTGGGCGGTGAGGTGGACGAGGGCTGCCACGGGCGAGCCGGCGCCGACGGCCAGCAGCATAAAACCATATTGGCTGGAGGTGGAGGCCGCGAGCAGCCGCTTGAGGTCCCGGTTGGCGACGGCGGTGAGGCCGGCTACTACAGCCGTCACGCCACCCAGAACGCCCACGACCAGCAGCGCGCCCGGCGGAAAGAGCGGGAAAGCACGGATCAGCAGGATCGCACCGGCGGCGACCAGGGTAGCCGAGTGGAGCAGGGCGGAGACGGGGGTGGGCCCGGCCATCGCGTCCTGGAGCCAGCCCTGAAGAGGGGCCTGGGCGGATTTTCCCACTGCGGCCAGCAGCAAGAGCAGGCTGGCGGCGAGGGCGGCGGCCCCGCCAACTTCTAACGTGCGGGGGATCCCGGTGGTCCCGGTTTGCCAGACGAGGATGAAAATGCCGATGTAGAGCCCGAGGTCTGCGGTGCGGGTGTAGAGAAAGGCGCGGGTTGCGGCTTCCGCGACTCCGTTCTCCTGGTACCAAAACCCGATCAGCATGTAGGAAGCCAGCCCGATCATCTCCCAAGCCGCGAGCAACAATACCCAGTCACCGGCGAGCACCAGCGTTTCCATCGCCGTCACGAAAAAGGACATCTGGGCGAAGAAGCGGACCTTGCCGCCTTCCTCCTTCATGTACCCCACCGCGTAGAGCATCACGAACGCGCCCACGACCGCGACGGTGGTGGCGAGCACCGCCGTCAGGGGTGTTGCGACGAGGCGCAGGGGGTACTCCGGCAGGCCCGGCAGCGTGGCGGCGTAGGAGGCGCCGCCGGCGACGTTGGCGAGAAGGGCTACCGCGCCGATCAGGGAGATACCGACGCCCAGTAGGGCGAGCATCGGCGCGGCGCGGCGGACCAGCAGGATCGCTACCATCGCGGCTAATGGTCCGAGGATCGTGAGGGCGACGTAGGTCATCCTTTGAGGCTCCGGGCTTCTTCCATTTCGACGGAGCCTTTGTGGCGGAAGCGGGCGGTGCCGACGCCGAAGCCGACGGCCATCTCCAGGGCCATAACGGTCATCACGATCAGGACGAACACCTGCCCGGAGTAGGCTTCGGGGTGCAAAAAGCGCCAGAACGCGACCAGGTTGACCATCGCGCCGCCGAGCATCAGCTCGACGCCCATCATGATCATGACCAGGTTCGTCTGCGAGAGCGCGCCGTAGACCCCGACGCCAAAAAGTACAGCCCCGACGACCAGCGCCACCAGGAGCGTAGCCATTACTCTCTACCCCTCTCCAGGGCGACGGCGATGGTGGCGATCATGGCCGTCAGGATGGTGACGCCCGCCGTCTCGAAGATGAGCATGGAGCGTCCCATCAAGTTTATGCCCAGGTCGTGTACCTGTTCGCCGGGAGGAACACTGTCCGCTATAGGACCCCAGCTAACCAGGAACACGACGCCGATTGTTAGGAGCGCCCCCAGAATGCCCGCGGCCTGTGAGAGGCGCTTCTGGTGCGTCATGTCCATCCCCATGAGGCCGCCCGGGTCCATCATGTACATCACCATGAAGATCGCCATAATGGACATCTCGGTTCCCATCATCATGATCTGGAGCACCCCCAGAAACTCGGTCTGCATCGCCAAGAACATCGCGCCGATGGCGGCCTGCGAAAACAACAGCGCCAACGCCGACCGGACCATCGAGGCCGTTGCAAAAACCACGACACCGAACCAGATGGCGGCTACCCCGAAGAGCCCTACGAAAAGCGGCTGCAAAATCTCCTGGAGCGTCACCTATCCACCACCAGCAGCGCGATCCCGACGTAGAGGATGTTGAGCAGGGCGAGCGGGATGCCGAGCTTCCAGAACCACTGCAGCATGTGCTCCTCGCGTATCCGGGGAACGTACCGCCCGACGAATAGCATCGCCGCCGCGGCCGCGAGAGACTTGCCCAACGTCCAGGCCCACGGCGGCAACGCTGGCCCGAGCCAGCCGCCCAGGTAAAAGACCGTCGTCGTTACCGCCAGGGTCACGACGAGCACCGCGCGGGCCAGACGCATGATCGCCAACCGCGCGCCCGTGTACTCGGCCATCACGCCGCCCGCCAGCTCGCCCGGCGCCGTCGGCAGGTCGAACGGCGGCAGAAAGCAGACCGCCAGCGCCGCCAGGAAAAAGAGTACGAAGCCGGCGGGCTGAAATACTATGTTCCACAGCGCGCCCTGCGACTCCACGACCTGCGTGGTGAAAAGCGACTCGGCGCGCATCGCGACCGCCGTTAGCGGCATGACGATGAGCATGGAGTAGCCTACGAGTTGTCCGAGAAAGCGCCAGCCGCCGACCATCGCGTAGACCCCGTTCGGCGCCCAGCCGGCCATCACCAGCGCCACCATCACGTAGGCGAGCGCCGCGTTCACGAAGAGCGCGCCGGTGGCAAGGTCCGTGATTATGAGGCCCGGCGCCAGTGGTAGCACGGCGGCGGCTAGTAAGGCCGAGATCAGTAACAGCACCGGCCCGACCTCTAAGAAGATCCTATCCGAGCTCCGGGTGACGACCGACTCCCGCCCCAATAAAGCCACGGCTTCCAGCGCCGGTCCCGCAGGCCGGAACCGTCCCTCCGACGCCCAACCTTCGAGCACGGCGACCACGTAAGCCCCCGCCAGCAACACCAGTACGACTACTACCGTCGTCACGGAGACATTTCCCACGGCGAGAGGTCCAGTGACCCGACACCGACCAGCGCGTCGGCGACCTCTTTGCCGACCGTAAGGGTCTCGGCCAACCGGGCGTTGCGCGTGGAAGGAACGTCGAGTTTCACGTCAGTAACCGATCCATCTTTCAGGGTGATATTTAGCATCGCCGTACCGCGCGGCGTCTCTATCGTTGCCGCGCCCGTGCCGGTAGCAACGTCGTACGGCCGGGGACCCGTGTCGGCTACCGCGTTAGCTTCTAGCAAGAGGTCGAGGCTTTGCCCTATTTCCTCTAGCCGGAGCCGGAAGCGGGCTAGGGCATCGTTGCCGTCACGAACTATGGATGAGAAACCGAGGTCCTGATATACGAGGTCTTCTGTGCGTGTGTCAGACTCGGTCCCGGTAGCCCGGGCTACCGGCCCGATTGCCGCTTCCGCACCGTCCAGGGCCGCGATCCCGCCGAGTTTGCTCTTGAGCAGCGGCGTCCGGAGTGCCTTGCGGACGAAATCTTCTACGTCTCCCTTCAGAAGCCAGACCTCTTCGATGTCCGACGCCCGGAGGAGTGCCAGTTGCAAGCGGGCCGCCCGTAGGGAGAGGGCTCTGGTCCCGATCAGGTAGCCGAAGCCCGCCGTCCATCCGAGGTGGCTCGCCGCCCGCTCACGCTCCAGGGCACCCACCCTAAAGCGAGCTTCTTCGTCGCTGATCTGCTCGCCGGCCGCGTCTTCGATGGCGCGCTGGGCGAGCAGCCGATAGGCGACCGGCGTCAACGGGTCGAGCTTTGCGGCGTGTTCTGAGAGGCTTTCGACCGGACCGTGAAGTAGCTGCGCTGGCGGGTGTCCTTCTACTCCCGGCTCCAACTCGGTCTCGGCGACCGTGTCGCCGTCGAGGGTGAAGGTGAGGGAGAGGCCGCCGGGGAGGCCTGGGAATAGTGGGCCGTAAGGGGCCGGGACCCACTCCATGATCAGGCCATCCCCACTCGCCGGCATGCCCTGGGTCATCTCGATCATGGACATGTAATCTTCGAGCTGATCCTCGCCGATCTCTTTCTCTTCAGATTCGTCTTCTTCGTCTTCCTCGTGTCCTCCGTGATCTTGCCCGTGGCCGTGGTCATGCCCGTGGTCCATCCCACCTTCGTCTCCTCCGTCTTCCCGGACCACTCCGGCCTCGAAGTCTTCCACCTCGCCGGCGAAGGCGCCCTCTACGAAGACCCGGCGCAGTTCTCCGACGCCACCGGCCAGTGATTCTTGGTCTAGCGCGGCCGACACATCCGGCCCCGGAAGCGACGGCGTTTCTCCGGCGCCCACCGCGAACACGGTCCGCGGACGCATCATCTGGGCGTAGGCGACGGCCGCCGCTTTCCGTAAACCCCCCGGCAACTCTCCGACGAGCAACAACACGCTTGCGTGCCGGGGCGTATCTATGATCCGGAGCCCGGCGGCTTCTACATCGAGGCCGTATGCCCGCGCGACGTCTGGTCCGGGGACGACGAACGCGGCCAGCCGGCGGGCCATCGCCCGTGCGACCATCCGGCAGAAAAGACCCGGCTCCGCCTGCCGGGAGCCGGAGATCACTTCTGCCTCCTGAACGCGCCCTGGCTCCAGCCGTAAAGCAGCCCCAGGTAAAGAATCCCCAGGAACACGCCCATGTCCAGCAGCGCCTTCAATCCCAGTTCCCGGTAGACGACCGCCCACGGATACATGTAGGCCATCTCCATGTCGAAGGCGAGGAACAGCAGGGCGTAGCCGTAGTAACGCACATGATACCTCGCCCAAACCGGGCCTCTCGCTAACTTGCCGGAGGTGGCCGGCACGTCCTTGCCCGGCTCCCGGCGCGTCTTGCCCAGCGAACGGGCGATACCGTAAACGCTCAACACGAACCCAACGGTGCCGACGATCATTCCTAAAAGCAAGGCGTACTGTTGCAGGGCGCTCATCGCAAAACTCCCGGATCCTCTCTATCCGAACCTGTCGCCTGCCGGATGCCGGATGCCCGTCACCCGCTGGACGGGACGTTAGTATATACCCCTACCCCCTATGCTAAAAGGTCTGGTTTAAAAAATGGCCTTTTCGATGCACCACCGTAAAGAAAGAGTTTGGCCGGGGGGCTATCGTTCTTGGAGCGTGGCCCGTATACCGTACTTCGGGCGGAGTGTGATCGAGGGTTGCGGGCTTACAATTTGCCCGGGGAGCGGCTTCAGCCCGAACTTTTGGGCTATGGTGGCGAGCACGAGGGCGGCCTCCATCCTTGCGAAGGATTGCCCGATGCAGAGCCTCGGCCCGCCTCCGAAGGGGAAATAGGCGAACTTCGGATTCCGATTCCCGAGGCCGGTCTCCCAGCGTTCCGGGACGAACGCTTCGGGCACCTCGAAAAAGCGGGGGTCGCGGTGGACGACCCACTGGCTTATAAAGAGTTGCGTTTTGGCGGGGACGTGAAAGCCCCCGATCTCGCAGTCCTCGACGGCTTCGCGGCCGATGGCCCAGGCCGGCGGGTAGAGCCTCATGGACTCTTTCAGTACCGCGTCGAGGTAGGGGAGACGGGAGAGGTCCGCGACCTTCGGCGGGCGGCCGTTCAGCGCCGCTTCGAGTTCGGAACACAGTTTCTCTTCCACGGCGGGGTGCCCGCCGAGCAGGTAGAAGGTCCAGGAGAGGGTGATGGCCGTCGTCTCGTGGCCGGCCATGACGATGGTCATTAACTCGTCGCGGAGCTGCTCGTCGCCCATGCGGCTGCCGTCCTCGTCGCGGGCGTGGAGCAGCATGGAAAGGAGGTCGCCGGTGTCCCGGCCGCTCCGGCGGCGCTCCTCGACAATGCCGTAGATGAACTCTTCGAGCTTCCGGTTCGCCCGCCGGAAGCGCAGGTTGGACGGGGTCGGGACGCTGTCGGGGAGCATGCGGAGGAATACACCGTTGCCCTGGTCCGAGAAACGGGCCATTATAGCCGTGAGGGCGGCCCCGACTTCTTCTGAGTCGTCGGTGATGTCGGCGTCTACGAGGGTCTTTGCGGCGATCTCCAACGTTAGGCGCATCATGTCGTGGTGAACGTTTCGTTCCTCACCGTCGCGCCAGCCTTCGAGCATCCGCTCCGTGTAGGAGACCATCGTATGGGCGTAGTTGTCTATGCGCTCGCGGTGGAAGGCGGGTTGGGCGAGGCGGCGTTGGCGGCGCCAGAAGTCGCCGTCGCTGGTGAGCAGGCCGTTGCCGAGGATGCCGAGCATTTGCTTTGTTACGCGGTCTTTGACGAAGTTGCGGTTGTGCTTTACCAGAACCTGCTCGATATGCTCCGGGTTGGAGAGCAGGTAGGCGGGCGGACCGGGAAATTGCAGCCTCACGACGTCGCCGTACTCCCGGGCGCTGCGGGCCAGGAAGTTCAAAGGGTCACGGGAGTAGTCCAGCAGGTTGCCGACGAGGGGCCGGGTTTTCGGATTTGGAGGAAGCGTCGCCGTCGTCAAAAAAGACTTTCTAAGCCGCTATGGTGTAGCCGGCGTCTTCGATGGCGGCTTTGACCTCATTTTCTCCGACCCGGTTCTCGTCGTACGCTACTTCGACGACCTGAGAATCAGGGTCGGCCGTGGCCTCCTCGACACCGGAAAGCTCGTTTAACGAGTCCTCAATGGTGCTCTTGCAGTGGGCGCAGCTCATGTCCGGCACGGTGTACTTTGCCTCGATCAAACCCTGTTCCTTTCCTGTACTTTTTCCTATACTTTCAGAAACCGTTCCACGGCGTCTACCAACTCGTCTATCTTTTCTTCCGCCTGATCCTCGTTCCGGATGGACTCTTTTACGCAATGATCTACGTGGTCCCGGAGGACCATGGCGGCCACCTTTTCGGAGGCGGAGATGAGGCTGGAGATCTGGGTGAGGATGTCTATGCAGTAGGCTTCCTCGTCCACCATCCGCCGCACGCCCCGTACCTGGCCCTCGATCCGCTTGAGGCGGTTCTCCAGCTTTTCTTTGTGGTCCGCTTTGATGTATCCGTGCAAGTTCACCTCCGTAGGCTCCGTGGGGGGCGCGTGCCCTCCACGGGCCATTCTACCGTTACCTCAGCCTATTCGCGTCCGCCGCAAACGTAGGGCATTGCCCAACACCGTCACCGACGAGAGCGCCATCGCCGCCGCCGCGAGCACCGGGTTCAGGAAGCCGTACTCGCCTAGGGCGGGCTGCAACACCTCCGGCACCGTTCCGCCGGAAAAGAAAGGGTAGAGGATGCCCGCGGCGACCGGGATCAGGGCGACGTTGTAGGCGAAGGCCCAGAAAAGGTTCTGCTTGATATTTCGTACCGTCGCCTTGGAGAGCTTTATAGCCCGCCCGACGCCGCGCACGTCGCCGGAGATCAGGGTGAGGTCCGCCGCCTCCATCGCCACGTCCGTCCCGGTCCCAATGGCGATTCCCACGTCTGCCTGCGCGAGCGCCGGGGCGTCGTTGATGCCGTCCCCGACCATCGCCACGGTTTCCCCCCCGGCCTGCAGCTTCTTTACCCCGCCGACCTTATCCTCCGGCAGCACCTCGGCAAACACCTGGTCTATGCCGAGCTCGCGGGCTATGGCCTCGGCGGTCCGGCGGTTGTCACCGGTGAGCATCGCCACCTTCAGTCCCATTTCGTGCAACCGCTTTACGGCATCGCGGGACTCGTCTTTTATGGTGTCCGCGACGGCCACGAGGCCCGCCGGTTCGCCGTCCACCGCCACGAACATCGGGGTCTTGCCGGAGGCCGAGAGGGCCTCTCCTTCGCGCAGGAGTCCATCCCCGGTGATGCCTTCTGCCTCCAGGAGCGCGGCGTTTCCGGCCAGCATCTCGCGGCCGTCTACCCGCGCCCTTATGCCGCGGCCCGCCACGGCTTCGAAGCCCTCGGAGTCGGTCAGGCCCAGACCGCGCTCCTTCGCGCCCTCGACTATTGCCTCGCCCAGCGGATGCTCGCTGCCGCGCTCGGCTGATGCGACGAGGCGTAGCAGTTCATCCTCGGGGAGCCCGTTGCCCGTCGTTACGTCCGTGAGTACCGGCTTACCGCGGGTGAGGGTGCCGGTTTTGTCCAAGACGACCGTGGTGAGCTTGTGGGCTCCTTCGAGCGTCTCGCCGCCTTTTATGAGGACGCCCATCTCCGCGCCCCTGCCGGTGCCGACCATTATGGAGGTCGGGGTGGCGAGCCCCATCGCGCAGGGGCAGGCGATGATGAGGACCGCCACGAAGTTCAACAGGGCGAAGGTGAAGGCCGGGGCCGGCCCGATCGCCCACCAGACAAAGAAGGTGAGGGTGGCTATCACGACGACGATGGGTACGAAGACGCCGCTCACCCTATCCGCCAGGCGCTGTATCGGGGCTTTGGTGCCCTGGGCTTCTTCGACCATGCGAATGATCTGGGCCAGGGCCGTGTCCCGGCCGACCTTCGTGGCCTCCATCTTGAACGAACCGCTCTTGTTGATGGTCGCCCCGATCACCTCGTCGCCAACACCCTTGCTCACCGGGATGGGCTCGCCCGTGATCATGGCCTCGTCCACCGCCGACTCCCCGCCAACCAAACGCCCGTCCACCGGCACCTTCTCACCCGGTCGTACCACGACCACGTCCCCGGCCTCGACCTCTTCTACGGGCACGTCTACTTCCTCGCCGTCCCGCACGACCCGCGCGGTCCTGGCCTGCAAACCGGCCAGCTTCTTTATGGCTTCGTTGGTGCGCCCCTTGGCCCGGGCTTCGAGGAGCCTACCAAGCAGAATGAGCGTGATGATGAGCGCGGAGGTGTCGAAGTACACGTCCGCCCGCCCACCGGCAAAAAGTCCGGGCGCTACCGTAGCCACCAAGCTGTACAGGTACGCCGCGCTGGTTCCTACAACGACCAGGGTGTTCATGTTTGCCTGGCCGTGTTTCAGCGCCCCCCAGGCGCCCTTGTAGAATCGCCACCCGGCCCAGAACTGCACCGGCGTCGCCAGGACGAGCAGCCCGAAGTTCAGCCAGCGCATCGGCACCGGGCCCGGTATCCCGAGCATGTGCGGAATGCTGCCGACCAGGATCAGGAGCGTCAGCGCCGCCGCCCACAGAAAGTTGTTGCGGAGCTTCCGGTACTCTCCTTCGCCCGCATCCACCGCCGCCGCTTCTTCCTGGCCTACGGTGCCGTATCCCGCATCTTCGACGGCCCGCTCCAGATCCCGCGGTTCTGTAGCGCCCGGCAAATACTCCACGCTCGCCTTCTCCGAGGCGAGGTTTACGTTTACCCCCAGCACCCCCGGCACACCGTCAAGAGACTTCTCGACTCTTCCTGCGCAACTTGCACAACTCATCCCGGTAATGCCCAACTCGACCTTGCTGGTTTTCGCGCCGTACCCGGCGTCTTCGACGGCCCCGACCAGCGTATGAAAACTCACGGAGCCGGGATCATAAGAAACACTAGCCTTCTCGGCGGCGAAGTTCACGTTGGCTTCCTCGACCCCTTCGGCCTTTGAGAGAGCTTTCTCCACCCGGTTCGCACAAGCCGCACAAGACATCCCCGTAACCGTTATGTTCAGCCTCTCCGGCTTCTGTTTCTGCACGCCTCTGACCTTTCTCCGATACTAACTAGAAGATATTTTAGCATACCCCCGTACCCTATATATGAACTGTGATCTCGGGTTGAGTTAGTCTTGCGGACCGTTTGGGGTGAGGGGTTTTGTTGAGGGATCTAACCTTAGCCGGGGTCTCGGTCCATTTCGGTGCCGGGGTTAGTTGGCGACAACCGGCACGATCTTATTTGGCTGCCGGGCTGGTGCGTGGCGAGCAGCGAGGCAAGATCCGCTAACGCTGATTCGATGTCCTGGGAGGCGGTATCGTGGTGGCCTTCGACGGCTATAAGCGCATCTGTCGTGGTTGTGCCGGTGGCGCTACGGGCACTTTGCCGCCAGCACCAGCGCCGGGCGCCCACGATACCTGCATCGTCCACGAAGATGACTTCGCCGGGGTTCGGATGAACACTGTCGTCGGATTCAAGATCTGTGAAAAGTTCGTCGCCGGTGGCGAAACGGACGGTGGTGGGGCCGGTAACGTTGGCCTGGTCGAACACGGCGACCGGCATGGCGTAACGGATCGAGACGAGGTTGCCGATGTCGACGAGGGTGTTGATGGTGGGGATGTCGCCGTGTTTGGCGAGCCTTCTGAGTAGCGCTTCGGCCGCGATGCGGTGGCGGGTTGGTTTGGCCCCGAACCCGGTGAAGACCCGACGCTACGCGGCGATCGGGGTGGCCTCAAGCCTTTCTACTGCGGCTTGTTGTTCGGACCGATACTCGTCCAATAGCCCCCGTGTACTGGGTCCGTTGGTCAGACTGGTTGCGTGGACTACTCCGGCGCGGATTGTTGGGAACGCTTCAGCAACTGCGCTGTCGTAAGCGAACATAGCGACGAACCTCCTATCTCGGCGTTCCGGAACTCACCGATCCGTGAACGCGAGACGGGTGGCGAAATAGATCAGTAGCGCGCCGAGAGAGCGCTCGATCCAACGCCGGGCGGTGGGCGCGCCGAGCACGAGATCCCGCGCGGCGGCGCTGGCTAGTGCGTAGACAGCGAACACGACGAGGGTCATGAGCATGAAGATTCCGCTGAGCCAGATCAGGCGCGGGTCCAGAAGTCCCGGTGAGGCGTCGAGGAACTGCGGGAGGAACGCGAAGAAGAACAAGGTCAGCTTCGGGTTGAGAACGTTTAAAAGGATGCCACGCCTCACGACCACGCCCATGGGATCTACCGGGACGTCTTCGCCGCCCGGCCCGTCCAGCGCCAGGGTGCCGGCGTCCCGGATTATCAACAAGCCTATAAACACCAGGTATGCAACCCCCGCCCACCGGACCACCTCGAACGCGACCGCCCCGGCCTGCATGATTCCGGACAAGCCGAGCATGGCCGTCAGCAGGTGGGGTACTATGCCCAGGGTGCAGCCGACCGCCGCGAACAGCCCGCGCCGCCGGCCGCCGCCGACCGAGCTCGAGATCGTATAAACCACCCCGGTACCCGGTATGAGAACCACGACGAGCGAGGTAAGCAGGAACTCCACAGACATACCCGGCAGGGTAGCCGCACCGGGCGGGCCCGTCAAGATCTTCTCGCGTCTAACATGCGCTAATCTCCAACTGCGTATCTGCAAAACAAAAGTCGAGGAGGGTGAAACGTTGAACGCCGAAGAAATGAGGGCGCACCGGTCGCGCTACAACGAACGGCTGGCGGAGACGGATGCTTTCTTCCGGGAATTCGGAGCGCTTGATGACCGAGCCTACGAAGACGGCGCCATAAGCAAGAAGCACAAGGAGTTGATGGGGCTCGCGGTCTCCGTATCGGCCCGCTGCAACGAGTGCATCGTTTACCGCCTCGACGGGTGTGCCCGGGAAGGAACCGGCTGCGGCGAAATTATAGAGGCCATAAAAATCGGGGTGATGGCCGGGGGTTCGATCACGTACCCCAACGCCCGCTTTGCCTTCGAGGTGCTGGAGGAAAAACCACCGGCTTCGTAGGCCTTCGTAGTCGGATGAACCACCGGGCCGGAAAGGTTCTGCGTTACCTCTTGTTCGTGTCCCGCAGGATCTCGAAGATTTCGTCTATGAGGGCTTCGCGCTTGTCGGGGGGGAGGTCGCGGGGGTGGATGGTTTGTTTGTCGGACTGGAGGTTGCGGCTGGTAGCTTCTTCTGCGAGGTACTGGTCTATAAGGCGGACGATGGCGTCCACCTTTTCGCGGGGGAGTCCGTCACCGCCGCGGGTCAGTCTGCTCCACATCCTGTCGTGCTCCTTCCTAACTTTGAGCGCGTCCGGCAGATTATACCCGCTGGGATCCGGGTCAAGCGGAGCGGGGGGCCGCGCGGCGCGGGAAATACCGCTCTTTTACAGGGACGAATCCGCCGGAGTTTTGCCAGTAGTGGGTTTTTATGCTGATGCCGGCGGCGTCGAAAGTGACCAGGTTGAAGCTGGAAGCCCGATCTGGGCGCAGGCGGTTTGAGATGGTTCCGGCGGTTGAGATGATGAGGCCCGGTGCGGTTTCTTCGGCGGTGTGTACGGCCTCCAGGTGGTCGTGGCCGCAAAGGACCAACTCCGCCCCGATCTCGGCAAAGGCGCGGAGAGCTTGCCCGGTATTGGCGAGGCCGTGCCGCCCGGAGAGGGAACCCCGTATGGGGTTGTGATGAACCATTACGATCCGGGCCGCATCCGGGGCCGCGTTCGAGAAAGTTCTCTCCGCGCGCCGGACGTCCTCTTTCTTGACGTGCCCGATCACGCCGAGGTCCCGGAAGCGTTTGGTGAGGGAGCCCCGGGTGATGCCGTGGGCCGTGTTGAGGCCGGCGATCACCGCGCCGGGTATTTCCAGTGAAGGGTTCAAGTTTTTAGAGATATGCCTTTTGTAGCGGGAATATTTAAACTCGTGGGCTTTATTGCCGATCAGGCCGACGATTCCCAGGTTACGGATCACGGCCCCGAGCCACCGGATATCGTGGTTGCCGGGAATAACTATGTAGGGTGCTATCTTTTCCAGGACGTTCAGGTACTCGCGGGCCCGGACGAACTCCTCTTTGGTGCAGCGTTGCGTCAGGTCGCCGGAGACCGCGATAGCATCCGGCCCGATCTCCCGAATGCAGTCTTCGAGGGCTTTCAACTTATCGGAGGAAGCAGGCCTGCCAAAGTGCAGATCCGAGATGTGCAGAACCGTCGTCACGAGGCCAAATTCTACCTGAGCCCGATACGCTGTAAAACCCGGAGGATCACAGCGTTTCTCCCTCGGCTCAGAGGTTCTTCAAGAATCTTCCGAGTACGGCGTTGAACTCGTCGGCCGCTTCCAGGTTGGAAAGGTGGCCGGCGCCCGAGAGCGTATGATGCTCGGAGTTCGGGATCTTCCCAGCCATTTCGTCCATGACTTCGGGCGACGAGATGCCGTCCTCTTCGCCGCCGACGACCAGCGTCGGAACTTCTATCTCGGGCAAGAGCGGGGTCGAGTCCGGGCGGTTGCGCATGGCGCCCAAAGCCCCGACCACCCCGTCGGGTGAGCTCTCCAGCATCATGGATTTCACCTGCTCCACCACTAGCGGCTCGTTCTGTAGGGTGTCGGTAGAAAGGAGACGTTCCATTTGAAGCTCGATCAGGACTCCAATTCCTTCTTCAGCGACCCGGCAAGCCATGTCTTTGCGGCTCTCGCGCACCTCTTCGGAGTCCGGTTCGGGACGGGTGTTGGCGAGCACGAGCCCGGAGATCCTCTCGGGGAAAAGCCTGAGACACGAGAACGCCACGTACCCGCCCATCGAGAGGCCGCCCAAAACCACGCGCTCCAACCCCAGCTTGTCGAGAAGCTCAAGAATTCTCTCCGCGTAGAAACGCATATCCGGTTGGGCCGGAGGATAGGGCGAACGTCCAAAACCAGGGTAATCCGGCGTTATGATGCGGTGGTCGTCCGAAAAGGCTCTGGCTTGCGGCTCCCACGTCTTGCCGTTTAGGGGAAAGGCGTGGAGCAGGACAACAGGTTCTCCCTCACCATATTCACTAAAAGCTATCGGAACGCTGCGCCGCTGTTCTGTCATAGGATCTCCTCCAGGGAGTGTCGTACGCTTCTCCTTACCCCGATGGCGTACATTATCATCTCATCGAAGGTCTTTTCTACGAGGGTTAGTGGAAGAAAATTTCCTCAAAGCTTTCGCCAAACTGATCACTCCGCTTTGTATCTCCGGTTTCGCTACCGCAGCGTAGCCGAGCAGAAGCCCTTTCTTTGTCTGCGGCCGGATTCCATAAAAAGAAAGCGCAGGTGCTTCCACACCGGCCGCTTCGGCGTACCGGGACGCTTCGCGGTCGTCCGCACCCTCCGGTAGCCGGCCGACCAGGTGGAGTCCTGCCTCGGTGGGGCGGATATCTAGTAGACCCCCGAAATGGTGATTCGCCGCTTCGACCAGCACCGCTTGGCGTCCCCGTAGAGCTTTCGCATCCGTCGGACGTGCCGGGCGAAGTGGCCTTCGGACATAAAGCGGGCCAGCACCGCCTGTTCGATGAGGGGTGAGTGCCGGTCGGCGAGCTCGCGGGCGGCGGTAAATGACTCTACGAGGTCGGGCGCAACGACGAGGTAGCCGAGACGCAAGGAGGGAAAGAGAACTTTACTGAAGGTTCCCACGTAGATCACCCGCCCTCCGGTGTCCAGCCCCTGGAAGGCTTCGAGCGGCCGTCCATTGTAGCGGTACTCGCTGTCGTAGTCGTCCTCGATCACCCACACGTCCCGGCGTTCCGCCCAGTCCAGCAGGGCGAGCCTCCGGGACAGGCTCATGGTGGCCCCGAGAGGATACTGGTGCGAGGGCGTGACGCAGGCCAGGCGAGCGTCGGCCTCCTGTTTTGTACCGGTTTCGACGTCCAGGCCTTCCTCGTCTACCGGAACGGGAACAGGTACGGCCCCGGCCCCGGTCAAGGCACCCCTGGCGCCGGCGTAACCGGGGTCTTCTACCCAAACCTTGTCTCCGGGATCCAGCAGAAGCCGGGCTCAGAGGTCCAGGGCCTGCTGGGAGCCGGAAACCACTATAACCTGCTCCCAACTGCACTTAACCGCCCGCGCAACCCCCAGGTACGCGGAGAGCTCCTCCCGTAGCGGCCGGTATCCCGCCGGTTCTCCGTAGCCGAGCAAACCCTGCGGCCGCCGGTACACGTCTCTCGTCAGACTTTGCCAGATCCGTAAGGGAAACTCGTCTAGCGCCGGAAGCCCCGGCCGGAAAGCGCGGGGCCGTCCCCGATCCCTGACCACCATTGCCGGCGTCGCCGCCAGAACGTCTCCGCGCCGGGAGAGCCGGCGTCCCGCGGGCCCCGGAGGCAGCACGTAACCGGCCTCTGCCCGGGCCTGAAGCAGCTCCTCCGGCAGCGAGCCCGCAACGTAGGTGCCGGATCCGGCCCTCCCTTCGAGATATCCTTCGGCCAGCAACTGGCGGAAAGCATTCATTACCGTGTTGCGAGATACGCCCAACTCTGCAGCAAAACCCCTTGTCGAGGGCAGTCGCGTACCTCCCACGAGCCGCCCCGTCAAAATACCCTCCCGCAACCCCGTATAGAGCTGCCGGTGCAACGGAACCCGGGAAAAGCGATCTATCTTAACCAGAAACGCAACCGCGCCGGACCTCATAATCAACGTGCCTCCCAATAATATCGAAACTGGTACCTACAAAATAAAGCAAAGTGGGTCTTGTGCAAGATCCAGTATGAGAATAAATTGATTCGCGAGTTCGAGTTTTTACCTTTGGCAAGGAGGTTTGGTGTGTGGAAGGACGCGGCGCGGATGATGAGTGGCGGAACCGTGCGGCTGGAGCCGCTGGAGTCCCGGCTCGAGAGCGGGCTATTCGAGGCGGCGCGGGACCCTGAGGTATGGCACTGGATGCCGTATCGGGTCCAGGGCCGCGAGGACTTTCGTCTTTGGCTCGAAGAGGCCTTGGCGCGTTCGGAGGCCGGTGTCGAGGCCGCGTTCGCGACTGTTGACGCCCGAACCGGGGTGCTTATAGGAAGCACCCGGTACCTCGCCCTGCAGCCCCGGCACCGGAGTTTAGAGATCGGCTGGACCTGGCTCTCGCCGGACCGGTGGAAGACCGGGGCGAACGTCGAGGCCAAGCTGCTAATGCTGGGGCACGCTTTCGATAACCTCGGATGCCGGCGGGTCGAGTTCAAGACCGACGCCCGAAACGAGCGTTCCCGCCGGGCCCTCGAAAAGCTGCCCGCAAAATTCGAGGGCGTCTTCCGCAAGCACAGAATCTTGCAGAACGGAGAAAGCCGCGACTCCGCTTACTACAGCATCACCGACGAGGAGTGGCCCGAGGTCGAAGCCAACCTGAGAGGACGGCTAGAGGCCGGTGGCGCCCACCCGGAACGCGCGGAAAACCGCAAGGTGGCTTCGTTGGCCGCTTGTGTGGCGCACGTTCTGGACGTGGAAACTTCGGAAGTTCCCGACGATGGAATCATTAGCCTGAACCAGTGGCTCGCCGGACGAAATCTCGGCCTGGTTCCGGTCGAGTCAGCCCGGAGTTTCCAGTGGCCGGGGCGGTTTATCGGCCTCCGCGCCGGTACTTCTTCTTGGGCCGTTTTCTTCGGGGCGCCGCCGGGTGTTCTGTACGACCCGGCAGGCGAGCCAGAAGAAAGCGGGGATGTAGCTTTGAGAGCCGCATTCGTGCTGGCCGAGCAGGATCCCTTACGGAAGACCGGGATTAGTAGGGAACCTGGAAAAGTCGGCGAGATAGAGTTGATCTCGCTGGCTTATAAGGCCGAAGCCCCGATGCAGGTGGTCTCATCCGCCGAAGCCGTCGCGGGCTGTGGGTTGGTAGGTGACCGCTACGAAAAAGGGGCCGGGACTTTCTCGAACCCGGCCGGACGAGGCTACGATCTGACCCTGGTAGAGGCCGAAGCTCTTGAGGAATTAATCGCAAAAGGCGTGGAACTCGCACCGGAGGAAGCTCGGCGCAACCTCGTGGTAAGAGGCATAGTCTTGGATGGCCTGATCGGGCGTCGCTTCAAGGTCGGGGAGGTCGAGTGCTTCGGCCAGAGACGATGCGAGCCGTGCGCGCACCTCGAAAAACTGACCCGTCTGGGGGTGTTGCGCGGCCTGGTACACCGGGGGGGACTCCGCGCCGACATACTCTCCGGGGGAGAGATACGGGTCGGGGCAACGGTGAGGGTTATCGAGCCTCGAAACTCCGGCCAATAAAGGAGACACGATGAACGAGAAGACGAGAACGCCCGCCGGACGGTACGGAACGACGGTCGCTGAAGCGGTGGAGCGTCTGCCGGGGCCGAACGGCGAGCGGTTCGCAAAAGTGCTCGAACACGGGAGTATGGAGGTCGAGGTCTACGCGCCCCGCGGCCGGGATTCGCAAACGCCCCACACCCGCGACGAACTGTACGTGGTCGTCAAAGGAAGCGGTGAGTTCGTCAACGGCCCGGACCGGCAACCGTTCGGTCCCGGCGACGTGCTCTTCGTGCCCGCCGGCGTCGGGCACCGCTTCGAGGACTTCACCAACGACTTCGTCGTTTGGGTCATTTTCTACGGGCCGGAAGGTGGGGAGACGCCGTGACGCTACGCCTGCACGACAGTCTCTCTTCGGGAAACGAGTGCAAGGTGCGGCTCCTGCTCGCGCAGCTTGGTATCCCGTTCGAGCGGGTCGAGTACGACATAGACGAGGGTGAGACCCGCACCCCGGAGTTTCTGGAGGAGATCAACCCCAACGGCCGTATTCCGGTACTGGAGAAAGAGGACGGAGAATGTTTACCGGAGTCGAACGCCATCTTGTTCTACCTTTCCAAAAGTAACTATATACTTCGCTCACCAAGCCCCAGTTGTCTATAACTCAAGTTAGATAGTAAAATACCGTCTACGCTATGGAAGGCGGAATGGCTGTGGCCGAAAGTAACAAAGCCGATGGCAAGCAACATGAAGATAATCTTGAGTTTAAGAACTTTCAACAGTTACTAAAACAGGTGCTTTCCGTTCCCAAAGAGCAGATAGATAAACGGCGGGTCGAGGACGAACGAGAGAGGGAGCGAAGACGAATACGGTAGCGGGATCATAAGTGGATGGGGGACCGCCAGCTTTCGCGAGAATTTCTTCCGCCTTTCGCTTGAATATTCAGGCTATAAGGGTATTCAACGAGCGGATTGGCCCGCTCGCGGACGAACATGATCGAACCGCAAGGCGCGCATGGCTCGAAAGCATGAAGCGAACCATTCCGGAGCTAAAAGAAGCCGAAGAACCAAACATAGAACTGGTCCTGTCTGACAACGGCGAAGCCTCAGAAGGTGATGTCGAGTCGGACGTGGAAACGAGACGTATCTTCGTAGATCAAGGCACCTTCTCCCGCATAGTAGATGTTAGAGAGCAACTGAACAAACAGGCGCCGGGACAAGGCCCTTTGCTCAGAAGAGGCGCGCTCATTACACTGTTTAGTTATTTCGAAGCGCTGATTTCTGATCTGATCCAGCTTTATTACGCTTTGTACCCTGCTAAATTGTCGGAAAGACAGACGCTGAGCCTTGACACTCTGAGAACAATAGACCCGACCGAGATCGGCGATATTGAAAAGTATCTCGCCGCTAATGAAGCCAACGATGCCAAGTTGGATTACTTCACCACCTGCTTGGATCTGCCCCTGAATTTCCTAAACCCTGATCGCCCGCGCCTTACGGAAATTTCTCAAAGGCGAAATTTAATAGTGCACAACCAGGGTATCGTAAATCGGCAATACCTTTCGAAGGTTGCCGAGGACCTTATTGAGGAATACGAGGCAATAGAAGGCAAAACGCTCCCCGTGACAGGGCGATACGTAGATGCTGCCATTGATACGGTGTATGTGGTGGGGGTATCACTGATACAAGTTTGTTGGCGCAAATGGGCCGAAGACTCGCAAAAACTGGCTGACGCCGAGATAGTTCATTGGCTGCTTTACGATAATCTGCTCGCAGAGCGCTTTGAGCTTGTCGCCAGAGTAGCCGAGCGGCTTAAGTACGTTAAGTACGTCAAAGAAAAGTGGGCCAAGATGGCAATCGTAAACCACGCCATCGCTTTAGGTAGATTGAATCGCACAAATGAAATGGAACGGGTCCTTTCGCAAAGAGATTGGTCTGCATCTTCGCTAGATTATAAACTAGCCTTACACGCCTTGAGGAACGAGGAAGACGCGCTCTACGAGCTTCTGCCGAAGGCTGTAGATTCAGGAGAGGTAACTAGAGGAGACCTTGAGAAATGGCCGGTTTTTGCTCCTCAGCGCGCCACCAAACGATTCTCTAAAGCACTAGAAGAACAATTCGGCGTCTAGGTTTGCCTGTGTATGGCTACGGGTAGTAGTATAATAAAAGGCCGACCAAAAGAGCCTCTTGGGAGGTAGGAAAATGATGAGCCACGAAAATATAGACTACGGGATAGAAGAAGAGATACGCCGCTTGGCTGAAATAGACGAGCATGAAAGACAGCGAGAGATCAAAGCGGAAAAGGAAAAGCGTGCCGACGAAGAGCAAGACTCCACACGATAGGCTGTAGCGGCTTCTACTTCAAGGGGCGGTGCCGGACGGCACCGCCCCTTGAACGTATGTTCAGTCAGGTGGCGTCTTGCCCGTCAATTCCGGATAAGTTACCCGTCGTCCATTAATCGTCCCTAACGCATCAGCGAATCTGTCTTTATCCTCGCCCTCTCGCTCGTTGAACCTGAAATGGAGCACGCCCGAAGGTTTGCCGCGGCGACCGGTACGCGGGGACTGAAACTCGCAACCGCCACTGACAACCTGCCGGCTCAGCATCTGTACGAGAAGTTGGGTTGGAAACGGGACGAAGATTTTTACCATTACGCGCTAGATCTCTGACCCAACGCGCCGAAAACTATGGTGTCTTCAGTTCGATGGATAAACTCGTTCCCCAACTGTAGGTAGACTAGCGGCTGTGCGACTGATCTACACCCTACTGCTCGTCGGCGTGACCGCTGTTTGGGGCTGGACCTTCGTGGTCGTCCAGGACGCCGTCGTAGCCTATAGCGTGCTCGGCTTTCTGGCCCTACGATTTATCCTCGCCGGGGCCATCCTCGCGCCGTTCCTCGCCTCCAGGATGACGCGCCGGACGCTCTTTGTGGGGCTCGGCATCGGCCTGACGCTGGCGGTGGGCTACCTCTTCCAGACGTGGGGGCTCCTGTACACGACGCCGACCAACTCCGGGCTTATTACCGGGCTCTTCGTGGTCTTCGCGCCGCTTACCGCGTGGGCACTGTTCAAGGTTCGCATACCGCCGATCATCGCGGTGGCTATCGTCCTGAGCCTCTGCGGGATGGTATTGCTGACCGGGCAAAGCGCGTCTTTGGGTAGGATCGGGGACGCGCTGACGGTGGTTTGCGCGGCGGGGCTCGGGGCGCATATCGCCCTGCTCTCCCGCTACGCCCCGGAGCACGACGCCGGGACCCTGGCACTCGCCCAGATGCTCTCGATGGCTTTCTTGTTCTCCTTAATGTGGGTTGCTTCCCCGGGGCCGGTCACCGCCCCACCGGTAGAGGTGTGGTTCGCCATCGTGCTTACGGGGGTCGTTGCTTCGGCCGGGGCGTTCTACGTGCAGACAACCGTGCAGCAGCGCATACCGGCGGCGCGGGCCGCGATCATCCTGACGATGGAGCCCGTCTTCGCCGCAATGTTCGGTTTCTGGCTCGCCGGCGACCGGCTCTCACCGATCCAGCTCGTGGGGGCCATCTTCATTCTCTCCGCCCTGCTCGTCGGGGAGGTAATACCCGTGCTCCGGCGAGGTAAGTAAGAGACAAACAAAAAGAGGGCGGCCCGAAAGCCGCCCTCTTCGCCTTCAACACTGCGAACCGCTGTTTGGTCAAGAACCTTCCGGGGCGTCGATCAGCTCGATGCGCTCGATCTGGCCTTCCTGATCGAACTGCCAGAATTCGTACTGCGACGTAACGTCGCCGTTTTCGTCGAAGTTCTGGGAGCCTGCCGCGCCTTCGTAGTTTACGTCGTCGCCGTTGGCTGCCGACTCCAGGCCGGAGCAGATGTCCGACGGGAGGACTTCCTCGCCGCCGCTTGACACGTCCTGCAGGTTCTCCTGGATCGTCTGTCCGTCGGTGTCGCCACCGGCCGCCGCGGCCAGGGCCGCCAGCATCACCGCGTCGTAGGTGTTGGCCGAGAAGGTGCTGACTTCCTCGCCGTACTCTTCGTCGTAGGCCGTGGCGAAAGATTCCCCACCCGGTCCTTCGGAGGCGGGGCGGGTGCCCTGCTCGCCCTCCAGGTCAACGCCGGCGTCCTGCGGGAACTCCGGGTCGGCCAGGCCGTCGGTAAAGAGGAACGGCACTTCGCCGACGAGGCCCGTCTCCTGGGCGGCCTGGATGATCGAGGTGCCGGTCTCCGGGAAAGCTACCAGGAGTATGGCGTCCGGGTCTCCCTGGGAGGCCTGCTGCACCTCGGAGTCGAAGCTCTGGCCCTGGGGATCGTAGGCGACGTTTTCGCCAACTTCGCCGCCGGCGTCGGTGAACGCCTGCTCGAAAGTCTCGGCGATGCCCTGGCCGTAGTCGTCGTTCAGGGCGATGATGTTCACCGTCTCGTAGCCCTCGTCCTGGACGATCTGGGATAAGACCTCGCCCTGCAAGTTATCCGACGGGACGGTGCGGAAGAAGTAGCCGTTATCCTCGTAGTCCGTAAAGTCCGGGCTCGTAGAGGCCGGGGAGATCTGGACGACGCCCGACTGCGCCGCCGGATCCACGACCGCGAACGAGACCCGGCTGGAAGCCGCCCCGACGATTGCCCCCACCTCGTCTGAGTTGATGAGCTTGTCCGCCGCGTCGGCCGCCGTCTGCTCCGTGGTGCCGGAGTCTTCGGCCGTCATGGAGAGGCCCATCGTGTCGCAGGCCTGTATCTGCTGCACCGCAAGGTCGGCCCCGTTCTGCATGCCGGGACCGAATTGCGCCAGGTCTCCGGTCTGTGGCAGCACCGTGCCCACGTTCAGTTCGAGGCTGCTTAGGTCTCCGCCCTCGCCGCCACCCCCGTCGCCGCCGTCGCCGCCCGCGTCTTCGTTGCCGCCGCCTCCGCCGCCGCAGGCCGAAACTACGGCCAGCGAAGAAACGAACAGAACCGCGAGGGAGAACTTCTTGAACCCTCTCAAAACTCTTGCCTCCTCCGTAAACTATGGTCCAGGTAGCTGGTTAAGACGCGGATACAAACCTGCTCCGGAAACTTCCAACATCAGGACTCAGTGATGTGTATGTGACCGGAAATATACATAAACCGCTCTTGTAGAGCAATAGTAGGAAGAAGCTTTATGCTTTGTCCGTGCTTTGTGCGCCCGACAAAACACCTCTCAAACGAGACGCGGCTTGACAGGGGTCTTCTATAGGGCGAAAATTCGCGGCGATTATCTTTTCTAACTAGAGAGAAAGAACTTTGGCAGAAGCCCTTCAGTTGATCGCCAACGGCGTCGTTATAGGTTCGGTCGTGGCCGTGGCCGCCGTCGGCCTAACGCTGGTCTTCGGGATACTTAGCCTCATCAACTTCGCCCACGGCGACTTTCTCACCCTGGGAGCCTTTATAGCCGTCGCGGGGACCGGGCTCGGGCTGCCGCTGATAATCGCCGCTATTCCGGCGATCCTCTTCGGCGCAGCTTTTGCCGGCGGCCTGGAGAAAGTTTTGTGGGGACCGCTGCGAGAGCGGGGGGCTTCTACGGTC
Organism: Rubrobacteraceae bacterium; assembly: GCA_965213905.1. GTDB lineage: Bacteria > Actinomycetota > Rubrobacteria > Rubrobacterales > Rubrobacteraceae > SIRX01. Next base: position 1,075,522 of record OZ243922.1, on the reverse strand, counting down.
AACCTGCTCATCGTCTCCATCGGGCTCGCGCTGGTGTTGCGGTACACGATCTTTTGGATCTTCGGCGCGGGCGTCCGGCGCTACGGGCCGGTCTCCCAGCGCATAGACTTCGGGCTCTTTGCCCTGACGCCGCAAGACATCATTATAGTCGTCGGTAGCGCGGCGGCGCTGTTCGGGGTGGCGTTGCTTTTGCAGAGAACCCGCATCGGTAAAGCCATGCGGGCGCTCTCGGATAACCGGGATCTCGCCGAGGCCAGCGGTATAAACGTGGGCCGCGTAACCATGGTTACTTGGCTCATCGCGGGCGCGTTGACGGCCTACGGCGGCATCATGCTCGGGTTGCAGGGCCGCGTCTACGGCAATATGGGCTGGTTTCTGCTGCTGCTAATCTTTGCCGGGGTTATTCTGGGCGGCATCGGGTCGGCTTACGGCGCCATGATCGGGAGTTTGCTGATCGGCGTTACCCAGGAGCTTTCGACCCACTCGGCTATCGGCTTGCCGAGCGACCTGAAGATGGGCGTGGCGTTTCTGGTATTGATAGTAGTGTTGCTGTTCCGGCCGCAAGGCATAATGGGTAAGAAGCAAGCACTATGATCTCTTACATCGAAGGCGTGGTTCTTACGGCGGGTATCTTTGCCCTCATGGCCCAGGGCCTGAACATTCACTGGGGCTTTACGGGGCTGCTGAACTTCGGGCACGTAGCTTTCTTCGCCGTCGGGGCGTACACGATGGGGATTTTGAACACCCAGTTCGAGGTCGGGCTGTTGCCGAGCTTTCTGGCGGCGATGGCGGCGGCGACCTTGCTGGGCATCATCGTGGCGCTGCCGGCGATCCGGCTCCGCACCGACTACCTGGCGATAGTTACCGTTACCATCGGGGAGATCTTCCGCCTGGTGCTCAAGTCCGGCCCCGGCGTTACGGAGCTTACCCGCGGCCCGCGCGGCATTCGCGGTTACTCCAACGAGTTCTTCTTTCTGCGCGAAGACATCGGCCTCGGGTTTCTAGGCCCGGACCAGTACCTGTTGGTGCTCGTCTGGTTGACCGTGGCGATAGTGGGCGTGCTGCTCTGGCTCCTCATAAAAAGCCCGTGGGGCCGGGTGCTCAAAGGTATCCGGGAGGACGAGGATGCGGTGCGCGCCCTGGGCAAAAACGTGACGGCCTATAAAATGCAGTCGTTCGCCCTCGGGGCCGCCATAGCGGGGCTCGCGGGGGTATTCTTCGCGATGGACATTGGGAGCCTCGCGCCGGATACTTACCTGCCGATCATTACCTTCTACTGCTGGACGGGCCTGATGCTCGGCGGCGCGGCGAGCCACTGGGGGCCGGTGGTCGGGGCCCTGATCTTCTGGGGCATCTTCAACGGCACGCTTTACATACCGAACGAGATCCTCTCCGGCGCCGAGGCGGCGTACCTGCGCCAGATCGGGGTCGGCGCGCTGATCATGGCGATCATGATCTTCCGTCCCCAGGGTATCTTGGGCAGCAAGGAGGAGATGGTCCTTGACAAGTGAGAACGCCAAGCCTATCGGTAAGCCCATCCTATCTACCGAGAACGTGCGCCTCTCCTTCGGCGGCGTAACGGCGGTGGATGGCGCTTCGATGCAGGTGGAGCCCGGTAAGATCACCGCGCTCATCGGCCCGAACGGCGCGGGCAAGACTTCTTTTTTCAACGCCGTTACCGGCTTCTACAAGGCCGACGGCGGCAACGTCACTTTCGACGGCGCCTCTATAGCGGGCAAAGCCCCGGACGCCATCGCCCGCCGGGGGCTCGTGCGGACCTTCCAGCTAACCAAGTCTCTCGGCCGCATGACGGTTCTCGATAACATGATGCTCGCCGCAACGGGCCAGACGGGGGAGAAAGTTTTCACCGCCTGGTTCGTGCCGTGGATGATCCGCAAGCAAGAACGCGCCAACCGGGAAAGAGCGATGGAACTCCTGGAGCTTTTCAACCTCACGGAGAAAAAAGACGACTACGCCGCGACCCTCTCCGGCGGCCAGCGCAAACTCCTGGAATTGGCCCGCGCCCTGATGATGGACCCCAAGATGATCCTGCTGGACGAACCGATGGCCGGCGTAAACCCGACCCTCGGCGCCCGGCTCTTGGAACACGTCGGCCAACTTCGTGATGAGGGCATGACCGTCGTCCTCGTCGAGCACGACATGGACGTGGTTATGAACGTCTCTGAACGCGTCATCGTCATGGCGAATGGCAAAGTAATAACCGAAGGCACCCCCGACGAAGTCCGCAGCAACGAGGAAGTCATAAACGCCTACCTGGGAGCCGGCGGCGGCGCGGCAGACGAAGCGATAGCCGAAACCTCCGAAAACCAAGATGGCTAAAACACTACTCGAAGCCCGGAACCTCTACGCGGGATACACCCCGGAGGTAGACATCATCCAGGACTGCGACGTGGATGTCGCCGAAGGAGAGCTCGTAAGCGTCATCGGCCCGAACGGGGCCGGCAAGTCCACCCTCATAAAAAGCCTCTTCGGCCTCGTCCCGGTTCGTAACGGCACGGCAACTTTCGAGGGCGAAGACGTAACCGGGGCGCAGACCCACCGGCTCGTCGAGGCCGGCATCGGTTACGTGCCCCAGACCGAAAACATCTTCCCGACCATGACCGTCGAGGAGAACCTGGAGATGGGCGCGTACCTGAAGCCAAAGATCATACAGGACCGCTACGAAGAACTCTTCGACTGGTTCCCGATCCTGGCCGAGCGCCGCAAACAGCGGGCCGGCACGATGTCCGGCGGCCAGCGCCAACTCGTCGCCCTAGCCCGGGCCCTCATGCTGGAGCCGGCGTTGCTACTGCTGGATGAGCCGTCGGCCGGGCTTTCGCCGGCGAATGTTGATGTGATCTTCGAGCGCATAGAACTCATCAACTCCAAAGGCGTCGCCATCCTAATGGTCGAACAAAACGCCCGCCGCGCCCTCTCCATGAGCCACCGCGGCTACGTTTTAGAGATGGGCCAGAACCGCTTTACCGGTCCCGGCAAAGAGCTCCTAAGCGACCCGAAAGTGATAGATCTGTACCTGGGTGGGGCCTCCCGCAGTGCATGATCGAGAAGCCGCTTCGAGGATAGGACAGCAAAAACTTCAGGCTTTGGAGTTGGATCGTCGACGCCGCAAGGAAGAGTTGATGCGCGAAGGATACGAGGCGTTGGCTGGGATGGATCTGGAACTCGTTCGAGAGTTCGAGCAGCTAGACGAAAGTGCAGGCTGGCCGGATTACTGAGCAGAACACTCGCCCCTCAAAACCGGACCATTAACTCGAAGAACAGGCAGCTTATAAATTGGCCTCCGCCGTTTACTGAGTGGACTCTTCGACGTAGGCTCGGGCATCGTTTCGGCTGGCGTCCGTGCGTTTGTCGGGGCTTCGTTTGCGTAAGACTTACTTGAGTGCGTAAAACAGGATTGCATTTCCAAAAGAAATTTTGTTATTTCGCTACAGCATTGAACGCGAGCCTCCTTTACTGCGTATCCCTGTATACAACAGCCGATCGAAAGGGGTGGACCAAAGCAAAGGGAACAAGGGTAAGAGAAACGATGCGCAAGGAAATGCACGGGAATGAGGAAAGGATTCTTTTGGTGAACGTACTCAGCATACGCTCCAGGGTGTCTGGTATGCCGAAATTAGCGCTAGGGTTGATAGCGCTGGTTGTGGCGGCCGGGCTGCTCTTGGGGGCTACTTCGAGTGCCGGCGCGCAGAGCAACTCTGCGGGTGGTACTACTTACGCACTGAACACGTCGGGGGAGATCTTGGGCTTTGATCTTAGCACCCCTTCCCAGATCGACTCGCGCGTGGCGGTTTCGGGGCTGGACGAGGGTGAGAGCCTGGTAGGTATAGACTTCCGTCCGGCGACCGGAGACCTTTACGGCGTCGGCTCGAACAGCCAACTCTACATCATAGACCCGGCCTCCGGGGGCGCCACCCTGGTCGCACCCTTGAGCGTCGCGCTCGAGGGCACCGTCTTCGGCGTGGACTTCAACCCGTCGGCGGACGCCCTCCGGGTCGTTAGCGACTTCTCGCAGAACCTGCGCGTGAACATAGAGACCGGAGAGACCACGGTAGACGGTACCCTGGCCTACGCGGCGGAAGATGCCAACGCCGGTGTGGCCCCGATCGTGGTGGACGGCGCCTACGCAAACAACCTCCCCGGCGTCGAGGATACCGCCCTCTACGACTTCGATCTCGCCACCGGCAACTACGTACAGCAGGACCCGCCGAACGATGGCGTACTCAACACCATCGGACCTCTAAGCTCCGGCTTCACAGGCCTCACCGGCTTTGACATCACCTCTCTTAGCGGTGTGGATCAGGGCTTCGCCGCCATACAGACCGCAGAGGAACTGCCCTCCGTGCTCTATGGCGTCGACGTTATGACGGGCGCGCTCGTCGAGATCGGCACCATCGGACAGGGCGAGTACGTCTCGGACCTCGCTATCCCGACAACCGGGACGGGCGATCTGCCCGACACCGGCGGTCTTTCCATAGGACTGGCTACAGTGGCGGTCTTTGGAGGCCTAGCGCTCCTCGCCACCGGGCTCTTCTCCGCCCGCGTGCTGGGACGGCGTTACAACGCCTAAACAGCCGGTCTTGTCCGTAAAACTCAAAGTGTTCGTGTGTAATATACGCAACCGATGAGTGACCAGAGCCCCAGCCCCGCACTCAAAGATGAGGCGGGGCTGCGTGCTGCCTACGCGGCGCACGGTAACGAGTTGTATCGGATGGCCCGGCGGGCGTTGGGTGAGTCCGGGATGGCCGAAGAGGCGGTGCAAGAGACGTTCTTGCGGGCTTGGCGGGCCTCCGACCGCTACGATCCCGAACTAAGCTCTCTTAGGACGTGGCTCTTCGCCATCGCCCGCAACGTGGTAATAGACTTGTCCCGCGCCCGTTCCGTGCGGCCCCAGCCGGCGGAGATGGAACCGGAAGTGGCGGCCGGCAAACAAGCGTCGCACGACCCGATCGAGGGAAGGCTCAGATCCTGGAACATAGAGGAAGGCCTGAGACGTATCAGTAGCGGACACCGACAAGCCATAGTAGAGACTTACTACCACGGACGGTCCTGCGCCGAAGTCGCCGCAGAGGCTGGCGTACCGGAGGGTACGGTCCGCAGCCGGCTGTTCTACGGCCTGAAGTCGCTTAGGCTGGCACTGGAAGAGATGGGGTGGGACGAGTGAATTCCCGGGACCAGAACGGCCACCGCTACTGGCGGGAGATGCTCGGCGCCTACTTGTTGGGGGGGCTCGACGAAGACGAACGGACGGCGCTGGAGGCGCACCTCGACGGGTGCGCGGAGTGCCGGGCGGAGTTGGCCGAGCTTCGCCCCGTGGCCGCGGCCCTCGCAGACACCGACCCCGAACTCTTCGAAACCGACGAGCCTCGGCCCCCGGCGGACCTTCAGGAGCGGACCTTGTCCCTGATCGGCCACGCCCGCAACTCGGAGCTCGCGCGCCGTCGGCAGCGGCGTCAAAGGTCGGCGCTGGCCGCCGTCGCCGCCGTCTTGCTCGTCGCGGTGGGGCTTCTCGTGGTGTGGCCGCAGTTCAGCGCCCCGCCGCAAGAGCCGCTGGCTTTCTCGGAGGTGGCCGGCGGGGTGGAGGCCGAGGGCAGTCTGATCCCCCACACCTGGGGCACCGAGGCAAATCTGCTCATCGAGGGACTGGACAAGGGCCGAAACTACCGGGCCGCTTTCACCACCTCAGACGGCTCCGAGGTGCCGGCCGGCACCTTTATCGGGACCGAGGCCCAACCCGTGGACTGCAACCTGAACGCGGCCGTCTTACGCGAAAACGCCACCCAACTCGAAGTTCGCACGATGGAGGGCGAGCTAATATTCGAGGCGGTCCTCCCCGAAGAACCCGCGACCTCCTGACCAACGTCCCGCGAGAAACGCGACGGCAAACAGAAGAAGTTCCAAAATCATCGCCCCCGGTGAGCGCTGTCGCCCCGCCATCCGTACAACGAGGGCGTAGGAGCAAGAAACCGAGAGGATTGCGGAAGGGAGGGTAAAGAGGCGGAGGCTTTTTGTAGAGAATAAGACAACGGATAAGTAGCGGGGGCGCGAGCATCGGCCCTCCAGACAAAGGAAAAGGAAATATAGTGTAAACAAAGAATGTAGCGGTGGGCGGTTCGGTTTTACGTTCCGCCTTCCTGACGGCGCTCTTCGGGTTGGTCTTGCTGGCCGTGGTGCTGGCGAGCCCGGCGCAGGCGCAGAACGTACTGTACGTCGGCAACGACGGCGATGCAGGAGGAATCCCGGGCTGCGGGACTGACGCTGGTTACGATACCATCCAGGGTGCGGTGGACGCCTCCGCAAGCGGTGCCACCATCAACGTCTGTTCCGGGACCTACAACGAAGACGTCGAGATGATTACGCCGAACCTCACGGTCACCGGCGTCGGCGACCAGTTGCCCATCGTAGACGGAACCGGCGGCTCCCAAGCCTTCACGATCGGCACGGAAGACGCCGACAACGCGGCCGACGGCCTGACCCTCTCGAATTTCGTCGCCCAGAACTCGGGAAACCCGGGCGTTTGGACCGACTACGCAGTGAACAACGTAACGATCGCTAACGTCGCCGCCATTAACGACGGGGACGGTAGCGACTCCGACGGCCGGGACGGGTTCGAGGTCGACACCAACGCGGTAATCGACAGTTGGACCTTCAGCGAGATCTCGGCTAGCGGCAACGTTCGCACCAGTTTGGCCTTCCAGGGCATCGCGACCAACGTGGCGGTCCAGAGCTTCGACGGTACGGGCTCCGACGCTGCCGCAGGCTCCGACGCGGCCGCGGGCTCCGACGAAAGCTCCGGCGATGCCGCCGTCCCGACGCAGATGCCCAACACCGGTGGTCCTTCGTTTCTGATGCCGGCTGCGGGTTTGCTAGCCCTCGGCCTCGGCGTATCGGGCTTTTTCCTGCTGCGCTCGCGCCGCGCCGCGCCGCGTAGAACTTCTAAACCTCTAAAAAGGATGACCCAAGTCCTTTGGCCGGGTAAAAAGGGGCTGGAGCATCTCCTCTAGCTTCAGCCCTTTTCTTTCTCCCGAGCTTTTCTATCGAAGCGGGAGCTGGAATACCGGCTAACGACGTAGACGAGCACCAGCACCACGCCCAAGATCAGGGTGGCCCATCCCAGGTAGTTTTCCAGAAACCGCCGGATGGAGGGGCCGAAAAAGAATATGGCGAGCCCCATCCCGAAAAATCGCGCCCCACGACCGACGAGAGAAGCCAGCACGAAGCGCCAGACGCCGAGGTGTGTGATGCCGGCTACCAACGCGAATATAGGATAGGGCAGCGGGGTAAAAGCGGCTATCCCGGTCGTAAGAGTTCCGTGGTCCTGAAAAAAGTCTTCGGCCGTTTCGATCCTCCGTTTCGCGACGAAGCGTTCGGCCAGCGGCCGGCCCCCAATGCGCCCGATAAAGTAATCCAGCGTCGCCCCGAGCACCGAGGATGCCGTGGCGATGGCGGCGTACAAGATAGCCAGGTTCGGCTTCGTCACGGACATCGCGATCAGAAGCGGCTCCGGGGGCATCGGGATCGAGCTCGAATCTATAAACGAGGAGACGAAGAGCACCAACGGCGCGTAGGGCGAAGAAGCCCAGGAAGCCAACCAATCTACTATGTCGCTTAGAATTCCCAGGTCTATCCGCCCTCTACCAGACTCCGCCAGGGTGCGAGCCTCCGGTTACTCGACTATTTCGCGCTCCTCCGGGGTGCCTTTCTTGCGGCTCAAATAATCACCGCCATACTTTACCGCCACGAACCCGAGCACTACGAGTACGAGGAAGGATATAGTCAGGAGCTCGAAGTACTGGTCTATTATGTTCTGGATCTGGGGTCCGAAGAAGTAGACCAGCATCCCGAGTAAGAAAAACCGGGCCCCACGCCCGACTATAGAGACCAGTATAAAAGGCCAGAAGCGCAGCTCCGCGATACCGGCGGTTATGGTAAAGACTTTGTACGGTATGGGCGTAAAAGCCGCCGCCCCGACGGCCCACACGTCGTAGCGTTTATAGAGGCCTTCGGCGGCCCGCACTTTCTTCTCCTTAAAGAGCTTGTAGACGATGGGGCGTCCGCCCTTTTTGCCTATAAAGTAGCCCAGGACGGCGCCGAGCACGGAGGCGGCGGTGGCGATCAGGGCAAAGAGCGGGGCGTTTGCCGGTTCGGCGACGGCCATGGCGATCAGGAGCGGGTCTGGCGGCAGCGGGAAGAAACTCGACTCCCAAAAAGTCAAGATGAACAGCACCAGTGGCGCGTAGGGTGTGGACGCCCAGGCTATCATCCAATCTACAATGCCGTGTATTAGATCCAAGTCAGAGATAAACCCTTCGCCTGCCGCACTCTTTTCGACCCGGCAGAGTATAACCGCCGGGGCCCGGTTTCACTAACGTTTCTCGACTTTTTCGAGGATCGAGCGGAGCGCCGCCAGCTCCCGTTCGGTAAGCTGAACACCGTCCTCTTCTTTCTTCTGCGGCGCTTTGCGGGCGTCGAAGTCTACCAGGACCGAGGCGATGGCCCCGATAAAATACGAGAAGACGCCGATGGCGTAGATCATGAGCAAGAACGCCAGAACGCGGCCGCCGACCGTTACCGGATACAGTTCGCTGCCGACCGTGGTTATCGTGGTGGCCGACCACCACAGGGCGTCTCCGAAATTCTCTATTTGGGCGCCCGAAGCATCTACCTCTAGCAGATACCCTACGGAGGCCCCGATCAGGACGACCATCGCCGAGATGATCCCGAGTTGCCCGAACCGCCGCCGCCGGAGTAGCTCCAGGGTAGACTCCGAACCGCGCCCGCCAAAAACCAGCAGCCGGAAGATCGGCAACGCCCGCGTCGCCCGCAGAACCCGCGCCAGCCGCAGGAACTTCAGGAAAGGCAATAGCACTATCAAAACGTCCAGCCAATGCTTCTGCAGGTAGCGGCGCTTCGCCGGGGCCAGGGCGAACTTGGCCGCAAACTCCAGAAAGAACAGCGACCAGAGCGCCCAGCTCAGGACTTCCATCCGGCCCCGCCAAGGCTCGTTTACCTCCCCCGTAAGCTGGATGATGACCAACAGCACCACGACCACAGAGGCCAGAGCGAGTGGCAGATCCAGGTAACGGTCCAGCTTGGCACGCAGTTCCTCGCGCCGGGTCGGGTCGTCGCGTAACTTCTTCTCGCCGTTCATGAGGGCAATTCTACCGGCTCCGCGAGGCGGTAAACTAGAGTCGGGTAAGCAAAGGATAGGAGAAGCACTTTGACACGTTCGGTAGAAGTCCCCGAATACGAGATCCAAAAAGAAATCCGGCTAGACCCGGCAAAGACGGTCCTCGTGGTGGTGGACATGCAAAACGACTTCGTAAAAGAGGGCGGTTCGCTGCTCGTCCCGGACGCGGAAGCCACGATCCCCGCCATCCAGAGTTTGCTGAACATGGCCCGGGAGGCCGGCATAAAAGTCGTATTTACCCAGGACACCCACACCGACGGCGACCCGGAGTGGAGGATCTGGCCGGAACACGTCCGGGAAGGAAGCTGGGGCTGGCAGATAGTAGACGAGCTTCAGCCCCGCGAAGACGAGCTAGTAATCCGCAAAGTCCGCTACGACGCCTTCTACGGCACTCACCTGGACCACTTCCTACGGCTGTGGAACGTGGACACCCTGCTCATCTGTGGCACGGTCGCCAACATCTGCGTCCACTACACGGCCGCGAGCGCCGCCTTGCGTTGGTACGATGTGGTGATTCCCAAAGACGCGACCTCTGCGCTGGACCCTTTCGACCTGGAGTCCTCCTTGCGGCAGACGGCGTTTCTGTTCAACGGCGCTATCACCACGACAGAAGATTTAAAGACTAAAAAGTCCGAGGTCTACCGGAGCAAGATCGAGGAGGTAGCCAGAGAAAGATAGCGGGTCAGGCCCGGATGCGGGCCGTCGAATGAGTATCCACGGACCCACCGTTGTGGAAAGCGCCGCGGCGGTAGGTGCCTTCGATCTCATCCCAAATAAAAGCGTGAACGGTGAGGTAGTGGGGTGGACATGCAGGTACACCCTACCTACCAGGATATCTGCAACGCCGGAATATCGGGAGTAGCGTCTCCTTCTGTTCCGACACGCATGTCTCCTCCTTTTGATCAGACTTTCTCGTGTTTCTTTGTCTGTTGTCTTCGGGCTTAGGGCGACGCCCGCCGACTCATCGGTTTTATTCTCGGTCGTAAGTGAACACCGTGGCTATGTTCCAGGGGTCACGCACGAGGAAGCCGCCTTCTTCGCGCTTCTCTATATACCTGCCGGCCGCGCGGACCCGGGCACGCACTGCATCAACTTCCGCGGGTTTTTCGAGGACGATGGTCCAATGACGCAGGCCGACCGCGTCAGTCGGAGCGGGTTTGACGCCCCCGCCACGCCAGAGGTTGAAGGCGAGATGGTGGTGATAACCACCGGCGGAGACAAACGCCGCGGCGCCGGGGATGAATGTTACGAGGTCGAAGCCGAGCGTGTCTCGGTAGAAGGCGATTCCGCTTTCGAGGTCTCCGACGTGCAGGTGCAAATGACCCACCACGAGCTTCGGGTCTATCTCGGGTCTCACGTCTTCGTGCCCAGCGACCGCCGCCAGGTTGCCCAGATCCAGCGGTTTGATAACGGCCATAGGCCTTGAAAGGTCCGGCCACACGTCCCGTGGCCGATCAGCGTACAGCTCGACGCCGTTGCCGTCCGGGTCCGTCAGGTAGATGGCCTCGGAGATGCCGTGGTCGGTGGCGCCTTGTATGCCGGCTTCCGTAGCGAATTTTCCGGCAGAGTCTATCTTCCGAAAGCTGCCGCTGCGAACGAGCACCCAAACCACAGTAGACGGACCGAGAGGACTTGAATGATTTTATTTATCGCACCAGGCAAGTCTCCGACTCGCAAATCTGCGTAATTTTACGGATGGCAGCCGTCATCAACCCCGCTAGCTTCGTGCATAAAGCTCACGAAAGGAAGAGGTGCGTTGGAACTACAACTACAGTCAGGACGATTGATCTTGAAGAGAGTCGCGGGAAGAGCCGGAGGCGGGGTATTTAGCAGGATCTTTGGCATACACCTCCGAACTCCGTATCACCAGGAGGTTTAGAGGTGGTACACACCACACGACCTGCGTTGTCTTTTCGTCTAATAAAAGCTGTCGGGAGAACTCTGGATGGCCTTAGACTCGTGCGGGTGAAACTGGAAGTAGATCCGCTACTCGGGATCGCGACCCGGCGAACGGGCTTCACCGACTTCGGGGATCTGGACTTTCTCGAAGGACTGCGAACTTTGCTCTCTTCGCTAGAGGAGGACGCCGGCTTGCACCCCATCGGCCGATTGAGTCTTCAAGAGATCGTCGTTGACAGCCTCGTCAACCGTCTGCTATTGACCGAGGCAGAAACGCGCCCCGGAAGTCTTTACGCAACCCCTGATCCCGCCCCTCATCGTCTTGGGCTTGCCGCGTTCGGGGACTACCTTCTTACACCGCCTGCTGGCAGAAGACCCGGCGCACCACGCACTCGGATACTGGGAGGCGACCTCTCCCTTGCCTTTACCTGGACGGCGAGACAACCGGTTTGAGAAGACCCAACGTAAGATCAAGTCGCATAAGCTATTGGTACCCGGATTCGACCAAAAACACTTTGTGGCGGCCGACACACCCGACGAGGACCTGTACATGCTTGGGGCGACCTTTGAAGCGTGGTATTTCTGGCAAGCGGCGCCCGTTTATGGATACCTCGATTGGTACCTAACTCAAGACCACGAGCGGAAATATCGGGAGTACCGGGCGTGGCTTCAAGTATTACAGGCCGCGCATCCGGGGCGCCGCCTGGTTCTCAAGTCGCCCGAGCACACCGGCGCGCTCCCGGCGCTGTTACAAGCTGTGCCCGAGGCGCGGCTCGTCCAAACGCACCGGGATCCCGCAACGATGTTCGCCAGCTACCTAAGCCTCATGCGCACCACCCAGGGGCACTCCACAGACACCCTCGACACCGGGCGTAACACCGCGGCCCACCTGCACCACCTGACAGAGGAGGCCCGGCGTAACCTCAGCGCACGCGACGCACACCCCGGAGCGGTCCTAGATATCCGGTACGACGATCTTGTCGCCAACCCGCAGGGTGTAGTGGAGCGTATCTACAACCACTATGGACTGGAGCTAACCAGCACTTACCAGGAAAATCTGAAACGGTACGTCGAGAACAACCCCCGGGGCAAGCACGGCCCACACCGTTACTCCGCGGAAGAATTTGGCCTGAACGAGGAGGAAGTGCGGGCCCACTTTGCCTCCTACAACGAGCGTTTCAACCTTGCTACAGGCTAAGACACTCCAGGCGAACGAGCCATGGGTGCGGGCCTGAGCAATCTTACTTAGTGTCCCGATGAGCCTCCACCTTGCAAATCTGCGTAGTCCTACGAATGGCAGAGACCACTGGTTCCAATAGCCTTGTGCATAGAAATCGCAGGAACCTACGAAAGGAGAACAACGTGGACACCATATCTTTGAAAGAGGCGCAGCGGGTCATCTCCGCCGCGCAGGAGAGGGCGCGGGAGATCGGCCAACCGATGAACGTGGCGGTGGTGGATGCCGGGAGAAACCTCAAATCGTTCGTGCGGATGGGGGGCGCCTGGCTCGGCAGCATCGACATCGCCATAGACAAGGCGTTCACAGCGGCTTCCTTCGATATGCCAACACAAGATCTGGGGGAGGTGTCGCAACCCGGCCAGCCGCTTTTCGGCATCCACACCACCAACGACGCGCGGGTGGTTATCTTTGCCGGGGGCATCCCACTCACGCGCGACGGCGAGGTGATCGGGGCTGTAGGTGTGAGCGGCGGTACCGTGGACCAGGATCAGGAGGTCGCGGAAGCGGGCGTGGTGGCATTCTAGAGCACCCGCCGAAAGCAATAGAACCTTCGATCTAGGGCGGCCAAGAGGTTGAGACTCTCGGCATCACGACGGGCCACTAGGATTCGCAGAACGAGAAAGGAAGAAGAAACATGCTGGAGCAGAACGAGACAGTAATCCGTCCCCAGTTCCACCACGTCAGCTTGAAGACCACGCGGCTGCAGGAGATGGTTGATTGGTACAGTGTGGTGATCGGCACCGAGACGGTATACCAGTCGGCCGTCGGCGCGTTTATAACGAACGACGAGGCCAACCACAGGTTCGGCCTGGTTTCCCCGCCGCTCGACGACGACCCGGAGAAGCTCGCGCACACGGGGATGCACCGCACGGGCTTCGAGTACGACTCGCTAGACGACCTTCTGGCAACCTACAAGCGGCTAAAGGCCAAAGATATAGAGCCCCACCTGGCGATGGACCACGGAATAACGACCTCTATGTACTACGTCGACCCTGACGGCAACAGCGTGGAGTTGCAAATAGACAACTTCGGTGACTGGCAGAAGTCTAAAGAGTTTATGAAGTCTTCCCCGAAGTTCGACGACAATCCCCTAGGGGCATTCTTCGACCCACAGAAAATGCTGGAGGCGCGCCGGGCGGGAGCCTCCATAGAGGAGATCCACCATCGCACCTATGCGGGCGAGTGGCACGTTGACTACGACATGCGCATGCCCATGCCGCCGTCCGAATAGCCCAACAGAGTGCTACCGGCATTTAGCCGGTAGCAAGGAGGCTCGATAGACCGTGTCGCAGAACCCACAATTTTGGATAGGAGACAACATGGAGATGCCGCGGGAAAAACGAGATGCACGACGTTACTACAATCCTCTTCAGAAAGATTACGTAACCTTTCTAAAGACCAGCGAGGAGACCGGCGGTGAGCGCACGCTCATAGAGGTAGAGATTGCCCCGGGTGGCGGCACCGACCTTCATTACCACCTCACCGACGACGAGCACTTCGAAGTGCTCGAGGGCACTCTGGAGCTGCGAATAGGCGAAGCTCCACTCTTTTTACGCCCGGGAGACAAAGCCACCGCGCATAAAACCGTAACCCACTACTTTCGCAATCCTACAAACGGGCCGACCAGGTTTTTGACCGAGCTGCGGCCGGGCAGCAGCGGGTTCGAGAAGATGCTGAAGGTCGGCTACGGGCTCGCCGGAGATGTCGCAAACGGCGCCCCACGAAACCTCTACCACATAGCGTTGTTGTTGGACTGGGGAGATGTGTACCCGGCAAAAGGTCCCCTCAGCTTCAGGCCCCTGCTGCGGTTTCTGGTAAAGCGGGCCCGGCAGAAGGGAATCGCCCGGGAACTCGAAGAGAAGTATTACCGATAGGCGCAACCGTTGGTAGGTGCAGCCGTCGCCTTCGGAGACCGAAAAATTCCGGAGATGGCGGCCGGCGACGAACACGGAGAGGGGTACGGTCTTGAAGTTCGATAGGGACGTGACGCTGGCCTGCGGGGTGTGTGGCGAGGAGGGTTTGCACGAGTTGTTGTACCTCTCCGAGCATCTACGGGCCAGCCGGTGCGGGAGCTGCGGGCACGCCGGAGTTTACTCGTCCGACCTGCACGCGGACTACGCCGCGGACCTCGCCGGGCGGTTTCTCATGTTGCCCCGGAAGTTCGCCGGGGAGGCGGCCCGCCACCCGATCCGGCTGCTGTGGTGGCCGATCAAAGCTCTACGCAAGCCGCTAAAGATTCTCCGGGAGATAGACCGGGTGGAGACCTTCGGGCACGGCCGCGAGCACGACCGGCAGCGTCCGGAGCTTTTGTCTCCCAGGGGTGCCCGAAGAAGCCTTCGGGAAGAAGCAGACACCATCGGAGCGGCAAACCAGCCTTTGCGAAAAAGAAGGGAGACGAATACTTAAAAATTAATCCAGAAGACTTAATACCGGACACAGAAAAGAAAGTAAAGGAGCCAAACGTTGAGGAGAACTACGGACAAAGGCAAAGCGGAAGCGGCGAAAGACAGCCCGGAGAGCATCGAGGTCCTGATCGCCCAGATGGACCTCCAGCGGATAGCGTTGCGCGCGAGTAAGACCAAAGTAGTTTTGCTCGCGCTATCTTCCTTAGGATGCTCGTCGGTGATCTTCGCTAATTTCGCCGGTTGGACCCCCTACACTCCCGGTCTCACGCCGCTGATGGCGGCAACCGCCTACACCGGGTTCGTTCTAGCCATCGCAGAAATCCAAGAATCCGTAAGCAATGGCCGGACCGATCTTTACTCTTAGCGTCACATGCCCGGCAAGCCCTACAAAAACCGGATCTACGCAAAGCGCACCGCAAACCATGTGAAATAGTATCTCTCTTAGGAGGAGGACAGATAGTTGGGCACGCGATGCACATAGAGTCGGAAAACGACGAGATCGAAATCGGTGTCTTCGTAGAAGACGCGTGGCAGTACAGAGGTATCGGCAGGTTGCTCGTCGAACGACTCGCTGCCGAAGCCCTCGACATGGGAACAGAAGCATTTACCTGCGCCTCCCTGTGGGAGAACCATCCCGACGGCACGGTTAGGGGGGACGAAGACCTTGGTGAACTTGCTTGTCGTCTCAGTTAGGTCTTTACTTCGTAGATCTGCGTAATTCTACGCATGGCGGAAGCTGTCAACCCTACTAACTTTGTGTACGGACTCTTCAGGAAACCCCCGGAAGGAGTAGATACAGATGAAGCTACAGTTGAAAAGGTCGATTTCTAGAGGAGCTGACAGCCTTCCACCTCCAGCGAAGGGAGAGTGATGAGTGAAATGAACGAAAGCCAGATAAAGGTGATCGGGGCAGGGTTCGGCAGGACGGGTACCACGTCGCTCAAGGGTGCCCTCGAAAAACTCGGCTTCGGTCCCTGCTACCACATGACCGAAGTTTTTGAGAACCCCGAACATATACCGCTGTGGGAAGCTGCCACGCGGGGAGAATTCATAGAGTGGGAGGAAATCTTTACAAACTACCGGGCCACGGTAGATTGGCCCGGAGCCGCATTCTACGAACGTCTTGTGAAGGCTTATCCGCAGGCTAAGGTGATCCTCACCGTCCGCGATCCCGAGCGGTGGTTCGAGAGCGTCCACAACACCATCTACCAAGCCGATAAGGTAGCTTCCTCCCCTGTATTTTCTCTGTTAGCTTTCTTCGTGCCCCAGCTCAAAAACATGAGGCGCGCCACCCCAATGGTCGCGGATCTCGTTTGGAAACAGATCTTCGACCGGAAGTTCGAGGAACGCCAGCACGCCATCGAAGTCTTCAACGACTCGATTGAAGAGGTTAAAGAGCGGGTGCCGGAAGAGAGGCTGCTGGTGTATGAGGTGTCCGAAGGCTGGGAGCCCCTATGCAATTTTCTCGGGGTAGAGGTGCCGGAAGACGAGCCTTTTCCGCACCTGAACGACACAGAATCCTTCCGTAAGTTCATCAGGCTCGGCTCGATCCTGACCATCGGGGTGCCGGTGGCGCTCATACTGGTAGTAGGGCTTGCTCTACTGCTGTTTGCTAGAAGGCGGGGCCGCTCTCGTTCGTGAGACGCTCGAAGCCCCAAAGCCGGACGCACATACTGGGGAGGATGAGCCCCAACTTATCGGCAGGTGCCTTCCGGATAAGGCCGACAACCGCCTGGCGACGTTTGACCGTTGTTCCAAAACTCGACTAACTACTCAAAACTACACCACTCCCTGCGCCCTTCTTTACCGCCCTTTTGTCGTTTTTTCCTGGTTCGAAGTGGTCGGGAGGTCGAGACTTGCAACGAGACGGCGGACACTGGTGGGTGCGCGGAGTACAGAAAGGAGGGCATGATCTTCTACCGCGAACGATAGTCTACCGGAGACGATCTTCCGGCCACCACAGCCTCGTCCCGAATCGTAAATGTCCTGATCCGATAGCGATTTTTGGAAGGCTTGATGTTCCTTAACCGTGCGTAAGGCTCGTGCTTTATGCATGGCGCTGTTATCAAGACATTGTCATTCTACGGGGGCGGACCGGAGCCGGGCCATCGAATGAGTATCCACGTACTCGCCGTTGCGGAAAGCGCCGCGGCGGTGGGTGCCTTCGATCTCAAACCCGAACTTCTCGTACAGCGCGATACCGGCTTCGTTGTCTGTGTAAACTTGCAGCCTTACCCTTGTGACACCGAGCCAGTTATCAGCGAGGTCTAGGGCGGCCTCCAGCAGTGCGCTGCCGACACCTTTACCCTGCCAGTCGTCGCGGACGACCATCCCGAAGCCCGCTATATGCCGGACCCGCGGGTTGCTTTCCGTCCACAAGGAGAGTTCTCCTACCACTTCACCATCTACGCACGCCACCAACTGGTGCATGTTGTCAGGCTTTTCCGAGAGCCGCTTACGCCAGAATTCCGCCGAGGGAAACGGGAGCTGTAGCGTGCCCGCGATGGCTTGCGGTCCGCTGAAAACCTTCTGGACGGCTTTATAGTCTTCTGGTTCGGCGTGACGAATAGACTATGTTCAACGGGATACCTCTCTAAAAAATGTCCCGGCCCTCCGACGGTGGCATGAACCATCGAGCGGAGGGCTGCAAGAGAAAGACCCCGCGCCGGTAGCACGGGGTCTCGGGTGTGGCTTTCGGAGGGAAGTTAGCTCGTCTGGGTTTCTCTTTCCACCTCTTTCAATTCTTCTTCGATGTTAGAGATGCCGGTATTGGCGCGGACGTATATTTCGTCGTAGTCGGCCTGGATGCCTTCTTCCATCTCCCGGTCGGCGTTCTTGCCGCCGAGCAGGGTGCCCGCCAGACAACCCAGGAAGCCCAGCGGTATGGAGACCAGACCCGGGTTCGAGAGCGGGAAGATGGCACCTTCGTCGCCCAGGAAGATCGGGCTCAGGATCACGAGCACGATCGAGGAGATCAGGCCGGTGAGCATCCCGGTGATGGCGCCGGCCGTGTTGAACCTTCTCCAGAAGATCAGGAGCACGATGACCGGCACGTTTGCGCTGGCGGCGACGGCGAAGGCCAAAGCGACCAGGAACGCCACGTTCTCACCCTGCAGAACGAGGGCCAGGATTATCGCGAGGATCGAGATGCCCAAGGCCGTCAGGCGGGCGGCCCGTAGCTGCTCGCGTTCGCCGGCTTGTCCACCACGAATGACATTGGTGTAGAAGTCGTGGGCGAAAGCCCCGGAGGCCGCGATGACGAGCCCGGCCACCGTTGACAGAATCGCCGCAAAGGCCGCCGCCGAGATAAACGCGAGGAAGAACGGCCCGCCCAGTTCCCCGGCAAGTAGCGGGGCTGCCAGGTTGCCGCCTTCGTCGGCCGCGATGATCGTGTCCCGGCCCACCAATAGAGTCGCGCCGTAGCCCAGGATCGGGGTGAGCAGGTAGAACCCGCCGATAACCCAGGTCGCCACGATGATCGAGCTCCGGGCTGCCTTTGCGTCCGGGACGGTGAGGAACCGGATCAGGATGTGCGGCAACCCCGCGGTGCCCAGCACCAGCGCGAGGCTCAGGGAGATGGCGTCGAGGCCGTCTACGAACTCTCCCGGTGCGCTGGGTACGACCGCGTCGCGGCCGACCTGGGCCTCGACCTCGTTGAAGATGGCTACCGGGTTGAAGCTGAACTGGGCCAGCACGGCGATGGCGAGGAAAATAGAGCCGCCGACCAGCAAGAGCGCCTTGACTATCTGGATCCAGGTGGTCGCTATCATCCCGCCGGCAACGACGTAAATCGTCATCAAAACGCTGACGATGATTACAGAGACGTTGAATGAAATAGCCGGTATCAGGAGGTTTATCAGGGCGCCCGCGCCGATGAGCTGGGCGATCATGTAGAACATGCTGATTGCCAACGTGTTCAACGCCGAGGCCGACCGGACCCCCTTTGTGTTGAATCGGGCCGCCAGCGCGTCCCCGACGGTATACCTGCCCAGGTTGCGTAGCGGCTCGGCCACCAGCAGCAGCACCGTCAGGTAAGCGACCAGGAATCCTATCGAGAGGTAGAAACCGGAGAACCCGCTGAGCGCGATGGCGCCGGCGATGCCCAGGAACGATGCCGCCGAGAGGTAGTCGCTGGAGATGGCGAGGCCGTTTTGCCAGGGTTTTATCTTTCCTTCCGCCACGTAGTGCGAGTCGGTCGAGGTGTTCTTTTTGGCGGCCCAGTACGTGATGCCCAGCGTGATCAGGATAATTACGGAAAAGAACGCGAAAGCTATAATGTCGTCGCGGCTCAAGAGCTGGCTCCTTCTTCAGACGCTTCCCGGAGCACTTGCTCGATAGTCCGGTCCCACTTATTCGCCTGGCTGACATAAACGTGCATCAGGATCCAGGTCATCGCGAACTGCGCGAAAGCATAAGCATAAGCACCCGTGATCGACCCGACGACCGTGAAGTTCAATACCGTGGTGAACGCCGCCAAAATCGGTAGCCCGAAGTAAAACAGCATAAAGAAAATGGTCGCCGGAACAATGAACGCTTTTTTACTTTTTACAAGCTGCTTGAAAGCGCTGGTGCGCTCTATCCTCACCCATTCTTCGTGCTTTTGGTCCACGTATTATCCTTTCCCTAGCTCCCTCGAACCCTGCCTCGTTCCCGACGTTTGTTCTTCGTGAGCCCCCTTTTCCTCCGAGAAAAGTTTCACAACTATAGCATACGAGTTTTCAGATGAAATTAGCCCGTGCCGTCCGGCGACTCACCCTCAAACTTCTTCCGCCCGTTCCAGATGCGGCGGAACGATGATGACGGGTACTTTCGCCTCGTGGACGATGCGCTGGCTAACCGAGCCCATGATCATGGTCCCCCAAGTACCGCGGCCGTGGCTCCCCATGACGATGGCGTCTATGTTCTCCCGCTCGGCGAAGTCCAAAAGCGCCCGGGCCGGGTCGCCGAACAGCGTTTCCGTCTCGACTTCCAGCCCGGAGAACGTCTCGCTCCGGGTGGTAAGCTCCAGCAGGTTGTCCCCGTACTCGCGGAACTCGTCGAGGGTGCTCTGGCCGTAGGTGGCGAGCATCTCCTCGCGGCTCCGCGTATAGCTCGTCTCGGCCACGTGCACCAGCACCACGGTGGCCCCGGATGTGCGGGCCAGACCCGCCGCCACCGCCAAAGAGTTGTGCGAAGGCCGGGACTCGTCCACGGGCACGAGGATGCGGTGAAATTCGAGCGGCTGCAAGTCGTTCATGTGTATCCCTCCTAAAATGCCACACCCTACAGAAAAGCATTTTATTGGAGCCAAAAGCCAGAAGCAACACTAAGCGCTTTACCGAGAAACTCGGGCGCGTGAACCGTCGTTTCCCTTTTGCTACGCTACCGGCAGTGATCTCCCCAACAAAGCGAGTAGCGCGGTCTGCGTCGCGCAACAGGAGCTGCCCGAAGTCTCCGCGCTCCCGGACGCGCGGCTAGTGGGCGTAATATACGTCGCGCTGGGCGGCGCCGTCGGTGCGGCGGCCCGATACCTGATAAGCAACTGGATGGCCTCCTGGCTCGGCCCGGATTTCCCCTGGGGCACTTTCTTCGCGAACGTTTCGGGTTCCTTTCTCATAGGAGTCGTCCTGGTTCTCGTGGAAGGCGGCAGCCTACCGGAAGAGGCCCGGTTGTTGGTGGTCGTCGGGATGCTCGGTGGATACACGACCTTCTCCAGCTTTAGCCACGAATCCTTGCAGCTAATAACGAGCGGAGCGATTCTCGCAACGTTCCTGAATATGTTCGGGCAACTAGCCTTGGGGCTCATCTTTGTTTATCTCGGTGTCTTCATCGGCCGCTTTTTAGCCTAGACTCTCTGGCGGTTCCGACCCGGCCCGTCGCTGCGACAGACAAAGGACTGGCGACGACCAAAAAGGTCCGGGTATTACTCTCTCGACCCGCAGAGTTTCAGGCAACAACGGTGAGAAAATTGGGGAAGAGACTGCCTCCCCCAATCGGACAGATTTTAGGCTGCGGGACCCACGTTTACCGCGCAGGCCTTTAGCTCGGCGGTTCCTGTTTGGGGGTCTATGGCGTTTATGGTTAGGACGTTGGTCGGGACCTGATCCGGGAAACTGTAACCCAAGAACAACAGCCCCGGCCGCACCCTATCTGTTACGCGAGCTTTTACCGCCGGGACCGTTCCACGTCTCGAGCTCACCTGCACGAAGTCGTCGTTCTCGATGCCGAGCTTCTGCGCGTCTTCCGCACAGATCTCCAACAACTCTTCCGGGTCTTTGACCTTTTTGTAGTCCTGGGTCATTGTGCCCGTGTTGTAGAAGGCCAGCCGGCGCCCCGTCGTTAGCTGGAACGGGTACTCTTCGTCCGGCATCTCTACCGGGCCTTCGTAGTCCACGGGATGGAACGGCGCCTTGTTCTTTACGTCGTCCTCCCAAAGCTCGCTGTGCAAAAAGAGCGTGCCGGGACCATCCTCGTTCTCGACGATATCGTCCACAACCGGCGTCAGGCCGCTCTCCTCGGCGCCTTCTACGCCCGCTGCGAGTTCTTCCTTGGGCGTGATGTCGGAGATTTTCTCATCGCTCTCGTCGAGGGCCGGCCACTGGATGCCACCGCGTTCCTCCATACGCTCGTAGCTTATGCCGGCGAAGTTCGGTGCTACCCGCCGGACTTCGTTCCAGACGTCCTCGGGGCTTTCGTATTCCCACCCGGCGCCCATCCGGTTTGCGATGTCTTGCACGATCCACTCGTCCGGCCGCGCCTCACCGGGCGCTTCTACCACGCGATGTACCCGCTGTATCCGGCGTTCGCTGTTGACGACCGTGCCCTCGGTCTCGGCCCAGCTCGCCGCCGCCGGCAGCACCACGTCCGCCATCCTCGCGGTCTTGGTCATAAAAATATCCTGCACAACGAGAAAATCCAACTTCGAGAAAAGGTGCTCGTGATGGTGCTCGTTTGCGTCGGACTGGACCGGGTTCTCCCCGATCACGTACATGCACTTGAGGTCGCCGTTCTCGACGGCCTCCATCATCTCGGTCTGATTCAGGCCGACCTTCTCCGGTAGCGGCGTTCCCCAGACCCCCTCGAACAGCTCGTGGGCCTTGGGATCATCCCACTGCCAGCCGCCGACCATGCGGTTCGGCAAAGCGCCCATGTCACCGCCGCCCTGAACGTTGTTCTGGCCCCGCAGCGGGTTCAGGCCGCTACCGTACTTGCCGATGTGGCCGGTCAGGAGCCCGAGCCCTATGAGCGCGAAGACCGCGTCCGCACCGTTGTGGTGCTCGGTGATGCCGAGCGTCCAGTTCAGGATCGCCTTGTCCGCCGTGGCGTACATCCGGGCGACCTCGCGGATGTCGTCGGCCGGGACGTTCGTAACGCTTTCGGCGTACTCCGGCGTGTAGCCGGAAACCTTTTCTTTGTACGCCTCGAAGTTCTCCGTCGCCCGCTCGACGAACTCTTTGTTGTAGAGGTCCTCCTCGATAATTACATTCGCCATCGCGTTCGCCAGGCAGATGTCGGTGCCGACGTTGACCGGGAGCCACTTGTCGGCTTTCTTTGTCTGATCTATCTTGCGCGGGTCAACGAGCACCATCTTGGCGCCGTTCTTGATGCCGCGCCGCATGTGGTTGTAGATGATGGGGTGACACTCCATGGTGTTGGATCCCCAGCAGATTATGAGGTCGGTGCTCTCGAACTCCTCGTAGGAAGTAGTCGCCCCGCCCGCCCCAAACGTTGCCACCAGACCGGTGACGCTGGCGGCGTGTCAAGCCCGGTTGCAACTGTCTATGTTGCTAACCCCCAACACCTGCCTCACGAACTTGCCGGACAGGTAATTAAGCTCGTTAGACGACCGCGAAGAACTGAACACGCCGAAAGCGTCCCCACCGTGCTCGTCCTTGATCTCCGTCATCTTGCTCGCCACGAGGTCTAATGCTTCGTCCCAGGAAGCCGGCACTAGCTCGCCGTCTTTGCGGATCAGGGGGTGCGTCAGCCGTCCGTCGCTGTACAGGTGCCGCCAGCCTTCGCGGCCCTTTATGCAGGCTTCGCCTTTGCTGGACGGGTTGCTCTTGTCGCCGGTGACCTTACTTATGACGCCGTTTTCGACCGTAATGCTCAAGCCGCAGCCGACGCCGCAGAAGCCGCAGATAGTGGTGGCTTCCCGCGTCCCGTTCGTTTGTTCTACAACGTCGGCAGTTGTGGTTGTCAAACCCACCGCCCCCTTTCGTAAAAACCCTCGGCTAGTCTCCTTGGATTCATTTTACCCCAAAGCATGGGCGCGGATTCGAGCTACTCAAACGGCGAACTGTAAGCTTTGTGTTTCGATAAACAAAACATTTGGTATTTAGTATATTGTCGCGGTGTAAGGGATGAAAAAACGAGTTCTGGAGGGAGGAATTATCAGTAACGGCGGCTTTTTTTCAAAAGAGCGAATAACTGTAGGGGGTGACTACAATCGGTGGGCGATACCACCGGCGGCGCTCGCGGTACACCTTTCGATAGGACAGGTGTATGCTTTCAGTGTCTTTAACGAACCGCTTTCGCGGATAATAGGTGTAAACGAGCCGGCGCCAAACGATTGGAGTCTGGCTACTCTAGGTTGGATCTTCAGCATCTCTATTTTGGTCCTCGGGATCACGGCCTTCATTGGCGGAAAATGGCTCGAAGACGTCGGTCCGCGGACTACCATGTTCACGGCGGCCTGTGCTTTCGGCGGCGGGTTTCTCATCTCCGCGCTCGGGGTCTCTACCCACCAACTCTGGTTGCTCTACCTCGGGTACGGTATTTTCGGCGGTATCGGGTTGGGGCTCGCCTACGTGTCCCCGGTCTCGGCGCTCATCAAGTGGTTCCCCGACCGGCGCGGGATGGCGACGGGGATGGCTATCATGGGTTTCGGCGGTGGCGCGCTCATAGGTGCCCCGCTCTCCGTGGCCCTTATGAACTTCTTCAGTTCCGACAGCTCCGTCGGGGTGGCGCCAACGTTCGTGGTCATGGGTCTGATCTACTTCGCCTCCATGACCCTCGGCGCGCTTACGATCCGGGTCCCGTCCCCAGACTGGAAACCCGAAGGATGGGAACCGGAAGAGTCCGGCGAAAACAACGACAGTATGGTTACCCAAAACGACGTCCACATAGATACCGCCCTCAAGACCCCGCAGTTCTGGCTGCTCTGGGCGATCCTCTGCTTGAACGTTACGGCGGGTATCGGGGTGCTCGGGCAAGCCTCGGTCATGATCCAGGAGACCTCCGGCGGGGCGATTACCGCCGCCGCTGCCGCCGGCTTCGTAAGCCTCCTGAGCATCTTCAACATGCTCGGACGCTTTTTCTGGTCCTCGGCTTCGGACTACATCGGGCGTAAGAATACCTACTTCGTGTTTTTCGGCCTGGGGGCGGTCCTGTACGTCCTGGTTCCTATCGTGGGCAGCGGCCTCGGTAGCATCCTGTTATTCGTCGCAGCCTTCGGCATTATCCTGACCATGTACGGCGGTGGCTTCGCCACGATCCCGGCCTACCTGGCGGACATATTCGGCACCAAGTACGTGGGCGGTATTCATGGACGGCTGCTGACTGCTTGGTCTGCAGCGGGCGTGCTGGGGCCGGTGCTCGTCAACTACATCCGGGAGGCCCAGATAAACGCCGGTGTCTCACCGGCCAACGCCTACAACGTAACCATGTTCATCATGGCGGGGCTGTTGGTAGTGGGCCTCATCTGCAACTTCTTCGTCAAGCCGGTGGACCCGAAATACCATATGGCCTCTGAAGGCGAGCAAGAAGAAACGGCCTCTAGCGGTCGCACCAGCGGCAGCGGCAGGACCAGCGGCGAACCGGCCGAGGCATAGAAAGGAGCGCAATGGCTGAGAACGACCAGCAGCAAGAGACGCACAACCTGAGCAACAACACGGCCCTGGTGGCCCTTTTCTGGGCTTACGTGGCTATACCGCTCATCTGGGCGATCTACAGGACCTTCGGCAACATAGCCGCCTTGTTCGGAGGTTAGGCCTACCGGCCCAGAGAAACACAAAGGCCGGGTGTAAATACGCACCCGGCCTGTTTTTATTCCGCTTCGCTTTCGGGCTACGCACCCAAACGCCTAAAGGGTTATCCTCTCGGCCCCGGCGTAGACGTTGAACTTCTCTCCCCGCAAGAAACCGACGAGCGTCATCCCGAAGTCGCGGGCGACGTCCACTGCCAGGCTGCTGGGCGCGGAGATAGCGCAAACGATCGGCACCCCGGCGGTGAGGCATTTCTGCAGGATCTCGAAGCTGCTCCGTCCGCTGACCATGACAATGTGCTCGTTAAGCGGCAGCTTACCTTCGAGCAACGCCCAACCGACGAGCTTGTCGGTGGCATTGTGCCGGCCCACGTCTTCGCGGAGTGCGAGAAGGTTTCCATCGCGGTCGAAAAGGGCCGCCGCGTGCAGGCCGCCGGTCGAATCGAAGAGCCTCTGCGTCTTGCGGAGCTTGTCGGGTAGCGCGTAGATTGTCTGCCCCGAGACCTCGGGACCGGGTGGAATTACAGGACACCCTCGCAGTTCAAGTTGCTCCAAGCTCGCCTTTCCACAAACCCCGCAGGCGCTAGTGGTATAGAAGTGTCGCTCCAGCGAGCGGACGTCGTAGCTGATCCCGGGCCTAAGCTCTACGTTGACGATGTTGTACTGTTGTTCCGCATCCACCTCGGGGTCTACGCAGTAGCTGATGCGCCGGACATCGTCCCGCGAGGAAACGATACCTTCGCCGTAAAGGAAACCGGCGGCCAGCTCGAAGTCCGCGCCCGGCGTCCGCATGGTGACGGCCACGGTCTGCGTATCGTTGCCGGACACGAGCCTTATCTCCATCGGCTCCTCGGTGGCGAGCGTGTCGGGTCTCCGGCGCTCTGTGTCGCCCTCGAAGACCTTTATGCGGGTCTTCGTCTTACTCCCGCGGCGCTTGGTGTTCTGTCTCTCTAACATCTCGTTTTTGAGTTTAGCACCGCAAACTACGCTAACATGGAGTCAGGATGTTCAGGCTGAGCGGACTACCACACGTCGGGCGCTACCCAGAGGCGACCGTAAAGCGGAGGGAAGAGCAGATCGAGATCCACTTCGGCGGGCGCGGCGACGAACAAGTCATGAACGTGCCCCTGAAGCACCTGGACGGCGCCGACGAAGAAGCCGCCGAGTTGCGGCTACTCGCCCAGCTACAGCAGATCGGCTACAAAGTCCGGCGCGCGGAGCAGTAGTCTATCCGGACAACTTGCGGACCGCCTCCCGCACTTCCCGGAGCCAAACCGTGCGTCTCGAAGATTTGCTCCGTTCTACGAGTTCGGTGAGAACGGTACTTTTCAGTCCGGGTAGGGAGACGCTCTCTGAAACCTCGACGTAGCCTTCGTCTCTGGGCTGAAGAATCTCCAGCTTTTCACCATCGTAGCGCCAGACCTCGGGTATTCCGAGCTCGGCGTAGATGGGAAGTTTGTTTATCGAGGGGCTGGTTATATCTACCTCGATCACCAGATCCGGCGGCGGGTCTACTGCCAGGTCTATCCGGTTTTTGCCTAGAATCTGTCGCTTGTTTTGAATGTAGAAACATGAGTCCGGCTCGAAGCCGCGTTCGAGTTCTTCACGCCGGAAGGTCGTGGAGCCAAGATCCTCTGATTCGATGTCCATCTGTTCCGTGATAGCCAGCACGAGTTGGGCAATTCGATGATTGAACTTTTCGTGCTCCGGCGACGGACTCATGATTTCCAGCACACCCCGATCAAAGGTAAAGCGCGGCGCGCTGCTACTCTCATGGTCTGCCAGCAAACGTTCGTAAGTCCCCCAACGTAAGTCTCCCAACTAACGTCGCTCAGAATAACTTTCTGTTCCGCCGGCTTCTTTACCGTGTCCATGTTCTAATAGTAACAACGCTGCGGAAGTACCCAACAATAAAAAAAGAGGCCGGGAAACCCCGACCTCTCGCCTTTCCCTTCCGGCTGTCTTGCTAGCCGTTGATGTAACCGTTCGCGTCTATAACGAACTTCTCGGCGGCTCCCTTGTCGAAGTCCTCGTAGCCTTGCGGGGCTTCGTCGAGGGTGATGACCGTGGCGTTTACGGCGTCGGCGATGTGGGCCTTGTCGTTGAGGATCGCCATCATCAGCTCGCGGTTGTACTTGAGTACCGGGCACTGGCCGGTGTAGAAGGCGTGGCTCTTTGCCCAACCGAGGCCGAAGTTCATCTTGAGCGTGCCCTCTTGGGCGTCCGGGTCTTCCGCGCCGGGGTCGCCGGTAACGTAGAGGCCCGGGATACCGAGCGAGCCGCCCGCCCGCGTGATGGCCTGGATGGCGTTCAGAACGACCGCCGGGGCCTCGCCCGCGTCGGGGCCGTGGCCGGTCGCCTCGAAGCCTACGGCGTCTACGGCGCAATCAACCTCCGGTTCGCCGACGATGCCCGCGATCTGCTCGTCTATCGGCGTATCTTCAGTGAGGTTTATTGTTTCGCAGCCAAAGGTGCGGGCCTGTTCGAGACGCTGGTCGTTCAGGTCGCCGACGATGACTACTGAGGCGCCAAGGATCTGGGCGGAGTATGCCGCAGCCAGCCCGACGGGACCGGCGCCCGCGACGTAGACCGTCGAGCCGGTCGTGACGCCGGCAGACACCGCGCCGTGGTAGCCGGTGGGGAAGATGTCCGAGAGCATGGTGAGGTCCAGGATCTTCTCCAGCGCCTGGTCCTTATCCGGGAACGGCAGCAGGTTGAAGTCCGCGAACGGGACTAACACGTAGTTGGCCTGGCCGCCCTTCCAGCCGCCCATGTCCACGTAGCCGTAGGCCGAGCCCGCCCGCGCCGGGTTGACGTTCAAACACACGCCCGTCTTCCGCTCCCGGCAGTTGCGGCAGCGGCCGCAGGCGATGTTGAACGGTACGGAGCAGATATCGCCCTCTTTGATGAACTGGACGTCGTTACCCGCTTCGACGACCTCACCCGTGATTTCGTGCCCCAGCGTCTGGCCCTCTGGGGCCGTCGTCCGGCCGCGCACCATGTGCTGGTCCGAGCCGCAGATGTTGGTCGAGACGATCCGCAAGATGGCCGCGTGCGGCGCCTCTACGCTCATCCCCATCGCGCTGGCTACCTCTTCAGGTACTTCGAGCTTCGGGTACTCGTCTTCCTCTACCGCTACCTCCCCGGGGCCTTTGTAGACCACGATCCTGTTCGTGTCCGCCATGAAACGTCTCCTCTCGCTAGATGTTTTAATGTTTGTTTCTGTGTGCGGGTATCGGACATTGCCCGCATTCCTGCTAGTAGGTTATCTCTCTGAGGAAAGCCTCCTTTCCCTGTCCCCGACTGACGTTTAGGTTGTTACCCGATCACGGTATCAGACGGGCAATCGTCGTGCAATACGATCTTTTAGATATATTTTTAAGTGGTGTTGAACGGGTGGTTCTTCTGAAGGGTTTGCGGGTAAAATATAAAGAGGGACACAAACTACAGAGTTTTTATAGAGAGGGGCAAAGGTTGTTTTTGAAGACTACCGAAAGAGATGGGCTCTGGGCCAAGCTCAAGAATCACGTCGGGCTTAAAGTAGATCACCCGGTAAGCCCCGCCACCCGCAACCTTCGTTCTCGTCTCTCGGACGAGGGCGTCCAGAAAACTGAGAGCATCTGCCCGTACTGCGCGGTCGGCTGCTCTACGCTCGTGTATCACCGGGACGGAAAGATCATTGACATCGAAGGCAACCCGGACAGTCCCATAAACGAGGGCACCCTCTGTCCCAAAGGCTCCGCCACGCTCGGTATGCACGTTTCGCCCTACCGCTGGACGAAGGTTCGCTACCGCAAGCCGTACTCTTCGGAGTGGGAAGACCTCTCGATAGACGAGGCGATGACCATGATCTCCGAACGCTTGAAGAAAACCCGCGACGAGAGCTACGATGAGCAGAATGAAGCCGGCAAAAAGCTCAGCCGCTCTCTCGGGGTCGCCTCCATCGGCGGGGCCGCCATAGACAACGAGGAGAACTACCTCATCACCAAGCTCTTCCACACGATGGGCTTTACGCAAGTTACAAATCAGGCGAGGATATGACACAGCTCCACGGTGCCCGGTCTGGGCATCTCGTACGGTAGGGGCGGCGCAACCGGCAACCTGCAAGACCTCCAAAACGCCGACTGCATCCTGATCGAAGGCTCAAACATGGCCGAGGCCCATCCGGTCGGCTTCCGGCACCCGATGATCGCCAAGAACAAGGGCGCAAAACTCATCCACATAGACCCACGTTTCACGCGCACAAGTGCCATGTGCGACATCTACGCCCCGATACGCCCCGGCACGGATATAGCCTTTCTCGGCGGCTTGATCAAGTACGTCATCGAGAACGAGCAATACTTCGAGGAATACGTTAGGGCTTTCACCAACGCCGCCACCATCGTAGACGAACGCTTCGAGGACGCCGACCCGACCGGCTTCTTCTCCGGCTGGGACGAAGAGACTAGCTCCTACAGCGCCGAGACTTGGCAATACGAGGGCCAACCCCTGCGCCACGCGGCGGCCGGTGGCAGCCAGGATGAGTTCGTCGGAGAGTTGAGGGACGAGGGCATAGACGGACTGGACAACGACCGGCAGCGTCCCAATGATATGACACTCCAAGACCCGCGGTGCGTATTCCAGATCCTCAAGCGGCACTACGAGCGGTACACGCCGGAGATGGTCGAGCGGATCTGCGGCACGCCCAAAGAGGCGTTCCTGAAGGTCGCAGAGGCTATCTGCGAGAACTCCGGGCGGGAGAAAACGACGGCGTTCTGTTACGCGGTCGGGTGGACGCAGCACTCCAAGGGAGTCCAGATCATCCGCTCCGCCGCCATCCTCCAGCTCTTGCTCGGCAACGTCGGACGGCCCGGCGGCGGCATCATGGCGCTCCGGGGCCACGCGACGATCCAGGGCTCCACCGACATCGCCACCCTCTACAACGTGCTCCCCGGCTACCTCCCGATGGCGAACGCCCAGAGAAACCACGACACCTGGGACGACTACGTCCGCACCGAAACCGCCGAGACCGGCTGGTGGAGCAACTTCCCCAAATACATCACCAGCATTATGAAGGCCTGGTATGGAGAAGCGTTCGATCCCGACAACGCCGACGACCTCTTCGACCACTTCCCGCGCATCTCGGAGGACCATTCGTTCTACCCGGCCCTACTGAACATGAAGGACGGTGTCACGAAGGGCTGCTTCGTCTTCGGCCAGAACTTCGCCATCGGCGGACCGCACGTCCAGGTCGCCCAGGATGGTTTACGGAACCTGGACTGGCTCGTCGTCCTCGACGCCTACGGCATAGAGACCGCCGAAGCCTGGAAGCTCGGCGGCAATCCCGAGGAATGCGGCACGGAAGTTTTCTTCATTCCGTCAGCACTCGTAGCCGAGAAGGACGGCTCGTTTACCCAGACTCAGCGGATGCTCCAGTGGCACGATAAGTCTGTGGAGCCACCGGACGACGCCCGGAGCGACGCCTGGTTCGTCTATCATCTGGGACGCAAGATAAAAGAAATGTATAAAGACTCCGAAGAGCCGCGCGACAAGCTTATACAGGCCCTCACCTGGGATTACCCGGTGGAGGGCGAGCACGAGGAGCCGCACATCGAGAGCATCCTCAAGGAGATCAACGGCTACACGGTCGCCGACGGCGAACCGGTAAGCGGGTTCAAGGACCTTCTCGCGGATGGTTCTACCGCTTGCGGTGGTTGGATCTACTCGGGCTGTATGGCCGAGGGCGTGAACCAGGCCCGCCGCCGCAAACCCGTCAGCGAACAAGACCTCGTAGCCGCCGAGTGGGGCTGGGCGTGGCCTGCGAACCGTCGCACCCTCTACAACCGCGCCTCCGCCGACCCCGAAGGCAAGCCCTGGAGCGAGCGCAAAAAGTACGTCTGGTGGGACGAGGAACAAGAGCAGTGGACCGGCCTGGACGTCCCGGACTTCGAGGCGACAAAACCGCCCTCCTACCGCCCCGACCCCGACAGCAGCGGCGTGGACGCCCTCCCCGGCGACGGACCGTTCATTATGCAGGGCGACGGCAAGGGCTGGCTCATGGCCCCGATCGGTGTAAAAGACGGCCCGCTCCCGACCCACTACGAGCCCGTAGAGTCCCCGGTCCCGAACTTGCTCTACGACAACGTCCAGCACAGCCCGGCGGCCAAGACCTACGAAAACCGGGATGACAACCCGCTCAACCCGCCGCAAGACCCCCGGTATCCGTACGTCGTCACGACCTACCGGCTCACCGAGCACCACACTACAGGGGCGATGAGCCGCTGGGTACCCTGGCTCTCCGAGCTTCAGCCCGAGTTGTTCTGTGAGATCAGCCCGGAGCTTGCGGTGGAGAAGGATATAGACAACGCCGACTGGGTGACCATCTCCACCAGCCGCGGCAGCATAAACGCCCGCGCCCTCGTCTCCGACCGCATACCCGTCTACGACTTCGAGGGCGAGAAGCTGCACACCATCGGCCTGCCGTACCACTGGGGGCAGAACGGCGTGGTAACGGGTGACGTGGTGAACGACCTGATCCCGATGACCGCCGAAGCGACCGTCGCCATCCACGAGGCGAAAGCCTTTACCGCCAACCTCGAAAAGGGCCGCGTATGAGGGACTACCGCGGAACCGTCAGCACACCGGGCGAGTCGGGAAGCGACACCTGGCAGGCGGAGACGACCCACCGCGAGGCGCTCCAGCAGGAGCTATTGGAGCTAGGGGTATGGCTCGCCGAAAACCCGGAAAAGGCCCGCAAAAACCTCAAGTCGATACGGACTTCGAAGCCGCTGGAGCCCGGCGTCTACTACAACCGGGGCACGGGTATCGTGGAGCGGATCTACCACGCGCAACGGCCCGCGCTCGGCGCCCGGATGTTCCGCGTTAGCAGCGACCCGGCCGCGCCGGTGTACGAGATCAGAGAACGCGTCATGGAAGGGAAATAAGTTGGCTACAGGATTCCTGACCGACACCACGGTCTGCATCGGGTGCAAGGCGTGCGAGGTGGCCTGCAAGCAATGGAACCAACTCCCCGCCGACGGCTACGAGTTCACCGGCGACTCCTACGACAACACGAAGCAACTATCCGGCACCACCTGGCGCCACGTCTCCTTCATCGAGAACCCGAAGAAGAAACGCCTCACCGGCGACGTAGACCTCGTGGCGCTCGCCGAGGACGTGCGGGAGCAACTGCCGGGCGGGGCGGAGCTGGACGCGCTCGGGCGTTGGACGTTCATGAGCGACGTGTGCAAGCACTGTGTCGAGGCGCCGTGCCAGCAGTCGTGTCCGACGGGTGCGATCATCCACAACGAGTTCGACAACGTCTTTATCCAGCCCGACGTCTGCAACGGCTGCGGCTACTGCATCCCGGCCTGCCCTTGGGGCGTCATAACCCGCGTCCCCGAAGACGGTCGCGCCTTCAAATGCACCCTCTGCTACGACCGTCAGATAGACGGCCTCGAACCGGCCTGCGCCAAAGCGTGCCCGACGAACTCCATCATGTTCGGGGAGGTAGAAGAGCTAGAGCAGATCGCCTCGGAGCGCATACAAACCTTACACGACAAAGGCTACACGAGCGCCTACGTCTACGGCACGCCGGAGGTGGGGGGGACCGGCGGCATAGACGGCAACCGCTCCAAGTTCATCCTTATGGACGAGCCCGAGACCTACAACCTGCCGCGCCACCCGTTCCTGCCCCAAGACAAGCTAAACCAGGCCAGCGTAGCCAGCATCGTCGCCGCCGGGGTTCTCGGCGCGGTCGTGGCCTGGGCGTTCAGGGATTAGAGGGGGAGAAATGTCTGAAGCAACGCAAGAGACGCCGCAGCAACGAAACGGACAGATTGACGGACAGGTAGAGACTTCGCACCACCCGAGGACCGATTCAGGGCGTCAGGACGAGGGCTACTATGGCATTCCGCCGGTAAAAGAGCATACGTGGACGTGGGAGATCCCGGTCTACTTCTGGCTCGGTGGGATAGGCTCCGGGGCGCACGTGATAAACACCATAGCCCGCCTCATGGGCCACAACGATAAAGCCCTCATCCGGGCCGGACGTTACACGACCCTGGTCTGTATGCTCCTGAGTCCCTTGCTCCTGATCTCTGACCTCGGACGCCCCGAACGTTTCCTCAACATGCTCCGCATCGTCAAGTGGCGCTCTCCAATGAGCATGGGAACGTGGGGCCTGAGCGCCTTCGCCTCCCTGACCGGCCTCGTAGCCGCCCACCAGGCCGCAGAGGACGGTCTGCTGGGACGCGAGAACTTCCTGGCCCGGCTGCTCTCGGCGTTGCCGGACCGGCTGATCGGAACGTTGGCGGCGCCGTTCGGGCTCTTTGTCGGGGCTTATACCGGGGTCCTCATCGCTTTGACCTCCACCCCGATCTGGGCGCGCAACGCGGTGCTAATGGGACCGCTGTTCATAACCTCGGCCATGTCCACCGGGCTCTCGGCCATTTCCTTTTTGCTGCACCTGTTTGGCGCGGGAGAGGAGAAGACGATAGAGGGACTGCGCCGGGCCGAGAAGGGTACGCTCGTGCTCGAAGGCGGACTACTCGCGGCCTCCCTCTACGCTATGGGTCCGTGGGGAAAGCCGCTCCGCACCGGCAAGATCGGGGCCTGGTTCTTCGGCGGCACCGTCATCGGCGGACTACTCGCCCCGTTCGCCCTGCTCCAGAGCCGCGAAAGCCGGGGCCGCAGTTTGCTCGCCTCTGTGCTGGTCCTGATCGGCGGCTACCTTCTCCGCCGAACAATCATAGACGCCGGCTCACTCTCCGCCCGCGACCCCCAGGCTACCTTCACCTTCGCGCAGAAAGAAAACTTGCCGCTGCGGGACCAGAACGTCCGGGAAACCCCGCACGATGGCTGATAGCCGGCGTCCGAGGCGCGCGCGGATCGGCACTAAAGCGCGATGAACGGCGACGGGACATCGGCCGAGCCCCTAATCCTGACGCTCAAGATGGACGCCGCCTCCCAGGAGCACTTCGACCGACTGCGCGAGGCACACTTTCCGCCCGAACGCAATTATCTCCAAGCCCACCTGACCTTGTTCCACGCGCTGCCCGGCGAACACGAGCAGAGCATCACGTCGGATCTACAAGAGGTTTGCCGGTCGAGGGAGCCAATAACCCTGGAAGCCGTCGGCTTGCGCTTTCTCGGTAAGGGTGTCGCCTACGAACTCCGCTCACCGGAAGTCGAGGCTTTGCGGAGAGAACTTTCCGGCCGCTGGGCGCACTGGCTCGGCCGGCAGGACAGCCACCGTATAAAGCCGCACGTCACCGTTCAGAACAAAGTTGCCCCGGAGCGGGCGCGAGCCTTGTATAACAAACTGCAGGCTTCCTTTACACCGTTTCGGGTAACGGGCGAGGGGTTATCTCTGTGGCGGTATCTGGGCGGGCCGTGGGAGCCGGCTGGGTCGTTTGCGCTGGGAACGTGACATGCTCACCGTCACTGAAAAGTAGCTTGTTTAGACGCCATACTCTTCATCGGTGACGGGCTCCAACCAGTCAGTAGCACCGTCCGTTTGCAGGGCCGGGCTGATCGCCACGTGGACCATGAAGGTGTCGGGGGCGGCGCCGTGCCAGTGTTTTTCGTCCGGGGCGATGTAGACGAGGTCGCCGGTGTGGATCCCCTGGACTTCTTCGCCGGATTTCTGAACGCGGCCCGTGCCGCTGACGACGTAGAGGATCTGGCCCTCCGGGTGCGTGTGCCAGTTGGTGCGGGCTCCGGGCTCGAAAAACACGCGGAATAGGCCCGCGCCGGGTTGTGGGATGGAGGCCACATCCATCCAGACGGTGCCGGTAAACCACTCTTCCGGTCCGCGGCGGGTCTCTACATCATTTGCTGAAATTACTTTCACGGGTATCTCCTTGCTTGGACTTTAGGAGAGACCATACCTGAATACGTTTTGCAAAGCAGGTTCGTCGTGCTTTTCTCCGCCCTCAGAGATTGCCCGCTCTACCTTGAGGGCGGCCCGGTCTTTGTTTAGTTCTAGGGTGGCGACGTGGTTCTCGAACCAGGGGTCTTCGTGGGTTAGCTTCCAGCCGGCCTCCGATGCTTCGACGCCGGCGGCCCGGGAGAGAAGCCTCCCGATAAACGTACCCGCCCTCGACCAGCCGAAGCGGAAAACGGGCCGCAGGGGGCCGGGCAGCGGGTTGCGGAACGGGGAGCAGGTAGCCTGGTAGGCGACGTTGCCGTTATTGCCGTTCGGAGTTCCGCCTTCCGGGGTTCCGCCTTCCGGGGTTCCGCCTTCCGGGGTTCCGCCTTCCGGGGTTCCGCCTTCCGGGGTTCCGTTCCGGGAGCCGGGCAGGTCTATCTCCGCGAGGTAGGTGTGATGTACGTCGCCGGAGAGGACGACTACGGAGTTCGGCACCGGGCCGCGCTCGCCGGCTTCCACCGCCCGCAAGAGCTCTATAAAGCGGTCGAATGAGTTGCGGAAGGCGGGCCATTGTTCCATGTCTATCTTCTGGCGGAGCCACTCTCCGGCCCGGGTTGCTCTGTGGCCCCAGGCTCCGGCGCAGACGGCTTCGATCCAGTTCTCCAGGTGGTGGATGCCGGGGGCCATGGTCAGGGGCAAAGAGGTCCCGATCAGGAGGTGATCAAAACCCCCGGTAGCGTGTTCTTCGACCCATTCCCACTCGAAGTCGTCCACCATTTTGCGCTTGCCTTCCGTCAGTACCCGGCCGGCCCGCGAGTCTACGACGACGAGGCGACTGTCGCCGAAGTCGCGGTGGAAGCTCCAGCGCACTTCTTCGGGTTTGCGGTCGGCCTTGTAGGCAAAGTTCCGCAGTACTGGCCCGGCGTCCCCGGCTTTTTTCACCTCATCCAGCAGTTCGTTCTTCTCCAACTCCTCCGGCGAGAGGTTGCCGAGGTGCTGGTAGATCCAGTAAGACATCAAGCCGCCGGAGATCCTGCCGTCCCACCAGGGTTTGGCGCGCGTCTCTTCCAACCACGCTTCGGAGGTGTTCCAATCGTCGTTTACGTCGTGGTCGTCGAAGATCATGGCCGTGGGGATTGTAGACAACAACCACCGGATGGCGGGCTCGCCCCAAGAGTCGAGGTACAGGTGCGTATACTCCTCGAAGTCCGCGACTTCTTCACCCGGCGGCAAATCCGTGTCGCGGCGGGAACGGATGAAGTTCAGCGTATCCAGGGAAACTTCGTCGGCGTAGATTTGATCCCCGAGCAGCAGCAACGCGCCGGGCCATTCCTCCGTGGGGACCCGTCGCATCCGGGTGGCGAGCGCGTAAAGGGCGTCTACGTTGTACCCTTTCGAGTCTTCCCTGCCGTCGCGGGTATAAGGCGGCTCGTGCGGGGCCGCTACCCGGCAAGACCCGAAAGCCAGCTTGAACGGGGCTTCTTCGTCCAGCGTCCGTATAACGCTCGGGGGAAACTCCGAACCCGGCCCGGGCCAGGCTTTTTCGCCGTCGAGCGTCACGGTGTACTCGTAGGTCCTCGCGGGCTCCAGGTCCGTTACGCGAACCAGGGCGTAATGATGGCCTTCTACGCAAAAGGTGTGCGAAGCATGAGACGAGCCGTCCACCTCCACCGACACCCCGCAGGCCCCGTTCGTTTCGACCCAGACGGTGGCTTCTTGGGTGTCCGTGTACCGGAGAAGAGGTCCTAGTACGAGGTTTGTCGCCACTTGCGATAGCTCCTTTTTATCCTTTTTGCCGCGGTGTCGGCGAAGTTGCGTCGGCGGTAAATATATCTTCTGCCGGTCCTTGTCGTGGTAAGTGTACCCACAAGAATCTTTTTCGGGAGTCTTTCGCCGGACGGGTTTGCGGCTACCCTATCCGGAAGTCGTCTAGCCGGAAGTCGTGGTTTCGGCCAGATACTCTACGACGCTTTTTAGGGAGTTGTGCTTCCGAAACACGTCGCGTTGCAGCCCGGCGCCACAGCCGCGCTCTACTATCCGGGTCACGCCTTCCAACTCGTTTTCGCAGCCGAGTTGCTGGGCGGCGGGGCGTAGCTCTTCGGAGAGCCGGCGGGCCAGGTTTCTGGCGGAGATCTTCTGCCCGTCCGCGAAGTCGTAGAACGTGGCGTCCAGGCCGTGGCGGGCGGCGAGCCATTTGTTTTCTTCCGTGAGGAGCGGGTCCTCCGGCCCGCGTTCCTCCGCTGTTGCTACCAGGCATTGAATCAGGGCCGCCAGAGAGATCGTGTACGAAACGTCGGTCTGTACGTCTGGGGAGCGGAACTCCACGGTGCCGAACTTGGGGTGTGGGCGCACGTCCCACCAGCACCAGGAGTAGTCCGGGATGTTGCCGGAGGCGACGAGGGTTTCGACGTGGTTTTCAAAGGCTTGCCAGTCGTCGAAGGCCGGCGGGAGGCCGGAGCGCGGGAAGATCTCGAAAACTTTTATGCGCGTGGAGGAGAGCCGGGTATCCGACCCGCGCCAGAACGGAGAGTTGCCGGAGAGCGCTATGAGGAGCGGCACGTGACGCGACAGCACGCCCGCGGCCCGGATGGCGGCCTCCTCATCCGGCACAGCGACGTGGACGTGCAGCCCGTAGATGGCCTGGGTCCTCGCCACCCACCCCATCTGCTTCTCGACTTTGAGGTGATGCTCGCCCCTGGTAAACGGTTGCTCGACCGGGTTGGAGAACGGGTGGGTTCCGGCGGCGGCCAACTCTACGCCGCAGCCCTCCGCCAGTTCGCCCAGCTTGCGACGCAACATGGGAAGCTCCCGGCCGGCCTCCGCCACGTCCGCGAAGACCGGGGAGACGAGCTCCACGCAAGACTGGGAAAGCTCCGAGGAGATCCAAGAGGCCCCACCCGCCGCCGAGAGCACCGCTTCTATAGCCGGGCTAAGCTCCCGGCTTTCCGGGTCCACCATTTGGAACTCTTCTTCGATACCCACTGTGTAAGACGGCGCGCCGCCGAAGTTGGTCTCCATCCGGGTACTCTACAACCCCGGCGGCCAAAGCTCTAGCCGGGGAAGCCGGGGGCTCAGGTGTGGCGGGGTTTGCGGCCGAGGGTGGCCTGTATGCGGCGGGCGTTTTCGAGATCCCGCACGGCATCGAAGAGCTGGCCTTCGGGTACGGTCGCGTGCCACTGCTGGGTCCGGTAGCCGTACCGGCGCTTTAGTTCCCGCACGGAGTCGGTCGTGTAGCGGAGCGCGTACACCAGCCGGCGCGTCTCGTTTGGCTGGCGGGGTAGAAGACCGCTGCGGGCCTCCGTCCACCAGGAGATCTCCGGTACGGACCTTTCTTCCCGGAGCATCAGGTTTGACTCCCACTCCACCCGAAGGGCGTTCATCTCGAAGGTTCCGGGCAACACGCTTAGCGGGGCGATCGAGAACGAGTCGTCCTCCCGGAAACCGAAGATGAACTCGAAACGGCTCTTCTGCTTCCCCGCCGGGAGTTTTTCGTAGCGGGAGCGGAGGGCGAGTAGTTGCTCGTCAGGATACGCCCGGAGGCCGCCCAGGGTCGGGCGTTTGGGGTCCAAGCCTCCCCGCCGGAGCATCCCGGCGAACGAGCGGTAAGTCTTCAGGTTACGGCGGAGCCAGACCAGGTACGCGGCCACGGAAGCCACGAAACACAAAATCATGGTCGTGTAGAACGTCCAGTGGGGCACGGCGACCCCCTGTCCCTCCACGTGCCGGGGGCCGAAGAGGTTATAGAAGAGCACGACGGCCGTGGTCAGGGCTATAAAAGCGGTAAACCCGACCAGAAAGAACGCCCCGAGACGCCGGAGCGGGGGCACGCAAGCCGACGCGAGACCCTCCCAGACGAGCCGCTCCTCGCTTACGTCGAAATAAGTTTTACGCAACTTTTCCACAGGGAACAGTATACCCAATCCGCGGTATCGGTATGGGTGAGAGATCACGGCCACGGCCCTCAGGTGGCCCTCAGGCGGCCTGCTCCCGGGCGAGCTTGCTCTGCTGGGAGATGAGCCGGTTCAGCCAGGCGAGCCTCTCGTCGTCGAGGGTGCGCCCGGCGTTGACGTACCAGTTGAGCGCCTCGCGGTGGCGCCCGAGGCGCCGGTTTAACTCGCCGACCAGGTACGTGGTCACGGAGAGTTCCGCCCCGTAGAGGCCTTCCTGCTCCAGCGAGCGCATGAAGTAGCGCACGGCCCTCAGTTGGAAGGTGCTCTCGAATGGCTGCTCTTTTTCTTTGCGGCAAACCCACGAAGCCCGGAGGCAGAGATCTCCCAGGTCCCGCGCCCGGTGGCCGCGCTCCTGGCCGCAGACCTCAGCGGCGTGGAAAGGGAGCCACGGCGGCGGGCTGGCGCGGAGTACCTGGAGCAAACCGTCCGCCCCGAGGCGCTCTTCTATGTCGTGGCGTTCGTCGGGGGTGAGATCCAGGCCGTTGAACTCCTCCTGGGACGCGAAAGAGCACGCCGGGCACATCGTAACGGCGCTCTGTATAAGGCGGGAACCGTCGGACAACCGGCCCGGGAACCTGGGGCACAGGTCCGTCTCGCGTCCCACGGTGGCGTAACTCTTTACCGACGGGGCCCGAAAGACGTGGTGGCACGCCGGGCACCGGACGTACACGTTTTTAACTTCGCCCAAGAGCTTCTCCGTTGTCACCTGGCCCGTAGCCCGACTCATAGCCCGACCCGTAAAATACCCCGGTGTATACCTGATAAGAGATAAATCGAGTTTACCATAGCCCCCCGATCCCCCGACCCCAGTATAATCTTCTACCGGCGCACTAAAGAGGGGATGAGTTTCTCTATGGAGCAGACCAAAAGCGAGGCCGAAGTCGCCCTGGAGCTGATGCGCCTGGTGCTGGAGCAAGCCGGCGGCCGCCGGCTCTCCCCAACCCGGACCCTAGCCCTCTACCACCTCTGCAAAGAAGCCGTGGCCTACTCACCCGAAGGCCCCGTAACCGCCGACTACCTCGAAGACAACCTCAAAAAGTTGTTGCAGTAGCCTGCCGCGAAACGCCGGTTGCGCCGGGTCACCGTTACCCCCTATTATTAGAGCCCGTTGTTAGTTATGATAATCATCCATTGCTTTTGAATAGCATCCGGTAGCCGGCGTCCGCGCCACGAAAAGAGGAGGTTCGATGTCTAGGAAGTTCTGGTTGGCGATAGTTTTCGCGTTCGTGCTCGCGGTGGCGGCCGCTTGCGGCGGCGGCGGCGGGAGCGATGACTCCGGCGGCGGTGGCGACGGCGGCGACGGCGGCAATGGCGGCGGGGACCAGGGAGGCGGCGAGGAGGTTCAGCCGGCTATGGTCACCGACGTCGGCGGCCTCGGCGACCAGAGCTTCAACGACTCGGCGAACGCCGGGCTAGAAAGGGCTTCAGAAGAGTTTGGCGTGGAGACCGAGGTGCTTGAATCCGGCGCCTCCTCCGACTACATAAACAACCTTACCCAACTCGCCGACAACGGGTTCACGCCGGTTTACGCCATCGGCTTCCTCATGACCGACGCGCTCACGGAGATTGCGCCCCAGTACCCGGACAACAACTTCGCCATCGTGGACTCGGTGGTCGAGGCGGATAACGTGGCGAGCCTGACCTTCCGGGAGGAAGAGGGCAGCTACCTGGCCGGGGTTTTGGCCGGGCTGATGACCCAGGAAGAAACCGAGTACACGAACCCGGACGACCAGGTGGTCGGTTTCCTCGGCGGGCAGGAGTCGGACCTCATCGCCAAGTTCGAGGCCGGATACACGGCCGGGGTAGAGTCGGTGTGCCCCGACTGCGAGGTGCTGGTGCAGTATGCGGGCTCGACTCCGGATGCCTTCAACGACCCGGCGCGGGGCAAGGAGATCTCCTTGCAGCAGATCCAGCAGAACGCGGACATCATTTACCACGCTTCCGGCGCGACGGGCGCGGGCCTCTTCGAGGCGGCCTCCGAGCAGGACATCTTCGCCATCGGCGTGGACTCCAACCAGGCCGAGTTGAACCCGGACGCCCCCATCCTGACCTCGATGGTCAAGCGGGTGGACAACGCCGTTTTCCAGACGACCGAGGCCGCCCGCAATGGCGAGTTCCCCGGCGGTGAAGTACAGACGTTCGGGCTTGAGGACGACGGCGTGAGCCTGGCGCCCTACGGCGAGTTCGACGACCAGGTGCCGCAGGAGGTCAAGGATCAGGTAGACGAGGCTCGCCAGGGCATTATAGACGGTGAGATCGAAGTCCCCGACGCGCCCCAGTAGGTAAACCTCTTTGTCCGAAGCAGCAGCCGGTGGCGGTTCGGCCGGGGCGAAAGATGCCCCGGTCGTTTTGGAGATGCGGGGCGTCACGAAGACGTTCGGCCCGGTAAAGGCGAACGACGACATCTCCATAAAGCTGCGGCGCGGAGAGATACTCGGCCTCCTGGGTGAGAACGGGGCCGGCAAGTCCACCCTGATGAAGATCCTCTACGGCCTCTACGCGCCGGACGGCGGCGAGATCCTGGTAGACGGCGAGAAGACCAGCATTACCGACCCCAAAGACGCCGTATCCCGGGGTATCGGGATGGTCCACCAACACTTCACCCTCGTGCCGCGGCTGACCGTGGCCGAGAACATCGTGCTCGGGGCCGAACCCCGCAAGGGTGCATCCCTGGACCTGGAAGGGGCGGCAAAAAGCACCGAGGAGTTGTGCGAGCGTTACGGGCTTCAGGTTGACCCCCGGGAGCGGGTATCTAACCTTTCTGTGGGGGAGCAGCAGCGGGTGGAGATCCTCAAGACGCTCTACCGCGACGCCCGCATCCTGGTCCTCGACGAGCCGACCGCCGTCTTGACGCCCCAGGAGACCGAAGACCTCTTCGCCGTCCTGAAGGAACTTGTGGCCGACGGCCTCTCCATTATTCTGATCACGCACAAGCTCGGTGAGTTGCTCGGGGTGAGCGACGAGATCACCATTATCCGGGACGGCAAAGTCGTAGATACGGTAGAGACTTCGCAGACCGACGAAGGTTCTCTAGCCCGCCGGATGGTCGGCCGGGACGTGCTGTTGCGGGTCGAGAAAAAACAGGTCCAGGTGGGTGAGCCGCGCCTGGCGGCGGAGGACCTGGCCGTCCGGTCCAACGCCGGAAATGTTGCGGTCGAGAATGTAAGCCTCACGGTGCGGGCCGGTGAGATACTGGCGGTCGCCGGGGTGGACGGCAACG
Source organism: Rubrobacteraceae bacterium (assembly GCA_965213905.1). Classification (GTDB taxonomy): domain Bacteria; phylum Actinomycetota; class Rubrobacteria; order Rubrobacterales; family Rubrobacteraceae; genus SIRX01. The sequence goes on along the minus strand of OZ243922.1, from coordinate 1,033,786 downwards.
GGCAGACGGAGCTTGCCGAAGCGCTCGCGGGGACCCGGCCGGTAGAAGGCGGCAAAGTCTACCTGGATGGGGAGGACGTAACGAAGCTCGGCGCGGAGGACCGGCAGGGACGGGGGCTCGCCTACGTGCCGGAAGATCGGGGCACCAAAGGGCTCGTGCAGGACTTCACGCTGGCCGAAAACAACGCGCTAAAGACCTACGACGAGCCGCCGGTCTCCCGGTGGGGTTGGATCTCCCCGAAGGTCATGCGCCGCCGCGCCGCCGAAGCCCTACGGGCCTACGACGTGCGCCCCGCAAACCCGGACCTGCGGGCCGCCTCGCTCTCCGGCGGAAACCAGCAGAAGGCCGTGCTCGCCCGTGAGTTCTCCGGAGACCCCGGCGTCATCGTCGCCGCCCAACCGACCCGTGGCGTAGACGTGGGAGCCATAGAGTTTATCCACGGCCAACTCCTAGAGCAGCGCTCCGAAGGCAAAGCCATCCTGCTAATCTCGTTGGAGCTCGAAGAAGTCCGCTCTCTAGCCGACCGCATAATCGTGATCTACGGCGGCAGCATCGTCGGTGAACTCGGCCCCGACGCCACCGACGAGGAACTCGGCCTGCTAATGGCGGGCCGGGGTACGGAGAAGTCGGCGTGAGGCCGTGCCCGTGAGCGAAGATCAGAACCAGAACACGGAGCAGTCGGGCTCCTTTTTGGGCCGGACCTTGACCGGCGCGGTTGGGGCGCTGCTCTTTCCGGTTATCGCCATCGTCATAGCGTTCGCCATCGGGGCGCTCATCGTGCTCGCCACCGGAAACAACCCCGTGGCCGCTTACGTCGCCTTGCTCCAGGGGGCCGTGGGGGACTCCAACGCCATAGGACGGACCCTGCTGAACGCGACGCCCCTGATCTTTACGGGCCTCGCCGTTGCGGTCGCGTTTCGGGCAGGGTTGTTCAATATCGGCGGCGAGGGCCAGCTCTACATCGGGGCCATCACGGCGGCGGCCCTCGGGGTGTCGCTGAGCTTTCTGGGGCTTTTCGCCATCGTGCCGGTCCTCGGGGCCTGTATCCTGACCGGGTTTTTGTGGGGCGGGATACCGGGGTTTTTGAAGGCCCGGTTCGGGGCGCACGAGGTTATCACGACGATCATGCTGAACTTCATCGCCATAAACCTGGCGACTTACCTGGCCCTCAATACTTTTAGCGACGACGGCCTCGTGCCGGGCACGGCCACCATAGACCCGGCGGCCCGCATCTCGCCCATCGGGTTCGGCCTGGGTCGGGCCAATTACGGGTTACTGGTGGCGCTGCTGGCGGCGGTGGCCGTGTACCTGCTCTTGTGGCGCACCCGGCTCGGGTTCCGCATCCGGGCCGTCGGGCTTTCTCCCGGCGCGGCGAATTACGCCGGCATGAGCATCGGCACGAACACCGTCCTCGCCCTGGCCATCGGGGGTGCGCTGGCCGGTCTCGGCGGCGGCGTGGAGGTTATGGGCGTCTACGGCAAGATGTCCATTCCTTTCGTCTCGAACCTCGGCTTTAACGGCATCGGGGTCGCGTTGCTCGGCCGCAACCATCCGGCGGGGGTCGTGCTCGGGGCGTTGCTCTTTGGCGGGCTCGCTTCCGGCGCCCAGGAGTTGCAGTTCGCCACCGACGTTCCCCTGGACCTCGCGGACGTGCTGCTCGCCGTGATCCTGCTGCTCGTAACCGCAACCAAGCTCGTCGAGCTGGTCGTGGGCAAGCGCGCCCGCGACCTGGCCCAGGGCACCCGCCTCGAAAAGGGTCTGGGGGCTTAGTGGAAGAGTTCTTCGGCGCGCTCGGGCCTATCCTGTCTTCGACGATCCGCAACGCCACGCCGCTGGTATTCGCCGCGATGGGCGGGATGTTCAGCGAGCGGAGCGGCGTCGTAAACATCGCTCTCGAAGGCCTCATGCTTATCTCGGCGTTTGCCGGGGTTGTGGGGGCTTATCTGAGCGGCAGCGCGTGGGTCGGGCTCGGGTTCGCGATGGCGGCGGGGCTCTCGTTCGCGCTCATCCACGCGCTCATGTGCGTGACGTTCGAGGCGGACCAGATCATCTCGGGCACCGCCATAAACCTGCTCGCCCTCGGCGGCACCGGCTTTCTCATGGTCGAGGTCTTCGGCCAGGGCGGCACTTCGCCCCGCGTCCCGCGCTTCGGCTCCCTCGGCATCCCCGTTTTGCAGGATATTCCGGTAATCGGGCCGGCGCTCTTCGACCAGAGCCTGCTCGTTTACCTGATGTACGTGCTCATCCCCGTGACGTTCTTCGTCGTCTTCCGCACCCCGTTCGGCCTGCGGCTCCGGGCGACCGGCGAAGTCCCCGAAGCGGTGGATACCGCCGGCGTCAGCGTCGCCCGGATGCGCTACTACGGCGTGGGGCTCTCGGGGATTCTGGCGGCCCTGGGTGGGGCGTACCTTTCGATGGGCCTGCTCTCGGCTTTTACCGAGGGCATGACCAACGGGCGCGGTTTCATCGCGCTGGCCGCCCTGATCTTCGGCCGCTGGAACCCCGTCGGGGCCGCCGGGGCCGCACTCCTCTTCGGCTTTGCCCAGGCCATAACTTTCCGGGCCGGGCAAGAGGCTGTTCCCGTCGAGTTTCTCCAGATGTTGCCCTACATCCTGACCATCGTGGTCCTCGCCGGCTTCGGCGGCCGGGCCATAGCCCCCGCCGCCATCGGTAAGCCTTACCGCAAAGAGTAATCGGAGAGCTGTCTGGGCGAAACCGGCGGGCTGAAGGGGAGGGTGTCCCGCCGGCTCCGTTGGGTGGTCTGCTCGTGGCGTTTTGCAGGCCGTTCCGAGAGACCCGGAAGAACTCTCTCATCTCCCCGCGGGCGTCCGCGTCCTCCAAATGGAGGAGTTTGGGCGACCGAAAGTAGGATCCTGGCCCCGATAGGGTTGTGGAAAGCCGGGTGCGTGAGGCATTATCGGGCCTGTGAACTTCGCGGGTAAACATAAAGCAGCGAACGCCAAGCCTCGTTTCGGCCGCCGCAGAACAGCACTATAATGAGCCTTCTACGAGAAAGAAACGAAAGGTCGTACCCCGGTCGTGACCCCCACAAGTTCACGAGTACTTCCGGCCCCGAAAGCGTAGCCGTGGGACGGGACGGGGCTAAACTAGCGGTTCAGGAAGGGGCGGCGGGTTTGCGGTGGCGATGGGTCCTCGCCGGCGGCGCGTTATGCGCCTTCGCAACCTACGTCTTGGGCCTCTTCCTCGTGAGCGCCGGGGTAGACGTTCTAGAGTTTCTGGTCAAGCAAGAGTTGGTGGAGTTGGCCGAGGAGGATTACCAGCGTATGGGATGGTTCGTATCCCGCTTTGTCTGGCCTCCCTTGTACCTGACGCTCGTCGTCGGGGCGGCGTTGTGGGTGGGGCGTCGGGTTGCTTCCGCCGCGCTGGCGCACGGTGTATTGCTCGGCGCGGCCTCCGCTTTGTCCTGGATCCTGATCGGCTTCCTGCTAGGGTCGCCGGAGACCTGGCAAATCCTGGCCTACCCGCTTTTGGGGCTGGCCGGCGGATGCCTCGGCGGGCTCCGGGGATGGTCGGTGCGTGTCGGGGAGGAAGCCTTATACGACACCAGCCGGGCCGTAAGCGCGGCGCAGAGCCCGAGGGAGATAGTCGCCGCCATCGGCGAAAACCTCGCCGGCTCCGAGGTCAACGGTGTAACCCTTTGGGAGCAGACCGGTGAAGGCGGTGAAGGCGGTGGCGCGAACGAGTTTTCGCTAATGGGCTCCTGGAGCCCGCGAACGGGACGGCAGTTGACCCCCGGAACCCGCCTAAGTTCATCCCAAATGCCGCCCCTGGCAGAGTTGGAAGATCAGGCTTCCCTGGAGCTACGGACCGGGGAACTGTCGGCCTCCGAGGGTGAAGCCTGGAACGAAGAAAGCGTAAAGTCTTTGCTGCTCATCCCGCTCGTTCCGCCGGACGGTTCTTCCCGGGCGTTGCTCGTGGTCGCGTCCCGGAAGTCGCGGGGCTTTCCCCGGGGGGCCACGCGGGCTTACCTCACGACCAGCGGCCCGGCGGCGCTGGCGCTGGAGAACGTGCGTCTGCTGGATCAGGCCCGCAAAACCGGCCGCAAGGCGGGGATGCTCGGCGAGCGCCAACGGTTGGCCCGGGAGATCCACGACACCCTCGCCCAAGGCTTTACCAGCATCGTCATGAACCTGGAAGCGGCCGAAGGCGCGCTACCGGAGGAAATCCCGAAAGGAAATCGCGCCCGGCGGCACGTGGACCAGGCGCGCCTCACCGCCCGCGAGAGCCTCACGGAGGCGCGCCGCCTGGTGTGGGCGCTCCGGCCGGAATCTCTCGACAACGCCTCGCTCCCCGAGGCGCTGGCCCAACTCGCGGCCCGCTGGTCGGACTCCGCCGGGGTAGAAGCGTCCGCCAACGTAACCGGAACCCCGCGCCCCATACCCGCCGAAGCCGAAGTCACTGTGGTGCGGGTCGTCCAGGAGGCCCTGGCAAACGTCCTCAAGCACGCCCGCGCCTCCCGCGTGGTGGTAACGCTCTCCTACATGAGCGACCTCGTGGCCCTGGACGTCATAGACGACGGCGTGGGCTTCGACCCGGGTCGCAGGCGTAAAGACACGCCCGAAAGCGGTTTCGGCCTGCAAACCATGAGGGAGCGCATCGGGCAGCTCGGCGGCGTGCTGACCATCCAGAGTGCGCCGGGAGAAGGAACCACGCTGGCCGCAGAACTACCGCTTACAACCCTGAAGCATAACCCCACGCCCGTAACGGAGGTCCCATGACAAAAAAAATTCGGCTTTTGATCTCCGACGACCATCCGGTGGTGCGGGCCGGGATCGTCGGTATGCTCTCCGGCGAGAAAGACTTCGAGGTGCTGGGTGAGGCGAAAGACGGCTCCGAAGCCGTGGCCCTGGCGGACCGCACGAAACCGGACGTGGTCCTGATGGACCTGCGCATGCCGGAGATGGACGGCGTGGAGGCCATCTCCCGCATAAAAGAACGTCACCCCGAAATAAACATCCTGGTCTTGACGACCTACGAGAGCGACGCCGACGTCCTCCGCGCCCTGGAGCGCGGGGCGACCGGCTACATGCTAAAGGACGCGCCGCGCGAAGACCTGTTCGAGGCCATTCGGGCGACGTCCCAAGGAAAATCCCCCCTGTCCCCGGACGTGGCCGCCCGGCTGATCCAGCGGGTAAGAGAGCCCGTGGAAGAACTACTGAGCACGCGGGAGATAGAAATCCTGGAGTTGGTCGCCGGGGGCGCGAGCAACAAAGAAATAGCGAAGCAACTCTGGATCAGCGACACCACCGTCAAGTCTCACGTGCTCCACATCTTCAACAAGCTCGAAGTAACCGACCGGACCGCCGCGGTCACCGTCGCCCTCCGGCGCGGCATCATAAGCCTGGACCCCTGAGCCGGACCCGGTACGGCGGCTAGAAGAGGCGCCGCGCCAGGATGCCGGCGCCCGTCAGCAAACCTCCGGCCCCCAACACGAGAACCGAAGCCCCACCCGTGTCGGGTAGCTCCGTTATTTCGGCCTCCTCTGAAGTTTCTGCTTTCTCCGAACCCCCGGCCCCATCCGAGGACCCGGCTCCCCCTGAAGCCTCGGGCTCCTCTGAAGCTTCGGGCTCTTGTGAAGCCTCGGGCTCTTGTGAAGCCTCGGGCTCCCCTGAAGCCTCGGGCTCTTGTGAAGCTTCGGGCTGTTCGGAAACGTCCGCGACCACCTCCGCCGCGACCCTTTCGGCCGTCTCCTCGTCTGCGCCAGCCCCCTTGACGGCGTTGAGCGCCGCCTCGTAAGCCGCCGCGCCGTTGGCGTCTCCGCCCCCCTCGACGATGTCTTCCACGGCGTCTTGGGCGATCTCTACTAGCGGCGTACCGGGTTCGTACTGATCTGCCGCGGCGCCCGGCGGCGCTCCGGTCCCCTGGGCAAAAGCAGGGGCAGTCGAGACTGCAAATAGCGATAACAGTAACGTAAGTAAGGTTAGATTTTTCATTCCTGGTTTCCTTTCCGGAAGCCTCTAGCCTGTGCCAGACTCGGACCTCCCAAACCTCGAGGCGGTGAACGCGAATTTATTCTAAACGAAATACGCCGGCAAAACATCCGACGGCCAAAATAAAAATTCGAAATACTAAACTCTACTTCTTAATTCTGCATAAAAATTTGTCGAGTTCATTGAGTTCATCATTCTGGTCTTCAAAAGTCCTCAGAACGGATGATGGCCGGCGCTGGGGCGTATGCGAAAGTTCGTCTGGTAGTTGATAAGCCCTGTAAAGGAGGCACAGTGAAAAATGTTTTGGCGTTGTTAACGATGGTACTGGCGGCGATGTTGGCCGCCACGCCGGCCCTGGCGCAGGGTGCGGCGGGGGACCAGTACGATCCCGGTGCGTCCGGCGGGGAGGTGTCGGCCACGGGGGTACTCCAGGACCGCGGGGAAGCGCCGGCCAACAGGACGGACCTGACCCATTTCGTTACCGAAGAGCAAACCGGTATTACCTGGTTTTTGCAGAGCGAAGACCCGGAAGGTGTTTTAGACCCTTATAACGGGCAACGGGTCACCGTCTACGGTACAAACGCCACCGCGCCCGGCCCGGGCGACGACGAGCCCGTGATCTCTGTTTCCAGGATCGAGGCGGCGGGTGGCGGAAACGCCGTAACCGTTACTTTCGAACTCACCGTAGACGGCCCCATACCCGAAGGCCAGAACTTCGGCGTCGACTACCCGGTGGGCGGCCAGCAGCCGGCCGACGTGCCGCTCTGCACCACCGACCCCGGGCTAGTCGGCGGCTTCGGACCCCGGTGCGAGCCCGGCGGCACCTACTCCGGTAGCGTGGAGGTTCCCGCGGAAGAGCCGGTAGAGTACGCTTTCCAGAGGTACGAGGCGGGCACAGAGATAGAGAACTTCCTCGTGAACGAGGAGGTTTTCACCGAGGACGCGGTCGTAGAAGCTTCGTACTCCTTCTCCGGGAACGAGACGCCGGAAGGCCCGACTCCGGAGACCTTCCGGGGGTACGCGGATGACGTAGGACTGGCGGGGATGCGGGTAGATTCGGATGAGAGCGGCGAACCCTGCGCGGGGGGCGCAAGCTGGCAAATATCCTTCGCTGAAGCCGGAACAGAGTTCTTTGTCCGCCGCGACGGCGAAGAATATCCGATCACGATCCACGACGTGGGCATCGGAGACTTTGTGGAGGTGTCCTACACCCTCGGGCCTGACGAAGCGCTACCCCAGATTTGCCCGACCCCGATCAGCGCCGACTCCGTAACCGTGCTGAAAGACGAGACCCCGGGGAACGAGCCCCCCGGTAAGACCGCACCGGAAGCCCCGGAACCGACCCCGGAAAACCCCGATCCGCGAGAAGAACCCGTCAGAAACCCGGAGTCGCCAACAAATGACCCCGCGTCCCAAGCAGGACCAGCAGGCAAAGCGGAGAAACTCGCTATATCCGTCTTGCCCAACACGGGCGGCGTGCCGGTCGCACTCGCCGGCATAGCTCTCTTCTCTGTTGCAGGAGGCTTGCTGATCCGCCACATCTCCAAATGATCTGATCCCCCGTTCCGAAACGAGAAAAGCCCGGAAAGCCTCTATACAGGTTACCCGGGCTTTTCTCGTCGGCTGCACCGGTGGTGGTTACTAAAACCGGGGCTTTTGCAGGGTTTGCAGGGTTACTCGTCCGGACGGAAACCTATCTTCTTACCTTCTTTTCCGGTAGTTCCGGACTTCTCTGTTTCGGTGGTTTCAGCGGGTTGCCAAACGTCTTCATCGTACTCGACGCTTCCGAGCAACATCCCGGGCTCGACTTCCAACCCGCCGGCGAGCTTGCGGATGGTGCTCGGGTAAGCCTGACGCCGCCCGGTCTCCAACTTGGAGATCGTGTCGCGCGCCACCCCACTCTTCTGCGCGAGCTGGTCCTGGCTCATCACCGCCCGCTGCCGAAAGTTCCTCAAATGTGGAAGTTCCAACCTGTTTGCCTCCTAAAACTGCAAAAAACTTGCACAAACACTACAACAATGTTACTGTCTCAAGTATAGCCCACGAGCATCAGAGGAGGCGCAAGATGAGCAGTGATCCCGGAATGGTCATTCCCTACGTAACGGAGCAGAGTCCGCGGGGGGAGCGGACGATGGACATTTACTCGCGGTTGTTGTCGGATAGGATCATCTTTCTAGGAACGCCGGTCAACGATCAGGTCGCGAACAACATCATGGCGCAGCTTTTGCACCTGGATTCCGAAGACCCGGAGCAGGACATAAACCTGTACATCAACTCCCCGGGCGGCAGCGTTTACGCCGGGATGGCGGTCTACGATACGATGCAGTTCGTTTCCGCGGACGTGGCGACTACAGCCTTGGGCATGGCGGCGAGCATGGGCTCCTTCCTGCTTACGGCGGGGGCCAAGGGCAAGCGGAGTGCCCTACCGAATACGCGCATACTGTTGCACCAGCCCCACATCCAGGGAGGTCTGGGCGGACAGGTATCGGACGTCGAGATCCACGCGAAGGAGCTCGTACATACCAAGCGGCGGATGAACGAGCTGTACGCGGAGATGACCGGACAAGAGTACGAGAAGATCGAACGCGACACCGACCGGGACTACATGCTGGGCCCCCAAGAAGCCGTCGAGTACGGGGTCATAGACCAGGTCGTCAGCCGCCCGGGAGAGTAGCGTGTAGAAGGGCAGGCCCGCTTTCCAGCTTCTACGGGGGGCAGCGTTCGAGATGAACCTCACCGAAGAATACCTCCACAACCGCCAGGGATATCGTTTCGGCACGCGCTGCTGCTGGGTGCGGGTGTACCGGGGAGAAGCGGGTGACGCCCCCGTGGTGGTCTGCGAGGAGTTGCGGGACGGCGGGGTGTTCGTCTCGGAGTTATCGGAGTATTTGGCGGCGGAGGTGATCCGGCAGCACTTTACCGAAGGGTTGCCGGACCTCCCACGCCCCCTGCTCTGGATCGAGCACCGCCCGGCCCGCCGCCGGGGGCCAGGCAGCTACCGTCTGGTTACCTTCAGCTCCCACGAGCCCACCCTCACGGGCGCGGGTTTCGTGCGGCGCGAGAAGCTCGGGACCGCGACCGACCGCGAGTTGCTGACCGCCGGTGAGGTTGCCACCCTAACCGGAAAAGAATAAGCCGTGAAAGTGCTGGTGATCGGTGGCACGCGGTTTATCGGGCCGCTTGTGGCGAGACGGCTGGTCGAGTACGGCCACGAGGTCACGGTCTTCAACCGGGGCGAAACCGAGACGAGTCTCCCGTCCGAAACGCGACGGCTACGGGGTGGCCGCCAAAAGCTCGAAGACTACGCCGAAGAGCTACGGCGATCCGCGCCCGAGGTGGTGCTGGACATGCTCCCGATGAACGAGCGCCGCTCCGGAAAAAGCTCTACCCCTACAAACGAGAAGGTGTCGAAGACTACGAGAAGATCCTGGTGGAGAAAGCGGTTATGGAAAACCCTTCGCTACCCGGGACGGTGCTCCGCCTGCCGGCCGTCTACGGACCCGGCGACTACCGGCACCGGCTTTTGCCCTATCTAAAACGCATGGATGGCGGACAACCCGAGATACCGGTAGAAAAAGGCATGGCGGAGTGGCGCTGGACCGGCGGCTACGTCGAGAACGTCGCCCACGCCATAGCCCTGGCTACAACCGGCGGCCGGGCCGCCGGCAGGATCTACAACGTCGGCGAACCGGATACCCCGCCCTGGGCCGGGTGGATAAGACAAATCGGGTGCGCCGCAGCCTGGCACGGTGAAATAGTCGAAGCCCCCAGGATTCTATGCCCGAAGACCTGCGATACGAGGTTGACTTTTCCCAACATTTGACCGTCAGCACAACCCTCATCCGCGAAGAACTCGGCTACTCGGAAGAAATCTCCCGGAAAGAAGCCCTACACCGAACCATCGCCTGGGAAAGGAAAAACACAGCATAAAAAACGCGGCCGAAAACCCCGCCCCGGAAAGCACGCTTTATGGTTGGAAAAATTAGACAATAAAGTAATATTAGACAACAATGAAGAATTAGACTGTAGATGAGGTGAGAAGATGTATCCGGGCTTGGATCCGCACCAAAACCTTAGAGAGGTTTTTCGTGGTCAGGAGGAGTTGAGGCGCGTAGCCTGCGAGGAAGCCGAAGCGCGCTGGGTTTCGAGGTCATCCCGCGGCGGACGAGGTCCGACGGCTTTCAAGCTCTGGCGCTTCCACGTGATGGTCTGGTTCGAAGACGCGCGCCCGTGAGCGAATCATACAAAAAGCCGGACTACGAACTGGAAGAAGTGTTGAAGGTGAGGGAACCGGAGCAGTATCGGGCATTCGGAGATCCGGTGCGGCAGCGGATCATCAGCCTGCTTTCGGAGAAGGCCGCGACGACCAGCCAGCTCGCCGAGGCGCTCGGCCAGTCTAAGGGCAGTGTAGGGTATCAGCTAAAGGTGCTCGAAAGCGCCGGTCTCGTCCGGATAGTGCGTACCCGGCAGGTGCGCGCCATAACCGAGAAATACTACGGCCGCACGGCCCGGCTGTTCGAGTTCGTGCACGGGGAAGGGGATGCGGCATCAGAACCGACCTTCCACTTTCTGCGGCAGGCGATGAACGAGTACGTGGCGCCGGAATCAGAAGGTTCGGAGGAATGGCCCGCAGACTTCATGACGCTCCGCCACGCCCGCATCCCGGCGCAGAAAGTCGGGGAGTTCACCCGGCGGCTCCTGGAACTGGCTAACGAGTTTGCCGACCTCGAAAGCGTTCCCGGTGAGAAGGTATACGGCCTCATCGCCGGAACGTATCTCACCGATCTGCCGGAGATACCCAGAGAACAAGAGTAGCGTTTGCAACGTCCGGGACTCGGGGCGAACTACTGGAAACTCTGGGCGGCGAGTACCGCGTCGAACCTCGGTGACGGCATTACGCTGGTGGCGGCCCCGCTGCTCGCCGCCACGCTAACGCGGGACCCGTTGTTAGTCGCCGGCCTGACCTTAGCCCACCGGTTGCCGTGGACGCTGTTTACGCTATTCGCCGGCGCGCTGGTGGACCGGCTCGACCGGCAGCGGGTCATGTGGATTGTGGACGTGGCAAGGGCGGCCGTGATCTTCTTTCTCGGCATAGCCGTCTACCTGGACTTGGCAAACTTGCCTCTGCTCTACGCCGTCTTCTTCGTCATGGGGACCCTGGAGACCTTCTTCGACAACGCCTCACAGGCCATACTGCCGGGGGTCGTGCGGCGCGAGCAACTGGAGCGGGCCAACGGCCGCCTCTTCGGCGCCCAGATCGTCACAAACGACTTCGCCGGTCCCCCTTTGGGCGGCTTCCTGTTCGCGGTGGCGGCCTCGGCACCGTTCCTGCTGGACGCGGGAACATTCGCCGCCGCCGCGGCCCTGATGTTGGCGGTGCGGGGCTCTTTCAAACCCCAGAAAGAAGAAGACGAGCCCGCGACGACGCTGGCGGCGGAGATTGGAGAAGGGGTGCGGTGGTTGTGGGCGAGGCCGCTGCTCAGAACCCTGGCGATCATGCTCGGTATCATGAATGCAACGTTTGCGGGCTTGCAGGCGATCTTCGTGCTCTTCGCCCTGGAGATTCTGGACCTCGGCGAGCTCGGATACGGTATCCTGCTTACCGCCGGCGCCGCGGGCGGCCTCCTAGGGAGCTTCGTGGCGGAGCCCATTGTCTCCCGTTTCGGCCACGGCCAGACGCTCCTCGCGGTGGTCCTCATCAGCTCGGCAACTTACGTCGGCATCGCGCTGGCCGCAAACCCGTTCGTGGTGGGGACGATGTTCCTGCTCGCTGGCGTCGCCGCTGTAGTGTGGAACGTGATCACCGTTTCCCTGCGCCAGTCTATTATTCCTGAACGTTTATTCGGGCGCGTAAACAGCGTCTACCGCCTGCTCGGTTGGGGCGGCATGTCCCTCGGTGCTCTCGCCGGCGGCATTCTCGCCAGTGCATTCGGCCTTACCGCCCCGATGTGGTTCGGGGCTGTGGTGATGGCGACCATGTTCGTAGTCGTACTGCCGACCGTCAACAACCGCACCGTAGCCGAGGCCCGCTCGGAGTCGCCGTCCGCCGGGTAGACTGTCCATAGTGCCGAACGCGAAGACCATACAACCACCTTACTTGCGGGGCAACCTGCTTCTGGGCAGCGCCCCGGAGATGCGGCGGAACCCGCTGCGGCTGCTCACCGAAGCCCGGCGGCACGGGGATCTCGTGCGGTTCCGGCTGGGACCGTACCGGATCTACTTGCTCTCCCACCCGGACTATATCGAACACGTCCTCCGGAAAAACCCGCGCAACTACCTCAAAGATGGCTACGAACACATTGAGATCGTGGGCAACGGCCTGCTCTCCAGCGAAGGAGATTTCTGGCGCCGGCAACGCCGCCTGATTCAACCCGCATTCCACCGTGCCCGCCTTGTAGATATGGCCCAAATAATGGCGAATGCCGCCGAGAACACGTCGAGGAGGTGGCGGGAGCGTACCGCCGGAAGCGGCGAACCTCTAGACATCGAAGCGGAGATGACGCGTCTTACCCTAGAGATCACCGGCCGCGCCCTCTTTGGCGCCGACGTAACCGGCGAAGCCGGGGGTGTCGGGGAAGCGCTACAGACCGTGCTCACCCTCGGCTTCCAGCGCACGGGGAGGTTTGCGCCGGTGCCGCTCGCCGTTCCTACCCGGGACAACCGCCGCTACCGGACCGCCGTAAAGAAACTAAACGGCGTCGTTGACGGGCTCTTTCACCGGCGCCGGGAGGACGGAGAAACCCGGCGGGACCTCCTGTCCATGCTCCTCGAAGCCCGCGACGAGAACGGGGAGGGCCTGGGCCACCGGCAACTGAGAGACGAAGCCATGACCATCCTGACCGCCGGCTACGAAACCACCGCCCGCGCCCTGACCTGGACCTGGTACCTACTGGACGAAAATCCGGCGGCGCGGGAGAAGCTCGAAGACGAACTGGACCGTGTTCTCGGGGGCCGGACGCCCGGCTTCGAAGACCTCGGAAGCCTCGCCTGTACGGAGATGGTCTTCAAGGAATCCATGCGCCTGATGCCCCCCGTGTGGGGCCTCTCCCGGCTCGTTGCCGAAGAAGACGAAGTCGGGGGTTACCGTGTACCGGCAGGTTCCAGGATCGTCATAAGCCAGTACGTCACCCACCGCCACCCGGACTTTTGGGAAGAGCCGGAGGAGTTCTTGCCCGAACGCTTCGGGCCGGACGGTGACGCCGGCCGCCCGAAGTACTCCTACTTCCCCTTTTCCGAAGGGCCTCGGCAGTGCATCGGCAACAGCTTCGCCACGATGGAGGCCAAGCTGATCCTGGCGACAGTAGCCCAGGGCTACAGGTTACACCTGGTGCCGGGACATCCCGTAGAACCCGAACCCAGCTTTACCCTCAAACCCCGCTACGGGATGCCCATGACGTTGGAAGAGCGGAAGTAGGCGACCTACGAAAGCCCTAACGCCCGAGCAACCGCCGCCAGAAACCTTTACCTTCTTTACCTTCCGGGGGTGACGGCGAGGACGACGCCGGTTCCGGCCCCGAAACCTGGTTCTCCAGAAGGCTGGTGAAGGCGTAGCGGGGAATGACCTGAACCTCCATTCCGCCCTCCAGCCGTTCGGGCGGCGGGCTCAAGGCCACGTATTCTACTTCATCGCCCTGGTACTCCAGGAGTTCCAATAATATATTCGCCGGGATCCCCCGCGCCAGCCAGTCCCGGCCGAAATCACCCGTCGAAGCCAGGAACTCCTCCGCCTCTTCAATAGAATCGAAGAGCGGTATGGCCTCGCCGTCGTCCAGGGAAATCGCCAACAGCTCCGCCTCTTCTTCGGGACCGCCGACGATTATTACGTGCTTCGGGGCATCCATGCTCTTACTCTACCGGATGGCGCCCCGGAACGAAAAGAGACCCCGCGGCCTGAACGGGGCCTCCTGGGCGTGACGTAAGGGTACTCGTTCAGGAGCCGGGTTGGTCTGGAAGGGCGATGCCTATTCCCGGGCCTTCGGGGGTCTCGACCCGATCTATGGTGCTGCCGTCGAGCGCCTCGCTTACGGGGGCCGATATGTAGAGGATGTTCTCCCCGGCGTGCTCTACTACCTGGTCACCTTCCAATTCCTCCCCGGCGCCGAGGCTGATCTGGGTCTCCCCGCTATCCTGGTCCGTTACCGGGTCGAGCCGCAGTACGGTCCCCTCGGGACGGTCTACGTCCATAAAAAGCTCTTTCGCCTCTTCGGTTATCGAGATCATGCTTCTCCTCTCTCCGGCACACAACAGCGGATAAGTAGGGACGTGCAGTGTTTCCCTCAAACTACCAGCTACGACCCCGATGTAAACGAAAGTCTGAAGCGACGGTTCGGGCTTTGGCCGGGCCGGCCTGATGTAGTAGAAAGAGCCGAGTTCACTTTGCGAGACGAAGGAGAAAATTGCGGAAAGAACCTACCGAATACGGCATTAAACAGGTCGGAGACCGCTACTACCCGGTCATCATGGACCGTGAAGCCGGCGGCCACTACGAGATAAACAACCCAATGACCGGCGGCACGCTAAGCTACAACAACGCCGAAGCCGCCGAGGCCTACATCGAGCGTGCCAGAGGAAAAGAGGACTAGGAACCCCCGGAAAACCTTACTCCGAACCCCTCGTGTCTGAAGTACCGACCAAAAACTTCCGCCACATGAAGCCTACCCAGACTGCCGGCCCAGAACCGGCCCCAACCGGTCCGAGCTCTCGGAAGCAGCACTTGACGCGGCACTTGACTCAAGAGCGGCTTATTACTAGGATCGTATACAAGTTTTGGGGACAGGGTTAGGAGAGTTTTTTGGATACCGTCAGAGGCGGCGCCGGCGCCGGGCAGGGAACGGTTTTCGAGCGGTTGCGGCGTTCGATCCTGGAGGGTGAGTACGGCCCGGAGGAGCGGCTGGTCGAGGAGCAGTTGGCCGAGAGGCTCGGCGTGAGCCGGACGCCGGTGCGCCAGGCTCTCACGATGCTGGAGGCGGAGGGGCTGGTCGAGATCTCCCCGAACCGGGGCGCCCGGGTACGCTCTTTCGGCATCGAGGAGGTTTGGGATATCTACGACTTGCGGGCCATCTTGGAAGGCTACGCGGCGCGCCGGGCCGGGGAGAGGATCGGGGCGAAAGAGCTGCGCGGGCTACAGACCCTGGCCGAAGAGATGGAAGGCCTTGCCGGACGCTTTACCGACCACGAAGAAGAGATACGCCGGCTCGTCCTGGCAAACCAGGAGTTCCACAACGCCATAGTGGTCGCCAGCCGGAACAAGCGCCTCGAACTTCTCATCCGCCGCACCGTAGAGGTTCCGTTGATGTTCAAAGCCTTCTACTGGTACACCCCCCACGAACGAACCATCTCAAACCACTACCACCGCCAGATCCTCCGCGCCCTAAAAAGCGGCGACGGCGAACGGGCGGAAATCGTCATGCGCGAACACGTCTACGAAGGCCGGGACTTCGTAATACACGCCCTGCAAAACGAACTGTCGAAGTAAAACCGGGCGGGCTTCGGGGAGAGAGGCGGATATACCCCATCTGTATGCAAAAACTTTCCGAAACCACCCCGAAGACAAAAACCGCCTCCGCGCAAAACAACGAATGACCGTGTTTATAGGGAACAATCAGAATCCGACTAATGGTAACGTTTGACACAGGACGTCGGATATGGCTAATATTGTATACAGTCCTCCCGAAAGGTGTATTTACGGTGGGGGCGGGGACGTAGGTAGGACGAGGGACGGTTGTATGAATTTAGTTTGGGGGTAGCCTGGTGGGCGAGCGGCGCGGAGATGGTCTTCCACTCGAAGGTGTTCGGGTGGTGGAGATGGGCAGTTTGCTGGCGGGGCCTTTCTGCGGCCAACTGCTGGGGGACTTCGGGGCGGAGGTCATCAAGATCGAAGCCCCCGAAGCAGGCGACCCCATGCGGGAGTGGGGGAGGCACCGCAAGGAAGGGCGCACCCTCTGGTGGCCCATCATCGCCCGCAACAAGAAGTCCGTTACGCTAAACCTGCGAGAGGAGGAAGGCCAGGATTTGGCCCGCAAGCTCATTGCCGAGGCGGACGTGCTGGTAGAGAACTTCCGGCCCGGCACGATGGAGCGTTGGGAAATGGGATACCAGGAGCTATCAGAGGTCAACCCCGGCCTCGTAATGGTCCGGGTCTCGGGCTTCGGGCAAACGGGGCCGTACCGCGGGCAAGCAGGCTTCGGTTCCATAGGGGAGGCGATGGGCGGTATCCGGCACGTAACAGGCTTCCCCGATAGGGCGCCGCCACGTACCGGGATAAGCCTCGGCGATTCTTTGGCCGCCACCTTCGGGGCCCTCGGTGCCCTGACGGCGCTGTACCATCGGGATGCGCCGGGCGGAGGCGAAGGCGGAGGCCAGGGCCGGGGACAGGTCGTGGACGTGGGGATTTACGAGGCGGTGTTGGCGCTCATGGAGAGCACCATCCCCGAGTACGAGTTGGCCGGAGAAGTGCGGGGACGTACCGGGACCGTGCTGCCGTTCGTGGCGCCGTCGAACATCTACCCGACGAAAGAAGACGACTACGTCCTGATCGCGGCAAACGCCGACAATGTTTTTGCGCGGCTCTCGAAGGCCATAGGGCATCCCGAATGGCCCGAAGACGAGCGCTACGCGACGCATCACGCCCGCGGCGAACGCATGCAGGAGCTAGACGAAATGATCTCCGACTGGACCCGCGGGCGTGGCGTAGAAGAAATCCTTACCACCATGGCCGAAGCCGGGGTGCCCGCCGGAAAAGTCTTCACCGCCCAGGACATGACCGAAGACGAGCACTACGCGGCCCGGGAAAACGTCGTCCGGGTAGAAGACCCGGAAATAGGAGAGTTCCCGATGCAGAACGTCGTGCCGCGCCTTACCGAAACGCCCGGAAAAGTCCGCTGGACGGGCCCGAAGCTCGGGGAGCACAACGAGGAGGTTTACGGAGAGCTACTCAAGCTGGACCCGGAAAAACGCGACGGCCTTTCGAAGCGGGGCATTATCTAATGAAGATAGGGGTGGTAGACGTCGGTCCCCGCGACGGACTCCAGAACGAGGACTTGACCCTTTCACCGGAAGTTCGCGCCGGCCTCTGTGACCGGTTGGCCGGTGCGGGGCTATCCAGGGTAGAGGCGGCCAGCTTCGTAAACCCCAAGCTAGTGCCGCAGATGGCCGGGGCCGAGGAGGTTGTGCGGGGGCTCCGGCGCAACCCCGATACTATTTACGCCGGCCTGATCCTAAACGAAAAAGGCTACGAGCGGGCGGTGAAAGCCGGGGTGGATGAAGTACGTTACGCGTTCCCCGTCACGGATACGTTTGCGAAGAAAAACCAGAACACGACCGTATCCGGCGCGACGGAGCTTGCGGCCCGGATCTTAGGGCGGGCCCGGCTGGACGGTGTACGTGCCTCGGTTACGCTATCCGCAGCTTTCGGATGTCCGTTCGAAGGGCCGGTGGAGCCGGGGGTGGTGCTCGGCATATCCGACCGGGTGGCCGGAGCCGGGCCGGACGAAATAGTTCTGGCCGACACTATAGGGGTCGGAGTTCCGACACAGGTACGGAAGCTGGTAGAAGGAGTTTCAAAAACCGGCGTCACCGTTGGATGCCATTTTCACGACACCCGCAACACCGGCATCGCCAACGCCGTCGCGGCCGTGGAGAGCGGGGCGACCGTGCTGGACGCCTCGGTCGGCGGTACCGGCGGCTGTCCCTTCGCGCCCCGGGCCACCGGCAACATCTCGACGGAAGATCTGGTTTACGCGCTGCACGGCATGGGTTACGAGACAGGGATAGATTTGGAGGCGCTCATCGAGGTGGCCGCTTGGCTCTCCGAACAACTCGGCAAGGAACTTCCGGGACAGGTATACAAGGCCGGCAACTTCGAATCGGTATCTGGGTAACTGTGAATTTACAAGAGCGAGGTGCAAAGGGGTGACCAAGTATTGGACGGTAGCTTCTGGAACCGGGGCTCGCAGTTACGATGAAGAGTGTATCAGTTGGGGTATGGCTTTCGTCGGGGAACGTTACTGGATGCCAAAGTGTGGCAAAGGAATGGGGCATGTTGAGAAGGGTGACAGAATTTTACTCAGAGGAAGGAGAGTTGACGAAGAAGGAAAGACCGCGCAAGAGATCGTTGCTGTCGGAGAAGTGGTGAAACGTGAAAACAAATGCAGAGACTGCAAAGACAAAGAAATCCTTAGAGACTTCGATGGATGAGATCTACCCGCTTATTGTTACGTTGACTGGTGTCCTGTCTCTGACGGAAAGAAAACATCTATTCGCAACACGATTACTCAAATCAGTGAAGAGAATGAGTTGCGGAAATACGCAGACTATGTGTTACGAAGTTGCGGGAAAAGACGAATCGGAGACCCCAAGAATATGCCTTCTGAACCAGAACCTGTGGATTTAGAAGAAGTGGCTAAAGAACTAGAGCAGTGGGATTCAGTTGAGAATTTGTTATCGAAACTACGTCATATTCAGAAGCTGGCAAAACACTACTACGATTTCGAATACAAGCATTGGGACGAAATTAAAGAGCATGAGATAAGGACGTTTCTTATAGTTCCACTCCTCCTTGCCCTCGGATGGAAAGAAGAACAGATAAAGATAGAACTGAGTCCTAGCGGGCTGGGAGTTGGTGACGGACGGAAGAGTATCGACATCGCTTGCTTTTCCCAGAAATACGAGAAAAACTCTCCGAACGTAAACAAAGGGAGCTGCAGCTTGATTTTGGAGAGCAAACGTTTTAGTTCCGGAATTACCAAAGACGCTCCTGACCAAGCCAGAGAGTATGCAAGAGAGTTTCCCAACTGCAAAACAATCGTAGTGTCGAACGGTTATTGCTACAAGGCTTTTGTCAGAGAAAAGGGTGAGTTTTCGGATACACCACATGCGTATTTGAACTTGTTGAAACCTACACGAAAATATCCTCTGGAACCGAAGATTGGAGGAGCCTTACAAATGTTGGAACTGCTGAAGGGAGCGACACATGTACAACGTAGCAGTTGATGTAGGGGGGACGTTTACGGACGTGCTGGTCTTCGACGAGCAGTCCGGTGAACTGACCGAGGGGAAAGTGTTGTCCACGCCGAATGATCCGTCACAAGGGGTTGTGATCGGCATTGAGACGACCTGCGAGAAGGTCGGGATCTCTTTTGAGGACTTGAACTTGCTGTTTCATGGGACGACCGTGGTCACGAACATGATCCTCACGAATACCGGCTCGCGGGTGGGATTACTAACGACAAAGGGGCACGAGCAGATATTGCACCTGGCCCGCGCCTGGACGCCGGGACCGCTCTACGGCTGGATGGCGCTCCAAAAACCCGACCCGCCCGCCGATCCAACGGATACTGTAGGCATAAGCGAGCGCCTCGGACCGGACGGAAGCGTGATCCAGGATCTGGACGAAAGCCAGGTCCGCGAAGCGGTAGAGAACCTGGTTGAACGGGGGATAGAATCGCTCGCCATCGGTTTCCTGAACTCTTACGTAAAGCCGGATCACGAACGGCGCGCCCGGGACATAGTTCGTGAGGTTGCGCCCGAACTGCCGGTGACCATCTCCTCCGACATCGGCCAAGAGTACGGCGAGTACGAGCGTACCCTTACTACCGTCGTAAACACCGCCGTAAGGCCGCGAACCATCGTCTACATGAACAACTTCGAAGACTCCATGAAGGAGCGGCGGTTTGGCGGCACGCTCTCCATCGTCCGGTCGGACGGCGGGGCGATGAGCACGGAGGCCGTCGCCGAGCGGCCCATCCAGATCGCGCTTTCCGGGCCGTCCGGCGGCGTCACGGGCGCGGCTTACCTGGCCCGGGAGATCGAAGTTCCCGACGTTCTGACTTTCGACATGGGCGGCACCTCCACCGACGTCTCGCTCTGCCTGGGTGGCGAGGCCCTGGTGCAGCGCGAGATGTCGCTCGGCTACTTCCAGTTCAAGGTCCCGGCGGCGGACGTCCACAGCGTCGGCGCCGGTGGAGGCTCTATAGCCTTTCTCTCGACCAGCGGCGCGTTGCAGGCCGGACCGGCGAGCGCGGGCGCCGACCCCGGCCCGGCCTCTTACGGGCGCGGCGGCGAAGCCCCGACCGTCACCGACGCCAACGTGGTGCTCCACCGCATTCCGCCGGGCGTCGCCCTCGGCGGCTCGATGGAGCTGGACGAAGAGGCCGCCCGCAACGCCGTCCAGACCGTCGCCGAACCGCTCGAAATGGGCGTCGAGGAGGCCGCCGAAGCTATCTTGGACATCGTGAACGAGAACATGCACGCGGCGCTGCGGGTGGTCAGCGTGGAGCGCGGCTACGACCCCCGGGACTTCGGGCTCGTGGCGTTCGGCGGGGCGGGGCCGATGCACGCCAACGCCCTCGGAAAGCTTATGCAGACGGCGCCGGTCGTCATACCGCCGACGCCGGGCGTGATGAGCGCGTTCGGCTTCCTCTCATCGGACATCCAAAACGAGTTCCCGGAGACGTACCTCCGGACCGCCGAGAAGACCCCGGCTTCGGAGTTGAAGGAGACGGTAGACGGCCTCATAAGCCAGGCTAACGAGTGGCTGGATAACGAAGGAGTTGCGGAGGAGGACAAACGGTTCGACCTCTACGCGGACTGCCGCTACTACCTGCAGAACATCCAGATCCCGTGCCGTTTCGAGTACGACGAACTGGAAGGCGGGAACAGCGCCTTTCTCCGCAGCCGCTTCGAGGACACCCACAAGCAACGGTACAACTTCGAGCTACCGGACTCGCCGTTGGAGATCGCCACGCTCCGGGTTGTCGGGCGCGGCACCATCGCCGGCGTAACCCTGACGGAGAGCGAGAACGGGGCCGGGGACGACGCCTCTGGCGCGGTGATGCGGACCGATGAGGCATACTTCGGTGGCGAGTGGATGGAGACGCCCATATACGACCGCAACTCGTTGCGGCCCGGCAACGTTGTAGAAGGCCCGGCAATTGTTCAGCAAGACGATACGACGACCGTGATCGAACCCGGTTATCGGGGAGCGGTGGACCGCTTCGGGAACATCCTGATCGAGGAGGTATAGAGAGATGACGCTGCAAGAGCAAGCCACGCCGGACTTCGTCCGCGACCACGATATAGACCACGTTACGCTGGACATTATCGAGAACGCGCTCAAGAACATCCGCGACGAGATGGACCGGGTGCTGGTCACGACCGCCGTTAGCCCCATCATACGGGAGCAAGCGGATGAGTTCCCCCTCATCGCCGACCGCAAGGGGCGCATGATCGTGGGCCAGTTCGGCAGCCCTGTAGACACGGTCCTCGAAAACTCTCCTTACTCCGTCGAAGACCTCAAGGACGGCGACGTCATCGCCCTAAACGACCCGTACATGATGGAGGGCTCGACCTCGCACCTGCCGGACATCCTGCTCATACGCCCGATCTTCTACGACGAAGGCGAAAGCCCCGAGCACGTCGGCTACGCCCTGCAATGGGGCAACCTGATGGACGTGGGCGGAAAGACCGCCGGCTCCATCCCGATAGACGCCCGCTCTATCTCTGAAGAAGGCGTACGAATGCCGCCCGTCAAGCTCTACGACGCCGGCAAGCTCAACGAAGAAGTCCTGCGCTTTTTCTGCCACAACTCCCGCACCCCGCGAGAGACGCGGGCGGACATCATGGCGATAGCCGCCGGCACCTCCGCCGGGGCCCAGCGAGTAAAAGACATCTGCGCCCGCTTCGGCAAAGACACTTACCTGGAGGCGTGCGACGCTTTGCTCGACCGGACGCGGACGAGCATTGTCGGGTTGATCCGGCAGCTCATCCCCGAGAACCAGCGTTTCGAGTTCGAGGACTACACCGACGACGACGGCCTCGGAAACGGCCCCATAAAACTGAGGCTCGCCATGTGGCGCGAGGGCGACGACCTGCACCTAGACTGGGAGGGTACCAGCCCCCAGGTCCCCGGCCCGGTCAACTTCCTCCTCAACAAAGAGATGTTCCAGATGTTCGCGGGTGTGTTCCTGATCTCCGCCGTAGACCCCACGATCCTCTTTAACGACGGCTACGCCGACATAATCCACGTGAACATTCCCGACGGCTCCGTCCTGCGCCCGAAAGCCCCGGCGCCCCTGTCCAACCGCCTCGTCGTGATGGCCCGCCAGTTCGACGTGCTCGGTGCCGTCTACGCCAAAGCCATCGGCTTCCAGGTCTCCGGCTCCTACGGGACGAGCCCGAACTTCGTCTACTCCGGCGTAAAGGAGGGTGGCGAGCCGTTCCAGACGATGGAGATTTTGTACGGTGGCATACCGGCCATCCCCGGTAAGGACGGGATTGACGGCCATAGCTGGTGGCCGGAGTTCATGGCCGTCCCGACGGAGTACATGGAGACCTACTACCCGATGATCGTCGAGGAGTACAGCGCCCGCCGCGACTCCTGCGGCGCCGGGGCGGCCCGCGGCGGCTGCGGCATAAAAAAGGTCTACCGCTTTCTGGCCGACGGCAACGTTACCTACCAGGACGACCGCGCCCACACCTTTCCCTACGGCGTGGGCGGCGGCAAGCCCGGGGCCGCATCCCGCAAGACGCTCGTCCGTAAGAGCGGCGAAGAGATCGGGATGCCATCCAAAGTAAGCGACGTGCCCGTCTACGAGGGCGACCGGCTAATCTTCGAGACGGCGGGCGCCGGCGGCGTCGGGAATCCGCTGGGGCGCGAGCCCGAAGCCGTCGCAAAAGACGTGCGATGGAACCTCGTCAGCCGCGAAGCTGCCGAAAGCGAATACGGCGTAATGCTAACCGAGAACGGCTCGGTGGACCCGGACGCCGCCGGCACAAAGCGCGACGAGATAAAGAACTCGCGCGAGGGTGAGTTGCCGGAGTTCGACCACGGTGCCCTTCCCTCGCTGGAAGAGCAGCAGCGCACCATCGCCGACACCCGGCGCGAGTTCAACGAGTGGCTCTCTGCAGAACTCGGGACAACCAGGTAACGGAAGAGACTTATGCCTGAAGAACACGTAATCTCGATAGATCCGGCCCGCCAACTCGCCGACGACCCGGATACCGGGCACAATCGCTGGCACGAGGGCCTGCAATCGGCCCTGGAGGTGGACCCCGGCGACACCGTGGTCTACGAGACCCGCGACGCCTTCGACGGCCAACTAGGGCCCGGCTCCACGGCGGACGACGTAGCCAACCTCGACCTGAACCTGGTCCACTCGCTGACCGGCCCGGTCCACGTCCAGGGCGCGGAGCCGGGGGATCTGCTGGAGATACACCTCCGGGAGATAGAGGCCGACCCCTGGGAGCAGTGGGGCTACACGGTCGAAGTTCCCGGCTTCGGCTTTCTGCGCGACGAGTTCGAAGAACCTTTCATCGTCCACTGGCGCCTGCGGGGCAACGAGTACGCCGAGTCCGACGAGCTACCCGGCGTCCGCATCCGGTGCAACCCGCACCTGGCCTCGGTCGGCCTCGCCCCGAGCACCGAACTCCGGCGCGCCGCAACCGAACGCGAAGCCGAGGTCGCAGAACGCGGCGGCTTCTCGCTGCCGCCGGAGCCCACCGGGGCCGTACCGTCGGGCGACCTGGCCGAAGAAGCCATCCGCACTATTCCACCGCGGGAGGTCGGCGGCAACCTGGACATAAAGCAGCTCTCGCCGGGTGCGACGGTGCTCGTACCCGTGTACCGCGAGGGTGGGATGGTCTCTTGCGGGAACATCCATTACGCCCAGGGCGACTGCGAGGCGTGCGGCACAGCCGTCGAGATGCGCTCCCGCACCCACCTGAGCTTTCAGGTGAGAAAGGGTAAGGTGCGAGAAAAAAAGGATAAAAGACCTTCAGTTTTTCTGGGACGATTACTTCACGGTTCCGGAACTCGCCGCCCCGCGACGTTTCTTTGCGACCACCGGCATAAACGTGAGCCGGGACGGCGTAAACGAGAGCGAGGACATAAGCCTGGCGGCCCGCAACGCGCTGCTTAACATGATCGGGCACCTGCAGGAACGCGGCTTCACCCGTCAGCAGGCCTACGTGCTGTGCAGCGTCGCCGTGGACCTCCGAATAAGCCAGACGGTGGACGTGCCGAACCTGCTGGTTAGCGCCCTGCTTCCCCTCGACATCTTTATGTAGACTCCATCCAGGAGGTGTGAGACGTGCAGATAGAAGGCTTTGGCGGACGCGGCGGCTTCGGGCGGCGTCCCGCGCTCATCATCGTGGACATGACGCTGGGGTTTACAGATCCCGAATCCCCGCTCGCCTGCGACCTCGAAGAACCCGTCGCGAACATAGCAAAACTCCTCGAAGCCGCCCGCGCGGCCAGAATGCCGGTCCTCTTCACCACCGTCGCTTACCGAGAATCCGACAAACTCACCGCCGCGGCGTTTATAGACAAAGTCCCGGCGTTACTCACCCTCGAAGCCGGCAGCCGCTGGGCCGAGATAGACCCGCGCATAGCGCCCCGCGAAACCGAGCCCGTATTCAACAAACTCTTCGCCTCCGCCTTCTACGGCACCGGCCTGCCGAGCGCCCTCGCGGCGGCGGGCGTGGATACCCTCGTCGTTACCGGCGCCTCCACCTCCGGATGCGTCCGGGCCACGGTGGTAGACGCCCTGCAGTACGGCTACCGGCCGGTCGTGCCGCGGGAGGCCGTGGGCGACCGCAACCCGGATGCCCACGCGGCGAACCTTTACGACGTAGACGCAAAGTACGGTGATGTAGTGTCCGTGGAAGAGGTGACCGGGCTAATAAAGAGCTCCGACGTTCCGGGTTGAGGTATCGAGGTTCCGTGATCTATAGTGGATCAAGAGGCTGGTGCTGAGTCAGAGCCCCGCGTAGACCTCGTCCACCGTCAGTTCCGTGCTTTCCGGACAAGGGATGCGTAGAGTGCCTTCGTTTAAGAGGTCGCCTCTCAGCCAAATGCCGCTCTCGTCGCGCTGGTAGTGAGAGACCCAGGGCCGGTCCTGGGCCACGATGACGTAAGCTTGAAGCGAGGGAATGCCCTGGTATTTGGCGAGCTTCTCGCGACGGTCTATAGTTTCGGTGCCCGGTGAGGTCACCTCGACCGCCACGCACGGCTCGTTTTCCAGGTACTCGTCCTCCGGAACGTCTCCACAGGCGACCATTACGTCTGGGTAGTAGAACACGTCTTCTACCTGTAGCTTCATGCCGCTTATGTAGACCCGGCAAGGCCCGCCTTCTGCCGCGTCCGCGAGTTTGCGGAAGATGTTGCCCGAGATCCTATTGTGACGCCGGCTGGCGCCGACCATCGCGTGGATCTCGCCGCCCACGTACTCATGTTTTACCGTGGCGGTCTTCTCCAGCTCCAGGTACTCTTCGGCGCTCAAAGACCAGCGTTGCGTGGGTCCCTCTACCATGCAACCAGTATAGTGTACCGCCCCCAAATCCTCACCCGCGAGAACTCGGATCAGCCAAGACCGGCTTTATCGAGCTGTCGGACAATCGGCCCTAGCTGTTCCTGCTCGGTAATGTCCCGGGCCTCCTGCTCGATGCGGACGACTTGCTTCTCTCCGAAGCGGTCTTCTATCTCTTCCAAATACTCGAATTGCTGCTCCAACCGCGAGCGCATGAAATCTCCATCCGCCGCCTCTGGAAAAACACGATTCACCAATAGCGCCCCGACCTTTACATCATTGCCGGTCAGAGTTTTGAGGGCGCGATCCGTCTCCTCTATCGGCAACCGTTCGGGGATGAGGACCAGGTAGAAGGTCGTATCCTCCAGCAGCCGGTGGCGGGCGTGATGGAACTTGTTCCGCCGTTCCCGGAGGCGGTCCAGGATCGGGTCTCCCTCCGGCCCGTCGCTACCGGCCAGGTTACGCATCATCCGCTCCATCCCGGCGACTTTCTCCCGCTGGCGCACCATGCCTTCGGCCCAGGCGGTCAGGAGGGCCGGTAGCGCCAACAGGCGCAACGTGTGGCCGGTCGGGGCGGTGTCGAAGACGATGCGGTCATACTCGCCGGGGGAGAGCGCGATCAGGTCCACAAACCGGTCGAAGAGCGCCGATTCTTCGGTGCCGGGGCTGTTCTTTGCGAGCTCCAGGTGCTGCTCGACCGTAGGTTGCACTTCGATGCTGACGGAGTTTTTTGCGTCTTTCTTTATTTTCTCTATGTACTCCTCTGCATCCTTTTCGGCGTCTATCTCGACGGCCCACAGCTTCCCCTCTACGTGCTGCGGCTCGCCCGTGAGCTTCATCCCCAGGATGTCGCCCGTGGAGTGGGCCGGGTCGGTGGAGACGAGCAAGGTCTTCTCTCCGCGGCCCGCCAACAGGGTGGCGAAGGCGGCGGCGAGGGTAGTTTTGCCGACGCCGCCCTTGCCCCCGAAGAAGGCCAGGCGGTGCTGGCCGGGTCCCACACTCAACAGCAAAAACCGGCTTCGGGAAAGGTCTCCATCCCCATCCGGCGGTGCCACTGGTGGAAAGATTCGACGAACTCCGGGTAGAGCGCCAGGGAGTAGTAGCCCGTCGGGTTTGGTACGCCGAGGGCTTCGAGAAAAAGCATCGCCATGAGGGCGTCCTGTTGGCGGTTCGCCTCTTTCTGGAGCCCCGAGCGCCACTTGCTGACGAGAAACTCCTCGTTAAGCTCGTTGATCTTGGCGTAGATCTCCCGCAGGCTCGGCGACATTCAGGCTCCTTTCAAACGCCCACCGGCGTCGCCATTTCGTCCAGTTCAGAGCGCACCGCGGATACTGCCTCGTCCGGCCCGGGAATGTGGCCGGAGAATAGGACTTTGCCGTCCAGGATCACGGCGTTGTAGGAGACGCCGCGGTTTACCTGCCTGAAGGTCTCGCGAATGGAGAGACCTCTTTGCGGGCGTCCTTGAGCACCGACGGGATGAGCCAGACCATGTTGCGCGGGTCCACGACGGTCAACGCGACCTCCTCGTCGAAGAGGTCTTTGCGTAGCGCCCGGTAGACCTTGCCCATCTTCTCCATCTCCTCGCGGTTGTGGCGGTAGGTGCCGGGATCGCCGAGTTCGTTGTTTTCGCCGCCGAGCCGGCCGCAGCAGCCCGAGGCCGCCGTCTGGGAGTCCCACTCGCGGACCAGGATGATGCGGTGCATAAAGCTCGCCTCCTTACCGCGGGGTGGTTCCGCGCTCTTGGCGAGCCCGCTGTCCCCGCGCCCGGTTAAAGGCGGCTACAGCCTCGACTATCAGCCACACGGAGAGGATAAAGATGATCGCGTCAATCACCAGCAGCAGCCAAGAGCCTTCATTGAAGAACTCTACCAACTGGATAAAGAGCGCGAATATCGTCATCGAGAGCAGGAAGACGAGCGGTATGATCTGGACTATGAAGTTGCGCCCCCGGGTGAAGACGTAGATCGCGATCACGGTGAGCGCGAGCCCGGCGGTGAGCTGGTTGGTGGTACCGAATAGCCGCCACAGGTAGCCAAAGACAAAGCCGGCCTCCCCGCCGCGGTCGCCGCCCGGATAGAGCGCGAGGCCCAGCGGTATCAGGACGCCGATGGTGGTCGTAAGCGTTACGTTGCGGGTGAGGGGCCTTATGTTTGTGATCTCCCCAATCTCCTGGATGATGTACCTTTGGAGCCGGATGCCGGTGTCCATCGTGGTGCCGGCGAACGTTATGACCACGACCGCCGCGAAGATAACGCCCGCGGTTTCCGGGATGCCGAGGTTGCCGGCGAAGCTGCCGACGCCCTGGGTAAAGTACCCGACCGCCCCGTCCGAAGCGGTGGCGAAATCGGGGTAGCTTTGCTGCCACGCGGCGGTCGCCCCGAGGCCCGCCGTAACCGCCAAGAGCGAGCCGAGGGCCAGCGAACCTTCGCCCAAAGCGCCCATGTAGCCCACGTACCGGGCGTCTTCCTCGTTGTCTAGCTGCTTGGAGGAAGTGCCGGAGGCGACCAGGGTGTGGAAGCCGGAGATCGCACCGCAGGCGATGGTTATAAACAAGAACGGGAAGATGCTCGGCGAGTCCGCCGGCACGTCCGGGTTGACGGCCGGGGCCGCGATGGTGTCGAAACCCACGGCTATGCCGAGGAAGATCACACCCAAAGCCACGAAGAGTTGGAAGGAGTTTATGTAGTCCCGCGGCTGCAAGAGAAGCCACACCGGCAGCCGGGAGGCGAACCAGGTGTAAGCGAAGATCAGGATGACCCACATCGTCCGTGGTTCGAGGCCGAAGATGCCCGCCAACCCATCCACCTGAATCGGCAGCGCCTGGCCGACCGGGATCAGGGCGTACAAGAGCGCCACGGCCACGAGGGCCGGAACCAGGATCGGGCCGCGTCCCCGGTAGGCGTACTGCCCGATAACTATGGCTATCGGGATGATCGCCACGGCCGGTATTACCGCCCCCGGGTTCGCCTCGAACAGAATCGCCATAACGACCCCGAAGACCGCGTTCACGAGCGTTAGCAGGAAGAACAAGATGATCAGGAACAAAGTGCGCGCCCGGTTGCTTATAACGTCCGAAGAAAGCGTTCCTATATTACGTCCCTTGTTCCTGACCGAAACGACCAGCGAACCGAAGTCGTGGACCCCGGCGGCGAAGATGGTGCCGAAGGTGATCCACAACAGCGCCGGCAGCCAGCCCCAGAACGCCGCGATCGCCGGCCCCACAATAGGCGCCGCCCCGGCAACGGAAGTGAAGTGGTGCCCGAACAACACGTGTTTGTTCGTCGGCACGTAGTCCACGCCGTCCTCGAACTCGTGCGCCGGGGTCTCGAAAGACTTGTCTAAAGCGTAGACTTTCTCCGCGAGGTACTTCGAGTAAAACGTGTAAGCCAAAAAGAAAGCGACCAGTACGACAACGACCACGAATATCGCCGGCATTTCCTACTCCTCCTTATTTTGGTCCTGTGCTTTATCCCCTGGTATCTACCCTATGGCGGACCTAACTCCGCTAGGGCCACTATAGTCTTTGAGGTTTATCATTACAACCCCATGGCCGTATACGACCTGCAAACCCTCCGCACCTCGGCCGAGACGGCCGCCGTCGCCGAGCTTTCCTACCTGGACCCGGACGGCTCACCCTGTATCGAACCCCTCACGCCGCTGCTCATGCAGAAGGAGCCGTCCTTCGCGCTTCCGTACTCCCGGATAGACCTCGCCCGCAAGTTGGAGATGTCCCCGCGGGTATCCCTGGCCTTCTCCGACTCGCGGCTGGCCCGCGTGGGGTGGAGCCCGCTCGTCGTGGAAGGGATGATGGAGGTGGTGCCGGACCCGGAGGGAGACCTGTTTTTGGAGGAGCTTCTGTACTGGGAACTCCGCAAGTACGGCCCCTCGCGGCAGCTCATCGGGAGCCTCGTGCTGCGGCGCGACAACTGGTGGTACGTGCCGCGCCTGATCCTGCGCTTCACCGAGATCAAGACCCTACAACCCATCGCCCGCCGCGCCGGGCCGGACCACGGCGTCCTCGCCTGGAAAACAGGCGAAGATATTTCTTCCGGCGCCGTCCGGGTCGAAGACTGGGAGGCCGGACGCCCGGCGGTAAGCCCGCTCCCACCCGGCACAGAGTTGCCCGGCGGCGTCCCGGCGGCCTTGCTCCACCACGACTTCTCGATACCGGACCTGGAGCAACACGCCGCACTGCGTCTCTCGGGGCGGCTGGAGAACGGCCGCCTGGACGTGACGAACCGCGAGGGGACGCGGACGCTCGGCAAGCGTCCGCGTCCCCTCGCGCGCTGGCGGGCGCAGAAGTACCTGGAGCGGCGTTGCCGGGCCGGACTAAAAGACCCGCGGTGGGGCGAAGGATAAAATGCCGGACATACTCTTTGTGTCAGGACGTACCGGCACGAGACGGTGTAGACTAAATAACTATACACATCGATTGGTGGAGGCCGCTAGAGTCTCTACTCATCCCCGTTAGAAGATAGCGTACATACAAGAACGAGCGTGCAAAGGGAACGGCGGCCATGTTGCAGGAGGAAGTATACGAGGAGGGACGTTTCGGAGAGCCTTTTGCGC
This sequence comes from Rubrobacteraceae bacterium, assembly GCA_965213905.1. Taxonomy (GTDB): domain Bacteria; phylum Actinomycetota; class Rubrobacteria; order Rubrobacterales; family Rubrobacteraceae; genus SIRX01. The sequence goes on along the minus strand of OZ243922.1, from coordinate 1,003,962 downwards.
TCCAGAGCTTGCGAGGAAACCACTTTAAGTTCGTGAAGGTCCGCGAGAAAGCCTCTCGGTCATGAAGGATTTTTTGGGCTCTTCGAGAGGGTTCAAGGCAACCTTCGAGGGGGCGCCCGTGGGTATGGTGGTAAAGGACGCTGAGGGAAGGCTTTTAAAGAGCAACCGGGCTTTCCAGAAGATGCTCGGTTACGGAGAAGAAGAACTTCGGGGGATGCTCCGCCGGAACTTTATCTATCCCGAAGATGCCGAGAAGGATGCCGAGCTTTACCGGGAGCTTTTGTATGGTGGGGGCCCGGGGTTCCAAATCGAAAAACGCTACGTTAAAAAGGACGGCGGCATCATGTGGGGCCGGCTATCGGTTTCCCGCATCGAGGGTGAAGAAGGGGAGCGCCCTTTTGCACTGGGTATTCTCGAAGACGTAAGCGAACTCAAGAGGGTCGAAGAAGCTTCCGGAGTCTCCGAGAGGCGTTTCCGGGCGGTAGTAGAGCAGTCACCCCTCTCCATCCACGTCTTCGCCCCCGACGGTAAGTCCATAAGGGCAAACGAATCCTGGAATCGGCTATGGTACCTCGACGAAGGTGAGGAGGCAGAGGGCGCCAACGTCTTTGAAGACGAGCTGTTGCGCGTGGCGGGTTTACTGCCGTACGTGGAAGGTGGCGTGTCCGGTGTCGAAGCGAAGATACCACCGCTATTGTTTGACCCGGCCCGCGCGGGACGCGAGGGAGAGCCGAAATGGCTCGAGGGCGTGGTGTACCCGCTACAAGATAGTTCCGGGGAAATCACCGAGGTAACGCTCATGTTGGACGACGTTACCGGGCGTAAGAACATGGAAGAAACGCTCGTCTATAGGGCACTCCACGATACCCTGACAGACCTGCCCAACCGGACGCTGTTTATGGACAGGCTCGAACAGGCTTTCGTCCGCTTGGAGCGTCGCCCGGCACGGAATACCGGCCAGAACCCGGGGTGGGACCCGGAGTGGGACCCGGAACGAAGTTCCATAATCGAGGCTGGGCGAGGCGGTGTTCCGGGTCGAAGCTCGTACAGAGGGGTCGCGGTTCTCTTTCTCGACCTGGACGACTTAAAGCGGGTCAACGATTCTCTGGGCCACGAAGCCGGCGACCGGCTGCTGGTCGAAGCCGCCGGCCGTATCGGTAACCGTTTGAGGCCGGCCGACACGCTGGCGAGGTTTACCGGGGACGAGTTCGTTGTCCTGCTCGAAGAGGTAGACGAGGAAAAAGCCGCCCGGACCTCCGAGAGGATCCTCCAGGGTTTCGATGCCCCGTTTTCCATCTCGGGCCAGGAGATATTCGTCACCGTCAGCGTGGGAATAGCCCTGAACAAAAAGGTTACTGCCTTTGGCGGACGGCCTGTGAAGGAAGCCGGAACCTTACTGAGACAGGCGGACCTCGCGATGTACGAGGCTAAAAAATGGGGAAAAGCCCGTTACGTCGTCTACGAGGAGCGGATGGGTCGAGAGGCCGGCGCGCGCGTCAAACTGGAGGGGGATCTCAGGCGCGCGCTGGCGCGGGAAGAGATCGAGGTTTTCTATCAGCCGAAGGTTTCCTTACAGAGCAACCAAGCGGTGGGGGTCGAGGCGCTCGCCAGATGGCGGCACCCCGAGCAGGGCCTCCTGTCCCCGGCAGATTTCATTCCACTGGCGGAGGAGACGGGTTTGGTCGTCGATCTCGGTTACCAGGTGTTACGAACAGCCCTGGATCAAGCCGCACGCTGGCGTGAGCAGTGGACAGAACGCCGGCCGGATACGGGGGAAAGTTTTCCCGTAGCCTCCGCGCCGGTAGTGTGGGTAAACCTCTCGGCGCGCCAGTTCCACGAGCCCGACCTCGTACGCCACATATCCGGCATCCTTGACGAAAAGGGGCTCACCCCCGACGTTCTAGGCCTCGAAATAACGGAGAGTATCCTTATTGAAGACGCTGGTCCCTCGGTATCGCTCCTGAAGGATCTCAGGCGCCTCGGGGTCAAGCTCGCCGTAGACGATTTCGGCACCGGATACTCTTCCCTGAGCTACCTGACGCGCCTGCCCGTAGACTACTTGAAGATAGATCGCTCTTTTATCGCGCAACTGGGCCCCGAACCCGACGACGAAGTAGGAGATGACTCTGGTAGCACAACGGTGATCTCAGCCATTGTAGGCCTCGCACGGGCCATGAACATGGAGGTTGTGGCCGAGGGTGTGGAGACCGAAGGGCAGCTTTCTCGTCTGAGGAAGATGGGTTGCGACCTGGCCCAGGGCTATCACTTCGCGAGACCACTGCCGGTCAACGAGGCTTCCGCATACCTCTTGCAATCGAGGACGGGGTGGAACGGCGCCTCGGGCTCTTGCTAGAAAGGCCTACGGCACTTTTCATGACGTCCAGGAGGTCAGGGATAAGGTTAGGACGACGTCATTCGTCGTTTCAATGATAAAATCCGGTTGTGGCAAAGGGTGAAATCGCGGACGGGTATTCTTTGAGAGAGTTTTCAGAACGCGACACGAACCTTCCGGCTAGGCGGGAAGTATGGTCGGCCGCGTGGATAGCGGTCGGTGTGATCGGTGTTCCCGTTCTGCTTACGATGGTCTCGTTGCTCTTTTTCTACGCCCTCGGGATGCCCTGGACCAAGTTCTCCGCGGCGGCGTTCTGTCTTATCGCCTTTGCGTCAAACTTTATATTGCTGCCGCTGGCGGCGGGCCTGACGGTCCGAAACCGGGAGCACAAACAGGAGATCGCCGGCGAGATGATGACCTTCTTCTCGCATAAGGTAACGACCCTTTACGCCCTGGCCGAAGAGAACCCCGGTCTCTCTGCGGACACGCAGGTGGCGGAGGTTTTCGAGGCTTATACCCGGGCCGACCGGGAGATACAAGAAAACGTCCACGACCCTCTGGTCGTTCGGGAAACCATAGAGCAGGGCGTTTTTCTGGCGGACGAAGTTTTGGCCGCCCACAAGCTCCGAAAAGAATAGTGGCGGCTACAACCGGGGAGAGAGCAGGCGCGGGCCCGTCAGGCAAACGGTGGCCGCAAGAACTACGCAGATGATCGTGGGAAGTACAAAGACTTCGAGCGGCGCCGTGTTGGTAGAAAGGCCGAAGACGGCCTGCAAGGCGTCGTTCATGTAGGCGAAGGGGACGAAGTCCCTCAGAAACGCCGAAATGCCGGTCGGGTTTTGGTTGCGGAAAAAGCCGGACACGTAGATCAGGGGGAACAGTATCGCCGTGGCGTAGAGCAACACGTCCGCCGGGGAGGTGGTGAAGTTGGCGATAAAGATGCCGATACAGTTCGCCGCTACCAGCGTCGCGAACACCCCGAACGTTGCAGCCAGGAGCAGCACGGGAGGCGCCGGGTTGAACAGGTAAGCGACGAGCAGCGCCGGCAGGAGTTGGAAGAAGTCCAGAACGGCGTTGACGGCGAGCACCTCGAAGACTATTCGCTGCGGCCGGATGGGGGTAAGGGCGACGCGCCCCAGGATGCCGTCGTTCAGATCCGCCGTTAAGCTCTCGCCAGAGCCGAACGTGCCGGCCATCACGGCCACGATCCCGATAACCGCGGCCTTATACTGCTCCGGTATGCCGCTGGCGGCGACGGGGCCGATGATCGCGAGCGGGTAGATCATCTTTATGAGAAGCGCGAACTTTTTGCCGAAAAAGAGCGCCACGTCTTTTTTCCAGTAGGCGTCCGGCGGGTTAAACCTCATTCCGCAACGCCTCCCCGGTCAGCTTGACGTACACGTCTTCTAGGTTGGGCCGGCGCACCGAGAGGTCCGTAATATCTCCGCCGCAGGCCACGATGGCCGCCACCACGTCCGCCACGATGCCGGGCCGGTCTTCACAGTGGACCACGAGGTCCCGGCCCTCCGGCACGACCCGGTCCACGCCGGAAACCTCCACGACGGGGTCGTAGTCCACCGGGTTACGCAGCGTCGCCATGATACGCCGGACGCCTTTTATCGAGGAGATGAGCTCCTCCGGCGTACCCCCGGCGATGAGTTTTCCCCGGTGCAGAAAAGCCACCCGGTCACAGAGGGATTCGACCTCGTCCACCTGGTTGCTGCCCAAAACGATCGCCACCCCGTTTTCTTTCAGATCCCGCATCCTGCGCTGGTAGGCGAGCTGGGAGGTGTAGTCGAGGCCGAGCGACGGCTCGTCGAGCAGCAGGAGACCCGGGCCGTGCGCCAGCGCCTCCACAAGCGCCAGCTTTTTGCCCATCCCGTACGAGTAAGTCTTGGCTTTGTCGTCTTTGTACTCGGCCAGGTCGAAGTAGTCGAAAAGCTCGGAGAGGACGCCGTCTACTTTGCCCTCCTCCACGTCGTAGGCGCGGGCGAAGAAGTAGGCGTTGGCCCAACCGGAGAGGTCGCCGTAGTGGGTCGGGCGGTCCATCATGAGGCCCGTCTTCGCCCGAACCTCGCGGGGCCGCGCGAGGCCGTCCACGCCGCCGACGGTGAACGAGCCGGATTCCGGGGATACGGCGGTGGAGAGAACCCGGAGCAGCGTGCTCTTGCCCGAACCGTTCGGCCCCATGAGCCCGAAGACTTCCCCAGGGCGCACGGCGAGGTCCACGTCCTCGATACCCCTGCCGCTGCTCTTATAACGGAGCGTTATGTTCTTCGCTTCGAGCGTAGCTTCCCCCGAGACCGTGTTTGCCGTAACACGGCTATTCTAGCCGGACAGCACGAACCTCGCTGTTAGCGGCCTCACCCGGGAGCCTGCGAGAGAAATGCTTGTGCTAAATTCAGTCCGGTTGGCAAATTCGGAAAGAGAGGGCGGGATGGCGAAAAACACCGTGGCCGTATTGGGAACCGGGATCATGGGCTCCGGAATGGCCCGCAACTTGCTGGCGGCGGGCGTAGACGTGCGCGCCTGGAACCGCTCGCGGGAGAAAGCCGAACCGCTGGCGGAAAACGGGGCGACGGTCGTAGACACTCCTGCAGAAGCCACGAACGGGGCGGACTTCGTGCTGACGATGCTCGCGGACGCCGACGTGACCGAGGAGGTCGTCGGCGGGGACGGCGTGCTCTCGGGGCTGGCGGATGGCGGCGTTTGGTTGCAGACGGCGACGGTCGGGGCCGAAGGGAACGGACGGCTGGCGAAGATGGCGGAAGACCGGGGTGTGCCCTACGTGGACGCGCCGGTGCTCGGGACGCGGCAGCCCGCCGAGCAGGGCCAGCTCGTCGTACTGGCCTCCGGACCGGATGACGTACGGGACAAGTGTGGGCAGGTCTTCGAAGCGGTCGGTGCGAAGACTTTGTGGTTGGGCGAGGCTGGGGCCGGGAGCAGGCTCAAGCTGGTGGTGAACAACTGGATCGTTGGTCTGCTCGGGGCGCTGGCGGAGACGATCTCGCTCGCCCGGGCGACCGGCGTTGACCCGGCGAGTTTTTTGGAGACCATCGAGGGCGGGCCGCTAGGTTTGCCTTACGCCCAGATGAAAGGATCGTTGATGATCGAGGAAGACTTCCCGACGAGCTTCTCCGCGAAGCTGGCCCGCAAAGACACCGGCCTCGTGCTCGAGGCCGCCAACGCCGAAGGCTTGCACCTGGCGCTTGCCGAGGCCGTCGCCGCCCGTTTCGATCAATCTATAGAGGCGGGGCACGGCGAAGAGGACATGGCGGCGATCTTCGAGGCGATCAAACCCGCCCGCGGCTGAAAGCCCGCCGACTACGCCGACTACGCCGGCCTCCGGCCTTTTGTACGAGCTATCGCTGAATCAACGCCACAATGGGATTACTGTTAATCACCACAAAATGCCACAGCCAAGAGGCGCTAGGAGGCAGACCTTGCAGGAAATAATGAAAAAGATCACACGGCTCACCAAAGAGTTCATCACTAACCCGGTGCTGCTCCTGGGCGGCATGGCCCTGTTCGTGACGATAAAAGTGCTCACCAGCCCGGACCGCAAGAAGTAAACACCCGGCCGCAGAGTAGAACCACAACCTACCCTAAACATCACCCAGGGCATAGTCCCCGGAACTACGGATTTTCCCGCCCGTCCTGATGGAACATTATCGAGGTGACGACCGAGCCTGATCGGGCCGCCACGTCGCGGATGCGGCGTTTTATCTCCCACTGCCGTTCACCCCCCGGACTTTGCCATAAAGCCTTTGCAATCGCCCCTGTTCTTCCTTTAGTTCCTCTAGTTCCCGCTGGAGAGCGTTGAGGGTTTCCAGGGAAGCGCCTTCCACCTCCCGTTCGAACTCTTCTTCCTCCGCCATCTTCGTCCATCCCAGCGTCAGGGACCACGAAGCCCCCTTCCGCTCCTCGAAAGTTTCCTCCGTCGAAAGTAGCTGCTCGGGAGAAACCCCGAGAGCCGTCGTCAGCTTGCGAATAGTGCCGAAGTGCGGGCGGGGGATCCTGCCGCTCCCGAGCCCCAATACCGTAGTTAAGGTTAGTTTCGCGCGCTCCCCCAACTCTCTTGCGAAAGAGGAGTTTAGCAGACCCGGACCCGGGGGAACCTTCTCCGGTAGAGATCTCACCCGTCCGCAAGGGCCGAAAAACCGGGAGGAATCCAAATCCATGAAGATAGCCGTGCTAACCAGCGGCGGGCACGCGCCGGGCATGAACGCCGCCGTGCGCGCGGTTGCCCAGGGGGCTTTCGCCCGGGATTGGGAGGTCGTGCAAGCCGGGTTCGGATACATGGGCCTCATGGAGGGTGCATTAGAGTCCGTGGATCGGGGCAGGTTGGAGGGGTTTATGCAACTCGGCGGGACGGTGCTCGGCACGGAGCGCTCCGACGAGTTCCAGACGCCCGAAGGCCAGCAGCGCGCAGCTGACAACATGGAAGAGTCCGGTATCGAGGGGCTGGTGGTGATCGGGGGCGGCGGGAGCCTCGCCGGGGCCCGGAACCTGCACGGGCTCGGGGTGAAAGTGGTCGGGGTCCCGGCGACCCTGGACAACGACATCTGGGGCACGGATCTCTCCGTGGGCGTGGACACGGCGCTTAACACGGCCGTCGAGGCCATAGACCGCATAAGGGACACCGCAAGCTCCCGCAACCGGGCGCACGTGGTAGAAGTATTGGGGAGCGACTGCGGATACCTGGCTCTCATGAGCGCCATAGCCGGCGGGGCGCAGGTAGCCCTCGTCCCGGAGTTCGAGGCGAACCCGGATGACCTCCTGGAATACATCCGCGAGACCTACGAGCAGGGCAAGCCGCACTTCGTAGTCGTGGCGGCGGAAGGGGCACGACTCTCCGCCGCGGAGTTTCAAGAGTACGTCAACGACGCTGAGAGCACCTACCAGGCTGACTTGACGGTACTGGGCCACCTCCAGTCCGGCGGCAGCCCCAGCGCCTTCGACCGCATCCTGGCCGTTCAACTGGGTACGGCCGCGGTGTCCGCCCTCGAAGACGGAGACTCCGGCGTAATGGTCGCCTTGCAGGGGCAGCGGGTAGAGCGACTACCGCTCGAAGAGGTCGTCGAAAAGCAACGTCCGCTGGATCCCGGTATGTACGAACTGGTCGAAGTCCTGTCCCGGCCGGTGGACTAGAAGAGCGGTAGGCTTACCTTTGTAGATAGAGGAGAAAACGTTCAAAGACGCCAAGCTCTTTTCCGGCGGCGCATTCGACCTGCTAACTTCGGCCTTGCGGGTATAATCTCCACGGAGCCGACAGAATAGAAGGAGCCCGCATGTCAGAGACGAAGGAGATCACCTGGGACCCGGAGGCTGACCGCCGCATCAAGCGCAGCCCCTTCCTGATGCGCCGTTTTATCCGCAAGCGCATCGAAGACCGCGTCGCCTCCCGGGGGCGTAACCACGTCACCGAAGCCGACGTGGACGAGAGCGCCGGCATGTACCGCCAGTACCGCTTCAAGTAGCGAAGTCCCGAGTAGCCAAACCCCGTCACCACCGTAAATTAGTTTTCCGGCGCACTTGAACCGGGGGGCAGGCTGAATATAATCCCCTCTTCACTCACTGGTGAACTGACAACTGATGCTACGCGCCGGAAACAGAGACGACGCAATTGAAACACCGATCCGTGTTCTTTACGGGTCGGCGAAGCCTCCCGGCATGTCAAGCCCACCACGGACCCCAATTACCCGCCTCCGCAGGGGGCCATACACGAGAGGGGATGGTTCTCATCGACCAGGTAAACCTGTGTTTGCATGAGCTATTCGAGGAACAGGCGCGGCGTTCGCCACTGGCGCCCGCCGTCGCTGACTTACGAACTTCACTAACCTACGAGGAACTGAACCGGCAGGCGGATCTCCTGGCGGGACGCTTGCGTGAGTGGGGCGTCGGTCCCGACGAGGTCGTCGGCGTCTACCTGGAAAAGTGCGCCGAGTACGTGGTGGCGTGCCTGGCGGCCATGAAGGCCGGGGGGGCCTTTTTGCCGCTGGAGATGGCCTACCCGCGCCGGATGATCGAGGGCGTACTCGAAGATTCGAAGCCCCGCGTCGTGCTCACGAAACAGCCCTACGAGGAGAACCTTCCCGATTCCCAGGCGCGTTTTCGTATGGACGAGGGTTGGGACGAAATTCTGGACGACGGTGAAGTTTCGGGGCCGCGGCCAACGCCCAATAATTTGGCCTTCGTCTCCTATTCGTCGGGTACGACGGGTAAACCCAAGGGGATCGCGAACCCCCACCGGGCGCCGGTTGGCTGCTACCTGTGGCGGTTCGGTGTGGGCGACTACGGACCGGGAGACCGGGTGGCGTGCAACGTGTTTTTTATCTGGGAGATCTTCCGCCCGCTGCTGCGCGGCGGCACGACCGTGACGATACCGGACGACGTGATCTACGATCCCCCAGCCCTGCTGAATTTCCTGCAAGAGTTCCGGATAACGGAAGTCCTCGTGACCCCGTCCTTACTGGAATCCGTCCTGAACGTGGGCGGCGAAGAGGTCGGAGAGAAGCTCGCCGCCCTGAAGACCTTGTGGCTCAACGGTGAAGTGGTTACCCGCGTCCTGGCGCGGCGGGTGCTGACGGCGTTGCCCGAAACCCGCGTTCTCAACACCTACAGCATCAGCGAGACCCACGAGGTCGCCGCCGGGGACCTGCGCGAGCTGGTGGACAACCCCTACGCGACCCACTGCCCCGTCGGACAACCCCGGGAGCCGGAACTGCTCTACATCCTGGACGAGGACAAAAACCCGTTGCCGGCCGGGGAGGCCGGGGAGGTCTACGTCGGTGGCGACGGCCTGGCCCGGGGCTACGTGAACCGGCCCGAGACCACCGCCGAACGCTTTACCGAAGACCCGTTTTCTTCAAACCCGGCGGCCCGAATGTACCGTACCGGGGACAAGGGACGCCTGTTGCCCGACGGGAACCTGGAGATCCTAGGCCGCGTAGACTTCATGGTCAAGGTCCGCGGCTACAGCATCGAGCTCGGGGCGGTAGAGGCCGCCATCGGGGAGAACCTGGCGGTCCACAACTGCGTCGTGGTCGCCGACGGGGCCGAAGGCGAAGACAAGCGCCTCGTCGCCTACCTGGTGCCGGATGCCGGAGACTCCGGTCGTCACGCCGGCTGGAACATAGACCCCAGAACGGGCCGTAGCCCGGAAGTGCGGCGCGTGCTACAGGCGAGCCTGCCACACTACGCTATTCCGGCCGTCTACGTCGAGGTGGAATCGCTGCCGCTGCAGGCGACGACCGGCAAGGTGGACCGGACGGAACTGCCGGAGCCGCCCCCCCGCGTCGAACCCGGGCCGCGCGGGCCGGCAGAGAAGCTGGCGCCGGACGCGCCACCCCCCGAAAAGGAAGCCTCGCTCGTCCGGCTATTCGAGGACGTGCTGCGGCTGGACTCGGGCGACGTGGGCCGGGAAGACGACTTCTTCGACGTCGGCGGTCACTCGCTCGCCGCGGCGGAGCTTTTGAGCCGGGTGGAAGAAGTCTTCGACGTGCGTTTGCCGGTAAACGTGCTGCTCCGGAACCCCACGGCCGTAGGGCTCTGCGGCGCGGTGGAGGCGGCGCGGCGGGACGGGGCGGACGCCGTGGAGGCAAACGTGGGGCCGGACCTCTTCGCCGAGGCGACGCTCGACCCGGACATCACGCCAGACGGCCCGGCCGAGGACACCCTGGCGCTGCACCGCTCCCGGCGCATCTTCCTTACCGGGGCGACCGGTTTCCTGGGCGCGTTTCTGTTGGACTCGTTGCTCTCGCGGACGCAGGCGACGGTCTACTGCCTGGTGCGGACGCCAAAAGGCGGAAGTCCCATAACCCAGATCCGCGAGAACCTTCGCGGGTACGGGCTGTGGCGGGCCGGGCGGGAACGCAGGATCGTACCGGTCGCCGGAGACCTCGGGAAGCCGCTGCTGGGCGTTTCGGAAGAGAAATTCGAAGGGCTCGCGCGCGAGGTGGACGTGGTGATCCACGCCGCCGCCCGGGTAAACCTGGTCTATCCCTACGACGCTCTCAAAAACGTCAACGTAGACGGGACCCGCGAGGTCTTGCGGCTGGCGTGCCGGAGCAAGACCAAGCCGCTGCACTTCGTCTCGACCAACGGGATCTTCCCCCCCGGCGGTCACAAGTGCGAGGAGGAGACGGACCTCGACGCCCTCGCCGGCTCCCGCGAGGACGGCTACGGCCAGACCAAGTGGGTCGCAGAAAAGTTGGTGCGCCAGGCCGCCGAGAGGGGCCTGCCGGTAAGCGTGTATCGGCCCGGCAACATCGCCGGCCACAGCATCAGCGGCGTCTCCAACCCCCGCGACTTTCTCGGGGCGGTGATCTCCGAGTCTCTTCGAATCGGGGCCGCGCCGCGTATCGAAGGTTGGCGCGTAGAGATGACGCCGGTGGACTTCGTGAGCGGCGCCATTTGCCAGCTCGCGGACAAGCCGGAGTCGGCGGGCCGCACGTTCCACCTGGCCGAACCCGACCCCGTCCCGGCGGATAAGGTATTCGGCTGGTTCGGGGAGATGGGCTACCCCTTGAAACAACTGGACTACCCGAACTGGCTCGAGGCCTGGCGCTCCGCCCCGAGCCCGGAGAAGGGCGGCGTAGTCGAGGGCGTCCTCAGCGGGACCGCCCCCGAAGCCCACGAGCTCTGGGACGGCAACCTCTACGACGATAGCAACACCCGCCGGGTACTGCAGAGAACCCGCCTGCGACGGCCGGATCTCGACCCCTCCCTCTTGGGCAACTACGCCCGGCACTTCGCGGAGAAAGGCTGGGTCGAAACCCCGCCCAGCAAACCGGAGGGTGGCCTCCGGCGTGGATAACGACAACGGGCTAAAAGGCCGGGTCGCCGTCGTGGTCGGCGCTTCGAGCGGCATCGGGGCCGCGGTGTCCCGCGTCTTGGCGCGTGAGGGCGCGCACGTCGCCCTCGCCGCCCGCCGCAAGCCGGAGCTTCTGGAGGTACAGGAAAGCCTGGAAGGCGAGAACGGCTCGCGGAGCCTGATCTCCGTTACCGACGTCACGGACCGGGGACAGGTAAAAGACCTCGTAGGGCTCACCGAAGCCGAGCTGGGGCCGGTGGACATACTCGTAAACTGCGCCGGGGTCATGTACTATACCCTGATGAAGAACCTCCGCGAAGACGAGTGGGAGCAGACGGTGGACGTGCTCTGCAAGGGGATGCTCAACTGCGTCGGGGCGGTGCTCGGCGGGATGCTCGACCGGGAGCGGGGACACGTAATTACCATTTCCTCCGACGCCGGGCGTAAAGTGTTTCCCGGTCTCGCGGCCTACTCGGGGGGAAAGTTTTTCGTAGAGGCCGTCTCCCAAACGCTCCGCCTGGAGACCGCCGGGACGGGGCTTAAAGTAACCACGGTCCAGCCGGGCAACGTCGCAACCGAGCTGCTGCAGATGAGCGGCGACGAAGAGGCGCTGGAGGAGTACGCGAGTCCCAACGGGGCGCGGGCGCTGGACCCGGAGGACGTGGCGGTATCCGTGCTGCACGCCCTGAAACAGCCCGGGCACGTCGCCGTCAACGAGGTCCTGGTGCAGCCCCGCGACGAACCCGTGTAGTCCTTAGGACATCTTCGCCTTTTGTGTACCTCCGGCACGGAGTTGGTCTACGAACTCGTCGGGCAGATCACTCCTCCGGATAGCTCCCGCCGCCTCTTCCAGATCGTAGGCCACGCGCGCGAACTCGACCTCCACGGTGTCCCGGCTTATCTCGACCACCGCGTACCCGGCGCGGGGGTCTCCATCTTTCGGCTTACCGACGGAGCCGGTGTTGAGGAAGTGAACCCCTTCCACCTCCCGGTGCCAGGGCTTGTGGGTGTGGCCGAAGGCGAGGAGGTCCCCGGATTTCGCCCCGGCGGATTCCGCCATCTTCTCGCAGAAAGAGTCGGGGCGGTCTTCCGTCCAGTAGAGGGTGTTGAGCGTCGGCGTGCCGTGGACCAGTATCACCTGCGGTTTGGACTTGTGGCCGCCGAGAGGCCGGAGATCCAGGCGGAACGGCAGCCGGCCCAAGAAATGCTTTGTCTCCGGAGAGACGTGTTCGCGGGTCCATTCGTAGCCCTGGTGCGAGAGTTCCTCCTGGTGCTTGGTATCGGCTTTGCAGCCACAGTGCTCGTAACCGGTTGCCACGGTGGAATCGTAGTTGCCCGCGACGCCCGGTATCTCGCGTAGGCGGACCAATTCTACGGTCTCGTTCGGCCACGGTGCGTAGCCGATCAGGTCCCCAAGATGGTAGACGCCGTCCACTTTTTCGCGCCCGTCTATATCCGCCAGCACCGCTTCGAGGGCGGGCAGGTTGGCGTGTACGTCCGAGAAAAGCGCAAGCTTCATGATTGTCGGCCTCCGAATCCGGTATCTGCTGCTCATGGCCAATATACACGGGAGGCCCGGGGCTTGGGTAAAAGGAAAGTTAAATGTTGTGGGAGAACCCGGGCAAAAAATATCCGGGCCAGAGGAGCCGCTCCTGCGAACGGGCGAACTCCGGCCCGGTCCACGACGCCAGCTCGTGGAGGGTTTTGGAAACCTAGTCCATTGGACTCTTTCCTCCTCCTCAAGGTGCAGTGACAACAGGGGTATAGTACCACTTATCACAATCCGGCGCCATACATATTTCGGATCATGCTGTCCGGGTCTTATTCCAGCTCGTAGCCATCGCGGTGGCGGCCCGGCCCGCCAATTCAAAGACGCCGACTTGCGGAAAAATTAGGACGAACAAAGGCCGGGACTTGTTTGTTGGCCCCGGCCGGAGGTAATAAAAGAGAAAGCCGGTTCGGGCTGGGAGGGGGGAGGAATTAGTCCGTCCCGACTTTCTTCTAACCTTTTATACGGGCAAAGGCCAAAAAGGTTTCACGTTTGCCGGAATGTTTTTTGCGGTAAGCTAGAATCCTTAAGGTAGGTTAGAAAACCGGCCAGAGGGGAGATGGAGCTTTGACAGAGACCGATCAGCAAAAACAGCTCGAAAAACGGGAACAGGATAGTCCACTGTACACCGAACGGGGCACGACGAGCATCGCGGATCGCGTGGTGTCCCAGATAGTAGACATGGCCGTAAACGAGGTCGAGGGTATCCGGCCGGGCAAAACCAACACCCAGGTGGGCAAGTACGAGGTGGCCGTAGACTTCGACATGGAGATGGAGTTTGGCCGGGACCTCATCAACCTGACCTCCGCGCTCCGCACCAAGATGAGCGAGCAGATCTGGCACATGACCGGCCTGCGCGTGGTGGAGCAAAACATCAAGGTGACCGACATCTTCTTTCCCAAAGCCGAACAGCGGGAAGAAGACGAACGGGAGAGCCGGAGAGAAGTCGGGGGGACCGGGCAGGAAACCGACCGGGACGAGCGGGGAGCGGTTCTGGACACCGAAAGAGACGACCAAGAGAGAGCAAGGTTAGAGGCCGAACGGGACACCGAACAGGATGCCGGAGGGGGTACCGAACGGGGTACCGAAGGGTACACCGGAGAAGAAACCGAGCGAGAGCTAGATCGTGAGTCCGATCTTGACCCCGACCGCGGGTCGGATGGGGACTCGGATCGCGGGTCCGATCGGGAAGTCTTGCTGGATACCGAGAGAGACGCCGAGGAAGAAGTCGTGTGGGATCCGGAAAAAGGAATCGAAGGCGAAGAGGGCGGAGAGGGCGGAGACGAACCGCGCAACAGGAACAGGTAAAAAGGTAAGGAGCGCACAAGCTACAGGGCGTCCCCGTGGCCCAGAACCTACTCGAACCCGGCCTAAAGCTCCTCTTTTGCGGCTACAATCCCTCGCTCCGATCCGGGCACACCGGCCACCACTATGCCCACCCCGGCAACCGGTTCTGGCGCGTCTTGTTCGCCGCCGGCATCACGGATCGCCTCTATGCCCCGGAAGAGGACGAAAAGCTCCTGAACCTCGGCATCGGCTTCACCAACCTGTGTTCCCGACCCACCCGCCGGGCCGACGAGTTGACCAAAAAGGAGATCCGGGCCGGGGCCGGAGAACTGCGCGCCCGCCTCGAAAACCTGAAACCCCGGACCGTCGCCTACGCCGGCATCGGCGTCTACAAGTGGTTCCGCGCGACTTCGAAGGTTAGCTGGGGCGTGCAGGAGGAATCAGCCGTTCCTGGTGTGGCCGACGTTGTCGTGCCCTCGCCTTCGGGGCTCAACCGGATGACGTTTGAGGAGCTGGTAGATCACTACAAAGTGCTCGCGCCCCTGACAGAGTAACCCCGCCGGGGCCGCCTTGACACACGCCCCGGCCGGTTCAAGAATGCCTGTCCGGGGGTAATCTTCAGCGCGGACGGCTCGGCGACCAGAGGAGGGCGAAGATGGCGGAAACGAACTTGATGGACGGTATAACTTCGGAGGTCGTGGACACCTCCCGGCTCAGAACGCATCTACTGGCGAGCGGCCCGGAGGACGGCGAGTCGGTGGTTTTCGTCCACGGCAACGCCTCCTCCTCACGCTTTTTCGAGGAGACGCTGGCGGCGCTGCCGGACCGCTACCGCGGCCTGGCCCCAGACCTGCGGGGCTTCGGCGACTCCGAGACAAAGCCGTTGGACGCAACGCGCGGCCTCGCGGACCTCTCCGACGACCTCCGCGCCCTGGTGGAGAAATTAGAACTCGAAAAGGTGTACCTGGTCGGCTGGTCGGTCGGGGGGATCGTCGCCCTGCGGTACGCGGTGGACCACCCGGACGGCGTAGCGTCCCTCACCCTGATCAACCCCATGTCCCCATACGGCTTCGGTGGCACGAAAGACGAAAAGGGCACGCCGTGCTGGCCGGACTACGCCGGTTCCGGCGGGGGCACGGTCAACCCAGAATTTATCCGGCGGCTCACGGAGGGCGACCGCAGCGAAGACGACCCAAACTCGCCCCGCAACGTGATGAACAACTTCTACTTCAAGCCGCCCTTCCGACCGGACTCCGAGCGGGAAGAAGCCTTTCTTTCCTCGGTCCTCTCCACAAAGACCGGAGAAGGCAACTATCCCGGCGACATGACCGAATCGAGGAACTGGCCCGGCATCGCCCCCGGCGAAAAAGGCATGAACAACGCCATCTCGCCAAAATACTGTAATTTGGAAGGTTTTGCGAACATAGATCCCAAACCCCCGGTCCTCTGGCTCCGGGGCTCAGACGACGCGGCGGTCTCCGATACCTCCATGCTGGACTTCGGTTTTCTGGGGCAACTCGAAGCCGTCCCCGGCTGGCCGGGACCGGAGGGGCACCCGCCCCAGCCGATGGTCTCCCAGACGCGCGCCGTGCTCGACGCTTACGCGGAAGGCGGCGGAAGCTACCATGAAGAGGTTTTCACCGACTGTGGTCACACCCCGCACGTCGAGAAGCCCGACGAGTTTCGGCGCTGGCTCTTCGGCTTTCTAGAGGAAGTTTCCTAAGGTACAGATCTTATCTGGGGTTTGCTTTGTATTCCTCGAACTCCGGACCTAGGGAGGCAGAGTAGATCTTCCGTAGAACCCGGTTGCCGCCGGCTTCGGGCAAGAGGAAGTTTGGTTGGGCGTAGTCCAGCATTACGAACGGCACGGGCTCGGCCTGGATGGGCCGGTCTCCGTAGAGCGCGATCTCGGCGAAGATGCCGGTAGAGGTCGCTTCGGACCAGGACTGGTCGAGCAGGAAGTTTCCGACGCCGTAGAAGACCGGTTTCTCTTCGTATACCTCGATCCCCTTGGGCCAGTGGGCGTGTCCCCCCACAAAGAGGTCGGCCCCCGCATCCACGGCCGCGCGCGCCATCTCCACCTGGTATGGCTCCGGCTCCGCGATGTACTCCCGGCCCCAATGCGGCATTACGAGGACGAGATCCACTTCAGACTTTAGACGCTCTATGTCTTCCCTCATCACCTCTTCCTGAAGGGGCGCCGTTCCCGGCTGAGTCTTGGTGGCCCAGGCCCACTCGTAGGAGGGGACGTCCAGGTAGCTGAGGACGCCCAACTTCACTCCTCCAAGGTCGAAGATCATGGGCTCCCGGGCGGAGTCGAGGTCCATCCCGGCCCCGGCGTAGGAGATGCCGGCCTCTTCCAGATACCGTTTCGTCTGCGGGATGCCCCCGGCACCCGCGTCCAGGATATGGTTATTACCCAGGGTTACGCCGTCTATGCCGGCCTGCTCTAGTACGGGCAAGAGCCGGGGGTCACCGGTAAACGTCGTCCCTTCGGGGTGCCACTCCGCATTCTCCACGACCGGGTTCTCCAGGTTCGCCAGCGTGAGATCGGCGCCGCTCAGGTACTCCCGAACCGCCCCCGTCCCGCCCCGGCGCTCGGCGGTAAACCGGTACACGAAGTCTTCCGCGGAGTACGGGTTCGGCTCCCGGGTGCGCCCGGTAATGGCCGCGTAGCCGCCGTCCATCGGAAAGTCCAGCCCCCGGCCCTGCTGAATTACCGCGTAGCTCTGCCCCCGGTCGAGCACCACGTCCCCACCGACCACGACGCGCCGCAACTTCCCGGGCTCCGGTGCCTCCGCGTTTCTCGTCGCCAGCGGGTAATCTTCGGGGGTGGACCCGTCTGCCGCGAGCAATGCCTCACCATCCACCGCGAGTGCTTTGACCCTAGGATTGACTGTGTCCCAGGGCACGAGCCCCATAGTATCCGGATTGCGGCTCACATGGTCTACGACCGCGGCGACGGAGTTAAAACTCTCCAGATCGGGCCGCTCTAGCAACTCCGCTGCACTATCCTGGTAATCTCGCGGTACGGCCAGCTCCTGGTTCTGGGAGAGTTTCTTCATACTAATATTCTCCCGCCGCGAGGTAAGGTGCGCCACGGGAACCAGATGACCAGGAGCCTTTAGACGAGAGGCTTGCGCGGCCGTTCCTCGGTTCTCGGAAGAAGGCTCCGTCTGGGAGTCGGCGGTCCCAGAACGGGACTCTTGTGGCTGAACTCCGGTCTTCTCGGGCCGGGTCTCGTCTAGGCGGTTTCCCTGTTCTACAGAGCACGAGCCCGTTAGCGCGAGCAGGGCAAGAACAGATGCCATCGCTATAACCGTTCGCAAGTAGAGGGGCGGTTTCAAAAAAGTGCTCTCCCCGATCTTTCCAGGCTGTCCTCGACACCCCGAACTCTACCAGGAGTGATCTCTGATCTCTCATGACCCCTGGTAAACTCGTTCCACCATGGTGCAGAGGTGTGACCAGGACGGTAAACATCCACGAGGCCGAGCCTCTCTACCTACGGACTTGCCCCCGGAACCCTGAACCAGTCGAGGAAGCGTTCTCAAGGGTAAAGGTACTGCTAGCAAGGAGGACAAAGTGGAGGACCTCTCACAGGTCGCCCAGCAGATATTGGAATCCCAACCGTTCAGCAGGCTAGTGGGGGCGAAGCTTGCAAGCTTCTCAGAGAAGGAGGTCGTTCTGGAGCTGCCGATCAAAGAAGAGCTACTGCAGCAGAACGGTTTCGTTCACGGTGGCGTCGTCAGCTACGCCGCCGACAACGCCCTCACGTTCGCCGGCGGTTCAGCACTGGGACCGGCTGTGCTGACCTCCGAGTACAAGATCAACTACCTCAAGCCGGCTAGAAGTAAGTTACTTCGTGCGAGGGCCGGGGTGATCCACGCTAGCAAGCGCCAGGCCGTGTGCCGCTGCGAAGTCTTCGCCGTCGAAGAAGACAACTTGGAGAAACTATGCGCCGTTGCCCAGGGCACCATCGTGGCTGCAGCGACCGGAGAGCAGAGCAACGCAGGTTGAAGGAAACTGCGTAAGGTGCTAACTCACTCACGGGTGGCTTCTTCGCGCTGCCCGGAGATCCACTCCTCCAACAGACTTCGCTCTTCCGGGACGTAGCATCGTACCAGTGACTGCGCCCGTGCCACAGCTTGGGCCGGGGTGTAGAGTCGCAGTCCCTCCTCGTCCAGGTGTAGGATGATCTCATCCCCAGGCTCTACGCCCAACTCCCGTCGGTACTCGGTGGGAATGACGATCCTGCCACCCTTGCCGAGTCTTGTCTTGAAATCTTGCACGTGACACCGAGCCTGTATCTAGCCATTGAACATAACTGATGGTAGCACGAAGTTTTACCTTCAAGCCGGACGTTCGAGAGGTACATCCACGAACCGCTCCCGACTCATCTCGGCCCCGTAGGCCACGCAGGCCAGCACGTCCTCCCGTGAGAGGTGCGGGTACTCCTCCGGATTTTCTCGATGGGAAGCAGATCCAGTATGAGGGAGCCTTATGAACTACCAAGATTCACCCGCAGGTTGTCAAAGTTAAGAAATGTTGAGACAATTAGCTGAGACTTTATAAAAGTGCGTGGCTGCAGTTAAAGGGAGGAAGGCTGCTTGAGTTCGCTGAAAACGTTGCGGCGTGGAGTAGAGCCTAGATTTTCTCATGTCTGAACCTGTTGTATTAGATCTCTTTTGCGGAGCAGGTGGCATGAGCCTGGGCTTCGAGATGGCTGGCTATCATATAGGTCTTGGCGTCGAGAAAGAAGAACTTCCTTTTCAGACTCACTGCTTGAACTTTGGTGGGCGGTGTCATCCAGATGACATTCGCAACATAGCTGATTCAGGAGTCTTCGTCCGTGATCACGGCCTGGGAAGGGTGGACGTAATAATCGGCGGTCCACCCTGCCAAGGTTTTAGTAGGGTAGGAAGAGGCAAAATCCGCAGCCTGCGGAAGGACCCAGCCTACATACATGACCCGCGCAACCAGTTCTATACGCAGTTCGTTCGCTTCGTCGAGGCAATTAAACCTTCGCACTTCGTGATGGAAAACGTACCCGATCTTCAACACTACCTAGATGAAGAGGATGGCGAAGAGCTCCTACTGGAGAAAGCACTGCGTCGTTTCAGGGAACTCGGCTACACTGTAGACTGGCAAGTGCTTGAAGCGCATCATTACGGAGTGCCGCAGACTCGCAAGCGACTGTTTATTGTTGGGGTTCCAGCCGGTCAGCAAGTTCCCTGGCCCGAAAAAACTCACAAGAAAGCCGTAACAGTCTGGCAGGCTCTCAGCGATCTTCCGATTGTGTCTCACGGCCATCGTCAGGATGAGATGCCGTATAAGAGGCGTCGGGGTATGACCAAGTATCAGCGTTTGATGCGTCTGGGCTCCAATGGCATGCTATACAATCACCAGACACGCTGGCACAATGAGCAGGATCTCGCGGCGTTCGCCTGGTTATCTGAGGGTGGCAAGTACAAAGAACTGCCTGACGAGTATAAACGCTACCGGGACGATATTTTCAAAGACAAATACTGGAAGCTATACCGAAAGTATCCCTCCTGGACGATAGAGGCTCATATCGGGAAAGACACCTATCGTCACATCTATCCCAGTAAGGACGGTGAACCGCAACCGCCGAGGACCATTTCGGTGCGGGAAGCTGCCCGACTTCAAAGTTTCCCGGACCGCTTCAGGTTCTGTGGACCTTTCACCAAGCAGTTCACTCAGGTTGGCAACGCTGTGCCACCGCTTCTGGCGAGAGCCGTAGCAGAGGCTATTCTGCCAGGTGTCTTGAATAATATGGAAGAAGCCGAGTGTAGAACTGCGGCAACTGATCCACCTGAGGAACCAGCACGTATGGCTAAAGTGGCTGGTAACCTTTCGAGTAATGTCAGAGAACAGATTTGTTGAGACGGACACTCATACTATCGATGCCTGGGCTTTCCGTAGAAAGCTGATCTCCTGGGGCCGCGAACACTTTCGGCCCTTTCCCTGGAGACTGACAGAAGATCCTTACTTGGTGCTAATGGCGGAGGTGATGCTCCACCGAACTCAGGCACGCCAAGTACTGCCCTCTTACACACGCTTCATAGAAAAGTACCCGAACGTACCGGCACTGGCGCAGGCATCGGATCAGGACCTCCACGAGGTGCTTTTCTCGTTGGGACTGAGATGGCGAATTGACTTGATCTGTGAGATGGCAACCGCGCTGATGGACAACTTCGGCGGAGAGATTCCGAACGACAGAGCAGATTTGCTGTCATTGCCCGGCGTGAGCGACTACGTTGCCAGTGCGGTGCGCTGCTTCGCGTGGAACCGCCCTGATCCTCTGATCGACACAAACACAGTACGAGTTGTAGGAAGACTGTTCGGACTCGAAGTCAAAGACTCATCGCGCCGGAACCAACGTTTCCGAAACCTGATAGGAGCTTTAGTAGACCCAGAAGAACCACGAGCTTATAATTACGCTTTACTAGATCTGGCAAACCAGGTATGTAAAAAACGACCTGCTCCGGAGTGTTTCAGATGTCCGGTACGAGATCATTGTGTGTACGGCACAGGGACATTCACGGTTCCAGGGTTGGGAAAAGGAACATCAGACTAGATGGTTGAATCAGTATCACAAACTGCAAGCACTGAATCTCTTGTCATCCGTCCCAGGGCAAGAATCCTTCGCACTATCGGTGATGAGCTTATCAGCAGTGAAACTGTCGCCATTATTGAGCTGGTCAAGAATGCCTACGATGCCGACGCCACGCGGGTAATGGTCAGGTTCAACGGACCACTCGAAGCAGGTCAGGGTAGCATCGAGGTGCTGGACAATGGCCACGGTATGTCATTCGCTACAATACGCAACGCCTGGATGGAGCCCGCTAATCCGGCTAAGAAGCGACGTAGGCGAAGCGAGAAGCGAGGGCGCCGCCTGCTAGGCGAGAAAGGCATCGGCCGTTTTGCCGCATCCCGGCTTGCTCGTTTTCTGGAGGTGGTAAGCCGGCGCGACAGCGCGGATCGTGAGGTACGGGCTATGTTCGACTGGAATCTGTTCGACGACGAAGAGACGTATCTGGATCAGGTAGAAGTACTCTGGGATGAGACCTTGCCAACAGACATCTCTCCGGCAGGAGAGATAGGTGGCCTTTGGGAAAACAAAGAACGGCCTGATGATTCCGAGCTGACCCACGGCACTATTCTGCGCATGCAAGGCCTGACTGTGGACTGGGACGAGGCCAAGCTACAGGACCTTCGCTCGGCCCTGTCCCGCTTGGTCTCCCCGTTCCTCGCCGAAGAGCGAGCAAACGACGAATTCCAGATTCTTCTTCAGCTTCCGCCCGAGTTCGAAGGTATGTCGGGAAGAGTACAGTCCCCGGAAGCTTTCAAGAATCCTCCCTATATTCTCAAGGGAAGCATCGACGAAAACGGGCGCTACGAACTCGATCTCACCATAAAGGATAGAGAAGATCACTTGAGCGGTCAATTCGTGGTCCGAGATGAGGGGCCTCTGCGGTGTGGCCCATTCGATATAGAACTGCGGGTATGGGATCGAGATCAGGCACTGGGCGAGCTGGCCCGTGAGTCCGGGCTCAAGATTTCTGAGATACGCCGGGATTTGGACCAGGCAGCGGGCATCAATGTATACCGCGACGGATTCAGGGTGTTACCTTATGGTGAGTCGCGTAACGACTGGCTGCGGCTTAACTACCGTCGGGTCCAGAACCCTACCCTTCGCCTGTCCAGTAATCAGGTAGTGGGCTATGTGCTCATCTCTCTGGAGCAGAACCCGGATCTTCGCGATCAGAGCAACCGAGAGGGACTTATGGAAGGTCCGGCTCTGGACGATCTTCGCAGTCTGATCGAGATGGCGATAGCTCAACTCGAAACAAGACGTTACGCCGTTCGCGAACGCCAGCAGAAACCGAAAGGTCAGGCCGGGGGGCTGTTTGCGGATCTGAACCTGGAAGCCGTGCGAGATGCAGTTAGAAAGCGGCATCCAGATGATAAGGAGTTGCTATCTCTGGTAGGGGAGGCAGGCAACAACCTGGAG
Organism: Rubrobacteraceae bacterium; assembly: GCA_965213905.1. Taxonomy (GTDB): domain Bacteria; phylum Actinomycetota; class Rubrobacteria; order Rubrobacterales; family Rubrobacteraceae; genus SIRX01. Next base: position 981,944 of record OZ243922.1, on the reverse strand, counting down.
AAGCGGGTCGAGAAAGTTCAGGAGGTACTGGCCCGGTACCGGCGCTTGGCGACGTTGGGACAACTCGTGGACATAGTACTTCACGAGGGCCGGGCTCCCCTTTCCAAAATCGACAGTGAAGCTTTTATGGCCCTTCGTGATGTCGAGCGCGCAGGCAACGATGGTAGCGACGCCCTGTTTCCGCGTCTTAAGAAGCGTCTTGAGAACGTAAGAAAACAGTCGGAGGTGCTTGAAACCGTCTTCCGAAAAATTGCGCCTTTTGGTGGGCGCAAACGAGGCCGACCTGCCCAGGTCAGCCTGGAGCAGGTTATCGCTGACGCGTTCTCGGTGCTAGATAGCGAAATCGCGAATATAGGCGCGCAGATTGAATTGCCTGAATCAAACACCACGGTAACAGTGGAACCGACTGAGATAGAGCAGATCATCATCAACTTGTTGAGAAACAGCCTCTACTGGTTGCGCCAGACACCGAAGGAATCCCGGCGTATCGCAGTTCGGGTAAGCCGCGTTAGTCCAGAGGAGGTCCAGGTGCTGTTCTCAGACAGCGGCCCGGGAGTGCAGCCTGAGTTCGGAGAACGAATCTTCGATCCCTACTTCTCCACCAAGCCTGACGGAGTAGGACTAGGCCTCGCGATAGCTGGTGAGATCGCAAAGGAGGACTACGACGGAGACTTGGCACTGGTGGAAGATGATTCTCTTCCCGGTGCCGCATTCAGGGTAACGCTTCGCAGGCGAGTGTGACGTGTTGGAAGCTGCTCCCTGGCAACTCCTGATCGTAGATGACGAGCCAGATGTCTGTCGTGAGGTAAAGGAGTTCCTGGAGCAAGAAACCATCACAGAAGAAGGCGAACCTGTGCATGTGGAGACGCTCACTGACTTTAATCAGGCGCTTCACCTGCTTGAAACACGCCGCTTCGACCTGCTGATACTGGATATCAGAGTAGGATCCTGGGATAAAAGTGAAGATCCGGATGAGGAGGCCGGCGTACGAACTCTACAAGCTATCAAACAAAAATTGTTCGTGCCCATCGTGTTTTACACAGGTCTTCCCGAGCACGCCAGAGGGGTAGAGGCACCCCTGGTACGAGTGGTCACGAAAACTGCAGGAGGACTTACCTCGCTACTAGGAGCGGTGAGGGCCATCTTTTCTACAGGCCTGCCGGATGTTAACCGGGCGCTCGTTCGTCACATGGAGAATGTGCAGCGTGACTACATGTGGACCTTCGTAGCAGAGAACTGGGACACGTTGGGTGAGATGAGGGATAAAGCTGGCTTGGCTTACCTGCTGGCGCGTCGGCTGGCAGCATCTTTCTCCACACCAGGCATCAGTCAACTGATCGAAAAGTTGGGAGGTCAAGCAGGAGTCGTCGTTGCCGAAGGGAAAGTACATCCCGCCCAGTATTACGTGATGCCACCTGTAAAAAATGCTCCCCCAGTAGCGGGTGCTTTATTCAAGGGTAGAGCTCAAGACCAAGACCAAGACGGGTATTGGGTTCTTCTGACGCCTTCTTGCGACATGGAGTGGAATAAAGCCGAGAGGGTGTTGCTGGCGCACTGCTCGCTGCTATCGGAAGAAGAAGAGTATATTGAATGGCGGCAGAGCTCCTCCAACAATAAGAAGGACAAGCTGGAAGCGCTGCTGAGAAATAATCGGAAGAAGAGCGGCTACCAAGCTGATCGCTACCACTCCCTGCCTGGTGCTCTTGATCTTCCAGATCTCTTGGTGGACTTCCAATATCTAATCACACTGCCTTGCGGCGGGCTAGAAGATCTGGAGCATCTTGCTTCCGTAGATAGCCCTTTCGTTGAATCCTTGCTCGCTCGCTTCACGCGTTACTTCGGACGTTTGGGTACACCTGATTTAGATATAGAACAAATTTTCTCCAGGCTTGAATCTGAGGGTGAGGACGATAGCAAGTAAAATGTAATTCATCGCAACAGAGCTATTGCCTTCTGGCTATGCTCACCTTCTCAATTACTCGCACTCTCATGGCTGGAGTTGGTGATCGCTGTTAAGCATCTAACACCACATCCGTTAGCGGACTGCCGATGCAGATGAGACGGTAGCCTTTCTCCTCGTCTTCGTCGTCGAGGGCGAAGGCCATGTCCTGGTCTATCTCGCCCTCGGTGCAAAGCTGCATGCAGGTGACGCAGGTGCCACTGCGGCAGTCGTAGGGGAGGTTGAGACCGGCTTCCTCGGCTGCTTCGAGGATGTACTCGTCTTCGGCGCACTCGACGGTTACGCCGCTCTTCTGGAAGGTTACGTTGTGGGTCTGCGCCATGATCCTCCTGTCGAGAAGAGACCCCGGTGTGCTCGTGCGACCGGGGCCTGGGGAGATGCTTTTTAGGTTTCAGGTCTCAGGCTTCAGCCGTCAGTAAAAACCTGATAGCTGATACCTGAAGCCTGTTACCTACAGCTCTTTCGCTTTGAAGTCCTCGCCGGGGGCGCCGCAGGTGGGACACTCCTCGGGGGGCTGTATCCCCTCCATCTCCTCGCCGCAGACGGTGCAGACCATCGTGACGGTCAGCGGGGGGTGGGGGGCTTCGCCTTTTTCGGCTTCTATAGACTCGCCGGTGTCTTTGGCGAGGTCGGCTATGGAGACTTTGCCGGTTATGACGTCCTCCATCGTGGTGCGGGCGCCGCTCAGGGCGTCTTCGACTAGCGGGAGGTCTATCTCTTTTGCGCCTTGCTCGCGGGCGAGCTTCTCGGTCATGTTGCGCGAGATGTTCCGCATGAAGCCTTTGGGGGCACGTTCGAGGCGCGTGATGGCGTCGTCCGTCCAGGTGAAGTCTTTGCTGCCGCCCTCGGGGACCTGTACTTGCTCGCCGGCCTGCTGGAAGGCGCTGTGGTCTATGGGGCAAGTTGCTCCGGTGGTCTCCTGGACTTTTTCTTTGGCGTGGCTGACCGGGCAGCCGCCGGACTTGACTTCGGGGGCTTCGCGGCCGGTCTCTTCGCGGTACTGCTGTTCGACGTACTCGCGGGTGATGGTGGAGTAGCCCTTCTTTAGCGCGCTCTTCTCGACGCGGGCTTTGACGCGGCGCTTCTCCTGCCACTCTTCGAAAGAGTCGAGGAGGGCCTGGGCGTCGTCAGTCCAGTGTAGCTCGCGGCCATCGTAGACTTCGGAGAGGTTCATGTTCTCGTTGCCGGTCGTTGTGGCGATTTCCGCGTCTACGGCGTGGAAGTGGGTCGGACCGGAGGCGCAGACGGGGCACTTGGCGGGCTTGCCCTTCGCCACGTAGCGGCATACGTCGCACTCGAAGCGGTCCTGGCCCTGGGCGGCGCGGTGGATCTCGTCCTGCACGTCGGTGGAGACGCCTTCGATGTCGCCCTGATCCTCACTCTGGCCGAAGCCGCCGCGGCCCGCCTCGAATATTTCCTGCTTCGCCGCCGCGTCGTGGCCGTTTCCGTTACCGTTGACGTGGCCGTTTTTGTGGCCGTTGCCGTTCGCGCCGTTGCCGTTGGCTTTCGCTTCGGCGGCGTTCTTGTCGGCGGTGCGCTCGTCGAAGTCTTTGAAGAGGGAGTCTATAGGCTTGTCCTCGCCCTGGGCTTCGGCCTCGCGCATCTGATCTCCGATGGCCCGCATGGACTCCATCGCGCCGGGTGGCAGGATGCTCTCTACTACGTCGTCTATGACGCCGCTCGTTATTACCGTGTAGCCCCGCTCGATGGCGTAGCGGATGATCGCACCGGTCGCCATCCCGACCACGAATCCGGGGATGCGGTCGAGCCGCTCCAGCGCCTCGTCGGTCCAGGTCATGTGCTCTTCGGCGGTGTACAGGTCCGGGGCCTGATACTCGTAATTGCCGACGAGGACGTTCGTGTTCAGGTAGCGCATCATGTTCTCGGTGTTGCCGCCGATGTCCATCTCGTCGTCGGAGTGGTAGCCGATGCGGCCCATCACCACGAGCGTCGGGTTTACTTCATTCACGTACTTCATCGTCTGCTCGAACGGCTTGCCGGCCAGCAGCGTCGTCTTTAGCTCGACGCCCTCGTCCTCGGCGATCTTCTTTGCGACCTCCAGGTGGGCCGTGTAGATCTTGGCGAGCCCACTGTCAATGATCTCCTCGTGCAGCTTCTCCTGCTCCTTGAACCGGAAGACCTTCTGAGCCTTGCTCGAAAGCACACCGGCAATCGAGTGGAACATCGCGTAGTGGAAGTACGGGTCGAAAACGGATATAGCTTCTACGGTTCCGCCGAACTCCCGCGCCAACTCGATGGCCCGCTTGAGGCCGCCGAGCGACTTCGGAGAGCCGTCCACGGCGACGACGATGTGCTCGAACGGCGAGCGGTCCAGGTCTTTGACGATCAGGGTGTCCGCGTGGGTTACGCGTCGCACGACGCGCTCCGTCACCGTTCCGAGCACCGTGTCCCGGACGGCGGCCATGCCCATCGCGCCGATGACGACTAGGTCGTAGTCGCCGTCGTTTACGTCCTCGACGATTACCTTGAAGTTCTTGCCCTCCAGAGAGCGACGGACGAGTTCTACGTCGTATTTTTCGCAGAGGGGTTCCAGGACGTCTATGTAGGAGTCGGTGATGATCTCCAGCCCTTTGGTGATGAGCTGGTCGTGGATCTTACGCTGCCGCTTCATCTCGTCTTCGTCGCGGAACTCCTCCGGGAGCCCGCTCTCCATCTGCCGGAAACGCACGTCGTGCATCTTGGCGGCGTAGGCGTGGCAGCCGGCTACGCGGCCGCCGAACTGGCGCGCGATATCCACCCCGATCACGCACGCCTGGTTGGAGTAATCCGAGTTATCTACCGGGACGTAAACTTCTTTGTACATATACCCGCTCTCCTGGCCTATAGAACGTTGGCTAAAGTCCGTCAATGCGCACGCGGAGAGATAGTTTCTCCGCGTGCGTGTAATTTACCTTGTAATGAGTCCTGTAGCAAATAAAACCGTTCACAAAAGGTTCCTATACGGCGCTGAGGATTTGTTTCTCGACGCCGGGCCTTCTAAGATAACCTCATGCACGCGTTCGGACGCAAAATCGTAGTACCCGCTATCGTGGGAGCCCTGGTTGGGATCGCAGCCTACAAGCTCTCCGGGGTAATTATCGGCCTGGTCTCCGCCCTGGCGATCCTAGTTTTGGCGTATCACCTCTGGGTCCGGTTCACGTAGCCTGTCCGGGCGGGGTACGCCCACTACGAACCTGAACCGGAGGACTCTTGTTATTGGGACTGTCCTCCGTCTTGCTGCCCTCCGCGGCCTTCTAGCTCGTCGGCGGCTTCCCGGATGAACTCTATAAGCTCCTCTTCGCTCATGTCCGAAACGTCTACCGGCCCCTGGGAGCCATCGGGCTGCGACGCGCCTTCGGGCTGGGACGGTTGTTCATCCGGCGCATCGGAAGGCGCTGATCCCCCGGATGTCTCCGAGGCTCCGTCGCCGTCTTCTACGTTGACCGTCTCGCCGGTATTTTCGCCTTCGACAAAGGCCGTTACGTCGTCGTAAGTCTCCAGAACCGTTACCTCGCCCTGCTCGGAGGCGTTGACCATGATGGTCTGGTTGACGCCCGCTTTGTCGGCGTTGGTGATGGTCGCCATCCAGTATAGGTTCTCGTCTTTTATTACGGGCCGGGGTTCAAGGATCACGGCGTTCTGGCCCCACTGGTAGTTGGGAAAGGCGGCTTTGGCGTAGTCCAGGGCCTTGTTTACCCCGATGAGGGAACTCCCCGTGCCGGGGTCGAAGTAGGTGATCTCCCCGCTGTGGGCGTCCACGTAGATCGCCCGGTACATGGAGAAGCTCCTGCCGTAAGGCTCGGCGGCCAAAAACCACTGCGGCCCTCTTTGCGTGGGGATCAGGAACGGCATCTGGCCGGTCGAGGTCGCCTGGTCCAGGGTGGAGGACGCCTCGGAGGGGGGCTCCTCGGAGGCGTTTATCCGGGGTATGACGGCCTCGTCTTCGTGGGCGAACCAGGTGTTCCAGTAGCCGTTACGGTACTTCCAAACGTCGCCCACTTTCCGCGCCAACTGTTCCGGGTATAGCCGCTCACCTTCGAAGCGTGGATCTTCCGTGGCTTCTTCCGGGCTCAATCTCTCCGTCTCTCCATCGGGGTGGACTACCATTACGCCGCCCCACTTGGGCACCATGACCGGAAAGGAGAACTTGTAGCTTATGTACGGGACTATTCCGAGTAGCTCTTCGCCGTCCATGACGTAGTACTGGTTCGTGTGGTGGGCGAAGAACTTGTTCCTTATGAGCCTCCACTGGACGTTCCTGTAGAGCGCCATGCCCTCACCCCGCCGAAACTCCTGGTCTATGATCTCCGTCGAACCGTCGGGCTCTATGATCATTGCCCCGTCCTGGTTGTTCGCGATGGAGTTCCAGGGGCCGTTTGGCTCCCGCGGCGATACCCAGTCTATTCCGCCTTCTTCATTGTCCAGGGGCTCGAAGCCTCCCAGCACGAGGGTCGAGTTGTCTTGGGTGTTCTGCCCGAAGCGGGCGGCCACGTCGTACGGGAGGTACCTCACGCCCGTCGTGTCGGGCATGTCGCCGATCTCCTCCGCCTGGATCGAGTCCAGGTACTTCAGGTCCCGCAGGGGCGAGGCGGCGACGACGTAAGCCGCCAGGATGACCATGAAAACCCCCGCCAAGATCTTGGCCGGTTCCTTGTCCCCCGCGCTCCAGAGGTATGCTATCAGGGCCGCCCCGCCCAACGTTATGACGAAAAAAGGCCAGTTTACGTAGAACAGCATCGCCAGGCCGTGGAACGCCGGGGAAACCAACCACACCAAAAACAGACCCAGCACCAACCCGACCACCAACCGCACCCGGCTCATCGAAGACAACCTCTTCGAAAGATCGTTTAGGCGCTGCTTGAATTCATCCATCCGAATCCTTCCTAGACTTTCCTACCCATAGTTTATACTCCCGGCCCCAAACTTGGACCCCATACCGCCACCCAACTTCAAAAATCCTGGGGAAGCAGGGTATTGAAGGAGAGATCAGCCTAAGCTTTATCAGCCCGGGGTCGCCGCCCGGCGGTTGACCAACACGGTCGTCGCCAAGGCCGCCAGCAGGATCGCGGCCACCACCCCGTAGGCTTTGCCGATGCCGAACACATCGGCCGCCGAACCCAGGACAAAAGGGGCGAGCAGGATCGCGGAACCACCGGTGAGGGCTATGCGCGCCACCGCCTTGTCCGCCCGTCCCGGAACGCTCCCGGTTGCCGCCGACAGCGAGAAAGGGTAGAGGTTCGCCACCCCGAGCCCGGTCACGAAGAGCCCCACGACGCTCGTCGCCGCGCCCCACGCTTCCGGTACGGTTAGCGGCACGAGCCAGAACAACGCGAAGCCGGCTATAGCCACGAGTTGCGCGCCGAAAAGGATCGGGACCGCGGAGAACCGCCGGGCGAGACGGCTCCCGGCCACGCGCCCCAGGAGCATCGCGGCGAAGAAGGCGCCCATCAGCGTCGCGGCGTCGGCCTCGCGGAATCCTACCTCGTCTTGGAGGAACGCCGCCCCCCAAAACGCCATGCTCCACTCCACGGCGGCCCCCAGGGCCAGCACTACGCAATATCCCCAAAACAACAACGGCAACGGGCCGGAAGACACCGTTTCGCCGTCCGCGCCCACGGCCCGGGCGTCCGGGATCGGGGCACGCCGGAAGCGCCAGAAAACGAGGGCCAACGCCACGACGGCCGTGAGCAGCGCCCCCCGCCAGCCCAGGACGCCCGCCCGCTCGAACGCCCCGATTGCCAGCGGGGCCACAACGGCGCACAAGCTGGCAACCACGTTCGACTCGGAGAGCGCCACCGAAGGGCGCCCGCCGTGTCCGTCGGAGAGGGTGGCCTGCAGGTTCATCAGGAGCAACCCGCCGAACGTACCCATCACGAGCGTTCCCGCCAGGGTCACGGCCGGATGCACGCCGGTGGTCAGCAGTAACGCCCCGGCCGCCATTAGCGAGCCGCCGCCCCAGATCAGGCGGCGGCGCCCGAAGGCCCCCGAGAGGCGCTCTCCGAGTAGGCCCGCGGGCAGCACGCCCAACGCGAAGGCGCTGAAGTGCAGGCTCGTCGTCGTGTAACTCATGCCTAATTCCGCCCGTAGAAAGGGCATGAGAGGTCCCAGCGACGACTGCAGGTAGAGGAAGTACCCGGTTAGCAGGTAGGCCAGCCAGGTCGTGGGCGTCCGGGTAAAAGTGACGGCCGGTTTCACGGGGCTACTCTACACGAAGCGTCCCCGCCGGACGGAACCCCGCCCCCGAAACACAAAATCACGTCTTCCGTTGGGAGATTCACTGCGGTCGGGGACACCACGTTCGGGGACGCCGCGATCTGCCGCGCCTCTATTATCCTTCCATTACCGGTTGCCGGGCCGTACTGTTTTGCTGGATAATGTGTTTGGAGTCGTAGATAGAAAGCGTCTCTTGCGTAGGGGATGCGAAAGGTAGAATAGGTAACATGAGCCGGACAGAAGAAATGACCCGTCAGATAGCCGAACTCGAAAAGGAACTCGAAGATACCATTGACTACAGAAACAGCATTGACCCCCGAAACTTGACGACCGGCGCCAAAATCAGCGTTATGAGCAGGTTGCGCTACAGGTTCGCCGCGCGGCAGATACAGCGGCACCTGCAATACCTGAGGTTACAGGTGTCGCTCACGCAAGATTCCCTCGAAAAGGCCCGGGATCTGGAGCGGAGAAAGGTTTGAGGAGTACTTCTCCGGCGGCGTCGGACCGGCCTGCCACAACCCGCGATGGCCGGCTTGCGGGGCGCTAGCTCGCGGGGCGCTAGCTTGCGGGGCGCTAGCCTGTGAGCTACCCGTACGACGGGGTGGACCTTCGCGAGCATCCGGAAGCGTACCGGATCGGCCGCGGTGAACAAGGCGTTTTTCACGCCGAGCCTTACAAGGGCGAGCTCCTCCCGTTGTGGTCGTTCAAGACCGAGGCGGCGGCGCGCGAGTCTTCGACGGCGATCTTCGAGAAGTACGAGGCTTACAAAGAGCAGCAAGACTTCGTCGGGATGGACGTGGCCCGGAAGTACCTGCAGATGGGCTATACCCGCTCGCGACGTTACGCCAAGTACAAAGCCGGCAAAAAGAGCCAACCCAGAGAAGAGCTAGACCCCGAAAAAAGCCGGGCGGCCGAGATATTCTACGAGAGGTGGCGCGCGGCGGCAGAAGACGAAGAATACCTGCGGCTCAAGGAACTGCACCGAAACTCTTAAACCCCCGAACACGTAGGAATATCCGACGACCAGCCAACCAGAGAAGGGACGATTTCGTGAAAAACTCCGGCGTAGCGGCGGTCCTGAGTTTCTTTATCTCCGGGCTCGGACAGATCTACAACGGCCAGATAACAAAGGGGCTCTTTATCGTCGTCGTTCAAGCCATCAACCTGGCCCTGACGGTTATATTGATCGGCTGGATCCCTTTCGCCATTGTCTGGGTCTGGGCCATCTTCGACGCCTACTCTGTAGCCGAACGCATAAATGCGGGCCGACAACTGCGGTAGTAATTGCGGTAGTATTCGCCCCATGGACGAACAGGGTTTGCTGACGCTCGAAAGCGCCGTAACGGCTATAGATGAGGCCGCCGCCGCGGTGGCCCAGGAAGTAGAACGCGACCGGATGGGCGAAACGTCCCTCTCGCGTCTCTCTACGATCGAGGCGGAGTTAAACCGCAGCCGGTTGGCGCTAGAGAAGATAATCCGCGAAGAGGGCGCTTAGCAGAACCCCAAGGCCCGCTTCGCGCGACGAGCCGAGCGATCAGGATCAGCAACCCGATCAGTTGATGCACTTGCCGGTGCTTACCGGCTGCGACCTCTGGGCGGCGCGGTCCAGGTGTTGCCGGATGAGTTGGGAAGGGACCCCGTAACCGGAGTTGCTGGAGTCCGCCCGGCTGGCGAAGATCGTGGAGACGACCTTCCCGTCGCCGTTTACGGACGGCCCGCCGGAGTTGCCGGGCCGGACGTAGACGCGGAAGCTCGTCACCGTGCGCTCCACGGGGCCGTTGTTATAGGCGTCGGTGGAGATCACGCGCCGCGTCTCACCCGTACGTCCCGGCCGCACGTCGAGGGGGCCGTTCTCCGGAAAACCCAGGATTGCGACCGGCTCCCCGGATTCGGGGTCCCCGAGTGACAGCGGCGACAACCCGAGCTTCTTTACCCGGAGGATGGCAATGTCGTTCTTCTTGTCAAAAAACACCACCCGGGCGCGTTTTTGGGGTCCTATCCCGCCGGTCTGGACCCGGGTTACGGTCTCGCCCGCGACGACGTGGGCGTTGGTGACTACCAGGTTCGGCGCGGCGACCCATCCCGAGCCCTCGACGCCGTAGCCACAAGCCACCCCGGTAACCCGGACCGCCCCGGAGGCCGCCTCGACCACTTCCGGGTCCCGGACGATGTCCTCTTCCGGATCCTCCACGTTAGCTTTTGGGGCCCGGATCTGGGGCAGCGGGTCGAGTTTGGAGACGGCCTCCGTAAAGAACTGAGAGGGCATCCGCTCGTTCAAAGCCTGCAATATCTGAGAATCTCTCACGGTGGGGTGCGCGCCCGCGAGCGTCGGGGCCTGGAGCACGAACAGCCCGATCACCCACACCAGCGTCAGGGAGAGCACCAGTCCCAGTGCCGCCCCACCGAGGCCGTCGAGCTTTGTGGAGGCCGAGCTTCGCAACCGGGACCTTATAGAGTTGCCGATGGCCCGCGCCAGAACGTCTCCCAATACGGCGAAAGCCAGAATGCTCGCCAGCGTCACCCCCGCGCGGAAGACCAGGCTCTCGTTCTCCGGTACCAACAGCGGCGCCAGACGAGACCCCAAAGAAACCCCCACGACCACCCCGGCGAGCGAGAAGACCCCGGAGAGAAAACCCGTTCGGGCACCACGCGCCACCACGAGTACTACGAACAGCACGATAAAAAGGTCCAGGACGCTCACCCTTACGATTCTAACCCCGGATAGGTCTTTCTGCCCCCTCACCTGTTACTTTCCGTATCGCCGGTATAATCTCGAACAATGAAGGCAACAGAGTACCTACCCGACGTACAGAACTTCCTCGAAAAGCGCGGCGAACCCGCCTACCGGCTAAAGCAAGCCTACGCCGCCCTTACCGGCTCGCTCATCCGGGACTGGGAGGAGGCGACCGCGCTCCCTAAAGCCCTGCGTACAGACCTCGCGGCGGAAGTCCCGGCCGCCACGCTAACACTGGAACGCCAGTTCGAGGCGAGCGACGGGACCCGGAAATACCTCTTCTACACCCACGACGGCCACGCCATAGAAACGGTCATGATCCCCGAGAGGGGACGCAACACCGTCTGCATCTCGACCCAGATCGGCTGCCCGATGGGCTGCACCTTCTGCGCCACGGGACTACTCGGCATAAAACGGAACCTGAAAGCCCGTGAGATAGCGGAGCAAGTCTTCGTCGCCGCCCGGGACGTGGCGCCGGAGCGAATATCCAATGTCGTGGTGATGGGGATGGGCGAGCCGTTTCTGAACTACAACGAGATGATTTTGGCGCTCAAGGTGTTGAACGACCCGGACGGGTTCGGGCTCGCCGCCCGGCACATCGCGGCCTCGACGAGCGGGTTGGTAGACAAGATCCGTCGCTACGCCGACGAGCCGGAGCAGTTTCATTTGGCGATCTCGCTGCACACCCCGTTCGAGCAACAGCGCCGGGAGATCATGCCGGTAGCCTCCCGGCATCCCATCCCCGAGCTCATGTCCGCCGCCCGCTACTACATCGAGAAGACGAACCGCAAGCTCTTTTTCGAGTACACCCTACTCGCCGGCGTCAACGACACAAACGAGCACGTCGAGGCGCTGGCGCAAGTCCTGGACCACCCGCTCTACCACCTGAACCTTCTCCGCTTTAACTGGACGGATACCGGCTACGCCGCGACCTCCAAAAAGCGGGCGAAGGAGTTCCTGGAGTACGCCAGAGAACTAGGCATTTCGGCGACGCTCCGCCCGAGCCGGGGTAACGACATAGACGCCGCCTGCGGCCAGCTCGCCGCCAAAGACCTTCGCGGGCGTCCTGTAATCCAACTCTCCTAGAGACCAGTGAAAGGCGAACCGTCAGAGAGGCTGGATCCGCGGGCAAAGACCCTGTGGCGGGTTTCCAGCGCCCTCTGGAACGCGCCGCTACTGCTGGTTGCCGGGGCTGTGGGATGGTTTCTCGTGTGGCGGGTGGATTTTTCTATCTTGATCGGGGCTCTGCCGCTGCTCGCGGTACTGGTGCTCTACGGGTTGGTCGTCGGCGTGTTTCCGGGGCTGCGCTGGCGGCGGTGGCGGTACGAGATCCGGGCGGAGGAAGTAGACCTCCAGCGGGGCATCGTCTGGGTAAGCCGGACGCTCGTGCCGCTCGCCCGCATCCAGCACGTAGACACCCAGCACGGTCCGCTGCAACGCTGGTTCGGGCTCTCCACGGTCATCTTCTACACCGCGGCCGGGTCGAACCACATCCCGGAGCTTTCCGCGCCCGTCGCCGCCGAGGTGCGGGACCGCATCTCCGAGTTGACCCGGGAGCAAGATGAGCTCTGAGGAGGCCGGAACGGGCGCCGAAGTGCGTTACCTCCATCCGGCCGCCATGATTATTGGCGCGGTAAAGACTTTGCGGCGTTGGGTCGGCTTTTTCGCCGCCGGTGGCGCCGCGGCCATCTTTAGCGGCGGGATGGACTTCTCGCTGTACCTGATCCTGGGTGCCGTAGTCGTTGTCGTCGGTTCGGCGGTGTGGGGCGTCCTCTCCTGGCGGGCGACGCGCTACTGGACCACCGGCAGCGCGTTCCACCTGAGCCAGGGCGTGCTGCAAAAGAACGAACGCACGATCCCGCTGGAACACGTTCAATCCGTAGACACGGTGCAGGGGATCATCCAACGCGTTTTTCAGGTCGTCGAAGTGCGCATCGAGACCGCCGGCGGCGGGACCACCGACACCGACGCCTCGCTCTCCGCCCTGGACCGGGCCGCCGCCGACCGGCTACGAGATGAGCTCGAAGGCGTCCGGCCGGAGCTGGACGAAGAAGGGGAGGAGGTGGCGTCCGGTCCTACCGTCCTCCGGCGGCTCGGGACGAAGGAGTTGCTAATAGCGGGCGCGACCAGCGGCCAGATCGGGGTCGCGCTCTCCCTGGTCGCCATCGGCTCGCAGTTCCTGGACAACCTCGTCTCCGAGCGGCTTTTCGAGCGCATCTACGAGACCGTCGCACCCGGTTCGATCCTGGACCTCGCCCTTATAGCCCTCGCCGTCGGTATTTTCGCCTGGCTCCTGGCTATCGGGGGCACGGTCCTCTCCTACGCGGGCTTCACCCTCTCCCGCGAGGGAGACTTCCTCTACATCAAACGCGGCCTCCTCGAAAAACGTGAGGCTACCATCCCCCTGGCCCGCATCCAGGCCGTCCGAATATCCGAAGGCGTCCTGCGCCAGCCGTTCGGCCTTTGCCTTCTCCGGGTCGAGAGCGCCGGGTACGGCGCGGGCACCGAAGACGTCTCCGTCTCGACCACCATCTTCCCGCTCCTGCCGCGCAGGGAAGCCGTAAAACTGTTGAAAGAAGCCGCCCCGGAGTTCGCCGTCGAGCCGGAGTTGCGCCCGCTCCCGCGCCGCTCTCTGCGGCGGTACGTGTTCCGGTCGACGGCCCTGTTCTTGCTGCTCGCCATCGTGGGCGGAGTACAACTCGGCTTTTTTCTGGGCTCTATCCCGGCCGGGTTTGTGCTTCTGCCGGTGGTCATCCCGGCGGCCCTGTATGGCTGGCTCCGCTGGCGGGATGCCGGGTGGGAGGTGGTGGACGACCGGCTGGTGGCCCGCTCCCGGAGCCTGGGCCGCACGACCTCCATCGCCCCGCGCCGGCGGCTCCAGTCCCGCAGCGTGGTGCGGAGCCCGTTCCAGCGCCGGGCCCGGCTGGCGACGCTCCGGGTACGGGTGGCGTCCGGCGGGGGCGGTACGGAGATAGACGTGGTAGACCTCGAATCCACCTCCGCCTTCGGACTCCTACGCTTGCTCGGACCCCGCCGCTAAACGTGGCTCCGGCGTCCAATCTTGCGTAACGTAGAGCCAGAACGCCAGCCCCGCGTACTTACCGTACCGGGAGAAGCGGCGCTTTATCTCCGCGTCCGGGACGGATTCCTTTCCGGCAAGGCGGGCGTACTTGGGCCTGGTCCAGGAATCCAGGATGAGCCGGGAGTAACGTCCTAACATCATCATTACGTGGGCCGCCGCGTACGGCCCGACCCCCGGCAACTCCAACAGCTGCTTCTCCAACTCCCCGTCGGGTAGTTCCTCCGGGCTTGACCGTCCCAGCACTTCGAGGTCCAGCGAACCTTCGGCGACGGAACGAGAGAGTGACTCCAGGTAGCGTCCCCGATATCCGGCGCGAACTACGTCCCGGTAGAAACTTTCTCCGGCTTCGGCCATCGCTTGCGGTGTAGGAAAGGCGCGGCCATATGGTCCCGAGTCGTGCGCCTCCGGTGTGGGGTCCCCCAGGTGCTCGACCAGAGCCCCGATCATGCGCCCGGTAGCGGACCACGCGCAGTTCGTGGTGCAGATGGTCTTTACGACTTCCTCGAAGACCGTCGGGCTTCGGACCATCCGCCCGGCCCCGCCCGTTACCCAGGATAGCTCAGGGTCCTCGGCGGCCAGGTCGTAGAAGCCCGAGAGGTCTTCGTCCAACCGTAGGACATGGTGTACTGTGGCGCGCAGGTTTTCGTTTTCATCCTGTTTCGACTGTTTCGGCGGCGGCCCGGCCACGACGACTGTTCCGTCTCTGGAATCTATATTTACCGTGCGCGGCCCGAAGCCGTCTACGGGGAGTGTGATCCCGAAGGTCCCGGATTCTTCTTCGAAGGACATCGGCGGCAGCGAGGCGATGCCGTGCGACCGGAAGGTGCGCCACAGGTCTATACTCTCTCCGCCGGGACCGACCGATGGAAGTTTGAAGGACCGGCCCTCCGAGATGACTTCCTTCGTCATTCCCCGACGAAAGCTAGGTCTGTAGGTTCTACCGAACCTTGCTCCGCGACCCGCACGGCGCTCTTGCCGGCTTCGTCCTCTTCCAGCATCCAGACTTCGTCTACGAGGGCGGATTCCTGCACCTCGCCGACGTGGGAGATTATGAAGATTTGGCCGAACGACCGCTTGAGCCTCTCCAGCGCGAGCAGCACATTGTTGCGCCGCTCGGCGTCGAGGCTGCCGAAGACCTCGTCGAGGACGAGAAAGCCCAGCGTTTCGCTGCCGCGGGCGGCGATGATCTTGGACAGGGCCACCCGCGCCGACAGGCTCGCCACGTCGGACTCACCGCCGGAGAAGCGCTCTATGGCGTAGGAGTCGTCGAAGCGGTCGAGTAGCTTGACCCTATAGTTGTCGTCGAACTCCATGCTTTCGTAGCGGCCGTCGGTGAGCTCCCGCACGAGGTTGGAGGCTTCGGTTTCTAGCATCGGGCGTACGCGGGAGGTCAGGCTGCGGAAGAACTCGGTGAAGAGGCCGTCCATCTCGTCCATCCGGGCCGCGCCGGAGGCTTTCTCGTTGGCGAGCTTACGGTCGTCTTCGAGGCGCTTTAGCTCGGCGGCGACGCGCTGCGCCTCGTAGTCGGCATCTTTCCAGTCCCCCCCGAGGTGCTCCCGGGCGTCCCGGAGATCCGAGACCTTCTTCTCCGCGGCGGCAACCTTTTCGGCGGCGGCCTCGTACTCCTTCTCGTCGAAGTCGAGGGCGGAGATCTCCCGCCGCAACTCCCCGACTTTCTCTTCGGCATCCTCGCCGCGCTCCCGCGTCTCCGCCAACGCCTTCTCCACCTCCGGGCGGGTCTCTATCCGCCGCTCCAACTCCTCGACCCGCCCGAGCGTCCGCTCCAGCCGGGTCTTCTCCGCGCCCCTCTCCCGGTGGAACTCGGCGTCATAGGAGACGGTACCGAGTTCCTCCAGCTCCCGCACCAACTCTTCGACGCGCCGGACCAGCTTTGTATGCTCACCGGAGAGGCTCTCCACCCTCGGCAGCGTGTCGCGCAGGTTTCGCAGGTGGTAGCATCGCGAGTCGAGGGTTTCGAGGTCTTCTTCGGAGGGGTCCGGCTTGCCTTCGAGTTGGGATTCCAGCTCCCGGCAACGGTCGCGGGACTGCCCCAGCGTTTCAAGGCGGTCGGCGGCCCGGTTTCGGGCCGTCGAGAGCTCTTCCCGAAGGCGGCGCCAGCCGGAAAGCTTTTCGGAGACCTTCTGTAGTTTCTCGGCGGCGGTGTCGGCGGCGGCGGTGAACTTGTCGGCCTCCTCGATCTCGCGGGCGGCGCGGCGGCGGATAGCGGCGGCCTGGCGTTTGAGGGTGGAGGTGATCTCCTCCTGCTCCCCGTGGTCGAAGTCCCGGTGGCAAGTGGGACAGTGTTCTTCTTCTCCGCTAACGATAGCTTCGCGGGCCTTGTCCACGTTCTTCGCCTCGCGCTCGTCGGCGGCGGCCCGCCCCCGGTGGTTGGAGGCCAGCTCCCGCAACTTCTCTTCCTCACCGCGCAGGTTGCGTTCCCGCTCCTCCAGATCCTCGCCGCCGGAGAGGTCTTCGAGCTCTGCGGAGAGCCGCTCTACATCGTTCTGCGCCTCCTCACTACGCCCGCCGGCTTCCCGGACCTCTTCGGCCGCCTTCCGGCAGGTTTCTTGCGCGACGGCGAGCTCTCTCAGCCCGCCGAGGCGCGCCTCGGCGCCCGCCAGTTCCTCCGAAGCGCGCCCGAGCACCGTCGAAGTCTCGTTCAGCAGATCCGCCCCTTCGAGATCGAAGAGTTCGTACCATCCCGACAGCGGAGCTTCGTCGCCGTCGAGCCCATCCAGGGTGTTCCAAACGATAGACTCGATCTCCGAGATCCTGCGTAAGCTATCCCGGTGCTCTCTCCGATGCCGGTCCCGGTGCTCCAGCCGGCGCCGCTCTTTTTCCAGGCGCTCCAACTCCTGCTCCAACTCCGGCAGCCGCTCCGTCTCGGGCTTCAGCCGGCCCAACTCCTCCTCGGCGCCCGCCAGATCCACGAGGTCTTTCTGCGTCTCGACCACCCGGTCCGCCGCCCGACGCTTCTCTCCTTCGGCCTCCCTAAGCTCGCCGAAAAGCCGCGTGTGCTCCCGGTAGGCGGCGTCCAGAGCCTTGCGGGCCTCGCGGGCAGCCTCCAACTCTGCGGCGGCGGTTTCGTGCTGCCCCGAGACTTTCTCCAACTCGCTTTCGATGCGCCGAAGCTCCTTGCGGTGCTCTTCGAGCCGGGTCTGGAGTGATTCCAGGTCAGCCTCGGCGAGTCGGCCCTCGATCAGCCGCGCCTCGGAGCGGAGGTCGTTTCGGTCCTCGCGCAGGAGTTTCTGGGCGTCCTCGACGCTGCTGATGCCGAGCATCCGGCTAATGCGCCGCACCCGGCTGATACCGTCGTCGTTGGCGAAGAACTTGAGCTCCTTCTGTTTGGCGAAGAACGTCGCCTCGAACGCCGTCCGGTCCATCCCGAGCAGGTTCTCCTCTACCCACCGGGTAACGTCCGAAGCCCCCTCCACGATGGTCTTGCCGGAGCCGTCCCGGGCCTCGGCGCCCGTAGAGCCGCTCTTTAGCTGCCGCCGGATGGTGTAAGAGTCCCCGCCGAGCGCCAGGGTGACCTCGACGATGGTCGGGTCTTTGGTCGAGCCGCCGCTCCAGGGGATCAGCTCGTTCGAGAAGCGCGGCCCGCCGCCCCGCGAGCCGAAAAAAGCCCACAAAATGCTCTCGAACAGCGAGGACTTACCCGTCCCGTTGTTCCCGACAACCCCGATGGCACCCTCCGGCGGATGCAGCTCTACCGGCTCGCGGAGTTGCTTGTAGTTCTTTATGTAGAGGCGCTCCAGGATCATTGCCCAGGTCCCCCGGACTCTCCACTCGCCGCCCGCGTCAGATACCCACGCCCCTTCTCCAGAAACTCCTCCGCGAAATTCTCTTCCAACTCCCCGAGTTCCCGGCGGACCTCTACGAACGCGGCAAACTCCTCGCCCAGCGGCCCGAACACCGCCGATACCTGCCCGTCCGAGCCGTTCACGGCGTCGGGACGTTCTTCGGCGTGGATCTCCAGACTGAAGTTCAAACACCGCCGCTGCAAGTCCCGCAAAAGCTCCCGCTCGATGCCGCTCGCCACCCCGCGCCGCACGTCATAGGCCCGGAGGCGGACGATGGCGTCGTCCAGGTCCACATCCGAGGTCTGTTCCCGGACGGCCTCCGTAAGTTCCGCCGCGTCCATCTCTTTCGCGGAGATCTTGGGCAGGTCCACCATCTTGCGGGCTTCTATCTCTACGTGCTCCACGGAAACTTTACCGGCCCCGATCTCCACGACGGCGAACCCCGGCTTCGAGTCCACTTCCCCGAACCCGAACCGCTCGGTAGCGCCGGCGTAGTACGCATTCTGCCGGTGCTCGTGAAAGTCATGGTAGTGGCCGAGGGCGATGTAGTCGAAAGCGCCCTCCAGCATCCCGGAGTGCAAGTTTGCCTCACCCATCTCGTGTGACTTGGCCTCCAGCCCCGGTACCATCCCGTGCGTAACCATCACGTTGATGTCCGCCCCGCGCTCCGGCGTCACGGCCCCGGCCCCGTCGAGGGCCCCGTGCGGCACCAGCGTAACCCCGATCTCCAAGCCGTCTATGTTCTCCGACCAGTAGTCAAGATCAAAGCCGTGCGCGGAGTAAGCATTTACCAGGTTAGCGTATTCTAGGGCGGCGGTTGTGGTCCTGAGGCGCGGCGTCTCGTGGTTTCCGGCGGCGACCAGGTATGGAATGCCCTCCCGGGTAATGCGGAACGTCTGCTTCAGGAAGCCGATGATCACGTGCGTCGCCGGTCGCACCGAATCGAATACGTCGCCGGAGTGGATCACGAGGTCCACGTCCCTCTCAAGAATTGCGTCCACCGCCCGCCCGTAAGCCTCCTGAACGTCAACCTCCCGCTGGTTGCGGTTCGACGTCGGGTGCAGTTTCGAGTACCGGGAGTAACCCAGGTGCGTATCCGAGATGTGGGCTATGCGGACTATGGTCTTCGATGCCTCCCGTAGATCTTTGACCTACGTTATTCTAGCTGGAACATTCGCTAATTCACGAGAGAATTTCTATTCCTCCCACACGTTCGCCTCATTAACGAACTCTGACCTCTGTGGTTCGATCACGCAGAACCGCTGGCCCGTAGGCGCTTCCATCACCCACCAACTCTTCACCTGCTCCAGTCGCCTCGCACCCAATCCCTCCAGCCGACGCACCTCCCCTTCGATATCGTCGGTTTCGATGTCGAGGTGGACCCGGCCCGGGTGATCCACCTTCTGAACCTCGACCTGCAATTCATTCGGTCCGGTTTCGAGTTCTACGTAGATCTCATCGTCCGTTTCCCGGGTGGAGTATCCCAACGCCCGGCCCCAGAACTCCGCCGCTTCTTTCAGGTCGTCCGTCCGGCAGTCGATAATTATCGCTCCCAACCTACTTCGGTGCATTACTTGTCTCCTTTCCTTTGACTCTAAAACTCAGGATAGCGCGAGAAACGCTGCTTCTGTATCTTCGTGAAAGCGTTGGATGACGACGAAGCGTTCTTTCAGTAGAGAGGCAGTATCTGCCACAGAACAATTGACCGACCGGACCCAGATGACTTTCGGAGGCGCGTCCAGGACTAGACTCCGCTGGTGGAAATCGGCGTCTTTGGAAACAATGGTGTAGCCGTGCTCGGCGGCGTAGCTCCACACTTCAGTATCGCTTGCCGTATCCATGCCTAATTCGTGAACGTGTAAGCATTCCGGGTAGATGTCCGCTAGCAGCCGGACTAATCGTGGCGAGAGATTCTGGTCGAAAAGAAGCTTCAAAGAGGCGGAAGTGTCATAAGCCGGCGATCCAGGTCGGCGGCAAAGGCCAGGCTGGCGCGGATGTCTTCCTCTTCGAGGTAGGGAAAGTCTGACAGGATCTCCTCGTGCGACATACCGGACGCGAGGTAGCCGAGAACGTCGTAGACGGTGATCCTCATGCCCCGGATGCAAGGCTTGCCGCCCCGCATATCAGGATCGAAAGTTATGCGCTCCCGGTAATCCATGCTTTGAGTCTACGGTACGGTATGAGCCGGTTCAAGATAACAGTGCCTGTGTCGCGCGGTTCCGAGGCGCAACTAATATTTTATCCGGCTCTCGCAGCTTCTGCCGCCGCATGCCCTGCGAGACTCGTGACGAACGTCTTCAAGCCGGTCATCTCGGATAGCTCTGAGTAGCTGCCGTCTTCTACGGAAGTGCGTGGAGACAGGAGCACGGTGGCCGTCGTGTATAGCTGTTCCTGGACGAGCTTCTGGCAGAGGAGGTTGTATCGGTCGGCGTATGATGCTCCACGGTACTCATCGAGCACCGGGAAGTGTGGAGAGCTAGCCTCGACAGGAGAGCGGGACTTCTCGCAGTATTCGAGCAGTACCAGCCAGCCTACGAACGGGCGAGATGCCTGCTCGAAAGCTCCTTCACGGTAAGCTGTCCATAGATCAAGCGCGGTCCCGATAGCCTCTTCCGCCCGATTGTTGAAGTTGTTGCCGAATGATGGTCCTACCTGGCTCTTAAATTCCAGGGCCGCGACGAGCCTTCCGTCGTTGATGACCAACATGTCCCAGAGCTTCGTGGGGCGGAAGTATCCGGGGAGCGAGAGCACCCGACGTTGCAGGCATATTTCGGCTTCGTCTAAACCGTTGAGTCTCAAAAATATCTTTCGCCAAAGCCAGGAAACCGTCCATGTTCTTTCCGGCGGTGACGCCAGCGTGTTCTCCCTGGTCCGCTTTTCCGCTCTCGACCTGCTTCTGGCGGACAGCCTCGCGGTTTCCCCAGAACGCTTTGACGGCTTCGCGGGCTTTGTTCTCGTAGTCTGCCAGGTCTATGCTCATTGGCCCTCCTGCTCGCCGTTGAGTCCTATCGCGGCTGCTTCTTCCGGGGTGAGCCGGTACAGAGCGGTCACGGCTTTGCTGCACGCCTCGGTGTCCTCGGAGTTGACGGCTTTTGTGAGGGCTTCGCGGATGTTTTCAGGAACGTCGGACCAGCGGGGGAGCCGGATGCGGCGCAGGTACTGAGCCTGAAAGCGGAGGTAGCCACCTCGCATCCGGGTCGAGTAGATGGAGACAAACAGCTTCGCGATGCCCGACCGGAGCACCGCCCGCAAGGCTTTCAGGTTCCATTCGGAGGACGTGATGTAGTACAGGTTGTGGTGTGGGTAGAGGTTGCCGTCCTCGTAGATGATGTGGGGCTCGCCTTTGATGTCCGGGATCAGGAGCTTGGGCCGGGCCGTGAGATCCGGGTGGATGCGGTCTATGGTCCGGTACCAGCCCTTCGGGTTCTTCTTTGCGCAGTTGCGGGCCCGAATCTTTTCCTCGTGCCGCTCCAGATAGCGCGCGAGCTTCGGGTAATCCGCGAAGTCCACGAGCGAGCCGTCGTCGCGGAACGGGTTGATTACGCCGAGCCCCCGCCACTCCACACCTCCGCTCTCGATGTCCCTCGTCGTCGCCAGCGGCAGCTTGCGGTCCGGCTCGACGTCCAGGCCGTCGTAAGGCCCGATGTAAACCCGGTCCGCCCCCGTGGCGACCCCGATCCCGACTCTGCATCCTGCCTCTTCTAGCGTGGGGAACTCCGCCTCCAGCCGGCGCGCGACCTTCAACTGGTCGAAGGACCCGAGTATCCAGGGCTCGCGGCCCTGAGCAACACCCGAGATCTCCCGCACACCGCTCTCTTCAGGGACGCTGTCTGCGTGCATGGCCCGTGCGAGCTTCGCGAGGGAGTCGCTCTCTATTCGGGGTTGACGGGCGATCCTGGTGGGTCCGGGCTTTGCGCGCCGGATCACGGTGATGGCCGGATACGCGATGACCTCGGAACGGAAGGCGGGCGTGTCTACCATGTCCACGTAAGCCGCCAGGTGATAGTGGTTCGCCACCATAGACCGGAGTGGACCGCCGTACCGGTTTTTCATCCAGCGGTCCGCGCAGATAAACCCCAGCGTGCCGCCCGGCTCCAGGTAAGCTAGACACCGCTCGAAGAACGGGACGTACAGGTCGGCCCGGTCGTAGATGGTGCTGTACCGCGCCCGGTACTCGGCCATGAGGCCGTCCGGTATGAGCTCCTGGCGCACGTAGGGCGGGTTCCCGACGGCGTGGGTGAACGACCACGGCAACTCCACGAGCAGGAAGTCTCCCTCGATAAGCCAGGCTCCCAGGATCTCGTTCGCGACTTCTTCGCCGATCTCGTGCTCCCGCAGTAGATCCAGGAGCCGGACGCGGGTGCCCTCGATACTGCCGCCGTGTACTTCGACGGCCCGGATCGCACCGGAGAGGTCACCGACCGGATTGGACGGTTCCGGCGCGTGAGCCTCATATGCTGCCAGAAGCCTCCCCGCGACGGGCAAGAGGAAGTCCCCGTTCCCGAACGAGGGCTCCAGTAGCCGGAGCTGGTGCAGGGGACGGTCCACCGTGTATCCCGCCAGGTCCAGGATAAACTCGACCACTTCGCGCCGGGTGAAGATCGCACCCCGCGCACCGGCCTCACCCTGGGCGTAACTGCCCACGGCCTCGGAGAAGTCGAACATCGGTAAGGGCTCTTGCTGGGTCATTTTGCCCACCAGAGCTTATTCAGTCCACGGGACTGCATCCCATTCCTTACCTCCACCCAATTGGGTTGATAATGTATCTCTTCTGGATAGCGGGACTAGCAGGTTACGTTCTGCTACCTCTTGCAAATAATTGATTGTGTTTTTCCTGAGCCAGTCCGTGAAATCAGTTGCCTCTTCTTTAAGAAGCCCAACTACAGATTTGCCCAAGTGTTCTTTAGTAGGGTCTATTACTTCTTCAACAGGAACATCGTATCCGTATACTTTTAATTTAGTGCTGTCGCTCCCGGTTACCAAGCCACCGTTATGGGACAGTGTGTGTCGGATTTGAAAGATGGCTTGAATCGCTTTGATAGTTTCTTTGAGCGGTGATTTCGGGTTGTTTACATTGTACCGGCGAGCGTTGATGAGCATTTGTGTTGCCTTATCTACTTCATCCAAATCATGAAAAAGTCTGTGTTCAAGCAACAATGATGCAACGTTTACGTCCTCAGTCGTAGACCAGAGTACCCTTCCGTCAACTGAGCCTTTGATGTTTCCTGGGGGGATAAATTCCCTTAAGGCAGAAGCAAGCACGATTAAAGTTTGCTTGTAAAAAACCTCGAAGCTGTTGATCGCTTCAAGAAGAGTGAGATGTTCAGCGTACCATCTGTACTTTCTGTAAACAGCGTCTTTTGGTCCTCTTTTTCGGCCTCCTTCCAACTCAGATAGAATTTTATTCGCTTCTTGAAGTTTGTGGTGTCTATCGTCTACCCAGTTTAGGAAATTCTCTTGGTGACCGAGTAAGTCTTTGAACTGCTTGAGTGGACTGGGATCTAAATTGGCAAGATGCTTTATTTCCTTGTTGGTACTGGTTTCTATGTAGTTGCGATCTTTAAAGCGCACAATATTAGGTGCACCTTTAGGTCTAGGCATGTAAGTTTACTCTTTCATCTTGTCGTCAATCAAAACAAAATCATCTTCTTAGTATTGTCTCAAATCCTGTATAAGAACACTCAGAACTTCCAAAGTTATAAACTCTAATACGATGCTCATGTTGTCGAGCAATACTCGCTGGCGTTCCTCAAACGCTTTGGCTCCATGAAACAAGTTGCACCGTGCTTGGTATATCAGTTGTAGAATTGATCTCGGCTCATAGTTTGCAGCTTGCAAGGCAAGCTCTTCATCCTTGTCTATATCGGGCATACCAGTCCCGTAATCTTCGTGAAGATAAAAGTGGTGCTCCTGAATAAGACGAGCTAGTTCATCTACAGCGTTTCTGCAGAGTTCGTTATTCTGAATTTCATTCCTTAGTCTGGCTTCGCCATAGTAATTAACAACATATATCGTAGCCGATTTCTTGTCTGACAGCGGTGCGTACTCTTCTTTTGGTTGCCGAGCTTGCCCTCTGCCAACCATCACTTTGCCTACTTCAGTGTAGACACGATTGAAAACTACATACAAACTTATGAACCTGTCAAAAGACTTGTCAAGGCTGTGTATAGAGCCAGAAGTACGGCTCCTGACTCTAGCCGTTCCCGTTGTGACTCCTACCTTTGCGTAGGGAGGCCGATAGTTTGCTTTTTTCAGCCACCGCTCACAAAACGACTCGAGTTGATGAACGTCAGTTTTCATATCAAAGATCTAATCTCAATCCCTCATCCGGTCCAACCCCGCCAGTATCTCGGAATTGTCGCGGCGGACCGTGGAGCGGCGGTGGCTGCGTTTGAGGTTCCAGGCGAAGTTTTTGTAGGGGTCGGCGGGGGCGCTGCCGGCGCGGGCGGCGGACTGGACGGCGTCGAGGGCCTCGAAGATGCGGTCTTCGGGGATGCCTTCTATTTCTTCGCGGATGGCCGCTATGCTCGGCGGTTTGCTCATTAGGCCGCGCATGACGGAGAGGACGGAGGAGGCGGCGTCTATTTTGTCCTGGCGGAAGATGCGGCTGCCGACGGCACCGGGCAGAACGGGGGGGAGGGGGAAGGTGCCGAAGACGGGGAAGGAGTAGTGGGCGTGGCGGCAGAGGAGGCGGCCTTTCTCTAGCTGCAGAAGCTCTTCGCGAGTAGTGCCGGAGAAGGAGCGGTAGCTGGAGTTGGTGATCTCCTCGTCCCCGATGCGGCCGTAGAGGCTCGTGGCCGCGTTGCCGACGACCTCCTCGTCCACCTTGCTGCGGAACTGCTGCGCCCCGAAGAGCGTGAGGTTGAGGTGGCGTCCGCGGGCGGAGATGTCCACCAGGGTGCCCTTGAGGGCGGAGGTACGGGAGCCCGTCGGAGCGTACTTGTTCAGCTCGTCCACGAAGATTATGAGCTTGTCCACCCCGAGCTGGCCGGTCTCTGCGAGCTCCCAGATCTTCTCTATCACGCTCGTGACGATGAGGTCCTGCGGGATGCCGGAGAGCTGCGAGATGTCCACGACCCGCACCTCGTTGGTCTCGAACGGGCCGTCCACCTGGGGCAGGCTCCCGTGCTCGACCCGGCCATGGGCGAGCAGGCCGGCACATTTACTCGGCAGGATCTTGAAGCGGTTGCGGACTTTGGAGATGGTGGCCCGGTGATGGCCGTTCCAGCTCTGTTTGTCCTCATCGTCGAGGTAGTCGAAGATCTCATCCATCATCCCCTGGAACTCGGCCTGCGTCCGAACCCCCTGCGCCCGCAACTCCTCGATAAACCCCCGGAACTTGTCGTCCATGTCCGACGGCTCGAAGACCGCCCCCGCATAAGGCATCACGTCGCCCAACTCCCAGGCGATGGGATATACGCACCCGTCCTCGCCGCGGGCGTTACGCAACGTGTTCAGCTTGCGGGCCGGGATGCCGGCCAGGTCCAACACCCGCTCCCCGGAGTCCATCCCGTACCGCAGCGGCGCGAAGATGCGCAGGTTCTCGAAGGGATTTATTTCGAGGTCTAGATCCTCGTACATGCTCCGGTGCTCTTCTGGCAGGCCGGCGTGTCCCTCGCGAGCGTAGCGTTCGGCCAGGTCCGGGTCGTCGTCCGGGTCCACCTCGACCGGCTTGTCCAGGAACAGGAGGTCAGCGCCCTTTACGTTGAACATCAGGGCGGCGACCTTCTTGTTCTTCGCGGTCTGAAAGACGCTGGAGATGGTGAACAGGGCGTGGCTGGTCTTGGTGGAAAGCCCGCTCATGCCGGTGATGTTGAGGTGTCCGGCCTCGGGGCCGAGCAGGTAGTCCTCGTCCACGTAGACCGGCGTGCGCTGCGGCTGGCCGTCTTCCTGCTCGTTGCCGTTCTCGTGCAGCAGCATCGGGATGGGGGTTCCGGAGTACTCCTCCAGGCCGAGGGCGAACTCGATGGCGACGCGGGTCGCGTAGTAGACGGGGCCGGTCCGCACCGGGCGTTTGCTCTTCTTGCGCTCCTCGCGGTGTTTGGTGGCGAGGACCTGCGCGCGGAAGACCAGGATCTCCACCCGCTCGCTTAGCGCTTCAAGCTCCGGGTCGCCGTCGAAGGCGTAGAAGTCGTCCAGGAAACTTTGCAGGTCGGAGTAGCGGCGCGGGTCGTCGAGGACGGCTATAGCGGTCGCGTCCTCGGCCTCGGCGGCGACGATGTGGCCGATGTCCAGGTTCTGGGCGGCGTCGGTCTCAGCGGTCCAGAAGTAGAACTCGTGGGCGGTCGCCGGGTACTCTTCGCTGGTTACGACCCGGCCGATGGGGCCTGCGACGGTATCCATGAACTCTTTGTGCAGCATCTAGGTCCTCCCGTTCCCGGAGATGTATCTTTCGAGCCTCGCGTAGTCCCGCTCGGAGCCTTGCACGAGGGGTTTCAACAGCTTCTCGACGTAGTGAATTGGGTAGATCATGGCCGGCCACCGCGGGTCCGGCTTCGCCAGCGGCGCCCGCTCGGCCAGTACCCAGCGCGTAATTTCGTCCACCGTCTCCGATGGAGTGTCCCGCGGCGCTTCGATCCGCATCAGCGACCCGAGGGCGTCCGCCCCCGGTTGGCGCGGCCACACCCGCAGGTACCAGGACGTGCGATGTTCGCCGGGAGCGCGCCGGAGTTGCCAGTCCGGGACGAAGCTCGTCGTCCGCATCCCCGGTTCCAGGTCCAGCAGCATCCCAACGTCCTTGCCGACGAACTCGGGCCGGGCCACGCTCTTTATGAGGCCGACGGCGCGACGGTTGGACTCCCGGATCTCCTTTAGCTGTCCGTCAACGGCGATCCAGGCATCTGCGTCTTCGAGCGTCCGGTCATCTGTCTCCCAGTTTCGGAGCATCCCGCCCTCCAGCCGCTCCCGGATGGCCCGGACCCTGACGCTCGCCCGCTCCCGCATCCCGACGTAGTCCGAAGGGTCCAACTCTTCGCCCATGAACTCGGCGGAGTCCAACACCAGGTACGAGGACGACGGAACTTCCTCCGCCCCAAGTTCTGAGAACCCTGCTTCGAGCAAGAGTTGCCAGAGTGCTTCGATGCTCTCGCCCCCGGTGCTGCGCGGCAGTATGACAGCCTGCACCACGGTCGGCGTCTCTTCCAGTGGCATCCGCGAGAACCGGCGGTCGCAGCGGTTGATGATTGCGGCTGCAACGGTGGCAACGACCACGGGGGCCATCCCGATGCGTCCGATCTCCCGCGAACTCTGTACCCCGTCCAGGAAGTAACACAGCTTAGAGATGCCTTCGTGGGCACCGGGGTTTCTCGGTCCCGGCGGCGTCTCTAGATGGTGCGGCCGCCCCGGCGGAAATTGGTCTTCTTCCGAAGGTTCGCGTGAGAATTGCTGGGCTTCAAGGTCGCACGCCCCGTTGCCGGCGGTTACATAGACGCCCTTGCGCCCGGCCTGCTCCAACGCCCGGCCCAACCGGGCGACGAAATCGTCCGTAGCCCTCCCCGTTAGCATATTCCGCAGTATACGAGGACTTTCGTCATAAGACTATACCTCATCGTCAGGTTCAGGTACAGGAAGCTCGAACTGTTTTTCGGCGATTCCGACCGCCCACCGGAAACTCCGGCGCTCCTCCGGCGTCTCCGCGTAGGCGTCGCGGGCCATTTTGAGGACTTTCTTTGCCTCACCTCGCTGTTCTGGGCCGTTGTTTAGCTCTTTGGAGAAAGCGTAGGTCAGGTCTTCATCCTCGACGCTGTAGAAATGAATGAACAGGCTCTTTTGGCGGCCGAGGCCGGAGAGGGCGGCGTCGCCGGAGACCTGGCTTATGTTGAGGAGGGTCGCGCCGGAGAGGATGTTACCGTCCATCTGGTAGACGCTGAAGGCGAGCCGGACTACGGGACCGTAGGGAGTCTTGTAGAATTCTAGCTGGCGCACGATGCGGGCCGGGCCGCGGATGGCGTCTATCTCATCTTCGGGGGCGGCGACTACTACGTGGCCCCGAGGTGGGCGCATCGAGTCCTGGGCCTGGGTGGAGATCATGCGGGCCTGCACGCCGCGTTCCTCAGCAGCGGCGGCGATGCTCTGCCGGACGTGCCCCGGAAGGTCTAGTCCTTCGCGCTTAGCCTCCATTGCTGAACCTCTCGAAAAAACGGGCGAAGTACCGGACGGCCTCGAAATAGTCTTCGAGGCGGGCCGACTCGTTTGGCGAGTGGATGCGGCTGTCCGGATTTAGGACGCTACCGGTCATGATAGTCGGGATGCCGAGGTCGTCGGTGATAAGCGCGGTTGGCCCGCTACCGCCGATGGTTGGATACACGACCGGCTCGTCGTAGCCAATGTCTCTCCAGGTTTCCTGGGCGGAGAGGACGACCGGCGAGTCCACCGGGGTCTTCGCCACCTCGACGCCGTGCATCTCGACGACTTCGATGTCCTCGAAGCCGCGGCGCCGGAGGTGCGAGCGCAGGAGCTCCACCACAGGACCAGGACTCTGGCCGGAGACGAGCCGGAAATCCATCTTCACGAACGCTTCGGAGGGGACGATGGTTTTCGAGCCGGGGCCGGCGTAGCCGGATTGAATGCCGGCTATGTTTGCCGTCGGGCGCAACAGCATCTCTTCTAGCGCGTCTTTGCCGGCCAGGTTGCGGTCGAAGGCTCCGACGCCCCAAGAGGCTCTGAGGCCGGCCTCGTCGAACGGGATCTTCTCTATGGCTTCCAGGTCTTTCTTCGAGGGAGGTTCGATCAGGTCGTCCAGTCCGTCCAGCGTGATCTCCCCATCCTCGTTCTTGATGGTCCGTAGCGCCTGCACGAGCCGCCAGGCCGGGTTCGGGGCGAGGCCGCCGTACATGCTGTGCAGGTCGTGGGAGGCGCCTTTGGCCCGCAGCTCGACGTAGGCCATGCCTTTGGTGCCGCAAAATATCAGGGGGCGTCCCGCCTCGTCCTTCATCGAGCCTTCCCAGATGCAGGCGTCGGCGGCGAGTAAATCCGCGTTCTCGTGGACGAACGGGGCCAGGTTCGGGCTTCCGACCTCTTCTTCGCCCTCGATCAGGAACTTCAGCTTGAACGGCGGCTCGCCGTGCTCCTCCACGTACAGGCGCAATGCCTGGATGCGGGCCATCACGTCGCCCTTGTCGTCGGCGACGCCGCGGGCGAAGATCGAGCCGTCGCGGACGGTGGGTTCGAACGGGTCGCTCTCCCAGAGGTCCAGCGGCTCCGGCGGCTGCACGTCGTAGTGGCCGTAGGAGAGGAGGGTTTTGTCTCCTTCTCCAATTTCCGCGTAGACTACGGGGTGACCTTCGGTCTCCATGAGACGGGCTACGGCACCGGCCTCTTCCAATTTGTTACGCACCCACCCGGCGCATTCACGGAACCCGCGTTCGTCCTCGGACCGGGCCGAGATCGAGGGTATCTTTAGGAACTCTTCCAACTCGTGCTGGAGATCGTCCTTCAGTCCATCTACGCGCTGTTCGAGGCTCATTTCAAATTCCTCCGTCTGGCTTGTCGAGAGGTTAGCATTTTCGGGGTCGTGCATGGCTTACCGGGGTGACGTAGTGCCGTTTTGTGCCGGCTGATATATTTAAGGGCAGTTTATGGCTGTAGAACGAAGAACAAGTCGTGAGTCGGAACGCCGCGAACGCCGCCGGCCGCACGGGCACGGCCATTGGGGCTCCTGGGGATCTTCGGGCGACATGGACGAGTTTTTCGGTATTGACCTGGAGAACATGAGCCCCAAAGCCCAGGCCGTAACGGGCCTGGTGGTCGGGGGTAGTCTACTTCTCGTCGCGGCGTCCCTGCTGCTCCTTACGGACATGTGGTGGTTGATCTTCGTCTTCGGCTGGATGTTTTTTCCTGCTATCGGGCTCTTTGCGCGTGGGGTGGCGGGGATTACGGACGCCCACCCAAAGCGGCTGCCGGAGAACAGCCGCGAGCAGGAACTACTAGAAACGATAAAAGATCACGGCGAGGTCACGCCGGCCCAGGCGGCGATGGACACTTCCCTGACGGTCTCCGAAGCGGACGAGATGCTGAAAAAGTTGGCCGAGGGTGGACACCTGGACGTGCGGGTCCGGGGTGGAGGCTTGTTCTACGCGCTGTGGGGGTATGGCGACCACGAAAAACTAGAAGGTCAGTAGTAGAGCACACGGTTTGAGGAACCGGGTATCATGGTATTATTCAGGGTCTAGAAGGGATTCGAACTCAAGAAGGTGCGTGGCGGTACGGCGGCGAGTTAGGACCAATACCTAGATTCTATGGAAGACCACAAGATTCCAGAGACGCTCGAAGAGGCTTACCGGATGCGGGACTCGTCCGTCCACGTAGACGAATGGGATTTTTACCAGGAGCACGTCTACCGTTTGCGGCGGGAGGAGTACCGGGCGCGGGGCATAAGGACGGAGATCTCGTCGCGGCGCCGGGAGCGCCAGAGCGCCATTGAGTTCTCCCGCGAGATGTTCTTTTTGGAAGTGTCGGAGGTGTCGGCCCAGCACCTACGCGGCCTGCAAGCCCGCGTAGTCCAGCAAGAGGCGCGCCGTTACGCCACCCGCCTCGACACCCACGCTTTCCTAAAGCAGCTCGCCTCCCCGCACTCCGGGGCCGTAGACCTCTACCGGCGCAACTACCTCGAACTTTTGAGGATCGGCAAGCCACCCGGCGAAGCGTACTACCTGTCCCGGGTGATCGGGCTGGCCGAAGAAAGCGAGTTCCGGCGCTCCATCGAAAACGTACAAAACACCGGCTACCCCAAAGGGCGGCTCTCGTACGCGGTGGAGAAAACCGCCATCCAGATCCGGGACCTCCCCGGCGGCATGATCCTGATCCTGCTGACCTTTTTCGCCTCGCTGTTCGCTTTCGTGTGGGTAACCGGGGCCTGGGGTGAGGGGGCGGGAGCCGCCACCATATTTTTCGTCTCCCTCGGCCTGGTGTCCGCGGGGGCCCTGATGCTGGTATCCGCAGTCTTTATAGTTACCTTTATCCGCTCGATAAACAAATGAACGGGTAGCCCGGCTACCGGGTACCCAAACCGGGACATCGGGATTACCCACGCCGTTGATAGACTGATAGAAGAAAGCTGTTGCGGAAGCCTACAGGGGGGCTACACACGAAGTGCGTCACCTCCTGATTTTCGTCCTGTCTTCGCTGTTCGTAGCGACCCGGTCGTTATGGGGGCATCCGCGGTAAATCCACCCGTAGCCGATGCGGACAAACCCGTGAAGGAGTGTGGGGGAGGCAAGATCTTCTTGAACCCCGACGAAAGAAAAGCTTTCTACGCGCACAAAAGCTTTCTACGCGCACAATAAGATCCGCCAGGACCGCAACCTCAAGACGTTCTGTGTCCACCCCAAACTCCAGAGAGCCGCCCGCACCCACTCTAGAAACATGATCCGCCGCGACTACTTCTCCCACGACACTAAAGGCGGCGCCACCTTCGATAAACGTTTGAATAAGTTCGGCTATACCTTGAAAGGCTTCGAATACTACACCGTCGCAGAAAACATCGCCTACGGGTCCGGCAACAAGGGCAAACCCGAACTGATAATGAAGAACTGGATGAACGGCCGCGGCCACAAAAGGAACGTGGTCAACGGCAAGCTCCGGCAAATCGACGTCGGAACCCACACCGGCACCTACAAAAAGCACCGGGACGTTACTATGTACACCGTAGACTTCGGCACCCGCCGCTAGAAAACCTTCCGTAGCCAACCCCGAGAAAATTCAGGATCAGACACAATGTTAAGAAAGTTTAAGAAATTTGGAAAAAAACCTCGATCTGGTGTTGACATTGGGAGTTGGGAGTGGAAAAATGCTGTTCGTTATGGAAATCCTCAAACCTACAGGAGGTAATGAATTGAGGAAGCTAATGTTGTTGACGGCTATGCTGGCTATGGTGCTGGTTGCGGCGGCCCCGGCTCTCGCGCAGAACACCAACGCTGCGCTGCAGTATGGGGATGAGAACCTGAACCAGCAGCAGGCCGCGTCTATCGTTCAGGATTGTCGCACGATCTTGAACAATCAGTACGGCGAGATCGGCGGCGACGTCGACATCACCGGTGCTGAGTGCCAGGCCATCATTAACCAGGTTCAGGCTGGCGACGACGCCCTCGGCGCCGTAGCTGCCGTAACCGGTGGTGTTGATGAGGTTGTCGAAGACGACGCTGTCGAAGACGACGTTGTCGAAGAGGAAGTTGTCGTTGCTCCCGAAGAGGACGCGATTGACAACGACGAAGACGGCGTTGTTGACGAGGCCGACGGCACCGAGGTAGAGGTCGTTGAGACCAACGCTGTTGATGATGACGAAGACGGCGCGGTCGACGAAGACGGCGAGCTCGTAGTCGTTGTGGCCGAAGAAGAAGTCGCTGACGAGGATGCCGCTGTGCTTCCCGACACCGGTGGCGCTTCGCTGTTCACGCTCGGTGCTGGCGCCCTGCTTGTTGGTGGTGGCCTGCTCGCCCGTCGTATCTTCAGCTAAATAGCAATACCTAAGTAACCCAAAAGGGTTTACTGGAACGGGCTCCTCCGGGGGCCCGTTTTTTTGTGCCGGTTTTCTTTTCGGCTTGTATTTACGGGGTATTGTGGATATCCTCATGCGTGGTGAGAGAGCTTTGAGTGGTATCTTATTAAGGGTTTCAGTGGGGCTGCTTGTGTCCTCTTTGTTGGCAATAGCGGTTTCTTTGCACTTGTCGAACTACTATCTAGACGAGCATTATCGGCTGCTCGTTGCCGGGGACACGGAGGGGGCGATGGAGATGGTGAAAGTCTCCGAACGCCTGGACCCCTTTAGCCCGGAGCCCGTAGAAGCGGAGGCCTTACTTCTGCAGCAGGAAGGTAACGACCGGGAAGCCGCGGAGGCCATAAGGGACGCTATTGGTAGGGACCCCGCGAGTTACGAGTTGTACATGAGCCTGGGAACTATGCAGATGGATCGGCTGAACGACTACGACGCCGCCGTCGAGTCTTTCCGAAAAGCACTTGAGCGCAACCCCAACTCTACACCGGTCTCTACCTACCTCGCGCAGTCCTTATTGCGCCAGGGAAAGTTAGAAGAAGCCCGGCGGGTCTACGAGGATTTGCGGGGGGAGGATCAGCTTTCCTACGAAGGGTTTTATAATCTGGGGCGCATCTACCTGCGGAGCGGGGAGCCGGAGAAGGGTATAAGGACCCTGGAACAGGCTCGGCAACTCGCCAGGCTGGGGATGGAGGACATGGAGCCTTCAGAGAAAAGCCAGAGAAAAGAGTTCGTCGAGTCGATAAACCTCTCTATCGCCGATGCGCTGGTGGTAGAAGGGCAGTACGAAGAAGCCCGGGAGATAGTGGCGGGGAGCGACTCGGATCAGGCAGCGGCTATACTAGCTCTTCTCGACAATGATCCAGAGCTATACCGGGAGTCTGTAAAGAACAGTGAGATCTACTAGCCGGCAGGTTTGGCAGCGGGGCCAGCGCGACGACTTCACCGCCCGGGAGATGCTCCACGTACTCCGGAGCCACAAGGCGCTAGTCGTGTCCTGCGTGCTGACCCTGGTGGCCCTCTCCCTGGTGTTCAGCTTCTTCAGCCAGAAAGTCTACAGAGCGGAGGCGATTGTGAACATCGAACCCCGGGGCGAGTCGAGTTCCGGGCAAGACGCCGAGATCTTCGCCAACGAGGTGTTGCGGAGGGCGAACTCTGAGGAGTTGCAGCTTCGGGCCATGCGGCAGGCCGGCTGGGACGGGGGCAAGGACCAGTTCGACCAGCGGATCAGCCTGCAGCCTTTTGGCCGGCGGGATAGCGAAGAGTCGGGTCTTTCGGTAGGCTTCGCGGCGCCGGAGGCGGCGACGGCCGCCCGTTCGGCCAACGCCTACTCGACGGTGTTTGTGGAGCGGGTAAACCAGCTAAACGAACGGCCGGTCGGCGGGGCGCTCGCGGCCGAAGCCAGCATCCAGACCAGGGCCGCCCGCCCGGGGCGCCCGTCGAGCCCCCGGCCTCTTTTGTATGCCCTGCTGGCCGCGGGTGCGGGCCTGCTGGCGGGCGGCCTTTGGGCGTTCTTGCTCGAAGGCCGGGCCCGGAGCTGGCGCGGGGCCCGGGACGCGGAAATGACGCTCCGGGCCCCGGTCCTCGGCGTCATCCCCGAGTACTCGCCGGAAAACAGGGACGCTTAAACTGAACCGGGAAATCACACAAGACATCGGTGCCAGGAAGTTTCTCGCCTCCTACTCGCCCATGAGGCCCAACTTCGAAGATCTGGCCGGCAGGCTGCTCTCCCTCGGAGAAAGCCTGCAAAGCGTGGTGATTACGGGGCCGGAACCGGGAACCGGATGCTCCAGCGTGTGCCTGGGCCTCGGTGCGGCATTGGCCGGCCTCGGGCACCCGGCGGCGGTCGTGGACTGCAACCTGAACCGCCCCAACCTGCACCGCGTACTCGGAGAGCCGAACTTCCTGGGGCTCACCAGCAGCCTCGAAGGCGACAAACCCCTCGAAGGCGTGGGGTTCTCGCCCGTCCCGGACCTCCTGGTGGTGCCCACGGGGCCGGTGCCACCGGACCCGGACAAGCGGCTCAGGTCGCGCAGGATGGTGGAGGCCGTACGCGGGTTGGAGGATAGCCGCAGGATGGTACTGTTAGATGCACCGGTGGCCGGCAGGATGTTGGAATTTCCGACCTTCTCCGGGGGCTTCGACGGTGTTTTGCTGGTGGTTCACGCCTCCCGCACGCCGAAGAGCTTGGCCCGGGCGGTAACGGACGACTTGCTGGAATCGGGGGTAAACTTGCTGGGCGTGGTGCTCAACGGATGTTCTTGAGACCCGCGGACAAATGCCGGGGATTAGTGGTGGAAAGCCGACTTGACTGATTACGTGCGTCAACCGGAGGTAGATGAGGGCTGGGGCCGCACGAAGGCCCGCCGTACGGGCCGGAGGCTGGTGATCTTCAAGGCCCTGGTGCTCGTCGCGCTGGTGGCCGTGACCGCCTACGGAATGCTAAATAGCGGCCTGTACCCCGACGAGCTTTGGCTGCCGGTCGCGGCGGGAGTACTAGCCCTGTCGCTGGTCACGCTGGCCGTGCGCGGCTACTACGCGGACGTACCGGCCATAGGCTGGTTGCTGGTACTCTTGCTGGCGGTGCTGGTCGGCGTAAAAGGCCTGTCCATGATATGGACCGTGGGCGAGGCGGAGACTATACGGGAGTTACTCCGCTCCAGCACCTACCTCGCCACCTTCGCGCTCGTGCTGGCCGCCCTGTCCTCCGGGCGTCAGGTGTCGCCGCTAATAGATTCCGCCGTGCTCATAGCCGTGGCCGTCGCGGGTTACGGGGTCATGCAGAAGATAAACCCCGTGGGCTTTCCGGCCACCACGCCGGACCCGGCCAGAATAGGCTCCACGCTGGAGTACGCTAATACAACGGCCATGATCGTCGGTTTGGGCATAGTTCTCGGGCTCGCCCGCATGGGCGAGATGAAAAGTCCTCTCGGTAGGGGCGTGTACGCCGCTTTCGTCTTGTTATTCGTGCTCGCGCTATACCTGACCCTTTCGCGAGGCGGGATCCTCTCGGCAGGCCTCGGGATCGCCGTGGTGTTCGTTCTGGGCGGCAACCGCCTGCAAACGTTCGCCAACCTGGCCTTGATCCTCATCCCCTCGTCGTGGCTCGTGGTGAGGGTGCAGAACCTGGAGGTCCTTTTCCGGGAGGGTGCCCCCGAGAGCCAGTTGCTGATGGCCGGGGCGTCCCTGCGGACGGATCTCTTGCTGGCGGCCGCCGTCGCGTTCTTTCTCCAGGTTGTTTACGCCCTGTTGGCGGCCCGCTACGAATTGCTGCCGGAAGTACGCCGGATGGTCGGCGCCGCGGTGCTGGTTCTCATTCTGGTGCTCGGGGGGGCCGGCGCATACCTGACGGGGGATCAACTACTAGCAGGAGATTTCTCTGACTCCGTTACCGACAGGCTGGAACGTGGCGAAAACGCGAACGAACGTCTAACCTCTTTGAGCTCGAACTCCCGCTCCCAATACTGGCAAGTCGCTTGGCAAGAGTGGAAGGAACATCCGTTTTTGGGTACCGGGGCCGGAACTTTCCAGTACACCTGGGAGCAGAACCGTCCGGGCTTCGGGGGGGTAAACCAGGTTCACAACGTCTATCTGGAGCAGGGAACCGAGACGGGTGTACTCGCGTTCCTGGCGCTCACCGGCTTTGCGGCGTTGTTGATGGGCTACGCGGCGTGGGCGGCGTGGCGCTCT
The DNA here is from genome assembly GCA_965213905.1 of Rubrobacteraceae bacterium. GTDB lineage: Bacteria > Actinomycetota > Rubrobacteria > Rubrobacterales > Rubrobacteraceae > SIRX01. The sequence continues at coordinate 945,974 of OZ243922.1, read as the reverse complement.
CCGGCCCTTGGAAACCGGCGCATCGTCCTATCCGGACTGGCGGCCGCACTGGCGGTCTACCTGTCCTCCTCTGCGCTGGAGTGGCACTGGTACATCATGCCGTCTACCCTGATCTTTTTTATCCTGGCCGCCGTAGCCACCAGGCTAGCCGCCACAAAAGAATGGAACCTGGAAGACGACGACCCGCCGACAAACGGACCGTGGTCGGATAAAACGGATCCCCCCGACACAAACCGCGCTATTTGAAGCATCGCCCCTGAAAGACTATTATCGTTCTTCATGAACGCCCTCCCCCATCACACCCCAGAGTCCCGTTCGTGAGCGCCCGGCGGGACCCCCACGAGCAAGAGGGCTACGACGGCTATGTAGACCGCATCGCCCGTGGCGTCGGTATGAGCTCCACCGGCCAGGGGATAGGCCGTCTCATCGGTTACGCTACCGCCGCCGCCATAGCCATACTGCACGGCAAGGCCCAACTCGGGTTCTACGCGCTGGGTATAGTGGTTTTACAGGTGGCGAATATCCTCTCGCAGTTCGGGATGGACAACGGCGTCGTGCGCTACGTGGCCCGCTACCGTACCGAGAGGGATGCCGCCCGGGTGCGGGGGGTTATCATACAAGCCCTCTGTGTAACCTTTGGGTTTAGCGTTATACTTTCCGCCGGGGTCTTTTTCGGGGCGGGCGTGCTGGCGGACCGGGTTTTCGACAAGCCTTTCCTGGAGACCATGTTCCGGATGTTCTCGGTGGCGCTGCCGTTCTTCACGTTGATGAGCATAACGCTTTGGGCGACCCAGGGTTTTCAGACCGTCCGGTACGCCACGCTCGTGCGGGAGGTTTTGCGGCCTCTGGTGAACTTGATCTTCGTATTCGTCTTTTACTTTCTGGGGGTGGAGATCCTGGGCGCGGTGGTGGCTTACATAATATCCATGGTCTTCGGCTCCGCCATGGCACTGTACTACCTGATCAAAGTTTTCCCGAGCCTGTTGGACCGGACGATAGACCCCGTATACGAGAGCCGCGCGCTGTTCTCGGTTTCGGGCCCCATGATAATCGCCAACTTTACCCAGTACATAAACCTGTGGACCGCCCTGATAGTGCTCGGGGTCTTCGTAAGCGCCGGCGAAGTAGGAATTTACGACGTAGCCGCCCGCACGGCCACGCTCTCCGCGCTGGTCCTGATCTCCTTCGCCGGGATCTTCTCTCCCATGATCTCCAGTCTCCACCAACAAAGCCTGATGGATGACCTGGGATACCTATACAAAGATGTCTCTCGCTGGACCTTTACCGGAGCTTTAGTCTTCTTTTTGATAACGGCGCTTCTCGCCCGGGACATCATGGCTTTTTTCGGCGAAGACTTTGTCCCCGGTTGGCCGGTGATAGTAATTATCGCGGCGGCCCAGCTCTTTAACTCTTCGGTCGGCCCGACGGCCCGCATCCTGGCGATGACCGGCCGGCAACGGATGGTCATGGCCGCCACCGTAAGCTCCGCCCTCGCCGCGATCTTCTTGAACCTCTTGCTGGTTCCGGCTTTCGGCATCTTCGGGGCGGCGGTGGCGACTGCGGCGGCCCTGGTCGTCTCCAATTCGTTGAGCCTGTTTTTCGTCAACCGGTTTCTCGGGTTTTGGCCCTACGAGTGGCGCTACGTAAAGCCGTTGGTAGCCGGGTTCGTAGCCTGCACGGCATTTTATCTAGCGCGGTTCGTCCTACCGGACTACGGAGGGCTCCCCGCGCTGATACTTTTCACGCCGCTCTTCGTCGGGGTTTTCGCGGCGACGCTCGCGACGCTCGGCCTTAGTCCCAGCGACCGAAAGTTTCTCTCCTCTTTCTGGATGGCGGTTCGGCGCAACTTGCGGCCGGGAACCGAGGCTTGAAAAAAGGCTTCGCCAAACTGCATCGCGCGGGGGAGCGGCTCGCGGGAAGCCTCCATCTGGACCTGGGCTCCGACCCCGGCAACTCTGTATTCCTGGCCGGGAGCGGACGCAGCGGCACCACCTGGCTCTCGGAGGTCATCAACCACGACAACGAGTACCGCTATGTATTCGAGCCTTTCTACCCGGATAAAGTCGCCGTTTGCAAGAACTTCCGCCGCAAGCAATACTTGAGGCCGGAAGATCAAAGAGAAGAGTTTCTAGGACCGGCGCGGGCTATACTTTCCGGCCGTGTACGAAGTCTTTGGACGGACCGTTTCAATAGAAAACTCTTTGTACGACGGCGTTTGATCAAGGACATAAGGACGAACTTGTTGCTGGGTTGGATCCGCCCGAACTTCCCCGAGACGCCCCTGGTTTTTCTGCTCCGGCACCCGTGCGCCGTTACCAACTCCCGGCTGGCGCTGGGTTGGAAAGATGTCCTGGATGACACCCTGAAACAAACGAACTTGATAGAAGACTTCCTCGCGCCCTTCGAGACCGAGATCCGAAACGCGGAGGGAGCTTTCGAGCGCAGTATCTTTCTCTGGTGCATCGAAAACTACGTCCCACTAAAGCAGCTCAACAAAGAAGATTTACTCCTCGTATTCTACGAAGACCTATGCACAAATCCCGAGTACGAAGTCCGCCGGCTGTTTTCTTTCCTCGATAAAGGCTTCGACAGAAGCGTCTTCAACAGCGTCCGCCGTCCTTCCCGTTTGAGCCGTCGGCAGGACCCCACAACCCTCGGGGAGCGCCCGGTGGATAACTGGAAGCGTTCGATGGACCCCGGCCTCGTCCAGAAAGCCGTCGAGATACTGGCACTCTTTGGACTGGACCGCGTCTACGGAGAAGATCCAGTGCCAAACCGTGAAGCGGCCTACGCGTTGCTCGGCGAACGTACCGGGAAGGGTGTGCCAGGCGATGGAGAATATTAAGCCGCCGGTAATAATGCTCTCCGGCATCCGGTGGGATTTCCTCTGGCAGCGGCACCAGATACTGGCTACCAGGTTTGCCCGCGCAGGCTATCCCACAACCTTCGTCGAGACCACGGGCCTCTCGACCCCCCGCCCCGACCGCTCGACGCTCCGCAAGATCCGGCACAGGCTCCGGCGCTCCGGTGGCGGCGGTGAGAAAGCACCCGAAACACCGAACCTGACCGTGTACTCGCCGTTGACCGCCCCACCGACTTGGAAACCTTTCCGGGCCTCCAACCAGAAATTTTTCGTGCCGCGGGTGGCGCGAGACCTCCGCAAGATAGCCGGTGAGGAACCGGTCATCGTGGCATATCCGCCGACCCGGACTACGCTAGACCTCACCCTGAGCTTGAGTCCGCGCCTGCTTTACTACGATTGCTCGGAGGACTACGAAGGGTTTCCGCGCGTTCCCGGGGACATCGGGGAAACCGAGCGCGAGCTTTTGGGCCGGGCGGACCTCGTATCCTGCACGGCCCCGTCCCTTTTAGAGAAGATTCGCCCCCAGCGTCCCGACGCTTTTCTGAGTGGTCCCGGCGTGGATTACGGCCAGTTCGCGACTTTGCAGGGAGGTACGAACCAGGGGGTGGTGAAGACGGCCTGCTACTTCGGACATTTGGGAAGGAAGAGGATCTCTCTCGACTCTCTAAAGGCTGTCGCGAGGGCGGGGTTTGCGGTAAGGATAGTCGGGGCGGTGGGGCGTGCGGAGAAGGAACTTCTAAAAGTATCCGGTGTGGACTATTGGGGTGAAGTCCGGCACGAGGACCTTCCTGCCGCGTTGGAGGGTGTGGACGCTTTTTTGCTGCCTTACCGGCAAAACAAGCTCACCCGCGGCATCTCCCCGGCGAAAACCTACGAATGTCTCGCCACGGGAAAGCCCGTCGTAGCGAGCCCGCTGCCGGCTTTAGAAGCCCTCGGAAAGCACGTATACCTGGCCCGCAGCCCGCACGAGTTCGTCGAGATACTGCTCGACATGAACAAAACCGAGAGCGGAGAGAAAACCCGGTCCAGAATGGAGGTCGCCCGGGAAAACTCCTGGGATGCGCGCTTTGCCGAGGTCGAGGAGAAGATTTGCCAAGTTCTAGAGAGCCGGTAAACGTTCTCGGGGTCGGGGTGGACCCTCTCACGGTAGAGGAACTCCACGCGGAGATTGGCGGCTGCATCCGCGGGGGCGAACGTGGCCTGGTGCTCAACGCCAACGCCCACTGTCTAAACCTGGCTTACGACGACGCTGAGCTAAAAAGTTTCCTGAACGAGGCGAGGGTAGTATTCTGCGACGGGGCCGGGGTAGTTTTGGCGGCCCGCATCCTGGGTGGATACATACCGGGTAGAATTACCTACGCCGATTGGATCCGGCGGCTCGCCGCGTTCGCCGCGTCGGAAGGCTTTTCACTCTACTTCTTGGGAGCCCGTCCGGGTGTCGCGGAGAAAGCCGCGGCCAAGCTCACGGGGCGTTACCCGGGACTAAAAATCTCCGGCATCCACCACGGATACTTCGACCAAACTTCCGGCAGCCCGCAGAACGAGGTTGTGTTGCGGGAGATAAACTCCGCAAAGCCGGACATCCTGATCGTAGGCTTCGGGATGCCGCTCCAGGAGCGCTGGCTCATGCGAAACTGGGTGAGCCTGGACGCGAGGATCGCCCTTACCGGCGGGGCCGTTTTCGACTACGTCTCGGGCGAGGTGCGCCGGGGACCGCGCATTTTGACCGACAACGGCTTCGAGTGGCTCGCCCGCTTTCTCATAGAGCCCGGACGACTTTGGAGAAGGTATCTGGTCGGCAACCCGCTATTTCTCTGGCGCGTGCTGCTGCAGCGTTTGCGCCGCACGTCCTAGAGACTCCGCGGCAACATCGGCAAACAGGTTCAGGGTTCACCCAACGTTTATACTGCAAGGTGTAAGATCTGGACGAACTATGAGGAACATACTAAAAAAACTCCTCAACCTGCCAACCATAAGACGCCCTCTAAGCGTCGTCGTTCTGATTTTGGTAGACGCGACCTCGCTGCTCGCGGGGCTCTTTCTGGCGGAGTACCTGGTTGGTGGGGGGGACCGGGTCGGCGAAGTTTTGGCGCTGGTGCCGCTTTTGGTGGGTGGGTGGATCGTGATCTTCGCGGCCCACGATCTCTACGACCGGGCGCGGACCCGTCGGGACCCCGGGGGTTTGCTGGGCGCCGTACTCTCGTGGTCGGGGGTCGTCGTGTTGGGTTCCGTAGTCTACCCGGAAAGCGCGTTGGGCCTCGGGGAAGTGCTGCTCACCGCGTTCTTCGCCCTGTTGCTGGTAAGTATTTCGAGGCTGCTCTACGAACAGGGTATAGAGAAGATCTACCGCCGAGGTTTGGGAAAAACGCCCGCGATCCTTATGGGCAGTACAGAAGAATTAAGCCGCGTGCGCGAGACGTTGGAACGCTCGCCCGGCGCGTACTCCCTCGTGGGCGAACTCGATACCGGGGACGGACACGTAGACTTCGCCGCCCTCCGGGAGAAGCTCGACGGCACCGCGGCCCGCAGCGTTATCCTGGCCGGGGCGGAACGGCTGCCGGACGAGCAACTGCTGGATTTGCTGCGCTCCGTGCGCCTGCGCGGCCTGAAGATGCGGGTCGTCCCGGGTGCCATAACCCTCATGCGGAGCCGGCCCGTACTATCCCGCAGCGGGGGGCCGCCGCTTCTGGAGGTCGGGTATCCGCAACTAGATAACACCCAGCGCACCCTCAAGCGTGCCCTGGACGTCACCGGGTCCCTGGCTGGTTTGATCCTCCTGTCGCCACTGCTGCTGTTCGTGGCGCTGGCGATAAAACGCGACTCGCCGGGGCCGGTCCTGTTCCGGCAGAAGCGGGCCGGGGCGGATGAAAAGGTTTTTATCTGCTACATGTTTCGCTCCATGTACGAAGACGCCGAGCGGCGGCAGGCGGAGTTGGAGGCCCGGAACGAGGCCGACGGCGCCGTTTTCAAGATAAAAGAAGACCCGCGCATAACGAAGGTCGGGCACTTTATCCGCAAGTGGAGTTTGGACGAGCTGCCCCAGCTCATAAACGTTTTGAAAGGTGAGATGAGCCTCGTGGGGCCGCGTCCCTTGCCGCTGCGGGATTTCGAGCGGATGAGCGAGTCGCACAAGCGGCGGCTCGCGGCCCTCCCGGGGATGAGCGGTTACTGGCAGATCAGTGGCCGCAGTAACCTTTCCTTCGACGACATGGTTCGGCTGGATCTCTACTACATAGAGAACTGGTCGCTTTCTTTCGACGTCAAGATAATCCTTAAAACCATCGGCGCGGTCCTGCGCCGTGAGGGGGCGTACTAAACCTCTCCTTCTTGTAAGCTTTGGGTTAGACTTGCCCATCTTGCAGTTGACGACGCTTTTTGGAGATGGATTTTGCAGGAGTTCGAAGTAGGGGTAATAGGGGCCGGCTACGTCGGCCTGGTAACCGGCGCCTGCCTGGCGCACGTCGGACACCGGGTAACCTGCGTGGACAAAGACGAAGAGCGCATCGCGAACCTTACCCGGAACCAAATGCCCATCTACGAACCGAACCTGGAAGAGCTGGTCGCGCGCGGTACGAAGCTGGGGAAGCTCTCCTTTACCACCGAACTGGAGAAGGTCGCGGCCGAGGCGGACGTGGTGTTTATCGCCGTGGACACCCCGCAGTCCGAAGACGGCTCCGCCGACCTCTCCAACGTCGCGGCGGTCGCCCGGAGCGTAGGCCGTTCGCTGGCCCGGACAGAGCGCCGCAGTCCCCTGATAGTGGTAAACAAAAGTACCGTGCCCGTCGGGAGTGGGGATTACGTCTCCATGTTGGTGGAAGAAGGCGCCGAAAAAGCACGAGATGGCGGCGTCCGGTTCGGGGTCGTGTCGAACCCGGAGTTTTTGCGGGAGGGGAGCGCCGTATACGACTCGCTGTTCCCCGACAGGATCGTGCTCGGCTCCGACGGTCGGGACGCCCTGGAGAAGATGCGCGCCTTGTACGGGCCGATCATAGAGCAGAGCTTCCACACGGAACTGGACCCCAGGCCGCGGGCCGCGGTTCCCTTCATCACGACGGACCTGGCGAGCGCCGAGATGATCAAATACGCCGCCAACGCCTTTCTCGCCACCAAAATAAGCTTTATAAACGAGGTCGCGAACCTCTGCGAACTGGTCGGCGCCGACGTATCCAGCGTCGCGGCGGGTATCGGCCTCGACGCACGCATCGGGCCGCGCTTTTTGAACGCCGGCATCGGTTGGGGCGGCTCCTGCTTCCCGAAAGACGTCTCGGCCCTGCGTTCCATAGCCCGCGAGTACGACTACGAACCGGCCATCCTCGACGCCGCGGTCTCCGTAAACGAACGCCAGAGAAAACAGGTCGTGGCGAAGCTCCAGCACGACCTCCACACCCTGAAGGGCAAGCGGGTTGCGCTGCTGGGGCTCGCCTTTAAACCAAACACCGACGACCTGCGCGAGGCCCCGAGCCTCGAAATAGCCCGTACCCTGAACTCCCTGGGCGCGCGGGTCACGGGTTACGACCCCGTGGCCGGTAAAGCCGCCGCGGCCCACCAGCCGGAGCTGCGGGTGGTCTTCGACCCATACGAGGCGTTGAAGGGAGCCCACGCCGCCGTTCTCGTAACGGAGTGGCAGGAGATAAGAGACCTGGACCTGGAACGTGCCGCCGGCCTTATGGAGCATCCCCGGCTTTTGGTGGATGGCCGCAACGCGCTCGACCCCTCCGCCGCCACCCGTAACGGCCTACTCTACCGGGGCTTCGGCCGTGGGGCGTAGTTCGCCCGGCCGCAAGCCCCGCGCCCTGGTTACCGGCGGGGCCGGCTTTGTGGGGAGCCACCTGTGCCGACGTCTCCTCTCCGAAGGCTACCGTGTGATCTGCATGGACAATCTCCGTACCGGGACGCTGGAAAACGTGTCTTCGTTCGCCGAAGACTCGGACTTCGAGTACGTGGAGCACGACGTAACCACCTACATAGACGTCCCCGGAGACCTGGAGGAGATCTACCACTTCGCCTCCCCCGCCAGCCCGGCGGACTTCGGGCGCATCCCTATACCTATACTAAAGGTCGGAGCTTTGGGAACGCACAATTCCCTGGGACTTGCGAAGGCCAAAGGAGCCCGGGTAATGCTCGCCTCGACCTCCGAGGTCTACGGGGACCCGCTCGTGCACCCGCAGCCGGAGGAGTACTGGGGCAACGTCAACCCGATTGGGGTGCGGGGCGTCTACGACGAAGCCAAACGGTACGCCGAGGCGATCACGCTGGCCTACCATCGCCACCACCGAGTAGACACCCGCGTGGTCAGGATCTTTAATACCTACGGCCCCCGAATGCGTCCCGATGACGGGCGCATGATCCCGAACTTCATAAATCAGGCGCTCTCCGAGAAACCCCTCACGGTCTACGGCGCAGGAGCCCAGACGCGCAGCATCCAGTACGTGGACGACCTCGTAGAAGGTGTGGTGCGGCTCATGCGCAGCCCGGAGACCCGCCCGGTAAACATCGGCAACCCGGTAGAGTACACCGTAAAAGATGTGGCCGAGTTGATCCTGGGGCTCGCGGGCGGCGAGGGTTCCATAAGCCACGAGCCGCTCCCGGAGGATGATCCCAAACAGCGGTGCCCCGACATATCCCGCGCCCGGGAGGTATTGGGCTGGGAGCCGCGGGTGGGTGCCCGGCAGGGACTCGAAAGTACTTTGCAATGGTTCGCCGATAGATCGAAAACACATTTGCTTTAGAATATGCGTCGGCGACGAACTGTCGGCGAACGTTGATCGAACGACCGAGTTCTTGTGAGGAATTACCGGGTGAGCCGGGACTGGACACGCAGAGAGTTTCTAAAAATTACCGGCACCGGTGCGGCCGGGGCGACGCTTCTAGGGTCGTCGGCGCTGGGCGCGGGTTGTAGTTATCTTCCCAGTGGGGGTGCGAGGATGAATGTGATCTTGGTTATGTTGGACAGCCTTCGCAAGGACCACGTCGGGGCTTACGGCAACGACTGGATACAGACCCCGAACCTGGACGCGCTCTCGAAAGACAGCTTGAGGTTTACCCGGGCGTATCCAGAGTCCATCCCGACCATCCCGGCCCGGCGGGCGATCAACACGGGGCTCCGCACCTGGCCTTTTAGGAACTGGATCCCCCAGAAAGGCGAGACCTTTTTTCCCGCCGGCTGGCAGCGGATACCAGAAGATCAGGTAACGCTCTCCGAAACCCTGAAACCGGAGGGCTACAACACCGCCCTCGTAACCGACACCCAGCACATGTTCAAAGCCTCCATGAACTTCCAGCGCGGCTTCGACATCTTCGACTTTATCCGCGGCCAGGAGCGGGACCGCTACCGCTCCCCGGTCGGCGTCCCCCAGGAGCAGGTAGACCGCAACACGGTAGACGGCAACGACGACAGTATGAGGGCGAAGGTACGCCAATACCTGGCCAACACCACCGACCGCGAGAAGGAGGAAGACTGGTTCTCCCCGCAGGTGTTTCTCCGGGGAATGGATTATCTGGAGGCTGCCCGCGAAACCCAGCCGTTCTTCCTGGTGATAGATAGCTTCGACCCGCACGAGCCCTGGGACCCGCCGCGGAAGTACATAGACCTCTACGGCGAAGGTTACGATGGCGACGAGCCCATAGTGCCGAACTACGGAGATGCCGGATGGATCGGGGGCCGCGAACTGGAGCGTATGCGTAACCTCTACGCCGCAAACGTTACGCTGGCCGACCGCTGGCTCGGCAACTTCCTGAACAAGGTGGATGACCTGGGTTTGATGGGCAGCACCCTGATCCTGGCGCTCTCAGACCACGGTATAGCCCTCGCCGAGCACGACGCCACCGGCAAGCCTTTCTTCGCGCTCTGGCCCGAGCTTACCGACATCCCGTTCTTTATCCGCTACCCGGACGGCAAAGGGGCGGGCGAGACGAACGACTACTACGCCTCCACCCACGACGTAGCCCCCACGATACTCGGCGCCCTGGGCGTCGAACAAGAAAAACCCATGCAAGGCCAGGATCTCGGCGCGTTACTGAACGGTGGGGAAGTCCAGGAGCGAGACCACTTCACGCTCGGCTACAACGACCATGTGTGGACCCGCGACGACCGGTACGTAATGTTTAGCCGCAACGACGGCTCAGGCGCCCGGCTCTACGACGTCCAAAAAGACCCGGAGATGAACAACGACGTCGCCGGCGGAAACCCGGGCATCGTCAAAAAGATGTTTCGGGAATACGTTCTGGAGGACGCCGGTGGGCCGCTTCCAGAATACTAAAACCCCGGCAAAAGGAGCGTCGCCAGGCACCGACATCGTAGACGGGAGAAGGTCTTGCTTTCCAGGGTGATCCCGGGTTTCTTTCGGTGGAACGTTCTGCTGTGTGTGCCGGGCGGTATCTTATGGATGCTCTCTCCCTTGGGAGTCTATCTTTCGGAGTATCGTTACTCCACCGCCGCGGTCTTCTGGAGGCTCTTTCCGGCTGCGCCGGCCCTGATCCTGCTCGGCCTCATCGGCCTCTACGCCTGGCTCCCGAACCGGCCGGGATGGTTGATAAAGTCGGGTTACGTGCTAGCTCTCGTAGGCCTCCTGCTAGTCATCTTCGGGGACGTAGGAAAGTACTGGCTCGACCTGGACGACGTGTACCTCATGACGGCGCCGGCTTACCGGGCCATGCGGATGGGGCTTCTCGTGTCGGCCGGGGGAACCATGTTGCTGGGGGTCGGGGCCGCGAGGTCCGAAGCCGTGCCCGTTTGGACCGCCTTGCCGCTCGCGATAGCGGGGCCCGCCGGGCTGATCTCCTTCTCCCAAGATCTGGCATCCTTCGGGGCCGCACTCTGGATCTTCTTCGGCTTCGCCTGGGTTTTGCTTGGCCTCTCACTACCCGTAAGCAGTTTCCTCTCATCCCGCCGAAAGCAGCGGGTACGCTAACCCACATTGGGCTGCCGAAAAACTGCACAACTCCGTACGAAACCCTATAATCTTACGCCGTGACTTTCGACAGATCAACTGGCACTAACGGCCCGGAGAAAACCCCGCCGGAAGATGTACTAACGGATAAGCCTCCGGAAAAGTCGCCGGCCGGCGGAGACGACTACGTCGCCAAGGTGGCGCGAGGTGCCGGGATCAGCACCGCCGGGCAGGGAGTCGGAAGGGTGCTCGGCTTCCTGACAAAGGTTGCTATCTCCCAACTTTTCGGGGTCGCGGCCTTCGGGTTCTACTCTCTGGGCGAAGCGGCGGTGAACCTGGCCCACATAATCTCCCGGTTCGGGATGGAGAACGGGGTGGTGCGCTACGTCGCCCACTACCGGACCCGGGATGACACCTCGCGGGTACGCGGCACGATCATCCAGGCTCTTCTGGTCTCTTTCGTCGTGAGCCTCGTCCTCTCGCTCGTCATGTTCTTCGGCGCAGGCTTTATGGCCGACTGGTATTACAAAGCCCAGGAGATGGTGGCGGTGCTGCGAGCTTTCGCTGTTACACTGCCGTTCTTCACTTTCATGATGATGGTTCTGTGGGCGACCCAGGGTTTTCAGACGGTCACTTACGCCGCTTACGTGCAGCAGATGATACGTCCCGCACTCTATCTCATACTACTGCCTGTTTTCTACTTTATTGGTGTCGGGTTGGTAGGGGCGATCGCGGCCTACGGAATTTCGATGCTGCTCGGGTCTCTGGTCGCGGTCTATTTTTTGCACCACCTTTTTTCTTCGCTACTAGACAGCAAAGTGGAGCCGAAGTACGAGACAAAGGCGCTGTTTTCCGTTTCTATCCCCATGGGCGTAACGACCGGGGCACAGTACCTCAATACGTGGTCGGCGATCTGGGTGTTGGGGTTTTTCGCGGCCGGTGCGCCGGTGGGGATCTTCCAGGCCGCGGCCCGAACCGCGACGCTCTCGACCATCGTGCGCTTCGCTTTCAGCGGCATATTCTCCCCGATCATCTCCAGTCTCCACGCCCGAGGCGACCAGGAGCGGCTGGGCGTTCTCTATAAAGACATCTCACGTTGGGTTTTTACCGGGGCGTTCGCGATCTTCCTGGCGATTCTTTTGCTCGCCGAGGACGTTTTGGTGTTGGGCTTTGGGGAGCGGGCGGCGACGGGCGCGCTGGCGCTCGTGGTGGTGGCTTTTGCCCAGCTATTCAGCGCCTCTGTCGGGCCGACACCGCGGATGCTCGCCATGACCGACAACCAGAACGTGGTGATGGTCGCCACCGGGGTGGCCGCGCTCGTCGGCCTCGCCGTGAGCATCTTTCTGGTTTGGGGAGCCCCGACGCCCGAGCAGAAGATACTCGGCGCCGCCATCGGGATGGCCTCCGGCATCGTTACCGAGAACACCGCCACCCTGATTGCCGTCCGGCTCCGGCTCGGCTTCTGGCCTTACAACCGGGCCTGGATCAAACCACTCGCCGCCGGCCTTTTTGCAGCAACTATCGCCTACATACTCGGGCTCGTGCTCTCCCTACCGGCGATACTGGCTCTCTTCGCCGTGGGTGGTGTCTTCGGCGTGATTTACCTGGCGCTGCTGCTCTTCTTCGGTCTGAGCGACACCGACAAAGAGTTCTTGCAGGCTTTTTGGGACGTTGCCCAACGCCAATTGAGAAGGGGTGGAGGCTAGACCGTGGGCGGTGAACCGACAAAGGTACTCTACATCGTGGGGCTCGGCCGGAGTGGCAGTACGATCCTCTCCAACAGCCTCGGCCAGATAGACGGCTTTTTCTCGGCGGGGGAGATCTGCTACATCTGGCGCCAGAACTTCCTCGAAAACCGTCTCTGCGGCTGCGGCCGGCCGTTCGACGAGTGTCCGGTCTGGACAAAGGTCGTGCAGAGAGCCTTTCCCGATGGCGTGGACGCCCGCGAGATGATGCGCCTCCAGGCCGCCGGCGCCCGTACCCGCCACATTCCGCTCATGCTCACGAAAAAAGGCACGAGTGCGATCGAGGACCGCCTCGGCCCGTGGCGGGAAAGTACCGGCCGGCTCTACGACTCCACGAAGTCGGTGACGAACAGCCGCGTCATAGTAGATTCTTCGAAAGAACCAGCTTACGGATACGCCCTGGGCACCGTTTCAAACTTGGATTTCCGGGTTTTGCACCTGGTGCGCGACCCGCGGGCCGCCGCTTACTCGTGGCTCAAGAAAAAGCGACAGCCCGACAGCGAAGACCGGGAATTTATGCACCAATTCAGCCCCACAAAGAGCGCGGCGCTGTGGGACGCCTGGAACGCTTCGGCGGAAGCCTTGTGGCGCGACGGCAAATATCTGCGCCTTTTCTACGAAGATTTCGTGGCCGATCCGCGTGCCAGCTTCGCGCGCATCCTGGATCTGCTGGACGAGAACGCCGAACTACCGTTAGCCAGCGAAAACGAAGTCATGCTCGGCATCAGCCACACCGTATCGGGTAACCCCAACCGCTTCGACACCGGCAGCGTCGCGCTGAAGCCGGATCAAGCCTGGAAAGAAGACATGAACCCCCGGGATCGCAACCTGGTTACCGGGCTAACTTCCCCGCTACTCTATCGCTACGGTTATCCTCTGGCCCTAAAAGCCGAGGAGTTGACAAGCTGAAATGCTGACCAGCCTCCACTAAAAGCTAAAGCTGTAGCGCTGCTCCTGCCAGGGGTCTCCGTAGTTGTGGTAGCCGTTGTTCTCCCAAAAGCCGGGCTTATCCTCCGCCAGAAGCTCGATGCCCCGGATCCACTTGGCGCTCTTCCAGGCGTAGAGGCGCGGGATCACGAGCCGCATCGGCGCGCCGTGTCCCTGCTCCAACGGCTCGCCATTGTGATGTGTGGCGAACACCGCGTCCTCTTCGTAAAGCTCCTCGACCGGCACGTTGGTCGTGTACCCGCCGTCGCAGAACACAGAGAAAAACTCGGCCTCCGGCTTCGGACCGGCCATCTCCAGCAGGAGCCTGGCTTTTACCCCCGCCCACACGTTGTCCAACTTGCTCCAAGAAGTAACGCAGTGCATGTCCGCCTTCACCTCGACGGTAGGTAGGCCGTTCCACTCATCCCAGTTAAACCGCAGCGGGCTATCAACAAGCCCTGAGACCGTAAAGTCCCAGTTCTCCGGGTCGAATTCCGGTGTCGGGCCGTAGGTGAGTATCGGCCAGCGATCCCCAACCAGGTATTGACCCGGCGGAACCCGCTCTTTGCCTCTGGCAGTATTTATCTCGATGCGTTCCAAAACTACTCTGCTTTCGCTTCTACCTTTTCCTTCGGCTTTTTGCCGAGCCCGACGAACTCTGTCTGCGGCTCTACGTTGTCGCCGAGTTCTTTGTCTTTGTATTGGTAGACACCGCGGCAGGTGTGGCCGCCGGTGGTCCGTTTTTCGGTGTAGGAGAGCTTTACGTTGGGATTTATGGCGGTGACCATCGCTTTCTCGTAGGTGGAGAAGGCGGCGCAAGGCTTTACGTCCCAACCGGGGACGCCGTCGTGGCCCATCCCGCCGAACCAGGGACAGCGGTCGGCGTTTATGACGTACTCGCCGTCTTTGGTCTCGGTCAAAGTGATCTCGATGTCGAAAAAGCGGTTTGCGAGCATTACCACGTCCACGGCGTCTTTCATGGTTTTTACGCCGAGCTGCTCGCCCAAGTCTCGCCCTTGCTTCTCCCCGATGCGGCTCATGGCTAGCTGGCCGACCTTCTGGCCGTTGTAGCCGAGGTCGTCGGCGGCCCGAATCATCTCGTCCAGGATCACCCCGGTCCCAGCGCTGGCAGCCTTCCACTTGTACCAGGTTGGACCCGGCAGCCCCAGCTTCATCGCCCACCGGGCGAGAAAGAGCGGTAGTTTTGGAAGGCCGTAGACTTTGAGCCATTTCATGTGGAATCATCCTTAGGGTCGCCTGCAACCGCGCCAGAAACCATTATAACCCGCGCGGGTTCATGTGAAAGACCCTGCCGTCAACCTGTGCCGCTCCCGGTTGTTGTATGGTGAAACTACGGACCACCGGGCAGAGCGTGCTGATTTGCGAGGGCATGGGCGAGGTGCATACGCCCATATTGGGTACTGCTCTTCGGGACTCCGGCTTTCGGGTAGGAGAATAATCTGGCGAATATCTCCCCGGATGGCCCGGCGGTTGTTTGGGCTATCTACCCTCTGCGTGGCAGGGTCGTAAGTACGCCAACGGTGACTACCGCCGCCACCACGTGCATAAGCTCTAGCACCAGCACCATTGCTAGCGGGGCGCCGGAGATCGTCGTCGGCGTATAAAACGATAGTAGAAGCACCACGAACGACACCACGTAGAACACCGGTACGGGGCGCTGCAAGAGCAGGTTCAAGACCGCCAACACCACCGCTGCCCCAATCGCCCCGATAACCGAGGCGGAAATCACAGCGAACAAATTCAACGCCTGCCCTTCGGGTCCCACGGCCACGTTGCCTGGAAGGGCCCCCGCTGCTGAAGCCAACAGATAGACGACCGCGTTGGCCGCCGCGGCAGCAGGCGCCGCGACCAGTACGGACAGCAACAGCCGCACCCAGCGCAAGCGTCCTCCGGCCCGATCAGTCCCATTTTGTGTAGTATCCAAAGTCCTATCTCCTCTCTCACCGTTGTACGACAATGTTCCGGCCGATCTCTCGATCTTCCCATTTTACCGAGCTTGCTCCCGATGCGGCCCGCGTTCAACGTGTTTTGAAGACTCTATCGTACGCTGGAGTTTTCGTAGGATCAGCAACCGGCGGCTATCCCCTCGAAACACGTCCACGCAAGGCCGCCATGGCGAGGGTAAAGCTGACGGCGACGACGGCCCTGATCTCCCCAATTCCTCGTAGCCGGGGGCTGATGGGCGAACGCAGCGCTTCCGGCAGGTAGGTCACGGGGTTGTAGTCCGCGATGGCGGAGAGCCGGCCGGTCAGGGCCTCCTGGGGAAAAGCCGTGTTGGGAAATGGGAAGGAGAAGAACAGGATAAAGCTGGGGTTGACCGCCGCCGGGTTTCCGGTCTTCACACGCGCCGGCGGGCAGCAGGAACAAGAGCAGTTCCTGCTGAAACCTGCTGCCGAACTTTCTCGGGGGCTTACCCGGACAGGCTAAAAACGTCGGACGCCGGCAGTTCGGCAGGTTCCATGCGGCCGAACATGGCTTCGGACGG
Organism: Rubrobacteraceae bacterium; assembly: GCA_965213905.1. Classification (GTDB taxonomy): domain Bacteria; phylum Actinomycetota; class Rubrobacteria; order Rubrobacterales; family Rubrobacteraceae; genus SIRX01. The sequence continues at coordinate 930,044 of OZ243922.1, read as the reverse complement.
GTCGGCGTAGACGTGCAGCCCGAACCGGCGGGACAAGTCCCGGCAGATGTTAATGCCGCGGACGCTGTTGCCGTGGTCGTCGAGGCCGGGAGAGAAGAACGCGCCCCCGAAATAGTTTGGGACGGTTATAAGGATTCCGCCGCTTACGCCGCTCTTGGCCGGGATGCCAACGTCGTAGGCCCACTCGCCGGCGGCGTCGTACATCCCGCACATGAGCATCACCGTGATCACATCCCGCACCTGAGACTGGGGCAGCGTACGACCGCCGGTAATGGGGTTGACGCAGCCGTAGGCCAGGGTGGCGCCCATGTTCGCCAAATCTTGGGCGGTAATCCTCACCGAGCAGATCGAGAGGTAAACGGCGAGGTTCTCGTACAGGTCGCCTTTGAGCATACCGAGGCTCCGCATAAGGTAGCTGAGCCCGAGGTTCCGGTCGTTGGAGATGAGTTCTTCGGATAGGAGATCCTGGTCCACGTGCAGGTCCGGGTTGCCGGAGTAGATGCGCAGCCGCTCCAGGATTCGTCCGACTTTCTCATCCCGGTCTCCGCCGTGCACCAGGCTGGTCGCCACCAGGGCGCCCGCGTTGATCATCGGGTTGAACGGCCGGTTGTTCCTTTCGTCGAAGGTGATGGAGTTGTACGGGTCTCCACTGGGTTCCACCCCAACGTGCCGGAGGGTCTTTTCGCGGCCGTTGTCTTCGAGCGCCAGCGAGTAGATAAAGACCTTCGAGATGGAGTGTAGCGGGAAGGCATACTCGCAGTCGCCGTAGTGAAACTGGGTGCCGTCTATGTGGGTGAACGCCATGCCGAAGCGGTGGGCTTCGGACTTCATCTCGGGCGGATAGTAGCCCACGACCTGCTCGTCCCCGAGCGTGAGGTGTAGAGTGTAGAGTTCCTCTATTTGCTGCTGGACGACGGTGTTCTCTTCGGGTGAGGGCATCAGGCGAACTCCTTGAAATTTACCGTTCTCGCCGGCCGGCTGGGCACGGAAATCTTTCGCGTCCCAGTTCGCGACCTCCGTCCCGGCCTCCGTCCCGGCCTCCGTCCCGGCCGCGTTTGCGCGCCGTCGAGGTCGAAGGGTTTGGTGTTTATAGAGGTTTCTATCCCCAAAGAGCCGAGCCTTCCTACAAGGCTGCTGTAGGAATCTGCCCCGGGCAAGTTGTCCAGCGCGAAAGAGAATTCACCCTGTTCGCCGGCGGCGACCAGCGGACGGTTTTCCAGGAGATCAAAGGAAATGTCAAAGGTTCCGGCGGAGTGTGGTATCGGCCCCGGGGTGGGCCCGCGGGGCGTGACGTGCAGGGTTACGGGCCACCAGTGGTTTGTCCAGGACGAGAGCCCCGTACGAACCTTTCCCACCACCTGGGCGTAGCGGTGCAACGTCTTTTTGGTATCTTTCCACTTCTCCAGCGGGGGCGGCGGCAACTCCATCCCCGAAAGCGCGACGGCCTTAGGGCTCATCTCTGCGGCTCCTCCTCTACGCCCGCCCGACACCGATGAACTGGCAGAAGCCTCGAACGGCAACGGTCCTCAGAAGATCTCACTTGTTGGATCCCACCCGCCCCGGAGGACGGCGCTTCTCGAATGACGTTTTTTAGTAGCCGGGCCGGCCCATCCGCTCGTAAGTGATGTTTTTACCGGCCTCGACGCCGGGCTGGTTAAAGGCGTTGACGCCGTAGAGCGAGCCGCAGATGGCGGTCTGGACTTCCAGGGCTTGGAAAAGGTAGCCGAGGTTCTCGGCGCTAACGCTGCCCAGCGTAATGTTGCAGTTCGGCCTGCCGGCTTCGGTGAGCGCCTTCTGGGTCGCGTCGCACTCGACGTTTAGCAGCTCGGACATCGTGTGGCCGCCGAGGTAGCCGACGCCCTCGATGTCCTCGTAAACGTTCGGGATGTCCAGGTCCCGCGGGTGGCTTTCGACCTGGACTATCTCGATCACCTTGTCCTGTGGGCCCTCCATGTAGAGTTGAACCTGAGAGTGCTGGTCTGTGGTGCCGACGGCGCCGTGGGGTGTCGAACCTTTGCCGTCCTTGCCGAGCGACTCGGCCCAGAGCTGGACGAACCAGGCGGCGGTCCGCTCCAGGGCGTCGGCGTAGGCCATCATCACCCGCACGTTGCGGCCCCGGGCGGTGTCCATCAGGTAGTGCAGCGCCGCGCCCCGGATCGCCGGGTGCCCCGCCCCCTGCTCGTTCACCTCGTCTACACACTGGGCGGCGCCGGAAAGCAGGGCGTCCACGTCTATGCCGGCCACGGCCGCCGGTAGCAAACCGACCGGGGACAACACCGAGAAACGCCCCCCGACGTTCTGCTGGATCGGGAGCGTCTTTATACCTTCGCGGGCGGAGATCTCGTTCAGAAAACCTTCTTCGGGATCCGTGGTGAAGACCGTGTGATCCCTATACCCCTCACCCATCGCGTCTTCTAGAAAACCCCGTACGACGAGGAAGTTGGTCATCGTCTCCGCGGTCGAACCGCTCTTGGTCACGACGTTGACCCACGTGTTCTCCGGGTCGGCCACATCCAGGATAGCCCCTAGCGAAGAAGGGTCCGTGTTCTCGGCGAAGTGGATGCGCGGTCCGCCGCGGTCCGTCAGCAGGTTGTAGTAGGGATGATTGAGTGCTTTCTGAACCGCCATAGGACCCAGGGCGGAGCCTCCGATGCCGGCGTGGACAAAATCCGTCGCCCCCGAGTTCCGGATCTCACCCGCCAAGTCCTTGGAGTCTTTCGCGTACTGGTCGGTCTTCGGAAGTTGCATGAAACCTAGCTCTTCCCCTAAAAGCTCACCGGCAGCTTCTTCGAGGCTCTGCCGGATGCCGTCTAACTCGTCCTCCCGGATGCCGCCCTCGACCTCTATGAGGTTTTCGTAGTCGAAGTTCACGTCTGCCATTCCAAGCTCCTCTCTATCTCGCCACCAAAATACCTTTCGCCTAGTCTAATGGTTATCTACCCTCCCGGGCCACCCCGAAGCGCCGCCCGCCGCACTGGCTGCCGCACCGGCCGCCGCACCGGCCGCCGCATGAAGCTATAATCCGGGGTCGTCGTGCAAAGAGAACCCGCCCAAGCGTCAGAGGTCGTGACCCGCCTCAAAAAAGAGTACCCGGAGGCCTCAACCGACCTGAACTGGTCGGACCCGCTGGAGCTTCTGGTGGCGACGATGCTCTCCGCCCAGACGACCGACGTCCGGGTCAACCAAGTTACCGGCGACCTCTTCGATAAGTACCGGACCGCCGAAGACTACGCGGCGGCGGACCCCGAAGAACTCGAACAGGACATCCGGCCAACGGGCTTCTACCGCAACAAAGCCCGCTCACTACGGGGCATGGCGAAAGCCCTGGTCGAAGACCATGACGGACGGGTTCCCGAAACGATGCCGGAACTCACCGCCCTCCCCGGGGTTGGGCGCAAAACCGCAAACGTCGTCCTCGGCAACGCTTTCGGCGTAAACGAGGGCGTGGTCGTGGACACCCACGTCCGGCGGCTCTCCAACCGGCTCGGCTTCTCCACCAAAAAAGACCCCGGGAAGATCGAACAAGACCTCCTGGAGCAAGTCCCCGAAGAAGACCGCACCCTTTTCTCCCACCTGCTGATCTTTCACGGCCGCCGAACCTGCAAATCCCAAAAACCGGACTGTCCCGGCTGCATCCTAAACGACGTGTGCCCTTCTTCGACGGTGTAAACAGCAACCTGACTGGGATACAATAAAATTCCCGGAAGGGCGGACATCGGCGCGTCACGCGGTCTTGAAAACCGTCGAGGGTAAAACCTCTGGGAGTTCGACTCTCCCCCCTTCCGCACCACCTCCGAGACCCGCGCCAAGAACCCGCTTCCAAAACGCTGTTTGTAAACATTTGATAACTATATTAAAAATTGTTAAGATAATAGAGACTTTCGCGTTTGAAGTCTGTACACTGTGGGCAACTTCTCCAAGAGTGAGAAGATGCAGGCCGTTAGAAGGAATAAACCAACCGAAAAGGAGGGACCATATGAGAAGACTGACTATGTTGATCGCGGCGGCTTTGGTTGCCACGATGTTGACGGCGTCAATGGCCCTAGCACAGGGCACTACCATGAGCGGCGGCGGTACCATGATGAGTGGCGGTACCACCATGATGGGCGGCGATACTATGATGAGCGGCGGTACCATGATGGGTGGCGGTACCATGATGGGTGGCGACACCATGATGGGCGGCACCGCTTCCGGCGGCGGCGCGACGAGCGGGCTCCCCGAGAGTGGTGGCCCGGCGATCCTTCTGCCGGCGGCTGCTTTGCTCTTGGGCTCGGGCGTTCTGACCTACGCTGTTCTGCGGCGCAGGTAGTATTACCCGGTAGCAACAACCCGGCCCGCGTCCTACCGGGGCGCGGGCCGCGCAGGATCACTTGAAAGTCAACGGGGGGGAGCCTGCACCTCTCCGTTTTTTTGTGTCCAAGACCCCGCCCGGGGAAAACCGGGGGGGCCGCGGGAAACCGCGGGAAACCGGGTGTAGTATAGGGCGTTTGTGGCAAACTCTCAGAAAGTGATGCGCTGGTGGAAGGGTCCGTACCGGACATAGACGTGAAAGACACCATCATGGAGGCCATCGGCATCAAGGTCGTCGAAGTCCGCGAGGAGCGCGTCGTTGCGAAGATGCCGGTTCACGGCCCGACAAAGCAGCCTTTCGGCATCCTTCACGGCGGGGCTTCCGTGGTCCTGGCCGAAACGGTGGCGAGCGTCGGCACTTTCAACCTTATAGACCAGGAAAAAGAGCTGGCGGTGGGCCTGGAGATCAACGCGAACCACGTCCGGGGCAAGAGCGGGGGAGAGGTCACCGCCACCGGCGTGCCGTTGCACCGGGGACGGAAAGTCATGGTTTGGGACGTCCGCATAACCGACGAGGAAGACAGCTTGATCTGCGTTTCGCGCTGCACGGTCGCGGTAGTCCCGAAGGACGGTTGAAGTAAACCGGCAAGGAAAGTGAGCCGCCCAGGACTCGAACCTGGAACCTAAAGATTAAGAGTCTTTTGCTCTGCCAATTGAGCTAGCGGCCCCTACGAGAGACGATTATAGCATCGGTTTCGCGGGTCAGAAAGATTAAGTTTCGTTATCGAGGGCTTGCGTAGAGAGTCGGTCTTTCTTATAATGACCGTATCATCGTAGCGGTTTCGTCTAGGGAACCGCTAAGGGCCGGAAAAGAGGGATCACCCCTCTACTGACGCCGGCCCTTTTTGTTCGTCTTCGTGCTGGATTCCCCTGGGATGTCGTGCGTACTTTTGGGTTGCAAAGTGTAATATAGGTAGCCGGGAGTAGAAAAGGAGCCGGCATCTACGTCGAAGAGATCGGGACAATAAGCGGGGAAACCGTTTCTTTGAGGCCTCCGCGGGAGTCGGACGTCGAGGTCGCTTACTCGTGGGATCGGGACCCCGAGCTTGCCGCGTGGAACGGGCGGACGCCGATTTCCGTTTCGCTCGCCGCCGCCCGCCGCGACTACCTAGCCCGCTGGAAGGACAAGAGTGTGAAAACCCTGATCATCGAGGCCGGGGAGGAGCCCGTGGGTATGGTTACCCTCTACGACTTCCGGAAAGGCGGCTGCGAGTTGGGGATAAAGATCGGCGCCAAAGACCACCGCGGGCGCGGTTACGCGACGGAGGCCGTGGAGCTTCTGATCCGGTACGTGTTCGACACCTTGGAGCTGCAAGCCGTGAGGGGCTCCACCCTATCCCACAACGAACGCATGCAGCGGGTCTTCGAGAAGTGCGGCTTCGAGGAGGTCGGCGACGGGTCCATCATCAGCCGCTACGACAACCGCCGCTACACCGAAATTTTCTACGAGTACCGGCGGGAACGTTCTACGCGGTAAGCCCGGGCCCCACCGACTACAATTGATTCGATGGACACGCAACTCAAACTAAAGGTCAGCCGGCGGGGCACGATGAGCGGGGTACTAACCCTGGGCAGCCTGGACCCCGCTTTCGAGGCTGCGGTACAACTCGGGGGGGAGCCGGTAATCCTGGACTTGCGCGAGGTGGAGTTCGTCGAGCCCGCGGGTATCTGCGGCCTCGCCACGCTGCTGGAGTTCTTGATCCCACGCTCTAAAGAAGTTAGTGTGATCCTCTCCGGCCGCGACGTGCCGGCCTACCTGGAAAGGATGAACTTCTTCCGGCTCTTCGGTGACCGGGTAAAGACCAACACGGACGTAGCTTCTCTGGAAGGACGCCAACGCCACAACCCGGGCTCGCTCCAAGAACTGGTCAACTTTCACACCGAAGAGGAAATACCGGGCATTATAAACCGCATCTCGGAGATCCTGGAAAACCAGGGCTACCGATTGCGCGAGCGGGTCGCCGTCTGCTCCGTGCTCTCGGAGATCTGCGCCAACGCCGCCGAGCACGGCTCCTCGTCTTTCGGGGCCTACGCCGCCGTACAAGCCTATCACCACATCGTCAGCGGCCGGCATGGCGCCCGCTCCGAGGAACGCGAGGGAGAGGAGATCCTGGTCGCCATTGCCGATGGTGGCGTCGGGGTTCGCGAAACCCTCTCCAAAAACCCGGCGCTCGCGGAACACACCGCCACAGACAACGACGCCCTACGCCAGGCACTAACCATGGGCGTCTCCGGCACAGGAGAAATCGGGCGCGGCGGCGGGCTCGCGCTCGTGGCCCAGATCTCCGGCCGCGCGGGGGGCTCCCTCTCCCTGCGTAGCGGCTCCGGAAGGGTCACCGCGTACAAAGACCGCAACAACTCCCGCAAAGTCCCAAATTTCCCCGGAACCTTCGTGCGGGTCTCGCTCCCCCGGCGACCGCAAGAAAAGACCTCCGGGTGAAGTCAATATATTTCGCAAATGCAAATACAACGTTGATTTTCCGCAAAGCCGGCCTTATAATCTTTTCAGATGGTTTCACTGAAGACAATGAAGGTAAGCTCAATGGTTGAAGGGCGTCCCCGGGAGGTTTACGAGGTCGGTGGGGGTGAGCGCGGCGGCAAGCTCATGGTCACCCGCAAGGCGGGCCGCATGGTTCGGGAGACGCTCGGCGATACGTTGGAGGCTTTGCCCAAGGGTGGAGTCTTGTACGTGGACATCCGCGGCGTGGATCTGATGGACTACTCGTTTGCGGATGAGGCCCTGGGGATTCTGGTTTCCAGGGTCGCGGGCGGTGAGTACGGAGGGCGCTACCTGGTTCTGATCGAGGAAGATCGGGACCTGCTGGAGAACGTAGAGGCCTCCATGAAGCAGCGGGACCTAGCCATGCTGCGGGTGGACGAAATAGGGTCCGAGCCCGGCCTCGTCGGTGAGATACCGGAGCACCTGGTAGAGACACTAGAGGCGATACAGGAGGCTGGTTCGATCACGAACGCGGACCTCGCCAAAAAGCTCGGCCTCAACCACACGGCCTGCAACAACCGCGCCACCCGGCTCGGAAAACTCGGCCTGATACACCGCCATAAGGAGTCCGCCGCCCCCGGTGGCCGTCAGTATACCTACGAGCGGATAGCCTGATGTTTTTATTTGTTCCTAGTCTCACTGTTGTCAGTGAAGATAAGTGTGTTGTAGTTTTCGTAGAAGCGCAGAAGGAGGCGTAGCCGTGCGTGAGGAGTACATGATCGAGCGTCAGGGCAAGCGATTTGTTTTATATGCGGGCCTTTTGGAAGAGGCCCACGGCAGGGGTTTGCGGAGCATCGAGACGGAGTTGATCCAGATTCCCGACGCCCGGAACGGCGAGATGGCGGTGGTAAAGGCCGTGGTCCGGACGGAGGAAGGCAAGTTCAGTGGTATTGGGGACGCGAGCCCGGAGAACGTGGGCCGGAACATAGCGCCGCACCTCATCCGGATGGCCGAGACGCGGGCAAAGGCCCGGGCCCTGCGGGATGCGATCAACGTCGGGGTTACGGCGCTTGAGGAGCTCGGCGGGGATGAAGGCGCGACGGACGAGGTCCAGAGGCGTCAGGAAGAGCCGGGTGGTGTCCGGGCCGGCTCCGCTGGCTCTGCCGGCTCCGCCACCAGGGAAGAGAGCCGGGCCGAGTTGCCCGCGACGCGCAAGCAGCTCAACTACCTGGAGGTGCTCATCTCCGACGTCGTAGAAGACGGAATAGAGAAGTTCGAGGAGATGGTTGGGAAGCCGTTCGCCGAGCTTAGCCGGGAAGAGGCGAGCGAGTGGATCGGGCGGCTCTCCGGGAAGGCGGCGTAGTGGGCCTCTGGGTTTCAGAACTCGGCGGCGAAGTCTTCCACGAAGAGGACGTGCCGGGATGTTGCCGGCGGACGGCCCGGGAAGCCGGCGATTCTTTCGAGTGTTTCTCTTGCGGGGCCCGCTGGCAGGCGGCGGCCCCGCTAGAGCCCGAAGACTGCGCCTTTATGGAGCGCAACGTGGAAGAAAGAAAAGGGGCCGCGTGAGAAAGAAGAGCGTTTTGCGGGCGGACACCACGCTCGCGCCCACCGAAGAGCCGCAGAAAGAAATCTACATCCGGGAGCTTCCGGCCTGTTGCCTGGGTTCTTTCCGTAAGGAGATCCTGGCGGCGCCCGAAGAGCCCCGGTGGAACCTCACGCTCGAATGTGATTGCGGGAAACGCTGGGTAGTCACGTCCAGCCTGGACGGGCGGGTTCTGAATCGGTTCGTAACCCACGCGGGACCGCGGACCGGAAACAGGCCGCCGGCCGCGTAAACCGGCGCAATGGCAGCAGAGATCTAAGAACCAGAAGATAGGGGAGAAAGATGGAGCAGGACACGCTTACGCAGTACCTCGGTAAAATTCGCGACGGAAAACTGTTGGATGCCGCCGAAGAGAAAGACCTCAGCCGGCGGGCCCACCAGGGCGACCAGAGGGCCCGCCGGAAGCTCATCGAGTCGAACCTCCGGCTCGTCATCTCCATCGCCAAAAAGTACCGCGGGCGAGGCGTGATGTTCGAGGACCTCATCCAGGAAGGGAACGCCGGCCTGATTCGGGCCGTCGAGAAGTTCGACCCGAACATGGGCAACCGTTTCTCCACCTACGCGACGTGGTGGATACGCCAGGCCATAACCCGCGCCATAGCCGACCAGGCCCGGACTGTCCGCCTGCCGGCCCACGTCGTAGACGCCCTGTATCGTCTGCGCCGGGCTGAATCTCAGCTCAGCGTGGAGCTCGGCCGGGACGCCACCGACGCAGAGCTGGCGCAGAGGTTGGAGATCCAACCAGAAGAAGCCCACAGGTTGCGCGAGGTCAGCCAACCCATTGGGAGCACCAACGCCCGAATCGGCGCCGACGACGGCTCGGAGATGGGAGACCTGCTGCCGGACGAACGGTCGGGCGAGGACTACACGCGCGTCGAAGCCGGCCAGTGGGAGCGGTCGCTGGTGGAAGCCGTTCGCGCGCTACCCGAGCGCGAGGCGAAGGTGCTGGAGTTGCGTCACGGCCTGGACGGCGGGGACATCCGCACCTTGCGCGAGGTCTCCGAGAAGCTCGGGATATCCCAGGAACGGGCGCGACAGGTAGAGATAAAAGCCTTAAGAACCATCCGTACCGGACGTTACTCGGGAACGCTGCGCCAGGCGCTCTCCGAAGCGGTTTAAGGCCGCGCCACCCCGTCTAAAATAGCGCCACAGAGGCCCGCTCTGGTAGAGTGGGGCCGGCAGGGGAAAATCTTTCACCGTGGAGCCTCTGCATCGTAGTTTAGGTGGAGGTTAGATGGAGGTGCGAGATGCTGTTGATGCGGGATTTGATGACCCGGGATTTGGCTACGCTAAACCCCGAAGCTAAAGTTTCAGACGCCCTGGGCGTGTTCCGGGAGCAAGACGTGCGCCACATCCCCGTCGTGGAAGACGGAAAGCTGCTCGGGATAATCTCGGACCGGGACATAGACGGTGCGACTCCCCCCGAAGGAGACCCCACCAGAGAAGAAAAACTGAACGAGCTCAAGGTCTCCGACCTCATGAGTCGCAACGTGGTCACGGCCCATCCCCAAGACCCCATCGGGTTCGCGGCGCAGGAGATGTACGAACGGAAGATAAACGCCCTGCCCGTAATGCTCAAGGAAAACGGCGAAAACGAGCTGGTCGGCATCGTCACCTCCACGGACGTAATGAGGGCCCTGGTAATGATGACCGGCGTACACGAGCCGGGCAGCCAGATACAGGTGCAGGCGCCGGACCGGCCCGGGGTGCTGGCGGAGGTGGCGGAGATCATCCGCGACCTCGAAGTAGATATACTCAGCGCCCTTTCTTCCCCGGAGAAAAGAAGCGGCGGACGCACCATGATCTTCCGCCTCACCTCCGAAGACCCCTCGACCGTAGTACAAAGCCTCCAGATGGCCGGGTACTCCGTCTCCTGGGTGACCATCCCCCGCAGGCCGGGCTAGCCCGGGTTCCTTACGGACGCCCTCGACGAAATCGTATAACCTCCGCAGCATAGAAAGCCGTAAAGAATAGCCGAAAGGAACTTTTTGGAAACGACTTCGCAGAACGTGGAGAAAATATCCGGCCTGTTCGAAGAACTCGGGGGCGTGGTCTCCGGCGGCTTCCCCGCGGTCCACTCCCCGGTCCACCACACGAGGGCCGGCACACCATACCTGGGGGCCCCCGGCGTGGTCATGCTGGCGCGGCCCCAAACCAACGTCGCGGGCCTCGAAGGGTTTCTCGAAGGCTTCGATCCCACCCTCGAATTCCCCGACTACCTGAACGACCCCACAGATCTCCCCGCCTCCTCCCAGCTCTGCAAAACGGCGGGGCAACTGTGCTACGCCTCTTTCGGCCCGCGCCGGACGACTAACGAAAACGCCGCCGCCTACTTCGAGCGCCTTACCTCGGCGGGCCACGGCAGCGTGCTAGAACACGCGAGCTTCAGCCTTCTCCTCTACGGCATAAGCCGCAGCGTCACCCACGAACTGGTGCGACACCGCGCCGGCGCGGGCTTTTCCCAGATAAGCCAACGCTACGTTTCCGGGGCCGTACTCCGTTTTGTCGAGCGCCCCGAGTACCAGGAGGACGAAAACCTGCACGAGCTCTTCGAGGAGCGGGCCGACCGGGCCGCCGCCGAGTACGAGACGATGGCGGATAGCTTGCTGGAGAAGCAGGAGGGCGGTGCGGCGATGCTCTCCGCCGACTACAAAACCGACGCCCGGAAGAAAGTGCAGCAGACCGCCCGGTCGCTCTTGCCCAACGAGACCGAGGCCCCGATGGTGTTCACCGGAAACGTGCGGGCCTTGCGGCACATAATCGAGATGCGGGCCGACGCGCACGCCGAAAGCGAGATCCGGACGCTAGCATTGCGCCTCTTTCTCTGCCTCCACCGATCCGACCCGATCCTCTTCGGCGACTATGAGTTGGGCGAGCTGCCCGACGGCACGTACAAGGTAGCCACCCGGCACCGGAAAGCCTGATCAGGGCATAGATGTAAACACGGCGTAGGTAAACCCCGCAATCGCGGAGCCAACGAGCGCCAGTACGATGTACCAGCCGAACACCCGCTTTTTGACGAGCGCAAAAACTGCTACCGCCGCCGGTATGCTGGTGACACCCCCGGCCGTCATGAACGCGAGCGCCGCGCCTTCGGACATACCCAGGTCCATCAGCCCGGCTACCGTAGGTATTGCGGCGTAACCGTTGAGGTAGGTCGGGACGCCGACCACGATCGCCAGCGGCACCGAGATCAAACTCCCGGACCCCAAGAGCGTTCCCACGGCTTCCGCCGGGACGTACGCGACCATTAAACTCTCCAGCACAAACGCGAGCGTGAGCCACTTTGCCAGAAAGAATCCGGTCCTCCTGAACTCCCGTTTGAACGTCGCTTTGCGGTCCGGCTCGCGCCAAAACGCCCAGGCTACCTCGACCGGCTCGTCAACGGAGCTAGTGCTGCACGAGCTATATCCTTTGAGCGGGTTCTCCAACGATCCCCGGCGTTGCAAGGCCCAGGTCGCGTACCCTGCCACGAGGCCCATCCCGAAGGCGGCGACCAGCCGCGCCCCGGCAAAACCAGCGCCGAGCTCCCCGGCGGTAAGTAAGAACATCTCCGGGTCCATCAGCGGCGACGACATCCAGAAAGCCATCACCGCAAACAGCGGGGCGCCGCCGGCCAGCAGCGCGGCGACTATCGGCACGACCCCGCAAGAGCAAAACGGCGACAAAACTCCGAAGGCCGACGCCGCAAAAACCACCGTCACCGTTCTGCCCGCCGCGAACACCTTCGCCGTGAGTTGGTCCGCGGCGCTCGCCCGCGCGTAGGCGGCGAACAGTACCGATACGAGCAAGAATCCGGCTATGCTCCACAGACTCTGTAGCGTGAACCGGAAGCTCTCCCACGCCTGCACGGGAACGAGCGCCGACAGAAAAACGAGTAAGATCAGGGTACTCAGCACTACCCGATCCGAGAGCACCGGAAATCTTGCAAAGATCCCGCCCGGCAAACCCTTCCCGGACGAGAGCTTCAAAGACTTGAGAAACATCTACCTTCCACCCCCGGATTCGTCGGAGAGAACGCTCTCGCTCTGCACGTTGTCAGTGACTAACTCGGTGACCTCGGCCTCTATAGCCAGAAAATCCCGGTAACGAGAGACCGACACCCGATGGTTGCCGTCCTCTACGAAATACTGCTCACCGAGCTTGTACAGCTTTATAGGAGGCAATTGCCGCCCCTCACGCAACGCTCTGTCTACGCGCCTCCACCGCTCGCCCCGGCAAGAACATACCGGCATGAAAGCCCGGTCGAAGTCCCAGCAGCGCCCTACGCTACCCTCGATCTTCGCCAGCTCCACAGTCTGAACCCCGAGAAACCGGCGATCCAAGATCTTCTTCTCACCCCGGCCCTCGGCGAAACAGGCGAGCCGATCCGGAACCGACCTCCCCCTCAAGCGCGCCACCAACCGTCCAAACCGTTGCCGCCAACGCGCCCGGTGGAAGTCCCGGTCCACCAAGTCCACCAACTCCGCGAGACCGCTACCTCCAACCATAAGACCTCCGCAATACTCACAACTCATATCGTGCCTCCGTTCGACTCAAATTTTGTCTATATAACTAAAAATGTAGTTATGTATTGTCAAAAAAATTTGGCTCGTACCCACATCTTTCTATGCTACGTTTCCCTCCTGTCCGTTTGCTTCTTCGATGCAGCATTCGTCGGAGAGGTAGCCGAGGAGTGTGTTCATGGCGGCGTAGTTGGCGCGGCAGATGAGGCTCGCGCCGCTTTTTTCGGTGGAGACGAGCCCGCCTTCTATAAGACGGCGGAGGTGGTGGGAGAGTGTAGAGCGGGCGATCCCGGTACGCTGCTGGATGCGGGTTATCGTCATACCCGTCTCGCCGGCCCGGATCAGCAACCGGTAGATCTCCAACCGCACCGGTGACCCTAAAGCATCCATCGCATTCGCCGCTTCTTTAGTGTTCATAAGCCGAGTATAAGGTACCGGAACGTGTTGTCAACTAATTTTCTAGTTATGTGGTAAGACCTCCGACCTAGTTCCTCAGTTTTTGTATCTGGTTTTCTACAAAGCGGCGCCCGTTAAAGAAGCCGCCGAGTATCTTCTTGTTGCGCCCGGTGAACAGGCGTTCGCGGAAGTAGCCGTCGCCGGCTTTTTTGACGCTTTCGGAGAGGGTTGGGTAGACGTGAACGGTTTGGGAGAGGTCGCCGATGGAGATGCCTTTCTTCATGGCGAGGACGGTCTCGGCGATGTAGTTGCCGGCTTCGGGGCCGATGATGTGGCAGCCCAGGATGCCGCCTTTTTTGTCCGTAACCATCTTGATGAAGCCACGGTTCTCGCCGTCGCAGATGGCCCGGTCTAGGTTTTCGAAGGGGTAGCTGAATACCTTTACGCCGTCGTGCTCTTCGCGGGCTTGTTGTTCGGTGAGGCCGACGCGGGCGACTTCGGGGTCTGTGAAGGTGGTCCAGGGGAAGGCGTCGTAGTCTACCTTGCGTTTTATGGGGAAGAGGGCGTTTGAGAGGGCGGTGCGGCTCTGGTGCTCGGCGGCGTGGGTAAAGAGGAGCTTGCCGGTGACGTCGCCGGAGGCGTAGACGTTCTCGGCGGTGGTTTCGAGGTATTCGTCCACCTCTACGCCGTTTTCGCCAAGGGCGATGCCGACGCCGTCTAAGTTAAGGCCTTCTACGGAGGGGGCGCGACCGGCGGCGACCAGGATCCCCTCTCCCCGCACCTCGAACTCTTCGCCGGTCTGCTTGTTTTTGGCGGTTACGACCTTCTCGCCGTTTTCCAGGCGGGCTGATTGCGCCCGGACGTTGCCGTGTACCCGGACGCCGTCTTCTTCCAGAAAGCCGCGCAGGGCGGCGCCGATCTCGGGGTCTTCTTTAGGAAGTGGGTAAGGGGAAGAGGAGATCAACTCTACCCGGCATCCGAAACGGGCGAATATCTGGGAAAACTCGCTGCCTATCGGGCCGGAGCCGATAATTACCATCGAGCGCGGCAATTGTTCCAGCTCCAGGACGCTTACATGGTCCAGGTAGCCGACTTCTTCGAGGCCGTCTACGGGCGGTGGTTTGGCGTGGGAGCCGGTAGCCAGGACTACGCTGCGCGTCCGGAGGCGACTGCCGTTCACCGAAACCTCCTGCGGCGCTTCTAAGCGTGCCTCGTCGCCCAGAAAAACCTCGACGCCGAGCTTGCGGAACCTGTCGGGATCGTCGGCCTCGCCGGCTTTTTCGATGACGGACCGCATCCGGCGCATTACGGCGGGAAAGTCCACTTCGACATCAACCTTGCCGAGCCCAAACTCCGGGGCGCGACGCATGAGGCTCGCGACTTTGGCGCTCTTTACGAGGGCTTTGGTGGGGACGCAGCCGTAGTGGAGGCAGTCGCCGCCGAGCTTGTTTTTCTCGATAATGGCGGTCTTCGCGCCCAGGGATGCCCCGCCCGCCGCCGCGACCAGCCCCGCCGTGCCGCCCCCGATCACTACCAAGTCGTAATCGCTCAAAGTGTCTCTTCTCTTTCTATCCGTATTCCGAATGTTTGGCCGTATCAGTTTACAATCTGCCGCCCGTTCCAATTCTTACTCTTCTCTAAAATTTTGTCTCGTGGCCGCCGGCGGCAAAGTTGCGTACCGGCCGAAACTTTTTACGCGCGGACGGCGGGCCGCCGGAACGGTGCTAACATAACCCCGCGCAGAAACGGAAACGGGAGGTTCGAAATGGCGAAGAGATACGAGGAGATGGTCTCCGAGGCCCGGGAGGAGACGGAACAGGTAGACGTTGAGGAGGTCCACGACTCTCTGGTATCCGGAGAGGATTTTACCGTGCTCGACGTACGCGAGCCGGGCGAATGGCGGCAGGGTCATATCCCCGGTGCGAAGCACGTCCCGCGGGGCCTGCTGGAGTACCTGGCAAACGACGAGTTGCCGGAGAAAGACGCCCGCATAGTGGTTCATTGCGCGGTCGGGGGACGGGGGACTCTGGCGGCGAAAACGCTGCAGGAGATGGGCTACGCCAACGTCGCAAACATGCAGGGTGGCACCAACGCCTGGTCCGAGAAAGGCTACGAGTTGGAAGCCGGAGACTAGGGGGACTAGGGGGACTAGGGGGACTAGGGGGACTAGGGGGACTAGGGGGACTAGGGGGACTAGGGGGACTAGGGGGACTAGGGGGCTAACCGCCGCGGCGCACCAGCAGGAGCCCTTGGCTATCTTCGAGCACCACGGGGGCATCTGGTGACTCGAACGCGACGCCCGGCGCGGCCAAGCCTGGCCGCCAGCCCTCCGTTTCGAGGTCCGGGATCGGCAGGTCCAACGGCACGAGCTTTTCCGGGTCCCCCTCCATGTTGGCGACGAAGAGGACTTGTTCTCCGCCGTCCGGGGCCCGGCGCAGCGCGTAGAAGACGGTCGAACCTCTACCCGAGAGCCGGCCGTAATGCTCGTCGGAGCCGAGGTTCTGAACCAGCCAGGGACGGACGCGGCGAAACTCGCGCGCGGCCAGGTTAAACTCTACCCGGCCCGGGTCGAGATCATCGTAGTGGCGGGTTACGTTTTCGTACTCGTAGGCGTCTTCGGTGAAAGCCCGGGCGATGGACTTCAGGACCGGTACGGAGAGTTCGGGGCCGGGTAGTGGGGGGTCAGCTTCCCGCATTCTCCCGACCACGGCGGGCAGATCGTAGTCGGTGTCGTGGATAGCCTGGGTCATGGTACGCATGAAACGGCGCAGCTCGGCGTAGTCGGTAAACCCGAGCAGCACGAGCCGGGGGAAGTTCGCGGGGTCTTTGTAGCGGGCTTCGTCCACCTGCCAGTCCAGAAAACCGGACTCTTCGGACACGATCTTGATGCCGTAGCGGTCGTCCGTGTTGCGGACAAAGGCCCAGGGCGCCCGGGCGAGCGCGTTTACGAAGTCCATCGGAACACCGGGGAAAGCCCCGTACGTCAACAGGGTGGCCGCCGGGTTATCGTAAGCATTGACGAGTATTTCCGGAAGAGTGGAGCCGAGGTTGAGGTTTATGCTTGCGTCGGGGTCTACCTGGTAGCCCCGGCGCAGGGTGTCGTGGTTGGCGCAGCCACTGATCCAGTTAGAGCCTATCTCGAAGATTTCTTTTACGCGCCACCAACGCTCTTTCCAAAAGTTGGTCAGGTGCGGGGTGTTGTGGGCGAAGCTGAGCGGTCCCCACTGAAAGGCGAGCGGTTGTTTTTCTATGACGTCTCGGTAGGTGGAGGCGGTGGGCCAATCTTCGCGGGGCCAGGGCCGGCCGTCCTCGAAAATCATCCACGGCCGGTAGCGGGTTCCGCCCACCTCCTGCACGACGTCGCCCATGAGCTCGAGGTAGTCGTCGTCGTGGCCGGTTTCGCGGGAGTTTTCGTCCCAGGTCTTGAAGTCCTGGGCCCCGTCCACGCGCACGCCGTCGGCCCCGAAGTTGATTTTACGCCGTTGTAGCTCCAGCATGATCGCACGCACCACCGGGTGCTGTTGGTTGACGTCTTGGCCGTACATGTTCGCCCCGCGGAAAAAATTGGGGTCGAGAAGTTCGAGCGCCTGATTGTCGGCGTGGCCGTAGACCACGTCGAAGATGAGGAGCATCGGGCCGTCGGGGAAGCCGTGCAGTGTGGCGGCCAGATCCACCAACTCGTTGGGACGTCCGCTTTCCAATAGTGCAGGGTTTACCGCCGAAGACGCCGAGAGCACCGTGTCGTAACCCCAGTTGATTATGTCCGGCCGGAGCAACTTCACGGTTGTTTCGGCGCCGGAGGGTTCATCGTCGTCGTCGGCCTGCCAGAAGTGCCGGCCGGTCTCGTACTCGATGGTAGGCTCCAGGGGCAGCGGTTGTACCGCGTCGTAGCCGGTGTAGTTCCTCTCGGCGGGGGTCAATTTCCGGCCGTTACGGATACTCTCCGCTATCGCGGAGAAAAGACGGGTGAGACCGGCCAGGGTTCCCTCCTCCGAAGCGGTGCCGACGTGCAACTGGAGGATGTTGGCGGGTTGTTGGATCCTCGCTATTTCGTCGTCCCCGGCGTTCTCTCGCAGCGAGGCGTAGTAACCCAGGTCTTCCCGCTCCCGGTGCATCGCCTCCACGTCGTAGAACTCGGCGGGGGCGAAAGCCCCGAAAGGCGTCGAGTAGGCCACCACGTCCGGTACGGTGTGCCACCCGTCCCGGTCATCGAGGTATCGCAACCTGTAAAAGGACCCAACCCGGTCCCGGCTGCCGGCTACCATGCCTTCTACGACGGCCCAGGCGTACTCATGCTGCAAAACCGGCTTCAGTTGCTCTTTCTTGAAGCGCACCCGTTGTTCCCGGCTGCGGAAGTCTATTCCCTCCAGGGGCGTGAAGACTTCCAGAAACACGCGTTCTTGGGGGATAGACTTTCCCGCCAACCCGGGCGTCCAAAAGCCGATCTCCGCCCGTCCGTCTACGAGATGTGCCCCCAACCGGGCGGCTATCCGCCGGGCGGCCTCGAAACCGGAACCGCCGCCCGCGATGATCTTACCGGCCCACCCGGCCAGATCCTCCGTAGCCTCCGGCACTACCCGGCAAGACATCTCTTCTCTCTGGGCTCCTGCCACGTCTACTCCTCTTTACTATGACTCCGCCCCGCGCGCCCCACGAGGTCCGGTACCGTGTAATTTACGGCCCGTAAGGCGTGTCGCGCAAGTCGGAAAGGTGTAAATGAAGTTGAACTTTAGGTTTATGTCAACCTGTATTAGCCGGTTCGTTGCGGGCCGCGCGGGAGAGTTGTTCTTCGGCCTCCAGGATCTCCGCGTCCTCTATCCTACGGAACAGGGGTTTCGCGCCCGCCACCCGGTATCCGGCCGGCAGTTTCTCCAGGTCCGTGACGCGGGAGACGGGGCCGGTGAAAAATTCCTGGAGGCGGTCTACGGCGTCCGGGACGTAGGGTGCGGCGTGGTAGGCGATGGAGCCGAGCAGAACGGAGCAGGCGTACAGCGTGGCTTCCGTCTTCTCCATGTCTTCTTTGCGCGTCTTCCAAGGGGCTTCGGAGTCGAAAAAGCGGTTTGCCCGCCGGCCGAGGGCCATTAGCTCCCCGAGCGCCTCGCGTGGCCGGGGGGCGAGCATCTTCTTCTCGTAGCGGGCTTCTATCTCCTTAAAGTCGTCGAAGACGGCGAGGGTCTCTCGCGGCAGTTCTTCAGGTTGGGAGATTTCACCGCCGGCATATTTCTCGGTAAAAGAGAGGACGCGGTTTATGTAGTTGGCGAGGTTGCCGATCAGGTCAGAGTTCACCCGCTCGCCGAACTCGCGCCACGAGAACGCCACGTCCCCGGTTTCGGGCAGGTTGGAGGCTAGGTAGAAGCGCAACGGGTCCGCCGGAAAGCGGTCGAGGGCTTCGTGCAGCCACACGGCCAAGTTGCGGCTGGTGGACATCTGCATCTGTCGCGGCTCACCGTCAACCATTACTTCCAGGTTCATGAACTCGTTGGCTGGCACGTCGTAGGGAAGCATAAACGGCTCCTCGCCGTCTTCGCGGGTCCCCATCAACTGGGCGGGCCACACCGTAGTGTGGAACACGGTGTTGTCTTTGCCGATAAAGTGGATCATGCGCGTTCCCGGTTCCTGCCAGTACTCGCGCCAGAGATCCGGCTCGCCTTTTAGCTCGGCCCACTCGACCGTGGAGGACAGGTAGCCGATACAGGCGTCGAACCAGACGTAGAAGCGCTTGTCTTCGAAACCTGGCTCGGGTACCGGCACGCCCCATTCGATGTCCCGGGTGATGGAACGCTTTTCCAGCCCGCCCTCGATAATTCCCAAGATAAAGTTCTTGACCGAGTCCCGCCAGTGGTCCTGGCTGGAGATGTAATCTTTCAGCCGATCGGAGAACTGGGTCAGGTCGAGGTAGAGGTGGGTGGTTTCGCGGGATTCCGCCGGGGCGCCACTGACTTTGGAGTGCGGTTCGATCAACTCGTAGGCCTCGTACCAACTGCCGCAGTTGTCGCACTGGTCTCCCCGCGCCTCTTTGTAGCCGCACACGGGGCACGTCCCCTCGACGTAGCGGTCCGGCAGAAAACGGCCTTCTGCCGGGCTGTACATCTGGCGGCTCTCGGCCTCCGAGATGTAGCCGCCTTCTTTGAGCTTGCGGTAGAAGAGCTGGGTGTTCTCCGCGTGTACCGGCGTCGAGGTGCGGGAGAAGTTGTCGAAGCTGATGTTGAAGCGTCCGAAAGTCTCTTTCATGTGCGTGTACCAGTAGTCCACAACCTCTTTCGGCGTCTTGCCCTCCCGCTCCGCCGTGAGCGTGATGGGCACGCCGTGCTCGTCGGTGCCGCAGATGTAGACCACGTCTTCGCCCCGGGCGCGCAGGTATCGCACGAAAACGTCCGCCGGTAGATACGCGCCGACGATCTGGCCGACATGCAAGGCCCCGTTTGCGTACGGTAGCGCCGAAGTGACCAGGTAACGCTCTCTTTTGGTTTCTTCCATGCGCTACAGAATAGCACTTCAGCCCGGCATCTAATCGCCGTCCCGGGGTCTTTTGCTAAGATGCTGTTTCTCATGTGTTTTTGCCGCCCCAGCCCAGCCGGAGAAGTTCTTTGAAGGTTCCTTTCCGGCGCGTCTCCGGGAAAGCCCGGGTCCCGACGCGGGCGCACGCCGGGGACGCCGGGTACGACCTGTGCTCCGTCGAGAACCTGAGTTTGCCGCCGGGCGAGAGGGCGCCGGTGAGGACCGGGGTCTCGGTCGCCATCCCCGTTGGGTATGCCGGACTGGTGTTGCCGCGCAGCGGGCTCGCGGTGAAGCACGGCATCTCGCTGGTCAACACACCCGGACTAATAGACTCGGGGTACCGGGGGGAGATTCGGGTCCCTCTCATAAACCAAGACCGGGAAACGACTTTCGAAGTCGAAGCCGGCATGCGAATCGCCCAAATAGTATTCGTGCGGGCCGCGGATGTCGTTTTCTCTGAAGTAGACTTCCTTGCCGCCGCCGACGGGCGGGGTGACGGCGGCTTCGGTTCCTCGGGGACTTGAAAATTGTTCTTGGTCGGTGACCCTCCGGAAAAAAGAATCAACGATTTTCTAAGGTCTCAGGAAAACGAGTCGTTCTCCTACGAGGAAATCGGGGCTTCGCGGGCGGGCTCTCCTCTGGTTCCCGGTTACGTCGTGGACCACAACCGCATCCGGCTCGGCAGCGGGGGGAAAGTCTTTGCCCAGGCGGTAGATGCGTTGCGCGACTGGCGGATGTTCGAGTTGGGGTGGGTAGAGATCTGTTGGCCTAACGCTCCAATAGAGGTTGATGCAGCGGTAGCGGTGCTCGGGAGCCACTACAGCTTCTCTTCGCTCAACGCCTGCAGGATCGTCTACACAATCGAAGAGAAAGCAGAAGTGTCGCGTTTCGGTTTCGCTTACGGCACGTTGCCCGGACACGCGGCGCGCGGTGAGGAGCGTTTCACCGTCGAGTGGAACCGCCGGGATGACTCGGTCTGGTACGACCTCTACGCTTTCTCGAAACCGAACCACCTTTTGGCCGAGTTCGGGAAACCGTTTGTGCGAAGGCTGCAGCGTCGCTTTGCCCGAGATTCCATGCGGGCGATGGCCCGGTCTGTTCGGCCCCGGTAGTTTTAGCTATCTACTCGCCGCGCTGGAGATAAACTTCCGTATCGAGTAGTTGTTCACCTCGGCGTACACCCCAGGGTAGCCGGGGGCTGCACATCCGTAGCCGAAGCTTGTTATCCCGATCTGGCGGTAACCACCGCTGGTTTTCTTGAACATTGGTCCGCCGCTGTCACCCTGGCAGGTGTCCTTGCCGGTTTTACCGGCGGCGACCATGAGAGGCGGTACGAATTCTCCACCATAGACGGACCCCGCGTAGCTGTCGGGGCGTAGGGGTACCCGGGTTTCGCGCATCCGGTTTGGGTAGTTGACGCCGGAAAAGCCGAATATCGGCTGGGCCCTGGTATTGCCCCAACCGGCGACGGTTGCGTTGGTGCCTCTCTTCTCCAGAAAGTCCTGGCTTGCGCTGGCGGGTTTGATCGACTTTACGCCGTTGACCGGTCTGGCTAGTTTGAGTACCGCCGCGTCGCGGGTGATTCTACGGTCGTTGTATCTGGAATGAACGAAAATTTTGGACACCCTGCGCACCTGGCCTTGTGAGCTTTTGAGGACCGTCCGGCCGACCGCAAACCCGCAGCGGGCGTGCCGACGCCCCCGAGACGCAGTGTGCGGCCGTGAGTACGCTGTCCCGATCGATCAGGGTACCGCCGCAGAATTGCTGCTGATAAGCGTTGTTGCCGTACCTGGTGTTCAATAAAGCGGCCATAAAAGGATACTTCCCGTTGGGTACCGCCGCGCCACCGACCACTTGCCCCTCGAACTCTGGCTCGTCCTCGGCTTGGGCGGGTTTTGCGCCCTGCACGAACACCAGTAAAATCAACAGCAAGGCCAGGGCCATCGCCGAAAGCATCCACAACGATGAGTTAACCGATTTTCGCACCCCTGTCCCCGTTCTACTTCCCTGCCTTGACGTTACAAAAGAACTTTACATCCCTCGTCGGCCGGTGCGCAACCCTCGTGGTTTTGCGGACAGGATCGCGAGCGCGGCCACTACCGGATAGGCGAGGACGTAGATGGCGGCGAGTATCCCGGAATCGTTCAGTGCGCCGGAGGCCAGGGCGGTTATCGTGGCCCCCAAGAGGCCGGCCCCCAGGGCCGTTCCCCTCGTTCTCCGCCAACCCGCGAAGATCAGGGCCAGGGCCAGTACGAAAACAAAGAGAAACAGTGGGTTTATTAAAAGTTCCAGGCTCAACAACAGCTTGCGGAGGATGATCTCCACCAGGTTCGTCTCGCCGCCCGCCGCCCGCGAACCATGGGATACTCTAGGAAACAGCCGGCCACTGAGCAGAAATAACGCCGCCGCCAGAGAGAAACCACCTCCGGCCCACAGGGCTAACCCTTTAAGCTTGGCCCCGCGAATCAACCCCACGGCGGCCCCGAACCCGAGGCCCAGCGCGAGGGAGCCGCCCACGTCGGCGCCCATGGTCGGCAGGCCGAGGACGAGGACGGCCACGGTCCCGGCCGCCAGTACCGGCGCCAGCGGGAGGCGACGTCGGCAAGCGAGGGCGCCAAGCCCCGCTGTGAGGCTGCCGGCGAGAAAGGCGGCGTATTCGTTGCCGATGCCGTAGAAGCGGGTTCCATAGGCCGGGTTGTAGCCGAGCGTCGAGAGTTTCATCAGTGTTCCGCCGGTGAGGGTGTCGGCCAGGATCCCGGCCGACACCGCGAGAAATACCCCAGAAATCCGGCCGGCATCCGAGCCCGAGAGCCTCCAAAACAAAGCTGCCAGCATCCCGGCGAGGGCCAGCGTCAGGAAAGCTACTACCGAAGCGTCGATGATCGGCGCCGCGGCGACGGCCAGCGCGCCCGCCGGAAGCGCCGCCAGTACGAGCAGCGTGTAGATCATAGCGTTCCTTCCCTTCCACAAGACAGCCAGCGAAGCCCCGACAAACACCGCAACCCCGACGAGAAGCCAGACCGAAAAGCGCCCTTCGGATACGAACGAGAACCGCTGCCCGAGTCGGACCGCCACCCCGACGGTCCCCGGACGGACGGTTGCGGCCCGGCCCTGCATCTCCGGTGGCGGGTCAATGCCGAGCTGCGCCAGCAGGGTCGGCGCCACGTCGGTGCTGGATATAAGGCCCCGGGTCCGCGTCGCCGGGGAGTAGAGCAAGCCTTCCTCTACGCCGGTGATCGCGAAGGGTGCCAGGTTCGCGGAGCCTGCGCCCGAGTTCGGGGAGGCTACCGCTACCACCGCGCCGGCCTCCCGGGCGGCCCCGGAGAGCCGTCCGGCTTCTTCCGGGCCGCCGGCCTCCACGGCCACGAACCCCGCCCCGTCCGCGAGGACGTCGAGTTCCTCCACAGGCGCCGAAGCCGCGTAGGTACCGGGCACCCGTCCTTCGCGGTCCATAACGGCCAACCTCGCCCGTTCGCCGACCGCCGCCGTCGTTACTCCCTCCTCCGCCAATCTTTCGCCCAGGGCGCCGGGCTTAATCGAGGAAGCCGGTCCTCCGAAAACCCCAGGTATATCCTTAGCCTGTCGCGGAAGGTTTCTGGGGAGCAGCGAGGCGTCCACGCGGGAGCCCGCCCCGAGCAGGACGTGGCCCATGCGGGGGCTTACCGGCGCCGCGCCCTGGGCGGTGGAGAGGTTTGCGGCGGCACCTTCGTCGAAGACCTTCTCTAGAGAAGGGGTTTCCAGCACCTCCTTCCAGGTGAGTTCGTCTACCAGGATGAGCACGACTGGCCGTTGCGGGGTGTCTCCGGGTGCCGGACCGGAAAGGAACGCTAGTAGGAGCGCTAGTAGGAGCGCCGCGAACGTCAACGACAGGAGCCATCTCGCCGGGCGGGAGCGGTTCAAGCGGGGCCGGTTGTGGAGTAGGGTTGATCCTTGACAACGGTTGTCCCGGACGTTTCACGCCTGGAGAGCGACTCCGGGGCTTCCGGCGGCTTGAAACGCCGCCGGCCCGACCGCGGCTCTTCCTCAATTCGGTGCTGAAAAGAGTTTCCCCGGTCGCTGCCGATGATCCGGACGTGGCTATCTTCCAACAGAAACCACACCGGAGAGTCGCGCGGGCCGGAGAAAAAGGCTGTAGAGTGGTGCGTGAACGGCGGCCGGGAGAAGAACTCTCCGAGGTCTATACTCCGAGATTTTCCGCCGACTATCTTCAAAGTCCTCCCATGCTGCCGCGCCCGAAGAGTTACCCGTAGAGTTGCTAAACTGCTGCGGGTTGAAGGCTACTACACACGCGATCTTCGGGGTGGCGGCCCTGGCGGGGACGGCGCTTCTCGCCGGGACCGAGCCGCCCGTAACCGCCTATCCGGTGGCCGTCGTCGCCTCGTGGCTGCCGGACGTGGACAACCCGCGCAGTAGGCTCGGCAACGGCCTTAGCCGCCTGAAAAACCCTACCGCCAACCTCGTCACCCGGCCCTTGAGTTGGGCGCTCAGGATAGTCTCTTTCACCCTCGTGCGTACCGTCGGCCACCGGACCCTGACCCACTCTTTTCTGGGGTTGGCGCTCTTCGCGCTTGCGGCGTGGCTGCTCCTCGGAAACTACCCGAACTTCTTCTACGCGGGCGTGGCGGGCTACGGCTCGCACATAATCGCCGACGCCCTGAACATCCGGGGCGTGCCGCTGCTCTGGCCGCTGGGCAAACCGTTCAGGCTGTTGCCCGGCGGCGTCAAGAGTGGGGGGGTGTTGGAGCTGGCCGTTGCGCTGATCGTGTTGATATTCGCGGGGTTCGCCATCTCACTCGTCTACCCGACGATAGACGGTCTCTTCTAGCCACCCCAGGGTCCGCAGGCTGGCCGGATGCGTGAGACGGCCACGTTTCTCGTTGTGGGCGTGGGTCCGGCGTAAGGACTCGGCGGCGGCTTTGTAGAGGTCCTCCTTTGCCAGCTCCCGGAGATGCGCCACGCTCGGGTAGTCCCGGCCCGGTTCGATCTTGTCGGCGACGTAAACGGCGAGCGCCAGCGGGCCCATCCCCGGACACCCGACGGTGTGCACCCGAACCGCTTCCAAAACCTCCTCGTCTTCGACGCCCAACTCCCGGCTCGCCAACTCCGCGGCCACGGGGCCGTGCAGCAGCTTGGGGTTTTCCCGTTCGGGCTCGTCCAGGGGTATTCCCCAGTCTTCTGCGAATTTCAGGTGCTCGCCGGGTTTTAGTTCCCGCGCCGCGTCGTGCAACAGGGCCGCGAGGCGCGTCCGTGTGGCATCCAACCCGTGGATTTCGGCGAGCTTCCCGGCGGTATCGGCGACGCGCCGGGTGTGGGCGTAGCGCTTCTCCGAAATTCCGTTCCGGACGAAAGAATCTACCGCGTCGAGCAAGCTGTCATTTGTTTCCCAGCCTTTCATTTGGAGGATTGTAGAATACGCAGGTGCAAAACGAGAGCAACATAAAAAGCGCGGAGATCATCACCATCGGCACCGAGATGCTTTTGGGGGATCTGGTAGACACGAACACGGCCTGGTTGAGCAGCAACCTCGCCCGGCTGGGTATCGGCATTTACCGCCACACCACCATCGGGGACAACAGGGGCCGGATCGTCGCCGCCATGAAAGAGGCGGCGTCCCGCTCGGATCTCGTAATCACGACCGGCGGCCTCGGCCCGACTTCCGACGACATCACCAACGAGTGCCTGGCCCAGCTTGCCGGCAGAGAAATGGTCGAATACGAGGCGGCCCGGGCCCACGTAGACGAGATGTTCGCCCGCTTCGGACGCAAGCCGACGCCCTCGAACTACAAACAAGCCTTTTTTCCAGAGGGCACAGAGCTGATCCCGAACCCCCTCGGTACGGCGCCGGGGGCCCTTCTGGAACTCGACGGCACGCTGTTCGCCACCTTCCCCGGTGTCCCGGGCGAGATGAAGAACATGTTCAACGAGACGCTGGCCCCCCTGGTGGAGACCCGCAGCGACGGCGCCATCGTCTCCAAAACCCTCTGGTTCGCCGGCATCGGGGAGTCCGCGCTCGCCGAACAGGTGCAGGACCTACTCGACGCCGAAGACCCCACGGTCGCGCCGCTGGCCGGCCAGGGAAAGGTACGCCTCCGCATAACCAGCCGCGCCGCAACCCCGGAGGAGGCCCAAAAGAAGATAGAACCCGTGGCCGGGGAGATACTATCCCGACTCGGCGACTACTACTTCGGCGAGGACGAAGAAACCCTGGAGAGCGCCGTTGCCCGTCTGCTCGAGTCCGGCGGTAAGACCCTGGCCCTGGCCGAAAGCTGCACCGGCGGCCTGCTCGCCAAACGCCTCACGGACCTGCCGGGCTCGTCCGCATACTTCGAGGAAGGACTCGTAACCTACTCAAACGAGGCCAAAGAGCGGCTGCTCGGCGTGCCGGAGAACTTACTGGTCGAGCACGGGGCGGTGAGCGAGCCGGTGGCGCTAAAGATGGCCGAAGGTGTACGCGAGCAAGCCGGGACCGACTTCGGGATATCTGTTACGGGGGTCGCCGGGCCGGGTGGCGGTACGGAAGAGAAGTTCGTCGGGCTCGTCTGGATCGGCTTCGCCAATGCTGAGGAGAGCTTCGCCGAAAGGTTGGACCTCTCGGCGTGGGCGCGTTCGCGGACCGCCATCCGGGAGCGGAGTGCAAACCGCGCCTTTGACCTGTTGCGGCGGCATCTAGAAGAGAAAAACGGGAAGAAAAACAAAACCTGAAAAAATCTCTTGCTGGATACAATTTGGGGTAGTACACTTGTCCCAGTTGACGGCACGGAGAGGAGGTGATCCAGATCGAAGCACCGAGTAGCAGACGTAGGTATCTTCTGGAAGAGGTGGCTCTGACCTAGTACCGCCAAAATCCTAGCGGAGTAACTGGGTTATTTCCTATTTCGCCTCTTCGGTAGTTGAAGGCGGCGTGCTGAAATACCAGATACCTGCGTAACACTCAGAAGGTACGGCTCCTGGTTCTTGCCAGGGGCCGTTTTTTAGTAGGTTTCCCGATCTGCTTTTCGTGCAAGCTATCAGTTCTCAAGGTACATCTTGGCTCATTCTTGTCAGGTCCAAGCGCTGACACATGTGCGTAGCGGGACAGCGCTCAGCCGAGGTGAAATTCAGAGAACGATATTGAGCGAATGTGGAAGAGGTTGTTCGGTAGGTTAACGCCCTAAAAAGGTATGTCGTCCCAATCTACTTCGCTGGTGTTGCTTGATTCGTCGGCCAGAGATTTTGTTTTGCTGTTGGCCCATTCGTCGAAAGTAGGACTAGTTGTGTCTGTTACTAAACTTTCTAACTCATTTGAGCTAACAAATCCTTGATTTATCAGCGATTCTGTTAGCTCCATAAGAGCTTTTATATCTGCAATTTTATATCCCTCTGACGCAACTCGCTGCTGAGAAGCGATTCTAGGGAGAATGTGGAATATTTGGTCTACTCTTCTACGTACGGCAGCCAGTTCGCTAGCGATAGGGTCTTGTGGAGTCATGCTTTCAATATTCTGTACGTTGGCTACCTCGGTCACTATTGAGGTGGGTTGGAAATCGTCACGTAGTACTGCTTTAAAAGCTTCACGGAGTTTTTCTTTTGTCTTTTCCCCTTGTCCTAAGCCAATCTTACCCTGGTCACCTAACGCAATAACCCGCTCATCATTTATGTCGAATGGTATGTTGCTGGTGTCATCTTTTAGCAGAACAACCGGCACTCCGAAGGAGTGCGCGAAGCATAGTTCATAAAAGACATTAGGATTGTGTCCAGTCAAGTCTACGATTACAAGCGGAGCGTCCAGTAACGCTCTAAGAATCTTGGGTGTTATGGGACCTGGAGTAGCTTCTCGGTCAGACCTAAATATGCCAAACTCGAACTCCGTTGCTACAGGCTTAACAATATAATCGGATATTTCATCGGCGCGTGCTCTAACCTCTGAGCCTTCCTCACCTATAGGCGAAACTATTGCCACTTTCTTTCTAGGTTGTTCAGCCATAGTGCCCTCCACACTGTAATGGTACTTTTCTACCCTAACGATATTAAATTACCAAACTTTTCAGTTCCTGAAGAACAGTTCTAGCGACTTTCGATCGGAGAGTAACTCGACGCCTACTAGACACGGTGTGGGGTGAGGAGCCGCAGAATCGCGGTTCAAAGAGGTGTTCTACGTGGTTACACTACCGTTCTTTGAGCGGAACCCAAGCCTGGTTCTCGGAACCTGTGTATCTCGACTCGGGGCGGATAATCCGGTCGAGTTCCCGTTGCTCTATGCAGTGGGCCGTCCAGCCTGCTGTCCGGCCGATGGCGAAGGTTGGGGTGAAGAGATCCGTCGGGAGGCCGACGCCGTGCAAGAGCAGCGCGGTGTAGAACTCTACGTTGGTCTGCAAGTTGCGCCCGGGTTTGTACTCTTCGAGTAGGGATATGGCCGTTTTCTCTACGTGAAGCGCCAGTTCGTAGAGCTCTGTGTCGCCGGCGGTTTCGTACAGCCTCTCCGCCGCTGCGGCGAGTACGTCTGCGCGGGGGTCGCGGACTTTGTAGACGCGATGGCCGAAGCCCATGAGGCGTTCGCCGCCCTCGATCTTCTCTCTCAGGTAAGGTTCGGCCTTTTCTTTCTCCCCGATCTCGAAGACCACGTCGAGCGCCGGCCCCGGCGCGCCGCCGTGCAACGGGCCTTTTAGCGCCCCGATAGCGCCTACGACGGCGGAGACGATGTCGGAGCGGGTGGAGATGATGACGCGGGCGGCGAAGGTGGAGGCGTTCATGCCGTGATCCACGACCGTGTTGAGGTAGGTCTCCAGGGCGCGGGCGTGCTCGGGGTCGGGGACTTCTCCGGAGAGCATGTACAGGTAGTTCTCCGCGTAACCGAGGTTCGGGTCCGGCTCGACGATTTTCTCGCCGTTTAGCATCCGCCAGTAGGACGCCACGATCTCGGGCGTCCGGGCCACCAGGCTCAGGGCGTCGTGGTCGTATCCGGTGTCGGCGGGAGAGCCGCCGGATTTGCCCAATTCTAAAGTTCCCGCCGCCATGCGTAACGCGTCCATTACGGGAACGTGTTCTTTTGCCGCCGCAACCAGCAGATCCAGGGTTGCTCCCGGCAACCCCGACTTCTCAGCCAGCACCCTACAGAAGGCTTCCAGCTCTCTAGCGTCCGGCAGGATATCTTGCCAGAGCAAGTACACGACCTCCTCGAAAGAAGCCCTGGGGGCCAGC
The DNA here is from genome assembly GCA_965213905.1 of Rubrobacteraceae bacterium. Taxonomy (GTDB): domain Bacteria; phylum Actinomycetota; class Rubrobacteria; order Rubrobacterales; family Rubrobacteraceae; genus SIRX01. The sequence continues at coordinate 901,075 of OZ243922.1, read as the reverse complement.
TCCTCGACGGGGAAACCAGAGATCACGAGTTCCCCGTTCTGGCCGTCCACCTTGCTGAGCCGGGTCTCCGCCGCTACCACACCCTGCAAACCCGGCACGAAAGAGTTCGTCGGTTCCTCGCCCATCTGCTTTCCTTTCATTATGTGCATCCGAAACATAGTAAGAGATTGAAGATTGCTTATCAACGTTGATTTAAAAATCAATGTAAAGTACGTCGTTTGAAAGGTCGGGATAGAAAGGCGGTGTTTGGGGTGTCGGAGGAGAAGCGTTATATGAGTGCGCGGGAGGCGGCGGGGGAGTTAGGGGTTAGTTTGCCGACTTTGTACGCTTACGTGAGCCGGGGGCTGGTGCGTTCGGAGGCGGCTGGGGGGAGCCGGCGGAGCAGGAGGTATCACGCCGAAGACGTGCGGCGGCTGCGGGAGCGGAAGGAGCGGCGGCGGGACCCGGAGCGGGCTGTGGAGGGTGCTTTGCGTTGGGGGGCGCCGATGTTGGAGTCCGGGATCACGCTGGTCTCTGAAGGGCGAATCTACTACCGGGGGTGGGACGCGATAGAGCTTTCGCGAAATTGGGGCGTCGAGGAGATTGCGGCCCTGATCTGGACCGGAGAGCTTCCGGAAGACGCGACCGGTATCTTCGGTCCGGAGGCTTTGATCGAACGAACCCCGGCCGGAGAAACGTCTGTCTCCCGTTCGACGACCCTCGAAGAGCTACAAACCCTGCTGCCAATCGCGGCCGCGAAAGATTCCGCCGCCTACGACCTGCGCCCCGAAGGTGTGATGCGTACCGGGGGGCGCACCTTGCGCTTGATGGCGGGCAGCCTCGCCGGAGAGGTCGGAGAGGTAGAAGGCGGAAGCATATCGGGAGTGTTGCAGCGGGGTTGGACGCCGGACAGCCCGGAGTCCCGGCGGCTCCTGGACGCGGCACTCGTTATCTGCGCCGACCACGAGTTGCCCGTCTCCACCTTCGTCGTCCGTTGCGTCGCGTCGTCCGGGGCGACGCCATACGCGGCGGTAACGGCCGGTTTGTCCGCGATGCAGGGCGTAAAGCACGGCGGCCAGATCGAGCTGGTAGAAAAGCTTCTGGAGGAGGTCGAGGCTTCCGGGGATGCGCGGGGTGTGGTGGGTGGGCGGTTGAGGCGCGGGGAGGACGTGCCGGGCTTCGGGCACTGGCTCTACCCCGGGGGAGACCCGAGGGGTGCCGAGCTGATCCGTCTGTCCAGATCAGCCCGTCCGGAGTCCGACGCCGTGAAGGTCTCCGCCGACACCGCCGGGGCCGCCCTGGAGATACTGGTGGAACGCCCGACCCTGGACTTCGGGCTGGTAACGCTGGCCCGCGCCCTGGGACTACCGCCGGGCGGGGCGCTAGCGCTGTTCGCGCTGGGGCGGACCGTTGGTTGGATAGGCCACGCCATCGAACAGTACGCCTCCGACGCCCTTATACGTCCCAGGGCCCGCTACGTCGGTGAGCAGCCGCGAGACCCCGGACGATAGGACCGGCTTCGCTTTATCCGAAAGCGTCCACGCCGGCCTGGGCCACCTCTTCGTCCTGGTCTACGGAACCCCCGCTAACGCCTATGGCGCCGACCACTTCGTCGTCCCGCACGAGCGGCAGGCCGCCGGCGAAGATAACGACCCGGCCGTTATTTGTCGTGTTGACGCCGAAAAGCGGTTGTCCTGGCTGGGCCATCTCCCCGATCTGCCGCGTCGGGAGCCCACGACCGGCCGAGGTAAAGGCTTTGCCCAGGGCGATGTCGACGCTCAACACCCACGCGCCGTCCATCCGCTCGAACGCCACCAGGTTCATGCCGGCGTCCATAACCGCAATGTTCATCGGCTGGCCGATCTCTCCGGCCTTCTGAACGGCGGCGGCGAGGACCCGCCGGGCTTCTTCGTGCTTGATCATGAGCTTTTGCCTCCCCATTCGTTGTCTACCGCGATGAATGGTAACAGAGCCTGGTCGTGCCGAAACGAAGCCCGCTGGGAGCCTCAGTCCCGGCCACTGCCCAGGTAGACGACCTCGCCCGTCCATCCCGCGCCGGCGTCCTCGACCATCCGGCTTTTTATCCAGGGGGGCAGCAACTCTATTTCCCGCAACCCGTCGAGGGCCACCCAACGAAGATCCGTCAGGGTGGGTTCGGAGCCTTCCTCGACTTCCGGGTCGCTTCCCAGGGAGGCTTCCTCCCCCGGCTCCACCATCGCCAGTACCGTAACGTCCACCGTGTGGCGACCGTCGCGCATAAACTCGCTAACGTAGAGTATTCTGGAGAAAGTCGCCTCCAGATGGGCTTCTTCGGCCAACTCCCGGCCGGCACATTCGGGGATGGTCTCGCCGGGCTCCAGCCTCCCGCCGGGCAGGACCCAGTAGGGCTCCCGGTCCGGTTTATCGTGGCGCACGAGCAAGACGCTCCCGGCCCGCTCCACGACCGCGCCGACCCGTATCCCGAAGTCCAGGTTGTCTTTTTTCTGGCGCTCTTTCGTCATTTGGACCCAGTATACATTCGTCATGCGTCCGCCGGTGGGAGAGCTTGGGGTAAAAGCTGCGGCGGCGGTCGTTTGACGGGGCCGTCCCCGGTGCTTAACATGCAGCTTCTGGAAAGACCAAACCGCATCCGGTAACCCGGACGAAGAAAGGGGAAGGCTTTGCAACGTTGGATCATTCCCGTGGGTGTCGCGGCTATCGTTGTCTCGTTGGCGGCCCTGACGATACTCGTGGCCTCCTACTCCACGCAGCCCGATCAGGATGCCGTGCAGGACCCCGAACAGATAGAAGAACCGGAAACCAGAGAGCCGGACCCCGCCCCGCAACCGGAGGTTGAACCGCAACCGGAGGCTGAACCGCAACCGGAGGCTGAACCAGAACCACAGGCTGGACCGGAGCCGGAGGGCCTGGCCCCGGGGGACGAAGCCCCTGGAAACCCTGAAGGTCTCGAACCCCCCGAAGGTTTGGAGGACCAGGGGGGGCAGCCTGTACCCGGCGGGCAAGGCGACCAGGGAGGGGAGACGCCACAACCCGCCATCCAGCCCGGACCGAGTACGGCTACCATCGAGATCACGGGCGACTCGGCCTACTACTGCAGCGCGGGCGTCATAGGCGACCCCCGAACCGTCGAAGGCCGACGGCCGACCAACTACGAAGTAGACATAGAGACGGGTGGTACCGCGCTCGAAACCGTAATGGCCGCCTGCCAGAAGATAAGCCCCGGCGGAACTTTGGGGGTCAACATACTCTACGACGGCGAAATCGTGGCCGAGGACGAAACGAGCAACCGGCTCGGCACCATAAACGTGTCCTGGAGCCCGCTGGAGGAGTAGCCTCCAGCGCGAGGCCGGCGCGGGACGCCGGGTGGGCACGGATACCCGCTCCCCGGAAGTTTGCCCGGGGGGTGGTTTGGGGAGACCCCGGTTGTAACGAAACACAAAAGGAGTGCGTTTATGCGGAAGAAAATCGCCATCGTCTCCACGGCGGCCCTCGTCTCGTTGTTCGGGGCGACGGCCTGCGGTGCCGTGCAAGATGAAGTTCAGCAACAGGCCGAAGACGAGGTCAACAACCAGAGGACCCAGGCGGAGCAGAGGCTACAGCAAGAGAAGACCAAAGCCATTGAGAAAGCGAAGACGACCGTAAGCCAGGGCGGTTAGCGGCTCCGGGCTACCTGGAGGCCCGGGTTTTTAGGACCCAGGTGTCTTTGATCATCCCCCCGGCCGAGGAATTGACGACCCGGGTGCCGGGTTTGGCTACCCGGGTGAGGCCGCCGGGCAGGGCGTAGTCCGCCGCCGGAAGCACGAAGCACCTCAAATCCACGAAAGCCTCGTTCTCATCGAAGGCTTCATCGTTACAACTGATCACGTGCATAGAAAAATCCAGGGTCTCTTGGGCGATGAACTGCTCGGGGTCTTCCTCCACCCGTTCGCGCGCTTTCTCTAACTCCTCCGGCCTCGCTTCGGCCCCCACGAGCAGGCCCTGGGCCCCGTAACCCTCGCGCGGCTTGAGAACCAACTCGTCGAGGCGGTCCAGGGTTTCGTCGCGATGCCCGGGGTCCGAGAGGGAGTGGGTGGGGGCGTTTTTGAGGATAGGTTCCTCCCCGAGGTAGTGCCGGATCATGTCGTGGACGTAGGGGAAAACCGCCTTGTCGTCGGCGACGCCCACGCCGAGCGCGTTCGCGAAGGTCACCCGGCCTTCGAGATATACTCCCTCCAACTCCGGCAGGTCGGTCTCGATATAGTCTTCGTCGAAGCGCCGGTAGACGACGTCTATCCTTTGTCCGTCGGATTTGTCTCGTAGTTCGCCGTCTTCCACGCGGCAGTCGGCCAGCGTCAGTACCCGGAAATCGCACGCCTCGGCCACGCGGCTGTGCTCGAAGTATGCCGAGTCGTCCTCACCCCGGGTAACCACCGCGACGCAGGGGTCCTCGACGCCTTCCGGGGCGGCCGACAGGAGGGCTTCGCAAAGCCTGTCGTAGTAGCCGGCTACGCCGCGGACTTCGTAGGAGTCGAACAGCTCTTCTATTATCTCCAGGCCGACCCGCCGGAGGGCTTCGGTGTAGGCGACCCCGCTCGGCACGCGCAAGTTGTCCTCCAGGACGACGTATTCGCCGTCTCCCAGATGGACGAGGTCCGGGCCGTAGACTTGAACCGGCGCCGAATGCGGGGGGAGCTCGTGGGGCCTGTAAAAGATGCTGCTCTCTACTATCTCTTGGGGCACGACCTCCTGGCCGTCACCGTAGAGGCCGGAGAGCCAGGCGTTGATGGCCCGTCCGCGCTGTAGGACGCCGGCGGAGATTTTCTCCCAATGCTCGCCCGGGATGATCCGGGGCATCCAATCCGCCGGCAACACCCTATCTCGCCCGGTCGAGTCGTCCAGTAGGGGAAAGGTCGCGCCCAACTCCCGCAGCCTCTCGCGGCCTCGCGTGCACCGCGCGGAGAACTCTTTTTCGCCGAGGCCCCGCATCGCCTCCACCAGCGGCCCGTAATACCCGCGGGCCACCCCCCTCTCACTGAACACCTCGTTGAAGAAAGAACTTTTAGTCTCCATCGGCACCCGCTTTCGTCGTCTCTTTATCCGGCCGGTAGTGGAACGTGGCGACCTGCCTCTCTAGCTCGTCACAAGCCTCGCGCACCAGCCGGAGGCCTTGCTCTTCGGATATAACCTCACCGGAAAAGCCCGCACTCTGCAAAATTTCCGTCTCGGTGTTGCGGTACAGGCGGTACAAACCGTCTGCCCCGAGGCCCTGCAATTCCGGTACCCCGCCGACGAAGTCCAGGATCGAACCCAGGTACTCCACCACCATCGGGCTCTCCAGCCCGGCCGTGGCGGCGGCGCGGAAAAGCTCCGTCCCCAGATACTCGAAGTCCGGGACCCGGAGGACGTTTTCGCCGGCCTCGAAAGTAGTGACCCCCTCCGTCGGGGTTACTGCCAGGCCTTCTTCCCGCGTACGGTCCACGGCCCGCCGCACGAGCCCGGCCACGCCCAGGACGACCCCGGGGTAGTTGCCGTCCAGGCCGCGCAACTCCACCGTACCCTGCGCGTTTACGCGCACCGGGTTCCAGGCGGCGTCGAGCAGCCCGTTACCGGTGTCGTGGAACAACCGCCGGCCCACGCCCGCATGGTCCATCGCCGACAGCAGGGCGCGGTAGCGGTCGAACTGCCGCACGACCAGATCCCCGATACTATCCGCGTACGGTAGGAGGCCGCCTACCTTCTGCAACCCCGCGTAGAGGCCGTAGGGGGCGAAGTCCGGGCTGCCGCGGTAGTAGGCCGTGCGGGTGGCGACCCCGTGTAGAAAGCCTTCGTAGAACGAGGCGGACCGGGTGAGGGCTATGATCGCCGCGTCCAGCGCCGTGGCTACGTTGTAGGTGTCCAGCAACTCCTCCCGCGCGTGGCGGTCCGAGTCGTAGGCGACCCCTACCTGCGGGTCCGTCGTACCCGGCGCCAGCTCCACGTGCAGGTGTACCCCGGCGCAGCGGCCCGCGTGGAGAAACCTCTCCCTGCCCAGGGTGAGCGCCTGCATCTCGTAGTGCTCGTCGTCCCGCATGTCCGGGATAAAGGGGAGAGGGTAGGTCGCCAGAGGGTACAGCCGGAGCCCGAGGTCCCACCCGGCCCGAACCGCTATTTGCAAGTTATCGAGGTACTCGGTGGACAGCTCCTCCAGTGACCCGGCGGGCGGCGTACTCACCTCTACCAGGTTTCTGGCGCACTCCGGGGCGAAGTGCTCCGGGTTTCGGCCCTCCGCCGCCGCGAGTTCTCCGGCGCACCCTATAAACTCGTCCGCCCGGCCCGATATAACCCCGTCCTCGTCTACCAGGAAAAATTCTTGCTCCAACCCTGTACGACGATTTTTCAGCGGCCGGTTCTCCAAACTTCCAAACTCCGGGTGTTAGTGCCGCGTAAATCTACCTACGTCTCGGCAAAAACGCAATTGGCCCGATGTAGAAAAATCCCGATTCCGGGCTTTCAGGAGACGGAACCGGTGGAGCTTTCTCTCGTGCCGACCTGGCTCCCGACCCAGACGTAGCCGTCGGACCAGACTTCCCGCTTCCAGATGGGGACGATCTCTTTTATGCGCTCGATGGCGTAACGGCTGGCCTCGAAAGCGGGGCCGCGCCGGGGTGCCGAAACCGCGATGACCACGCTCGGCTCACCAGGGTCCACCCGGCCCACGCGATGAACTATAGAAACGTCCCCGACCTCCCACCGATCTTTTATCTCAGCCCGGACTTCCTCTAGCTTGCGCCCGGCCATCGGACGGTACGCTTCGTACTCCAGGTACTCGACGGCGGCCCCCCCGGCCTCGTCCACCCTCGTGGTCCCGATAAAGATAGAAACGGCGCCGCAGTCCGGCCGGAACGCGCCGGAGACGACGCTCCCCACGTCTATCGGCCCTTCGACGATGGCGGACGAGCCTTCCACCACCGCTTACCCGCCGCTTACCGGCGGCAGCACCGCGACCTCATCCCCCGGCCGGACGGGATCCCCACCGCGGGCGTACTCCTCGTTTACCGCGAACGCCAGGTTTTTCCGCATGGGCGAGAGCTCCGGGTACTGCCCCGCCAACAGCGGCCACAGTTCTTCCAGGGTAGTTTCCCCGGTAGGTAACTCGGCCTCCCGGGTACCGGCGAGGTCCGCCGCCGCCCCGAAAAATCGAACCTTTATGATTCCCGGTTTCTCCACACCGCTGAATATAGCAGTCCGCAGCCGGCGCGGAGGCCCGGCGCGTGGGTCAGGAGGCCCGGAGGTGGGGACCGGGTTCGGAGAAAAGCCGGGTTATTCTGCCCACCGGCAACCAGGACTCCCGGCCGTTCTCCAGCGCCACGACGGCGTGCCCGCCGGCGCCCGAAACGTAGCGGACCTCCCCGGAGCCCTCGGGTGTGATCACCGGTTCCCCGATCGAGATCTCACTCAAAAAAGCCCTCCTCAAAGCGGCCACGTAAGCCAGCGCCAGCGACGCCCCGAGGTGCGCCCCCTCGTCCCGCCGGTCGGCCACGAGGATACCGGCGATCCGGTAAAGGTTCGCCCGCGAGACCTGCGAGATGAGGGCCGCCCGGATCGTCTGCCGCACCAACCCCGTCTCGAACTCCAAGTAAGACTCTCCACTACGCCCCAGAATCCCCATCACCCGCGGAAACGCCCGACCGACGGCTTCCTCTACCGTCAACCCGTTGATGCCGCGCTCGTAAACGTGCGGGTCCAAACGCTCGTCCTCCCGCCGCCGCGGTACGGAGAGCCAATCCTGCCTGATGTCTTTCATCTTTTCTGTCATGCACCTATTATACCTCACTACCCTCAGTGAAGACAGATAAATACCGTGCAAAACACACTTTTTTCGTTAATGGGGCTCTCCGAGAAAATTGTGGTAGTAGAGGGGTGGATTTTCAGGGATGAGGTTTGCATTTTGTGGGGTGGTTGCCGCCGTTTTCGTGGGCGGGGTGGTGGATTGTGGCGACGGCGGTTACGGCCACCGCGGATGAGGACGGGGTTATACTTAGAAAAACTTCGCGGCCAGGAGGTATCGTTGAATTCCGAAGACTTTCTAGAAGGTTTGAAGCGGGAGGTAATCTCGCACCCGGCCTTGACCCATCCGTTTTTGGAGCGCTTCGGCGACGGCGAGGCGGACGCCGGGGGAGTTAGAGAATTCGCCATCCAGTACTACCGGCACGTCCGGGTCAGCCGGCTGTACCTGGCGGCCCTGATCTCCAACTGCCGCGACGACGAAAACCTCCAACTCGCCCTCGCCGAAATTTTGGTGGATGAGTACGGTCACTTGAACCCGGCGGAGACGCATCCGGCGCTCTACCGCCGCTTTCTGCACGCCCTGGATTTAAACGAAGAAGAGTGGGAAACCCCCGCGACCTTACCGGAGATAGAAGCGTACATCAGCGTCCACTACGAGTTGTGCCGCAACCCGGATTTCAGGTTCGGTCTCGGGGCGCTGGGGCCGGCGAGCGAGTGGCCGGTACCCCCGATCTACGTCCGCCTCTCCGAAGGTTTGAAGAAGTCCGCCGACGTTTCCGAAGACGACCTGGAAATATTTACCAGCCACGTCACCATGGACGTAACCCACGCCCGCATCATGATGGAGGCCATCGCACCCTACGCGGAGGACGAAGAAGGCCAACGAAAAGTGCGCTACGGGACCCTCCGCTCGCTCGACGCCCGCTCCATAATGCTCGACGGGCTCTACCGCGCCGTCTTCCGGGGGCCGGTTCCGCTGGCGGGTGCGGTTCGCGCGGCTGCCGGAGAGTAAGTGCCGGAGCTTCCCGAAGTAGAGACCATAAAGGAAGACTTGCGGGACCTCGTCTTAGGCTCCGAGATAGCCCGGGCGGAGGTGCTGGAACCCGGGCTCGTAGAGCAGCCCCCGGCGGCAGAGTTCGAAAAACGGCTGGCCGGCAGGCGGATAACCGGGGCGCGGCGGCGGGCCAAACACCTCATCGTGGAGTTGGACTCCGGGGATTCGCTGGTGTTTCAGCTAAAGATCGGGGGCCAGTTACTCCTCGTACCGCCGGTCGTGGGGCCGGAAACGGCGCTCATGCTGATCCTGCACCTGGACGGCGGCCGTAAACTTTTTCTCCGCGACGAGACGCACTTTACGCGGGCACGGCTTCTAGGCAAAGAAGAACTGGCAGAGCGGCTCTCGCCTCTCGGGCCGGAGCCGTTCGGTGAGGAGTTCAGCCCGGCGTATTTGCAAGAAGCTATCGGGGGGCGCAGGGCCCAGATAAAGCCGCTGCTTCTAGACCAGAAGGTCGTGGCGGGCATCGGGAACATCTACGTGGACGAAATCCTCTACGACGCCCGGATACACCCCCGGAGCAAGGCAAACACGCTCTCCTGGGAGGAGTGGAAGGCGCTCCACGAGGCTATCCAAAAGAACCTGGCCGCCGGCGTCGAGCACCGGGGGACGACGGTGCGGCTGTACAAAGACGTGCTGGACCGGCCCGGGTCCCATCAGGACTACTTGCGCGTCTTCGAAAAGCACGGCGAGCGTTGCCCGGGGTGCGGGGGAGAGGTCGTGCGGGAAAAGGTAGGAGGACGCCCGACACATTATTGCCCGGCTTGCCAGTGTGAACAGCGTGAAGGTGCAAATTCGGGGTATGATATGAAGTTAGAGTTTTAGTGGTTGAATCGAAAGGAGATTCAGGTGGCGGAACAGTTCGACGTAGTAATAATCGGTGGGGGGAACGGGGGGTACATACCGGCGATTCGGGCGAGTCAGTTGGGGATGAGCGTTGCCCTGATCGAGAAGCGTGAGGGTGGACATCTCGGCGGGACGTGCCTTAACCTGGGATGCGTGCCGACCAAGTCTCTCTTGCACAGTGCTTCGCTGATGAACGACTTCAAGCGCGGCGAGCAGTTCGGCATCGTGGCCGAGGGCGTAGAGCTCGATTACTCGAAGGTAACCGAGCACAAGGAGCAGGTCATGGGCCAGCTTCGTAAGGGCGTATCGGGCCTGATGAAGAAAAACAAAGTCCAGGTCTACAACGGGACCGGCAGCTTCGTGGAGCCGAAAAAGATCAAAGTAGAGACCGAAGACGGCGAGGAGGAGCTAGAGGCGGAGAACGTGCTCATCTCCACCGGCTCCGCAGTCAAGAGCCTGCCGGGGCTGGATTTCGACGGTGACAAAGTCCTATCGAGCGACTACGTTATCACCGAGATGGATAGCGTCCCAGAGTCGATCATAATCCTCGGCTCCGGGGCCGTGGGCGTCGAGTTCGCCAGCATGTTCAACGACTACGGCGCCAACGTTACGGTCGTCGAGTTGCTGGACCGCATCGTGCCGCTCGAAGACCCGGAGATCTCCAAGGCCCTCAAGAAAGAGTTCGAGAACCGCGACATCAAAGTCTTGACGAGCACTATGGCCGACCCCGAAAGCCTCGAAAAGACCGACGACGGGATAAAAATAAGCATCTCCGACGCCGGTGAGGAGAAGGAAGAGGCCGAGGGCGAGAGCGGCAGCTACGGTGGCGGCGACGCCCCGACCGGCGAGGGTGAAGGCGGTGACGAAACCCTGGAGGCCGAGTGCATCCTCGTAGCCGTCGGCCGCAAGACCGTTACCGAAGAACTAAACCTCGACGTTACAGACGTTGAGTTGAACGACGATGGCACCATCCCGGTGGACGAGTACGGACAGACCGCGCAGGACGGCGTCTACGCGGCCGGAGACGTAATCGGTGGTTACTGGCTGGCCCACGCCGCCGGGCACGAAGGCATAACCGCCGTGGAGCACATGGCCGGGGAGAACCCGATGCCCATGGACCAGACGCTCGTGCCGCGCGTCACCTTCTGCCGTCCCGAGGTTGCTTCGTTCGGCCTCACGAAAGCCGAGGCCGAGGAAGAAGGGTACGAGGCAAAGGAATCCAATTTGCCCTTCCAAGCTATCAGCAAAGCCGTGATCGACGGTGACCAAAAAGGCTTCGTCAAGGTCGTGGCCGACACGGAGACCAACCTTATACTCGGGATGCACGCTATCGGTCCAAAAGTAACGGACCTAATCACCGAAGGCGTCTTTGCCAAACTGGTCGAGGGCACCCCGCAGGAGATCGGTATGACCATCCATCCGCACCCGAGCCTCTCCGAGGTAATGGCCGAGGCATCAATGGCCGTGGATGGACACGCCATTCACATGTAGGAAGCTGTAGGAAACGAACGCCGTGAGGCCGGGCTCTCCGGCCTCACGGACTCAAAATTACAGCGTTTTTTCTGTCGTGGGGTAATATGTCGTTGAAGCATTACTGAAGAGAGATCGAGAAAGAGGAGAGCGGTGGCTCGCAGACAGATAGAGCTGAAAGTCCTGGACGACGGCACGAAGACCTTCGAGGTGCGTCATCGCTGGGAAGACAAGCCCGTAGAAAGCCCGCCGGACGGTGTCCCGACCGAGTACCTGGCCTTCAAGCAAGAAAAGGGAAAGCATGGCCGTCCCGACTGGCTCAAGGCCCGCGTCCCCGGCGGCGAGGCTTACAAAGAGATAAAAGAGACCATGCGGGGCCTCTCGCTGCACACCGTCTGCGAGGAAGCCCGCTGCCCGAACATCGGTGAGTGCTGGAACAACCGCACCGCGACGTTCATGATCCTGGGAAACGTCTGCACCCGCTCGTGCGGCTTCTGCGCCGTTCTGACCGGAAAGCCTACAGAGCTAGACATAGACGAGCCCTACCGCGTCGCCGACGCCGCAAAACAGATGGGCCTGCGGCACGCCGTCATAACTAGCGTAAACCGCGACGAACTGGCCGACGGCGGCGCCTCTATCTTCGCCGCCACCATCGAGGCCATAAAAGAAGAAGTCCCCGAGTGCGCCGTCGAGGTCTTGACCCCGGATTTCAAGGGAAACCGGGACGCCATAAAGGCTGTCATAGACGCCCGGCCCGCGACGTTCAACCACAACATCGAAACCGTGCCGCGGCTCTACCCGGCGGTCCGGCCACAGGCGAAGTACAAGAGGTCTCTCGAAGTGCTCCAGCACGCCAAAGAGCTGAACCCCGAAGGCCTGACCAAGAGTGGTTTCATGGTGGGACTCGGCGAGGTAGAAGAAGAGTTGCACCAGACCATGCGGGACCTGCGCGAGCACGACGTAGACATCCTGACCATCGGGCAGTACCTGCGTCCTTCGGAGAATCACCTGCCGATGAGCCGCTACTACACGCCGAAGGAGTTCGCGCTGCTAAGGCGTTACGGCCTGGACGAGCTAGGTTTCAAGCACGTAGAGAGTGGTCCGCTGGTCCGAAGCTCGTACCACGCCCACGAGCAGACCGCCGACGCGCGCAAGAGCGAAGTCGGGGCGGGCGTCTAGAAACTCCCCTGTGGAGTTGCACAAACAAACCTCAGCGGGACGCAACATCGAGGTCCAGCGTTTGCCGGGCCTCGTGCCGTATGCGGAGGCGTGGGAGATGCAGAAGGAGTTGGTCCGGCTCCGTAAAAAGGGCGAGATCCCGGACACCCTGATCCTGCTGGAGCACCATCCGGTTTTTACGGTGGGCAAAGCCGCCGCCGACGCTTCCAACCTCGGGGCGGGGGAGGAGTACCTGCGGTCTTTGGGGGCTGAGGTTTTCTGGAGTGACCGCGGCGGGGACGCGACGTTTCACGGGCCGGGTCAAATCGTCGGCTACCCGATACTGCGGCTAAAGGTGCGCGACACCCACAAGTATTTGAGGGATCTCGAAGAAGTAATAATCGGGGTGCTCGGGGATTACGGGCTGGAGGGTTGGCGGCATCCGGACTATACCGGCGTGTGGGTGGGGGAGTGCAAGATCGCAGCGATTGGGGTGAAGTTTTCGTCCGGTTGGATCACCTCCCACGGCTTCGCCCTTAACGTGGGCACGGACCTTTCCTGGTTCGACCGCATTACACCCTGCGGCATCCGGGAGTTCGGCGTGACGAGTTTGGAAAAAGAACTGGCGGGAAAGATACCGCTGGATGAAGTCGAACACAGAATATCCGAACATTTTCTGCGAACGTTCTATTCGTAGAGCAATTTAGAAGGGAGCACGACATGGCAATGGGTTTCGCGAACGTCTGGGTTCCGGTCGAGGATATAGACCGGGCATCGAGTTTCTACGAGGATACGCTGGGACTTTCGCAAAAGAAGAAGGATGGAAACTGGGTCGAATACGAGGCCGACGGCGTTAGCATCGGTCTCAACGGCAGGGAGCCCGGTGGAGCCGGTGTTGACGGGGGCCCCGTCCTAACCTTCCAGCCGGGGGACAGCCTGGAGTCCGCAATGGAAGACCTCCAGGGCAAGGGCGTCGAGTTCCCGGCCGGTATCTCCGAGCACGACTGGGGCCGCGTGGCCACCTTCAAAGACTCCGAGGGCAACGAACTACAACTCTACGAGCCCCCGCAAAGCTAGAAGAGCAATAAGCAGGAAGCGCCCTCCGTCTTTGTGGCGGAGGGCGCTTTTCCGTACGATTCAGTAAGGTCGGAGACGGAACGCCGCCTGCCACACGGCTACGCCGCCTGGTAGAGGTTCAGGTCGGCCTTCATGACCATTTCTTCCATGTCCCGCTTCACTTCGAAGCCGAGCTTTTTGCTGAGGTGCTGCATGGGGCGGTTCTCGAAGAGGATATCGGCGGTGATGCGCTTGAAGCCTTCCTCCCGCCCTACCTCGAGTAGGCGTCCCAATAGCAGGGTGCCCAGGCCCCGCCGCTGGAAGTCGTCGCTAATGAGTATCGAGAACTCGGCCTCGCTCCGCGGGCCACCGGGGCTGCTGAGGCGCGCGACGCCGATTATCTCGCGCTCGCCGCTCTCGGGGTTTTCCCACTCGGCGACGAGGGCCATCTCCCGGTCGTAGTCTATAAAGCAGATGCGCGTGAGACGCTCGTGGGCCGTGCGCCGGTCGAGGTTCATCATGTGGAAGTAGCGCATGTAAATGCTTTCTTCGGAGAGTGACTCGTGGAACTTGACCATTAGCGGCTCGTCTTCGGGCCGGATGGGGCGCACCAGGACCGGCGAGCCGTCCTGCATCTCCTCGCCCCACACGTACTGTGCCGGGTACGGCCTTATGGCGGTCCCGGGCAGGTCCTTCTCCTCGGTCTCCGGATCGTGCAGGACGACGCGGGCGTCGAGGGCCGTGAGGCCTTCGGACGAGGCGAGCAGCGGGTTTATATCCAATTCCTCGATCCAGGGCTGCTCGACCACCAGCTGCGAGAACCGCACGAATAGCTTCTCCAGCGCCGCCAGGTCTACCGGGGCCCGGCCCCGCACGCCCTTTAAGGCCTCGTGGATGCGGGTTTGCTCCATCGTGCGGCGCGCGAGCGTCGTGGTGAGCGGCGGCAGCGCGAGCGCCCGGTCCTTATAGACCTCGACGAGCGAGCCGCCGGAGCCGAAGAGCAACACCGGCCCGAACTGCGGGTCGAGGCTGCTGCCCAGGATCAACTCGTACCCTTCCAACGAGACCATCGGCTGTACCGTAACCCCCGAGAAGTGCTCCGCCCCGAAGTTCTCCCGGATAGACTCTTCCATCCGCCCGTAAGCCCCCCGCACGGCTTCCGCGTCTTCGAGGTCGAGTTGGACGCCGCCGACGTCGGTCTTGTGAGTGATGGTCTCGGAGTTGAGCTTGAGCACCACCGGGTAGCCGAAGCCTTCGGCCAGCGACACCGCCTCGTCCGCGCTGCGGGCGACCTTTGTTTGAACGGTCGGGATGCCGTAGGCGTCGAGTAGCTCTTTGGCCTCGAACTCGGTTAGTATCTCGCGTCCTGCTTCCCGGACACCACCTATGATCTCCGCGGCCCGGTCGCGGTCTATGCTTTCGCCGTTTGTGGCGTTATCCGCGGCGAGTTCGGGGGTTTCGTAAATGCCGCGCAGGTTGTAGTTGTAGCGCCACATGTTGTTGAAGGCCCGGGCGGCGGTGTCCGGGTAGTCGAAGGTCGGGATGCCGGCGCCGTTGAGGATGGATTTGCCGGCGGCGACTTCGTTGCCCCCCATCCAGCTAGCTAGGACCGGCTTGCCGGTGGAGCGCGCGTAGGGGGCGAGCTGCTCGGCGGTCGCGGTTGGGTCGGTCATGTCCTGCGGCGTGAGCACGACGAGCAACCCGTCGCTCGCGGGGTCTTTCGCCGCGGTCTCCAGCGTCTTGGCGTACCGCCCCGGCTCCGCGTCCCCGAGAACATCTACGGGATTGCCGTGGCTCCAGGGGGCGGGCAGAAAATCGTTCAGGGAGTTCATCGTCTCCGGGGAGATCTCGGCGAGTTCGCCGCCGCCCTGGATGAGCGCGTCGGTGGCGAGCACGCCGGGGCCGCCGGCGTTGGTGACGACGGTCAGACGCGGGCCTTTCGGACGCGGCTGCTTACCCAGAATTTCCGCCATGTCGAAGAGCTCCGAGATGCTGTCCACCCGCAACACGCCGCTGCGCCGGAAGGCCGCGTCGAGGACTTCGTCGGAGCCGGTCAGGGAGCCGGTGTGGGAGGCGGCGGCTTTCCCGGCGGCTTCGGTGCGGCCCGCCTTTATTACGATGATAGGCTTGGTGAGGGCGACTTCCCGGGCGGCGGAGAGAAAGGACCCCGCGTCGCCGATGGACTCCATGTAGATGACGATGCTCTTGGTCTTAGGGTCGTCACCGAGGTAGTAGATCAGGTCCCCCCAATCCACGTCCATCATCGAACCAACGGACACGAAAGCCGAGAAACCTATGTTCTCCCGGAAACTCAGGTCGAGGATACCGGTCAGCAGCGCCCCGCTCTGGCTTAGGAAACCTACGTTTCCGGGCCTGGCTATCGCCCCGGCGAAGGTCGCGTTGAAGTTGTAGTTCGGGCTCATCACCCCCAGCGAGTTCGGCCCGACTATCCTCATCCTGCCGCGCCGGGCTTCCTGTAACACCCGCTGCTCCAGCTCCGCACCTTCCGGGCCGGTCTCTTTGAAACCGGCCGAGATAACGACCGCGCCGCGTACCCCGGCCTCCACGCACTCGGCCACGATACCGGGCACCGCCGGCGCCGGAGCCACTATCACGGCGAGGTCCACGCGCTCGGGGACCTCGGATATGGTCGGGTAAGCCTTGATCCCGAGCACGTTCGGCCGTTTGGAGTTGACGGGGAAGACCGTCCCGCCAAACGGGCTGCTGACCAGGTTCCACATAATAGTTCGCCCAACGCTACCCGGACGCTCCGTGGCCCCGATCACCGCCACAGTCTCCGGACGGAAAACCGCGTCCAAAGACTGCCGCTCGTACCCTAAAACGTCGTGTGCCGGATCCGCTATCTGACTGTGCTGCGTCATGCTCTACTCCTGTTAAATGATAAGTTCTAACTGCATCTATATTCATACCACAAGGAGTAGAAAACAGGGGTAATTTCTACCACGCCGGGGCGGCTTTTAGGATCGGTTTGTGGGGGCCGAAAACGGCTTTGGGGTGCGGGATCAGGCTTTCTTGCGGACTACGTTGTCCAGGATAATGCGGTTTGGGATGCGGTATAAGTCGCCGTCTTCGGCACGTAGGGTAACGGAGGCGTAGTCGGTTTCTTCGACGGTGCCTTCTATGCCGTTCACGGAGATTTCGTCGCCCTCTTTCACGCCGTCTTGGACGTAACGGCTGGCGGCAACGTTGCCGGAGAGGAGGACGAGTCCCTGGCCGACGGTGATGACGATGACGAGCCCGATAGTCGCGAGCAGGGAGATGGATACGACCAGCAGCAGCGAGGTGTCGAGGCCGAGTTGGGCGGCGGCCAGCAGGGAGGCTACGGAGACCACGGTGACGAACACTACTTTGCGAAAGGTGTCTGAACCGCGCAGCCCGGCGTCGCCGGCTTTCTGGGCGACCAGTTCGGAGAGCCGCCCGGCCGCCGCTGTACCGGCTAGGAGGATGACCAGGGCGACCAGCGCGCGCCCGGAGAGGTTTACGAGTTGCGTCGTGGTGCTCTCCAGGGAGGCGAGCCCCAGGACGCTCAGCGCCGTCGCGACGCCGGTCAGAAGCGTACCCCAGAAAACGGCTACCCCGAGGAGTTGCGAGGGGCCGCCGCCGTAGCCGAGCTTCCAAAGCGTATCCAAGGCGCCGGTGCTCTCGAACAGCCCGTCGAGGCCGAGGCCGTTTAGCGTGCGGGAGATCAAGTTTTGCAGGAGGCGTGCGATCAGCAGGGCCGCCAACAGCACGACTATCGCCCCCACCAGCCGCGGAAGGAACTCGGTGACCGTGGCTAGCAGACCCTTTACGTCGTTTCCTGCTGGCATTTGCTCCTCCTCTTCGGGCTTCCTGGTTTGCTCGGGAAGTAATTACGCGATCCCGCGGTTGCACAGTTACGCGGTTACGCGGTTTTTGGCCTCAGGCCTAGATAATAGACGAAAGCGGCGGCGTACGAACGGCCTATGCCGCCGAAGAAGTTCTCCGCCTGTTGGAAAAACGCCGCGATATAGGCGCGTCGGATGGCGTAGTTGATCACGGCTTCCGGGGCCGCGGGGGATTCCTGCCCCGCCACCGAGAGCAGGACGATCATCCGGCTGTAGGACTCTACGAGCCGCTGGCGGTCGTCGTTCTCCATCAGCAGGCGCTCCGCTTCCCGGGCCTCGGGGGGGTCAAGGTCACCGGCCGCGTAGGCGCCGATTAACTCAAACAACTCCCACTGCCCTTTTTCCGGCCTGCCGTTCATCGGTCTTGTCCAGGGCTGTTGCCGTCGCTGGATTCCCTGCTGAGTAGTACAAGGAGGGCCGCCCGGCCCCGCGAAACCCAGCCTTTGGCCGTACCCTCGGGGACTTCGAGGATCTCGGAGATCTCACCGTAGCCCAGGCCTTCCATGTGGCGCAACACGAGCGCCGCCCGATGTTCGGCCCGAAGCTGCTGCAGCGCGGCCGTCAACTCGTCTTTGCGCTCCCGGCTGAGGGTGGAGGCCTCCGGATCGTGCTCGTCGCCCGACGGTCCGGGCAAGAAAGGCATCTCCTCGCGTAACTCGTGTGTGTCGCGACGTAATGTTTTTTCCCGGGCATTCAAGCAAGTATTTACCGTGATCCTGTAAAGCCATGTACTGAAAGCACTGTCGCCTCTAAACTCCTTTATGCTCCGCCACGCCCTTACCCAAACCTCTTGGCTCGCGTCCTGGGCTTCACCGTCACCCAGCATCCGCAACGAAACCCGGTAAACGAGGTCCGAGTTTTCCCGGACGAGCTGCGAAAAAGCGCCCACCTCTCCCCGGGATGCGCGGTGGATGAGATTTCCGTTTCTCAAAACCAAACCAGCTTTACCGAGTAGTCCGTGTAAGTAGGTTGTAGAAGTCTGCTCCCATAAATACATCCACGGTAACAAATACCCTCCAGGTCAACATTACACCAAAAGATGCAGTTTCGAAAGGTTTTAGAAAAGATCCCCCTTGACTGTAACCATTTCGCAACCCTCGCGGTCTTACAAAGTAAGCAGCATATCAAAAACGCAGGTAAGCGGAGGATTGTAAAAGACTCTTGGTTTACGAAGGGGAGAATTTGATCTACATGGAAACACGGCATCGCGAGGATGGAAGCGTAGAGATCAAACTGCGGGGCGAATTGGACCTTTTTTCCATAAACGAGTTGCGCGAAACCCTCAGCGGCGTTTCGAGCCTCCGCCGTCCGACGACGATAGATTTGTCCGACGTAGAGTTTATAGACATACAATCCACCCGCGAGTTGGCCGTCCGCTCTCAGCTCTACGCCCACCACGTAACCCTCCTCAACCCCTCCCGGCAGGTGCGGCGCAGCGTAAAAGCCTGCAAGCTCGGCGGGTGGGTCAAGTTCGAGTACACCGGGAAACCCCTGGAGAAAGTAAACTAACCTGACTTCCCATCCTCTTTGCAGCGTGTGCCCGCGCGGACAGGTTTTCCTAGCACACACAGCCAAATTAAGTTCTATGTGCTGGTATTAAGGTTCTGCACAGTTTATGATGCAAGCTGTGTTCTCGGGCTCCAGATACGGGCTGCGGGAAAGTTCTGGCAGCGCGAAGTTTGGGAGGAACTGTGGTTCTCGGTAGGCAAGCATCTAGAATCGTTGGTCTGGTGGTTGGGGTAGCTTTTCTCTCACTGGCACTGTTGGCAGCACCAGCGTGGGCTCAAATGACTACGCTCACCGTTGATAAGATAGGTGATCCCAACACCGTCGAAGAGGGTGACGAAGTTACCTACACGATAAACGTGACCAACACCGGCAGCGAGATCGCTAACAACGTTACGCTCGTGGACGAACTACCGGAAGAGTTCGATCTCATTTCGGCCAACTCCGATGATTTCACTTGCGCGGAAGAGCCCGCAGACGGCACTGCCAACGAAGTCACCTGCAACCTTGACAGCCTTTCCGCAGCAGATACAGCTACCGTTACCATAGTCGCCAGCGCAGCAGGAAACGACACGTTTACCAATAGGGCCACCGCTAACGGCGATAATGCCGAGCCTGCTTCCGACACTGCCAACACCATAGTCGGGAATGGTGGTGCTAACGACCAAAATGGCACTACTGGCGAGGCCCAGGTCAGGGACGAAAACGTTTCCCCAACCGGAAGCTGTCCGGGCGCACGGGAAGCTTTAACGATCACCAACGAGACCGGTAGCACGCTGACGGAGCCGTTCAATATAGAAGGCGACAGGTTCAGGATTACTTCCACTGTGGAGAACACCGAGTTTGAGCAGGGCACCTTTTTCATTATCTCCGTAGAAGACGCGAACAGCGTTCCCGTAGCTGTTATTAGTCAAGAGAAAGAAGGGGCGAAGACCTCTTTCGTAAACGAGGGTCCTGGGGAATTCTCTTTAGAAGTTGACGGAGTAGACGCAAATTACACTATTCTCGTCGAAGATTGCGTTGGTAGCGATGAAAACAACAACGAGAGTGGTGCCGACGATGTAGTTGATGAAAACGACGATAACAACGCCGACGACAACGATAGGGACAACGTCATAAACGTTCCGGACAAAGACCTACCCGAGACCGGCGGGCCTCCGTTGCTCGGCGTGGCGTTGTTCCTTCTCGCTGGGGCCGGCCTGCTGACCGCCGTTGTACGGCGGAGACGATAGAGGGGTTCCTGGCTCTGGGACGGCTGAAAATTGGTTCGGGGGTGTAGAAACTAGATGCTCTTAAGGATCGGCGTGATCTCGCTTTCCGTCTCCCTCTTGCTGACGCTCGTCGTGGCCGCAGTGATCCTGCTGCGGGGGCCGGAAGAGAGGACCGCAGCGGACCCCGTCGCCGCGAAGTCCGAAACATCCGAACCCCAAAAGTCCGCGTCCGGCGAGATCCCAAACCGCGAGAGCGCGGATCTTCCCGCAAACCCTGAACCGGAGCCCAGACAGAGCCCACCACCCGAGCCGGTAGCCGCGCCCCGGACAGAACCGGAGTCCGCCCCGCAACCGGAACCCGCGCCTGCGCTGCAACCGGAGCCAGAACCCGAGCCTGTGCCGCAACCGGTGCCCGAACCAGCGCCGGAGCCGGCGCCGGAACAAAGACCCCAGCCGCAAGGCTCCCTGCCGGCAGCCGAGGAAGATTGGCCGGAGCCCGAGAGCAGCGAAGTCGAGGCCGCCAACGAACCTCGCCGATACAACTGGGTGCCGGGCGCGATAATGGCCCTCACGGTGGACGACATAGGAATCCACAACGCGCCGGTCATGGGGGACGATAGCCAGCAGTCCCTCGACAAAGGCATTGTTCACGTGCCGGAGACCTCCCTGCCCTGGACACGGGCTCCGCAGAGGAACGTGTACCTGGCGGCCCACGTGCTCGGCTGGCCGGGAACCGGGAGTCGCCTGATCTTCCACAACCTCGACCAACTCGGCGACGGCGACGAAATCCTCCTCAAAGACCGCCGGGGAGAGCGCTACCGCTACAAAGTCACCGAGAAACTCGTGGTGGACCCGGACGAACGGTGGGTGATGGGCCAGGAGTTGAACCGCGACATGGTGACCCTCCAAACCTGCACCGGCCCAAACTTCAGCAAACGCCTCATAGTCCGGGCGGACAGGATCTGAGGCGTACCGGCGCACCGGCTTTGCTGAGGCTCGGCCTGGCAACCGTGTCGCTCTCCCTGGCTATGACGGTGGCGCTCGTCCTGGCAACCCCCCTCTACAGCGAACCAGGAGACACCATCCCCGTAAAGGAGACGAGCTTCTCGGAGCCGACAACCGTGGAGCGCCCCGTCGCCATAGCCAGAGGCTTCCAAAAAGCCGACCCACCAAACATCCAACCCGAACCCGCCGTCCCGCCGGAACTCCGAAACGCCAAGCCCAAGCCCCCGAAAACGGCTCCCACTCCCGAACCACCACCAAAACCTACGAAAGTAGTCCCCGCTCCCGAACCACCACCGGAGCCTGCTCCAAAACCTAAGAAACCGGTACAGCCGCAACCCGTCGCGAAACAACCAGTGGACAAACTACTCGCGGAGCCTGAGGCTGAGCCCGAGGTAGAGCCGGAGCCCAGGCCGAAGCCCAGGCCGAAGCCCAGGCCGAAGCCGAAGCCACCACGGGCGGAGCGGGTGGAACGGGAGCTACCGGCTGGCGTAGCGGGGAAGAAAACCACCAAAGCCCGGCCCGCGCCAGCGAAAAGCACCCCTAAACGAAAAAATCCGCCAGAGACGGCCCGCAGGGAGCCAACCAGTGGGGAGCCAACCCGTGAGGAGACGGCCCGTTCGGTTCCGCGCGGGGGCAAGATGGCGCTCTCCATAAAAGAGCTTGGGCTTCGCAACAGTCCGATAGAAACTACGGACGAGCAAAAAGCTCTCGACCGCGGCCTGATCCACCTGCCCCAGACCTCTCGACCCTGGCAGCGTGGCGAGGCCCGCAACGTCTACGTGGTCGGCCACCGGGTAGGCTGGCCCAAAACCAAGAGCTGGAAGATCTTCTACCGCCTGAACGAGTTGAAACGCGGCGACCGGCTGACCCTGACCGCTGGCGGCAAGACCTACCGCTACGAGGTCAGCGAGAAGCTCGTCGTCGCGCCCCTGGACGTGTGGGTCACGGAGCCGGTCCGTGGTCGCGACCTTCTCACCCTCCAAACCTGTACCGGACCAAACTTCAGCCAGCGCCTCATAGTCCGCGCCGACCGCGTCTAGCTCTCTTTGACATGCGCCCGGTCTCTGGCGTAATCTTCGGGGTGCCGGTAGAAATCTAACGGACCCAGAGAAGGGAGCCCTCGTGGCGCAGGCTGAACGTTCCCAAAGAGACGAAGAAGCATTCGACGAGCCGTATATCCCGGCCTCCACAACGCTGCCGGAGATCACGTTCAAAGCCGTTGTTCTGGCGATCCTGCTGACCGTGGTACTGGCGGGTGCCAACGCTTACCTGGGCCTAAAGGTCGGCCTCACGGTCTCGGCCTCGATCCCCGCGGCGGTCATCTCGATGGCGGTGCTGCGCTTTTTCCGGGAGTCGAACATTCTGGAGAACAACATTATCCAGACCGCGGCATCGGCGGGCGAGGCGCTGGCGGCCGGTGTGATTTTCACGATCCCGGCGCTCGTCATACTTCGCTACTGGCAAAACTTCCAGTGGCTGCCCGTGGCGGCGATAGCGATTACCGGCGGTATCCTGGGCGTTATGTTCACCATCCCGTTGCGGCGGGCCCTGATCCTGCAAACGCGCCTGAAGTTCCCCGAAGGTGTGGCGACCGGCGAGGTTCTCAAAGCCGGCACCGAGGGCGGCCAGGGGGCGAAGAGCATCGCCGTGGCGGGCGCGGCCGGCGCGGTTTTCAAGCTCTGCCAGACGGGATTCGGCCTTGCGGCTTCTACGGTGTCGGGGGCGGTGGCGGCCGGTGGGGCCATCTTCGCGGTCGGCAGCGGGCTCGGGGTGGCGTTGTTGGGGGTCGGTTACATCGTGGGTTTGAACATCGCCGTTCTGGTGTTTCTGGGGGGTGCTATCTCCTGGTTTTTGGGCATCCCGATCTACACGGCTTTGGCGGGACCGGAGCAGATCGAGAGCATCACGCAGGGCGCCACGGGGTATGATGCGGCCCTGGCGGTCTGGAGCGGCCGGATCCGGTACCTCGGTGTCGGGGCGATGGCCGCCGGTGGGGTGTGGGCGCTCATCTCCCTGGCAGGCCCCGTCCGGGACGGCGTGCGCTCTTCGATGGAGGCCATGCGCCGGGCCCGGAGCGGGGAGGATGGTGGCCTGGAACGCACCCAGCAGGATACACCGATCAACTTCGTGCTCTTCGGGGCGCTCGCGATGGCGGTGCCGATCTTTGTAGTCTTTTTGTTCGTGCTCGACCGGGACGCCCTGGGCATTACGGGCGGTTTGTACTTCGGTACCATCCTCTTCGGGGTCGTCTTCGCCTTTGTCGCCGGCTTCCTGTTCTCCTCGGTCGCGGCCTACATGGCCGGGCTCGTGGGCTCGTCGAACAACCCGGTCTCCGGCGTTACCATCGCGACCATCCTGGCTACCTCGCTTATTCTACTGGTGCTGCTGGGGACGCAGATAGACTTCGGCGTAGATGCCGGAAGGGCCACGGCGGCCGCGGCAACGGCCATCATGGTCGGCGGCGTGGTGTGTTGCGCGGCGGCCATCGGCGGAGACAACATGCAAGACTTAAAGGCCGGGCATATCGTCGGGGCGACGCCGTTCAAACAGCAGATCATGCAGGTCATAGGCGTGGTCGTGGCGGCCCTCGCCATAGCCCCGATCCTCTCGGTTCTGTTTCAGGCTTACGGTTTGGGCGGCGTATTCCCGCGAGAGGGTATGGACCCGTCGGAGGCGCTGGCCGCCCCCCAGGCGACGCTTATGGCCTCCGTCTCTGAAGGCGTCTTCGCCGGTGGCTTGCCGTGGGGGATGTTCGCCATCGGCTGCGCCCTCGCCGCGGCGATCATCGCCGCCGACAAGGTGCTGGAGTCCCGGGGCGCGAACTTCCGGATGCCGGTTTTGGCCGTCGCCGTAGGCCTGTACCTGCCCATAGAGTTGTCGGTCCCGATCCTGGCCGGCGGACTGGTCGCGCTACTGGCGATCCGGTCTCTCAACCGCCGCCGGGCGGAACTCGGGGACGACTTCGACGAGGTCAACGTCCGCGCCTCGCGCAGCGGTTTGCTATTCGCCTCCGGCCTTATCACCGGCGAGGCGTTGATGGGCATCCTGCTGGCTATACCTTTCGCCATCGCCCAAACGACCGATGTGTTCGCCGTGACCCCCGGCGCGCTCGGCATCGGCGAAGGAACTTTCGGCGTTCTGGTTAACGTGCTCGGCGTTGCAGCGTTCGCGCTCTTTGCCCTTTGGCTCTACCGGGTCGCCAGCGGCGAACGAAGGTAAACGGTACGGAGGCCAAGGATGAAGGACGAAAGCGGACAGCCCGGAAGCTGACCGCTGAAAGCTAATTGCTGATGGCTACTCTACGCAGCGTCTTCCTCCATGTCCTCGGAATACTCGCCGGAGCTTGCGGCGCCGTTCATCTTTGCGCGGTGGTAGAAAGCTTTCTGGGCTTCGTCTATCTTTGAGTTGTCGCCGCCCCAAATCTCCATCGGCGGCTCCTGCAACGCCCGGGCGTAGGAGAACGAGAGCTTCCACGGCAGGTCGTCGTACATCTGGTTCATCGCGTTCAGGTGTTGGGTGGCCTGTAGCTGGCTTTGGCCGCCGGAGAGAAATACGATCCCCGGCACCGCCGCCGGTACGCTCCGCTTGAGGCATTCTATCGTCAACTCCGCCACCTCTTCGACGCCCGCCTGGCGCCCGGCGCTTTTGCCGGAGATCACCATGTTCGGCTTGAGCAGTATCCCCGACTCTTCCACGCCGTGCTGGTAGAGCGCCTCGAAGGTGGTCCTGAAAGTCTCTAGCGAAACGTCGTAGCACTGCTCGATGGAGTGGTCGCCGTCAATGAGCACTTCGGGCTCGATGATCGGGACGAGCCCCGCGTTCTGGCAAAAGGCCGCGTATAGCGCCAGGGCGCGGGCGTTGGCCCCGATGCCCGCCGGCGTCGGGATACCGTCGCCGATGGTGACGACCGCCCGCCACTTGGTAAAGCGCGCGCCCAACTCCACGTACTCTTCCAGGCGTTCACCCAGGCCGTCTAAACCTTCGGTGTACTTCTCGTCCGGGGAGAGCGGCATCGCCACGGTGCTGTTGTCCACCTTGATGCCGGGAACGATCCCCTGATTTTCGAGGACCTGGACCAGCGGCGTGCCGTCGGAGGCCTCCTGACGAATGGTTTCGTCGTAAAGGATCACACCGGAGAGGTACTCCCCGATGCCCTCGGTGGTAAACAGCATCTCCCGGTAGTCCCGGCGGTTTTCTTCGTTCGACTCTATCCCGACCGCCTCGAACCGCTTGGTGATGGTCCCGGTGCTCTCGTCGGCGGCGAGTATTCCCCGGCCCGGCGACAGCAGTTCTTCTGCGGTGTTTTCTAGCTTCTGAAGATCCACGGTGTTCTCCTTCCAAAAGTTCCTATCAATGGACAAGGATAACAAAGGTCCCAAACTCGGGCCCGGGCCGATACCGTACTCTATGGCGTCCGTCTACCGGGTTTTCAGAACGTGTTTTTTTGTCATCCCTTTCTCTCTTGAGCTTACCCGTCTTTGGCCGTTGCAAATCCGGCGATTGGTTAGACGGTCGGTGCGGACCTCGGACGGCGCTTATGGTACGTTCTTACTGACGGCCAAGAAGAGAGGTGGAGACGATGGCGAACCGGTTGGCAGAAGAGACTAGCCCGTACCTGCTCCAACACAAAGACAACCCGGTGGACTGGTACCCGTGGGGCGAGGAGGCGCTAAAGAGGTCCCGGGAAGAAGACAAGCCGATACTGCTGAGCGTCGGCTACTCCGCCTGCCACTGGTGCCACGTAATGGAGCGCGAGTCCTTCGAGGACGAGCAGACCGCCCGCATGATGAACGAGCACTACGTCAACGTCAAAGTGGACCGCGAGGAACGCCCGGACATAGACTCCATCTACATGTCCGCCGTCCAGGCCCTCACCCGCCACGGCGGCTGGCCGATGACGGTGTTCCTGACCCCGGACGGCGCCCCGTTCTACGGCGGCACCTACTTCCCGCCGGTCCCGAGCCGGGGGATGCCCTCTTTTCAGCAAGTCCTCCTGAGCCTCGCCGACGCCTACGAGAACCGCCGCGACGAAGTCCTCCAGAGCGCCGAGGGCGTCCGCGACTACCTCCAGGCCGCAACCAGCGCCGCCATCCCCAAATCCACCCTCGGCCCCGAACTCCTCGATGCCGCGGCCGAGTCCCTCAAGTCTCAACTCGACCACACCTCCGGCGGTTTCGGCGGCGCGCCAAAGTTTCCCCAGCCGATGAACGTGGAGGTCTTGCTCCGCCACTACCACCGCACCGGGGACGGAGGTTCGCTGGCGGGCGTAGAGCTTACGCTGCAAAAAATGGCGCAGGGGGGCATCTACGACCATCTCGGCGGCGGCTTCGCCCGCTACTCGGTTGACGAACGCTGGCTCGTGCCGCACTTTGAGAAGATGCTCTACGACAACGCCCTCCTGGTTCAGCTATACCTGGAGGTCTATCAGGCAACCGGCGACGACTTCTACAAGCGTGTGGCCGAAGAGACCCTGGACTATGTCGTGCGCGACATGACCTCTCCCGAAGGCGGCTTCTACTCCGCCGAAGACGCCGATTCCGAGGGCATGGAGGGCAAGTTCTACGTCTGGACGCCAGCAGAGATCCGGGCCGCGCTGGGGCCCGAAGAGGCGGAACTGGCGATGCGCTACTGGGGCGTGACGGAGGCCGGAAACTTCGAGGGCAAGAACATTTTGAACGTCCCCCGATCGCCGGCGTCCGTCGCCGGGGATCTTGGCATCTCCCGGGACGAACTGGACCGGCGGATAGAGAAAGCCCGCTCAAAGCTCTTCGACGTTCGGGAGGAGCGTGTCCGGCCCGGCCGCGACGACAAGATCCTCTCCGCCTGGAACGGGCTCATGCTCCGCTCCTTCGCCCTCGCCGCCCGCGTGCTGGGCCGCGATGACTACCGGGCGGTGGCCGAAAAGAACGCCGCTTTCCTGTTAGAGAAGCTGAAGTCCGACGGCCGGTTGCGACGTTCGTACAAGGACGGCCGCGCCCGCTTCAACGGATACCTGGAGGACTATGCGATGGTCTCCGACGGGCTCGTGGCGCTCTACGAGGCGACTTTCGAGCCGCGCTGGCTTTCGGCGGCCGACTCCTTTTGTGATGCCGTGTTCGAGCTCTTTTGGGACGCCGGGAGCGGGACCTTCTACGACACCCCCGCCGACCACGAAGAGCTTGTAACCCGCCCGCGCGACATCTACGACAACGCCACGCCCTCCGGCACCTCCGTCGCCGTAGACGTGCTGCTAAAGCTCGCCCGGCTGCTCGACCGCGACGACTACCGTCAGCGGGCCGAGGCCGTACTCGAAAACCTCAGCGGCGGCATGGAGAAGTTACCCGGCGCCTTCGGCCGCCTGCTCTCCGCCCTAGACTTTCACCTCTCCAGCCCTCGTGAGGTAGTGATTATCGGTTGGCCGGAAGCCCCGGACACCCGGACCCTTTTAGAAACCGTCTACGCCCGCTACCTGCCAAACAAAGTAGTCGCGGGCCGCCCCGAAGACGACGAAGAATCCACCGGCCTCATACCGCTGCTCGCAGACCGTCCGGCCCGTGACGGGAAGGCCACGGCCTACGTCTGCGAGGGTTACGCCTGCCAGAGCCCGACGACGGAGCCGGAGAAGTTGGAGGCGCAGCTAGCCGGTTGATCCCGGCTGGTTGATCCCGAAAGTTCACCCCGCGGGCCGGACGATAATGGCCGTGCGGCGGAAGCCGGCGATCTCGACCTCCGTACCGGGTTCTATCGGGATCATCTGGGGCTCTTCGGGGAAAGCGGACCAGAGTTCGCCGTGGACAAAGACCGTGCCGCCGGACTTGCCGATCTGACGCCGGACCGTGCCAACCTCCCCAACCATGCCCTCCCGGCCCGTGCTGACGCGCCGGCGGCTCGTTTCTATCGCCGCGAAGATGAGCCCGATAGTAAACAACACCAGCAGGATCGCCGGGATGATGGCGTACCACTTGGAGAAGCCGAACCGCTCCTCGAAGCTCAAGGGCTGTTGTACGAGTTCCGCGCCGGCGGTGTTTAGCTCTATACCCTTCGCCCCGACCGTTTCTCCGTCGGCGGCTTCGAGGAGCGCGCGCAGGTCTGGTTCGACGTACTCTATTACCCCGATCTCTAACGCTTCCCCGGCGTTGACGGCCTCCGCGTCCCGGACGGCTTTTTCGGCCCACTCCGCGTTCCGGTCGTGGGTCTCCGCCAGGCCGGTTATGAGGGCGACAGCGTCGTTACGGGACTTTTCGCCCAGGTCACCGGGGATGTCCTGGCCCGTGAAGGTCACCGGCGTTGCGGCGCCCGTGCGAGACTCCGGGGCCATCGCCGCCACGTCGCCCGCCAGCAAGATAAACGTACCGGCGCTCGCCGCCCGGGACCCCCGGGGGGTGACGTAGACGATGATCGGGGTGTCCTGCGCCTCGCCCATCGCCCCGACTATTTCCTGCGTGTAGTCGAGCCGGCCGCCGGCGGTGTTAAGTTCTATGGCGACGGCCTCGGCGTCTTCCTCCTCCGCCTCGGAGATCACGCGCTCTAGATAGTCTACGGTCTTGCCGGTTAGTTGGTTGCCCCTCCCGGTCGTATCGCTCACGTCGGCCACGTAAACCTCCGGCCCCTCTTCACCCTGCTGGGCTCCGGCGGCCACGCCGCAGCCCGCGACGAGAACCGCGATCACCGAAATCAGCAGCAGGGTGAGGTAACGTTTCATACGACGAGATTTTACTACCCCCCGCGACCTATACGGTCGAGGAAATTACAGGCGGGGTGTTGTCCTTTTCTAAAGTTCGTCGAGCGCCTGTTCGAGGTCGGAGGTTATGTCTTCGGGGTGCTCTATACCGCAGGAAACGCGGATCAGGTTCTCTTTTACTCCCAGCCGCTCCCGGCGCGCCGGCGAGAGTTCCCGGTGCGAGGAGGTGGCCGGGTGTATAGCCAGGGTGTAAACGTCCCCGAGGCTCGGGGCTTTTACACAGAGTTTTAGGGCGTTTAGGAACTCGAAAGCGGCTCCGCGGCCCTCCGCCCCGCCCGTTGCCAGCTCGAATGAGAGAAGACCCCCAGTTTCGGCCAAAACCCTACGGGCGGTTTCGGCGTCCGGATGATCTTCCAGGGAAGGGTGGTTGACTTTCTCGACCTTCGGGTGCGAAGAGAGCCGGGCGGAGACCTCGCGGGCGTTCTCGCACTGGCGCCGCATGCGGAGCGGCAACGTCTTGAGGCCCCGCAGGGCGAGCCAGGCCTCGAACGGGCCGAGCACGCCGCCGACGAGCTTCCGCATCTGCTCCACCGCCCCGTCGTACGGCGGCTTCGCTACCACGACGCCGGCGGTGAGGTCGCCGTGCCCGGAGAGGTATTTGGTCGCGCTGTGGACCACGATGTCGGCGCCGAGTTCGAGGGGACGCTGGACGTACGGCGTGCCGAAAGTGTTATCCACAATAAAAGCTGAGCCTGCCTCTTGCGTGATCTCCGCGAGGCGAGAAATGTCCGCCACCCGGAGTAGGGGGTTCGAGATCGTCTCCACCACCACCGCCCGGGGCTTTAGCTTCTCCACTTTCTCTTCCAGATCCGCCGGGTCGCAGGCGTCGAAAAAACGGGTTTCGACGCCGGACGCGCCGAAGACCTGGACCAAGAGCGTCGCCGTCGAGCCGTAGAGCTGGTCGGCGGCCAGAACCGTACACTCACCACCGCACTCCGCCGCCGAGAGCGCCGCGTGCATGGCGGCCATCCCGGAAGCGAACGCGAACGCCCGGCCATCGCCTTCGAGGGAGGCCAGCGCCTTCTCGAAAGCGGCGACCGTCGGGTTGTCGTAGCGGGCGTAGCTGTAACCTTCTTGCTCGCCGCCCAGCACCCTGTCCGTCGTCTCTATATTCGGGTGGAAAAACGTAGTCGAGGCGTAGATGGGGGTGGAGATCGGGTAGTATTCCCCGTTTTGGGCGTCTCCGTTGCGGCCCGCGTTCCGCGATTCGCCGGAGTGGACGGCCCGGGTCTCGAAACGCTGCTGTTCTTTTGCGCGGCTTTGTTTCATCGTGCCTATACTAACCCACCGTAAGGCTACGTCTACAGGAGGTTGAAAATGGAAGGTTTCGACAACAGGATCGAGTACTTCGAGCGGATGGTGGCGGACAATCCCGATAACCCCACGGGCCTGCTCGCGCTCGCGAACGAGTACGGTAAAGCCGAACGCCCGGAGGACGAAGCCGCGGCCCTCCAGGGCTACACGGCGAAACACGAGGACGAGGGCAACGCTTACGCGCGGCTGGGAGAAGTCCTCGTTCAACTGGGGCGTCCGGAAGAGGCGCGGGTCGCGTACGAAAAAGGTATAGAGCAGGCGGAGAAATACGGCCACAGCGGCATGGCGGAAGATTTGCGCGGGGCGCTTGCGCAACTAAACAGCTAGCAGCCCGGCGCGGGCATAAAATCCGGCCCGGAAAAAGAGTCTACACAAACGACGGGCTGGGTAAAAAGAAGCTGATATGTGGAGTATCATTAGACGAGATAAAGATGTTAGGTTATCCATCAAAGAAGCTACTGTGGAAAGGCACGGCCTCCGGCACCGGGCTTCTTTGTACTACACCTCCGTCTCCGTCAATCGGCAAACCGGCGGAACCAGCTTGAGGAAGTGATCCCTTTGCAGAAAGCCAGCAATAGCCAATTTTACGGGCCGAACCTCGGGTACGTGTTAGAACTCTACGAGCAATACCGGGCCGACCCGGATTCCGTGGACGAGCGCACGAAGCAGTTCTTCGAGGGTTGGAGCCCCCCCAGGCTAGAAACCAACGGTGGGTCCGGTGACGGATCCGGTGACGGAGCCGGCGGTGGGTCCGTCACCGTGTCCGAGTCCGGGGTGGACGTGGACACGGTCGTGGGGGCGGCGAAATTTATACGTTCCATACGAGACTTCGGCCACATGGCGGCGCAGCTAGACCCGCTGGGTACCGAGCCTCCCGGAGACCCGACGCTGGACCCAGCGTTTCATGGGGTCGCCGAGGAGGACCTGGAAAAAATGCCGTCCAGCGCCGTCGCCGGGCCCCTGACGGGCCGCACCGAGACGGCCAAAGAAGCCTGCGACGAGTTGCGGCGCATCTACTGCAGCACGACCGGCTACGACTTCGGCCACATCCACAAGCCCAAAGAGCGTTTCTGGCTCCGGGACTCGGTAGAGGGCGGGGTCTTCAACGGCGGCCTGGAAGGCGAGGCGGCAAAGAGGCTCCTCCGGCGGCTCACCCGGGTTGACACCTTCGAGAAGTTCCTCCACAAAACCTTTCTCGGGCAGAAGCGGTTCTCCGTAGAGGGTAACGACATGGTCGTGCCGATGCTGAACCGCATGATCCGGCTGGCCGCCGACGCCGGGACCCCGGAGATCGTCATGGGCATGGCCCACCGGGGGCGCTTGAACGTGCTGGCCCACGTTCTGAACAAGCCTTACGCCAAGATCTTCGACGAGTTCCAGCAGCCGGACCGGGGCGAAGACCCGGCGGTCGCCGAGAGCGGCGGCGGTGGCTGGGTCGGGGACGTGAAGTACCACCTCGGACAGCGGGAGTTCCACCTCGAAGAAGGCGAGGAAGACTGGAAAGTCCTCATCAACCTGGCGCCGAACCCGAGCCACCTGGAACACGTCAACCCAGTTGCGGAGGGCATGACCCGGGCCGCCCAGGAAAAGCGGGACGAGCCGGGCGAGCCGACGTTCGACACGGACGCCTCCTTCTCCGTTACGTTGCACGGCGACGCGGCGTTTCCGGGCGAGGGTGTTGCGGCCGAGACGCTCAACCTCTCGCGGCTGCCGGGGTACACGACCGGCGGTACGATCCACATAATTACCAACAACCAGCTCGGCTTTACCACCGAGCAGCACGAGGCCCGCTCGACCCAGTACGCCAGCGACCTGGCGAAGGGGTTCGAGATCCCGGTCGTCCACGTAAACGCCGACGATCCGGAGGCCTGCCTGGCGGCGATGGAGCTCGCCTACGCCTACCGGGAGAAGTTCAAAAAAGACTTCATGATAGACCTCGTCGGCTACCGGAGGTTCGGGCACAACGAGGGTGACGAACCCTCTTACACCCAGCCCGTGATGTACGACAAGATCCGGGAGCACCCGTCGGTGTGCCAGATCTGGGCCAAAACCCTGAAAGAGCGCGGGGTGATCGAGGCCGACGAAGCCGAGCAGATGGTGGAGGACATCCGCTCCCGGATGGAGGAGGTCCAGAAGAACCCCCCGGAGATGGACGAAAACGACGACGACCTGCCCGAAGGCCGGACGGAGATCGTCGAGGTGCCGGAGACGGCCGTCACGGGCGAGAAGATAGAGGAGATCAACGCGGCACTTTTGGACTGGCCCGAGGACTTCTCCCCGAACGACAAGCTGGAGAAGCTCTTCCAGAGAAACCGCGGAGACTTGGAGAACATAGACTGGGCCCACGCCGAGACGCTGGCCTTCGCCACGCTTTTGGAAGAGGGCGTGCCCATCCGCCTCACGGGCCAGGACTCCGAGCGGGGGACCTTCTCCCAGCGCCACGCCGCCCTCTACGACACGAAGACCGATGAAAAATACGTGCCGCTGCACGAAATGCCGCAGGCCAACGCTTCGTTCGCCGTCTACAACAGCCCGCTCTCGGAGATCGGGGTGATAGGTTTCGAGTACGGTTACTCGGTAAACTCCCGGGATACGTTGACGCTCTGGGAGGCCCAGTACGGGGACTTCGTCAACGTGGCCCAGCCGATGATAGATCAGTTTATCGTCAGCGGGCAGGCGAAGTGGCGCCAGATCTCCGGCCTCACCATGCTGCTGCCGCACGGCTACGAGGGCCAGGGGCCGGAGCACTCCAGCGCCCGGCTCGAACGCTTTTTACAGCTCGCGGCCCAGGAGAACATCCGGGTCGCCAACCTGACCACCGCGGCCCAGTACTTCCACCTCTTGCGCGCCCAGGCCATGCTGAACGAGCACAAGCGTCCGCTCATCATCATGACCCCCAAGAGCCTCCTGCGTAACCCGATGGCCGCGTCCAGCCTCCAAGACCTCTCGGGCGGCAAGTTCCAGCCGGTGCTCGGAGATGCGGAGGCCGGCGAGAACGCGGAGTCGGTCGAGAGGCTCATCCTGTGCTCCGGCAAAATCTACACGGAGCTCGCCGGTAGTGAGTACCGGGAAGAAGCCGTGGACACGGCCGTAGCCCGCATAGAGTTGCTGTATCCTTTTCCCGACGAAGAGGTTGGGGAGGTGATCTCCAACTACCCCAACCTGCGAGAGATCCTGTGGGTCCAGGAGGAACCTCAGAACATGGGGGCGTGGACGTTCGTTCAGGCACGCCTGAACGAGCTCGTCGGCGGGGAACTCCCGGTGCTCTACGTCGGCAAACCGGCCCGGCCCAGCCCGGCTCAGGGCTCCGCGCGGTTCCACAAAGAAGAGCACGCCCGGGTCATTCAGCGGGCTTTCGAAAGCATCAACGACGACGCGGAGGAGGGCCGGGAGATGGCCCAGGCCACGCAGGAACAGGCGCCCGTCGGGAGCGAGTAGAATTCAGGGGATCAAAAAGATTACGATAACCAGAGAGGAAAGGTGAGCAGGTGTCGGTCGAGATACACGTCCCGGAGTTGGGAGAGTCGGTCACCGATGCGACCGTCGGCCAGTGGATGAAGCAGGAAGGAGACCCAGTCTCCGCCGGCGACCCGCTCGTCGAGTTGGAGACGGATAAGATCAACTTCGAAGTCGAAGCGGAAGAGGACGGCGTCCTCGAATCCATCGCCAAAGGCGAGGGCGACACCGTGGAAGTCGGCGAAGTTATCGGCACCATCGGCGAAGGTAACGGACAACCGGTCCAAGAAGAGGATCATGAGGAAGAACAAGAAGAGTCCGCTGAGTCCGAAGTAGAGCAGGCCGAAGC
The DNA here is from genome assembly GCA_965213905.1 of Rubrobacteraceae bacterium. Lineage (GTDB taxonomy): Bacteria > Actinomycetota > Rubrobacteria > Rubrobacterales > Rubrobacteraceae > SIRX01. The sequence continues at coordinate 867,318 of OZ243922.1, read as the reverse complement.
TGAACAGCCGGAACCGGAGGCCGAGGAAAAAGCCGGCACCGACGCCGAAACGGAAGAGACCGAAGAGGCGAACGGGCACCGGGAAGACAGTGAGGTCCGGGCTTCGCCCTCGGTACGGAAGTTGGCCGAGGAGTATGAGATAGCCCTGGTGGAGGTCAGCGCGAGCGGTTCTGGGGGGCGGGTGACCCGGGACGACGTGGAGCGGGCGATCCGGGAGCAGTATCGGCAGGCTCCGCCCGAGGAATCCGGGGGCCGGGAAAACGGCCAGGCCGAGGGCCAAGACGACGGCCAGCAAGCCACCCAGGAACCCTCCCCGCAACCGCAGGCTTTGGGAGACGGCCGGGCGGACCTCGAAGAGCGGGTCCGCATGTCGCGCCGGCGGCAGACCATCGCCAAGCGGCTGGTCGAGGCGCAGCAGACGGCGGCGATGCTCACAACTTTCAACGAGGTGGACATGGGCGCCGTTATGGAGCTCAGGAGCCGTCGCAAGGAAGAGTTTCAGGAGCGCAACGAGGTCAAGCTCGGGTTTATGAGCTTCTTCACCAAAGCCTCTATCGGCGCACTCAAAGCTTTCCCCAAGATCAACGCCGAACTCCAGGAAGACGAGTTGGTCTACAAACACTACTACGACGTCGGTGTGGCGGTAAACACCGAAGAGGGGCTGGTCGTGCCCGTCTTGCGCGGGGCGGACAGCAAGAGTTTCGCCGAGATCGAGGGCGGCATAGCCGACCTCGCCACGAAGGCCCGCGACGGAAAGCTCGCCCTGGAGGATTTGCAGGGCGGTACGTTTACCATAACCAACGGCGGTATCTACGGCTCGCTGAACTCTACCCCGATCCTCAACACCCCGCAGGTTGCGATACTCGGGCTGCACAAGATCCAGGAGCGCCCGATGGTCGTGGACGGTGAGATACAAGCCCGGCCGATGATGTACCTGGCTCTCTCCTACGACCACCGCATCGTGGACGGCGCCGACGCCGTGCAGTTCCTGGTCCGGATCAAAGAGCTGATCGAGGACCCGGAAACGCTGCTGCTGGAAGGCTAGCCTCTAGCCAACACGGGTTTCAAAGGGGCTCCGAAACGGAGCCCCTTCTGTTTCCCATAGACCCATAGATCTCCACCGTGGCGCGAACGCCGGGTGCCCGCGCCGGACGCTCATCACTTCGATCTCGAAGAGATGCGTTACGTACAACCCATTATCCGTCCGCCCGATCCTCTCGCGGATACGCGATGCACCCCCGTCGGAGTTCGAAAAAACCGCCACCGCCACCAAAGCATTTAAGACGATCACGGGTAACTAACCAAGGTCGCGTAGATTTTCGGCTTCTTCGTCACCTACTCTATCCGGGGAAGAATTACGGTGGCTGCCACCAGCCACGAACTTTTCGTGGAGTGCATTTCTCAAAGTAAGCCACGCTATCGGTCCATATTAGCGGTAGGGACAAACAGTTTATAAAGCTTAGCAAAAAATTTGCGCTAACTACTTGTCCCAGTGGTATAGTCATTCTATGGAGACTTTAGGCATGGCGGGCGAGAGGCCCGCAGGGGATCGTGTAGGGCGCGTGCTCTCGGGGCTTGGGACGAGGATCCGGCGTGCGCGCAGGGAGCAAAACATGACGCTCGAGGCTCTGGCCGAGGCGTCGGGCACGTCGGCGGCGCACCTCTCAAGGTTGGAGTCCGGGGAGCGTCAGCCTTCTCTGGACGGGCTGTTGAGGCTGGCCTTCGGCCTGGGCGTCCCCGTGGATGAGCTTTTCGAAGAGCCCGAGCAGCCGGGGCCGGGTACGGTGGTGAGGGGCGCGGAGGCCCCGTTCTACGAAAGCTGGGCGCTGCGCTTTCAGCCGTTGATGCCGGAGGCCGGGCCGGAGGGGATTACGGCCGTGAAGGCCGTTTTCCCGGCCGACCGGGTAGATACCGAACACGAGAACCACGAGCACGGCGGCCAGGAGTGGTTGTACGTGCTCAAGGGGAGGCTCAGGCTTACTCTGGGCGACGAGCGGACGGTGTTGGAGCCGGGGGATGCGGCCTTTTTCGATGCCCGGCTGCGGCATCGCTTCGACGTTTTCTCCGAGGAGGACGCGGAAGTCCTGATGGTCTCGTGCGTGCCGTGTACCCATGGATCTCATGGAGGAGGCTCACCCGGGCGCCCCCATCCGTTTAGAGAAGGACATCGCGAGTTCGGGAGAGCGGGCTTGGGAGATCCGCCGCGGGCATGAGGTTGACGAAGAAAAGCAAGTACGCGGCGAGGGCTGTGGTGGAGATCTCGTTGAATGGTAGTGGGCCGCTCGGGGCCGCGGAGATCTCGCGCCGTCAGCGCATACCGGAACGGTTTCTCGAGCAAATCCTCGGTGAACTGCGGCGGGCCGGCATCCTCCAGAGCCGTCGCGGGGCGCACGGTGGGTACTACCTGGCGATACCGGGCGAGGAAGTGACGGTGCTGGACATCGTAGAGATCCTGGACGGCAAGGTCCGTCCGGCACGGTGCTCGGACGGAGGCGGTGACTACATAGACGATGCAGATGATGAGCCGCCGGGTTCGACGAGCAAGGTTTGGGATGAGGCGCGCGTCGCGCTCGAAGGCGTCTTCGGCCACTACAGCATCGCCCGGCTCGCCGAGGCCGAGCGCGAAAGCCGCGACAAGGCCCTGATCGGCAGGTAACACACGACCCGCTCAGGCTACATCCCCTTCGGTAAACACATCGATTGATAGCTACGGAACCAAAACTTCTAAAAAGGAGAAAGAGATGAAGGTAGCTAATGGGCAGGATCCCGCAACGTACGACGTGGTGGTGGTCGGTGGTGGCGCCGCAGGCCTCGGCGGCGCATTGATGCTCGGCAGGTCCCGGCGCTCGGTGTTGGTCGTAGACGCCGGCGAGCCGCGCAACGCGCCCGCCTCCGGGGTCCACGGCTTCCTCACGCGGGACGGCATGAAACCAGCCAAGTTGCTGGAGGCTGGTCGGGCGGAAGTACGCGGCTACGGCGGGGAGGTGCTCGAAGGGCGCGTCGCCTCTGTGGAGCCGGCCGAGTCCTTAGGCGGCGGCTTTACCGTTACGCTGGAGAATGGCGGCCGGATCCTTGCCCGGCGGCTGCTCATCGCTACGGGACTCATAGACGAACTGCCGGACGTTCCGGGAGTCTTGGAGCTTTGGGGACGGGACGTGTTGCATTGCCCGTACTGCCACGGGTGGGAGGTCCGGGACCGGCCGATTGGGGTACTGGCCTCGGGTCCCATGGCCGTGCATCAGGCGCTGCTATTCCGGCAGTTGACCGACGACGTAATCCTTTTTCAGCACACCGCGTCCGGGCCCACCGCCGAAGAGGCCGAGCAACTCGCGTCCCTCGGCATAGGGGTCGTCGAAGGGAAGGTAGCTTCGCTCGAAGTCCACGAGGACCGGCTCGCGGGCGTCCGGATGCAAAACGGTGAGATCATCCGGCGCAGCGTCGTGGTGGTCGGGCCGCGCTTCGCGGCCCGCGCCGCCATACTGGCCGGCCTCGGGTTGGAGGCGACCGATCATCCCTCCGGCCTCGGCGAGTACATCGAGTCCGACCCTACAGGCCTCACCGCCGTGCCCGGCGTGTGGGTGGCCGGCAACGTCACCGATCCCCTGGCGCAGGTCCTCGCCTCCGCCAACGCCGGCGCGATGGCCGGGGCGGCCATCCACATGGATCTAACATCCGAGGACACGCGCCAGGCCGTCGCCGCACACCAGGATCTCCTGTCGTCCACCGCGGGAACGAGGTGATCTCGATGAACCCGATGGACCGTACCGACAGAGTGACGGACAGTGAGGTCCACGACGACGATGGCGGCAGCCCGGGCGAGTGGTTCTGGGAGCGTCACTATCGTAACTCTACCCGTCGCCCGAGCGGGCAACCGAACGGACAGCCGAGCGGTGCGCTCGTCAAATTCGCCGGGCCGCTTCCTGCGGGCACCGCGCTAGATCTTGGCTGCGCCAAAGGTGACGACGCCGTGTGGCTGGCCCGGCGCGACTGGCGGGTTACCGCCGTTGACGTGTCGGCCACGGCCCTCGACCGCGCGGCGGAGAATGCGGCAACTGCGGGGGTCTCGGACTTCGTAGAGTGCCAGCGGCATGATCTGGCAAACACCTTCCCCGAGGGCCGGTTCGATCTGGTCTCAGCCCTGTTTTTGCACTCTCCGGTCGAGTTCCCCCGTACGCGCGTCTTGCAGAGGGCGGCGCGGGCCGTGGCCCCCGGCGGCCTACTGCTGATCGTCGAGCACGCCTCGGTCGCGCCGTGGTCTTGGCCGCCCCGGACACGGTATTCCCGACCCCCGAAGAGTCGCTGGCCGCGCTCGACCTGGACCGTTCCCGGTGGCACCGCAAGTTCGTGGGCGCCCCGGAACGGGAGGCCACCGGCCCAAACGGACAGAGAGCCACCGTCACCGACAACCTCCTCGCGCTCCGTTGTCTCACCCGATGATCCAGGGTTCGCCCGCTCGTTATCGCGGCCTGTGACAGCTACCGTAACCTTACCCCTATCTCCGGGAGCAGATAGCCCGAAAGCGTCGTGCCTTCCCGAGACGCCCGCCCCCTGGGCGTCAAAGACGACTCGTCCGGTACGTTACGAGCCCAAGTCGTCTTCGGCATGTACGAGGGCGCGCCACACGCGCGGGACGTGCAGGCGACGCGCGGCCGTCTTGTTTAATTGCGGGGCTTATCGTACTCTGGCGTGCGTGACGGGCGGTACGGAGAACACTAGGTTTCGAGTTTGAGCGGTGGGTTGGTAGAGCGTCTGCTCTCCGGTGACCGGCGGGCGCTGGCGCGGGTTATCTCGAAGATAGAGCGCGGAGAGGATCCCGGGGTGCGCGGGATCCTCTCCGCGCTCTACCCACATACGGGTGGCGCTTCAAGCATCGGCTTTACCGGGCCGCCGGGGGTGGGAAAAAGCAGCGTCATCTCCAAGTTAATATGGCTCTACCGCGAAGATGGAAAACGGGTGGGTGTGGTGTCGGTTGATCCATCGAGTCCTTTCTCAAAGGGCGCTGTTTTGGGGGACAGGATACGGCTCTCGGATCACTTTCTGGACTCCGGGGTGTTTATCCGCTCGATGGGGAGCAGGGGACATCTCGGGGGGCTCGCGGCCGGATCGCGGTTGGCGGCTATGGCCGTGGAGGCTTCGGGGGTGGACGTGGTGATCTACGAGACGGTCGGGGTGGGTCAGGGGGAGGTGGAGGTCGCTTCGGCGGCGGACGTGATCGTGCTGTGCCTGCAACCGGGGGCCGGGGACACCGTGCAGGCTCTCAAGGCGGGGGTTATGGAGATAGCGGACGTCTTCTGCATAAACAAGTCGGACCACCCGCGGGCAAAGGGTGCGGCGGGCGAGGTACGTTCTATCCTGGAGATCGGGCACGAACTCGACCCGGAAGCCGCCATGCCGCCCATCCTTATGACCCGGGGAGACACGGGAGCCGGCGTCGAAGAACTCAGAAACACGATCTACGAAACCCGCAAACACCTGGAGGAGAGCGGCAAGCTCGAAAAACGGCGGCGGGCCTCCCTGAAAGAGTTCGTGATCTCCTATGCCGCCGACCGGCTCCAGAAGGAGATGCAACACCGCCTCGACAAGGAAAACGCGGAGACTATGGAGAAAGTTTATAGCCGAGAGCTGGACCCGATCTCCGCCTCGGAGAAGATCTTTCGGGAGGTGTAGGAATGAACGGCGTAAGGGGCACGTTGTTACCCCACGAAGACGAGTTTCCGAAGGTCCCGGGGTCCGCGTTCGTGGCACCGGGGGCGTTCCTGATCGGGGCGGTAACCCTCGGCGGACAGTCGAGCGTCTGGTACGGGGCCGTACTCCGGGGCGACACGGAGCCCGTCTCTATCGGGGAGCGTACCAACGTCCAGGACGGCTGCGTGTTGCACGCGGACCCCGGCTACCCGGCCCTGGTGGGAAACGACTGCGTCATCGGCCACCGGGCGGTGGTACACGGCTGCGAGGTAGAGAACGGCTGCCTGATCGGAATGGGCGCCATCATCCTCAACGGGGCGAAAATCGGTGAAGGGTCTATCGTGGGTGCCGGGGCTCTCGTGCCCGAAGGCAAAAAACTCCCGCCCCGGAGCCTCGTGATCGGGGCCCCGGCCCGGCGGGTTGGTGAAGTGACGGGGGAGCAAGCCGGGGAGATAGTCCGCGGGGCCGAGGCTTACGTCGAACGCGCCGCCGCACATCGCACGTCGCGCGGCGCCCAATAGCCCGTAGGGCCGGGCCTGCAAAGATCCCGGCGATAGCGATTGACTCCGCGTCTCGGCCAGAGGGCAGCGACCTCACCGGGCGCCCCGTACCCGGACATACCCGGACATACCCATAGTATCTTGGACTTTCTCTCCGGTACGGCTTAGAGTAAGCGGTCATGGAGCGTAAAAAGATCTGGAACGGTCTCGGGTTCGTGCTGGCCGTCTACGCGGCGAGCCGTCTCTGCTACCTCGTGGCGGGGGTGTTCTTCGCACAGTTCTTGCCGCTCTCTTCTTTTCAGAAGGAGACGGCGGACGACCCCTTCGGGACTTTGAACCTCTGGTCTCACTGGGACGGCGAACACTACATGCGCCTGGCCCGCAGCGGCTACCTCAACGAACCCGATAACGTGTCACCGGCGTTCTTTCCGCTCTACTCACTTCTTATACGCTCTTTTACCGAGCTCTTCGGCGGGCCCGTAGCCCCGGGCGTCCTTAGCTTGTGGGGCGTAATACTGTCCCTGATCGCCTTGCCCTTCGCGCTGTATTTCATCTACCAGATAACGGAGAACGGCTGGGGAGCGAGGGCCGCCCGCGGGGCAGTTCTCACCCTGGCTTTTTTCCCGACCGCCTTCTTCCTCAACGCGGCCTACACCGAGAGCCTTTTTCTAGCCCTCTCGGCCGGGGCCATTTGGGCCGCGATGGTCCGCAAGGACCTGCTTCTGGCGTGCGTGCTGGCGGGGCTTGCGACGGCGACCCGCAACGTGGGCATATTCCTGCTGGCCCCGCTGGCGTACGAGTGGCTGCGGAACGCGGAGTATTACAGGTGGCGGGTGGTGTATCTTGCGTTGGCCCCGTCGGGGTTGGCCGCTTACATGGGGTATTTGTGGTGGCGCTTCGGGGAGCCTTTGTTGTTTTACACGGAGCAGGAAGACTGGAACCGGGAGGCTTCCGGGCCTTTCGAGACTTTGGTGAGCTCCTTCGAGCGGTCGCGTGAGGGGCTGCGGTGGGCCCTGGACCCCGGCACGGACGGGTCTTCGGCGGCGCAAATATTGAACCGTATCGTACTTACCGGCAACGCCCAAAACCTCATTCTTTTAACGTTGGCCGTCGTGGTCATAATCCTGGGGTTACGAACCCTGCCGCTAGGCCTCAGCGCGTACGCCTTCCTCGTGGCCGTGGTGCCGGCTTTCTTCGGAACCCCGGACAACCCGCTAATGGGCGTCTCGCGGTACGTGCTCGTGGCGTTTCCCGTTTTCGTGGTGCTGGGCGTTCTGCTCAAAAATCGGTGGCTCCTGGCCGCCTGGGTCCTCTCCAGCGCCGCCGCCTCGCTGGTACTCTGCGCCCTGTTTATCACCTGGCGTTACGTGGCTTAAGATCGGTTTTCCTTATCCGAACCGGGGTTGCACGATGAGCACGTCGCTGTTCTCGAAAGCCGTTCGGTACAGGTCGGGCCGCCTTTCGAATAGCGGCCAGTAGATGTCCTCTATTGGCCTGTCGGGCATGTCTTTGTACAGCACGACGTAGCGAACGTCGTACTCCTCGATAAGCTCGCGCGCGCGATCGCTGGCCGGGTTTTGCATGACCCAGAAGACGTCCAGGAGCGGTTCGGGGCCGGTCGGGGGGAGGTCTCTGGGAATCTCGATCTGCCAGGCATCGAACGACTGGAGCCCGGAGTAATCGCCGAGCGCGAGCATCACCCGGCTCGGTACCTGGTTTACGTGGGGACTGACCATTATGCTGCCGCCGGTGTTGTGGTCTTCGAGCCACTCGCCCGCGGCGTATATCTCCTCCGATATAACCATCTGCACGCTCGGGCCCGCGGCCACCTCGAAGCTCTGAACCGCCCGGCCCACGATCATGACCCCGGTTAGCAGCAACACGGCCAGGCCCGTGAAAAACACCGGCCTCCCCCGGGACCGGAGCGACCTGAAAACGACGACGAGGGCGAACGCCGCCACGAGCGAGAGCGGTACGCCGAGGTCCCGCCCGAAGCGTTGGGGAAACCCGCTGAGGGAGGTGACGGTTCCGAGCAGGATCACGAAGGTCCAGGCCAGCAGGGTGAAGCGCGAAAGGGTCCGGGAGAAGTCTTCCTGGTTTCTCCGGATACCGAGCAGCAGGAAAACACCCAAAATACCCAGCCACGTCACGGGTTGGGAGACGATCTCCCCGATCATCTGTTCCGGCGAATAAGGAAGCTGCGTGCCGATAGCCATGTCTACCGCGGCGCCCGTCTCGCTCTCCCCGGAATCGTCCATTGGCCCGTAGGTATCCCAGGCGTAGACGAAGGAGAGAACGGTTAGCAAAGCGAACGACGAGAATAATGCCAGGCCTTTGCGGCGTTCTTTGACGAGCAGGTAAGGCAGCAAAAAGAGCGAGATTATCGCCAGCAGCAAAGCCAGGTACAGGCTGGAAACCTGATGGTAGAGCACCACCGAAGAACCCAGAACCGCCACCGCCAGGACCGCCCTCCAGGTGGCCGAGCCGTAGAGCCGGACGAGGGCGGCCACCGTCAAGACCAACAAGAACTGCGAGGCCACGAGGTTGGGGTACATAGAGTCGTTGAAGTATAGGTAAGAGCCCCCAACCAACACGCCGCCGAAAGCGGCGGAGACCAAGCCGTATTCCCGGCCCCACAGCCGGCTGCCGAGCGTGTAGAGCGCGAACGTCGGCAGGAGCAAAAACACGGGGCCTAGAACGGGAAAAACGTCTATAGGTTCCAGGCCGCTGAGGCGCGAGACCATGGCGGTCATAGTGTGGAAGCCGGGAGGGTAGATCAGGTACTCCTCGTAAGACCCTTTGGAGAGCATCTGGTTCGCCATCACCGCGTGCGAGTAGTGATCAACCCCTCGAATATAAGGCCAGTCCTGCAGCACGGGACCTACGTAACCCCTCACGAGGACCACCAAAGCCACGGCGCAGAGCAGCGGATAATAAACGACCGGGGAATCCCAGAACCCGCCCGCCACCTCTACAGGGGACCCTGGCACACTATCTTTCTCTCCGGACACGTAAGAAAACCCCGAAAGAACCACGAGCACGCCCACCGGAACGAGGAGAAAAGGCGAGCTTACGAGGCCGAGGCTGTAAGGAACGGCGACGGCGAACGCCGCCCCCAACAACAGCAAGCTCCGCAGGCCAGGACGGGTTACGGTACCGGGAGGCGGCTCTCCGGGTTCTTTTGCCGGCCCGAAAAGGAGAAAAGCCGCCATCCCGGCCCCGAAAACGAGCAGCGCCGCCAGGACGGTTGCGGAGAACGTCACCCCCAGGCCCATCGCGCGGGCGGGAACCAACATTACCGCGGGAACCAGGCTCATGGAAAACCCTGCGCTATAGACGAGGCGCGTGGCGAGATCCCCGGCCGGAAACAAGAACCTGGACCAATAGTAGCCCGGAACAAGACCTACCAGGATGGCCGCGGGCAAGACCCGGAGCAAGTCCAGGATCATCTCGTAGCATTCGTGTTCGCCGTCAATAGCACTACGGTAGAGTAGCAAGGAGTTCGGCCGGTTCCAGGCGCCACCGGAAAAATTAAAGGATTAAACTGACAGTTCACCCCGATTTAAAGCGTATTTAACCGTTTTTACCAAATTCGATCACTCGTAGCTGGTAGATATTTCCGCGGCGGCTTCTTTGACCAGGGTCCCAAATTCTTCGAACGCATCTTTGGGCAGGCGAAAATCAGGGGCGGAAATGCTCAGGGCCGCCGCAGGCCCGGAAGGACCGGCGGGTCCGGTAGAGATCGCGGCGCCCACGCAACGTACTTCGGGGTCCGTTTCGCAGTCGTCCACCGAATAGCCGCGGCGTCCCGTTAGCTCGATCTCCGCCAGAAAATCCTTCCGGCTTTGTATGGTGAAAGGGGTGTGCGCCACGAGGTCGTTCTTTTCTAGGTAAGAGCGGACTTTGTGCTCTTTTTCGGAGGCCAGGATGGCTTTGCCCAAGGCCGTGGTGTAGATTGGGCGGGTAGAGCCGGGACGGGTCACCACCGGGGAGACCATCACGGACCTGCGCGGCTGTAGCCGTTCCAGATACAGAACCTCTTCGTCGCGCACGGTTCCGAGCTGCACGACTTCGTTGACCCGTTCGCCCAGGCGCTGCATAACCGGCACGGCCCTGCGCTGGAGGTCTTTATCGAAGTGGTAGAGGCGACCCAAAGTAAGGCACTGGGGCCCGACGCGGTACGTGTCGTCGTGCCGGCTCACGAACCCGAACTGCTCCAGGGTCCTGAGCATCCGCATCGCCGTCGGCTTCGCGAGCCCCGAAAGCCGCGCGAGGTCTTTTAACCCCAACTCTTCCCGATCTTCGTCAAAACATTCGAGGAGCGTCAAGCCTCGTGCCAGGGTCTCTACGCGGGTTTCGTCGCTCTTCATGTATGGCCTATCCAAGTAACCTGGTGAAATACTGTTGATCCTACTCGTTCCACACGCCCGAGGCGCCGGCACAGAATACCGTTTCAAAGGGTGAAACGCAAGGTTTATTCGGGTTTAGGTGCTGATCTGCTCCAGTTCCTGGCCGGGTGGTATGTGGCGCAGCAGCAGGGTTAGCCACTGGCCGAAGGCCAGGCCCGCGGCGATGATCAGCCAGGTCACAATCGGGGTCGTGGTCAAGATGGTCCACAGCCCGGCGTCCAGCAGGAGCCCGCCCTCCCCTCCTACGGCGCCCGGTTCGTGTTTCCCAAGCTCGCGGCAAGCTCTTTCTATTCGGCCACCAGGGCGATGGCCCGTCCCGGTCCTCCCGACGAGTCTTCTATCTTGATCGGCAAAAACATGAAGTACGCCCCGCGGGCCGGTAACTCGCCGAGGTTGGTTAGAAGCTCGACGTAACGGAGACCCCGGCTGAGGCCTTCTTGGTGTACCGGGGCTCCCTCGTGGGCGGCCCCCACGCTCGGCGCGTCTATTCCTATCGTCCTGACGCCTTTGTCGTGCAGGTACAAGGCCAGTTCGGGGGCCGGCGCCGGCCAGCCCCTGAACTCGCCGGTCACCAGAGAGCCGTGCATGTATTTCTCGCCTTCTTCACCCTCCACGTAGTACCGGTCCCAGCCGGTCCGGAGCAGGACTACTTCGCCTTCCCGTACTTCCCCGTTCTCCTCTTCCCAATCCTTTGCGTGCTTCTCCGTTATGAACGGGCTCTCGCCGGACTCCCCCTCCTCAGCCAGAAAGCGCACGTCCACGACGACCGCCGGACCCATGAGGTCTTCGACGGGCACCTTTTCCCCGCTCTGGGAACCCAACGGGCCTGACCACGGCAGGCCGGAATCTTCCGGGGGGACCCAGTGCGTCGGGGCGTCGAAGTGGGTGCCGCAGTGCTCGTCCAGGATCACGAAGTTGGTCTGGTACGGGTTCTCGCTCCGGGTCTTGCCGGTCACCTGGTCTCTCTCCTCGAACCAGTTCCAGTTCTTGTGCGTGTAGATCGCGTGCCCCGGCCAACTGCAAGGCAGCCGCTCAGAAAGGGTGACAGACAAGTCCACCACCCTAGACGAAGCTATGTCCGTTGCTCTCACTTCTCCTCCTCCTAAAAACACAAGTTTCAACGCCGACAAATGCTTCCAAAAAGCTAAAACTCTTTGACCTCTCGACCTCGAACGCGGACCCAACCAAACCCGGCGCTTTCTCAACCCCTTCCCAGCTTGCCTTCTTTTCCCCGACTTGCTGTCACGCAAGCTACATGCTTTAATGCTCTGTGTCAAGGGAAAAAGCAACGTTTCACACAGTAAAATAAATGCTTTGGCAGTCGAGTAGACAGGGGGCAGAGGTGGAGCGTCTCGGGGGTAAGAGGACGGTAGTAACGGGGGCGGGGGCCGGTATAGGTCGGGCCATTGCGCTGAGGCTTTCTGGGGAGGGCGCGAGGGTCACGCTCGCGGACGTGGATATAGACGCCGCGGAGCAAGTCGCGGGGGAGATAAGCGAACTTGGTGGAGAGGCTTTCGTCCACGAAACGGACGTGACCCGGGCCGGGGATTTCGAGGCTTTGGTAGGGCGGGTAGTTTCGGAGTGGGGCGGCCTGGACGTGATGGTCAACAACGCCGGGGTCGGTATTGCCTCGAACGTCGTGGACGCCAAAGAAGAAGACTACGACCTGATGATGGACGTGTGCGTCCGGGGCACGTACCTGGGGATGAAATACGCGATCCCGGCTATCCGGGACTCCGGGGGCGGGTCGGTAATAAACATGTCTTCCATCGCCGCACTCGTCGGGCTAAACGACCGGGCCATCTATTGTGCGGCCAAAGGGGCAATTCTTTCCATGACGCGGGCTGCGGCCATAGACCACATCGAGGAGGGGGTGCGGGTCAACTGCATCGCGCCGGGCACGGTGGACACGCCCTGGATAGGGCGTATCACCGCAACCTACGACGACCCGGAAGAAGCGAGGGCCACCATGCAGGCCCGTCAGCCGCACAATCGCTTCGTAACGCCGGAGGAGATCGCCGCGATGGCCGCCTACCTGGCATCCGACGAGGCAGGCTCGGCCATCGGGGCTTGCATGACCGTAGACGGCGGGATGACCGCCCGCTAGCCAGATAAGGAGGGCCGAATGAGAATTACCGAAGCCATAGCCCGCGACATCCGCTTTCCGACCTCCGAAGACCTTGCGGGATCCGACGCCATGAACGAAGCCCCCGACTACTCCGCTGCCTACGTTATCCTCAAAACCGACAGCCCGGAAGGCCTAGAAGGCCACGGCATGACCTTCACCATCGGCCGGGGCACGGAACTATGCGTCGCCGCCATAGAGGCCCTCTCTCCCCTGGTAGTCGGCGAGACGGTAGAGTCGTTCGCCGAGGACATGGGCGCTTTCTGGGGCCGGGTAACCGGCGACAGCCACCTGCGCTGGCTCGGGCCGGAGAAAGGCGTCATACACCTGGCGACGGCGGCAATCGTCAACGCCGTATGGGACCTCTACGCCAAGATGGAGGAAAAACCCCTCTGGAAGCTCCTCGCGGACATGAGCCCCGAAGAGCTCGTCTCCTGCGTAGACTTCCGCTACATCACCGACGCCATCACACCCGAAGAGGCGTTGGAGCTACTGCACGAGAACGAAGCCACCAAGCAAGAACGTGAGTCCGAGATGCTAGAAAAAGGATTTCCCGCGTACACGACCAGCGCCGGCTGGCTCGGCTACTCCGACGAGAAGCTGCGGAGCTTGCTGGGTGAATCGGTGGCCGAAGGTTGGGAGCACTTCAAGATGAAAGTCGGCACCAGCATCGAAGACGACGTACGGCGGGCTTCTATTATCCGGCAGGAGATCGGGCCGGACAAAAAGCTCATGATGGATGCAAACCAGGTCTGGGACGTGGACGAAACCATAGAAAAGATGGAGCGCCTCAAAGAGTTCGACCCCTGGTGGATAGAGGAGCCCACGAGCCCCGACGACGTTCTGGGCCACGCGAAGATAGCAAGGGCCGTAGACCCAATCGGAGTGGCGACCGGCGAGCACTGCCAGAACCGGGTGGTCTTCAAGCAGCTAATGCAGGCCGAAGCCATCCGCTTTTGCCAGATAGACTCCTGCCGCCTGGGCGGGGTAAACGAAGTCCTCGCGGTACTGCTCCTGGCGGCCAAGTTCGGCATTCCGGTATGCCCACACGCCGGGGGTGTGGGCTTGTGTGAGTACGTCCAGCACCTCTCCATCTTCGACTACATAGCGGTAAGTGCTTCGCTGGAGGACCGGATACTGGAGTACGTGGATCACCTGCACGAACACTTCGTTGACCCGGTAACGATGAAAAACGGCCACTACATGCCGCCCGAGAAGCCCGGGTACTCCGGCGAGATAAAGCCCGAGTCGTTAGATAAGTACGAGTTCCCGGGCGGGGAGGTCTGGTCTGACAGAGTGTAGGTGTATTTCCGGGTGGCCCGAATAGAGGAAGCTTCTAGACTTCTAAACCGTAGAAGGCTAAAAGGGAGAAAAAGGGGTGATGGGCGTGGACAACGCTGTGGTATTGCTGCACACGGCTATAGCTATAGTCATCGTGATCGGGCTGATAGTGGGGTTGCGTCTGAACCCGGTCGTTGGCTTGATCATCGGCACCATGTACCTGGGGTTCGCCGCGGGACTCGGGCTCGTAGAAACGGTAGAAGTCATCGGCGAAGGATTCGGGGAGCTCATGGCCGCCATAGGGCTGCCGATAGGGTTCGGGGTTATGCTCGGCTCCCTGCTCGCGGCCTCCGGGGGCGTAAAGCAGATCGCCATCTCGACATTGCGGCTGGTGCGCCGGGAGCGTTCCCCCTACGCCCTGGGCGCGACGAGCCTGGTCATCTCGACCCCGGTTTTTTACGACGTGGCCTACGTCATACTCGCCCCGCTGGCGCAGTCTTTCGCCGTGCGTACCGGGGTCACGATCGCCTCGATGGGCGCCGCGCTGTCCCTCGGGCTCGGGGCTGCAAACCTGTTTATCCCGCCCACCCCCGGGCCGCTGGCGGTGGCGGAACTCCTCGGCGTACCCGTCGGCACCATGTTCATCTACGGCGTCGTCGTGGCGGTTCCCTCGGCGCTGCTCGCGCTCTTTCTCTACAACCAGTTGCTCGCCCGGGGTTTCTGGAACGCGGAGAACGACGAAGAAGAGTTCAAAAACATCAAGCAAGAGCTCGAAGGGCAAGAAGATGACGAGTCTAGCCTGCCGTCGCTGGGGGTATCACTGACCCCCATACTCATCCCGATCTTTCTCATACTCCTCGGTACCATAGTCAGTACGCTGGGGGTCGAGTCCGGCTTCGTGGACTTCTTGGGAAACCGCATCACCGCGTTGCTCCTCGGGTTGCTCGCCGCCTACCTGGTGGCGTACCGGCACCTCTCGACGGACCGCTTCGACGAGGCGGCAAACGAAGGGCTGAGGACCAGCGGCATTATACTCCTCATCACCGGCGCGGGCGGCTCGCTGGGGGCGATGCTCTCCGAAGTCGGCACCGGAGAAGTCCTCGAACAACTCTTCTCGGGGGCGACCTTCGCGCCCATACTGCTGGTGTGGGGCGTCGGCGCGCTGCTGCGGGTGGCCCAGGGGTCGGGGACGGTCGCGATCATCACCGCAGCCGGGCTCGTCGCCCCCACCGCGGGCACCCTCGACGTCGCGGCCCCGGTCCTGGCCCTTGCCGCTTTCGCCGGAGCCCTTTTCGGCGGCCACGTCAACGACAGCGGGTTCTGGGTCTCGGCGAAGCTGCTCGGCCTATCTACCTTGGGAGGATTCAAGATTTACACGGTGCCGCAATCCATCGCGGCGGTAATAGCCCTGCCGATAATACTGCTGCTTGGTTTGTTTACGTGATCCGTGCAAAGCTGTTCTACGAGAGGAGATAAAGATGACCCGTTTCTTTTACGACGATGACGCGGACGCGGGGCGTTTGGAAGGACGCGAGATCGCGATCATCGGCTACGGTAACCAGGGAAGGACCCAAGCCCTCAACCTGCGCGACTCAGGGGTGGAGAAAGTCGTGGTTGGTAGCGTCCGGGACGAGAGCTGGGATCAGGCCGAAAAAGACGGCTTCGAGGTAATGCCCATCCCCGAGGCGGCGCAACGGGCCGACATCCTCTTCGTTCTACTCCCGGACGAGGTGGCCCCGACCGTATACGAAGATGAGATAAAACCGGCCCTGTCGTCCGGCAGAACCTTGAACTTCTCTTCGGGCTACAACATCACTTTCGGGCACATCATCCCCCCTGAGGGCACCGATGTCGTGATGGTGGCGCCGCGAATGGTTGGTGACGCATTCCGGCGTTTGTACGAGGCCGGTAAAGGGGCTCCCTGCTTCGTTGACGTAAACCAGGACGCCTCGGGCGAGGCCTGGGATGACTGCTTGGCGCTGGCAAAGGCGCTCGGTTGTACCAGGGCCGGGGCCCTGGCAGTGACCTTCGAGCAGGAGACGCGCATGGACCTGATGGCCGAGCAGGGCGTGTGGCCGCTTATCTGGGGCGTGCTCTACAGCGCGTTCGAGGTGGGAGTAGAAGCAGGACTGCCGCCGGAGGCCGTGGTTCTGGAGCTTTACGGCTCCGGCGAGCCGGCCGAGATGTTCGAGATGGCCGCCGACAGAGGACTGGTAGAGCAGTTCGTGCTCCACTCGCGGACCAGCCAGTACGGTCAGTCGTCCCGCTTCGAAGAGCTAGACAAAACCGGGCTAAAGAACTTCCTGGCCGAGGCGCTATCCGAGAAGATCATCCCGGGCGAGTTCGACCGGGAGTGGACCGAAGTCCAACAAAAGGACGACCCAGTTTTACAGAATCTGTTAGACAAAATGACCGGACACCCCATGATCCAGGCGGAGAAAAGTTTGCAGGAGAACCTGAAACATTGAATGAGGATCTTTCGACATGGACGTAGCCGTAATAGCCGACGACCTGACGGGGGCCGCGGATTCGGGGATTCAGTTCGCCCGCGCGGGATACGGGACCGCCGTCGCCTTTTACGGCGCGCCCATACCTCCTTCGGAGGGTCTTGAGGCGGTCGCCGTGGACACAGACTCACGCCTTCTTTCACCGCAGGAGGCGCGAGAACGGGTTTTGGAGGCCGGACGGGCCTCGGCGGATGCCCGGATCATCTACAAGAAGCTCGACTCGACGCTCCGGGGGCCGGTCGCGGCCGAACTCGCGGCGGCCCTACAGGCCACCGGGCGTTCCAAAGCCGTCGTGGCCCCGGCTTTTCCAAGCACGGGACGCTCGACGCTCGGGGGAGTGCAACTATTGCACGGGGAACCCGTCCACGAGACCGGGTTGGCCGACGACCCGCACACCCCCGTCAGGGAAGGCCACATCCCGTCACTGCTGGCCGAGGCGGGTTTGGAGGGTGTCTTCAGCGTTTCTACGGAGGACCTCGAAAGCCCCGACGTGGTTCGTCGGGTCCTCGAAAACGCCGACTCCGGATGGATCGTGGCGGACGCGGAGAAAGACGGGCATCTCGAAGCGTTGGTGAGGGCCGTGCCGGACCCTGGCGGGGTACTGTGGGCCGGCTCCGCCGGGCTTGCCCAGGCCCTCGGGAACGTCTATCCCGGTCCGAACAAAGGAGCCGCACTCGACGTACGCTCCCACGCGGCGGGCCGCGTCCTCGTGGTCGTCGGAAGCACCAACGAGGTGGTGCGCGAACAGTTGCGGGTCGTCGCCGGAGAACCCGGGGTGGCGTGCGTGCCGCTCGACTCGTCCGTCTTCGCCGGCAGAGACCCCAGCGGGAGTATAGAGGCCGCCCTGAAAAATGCTCGGGAGGCGCTGGAAGAGGCTCGCAACACCGCGCTGTACACCACGGTAGAGGGCGAACTCGACGGTGACGGCGCGCGGCGTTTTATGGCCGCTATCGGGGAGGTGGTCGCCGGGTTGTCGGAAGAAGGCCTCTTCGACGCGCTGGTGCTGACCGGCGGGGACACGGCCGTGCACGTATCCCGGGCGCTCGGCGGGGAGGGTATATTACTCGAAGAGGAGGTAGAAGCGGGCGTGCCTTTTGGAACCTTGATCGGCCCAAAACCCTACCCGGTGGTGACGAAAGCCGGGGGGTTCGGCACCCCCGATACACTCCTCAAAGCGTTGCGAACACTCACGGGAAAGGGATAAAAGTATGGCCCCACCGCTCATAGCCGTAACCATGGGAGACCCGGCCGGCGTAGGACCGGAGATCATAGCAAAGACCTTCGCCGAGCCGGACTTTACCGAAAGAAACCGGGCGGTAGTTATCGGGGACGTGGCTATCATGGGGCGCGCCGTAGACCTGCTAGGCGCGAAGCTCGAAGTGAACACCATAACGAGTCCCGAAGAGGGCCGGTTCGAGCCGGGTGTATTAGACCTGATCCCTGTTGGCGAACTCCCGGAAGACTTACCCTTCGGGAAGCTCGACGGGCGGGCCGGGGCCGCCGCCTTCGAGTACGTCCAGCTCGCCACGGAGCTTGCCCAGGAGGGGGAAGTGGAGGCCGTTTCCACGGCGCCCCTCAACAAAGAGGCGATGCACAAAGGGGGTTACGTCTATCCAGGGCACACCGAGATACTGGCGGAGCTCACGGGTACGAAAGACTACGCCATGATGCTCGTCGCCGAGGACCTGCGCGTGATCCACGTCAGCACCCACGTCGCCCTTACAGAAGCCATAGAGCGCGTGCAGCCGGAACGGGAACTCACCGTGATCCGGCTGGCCCGCGACGCCCTCTTGAAGCTCGGGGTACCGGAACCGAAGATAGCCGTCGCCGGCCTGAACCCCCACGCCGGGGAAAACGGCCTGTTCGGCGACGAAGACGCCGAGCGCATAAAACCGGCGGTCGAGCAGGCGGTGGAAGAAGGCATAGAGGCCAGCGGCCCGTGGGCCGCTGACACCGTCTTCTCGCGGGCGCGCGGGGGCGAGTTCGATATGGTGGTCGTCCAGTACCACGATCAGGGCCACGTCCCAATAAAGCTGCTCGGCTTCGAGAGTGGGGTCAACGTGACGGTTGGACTGCCGTTTTTCCGTACCAGCGTGGACCACGGCACCGCCTTCGACATCGCCGGAACCGGCAAGGCCGACCATGTCAGCCTACAATCCGCCCTGGACCTCGCCCGCGTTCTGGCCGACCCGCAAACGCAAGAAGAGGAAGGGAGCTAAAGCATGGCGTTTCCGAAAGTAGTAAAAGTTCGGCAAGATTTCCCCCGGCCCCGGGTTGAGGACGTGGAGCAAGCACTGCGGAAGCAGTTCGAGAAAGACGAAATCACCTCCCGCATCGAGTCCGGCATGGAGGTCGCTATTACCGCCGGCAGCCGGGGTATCGCGAACATAGACGGGATCCTGCGCTCGCTGGTGAAACTTCTGAAAGAAGCCGGGGCCGAGCCTTTTATCGTGCCGGCTATGGGCAGCCACGGTGGGGCAACCGCCGAGGGACAGGTCGAGGTTTTGGAGAGCCTCGGCGTCACGGAGGAGTCCGTTGGGGCGGGGATCCGCTCTTCGATGGAGACTATCGAGCTTGGTGAGACGGACCGGGGCGTCCCGGTCTACATGGACAAGAACGCCTCGGAGGCGGACGGGGTGGTCGTCTGTGGCCGCATAAAGCTCCACACGGACTTCCGCTCGGACGTGGAGAGCGGCCTGCTGAAGATGGTCTCCATAGGCCTCGGCAAACACGCCCAAGCCCTGGCCCTGCACGCCTACGGTGTGGAAGGAATAAAAGACTTTATGGTCGAGGCGGCGGAGGAAGTCTTCGCCTCCGGCAAGGTCGTCTTCGGCGTGGGGATCGTCGAGAACGCCTACGAAGAGACCGCGATGATAGAGGCGATCCCCCCGGGCAAAATAGTCGGGCGGGAGAAAGAGCTTCTCGAAGAGTCGGCAAAGCTGATGCCGAAGCTCCCCGTCTCCAACATGGACATCCTCTTTGTGGACGAGTTGGGCAAAGACTACAGCGGCACCGGCATGGACACCAACGTCATAGGCCGCTTCCGCATCCTCGGCGTAGAAGAACCGGAAGCGCCGAGCGCCCGCTACATTGTGGTGAGCAACGTGAGCGAAGCCTCCCACGGCAACGCTTTGGGCGTGGGCCTCGCCGACCTGACCACGCAAAGGCTCTTCGAGAAGATAGACCTTGAAGCCATGAACCAGAACGTCGTCACCAGCACCTTTTTGGAGCGGGCGAAGGTGCCTATGGTCCTCGACAGCGACGAAGAGGCGTTGGAGGTAGCCATGAGGTGCAACTGGGGAACTCCCCCAGAAGACACGAAGTTCGTGCGCATCCCGAACACCCTGGAGCTTAGGTACGTCTACCTCTCCGAGAACCTGGTGGAAGAAGCGTTGCAAAACGACAACGTGGAGCTCGTCGAGGAGGCCGGGGAGATGGAGTTCGATCAGGACGGGTACTTCGCGCCCCTGGAGAAAGGGGATGAGAGGGGTGCTGCCACGGCATCGGGCCAAGACGACGGGTACCACACGAATTTTTGACGCTCTTTCGCTTCGGTGGGCGAGGGTAGTTTGGAGGACAGCCATGTTGGGAGAGGGGAGACATGTTCATGAGTAGTGAATTGCAGGCGTTGATCGGGCTGATAATCGGGGTGGCCGTCTTGATCTTCCTGGTGGTGCGTACGAAGGTTCACGCCTTTCCGGCGCTCATCATCGCGGCTTCTATCGTGGGGCTCGCCGGCGGGTTGGCCCCGACGGACGTCGCCGAGGCCATCACCGCCGGTTTCGGGGACACCCTCGCGGTGATCGGTCTGGTAATCGGCTTCGCGGTGATGCTGGGCAAGATCCTCGAGGCCTCCGGGGCTTCGGAGCAACTGGCCTACAGCTTTCTCCGGTGGCTCGGCCGCCGCAAAGAAGAGTGGGCGATGGCGCTTACCGGCTACGTAGTCTCCGTACCCGTTTTCGTGGACTCCGCGTTTGTCATCCTGACGCCGCTCGCCAAGGCGCTATCGGGCAGGACGGGCAAATCGGTCATAGCGTTGGGCGTGGCGCTCGGCATCGGCCTCACGGCAACCCACCACGCCGTCCCCCCGACGCCCGGACCGCTGGCGGTAGCCGGGATCTACGGGGTTGACGTGGGCCTGATGATTATTTGGGGCCTGGTCTTCGGTATCGGTATAGTAATCACCGGCGTTCTGTACGGAAAGTGGATCGGCCAGCGCATCTACCAGCTACCCGACGAAGACGGAGATTGGTACAGGCCGGAGGAACGGCAGACCTACCAGGAAACCAGCGAGGAAGAAGCCCAACAAGAGCTGCCTTCTTTCGCCTTCTCGCTGGCCCCGATCCTGGTGCCCATCGTGCTCATCTTTATGAACACGACCCTCGGCGCTTTGGGTTTGGAGAGCGGGGTTTTCGGCTACATCCAGTTTTTGGGCAACCCGGTGATCGCGGTCGGGCTGGGCTTGCTCATAGCCATCTACGGGCTCTACGGCCACGCGCGCCGGAGGGACGCCCTGGATACGATGGAAGACGGGCTACGGTCCGCGGGGATAATCCTCGTGGTAACGGGCTCGGGCGGCGCTTTGGGCAACGTGCTGCGCGAGAGCGGGGCCGGGGAGTACATGGGAGAGTTAGTCGCGGGTACCGGCCTGCCAGCGATACTGCTCCCGTTCGTGATCGCCAGCCTGGTAAGGCTTATTCAGGGCAGCGGAACCGTGGCGATGATTACGGGAGCCTCCATCTCCGCGCCGATAGTCAGCGGCCTGGACGTCAACATGGTGCTGGCCGCCCAGGCCGCGTGCCTCGGCTCGATGGTGTTCTCTTACTTCAACGACTCCATGTTCTGGGTCGTAAACCGCATGTTGGGGATAAAAGAGGTGAAAGAGCAGATCCTGATCTGGTCCGTACCGACGACCCTCGTGTGGGCGGTCGCCTTTGTCGAGTTGCTGATCGCCAGCGCCATATTCGGCTCGCTTTTCTAAACCTGCCGCGGCTCGAAGATCACGACCGCGTTGTTCTCGAAGACGGTGCGGTAGAGGTCTTCGCGCTCTTTGAAGGCGGGCCAGTCGGTGACCGGGTAGATCTTGGACTTTACGACGTAACGGATGTCGTACCGTTCTATTAGCCGCCGGGTCTTTTCGCCCGCCGGGTTTTCGAGCATCCAGAGCGCGTCCAGCAGTGGTTCCGGTCCGCCGGGCGGTATGTCCCGGGCGCGTTCTATGCGGGGCAGGTCGTAGGACTGAACCCCCGTGTAACCGCCCATCGCCAGCACGCCCCGGGTCGGCAGCAGGTTGGTGTAGGGGCTGACTACGATGTTGCCGCCGTCGTTGTTGCTCTTTAGCCACTCTCCGGCGGCGTCGAGTTGGGGGGACATGGTGAGTTGCTCGCTGGAGTCGGCGGCCCGCACGACCTCCTTCATCGCCCGGAGGTCCACCACGGTCGCCACGACGAGGACCGTCAGCGCGGCCACGACTACGGAGGCCTTACGCCGCTGCACTACCACCGACCTCAGAATCGTAACGAAGGCCAGCGCACCCAGCAGCGCCAGCGGCACGCCCAGGTCCCGCTGGAAGCGGTCCGGGAACCCGCTCGCCGAGGTGAGGCTGCCGGCGGCCATCAGTACGGTCCAGGAGATCAAAACTCCCCGCGCCAGCGCGTCCGGGGCGCCCGCCCGGCGTTCCCGGCCCGCGAGCAAGAAGAAAGCACCCAGCAACCCCAGCCACAACAAAGGCTGCGAGGTCATCTCTATGATGCTGCCGATGGACTCCGGGGGCTTGGTCCCGAAAGCCATCGCCACGGCCTCGCTGCCCCGGCCCGTCTCACCGTCGCCCAGCAAACGTTCTATGAGGCTCGGCAGATCGTAGGTGTTCCAGGCAAAGAGTACGGAGAGCACGCCCAGCAGCCCGAACGAAGCCAGCAACGACAACCCTCTCCGGCGTTCCCGCAGCAGGGCGTAGGGCAGGAACAGCGCGCCCGTAACGAGTAGCAGGAGTGCCAGGTAGAAGCTGCCGACCTGGTGGTAGAGGACGACGGAGGAGCCGAGCAGCGCGAGGAGCAGCCCGGATCTCCAGGAGGGAGAGTTATACAGCCGGAACAGCGTGGCGAGGGCGAGCACCATCAAGAACTGGGCGGCGATGATGTTTGGGTAGCGGCCGTGTTCGAGGTACCAGTAGGAACCGCCGCTGAGTAGCCCGTAGAAAGCCGCGGCCGCAAAGCCGTACCGCCAACCCCACAGGTAGCGTCCCAAAGCGTAGATCGCCAGGGTCGGCAACACGAGCAACGCGGGTATCAGGGTGGCGAAGATCTCCAGTGGTTCCACGCCGCTAAGGTGGGTCAGCTCCGCCATGAACAGGTGGATGCCGGGCGGATAAAGCATAAACGAGCTGTTCGAACCTCCGGCGATGATCATCTCCGTCATGACCGTGTGTTGGTACTGGTCGTCCCCCCGGAAAAAAGGCCAGTCCTGAAACACCGGCCCGAGATACCCCCGGGCCAGCACCAGCACCACGACCCCCGAAAGCAGCGCATACCGTACCAGAGGCTTGTCTGCTTCCTCCAAATCCTCCGGGGCTTCCCGTGAGGGTGAAACCGTACCGGGTGCTCCGTCCCCGCCGGTAGCGTGCGGGGTGGTCAGCAGGTGTGTGGTTATCCCGGACAGGATCAGCAGCAGGGCCAGCGGCCAGGCTACAAAGCCCGGTACGAGGTCGAGCAACTCCGCGAGGGCCGCCACGAAAGCCAGCAGGACCATCACCAGGACGAGGGCTCCTGGGGGCGCCGGCCGGCCGAGTAGATGACCTTTGTCCTCTTTCGGGGGACCCAGGACCAGGTAAGCGCCGAGCCCGGCGGTAAAGACCACCAGCGGAGAAACCAGGGCTATGGGGAAAGAAAGGCCGGTTCCCAGTATCCGGATCTGCGCCAGCGCCACGGCCGGGACCAGCGCGACGGACAGCGCTGCCGAGTAGGCCAGCCGCGAAGGAAAGTCTCCGGCGGCGCACAGCAACCTCGCCCAAAAATATCCGGGCGCGAGGCAGATCAGGATGGCAACGGGCAGCACCCGTATTAGTTCGGCGAACACTTTTGCCTTTCGTGTTTTGCGGCGGGCGTCCGGCCACTACAAAGTACAAATAGTAGCCCAAGAAAACCCTCTATATCGTTCCCGAAACCAAAATCCGCGGGTTATTGGAAATAATAGATACCCGGCATGTATAATTCCGCCGTTACGGGCGCGGCGTTCGGACACGAAAACAAAAAACAAGAGGCTCGGAGGCTAGAAAGGCCCCGGGATCTGGAGAAGCGGTTATGGAAAATGTAGGCCCGGAGGAACTTAGCTGATGACAGAGCACGTAAACGTGTTGGGTTTGATCGTTGCACTGCTCTTTGCCGGTTACGGTATCTTGAGGTACCGGCGGGGCCGTTGGCGCGGGCTCGACCTGTCTCTGACGCTCCTTTTGGCGCTGGGCGTCGCCGTGGTGTCGGTGTTCCCCCAGATAGGGGACCTCTTCGGGTGGCTGATCGGCCTGGAAAACCGGGCCTTCGCCCTGCTGTCGTTTGCCGTGTTGTTGCTGTTCGCCCTGTTCCTTTGGCTGTACAACCAGCTACGGGTCTCGAACCGCCGCAACGGCGAAGTCGTTACGGCCATCGCCGTCCGCCAGTACATGCAGCAATACGCCTCGCCCGGAAAACAGACCTCGGAGGATGCCGGCGAGATACTGGTTATCATGCCGGCCTACAACGAGGCGACGTCTATGCTGGAGGTGTTAGAAAGGGTGCCGGAAAGCGTTTTGGACCACGAAGTAAAAATCGTGGTCGTAGACGACGGCTCCGAAGACGGCACGGAGCAGGTGGCCCGCGAGGCGGGGTACCCGGTGGCCGCGCACGTCGTCAACCGGGGCCAGGGCGACGCGCTGCGGACCGGCTTCGAGATAGCCCAGCGTGAGAAATCCGACATAGTCATCAACCTGGACGCCGACGGCCAGTACAAGCCCGAGGAGATAGAACCCCTCGTAGCCCCCATCATAAACGGCGGCGCGGACTTTGTGCTCGGCTCCCGTTTTACCGGGTTCTACGAAGAGTCCGGCAGTGTTCGGCACGTCGGGGTGGTCTTTTTCTCCAAGATGATCTCGCTGCTCACGAGAACCTGGATCACCGACTGCACCAACGGTTTCCGGGCCATAAGGGTCTCGGAGCTACACAAGCTCGACCTGCGCGAAGACCGCTTTAACGCGACGGAGATAATCCTGCAAGCCCTGAGAAACAAACTGCGCTTTAAAGAGATCCCCGTCACCATGCTCCGCCGCGCGGAGGGGGAGAGCAAGAAACCCAAGCGCCTGGCCTACCCTTTAGGGGTCTTCCGGGTCATAATCGAGACGTGGCTCCGGTAGCTATCGCGGCTACGGCTATCGCGGCTACGGCTATCGCGGCTACGGCTATCGCGGCTACGGCTTTTCCCCCGGTAGTCGCCGGTTCCGTCGCCGGTTCCGTCGCCGGCCTCTAAAGTAAAGGCCGGTGGTATGTTCAAGCTCCCCGGTTTAAGGGGACAGCAGGGGGCGGCGCGGGGCACGCTCTACGTCGCGGCGGCCTTCGCCACCTCCGGGCTGCTGACGTTCGTTTTTCACGGCTACACGGGCCGAAACCTGGGAGAGGCGCGGTTCGGCGACTTCGTGGTGCTGTGGACCTCGGTCTTCGCGGTTACCCAGGTGCTCTGGGTTGGGATCTCCCAAACGCTCGGACGCTACATCGCAGAGCGAGAGGCCCGGGGCGAAAACGCCGGCCCGGTGGTCTCCTCGGTAAAGAGGCTAACCTTCTTGCTGCTCGGGATCTTCGTAATCATATCTTTGCTCGCGAGCCCCCTTTTGGCGGGTGCGGTCTTCGAGGGCGATGTTTTGCTTACGGCGGCTTTCGTAGTCGCCGTCGCCGCCTACGCGCCGGAGTATTTCAGGAGGGGTATTTTTGGCGGCAATCGGCAGTTCGCGCGCCTGGGCGTCCTCCACGTCGTCGAGTCGTCGAGCCGGATGCTGATCGCCGTCGTGCTCCTCTCACTCGGGACGGGTATGGCCGGGCCGGCCTTTGCCGTGGCCGTCGCGCCGCTGGTGGCGGTGTTGGTTATTCGGCCTACGCCCGCCAAGCCTGCGGGCCAGGATGGCGTGGGAGCACCTTTCTCCGCCGCCGGGGCCTTTCAGTTCGCTGGGCCGGTGCTCGCCTGCGTGGCTTTTGCCCAGGTCCTGATGAACGGCGGGCCTGTTCTGGTCCGCCTGCTCGGCGGCACGAGCGAGGAGATCGCACTGCTCGGCTCGGCCCTGATCCTGGCCCGCACGCCCCAGTACGTCCTGAGCCCCGCGGTCGCCAGCCTCTTGCCGCACGCCAGCCGTACCCTCGCAACCGAGGGCGCCCGGGGGTTTGATCGCTTCGTGTTGCGGGCGACGGCGCTCGTGGGCGCTGTCGGGGTCTCGATGGTGGGTGGCGCCTGGTTTCTGGGGGAGTGGGCATTGAGGGTGGTCTTCAGTTTCGAGTTCGACGTGGAGCGGGGCTTGCTGGCGGCGCTGGCGGCCCTGGCCGCCTTCTACCTGCTCTCCGAAACGCTCAACCAGGCGCTCTTTGCGCTCGGGCGCGGGCGACTCGCCGCGCTCGGGTGGTTTGTGGGCCTGTCGGCCGCGGCCCTCTGCCTGGTGCTTCTGCGGACGGGGCCCGTCGTGGACGGGGCCGTCTATTCCCTAGCCCTCGGCACCTTTTTCGCCGCCGGGGCCCAGGTCGTCTCCTACCTGGTAGCGCGGGGTTCTCACGGGTGAAGTCACGGAATATCACGAAGACCAAAGGACTATCTTCACGGCGACGCCCGTGGTAGAAAGAAAACCATGGGACGGCTGACCCGCAGAGATTTTTTAAAGGTGACCGGAGCGGGCGTCGCGGGCGCCGCCCTGCTCGGCAGCGCCGGGTGCGGAGGGTTTACCGAGGGACTCTCCGGGCTTCCCAACAACTACCTGCCCACCGGAGGGTCGAGGATGAACGTCGTACTGATAGTAATAGACAGCTTGCGCAAAGATCACGTCGGGGCCTACGGCAACGACTGGATAAAGACGCCAAACCTGGACTCGTTCGCGGGCGAGAGTTTGAAGTTCACCCGTGCCTACCCGGAGTCCACCCCCACGATCCCGGCCCGCAGGGCCATACACACGGGGTTTCGCTCTTTCCCGTTCCGGGACTGGTCTCCGAGGCCGGAGTACGACGTAAACCTCTACGGCTGGCAACCCATACTCCAGGACCAGCCGACGCTCGCCGAGATGCTGCGCGACGAAGGCTATTCGACCATGCTCACCACCGACACCCTGCACATGTTCCGTCCTTCCTACAACTTCCACCGGGGCTTCGGGGTCTTCGACTTTATCCGGGGCCAGGAGCGGGACCTGTACCGCCCGGTATCGCTGATGCCGGAGGGCGGGCTCGAAAAATGCCTCATAGGCGGGGAAACCGCGCAGCGCACGGAAGACATACTCCGGCAGTACCTGGCGAACACGGCCGGGCGCAACCGGGAAGAAGACTGGTTCTCACCGAGGTTGTTCGGCCGGGCGTCGGAGCTTCTGGAGAGCGCCCGGGAGCAGCAACCCTTCTTTATGGTCGTTGACTCCTACGACGTACACGAACCCTGGGACCCGCCGAAAAAGTACGTGGACCTCTACGACGACGGCTACGACGGCCCGGAGCCCTACGTGCCTGCCTACGGCAGCAGCGACTATTTGACGGGGCGCCAGGTGGACCGGATGCGGGCCTTGTACGCGGGCGAGGTCACGATGGTGGACACCTGGTTCGGAAGGTTTATGGAGAAAGCCGACGGGATGGGTCTCGCGGACAACACGCTCTTCATGCTCCTCTCCGACCACGGCATCTTGCTCGGGGAGCACGGAACCGTCGGCAAAAAAGCCTCCGCGATGTACAACGAGATCGTTGACGTACCGTTCCTGATCCGGCACCCGAACGGAAAAGGCGCGGGGGAGGAGAGTGACTACTACGCCTCCACCCACGACGTGGCCCCGACGGTGCTGGGCGCGCTGGGCATAAAAGCCCCGCAGGAGATGCAGGGCCAGGACCTGACGGTGATCCCGGACGGCAAAGCCCCCGAAGCCCGCCCGCACTTTACGCTGGGATACGACGACCACGTCTGGACCCGAAACGACCGCTACGTGATGATGTGCCGCAACGACGGCTCCGACCCCAAACTCTTCGACGTGCAAAACGACCCGGACCAGGAAAACGACCTGGCCGCCGGAAACCCGGGGATCGTAAAGCGGATGTTCCAAGAGTACGTACTGGAGGACGCCGGAGGGCCTCTACCCAGATACTAATGTTTGGCAAGAGAAAGTCCGCGAAACCCCCAGGCCGCCTCGACCCCCGCTCTTTCGAGGTCCGCACCCTCGTGCTCGCGGCCTGCTCCCTGGCGGTGATCCTGCCCTTCCGAAACCTGGTGGACGCGGTACCGCTGATCCCGTTTCTGGCGTCTATGACGTTGTTTGTTCTACCGGGCGCGCTGCTGACGCACTGGTTCGCCGGGCGGCGGATCCCGGGGGCTGTTCTGGTTCCGGTGGCGTTCGTGGTCAGCGTTAGCGTCTACGGGTTCTTGGGCGTGCCCGTACTGATCCTGGGTACGAGCATCGAGGTTTACTTGTGGATCTCCGGCCTTCTGCTGGCCGGGTTTCTGACGGTGGCGGCCTGGAGGACGATCCGCCGGAGGTCCCCGGACGAGCACGAGGATGCGGACCAGCCCGCGGGCGCGAACGGCCCCGTGGAGGTGGTGCTTTGGGTTCTGTTCGCCGTTTCGGGCGCGGTGCTGGTCTTTGCGTCGAGGTTGCGGACGCCCGAGATCTACGAGGACATATGGGTCTATACCGCCTGGGTAAGGGAGTTTGCGGGTGCGGACCGGCTCGCACGGTACGAGCCGTATTTTGGGAGTGAGATCGGGGGCTTCTCCCGGGCCAAGATCAACGGCTGGCTCCTGGAGCAGGCCGCGCTTTCGAGGGTGTCCGGCCTGGACCCCGTGGGCCTGGTTATGGATTATCTTACCCCGACCCTCGTCGCCATGACGCTCCTGTCGTTCTACGCGCTGGCGCGGGTTCTGCTCAAGAACGAGGCTGCGGCCTTATTCGTCGGGTCTGTTTACGCGCTTTTTTTCTGGGCCTACCTGAGCTTCGGGGTCCACACTTTCGGGGGGGAGTTTATCGGCCGCGCGGCGGAGGACAAGTTGGTCACCCGGTTCGCTTTTTTGCCGGTGGCGTTGATCTTCGCGGTCTTGTTTATCGAGCGCCGCCGGCTGCGCTATCTGGGGTTCTTCGCGCTGGTCGTGTGGGCGGTGGTCCTGGTTCATCCTATAGGGCTGGCGATCGTCGGCCTCTCCGTAGCCTGCTACGGACTCGTGTATCTGGCCGTGAACTTCCGGGAACGGAGGGCCTGGACGGGCACGATGTCCCTGGGCGCGGTCCTCGCCAGCGTGATCCTTCCGCCGGCGGTCCTGTTACTGGCGGGCGGTTCGCAGGCCGCCGCGCTGTACTCGGCCGACATAAACTCCGGGAGCCCCGAGGTGCTGGCAAACATGGTGTTCGTCCGGCCGGAGTGGCGGCACATCTACGAGTTGGGCAACGGCCTCTTTATAATGCACCCGTACTTGATCCTGAACCCGGCTATAGCCCTGGCTTACCTGGTCGGGATTCCGTTTTTGATACCGCGCTTGAAGCGTACGGCCGCCGCCCCGTTGCTGCTCGGGATAATGGTTGTGACGGCCGTGCTGGTCTACGTCCCCCCGGTCGCCACGTTCTTCGGCAACGAGGTGATCATACCCTCCCAGATATGGCGCGTGGCGTGGCCCATACCCCTCGCCGCCCTGCTAACCCTCGGGTGGCTCGTCTGGAGCGTTACGGTTTTCGCCGCCAAAAGATTGAACGAAACCGGCTTGTCAGGGGACCGGACGAAGTATTTGCCCGTGCTGGTGATCTTGCTGCTGATGGTGGCCGCCGCGCCGTTGGCCGTGGCCGGGTCGCGCGTTATACACGGTTCCAGCTCCCCAACCCCCACCGTCTTGCATCCGGAGGACCCGGTATTTACCTGGCTCCGGGATAACGTGCGGGAGCCCGGCGTCGTGTTCGCGCCGGACGCGGAGAACACCGTGATACCGGCCTATTCGGACCGGGCGAACGTGGTCAGCCTGCGCGGAGGTGCGATCCTCAACAACCTCGACGCGTTGGAGGAGCGCGCCGGAGAAAATATAAAGGTCCCCCAACGCGCCCTGGACGTGCAGAAGTTCTACTCGAACCCTACCCTGGAAGAAGGACTCCGAATACTCCGCCGCTACGAGGCGGACTACGTAATGGTCTACCAGGGTTCCGGGTACGACGAGCAGCTAGAAAGACTCCCCGGCTTCGAGCCGGTCGAGACCCCGAGCGGGCGTTACAGCCTCTTCGCCCTGGACCTACAGAACTGAAGCTTCCCGGCGGCCCGGGGTGCCGGGTTACGAGCCGCCTTCGGGCTTCGTGAACCACGACACCGTGCGGCGTACGCCTTCCTCCAGGCCTACTTCGGCGCGCCAGTCGAGCATCCGGGCGGCTTTCGAGGTGTCGGAGTAGTTGCGTTGCACGTCTCCCTGCCGGGGCTCCGTCTCGCGGACTTCGACGTTTTTTATGCCGGCGGAGGCCAGGACGGGCAAGAGGAGGTCTATTAGCTCTTGCACGGAAGTTTCGGCGTTGGTGGCGATCTGGAACACCTCGCCGCCCACGCCCTCCACGGTAGCCGCCTGGCGGACGGCCCGGATCAGGTCGTCTATGTAGATGAAGTCCCTGGTCTGGGAACCGTCGCCGTAAACCTCCAGCACCTCACCGCGCATCGCCCGCTTGGTAAACTTCGCCACGGCGCTGCTCTTGTGCGTGGACCCCGGCCCGTACACGTTGCCGAAACGCAGCGCGACGGTCTCCACGCCGAACGTCCGGTAGTAGGAAGAACAATAACCTTCCCCGGCCAACTTGCTGGTCCCGTAGGGCGAAACCGGGTGCGGCGGCACCTCCTCGTGTATCGGCGGGTCCACCTCCCCAACCGCCGCGCCGCTGGAGGCGAAAACGAAGCGCCCCACCCCGGAATGCCGGGCGGCCTCCAGGTAGTTGAAAGTCCCGAGCACGTTAGACAAGCAATCGGCCCGCGGGTCCGCCACCGACGGCGCCACCCCGGTATTGGCCGCCAGATGCACCACCACGTCGGCGCCCTCCACCGCCCGCCGCGCCAACGCCTCGTCCAAAATATCGCCCTCGACGAACTCGACTTCCCGGCCCCCCGCCCCTCCGGGCATTGCCCCGAGGTCGGCAGCCGGCGTCTCGGCAAACCGGCAAGCCTTCTCCAAGTCCCCGCGGTCCCCGACGAGCAGGTTGTCCACGACCCGGACGTTGTGCCCCCCTTCGTCGGTTAGAGAGCGGATCAGGGCCGTCCCCAGAAACCCACACCCGCCCGTCACGAGCCAGTTCACGAGGTTCCTGTTCCTATAGAATGTGTTCTGAGTATGTTCATGCCGTGGATAATACCTTTTTGCCCGGGAGGTTTCCCGGGTGCCCCCTTTACGGGGGCGCGACGGCCGCCCAGACGGCGAGCTTCGGTAGGCGCCGGTGAGGCAACGTAGGAGTCCCTGGTGGGCATACGTCGCAGCCTTCGCGGGCGCTATAGTAGGAACCGTTTTGATGGGTCTCGTTGCCGACTCGTTGGCGGGCAATTTGTCTACCGGCCTTGCAGCCGGGATGTTTCTGATCGTTACGCTGGTCTCGGGGTTCGTCCTCTATTACCGGGTAAAGAAGCGGCGGATGTAGCATCTTTCCCCAGACGACCCCCAATGCCCCCGAAGAAGGCCACTGTGCTTTAATTCGATCAACGTAGTTTAGGAGTGGGCAAAAGACCAAAGGGCTTCGTGTCGAGAGGAGAGTGTCCAGCGTGGAACCTACTTTTATGGAGATGTTTTATTGGGCGATACTCCCGGCCCTGGCACAGGCTCTGGCCGTCTTCCTCGGGGTGTTCCTTAGCCTACTACTAGTCTCTAAAAAAATCTCTGCAAAAGTCCAAGATGGGTCCGCCACCAGGGATAAAGATGCTTTAGAGATCGTGCGGGAGCGTTACGCGCGCGGGGAGATCTCCCGCCGCGAATACGAGCAGATGTGGCAAGACTTGGCACCAGAGACCGCCACCCTGGTCCAGACCGGCGCACGCCGGAACGGGGCATGACGGAGCATGAAAAAGAGGGTGTGACGAACACACCGTCACACCCTCTTCGGTTACCAGCTTTGTCTTAGCCTGGTAAGGCCATTAGTACGCTAGTACGAACCGACCTGGTTGACCTCGACCCAGTCAACACCAGCACCGTAGAGGCCGATGGCCTGCGCGGCGCCCTGGGAAAGGTCGAGACCCCTGCCGGCAACGTACGGACCGCGGTCGTTGACCCGGACGGTCACGCAATCAGCGTAGCAGACTTCCAGCAAGGTGCCGAAAGGCAGGTAAGGATGCGCCGCCGTGAGATCCCACTTATCGAAGTACTCACCGTTCGCCGTGAGGTTGCCCTCAAGCCCCGGACCGTACCAGCTCGTCAGAACCGGCTCGGCGCTGGCTTCCTTCTCTGCGGCTCCCAAGGCAAAAGCCATGACGCCGGCCAACACAAAAACTTTCAACAAATTCTTCATTTATCCCCTCCAGATAAACGATTTGCACAACAGGGCCAAAGGCTACTACCCTTGAAAGGTGTGTCAAGCAGTATCAAAGTCCCCGCTCGTGAACCCAGTCACATCTAGGATAACGTATGAAATGGAAAGGTTTACGCCTGAATACAAACCCTAAAATGCGATGTTCCTTTAGGTATGGCGCTCTCGTATACTAACAGGGGTGTACTGCGTGCCGCATATACCGTATATGTTGTACTTTAATCTGGCCGAAATAATTTCGAAATATTTTCGTAACATCGGGAGGAGATAGCGGATGGTTTATGGTTCCGACCGTTACTTGAAGATACGGGGGGCCCACGGGGCGAGTTGGTCACCGGACGGTCTCCGGGTGGCTTTTCTGACGGACATCACCGGGGTGTCGCAGGTGTGGGAGGTTCCGGCGGGGGGTGGGTGGCCGGAACAGTTGACCTTTCGCGACGAGCGGGTGGCGGGCGTCCGGTACTCTCCGGTGGAGGACCGGTTGCTCTTCAGCATAGATGCCGGCGGGAACGAGAGGATGCAGATCTTCGTCCTCGGTAACGGGTGGGAGCGGGACCTTACGGGCGACCCCGATACCATCCACTACTTCGGCGGCTACTCACCGGACGGCGGCCGGATAGCTTACACGGCGACCCGGCGCAACGGTACGGACTTTGACGTCTACGTGCAGGGTTTGGAAGACGGCGCGGGGGCCGAGCTGGTTTGGGAGGTCTCCGGATACCACACGGTCGCCGATTGGGGGCCTGACGGAAAGTTTCTCATCGTCAGCCGCCACCACTCCAACCTCGACAACGACCTGTACCGCCTGGATTCCCAAAGCCGGGAAGCGCAGCTTTTGACACCCCACGAAGGAAACGCCAGGTTTACCGGGGTGAACGTGGCGCCCGACGGGGAGAGCGCCTACCTCGCCACGGACCGGGATGGAGACTTTCTGCGGCTGGCGCGGTTGGATCTCTCCACGCTGGAGATCGAGCACCTAACCCCCGACGACCGGGACGTGGAAAGCGTGAAGCTTTCGAAAGACGGCCGTTACCTGGCCGCGGCCCGCAACGCCGAGGGGTACTCGGACTTCATGCTCTTCAACGGCCGCGGGCGGCGAATGCCCACCCCGGAAATACCGGCCGGTATACTCGGTGACTTCGCTTTCTCCCCGGGCTCCGACCGCCTCGCGTTCACGATGGTCGCCCCAAACCGCAACCCGGACGTTTGGACCCTGGACCTCCCTGACGGCGAACCGCGGCGCCTCACCCGCTCCTCAACCGCCGGCATCCCGCTCAAGAGCTTCCGCAAACCGAGAACCGTGCGTTACCCGAGCTTCGACGGGCGCCGGATACCGGCGCTCTTCCACGAGCCGGAGGATGAGAACGCGCCCGTGGTCGTCAACGTCCACGGCGGGCCGGAGAGCCAGTCGCGGCCCGGTTTCGCGCCCGTGACCCAGTACCTGCTCAGCCGGGGCTACGCGGTACTCTCGCCCAACGTCCGCGGCTCCACCGGCTACGGCAAGGCATACACCCACCTGGACGACGTGCGCCTGCGGCCCGACTCGGTAAAGGACCTGGCCCACGCCGCCTACTGGCTCCACGAAAAAGGCCACGACGCCGTGGCCGTCATGGGTGGGTCCTATGGAGGGTTCATGGTGCTCGCCGCGCTGACCGAGTACCCGGAGCTGTGGAGCGCCGGCGTAGACATCGTCGGCATCGCAAACCTCGTCACGTTCCTCGAAAACACCGGCAGCTACCGGCGGACGCTCCGCGAACCGGAGTACGGCTCGCTGGAAAAAGACCGGGAGTTCCTCGAATCTATAAGCCCGATCCACAAAGCGGACCAAATAACGGCGCCGCTCATGGTGATCCACGGCAAAAACGACCCCCGCGTCCCGGTCGGCGAGGCCGAGCAAATTGTAGAAAAGGTCCAAAACAACGGTGGCGCGGTGGAGTACCTGCTCTACGAAGACGAAGGCCACGGCCTCGCCAAACTCAAAAACCGCCTCGACGCCTACCCCAAAATCGTCGCTTTCCTGGATCAGCACCTGGCCCGACGTTAACCTGGATTTATTAGAGAATTTACGGTCCTGTTACAAAGCAACTAAGGCTTGTTGTTATAAATCTTCCTTGTAAACGGAAGCAGTCCAGGGGAGGCACGCAACTTGAGTATTCAAGGCAATTGGGACCGGCGCATAAGCCGCAAAAAGTTCCTCACGGCCGGAGGGTTGGGCGCGGCGGCGCTGGCGCTCGGCCCTGCGGAGGCTTTGGCGCGGCCGGGTCGGGGCAACGGTAGTTCGGCGGGTTTTGGTCCGTTAAAAGAAGACCAGAACGGAATTCTGGACTTGCCCCGGGGCTTTAAGTACCGGATCGTCTCCGAGCAGTGCACGAACCTTTCCGGCGGCAAGCCGGCGCCGGGTGACCACGACGGCATGGCGGCTTTCCAGGGGCCGAAGAACACGACTATCCTGGTAAGGAACCACGAGTTGTCTCCGGGGGATCTGGCGGGAGACGACGCTCCAGTGGTAGGGGAGAACCCCTACGATCCCGCGCAGCCCGGCGGCACGACCGGCATAGTTATCGGGCCGAACCATAAAGAAATCAAAGACTACGTGACCTCTTCCGGCACCAACCGCAACTGCTCGGGAGGGCCGACGCCTTGGGGAACCTGGATCACCTGCGAGGAGACCCGCATCCGGGCCGCCGGCGGAGCCGCCAATAAAACCCACGGATACTGCTTCGAGGTGCCCCCCGACGGCAGCCAGACCCTCTCCGACGAGCCAATACTGGACATGGGGTTCTTCTCCCACGAAGCCATCGGGATAGACCCGCGCACCGGCATCGCCTACCTGACCGAGGACGACTTCCGGCAGCCCATACCCGACGATCCCAACAGTGAGATGGAAGCCGGCAGCCGCTCCAGCTTCCTCTACCGTTTCATCCCGAACGCCCGGAACCTCGGCCCCGGCGCGTACCAAAAGGGCGGCAAGCTCCAGGCGCTCTCCATAGAAGAGCGGCCGAACTACAACACCGACCTCGCCCGCCAGGGACAGCGGTTCGGCGTCGTCTGGCGCGACGTTCGCCCGGAGTTTGCCCACACGGACGCGCTCGCCAAAGACTGCGCCCGGTTCAACCGTCTGGAAGGCGCGGACTTCTCCGGCGGGGCATTCTGGTTCGACGACACCGCCGGCGGCGAGGAACGGCTCGGCCAGATCTGGCGCTACGTCCCGGCCACCGAAACATTAGAACTCTTCTTCGAAGGCCGGGACGCAAACAACATGCAGAGCCCGGACAACCTCGTAGTGGCCCCGTGGGGCGACGTGTGGTTTTGCGAGGACGGGAGCGGCACCGACCGCATCATGGGCATCACGCCGGACGGCGAGACCTACGAATTCGCCCGCAACCGGCTCAACGACTCCGAGCTCGCCGGCTGCACCTTCGCCCCCGACGGCAAGACCTTTTTCGTCAACATCCAGAACCCGGGCCTGACGTTCGTGATCTGGGGTCCGTTCGGCCGGATAAACCGTAACCGTCAGCGCCAGATGGCCTACGCTGCACCGCCGGCCGGCCTGGGGCCCAACGTCTCCGGCGAACTCGCCGAGGCCGCCGACGAGCACGGCTTGAGCCCCTGGGAGGCCGCCGGTTACAAAAGCCTCGGGGTATCCCTGGCTTAGAAAGCAAACCCGGCTTACCGGCGTGGCGGTGTCGTTTCCGCCACGCCGGCACACCGGGGGAATACCCGGAGAAGCTCGGCTAAGCCTTACGGTACCTTTGTGGGGAGTTCGATCCCTAAAACCCCCGAAACTCCCGCTTCGTACCCCGCTCGTGCCTCTGGTAACGTTACCAGGCTCCTATCTATTAGGACCGTGCCTCGGTTGACACCCGCGACGTGGGGGTCTTTACTTTCCAACCAGAGTTGATAGAGAAAAACCTTTCGGCTCCCTGACAGAGGCGTGGGGCCGCAAAAAGAGGAAGGTGTCTCCGAACTGCCAGACCAAAGCTCCCACGACGGCCGGAGACACCGGCCGAGAAAAAGTAGACCCGGCGGCGCCCGGGG
Organism: Rubrobacteraceae bacterium; assembly: GCA_965213905.1. Taxonomy (GTDB): domain Bacteria; phylum Actinomycetota; class Rubrobacteria; order Rubrobacterales; family Rubrobacteraceae; genus SIRX01. The sequence goes on along the minus strand of OZ243922.1, from coordinate 831,070 downwards.
CCCATCAGGGAGTGGCCGGGAGCGTGGCCTCGCCCGGCGAGAGTTCCGGCGCCGGCGTAGGAGGGTTCTGTACTCTGCGGTAGTGGTGGCCCTGGTCGTCTTTGCGGGTGCAGCCGTGGCTTTCGCCCTCGACGCCGGGGGCCGCGGAGCGACGGTGCGGACGGCAGTCGAGCCGATAGCTTCCCAACCGGAGTCGGCGCCCTCCAAACCCGAGGCTTCCGGGGTGGAACCCGTAGATGATCCCGCTCCCGCGTCGGGGAATACCGGGCCTGCCGGGGACACCGGGCTTGCCGGGGACACCGTCGCCCTCGAAGAACGCCTCGGGGAGATAGCGGACTACTACGGGGGCGTATACGGGGTGAAGGTCCTGGATCCCTCATCGGGAGAGCAGGTTTCGCTGGGAGCCGACGAAACCTTCTTTGCCGCGAGCATCGGCAAGTTGCCGACCCTCCTCGCGCTCTACAAATCCGCCGCCCGGGGCGCGGTGGACCTCGACGACGACATCACCATGCAACCTTCCGACGTGCAAAGCTACGGGACCGGCGTGCTGCACACCTACGAGGTAGGCTACACGCTCACGCTGCGCGAGTGTGCCTTCTACCTCGTGAACGATAGCGACAACACCGCCTGGAAAATGTTAACCCGTTACCTGGGCCAAGAGAACATACAGGCGGAGATGAACGACATAGGAGCTTACGACACGGAGTACTGGATCCCCAACACCACCACGGCGGACGACGTGATGCTAATGTTGCAGAAAATAGCGGACCCCGATTACACGTCACCGGAATCCTCAAAAGAAATGCTCTCCGCGATGACCAACACCTTCTCCGAAGATCGCATACCGGGCGGCTTGCCGCCGGACGCCCGGGTGGCGCACAAGATCGGCACCTACGGGACCAACTTCAGCGACGCCGGGGTCGTATCCTACAAAGCCCCCGGTGGTCCACGGAAAAACTACTTTATCGTGGTGTTTACCGACGGCCTGGGAGAAAGCACGGCCCGGACTGCCATACAAGAAATATCCGCCGCCACCTACCAGGCTTTCGGGCCCGGAAACGAAAGCTAATCTACCTCAAATACTTTTAGAAAGGCGTGAAAATGGAACCCACCAAATTCCTGCTGGACGAGAAGAGCCTGCCGGAGAGCTGGTACAACCTGGTCCCGGACCTCCCCTTCGACCTCGAACCACCGCTAAACCCCGAGAGCCGCGAGCCCGTCGGCCCCGAAGCGTTCGCCCCCATCTTCCCGCAAGAGATCATCCGCCAGGAGGTAACGGACGAGCCGAACGTCCCGATTCCCGAGGAAGTGCGCGAGATCTACAGCCTCTGGCGCCCCACGCCGCTGTTCCGCGCCCGGCGCCTGGAAAAGCACCTCGACACCCCGGCCCACATTTACTACAAGTACGAGGGTGTCTCGCCCGCCGGCAGCCACAAACCGAACACCGCCGTCCCCCAGGCCTACTACAACCGGGAAGAAGGCGTTGCCCGCCTCACCACCGAGACCGGCGCCGGCCAGTGGGGCTCCTCCCTCGCCTTCGCCTGCCGCCAGATGGACCTCGACTGCACCGTGTACATGGTCCGCGTTAGCTACGGCCAGAAACCCTACCGCCGCAACATGATGGAGACCTACGGCGCACAGGTTTACGCCAGCCCTACAGACCTCACCCAGGCCGGCCGTAACATCCTGGAAGAACTTCCCGACTCCCCCGGTTCACTCGGCATCGCCATCAGCGAGGCCGTCGAGGACGCCGTCTCCAGCGAGGACACCAAGTATTCGTTAGGCAGCGTCCTCAACCACGTCCTGTTGCACCAGACCGTGATCGGGCAGGAGGCCCTGGGACAAATGGAGCTCGCCGGCGAGTACCCGGACGTCGTGGTCGGGTGCGCGGGCGGCGGCTCTAACTTCGGCGGCGTGGCGTTTCCGTTCCTGCGTGAAAACCTCAAAGGCGGCAAAGATACACGCCTCGTCGCCGTCGAGCCCGCCTCCTGCCCGACGCTCACCAAAGGACACTTCGTCTACGACTTCGGCGACACCGCCGGCACCACCCCGATGATGAAGATGTACACCCTGGGTCATTCGTTCGTGCCGCCGGGCATCCACGCCGGCGGTCTCCGCTACCACGGCGAGTCCCCGATAGTATCCGCCCTGGTGGATGCGGGCCTGGTCGAAGCCCGCGCCTACCCGCAGAACCCGACCTTCGAGGCAGGCTTGACGTTCGCCCGGACCGAGGGCATCGTCCCCGCGCCGGAGGTGAACCACGCGATCCGGGCAACGATAGACCTGGCCCTGGAAGCTAAAGAGTCCGGTGAAGAAAAAGTCATCCTCTTCAACCTCTGCGGCCACGGCCACTTCGATTTCGCCGCCTACGAACGCTACCTGGCGGGGGACCTTCGGGACGTCGAGCACCCAGAGCAGGAGGTAGAAGAGGCCGTCGCCCGGATACCGGGTTAGGCTACTACCGGGTTAGGGGGGAGGAACGGTGACTACCGAGCACCGCCCGTAGAACCGCCACACGGCGACGTTCACGACCTCCGCCACTTCACCGGCTGCACGTTATCCGGGCTCTTCCGGACCCCGAACCCGTCCACCGCCCTTACGACCCGCAGTACGTCCTTTGAGCCGAACGGTATCGGGACAAAGGCGCGGATGCCCTCTGCCTGAAAGGGCAGAACCTCTGGAAGCCCGCTCCCGAGAAGCTTCCCTGAAACCGGGGCCACGTTACGGACTTTGAAAACGTTCAGGCCGCTGCGGTCCGCGGCTCCCGCGAGCAGCAACGCCGGGCCGGGCGCCGTCGGGGAACCCTCTCGCAAAAGCTCCACCACGTAACCTTCGCGTAGCATCAGGTACTCCAGGGCGGCGCAAATGGACGGGTTGTCTTCCAGAATCACGGCCCGCGGAACCATTCCGAGAGCGTCCGAAACAGGTGAACCCTCGAAACTTTCCGCCCGAGGATTTACCGCCGGATGTTTTTGATCGTCCTTTCGCACCAACCTTCAAAGTACCCGAAAAGCCGGAACCTGTGGTTACAAGAAGGTCAAATCTCCACTAAAAATAGGCTAAAAACGAAGTAAAAAGTATCCGTCGTTCCAATACGGTATCTTACACAAATAACGCTTACACAAATAACGACGCTAACAATTAACCTGAAATTTACACGCGTTTAACCTCGGGCATTCGGCGGGTTGATAACCTGCTGCGGCGTATGAGTGCCGGAAACTTTTGAAGGACACTGAAAGAGAGGGGTAGCTTTGGCTGGCGACAATTATCGGGAAGAATTTTATTTAAACCGGAAAGATTTTCTGCGTTACTCGCTGTCCGCCGGGGTGGTAGTCTGGGCTGGAACGGGCGCGGGACCGGGCATTAGCGAAACGGAAGCTGCGGACTTGTTCCGGGTACGCAAGATAAACCCGGAAACTTTTCCACAAAGCGTTGCCTCCGGGGACCCGCAGAAAAACGGCATCGTGTTGTGGACCCGTCTGGGGTCGTTGACGGGCGGCAACCGGGTGGCTTGGGAGATATCCCGGGACAACACGTTTCGCAGGCCCATCCTGCGCGGCACGGCGCGGACCAGCGCGTCCAAGGACAACACCGTCAAGATACAACTGAACGGCCGGCGCGAGCTCAAGCCTTTCACGACCTACTACTACCGGTTTATCTACGACGGCAACGCGAGCCGCACCGGGCGCTTCAAGACGTTACCGGCGCCGAATGCCGACGTGGAGAGGATCCGGTTCGGCTACATCTCCTGCCAGGATTACACCAACGGCTACTATACCGCGCTGTCTTACCTCTCCGAGGAAAATATAGACTACATCTTTCACCTCGGGGACTACATCTACGAGACCGTGCCGCCCCCGGGCGGAAACGCTTTCCAGGGTGGCGGACCGGAGAGGCGGCAGTTCAAGTTCCCCCGAGATAGAAACGGCGACGACGGTTTCGAAGCCAAGAGCCTCCGGGACTACCGATTTGCCTACAAGAAGTACCGGTCGGACAGGAACCTACAGCGGGCCCACGAGCGCTACGCCTTTATCATCATCTGGGATGACCACGAGTTCGTAAACGATTGCTACGGGGTGAACCCTTCAGGAGAGGTGAACCCCCCGGATCAGCCGGGACGACGCTCCCGCGCCAACCGGGCCTGGGCCGAGTACCAGCCGATTGGTACGGCTGCACTGGGTGTCTCGCCCAACCGCGGGAAGGTCCGCTACGAGCGCGGCGTCGAAGACCCTACGGAGGAGATCGGCATCTACCGCTCTTTTTCCTTCGGAAACCTTATGGAACTGGTGTTGACCGACGAGCGGCTCTACCGAGATTCGCACCCCTGCGGAGAACAGACCACAGACAAGTACCTGACGCCCGGCTGCGACGAGATCGCCGCGGAGGGACGTACCATGCTCGGCGACCAGCAAAAACGCTACTTCTTGAACAGGATCATGAGCTCGCCCCGGAAGTGGAAAATTTGGGGCAACGAGACGATGGTCATGCAGCTCAAGCTGGCGAACACCTACCTCCAGGGTGGGGCGGACGAGATCTTCTCGGACGTATCCCGGAACTCCAACGGTGACGGCGTCTACTTGAGCCTCGGCCAATGGGACGGCTACCAGGCCGAGCGGCGGGAGATCTCGCGCCGGGTCCGGGAGAGCGGGACGGAGAACGTCGTCGCGATAACCGGCGACATCCACACCTTTATAGCCGGATACGTCAAAGAGAACTACGACAACCCCGTAAACGAGCCCCCGAACGCCGTCGGCACGGCTTTTGTTTGCGGTTCCATAACCTCTTCCAACCTCTTCCAACCTCTTCGAGCTCGCTTTGGGCGCGGACAACGGCGGGGCCGGGGACAACTCGCGGATTCCACCGCTAACCGGACAAGCCTTCGCCGAGCTACAAACCGCGCTCCAGCAGCCGAGCAACCCGCACTTCGTATTCAACGACTCCTCCGCCCACGGATACAACCTGATGGAAGTAAAGAAAGACGAGTTGATCTGCACGATGAAAGCGGTCCGTACGATACAAGAACCCCAATCCGAGATGTACACGCTGGCGCGGTTCCGGGTTCCCGACGGGCGGGTCGAGATCCAGCGCACCGACGTCCCGGCCACGGTACCCGCACGATAGCGGACAGCCTGAAGCGGGGCATAGAAAGAGACGGTGCGACGTACGGAGCGTCCCGTCGCCCCCCGAAAAAGCGTAAAAAGCACTACGGATCCAACGAGGAGGTAAGGATGGTTGTGGCGAGGATTAGGACCGGATACGCCGTTCGTTTTCTTGGTTTTCTAATCGCGGTGCTGGTTGCGGGCGTGATGGCGCAGCCGGCCGAGGCGCAGATGCAAGGCTCGGCGGATCTGTCCGTCCAGAAGTTCGATTTTCCACCGACCCAGGTCAACGTAGGAGAGCCGCTGTTCTACGAGCTGAACGTGGCCAACTCGACAGACTCGGACACGGCGAACAACGCGGTAGTCGTAGACGATCTGCCGTCGAATACAGAGTTCCTTTTCACGATCTCCGGGGACTGTTCCAACGTGGGAAACACCGTGACTTGCGACCTTGGCGACCTGGCCCCCGGTGAGTTGACCGTTGTCGAGTTTGCCGTATGCTCGGTGGCCGAGGGAACCGCCACGAACACCGCGACGGCCGGCAGCGACACGTCCGACCCCGACGACTCGAACAACACCGCCACGGAAACCACCGAGGTTGTGGGACCCGACGTGGGTGGTTGCACGACCCAGGAGCCAATGCCTCCGATGCCGCCGATGCCGCCGGTGACCGGGCCGATGCCGCAGCCTTCTCCGGAGGAACCTCAGCCCGAGTTCCCGATAGAAGAGCCTGAAACGGAACTTTCGCCCGGAGAGCCTGTGGGACCCGCTCTAACAACGTCGTCTTCCGTGACCGGGGACGGCAGTGTAGTCCAGCAGCAGAGTGCGGGGATTATCCAGGACTGCAGCACGATCGTGAACAACCAAAACGGTGAGCTCGGTGGAGATGTCAGCGTCGAGGGGGCCGAGTGCCGGTCGGTCGTGGATCAGGTACAGGGTGAGCAGGACGTCCTGATCCGGTAACGTGACGCGTTCTTCGGCTTCGACGCCCGCATGAAGTAGCCTGTGCTTGCGGGGTAACCTGCGTCTGCGGGACGGTTTGGGGGTGGTCTTCGCAGTACCGGTGTGGTGTGCTATACCCACACCGTAGGCTCAGAGAACTGGGAGATCACATGCAGAGCAGCACCGCGATAGGGTTGGCCGAGAAGTTGAACGTGGAGCCGCTGGGCGTCGGGGCCTGGGCGTGGGGCGCCACGCGGCTCTGGGGCTACGGCAAGGAGTACGATCGCCAGGACGTAGGAGAAGCGTTCCGGACCAGCATGGCCGCCGGTGTTACGCTCTTCGACACGGCGGAGGTCTACGGCAACGGGGCTTCGGAGAACATCATCGGGGAGATCCTGCGCGAAGGCGGCTTCGACGGCACGCCGGTAATAGCGACCAAGTTTGCCCCGCTGCCATACCGGATAAACGCCCGCTCGCTGCTCGACGCCCTCGACAAAAGCCTCGCCCGGCTCGGGGTCGTCACAGTGGACCTGTACCAAGTCCACTTCCCGAACCCGGTGCTCAAGATAGAAAAGCTCATGGACGCGCTCGCCGAAGCGGTGAAGGAAGGCAGGATCCGTCACGTCGGCGTCAGCAACTACAGCGCGGAGCAGATGAAGCGGGCCCACGACCGCCTCGCCTCCCACGACGTAGAACTCGCCTCCAACCAGGTCGAATACAGCCTTTTCCAGCGCGCCCCGGAGACCAACGGCGTCCTCGACGCCTGCCGCGACCTCGACGTAACGCTCATCCCCTACAGCCCCATCGCCCAGGGTTTGCTCACCGGCAAATACACACCCGGCTCGAAGCCTTCCGGCCTCGTGCGACGCTTCGGCAAGAGCTTCGGGGAACAGAACCTCAAAAGAATAGAGCCGGTCGTGAACATCTTGCGCGAGATCGGCGGTGTCCACGACAAAGAGCCCGCCCAGGTGGCCCTCAACTGGCTCGTGACGCGGCAGAACACCCTCCCGATCCCCGGCGCCAAAAACGAGCGCCAAGCCCGCCAGAACGCCGGAGCCCTCGGGTGGGAAATGACCGACGAAGAAGCCGAAAAGCTAGAGCTCGCGACGCTCGGGTGGCGATGAAAGACGCCGAAGGCCGAAGGCGGCGGGCCTAGCGGCTACAACTTCCCCGACAGCACGGTGGCGGCCTGTATTACCGGGCTCAGGGTCGGGCTGAAAGGCGGCGAGTAGGCCAGGTCCAGGTTTACCAGATCCCGAACCGTCAGCCTGCCCCAGATGGCGGTGGCGCAGATGTCTACGAGCTTGTCCACACCAGAGCCCGCGCTTTCGGCCCCGAGCAGGCGTTCGCTGTCCTTGTCCACGATCAGTTTTAGAAATACCTTATCCACGCCGGGATAATATCCGGCCCGGTCAGGCGCCTCGACTCCCGCGCTCAAGACCTCGAAGCCGGCGTCTTCCGCCTCTTTTTCAGAGAGGCCGGTCTTGCCGACGCCGAGATCGAAGACCTTGAAGATGCCGGTTCCCAAAACACCTGGAAACTGTAGCGTACCTTCTCCTCCGTCCCCGAGGGCGGCGTTAGTGCCCGCGACGCGGCCCATTTGGTTCGCCGTGTCGCCGAGCGGGACCCAAGTGGGTTCGCCGCTCGCGAGGTTTGTCGTTTCCACGCAGTCTCCGGCGGCCCACACGTCCGGCAGGTTCGTTTTCATGTTTTCGTCTACCTTTACGGACCCGGTAGGGCCGATCTCCACCCCGGCTTCTTTGGCCAGGTCTACGCGCGGCTTTATGCCGACGCCGAGGATTACTAGCTCAGACGCCAACTCTTTATCCCCGAACTTTACGGTCTGAACGTTGCCGTCGCCGGCGAACTCTTCGACCTCGTTGCCGGCGTAGAGGTTTACCCCTTTTTCGGCCAGGTGGGCGCACACTCGGTCCGCGACCTCTTTACCGTAGGCTATGGCGACCTGCTCTGCGGCCTCCACCATCGAGACTTCCATCCCCGAGGCGCACAAGTTCTCGGCCAACTCCAGCCCGATGTAACCGCCGCCGACGATGGTCGCTTTCTCCGGAGAATGTTTCCGCACGTAGCCGAGTATCTCGTCCGCGTCGGACAGAAAGTGGAGTTTGAAGATTCCACCCAATTCTACACCGGGGATGGGGGGGACGACCGCCTGTGCCCCGGTCGAGATAATGAGCCGGTCGTAGGCGTCTTCGTATTGCTCGCCGGTCTTCAGGTTGCGGACCGTGAGCTTCTTGTTCGCGGCGTCCACCCCTTCTACGCGGTGGCGGGTGAGGACCCGTACGTCTTTCTCGGCGAAGTCTTCCGGCGTACGGGCGACGAGGTCGTCGCGGTCGCCCACCGTGCCGGAAAGAAAATACGGCAGGCCGCACTCAGAGATAGAAACCTCCGGCTCCTCCTGATAAAGCGTGATCTCGGCTTCCGGGTCCACCCTGCGGGCCCGCGAGGCGGCTTTCGTACCCGCCGCCACACCACCTATTATTACCAAGCGCACGACGGACGCTCCTTTCTGCTTTCTGCTGGTTCGTTTGTTCCTGGTCTCACCGACGCCACATCGCCGGCAGACGTTACCTTACACCGGGCCACCCGCCGCCACTGTACGAAAAAACTCCGCCCCCGGAAAATATCCGGGAACGGAGCGTCGTGCCGGTCGAAAAAGTCGGAAAGGTGGCTAGGAGGTGGCGGCCTGGTAGCGGCGCTCGGCCTCGTCCCAATTCACTACGTTCCACCAGGCGTTTATGTACTCGGGACGCCGGTTCTGGTACTTGAGGTAGTAGGCGTGCTCCCAGACGTCCAGACCGATCACCGGCAGCTTGCCTTCCATAAGCGGCGAGTCCTGGTTTTGGGTCTTCTCTATGGACACGGAACCACCCGGGTCTACTACGAGCCAACACCAGCCGGAGCCGAACACGGAGCCCGGGGCGGCCTCCGCGGCCCACTTCTCTTTGAAGTCGTCGAAGGAACCGAAGGCGTCGTCTATGGCGTTTTCCAGGTCTCCGGTGGGCTTTCCGCCGCCCTGCCCCTCGGGGCCCATGATCTGCCAGAACATGGAGTGGTTGGAGTGCCCGCCGCCGTTGTTGCGAACGGCCCTTCTTATGTCTTCCGGAACGTCGTCTATGTTAGCCAGAAGCTCCTCGATACTGCCGGGGTCGGCGTCCGGGTGCTGCTCTAGCGCGTTGTTCAGGTTGGTGACGTAGGTGTTGTGGTGCTTTTCGTGGTGGAGGTGCATGGTTTCTTCGTCTATGTGCGGCTCCAGGGCATCGTAGCCGTACGGCAGGTCCGGTAGTTCGTATGCCATCGTATCTCCTTTTCTAGCCTTCGCTATGAACTCTAACATACCCTGGACCGGGGTTTTTAACCCATTTACAGCCTTTTGCACGACGTGTGGCGCAACCCGGACGGCGGCTTGTAGAATAGGCCCGTGGAACGTTTTTCCAGAACCCAGGCTGACGGTTGCCGCCGGATACCGGAAGAGTTGTCGCCGCTCCTGGATCGCCTTCTCGACGCCAGCTCCAGCGGGGTCGTGGTTACGGACCCGGGCGCCCCGGACCATCCCATCGTGTACGTCAACTCGGCTTTCGAAAAGATAACCGGCTACACCGCCGGAGAGGTCTTGGGCCGCAACTGCCGCTTTTTGCAGGGAGATGACTCGGGGCAACCGGAGATAGGGCGCATGCGGAAGAGGATCCGGGAGGGAGAAGGCTGCCACACGGTGCTGAGGAACTACCGCAAAGACGGTACGCTGTTTTGGAACGAGCTGCACATCTCCCCCGTCCGCGACGAGACCGGACGGCTCACCCACTTTATCGGGGTACAAAACGACGTTACCGGACGCCGACGCTTCGAAGACGCGCTGCGAAAGAGCGAGGAGCGACTGAAGCTGGCGATGGGCGCCGGGCGTGTGGGGCTCTGCGAGTGGGAAGCCGGGGCGTTAGAAGCCGGGGCGTTAGAAGCCGGGGCGGGCGAGCTTACCTGCTTCGAGGAGTTTGCGGAGATCTTCGGCCTGGCCCCCGGCCGGACGCACCCGACCCGGGAAGAGTTGCTCGTGAGGGTGCATCCCGAAGACCGCGAGTACCTGGTAAGGGCCCAAGAAAACGCGATCCGGGAAGAAGACTCGCACGAGACGGAGTACCGGGTAATTCTACCGGACGGCGGGCTACGCTGGGTCGCGGAGAAAGGGCGCGTCTATCGGGGGCCGGGCGGTTCCCCCGAGCGGGCCATCGGAATCATCCAGGACATAACCGGCCGTAAAAAGGCCGAAGAAGAGCGAAGCGCGCTGCTCGAACGGGAACGGCAGGCGCGAGGGTGGGCCGAGCGCGCAACCCGGCGGATGTTCGTCCTGGAAGAAGCGACCTCGGTGCTCTCCAAGTCGCTCGACTACGACGCGACCCTGGGGCGGATCACGGGCGTCTTCGTGCCGAACCTGGCCGACTGGTGCTTGGTAGACGTGATAGACGAGGACGGCTCCGTAAGCCGGGTGGCCCGGGCCGGCTCCGACCCCGGTAAAGAGCACGTCCTGCACGAACTGGACAACCAATCCCGCAACAGCATCCTGTGTACCGCCGAAGTCTCCAGGGTTCTCGCCTCCGGACAGTCGTTTTTGGCCCCGAGCCTGGATACAGAACAGAACGGGGAGGGTTTGGAAACGCTGCTGGAGTTCCGGATGTACTCTTGCATGGTTGTGCCGCTCATCGCCCGGGGGCGGACTTTAGGGGCCGTTACCCTGATCTCCTCCGACCCCGAGAGGCGTTACGAGAAAGAAGACCTTTCCCTGGCCGAAGACCTGGCTAGCCGGTGCGGCCTGGCCTTGGAGAGCGCCCGTCTCTACCGGGAGCAGGATCACGTGGCGCGGACGCTTCAGGGGGGGCTCTTGCTAAAGGACCTGCCGGAGATACCCGGCGTGGAGGTCGGCCTGGAATACCTGTCGGTCGGCCGGGAGAGCGAGGTGGGGGGAGACTTCTACGACCTTATAGATACCCACTACGATGGCTGGTTGTGCTTGCTCGGAGACGTCAGCGGAAAGGGCGCCCGGGCCGCCACGTCCACGGCCCTCATCCTGTACGCCCTCCGGGCCGTGGCCTTCCGGGGGGACAAACCCTCCATGATCCTCTCCGCGCTGAACGGGGCGATGCTGCGCCAGGAATCGGGTAACCAGTTCTGCACCGCGGTTTGCGCCCGACTCGAACCGGAAGAACGCGGCGGAAAGACCGTCAAGCTAACCCTCGCCCGGGGTGGGCACCCGCCGCCGTTGCTGCTGCGCGCCGACGGCCCGGTAGAAGAGCTGGGAGAACCGGGCCGGGCCATAGGCGTCTTCGAGAAGCTGGACCTGCAAGACCTGGTCATTAGCCTCGAACCCGGAGACACCCTGTTCTTGTACACCGACGGCGTAACGGAGGCCCGTTCGTCCGACGGGACCTTCTTCGGCGAGGACCGCTTGAAAGACCTGGTTATCAACTGCGCCGGCCTCGACGCCGCCGCGGCCGCCGGACGCCTGAAAGGCGCCGTTCTCGAACACCGTGGCGGCAACCCGGGTGACGACGTGGCGATCCTGGTGCTAAAAGTTTCGGGCTCTTAGCGGGGCTCTTAGCGGCCTCCCGGCAGGCTCTTAGCCAAGAACCTCCATCGCAACAGCCCTTACCGGCGCCCCGTCCGAGCCGCCGAGCTTTACGGGCAACAGGCTCAGCAGGGGGTTTGGAAAGTCCACAGCCCCGATGCCGGTGAGGTTTTCGGCGATAACGCAACCCGCCCCACAGAGGAGTTCGTGAACCGGGTAGCCTTCCGGGTGTGCTCCTTCGAGTACGGTTTCGTCCACGCTCAGGACGTCTATGGCGACGGTCCTGACGCCACTATCCAGCAAGAGCTGCGCCGCACGACGGTCGAGGAACGGGTGATCGTAGTATTCGGGCGTCCCGTAATGTTCGTCCCACCCGGTCCACACCACCGCGATGGTGCCTCCGGAAAGCGAACCTTCGTAGGGTTGCAAGTCGTCTACCGTGATGCGCCCTCGCGGTTTCTTGCCGCGCACGTCCATAAATACGGCCGGGCCCACGAAAAGCCCCGGGTCCATCTCGTCTATGCGGGCCCCGTTTTCTACGAAGTGGTAGGGGGCGTCTACGTGGGTGCCGGAGTGGGAGCCGAGGTGCAGGCTGAGGACGTTCATGCCGGCTCTTTCTATGGTGGCCGCGGGCTTGAAGCAGGGAACCGGGTCGCCGGGGAAGGTTTGGGTGTTTTCGTTAACCCGATGGGAGAGGTCCGCGACGCGGCTGACCCTCACCGGCGGAAGCCGCTGGTCGGGGCCGGTGAGCGTAGGGCGAGACGGTTTAGCAGGCCTCGCACGATCAGGTATAGCACGAAGGTGAGGACGAAGCTCGGCAAGGTGGCGCCGAAAGAGAGCGGGCTGATCTGGGTCCAGTAGAACGCCGCCCCGGCCCCGGTGAGGTAGGCGACCCAGGCCGCCACGTTGTACCCGCCCGTGTACCAGTACTCGCCGCCACTACGTTTGAGTACCTCGGCGGCGGCGTAATTACCGCGCTTCACGATCCAGTAATCGGCCAGCATGATCGCGAACACCGGAATAAAGAGCGTCCCGATCAGGAGCAGGAAGTTCTGAAACTGGTCTAGAATACCCGTCCAGAGCGCCCCTATGACCGTGATGACCCCGATGGCGAGCGCCGGCTTCCAGAACGCATCCTGCGGCCGGATGTTCAAATAACTCATAACGGCCCCGTAGACCGCCATCACGTTCGTCGTCATAACCGAGAGGAAGATCACCAGCGCCGCCGGGATGCCGAAACCGAAGCCCGCCAGAAGCCGGGTCGGGTCGAAGGTCTGCTGCATCCCGTTCAGGATGGAGAAGCCGGAGACCGTCGCCCCGAGGCCCATCGCCACGAGGGTCGCCACGACGTAGCCGATCATGGTTCCGCCCATGCCGCCGGCCTGGCTCTTGGCGTGGCGGTTGAAGTCCGCCGCGAGCACGTACCACGAAAAAGCCGTCGCCACCACGATGTCGAAGGCGATGGCCGCCGTGATACCGTTCCGTTTGTCTATCTCCATCGTCAGCAGGTTTCCGACGCTGAACTCGGTAAAAAGCTTGTAGAAGACTACCCCCGCCAGGATCAGCATAGAGGTCGCCACCAAAAACTCCATGCGTTCGATGCCGACGTGCCCCCGGAGCACGATGAGCACCACGACGACTTCGCATAAGATCGTAAACAGCGGCAGGTTAGAATAACCGAACGTTTCGTTCACCGCGTAGTTCATGCTCATGCCGGCCAGGAGGGCCTGCACCCAGCTCCAGCCCACCAGCACCACGAGGTTGACCGCCGCCGGCAAGTTGCTGCCTCGAATGCCGAAAGCCCCCCGCGAGAGCACCATCGTCGGCAACCCGGTACGGGTGCCCATGTTGCCGACCAAAGCAAGCCCGACAGCCCCGATCACCGACCCCGCCAACACTATCCAAAGCGCCGTAAGATACGGCAGATCCGGCACCAAAAGCATCCCCGTGAGGATGGTCGTGACCACGACGTTCGCCCCGAGCCACATGGTAACGGCATTGCCAAAACCCATCGTCCGGTGCGCTTGTGGAGACTCATCTATGGTGTCGTTGCCGAACTTAGATAAAATCCTCCGCCACATAGTAGTCCTCCCTTTTACCGCCCTGTAGGATGGGTCTTATACAGCTACTGTAACCTTTAGTCAATACTGTAATCCAGGCGTGAGTACGGCGATATGGCCGATGGGACAAAGTTATCTTGGCGGCCTGTAGACATTGATATATCCCGGGATAATCTGTCCGGGTTTCGTATCGGGGGAGGGAACGTGTAACGTCCGGGCTCAGCCGGTAGTATGATGGTCCTCGACAGAGATTGGAGGCTTTGGGATGAGCATGTTTCCGACGAAGATCCTGCTGGCTACCGACGGGTCGCCGGAGGCTGTTTTGGCGACCCGGACGGCGATAGAGATGGCGGACAAAACCGACTCCGAGATGGGTGTCGTCCACGTCGAGGAGGTGCCGGTGCTGGCGCATTCCTATGCCGGACGGGAGGCTGAGGAAGGGGAGGCGACCCGCGCCCGGCGGTGGCTCGAAGAACACGTCGAAAAGATAGAGGAAGCCGGGGGCGACGTAACGGAGTCTCACCTACGCCTCGGGCGTCCGGCGCACCAGATCGTGCGCCTCAGCGAAGAGACGGAGGCCGGGCTCATAGTGATCGGGAACCAGGGCCTGAGCGCCTTTCGGCGTTTTCTCATGGGTAGCGTTTCGGAGATGGTCGTGCGCTACGCCCAGTGCCCGGTCTACGTGGTGCGCGGCGGCGCGGGAGAAGAACGTCTCCCGTCCCGGGTGTTGCTCGCGACCGACGGCTCTACGAGGTCCGAAACGGCGGCCAGGGTGGCCGCCGAGTTTTCGGAGAAGCTGGGTTCCGACCTTCACCTGGTCCACGTAGAGGTCGTGCCGAGCGTATTCACGATGCCGGATGTTCGTACCGAAGACATCGACTACGACGACACGCTGCCGGAGAACGTCGAGCGCGAGGGGCGTCAAAGGCTCGAAAAACAGGTGGGCCAGGTAGAGGAGGCCGGAGGTGTGGTGACGAAGCCGTACCTACGCGCCGGAGACCCCTCGCGGGAAATCGTCAACCTCGCCGAAAGGCTAGACGCCGGCGCCATCATAATCGGGAGCCGCAGCTTCGGCGCCCTGGAACGCGCCCTGCTCGGCAGCGTTCCCGAAAACGTCGTCCGCCACGCCCCCTGTCCGGTACTGATCGTGCGGGAGAACTACCCCGGCTGACCCACGAAGAAGTTAGCTTCAAGCCGGAGTTTGCCGCTGTCGCCGGCCGCCGGGTAAAGGCGGGCAAAGAAGAGATCACATCCAGACCGGTAGTATTACGTCCTGGACGTAAGCAAACACCAACACCGCAACACTGATCGCTATCCCTGCGAACGCGAACAACTTTTTGTGCTGTCGCTGAAACGCTCCCGCGATCCCGAGCCCTAACGCCGCGATTTGCGACAGTGCGGTTAAGAACGCCAGCATTATAACGAGTAGGCCAAGCCCCGGCGCATCCATCTCCGGGGCGACTACGTCCTCGAAGAGCGGTATCAGCAAGATAAGCAACACGAAAAGCGAGCCTGAAATTAGGGCCAGAAAGAACGAAACTACTCCCATTCTGGAATGTTCTGCCCTTGTGCCGACCAAAGCGTATCTAGCCCAGGTTCGTCATGACGTGCTTTATGCGGGTGTAGTCTTCGAGGCCGTACATGGAGAGGTCCTTGCCGTGGCCGGAGTGCTTGAAGCCGCCGTGGGACATCTCGGCGACGAGCGGGATGTGCGTGTTGATCCAGACGCACCCGAAATCCAGCCGCCGGCTGACCCGCATGGCCCGGCCGTGATCCTTCGTGAACACGCTGGAAGCTAGACCGTACTTCACCCCGTTGGCCCACCGGACCGCCTCGTCTTCTTCAGAGAATTGCTGGACGGTGATGACGGGGCCGGGTATTCACCGGCGGACTTGCCCTCCAGGCAGCGGGCGGCGCCGGCGAAAAAGCGGATCTGGTCGGCGGCGGCCGGTATCTCCTCTTCCATCGTAAGCCCGAGGGGTTTTCCGGTGTTCTCGGATTCGGCCCACACTATTTCCTCGGCCCGCTTCTCGATGGCGTCGGCGATCCTGAGCAGCGTGAGTTGGCGCTCGGACGGGGTGGTGTCGCGCCAAGCCTCGAACGCTTTCTCGGCCACCTCGAAAGCCTGGTCTACGTCTTCCGCG
This sequence comes from Rubrobacteraceae bacterium, assembly GCA_965213905.1. Classification (GTDB taxonomy): domain Bacteria; phylum Actinomycetota; class Rubrobacteria; order Rubrobacterales; family Rubrobacteraceae; genus SIRX01. Next base: position 815,253 of record OZ243922.1, on the reverse strand, counting down.
CCGGAGAGCGCGGCTTGGAAGAAAATTTCTCCGGTGGATGGGTTGATCAGGTCGTAGGTCCGGCCTTCGGCGGGGTCTACGTGCCCCCTCCGATGAAGTTCTGTACTTTGCGGGTCTTTGTGTCCACGAAAATTCTCCTTTTCTATGGCTTTGTAAGCTACTCGTAATCACATCTGGTGAGCGCCATGCCGAGCACTTCCCTCGCACCATCTTGCAGCGGCTTGCCATGCGCTAGAATCGCCGTCGTAAAATTCTCCTGCAGTAACTTCTCCGCCGAACGCTTTGCCTCTGCCGGATCGGTGCAGAACGCTTTGCGAACCCTGACCCGGAGTTTGCGCGGTAGGCACCCAAAAGCGTCCGCGGTGAACAACAGGCCGTCTTCGTCGCGCAGAAGCGAGACGTGGCCGAGCGTGTGTCCCGGGGTGGAGATCACCCGAAAGCCTGCTACCGTATCGCCTTCAGCAACGACCTTACCGACGGGCACACCGGGCGGTTTCGCACTACTGGCTAAACGGCGCAGCACCGGGTTGCTCTGTGGGTCGAACCCGCGCCCGCCGGAGATCACCTCCGCCTCGTGCTCCGTTGCCGACACCTCCGCCCCCGGCGCCCACTCCAACAATCCCTTCAAGCCGCCGATGTGGTCGTCGTGCTGGTGCGTGATAAAGATGTGTTTCAGGTTTTCCGGTCCAGAACCGAGCGCGGAGAGAGCATTCTTTATGCGCCCGACGCTGCTCCCGACGCCGGTATCCACCAACGTCCAGCCGTCTTCGTCTTCGAGTAGTAGAACGCTGATGAGGTTCGCTATTGGTATAGCGTCTACCCGGTAGACGCCGCGTGCGATGAGCTCCAGCGGGTCAGGCATTCCTATCCCCATATCTCGCGAATGGTAGCATCACCATGCTCAACCTTCCTTCTCCCCCATAAAGAAGCGGCTGCCACCGAAGATCAAGACCATGGTGGCTACCAGGATCACGGTAGAGAGCGCGTTTATAACTGGGCTAACGCCGAACTTGATCATAGAATATATCTTCAGCGGCAGCGTGCTGGACCCCACACCAGAAACGAAGAACATAATAACGAAGTCGTCGAACGATAGCGTAAACGCCAGCAAGGCCCCGGCTATAACGCCCGGTAGTATAAGCGGCAGCGTTACCCGCAAGAAAGTCTGCAGCGGGTTCGCGCCGAGGTCCCGGGCCGCTTCTTCGATGGACTCATCCATCCCCGGAAGGCGGGCGCGAACCACGATGGTGACGAAAGAGATGTTGAAAGCGACGTGGGCGATGATGATGATCGTGAGGCCGAGCCCGAAGCCGATGGCGACGAAGAACGCCAGCAGGCTCACGCCGACCACGATCTCCGGCATCACCGTTGCGGCGTAGATGGTCGAGTCGGCGAAACCCTGGCCCCGGAAGCAGTGGCGGGTGAGGGCCATCGCCGTGAGCGTGCCGATGGTCGTGGCGATGATGGTCGAAGTTACGCCGACGAGCATCGAGTTGTAGAAGGCGTCGAGTATTGACTGGTCCCGCAAGAGCGCCCCGTACCACTGGGTCGAGAACCCTTCCCAGTTACAGGTGCTCCGGCTGGAGTTAAACGAGAAGACCATCAACACCAGGATCGGGGCGTAGAGAAACAGGTAGATGAGGCCCGCCATCAACAGCAGCGCCCGGTCCGGGAGCTTGCTCACGCCCTTCTGTAGCGGGCCGGTTTTAGCAGCCACTCTAAACCCCTCCCAATTTATCCGTGCCGATGCGCCGGACATAGAACATGATCGCGCCGATGAGCATTACCGCCAGCATTACCGCCAGGGTGCTCCCGAAGGCCCAGTCGCGGGCGTTGAGGAACTGCTGCTGGATCAGGTTCCCCAGCAACACGGTCTGCGACCCACCGAGCAAGTTCGGTATGACGAACTCACCGGCCGACGGAATAAACACCAAAATGCTCCCCGCGATAACCCCCGGCATACTGAGTGGAAACGTTACCCGCCAGAAGGTGTGCCACCGGCTGGCGCCGAGGTCTTTGGCGGCTTCTTTGAGGCTTGTGTCGAACTTCTCCAGGGTGGCGTAGAGCGGCAGGATCATGAACGGCAGGTACGAGTAGACCATGCCCATCAACACCGCCTGGGGCGTGAAGATCAGGTTAATCGGACCGTCCGTAATCCCTAAGAACTGCAACGCCCGGTTGGCGAGGCCGTTGCCACTCAGTATGACCACCCAGGCGTAGGCCCGGATGAGCAAGCTGGTCCAGAACGGGATTGTGACCAGAATGAGGAAGATGGTCTTCCACCGGCCGCCCCGCAGCGCGATGAAGTACGCCAGCGGATACCCGAGCGCCAGGCAGATCAGGGTGTTGAGCGCGGCGATGACGAGGGTGCGGAGCGTTATCTCCAGGTACAGCGGGTCGAAGACCTTGAGGTAGTTGCCCGGGTTGAAGCCGAGGGTCAGGCCTCCGTAGACGCCGCTGGTACCGAAGGAGTAGGCCAGGATCAGGAGCAGCGGCACGAGAAAGAAGATCCCGAGCCAGAACGTCGCCGGACCGAGCAGGCCCGCCAGACCCAGCGACCAGCCCTTGCGCTTCTCGTCCAACCTACGAGCTCTTTACTTCGGTGAAGATGCGCTCGTAGTCGCGGGTCGCCTCCCCGACGTCCTCGATGACCTGCAGCCGGTCGAAGACTTCTTCGGGCGGGTTCCACTGAGGGATCTGTTTTAGTTCTTCGTCTATGAGCGGCTGGGCGGCGTTGTTCGGCGTGCCGTAGTACGTGTAGTTGGTGAGCGCCGCCCCCGGCTCTTCCGCCAGGATGAAGTTTATGAACTCGTAGGCGAGGTCCGGGTTTTGGGCGCCGTTGGGGATACACATGTTGTCCGTCCAGCGGGTCGCCGCCGGCTCGGGGATTATGTAATCGAGGTCTTCGTTCTCGATGGCCGACAGGATGCCCTCGCCGGAGAAGTTGTGTCCTAGCAGGATGTCCCCGTTCTCTACGAGCGGTGAGATCTCCGTGGAGTCGAAGTAGCCGCGCAAGAGCGGCTTCTGCTCTACGAGAGATTGTTGGGCTTCTTCCAGCTCGTCCGGGTCCGTGGAGTTTATGGAGTAGCCCAGGCGCATGAGGGCGCCGAGCGTCTCGCGCACGTCGTTTATCATGGCGACCTGGCCGGAATACTGCTCGTCGAACATCGGGTCCCAGTTATTTATCTCGCCGATCTCCGCCCGGTTGTACAGGATGCCGGTCGTTCCCCACTGGTAAGGAACGCTCCACCGGTTCTCCGGGTCGTAGGATAGGCCTTTGAAGTTTGGTCCGATGTTGTCGAAGTTCGGGATTTTGGAGAAGTCTAGCTCCTGGATCACATCGCTCTTCGACATGATGCCGACCATGTAATCCGACGGCACGATGACGTCGTAGCCGGTGCCACCGGCCTGCAGCTTCGCCAGCAACTCTTCGTTGGAGCTGTAGAAGTCTTGCGTTACCCGCGCCCCAGTCCTCTCTTCGAAGTCCGGGAGCGTGCTGTCGGCCACGTAATCGGACCAGTTGTAGAGGTTTAGCCGGTTTCCACCGCCATTGCTGCCATCGCCTCCGTTTCCTCCACCGTCGCCCCCGCCATCGCCTCCGCCATCGCCTCCGCCATCGCCTCCGCCGCCTTGGGCGCTCGTGTTCGGCTGGCAGGAGAGGATCGAGAGCGTCGAGCCGGCGACGGCCCCCGCGCCCATTACCCTCAGGAACTTGCGCCGCGAAATTCTTTCTTTGCCCATCTCTATCCTCCTAACACCAAACAGTTGCGGGCGTCCCACGCAACGGAGACTTCTTCGCCAACTTCGAAGCCGCTCGCGTCGTGGACGTTCTGCTGGTAGAGCACCAGTTTCTCCCCGCCGGAGAGCTCGGTTATGTACTGCGTGCTGACCCCCATATAAACCACCTGCCGTGCCTCGGCGGTGCAGACATTGTCCCCGGTACCCCCGAACCGTACTTTCTCAGGCCGGATGGCGGCGTGGGCCTCGGAGCCGGGCCCGGGGTCCGTGCCTTCCTGGGCCAAGGCTTCTACCTTCGTGCCGCCCGGGGTGACGATCGTTGCCTTTTCGCCGTCTACGGACTCGACCGTTCCGGAGAAGAGGTTGGTTTCGCCGATGAAGTTTGCGACGAATCGGTTGCGAGGCCGTTCGTACAGTTCCGCGGAGTCTGCGACCTGCTGGACTATGCCGTCGTTCATCACCGCTATGCGGTCGCTCATCGTGAGCGCCTCCTCCTGGTCGTGGGTGACGTAGATGAACGTGACCCCGACCTCGTGTTGCAGGTTTTTCAGCTCCAGTTGCATTTCTTTGCGGAGCTTGAGGTCCAAAGCCCCGAGCGGCTCGTCCAATAGCAACACCTTCGGCTTGTTGACGAGCGCCCGCGCCAGCGCCACCCGCTGCTGCTGGCCGCCGGAGAGCATCCGGGGCTTGCGCTGCTCGAAACCCCCGAGCTGCACCATCTCGCAAGCCTCCGTGACCCGCTCCTGTAGCACATCGCCTTTTACCCCGCTGCGGCGGAGGCCGAAGGCGACGTTATCGAAGACGTTGAGGTGGGGGAAGATGGCGTAGGACTGAAAGACGGTGTTTACCGGCCGGCGGTAAGCGGGAACGCCCCGAACTGCGACTCCGGCAACGGAGATGTTTCCCTCCGTCGGTTCTTCGAAGCCCGCGATCATGCGTAAGGTGGTCGTTTTGCCGCACCCGCTCGGACCCAGCAGCGAGAAGAACTCTCCCTCGTAAATGTCCAGGTCGAGGTCATCCACCGCCGAGAAATCCCCGAACCTTTTGGTTACGTCCGAAAGTTCGACGGCTATGCCCTGCCCGCCACTCCGTTCGGAACTTTTCGTCCCTGGAGGGCGTTCCTGAACCCGCTTGCTTTCCAAACTCTGTCCTCCTGTGTTAGTAATGCCCGATCTCACCCCTCCGCTGTTGCAAGAGATGTAATTTCCACGCCCAAATCATCCGCTACGAAGCGCGCGGCCCGGAGACCGCCTTTTACGGCGCTGTTCATAAAGCTCGGCGCAGCGGAGACGGCTTCGGCCCCCGCGAGGTGAACGTTTCCGAAGGAGCCGCCCATCGCCTGCCCGAAGCCCCGGAGGTCTCCGGGGGCCACGATCATGTAGCTCCCCCGCGTCCAATAGTCGTGCGCCCAAACTTTCTCGATCACCGCCCGCGGCTCCGGCACGTCGTAGAACTGCCGGAGCAACTCCACGGCCCGCCGCTTGCGATCCTTCTCCGCCAGCCCCAACTCCGCCAGCAGTGGACGTCCGGCGGCGAAAGACACGATTCCGCGCGAACCTCCGGAGACCTCCGGGTCCTGGGCGGCGCAGATATAACCCAGCGGCGTGTCCGTAACGGTGAAGTTAGAAGAATCCACGGCCTCGTCGAAGAGAAAAGCCATCTTGCGGACCACGCCGTAGGTAGAGTCTTTTATCAGGCGCCGGAATACCGGCGGTGGTTCCGGGTGGAACCGGATCGTCGGATACACGGTAAACGGCACGGCCAGAATTGCCTTCCGCGCCCGCACGGATTGCGGACCTTCCGCCGCCACGTACCGTACCTCGACGCTACCTTCATCTTGCATAATATCCGTAACCGGCGAAGAGTAGCGTACCCGGTCTTCAAGTTTGCGGGCGGCGGCCCGGGAGATACTACCTGCGCCCCCGACGACCCGGTACTCGTTGCCCTTGCCGGGGCCACCGCGGGTGGCGAGCTTAACGGCGTAGGAGTAGAAAGACATCCGATCCGGCGTCACCGTTGAACCACACGTCGAGATAAGCGTCTCAACGGTGTGAATGCCCGCCGCGCTCATGCCAGCTTCACGGAGCCAGTCTCCCACGCTGATGTCGTCTCCGGGAACATATTTCCAGTAGGTCTCGGGGTCCAGGTTCGAGGCAGTCTCCGTCAGGACCTCGTTGAAACGCTCGTAGATGCGGGCGTCGTTATCCGAAAACGGCATCTCGTTCATCATCTCGCCCCTAAAATGCCAGCGGGCGTTCTCCTTGCGGCGTTCGTAGGGGTAGATTTCTATTCCGAGGTCTGAGATGAGCGACCGTATCTCGCTGTGCGCCTCGTCCACCCACTCGCCCCCGATGTCGAAGACGAGGCCGTCCAACTCCATAACCCCCGTACGCCCGCCGGCATGGTCGCGGGCTTCGAGCACCAGCACGTCGAGGCCGGATTTCCGCAGTTCACGGGCCGCCGTTAGACCAGAGAGACCGGCGCCTACAACTATTACGTCCGGGTTTGCTGTTGCGTCCAAGTCCTAGCCCCGGTAGCCGAGCTCGCGTTCCAGCTCTCCGATTGCATCATCGGTAATGTCGGCGATCTTCGACAGAGTCTCTTTGTCCGAGATGAGCGCCGGGGAATACTGGATCACCGGCTCATCCTTGTCATCGAAGCGGCACAACAGGCCGTTCTCTATGAGCTTCCTGGTGAGCACGCCCTTGAAGTACTTGCGGTAATCGTCCTCTTCCAACGGCGTACCATCTGCCCTCTCCGGCTTCACCTCGACCGCCCAGAAAAAGCCCATCCCCCTTACCTCCTTGACGATGGGATGATCCTCGGCCATCCGCCGCAACTCACCCTCGAAGTGCCCCTCTAAGGAGTGGACGTTCTCCAAAAGCTTCTCCCGCTCGATAATCGCTATGTTCTCTAAAGCCACCGCCGCAGACACCGGATGCCCCCCAAACGTAGAGCCGTGAGAAAACATCGGCGCGTGCTCCCTGAGCGTGCCGCTGATCCTCTGGTTGACCACCACCCCGCCCATCGGGGAGTAGCCACTGGTCACGCCTTTGGCGAAGGTGGTCATGTCGGGGACTACGTCGAAGCGTTCTATGCCGAATCACTCGCCGAGACGGCCGAAAGCGCAGATCACGGCATCGGATGCCAGAAGGACGCCGTGGCGATCGCAGATCTCTCGTACTTTACGCCAGTAGTCCGGTGGCGGAACTAGACACCCACCGGCGTTCTGCACCGGCTCCAATATGACGGCCGCGACCGTCTCCGGGCCTTCGGCCTCTATCATATGCTCGATAGCATCAGCGGCGCCTTCGGGGTCTTGCTGCGTATTCCTTACGTGGAAAAATCCCCCGGGCAGCGGCTCGAACGGAGCCTTGAAGGAAGGAAGACCCGTAACGGCCAGGGCACCCATCGTTGTGCCGTGGTAAGAAACGTCCCGGGAGATAAACTTGTAACGGCCCGGCTCGCCGTTCACCTTGTGGTACTGACGGGCCAACTTGATAACCGACTCCACCGCCTCGGAGCCGGAACTTACGAAAAACGTCGAGTCGAGTTCGCCAGGGACTATTTCGGAGATCTTGGCCGCAAGCTCCAAAGAGCGTGGATGGTGCATGCTCCAGTTCGGAAAGAAGCCGAGTTCTTTCATCTGGGTAGCGGCCGCTTCCGCGAGCTCCGTCCTGCCGTGTCCGACCTGCGTGGTAAAGAGCCCCGCAAGACCGTCTATGTACTGGTTACCCTGGTCGTCGGTGACGTAACATCCATCCCCCGAAACGATCACCGGCAGCTTCGACCAATCTTCTTCGTAAGGTGTGAAGTGCAGCATCAGGTTATCCACGCCCGCTAACTGTGCGCCGGTGCCACCTGCCCCGAAACCTCTCATAACCTCCATGCCACTACCTCCTTCGTTCCCCGATAAATAGTTAAAGGTTTCACAAATACTACACAGCTACTGGAATCCGATCAAGGTTACTGGAGTATAGCGGTGCGGCTTGCGGCGGTTAATGTACCGGCGGCTAATTATGCGTACTCCTTCTTGGACCGTCGGCCAATTTTTGGTCGTTTATTCTTTTACGAAAGCTGCTTCGAAGAAGTTTGCCAGTCTCGGGTAGAGGGATTTCAGGTTTTCTGGGCGGGAGATGCCATGGCCTTCGTCCTCGAAGGTGAGGAGTTCGTAGGAGGTGTGGTGTTGTTTCAAAGCCTCGGCTACGGCGTCTACGTTATCGGGGGTGACGTTCGGGTCTTTGAGACCCTGCACTATCAGGAGTGGGGCGCGGATGTTTTCCACGAAGTGGATTGGGGATCGTTCGTGGTAGAGCTCCGGCACTTCTTCGGGCGTGCCGCCCATCATCTCTTCGCTGTAAGGGCGCAGGTCGGGGCGGGTGGCGTAGTAGTCCACGACGAGGTCCGTCATGCCGCAGATGGGGGCCGCGGCGGAAACGAGGTCGGGCGGGGTGTGCGTGATCTGCCACCACGCCGAATACCCGCCGTAGGAAGTGCCAGTAACGCCGACCTTGCCCGGCTCGGCGATTCTAGCCTTTATAAGAACCTCAATGCCGGCGCGGATGTCTTCTTGCTCCCGGCCGCCCCAGCCATCCTCTTTGATAGATTCCTGGAACTCTACCCCGAAGCCGGTACTGCCCCGGTAGTTCGGGGCCAAGACGTTGAAACCGCGTGAAACCAGGTACTGTACTTGGGCGTTGAAGCGGTCCTCCGCGTGGCTCGTCGGGCCGCCGTGAACTAGCACCACCGTCCTAATGCTGTCTCGTGCCCTGTATAACCAGCCTTGTATTTCGAGCCCATCAACCGACTTCCAACGAAAGTCCTCCGCCGGGGTCAGGCCGTCCAGGTCCAGGGGTGAGAGGCTGCGCAGCCCGGTCAGGCTCTCTTGTTCGCCGGACGTTGCGTTCATTCGAACGAGGTCGGGCGGTTGTTGGGCGCTGTAGTAGAAGCCGAGCCACGTTCCGTCCTCGATGGGTGCCAGGGGAACCAGGTTGCCGGGGATTTCGGGTAGGGTGGTTACGTTTCCCGATTCCGGGTCCAGAAAGGATGACTCGATACCGGCGGCTACGATCTCCACCGCCACAATCGGGCCGCCGTTTGGCGGTACGAAGGCATACTCCAGGTTGTCTTCCGCTATCCCCGAAAGCCAGCTTACGGACTCATCCTCCATGTGCCATATACCCAAACGGCGGCGGGTTTTTTCCTCGACCACGAAGAGTATCTTCTCGCCTTCGGGGAACCAGGAGGCCGAAACTTTAGCCCGGGGGCTGAAGTTCAGGATCCCCCGGTCATCCCCACCCTCAATGCCCACGATCCAAGCCTGTTGTCCCGACGGGTCGAGGTCGTTGCGAGAGTACAGGACGTGGGTGCCGGGGGCGTTTAAGAGCGGCTCGTAGTAATTGGCCCGTTCCGGGCGGGCGAGAACTCTTCTTTCGCCGGTTTCGAGGTCGTGCCGAAGAAGCCAGGTGGACTCTATCTCTTCTCCCGTTTCCGGGTCTACGTTCGCCCCGTACACCAACCACTTCCCATTCGGGTGCAATCCACCGCCCCGGACGAAGTAGTTCGGCAAATCCTCGATCAAAGGCTCCATGACGCCCGGCTGGTCCAGTTCGATCCGGAACAACCTCGCCCGCTCGTCCCCGTCCCGATCCTGCTCCACTACTACCGCCCGGCTGTCCGGCCTCCAGGATACGACGAACGTATCGTCCAAAGTCTCCGTCAACCGCACCGGGGCTATCGAACCGTCCGTGGCGGCGACGAAGACGTCGGCGGCCGGCCCGATGCGAGACCAACTCCACGCGACCCACCGGCCATCCGGCGAGACCGCCGGCCCGGAGAGCAGCGGCACCGAGAGCAGAGTTTGGAGGTATTTTCCCGCATCCACAGGCTAAATGCTATCATAATAGTCATCAGAAAAATCATCAAAGTAGGAGGATTTCGTTGGGCAGGAGGGTGCGTACTACGGTGGCGCTATCCGAGGAATTGCTGGCGTCGATAGACCGGGCTGTACGCGAGGGGTGGGCAAAGAGTCGAAACGAATTTCTCAGCGGCGCGTTAGAGCGAGAGCTTGATGCTATGGAGCGAACCCGGATAGATAAGGCATTCGGGCTTATGGCGGAGGACCCTCTTTATCGGGGAGAAGCCGAGTACATTGCGGAGGAATTCGACGTAGCTTCTTGGGAAGCCTTACGTTCTGTGGAAGAGTAGTGAGAAGCTTGAAGCGTGGTGAGATATACGACGCGGCGCTAGACCCTACGAGTGGATCCGAGCAGGCCGGGTTTCGCCCCGTAATAATCGTGAGCCGGGATGCGATCAACGCGGCGAGCGGTGTAGTGGTCGTGGTGCCCTGTACTACTTATCGTGAAGGGCGCAACATCTACCCGAGCCAAGTCCTGGTAGAAGCCTCACAGGGCGGCCTTAGAGAAACTTCTCTCGTCCTCGGTGAGCAAGTACGGGCCATCTCGAAACGAAGGCTCAAACGCAGGCGCGGCTCGCTTACCGCGGAAGCAATGTCCAACCTGGATCGGGCGCTCCGGATTACCCTGGATCTGGATACGTTTTCTTAGAACGTCGGGGGCGTGTTGACGTAGATGCCTTCGACCGGCTCGTCGCCGGCCCACCAGCGATGCGGCACGGTCGAAGGAAAGTAGAGGGTGTCGCCAGGACCGACGGAGTAAGTTTCCTGGTCTTTTAGCTCCACGTGCAGGGTGCCGGAGACTACGTAGACGAACTCTTCACCGTTGTGGGAGTAGAAGCCTTCGCTGCCGGAGCCCGGCGGAACCCGGATGTAAGAGGGGTCCATCGCCTTCTCCCCGGCGGCCATCTCCTCGAACTGCACGCTGTTTGCCCACTGCATAACGGGCCGTTCCCCGCGGCGTACCAGCGGGCGGCTCTCTTCCAGGTCGGCGCCGAAGAGCTTGCGCATGTTGGTACCGTATGTGTCCGCCAGGAGCCGGAGCGAGGCTACCGAAGCGCCCGAGCCTCCGCGTTCCAAGGCGGAGATAAACGAAATGGAGAGCCCTGTGGCCTCGGACACTTCTTTGAGTGTTTTGTGGGCCTTGAGGCGCAGCCGGCGGAGACGTTCACCAGTTGCGCCGGAGGGCTCCGGGAGGGTTACGGTCTCTCTTTCTCCGTTTACCTCGCCTAATTGTTTGCGGATCGCGGCGAAGTTTAGGCCCTCGGTTTTTCTGAGGTGCCGGATCCTCTGCAGGCGCTTTACGTCGGTCTCGGTGTACACGCGGTAGCCCCGTTCGGTGCGAGCGGGACTCAGCAGCCGCTCTTTCTCCCACAGCCTCAAGGTTTGTGGCGCGAGCCCTACGGATTGGGAAACTTCTCCTATAGAGAAACCTATCGAACTACGGTCTACCACCAACCAGCCTCCCGGTACGTTCCAGTTCGTGGGCGAGAACTTCCGGCCTCGACATACTAGTATACTTGCCGGGTCGTCGCGGGCGGAACTGCTTACGGTGCTTACGAAGCCGTAGCCTAAGATGCGCCGTGGTGACACCTGAGAAGCCGTAACGCAGCCGCCTGACAGGAGTATCCGCTTTGAATCCGCTCGCGCTCGTGCTATTCGCCGTCGGCATGGTCCTGCTGGTCGCCGGTGCGGAGTTGCTGGTCCGGGGCGCCTCCCGGCTGGCGGTCTCGTTCGGCATCTCGCCGGTGGTCGTTGGCCTTACCGTGGTTGCGTTCGGAACCAGTTCTCCGGAAACGGCGGTTACCGTTCAGTCGGCCTACTCCGGCAGCGCGGACATCGCCCTGGGCAACGTGGTCGGGAGCAACATCCTGAACGTCCTGCTCGTTTTGGGTATCTCCGCCGCTATCCTGCCGCTGGCGGTCTCCCGGCGCCTCGTCCGGCTGGACGTGCCGCTACTCGTGGGAGCCTCCGTGTTGCTCCTGCTGCTGGGGCTGGACGGTGAGATAAGCCGCCTCGACGGCGCGCTGCTGTTTACCGGGGTCGTCGCCTACACCGGGTTCTCCCTGATCCAGAGCCGGATGGAGCACGACCGGAATGATGAGAGCGAGGACGAAGCCGGCGGGGAAGCCGAGGAGGCTCCGGAAGCAGTTTCGGAGGCGGGCTCCGGGTGGAGGAGCAGTACGGCCGTGCAGCTCGCTTTTATCGTGGGGGGCCTGGCGACGCTCGTGCTGGGTTCGCACTGGCTGGTACGCGGGGCCGTGGAGATCGCCACGGCGCTCGGCGTGAGCGAGCTGGTCATCGGGCTCACGGTGGTGGCGCTCGGCACTTCGATGCCCGAGGTGGCGACCTCGGTTATAGCGGCTTTCCGGGGCGAGCGGGACATGGCCGTCGGCAACGCCATAGGTAGCTGCCTCTTCAACATCCTGGCGGTGCTGGGCATCGCAAGCCTCGTCGCCCCGGACGGGATACCTGTTCCGGCGGCGGCCCTGAGGTTCGACATCCCGGTCATGATCGCCACGGCCGTCGCCTGCTTGCCGATCTTCTTTACCGGCTCCCGGGTCGCTCGTCGGGAAGGCCTGCTCTTCCTGGCCTACTACGCGGCCTATACGATCTACCTGCTCCTGAACTCCACCGACCACGAAGCCCTCCCCGAATTCAGCTTCGTCATGCTCGCCTTCGTCATCCCGCTGACCGCCATAACCCTCGTGACCCTTTCCGCCCGCAGCCTCAAACGTCGCCTGGAAAAACGAAAAGCCTGACTCTTCGGCCTGGCACGCTTTTAGTCTTCTTGTTATAAGGTACGGGTAGCCAGACGAAAAAGGAGGAGCCGCAATGTCCCGTTCCATAGGCGTACCCAAAGAGATCAAAAACATGGAAGGCCGCGTCAGCATGCAGCCCGACGGTATCACCGAGCTTCTCCACCACGGCCACGAGGTCTTCGTGGAAGCCGGTGCGGGTACGGTAGCCGGTTTCTCCGACGAAGAGTACGAACAGGCCGGCGCCCACGTCCTAGACTCCGCCGACGAAGTCTTCGACAGGGCGAACCTCATAGTAAAGGTCAAGGAACCCGTCCCCGAGGAATACGACCGCTACAAAGAAGGCCAGGAACTCTTCACCTACCTCCACCTCGCAGCAGACAAAGGCCTCACCGAGTTCCTCTTGGAGCGGAAAATAAACTCCATAGCCTACGAAACCGTAGAGTACGACGACGGCAGCCTGCCGCTCCTGAAACCCATGAGCGAAGTAGCCGGCAGGATGGCGACCCAGGCCGCCGCCCGCTGCCTGGAGAGCCCGCAAGGTGGTGCAGGACTCCTGCTCGGCGGTGTCCCCGGCACACCCGCGGCCCGGGTGACCATCATCGGTGGCGGCGTGGTAGGAACGGAAGCCGCCAAGATAGCTTTAGGGATGCGGGCCATAGTAAGCGTATTAGATATAGACCCGGTAAGACTCGCCTACCTCTCCGACATCTTCGCCGGAAGGGCGGACTTGGTGATCCCGAACCGGGCGCGCACCGCCGCATACGTCGAAGCCTCGGACGTCGTCATAGGGGCGGTACTGGTTCCAGGTTCAGAGGCGCCCAAGCTGGTGAGCCGCCAGATGATAAAGAACATGCGGGACGGCTCGGTTGCGGTTGATGTGGCGATAGACCAGGGTGGGTGCATAGAGACGGCGAGGCCCACGACCCACTCGGAGCCGACCTACACCGAAGAAGGGGTGGTCCACTACTGTGTTGCGAACATCCCCGGGGCGGTAGCCCGTACCTCGACGCTGGCCCTGACGAGTGTAACGCTCCCTTACCTGTTGCAGATAGCCGACAAGGGCGTAGAGAGAGCGGCACAGGAAAACCCGGTGCTGGCAAAGGGTCTTAGCACGCTGGATGGAGAGTTGCTCTCCGGGCCGGTTGGGGAGGCCCACGACTTGCCTTATGCGGACGCTGCCAAGCTCCTGAACTGACGGTTAGATTGACGCGCTACAAACCGGCCGATTCCTTCGAGACCCCGCGCTTCTCCGGCGTCCGAACCTTTATGCGCCTGCCGAACGTCCGGGACCTCGAAAACGCCGACGCCGCGATAGTCGGAGCTCCGTTCGACACCGGCTCTTCTTTCAGGGTGGGCGCCCGCTTCGGCCCGGAGGGTATCCGTTCGGCCTCGCACCTGTTGCGGCCGTACAACCCATCTTTGGGCATACAGGTCTTCGAATACCTCTCGGTCATAGACTATGGCGACGCGCCGGTGGTCCCGGGCTTTATACAAGAGAGCTACGAGAAGATAGCCGGAGGCTTAGAAGAGATACACCGCTCGGGCGTTGTTCCGATAGTCCTCGGTGGGGACCACTCCATAGCCCTGCCAGAACTCCGGGCCGCCGCGGCGGTTCACGGCCCGCTGGCCCTGGTGCAGTTCGACGCCCACGCCGATACCTGGGACGCCTACTTCGGCAAGAAATACAATCACGGCACGGTCTTCCGGCGGGCGGTGGAGGAAGGCCTGCTCAACCCTTCACACTCTATCCAGGTTGGGATGCGGGGCTCGCTGTACGAGCCGGAGGACCTGGAAGCCTCCCGGGAGCTGGGATTCGACCTCGTCACCACCGACGAGGTCCGCGAGGTCGGCATACCCGAGGTTGTCTCCCGGATCCGGGAGCGGGTGGGTGACGCGAAGACCTACCTCTCCTTCGACGTGGACTTTTGCGATCCGGCTTATGCGCCGGGCACGGGCACGCCGGAAGTCGGGGGCTTTACGAGCCGGGAGGCGCAGGAGTTTCTGCGCGGGCTCGCAGGTTTGCAGGTCGTTGGTGGGGACGTGGTGGAGGTGTATCCGGCCTACGATCCGGCGGAGATCACGGCTTTTCTCGGGGCCAACGCCGCCTACGAAATACTCAGCCTGGTTGCGATGTTTCGTAAACAATCCTAAGAGGCTGTTCGCCCAGTAATTTCGGGAACCTCGAAAACTTTTGTTTCTCGGGCCAAAGCCGCTGGCTTTCAATGCAGGCATGATGGGACGATAGTTGCACACAGCTTGAGGGAGGCGGCGAATGGATAACGGGGACAGGTTCGTCCGGGTTCTGGGGCAGGGGACGTTATCGCGCTGGCTTTCGGGGCCATGATCGGCTTCGGCTGGGTTCCACTCGTCGGGACCTGGCTTACGGAGGCCGGAAGCCTCGGGGCGATACTCGCGTTCCTGATCGGGGGTGCGGTCGTCGTCTTTGTCGGCCTGACCTACTCGGAGCTGGTCTCGGCGATGCCGAAGGCCGGCGGGGAGCACAACTACGCCTGGCGGGCTCTAGGGCCTGTTGGGGCGTTCATCGCGTCGTGGGCCATCGCGCTCGGGTACGTCTCGGTGACGGCCTTCGAGGCGGTCGCCCTGCCAACGACGATGGAGTTTCTGCTGCCGGAAGGATTTAAGACGGGATTGCTCTGGAGCGTCGCGGGATACGACGTTTACACAACCTGGGTCCTGATCGGGGTCTCAGGCGCCACCGCTATTACGGCCCTGAACTTTGTGGGTGTGAAACCTTCGGCGATTTTCCAGTTCATAGCCGTGTTGGCGCTACTGGGCATAGCGGCGCTGTTCGTCTTCGGCACGTTCGTCGGGGGGAGCGGGGAAGACTTTACGCCGCTGTTTTCCGGGACCGGTATCGCCGGCCTCCCGGGACCGGTATCGCCGGCCTCCTTACCGTAGTCTTGATGACGCCCTTTCTGTTCGTCGGGTTCGACGTGATACCGCAGTCGGCGGGGGAGATAAACTTGCCGTTCCGGCAGACCGGGCTGCTCCTCATCGTCTCCGTCATAATGGCGATGACGTTCTACATAATCGTCATTATCGGGGTTGGGAGTGGTTTATCCCGGTCGGAATTGGCCGACGTGGACCTGGCTTCCGCAGCGGGGATGCAGGCGCTCTTCGGTAGTCAGACTTTCGGGAACATCCTGGTTATCGGGGGCATCGCCGGCATCCTCACGAGTTGGAACGGCTTCATGATCGGGGGTAGCCGCATCCTGTACGCGATGGCCGAGAGCGGTATGCTGCCGCGGTTTCTGTCCCGCATTCATCCCAGGTTCCACACGCCCTCCAACGCCATCCTGCTCGTCGGGGGACTCTCGATCATCGCCCCGTTCTTCGGCCGTGAGACCCTCGTGTGGCTGGTCAACGCGGGCGGCCTGGGCATAGTCATCGCCTACTTGATGGTCGCCACATCGTTCCTGGTGTTGCGCCGCAACGAGCCGGAGATGGAGCGTCCGTTCCGGGCGGGACGAGGACCTATCATCGGCATCATCGCCGCCGCTTTGAGCGCGGGTATCGCGAGTCAGTACCTGCCGGGGATGCCATCTGGGCTAGGAGTGCCGGAGTGGATCCTCGTCGGGCTCTGGACGATCATCGGGCTCGTATTCGCCCTCCGGATGGACGTGCCCGAGTACGACCCCGAGCTATGAGCCGAGTATACTGGAGAAGTTCAAACCGATGGGAAAGGTGGGTTGGCTATGCTTGACTCCACGCGAATAAAAACGGAGATACCGGGTCCGAAGAGTAAGGCCCTTATGGAGCGGCGTCACGGGGCGGTAACGGCGGGAATAAAGACCGGGACCCCAATCTTCGCCCAGGAAGCGAAGGGCGCCACGATCACAGACGTTGACGGCAACACTTTCATAGACTTCGGTGGCGGTATCGGCACGATGAACGTCGGGCACTCCGACCCGCGGGTCGTCGAGGCTATAAAAGAGGCGGCCGACCGCTTCACCCACACCTGCTTCTTCGTCAACCACTACGAGCCCTACGTGGAGCTGGCCGAGAAGTTGAACGCGATGGTTCCCGGGGATACGGAAAAGCGGACGGCGTTCTTCAATTCGGGTGCGGAGGCGGTCGAGAACGCGGTCAAGGTCGCGCGCTACCACACCGGCCGGCAGGGGATTCTGGCCTTCGAGAACGCATTCCACGGCCGCACCCTGCTAACCATGACCTTGACCAGCGCCGTAGACCCGTACAAAAAAGGCTTCGGCCCGTTCGCCCCGGAGGTCTACCGGGTGCCGGCTCCCTACGCCTACCGCTGCCCGTCGAACCAGGACTGCTCCGGCGGCTGCCGGGGCAACTGCTTCGAGTTTATAGAACGGTCGCTGGTTACGGGTGTCGGGGCGGAGCACTTAGCGGCGATCATCGTCGAGCCCGTTCTAGGCGAGGGTGGTTTTATACCCGTCCCGGATTTCTACATGCAACGGCTGCGGGAGTTGTGCGACGAGGTGGGGGCGCTGCTCATCGCCGACGAGGTGCAGAGCGGCTTCGGCCGGACGGGCAAGATGCTCGCCATCGAGCACTCCGGGGTCGAGCCGGACCTCGTGACCACGGCCAAGAGCATGGCGGCCGGGATGCCGCTCGGCGGCGTGACGGGCAAGGCGGAGATCATGGACAGCGTACACCCCGGCGGCCTCGGCACCACCTACGGCGGCAATCCCCTTTCTTGCGCCGCCGCCCTCGCCGTCCTCGACGCCTTCGAAGAAGACGACCTGCTCTCCCGCGCCGACGTAATAGGCGGGCGCGTAACGGCCGCGATGCGCGAGATTCAGGAGAAGCACCCCGACATGATCGGGGACGTGCGGGGCCGGGGCGCGATGGTGGCGATGGAGCTCGTCACCGACCCCGAAAGCAAAGACCCCGACCCCGACCGGACGGCGAAGATAGTCGGCAACGCCCTTCAAGAAGGCCTGCTGCTCCTCACCGCCGGACCTCTGGGCAACAACCTCCGGGTCCTCGTCCCCTTCGCCGTGACCGACGAGCAGTTAGAGGAAGGGTTGGAGATCCTGGGTCGCGCCGTGGACTCGGCCGCCGAAGGTTCGGGCGAAAAGTTCCGTCCCGGAAGCGAGTAAGCCAGGAAAGATTTCAGCCGAAAACGGTGGCGGCGTCGAAAGACAGGTCTGGCAGTCCGGCAGAGGCTAGAGTCTCTCCCCGCCGGACTCGTTCGAGGTGGCGGTAGATTTCCCCGGACGGCCCGGTGTGGCGTTCGACTATCTCATCCGTGAGATCCACGACCCAGACCTCCGGAATACCCGACCGGGCATAGAGTGGCAGCTTCACGTTGCGATCGTAAGAGAGCGTGGTGTCTGACACTTCGATAAGTAACAAAACGTCTTCGGGACCGGGCAACGAGCCCCTGTAATCTCGCATCCGAATTACCGCCAGATCCGGCTCCGGTTCATTACCCTCGTCTAACCTGACCGGGTTCTGGACGTCTACGAGGAACTCCCCGCTTACTTGCCGTCCGAGAAGCCTATTGAGGTTCCTAACGACGCTCGCGTGGCGGGCTCCGATAGGTGACATCTCAGATACCTCTCCCTCGATAAGCTCCACCCGGTCGTCCTCGTGGAGTATCCCGGCTTCGGCCATCCGGTGATACTCGTGGACGGTAAAACGCCGCCGGGTTACTTCCTGAGCCTTTGTCTCCACAAAACCCTCCGATACGCTCCTATTGCCGGAGTATACCCGAGGTAAAAAGTAGCCCTCCAGAGTTCAGGTGCGGGAGGTGGCTATTACCGGGGCGGCGGCCACCGCCACCACGGCGGCCAGGGCTATCTTTGCGAGGTCGAACAAGACGAACGGCAGGAATCCCTGTGCCAACGCGACCGCGAGGGGGAGCTGCGACAAAACCATGAGCCACGCGACGCCACAGGCGTAAATTACAATGAGCGCGCCGGTCCCCGCCAGGAAACTGGTCCATAATGCCCTGCGGCGGACCGCATTCGCCGCGGGGCGGGCCGCAAGCCCGGCTATGGCGGCGGCTACCGGGTAAGAGACTAGATACCCCCCGGTAGGACCGAGGAGATGACCGATACCACCCTGGAAACTGTTGAATACCGGCGCACCGACGGCCCCGACCAGCAGATAGACCGCCATCGCCATAGCCCCGTATTTCGGCCCGAGCAAAAGTCCGGAGAGGACTACCGCGAAGACTTGCAGGGTGAACGGCACGGGGGGAATAGGTACAACGATCTGTGCCGCCACCGCCGTGAGAGCGGCCATCAAAGCAACCCGGGCCATCGTGTAAACGCTCAAATCACGTCCTCCGTCTGATAAAAGCAGAACTCGCAGAACGCATCATCCCATTTTTCGTCCTCTTTTTTGGTGTACGAGGGCACGGAAAAAGGGCCGGAGCTTTCCTCCCGACCCTTCTTCGAGTTGCTGCTTTGGTGGGTTTTACGAGGCGGGCTTGAGCTTGCGGTCGATCTGGCCGATCACCGTCTCGCGGTTTTTGTTGCTCTTCTCGTACCCGCGCACCTCACGTAACTCCTGCGCGGAGAGGCTTTCTAACTCTTTACCAACTTCCTCGACGTTCAACTCGTCGTAGCCGGAGATGGGGAACCCGCCCTCGGTAACTTCGGACTCCACGAGCTTTAGACCCTGCTTGTAGTAAGAAAACGGCGCAAAGACGAGGTTCATGTAAGCGCCGGCCGATTCCCCAACCAGAGCCTGGAAAGCACCCCGCTGACCTTCGGCCTGCCCAATGAGCTCCTGGGTCATGGCCCGGTTACTCTCGGCCTGTCGGCGAACCTCCTGCACGCCCGTCTCGAACATATCCTGCCAGAACCTCACGTTCCGCCCTTGCAGGGCTACCGTATGGTCCACGACCGTCTTGTAGGAGTTACGAGTGGTCTCCATAACCTGCTTTGTCGCCTCGTTGGCCTTCTCGATAGTAGCCATTCTTCGACCTCCTGTGCTTTTGGAACCTATTGACTTCTGTATGTGCAGTATACACATATATTCCAATCTGTCAAGAAGTCTTAGGTTTTTGTTGTGCTTTATTTTCGTCGAGGGTTTTGCGGGGGATGGGGCAATATCCTTCTTTTGGAGGTTGGATTCCACCTTTCGGACGATGTATTTTGGACGAGAAGTTGGCACATTTTGTTTCAGGCTTCGTGAGAGGCTTTGAAGACGACTTCGAGAAGAGGAGAATAGGGTGGGCTTTGCTACTTTTGTGAGACGTCCGGGGGTTGCTTGGTATACTTTCGCGGATATTTTGCCGGATGTGTCCTGCGTCGTGGGATGCACCGGACGGGCGTTGTAATAAACGAGTGATCTAATTGTTGCTTTTTTGTAACCTGAGTCCGGTAAATTAAACGTAATAAAAGCGTGGAACTCGTCGGAGAAAGCTGTTGGGTAAGAATCGAAAAGGAGAGTGAGTAGGATGCGTTGGAAACAGGTGGTTTTGGTGCTGGCGGCGTTGCTGACGGTTGGCGTGCTGGCGGCTTGCGGCGGGGGGGAGAGTTCGGGCTCGGATCAGGCAGGTTCCACAAACGGGCAGAACGAGCAGAAGACACCGCAGGGGCAGACAGCACCGGACGAGCAGGTCGCCCCGGACCAAGGTGGTGGCGGCTCCGAGAACGAGTCCGCAGGAGCCCCGGATAAGAAAACCCTGAAGTTGAACGTGCCGAACATGACGCGGATCGAGAACTCCCGCGTGCCGTCTGGAAAGGGTTCGGCTGAGAACCTCTTCAAGAACAACGCCGCCGTACACCTCAAGGGCACGGACTTTCCCTGGGAATCCGAGGCGGAAGACACGAACGTCTACCTCGCGGGCCATCGCCTGGGATACCCCGGGACGCCGAGTCACCTGGCGTTTTCGGAGATAGAAGAGTTGCAGAACGGGGACCGGGTTTTCCTACAAGACGCCAACAACACCAAGTATACTTACAAAGTTTTCAACACCGTGGTGGTGGAGCCCACGGACCTGTCCGTGCTGGAACCCGTGGCGGGCAAGGACATCGTTAGCCTGCAGAGTTGCACCCTGCCGGACTACTCCGACCGGGTAATCGTCCAGGCGGAACTTACCTCCACCGAGAAGGCGTAGCAAAACTACTTCGCAAACCACGGAAAGGTCGCGGGCCGGGGGTTTCGGGCCGCGACCTTTCGCGTGCCCGGTTGTCCGGGGCTGGGAGCTGTAGCTAGAAGCCGCATAGGGGAGCTGGTCGCACCGGCGAGTTCTTCCGGGTTCGGGTTCTCTGTGGTGTAGATGACGCGGCGGGCCGGCAATATCAGGCGGGCTACTGATAAGCTACCGGTTATGTTTGTTGGCCTGGATCTCGGCACCGGTTCGGTAAAGGCGGTTTTGCTCGCCGAAGACGGAACGGTGCGTGCGGAGGGCTCCGCCGGGTACGCCGTTAGCTCTCCCGAACCCGGCTGGGCCGAGTCTTCACCGGAAGAATGGTGGGATGCCGCCGCCGGCGTCGTGCGTGAGGTCGTCGGAGACTACGGTCCGGACGTCGCCGCCATCGGCCTCTCCGGCCAGATGCACGGTGTCGTGCTCTCAGACGAAGCTGGGTGGCCTCTAAGACCCGCCGTGTTGTGGGCCGACGCCCGTTCCACCGGCCAGCTAGCGGCCTACCGGGCGCTGGACGACGGCGCGCGACGGCGCTTGGCCAACCCGCCCGCCGCCGGAATGGCCGGGCCGACGTTGCTCTGGCTGCGGGAAAACGAGCCGGAGGCGTACTCGTCAGCCCGGTGGGCGCTGCAACCCAAAGACCTGCTCCGGCTGCGGATGACCGGCGAGCCCGCCGCCGAACCCTCCGACGCCTCGGCGACGCTCCTCTACGACCTCCTCTCGGACGCCTGGGATCACGAACTGGTAGACGAGTTGGGTCTTAGAGAGGATCTCTTGGCGCCGCTAGTACCCTCCTGGGAGGTGGCCGGCACGCTGACCAGGGATGCCGCGGGGCATTTCGGTCTCCGGGCCGGTTTGCCGGTGGCGGCGGGGGCCGGAGACACCGCCGCCGCGATGCTCGGTAGCGGCCTGCTAGAGCCCGGCGTGGCCCAGCTAACAGTCGGGACGGGAGGCCAGGTCGTGATCCCTAGAATACCTCCCGAGCCGGACCCTCACGGTCGCACGCACCTCTATCGGGCCGCGTCACCGGGACTCTTCTACTCGATGGCGGCCGTGCAAAATGCGGGCCTCGCCCTGGAATGGGCGCGTAAGCTGCTCGGCGCTTCCTGGGACGAAGTCTATAAAGAAGCCTTCGCCGTCTCCCCCGGTTCCGAAGGGGTGAACTTCCTACCCTACCTCAGCGGCGAAAGAACTCCCCACCTGGACCCCGAAGCCCGCGGAGCCTGGACCGGCCTCGGCCTTGGCCACAGCCGCGCCCACCTCCTGCGCTCAGCCCTCGAAGGCGTGGCTTTCAGCCTGCGGGAAGGGGTAGAGTCATTGGAGGCTGCCGGGATGGAGATCCCAGACCTGAGGCTCGCCGGGGGCGGTACCGCGAAAGAACCCTGGCGACAACTTCTTGCGGACGTGCTGGCCCGCCCCCTGCGCCTGCTCCCGGACGGCGTCGCCGGTACGGCCTCCGCCCGCGGAGCGGCGCTCCTCGCGGGAGTCGCCTGCAAGGCCTACGAAACGGCCGAACAAACTTTTTCCCTGGCGCCGAAAACCCAAGATAGCGTAGAGCCCGGGGCCGAGGGCGAACACTACGAGGAGGCTTACCGACGCTACCGGGAGCTCTACCCCCGGCTGCGGCCCTGAACCCTCCCCGCGTCGGGACTGACACAGCATTGTGAGAGTAAACGCACGGCAGTCCTATACACCTTGCTACAATATGTTCTCAGCTATTAGGGAGAAAATAAACGAGCCGTGTTAAGTAGGGAACAGAGAAGTCTAGTACCGGACGAGGACGCGAGGGCGCTTCAGGAAACGCCGGACCGCGTACGGTGGACGCTCGCGGACTTGGTGAGCCGGGCGCTATTCCGGCCCGGACCGGAAGAACCGGTTCTACGGGACACCGAATCTGAACCGCGCGTCGCGCGCATAGAACTCCCCGTCGGACGCCTGGACCCGATGTCGTGGCTTCAGGATCAGCCGTTGGGGCCGAAGTCGTACTGGTCCGGGCGCGAGGACGGTGTGGAGGTGGCGGCCGCCGGGGCTGCGGATCTGCACGAGGGCAGCGGCACCGGAGATCCCAGCGTCGCCGGAGATCCCGCCGAGTTGAGAAAGCGTCTGGCGCCACTGCTATCTTCCGGGGACCCGCGTCTGCGCTACTACGGTGGGCTACGCTTCGATGCCGGGGGTGAGCCTGGGGCCGAATGGCGAACCTTCGGGGCTTACCGCTTCGTGTTGCCGCGGTTCGAGTTGATCTCCCGCCACGGAGAAGCGACGCTGGCCTGCAACCTGGTCCTCCCCCGCGACACAGACCGTCGCGAAGAAATCTTGAAAGAGATAGAAGGGCTATCTCTCTCCGATGAAAGCCGGGACCGAGGGCTGCCCGCGCCGGTGTCCCGGACCGACGCCCCGGGCTTCGACGGCTGGCGGACCAACGTGGATCAGGCGTTGGCAGACTTCGAAGAAGGTCGTTTGAAAAAGGCCGTGCTCGCCCGCCGGGCGACGCTGGAGTTCGAGGACGACCTGGAGGCAACCCTGCTCGCCCGAAAACTGAAAGACGCCACGCCCGACTGCTTCCACTTCTACTTCGAGCCGGGGGAGGGCGCCGCTTTTGTCGGGGCTACGCCCGAGCGATTGTTTCGGCGCGAAGGAAACAAAGTCTTCAGCGAGGCCGTCGCGGGCACCCGTCCCCGCGGAACTTCGGAGCTCGACGACCAAGACCTGCGTAAAGAGTTGTTGAACAGCGAGAAGGACCGCTCCGAGCACGAGTACGTCCGGGTCAGCATCCGCGAGTCCCTCGCACCGCTGTGCGACGAGTTGGAGGTAGAGGGGCGTGCCTCGGAGATGAAGCTCACGCGCCGCCGGCACATGGTCTCCGGTGTGCGGGGGACTTTAAAAGAAGGCATCTCGGACGCTGAGGTCTTGGACGCGCTGCATCCTACGCCGGCCGTCGGAGGATACCCCCGGAAAGGGGCCCTGGAGGAGATCCGGGCTCTCGAACCCTTTGATCGGGGCTGGTACGCCGGGCCTGTTGGTTGGATCGGGGCCGACTCCGCCGAGTTTGCCGTCGGTATCCGCTCCGGGCTTGTCTCGGGCCGGCAACTCTTCCTCTTCTCCGGGGCCGGCATCGTTGCAGGCTCCACCGCCGAAGACGAATGGGCGGAGATCGAGCAGAAAATCGGCGACTTCACCAGGATACTCGGGCTTGACCCCGGAAACCGCCCGGGCTAACCGCCTCTGGGCAAAGCTCGTAGTCGAGGAACTGGTCCGAAACGGCGTAGACTTCTTCTGCGTCGCACCCGGCTCCCGCTCGACCCCGCTGGTCGCGGCCCTCTCGGAGAACCCTAGAGCTAAACCTCTGGTTCACTTCGACGAGCGTGGCACGGCATTCGCCGCCTTGGGATACGCGCGCGCTACCGGGCGGCCTGCGGCTTGGATCACGACCTCCGGTACCGCCGTGGCCAACGGCCTGCCCGCCATCGTAGAGGCCTCGACGGACTCCGTGCCGATGATCCTGCTGACCGCCGACCGCCCGCCGGAGCTTCGCCAAACCGGGGCAAACCAGACCATAATCCAGCCAAACATCTTCGGTGAGTACACCCGCTGGAGCTTCGACCTGCCCGCCCCGGACTTATCCGTAGATCCGGCCTCAGTTTTGACCACCGTGGACCAGGCCGTATACCGTGCCCGCCGCGCCCCCAAAGGCCCGGTACATCTCAACCTCATGTTCCGCGAACCTTTTCTACCTAACCCTAAAAATGAAGATGAAGAAAGCGGCGCGATCGAGCTTCTGCGCGATGGGGGCGTACCTTATACCCGCTATGCGGCTTCGGGGCCGACGGTGGACGAAAAAGAGGTCGAAAGCCTGTGGAATGAGTTGCGGGGAGCCGGGCGTGGCCTGGTAGTAGCGGGTCGTCTGGAGTCCCGGGGTCAGGGAGAGGCCGTGCTGCGGTTGGCCGAAACGCTAGGCTGGCCGTTGTTGCCGGACATCGGCTCGCAGGTCCGGCTCGGGGTGAACTCGGACGTGCTCGTGCCCTACTACGATGCGCTCCTGGCCGGCGACGGTTTCAGAGATTCTCACGCGCCGGAGGCCGTGCTCCACTTCGGGGGGCGTGCGCTCTCCAAGCGTCTGGAACAGTTCTTGGCCGGTGCGCGGCCGAACCCGTACGTCGTCGTGCGGGAGAACCCATTCCGCCTGGATTCCGGTCATCGTGTTACGCGGAGTGTGGAAGCCGGGGTCGAAGGCTTCTGCGAAGCGGTGGCGCGGGCTGCTACACGATGCCCGAATGCTACCCCCGGCTCCTGGAGAAAGGGTTGGACGGCGGCTTCGCAGAAGCTAGAAGGGCGCATAGACCAGCTTGCAAGCGGGGAAGAGAAACTCAGCGAGCCTCTCCTCGCCCGTTTTATTTCACGTCACATACCAGAGGAGCACGGTTTCGTACTCGCGAGCAGCATGCCGATCCGGGACGCGGATACTTTTGCAGCAGTAGATGGTCCCGCGGTACCCGTGGCCGCCAACCGGGGGGCGAGCGGCATAGACGGCACCGTGGCGACCGCCGCCGGGTTTGCCCGGGGGACCGGGAGGCCCGTTACGCTGCTCATAGGGGACCTCGCGCTCCTGCACGACCTGAATTCTCTTTCTATGCTGAGGGACTTGCCGGTAGTGGTGGTTGCGCTGAACAACGACGGTGGCGGCATATTCTCGTTCCTACCCGTCGTGCAGCACGACAAGTTCTTCGAGCCGTATTTCGGCACGCCGCACGGGCTGGGTTTCGAGGAGGCGGCGGCGATGTTCGGCCTGGACTACAAACGGCCGGCATCGGTGGCGGACTTTAAGGAGGCTTATGAAGTAGCCTGTAGCCGGAGTACCCCGGCCCTGATCGAGGTTTTCACCGACCGCGAAGAGAACGTAGCCCTGCACCGGCGGTTTTTGCAGGAGTCCGCCGCCGATTTACCCCTGTAAGCCGCGAGATAAGGTAATCTGATGGGGAGTACTGTGCAACGACGTTCGGGAGAGGAGAAACGATGGGCGAGAAACGAGACAGGGACGTAGAAAGGGTCTACTCGACGGCCGAGTTCGTGGCGAAGTTGCGGCGGTTGGCCGACGCTTTGGAGAAGAACGAGAGGTTCGAGATCCAGGTAGCCGGGGAGAGGATCTACGTGCCCGCCCGCGCCGAGTTCAACGTCGAACACGAACGCGAGGAGAACGAAGAAGAACTAGAGTTCCAGCTCAAGTGGACCAACCCTGACTGACGGCCGAACTACGGTTCGAGATTGCTGAACCATACCCTCTCAGGTGAACCGGAAAGCCCGGCAATCCTCTTTCTGCACGGCTTTATGGGCTCGGCGGCCGATTGGAACGCAACCGCAGCGGCTCTCGGGAAACGGTTTTACTGCATCGCCGTAGATCTGCCGGGGCACGGCGCCTCGCTCGGGCTGCCACCCGAGAACTACACGATGGAGGGTACGGGTGGTTCTCTAGCCGACCTACTCGATGAGCTAGGGATAGATAGTGCCGCGATAGTAGGTTACTCGATGGGTGGGCGTCTGGCGCTCTACTCCGCGCTGCGCCGTCCGGAAAGATGCTCCGCCCTTTTTCTCGAATCCGCCTCGCCGGGATTGGAGAGCCTGCAAGAACGGGCCACCCGCCGTCGGGCCGACGAAGAAAAGGCCGTGCGACTCGAATCCGGGGACTTCGATAGCTTCCTGCGTGACTGGTACCGGCAGCCGCTCTTTACTTCGCTGGTGCAGAACGAGGAGTTTCTGCGCCAGACTATCGAAACGCGTCGACGAAACGAGCCGGTGGAACTAGCGCGCTCTTTACGAGGAATGGGAACGGGCAGCCAGTCTTCACTGTGGGATGAGCTTGGCGGGTTGACGGTGCCAACGATGGCCGTCGCCGGAGGATTGGACGAGAAATTCGTCGGCGTCGGGCGCCGAATGGAGGCCGAGAGTCCGACGGTTGACTTCGTCTCTATCCTGGAAGTGGGACATAACGTGCACTCCGAAGACCCGGCCGCGTATATCGGCTTACTGCAAGGCTTTCTCGAATCCATATAATTCGCGCTATGACTAACATCGCGTGGGAAACAGCCGGAGAGTTTACCGACATAAAGTACGAGAAGGCGGAGGGGGTCGCCAAGATCACCATAAACCGTCCCGAGGTTCGCAACGCCTTCCGTCCCCTGACGGTCGTGGAGATGCAGCGGGCGCTCGACGACGCCCGCGAAGACCCCGAGGTTGGGGTTATCGTCCTGACCGGCGAGGGTCCGGACGCGTTCTGCTCCGGCGGCGACCAGAAGGTGCGCGGCGACGCCGGATACCTGGAAGACCCGGACGACCCGCAGCGCACCCCCGGCGGCGCCTCGGTCGGACGCTTCCACGTTACGGATTTGCACGTCCAGATCCGGCGCTGCCCCAAGCCCGTGGTCGCCATGGTCGCCGGTTACGCGGTCGGCGGGGGACACGTGTTGCACGTTGTCTGCGACCTGACCATCGCCGCGGACAACGCGAAGTTCGGGCAGGTCGGGCCCAAAGTCGGGAGTTTCGACGGCGGTTTCGGGGCTTCGGTGCTCTCCCAGCTCGTCGGGCCGAAGAAGGCGAAGGAGATCTGGTTCCTCTGCCGGATGTACTCGGCCGGGGAGGCGCTCGACATGGGCCTCGTCAACACCGTAGTACCACTCGCCGAGTTGGAGACGGAGACCGTACGCTGGTGCCGGGAGATGCTAGATCGCTCACCGTTCGCGCTGCGGATGCTGAAGGCGAGCTTCCACGCCCACGAGGACGGCTTTGCCGGTATCCAACAACTCGCCCACGACGCGAACCTCCTTTTCTACGGCAGCGAAGAGGCCCAGGAAGGCCGCGACGCCTACAAAGAGAAGCGCCGTCCGGACTTCTCAGACTTCCCACGCCGCCCCTGAAGATCTCCGGCTTTACACTCTACCGTTACAGTCTACCCCTGGCCGCACCGCTGATGCTGAAGGGCCGTAAACTCTACGAGCGCGAAGGGTTGCTGCTGGAACTGTTCGGGGAGAACGGCGCAACCGGCCTGGGAGAAGCCTCCCCGCTGCCGGGCTTCAGCCGTGAGACCACCCGGGAAGCCGCCCGGCAGTTGTCTTACCTCGCGTCCTCGTTGGTCGGCGGAGATCTGACCCCGGCCGGACTATTCTCTAACGACGGCCCCGTTCGAGGCCCGCTTCAGGCCGGCCTGTCGCCTTCCGTGAGGTTCGGGGTCGAGTCGGCCGTCTACGACCTTCACGCCGCGAACGAAGGTGAGACTTTGACGGAGTTCATCGGTGTCCCGCCGGTAGCTTCGGTGCCGGTAAACGGCTTGCTCAGTGGGTCTTTCAGGGAGGTCTTGGGGGAGGCCCGCCGGTTTCGGGAGGCTGGCTACGAAGCTGTAAAGCTGAAGGTTGGGAGTCGTAAGGTGGAAGAGGACGCCGGGTTGGTACGCTCTGTCCGGG
Organism: Rubrobacteraceae bacterium; assembly: GCA_965213905.1. Classification (GTDB taxonomy): domain Bacteria; phylum Actinomycetota; class Rubrobacteria; order Rubrobacterales; family Rubrobacteraceae; genus SIRX01. The sequence goes on along the minus strand of OZ243922.1, from coordinate 787,293 downwards.
GGGTGCTCGGTGGGGGCGTGGCGCTCCGGCTCGACGCCAACCGGGCCTGGGCTTTCGAGGTGGCGGCGGCTTTTGCCCGCGCCGTGGCGGACGTGCGGTTCGAGTACCTCGAAGAGCCGCTCGCAGACCCTTCCGGGCTGGCCCGTTTCGCGGGTGAGTGTAAGGTTCCGGTCGCGCTAGACGAATCGCTGGTCGGCATGCCGCCGGGGGATCTTGCGGGACATCATTACGCCCGGGCCGTAATAATAAAACCCACGATGGTCGGCGGCATCTCCCGAACGCTCCGCCTGGCGGAGGAGGCCCGTCGCGCCGGGATGTCACCGGTCGTAAGCTCCGCGTACGAAACCGGCGTCGGCATGCGGGTTCTCGTGGCGCTCTCGGCGGCGACCGGCGGCGGTAACGTCGCCGCCGGCCTGGATACCTACCGGCAGTTGGAGCAAGACGTTCTGGAGCCATCCCTGGACATAAAAGCTCCCCGGATAGATATATCTCGGGTAAGCCACGCCAAACGGGAACTCCGACGGGATCTGCTGAAAGTACTCGCTTCTTCTAGAGGCTAGAATAAACTCGTGGAAAAGAGACCCGGAGAGATTCGGTGCCCGCTGCGGGCCGCGGCGCTCGCCGCGCCGGATGCGACCGCCGTCCTCGGTGTCGGGAGAGCCGTTAGCTACGCGGAGTTGGACCTGAGGGTGTCATCGGCGGCGGCCTGGCTTTCGGAGAAAGGCTGTGGTCCGGGCGTGCGGGTGGCCCTCTACCTACCCCAAGACGAGCGATACATCGTGCTCTTGTTAGCCCTTCTAAGGGTCGGGGCGGTTTCGGTTCCTCTCAGTACTCGCCTGCCCGCGGCGGGCGTTTTCAGGTTGCTCCGTAAATCCGGTTGCCCGGTTCTCGTCTCCGAAGATGGAGAGATTTTGGAAAATTTGCCGCGGAAGATTGTCGGTCTTTCGCCCGGGGCGTTGCCCGGTCCGCCGGAGGAACGTCCTGGCGAGCCGGGTCTCCTTTCGCTGGAACGTCCGGCCACCATTATCTTTACCTCCGGTAGCACCGGCGGACCGAAAGCCGCGCTCCACACTTTGGGTAATCATTACTACAGCGCGCTCGGGTCCAACGGAAACATAGGGCTTCGTCCCGGTAACCGCTGGCTCCTCTCGCTACCGCTCTACCACGTGGGGGGGGTCTCGATCCTCTTCCGGTGCCTGCTCGCCGGGGCCACGGTCGCCCTGCCGGAGCCCGGCGCGTCGTCCGGGCGTTCTATCGAGGAACTCGGGATCACGCACGTATCACTCGTCGCCACCCAACTCCGGCGCCTCCTGAGAGAAAAGCCGGAGACCGGCGGTCTAACAGCGATCCTGCTCGGGGGAGGCCCGGCCCCGGAGTCCCTTCTGGAAGAGGCCGCCGGACGAGGTTTGCCGGTACGCAACAGCTACGGTCTCACGGAGACGGCCTCTCAAGTCACCGCCACACCATCCGAAACCGGGACTGGCTTTACAGATTTCCGTACCGCGGGGCGCGTGTTGGACCACCGCGAGGTTTCGGTGTCCGGGGAGGGAGAAATATTGGTCCGCGGGAAGACCCTATTCGCCGGTTACGTCGAGGGAGGTAGGGTGGAGCGGCCCTTAGACGCGGAAGGTTGGTTCCACACCGGGGACCTGGGCGAGTTCGACGCTTCGTGGAACCTCCGGGTGCTGGGACGCTCGGACAACCTTTTCATCTCCGGCGGGGAGAACGTGCAGCCGGAGGAGATCGAAGCCGCGCTCGAACTTCTGAACGGTGTCGAGAGGGCCGTCGTGACGCCCGTACCGGACGCGGAGTTCGGCCGGCGCCCGGTGGCTTTTGTCAAGATGGCCGATGATGCGGCGCCACCGGAGAACCTGGCCGGAGAATTGGAAAAAACGTTGCCCCGCTTTAAAGTGCCGGTTGCTTTCCACGATTGGCCGGCGCACGCGGACGCCGGGAGGATGAAACCGGACCGGGAACTATTTCGTAGCCTCGCGTCGCGAGTTCACCTGGAAAATCAAACCTAGTGCGGGCTCCTCGCAACGGGTTCGTATTCTCCGAAGATGAGGTTTCCGGTACGAAAGCGGCCTAGATCGTACGCTTCTAGCCCGCGCCTCTTGGGGCGCCCCTCGGAGATCCAGCACGCCAGCTCGTTACCTATGGCGGGCGCTTTTTTGAAGCCGGTTCCGCTCCAGCCCACGGCTAGGTAAAGCCCCTCGGGACCCGCCGGCCCCAGAACCGGCCGCCCGTCCGGGGTCGTGTCAAGCACGCCGGCCCGGCCCGTGAGGTACGGTGCGCCTCCGAGGGCGGGCAAGCGCCCCCCGAGCAACCCCGCCGCCTTTTCTACGAACTCGCGGTCCGGACGCGGGTTCCAGCGTTCAGCGTCCGCCAACCACTCGTAGCTATCCCGCAGGCCGATGAGCGTGGCCCGCTCGGCGGCCGGACGCGCGTAGAACCCGGAGACCGAATCTATAACGGTGAGGTGCGTGGGCAGCGTATAAGGCCGCCCGAAGAGCGCCACCTGGACCCGCACGGGCTTTATCGGTAACTCTAGGCCGGCACCCGCCGCCAGCGGAACCGACCACGCCCCGGCCGCCAGCACCACGACATCGGCCTCCAGGAGCCCGTCTTCCGTCTCCACCCCGGAAATCCTGTCACCCCGGACCCGTAACCCTGTGACCCGCCGACGTCCGAAAGCCGCGCCGCGTTCCTGCGCCGCCCGCAGGAAACCGACCGTGGTAGCCGTAGGGTCCGCGTACCCGCCGCGGGGCTCGTAAGCGGCCAACGCCACGCCGTCGAGGTCTAGCGAAGGGTCTAGACCGGCCAGGTCTTCCGGACGCATCAATTCCGTCTGTACGTTAACCTTGCGCTGCAGGTTTACGTTATGCCGGAGTGCCCCCACCCGGTCTTCTCCCGCGAGGTAGGCGAAGCCGGTGCGGGTGAAACCACAGCCGCCGCCGATTCTCTCTCCCCAGGGCTCGAAGTATTCGGTGAGGCTCTCCCAGGCGAGGTCGGCCTCCAGGGAGGTTGGGTAGTGGCACCGGACGAGGGCGCCGGAACGGGCCGTAGAGCCTCCCGCCGGCCCGTTCGGGTCCAGGACGAGGGTCTCGATCCCTTTTTCCGCCAAATGGAAGGCCGTGCTCGCGCCCAGGACCCCGGCTCCTACTACTATCGCCTCCGGCATGGGCTTTACAGGCCCGCCGGGATTCTGTCGGGGCGCGCCACGCCGCTATCGTGGGCCGCTTTGCAAACGGCGTCTGCGACCTGGCGGTGTACCTCCTGGTCCAGGGCGTCGGGAACGAGCTCCGATTCGGCCGTGAGGTCCGCTATCGTCCCGGCGGCGGCGAGCTTCATCTCGCCGTTGATTTCCCGCGAACCAGCCAGCAGCGCCCCGCGGAAGATGCCCGGATAACCCAAAACGTTGTTTACGCTCGTCCCGTCGGCGGCGAACGCGGCGCCGGCTTCTCTAGCAGATTCAGGCTCTATCTCAGGGTAAGGATTGGTCAGGGCCAGGATTACCTGGCCGTCGCGGACCAACGCGGGTTTTATGAGGCCTGTTACGCCGGTGGTTGCCACGACGACCCGGGCTTTCTGCAAGAGGTCTTCGAGGGTGGTGATCTCCACTCCCTTCTCGCGGGCGCGGGGGTGGCTGTCCTCGTTGGGGTCCGAGGCGATCACCCGCTCCACCCCGGCGTCTACCATGAGCGAGGCTATACCGAAACCGGCGGCGCCGAGGCCGATCTGGCCGACCACTTCGTTTTCCAGCGTTAGGCCCGCATTGCGGCAGGCTACGATGGCGGCGGCCACCGAAACGACCGCCGTCCCGTGGACGTCGTCGTGCATCACGGGCTGGTCCAACCTTTCTTTGAGGCGGGCTTCTATCTCGAAGCATTCCGGGGCGGAGATGTCTTCCAGGTGGATGCCGCCGAAGGTCGGCGCTATGCGGACCACCGTTTCGACAAACTCCTCTACGCTTTTGGTGTCTACGAGAACGGGCATCGCGGATACTCCCACGAGTTGTTGGTAGAAGACGGCCTTGCCCTCCATCACCGGCATAGAAGCCGTCGGGCCTATATCCCCAAGTCCCAGGACCCGGGTCCCGTTGGTGCAAATGGCGATGCTGCGGCCGATCATGGTTAATTGGCGGGCCCGAGAGGGATCTTCGGATATGGCCCCGCACGCCCGCGCCACGCCCGGGGTGTAAACGTCGCGCATGTCTTGCACCGTTCTCACGGGGCGCAGGGCCTCTATTTTCAGCTTGCCCCCGTCGTGTTTCAGCAGCGCCCGGTCCTGGTGCCAGTGGATCTCCACGTCCTTCAAGGAGTCGAGCCGTTCCGCCACACGCCCGGCATGCCCGGCATCCGCCACCTCTATGGTGATCTCTCGTATCGAAGCGTCCCGGCCCACGTTCAGCGTGTTCACGTCCCCGATAAGCCCGTCCGCCTCACCGATGGCCCCCGTAACTTTCGCCAACGAACCCGGCTGGTGTGGAAGCTGAATGCGGTACGTGTAGTCGAGTGACAAGGTGGGCTCCTATCGGTCCTGAGTTTTACGAGCGCGATCCCAGAAGAATTCTATCTAAGGTCGCGGCCCGCGGATAGCCGTTCTTTCTCGTGGACGATACCGTCATCAGGCCCGCTGGAAGGCGGCGAAATTTCGACACTGGGCCAAAGATTCGCAAGATGGTTTGAGCGTTAATAGGAGTCGTAGGAAACGACCCAAGTTCATTAGGAGGCTAGTTTGCAAACGCCCGTCAAAGAGCGCCCCCGGCCGCTCTACACGGAATACGACCGTATCACCATCCCGGAAGACATCTCGGAGCTCGGCGTAAAAAAAGGACAAAAAGGTGTCGTTCGGGAGCTCAAGCACGATCCCAACAGCGTTACCGCTTCCGTAATGGTTACGCACTCCACAAACCAAACGAAAGGCTGGGTAGACTTACAGGTTTCACCCCGGGTAGAGGTTTCCTCGTACACCGTGGGGGCGTAGCTTCTAAAGCATCCTCTGTACTTCGGGAAAGCCTGTGGTACACTGCATCCGCAAAGTAAGGTGGGTAGAAGCTAAATGCTGTATTGAACGCCACCCGATAGTTAGGGTGGCGTTTTCTATTTGGTGGAGCCCATGAACAAGAAAGGTGGGCTCCAGTATATGGCCCAAGGAACGGTTAAGTGGTTTAGTGACGAGAAGGGCTACGGCTTTATCTCCCCGGACGATGGTGGCGAAGACCTCTTCGTACATCACACCGGGATCTCCGGCGAGGGGTTCAAGACCCTCGACGAGGGAGCCAAGGTCAGCTACGAGGCGACCCAGGGCAAGAAGGGAATGCAGGCGGAGAACGTCACCCCCGCCTAGGTATATCTCAAACGACCAAAGCGAGGAGACCGGGGTCTAGCCCCGGTCTTTTTCGTATCACCCGGATGCACCGGCCCCCTTGCCCAGGGAAGCATATGGCGTCCGAAAACGCTTAGAGAGGAACTTCTTGAGGTACTTAAAGGCCGTACTGGTCGGTCTCGGGCTGGCCCAGCTTGCGACCCTGATCACCACCGTCTACCTGCACCGTGTGCTCGCACATAAATCCATCCGGCTACACCCCGCCGTGACGATGTTTATGCGGATAAGCACCTGGATGCTCACCAGCATCTCGCCCCGCGAGTGGGTGGCCGTCCACCGTAAGCACCACAACTTCAGCGACGAGCACGGAGATCCCCACAGCCCCCACATCGAGGGCTACTGGAAGATAATGCTCGCGAACGTCTACTACTACCGCCGCGAAGCGACCCAGGACAACACCCTGGAAAAGTACGCCGCCGACCTTCCCTACGATCGCCTCGACCAGACACTCCTCAAGCGTGGAACCCTCGGTTTCTCCCTAACCGGTGTGGTACTGGCCTGGATCATGGGCTTCAAGCCCGGCATGGTCGCCCTGAGCACGCTGGCCTCGGTGTACCTGCTCCTGAACGCCGCCATAAACGGCGCCGGACACACCTTTGGCTACAAGAGCTTCGCCAACGACGCTACGAACCTCAAGCTCTTGGCGCTCATCACTTTCGGAGAAGGGCTGCACAACAACCACCACGCCCGTCCCGCCTCGCCAAAGCTCTCCGCCTTCGAGGACGAGTACGATCCGGCATGGCCCGTGATCCGGGGCCTGGAGAAGCTCCGGCTCGCCAAAGTCCTTACCAAAGCCGACGAAGGCTGGGAGAACCACCGCCGCCGCCTCGCCGAGCGGGAGAACTTGACGCCCCTCAAAGGCATCAACATCGCCGATGCCAACTCGGACTTGGCGAAGAAGTCGGCTTAGCGACAGGCTAAATAAGGACCGCAGAGACATTCTCGGCGAGCTCCTACAGAAATCACGAGGCCAACCTTGTGGGGTGGCCTCGTGATTTGTTTTGTTTGTGGTTCCGAGCTAGATAGTAAATTCGTTTGCGAGAAACAGTGTGGTAGTGGATACTTATGCAATCTTGCTGATTGAGTTGCAATAGATAGGTTTGCGTATGGTTGCTTCAAGAGGGAAAAGATGGGAGATACTCCATTCGATGTGGATCGGATGGACCTTTACTCTTGGCTTCCTCAATTGGGCAGCCTTCGTTTATATAGGTATAAGAGCAAAACAGCGCAAATGGTTGATCTGGGGCGGGCTATATTCGATTCCCTTCTTGGTAGTGATGTCAACCCCGGTTGCTGAAACGGACAGTGGTTGGATAGGAGATTTGTGGATCGGTGTATTTCTAATTGCCTGGGTGGTGTCTATCGTCCACGCGTTCATAATCCGCCGCGAATACTTGCAGCGCCTGGAAACCTTGTCGCAGCAAAACAACCCAAACGGAGCCATGCGCGAGCGTACAGCCTCTGGTGAGCATAACCAGGATGTGCAGGAAATCCCTGACCCTAAGCAATTCGATGAAAATACGAATAGTTCCACTCCCGCTAGTATGTTGCGTGCTTCGCTAAACTTGGAGAACGCCGAGTCGTCTTCAACGAGTTCAAAGACTCACGATAGTTCCGAAGAGACTGAGATACCCCAAACTGTTGGCACAAAACCCTCTAGTGTCGAGTACACGGATGAGTTGGAGTATCAGATTTCCAGTTCATATCCGTTTCCGGTGGCTTTCGGGTTTAGAGCTCTAAAAAGCATTGTAGATCCGAGAGACCTTTACCGGGAGCAACTACGAGTTTCAGAGAACCTCCTCGCATTTCTTGGTTCGGTTTCACTCGCGATACTACGCGAACAGGATCGCGAGGAATCTGAGATAGATCCCAAGGATTACTGGTTGACTGGCATATCGCCTGGTGATTGGACAGATATAGTCGCGCGCTGCTCTAAAGTTTTCGCCGGGTACGAGCAGGATACGTTGGCTCTGAAAATAAAGGAACTAAAGGTGCGTTCCGAAAAAAAGAATAACTTTGGAGCCAACATAATGGCTTTGATAAGAGCCAAAAACGACTACAAGCATGACCGCGGGCCAACGATTCTAGAGGACATTGCAGACACATCCGAAGAAGTACAGAGAAGGTTAAGGCGGTGTATGGAATCGTTGGCGTTTTTGGCTGAGTACCCTATACGTCAGGTGGGGGACTTCGATGTCAATCGGCGAGGTGGGGGAGTGACATTGAAATGTCTGCGCTACATGGGAGACCATCCGAGTTTTCCGCAAGAAGAAGTCGTATTTCACCAAGCGCTACGCCGGGGAGACTTGTTCCTGGATCGTGGCCAGCCCGGCTGGGTGCCTCTTTTCCCGTTCGTGACTACTATGACCTGCTCGCGGTGCAAAGTCAGGGAAACTTATTTCGTAGATGCCTGGGATACCAGGAAGGGGATAGCTCGTATGAAGAGTTTCGAGCGTGGACACGTTATGCAATCTACGGAAGTCTCTGAGGCCCTGGCAGAGTGGGTAAGTAGTTCTTGATCCATCACGCCTTATCCCATCAGCAAATAAAGTAGCGCTTTTTGGGCGTGCAGGCGGTTTTCGGCCTGGTCGAAAACCCGGCTCTGCGGGCCGTCTATGACCTCCGCCATCACCTCTTCGCCGCGGTGGGCCGGCAAGCAGTGTAGGAAAACGGCGTCGTCTTCAGCGAGGTCCATCAACTCACCGTTCACCTGGTAGAGTAAGAATTTCTTTTTCCGCTCTTCGGCCTCGGCTTCCTGTCCCATGCTGGCCCACACGTCGGTGTAGACGACCTGGGCGCCGGACACCGCTTTTTGCGGGTCTTGGGTGGTCTTTGGGGCGGCTCCTGACTTCTCGGCCAGCTCTAGCACTTTTTCCTCCGGGGCATGGCCTTCGGGGTGGGCGATGGTCAGGTTCGCGCCGGTGAGGGCGCAGGCTATCGCTAGGGAGTGGGCGACGTTGTTGCCGTCACCGATGTAGGTGATGTTGATGCCTTCGACGGTGCCGAATTCTTCGCGGACGGTGAGCAGGTCGGCGAGGGCCTGGCAGGGGTGGTGGGTGTCGGAGAGGCCGTTTACCACCGGCACATTGGCCGCTGAGGCGAGTTCTTCCAGTTCTTCGTGATCGAAGGTACGCACCATGATTGCGTCTATGTAGCGGGCGAGGACGCGGCCGGTGTCGCCGGGGGTCTCTCTTTTCCCCATCTGGATCTCTTCGGGGCTCAAATGCAGCGCGTGGCCGCCGAGCTGGTACATCCCGACCTCGAAGGAAACCCGGGTGCGGTTTGAGGGCTTCTGGAAAACCATCGCGAGCGTCTTGCCGCGCAACGGACGGTAGGGGATGCGGGATTTCTGGAGGGTCTTTATCCTGACGGCTTCGTCCAGAATGTGCCGGGCCTCCTCCGGGCTGAATTCGGCCAGAGTAAGGCAATCGCGGCCGGAGAGGGGAGAGGGGGCGGGAGGGTTCTGGCGCTCCCCGATCACGCGACGGCGTACTCGGGAACGGCTACCGGGGCATCGACCAAGCCTCGAAACGTATCGAGCGCCGCCCGCACCTCCGTCCGTGTAACGGTGAGCGGCGGCGCGAGCCTTATAGTCGTGCCGCTCACCACGTTCACGAGGAGCCCCTCGTCGAGGCAGTTTTGGAAAAAGTCCGGCGCCAGGTCTGGGCCGAGGTCCAAGCCGATCATGAGCCCTTCTCCGCGAACCTCCGACCCCGGTATACGCTCTGCGAGCACCTCTAGCGCGTTCTTGAGGATCTTGCCTTTGAAACGGACCTCTTCGAGGAACTGCGGGTCGTTGACGACGCCGAGCACCGCCTTAACCGCCGCCATCGCGAGCGGGTTGCCGCCGAAGGTAGAGCCGTGATTGCCGGGTCCGAGCGCGGCGCATTCCTCTTTCGCCAGCACCGCCCCGACCGGCACGCCGCCGCCGAGGCCCTTGGCGCTCGTGAGTACGTCCGGTACGACGCCCATGCCCCCGTATGCGAAAAGATGTCCGGTGCGTCCCATGCCAGTCTGGACCTCGTCGAATATCAGGAGGGCGCCGTGCTCGTCGCACAGTTCCCGGAGTCCTTCCAGAAAACCTTCCGGCGCGACGTTGATGCCACCCTCGCCCTGGATCGGCTCCACCAGCACCGCCGCCGTCTGCGGACCCACGGCTTCTTTCGCAGCCCCCAAGTCGCCGAACGGGGCATAGGCGAAGCCGGGGAGCATCGGGCCGAAAGCCTCCTGCAGCGCGGGCTGGGCGGTGGCGGAGAGGCCGCCGTAGGTGCGGCCGTGGAAGGACTTGTCGAAGGTCAGGATCTCGTACTTTTCCGGCCCGTAATTGTCTGCGGCGTGCTTGCGGGCGAGCTTTATGGCCGCTTCGTTTGCCTCCGCGCCGGAGTTGCAGAAAAAGACCTCGTCGAAGTCCGTGGCGTCGGTGAGCAACCCGGCGACTTCTTCCTGAATGGGGATCTCGTAGAGGTTTGAACAGTGGATCAGGGTTTCCGCCTGTTCCTGAATGGCTGCGACCAGCGCCGGATGCCCGTGTCCTAAAGAGTTCGTCGCGATGCCGGCGATGAAGTCCAGGTAGCGGTTGCCATCCTCGTCGAAGAGCCAGCTACCTTTTCCGCCCACCGGGGCAATATCTAGCCGTTTGTAAGTCTCCATCACATTGTTCATGCGACTGCTCCTTCCGATATGAGAGTTCCGACTCGCTCCCCGGCCATCGCGGCCAAGAGCGTGCCCTTCTTGTTTCCGTTTACGATGTGCGCCCCGACACCGCCCCGCGCGGCCCGCGCCGCCGTCCGCAGCTTGGGGACCATCCCGCCGGCCGCGAGCCCATTCGCCACGTAGCCTTCGCACTCCTTCGGGGAGATCTCCGGTACCGGCTCGCCATCTTTTAACAGCCCGTCCACGTCGGTCATCAGGAACAGGTGCCCGGCCCCGAGGCCGACCGCGAGTGCGGCGGCGGCCACGTCGGCGTTGACGTTGTAGGCCCCCTCCGAACCGAGCCCTAGCGGGGCCACGACCGGCACGAATCCGCCCGCCCAGAGCGCTTCGATAAGGTCCGTTTCGACCTCCCGGACCTCCCCGACCCGGCCCAGCTCCGGCACGGGGTCTACGAGGAGCGTCGGGCCGTCGGTGCCGGAGATGCCCGCCGCTGCTACTCCGAGTCCCTGCAACTCCCGCACGAGTGCCTTGTTGACCGTCCCGGCGTAGACCATCTCGGCAACTTCGAGCGTCGCCTCGTCGGTGACGCGCAGGCCCTCGTGCCAGCGGGTGGGGATGCCTAGAGAGTCGAGCATGCGGGTGAGTTGCGGGCCGCCGCCGTGGACCAGGGCGACGGGCGTGCCACCGGATAGTATCTCCGAGAGGTCTTCCAATGCGCCGCCGGCCAAGGCTCCACCCCCGATCTTGGCTACTATGGGCTTCTTATTCGTCACGTTCGGTAGCTCCTGTTAATCTCGACGTACTCGTAAGTCAGGTCGCAGCCCCAGGCAACAGCCAAATGATCGCCCTCGTTTAGACGAGCCGTTATAACGACCTCGTCCCCGGCGAGCGCCGCGTTCGCCTCCGCCTCATCGTGGGGAATGGGCTCACCGCCCTCGAAGACCTTGACCGGGCCGAAGTACAGCTCCAGCGTCGAGGGATCGAACGCCGTCCCCGAGTAGCCCATCGCCGTAACGACCCGACCCCAGTTGGCGTCCTCGCCGAAGACCGCCGCCTTTACCAGGTTGCTCCCGACGATCGACTTGGCAAGCGCCGCCGCTGACGCCTCGTCCTGCGCGCCCCCCACGACGACCTCGACGAGTTTCGTGGCGCCCTCGCCGTCGCGGGCGATCTCTTTCGCCAGCTCACGCGCTACCGTCTCGACCGCCTCCGCGAACGCCGGATAGTCGGTCGAAGCAGTGGTGATCGACTCGTTACCCGCGGCGCCGTTCGCCAGCAGGAGCGCCATGTCGCTCGGGGAGGTGTCACCGTCCACCGTTACGCGGTTGAAGGTGCGGTCCGTCGCCCGGCCCAGAGTTTCTTGTAGGCAGTCCAGTTCGACGGCGGCGTCGGTGGTGAGGAAGGCGAGCATGGTGCCCATGTTCGGCCGGATCATGCCGCTCCCCTTCGCCGTCCCCCCGACGGTAACGGTCTTCCCATCCACCTCGACCTCAACCGCAGCCTCTTTGGTGCGCGTGTCGGTCGTCAGGATCGCCTCGGCAAAACCCGAACCGTCAAGCCCCAATTCACCGGATGCGTCTACTATCCCGGCCTCGATCTTCGCCATCGGCAATGGCTGACCGATCACTCCGGTAGAGGCGACGGCGACCTGCTGGCCCCCCAGCCCCAAACTCTGCGCCGCGAGTGCCTGCATCCGGCGGGCGTCTTCGATACCCTGCTCGCCGGTCGCCGCGTTGGCGTTACCGCTATTCACCACGGCGGCCCGCACATCACCAGCCTCGACGGCTTCTTTCGTAACGCCGAGCGGCGCGCCCTTGAAGGCGTTGCGCGTGAGTACACCCGCTACCGAACACGGATACTCGGAGCAGAGCAGACCGAGATCCTTCTTCCCCGAGTTCCGTACCCCGCACACGACCCCGCAGGAGACGAACCCCGGCGGGGCAGTCGCCCCGCCGGATACGAACTTTATACTGATTGTTGAATCTTTATTCATCAGCGGGCCATATTGTTGCATCCGCGTGCACGAAGGTCAACTGGTTTATACAGAAACTTGAATAATTATCCGAAACTCCTACAATACGGCTTATGGCTTTGAAAGTCGGCATCTACGGCGGCAGCGGGTACGCGGGTTCCGAGTTGGTGCGCTTGCTGTCCGGGCATCCGAAAGTGGGTAGCCTGGAGGTTGCTTCGCGCGGTTATGCGGGACGGAAAATTAGCGAGGTCTATCCGCATCTCGCAGTGGAAGAAAGCTTTTTGGCGCCGGCGGAGATAAAGGGTTCAGAGTTGGATGTTGCCTTTGTCGCTTATCCACACATGGAGAGCGCGACGACGGTGAAGGAGTTGTTGGAGGCGGGAGTCGGGCTGGTCGTGGACCTGTCGGCGGACTTTCGGCTTCCGGACGTTGGTCTGTATGAGGAGTGGTATGGGGAGCATCCGGCGCCGGGGCTGATTGAGGAGGCGCACTACGGGTTGCCGGAGGTCTTCGGGGTGGTGGAGGGAAGGATCGTCGCGAACCCCGGTTGCTACCCGACGGCGGCCATATTGGCGCTCGCGCCTATTGTGCGGCGAATGGGAGGCTCTATTCACTCTATCACCGTGAATGCGCTCTCCGGGGTGAGCGGGGCCGGGGCGAAGCCGAGCGTCAAGACCGGCTTTGTAACCGCGAACGAGAACGCCAACGCCTATGGAGCCCCGTGGCACCGGCACACGCCGGAGATAGAGACCATGATCCGGCACTTCGGAGAAAGCCCGAACGTCACCTTCGTCCCGCACCTCATCCCCGCGACGCGCGGCGAACTCGAAACTATCGTATTGGACGCTGAAGAGATACCGGCCGCCGAAGAAGTTCTCGACTGGTACGCGGAGGACTACGACGGGTGGAAGTTCGTCGAGGCTCGGGAGGAGTACCCGCACGTCGCCCACGTCGCCAACACCAACCGGTGCCGGCTCTCGGTGGCGGTGGACGAGAGGGCGGGTAAGCTGCTGTTGTTCTCGGCGTTGGACAACCTGCTAAAAGGGGCGTCCGGGGCGGCCGTGCAAAACATGAACCTGGCGCTCGGTTTCGAGGAAGACCTCGGCATCGAGCACCTCAAATAACCCCGAGCAGAAAGGCGGAACGGTGGATTCGACGCGGACGGGCGTGGATAAAGGGACTAGGCAGGACCTGATCCTACGCCTCATCTCCGACAAAGAACTCGGAACCCAGCAAGGCGTCGTTACGGCACTCGCCGACGAAGGCGTCGAGGTCGCCCAGGCCACCGTCAGCCGGGACCTGACGGAGCTCGGCGTCCTCAAAGTCGGCAACCGCTACCTGGCCCTCCCTCACGAGTCCGGCTTCGCCGGTATAGAAGTGCTGCCGGGCTTTATCCTCGACGTAATCCAGGCACAGCACACCATCGTCATGCACACCCGAGACGGTACGGCCGGCGCCGTCGCCAGCGTTCTCGATAGGGTAAGGGGACTCAAGATCGTGGGCACCGTCGCCGGCCTCGACACCGTCGTCGCCATCTGCCCGGACAACGACTCCGCCACAGAGGTCTCCGCTTTGATCTCCGACGTCTGCCGCGCCCGTACCCGACCCGCCGGAAACACGGACTAACCGAACTTGACCACCGGCAACTACCCGAAAGTAGCGCTGCGCCTCTCGGTGCTCGAAGACCACTTCGCCATTTGCCGCCTCGAACATGACAGTGAATTGCCCGGATGGGCTACAGAAGCCGGGTTCTCTTCGATAACCTGCACCCCGGATGAACTCTCCATAGTCTGCAGGCAGGAGAATGTCCCGGACGGAGCAACTCGCGAGGATGGCTGGCGAGCGCTCGGGATCGAAGGTCCGCTCGACTTCTCGCTGGTCGGCATACTCGCCTCCGTTGCGGCGCCTCTAGCAGAGGCCGGTATCAGCGTCTTCGCTATCTCGACCTACGATACTGACTACTTGCTCGTGCAGGAAGATGAGCTGGAAACTGCGATCACCACCCTGCGCGAATCCGGTCACGAAGTTTCAAGCCCACCGCCGGGTGTTGCTGTACGCCCAGCTAAAGAAGATGACGAGCGTTTTCTGTGGGAGATGCTGTACGAAGCTGTTCACTGGATCCCTGAAGAAGCTGGCCCGAAACCCCCACCGGAGGAGACACTGTCAGACCCGGTGTTGAGGCGCTACCTTGAAGACTGGGGTAGGGTGGGAGATCTCGCTGTTGTCGCCCAGGATGAGGAAGATAGTCGCAGCATTGGGGCTGCCTGGTACAGGCTTTTTCCTACCAGTGAGCCTGGATACGGTTTCGTAGACGCTGAGATTCCCGACATAGTCATCGCTGTAGCCGCGGAACGGCGTGGCACCGGCGTTGGCGGAGAGTTGATCCGCGCCTTGATAGATGTGGCAAGGTCGAACGGTTTCAAAGCCCTTGGCCTGAGCTTTCAGAAGAGTAACCGGGCTGCAATGGCGCTCTACGAAAAGAACGGGTTCGTCAGGCTTAGGGATGACGGAGATGCCTGGGTCATGAAGGTGGATCTCTCCACCGATCAAACGACAAACAACGCATGACGAACGGAGGAAAGATGTCGTTGGAAGGAAAGAAAGTCGTGCTCGCCTACTCCGGTGGGCTGGATACCTCGGTCTGCCTGAAGTGGTTCGAGCAACAGGGGGCCACGCCATATGCGCTCTACTTGGATCTTGGACAAGGTGAACCTGAAGTAGACATTAAGGAAAAAGCTTTGAAGATCGGGGCTGTGGACGCCTTCGTGCGGGATGCCCGGGAAGAGTTCGTCGAAGAGTACGTGGCCCCGGCTATAAAGGCTAACGCCCTGTACGGCGGCAAGTACCCGCTCTTTACGGCGCTTGGACGGCCATTGATCGCGAAGAAGCTCGTCGAGGCGGCGCGCGAGGTGGGGGCGGAGCTTATCGCCCACGGCTCTACTGGAAAGGGCAATGATCAGGTCCGCTTCGACGTTACGACCGCCTCTATCGCCCCGGACCTCACCGTCGTCGCCCCGGTCCGTGACTTCAACATGAGCCGGTCGGAAGAGATGGAGTACGCCGAGCAGCACGGCATCCCCGTTCCGACCACCAAAAAATCTCCCTACAGCGTGGACGAGAACCTTTGGGGACGCTCCATCGAGGCCGGTCCGCTCGAAGACCCGGACTATGAACCTACACCAGATGTTTATACTTTGACGAGAGAGTCGGAAGAGGCGCCGGACGAGCCGCGGTACGTGGAGATCGGCTTCGAGGAGGGACTTCCGGTGAGCCTGGACGGGGAAGAGTTGTCGCTGGTTGAGCTTGTCGCGAGGTTGGATCCGGTCGCGGGTGAGCATGGGGTCGGCAGAATCGACATGGTCGAAGACCGGCTCGTGGGCATAAAGAGCCGCGAAATCTACGAGGCTCCAGCCGCGATGACGACCATCCAGGCCCACAGGGAGCTGGAAACCCTAACCCTTACCAAAGACGTGCTCCGCTTTAAGGCCCAGATCGAGCAGCGCTACGCCGAACTGACCTACGACGGCCTCTGGTTTACGCCGCTGAAGTCCGCCCTGGACGCCTTTATCGAGGAAACTCAGAAGACCGTAACGGGCACCGTGCGGCTAAAATTGTATAAGGGCTCCAGCACCGTTGTCGGGCGCACCGCGTCTAAAGCGCTCTACAGCAAAGAACTCGCCACCTACGATCCCGGTAGCACTTTCGATGAGTCGGCGGCGGCTGGCTTTATCGCGCTTTGGGGACTGCCGGCCCGGCAGTGGGCCAGCATACACGGGGGCGCCGGGCAGGAAACGCCGACGCGGTAAAAATTTAGGAATTGTCTGAAGGGGTAGCCGGTTCCCCCAACACTACACACCATCTTCCGGTTCGTCGGGGAAGAAGGTCCGCTCTATGCTCTGCCCGAAAATTCGGGATATTTTAAAGGCCAGCGGCAAACTAGGATCGTACTTCCCCTTCTCGATGGAGTTTATGGTCTGCCGAGAGACGCCGACGCGACCGGCCAAATCCGCCTGTGACCAATCTCTCTCGGCCCTCAACACCTTGAGCCGGTTCTTCATTTATACCGCCGGTTCGCGAGGAGCGAGCCGACAAGCCACAACGCCCCCATAACAGGCCACACGAGTAACCAACTGGCCTGCGGAAAGCCGGCGAGCTGCAAGAAACCGTAGCCGAACGTCAACAGCGCCGTCCCCACGAACGCAAACGCCAGCGCCTCGAACGTGATGCGTCGCTGCAACTCGTCCATGCGGGTGACTCGCCTCATGACGACGAGCGGGATGAACACCGCCGGAACCATCGGCGCCAACGCCAACGGAAACCGCCACCACGCCTCCGGGTTTGCGCCGATCAAAGGCAATGCCACGAACAAAACCACCGCGTAAAACGCTATTACCGAACCCAACTCCACCAAATACCGCCGGCCACCCAAGACGCTTCCTCCTTAACACCGAGATCACAACGTTCATTCACAAAGTACAGTACACTTATTAATATGTCAAGCAAACTGTATATTTCAAACGCTGGTAACCACCGCCAGTCTCGATAGCCCTGAGATGGTCCGGCGTGCTTCTGGTCTGCTGCTATCATCGGTTTGGTGCCAGGAAACGACGAAACTCATCCCAACGGGCAGCACGCCGAAGACGAACGCGCGATGCGACGCGCCTTGGACGCGGCCCAAGAGGCAGGTAGGTTAGGAGAGGTTCCCGTCGGGGCCGTCGTCGTCCGGGACGACGTGGTGTTGGCCGTCGCCGCCAACGAACGCGAGAGCCTGCAAGACCCAACGGCCCACGCCGAAATACTGGCCCTCCGTCGGGCCGCCGCAGCGCTCGATACCTGGCGGCTCGCCGGTTGCACGCTCTATTCGACCTTGGAACCATGCCCAATGTGCGCCGGAGCAGCCCACGCCGCCCGGATCTCCCGCCTCGTCTACGCCGCCCCGGATGCCAAAGCCGGATACGCCGGCACCCTCCACGACCTCCCCGGCGATTCTCGGCTGAACCACACCTTCCCCTATAAGAGCGGCCTCCTGGAAGCCGAAGCCGCCACGATCCTCCGAAACTTCTTTAAAACTCGACGCAAGAACCGCTAGAATCACCCCAATACGCCCCGAAAACCCTGGTGAACAAGAGCCTGGAGTTACAATGTACACTAAACTTAAACTAAAAGTATAGAGTACACTCGGAGTCTCAACCGATACTTGAGTTCCATGTTTCTACCTGAACCTAAAGGTACTCTATTTGCGGGGGAATTCGTCTTTTCTCTGCTTTTCAGAAAATTTCTTGAAAAATTTTTCTGGGCTGTCTGACAAAGCTCAATACGCGGCGAAATGCGGGGTTTGGCGCTTTAACACTGACTAAACTTGACGTTGAGGTCTAGTTAACGGGTGTTGCAAACCGAAAATGTGGTGTGCTACGTTTCTGCACTACCAGATGTGGTGTTGAGCGGTATTAATCGTCACGGGGGTTTGCGGTGCAGTGTCCATATTGTGATTTTGAGGATACAAAGGTTATAGATTCGCGGCTTTCGGAGACAAAGGATGCTGTTCGCCGGCGCCGGGAGTGTCTCACGTGCGAGAAGCGGTTTACTACTTACGAGCGTAGAGAGCCGTTGAAGCTCATGGTCATAAAGCGTGATGGTGAGCGGGAGGCGTTCGATCGGGAGAAACTTCAGACCGGGCTCGCGAGGGCCTGTGCCAAGCAGCGGATCTCAGATGAGGAAGTAGAGTTGATCGTGGACGAGGTAGAGGCCGAGTTGCGCGAGCGGCGGCGGCACGAGGTAACGTCACGGCGCATCGGGGACATGGTCTTGTTCCGGCTCCGGAAGCTCGACATGGTCGCGTATCTCAGGTTCGCCTCCGTATATCGGCAGTACACGGACGTGGACCAGTTCCGGTCCGAACTGGTGAAGTTGGCCGGTTCCGGGATCGGCAACAGCAGGTAGTAGTCAAAAGCAAGTAGTTGGAAGAGCAAACTTCCGCAGTAAAATATAGGGGAGGATCATGGAAGTAGATCGTAGTAAGCGGCTGGACGATATCGAACTCTCGGAGAACGCGGTAGCGGTTCTCAAAAAGCGCTACCTCAAGAAGAACGAGGCCGGCGAAGCTATCGAAGAGCCGATAGATATGTTCCATCGTGTCGCGTCGAACATCGCCGAGGGCGAGTACCGTTTCAAGGATGGTGAAGAGGCCGAGGCTCTCTACGAGGAGTCTAAGGAGAAGTTTCTCCAGATGATGCTCTCCCGCAAGTTTATGCCGAACTCGCCGACCTTGATGAACGCCGGGCGTGAGATGCAACAGCTTTCGGCGTGCTTCGTGCTGCCGGTCGAGGACTCGATAGACGGCATCTACGACACGCTCAAGCACCAGGCGATCATCCACAAGAGCGGCGGCGGCACGGGGTTTGGTTTCTCACGGTTGCGCCCGAAGAACGACTTGGTAAAGAGCACGATGGGCGTTTCGAGTGGGCCGGTTTCGTTTATGGCTATATACGACGCCTCGACGGACAAGATCAAGCAGGGCGGAACCCGGCGCGGCGCGAACATGGGTATCCTGCGGGTAGACCACCCGGACATCGAAGAGTTCATCACCTGCAAAAAAGAGAACGACCAGATCAACAACTTCAACATCTCGGTCGCCATCACCGACGACTTCATGGAAGCCGTGGCGAACGACGCGGACTTCGACCTGAAGAACCCGCGGGACGGCGTGGTCATAAAGACGATTCGGGCGCGGGAACTATTCCGTCAGATCGTCGAGGGCGCGTGGCTCAACGGCGAGCCGGGCGTGGTGTTTATAGACAAAATAGATGGTGACAACCCGACGCCGCAGTTCCCGATAGAGTCCACGAACCCGTGCTCCGAGGCGCATCTGCCGCCTTACGACTCGTGCAACCTCGGCTCCATAAACCTGGAACGCTTTTTCGTACCGGGTGAGCAGGTCGGAGAAGGTTCAGTTGATTGGGACGAGCTTCGCGAAACGATCCACACCACGATCCGCTTCCTCGACAACGTAATAGAGATGAACAGGTACCCGCTCCCCGAAATAGACGAGATGAGCCGCGGCAACCGCCGCATCGGTCTCGGCGTTATGGGCTTTGCCGACCTACTCATAAAGCTCGGCATCACCTACGACTCCGACGAAGGCCTCGCCTTTGCCGAGAAGGTAATGAAGTTCGTGGACGACGAGGCCTGGGAAGAGAGCCGCAACCTCGCCGAAGAGCGCGGCGTCATGCCGCACTTCGAGGGCTCGCGGCACGAGGCCCGCGGCGACCGGGTTCGCAACGCGACCGTCACGACCATCGCGCCGACCGGCACCATATCCATGATCGCCGGCTGCTCCGGTGGCATCGAGCCGCTGTTCGCCGTCGCTTTCATGCGGCGCCAAGCCGACATGGAGATGCCGGACGTCAACCCCGAGTTCGTGAAGCTCGCCAAAGAGCGCGGTTTCTACTCCGAAGAGTTGATGACGAAGGTGGCCGAGCACGGCAGCGTCCGGGAGATCCCGGAGGTCCCCGAGGACGTGCGAGGCGCGTGGGTTACTTCCCACGACATCTCCTCTGAGTGGCACGTCAAGATGCAGGCTTCGTTCCAGAAGCACACCTCGATGGGGATCTCAAAGACCATCAACCTGCCGAACCACGCGACGCCGAAGGACGTGGAAGACGCCTACATGCAGGCCTACGCCACCGGCTGCAAGGGCATCGCCGTTTACCGCGACGGCTCCCGCGACGCCCAGGTCCTATCTACAGGTAAGACCGGCGGGGCAACGCAGGGTGAACAGCCCGCCGCCGAGCCGGAGATCCAGCACATTTCACTGGCGGAAGCCCGCAACGGCCGGCCGCGTACCCTCTCCGGGGTGACGAAGAAGATACAGACCGGTCATGGCCCGCTGTACGTCAGCATGAACGACGACGAGTTCGGCCCGCGGGAGTGCTTCGTGGTGCTGGGCAAGCCCGGCGGTACGGCGGCGGCGTTCTCGGACGCTTTGGGACGTATGATCTCCCTGGCTATGACCCACGGCGCCCAGCCGACCGAGGTTGTAAGCCAGCTCCGTGGCATCCAGGACGGACATCCGATGGGCTTCGGCCCGAACGCGGTCCTCTCCGTCCCCGACGGTGTGGCAAAGGCGATGGGCGAGCACTACCTGGTCGAAGAGAACCCGGCGGAAGCGCGGGAACTCCCGATCATCGGCGCCTGCCCGGACTGCGCCAGCGGCCTCACCCGCCAAGAAGGCTGCGTAGTCTGCCACTCCTGCGGCTACTCCAAGTGTAGTTAAACTTCTACCTCGGTAAATTCGTGGGCGGGCCTTCCGGGGCCCGCCCTCTCGATTGTTCGGAATTATTCGTCTACAAAAACTGCTCTCGCACGTACCTCATGTAGCTTAAATTTGAAGTAGAAGGTAAGATAATGCCGTGCGAAGTAGAAGACGAACACCAACGCTATTTTTCAGAAACTTCTTTACATATAGGCAATTCTCTTATGGTAGATCGTCTCAGGGGCGATGGATTTCGAGGGTTCGAGCAAGGTTGCAAGGTTGAACTTCGGGTTGACAAGCTAAGATCCTAGGAGCGGGTGTCGGGTGGTTGAAGGGTTGGGGGTGAGCCGGTAAACTCGTCCGTGGAGAGGTGGCAGAGCGGTTGAATGCGGCGGTCTCGAAAACCGTTATGTCGGTAACCCCGGCATCGGGGGTTCGAATCCCCCCCTCTCCGCCCCGCAGATTGTTCTCGCCGGTCTGTTTCGAGAATCCCTTTCTTTCGGGGCGTATGATTACGCTATGTACCTATCGGGCTCTTTTTTCCTGGAATTTGGGGGTGTAGTTTAGCCTTGCGGCGGCGCTGGTTGCGGTTGGCTTGGGGGACGCTACTCTTACTCCTCGCGTTGGGGATTATAGTGGTCTCCGGGGTGTTACACGTCCGGTACGGCGGGGGGACGCTGGAGCGTATCTCGACCGGGTCTATGGACGTGCACGCGGATTTCCACTCTTTCTGGATGTCGGCGGAGGCCGCCCTGGCCGGGGAGAACATCTACGATACGGGGGCCCGGCTCGTAAACCTGAACCCGCCATTCTGGACGCTGGTGGTGTTGCCGTTCGGTTTTATGGAGGCGCTCGACGCTTACCGGCTGTTTGTCCTGGTCATGGTCTTCACGATGCTCTTTTCACTCGCTTGGATGGCGGGCGAGCTTCGTCTGCGGGCCGGGTGGGCGGTCGTGGCGGCCGGTGTGGTCCTTCTTTCTTCACCGATGCTCGCGACGCTGGCGTTGGGGCAGATGTATCCGGTGCTGGCGCTGGGCCTCGTGGCGGCGTGGGCGGCGGACCGGCGGGGGAGGTATTTATTGTCCGGGCTGGTGTTAGGGTTGGTAATGGCGCTCAAGCCCTCGCTCGCGCCCCTCATACTGTGGCCCGCCGTGCGACGGCGGTGGGAGGCGGTGGGAGCCGGGATCCTATCGGGGGCGGCGGCCACGCTCGCCGGGAGCCTGGTCTTGGGGTCGGATGCGACCCTTCGCTACGCGCAAGTCGTGCTCGAAGAGCGGATAGACGGTTTTTGGGACAACGCCTCGCTGGCCGGCACGGCCATGCGTACGTTCACCGAAACGCGGTTCGCCGAGCCCCTGGCGGTGTGGCCGTGGATGGTCCCGGCGGCCTACGTGGTGGGTGTAACGCTCATAATCCTGACGGCGATAAAGACCCGGAAAGGTTCCGAGGCGGGGCTCTGGGCGCTGGTCGCCGCCTCGCTGCTGGCTTCGCCCATAGCCTGGAACAATTACCTGCTGTTGTTGGCGCCGGGGGTTCTACTGCTGCTCGCCCGGGGCCGTATCGGGCTGGCTTTTCTACTACTCTCCCTGCAATTTGTCCCCCAACAATGGCCCTTCTTGTGGAACGACTCGGATACGGTGCTGGCCGCGCTGGCGCTCGGCCTTTACACTTACACGCTCGCGCTGCACTGGCTCTCTTTCTTCCTGACGGGCGAAGAGCCGGAGCGCGCCGGGTGGACCACCGTCGGAGAAGGTGGAACAGAGCCTCCAGAAAGAGAAAAGCCGTCCGGGAAGATCCAAAACCCCTCACGAGCTTAGTCCGGCGTCAACCGTGGCATAATCTTCCCAGACTAGTACCCTCTGAAAGGTGAAGATATATGGGGTCAACAACGCTCAGCCGGCGCATCGTCGAGTCTCTGCCCTGGTTGGATGAACTCTCCGAAGTAGTCCAGCCGAAAGTGCAAAACGCCGTGGCCGCCGGTGGTAAGACAGTGCGCGACATCCTGGACGGCAAGTACCTCGAAGCCCCGTTTCACCCAATGCTCTCCGACGTGCCGCTAGGCTCCTGGACCTCGACCATCGTGTTCGACGGCCTGGACGCGGCCACGGAATCCCGGGTGGCGAGAAACGCGGCCGACGCGACGCTCGCCCTGGGCAACGCGGGCGCCGTGGCCGCCGCGATCACCGGTCTCTCCGACTGGCGGTACCTCTCCGGCGGTTCGCGCAAGATGGGCATGGCCCACGGCCTGCTAAACACCGCCGGGCTGGCTTTCAACGTCGCTTCCATGCTGCTGCGGGCCACGGGCCGCCGCGACGCCGGCCGGTTGGCTTTTTTGGCGGGGTTCTCTATTAGCGGCACCGCCGCGCACCTCGGGGGAGAACTCTCGTACAACTACGGGCTGCGCGTAAACCGCAACGTCTTCGAGTGGGCCGGCCCCGACGAGTTCAAGCCGGTCCTCGACGAAGAAGAGTTGCCGCAGAACGGCCTGCGGAAGGTCGAGTTAGACGGGGCCGACGTGCTCTTGAGCCGGCTCTCCGACGGCAGCATCTGTGCCATCTCCAACGTTTGCAGCCACTTCGCCGGCCCGCTAGACCAGGGCGAGCGGGAAGGAGACACGGTCGTTTGCCCCTGGCACGACTCCAGTTTCGACCTCTGCAGCGGGCAGGTCTTGAGAGGCCCGGCGGTCTTCCCCCAATCCCGCTGGGAAGTACGGGTGCGCGACGGGAAGATCGAGATAAAAGGCGCCGAAGAGAACATACAAAAGGTCGTTAGATAGCTAATCGGCTCGTCAGCACGCCGCCTCCGGCGGCTTTCACGGCAGCGTTTCAGCCGGCGGCTTTCAGCCAGGACGCAAGCGCCGGTAAGAGATCTGGTAGCTGACGAGCCGAACTGCTGACGGGCTGGCTAGCCCTCCTCCAGTACGTTTAGTGCCTCGACGGCCGCGCGGCGCAGGGTGCGGCCGGAGTCTATTTTGAGGACGGTTTGCAGGTCTCGGCGGGCGCGGGTGGTTTCCCCGAGTGCCGCCAGGGCCGAGGCGCGATTGTAGTAGGCGGTTCCGAGTTTTGGGTCGAGTTTTATGGCCCTATCCGTCGCGTCGAGGGCGCTTTGAGGGTCTCCGGAGGCGTCGAGTGCGGCCCCGAGGGCCGAGTAGTAGCGTGGGAGTGGCCGATGCTCGACGAGGTCCTCGTAGAGGTCTACAGCCCTTTCGTAGTCGCCTTTGCGGAAGGCGTTGCCCGCGCGGCGTTCTTCCGGGGAGACGTTGCGGGCCATAACGACGGTCAGGATGGCGGCCCCGGCGAGGTAGGTAAAAAGGACCGGCTCGTCATTATAGGTGGTGGTGAGGCTCATGATAAACGGCAATCCGGCGACAAAAACGCCGGTAGAAAGAGGTGGGATCAGGCGCCACAGAAACTCCCTGTAGGCCCGGGCACGCAGTAGATCCCGGTTCTGACGGCCCATGAAAAAAGTGAAGACCGCCAGGATAACGAGGGCTACGAGAGACGGATAGAGAAAGTTCACTTGCCGAGTTCCTCCAAAAGCCCCCGGGCGCTGCCACGAAAACGGCGGGGGAGATCCGCGTCGAGGGCGCGCTGGAGATCTTTTTTGGCCCGGCTCCGGCGTTTCTGGCGGCGCAGGATCAGGCCGCGGTTATAGTAGGCGATGCCGTATTGCGGGTCTTTTTCTATGGCTTTGGTGGATTCTTCCACGCCTTCCTCGTCGTGGCCGGCGGCCCCGAGGGCCGCACCCAGAAAAGCGTAGTGCCGGGCCAGGGGTTGATCCTGGACGAGTTCGCGGTACTGCCCGACGGCTCCTTCATAGTCGCCCTTCCGGAAAGCCTTGCTCGCCTGGCGTTCGGCGCGGGGCATGGAGAGCATGTTGGAGGCGACTACCGCAACGGCGAAGAGCGAGGCCCAAATTACCATCACCGACTGGTTCTCCCGGTAACCCTGCACCACGAACAGGCTCAGCGCCATCAACGTCAGCACGATAAACGGCATCGCCCGGCGCACCAACGGCTCCCAGGCTTTCGCCCGGAGCAGGTCTTTGTTGGCCGAGAAGACAACCCGCCAACTCAGAAAAACCAACAAGAAAAGTAGAATTACCGGTAGTGCGGATGCTCCCATGTCTTTAGGTTCCTTCCCGTTGCCTCTCGCCGGTTTCTTCAAAAGGCACGTGCTCCTCCAAAAACTCGAGCAGTATCCGGTTGAAGAAATCCGGGTTATCCTGGTTTGCGTTGTGTCCGGCGGCCGGGATCACGACGTACCGGCTGTTCGGGTCACGGTCCGCCCACTTCGGTGAGATCTTCTTTATGTTCCCGACGTCGTCGCTGTCACCGTGGGTGATGAGCAGGGGATGCTCTATCCTGTAGCCCGGTTCGTGGTGCAGGAGGCCCGCGACGGCGTTCCAGACTTCCATAAAATCTTCTTTGGTCAACTGCCGGCTCGCTTCGTAAGCGTAAGCCCGGGCCCCGGGCGTAACGGCTATATTTTTGGCTGTTTGTTCGCGGAGGTTGTCTTCCGGCCAGACCTTGAACAACAAGGGCGAGAGGTTAAGGGCGAGCCGGCCGAGCTTAGGCTGCTTTATGGTGCTGCAAGAGGACCCTATCGTAACCAGCGCGCTAACCCGATCCGGATGGTAAAAGACTACATCCTGCGCCAGATGGCCCCCGAGCGATTGCCCGACGAGGGTAACTTTCTCGTACTCCAGGTGGTCTATCAGGGCGACGAGGTCTTCTACAAGATCTCTTACCGACAGATCTCCCCCAGTATCTTTTAGAGGCCGCGACCGGCCGTGGCCCCGCAGGTCCCAGGTGAGGACGCGGTAGTTTTCGGCGACAGCGGGAATTTGGGCGTCGAACATGCGATGGTCCATGGTGGCCCCGTGGGAGAAAACCACGGGCGGCGCGTCCTGCGGCCCCGAGAGCCAGTAGTGGACCGGGCATCCCGACCTTTTGAGGACTCCTTCTATCGTCCCGGATGCCGTCACGAGGCTACCCGGGGCCCCACCGGCGCGGCTTCCTGCCCTTGCAACGCTTCCATGACCGGCGAAATTATCCGCCCAAATTTCCGGTCATCTAGGGCCGGGAAGGCCTCCTCCGCCGAGACCGCTTCGTCCAGGGAGATCCAACTCTTGCACCCGCCGTAGCCTTCGTGGTGCGGGAGCTCGGCCGTACGGGGGAGCAGGTAGGTGCGCAGCACGAGGACCGTCAGCGGTTTTTTCGGGCGCCACTTAAAGCGGCTCTCGGCGTACTCGTGGGTCCAGATGTGGTGCGGGTCTATGGCTTCGAGGGCTTCGGGGGAGGAGATCTCGTACGCCGCGTGCACCTCCGCGAAGGAGGTGAAGTAGAGTGGGCCGTCGTCTTTGCGATCCGGGATTCCGTCCATCAGGTGCCGGTATTCGGGCTTCAATAACTCCGGCCTCTGGTGTTCGTAGCCGGGGAGCAGCAAAAACCTCGTGGTGGGCACGGCGAACTCCTTTTCCCGGATGCCGCCCTTGCGGACGACGAGCGCCGAAGCGCCGACCTCCAGCGCCTTTACGGCTACCGCCCACTCCTTCAAAGCGTTCTGTAGAGAATTCAAGGGATCACCTCTCGTATAATACGGCTAGTCAACGTACAGATTATATGATGCCTTTGGACAGGCTTCGACGGGAGGAGACACACGTGGGCGAACACGAAACCCCGCACCGCACAGAGCGCGACTCGATGGGAGAGGTGCAGGTCCCCCGCGACGCCCTCTTCGGCGCCCAGACGAGGCGCGCCCTGAACAACTTTCCCATAAGCGACATCCGCTTTCCCAGGCGCTTTATCCAGGCGCTCGGGGCTATAAAGCTGGAGGCCGCCGTCGTCAACAACGAACTCGGCAACCTGGAAGACGAGATAAAAGACGCCATAGTGCAGGCCGGGGAAGAAGTCGTGGACGGTACGCTCGACAACCAGTTCGTCCTCGACGTGTTCCAGACCGGCTCCGGCACCTCGACGAACATGAACGCAAACGAGGTCATCTCCAACCGGGCGGTCCAGATCCTGGGTGGCGAACTTGGCTCCAAAGACCCCGTCCACCCAAACGACCACGTAAACAAAGGCCAGTCCTCAAACGACGTGATCCCGACCGCCATCCACCTATCCGCCCTGGTCTCCATAAAAGAAGACCTGCTCCCCGGCCTGGAAACCCTCCAAGGCGCCCTCGCGGATAAAGCCCGGGAGTTCGACGACGTGGTCAAGACCGGCCGCACGCACCTCCAGGACGCCACCCCGATCCGTCTGGGCCAGGAGTTCGAAGGCTTCGCCGGCCAGATCGAACGCGGCATCGGGCGCGTAAAAAAAGCCCGGGAAGACCTCGCGGAGGTGGCGCTCGGCGGCACGGCGGTCGGCACCGGCGTCAACACCCACCCCGAATTCGCCGGGAAGGTGTGCGAAAAACTCTCCGACCGCTTCGGCGTCGAGGTTCGGGAGACGGAGAACCACTTCCAGGCCCAGAGCGCGATGGACGGCTGCGTCTTTGCCAGCGGCGCGATAAAGACCGTGGCGGTAAGCATCATGAAGATCTCCAACGATTTGCGTTGGCTCGGGGCCGGCCCTCGCGCAAACCTCTCCGAGATAGCCCTCCCCGAAGTCCAGCCCGGCTCCTCGATAATGCCCGGCAAGGTAAACCCGGTAATTCCCGAGAGCGCCGCCCAGGTCGCGGCCCAGGTCACCGGCAACGACGCCGCCGTGGCTATCGCCGGACAAAGCGGCAACTTCCAGCTAAACGTAATGCTGCCGGTCATCGCCCACAACCTTCTACAGTCCATCGGCCTGCTCGCCACCACCGCAACCAACCTCGCCGCCCAGTGTGTAAGCGGACTCGAAGCAACAGACCGCGGCCCGGAGCTCGTAGAAAACGGCCTCATGCTCGCCACCGCGCTCGCCCCCGAAGTCGGCTACGACAAAGCCGCCGACATCGCCAAGCAAGCTTACAAAGAAGAAAAAACCATCCGCGAAGTCGCCCGCGAACAGACAGAGCTTTCCGAAGAAGAGCTGAACGAACTACTCAATGTCAGGAAGATGACGGATGCTTAGAACAACGAGGCGGGTTATACAAAATGACATTCCCAATTCCTGACAGTTGGACAAGAGATACCGCAGAAAGTCTTCGTGACGAGGAGAAGCGGAAAGAGAGTCCAGCCTCTTTTTCTTTTCTCAAGGTCGGTCGCTAGTACTGGCCGCTCAATATTTCGGTGACGACCGGCTAATTGAGCAAGCGCGCGGCGGAGTCGCAGCGAAGCATCGTCACAAGGTCCATCTGGCGCTGTTTGGACAGTTAATGGCTTCCTTTGAATACCTGCTCAAAGACTTCATTGCCAAGGTCATTGATGCGACTGATCTCTACGATGAAGTGATTGGGAAAGCTAAATGGATTGAAGTAGATGCAGGGCGTGTCTTGGCCTCCCGCACAGTGGCTACAACTCCGGGATCTATACTCATCCATCCAACCATGGGTTGGCATACTCCAGAGACAGTAAATAGGAGATACGGTGAGCTTTTCGAACATCAGGCCATTCAACTCGGTGAGCAGCGCAACCTGGAACGTCTTTGGATCTTAAGACATTCTGTAGCACACAATGCAGGATTCGTGATACATCACGACGCATCCCGGATTGGAACTAGTATGCTTTCGGAGAAAGTAGCGAATGTGGACGCGAGCTTCGTATCAGCGGCGTTCGACTTTCTCTCTCCAATTGCTCAACGTATAGCCGAGACAGTTGGAGACAAAATACTCTTGAAATGGTTACGAGGTGCGCAGGAGCTTGGTTCTGATTATGCTCGTGACGAAGCCATTTATCAACGGCTTAAGAAACTTGCGACATATGTAGATAGCCGACCAAGTAGTCTTCCTGATTTTGCCGAAACAGATTATCATGGAGATCTAGAACGTTGTTAAGGATTTTCGAAGCAGTACCTGTTTGACTGAGCAATAAAATGGTACGCGCGTCGTGTATGCGGCAGTTTTACGAAAGTCCTGCCGGGGTATTATCCAGTTCTTGTACGGCAGGAAATCACGCTAGACAAAGGAGCTGAAAACTTTGAGTTCAGTACCCAACATTGAGTTAAACGACGGCAATAATATCCCGCAACTCGGTTTCGGGACGTTTCAGATCGAGCCGGGAGACACTGCCGAGGCCGTGAGCAAGGCTATCGAGATCGGCTATCGGCACATCGACACCGCCCAGATGTACGGTAACGAGAAAGAAGTTGGAGAAGGTATACGCGCCTCCGGTGTAGACCGGGGCGATATCTACGTTACCAGCAAGCTAAACAACAGCTTTCACGAGCCGGAGGACGCCCGGGAGTCGTTTGATAAGACGCTCTCAGAGCTTGGCTTCGACTACGTGGACCTCTTCCTTATCCATTGGCCCTTGCCCACGCGCTACGACGGCGACTTCGTCTCTACCTGGCAGACGATGGAAGAGTTCAAAAAAGACGGCCGCTCCCGTTCCATCGGGGTGTCGAACTTCCAGCCCGCGCACCTGGATCAACTCGCCCAAGAGACCGACACGGTGCCGGCGATCAACCAGATCGAGGTCCATCCTTACTTCACCAACGACGATGTGCGAGCCTACGATCAAGAACACGGCATCGCCACGGAAGCCTGGTCCCCGATAGCCCAGGGCAACGTGCTGGACGACGATACCATCAACCAGATCACCGAGAAGGTCGGCAAAACGGTGGCGCAGGTCGTACTGCGGTGGCACGTTCAGCGCGGCGACATCATATTCCCTAAGTCGGTAACACCCGAGCGTATAGAGGAGAACTTCGACCTCTTCGACTTCGAGTTGGAGCCCGGCGACATGGACGCTATCACCGCTTTGGATAACGGTGAAGACGGCCGCATCGGCCCGCACCCGGACAAGTTCGACTACATCCCCGGCTAAACAAGTTTCAAAGCTATAGAAGCTACCCGGCAGGGCTCTACATAGACAGAGCCCTGCTATTTCTTTCATTTCTTTGGTCCGCACCAGTGCTTGCCGGGGCCGTTCCGTGTACACTGGACCCATGTTCAAACTTTCATCCAAACGCCTGAACGAAATGGACGACCTGCGAGACATGGGACGCTTTCCACTGCCCGTTTACGCGGGTGCTACCGGCAACATCCTGCTCACCATCTCGATGACGTATCTGCTCCGGGGGCGCCGCGAAGGACCAATGGTGCTGCCGGTGTGGGCGGGGGGTGTGATCTCCGCGAACGTCCTGCCGGTGGTACTGCTGCGCTCCCGCATGGACAAAAACACCCACTATCCCAAAATCCCGGAGATGGGATTTTTCGGTGACCAGCACAAATTCTCTAACTGGGTCTATGCTATAGCTTCGGGGAACATGCTCGTGTGGATAGTGCTCTCCTGGAGTCTTTTTTCCTGGCGACGCAACCGAAAAACGCTCGTCGGGATGTTGGCCCTCGCCCTCGTATGCACCTCGTTTCCCGCCTGGATAAGGTTGTTTCGCAGCTAGCGTTCGCCACGGCGTCCACCACGGCGCTTGCCAATAAAAGCATCTCCGCGCCGGCAAAAATGCTTGTCGGGGAGCCGGACAAAGTGCTTCTGGCCGACGAATGTGCTTTACTACCGGAATCTTGATGAGAGCCCAGTGTGGCCGCCCGGTGGCCCGCGCAACCTGATAGGGAACGGAGCATTCTCATGAGCGATACCAGGTCATCCGAGGAGCAGCAGCCCGCAGAAGAAAATATGGAGGCGCGGACCCGGATCAACCCGGTCGTCTTCTACGGTTCGTCGGCGGCTATCCTGGCGATTGCGCTGTGGGCGATCATTGATTCGGAGGGGGCCGCCGGCGCCCTCGGGGTGTTGGTCGGGGTGATCGCGAACTGGTTCGGCTGGTTCTACATCCTCATAGCGACGGCTTTCCTGGTTTTTATCCTATTTCTCGCCCTCTCCCGGTACGGCAAGATAAAGCTGGGGCCGGAGCACTCCGAACCGGAGTTCAGCACGTTCTCTTGGGCGGCGATGCTCTTTGCCGCCGGCATCGGCACGGACATTATGTTCTTCGCGGTCGCAGAACCCGTTACCCAGTACCTCGCCCCGCCAACCGGCCAGGGCGAGACGCTGGACGCCGCCCGGGAGGCGACCGTGTGGACGCTCTTCCACTACGGCATCACCGGCTGGGGGATGTACGCGCTAATGGGTATATCCCTGGCGTACTTCGCATACCGGATGAACCTGCCCTTGAGCATCCGGTCGCCGTTGTATCCCATCTTCGGCAACCGTATCTTCGGTGGGCTGGGTCACGGCATAGACTTGGCCGCCGTGCTCGGTACGATCTTCGGCATCGCGACCTCGCTCGGCATCGGGGTGGTCTTTTTGAACTCCGGGCTGGCGCAGCTCTTCGGCATCCCCGAAGGCACGCCCGCCCAAGTCGGGCTCGTCGTGCTGGCCGTCGTCGTCGCGACGATCTCGGCGGTAACCGGGGTTTCGCGCGGCATCCGGCGGCTCTCGGAGCTTAACGTCTGGCTGACGGTCGGGCTGGCCGGTTTCGTGCTGGTCACCGGCCCGACCATCTTCTTGCTCAACGCCTTCGTGCTGAACATCGGGGACTACGTGAGCAACTTCGCGAGCCTCACGATGCAGACGTTCGCCTTTGACCGGCCGACGGAGTGGCTAAGTTTCTGGACGCTGTTTTTCTGGGCGTGGTGGATCGCCTGGGCCTCCTTCGTCGGGTTGTTCCTGGCGAGGATCTCCCGCGGTCGCACCATCCGGCAGTTCGTCGCCGGGACGATGACGATTCCGTTTCTGTACGTGTTGATGTGGGTCTCTATCTTCGGCAACAGCGCAATACAGCTCGTAAGAAACGGCAACGCCCAATTCGGCGAGGCGGCGATGAACACTCCAGAACAAGGCTTCTACACCCTGCTCCAAGAATTTCCCCTGTTCCCGGTCGTCGCGTTCGTCGCCATAGTTTGCGGCCTGCTCTTCTACATAACCTCCGCCGACTCCGGCGCGCTGGTGATGGGTAACCTCACCTCGTACCGCAAGACGCCGCGGGACGACGCCTCGAACCCGGTCCGCATCTTCTGGGCCGTCACCACCGGCCTTCTCACGATAGCGATGCTCTTAGTCGGTGGCATAACGGCGCTGCAGAACGCCACCATCATCATGGGCCTGCCGTTCGGGTTCGTGATGATCCTGATCATGTTCGGACTCTACAAAGCCTTGCGCGTGGAAGCCTACCGCGAAGACAGCCGCCGCTACAGCATGCCCGCGCGCCTCTCCGGACGCAGCGTCGGCACCAACGGCGACCGGTCGGCCGAGCTGAGCTGGCGACAGCGCCTAAGCCGCAGCATGAGCTTCCCGAGCTACGAAAAAACCACCGAATTCCTCTCCGAAACCGCGCTGCCGGCCCTAACAGAGGTAGCCGAAGAGCTCCGCGAACACGGCATAGAGACGGAGGTACAGGAAGGCAAGAGCGACGCAGGTTACGATTACGTAGAACTCGTGGCCGACGTAGACGACGAATCCCCGTTCCAGTACCGCATCGAACCACAAGAAGCCCGGATGCCGGTATACGGCGACAGCTCCATGCGCGAAGGCGACTTCTACTACCGGCTCGGCGTACACCTGCTAGAAGGCGGCCAGGGCTACGACGTAATGGGCTTCACCCACAGCCAGCTAATAGACGACGTCCTGGACCAGTACGAGCAACACGTAGAATTCGTCCGCCTCAACGCAAAAGCTACGTGGTAAACGGCGCCAACCGTTAGCTCGCAGAAAGTCCAGTGGGTGCCGGGAGCAGACGTTGGTAGAATCCCCCATAGGCTATGCCAACTGTACTGCGAACCGGCCCCTACCGTTGCTTTTTCTACGCAGGTGACCGTGAGGAGCCGGCTCACATACACGTCGAGCGGGATGCCAGCGTAGCCAAGTTCTGGTTGGACCCGGTCAGGCTCGCAAGTAGCGGCGGATTCAGAAGTGCCGAGATCGGGCGCATGCAGAGGCTAGTAGATGAACATAAAGAGGAACTGTTAAGGAGTTGGAATGAGTTCTTCAACGACTGAAATTCCCGTTGTACGCGCAGAGGACGTGACGTTGACCGGCGACGCGCTCGCAGTCGAACTGTCAGATGGGCGTTCGATCTCCGTACCGCTCGCTTGGTATCCGCGGCTTATGCACGGCACGCCTGAAGAACGCTCTCACTGGCGCCTGATCGGTGGCGGCACCGGAATCCACTGGCCCGAGTTGGACGAAGACATCAGCGTGAAGAACTTGCTAGCGGGACGAGCATCCGGCGAAGGCCAGCGTTCGCTCAAACGTTGGCTTTCGCAGCGTACCTCTTCCAGCTTTTGATAGCTTCCTTTAAGCGTAGCTGGAAAGCGATGCGGTATCATTGAAGAGATACTAGAAGCTGCAGCTTTCGAGGATGATAGCTATGCAGAGAGAACGAGTAATAAACAGAGACCCTGAAATCTTGGGGGGTACACCGGTGTTCGCCGGTACCCGCGTTCCGGTCCAGACCCTCGTCGACTATCTCACCGGGGGCGAAAGTCTCGACGACTTTTTGGAAGGTTTTCCTAACGTGAGCCGCGAGCAAGCAGAGTCATTCTTGCAGATCGCATTGAAGTCCGCCCTGGCAGAGGGCGATGCGCGTACTGCTTGACGAGAACCTGGACCGGCGACTAAAGAAAGCATTTGAAACCCAGATAGAAGTTCTGACCGTGATCGAACGCGGTTGGAGCGGGAAGAAGAACGGCGAACTACTGTGTCTCGCAGAGCAGGAATTCGATGTGTTCGTAACGATGGACCGGAATCTGGAGCACTAGCAGAACCTACGTAATTTCGACCTCAGGATTGTGCTGATTACCGCGAAAAGCAACCGTCGAAAGGACGTGGAACCGCTAATGCCAGAGGTTGGACGAGCACTGGGCAGAGTACAGCCCGGAGAGTTGGTCGTAGTTGGTAGGAGAGAACGCAGGGTAGAGACGCGCACCGAAATCTGATAATTTGATAAGGATTTGACAGACGTAAAGACAACAGTTACCGAGGTGGCCCGGAACTTCGCCGAGTACGTCAACCGGGTTGCTTTTGGCGGAGAGAGTTTCGTTTTGATGCGTGGAAAAAAGCCAGTTGCGGAGTTGCACCCGGTCCCCGTAGGCAAACGTCTGGAAGAGCTACCGGGGATGTTGGATGCTTTGCCTCGGCTTTCGGAAGAAGAGGCGACGGAATTGGCCGGAGACCTGAAACGTGCCCGGGGGGAGTTGGGCGACGTACCGCTACGGGACCCTTGGGCGTCCTGATCGATACCAGCGTGCTCATCGAGCACGAGCGCGGATGTCTCGACCTGGAACCACATTTGCGAGGCCGCGGAGACGAAGAGTTCTTCCTCTCGGTAGTAACCGCCAGCGAGCTACTGCACGGCGTCCACCGGGCACAGGACGCGCCTACAAGGACCAGGAGGTCCGCGTGGGTAGAAGCGGTGCTGGGGCGATTTCCCCTGCTGGACGTGGACCTCACCACCGCCCGCGCCCACGCGAGGCTGTGGGCCGAGCTTGCTGCGACCGGCCGGATCATAGGCCCGCATGACCTTTGGCTTGCGGCGGCCTGTCTGTCGCACGGGCTCTCTATGGTCACCGCAAACGTGCGGGAGTTCGAGCGGGTGCCGGGACTCACGGTGGAGAACTGGCCGGCGTAGATTGTCCGGAGGGCTGCTGCCGCGAGTCCACCGCGACATGTACCTGTGTGCCTAGCCGGAGTGCAACAGCCTCAACCACTGGATCGCGGAGAAGGTATTGCAGCAACCACGCTCAGAGGAAATATCGTACACTCTGCCCATGAATGCAGAATACACGGCTGTGCTAAAGCAGGATGGTGACTGGTGGATCGGATGGATCGAAGAGATCCCTGGCGTTAACTGTCAGGAACACACCAAAGCAGATCTTCTTGCAAGCCTTCGGGAAGTCCTTGCTGAAGCTATCGAGTTTAATCGCCAAGAAGCGCGTAACGCTGCCGGTGAGCAGTTTGTGGAAGAACGCCTTGCTCTATGAAGCGCCGACAGTTACTGCGCCACCTGCGTAGTCACGGCTGTGAACTTCTTCGAGAGGACAGCAAACATTCCTGGTGGCACAATCCGGAGCAAAACCGCCGGTCCGCTGTTCCTCGTCACACCGAGATCAGTAATATTCTGGCTAACAAGATTTGCAAAGACTTGGGTGCTCCGCCCGTCAAGTAAATAAGAGGCGTACACCGGAGAAGTAGAGAAATGTTGCAGCACAAAAGATACAAAGGACATGCCGAGTTCGACGATGAAGCGGGATTGTTTCACGGTGAGGTGCTCGATTTGCGAGATGTGATCACCTTCCAGGCCACGAGCGTCAAGGAGCTGGAGAAGGAGTTCCGAAACTCGGTATACGACTACCTGGAGTTCTGCGAAGAACGTGGCGAAGAACTGGACAGGCCATTTTCGGGACGGCTGATGGTCCGGCTGCCGCCGCAAGTCCACTGAGAGGCGTGCGTTCGTGCCCGCCAAGAAGGCAAGAGTCTCAACCAGTGGATCGCGGAGAAGCTGGAACAGGCGAGTTGATCCTCAAAACAGGCACGTTGTAGCGTGGTGTCGGAGAAAGACCAGCTTGTGGTAGGGTGACAGCATGATCTCTCTGGTCAAAAATAGAAGGGAAGAGGTCGTTGCGGCTTGCCGGCGCCACGGCGTCGGGCGGCTGGACCTTTTCGGATCTGCGGCTGGAAAGAACTTTGATCCCGGCCGCAGCGACCTGGACTTCGTTGTGGCCTTCGAGCGAAGAGAGCCATCTAACCTCTTCGACCGTTACTTCGGCTTGAAAGAAAACCTGGAAAATCTCTTCGACCGGGAGGTGGATCTAGTGATAGAAGGAGCGCTCCGTAAAGACCAGCGCTTCGCCGCGGATGTAGACGAAACATGTGTCGCTCTGTATGTGGCCTGAAAGGACGCTGCGGACCCTCGAACAGATAAAAGATTCGGTCTCTTTTGTCATGGCCGCTACGGAGGATAAGACGCTGGCCGATTACTCCGGCGACCGTCTCTTGCGCCAGGCAGTAGAGCGAAACCTGGAGATCGTGGGCGAAGCGGTCGGACGCTTGAGGCGGGACGACCCGGACACAGTCTCCCACCTCAGCGAGCACGAGAGGATCGTAGCTTTCCGTAACATCCTAATTCACGGCTATGATCTAGTGGATGACGAGCTGGTATGGGATACTATCCAAACAAAGCTTCCCCTTTTGCTCGCGGAGGTCGAAAATCTCTTGCGGGAGAAGTGATCATACGCAACGATGCTGGTGCGATTCAATGGACGACTATCTGGAATTCTGCAAGTAACACGGTGGAGAACTAGGCTGCTTTACATAGAGAAGATGACGAAAACGCATTCGGAACGGTATCATTAGAGAAATATCTTTTAGCGAGGCGATGGAATGGCGCAGACCGACTCCAACAACGAGGCAATGAAACAGGCTCTGAAAGAGGCGTTGACCGAGACGTTGCACGAACAGCGAGGACTACTGCGCGAAGTCTTTACAGAAGTGCTGGAAGACTTCGCGTTCGCCGAAGCGATAAGGGGAGGTCGCCGGGCGGAGAATATAGAGCGCAACGAAGTCTTCGAGGTTTTGGAATGTAGGACATAGAGGCGGCTGGTAGTGAAGTTTGAGCGTATTACAACCGATCCCAAAGTCTTCGGCGGTAAACCATGCGTCCAGGGACTACGTTTCCCGGTATCGCGACTACTGGGTCTCTTGGCGGCGGGTCAGACACCAGAAGAGATCTTGTCTTCTTACCCGTATCTGGAGGCCGAGGATATACAAGCTGCTATCCAGTATGCGGATTTGCTGGCCGATGAGCAGGTGGTCGAGTTCGCCTCGTGAGGGCGCTTCTGGACATGCCCGTTTCGGTCGGCTTGCTATCGATTCTAGAAGCTTGCATAAGATAAGCTGCGGAAAGACTAAACGATTCTAGATGAAATCTAGATGAAACCATCTTACGCAGTCCTCGATACGAATATTTTTCTGCATCATCAACCTTTTGATCAGATTAAGTGGACCGAGGTACTGAGCACATCGAGCGTGGTTCTTGTGATTACGCCGGTAGTGGTTCGAGAATTAGACAAGCACAAAGACCAACACCGGCTCCCCGCGATTCAAGATCGAGCACGTGCTGCGCTAAAGAAAATTGAGCAAATTACTTTAGG
Source organism: Rubrobacteraceae bacterium (assembly GCA_965213905.1). Lineage (GTDB taxonomy): Bacteria > Actinomycetota > Rubrobacteria > Rubrobacterales > Rubrobacteraceae > SIRX01. The sequence goes on along the minus strand of OZ243922.1, from coordinate 750,836 downwards.
TGAAGCGACTACGCGCTTAACTGATGGTGTTGAGCTTGAGTATGCGAAGGAGCCCACGGTTAATTTTGAGCAATACGGTTTGAGAGTAGAAAACAACGACGATAATCTTGTAGCAAGTTGTTTGTCGTGCCGCAATTTGAAGCCAGATGTAAATGTAGTCTTGATTGCAGGTGACACAGGTCCTCGACTCAAAGCTAGGCAGCATGGAATTGGAGCTGTAGCGATACCTGAGAAATATAAACTTAAGAGCGCGCTAGATGATGCGGAAAAAGAGAAGAGAAAGTTGCAGCGGCGTGTTCAACAACTCGAAAATCGGTTCCCGAAGCTTAAACTCGCGTTTGCCAACGAAGCAAATCAATTCAGTGGCACTCTCTTACAGCCTGTCACGATGGCAGAGGAAGAAATACAGCGGCGAGTAAAAGGTATCAAGAATAAGTACAGAAAACGCGAGCAAATGCCGGCTCCAAGGAGTGAACCATCGCAAGACTATCTACCCTTGACAGGCATAAATAAGTTTCAGAGCCTAGCCGGTGAGTTCAACGACCTCAGCGGACCGAGTCCAGAAGAGATCGAACGCTACAACAGCGATTTGGAAAAATTCTACGGAGAGTACGAAACTTACTTACGTGAGTATATTGTAAATGCTAACTTGCAGCGACGAACGCTCCGTTTGGATCTTCGCCTCTTCAACATTGGTACCGCTCCCGCTGAAGACATCGACATATTCTTGCATTTTCCTGATGGCTTCGATCTATATGACGAAGACGACAAGCCACAAGTACCTGAAGTCCCGGATTTACCACCTCCACCAAGGAGCAGAGGTGAGCTACTGTACTCTCCTTTGCTCACGCGTGACTTCTCCTCCCTAACTCGGACGCCTCATTATTTACCTACTCAAAGCAACGTCTCTGCCCCTGAGATCAAGCGAAGCAATAGCTACGAAGTAGCATACGAGGTTGAGCGTTTGAAGCAGCATATGAATGAATCCCTTGGCCCACTATATGTTGTCTTCGACTCGTTTGAGAGTGCAGCGTCATTCAGGGTAGATTACCGCGTCAACGTTGCTGACTTACCAGATGAAACCACCGGTGCGCTCCACGTAACAGTCGCTACAGCATCCGATAACAAATAAGCTTTAAGATCGAACGATGGTAGATCTACTTCCTCATACTCGGATTCAGAATCTTTTTGCGCAGACGGATAGACTCCGGCGTGATCTCGACTAGCTCGTCGTCGTCGATGTATTCGAGGGCGTCTTCGAGGGAGAGCTTGCGGGGTGGGGTGAGCGCGAGGGCGTCGTCGGCGCCGGCAGAGCGGACGTTGGTTAGCTTTTTGTTCTTGCAGACGTTGATGTTGAGATCGCTCTCGCGGCTGTGCTCACCGATGACCATGCCGACGTAGACCTCGGTGGCGGGGGTTATGAAGAACTCGCCGCGCTCCTGGAGCTTCCAGATGGAGTAGGCGAAGGCGCTACCGGACTCGCTGGAGACGAGACTCCCGTTCTGGCGCGTTTTTAGGTCGCCGGCCCACGGCCCGTAGCCGTCGAAGACGTGGCTCATTATGCCCTCGCCCGCCGTCATGGTGAGGAATTGGGTGCGGAAGCCGAAGAGTGCCCGAGAGGGGATCTTGAACTCTATCCGGGTGCGGCTGCCCTGTGGCTCCATGTCTATTAGCTGGCCCTTGCGGCCGGAGAGCGTGCCGATAATGGTCGAGGCGTAGCCTTCGGGGACGTCTATGACGAGGTGCTCGAAGGGTTCGTGTTTTTTGCCGTCTATCTCCCGAATGATGACCTGCGGCGAGGCGACTTGTACCTCGTAGCCCTCGCGACGCATGGTCTCCAGGAGGATCGAGAGGTGCAGCTCTCCGCGCCCGGAGACCTCGAACTCGTCCGGGCGCAGCTCCTCGACGCGCAGGGAGACGTTGGTCTGGACTTCGCGTTGCAGGCGCTCGGCGAGGTTGCGGCTCGTGACGTACCGGCCTTCTTTGCCGGCGAACGGGCTCGTGTTCGGCTGGAAGATCATGCTGACCGTCGGCTCATCCACCGTGATAATGGGCAGCGCTTCCGGGTTCTCTATATCCGCTATGGTCTCCCCGATCTGGGCTTTCTCGATGCCGGAGAGCGCTACGATGTCGCCCGCACCTACCTCTTCGACCTCAATGCGTGCCAGCCCCAGGTGCGTGAAGGGCTGCGCCACCCGCGCCCGGGTCACCGTGCCGTCCTTATGGATGAGGTTTATGGACTCTCCACGCCGCACCTTGCCGCGCCGCACGCGGCCGACCACGATGCGGCCTAGGTAGTCCGAGTAGTCCAGGTTGGTAACGACCATCTGGAACGGGGCTTCGAGGTCCACGTCAGGAGCGGGGATCTCCTGCAGCACCGTCTCGAACAGCTCCCGCATGTCGTCTTGCGGCGTGTCCAGGTCTTTGTACGCCTTGCCTTCGCGGGCGATGGCGTAGAGGACGGGGAAGTCTAGCTGCTCGTCGGTGGCTCCGAGTTCGGCCATCAAGTCGAAGGTCAGGTCCACGACCTCGTCGGGGCGGGCGTCCATCCGGTCTATCTTGTTGACGACCACGATGGGTTTGAGGCCGAGCTCCAGCGCCTTACGCAGCACGAAGCGGGTCTGGGGCATCGGGCCTTCCGCCGCGTCCACGAGGAGGAGGCAGCCGTCTACCATGCCCAGCACGCGCTCTACTTCGCCGCCGAAGTCCGTGTGGCCGGGGGTGTCTACTATGTTGATCTTGACTCCCCCGTACTCTACGGCTGTGTTCTTGGAGAGGATGGTGATGCCGCGCTCCCGCTCTAACACGTTCGTGTCCATCGCCCGCTCGGCGATTTCCTGACCGTGCCGAAGTTCGGTGGTCTGCTGCAAGAGGCCGTCCACGAGCGTCGTCTTGCCGTGGTCCACGTGCGCTATGATGGCGATGTTCCGGTAATTCACTCTTCTCCTGACGCATCCCGCACGCCACGTCGTCCTGCAAAACGTGCGTCGGGGGAATGAGCAACGAAAAAGGCCGCGCCGCGCGGCCCCGCGGAGCAGAGTTTACCGCACAGGGCAGACTTGTCACGGGCCGGACAGCGCGTGGAGCGCAACGTTTCGTTAAGATGAATGGCGTTGTCGTCGCGGTCAGTACCTGCCGGGAGAGGAGACGCTGTGGGCTTGTTGGACGGAATGATGGGGAACGCCTCGGAGATCGAAGTTTCCAAGATCCAGGAGGACTTTTCACAGGTTCTGTCGGAGGGTGAGCGGATCGAGAAGGCGTACCGCTTGATCCGGGACCTCTTCGTCTTTACGGACAAACGTCTCATCCTCGTAGACAAGCAGGGGCTTACGGGCAATAAGGTCGAGTATCACTCCCTGCCGTACAAGAGCATCACCCACTTCAGCGTCGAGACCGCCGGCCACTTCGACCTGGACGCGGAGTTGAAGATCTGGATTTCCGGAAACCCGATGCCGCTTCAGAAGCAGTTCAACAAGAACCTGAACATCTACGAGGTCCAGAGCGTGCTGGCCGGATACGTGCTCGGGTAACGTGGCCCGTATCGTGACAGGCATGATCTTCGTCGTGGCCGGTGTGTTGCACTTCGTCTCACCGGAGACGTACGAGCGGATCATGCCGCCGTACCTCCCGCTACACCGCGAACTGGTCTACCTGAGCGGTGCCCTGGAGATAGCCGGCGGGCTCGGGTTGCTCCACGAACGAACCCGGCCCGCCGCGGGCATCGGCCTGATCCTGCTGCTCCTCGCCGTGTGGCCGGCCAACGTGCAGATGTTGCTCGACGCGCGCGCCGCCGGTAAGCCTTCGTGGTGGATGGCCCTGTTGTGGGCGAGGCTGCCGCTTCAGGTGTTGCTCATGGCGTGGGTGTGGCGGGTCTCTCGTGTTCGCGCCTAGCCGACGTTAGCCACCAAAGAACAGCCGGTAAACCCCGTAGCCGGAGGCGGCGATCAGGGCCAGGGCGCACGACAAGACCACAGCTTTCCCCAAAACAGAGGAACGCCACAAGTCCACTACGAACTGCCAGAACTTTCTCAGCCACACCTCAGCCCAGTCGAGAAAGCGGGCGGCGAAACGGAATTCGTCCGCGATCATGCCGAGCCCGATCGCGAAGGTTAGCATTCCGGGGCCGGGAGCCCACCCGAAAAAGACGCTACCGACGACGAGTATCGTGCCCACGACGACGTTGAAGAGCCGGCTAGGGTCCTTCCATCCCCGCCCTCCTTCTTGCCGACGCTCGTAGCGCCCCATAAAGCGTTTGCCAGGATCGTTCTCCCTGAAACAGTCCCAGTCTTTCCTCATTTCACCGATCATAATTTCTAATCATGCCACGGCGGGGTGCTTTTTAATCTCAATGCTCTGGCGAATCTCCATTCTCCGGGTTTATCCGCGCGGTACAATTATTCTTCGCGTTGTTTGCGTGGCGCGCCGTGCGCCTTAATTTAGGGGATGTTTTTGAAAAACGTAGTTTTGCTGGCTTTGGTTTTGTTGCTCTTTTCTTGCAGCGGGCCGTCGCTTTCCGAACAAATTACCTCACCCTCGACGACCACCGGAAGCGAGACGGCCACGAACGCCGGAGAAACTTCCCAACCCCGCACCATACCGGCCCCGGAAGACACCGGCCGGGTGATCCCCGGTGAAGAAACCTCCGGGGGAGAAACTGCCGGGGAGGAAACCACCGGCCAGAAAACCGTTGCGGAAGCGTCGCCGAGCCCCGACGGGGCAACGAGGAGCGAGAGTACGGCCGGGAGTCCAGCGGTGGGGGAGAACGGGATGGTCAGCACCGCCAACCCGCTCGCGACGGAGGTGGGACTGCAGGTTCTGGCCGACGGCGGCAACGCTTACGACGCGGCGGTCGCGGTGGCTTCCTCGCTCGGGGTCGTGGAGCCGATGATGAGCGGCATCGGGGGCTACGGGGCGACGGTGATCTACGACGCAAAGGACGATGAAACGCGCTTTCTAGGGGCCTCCAGCCGGGCGCCCGAAAACCTCGACCTCTCGGTCTTCTACCCCCCGGCGCCGGGCTACGTCGAGAACCGCTCGGGGGCCGCCGCCATCTCCACGCCCGGGGCGGTAAACGACTGGGAAGCGCTCTGGGAAGAGTACGGGAGCCTGGGGTGGGACCGGCTTCTACAGCCCGCCATAGGATTGGCGGAGGACGGGTACGTCCTGAACGCGGAGAACGCCGGTTGGATCTCCTTCGAGTGGGAAGACTTTCCGGAGCCGGCCCGCGAGATCTACGGCGCTGGCGGCGTACCTTTGCAAGCCGGAGACACCCTGGTCCAGGAAGACTTGGCAAACTCCCTGAAACTCATCTCGGATAAAGGCGCCGGGGCGGTCTACGGTGGCGAGCTCGGCCAGGCTATGGCATCCGCCGCCCAGCAGAACGGCGGTTTTCTAACCACTGAAGACTTGCAACGCAACGAGGCGGAATGGAAGCCGACCGTCGGCGTGGATTACCGGGGACAAAGGGTAGAGACCGCGCCCCCGCCGAATACCTCCTGGAACGCGCTCACCCGCCTGGGTGTCATGAGCCGGTTCGACCCGGCCGCGCTCGGGCACAACAGCACCGCCTATCTGGACCTGTACGCGCGGGTAACGGAGCAGGGGTTCTACGAGCGCTACGAATACGCCGAAGACCCGGAAGTAGAACCGACGCCCCTGAACAGGCTCCTCTCTGAGGAGTATTGGTCCGAACAAGCCGCCGCCGTAGACCCCGCGCTGGCCTCCTCATCCTCCGGGCAACCGGAGGGTGCTCCGGTTCCAGTCGAACTCGCCTCGGCAAAAAAGACCTTCTCTTCCGCCGGAGACCGGGAGCACACGACCCATTTCGTCGTGGCGGATAGGAAAGGCAACGTCGTGAGCATGACCCAGACCCTGGGCAACATCTTCGGTAGCCGGGTAATGCCCGAAGGGACCGGCATCTGGCTGAACAACTCGATCTCCTACGCCCGCTTCGACGCCACCGACGGCTCTTTCAAAGTAGCCCCCGGCGGCTTCCGGCTCCCCGGCATCTCCCCGACGCTCGTGATGCGCGACGGCAAACCGCGCGTCGCCCTCGGAACCCACGGCGGCTACTACATTACCCAGACCACGCCCCAGATGCTCATGAACCTCATAGACTTCGACATGGACATCCAACGAGCCATCACCGCGCCCCGCATCGCCTTTATGGAGCCAGACCTGCTCGCCGTAGACCCGGCCCTCCCGGACTCCGCCTTCAACGAACTGGTCGCCCTGGGCTACGCGCCCTACGTGGACGAGTACGGCCTCGGCAACGCCCACGGCCTGGCTATCGAGTACGGTGAATCTGGAGAACCGAGCCGCTTTACTGGCGGCGCCGACCCGCGCGGCGGGGGCGTGGCGGCCGGTTTCTGAGGCCGGGTGGAAGTCCGGGCCTACAAAAAGGGCGACGCGGCGCAGATCGTACACCTCTTCTACGAAACGGTCCACTCGGTAAACCGGGCCGACTACTCCCGAGAGCAGGCCGAGGCCTGGGCCCCGGAAATTCCCGCCGCGGCCGACTGGCACGCCCGGATGGCCGCCCGCAAAACGCTCGTGGCCGAAGAAGGTGGCGAGGTAGTAGGCTTCGCCGAGCTGGAGGAGAACGGACACCTGGACATGCTCTACTTGCGCCGGGACGCTATCGGGCGCGGCGTGGCGCACCGTTTGTACGAGGCCATCGAGGACGAGACCCGCGACTTGGGCCTCGGGCGAATCTTCGCCGAAGTCAGCATCACGGCCCGTCCGTTTTTCGGGCGTCAAGGTTACAGGGTGATCCGGAAACAAACGGTTTGGCGGCGGGGCGTCGGGCTGAAGAACTTCGCGATGGAGAAACTGCTGGAGTTTTGAGGCAAGCGTAAAAACTCTCCGGCGGCCGGGCGAAACCCCGTGCTAAACTCTTTTAGTAAGCACAGAATGGAGCGTGAAGAGATGGAAAAAGCCACTTTCGGGGCGGGATGTTTCTGGGGCGTCGAGGCGGAGTTTCGTAAGGTAGACGGCGTTTTGGAGGCGGTCTCGGGCTACACCGGCGGGGAGACGAAGAACCCGACTTACGGCGACGTATGTTCGGGCGCCACGGGTCACGCCGAGGTCGTGGAGGTCGAGTACGACCCGGCGAAGGTCTCCTACGAAGAGCTTCTGGAGGTCTTCTGGGGCAACCACGACCCCACGACGCCAAACCGGCAGGGGCCGGACGTTGGGACGCAGTACCGGTCGGCGATCTTCTTCCACACCCCCGAGCAAGAGGCCGCCGCCCACGCCTCCAAAGAAAAAGCCCAAGAGCGGTTCAAGAGGCCAATCGTCACCGAGATAACCCCCGCCGACGAGTTTTACCGGGCCGAGGAGTACCACCAGCGCTACTTCGAGAAGAACCGCCGGTTCAGCTTCTTCTCGTTCTAGCCGGGGACGGACTAGCCAAGCCCACCGATGCCGAATAGGTCGTTTTCCGGGTTCGTCTGTAGAGCCTCGACCAACTCCCCGAGGTCACCCATCTTGACCTTCATGCCGCCCCGCGCGGCGGGGGGCGGGTCCAACGCAACGTAATCGGCGGCGTCCCGAACCGCTTCGAGCGCCCGGACGAGCCCGGCCTTCGAAACTTCCACGGCCTCCAAACCGGTCCCGAAACCCGCTGAGTCCAGAAAGGCCCGGGCCCCGGTTTCGGAGCCGAACAACGGCACGGCGACCCGCTCGTCCACCAGGATCACGAGCGGCAGGGCGTCCGGCGTTACCTCGTCGAAGAGCAGAACGTAGGGTGGTTGTGGAGCCTCTTCCGCGGGCATTTTAGTCCGGGGGCGGGGCCATCGTAACGAGCAGGACCAGGTTTTCTTCCGAAGCGTTGCGAACCCCGTGCGGCTCGCCGGCCCGGGCGACGACCGCGTGGTCTTTGCCGAGGGCCGCCTCTTGCTCGCCTACCGTAAAATACCCCGTGCCTTCCAGGACGTAGTAGACCTTATCCGAGTTTTCGTGGGCGTGGACTTTCTGCTCCTGGCCGGGCAGGAGGCAGTAAACGTCGTAGAAAAGCCGCGGCGAGTCGAAGAGGCTGTTCTTCTGCAGCTTCTCTTCAGAAAATTTTATCGAGTCGCTCACACGCTTGCTCTCCACTGCTCGGCCTCCCGGACGGTCGAAAATACGCTGCCCGTTATCCTACCAGGGGAGGGAACCTTGATCCGCCCTCCAGAGCGGCTTATCATGCACCGTTCCCGAAAGGAGATAATACGTGAGGTTTGCCACCGTGGAATTGAGTTTGCCGGACTGGCTGGTAGAGTTTTTCGAGGGTTCGGACGCCGTATACCCTGCCACCGACGACCGGATGCGGCTCGTGATAGACCTATCCCGGATGAACGTGGAGCACGGTACCGGCGGGCCTTTCGGCGCCGCGGTTTTCGAGAAAGGCTCGGGCAAGCTGCTCGCCCCGGGCGTCAACTTGGTTACCTCGGCAAACTGCTCCGCCGCCCACGCGGAGGTCGTGGCGATCTCGGTTGCCCAGCGGGTGATCGGGGACTTCGACCTCGGCGGGCCGGGACAACCTTCCTACGAGCTCGCGGCCAGCACCGAACCGTGCGCCATGTGCCTCGGCGCCACGCCCTGGTCCGGGGTGCGCTCTCTCGTCTGCGGGGCCCGTAGCCCGGACGCCGAGAAAATAGGCTTCGACGAAGGACTAAAGCCCCAGGGGTGGGAGAAAGAGTTCGAAAAACGCGGCATCGCCGTGAAGAAAGACGTACTAAGAGAAGAAGCGGCGTCTGTGTTGGAGGAATATGCAGCCCTGGGAGGCGAAGTCTACAACAGCCGCGAAGGTTCCTGAAAGCCTTTCGAGAACCCGGACGTTTAGAGTCGCAACGTCTTCGGGAAGTCCGTCAGGTTGCGGCAGCCGTCTTCCGTGACCACCACCAGGTCTTCGATGCGGACGCCGCCGATCTTCGGGTCGTAGAGGCCGGGCTCTACCGTTACCACGTCACCTATTTTTAGTTTTTCTTCCGCCATGCCGACGCGGGGTGCTTCGTGGATTTCGAGTCCCAGGCCGTGCCCGGTGCCGTGGAAAAACCCTTCCGTGAGCGGTTGGCCTTCTGCCTGGTCGTGGACGGTGGTTTTGTAGCCCCGCCCGTGCAGGATGTCCGAGACCTTCTGGTGGATGTCTTTGCCGTTGACGCCGGCCCGGATGGTGTCGAGCGCCGCTTTTTGGGCCTCCAGAACGGCATCGTACATGTCTTGTAGCTCCCCGCGCGGCTCGCCTTTCACGACGGTGCGGGTCATGTCGGCGTAGTAGCGGTTCTCTTTATTTACCGGGAATATGTCCAGGATGATCGGCTCTCCGGCCCGCAGTGGCCCGTGGCCTTGTTCGTGGGGGTCGGCGGACTGGACGCCGCCGGCTGTTATGGTCCCCGCGTCCGCCGAGCAGCCGTGTTTGAGCAGCTCGATCTCTATCTCCGAGCGTAGGAATTCGCTGGTCAAGGGGCGTTCTTTGTAGTGGAGGATGCCGTACTCCCTCGTGCCGGACTCACCTATGACCTCGACGGCCCGGGCGCAGGCGGCCTCGACGGCCCGCTGCGTTTCCTCGATTCGAGAAATTTCGGCTTCCGTCTTCGTCCTCCGCAGGCCGGCAAAGAGCTTTGGTTCCGGCAATATCTCCACCCCGCGTTCGCGCAACTCGTCCGCGTAGAGAACGCCCAGGCCCGGTGGCACGGCTACCGGCCCCGACCCCAACTCCTCCAGCATCCCGGCCGCCGCCGCGGCGTAGGCGCGATGCCCGCTCTTTAGCTCGCGGGCCAGCCGGTTGACCTCCAGCTCTTCGAAAGAGAACAGCTTTTCTATACTTTCGAGTTTCTGGGCGCGGCCGTACTCCAGGCTGGAAACCGCCAGATACCCCTTGCCGTCCACCCGGGCGAAGATCACCGGGTCCGGGGCTAGAAACCCCGAGAGATAGTAAATTGCGGGCTCCTGCTCGGGAGCCCCGATAGTGAGCAAGTTTTGCGAGTCCGTTGTGCCCATAAAATCCCTCCGAATACGCAGGTCCGTTCGCAGTTTACTCCAACGGTGCCCCGGTCGTGGCCTGCCGGATCCGCACGACGCCCGATACTGCCTCGTGTGGCGGCCTTGCATAGCGGCCTCGCATAGCGGCCTCGCACGGCGACCCTGCACAACTTATATAATCATCCCATGCCGGAGAAAGGTAACATGCGGAACCGGGTCGAGATGGCGCTCGAAAAAGTGCGTCCCGCCATGCAAGCCGACGGGGGAGATGCCCGGGTCGCGGAGTTCGACGAGAAAAACGCCTCGGTCAGCATAGAGATGCTGGGAGCTTGCCGGGGATGCCCGCTCTCCCAGCTAGATTTCGCCTACGCCATAGAAGGCCTCATCCGGCGCGAAGTACCGGAGATCCGGGACATCCAGGCCGTTTAGATCTGGTCAAAACCTCGGTAGCGCCTATTCCGCCGAAGGGCTCGTTACTGCTGTTCCTGGCGGGTGGCCCTCAAGGCGCCCGGCGGCAGAACTTTTCTCGCCGCGGAGAGGGCGTCGGTGGCCTTATGGCGGGCCCGCCGGAGTTTCAGGCGGCGGATGAAGTTGGCTTCCCGGAGTGCTTCGTTTGCGGTGTGGGTCAGCGTGATCATGTCGTTCACGCAGTTTCTGTAGCCTATGGCGTACATCTCTATTTGCGCTTCGGACGGATTATCCGGCATGGCCCGTTTTATCGCGGTTGCCCGTTCGACGATAGACTTGGAGAGACTCTCCGGTGTAACTTCCAGTGACGCCCGGATTTTATGGCTCGTGATCTTCTCCGGGGTGATGCCCCAGCGCCCGTTCGAGAACTTCTTTATCCTCGGGTACACCACCATCGCGAGGACCACCGCGAGCGGAACCAGCGGGGCGAGTAGTAATATTATTGTGCCCGGCGCGAAGAACGGTAGTACCACGAACCCGGCTATCCCGACGACCAATATCAACGCTATGATGAACTCGAACATTTACAGGGTATCCTTGTTGCTATTTGTAGGTTCCTAAGTCTAAGATTCCCGAACATCTTTGACAACCTCTAATATACCCGTTCGCCTGTATAATATGCTCGTGCAAACCGCCGAATCCCCAGAGTTGGACCTGGAACGCCCGCTGTCGAGCGCGGCGGAGGTCGTCAAAGCCGTACTCGTCAGCCCGCGAGAGTTTTTTCGCGGCCTTTCGGCGAAGGGTCCCGTAAAAGAGCCGGTGATCTTTACCCTAATAGTAGGCGCTTTCACGGGCATCCTCAGCGCGGTAATCGCCCTGGCTTCGGGTTTGATCTTCGGCGACGTAACCCCCTGGATACTGGGTGCCACCTTGCTCCAGGCCTTGCTTCTGGCCCTGCTCTCGCCGGTTCTGGTCGGCGCCGTCGCGGCAATATATCTGCTCTCCATCAAAACTTTCATAGGAAAAGCCGCGGATTTTTCGGGGGTGTACCGGATCGTCGCCTACGCCTATTCGATAATGGTGCTGGCTTGGATCCCTCTCGTCTACGCTTTTGTGGCCACCTACGCGCTGATGGTTCTGATGGGTTTCGGCATAAGCAGCGCGTACCGTAGCCCGTTTCTTACGACCCTGGTTACCGTGCTGGTAGGTTACGTGCCGTGCGCCACCGGCCTGATCCTGCTCCAACTCGTGACTGCCCTGCCTTTTAGGTAGTCTTCCGGGTGAGCGCCGCGTACTCCCCGAGATCCCTCTCCACCCGTCGCCGCAGTTCTTTGGGGAGCGACCGGGTTTTCTTGAGCGGGTTTCTACCGTAGCGTTTTTTGAGAAACTCGTAAGAAATCCCTAAATACGCGCTACGAACCGACAACTCTACCGGCACGGTCATCTCCCTCGGAAAGACGCTATACGCCAAATCTTCTTTGAGCCCCAACTCCGGAGGTTTTTCCCCGTGTCGTGTGCCCAAACGAATCCTGTGTTCCCAATGTCCTCGCAGATTCCGCATGCCCGGACCGTCGGGGGATACGTTGAGGGGGCCGGTCTCGAAAGGTTCTTCCGGCGTAAACCCGAACGTCTCTTCGAAGAGCCGGGCTGTCTTGGCGTAACCTCTCGACCGTAGAAACTCGTACTCGGAGCGTAACAGTAAGAGCTGCGCGTCGTAGTAGGCTCCCAGCCCGTCCCTGGCCGGGCGTCCGGGGTCCTCTCCTTTCTCCAGAAGCGCCTCTTTTAGAAGCTCCTCTTGGCGGCGCAGTTTGACCCTCTTGACGCCGAACACCGAGACGCCGCCCAAAAGCCCGGCGAGCAGCGGGACCGTCGCGGCCCCGAGGGCGCCTCCGGAAGTGGCGCCGAGCCAGGAAGTGCCGAAGAAATACCCGGAGAGCAGCACCAGCGCTCCTATGGCGCAGACGAGCGTAAAGGCGAGCATGGTCGCCCGGTCCTTACCCCCCGTCTCGCCGGAGTACAAACGTCCAAGCTCGTACCACAACTCCCGGGTCTCGCCGTCCGATGTGGGCCCCGGTTGCACGTGCTAGATTTTACCCCCTATGAACCGTCTCCAGAACCCGGCGCAAAAAGCCGCCCACACTTTATCCAACGTGCTCAACCCGTTCTTTATCTTCACGGCCCTGTACGCCGCCGTGGCTTTCGTAGAAAGTAGCCTAGTTGGGGCGCTGTTCTATCTAGCTCTGGAACTGTTGGCCGCGGGCCTCGTGGCAGGATACGTTTTCTTCCAGATGCGGCGTTCGCGGGTAGGGGACTTCTGGATCTCCCGCCGCGCCGAACGCCTCATACCGGCTTTGCTTCTCCTGGCCGCCTTCGTCGGACTGCTCATTGCACTCGCGCTCTTTGATGCACCCGGAACCCTCTTTAACACGACGCTCTCGATGGGCGTAGCAGCCGCCGCGGTAGCCGGGGTCACGCTCCTCTGGAAAGCCAGCGCCCACACCGCCGTCGCCGGCCACGCCGCAATGGCCGGCCTTCTAGTTCTGGGGTCTTTCGGCCTTCTCTTCGCGCTCCTTCTGCCGGTCGTGCTCTGGGCCAGGATCGCCGCGAGGGCACACACGCCGCTTCAAACGCTAGTTGGTGCGTTGGTAGGGGCGGCATTCGCAGTGCTCTTTCTTGCATAAAAAGCCCGCCCAAGGAGGCAGACCAAGAAAGTGACCCCACCGGGGTTCGAACCCGGGTTTTCGCCGTGAGAGGGCGATGTCCTAGGCCACTAGACGATGGGGCCATCGAGCGGAGAGAGTTTAAACGATGGTACGAAGTTCGTCAATTTTGTAAACAGCTATTCTACTGCTGGTGGTTGTGATGTTGTCGAGGCATCTACTTCGAGTAGCCTCTCTTGCACAGGACGAACTTTCGGCGCGTAGTTCGTGATGAGCAGTTCGGTAATGTGGCGATTTTGAGAGTCAAGATTTATTTCTCTACGGTTGCTAAGGATATTCATGTGATAGCCTTCGAACAGATCGTGAATCAGATCTGTATCGCTGTTGCTGACAGCCCAACGTACTCCCCTGGAGTCTAGCTCCCGACAAAGAGCGGACAGCCTGAAATGATCGTTCTCCCTGAATTGGTCTTTGGTATAGCGGTTGAAGTCTGAGTATCCACCGAGCTTGTAGTACGGTGGGTCCATATATACGAAATCTTCATCGGTTGCGTCGTGCAGGCACAACTCGAAGTCCCCACGGCGGAGCTCAACAGTTTCCAAAATTTCAGATACCTTCTCTAAATTGGCCGGATCGTAGTACCGTCGGTCGTATTGACCGTAGGGAACATTGAACTGGCCCCGCTGATTGACTCGGAACAAGCCACGAAAACAAGTTTTGTTCAGGTAGATCAAGTGGGCCGCACGCTGGAAGCGAGGAAGTGTCCGGGGAATAATTTTCCGGATCTTGAGATACTCTTCTTTGGTGTTTTTTAAGCTTTCTAGCACCTGCGCTACCTGGGATGGATCTTCCCGGATGGCCTCGTAGGTGTCGATCAACCATTCATTAGCGTCGCCTGCAACGGAACTGCGGGATCGCAGTGTAAAAAGAACACTTCCACCACCCAAGAACGGCTCAAAGTAGCGGTCAAAGTTCGAGGGAAAGTATTCGACTAGGCGGCTTGCAATCCCTTGCTTGCCACCTGCCCACTTCAGAATCGGACTTGCTTGCCTCTTAATCACGTAAACCTATGATACTCATATGCTGTAGACTTTCAAGTAGCATTCCGTAACGTTCAATCGTGGTTCCGAAGGGTCGAGAGAATAAGATGTTTGGGGAGATGGTGCGTCTCTACCGTGGTAGGGCTGGTTACTCGCAGGAAGAATTGGCGGGTAGGGCGGGGATCCACCGCACCTACATTGGCGGAATCGAACGTGGCGAACGAAATCCCACATTGACGATGATCCATCGTTTGGCAAGAGCATTAGATGTTTCACCTTCTCAGCTACTCGAAGACACTCCAAAGTCCGTCGTTCAGGAGACTGGTTGAATATTAGCGAAAAGTGGCGGAGCTTGGGCTGGCGACATGCCCTTTGGGATTACGTAAGATTCTACTCGGTCGTTCAAGGTCAAAGGAAGGAACTTCGAGAAAAGTGGCGGGAGAAGCTGTGGAACAACACGATGGAGATTGACTCAACGCGTAGTCTCCCTGTTTCTAAGGAGCATGCCAACCTGTTCTTCGACTATCTGGACCATCGTGATCGTAATTTTCAGGTGGCAACGGATATGCTAAGGACTGAGGAAAAAGCTCTAGCTTATTGCCGGTTAATTGGGGCAGAAGTGACCAAAACTAGAACGAAGAGTCGGGATCACCACCAGTCGTCCGCAGCTATGGTTGCGGCGGTTTCCTATATTGCGGGAGAATACTGCCTGGCAAACGGACTGAGTTTTAGCAAAGCACCACAGCGGCGTTGTGTGTGGCTGGTCAACAATCAACTCCACGTTACGGCGCGGAACCTCGACGGCGCGATCCCTTCGTTAGATTCTCCTGAGATGATGTGGGAAATCAAAGAGTATTGGGGTCAGACCAAAGGAGGCAGCAAGATGAGCGACGCTGTTTACGAGTGTGCTCTAGTCGGCCGGGAACTTCGAGAGTTTGAGGAACGGTCCGGCGCAAATCGGGTCTCGCACATTGTGTTCTTGGATGGTGAAACGCAATGGTCTCATCGTCAATCGGACCTGAAGCGTTTCATAGATCTTTTTCATCAGGGCCTCATCGATCATCTTATTGTCGGACGTGAGGTCGAGACAGAGTGGGAGGAGTTGCTCCGTTCGACCTTTCCGCAAACCGACTGATTAAATTAGAGACAGATTCCGCATCCCTTCCAGGGCTTCGTCCATACGAAGTAGGCTGCGTTCGCGGCCCAGGAGGGCCAGGGTTTCGAAGAGGCCAGCGCTTACGGTGCGGCCGGTGGTGGCGAATCTTAGAGGGTGGATCAGGTGCCGCGCTCCCTTCTCTTTCTCCGCCGCGAGCCCCCGGATGGCTTCTTCGGTAGACGTTTCGTCCCATTCCGGCAACGCCGCGAGCCGGTCCCGAAGCTCCCCGAAGTTTTCCTGCACGAATTCTTTACCGAACTGCTTCTGGAACTCCTCGGGCTCGTAGTCCAACTCCCCGCCGTAAAAGTAGCCCGCGGCGTAGGGGATGTCGGTGGTGCGGCCGATGCGCTCCTTTAGGAGGTCCATGATCCGGGTGAGGCGCGGCATGTCGTCTTCTAGTTCTTCGCGGCTTGCGACGCCGGCTCCGGCCAGCATCGGGGCGGCCTGCATCGCCAGCTCTTCTGGGCTTTGCTTGCGGATGTAGACCTGGTTTATGGAAAGAAGTTTGGTCTCGTCGAAGACCGCCGGGTTGCCGCTGACCCGGTCTATGCGGAAGCGTTCGGCCAACTCGTCGGGCGTGAATATTTCCTCGTCCGCCGCATAGCCCGCGCCGAGCAGCGCCAGGTAGTTGAAGAGGGCTTCGGGCAAGATGCCTTGCGCGGCGAACTCTTCGACGCCCACGGCTCCGTGGCGTTTGGAGAGTTTCTTTTTGTCCGGGCCGAGGACCTGAGGGACGTGGGCGAAGGCGGGGAGGCTGTAGCCGAGGGCTTTGTAGAGCAGGATCTGGCGGGGCGTGTTGGAGAGATGGTCGTCGCCCCGTATTACGTGGCTTATCTCCATCTCCGCGTCGTCCACCGCCGCGGCGAAGTTGTAGGTCGGGGTGCCGGTGGACTTCATCAGTACGAAGTCTTCCAGGTTTTCGTTCTCGAAGGTTACGGGACCGCGGATGAGGTCTTCCACCACCGTCTGGCCTTCTTCCAGCGTCTTGAAGCGGACGGTGTGGTCCTCGCCCTGGCGAACGCGCTTTAGGGCTTCGTCCGGGTCCAGGTCGCGGTACCCTTCGCCACGGTAGATCGGCTGCCGGCCCTCGGCCCGCGCTTTTTCCCGGAACTGTGTAAGTTCCTCCACCGTGGCGAAGTCGTAGTAGGCCGCGCCGCTCTCGACGAGCTTCTGTGCCGCTTCGCGATAGAGGTCCAGGCGCTCTGTCTGCCGGTAGGGAACGTGAGGGCCGCCAAGCTCCGGGCCTTCGTCCCAGTCCAGGCCGATCCAACGTAGAGAGCGCTTTAGCTGCCCGACCGATTCCTCCGTCGAACGCTCAAGGTCCGTGTCTTCTATCCGCAGCACGAAGACGCCGCTGTTTTTGCGGGCAAAGAGCCAGTTAAAGAGCGCCGTCCTAACACCGCCGACGTGTAGCATTCCCGTTGGGCTCGGTGCGTAGCGCACCCTGATCTGTGAGTTATCCATAGGCTAAACCTAGCACAAGGCCCGGGGACTGGGAAGCCACCGGGCCAGACTTTCGTCGGATGTTTTCAGAAACTACGAGTTAGCAGCACTCGCACTGCCCCGTCTCGCAGCAGTCGCAATCGCATTCTTCGCAGCATCCCTGCCGGGCAGCCAGGAGCCGTCCGTTCTCTTCTAATATCTGCATGTTTCTCACCTCCTTTGCGGTCTCACCGGCGATGGGCGTGGCAACAGCGACCGTCGCAACTGTTTCGAGGCATCCGCAGGACCCTCCTGTCCGGTCTTGCCGGGACGGGTCGCACTCGTGGGGGACATCTGCTTCGTAGAGGCGCCTGCGGTAATAGAGTAGGTTGTCCCGGAGCGCGGAGAGGCGGGAGATTTCCTGTTGGGTCTCTCTCAACCTGGAGTCCAGGACTTCCTCAAGCTTGGGAATAAAGTCGTCTCCGCTGCAGTCTTCTGCGATGGCGACCAGGACGCGAATCTCGTCCAGCGTCAACCCCAATAACTTGGCCCGTCGGACGAACCTCAAGCGCCCAAGTATCTCTTCGCCGTAGAGCCGGTATCCGGCCTCGTTCCTGGCCGCGGGCTCTAGCAAACCACGCTCCTCATAGTAGCGGAGGGTCTTTGCCGGGAAGCCTGAAAGCCGGGCGACCTCGCCGATCCTGAACAACTCTTTTCTAACTGTCTCGTCCATCTGAGTCGAGTATAGACCCTCCATCATGGAGGAAGGTCAAGGGTCTTCGGCGAAAGTTTTTCGAAGTCGTCAAGAAATCCCGTGCGGGCGCAACCGCCAACCGTGCGCAAGCCCGCAAAGTCTGCTTCTAGGCAGGATCATGTAGTCTGCGGGGGCATTTGGCCGGGACAGAACTCCTCTTGAAGCATGTCCATGAGCAATCCATCGTGCCAGACGCCGTCGGGACCGCGCTCGTATTCTCGCATGATGCCTACCCTATGGAAGCCCACCTGCTCGTAAACCCGGACCGCGGTCGAGTTGTCGGCGGCCGGATCTATAGTCAGACGATGGTGGCCGCGATCCTCGAAAAGGTGTCGGACGAGAACCCGGATCGCCTCGAATCCCAAACCCTGACCGTGGCGGGCTGTTGTAATAAAGATGTCCACGTTCGCGTGCCGGTACATCGGGTCGTCCTCCTCTCCGTACTGAATCCCGCCAATTACATTCCCGTTTGTCTCGATGACGAAGCATTCGTTTGTGCCTATGAACTCCTCGCTAATCTCCTCAATGTCGGCTTCTCCCCACCACCGTAAGACTTCGGGCTCGTTTCGGATCTTAAACAGCGCGTCAGTGTCTCCTAGGTGTCCGGTACGCAGCAGTACGCGCTGACCTCTCAAAACAACCACGCAGACGCAACCCTCCTTTCCTGCATGAGGCTACCTGTCGAAGCTCATCAAAGACACGCTGCTGTTAGCGCGGTTTTACTACGAGCACCTCCAGGGTCCTCGGGCCGTGTACGCCTTCGACCCGCTCTAGCTCGATGTCCGAAGTGGCCGACGGGCCGGAGATAAACGTTACGGCCCGCCCTCCGTCCTTTACGCTGTCGGCGAGTTTGCTTATGGCTTCGGGCATCAGGCCGACGACCTGATCTTCTTTCACCACGCAGAGGTGGTAGTCGGGCAGGAGCGTGAGTGCCCGCCGCCCCTGCGTCGCCCCGGAGTCGAGGACGATGGTTCCCGTCTGGGATATCCCCAGGGCGCAACCCGTGAGCACGCCGTCGCTGTCGTCCAACACGTCGTTGCCCAGCCGGCCTTCCGAAGGTTCCTCCAGAAGTTCCACTTTGTCGGGGAGCCACTCTTCGGGCAAGTCCGACGGTACAACCAGCTTCTCGATGCCGCGCTCCTCCAGAATTTCCTGGATGGCTTCCGGCAGGTTGGCCTCTTTTACGCGATGCACCGTCGCTTCATACTCGGCGACGTATTCGGCGAAGCGGTCCAGGATCTGCTTCCGTGAGGCTTCGTCCTCCTTCCGATAATCGCGCTCTATCGGAACGTCCTCCGGCCGTTCGTCGCGGGGAACGTCTCGCAGGGCGTGGCGGGTGCGGGAGAGGATGAGGTCTTTTGTATTGCTCACGAACTTCGCCTCTCCGGCCTCTCGCGCCACCACTCTCGGAAGGTCTGGTCCGGCACGGGTTTGATGTCCCGGCTCCGGGTCCAGCCGCTTAGTTCGCCGGGCAAGCTGTGAATGGCGCCGTTTCGGGCCAGCGGCCACTGGCCGATGCGGGCCAGCTTCTGGGCGCCCTCGTAGAGCCTCGGGTCGGAGAAAGTCTTCGCCATCGCCTGCATCGCGACGTTTTCCGGGTGGAGCTTGCCGGTGAGGCCAGCGGACTGCTTTTTACGGATTACTTTGCCCCTCAGGTGGATCAGGACTTCCGGGATGTTGATCTTGACGGGACAAACCTCGTAACACGCCCCGCAGAGCGACGACGCGTACGGCAGCGAGTCCGGCCCCGGCTTCCCGATACCCACGAGCTGCGGCGTAAGGATTGCGCCTATCGGCCCCGGATACACCGAGTTGTAGGCGTGACCACCCGTCCGCTCGTACACGGGACAGGCGTTGAGGCACGCCGAACACCGGATGCAGTTTAAGGACTGCCGCCCGACCTCGTCGGCCAGCACGTCCGTCCGGCCGTTGTCCAGCAGCACGAGGTGGAACTCTTGCGGGCCGTCGCCGGCTTCGCTAGAAACGCCGGTCCAGAAGGAGGTGTAGGGGTTCATCCGTTCGGCGGTCGAGGAGCGGGGGAGGCTCTGCATGTAGACCTCGAAGTCTTGCCAGGTTGGGATCAGCTTTTCTATCCCCATCAGCGTCACCAAAACCGGCGGGAGCGTGGTACACATCCGGCCGTTCCCCTCGGACTCGACGACGCAGACCGTCCCCGTCTCGGCGACCCCGAAGTTTGCCCCGGAAATGCCGACCTTCGCTGAGAGGAATTTCTTTCGGAGGTAGAGCCGGGCGACTTCGGCGAGGTCCGCCGGTTCGTCGGAGAGGTCGTCCACGTCCAACTCGCCCATAAATATCTCGCGGATCTCCGCCCGGTTTTTGTGGATGGCCGGCACCAGGATGTGCGACGAGGTCTCCCCGGCGAGCTGGATGATGAGCTCCGCCAGGTCCGTCTCGTGGGCTTTGATACCCTCGCCTTCCAAATGCTCGTTTAGCTTGGTCTCGTCGGTGGCGATGGACTTGACCTTCACGACCTCATCGGCGTCGTGGTGCTTCGCGATACCGGCGATTATGCGGTTTGCTTCCTCGGCGTCCCGCGCCCAATGTACGTGCCCGCCGGCTTTTTGCACGGACTCTTCGAATTGGAGGAGGTAATCGTCCAGGTGCCGCAGCGTCCGCTCTTTTATGGCGCGCCCGGCCTCGCGAAGCTCTTGCCAGTCGGGCAACTCTTCGACGGCGACGGCCCGTTTTTCCCGGATGCCCTTCGCGGCCTTGCCGATGTTGCGCCGGAGCTGGGTGTCAGCCAGGGAGGCTTTTGCCGTCTCCTGGAACGTCGGGGTTTTGCCGGAAGAAAATGCGTCCGGCGCCTGTATCGTCATGCGTCCTCCTCTGTCGCGGCGAGCACCTCCGCCAAATGAACGGGTTTCACCCCGGCCTGGCCGCGCGCGAGGCCGCCCCCGATGTGCATGAGGCACGAGTTGTCCCCGGCGCAGCAGACCTCGGCCTCCGTGCCCTGGATGTGGCGAAGCTTGTCCGAGAGCATCGCCGTCGAAGTCTCGGCGTTCTTTACCGCGAAGGTTCCGCCGAAGCCGCAGCACTCCTCGGCCTGCGGTAGCTCCACGAGGTCCATCCCCCGCACGTTTCGCAACAGCTTCATCGGGGCTTCACCGACACCCAGCATTCTCAGGGAGTGACAGGTGGGATGGAAGGTAACCCGGTGCGGATAGTACGCGCCCACGTCCTCGACGCCCAACTCGTTCACCAGAAACTCCGAGAGCTCGAAGACTTTGGGGGCTATGGCTTCGACTTGTCCGGCCAGCTTCCCGTCCCGGGTGAGGGCCGCGGCGTGCGGGTAGAGTTCGCGGACCATGCCGACGCAGGAGCCGGAGGGTGCCACGACGGCGTCGTAGGGGGAGAAGATGTCTATAAAGCGCCTTATTAGCGGCAGGGCTTCGCGTTGGTAGCCGGTGTTGTAGTGCATCTGGCCGCAGCAGGTCTGCTCCTCGGGAAACACCACTTCGACCCCGAGCCGTTCGAGTAGTTTTACGGTCGCGACGCCGGTCTCCGGGTAGAGCGTGTCGTTAAAGCAGGTTATGAACAGCGCCACCCGCATCTTGCTACCCACTCCTTCGTACGGACAAGTCGAGCCTCCTGTTCCCGTTGGTCCCTTTTATATTAGCCTATCTTGGGGTGTTTCGAGAACCGCCGCCGCGTTTTGCTCCCCCGCGGGTTAGAATGCTTCGAGAGCGAGATGGCGTCGGTTGATGGGAGGGTTTTGGGAGACTTTTTGGTAAATAAAACGTCCGAGGATTGTGAGAGGCGCGTCGAGGACCACCTCGAAAGCCTGGGTTTCGCGGCCGACCCGGACAGCACCGGGAGCACGACCGTTTTTCGTGAAAGCACCGGCGGCGGAGACGATCCTTCCCTCGTAAAGACGATGCTCGGGGTGGCTTCGAACGTGCTGCTCTCCAGCTCTTCAGGCCGGGGGGACCCGGAAGACGCGCGCTCGGTTCAGGTGGTAACGCTGGAAGAAGGCGACGGCACGCGGCTGGTGATAGACGCCTCCGAACCCGACCTGCAAAAAGACCTGGACGAGTGGGCGACGACGGATCTCGGGGGCCGACCCCAAGACAAATAGACTTCGTGTGATCCCTGGTAACGAACAAAGCGGCCCACCGGCGTAGAATCGGCGGGCCGCTTTGGCTTTTAGTAAGAAGTTTTTAGGCGGAGGTCGTAGTTTCTTCCCTAGACTCTTGTTGCCGGGCCTGGCGGTTACCGACGACGCCCAGGGCGATCAGAACCCCGATCAGGGCTACAAGGACTATCGTGCCGAGGTTGATACCGAAGCCGTAGACCCAGATGTAGGCCACGGAGCCGGCCAGCAGCACGTAATAGAGCATCGGGATGATGGTCTTGCGGATAAGGGCGCCTTCCTTGCCCAAAAGGCCGCAGGTCGCAGAGGCAGCGACGACGTTGTGGACCGTGATCATATTCCCCGCGGCCCCGCCGACGGCCTGGGCCGCAACCACGACCGCCGCCGAACCGGCGATGCCGATGTTTACCGCCGTGGTGAACTGAAACAGCGAGAACGTCAGGTTGCTCACCGTATTACTCCCGGCCACAAAAGCACCCAGGGCCCCGATCCAGGGCGAGAAGAACGGCCAGGTGCCGCCGGCTAGGTTTGCCGCACCTTCGGCCAGCGTGACCGGCATGCTTTCGAGGCCGGAGGAGTTGTAGTCCGGGTTTGAGTTGATGAAGACCCGGACCATCGGCAGGGCCAGCAAAAGGGCGAAACCGGCCCCAATGATCTGTTTGCCCGCCACCCGCCACGAGGCGGCTATCTGCTGAAAATTCATGCGGTGCAAAAAGTACGTTATGACGATAGCCATAAGGAACATGAAGCCCGGCAGGTAGAAGGGCGCGAAGTCCGCGCTAATATCCGGAACCCCGAAGATGTTCGCCCACTCTATAGTTATGCCCGAGAGAAAGTCCACCAGGCCGAGCGCCGGCAAACGGGTAATGACCAGGAAGAAAGCAACCAGGGCATAGGGGGCCCAGGCGTTGACGAGGCCAATACGCTGCTCGCCTTCGACCTCGGAGATCAGGTCGTCCGGGTTGACGTTGCCCATCCACTCGTCTTCCCAGTTTTCGCGCGGCCCGAAGTCCCAGGGACGTTCGGGGAGGAACCACCCTTGCCGGGCCGCGAAGACCGCGATTATCAGGCCGATGGGCCCACCGATCAGCGAGGGAAATTCCGGTCCGAGCAACCACCCGAAAAGGATGTAGGGGATCAACATAGCGACGGCGGCGAAGATGGCGAACTTCCAAACGGCGAGACCCTCGCCGAAGTTCCGGTTCTCGCCGAAAAAGCCGGTGAGCATGCAGCAGAGTATTAACGGGATTAGGACGCCGCAGATCGCGTGGATCAGCACCACGCGCAAGGTGATGGTATCCGTAACGTATGCGGCCAACTCCAGGTTCTGCTGCGACAGGTAGTTCTCGACCGGGCCGCCACCCTGTAGGCCTCCCTGCACACCCACGAGTAGCGGCGTGCCCACGGCCCCGAAGCTGACGGGCGTGCTCTGGATAATGAGCCCCGACATAACCGCCGCCATCGCCGGAAAACCGAGCGCGAGCAGCAGGGGAGCGGCGACCGCCGCCGGGGTCCCGAAGCCCGCCGCGCCCTCGATAAAAGTGCCGAAGAGGAACGCGATAATAATGACCTGTACCCGGCGGTCGGGGCTAATGCCGGTAAAGGCCGACCGGATCGTGTTTACGGCACCACTCTCGGATAAGGTCGCTAGGAGCAAGAGCGCCCCGAAGACTATATAAAGGATCGTGAGGGCGATGATCAGACCCTGCACCGTCGAGGCTGCGATGCTGGCGAAGCTTAGTTGCCAGACGAAGAGACCTATGATTACGACTACCACGTATCCTACGGGCATGGCCCAGACCGCCGGCCACCGAAGCCCGACGAGCAAGAATCCTATAGTTAAAATGGGTGCCAGGGCTAGAAGGCTTAAAAGCAGGATGTTTTCCAAGAATTTCCCCTTTCCTCGAACTCAGAATTGCTCCCCTAATTTGCTCTCGTACTGTTTCTTATTGTCTCCTCTCCTGGCGCCGGACGTAACCGCCGCACCGTATAATAGTGAAGTCAGCCGATCAATGCTACTCGTAAGTCGTTGACGTTGGTGCCGGTCGGTCCCGTAAGGATCAGGGCGTCCGCAGCCTCGAGCGCGGGGTAGGCGTCGTTGTTCGTGAGATCCTCTGCCGGGTCTGTCCCACCGTCCCGGATTTTTCGTGCCGTTGCGCCGCTGACCAGGCCACCTGCCGCGTCGGTGGAGCCATCGTTGCCGTCGGTGTCTATGGCGAAGGCCGTCCAACCGTCTACACCGTCCAACTCTACGGCGAGTGAGAGGACGAACTCCAGGTTCGGTCCGCCGGTCCCGTCGCCCCGCACGGTCACGGTCGCCTCGCCGCCGCTCACGATGGCGCAGGGCGGGCCTACCGGGTTTCCACTTTCCAGCGCCTCCCGGATTACGGCCGCGTACAGTTCGCCCGAAGCGGCGGCGTCGCCGGTTATGAGCGTGGAGAGCACTAGCGGCTCGTAGCCCAGCTCACGGGCTTTTCCGGCCGCGGCTTCGGAGGCGTGCCGGCCGCCGCCGCAGACCACGTTGACTACGTTGTCGAATATTTCGTCGTCGGGCTTCGGGTTTTCGTCGGCTTTTCGGAGGTGCTCTTCTACGCTACCCGGGGGCTGTATTTTGTACTTGCCGAGGGTTTCTCTGGCGTCTTCCAGCGTGGTCGGGTCGGGGGTGGTCGGGCCGCTGGCGATGGAAGAGGGTTCGTCGCCGACCACGTCGGAGAGCAGGAGTGAGATGGTGGAGGCTGGATGGACCAGGCTCGCCAGGCCGCCGCCTTTAAGGAGCGAGACGTGCTTTCTTATGCAGTTGATCTCCCCTATCCCCGCGCCGCTTTTGAGCAGGTCGGAAGTCAGGCGTTGCAGGTCTTCTATTTCTACCGGCGGAACAGGGTCCGCCAGCAGCGCCGAGGCTCCACCGCTGATGAGCGCCAGCAGTAGATCCCCTTTTTCCAGCGGCTCGGCGAGTTCGCGGGCTTTGCGCGCCGCCTCCACGCCGCGTTCGTCGGGTTCGGGATGGGAGGCGTAAACCGTCTCCAGAGCCTCCGGACCTTCGTCGTGGCCGTCTTTGGTGACGACCAGGCCGCCGGCCAGAAGGCTTCCGAGAGAGTCTGCGGCGGCCCGGGCCATCGGGCCGGCTGCTTTGCCGGCAGAGAGGATAAAGACCCGTTCGGCCTCGAAACCCGCGCCGCCCGCGCCGCCTGAGCCGCCCGCGCTGATGCGGCCGTCCCCGGTTTCCAGAAAACGGTTTACGGCTTTCTCCGGGTCGGCGGCGGAGAGGCCCGCCGCCATTATCTCTTTGAGGTCTTCTTTCATCGGTCTCCTTAATCTCTCTCGGGCACACCCCCGACTATCTGGCCCGCGAGCTCTTCGGCGCCGTCGAGGATGGGCTCGTACTCGTTGATCTTGTCTATCGAGAGGCCCATCGCGGCGTTCGTCTCCCGTTCGCACAGGATCTCTACGAGCGCCGGAACCCCGTGCTCTTCGCTGGCCCCTACCGCCCAGTCGAGGGCGTCTTGTATGTCCTCCGGCCTCTCGACCCGGCGTCCCAGGGCGCCCATCGCCTCCATAATACCTACGTTGTCTATGCCGTACTCGTTCTCGGGGCCTTCGTAACCGATATCCACCGCGTAGTTCATATCGTACTTGAGTTCGCCCTGGCGGATGAGGCCCATGTAGGCGTTGTTGAGCATGACCAACACGTAGGGCACTTTATACTGGCAGGCGACGGCGAGCTCCTCCATGAGGAACTGGAACGAGTAATCTCCCACTACCCCGACCACCGTCTTGTCCGGCCGGCCCAGCTTGGCCCCGATGCACGCCGGTATCTCCCATCCCAGCGGACCGGCCTGGCCGCAGCAGAGGTAGTGGCGCGGCTTGTAGGTCTTCTGGAACTGGCCGCCGAAGATCTGGTAAAGACCGATGGCCGTTACGAAGACGGTGTTCTCGTCGAAGTATTCGTTTATCTCCTGGTACACGCGCTGGGGTTTTACCGGTACGTCGTCGAAGTTCGTTTTGCGGAGCATCGTGGAGCGTAGCTCGTCCACCCGCCCGACCCACTCGCCGGGTTTCCGTTCGGTAGTCGTGTCGCGGGCGGTCTGGAGCATCTCTTCCAGGGCGAACTTTGCGTCCGAGACCACCGCGAGATCCGGGGGAAAGACACGCCCCATTTGGCTGGGTTCTATGTCTATGTGTACGAATTTCCTGTCTCCCCGGTAGGTTTCCAGATCCCCGGTGTGCCTATCTCCCCAGCGGTTGCCGATGCCGACTACCAAATCGCTTTCCAGGAAAAGGGCGTTGGCAAACCGCTGGCTGGTCTGTAACCCGACGATGCCCATATAGAGCGGGTGGTCTTCGGGGATGGTGCCCTTACCCATGTACGTCGGGCTAACCGGGACCTGCAAGTGTTCCGCAAGCTCCACGAGCTCTTCGGCAGCGTCCGCGATAATGGTGCCGCCACCGGGCATGAGCACCGGACGTTCGGCCTCCAGGATCATCTCTATTACCTGCCGCACCGCGCCCGGCCGGGGTGTAGGCTTTTCGAAGTGTAGCGGGCCGCCGCGCTCGGGGTCGAAGTCTACCTCCAGGCCGCTGTTTTGTACGTCGAGCGGCAGGTCTATGAGAACGGGACCGGGCCTTCCTTCTTGGGCGATGCGGAACGCTTCCCGGAAGGTCCACACGAGCTGGCCCGGCTCTTTTACCTGCACGGCCCACTTGGTCACGGGTTTGGCGATCTCCACGATGTCCACCGCCTGGAAAGCTTCTTTGTGCAATACGGTAGTGGGGGCCTGGCCGGTAATGCAAATTTGGGGTACAGAGTCGGCCTGGCAAGTGTAGAGGCCGGTGATCATGTTGGTGCCGGCAGGCCCACTCGTCCCGATGTTGATGCCGACCTTTCCCGTTACCCGCGTGTACCCGTCGGCGGCGTGCGTGCCGCCCTCCTCGTGCCGCACAGAATAGTGCTTGATCTGTTCCGAGGTGCTCATCGCTTTGTACAGCGGCAAAATCGCCGCCCCCGGAACCCCGAAAGCGACCTCTACACCTTCGTCCTCCATAACCGCCACTACCGCTTCCATTACGTCCATCACTGGCATTCTCGAATCGCTCCTCTCTGCAACACAATTTCCCAATACCCGACTGGTCCGACATTATCCCACCGGGCACTTTCACGGCACAAGCTCGTGTTTCCACAATGCGAAAAACGACGCGCCGGAGTTCTGCGGCGCGGGACAATTTTCGCTATGCTTATCTCGTCAAAGACTTTCGGGTTTAGGGGTGATTTATTGGGGACTAAAGATACGACGGAGGTCCGTCAACGGGAGGGCGGGGTACAGTCCGTGGAGCGGGCGCTGGACATTTTAGAGTTCGTGAGCCGGTCCGAAGGCGAGTTGGGGGTCAGTGAGATCGGGGCGGCTACCGGGCTATCTGCGGGGACGGCCCACCGCTTGTTGGCGACGCTGGGTTCGAGGGGTTACGTCCATCGAAATAAGGAGACCCGGCGTTACACGTTGGGACTTAAATCCCTGACGATGGCGATGGTAACCAGGGAACGGGTCGGCACCACTTCGCGGCCTTTCCTGGAGGAACTGGCTCAGGTAAGCCAGGAAACGGCAAACCTGGCGATACTAGAAGGTAACTCTGCCATGTACATCGAGCAGGCGACGCCGCCGACGCGCATGTTGAGGATTTTTACCGAGCCGGGAAACCGGGTCTCGTTACACGCTTGTGGTTCGGGAAAGGTGCTTCTGGCCTACCAGCCGCCGCGGCTTTTGGATCTGCTCGTTGAGCGTTTGGATCCGGTACGGTACACCGCGAGCACCATAACCGACCCGGGACAACTCCGGTCGGAGTTGCAGCAAATCCGTCGTCAGGGCTACGCCGTAGACTACGGGGAACAAGAAGACGGCGTCCGCTGCATCGCCGCGCCCGTATTCGGGGCGGACGGCGAGATCTTCGCCGCCATGAGCATCTCCGGCCCCTCCAGCCGGCTCGAAGGCCAGCGTTCCGAATCCCTCATCCCGGACCTAAAACGTATCTCCAAAGCCCTTACCGGGAAGCTGGACGCGTCCTGAAGCAGTCAGGCACGATGTTTTCACCATGCGGAATGTCCGGTTTACTCCGTTTCTGCGGCGTGTTTTAGTAACGTTTGGGGAAGTAAACGGTGGACAGACGAAAAGACGACGGGAGGTAAGGTGCGGTTCAGCGTGAACGTTTCGATACTTTTCAAGGAGGCTCCGTTTCTGGAGCGTTTCGAGCTTGCGGCGGCGGCCGGGTTCGGGGCGGTAGAGTTTTGGTGGCCCACGGGCGAGGATCTCGGCGAGGTCGAAAAGGCGGTAAAGGATGCCGGCCTGCGGGTGGCGCTCTTCAACTTCGACGCCGGGGACATGGCCGGCGGCGACCGGGGTTTGGTTAGCGACCCCGATACGCAGGATCAGTTCCGGGAGAACATCCCCGTGGCACTTGAGTTAGCCCGGCTTCTGGACTGCCGCCGCATGAACGTCCTGCTCGGGCACGAAATCGAGGGCATGGAACGCGATGAACAGCTCGCGCTGGCGCGGGAGAACGTCGGCTTTGCGGCGGACGCGGCGCGGGAGGTCGGCATCGAGGTGTTGATCGAGGCCGTTAACACCTTCGAGAACGGACCTTACCTGATCTATACGACCGACGAGGCGGTCGAGTTCGTGGATAGTCTAGGGCGTGGCAATGTAGCGATACAGCACGACTTCTATCACATGCAGCGCATGGAGGGTAACCTGGTCGCCAAGTTGCGGGGGCATATAGACAAGATCGGGCACGTCCAGATTGCCGACTCCCCGGGACGTGGGGAGCCGGGGACCGGGGAGATCCACTACCCTTACGTCCTCGGTGCCCTCGAAGAGCTCGGCTACGACGGCTATGTCGGCCTCGAATACAACCCGACCACGGAAGCAACCGAAGAGAGCTTCGGCTGGCTCCCGTTCGAGTTGCGGGATATGGACGTGCCGGTCTCGGAGTTGGAGATCTACTAGATAACACCAGGGAAGGAGCATCTTTATGGCGGAGAAAGTCGGGTTTATAGGGCTCGGGATAATGGGTGGGCCGATGGCGCACAACCTTATGGAGGCGGGCTACGAACTCGTTCTCTACAATCGTCCCGACGGGAAAGCCAAAGAGCTGGCCGGAGAAGGGGCGGAGGTCGTAGACAGCTACGGGGAAGTCGCCGAGCAGTGCGACGTTATCATCACCATGCTTCCCAACTCGCCGCAGGTCGAGGAAGTGTTGGCGGATGAGGGGGGAATCTTCGAGGCGGTTCGCGAAGGAACCTTGATCGTTGACATGAGCACCATCTCGCCGGTCGTTACCCGGGAGCTGGCGGAGCAAGCCCGGGAGCGGGGCGCTTCCATAGTAGACGCGCCGGTCAGCGGCGGCGACGTGGGGGCGCAGGAAGGTACGCTCTCTATCATGGCCGGTGGCAGCGATGAGGATTTCAAGCGTGCTGAGCCCATCTTCGACGTTGTTGGCAAGGTTGCCACGCACGTCGGGGATGTCGGGGCCGGGCAGACGGTAAAGGCCTGCAATCAGATCGTGGTGGCGCTCAACATCGCGGCGGTTTCGGAGGCGCTGGTGCTCGGGTCGAAAGCGGGCGTGGAGCCGCAGGCCATCCTCGATGCGCTTTCGGGAGGTTTGGCCGGCAGCAACGTCATGGATGCCAAGGCGGAGAAGTTCGTCGGGCACGACTTCGATCCCGGCTTTAGGGTAGAATTGCATCATAAGGATCTGGGAATAGCGCTGGCGGCAGGCAGGGAATACGGGGTATCACTGCCGGTTACGGCTATCGTGGACCAGATGTTGGAGTCGTTGAAGGCGAAGGGGCGGGGTGATCTGGACCACTCGGCGATACTCACGCTCATAGAAGATCAGGCACAGCACGAAATAGGGACCGGAGGGTAACGCCCTCTAGAAAAAGGAGGCGCTTTATGGAGCGTAGCCGGCTCATACAAGGTATGCAGGACATCCTCGGCGAAGAGGGGGTGATCCACGAGCACGAGCAGCTTCGCACCTACGAGTGCGACGGCCTCATGGAATACCGGGTGATCCCGGACCTGGTCGTAATCCCCGAGAGCGCCGAACAGGTCCAGAAGGTTGTCCAACTCTGCTACGACGAAGGAATACCGTTCGTGGCCCGCGGCTCGGGGACGGGGCTCTCTGGCGGGGCGTTGCCGGTAAAGAGCGGGGTGCTCATCGTGATGTCGAGGATGAAGAAGATCCTGGAGGTAGACATCCCGAACCGGCGGGTCGTGGTGGAGCCGGGCGTTATCAACGTCTGGGTCAGCCAGGAGGTCGCAAACGAGGGCTACTACTATGCCCCGGACCCGGCCAGCCAGATCGTCTCTTCCATCGGCGGAAACCTCGCCGAGAACTCTGGCGGCGTCCACTGCCTCAAATATGGCTTCACGACGAACCACGTAATGGAGGTAGAGGTCGTTCTGCCGGACGGCTCTATCGCTCATCTTGGCGGCGGCAAGTCCCCGGACGCGCCGGGCTACGATATGCTCGGGGCGTTTGTCGGCTCGGAGGGGACGCTCGGAATAGCGACTAAGATCACGCTGAACATAGCCCGCACCCCGGAGTCGGTAAAGACGCTCCTTGCAGGCTTCGAAGATACCGAAGCGGCCGGCAAGGCCGTATCGGTGGTTATCGAGGAGGGGATCATCCCGGCGGCGGTCGAGATGATGGACCGCCTGACGATGGACGCGGTAGAGGCGGCCATCGCGCCCGGTCTGCCGGAAGAAGCCGGGGCCACGCTGGTCATAGAGTTGGACGGCCCGGAAGCCGAGGTAGACAACCAGTTCGACCGGGTTCTCGAAATTTGCGAGAACAACTCCGCCGTCGAGCTTCGGGTCGCCGAGGACGACGAAGAGCGGGCGCTGTTCTGGAAAGCCCGCAAAGCGGCGTTCGCGGCGATGGGCCGCATAAGCAACGACTATTACGTGCAGGACTCGGTCGTCCCGCGCACGGAACTGGGCTCGGTCCTCAAGCGGATCACCGAGCTCGGCGAGCAGTATGGTTTGCGGGTCGCAAACGTCTTCCACGCCGGAGACGGCAACCTGCATCCGCTCGTACTCTACGACAACGCGGTCGAGGGTGAGGCGGACAAGGCCCACGACTTGGCTGGGGATATCGTCATGGCGTGCCTGGATGCCGGAGGTTCGCTAACCGGGGAGCACGGCATCGGGGAGGACAAAAAGAAGCACATGCCCAAGATGTTCACCGACGACGACATGGACACCATGCAGCTTCTGAGGTGCGCCTTCGACCCGCACCAGATCGCAAACCCCGGCAAAATATTCCCGACCCCCCGACTCTGCGGCGAGCGGCCCGGCCCCTTCAAAATGCACCCGCTTCAGAAGGCCGGCATAGTGGAGCAATTCTAATGGAAACAAAGAACGTAACGCTCGAAGACCTGCAGGAGATAGTCGGCGACGGAAACGTGCGCGAGGCTTCGAGCGGAGACGCGGTAGAAGGTGTCGAGCCGTCCTTCGTGGTCGAGCCGGGCTCGGTAGAAGAGGCGAGCGAGTTGATGAAGTTCGTCCGGGAGCATGAGTTGGCGGTCGTGCCGCGGGGGAGCGGGACCAAGATGCACCAGGGAGATGCGCCCCGGAGCCTGGACCTTATCATCAGCACGGCGCGGATGAACGAGATCGTGGAGTACGTGCCCGGGGACCAGATCGTACGGGTCCAGGCCGGGATAAAGCTCTCCGACCTACAAGAAAAACTCGCCGAAGAGAACCAGATGATTGCGATAGACCCCTCCGAAAAAGATACCACGGCTGGCGGCCTGATAGCCACCAACTCTTCCGGACCGCGCCGGTACTCGTTTGGCACGGTGCGGGACCTCATCATCGGCATCAAGGTCGTGCTGGCAAACGGTACGGTCGCCAAGGCCGGCGGCAAGGTCGTAAAGAACGTGGCCGGCTACGACCTCTCGAAGCTCTTTACGGGTTCGATGGGGACTTTGGGTCTGATCGTGGAGGCCAACTTCCGGCTGCACCCGATCAAGGACGCTTCGAAAACACTCGTCGCCGAGATCGAGGGCGGCCCCGGGGAAGTCTACGAGGCGGTCCGCAGCGTGGCCCAGACCCAGGTGGAGCCGACCGCCATCGAGCTGCGCTACAACGAAAACGAGAAGCTCGTGGCGGTCTTTATGGAGAGCATAGAAGGGGGCATACAGGCGAAGGTAGATGCAATCTCGCACGCGCTCAAGCCTTACGGCGAAGTTCGGGACCCCGAAGATGGAAACCAGCTCGGAGATACAGACCCTGCCACAGAGGAAGACGGCGCCCTCATAAAAATTTCCGCGCCGCCCGCGGAGCTTACGGGCGTGCTGGACTCGGTGCTCGGGGCCGCCGGGCGTCGCGGGTTGGACCATCCCAAGATCACGGGCCACGCCGCAACCGGCGTAACTTTCGCCGCGCTATCCGGTGGTGATGAGGGTGCGTTGGTCGAGGTGATCGAAGAAGTACGCGAAATCTGGGTCCGCCGCGGCGGCGGCGTGGCGCTGTTGCAAGCTCCCCGAGAGGTCAAAGACAAGGTCGGGACCTGGGGACCGCCCCGGGACGACTTCGGGCTCATGCAGCGGGTAAAGGAAAAATTCGACGGGCACGGCAACCTCAGTCCGGGCCGTTTTATAGGAGGAATCTAGTGACCGAGCGACGTAATGGAGAGGGCTCGACCGGAGACGAGGCGATGGCCGAGACCATCGGCGCCGGTAGCCCCGAAGACGTAGGACAGAGCATCGGGGTGTCGAGCGAGCTCGCCGCCGAAGCAACCGTCGGGGCAAACCGGGGCGAGACCGGTAAGGTCTCTTTCCCCGCGTTCGACGCCCACCATCCGCCGGACAAAGACCTCATAGACGACTGCGTCCACTGCGGTTTCTGCCTGCCGACGTGCCCGACCTACGTGCTCTTCGGCGAAGAGATGGACTCCCCGCGCGGGCGCATCTACCTGATGAACAAGGGCCTCGATGAAGAGCCGATGAACGATCAGATGGTCCGCCACTACGACCTCTGTCTCGGGTGCATGGCGTGCGTAACGGCGTGTCCGTCCGGGGTGCAGTACGACAAGCTCATCGAGGCGACCCGCGGGCAGGTAGAGCGGCGTTACGAAAGGGCGCCGCAGGACAAGGCTTTCCGGGAGATGATCTTCCAACTCTTCCCCTACCCGAACCGCCTCCGCCTCGCCGCCGGCCCGATGAAGCTCTATCAGCGCCTCGGCATCCGCGACAAAGTGCAGAAGTCCGGCATCATGAACCGTATCCCGTCTCGGCTACGGGCAATGGAAGCCCTGCTCCCGGAGGTGCCCAAAGAAGAGAAGCTCCCGGAAGTAACCCCGGCCGAAGGCGAGCCGCGGGCGCGCATCGGGGTTTTGCTCGGCTGCGTCCAACGGGTCTTTTTCTCCCCGGTCAACGCCGCCACCGTCCGCGTTTTGGCCGCCGAGGGTTTCGAGGTCGTCGCCCCGAAACAGGGTTGCTGCGGCGCCCTCTCCACCCACGCCGGGCGCGAAGAAGAATCCCTAAACTTCGCCCGCAAGACGATAGATACTTTCGAGGCCGAAGGTCTAGACTACTTCGTCATCAACGCCGCAGGTTGCGGCTCGACGATGAAGGAGTACGGTTACCTCTTGCGCGACGACCCGGATTATGCCGAGCGGGCCAAGGCGTTTTCGGCGAAGGTGAAGGACGTATCGGAGTTCTTGCAAGAGCAGGGGCCGCGGGCGGAGCGTAACCCGCTGCCGGTAACGGCGGCCTACCAGGATGCCTGCCACCTGGCGCACGCCCAGGGCATCCGGAAGCAGCCGCGACAGACCTTAAAGCAGATACCGGGGATGGACGTAAAGGAGATCCGGGAGGCGGAGATCTGCTGTGGATCCGCCGGTATCTACAACATGATCGAACCGGAGCCCGCCGAGGAGTTGGGTGAGCGCAAGGCGAAAAATATCCTGGCGACCGGGGCCCAGGTGATCGTCACCTCCAACCCCGGCTGCAACCTCCAGATCCAGGCTTCGCTAAAGCGGCTCGGCCACGACGAGATCCCGACTTTCCACCCGATGGAGGTTCTGGACGCCTCCCTACGCGGCGAATCCGTGGAGACGCTGTTACGCTGATAGCGAGTTTCGGAAGGATTGGCCTTCCTCGACCCGGGCTCTCAGCCATCAGGTATCAGCTTTTAGCAAGGAAAAAGCTGACTGCCGATCGCTGAGAAGCTGACATCTCGCCGGGCGTAAGGATCAAGCCTTATGCCCGGCGCTATGAGAGAGGGCTTCTACCCCGATTTTGCGGTTTCGTTGCCGGAGGACTTCCAGGCTTCGCGCAGCGAGACCCGGGTGCCGAAGCGCAGGGCGGAGCCGGCGTAGAGCCGGGCGGCCAGAACTACTAGGCCGGCCGCTGCTGCCACCGTGAGCAGGACCGCGGCGATGACTTCCAGCGTTCCGGCCTCGCCTACTCCCATGCGCATCAGCATCACTATCGGGGAGAACGGCGGCACGAACGAGAGGATCTGGGCCACGAGCGAGCCCGGGTTGCCGAACTCGTAGAAGGCGGCCCCGTAGCCGACGAAGATGAGGAACATTAGCGGTAGTTGGGTGTACTGGAGATCCTGCTGCTTTGAGACCAGGGCGCCGGCCACGGCGAACAGGCAACTATAGAACGCGAAGCCTAGCATGAACCAGAGTAGGACGGCGGCGAATATTCCGAACGCCACGGGCGGTAGTTCAAGATCCAGCAGAAAGACCGCCAGGAGGCCGAGGACCAGGATGAGCAGTATCTGGCACAGGGCGAGAACCCCGATGCCGAGGATTTTGCCGACCATCAACCTCCAGGGCTTTACGGTGGAGAGGATGACCTCTATCACCCGCGACGACTTCTCCTCGACGACGCCGTTGGCGATCCAGTACCCGTAAGTAAAGATGGTCAGGAACAAAAAGACCATGCCGAACTGCGCGATCACGGCCCCGAGCCGCTCTCCGTCCGGACGGAGAGCGGCTCGGGGTTGAGGATGCCCTGGGCTTGTTCCGGGCTCACCCCAGCCTGTTGCAGGCTCCGGGCGGACTCTACCTGCCCGGCGCTGGTCTGCAAGAGCGCTTGTAGCTCCGTCGCGGGCCGGCCGTCGGCCAGAACCCGGTCCAGGTCCACGACCGCGGCCTCCACCTCTCCGTCCCGAACCGCCGTCCTGGCGGCCCCGGCATCGGGTAGCTGCTGCACCTCTACCTCCGCGTTGAGGGCCGTCGTTTGTTCTTGCAGCACGGTCCCGAGCTGCTCAGAGCCCTCCCCGGCGAGGCCCACCCGGTAGCTCCGGCTGTCCGAATCCGAAAAGAACGCCCCGAAGGCCCCGCCGGCCACGGGTATGAGCAACATAAACACGGTGAACAGGATGAACGCCCGGTCCCGGACCTTCTCCATAACCTCCCGCGCGGCTACTAAAAGTACGCTACTGTTCATCCTTCCATCACCTCTCTAAACAGCTCGGTCAGGGAGCGCCGGGCAAACCCGAAGTGCGTAACGCGCCCGGCGTTTCGGGCGGCGGCCAGTACCTCTTGCTCGTCGGCGGCCTCGTCCAGGGACAAAAGAACGCCTTCCTTGCCCTGATCCTCGACAACTTTCACATCTCGCAAGCCCGAGACCCAGCCACCGTTCTCCCCCTGCACGTTGACCTGCAACAGACGCTGGCCCCGGGGCGCACGCAGTTCCTCGACCGTTCCTCCGGCGACCAGCCGGCCGTCCCGGACGATGGCTACCGCCTCGCACAAACGCTCTACCAGCTCTAGCTGGTGGCTGGAGAAGATGACCGGGACCCCGGCTTCCACGCGCTCCAGCAGCACCTCGCTCAGGGTGTCCACGCCTACCGGGTCGAGGCCGGAGAACGGCTCGTCGAGGACCAGGAAGTCGGGGTCGTGGACGAGTGCGGCGGCGAGCTGCACCCGCTGCTGGTTGCCCAGCGAGAGCTCCTCCGTTTTGTCCCCGCTCCGTTCGTGCAAACCGAGGCGCTTTGTCCAGCGTCCGGTGGCTTCTTCCGCATCGCTTTTGGAGAAACCGTGCAGCCGGGCCAGGTACGAGAGTTGCTCCCCGACGCGCATCTTGGGGTAGAGGCCACGTTCTTCGGGCATGTAGCCGAAGCGCCGGCGGGTGTCGGCGTCTATGGAATCCCCGTGCCAGAGTACCTCACCCTCGTCGGGATCGAGCACGCCGAGCAGTATCCTCATGGCCGTGGTCTTGCCCGCGCCGTTGGCCCCGACAAAGCCGAACATCTGGCCTTTCTCTACCTCGAACGACAGGTCGTCGAGCGCAACGACGTCCCCGTAACGTTTCTTCAGTCCTTCCAACTTCAGCAAAACATCTCCTTTCTCCGTGGGGTTCCTTCTCTTCTACCGTGAGTATTTCGTGGCGGGGGTTTTCTTATCTTGACGTTCACCGGCCTCGATGATCCTTTCTAATCACTCCTTCTCCAGCTTCACCGTCCCGGGGCTGAACGACCCGTCGAGTGCTTCCAGGCTTTTGCGGGCTTTCTCTTTCGCTCCTTCGTTTTCTCCCTCCGCTAGCAGGATCGCCGCCTCCGCCCGTAGCGGGAGGTGCTTTTCGAGTACCTTTTCCGGCTGGGTCTCGGAGAGAAGAGACTGGGCTTCTCCGGCGTCGTGGCGGAAGTAGGCCTGGAAAAAGGCGGCTTCGAAGAGTACCTGGGAGCGCATTACCTCCGGGATGGCGTCTGCGGAGAGTGCGCGTCCTAGCAGGGCTTCCGCTTCGTCTTTTCTACCGAGGTCGAGGGCGTGGTAGTGGGCGGTGCTGCTCGCCCCGGCGTCGTCGAAGGAGTTGTCGCGATGGGAGAGGGAGCTTTGAATCATTTTCTCGTCCCAGTCGCGGGGACGTTCTCCGGCCATCGAAGCCCCGCCGAGCGCACCGAGGGCGCACCAGCGTACGGCCTCCGTGCCACCCTTCGATAGCATCTTCAGCTGGGCTCCGTTCGAGACGAGGCCGCCGATCCTGTTTGGGATCAGGGTGACGACCCCAATCCCGAGAGAGGCCACCGCAACGATGCTTAGTATGACCCTGATAGACGGCGGAACGACGAAGAGCAGCCCAAACGCCGACACCGCGAGCAGCAGGCTCGCGACGGGGCCACCGGCGACGAGAGCCATCGTCCGGCGTACGAGGTTCTGAGAGTCCGTCGGGGCTGCGCCGTCAAGTCCTCCGGCCAACATCAGGCTTCGGTTGAGGCCGAGTTTGACACCGTCCCGCGTCGAGTAGAGCTTTAACGGGCCGACGATGAATAGTGTAAACCTGAAGCCCACCAGCTTACCGCCGATGATGTGGCCCAACTCGTGGAAGGCGAGGACGAAGAAGATGGAGGCTATGAGGCCCGGGATCACGACCCACGGGCTTGCGTCCGCCTCCCCGAGGTCGAGCCCGAGGAAACCCAGGATCGGGCCCAGGCCCACTCCGACCAGCCCACCGAGGACGAACAGCGCGACGAATATTAGTGTGGTGCTGAACTTGCTCTTTTTCGTGCGGCTCTTTATCGGGTTTTCGTCTTTTGTCACGGTGTCCTTTCTGTCTCAGGTTGCGTCGTTTTGATGGTCTTCTCGCAGCTGCATGAGTTCCCAGAAGTCTTTGTCGTTTGGGTCTCCGGGCAGCCGGGCGTAGATCACCTTTAGCGCCAGGCCGATGACGACCATGAGCGCCAGGGCTTCGGGGATGGCGATTGCGACTCGGGCGACGGCGTTCGCTTCGGCGACCTGTACGTTGAATGTTTCGGTACCGAACTCGGCGGTGACGATCCAGAGGTTCAAGAAGAAGTTGGCGACGCTCGTGACTATGGAAAGTACGACCATCGCGAGCGTCCCGAGCCACAGCGCCCGCCATACCGGCCGCTCGTCGAAGAGGTTCCTTATCGAGCGTTCCTGTTCCGGGGTGCGGGGGTCGAACGTCTGTTCGAGGAAAGCGGAGATCAGTGGCCGGCCGAACACGAGCGACGCCCCAAAAATTACGACCCACAACAGGCTCGGCGCCGTGTCCTTGAACGCGTAGGCCACCCCGTCCACGAACCAGAAGGCGAGCGCCCCGCGCACCACGGCGTTTAAGCCGAGAAAGCTCGTTATAAAGTTGAACCGCTTCGTGATAAAGAAGAGATCCGCCGCCACCCATGCCACTGGCACCAGCGCGGCGACCACGTAGGCTGTTATGTTTCCGAGTTCGTCGCTGAAACGGGTGAGGATAATGATCGGGATTACAAGTCCGAAGAGGAAGTCGAGACCGAGTTTTAGAGACCGGCTCACCAGGTTATTTACTTGTTTGGCTTCTCGGATAGTATGTGAAGATGTCTTTCTTCTAAACGTCGTCTGGCTGTTCGGATAAACTTGTTCCTCTCGTAAAAGCCCATTTTTGGGAAGCTTAGCATTACGATAGCGGTAGATGCCGTATCGAGTTATGAAAAACTTCGATCCTCGCCCTTTCCGTGAGTATGTTTTAGTATCCGTTGCTGTGGTTTTCGGAAAAATAAAAAGGTTGTTCGGCTCCGGCGGCGAGCAAAGGTCCTCCGGGGTTTTCGGGCTGGGGGTAGAGGGAATCGAGAAGGTCGGCACGCCGGAAGACCCGTTGCACGGCTACGAAGAAGCCTTGGAGCGAAACTTCGCGGCTATGGAGGCCGAACAGCGGGGAGAGGTCGACCATGCCATAGAACTCTATGGGCGGAGCGTGGCCGAGGAGTTCGTAGACAGCCACCCTTACGAGAGGCTGGCTAGTCTTTATGAGCGGCGGAAGGATTATGAGGAGGCGTTGCGGGTGCTGGAAGCGTATCTGTTGCTCGCCCGGAGCGGGAGGATGCCGCGGGGGGCGCAGCGTTCGGCGGACCGGAGGCTGGAGAGTATAGAGGCCAGGGCCGGTCGTTATCGTGGGTTGCTCGGGGAGCCGGGGTAGGGTTTGCCGACGGAGAGAAGGGCTTCTGGTTCGTTGACGGTTATTGCCGGTTCGATGTTCGCGGGAAAGACGGAGGCCTTGATCCGTCGTTTGCGCCGCACAATGTACGCCCGGCGGAGCATTCAGGTCTTCGAGCCCGCGCCCGCCACCGCGCCCACCATCCAGGTCGGCCCGGAAGAAAGCTACGAAGCCCGTTGCCGTCACTGTCACGTGGTGTAGGACAGCGTAGGACGCTCTCCGGGTAAGTGCCGGGCGATAAGGGTAAATGGGGGTAAGATAGAGACCGTGAAGTAGAGGAGCGGGAGGTTGTGTTGGCGGAAGCGAGACCGGAGGCCTGGATCGGGGAGACGGTTATGGTGGCGCTCGACGTGCGTAATCCCAAGGAGTTCGCGGGACGGCTGGACGAGGTCAACGACCGGGGCGTCGTGTTGGTGCTGGCCCCGGGCTCCGGAAACGAGGTGGAGGCGTTCTATCCTTGGGTGGCGGTGAGGCGTCTGCGTCTGCGGAGTAGCGCGGAGGAAACGGCGTCCGGGCCCAGGCCCGGTGACCGTCTTCCCGGGGACCCTGGATGGTTCTCTTGAGGTCTTTTTGAGAAAGGCGGCCGGATAAATGCCCTGGAAATGGGCGGTAGTGTTGGTAGTATTTTGCGCGGTCCTCAACACGGCGGGCTTCGTGTGGCATTTCTTTGAGCCGATACCGCTGTACGACGAGATCGCGCACTTCCTCACCCCGTTTGTGCTCGTCGCTTTGACGGCAGAAATTATCTACCGGGCCGGCGGGGACGACGTTTTTTTCAACACGCCCTGGCACGCCGTTATCACCGGCGTCGTGATCGGGCTCGTCGGCGCCGGAGGCTGGGAGGTCATCGAGCAGATCCTGGCTATTATGGGAGCCCAGATCTCCAACCGCCCCGGAGATACCGTCTTCGACATCCTCCTCGGCATAGTCGGCGGCGCGGCGGGCGCGTGGTTCGCCGACCGCTACCTGGACCGCCTCTTCAACCGTCCGCGGTGGGCCTCGCACCGCCAGCAACGTGCCCGTCGGGTCCGCTGAAAACCACGTGTTTTGGCCGTAAGATAGTTTTGTAGACCCCGAATCAGAAGATCAGGAGGTGCGCCGGTGGCGGTATTCGATGAACTTTTGGAGGCGAACAGGCGGTACGCCGAGTCTTTCGACAGTGGAAACCTCTCCGCCCCCCCGGCCCGGCGGGTCGCGGTGGTTACGTGTATGGACGCGCGGCTCCACCCCGAGGACTTCCTTGGCATAGACCCCGGCGACGCCCATATCATAAGCAACGCCGGGGGCCGGGTCTCCGAAGACGCCATTCGGTCACTCGTCATATCCCAACGCTTGCTCGGCACGAACGAAGTGGTCGTCATCCACCACACCGACTGTGGGATGGCGACCTTCGAGAAC
This sequence comes from Rubrobacteraceae bacterium, assembly GCA_965213905.1. GTDB lineage: Bacteria > Actinomycetota > Rubrobacteria > Rubrobacterales > Rubrobacteraceae > SIRX01. The sequence goes on along the minus strand of OZ243922.1, from coordinate 710,976 downwards.
GAAGACCTGGCGGAGAAAATTCGACAAGACCTCGGGGTGGACGCCTCGGGCCGCGACTTTTTGACTTTCTCCGACCTGGAGCAGAGCGTTCGGGACGACGTAGAAATCTTGCGAAGGTCGCCCCTTATCCCGGGCGACATCTCCCTGGCCGGGGCCATCTACGACGTCGGGAGCGGGGAAGTGCGGGAGGTTCTACGGGCCTGACTGCGCTGACTCCGGGGGGTCCAAAAACCGTAGCCGCGGTTAGTCTTTCGGTTCCTGTTCTGCGGCGGGCTCCTCGGGCCGGAGGCTGCTGAGCAGCAACGCGAAGACCCCTACGACTATGGCGGTATCGGCGGCGTTGAAGATGGGCCATCGCTCCAGCGGCCAGAACTGGAGGTTCAGGTAGTCCGTTACCTCCCCGGCCGTTAACCGGTCGAAGAGGTTGCCCGCCGCGCCGCCCAGAATAAAGCCGCACCCCAGAACCGTCAGCCGGGGTGGGGGCGCGGCGAGCAACATCCAGAGCACGGCCGCGACCGCAACTAAACTGCCTACGAGCAGTATGACCTGGCTGCCGTCCAGGATACCGAAGGCTCCACCGGGGTTTTTGATGTAGGTGAGCATCAGAACACCGTCGAGGACGGGCACGCTTTCTCCGAGGCGCAAAGAGTCTTCTACGAGCCGCTTGGAGAACTGGTCAGCGAAGAAAATTGCCACGGCGAGGATCAGCGCCACGAGCGAACCGGTTCCGCGGCTCACCGGGTTTTCTCCCGAGGCCCGTGCGCCGGGCTTTTCACGGCGGGTCTTCGGTATTTTGGGTTTCTACGGAGGCACGTTTGGCGGCGTTTGAGGCTCGAACCATTAGCAGCATTGCCGCGCCCGTGAGGGACACGAAAACCAGCGCCCCTACCGTGTCGAAGACGACGTAACCGAACTCTATGTTGACCCCGACAGACGAAGTTACCAGCCAACCTATCGGCCAGGACACGGTGACGACGGGCGGCCAGATCGCGGCCAGCTTCAGATAGCGGCGGAGTAAGGACCACTGGACCAAGCCCACGCCCGCGCCAGCCGCGAGGCCTAAAAAGACTAGGTCTCCCGTCTCGGTACCCCCGCCGGTCAGGATGATGCCGACCGTATTCCCGAGCGCGAGGCCGGAGGCCGTGGAGAGGATCCAGGCCGACTTCATACCCAGGTGCCGCAACAATATTATCCACTGCATTAAACCTACCAGCCCTCCGACCAGGGCGCCGCCCAGCGCGGCGTTGAGGGTGTTCGACATCGAACCCAGCACCGAGAGCGCCGCCACACCACCCAGCGGAAACGCGAGAAAGGTGAGCATCCACTCGGCGAAGAAACGGCCCCCGTTGATCTGTGGCGGCGCACTCATGCGTGGTGGCGCGCTCATGCTCCCGCACCAACCTTCGCCCCACCCTGGACAAAAGGCACGAGGCCGTACACCGGAAAAGGCGACCGGAACCGCTCGAAGCCGTCCAAGACAAATCCCGCGGCCTCCATAGCCCCGACGGTATCCCGGTTCGGGTGGCATCCGGCGAACAGTTTCATCCACAACGGCTCGATCCGGTCTTGCCAGCGGGCCATCCCGGCCGAACCCCTTACGTGCTCCATAAAAAGTAACTCGCCCCCCGGACGAAGGACGCGCCGGATCTCCGCCAGCGCCACCCGCGGGTCCGGGACCGTACACAACACGAGCGTAGAAACTACCGCGTCGAAGCTGCCGTCCGCGAACGGCAGGTCTTCGGCCCCGGCGCCCGAAACCTTGGTCGGAACCCGGGCTTGCGGGAGCTTCGGATGTAGTTTTTCGCGCATAAAAGGGTCCGGCTCCGTGACCACGACGCGTTCGGCGGCGTGGTAGTGGGGCAGGTTGGCCCCGGTGCCGCCCCCGATCTCCAACACTTCGCCGCTGGCGCCGGATAGTAGCCGGGAGCGGCGTTCGCCCATCCACCCGCGTTCGGCGGCCTCTCCCAACCGGTCGTAGAGGGCGGCAAAGATGCGGTGCCCCTCCGATTTTTTACTCGTGCACATCTTCGGGATTGTAGACCAAACGACTGGTCCCGGGGAACCACGAAGATTACGCCCCCGGACCGATGGCGACGTGCCGGCCGCGGCGTAAGCTCACCAAGTAGGCAAAAGAGCGCAGAAAAGGAGCGGAAGATGCAGACAGAACAGCGGAACGAACAGCGGAACTACGGCGTGGCGGAGAGCTTCGGGGCGGAGGGGTCTACGGCGACGAGTACCCAGAGTACCCAAGACGAGCGTGCGTGGTCCGTGCTCTCGCACTTGAGCACTTTTTTGAACCTGTTCACGGGCTTTCTCGGGCCGGTGGCTTCCCTGGTCGTCTGGCTCGTTTACCGGGATCGTTCGCAGAGGGTCGCCTTTCAGGCGCTCCAGTCCACCATATACTAGGCCGCGTGGCTCGTCGTACTGGCCGCCGGATGGACCGTAACGTTCGCTTTGATGGCTGTTCTCGTAGGCTTTCTGCTGGTGCCGGCTATGCTGATCCTCACCGTCTTCCCGTTAGCCCACAGCGCCTACGCGGCGTACAAAGTGGGCCAGGGCGAAGACTACCGATATCCGGTGATCGCGGACCTGATCGAAAACCGATAAAGCAACAGCCCAACCCCGGGAGGCCCGGCCAAAGCCGGGCCTCCTCACTCCCCAATCACGGGGGCCACGGCAGAAGAAAGGTCGCGGAACATGCTGGATTATCCGTTGAATTTGAGCTTCAAAGTACTCACCGCCATTGACCACATAGAGGTAACCGACAGAGCGGGCCGCCAAGTCGCCCACGCCCGGGAAGGGTTCGAAGAAGACCTCACAGTATACGGGGACGATACAGAGCAAAAAATCTCCTACCGCATACAAACCGAAAAAGTCGTCGACTTTAATGCCACGTACGAGATAATTACTCCCGACGGCCGGCACGTCGGCGCCGTTCGTCAGAAGAGCGTAAAATCGTTTTGGAGAAGCACCTACGATCTTCTGAACGCGGCCGGGAGAGAAGTCGGCGCCGTTCGTGAGAGAAATCCCCGGACGGCCCTGGCCAACCGCCTGGTCACGATGCCTTTTCACTTCCTCCCCGTTCCTTTTCACTTCCTCCCCGTTCCTTTTCTCGACGAGGTCGGCTACGCCCTTGACGGCTTCTTCTTCAGGCCTTCGTACCTGGTCGGGTTGAACGGTAGGGAAACCCTGTGCGTGCGAAAGCGACGGTCACTTCTCAAAAGCGGATTCACCGTCGAGAAGCTCGGCCACTTCTCCGAAGACGAAGAAGATCTGCTATTCGCCAGTATCTTGATAATAGCGCTACTGGAGAACGACCTCGGGTAGCCCCCATGCTAAACCGTCTTCTACGGGTCGAGGACGATCCGGCTCAGATGCGAGTCGAGCACCTCTAGCATCTCCTCCTCACCGAGACGGCCCACGAACATCTGAACAAATAGACCGTCCACCAAGGCGTGCAAGTGGGCCGTTTCTACCTCCGGCTCCAGGCCGGAAGCCAACCATCCGCCCTCGGCCACCTGATGAACGACGCGGTGGCACAGCTCCCGCATGCCGTCGAAGACCAGGTAGTGCTCCTCGGCGACCCGCGGGTCTACGAGGCTCCGCGCCGCGAACGCGAACCATAAAGCGCCTTCCTCGCGCCGTTCCTCGTCGAGTGGCAGCACCTCGCAAATCACCGCCCGGACCGCCTCCCGCGGGCTGTCACCGTAATGCTTGCTTTCGAGGCGCTTCCTCGTACGCTCCTCCATCAGTGCCGCTGCCGCGGCCAGTAACTCTTCCTTCGTCCCAAAGTAGTGCCTCAAAGCGCCCGTAGACCACCCCGCCTCCACCGCCACGTTGCGAACCGAAACCCCCTCTACACCGTCGCGCAAGATGACCCGCCAAACAGCCTCCGCCAGCTCCCGCCGGCGCTCCTCGTGATCCACAACCTTCGGCATGTTGCTATTATATCACGAGCGTGTTATAAAACGTGCAGTGATTTGACACGAGTGTATGAAATAGGAGGTTACGGTCATGCCCAACAGGTACGGCACCACCCGCAGGGGTCACAATGTCGAGGTCGAGGTGGACAACGCGCTCATACTGGTTACCCGCTTGCGGTTGTTCGTTGACGGTTTCTCCATCGACGAGCGGTATGCCGTTTGGGGTGAGGTGCGTTTGCAGGGTGAGCTTCACGACGGGGAGCGCGCCCGTCCGGTAACGGCCGAGGTCGGCATAGGATTTTTCGGGGAGGTGACCCGTTGCGTCGTCGTCGAAAACGGGGCGGAGTACCCCCTGCTCGGGGCGCAGGGCCGTCCCTCGGCACCGGCGAGTGAGGACCGCGAGTTGTTGGAGGCTATGAGTGAGAATGAGGGTCGCATAACGCCCGCCGAGGCGGCGATAATGACTTCGCTGTCGGTGCGGGAGGCGGACGCGTTGCTCTCGGAACTGGCCGGTGGGGGGCACCTGACGGTCGAGCGGGAGGGCGGTGCGCTGGTCTATGTGTTGCCGGGTAGCCCCGGTGGAAAAGAGATAGAAGGATCGTGAGCGTGTTGTCGGCCTCGCTGCTCGGGTTTGGGTTGTTAGACATCATCAACCTTTTTACGTCGGCAGTAAAGGTTCAACTGTCGCCCGCGGTTCGTTCGAGTACGTCGGGGGAGGTGGTCGTATGGGCGAGGCGTAACGGCACTTCGTGGGGGCCAGAGTTCGAACGGGCATTCGAAAGAGAGGAGCACAGATGGGTGAACTGTACGGCATGAATCCCCACGGCCATTGGATAGGGGTAGAGCCGGACGACTCCGGGTTGGTGCGTTCTTGTGCCCGGCTTTTGGTGGATGGTCGTCAGGGCGACGAGCGGGAAACGCTCCCGGAGACGAGTCTGCAAGTTGAGATCTATGACGGAGAGTGGAGCCGGTGAAAGCGGAGGTCTCCCTACCTTTTCGGCGAATTCAAAAGGTGCGTGTTGATCGAGGACGGAGCGTGAAGAAGCTGCAGGGGTGGTTCGCCGTTTTCGCGATAGACACCGCCTGGTCGACGTATGGGGCTTTTTCCGGGAAACCAGCCGGTACGGGTGGCGGGTAGAGAACGAGATGACCGATTATATAGTCAAGGCGGCCACGGCCTGGTTTTTAGGGTTCTTTCCGTACTTCGAAATCTACCTGGCCGTCCCCGCTGCTATCGGGATGCGGCTCGACTACTTCTCGGCCGTGTTCTGGCCGGTGTTCGGCAACTTCATGGCCGTGCCGGTGGTTCTCGTCTTCTACAAACAGCTCATGCGGATAGGCCGCCTCCGGAACTGGCTGGAGAAGCGCACCTCGTCGGAGAAGTATCGGGGCTACATGAACCGTTACGGCCCGCTATTCGTGCTGCTGATGACGCCCGTCGTGGGCGTGTGGGTCATCGCTGCGATGGCGAGGGTTGGCGGTATGAACCGGACGAAGCTACTCGTCTCTTCGCTCGTTAGCATCATCGTTTACGCTATAGCCATCGCGGTCCTCGTCGCAGTCGGCGTAGATTTCGCTGCACGTTAGGTTGCCCGGCTGCTAGTGGCGTACGCATTGTCCGGCTTCCGGCTGAAGGGTCGTTTCGAGAAGCTGCGCGGGCGGTGCGTGGGCGGTGCGTGGGCGGGTCGCATGGCATGGTGATGTGGATCATGGGCATAGTTGGTTTCGTGCTGCCAAATAGGCCGTCATGTTTTGGCTTATTCGGCAGGTAGGTTCACCGGGGGTATCGTGTGATGGGTAGAGGAGAGCCCGGCGCAGCGGGTCCGAGACGTATACGGCTCCTCGATGTTTTGCGGGGCGTCGCCATATTCGGAACTTTAGGAACCAACATCTGGCTGTTCTCGCTGGTAGGGCTGGGGGAGGGAGCCGCTGTCTTCGGTGGTTCGTGGTGGGCTTCGTGGGGCGAGTTTTTGGTGGCTTTGACGACGTTCTTTACGAACGGAAAGTTTTTGGGGCTGCTGACGATTCTATTTGGGGTGGGGCTGGAGATCCAGTACCAGTCGGCCCGCCGGCGCGGGTTGCGGTGGCCGATGCGGTACGTTTGGCGCTCGGTATTGCTGCTTTTCGAGGGGTTTCTGCACTACCTGCTGGTTTTCGAGTTCGATATCTTGATGGGCTACGCGGTCGTGGCGCCCATCGTCGCTTTTATGGTCGGCAAGGGCGACCGGTTTATAAAGCGGGCGATGTGGGTTTCCGGCGGTATCCACGTTTTCTTCTTCGGCCTCGCGTCCGTGGCGGTCGCGTTCGTCCTAACCTCCGGCGAGGTGGATGGGGCGTCTGTAGAGTTGTTCGGCGAAGAGTCTGCGAGGATTTATACGTCGGAACCGTGGCCCGAACAAGTCTCTTACCGGCTGGACAACTTCTTTGTCTACCGGATCGAAGCGGTCGCTATCATCCCAATGAGCATTTTCCTCTTCCTGCTCGGCGTGCGGCTGATGCGCTCCGGTGCCTTCTCCGGTGACGAGAACGGGCGCCGGCTGCGCCGGAAGATGCTCCGGTGGGGCCTGTTGCTCGGCGTGCCGCTCAACCTCTTGCAGTTCGTGCCGGGCTACCTGTTCGAGGTCCCGGTCCGCTACCTGTTTGCCCCGGTCCTGTCGGCCGGTTACATAGGCCTCGTCGCGCTGCTCCTGGAGCGCGGGTGGTCGGGCTGGCTCGCCGACCGCCTGGCCGAGGTGGGGAGGATGGCCCTGAGCTGCTACGTCCTGCAGAACGTGCTAGCCTCGATCACCTTCTACGGCTGGGGTTTCGGCCTATCCGGCCAAGTGGGCGCCGCCGGTACGCTTGGGCTCATGTTCGCGATCTTCGGCTTGCTCGTCGGCTTCTCGCACCTCTGGCTCCAACGCTTTTCGCAGGGGCCGTTCGAATTCGTCTTGCGCAAGCTGTCTCAACTGCCCTTCCGAAACACCAAACCGGAAAAGTAGCCTGTTGTCCCACAGGCCCAGCCGTTTTCGGTCCCCGGGACCCGATGCTCTTTCCTACGGCCTCGTCAGCACTTTTAGCGAGGAGTAAACTGGAGGCTCCACCCCCGGTGTATCCTCTAGCTGTACGTGCATAACCTCTAGCCCCGAACCTTTGGATAGCGTAGGATGCGCCATCGGCAGGGTGTGCATCCTGCGAGATGTGGGCTCTGGAATCAGGTAGACGGGGGTGTGATTTGGGTGCCATAGAAGCTCTGGTCGGGGGGGTCAACAACCTACTCTGGTCCTACCTCTTGATCGTGATGCTGATCGGGGCGGGTATTTATTTCACGGTCCGCTCGGATTTCGTCCAGTTCAGGCTCTTTAAAGAGATGTTCCGCGTCATTACGGACCTGACGCGCGGCCCGGGGGGACAGGGTATCTCCTCGTTCGGCGCTTTCTGCATCGGCGCGGCCTCCAGGATCGGGACGGGAAACCTTGCCGGCGTGGCGCTCGCGATAGCCGTCGGCGGTCCCGGTGCGGTGTTTTGGATGTGGGTTATAGCCCTTTTGGGCGCGGCATCGGCGTTCGTGGAGAGCACGTTGGCCCAGATCTATAAGGTCCCCGACGGCCAGCAGTTTCGGGGCGGACCTGCCTACTACATGGAGAAAGCCCTCGGCCAACGCTGGATGGGCATACTGTTCGCCATCCTCATAACGTTTACCTTCGGCCTCATCTTCAGCTCGGTCCAGGCGAACACGATCTCCCTGGCCGTCGAGTCGGCTTACGGGGTTCCCCGGGTGGTTTTGGGTATTCTGCTGACCGTCTTTACGGCGCTCGTCATATTCGGCGGCGTGCAGCGCATTTCGAAGGTCGCCCAGGTGCTCGTCCCGGTTATGGCGGTCGTCTACATCGTCATGGCGCTCTACATAATGATCATGAATTTCACCCAGATACCGGCCGTTTTCTGGCTCATCATCTCCGATGCTTTCGGGCTCCGGGAAGCCATCGGCGGCGGGGTTGCGGCGGCCTTGAGGCAGGGCATAAGCCGCGGGCTCTTCTCGAACGAGGCGGGTATGGGGAGCGCCCCGAACGCGGCGGCCACGGCGTCGGTCTCCCACCCGGTAAAGCAGGGGCTTGTCCAAACGCTCGGCGTGTTTACCGATACCCTGCTCGTCGCCACCTCCACGGCGTTTATCATTTTGTTCTCCGGCCTCTACGACGCGGAGGAGGCCTCCGGCATCACGCTCACGCAGGAGGCCCTGGAGACCCAGATAGGAGCCTGGGCGCCGAGCTTTATCGCGGTCGCCATCCTGATGTTCGCCTTCAGCTCCATAATCGGCAACTACTACGGCGAGACAAACACCGAGTTTATAACCGACGACCGGCGCTGGCTCTTCTACTACCGAATAGCGGTGTTGGGGCTCGTGTTCTTCGGATCGGTGGCCGAGCTGGAGCTGGTCTGGGCGCTCGCCGACATGTTCATGGGCTCAATGGCTATAGTGAACCTTGTTGCGATACTGCTTCTCGGGAGGATAGCTTTCGCCGCCCTGCGTGATTACTTGAGACAGCGCCGGGCGGGAGAGGACCCCACTTTCCACGTAGACAACATCCGCGGCCTGCGCAACGTGGAGTGCTGGGGTGAATCCAGCCGCACCAAAGTGCGCTAGAAGCTGGAACACACTTCCGGCTCCCAGCCGGCACAAAGTACCTGCGCTACAAGGAGCAGGTACTCTATGCCGAATGATCGACGAGCTCGCCGGACGCGTCTCACACGGTGACGACTTTTTCTTTGGTGGGTCTTTCTTCCAAACACCGGATGGCCGCGGGGACTTCGCTTATTGTGCGGCGAAGAACAAGACACCAACTACCACGATAAGGAATAGCGCTACCAGCAGTGCCACCGCGGCGGGGATCAGGATCACGAGCGCAGCCTTGCCGGTCGTCGTTTCGTGAACTTCCCGGACACCAACAATAGACAGGGTTACGGAAGCTACAAAGGCCACCAGTGGTCCTAGTATCGGGACCCAGCTTGCGAGTTGCGCAACGCTTGTGTAAGAAACTACCCGGAACGTGGCCTCAAAACCGGTATCCGCGGGCTTGATTATCAGGGCGACCAGCAAGTGCACGATGCCGGCGCAGACGAACAACGCTACCGCAGAGATGATTGGCGTGAAGAATATAGAGGCCACAAAGGCCCCGACTGCCCCCCCGACGCCCCCGTCTCCTATGCCCACGATGGCGTACAGTATTCCTAGAAAGCCGCCGATTGCTGCCGAGATCACGGTGCAGACCACGGCGAAGATCAGGGGGTTCACAAAGTCTCCCCGACGCGCTATGCCCCGGAAAAAGCCGACAGGCCGGGTAATCAGATCCCTGACCGTGCCCACGAAGCTCTGTACAGGATCGGTGTAGGTGAACTCCGCCGTCGTGGAGCCGGTGGATGCCCCACCTGGGCCTTCACCGGGATCTCCTCCCGCCACGCCATAGTTCTGTTCATCCGTTCGCATCGCCAACTCCTTCTCTACGCTCTCTAGCCTACGAGATGAGCTTATTTCGCGGCGCACGTCCTGCCATCGGTCCGGGGGAGTAATTCGGGTGGTCCGCCGGAACCAACTGCGTTCACTCCGCAAACAAATTTTCTTGTTTGCGCTCATTTCTCACTCCCTTTGTTGCTTTGATCCGGGTGTTTTGCGTGCGCCGCGTCCGGGCGATCCGAGCTTCAGAACAACGGGAGAACCACGCTCCCCTCGAACGATGGATTTCATGCTCTACTTTCTACTAATCGCGGTCTCACCCCGATTTTCTCGGAGCATCGGCCTTGAGACCTAATCGTTCTGCGCCGCTGGACGGATGCGTTACGGTGGGCTTAGGACTAAACTTGCAGGGCTATGGAAGGTTATCCGTGAAAACCAGCATATTCTCTTTGCGGCGGCTGCGGTGGAAGCTGACGCTCAGCTACACGCTGGTTACGGTGGTGGCGCTGCTGGTCCTAGAGATATTGGTAGTAGCCGTGGTCGTCATCTTTATCTACTCTTCTTCCGCGCTACCGCAGTTCCTGGCCGGAGATATAAGAGATACGCTGGTTCCCGAATTGGAATCTAACTTCTCCCGGCCGGACCCGGATCTCGAAAAGATGCGGCAGGACTTACGGAGCTATATTGCCGGCCCCGGATCGGAGAACGGTGGAGAAGAGATCGAGGACGGCCAGGAAAACGCCAACGTCAACTTTGGCCCGGAAGACGGGCAGACGTTCGTGCTCGACGACGGGGGCAACCTGATGGTCTCGGTGCCCGAAGTAGACGGTTTATCTGAAGGAGAAAGGTTCGAGGCCCGAGGATACGATGGGCTAACGCCTCTAATAGACCGGGCGTTAGAAGGGGAAGAGGATCCGGGAAGGCTATCCGGCCGTGGAGAAGGCAACCTGATGCACGCGGTGATGCCGATAAAGGACGGGGATCGGGTCGTCGGGATGGTGACGAACAGCGTCCAGTTGCCCGACATAGCCGCCCCCCTGGCCTGGGCTATTGGGGTCAGCGTGATCGCGCTGTCCATCCCGGCGGCCCTGCTCGGCACGATCTTCGGCTTTATAACGGCCCAAGGACTTACCCGGCGCCTGAAGCGCCTGGCCGAGGCCGCCAAGTCCTGGGGTGGCGGGGACTTCTCCGTAAAAACCAAAGACCGCTCTAAGGACGAGCTCGGGCAACTCTCCCGCGGGCTCAACCAGATGGCCGGCGAACTCGAAACCCTGCTCCAGACCCGTCAGGAACTTGCCACCCTCGAAGCCCGTAACCGCTTCGCCCGCGACCTCCACGACTCCGTCAAGCAGCAAGTTTTCGCAACTTCGCTCCAGATCGCCACGGCGCGGTCCCTCATAGAACAGAACCCGGAGGCCGCGGAGGAGCACCTCTTTCAGGCCACGGATCTCGTGCAGGGCGCGCAGAAAGAACTCAACGTCCTCATCCACGAGATGCGCCCGGCGGCCCTGGAAGACAAAGGGCTCTCCGCCGCGCTCGGGGAGTACACCGCCAAGTGGTCGGAGCGCAGTGAGATCCCGGCGGAGTTTCACTCCCGCGGCGAGCGCGAAATTCTCCTGGAGACCGAGCAGGCCATCTTCCGGGTCGCCCAAGAAGCCCTGGCAAACGTTACCAAGCACAGCGAGGCGGAGAAAGCCGAGGTGGATCTGATCTACACCGCCGAGAACCTGACCCTCCGCGTTACCGACGACGGGGTCGGCTTCGCGCCGGAGAGGAACCCGGACGAGGGCTTCGGCTTGCGGAGCATGCGCGAGCGCTTGGTAAAACTCGGCGGCCACGTAAACGTCGAGAGCGTGCCGGGCCGGGGAACGCGCGTAACCTGCCTATGCCCGCTAGCCAAACCTTCTAAAGAAGAGAAAGGCGAGAGATCCTGGTTGCCGTGGACAAACCGTTAGAACAGACGACCGTACTCCTCGTAGACGACCACGCCCTCGTGCGCCAGGGCGTCCGGGCGTTTCTCGAAACCCAACCCGACATCTCCGTAATAGCCGAGGCCGAAAGCGGCGAAGAAGCCGTCCGGTGCGCCGCCGAGCACGCCCCCGACGTGGCCCTCATGGACCTCATAATGCCCGGTATGGACGGCGTCGAAGCAACCCGCCGCCTCACCGCCCGCTCCCCGCGCACCAACGTCGTCATGCTGACTTCCTACCACGACGACGAGCACGTCTTTCCGGCGATTCGGGCCGGCGCTTTATCGTACGTGCTCAAGGAGATCGGGCCGGAAGAGCTCGCCGACGCCGTCCGCAAAGCCGCCGCCGGGGAAGCGGTACTCCATCCTCGCGTGGCGGCCCGCGTGGTCCGGGAGCTACACGGCGCCCGCCGCGACGCCCCAAACGTTTTCCACGAACTCTCCGACCGGGAGATGGAAGTCCTCAAGCTAATCGCGGAAGGGCTGGGCAACGCCGAGATCGCCGGTAAGCTCTACCTGAGCGAGAAGACCATAAAAAGCCACGTCTCGAACATCCTCGGCAAGCTCCACCTCGCCGATCGCACCCAGGCCGCCGTCTACGCCTGGCGTGAGGGCGTCGTGCGGCGGGATTGATGGTTTGCTAAGGACGGTCAGGGCCACGCGCTACGTTACGCCGCTGCGGGAGGGCGGGTCGCTGCCGGCTATCGTGGAGGCGGATGATCTGGGGACTTATGTGCTCAAGTTTCGGGGGGCGGGGCAGGGGCCGAAGGCGCTCGTGGCGGAGGTAGTGGCCGGGGAGATCGCCCGTCACTTGGGGCTGTCCGTGCCGGAGTTGGTGCTGGTGGATCTCGACCCGGCGCTGGCCCGGGCCGAGCCGGACCCGGAGATTCAAGATTTGATCCGGGCGAGCACCGGCTTGAACCTCGCCCTCGACTACCTTCCCGGCTCCCTGGGCTTCGACCCGCTCGTAAACCCGCCGGACGCCGGACTCGCCTCCCGTATCTTGTGGTTCGACGCCCTGGTAACGAACGTGGACCGCACACCGCGCAACACCAACCTGCTTCAGTGGCACGGCCGGCTCTGGCTTATAGACCACGGCGCGGCCCTGTACTTCCATCACGCCGGGAAGGACTGGCGGGCGGCAAGCAAACGCCCGTTCGCCGCTGCCCGGGATCACGTCCTGCTACCTTTTGCCACCTCGATCCTCGAAGCCGACGACGCCCTGGCACGAATACTGAGCCCGGAAGTTCTGGCCGGCATCGTCGAACTTTTGCCTGAAGAGTGGCTGCAAGGAGGGCGCGGGTTAGAAGACGCCGCGGCGGTGCGTGCCGCCTACCTGGAGTTCTTGACGGGCCGCCTCGAAGAACCTCGTGAGTGGGTCCGCGCCCTGGAAGAGGTCTCACGGTGAGCGAGCCGTTCGAGTACGCCATTCTGAAGGTGGTTCCGCGGGTGGAGCGTGGCGAGTGCATCAACGCGGGCGTGGTGCTCTACAGCCAGGCAGAGAAGTTTCTGGACGCGCGGGTACACCTGGACCCGGACCGGCTCTCGACGCTCGACTCGGCGGCCGACCTCGAAGCCGTAAGGGCACACCTGGAAGCCGTCCGGCTCGTGTGCGCGGGGAGTCCCCAAACCGGGGCTATCGGACAACTAACCGCGCGCGAAAGGTTCGGGTGGCTCGTCGCGCCCCGCAGCACGGTCGTCCAACCTTCTACGGTTCACACCGGCCTGACCGACGACCCGGCGGCGGAACTGGAACGTCTCCTGCGTAGCGTGGTCCTGCCGCCGGGCGCAGCCTGAGCCTGGAGGTTACGCTTTCGTCTTCTCTTCCCGCCGCTTTTTGTCTTCTGACTGGGCTGAACGGAGGTCGTCGTGGGCTTCTTTTCGCGCGTCGGCGGCGACGTGGTTTTTGTCGGCCTCGTCTTCTATAAGCCACCTCCGGAAGGAGACCATCATGATTGTAAATATTACGATCATCGGGAACGCGGTCATCACCGCCATTGACTGCAGCGGCTCCAGGCCCCCCAGGTACATCATCGTGACCGCCACGCCGCCCAACACGATCGCCCAAAATACCCGGTTCCACCGGGCCGGTTGATCGTTGGGGCCGAGATCCTTCGTAGAGACCGAGGACAGGATAAAGGCGGAGGAGTCTAGCGTGGTAGCCAGGTAGATCATCGCCAGCACCAAGAATACTACGAGGACGATCGGTCCCAGGGGTAGTCCCAACACCGTCGCCACGATCGCGGACGGCGCGCCGGAGTCGCTTACTATGTCGGTTACGGGCACTATGCCGTTGCGGTCGAAGTAAAACCCGGTGTTGCCCAAAATGGTGAAGGTCAGCCAACTACCCAGGCTCCCCCCGATAACCATGGCGAGGATCAACTCTCGTATCGTGCGCCCGCGAGAGATCCGGGCCGTAAACAACCCCACGAACGGGGCGTAAGCCAGCCACCAGGCCCAATAGAATATCGTCCATTTCTCGGGAAACTCGGAACCCCTGACGGAGGCGGTGTAGAAGCTCATCTGGACGAAGTTTTGCAGTAGCTGTCCGACGCTGTTGGTAAACGTGGAGACGATGAACACCGTCGGCCCGAACACGAGGAAAAATACTCCCACGCCCAGGGCCAGATAAACGTTGATGTCCGCCAGCCGCTTCAGCCCTTTCTGGAGGCCGAGAAAGACGCTGGACCCGAATATGGCGGTCCAGACCACGATGATTCCCGCATCCAAAAGGGTGGTTCGCGGTATGCCGGCGAGCTCGGAGACGCCCTCGGAGATCATGGGTACCCCAAGACCCAGGGTGGTTACCACGCCGCCCACGAGGCCGAACATAAACAACACGTCAATGATCTTACCGGGCCACTCATCGGCCTTGTCCCCGATAACCCCCCGGCAGGCGCCGCTGAGGTTGAGCATGGGTATCTTTCTCGTGTGAAAGGCGTAAGCGATAGGAAGGGCCGGCAGACAGTAGATGGCCCAGGCGGTAAAGCCCCAGTGGAAAAGCGGGTAAGTGGTGGCCCAACGACCGGCTTCCACGCTGCCCGCATCCAAACCAAACGGCGGGGAGGTGTAATAGTAGGCCCATTCGATCATACCCCAATACATGATGCTCGACCCGATACCCGCCGTGAACATCATGGCGATCCAGCTAAGAGTCCGGAACTCCGGCTCCGAATCCGGCTCCCCAAACTTGACTTTCGCGTACTTGCCCGCCGCCAGCCAGATCAACACCCCAAATACCAGGATGGCGAACCAAAGATACAACCACCCGAAGTTGCCGGTGATAAAGTCCTGTATCCCCGTCAAAACCGCCGACCCCCGCTCGGTGCCCAACGCCAGCGGGGCGCACATGAGCCCGATGATGCCTAAAGAGATCCAGAAGATCCTTTTCTCCAACCTCGGCTGTTCCATAATTAAACATCCTCTCTGAAAGTAGGCGTTGGAAACATGATACAGACATGTGATCCTCCTCGCAAATGTTGTAGTAATGCATATAGAGAGAATGTTTCGTAGAGCGCAACGTACTGCCGGATGGAATGTTGGGTGAGGCCGGCTATACTTCAGAACACCTTTTTCCTGAGCCGGCTGAACAGCAACGCGGCTAGTGTCAGAATGTACGTGAGACCTACGAGGAAGTAGGGTCCGTAGTTTCCGCCTTCGCTGGCAATCCAGAACGCTTTGGCGGGCCAGTAGGTCGGTAGTATCCCGAAGAGTAGTTGCCAGTTCGGGACGACGAAGTAGGCGCCGAGCGGCCCGAGGATGAAGACGCCGAACGCTTTTCCGAGGGCGAGTCCTTCCACCTTGTTGTTCGCAAGGGTGGCGAGCGTTAGGGCTGTGATGGGGGAGAAAAGGCCGGCGAGCAGGGCTGCGGGTACGAGGGCCGGTATCAGGGTGGGGGGCGCGAGCCCGGCGAGGGTGATGCAGCCGAGGGTGTAGAGAAAGCTCAGCGTTACGGCGGCGGAGATCCGGTACCCGACGTAGCCGGCCATCGAGGCCGGGGTTACGCGGAGGGCTGTCAGGGTGTCGTCGTCGCGCTCGTCCAGGACCATGAACCCGGCCAGCGAGCCGAAACCAACGGGTAGCCCTAGGGCGAAAAGGCTCAGGAGCAGCGGGTAGTACGGCGTGAGGTCGAAACCGTATCGCCGGTCCAGGTACGCGGCGGCGAGGGGAACGACGAGCCTCAGAACCGCGACCGCCAGCAGCGGGGCCAGAAGAAAAGTCAGCAGCATCGAGTCCCGGCGGACGTTTCGGGCGTCGTTCGCGCCGAACGCCAGCACCGCGCGGGCCATCTCAGCCACCCCCGCCCACGACGTAGCGCTCGAACGTTTTTCGGGCCGCGAGCACGAGGACGAGAACGCAGAGCGGGCTGTAGGTGAGGGCGTAGAAAAGTTGGGCGGTGGTCGGAGAGGTTGTGCCGAAGGCTCCGCCGAGCAGTAGCAGGGGGCCGTGGGTCGGGAAGAGGTAGAAAAGAGGGCTTTGCCAGATGCCGAGAAAAGGGATGAGGGGGGACGCTCATCAGGGCCAGCGGCAGTTGCGAGGGTATGAGGTAGCGGGTGATCTGGTCAAACGGCAAGACGGAGATAAAACCGGCCAGAACGGAGATGAGGGAAATTAGCGTCACGCCCGAGACCAGAAGCGCCACGTCGAAGCCGGGTCCGTAAGCCACCAGCACCAGGATCAGGCTGGAAACCGTCGCCATAATGGTCAGCGTTATGAGTTTGGAGGCCAGGTACTCCCCGAAGCGTAGGGGGCTGACGACCACGGCGGAGAGCGTGCGTTCGCCTTTTTCAAAGAGGATCATACCGGCAACGAAGTAGTACCCGATCACGGCGAGCTCGCCGAAGATGACCAGCGGCGTTGCGGGCCGCATAGTAGAGGCCGGCAGTGAATAGAGCATCGCGATCCAAAAAAGCGTCACGAACACCGCCGCGTAATAAAGGCCGTAGCGGGCTTGCAACCGCAGATCCAGCCGCGCCGCGTGGCGTAGACGGATCACACCAGAGTCTTTCCCGTCGTCTCGACGAAGATGTCTTCCAACGTCGCCCCCCCGGTGTGGATCGTCTCTATCCTCCGTTCCCGCAACAGCGCCAGAAAACCCTCGTTGTCGCCGAGGCCGTCGAGGGAGAACTCTCGCTTTCCGGTGCTCTCCTGGTCTTCGTATTCGACCCGCACGCGCCGCTCGCCGCGTTCGAGCTTCAACCGTCTGGGCGAGTCTACAGCGGCGATCTCACCGTCCACGATAAACGCCACCCGGTCGCAGAGCCTCTCCGCCACGGCCATGTCGTGGGTCGTGAGAAATATCGTGCGGCCCTGCTCCTTCAGGTCCAAGACGATCTCCTGAATTTTGCGGGCGTTTGTGGGGTCCAACCCCGACGTTGGCTCGTCCAAAAATAGCAACGCCGGGTGGTGGATTAGGGCCCGGATGAAGGTCAGCCGCATCTGCATGCCCTTAGAGAACTTCGAGACCCGGGTATCCGCGTCATCTTCGAGCCCGACCATCGCCAGCAGCCCGCGCGGGTCTTCGGATGGCACGGAGTAGAGGGAGCGAAAGAAGTTCAGGTTCTCGACGGCGGTTAGCTTTTGGTAGTGGTTTGGAAGCTCGAAAGAAACGCCGACGCGCTCGTAGTAGCCGGGGCCCCAGTCTCCGAGTTTTTTGCCCAGCACCCGAACCTCGCCACCGTAGCCGTTCAACAAGCCGATGAGGATTTTCTGGGTCGTGCTCTTGCCCGCGCCACTTGGACCGAGAAAGCCGAATATCTCGCCCGGTTCCACCCTGAAGTCGATACCGTTTATAGCCTGCCGGCTTTCACCCGGATACGAAAACGACAAGTTTCGGACCTCGATCATCATCACTCTGCTTCTTTGCGGGCCAGGCCGTCCGCGACGAGCCCGACCATCTTTTCCAGCACCGCCGGGTACACGTCGCGCCCGATGTCGTCTTTGTGCAGGCCCAAAACCACGACCGACCTTATAAGGCCGGCCATAACCTCCGGGTTCCCGGGGGAGATCAAACCAGCCTCCTGGCCCAATTGGATAAAGGAACTCACCGCCTGGACGGAGTCCGCGACGTTTGCTTCCCGAACCTCGGGCGGGACGCGCCGCACGACAGCCTGCCACTCCTCCGGGTTTGTCACTATCCGCCGGGTCAACGGGTTGTTCTCGAATTCCCAAACCACGGCCCACAAAAATTTCTCTACGGCCTCCCGGCCATCCTCAGAACCCGAGAACGACTCCGAGGAGATCTCCCCCCGCAACCGCCCCCGCTCCTCGGCCAATAGCTCCAGGTAAAGCTCCTCTTTCGACCCGAAGAAACCGTAGAAACTGCTCTTCGAGATCCCCGCCGGCCGCGTGAGATCCTCTAAACTCGTCTTTTTGAGCCCGTACCGCGCAAACAACTCCCTGCCAGCTTCCAACAACTGTCTTCTTATCTGATCCCGCTCAATACTCGTGAAGGTCGGCATAATTTATATCCTTATAAACAAATTACTTTTTTGTTTTTAGAATTATAAGTGGATGGTACAGTAGTGTCAAGCGACTGTACGAGGTCGTGTGTGGCGGGGTTACCTTTTGGGGAGGCCCAAGAAGCGGGGTGTCTCCGACCAGTATTGCCGGTATTCCTCGCCGAAAGTTCGTTCGAGGTGGCGTTCTTCCATGGGAAAGTAGAGCCGGTGGACGATGAAGAAAAACCCGACGAGTGCCAGGGACTTGGGTGACCGGCCGGCGATAGCGATGCCGAGCAGGGAGATCAGCCACCCGGCTATCTGCGGGTTGCGGCTGTAGCGGTAGGGGCCGCTTTTGACCAGTCGGCCGGTTTCGGAGCCGGATATTTGCCCGAAGGAGCGGAACTCCTTTGCGCCGGCGGCGAGCAGGGCCGAGCCGGAGACCGTCGTGATCCGGCCGAGGACGGTGACCGGGTTGCGTTTCAGCGGCGTCCGCTTCCAGGGGTGCGCGGCGGCGGAGACGGTAATGGCGGCGTGGAGGAGGTAGAGCGCCCACGCCGCGGCGGAAGTTTTCGCGGAAAGCCGGCCACGTTGTTCGTAGTCGTGGGTGGCGCCCCGCAAGACGTAGGACGCCAGGACTCCCAGGAGAACGAGTCGAACCGGCATTTTGTTCGTGGTGTGCAACGAGTTACCGGGTTTCTTTGTTCTTACGGGGAAACCTCGCCAATAACTCTGCAACGTATAGACGGAGCGAGACTTGGCAGGATGCCTTTGTAACGTGAAAAGCTATTTGGGCTATACGCTGGGCATCTTCTGGCGAGATCTGTTAGCGGCCGAGTTCAGGTATTCGCGAACGGAGTTGATGGATACGGAGCCTTCGCCAACGGCGGGCGCCACCCGCTTCATTGACTGGTGACGGGCGTCGCCGGCCGTGAAGACCCCGGGCATGCTCGTCTCTAGCGGCAGCGGTAAGCGTTCGAGAGGCTGCTCCCGGAAAGCCCGGCCGCTTGTCGGCAAGAGGTCTCGATCAGTCAGGACGTAGCCGGCCTCGTCGCACTCGATCTCCTGGGGCAACCAACCCGTGTGGGGCTCGGCGCCGATGAGGACGAAGAGTGCCGCGGCGGATACGGTCTCGGCGAGCCCGGAGGTAGAGTCCTCAAGAACCAGGTGTTGGAGCCTACCCTCCCCGCCACCCTCGGTGATCCGCGTGTTCAGGCGGATCTCGACGTTCTCCGCCGCCCCGATCTGTTCCAGCAGGTACTCGGAGAGGCTGGCCGCGAGCGAACCGCCGCGCACCAAGAGCGTCACGCGCGAGGCGTACTTGGACAGGTACACTGCAGCTTGCCCGGCGGAGTTTCCGCCGCCCACGACATACACCTCCTCTCCTTCCAGAGCCTGGGCCTCACTCGCCACGGCGGCATAAAACACCCCCGCGCCCTGGAGAGCTTCAAGGGAAGGGACGCCCAGACGGCGATAAGAAGCGCCGGTAGCGATGACGACGGCCCGGCTAAGTAGTTCTGTTCCGTCAGATAACGTCACTACCAGCTCCTCCGATTCGTCGTGGGCGCCGTTGCGGGCACCGTTTACGGTAAGCCTGCGGCTCAGCGCCGTCACCCGGCGCTCGAATTGGAAGGAGGCCCCGAACAGCCACGCCTGCTGGTAGGCTCGGGCCGCCAACTCCGAGCCGCCGATTCCCCGCGGGAAGCCCAGGTAGTTGCGAATCAGGGAGCTAGTTCCTGCCTGGCCCCCCATCGCCTCCCCATCCACAACCAGCGTACGGAGGCCTTCGGAAGCTCCGTTGACCGCGGCGGCAAGCCCCGCAGGCCCCGCCCCGACGACGACCAGGTCGAAGCTCCGCTCCTCCGGCTCGACATCCACATCGAAGGGTATGTTCTCCGCGAAGGCGGCGACTACCTCCTCGTTGGTGGGAGCGGAGAGTGCTTGGCGGTCGAACAAGATCACAACGGGAAGCTCATCCTGGACCTTGTCCCACCGGGCGAGGAGCGCTCGCCCCCCATCCGAATCTGGCGGGTAGAACTCGAAGGGAACCCCGCTGCGTGACCAGCGATCCTTCATCTCGTGGGAGCGGGGCGTATCTGGCTCGCCGACGATGCGGATTGCCACAAACCCGGGGCGGTTGGCACTGGTCCACTCATCCAAGAACTCCGCGATGACCCGATGAAACTGCTCGTCCGGGGAGATCGGAGAAGGCTTGGTCACGTAGTAGTCGATCTGCCCGAGAGCCATCGCCCGGAGGATCGGCTCTCGGACCGTTGTGTCGTCGCGCTCGACGAGGAGCGCGCGCTTGGCGGTTGGGTGCAAGAGGTGGGCCCGGCTCAGGAACTCTGTTCCGTTTATCCCGGTCATCCACAGGTCGGAGAGCACGACGGCCACATCCTCACCGGCCGCCTCGAACCCCTCTAGCGTGCCCAGGGCCGCCTCCGCCAAGCCTTCGCACAAGACGCGATAGTCCCCGCCGTAGCGGCTACGGAGCTGATGCCCGATATTGGCGAGAGCACCTGAATCATCGTCAGCAATGAGCAGTACCGGCTTTGGTGTACGCCTGGATGTCGCGAGTGTCGGTGATTGGTCCTTGTTCATTACTCGTTCACTCCTTGTTCACCTTTGATTGCCCTTATCCTCCATCTTTGCGCAAGTGATGTGCCTCACAAACCAATACGGAGCCCCGCCGTTTTCGGATTACGGCGCGGCGGCATCTCGCTCCGTTGTTGGGTTGCTTACGCATTGCTGACACGAGAACTTGAAGGAGTTCTCTACTTACTGAAGACCTGCTTCTAACGGTGCACGCCTTCCACTTCAGAAAGCTATAGGTATTGCAACATTACCTGGTATGGGAAGAGAATGATGCCATGGGTTGCGGTTTGCGGCCAGTCCCGGTGTTAGCTGTTTTTTCGCGCTTTTCATCTTGCATAGGTGTTCTGCCAAGCCTGGCTCCGCCTATACGTTGCACTATTTTTGGCTAGGTCTCTTACGGGTGCGTTTCTGGAAGAATAATTCTTCGTTACCGGCCGCGTGGTCTCCGGCGTGGTCCATTTGCAGGGTGGTGTGGTCTATGCCGAACTCGTCCGCCAGCAGTTTTTCCAGATCCCGACGTTTTTGGTGGCAATTCTCGTCTTTTCCGACGAGGACGTGGGAGGCCAGGGCCGGAAACCCCGAGGTCACCATCCAGACGTGGAGGTCGTGGACTTCTTCGACGCCGGCCACGCCGACCATTTTGTTGCCGATCTCCTCGGCGTCTATGCCGGGGGGAGAGCTTTCCAGGAGTATGCTCACCGAATCCCGGAGGAGCTTCCAGGAACTGAACAGCACCAGCACCCCGATAGCGACGCTGATAACCGGGTCGGCGTAATTCCAGCCGGTCAGGACGATGACCAGGGCGGCGACGATCACCCCCACGGAGCCCATGAGGTCCGCCAGTACGTGTCTTAGAGCGCCCTGCATGTTGAGGTTCTCACCCGCCGAACGGGTGAGGATGATCGCGCCGGCCAGGTTGACCACGAGCCCCAGCACCGCGACGACCATCATCCAGCCGCCAAGTACCTCCGGCGGGCTCTGAAAACGGCTGTACGCCTCGTAGAAGATCCAGATAGAGACCGCGACTATCGTAATGCCGTTAAAGAGCGCCGCCAGGATCTCCGCCCGCTGGTATCCGAAGCTCCGGTTCGGCGTCGGGGGCTTTTCTGAAAGCCAGAACGCGAACAGGGCGAGCCCCAGCGCGACGTTGTCCGAGAGCATGTGCGCCGCGTCCGCCAGTAGCGCCAGAGAGCCGGTCAGGAGGCCGCCTATGACCTCGGCGAACATGTAGGTCGTGGTAAAGGCTAGGACCACCGCCAAAGCCTTCTTGTTCGCCCCGGACCCGTGATCTTGGCCCCCAAAACCGTGAGAATGCCCCTTAGAGTGCTGGTGACCCACGACTACGCCGCCCGCAAATATCCTACCGGACAACAACGCAAAACCAACGACCCTCCGACCAAAGATAATTCTGATGATTCGTTATTCATATGAACCATTATACATACGAAGGATAAGTTGTCAAGGTGAGGGGTTCGTGGTGGGGGCTCAGTCGTGGCGGACGTGTTCGAGGGTTCCGGTGAGTAGTTCGTGGACGTGTTCGTCGGTCAGGGAGTAGTAGACCATTTTGCCGGCGCGGCGGAACTTGACCAGGTTGGCGTCCCGGAGGACGCGCAGTTGGTGGGAGATCGCCGATTGGCTCATGCCGAGGGTTCTCTGGAGTTGCCCGACGGAGAGATCTTCACCGGGCAACAGGGCGCAGAGTATCCGCATCCGGGTGAGGTCCCCGATCACCTTCAAAAGTTCGCTGGCCTCCTGGATCTCGGAGGCTCCCGGCGGAGAATCTTTGGTTTGGCCCACCATTTTCTTCACGAACACATTGTATAGCGCAAGCCCAGCGCAAGCCCAGCGCAAGCCCAGCGCAAGCCCAGCGCAAGCCCAGCGCAAGCCCACGCCTGATGCCGGTTCTACTGCGAAGGAGCCTCGTCCAGCGTTACTTCCAGCGTTTGTTCGTTTCCATCCCGGATGATGGTGAGTTGCACGGTGTCTCCCGGCTGGTAGTCGCGCAGGGCGCCCAAAAGGTCGCCGGAGTCCTCCACCGACCTATCTTCCAGGGCGGTTATTATGTCCCCGACACGCACGCCGGCGTCGCCCGCGGCGCTACCCCCGGTAACCTCGTCCACTATCGCGCCGCCGTCCGTTTGCAGGCCGAACTCTTCGGCTTCTTGGGCGCTGAGGTCGGTCAGCCGGACGCCGAGAAAAGCCCGCGACGTTTCGCCCGACTCGATGAGTTGATCGGCGACGGAGATGGCGGTGTCCGAGGGGATGGCGAAGCCGATGTTTATGGCGCCGGTCTGGTTTGGCGGCAAGTAGGCCACGTTTATGCCGACGACCTGGCCGCTGCGGTCCGCGAGCCCGCCGCCGGAGTTGCCGGGGGAGATGGCCGCATCAGTCTGTACGAGGTCCACGAGGGCGGTCTCTAGCTGGCCGCCGGTCAGCTCCGGCGGTATCTCCCGGTTGAGGCCGCTGATTACACCGGCCGTTACCGTGGACTCGAACCCCGAAGGGCTACCGATCGCCACGGCCAACTGTCCCGGTATGAGGTCGTTCTCCTCCACGAAGTCCGCCGCCGGGAGGTCGTTACGGTCCACGCGAACCACGGCCAGGTCGGTGCGCGGGTCGTTGCCTACCACCTGCCCCTGCTCGGTGGAGCCGTCCGCGAACGCTACGCTCACTTCCTCCGCGTCCGCGACGACGTGATTGTTCGTGACGATAAAGCCGTCTTCCCGGTAGATAACGCCGCTCCCTACACCACTCTGGTCTTCCTGCGAACCGAACGGTGTCTCCTGGGCCGCGCTTACGTTGACCTGCACCACGCTTGGTTCGACCTGCGCCGCGACCTGCGCCACCGGCTCGTCCTCCGGAATGCTCGCGGGTGCCTGCGGCGGCGCCTGGGCGACGTTGTTCTCTTTGGGACCGGGCGCCGGGTCACTAGAACAACCCGCCGCTAGCAAGAGGGCCACCGCCAACCCCAAAAACACCGAATAAAATTTAGACTTCAAACTCAACCGCCCGAGACCTCCGCTAAACGTCGCGACGCCCAATACATTACCAAACCTATACGAAAAGAAACCGCAACACGTTTCACCATCCGCAAAACCTACTCACGCCACAGCGGCCGGGAGCCGGCCCTGGAAACTTCTTTCTCTCCGGATATCGGGCCGGGGAGCCCGTTTTGGAGTTCTTCCACGAAGCTTTTGGGATGGTCAACCGCCAGACAAACGGTGTTCACCGGTCCGGTCGGGCGCAAAAAGCCTTGCAGGAAGTGCGAAGAGTGGAGTTCGAGCGTAACGTTCGTGTAACCGGCGATAGCCAGGTACGCTTTTTCTCCGTCCACCCGTAGTCCATCGCCCCAATCCGGCGCTTTTCGCCGGTCTGGCTTCACGAGCCGTATCTCGTTGTACGGAACAAAGCCCGTTGCAAAAATGCCGTAGTGGAGGCGTAGCCCCGAGCTGTCCAGCCGGTGGGGGAGAGCGATCCGGGAGGCGTAGAAGCCCAAGACCCAGAAAACGGCGTAGGCTTCGAGGATCAGAACCAGAATCCGCAACCAGAGCAGGGGCAAAAACGCCAGTAGTAGAACCTCGATCACCAAAACCTCGACGGGGCTAACGAACACCACCAACACCACGAACATGCCCAGGGCCGAACGTTTGTGATAAGAAAACTCTTTCTCCCCGGGCTTCGTCTTGCGTAGCGCCCACCGGATGAGGCAGTGGAAAATCCGTACTTCGGAGATGATGAGCCGGGCCGCCAACCGCGGGAGCAGCACGGCAACGCCGCCTTCGAGCGCCCGCCAACCGTCGAACCCGGCCGCCCGATTCCGCCGGTACTCGCGGATTGCGGATAGCACCTGGTTTCCGCCGACGACCAGCAGCAAGACCTCCACCGTCACCAGGATCAGGATCGCCTCCCCAAGCCCCAACAGCCCCATCCGCACGAGCGCCACCTCGGCCAGAATAAGCACCGGCAACAGCCATTTGGGAAGGCGTTTCAAGCCCCGTCAGCCTCTTCGAAGTGTTTTTGTACCAGCTCCGTCGCCCGTTTCTGGGCGGGAGAGAGGTTGGTAAATAGAACTTCCGAGAAAACCTCCCCGAACGGCCCGGAGGCCATAGACGAACCTTCCAGCGGATCTCGGGTGAAAGGAGTCTGCTCCAGATGCCGGGCAAAGTCTTCTGCCAGTCGCCCGACTTCCGGGGAGTCCTCCGGCACTTCGGCGAGGGCGGCCAGCCGTTCGGAAATATCGAGCATCTCACGGTATTCGTCAGGACGGTCGGCGTAGTAGAAGGTGATGAGCTCTTGCATCTCGCGGTAGCCGTCCGGCCACTCGAAAGCGTCGAGGGTTGCCCACACCTTCCGCTCCTGCTCCCAGAGCTCCGGGCTGATCCCCGATAGGTGCCCGCCCAAATGTTCCTCGGCCAGTTCTATGGCGTAGGGTTTACCGGGTGACCCGGCGTAAACCTCTAATTCTTTCTGCGCGAGCAACTCTTTCAACCGGCGCCGGCGTTTTTCGAGAACTTCTATCTCGGCGGAAACCTCTTTGTACAGCTTCGAAAAGGCTTCTCTCAAAGATCCTCCACCACCGGGTTCCCCGAGGACGGTCTTTATCTGTTTTAGTGAGAGCCCGAAAGAGCGTAACCGCCGGATGCGCCGCAGCCGCAACAACTCGTCCGCCCCGTAGAGCCGGTAGCCAGCCTCCGAGCGTTCCGGCTCGGCCAGCAACCCGGCCTCGTGGTAGTGGCGTACCGTCTTGGTCGTAACCCCGGCCAACTTCGCGGCCTCTCCAATGGTGAGCCGGTCCCTCATACTCCGAGTGTAAACCTTGCCCCCGGGTAAAGGTCAACCGTTGTTTCCCGGCGCCGGGTAGGGCCGCCATGGGTTTAGGAATTAGTTTTGCGAAGCCCCTCTTTGACCAGGTTTTCCTGTTCTTTCAGGTGCAAGAATACGTCCTGGGCAAAGCGGACGGCGTGTTCTTCGGGGAGGTTTATGCGGCGGTTGTTGAGGACGGAGGCGAGTTCTTTAGAGGCGGCTTCGGCCATGCCGGCCATCATCTCGGCTTGTTTTAGCGTTTCTTCGCGGTCTTCCGGGGAGAGGTTTTCTGGAGAGCGGAGTTTTTCGCGGTGTTCTTCGAGGTATTGGATGAAGTCTCGGATGCCCATGGGCGGGATTATATAGCCTCGGTATTTTGGGGTTTAGGCCCGCGAGCGTTCAAAGACTTCGTGGGTGATCTCGCGCGCCCCGGATTCTTTTGCGTGGTCTTCGGCGAGCCGTCGCGCCCGGCCGCGGAGAAAGGCCGGCACTTCCCCCAGCTCTTCTAAGGCCTCTTCGCTCCACGGCAGTTCGCGCAGCGGCTGCTTCGGCCTCTGCTCCAGGGGGTGCAGGTGATCCCCCAGGGCGTCGGCCAGAAAGCTGGAGCCGGAGTAACCCATTAGCGGCCTCTCGACGAACGCCTGCGAGTCGGTCGGGGGGCAGAGCTGGAGAAAAGGTATGCCGAGGGCTTCCGCGACCTCGCGTTCCAGGTGGGTGCCGATCAGGAGGTCCGGCTCCGTCCGTTGTACCCGGCCCGCGACTTCGGAAGGGTCTTCGGCAAAGAAGGCGTCGTCCGTAAAACTGTTGGCGTTGAAGAGGAAGTCTTTCTCCAGGTGCTCCAGGTAGGTTCCGGCCCAGACGACCTCTATCCCGACCTCGCGGGCCAGGGCGTAACCGAGCCCCAGGGTGTAGGTGAGGTCCCCGAAGATCGCCACCCGCCGGCCACGGAGCAGCTCGGGCGGCACCAGCCGGGCGAACCACGGTAGTTTGGAGGTCGTCCCAAGCTCGCCCCAGATGATGCGTTGTACTTTGTTGGGTTCCAGTTCGCAGAGTCCGCCCAGGGCCCGCATCACGGAGCCGGTGCCCGCGGCCCCGATCATGGGCGTCGTGACCCGCGGTATCCCGAACTCGTCTTGCAGGTAGAGCGTCGCCGACTCGCCGGTTTCCCGGTAGATCACCAGGTTTGCCCACGCCCGTGAGAGCCGCGAGAGCTCCCGCGTGCTGCCGCCCCACGGCACCCACGCGTTCACCCCGATGCCGAGCAAGTCCAGAAGACGCCCGGCCTCGTCGTACTCGGCGGAAGTCCGCGGGTTCAGCCCGGGCGGACCGAAGACGTTCACCGTCGGCTCCTGGCTCTTCTCCAACGGCTTGGCGTGGGCTTTTACGAGCTCGCAAACCACTAGGTCGGCGGCGGCCGTTTCTTTGGTGGACGGAGATAGGTCTTCACAGGTGACCAGTTTTACGGGTTGGCCGGTCTTCGGGTTGTCTGGGAGGTCGACCTCCGGCAGCTTCTCGCCGGAGAGCAGGGACGTATCCGAGCGGACGACCACGACGGCCTCGGTATCGGGGTGCTGGCTTACGACCCGGGCGATGTCGCGGCCGGGTTCCCCCGGGGTAAGCCGGCCCTCCCGGTTCTCGAGCACGGGGCTGAGGGTTATCGGGGGGATTTCCCCGCTCCGGTCCCGGGAGGTGAACAGGGCGCGGAAATATACCTCGCTCGGGAGCGCCCGCAGCACGGCCCGCACCCCGCGGGTGCCGGAGGCCGCCCGCAACGCGCCGTGGCTGCCGGGACCTTCGTAGACGCCGCCGACGAGTTTCACAGGTTTACCGAGTCCAGGGCTTCGGCCCGCTCGAAAGTCCTCACGAAAAGCTCCAGAACCCGCCGGGCGCCCTCGTAGCCGTGGATGCCGGACCGGATGAGATCCAGAGCCGGGCGGCACAGGTGGCCCCGGGCGACGAGCGGCACGTAGAGCCCGGGGCTCGCAACCACCAGGTCCGGGCGGAGGTTGTCTATCCTCTCTATCTGCCCCTGCCAGTCCGGGGACTCGACCACGTCCACGTCGGAGCCCAGGGCCTGCAACTCGGCGGAGAGCAGCCGGCGGTCCAGCCTCGGCGCCCCGATCTCCAACACCACAGCCCCCGCGTCGGCCAGAAAGCGGGCCAGCGGTATTTCCAGGCCGGTATCCCCGGCGAAGAAAAACCTCTTGCCCCGAATGCGGCCCCGCAAGTGCTCCAGCCGGTCGTGCATCTCCCGGGTACGCCCGGGGTTACCCGGCTCCCGCCCGGCGGCGGCGGACACGTCCCGGACAAAGCGGGCCGTCCCGTCTATCCCGACCGGCATTACCGTATTTACGACGTTCGCCCCGCGGTCCTCGGCCGCCCGCGCGGCGGCGGTTAGGTAGGAGTCCGTCAGGGCCACTACCGTGTTCTCGTCTATGGCGGGCAGGCCTACCGTTCCCCCGCCCGGCACGCTGCCGATTTCGTCCACGCCTGCGCCGCGGAGCTCGGCGGCCAACTCGCCGGTCGTACCCGGCCGGGACAGGTTGCCCACCAGCACCACGGGGTTCGCGGGCTCCGTCGGGTCCTGGCCCCTATCCCGGCGGTACAGGCTCTCTAGAAAACCGCGCCGTTTGGACGGGGCGGCCACGACCTCCCCGGTGTGAGGGGCGCCGCCGGGGCAGATCTCGACCAGCGCCGCCAGCACGCCGTCTTCAAGGTCCGTAGACAGGCAGGCGGAAGAAGAGTCCGGGCTCGCGGCTTTGACCGGTATGCCGAGGCGGCGGGCCGCGAGCCGGGCCTCGAAGACTACGTCCACCCCGAGCAACTCGGCGGAACGACCGGCCACCAGCAACACCAACTCCGCGCCGGGCGAGCCGGCGACGGCCTCTACCGTCCGGTAGGCGACCTGCCCTTCTTCCGATGGCCCTCCGGGCTCCAGGATCATAAAAGAAACCCGGGGGTCGGGTCTTTTGCCGCCGTTTTGGGAGGTTACGGCCGGTAGCGACTGGGCGAGGTGCGCCTCGGCGCGGGTCCCGACGACGAACACCAGGGCGCCGGGAAACCTCTCGACCAGTCCTCTTACGGCGTGCAGCGGGGAGAGTACGTCCGGTATGCCTGATTCGTTCAGAACGGTCAAAGGGTCTCCTGCGGCCTCGCCCGGATACTACGAAACTTCTAGTCTAATGCATTCAGGGTGTCGAGGGCGAGCGTCGTCATATTGTCCACGGCGCCGCGAAGCTCGTCGTCGCCTATGCGCACAACCTCTTCCCCGATGGTGTCGGAAACCGTGAGCAAACACCCGGCCCGGACGCCGTGCATCGCGGCTATCGTAAAGATGGCCGCCGCCTCCATCTCGACCGCCAGCACCCCGAGGTTGCCCCACTTCTCGCGCGGGTTCTCGTCCGGATCGTAGAAAAGGTCCGAGCTGACGATCGGCCCCATAAAAGTCCGGCGTCCGGCGCCCTCCGCCGCGTGGTGGGCGGCGTGGACGAGGTCGAAGTGCGGCGCCGGCGCGTAAGGAACGCCGCCCGTGAGGGTGGAAACGGTCGCGTCTTGGGGGGTGGCCGCCGTGGCGATCACCAGGTCCCCGAGCCCCAGGCCGTCGCCGTAGCCGCCGCAAGTCCCGACCCGGAGGAAGTTCTTTACCCCGAGCTGTACAAGCTCCTCGGTAACTATCGCGGCGCTCGGGCAGCCCATGCCCGTCGTTTGTACGGAGACCGGCCCGCCCTTGTACGTCCCCGTGTAACCGAGCATCCCGCGCTCCTCGGTAACCAACTCCGCGTCGTCAAAGAAAT
This sequence comes from Rubrobacteraceae bacterium, assembly GCA_965213905.1. Taxonomy (GTDB): domain Bacteria; phylum Actinomycetota; class Rubrobacteria; order Rubrobacterales; family Rubrobacteraceae; genus SIRX01. The sequence goes on along the minus strand of OZ243922.1, from coordinate 682,018 downwards.
TCTCGGCGATGTACCGGGCCCGCCGCGGGTCTCCCGGCAGCAAAACACTTTCCGCGAAGTCGTCCGGCTCCGCCCGTACGTGAACAGGACTCATTGGCGCCTCCCTCTGGTCGTTTTAGGTGTCAAGCTACAGGTTTCAGGACTTTGCTGATGCCCAAAACCTGATGCCTGAAGCCTCTTTTCTACAGGCTGTCCAGGATACCAGGGGAAGCGTCTACCGGCTTGGCCGAGATCTCCAGGGCATCCCTTACCAACTCCTCGGCCCTTTCCACGTTGCGGCCGCCGTAGAGCCGGACTACAGGCTGTCCTTTTTCCAGCGAATCCCCGACCTTTACCAGGACTTCGACCCCGGCACCGGGGTCAAGATCGTCGTCCTTCTTCTCCCGTCCGGCGCCCAATGTCAGGGAGGCGTGTCCGATGCCGAGCGCCGCGAAACGCGAGACGTAGCCCCCGTGCGGCGCCACGATTTCCCGCACGCCCTCCGAGACCGGCAAGTCTTCCAGCGCCGCGGCGTCGCCGCCCTGGGCCTGCACGAACTCCCGGAACTTTTCGTAGGCCGAGCCGGAAGAGATGGCGTCCTCCACGGCACCTTTGGGGTCGTCCACGCCTTTCAGCCCCAGAAGCCGGGTCGCGACGTACCGGGCTTCGTGGGCGAGGTCTTGCGGCACGGCTTCGTTTTTCAAGAAACGGACGGCTTCGCGGACCTCCAGGGCGTTACCGACGGCGCTCCCCAGGGGATTGTCCATGTCCGTGATAACGGCGGAAGCCTTGATGTTCATAGACTCGCTCAGGTTTACCAGCAGCCCGGCCAGCCCACGGGCGTCCTCCAGGGTCTTCATAAACGCCCCGGAGCCGGCCTTCACGTCGTAGATCAGGTGTCCGGCGCCGGTCGCGGCTTTTTTGGAGACGATGGAGGAGCCGATAAGCGGCAACGAATCCACCGTGCCGGTGGTGTCGCGGAGGGCGTAGACCGCCTTGTCCGCCGGGGCGAGGCCGCCGGCCTCCAGGATGGCGAGCCCCACGTCTTCGACCTGGCGGTGGAATTGCTCTTCGGAGAGGTTCGCGGAGAAGCCGGGGATGGCCTCCAGTTTATCTACGGTGCCGCCGGTCAGGCCGAGGCCGCGGCCCGAGAGTTTGGCCACGGGGGCGCCGCAGGCGGCGGCTATGGGCAGCGAGATCAGGGAGACCTTATCCCCGACCCCGCCCGTCGAGTGCTTGTCTACACACCCCGGAAACGAGTAACGCTCACCCGACTCCGCCATCGCCCGCGTAAGGGCCAATGTCTCCTCGTACTCCATGCCGCGGGTAAAGACCGCCATGAGGAGCGACGACATCTGGTAGTCGGGGACATCTCCTCGCGTGTAACCGTCCACAACGCTTTTTATAAGAACCCCTGAAAGCGTGCCGCCGAACTTCTTTTGCTCTATGGCGTCTATCACCGCGCTCATGCGAATACGTCCTCTCCCGGAAGGTCGTCTTTCTCGACGCCCAGCCAGTTTGCGACCGTGGCGCCGAGGTCGGAGAAACCTTCGCGCACCCCGAGGTTCCGGGCCTCCCCGCCGCCGACGGCCAGCAGCGGCACGCGCTCGCGGGTGTGGTCGGTGCCCCTGAAGGTCGGGTCGTTGCCGTGGTCGGCGGTGACGATCAGCAAGTCGTCTTCCGTTAGCGTGTCGAGCAGTTCCGGTAGGCGGGCGTCGAAGCGGGTTATGTTGCCGGCCATGCCCTCCGGGTCGCGGCGGTGGCCGTACTTGGCGTCGAAGTCCACGAGGTTCGCGAAGATGAGGCCGCTCTCCACGCCGCCGAGGGCTTCGAGGACGGCGTCTACTTTGGCGTCGTCGTCGGGGTGCCCGGGGAGGTGTTCGGTGAGGCCTTCGCCGTCGAAGATGTCTTTGATCTTGCCGACGGCGACGACCTCGTGGCCGGCGTTTTTTATTTTGTCGAGGTAGGTGTCTTGTGGCGGGGTTATGCCGTAGTCGTGGCGGTTCTCGTTTTCGCGCTCGTAGTTGCCTTCTTCGCCGTGGAAGGGGCGGGCTATGACGCGCTCTACCATTATGTTGTCTCCGCCGATGATGTCTCCGCCGATGAGCATTTCGTGGGCCTTTTCGCAGGCTTCGTAGAGTTCTCCTAGCGGGATCACCTCTGTATGGGCGGCGAGTTGGAAGACCGAGTCGGCGGAGGTATAGAGGATCCAGGAGCCCGTTTTCTCCTGATCCGGGCCAAGCTCCTCGATGATCTCCGTTCCGGAGGCCGGCTTGTTCCCGATTACCTCCCGCTCCGTCTCGTCCTCGAAGCGCAGGATGATTTTTTCGGGAAAGCCGTCCGGGTAGGTTGGGAGCGGATCTTCTAACACGAGGCCCATCATTTCCCAGTGCCCGGCGAGCGTGGCTTTTGCCGCCGAGTGCTCGACCATCAGGCCGCAGGAGGCGCGGGGCGTATCGGTTGGGGAGACGCCTTCTATGTCTTCGATGTTGCCCAGCCCCAGAGAAGCCAGGTTCGGCGCGTCGAGGCCGCCGACGGCTTTTGCCGTGTTGCCCAAAGTGTTTGCGCCCTCGTCGCCGAAGTCCGCGGCGTCGGGGGCGTGTCCGGCGCCGACGCCGTCGAGGACTATTATCGTGGCCCTGCGTCCCATGTCTATGTTTCCTCCTGTTTTATCCGATCAGCATCCCGGCTATTGTGGCACTCATCAGGTTTGCGAGCGTGCCGGCCAGGACGGCCCGGATGCCGTATTTGGCGATTTCGGGGCGGCGGTCGGGCGCGATGCCGCCGAGGCCGCCGAGCAAAATCGCCAGGGAGCCGAAGTTTGCGAAGCCGGTAAGGGCGAAGGTGATGATGGCCGCGGACTTCTCCGAGAAGTTCCCGATGTTCGGGGCGAAGTTCGAGAAGGCGACGAACTCGTTCAGGATCAGCTTCTGGCCGAGAAAGCTGCCGGCCCGGATCGCCTCTTCCCAGGGAACCCCGATCAGGAACATGAGGGGGGCGAAGATGTAGCCGAGTACGAGCTGAAACGTGAGGTCCGGCAGGCCGACAAGCCCTCCCAGAGAGCCCAGGATCAGGTTCAACAACGCGATGAGCGAGATAAAGGCGATCAACATGGCCCCGACGTTTAGCGCCAGGTAAAGTCCGTCCGTCGCCCCGGCCGCCGCCGCGTCTATTACGTTGCGATGGCCCAGTGGACCTCCGCCTGCTTCTCCCTCCTCCGGCTCCTCCGGCTCGTCCGTTTCTTCCTCGGCGGCTTCGGTGGCGGCTTCCCCGACGGTGTCCGGTTCTTCCGTTTCCGGGAGCACCATCTTCGCCATGAGGAGGCCCGCGGGGGCGGCCATAAAGCTCGCGGCGATCAGGTACTCCAAAGGCGCCCCGAGTAGCGAATACCCGACCAGCACCGACCCCGCGACCGTCGCGAGCCCGCCGGTCATGACGGCGAAGAACTCCGAGCGGGTCATCCGCCCAATGTAGGGCCGGACGACCAGCGGGGCCTCGGTCTGGCCGACGAAGATGTTCGCCGTCGCCGACATGGACTCGGCCTGGCTGGTTCCCAGCGCTTTCTGGAGCGCGCCGCCGATGATCCGGACGACCCACTGCAGGACGTTCCAGTGGTAGAGCACCGTGGTGAGCGAGGCGAAAAAGATGATCACCGGCAGGACCTGAAAAGCGAATACCGGCCCTTCACCCTCGCCCGGCAAAACCGGCCCGAAGACGAACCCGATGCCCTCGTTGGCCGAGTTTATAACCGCCTGCACGCCCTGGGACACCGTCTGTAGCGCGGACTGGCCGGTGGGCCAGTACAGCACGATAACCCCGAAGGCGACCTGGATGGCGAGAGCCCCCAGAACCGTGCGCGGGTTTATGGCCCGGCGCTCTAGCGAGAGCGCGAACGCGAGGCCCAAAACCACTATCATGCCGCCAATTCCCCACAGGATCTGTACCACGTTGCTCCTGACTACTAGCTTTTCTTGTCGGGTGGGACGAGCCTCGGGGCTATTCTTGCAAACCCCGCTACGCCGGTCTACCCGGCGGCCTAACTTAGAAGTTGCCGCCTGTGGGTAGAGAGTGAACCATGTCGCAGGAAATACAAGTGCGGGGGGCGGGTGAAGAGGACGAGAAAGCCGTTTACGCCCTGGCTTGCGAACTGGCCGCCGCCGTCGGGGATTCCCGGCCCGGTTGGAGGGCCGTGCGGGAACGTTTCGCGGAGCTTTTGGGGGCGCCTTCCGCGTACAATTTGGTGGCGGAGGACGGGGAAGACGTCGTCGGGCTGGTGAGCTTCTGGATAAAGCCGGACCTGGCGCACGGGGACACCGTGATCGAGGTGCCGATGCTGGCCGTCGCGGAGAAAGCCCGGCGCCGGGGCGTCGGAAAGTTGCTGATCGAAAAGGTCCGCGACGCGGCCTCCGAAAAGGGCGCCAGCCTCGTCGAGCTTATCGCCACGCCGGACAACACCACCGCCCGAAAGTTTTACCGCTCGCTGGGCTTTGTAGAGACGGACCACATCGCCCTGGAGTTTAGGGGCGACCTGGAAAACCCGCCAGGTCCTGAAAACGGGTAGGAACCCGCAGACCCCGAACGCTAAACCCGGGACAGCAGGTAGACGCACGCCAGCGTCAACAAAACCCCAACCACCGAGGCGAGAACGGCCCTTAAAACAGAGAGCTCCTGCACCTTCAACAACCCCAAGGACATCAGAAACACCCCCGCGTAGAGCGCGGCCACCCACCTGAGAACCGGCACCGCCGAGAGCGACAGACAAAACCCCAGAGGGTAGGCGACGGTACGCCAGGCAACGACGTATCCATAACGTCCCCCTAGAGATCCCAGATAATAAAAACCGGCTACCACGAAAGACAGCGGCAGCGGGAGCAGAAGGCTTAAGATAGCAGGATATATCCCGCCCGCCACAAACCAGAACGCGGCCGTCGGCAGGCCGCAAAACGCCAGGAACAACCCCGGCGCCCGCATATCGGGTACGCGGGGCAGTACCTTGAAAAAGCGTACCGGGTGGGCGAGCAGGCTCGCCAAGAGCCGCAGGTAGCTCGAAAACGGCCTGGAGACGTCCCAGTCGCTCGCCCCGCCCCGAATCGTATCCCGGTTGTAGCCGCGTTTCGCCACGGGATGAGTATAACGAGTTCCTGGCGGCGTGAGGTCGGCGCGAACCGGGCGTCTTCTCCAGGTAAGATCATTTATAATCACCCCTAGACAGAAGATAGAGAGAGGGTTGCGCCAAAATGCCAAATAACGATGCCTTTAACACCCGGACCAGCCTGGACACCGATTCAGGTGAAGTAGAGATATACAGCCTGAAGAAGCTCGACGAGCAAGTCTCGGCCGACGTGTTCTCGCTCCCGTTCTCGGTGCGGGTTCTTCTAGAGTCTCTCTTGAGAAACACCGGCGGCAAGTTCGTTGGCGAAGACACCGTCGAAATGCTCTCGAACTGGCCGGACACCGTCGGCGGGGAGCTGCCGTTCCTGCCGGCGCGGGTCGTGATGCAGGACTTTACCGGCGTGCCGGCGGTCGTGGATCTGGCGGCGATGCGCTCCGCGATGGAGAAGCTCGGCGGTGACCCCGCGAAGATTCAGCCGCTCGTACCCTCGGACCTCGTCATTGACCACTCGGTCCAGGTGGACATGTTCGGCAACGAGATGGCGCTCCAGTTCAACGCCGAACGAGAGTTCGAGCGCAATAAGGAACGCTACGAGTTTTTGAAGTGGGGCCAGCAGGCCTTCGACGACTTTACCGTAGTGCCGCCGGCGACCGGCATCGTGCATCAGGTGAACCTGGAGTATTTAGCGAACGTCGTGCAGACGCGGGATGGGGTCGCCTACCCGGATACGCTGGTGGGCACCGACAGCCACACCACCATGATCAACGGCCTCGGCGTCCTCGGTTGGGGCGTCGGCGGCATCGAGGCCGAAGCCGTCGTCCTCGGCCAGCCCTACTACATGCTGGTCCCCGAAGTCATCGGCTTCAAGCTCACCGGCGCCCTCCAGGAAGGCGTCACGGCGACCGACCTGGTGCTCACCGTAACCCAGATATTGCGGGAGCACGGCGTCGTCGGCAAGTTCGTCGAGTTCTACGGCGAGGGTCTCAGCCGGCTCACCCTGGCCGACCGGGCGACCATCGCGAACATGTCGCCCGAGTTCGGCGTTACGACGACGTTCTTCCCGGTGGACGACGAGACGCTGAAGTACCTGCGCGGCACGGGCCGGGATGAGGAGTTGGTGGACCTCGTGGAGCGCTACTACAAGGAGCAAAACCTCTTCCGGACCGACGACACGCCGGAGCCCCGCTTCTCCGAGACGTTGGAGCTCGAGCTGGACACGGTCGAGGCGAGCCTCGCCGGGCCGCGGCGGCCGCAAGACCGCATCGCGCTGGCCGACATGAACAACTCGTTCCAGGAAGTGCTCGCGGAGATGACCGGGACGAACGGCTCGAACGGGTCAAACGGCTCGAACGATTCGAACGGCAACGCCTACGACGCCGCCGATGAGGAATCTATGGAGGCGAGCGACACGCCGAACCCGGACGTCGAGGACGAAGACCCGCCGCGTAAGATGGGGGGCTCGGAGGTAGAAAACCCCCCGGCGGATGAGAACACCGTAACGGTTACGCTGGACGGTGAAGAGGCTTATCTAAAACACGGTTCCGCCGTGATAGCGGCGATCACGAGTTGCACCAACACCTCAAACCCGTCCGTGATGATCGGGGCCGGCCTGCTGGCGAAGAAGGCCGTCGAGAAGGGCCTTACGGTGGACCCCCACGTAAAGACCAGCCTGGCCCCGGGCTCCAAGGTCGTGACGGAGTACCTGGAGAACTCCGAGTTGCTGCCGTACCTGGAGCAACTCAAGTTCAACGTCGTGGGCTACGGCTGCACGACGTGCATCGGCAACTCCGGGCCGCTGCCCGAAGAGGTCTCCGAGGCCGTCGAGGAGAACGAGTTGGTCGTCGCCGCCGTCCTCTCCGGCAACCGGAACTTCGAGGGCCGCATCAACCCGGACGTAAAGGCGAACTACCTGGCTTCCCCGCCACTGGTGGTTGCCTACGCGCTGGCCGGCAAGGTGGACGTAGACCTGGAAAATGATCCCCTGGGTGAAGACTCCGACGGCAACCCGGTGTACCTCAAAGACATCTGGCCGTCGCAGGAGGAGATCTCCGAGACAGTCGAGAACTCTTTGGACCCTTCGATGTTCGAGAAGCAGTACGGCAACGTCTATACCGGCAACGAGCAGTGGAACGAGGTGGACGTTCCGGAAGGCAACCTCTACGACTGGGACCCGGACTCCACCTACGTGAAGGAGCCGAACTTCTTCGACGACCTCTCGCCCGAGCCGGAGCCGCTACAGGATATCTCCGGCGCCCGCGTGCTGGTAAAGGTCGGCGATTCGGTCACGACGGACCACATCTCCCCGGCCGGCGCCATCCCGCGCAACAGCCCCGCCGGGCAGTATTTGCAGGAGCAGGGCGTCGGGCCGCGGGACTTTAACTCCTTCGGATCCCGGCGCGGCAACCACGAGGTCATGGTCCGCGGCACGTTCGGCAACATCCGGCTCCGCAACGAACTCGTGGAGAAAGAGGGCGGCTACACCGTCTACCTCCCGGAAGACGAGGAGACGAGCGTCTACGAAGCCGCGATGAAGTACCAGGAAGAGGGCACCCCGCTCGTCGTGCTGGCCGGCGAGCAGTACGGCAGCGGCTCCTCCCGCGACTGGGCCGCCAAAGGCACCTTGCTCCTCGGCATAAAGGCCGTCATAGCCCAGAGCTACGAGCGGATACACCGATCCAACCTCATCGGCATGGGCGTCCTGCCGCTCCAGTTCGCCGAGGGCGAGGGCGCCGAGAGCCTGGGGCTCGACGGCACCGAGACCTTCGACATCGAAGGCGTCTTCGGCCTCGAACCCGGGTCCGAGATAAAGGTCAAAGCCACGACCGAAGGCGGCGAAGAAAAAGAGTTCACCACCACCGCCCGGGTAGACTCGCCGGTAGAGGTCGAGTACCTCAAAAACGGCGGCATCCTCCACACCGTCCTGCGCGAACTCCTGAACGAGGACGACTAGGGCGACGAAGAAGGAGGAGGGGAGCCCGTGCCGCAAAAGGTTCTCGTTACCCGAGAGATCCCCGAAGCCGGGCTCCGCCTCCTCGAAGACTTCGACGTAACCATCCTCTCCAAAGAACCGCCGGACCCCGACGAGCTACTCGAAGCCGCAGGCGGGACGTCGGGGATCCTCTGCACCGTCTCCGAGAACATAGACTCGAAGGTACTGGACGCCGCCGGAGAAAACCTCAGAATCATCGCCAACATGGCCGTCGGCTACGACAACATAGACGTGGAAGCCGCAACAGAACGCGGCATAACCGTTACCAACACCCCCGGCATCCTCGAAGAAACGACCGCCGACACCGCCTTCATGCTGCTCCTGGCCGCCGCCCGCCGCCTCGGCGAGGCCGAACGCTTCCTGCGGGCCGGCAAATGGGAAGCCTGGGGGCCGAAGCAGTTCACCGGCCCCGACGTGTGGGGCAAAACCCTTGGCATAGTCGGCTTCGGCGGCATCGGACAAGCCGTCGCCCGCCGCGCCAAAGGCTTCGGTATGGACATCCTCTACACTGCCCGCTCCCGCAAAGAAGACGCCGAAAAAGAGCTCGTAGCGCGAAAAGTAGAACTCGACGAACTGCTGGCGGAGAGTGATTTCGTCTCCATCCACACCCCGCTTACAGATGAGACGCACCACCTGATCGGTGAAAAAGAACTCGGAACAATGAAACAAATCGCCGTGCTCGTCAACGCCTCCCGCGGACCCGTAGTAAACGAAGCCGCCCTCGCCGAAGCCTTGGAAAAAGGGAACATCTTCGCCGCCGGCCTCGACGTTTACGAAGAAGAACCAAGAGTACACCCAAAACTCCTCGAACTCGAAAACGTCGTCTTGGCCCCACACATCGGCAGCGCCTCCATCGAGACCCGCGACAAAATGGCTTATACGGCGGCCGAAAACCTGAGAGCCGTGCTGAACGACGAAAAACCGCCAAATCCCGTAAGTCCCTAACTTCTTCTATAAGACAAAAACTCTTGACAGAGTTAGATTTGCAGTTTACACTGCATTTGAGTTTGCAACACAAACTAGTCTGAATAGACGTTGCAGTGCTGCAATTAGAGGAGGATCTAGTGCAGTCCGCGAGAGAAGAAGTGCGGGATCTGGAGCGAATAAAGTACGTTACGAAAAACTTCGAACGGCTTCAAGGGCTAAAGTACACGCCATTTGTAGTGGCATTTGTGTTTTGGGGTTTCGCTCTTTGGTTCTGGTTCGAAGAGCCGAATGGGTTCTTCGATCTTCAACCATTGAGAACTGGCGTTCTTTTCCTCGTCTGTTTCGTGCCCTCGTTCTTTGTTGGGCCTATTGAGAGGTACTACGAAAACCGTTTCGGGTTGGTACATCAGCGGCGCCGGAAGACTTCTGGGTGGGGCGCTTTGTTACTCACGATTGTCGTAGTAGCGTCGTTTGTAGTAGGTTCACCGGCTGCTTTTAGGGACGATGTTGGGCAACCGGTGCTGGGTGTAATAGCAGGTCTGTTTGCGGCCACGTTCATCCTGTACGACTGGTGGCCGAAGCGCGGCTTGCTTACTGTTTACTGGCTGGCTCTAGCAATACTGGCCGTTGGTGTATGCTCGCTTCCGCTGGCCGGTGTGCTCGTTGGAGAAGCGTTTCCTTTGCTGATAGTTCCGCTTGGGGTTATCTTCTTTGTGGGGTCGGTGATGGATCATCTGCTGTTGATTCGTACTCTAAAATCTGCGCCGGAGGATTGATAATGCAGTCCGTTAGAGAAGAGGTGCGGGATCTTGAGCGGGTCCGGTACGTTACCCAGAACTACGAACGACTGCAAGGATTGAAGGTATTGCCGGTCGGGGTTTTGATGCTGCTGATCTCTGCCCTTACGCTCCTGCAGGTGGACTTGCCGGGCATGACGCCTGAAGAGGAAGGAACGCTGTTCGGCGTGCTGCTTCTCTTCGGCGGGCTCTTTGGCATACTGGTGGCGATGCTGATAGGCTGGGTTATCGGCGACTTTTACGAACGGCGGTACGGTAAGGCCCAGCGCCTACCGTTGAGCCGTCGCACGATGTGGCTGGTTGCGTCGGGCGTGGTCGCGTTCTGGGTAGCCCACATGACGGATGTCGTTTTGCAGGCGCCCGTTTACTTACCCTATCTGGTACTTGGCGTGGCGGACGTTTTATTTTGGTGGCCGGAGCGCCGTTTCCGGGCGCATTACCTAGTCGCCGCCGCAGCCTTCGTAGTCGTCGGATTCCTGCCTCTGACAGGCGTCTTATCTGAAAACTACGCCGAAGCTCTTAGGCTACTCTTCTTGCTTCTTGGCGTCTCGACTATCGCTATCGGCATTTGTGACCATCTGATTTTAAGGCGTACTCTTCTTCCCGTACCGGAGGATGATAATGGCCGAGCCATTTGAAGAGCTTGCCGGGCTCGACCGTCTGATCCACGAGCCCGCCCGACTCGCCATCATGACCGCGCTCTCCGCCTCCGAAGGCGCGGACTTCCTGTTCTTGCAGCGCATTACCGGGCTCACGAAAGGCAACCTTTCAAGCCACTTGATCAAGCTGGAGAACGCCGGATTGGTAAAGGTCAAAAAACGCTTTGTCGGCAAGACACCCAACACGTTCGTGGGCCTTACTAAGAAAGGCCGGGTCGCGATAGAAGATCACTGGGAGCAACTGGAGCGGTTGCGAAACGGCGTAAAAGGCTGGAAGCCATCTTGATCCGCCTTAAGTAACAAAGCGCCCGGGGTTCCGTGATAGGCTCGTACAATTCGGAAAGCCTGGAAAGAAGAGGGAGATGGCGGGGCCAAAAGACAGGTGGGCCCGGTGGCTTTTGGAGCGCCGGCACGGCGGAGACCCGGAGCAGCAGCGGCGCAACCTGCCTTTTCTGCACGGCGTGCGTGACCGGGTGTTGGACAATGCTGAAATTTCCGTCGGAGAAACTGTCCTCGACGTGGGGACCGGCGACGGGTTGATAGCCTTCGGCGCCCTCGACCGGCTCGGGCCGGACGGTCGGGTCGTTTTTTCCGACATCTCGCAAGATTTGCTCGACCACAGCCGGGAACTCGCCGGGGAGCTCGACGTGATAGACCGTTGCCGCTTTCTCCAGGCGCCGGCCGACGATCTGGCCGCGCTGGATGACGTCTCCGTGGACGTGGTAACCATCCGCTCCGTTCTCATCTACGTCGAGAACAAGCGGCGGTCTTTCGAGGAGTTCTATCGGGTTCTCAAACCCGGCGGACGGGTCTCTGTATTCGAGCCGATCAACAGCTTCAAGATGCACGAGACGCGGCGGTTTCGCGGCTACGACGTGGAACCGGTCCGGGATCTCGCAGAGAAAGTTCGGAACGTGTACAGGCGTCACCAACCGCCGGATACGGATCCGATGTTGAACTTCGACGAGCGCGATCTCTTCGACCTGGCCGAATCCGCCGGTTTCGAAGAAGTACAGTTGACTTTCGAGGCCGGCGTGAGAACGGGTAGCCCGTTTAACGAAGAACCCGTCCCGTGGGAAACCCTCTTGAAAACCTCCGGCAACCCGAAACAGCCTCCTTTTGGGGAGGCCATGGAAGAGGCCTTTTCTACAAGGGAAAGAAAGAGGTTCACCGCCCACCTGCGCCCCCTGGTCGAGGCCGGCCGACAGCGATGGCCGGTGGCCGTTGCTTATCTCAAAGCCGTCAAGAGTTTAGAGGAGGGAAATTGAATCCCGAAAAACCCGTAGCCCTCGTAACCGGCGCGGCCCGCGGAATTGGCCGCCGGGTCGCCCTCACGCTCGCCGAACGCGGGTATACGATAGCGGCCAACGACCTCGCCAGGCCCGACGAAACGCTTGAAGAACTCGGCCGAAGCGGCGCCAAGACATTGCCTGTAGTCGGAGACGTTTCGGATGAAAACGTCGTCCGCGAGATGGTCGCGAAGGTGGTAGACAGCTTCGGACGGATAGACGTACTCGTGAACAACGCCGGCCTGATGGCTATAGAGCCCGCCGAAAAAACATCGTCCGAAGCCTGGCGTCGGATGCTGGAGGTGAACCTGACGGGGCCGTTTCTGATGAGCCGGGAGTTCGGGAAGGTGATGCTGGAGCAGGGTTTCGGGAGCATCGTGAACGTCAGCTCGGTCGCCGGGTTGCTCGGGGTCGCGGACCGGGCGGCCTACAACGCGAGCAAGCACGGCTTGATCGGCCTGACCAGGACCCTGGCCGCCGAGTGGGGTGGACGCGGCGTCCGCTCTAACGCCGTCTGTCCCGGCTGGGTGAAGACGGAGCGGGACGAAAGCGACCAGAGCGGCAACTACACCGACGCGGACATCGAAGGCCGCGTCCCAATGGGCCGGTTCGCCACGCCCCAGGACATCGCGGACGCCGTCGCTTTCCTGGCGGACCCAGGCCAAAGCGGCTACGTTAACGGGCACACTTTGTCTGTGGATGGCGGGTGGTTCGCCGACGGTAGCTGGGAGAGTTTGCGCCGCCGCAAGCAAAGCTTCTAGCCGACTGGTTAGAGGAAAAAGCCCGGGTTTACGGTTCGATCTGTACCGAGACAAAGCCCGTCAGCGGGGCGCCGAAAGAGAACTGATCTTTGTTCTCGTCTTCTACGGTAACGACCGCGTCCAGCGTTCTCACTTCCTTTACCATAAGCAACTTCCCCGGCATGAGGCCACGCGCCCCGAGGTAGTCGAGCGCCGAGGCGTCTTCGTCGCTCACCTTCGAGATCCGGACCCGTTGCCCAGCCTCAGCTTCGCCGAGAAAAAACGAGTCATCCGTCTCGAGTACGCCGTCGGCCGTCGGTATGGGATCCCCGTGAGGGTCGTGGTCCGGGTGACCGAGAAAATCCGCCAGCCGCCGGGTAAATTCGTCGGAGACGGCGTGCTCCAGCTTTTCCGCCTCCTCGTGGACCTTCTCCCACGAATACCCGAGATACCTCAGCAAGAAGGTCTCGATCAGGCGGTGCCGACGCACCAGCCGCAACGTCTCCTCTAAACCCCGGTCCGTCAGCACCGCCCCCCGATAACGCTCGTACTCGACGAGCCCCATCTCCTGCAACCGCGCGAACATGTTGGTTACCGAAGCCGGCGAAACAGAAAGCCGCACCGCCACGTCCTTCGTGATCGCCGCCTCCCCCACAGAACCCGCGACCTCCCATACGGCCTTTAAATAATCGCCAACAGATGACGAAGGCGAGCCTGTAGGAGCGGAATCCACCATATCACCCCGAATACTAGACGAACCGGAACGCATATCAAGTGCGAGACGGGTTGTTTTTAACTTGACCACATTGTAGATTTAGCCTAAGCTAAAAATAAGAGGTTTCGAAAAGGAGCAAGCGAATGTCGGGAAGGAAATTTTAGTGGCCGACGCTTTAGTTGGTTTGCCGCCGGTAGTGCAGGCTTTGATCGCCACGATGTTCACCTGGGGCATGACGGCGGCCGGGGCCGCGCTGGTGTTTGCCACAAAGAAGGTTCCGCGCAAGTTGTTGGACGCGATGTTGGGGTTTGCGGCGGGCGTTATGATAGCGGCGAGTTTCTGGTCGTTGCTCGCGCCGGCCATAGAGCTTTCGGAGGCCGGGGCGCTGCCATCTTGGGTGCCGCCGGCGATTGGGTTTCTAATCGGCGGGGTCTTCTTGAGGCTTCTGGATAGGGTTCTGCCGCATCTGCATCCCGGGCTCCCGATGAGCGAGGTCGAGGGGGTAGAGACCAGTTGGCGGCGGAGCGTGCTGCTCATCTCCGCCATAACCCTGCACAATATCCCCGAAGGTCTGGCTATCGGGGTGGCTTTCGGCGCGGTAGGTATAGGTCTCGGTACCGGGGTTCCGGCGGCCACCCTGGGTGGGGCCGTAGCCCTCGCCATCGGGATCGGGTTACAGAACTTTCCGGAAGGGACGGCGGTTTCGATGCCGCTGCGGCGCGAGGGCATGAGCCGGGGCAAGAGCTTCTTCTACGGCCAGCTCTCGGGGGTGGTCGAGCCCATCTCAGCGGTCATCGGGGCGGCGGCCGTGATCGTCGCCCAGCCTATACTTCCTTACGCCCTGGCGTTTGCGGCCGGGGCCATGATCTTCGTCGTCGCCGAAGAACTTATACCCGAAGCGAAACGCGGCAGCCCCGACATCGCGGCGTTGTCGCTTATGGTCGGGTTCACCGTAATGATGATGCTCGACGTGGCTCTCGGCTGACCTTCGGGGACGGGCGGCTGCCGTATACTTACGCCCCGAGACCGTGGGGATAATGCGATGGATGACGGCCAACACGAAGCTTCCCGGGCTGAGGACTGACGCCTGATGGTCGAAAGTCCCAAAACCTCCAGGACTGCGGTGTGGGCCTGGGTGCTCTACGACTTCGCCAACACAATTTTCTCGGTCAGCATCCTGAGTTTCTTTTTCCCGATATGGCTCGGGGATGAGCTCGGCGCCGGCGCCGACACCTTCAACTACGCCACGGCGGCGGGGGCTTTTCTGGTGATACTGACCGCCCCTTTCCTCGGGGCCGTCGCGGACCTGCGGCAACGCCGGAAACCTTATCTGGTGCTGTTTACCATTATCGCCGTCGTCCTCACCGTCGCCTTCGAGGTTTTCAGTGGCGTGGTAATAGTCATCGCCATCTTCGTGGCGGCAAACTTTGCTTACCAGTCGGCGCTCGTTTTCTACAACGCGCTGTTGCCGACGGTGTCTGTGGGCCGGGGGGCGGGCCGGGTTAGCGGATACGGGGTCGCCGCCGGGTACGTTGGTTCTATCTTGATTCTAGTCGTGTTTACCTTTCTGGTCACCGATGCCGAGGCGGTGCGCTCTTTTCTCGGGCCCCTGGGCGGTTGGATCGAGGTGGGCGAGCAGCGCAACTCGAACGCTTTTCTCCCGACCGCCATCCTGTACCTGCTCTTTAGCCTGCCGGCCTTTTTCTTCGTGCCGGACCCGGCGGTCCGGAGGCCCCGCCGCGCGAGCCCGGCCGCCGTATACCGGGACGTGTTCGCCACGGTCCGGAATATCCGCGGCTACACTGGGGTCGGCACCTTTATAATCGCCACGGCGCTCTACACGGATGCGGCAAACACGGCTGTAGCCAACATGGCGCTCTACGGCAACCAGGTCTTCGGCATGACCACCGGGGAAGTCCAGAACCTCCTGCTACTCTCCGCCGTCTTCGCGGCCGCAGGTTCCGTCGGCTTCGGGTTTGTCTCGGACCGGGCGGGCCCCAAGAAAACCTTACTCGTGGTCCTCGTGCTCTGGCTCGTCTCCATAACGGTCGCGGTGTTCGCCGTGGCCCCCTGGATGCTCCTTTTGGCCGGGCCGCTCGTCGGGGTGGCGCTCGGCGCGACGTGGACCGTTAGCCGGGTTCTGCTCGTGGCGCTCTCGCCGCCGGAGAAGCTTGGCGAATTCTTCGGCCTCTACACGCTCTCGCAAAAGCTCTCCGCGGTCGCGGGCCCGGCGCTCACGGCGGTCTTGCTCGATACTTTCGAGGGGCTCGGTACGATCTCTTACCGGATCGCCATAGGATCGCTCCTGGTAATTATGCTCCTCGGCATCTTCTTTCTCCTCCGCGTCCCCGACGTCCGGCCGAAATCTACGGTGGACGAGTTCTCCCCCTAGCGCCTCCCGCCGTCCAACTTCGTTTATGATGGGGCCGAGAACAGAGGAGGTAGCGTGGCGGAACGTACGACGCTCCGGGGCAGGCTGGTAACGGACTACGAAGTTTTGACCGGCGCCTCGCTGACCTTCGGGAACGATTTTATAGAAGAGTTGGATCGTGGAGGGACGAGCCCGGAAGAAGCCGAACTCCACGACTACGGAGATTCTTTCGTACTGCCCGGGTTCGTGGACCTGCAGGTAAACGGCTACTTCGGTATAGACGTTGCCACAGACCCCGGGCGTTTGCCGGAACTCTCCGAAAAGCTGCTCGCCACCGGGACTACCTCGTACCTGCCGACCCTGATCTCCTCCCCAAAAAACCTCTACGAAGACCTACTTACCAAGCTCGCGAAACAACCCGAAGATCCTCCCCGAGCCGAGACACTCGGCGCGCACCTCGAAGGACCGTTCATCAACCCCGAGAAGCGCGGCGCCCACTCCCCCGAGCATATTCTTCAGCCCGACTTAGGGCTAATAGAGGAACTCTCGGATCTGGGGCCGATACGGATGATCACGCTCGCCCCCGAACTCGAAGGCGCCGGGGAGCTAATCTCGGCCACCGCCGACCGGGGTGTGGTCGTTTCCGCCGGCCACTCGAAGGCTTCTTTCGAGGTCGCCTACGGGTCCTTTGACCGGCGGGTCGCGGGCGTTACCCACCTGTTCAACGCGATGGGCGCCCTCCACCACCGCGAACCGGGAATACCCGGGGCCGCTTTCGCGCACCCGCGGGTGGTGTGCGGCCTGATCCCCGACGGGTTGCACGTCCATCCGGAGGTCGTAGGCCTCGCCTTCCGAATGCTCGGTCCCGACCGGACTTACCTCGTTACCGACGCCACCGCCGCGACCGGCATGGGTCCCGGAGAGTACCCCTTGGGCACCGGCACGGTCTACCAGGACGCCAACATGGCGCGGCTCGCCGGCGGTGCCCTCGCGGGCAGCCTCATCACGATGAACGAAGCCCTCCAGAACGTGCTCGCCTTTACCGGGTGCACCCTGCCCGAAGCCGCCCGTATGGCCTCTACCACGCCCGCCCGCCTGATCGGTGAGGGCCGGACCAGGGGCCGGCTGGTCTCCGGCTATAAAGCGGACGTAACGGTTCTCGGGCCGGATCTCTCGGTGCGGGCCGTGTGGAAAAACGGCCGGCAAGTCTACTAGAGTACGACCCAACAGAGGCTACCCGGAAACGGTGACGAGAAAATGAACCGCACGCTGCACGGCGTAGAGCTCGAGCTGGTACAAGGCGACGTGGCAGACCAGGGCGACGTCGTGGCCGTCGTAAACGCGGCAAACGCCCAACTCCTGAGCGGCGGAGGCGTCGCCGGGGCCATCCACCGCCGGGCCGGCCCGGGCCTCGCGGAAGAAGCCCGCCCCCTCGCGCCCATAGAGCCCGGAGAAGCCGTGGTGACCGGCGGCCACGGCTTGCCGAACGATTACGTGATCCACACCCTGGGCCCGGTGTACGGCACGGACCACCCCGAAAAAGAGTTGCTCACCCGCTGCTACCGCAACACCTTCCGGCGCGCCGAAGAGCACGAAATAGCCTCCATCGCCTTCCCGGCCATCTCGACCGGCGCCTTCGGCTACCCCCTCGAAGAAGCAACGGAGGTGGCCCTCCGCACGGTCGTTGACGCCGTGCAAGGCCTGGAATACGTGCGCCTCGTACGCTTCGTGCTGTTCAGCAACCGCGAGTTGGAGGCCCACGAAAACGAGCTCTCCGAACTACTCGATGAACGATGACCGTCATCGCGCCACACCGGATGCGCCCCGACGGCGTGTTAGAATCACCCCATGACTGATACACCAAACAAAGTAGAGTTAACAGACGAAGAATGGCGCGCGTCGCTCACGCCGGAGCAGTACCGGATCACCCGCAAAAAGGGCACCGAGCGGGCTTTTAGCGGCGAGTACCACGACAAGAAAGAAGACGGCGTCTACCGTTGCGTAGCCTGCGGAACCCCGCTCTTCTCCTCCGACACCAAGTTCGACTCGGGCACGGGCTGGCCCAGCTTCTACGCCCCCGTCTCCGAAGAGAACGTCGAGACCGAGGAAGACCGGAGCCTGTTCATGCGCCGCACCGAGGTTCACTGCGCCGCCTGCGGCGCCCATCAAGGACACGTTTTCCCCGACGGACCGGACCCGACCGGCCAACGTTACTGCATCAACTCGGCCGCGTTGCGCTTCGATCCGGAAACAAACAAAGAGTAAAAGACCCAAATTACGTTGCGGCCCGAAACCGCCGTACCCGTTCGTGACGAGAGGGAAAGCAAGCTGGACGCGAAACGCACGAGGCGGGAGTTTCTCAAGCTGGCCGGCCTCGGGACGGCGGGAATCGCCCTGGCGGGGCTCGTAGGTTGCGAAACGTCCGGCGGCGCCCCCGAAACTACGAGAGCCGGGGTTTCTACGGCCCCCACGACGGCGGTGACCGGGCCGGAGCCGACCGTTTCCCTGGCGGAACTTGGGCCGGAGGATTCGGGGTCGGAGTACGTGCGGGAGTTTCGTTCCCGCCCGGGTCTCAGGCCTCCTACGGTCAGGATAAACACCTCTAAAAACAGCGTCGCGCCCGGCTACGTCTTTATAGCCCCGAAAAAAGGCGAGGGCCAGTACGGGGCGATGGTCGTGGACGGCCGGGGGCGATTGATCTGGTTCAAGCCCGTAGAAAGGGAAGGCGACTACGCGATGGACTGCAAAGTCCAGGCCTACAACGGGGAGCCCGTCCTGACTTATTGGGAGGGCCTGCTCACGGCTGGGTACGGAGACGGTGATTACAGGATTCTAGATGCTTCGTACAAAGAGATCGCCCGGGTGAGGGCCGACGGCTTTAATGGGGATCACCACGAGTTTCTCATAACCGACCGGGGCACGGCCCTGATAACTATCTACGACGAGGTGAACGCGGACCTTTCCTGGGCCGGGGGCGAGGCCGGCGGCGCGGTTATAGAAGGCGTCATCCAAGAGATAGACATAGAAACCGGCGAGGTGCTGTTCGAGTGGCACAGCCTGGACCACGTCGGGCTGGAAGAATCTTACACGGAGTTCTCCCCGGATGAGACCGGCATCTACGAATATTTTCACATCAACTCCATAGACGTGGACGACGACGAAAACCTCCTCGTCTCCGCCAAAGGAGTTCACGCCGTGTACAAGATCGACCGCGAGACCGGCGAAGTTATCTGGCGTTTGGGCGGCAAAAACAGCGACTTCGAAATGGGACCGAATACCCGGTTTGTCCGCCAGCACGACGCCCGGAGGCAGGCCGACGGGACTATTACGCTATTCGATAACGGGGACCCGGAGACCTACCAAGAATCCTACGGTAAGGTGCTGGCGCTCGACGTGGACGCCATGACCGTCGAACTGGCGGACCAGTATACCTACCCCGACGGCATATACGCCGAGAACCAGGCCAATATGCAGGTTTTGCCGAACGGCAACGTGTTTATCGGCTGGGGTAGCGAGCCTTTCTTTTCGGAGTTTAACGACGACGGGGAGCTGCTGTTCCACGGGAGCCTCCCGCCCGAGGCGGAATCTTACCGGGCTTTTCGCTTTCCCTGGGCCGGGCGGCCAGGCGACAAGCCCGCAATCGCCGCCGAGGGCGGGCCGGACGGCGAAGCTACGCTGTACGCCAGTTGGAACGGCGCCACCGGGATCTCCACCTGGCAGGTCCTTACCGGCCCGGGCCCCGAAAGTTTGAAGCCCGCCGGAAACGTCACCTGGGAAGGCTTCGAGACCGCTATTGAGCTGCGCGACGGGGGCAAATACGTCACCGTACAAGCCAGGGATTCCGCGGGCGAGGTGTTGGGTAGCACCGAAGCGATAGAGCTGTAAAAGCTCATCCATTTTCTTCCGGCCGGCGCGCTTATTCTCCCCTCGTAAATGGTTGGCAGATCGGGAGGACAAAACTCGTGGCTACGCAGAAAATACAAGACGAGCGCGTAAAACACCTCAACGAAAAAGAGGTCCGGGACGAAGACTACGTTCTCTACTGGATGCAATCCTCCCAGCGCGCGGAGCACAACCACGCCCTGGAGTACGCCGTGCAGCGGGCCAACGAGCTGGACCAACGGCTGCTGGTAGTGTTCGGCTTGACGGACGGTTACCCGGAGGCCAACCTCCGCCACTACACTTTCATGCTAGAGGGGTTGCAGGAGGTCGAAGGCGCGCTCAAAGAGCGGGGGATCAAGTTCGTCGTGCGTCACGGCCCACCGGATCAGGTCGCGCTGGACGCCGGCCGCGACGCGTCCTTGATCGTTACCGACCGCGGCTACATGCGGCCCCAACGCCGATGGCGCGCCACCGTGGCCGAAGAGGCCGGTTGTCTCGTAACCCAGGTGGAATCCGACGTCGTCGTGCCCGTAGAGTTGGCCTCGGGCAAGCGGGAGACCGCCGCCCGCACCCTCCGGCCAAAGATCCACGAGCACCTCGAAGACTTTCTCGTGGCCCTGAATACCACACCCGTTGGAAAACAATCCACGAACATGGGCGCCGACGGCTTAGACCTCTCGAACGTCGAGGCCCTCCTGGCCGAACTGGAGATAGACCGGAGCGTGGAGCCGGTGGGCCACCTGTACAAGGGTGGCACGTCCCAGGCCAAGAAGATCCTCGAAGACTTCATAAAGAACAGGTTTAGCTCCTACGACGACAACCGGAACCAGCCGCAGACCGACGACGTTTCGCACATGAGCAAATATTTGCACTTCGGCCAGATCTCCCCGATCCAGGTCGCACTGAAGGTTCGGAAAGCCTCGACCTCCAAAGAGAACATAGACTCCTACCTGGAAGAGTTGATAGTCCGGCGCGAGCTCCCGATCAACTTCGTCTACTACACGGAAGACTATGACTCGTTCTCATGCCTGCCGGACTGGGCTAAAGAAACCCTCCAAGAGCACAAAAGTGACGAGCGGGAGTACGTCTACACCCGCCGGCAGCTAGAAGACGCCGAAACCCACGACGAGTACTGGAACGCGGCGATGCGCGAGATGCGTCACACGGGCTACATGCACAACTACATGCGGATGTATTGGGGAAAGAAGATCCTTGAGTGGATAGAGACCCCCGAATACGCCTATAAAACCACGCTGTACCTGAACAACAAGTATTTTCTCGACGGCCGCGACCCGAACTCGTTCGCGAACGTAGCCTGGGTATATGGCGTCCACGACCGGGGCTGGACGGAGCGGCAAGTCTTCGGCAAAGTCCGCTACATGTCCGCCGGCGGCCTGGAGCGCAAAGCCAAACCGGAGCAGTACGTCGAGAAAGTGGAAGCCCTGGTCCGGCGATAAAAATAAGACTCCCGCGGCCGGGGGGCAAACGGGGCATCCCGGCTCGCCTTACACCCGCAGCCCGTTCTGGTTCTTCGCGGGGCTTCCTTCCAGGAGCCGGATGTCGGAGCGCTCGGCCAGGGCCCGGCGGTCCAAAAGAAAGATCTGCCGGTTTCTAACGTCTATCATGCGCTCCCTCTGGAGCTCGGTCATGGCTTTCGAGACCGCTTCGCGGGTGGAGGCGATCATGCTGGCGAGCTCCATGTGCGTCAGGCGCAGGTCTATCCTGGTTTCCTCGCCTTCTTTTTCACCGAACCTGTCACCCAGGTTCAGGAGCAGCACCGCCAGACGGCTGGAGACTTCCCGTCTCAAGAGGGTCACGACCAGCGCGTCGGACTGCTGAAGGCGCTCGGAGAAAGCGGAGAACAGCGTCAGCGCGAGGTCCGGGCGGCGCTTTAGCAGCCAGACGACCGAAGGTTTTCTTACGGTCGCGACCCAGGCTTCGGTGGAGGCTTCGGCAAAGCTGTCTTGTGTATCATCCTCGGCGAAGTCGAGCTTGCCGAAGATGCCGGCGTCTTTGAGCAGGGCGGTGGTGGCCTCCTTATAGTCCCCGTAGGTCTTGTACACCCGAACCTTGCCGGAACGGACGAAGTAGAGCTGCTCGTCCACGTCACCGGGGCTGAAGATGATCTCACCCGGGCGAAAGTGCCTCTCCGCAACCCGTACCCCGGAACTTTCGAACTCCCGGAGGATGGAGGCTTCGGGGGGTACGTCGGGCGCAGCGGGTTCCCCGTTCTTGACGTTTTCGGGCTTGCCCGGAAACCTCTGGCCCATCGTGGCGAACACGCTGGCGACCGCCAGCGCGTAGAGCCCGGCGGCGACCCTGGGTCTCCGGAATATGCCCCTGGCCAGGCTAACCAACTGTTCCATAAAAACCTCCACTACCCTCTCCTCTCGACGTACCGCCCGCGCCCCTCGGCCCCTCGGCCCCTCGCAATAACCCTCTCAACCGGTATCTTACCCTCCAGGAGGCGGGTTTGTAGAAGCGGGCCCGTTTTCGGGGACCACGGGGGGCCGTGGGGGACCATGGGGGACCGGGTTTGTGTACCTCGCTTAAACTTTGATGTATATTCTGGCAAGCTGTTTCGTAGCCAAAATCTGGATCATCCACCATGACCCCGTCCCGAAGCCCTGGAGGATCGACTTGCCAGAACGTCTGAATACCAACCACATCCAAGAAGCCCCGGATCACAGGTCCTTGAACGGTGCGTCGAAGGATGTAGACATATTCGACAAGGCAAATGCTTTTACCCGGGTGGATGAGGCGAAAGCCCTCGGGGTATACCCGTACTTCAAGCCTATATCCGGCCAGGGCGCGGGCACCGTTACGGTGGAGGGCCGGGAGATGGTCATTACCGGCTCGAACGACTACCTGGGTTTGACCCAGGACCCGCGGCTGCAAAAAGCCGCGACCTCGGCGTTCGAGGACTACGGTACGAGTTGCACCGGCTCGCGCTTTCTGACGGGAACCCTGGAGTTGCACGAGGAGCTGGAGCGTCGCCTGGCGAACTTTACCCGCCACGAGTCGGTCCTCACCTTCAGCACCGGCTTTCTCGGCGTGCTCTCGGTCGTAAGCGCCCTCACCGGGCGCCAGGACACGCTCTACTTCGACCGCGAAAACCACGCCTGCCTGTACGACGGCGCGCGGCTCTCCTTCGGGAACCTGCGCAAGTACCGCCACAACGACCTGGACGACCTGGAGCGCCTGTTGAAGAAAGACGCGGGCAAACCGGGGGGACGTATGATCGTCACCGACGGCATCTTCTCCATGAGCGGCCACATCGCCGACTTGCCGGGTATCGTCGGGCTCGCCCGGCGGTACGGGGCGCGCGTGGCCGTGGACGACGCCCACGCGACCGGCGTGCTCGGTGAAAACGGTCGTGGAACCCCGGAGTACTTCGGGTTGGAAGGCGAGATCGACCTGCTCATGGGTACGTTCTCCAAGTCCTTCGCCTCCGTCGGCGGCTTCGTCGCCGGCCCCGCGCCGGTGGTGAGCTACATAAAGCACCACGCCCGGCCTTTCATCTTTACCGCTGCCCTGCCAGCCATGCAGGTCGCCGCCGCGCTCAAAGCCCTGGAAATCTTCGAGACGGAGCCCTGGCACCGGGAGAAGCTGCTGCAAAACGCCGACAGGCTGCGGGACGGCCTGAACTCCCTGGGATACGACACCCTGGGCTCCGAGACGCCCATAGTGCCCGTCTTGGTCGGGCCGGACGAGCTAACCTTCGTTTTCTGGAAAGCCTTGTGGGAAGAGGGCGTATTCACGACCCCGGCCTTGCCGCCCGGGGTGCCTTCGGGGCGGAGTTTGATCCGCACGAGCGTCAACGCCAACCACACCACGGAACAGATAGACCTGCTGGTTCGGGCCTTCGCCAAAGTGGGCGAAGTCCTCGGCGTCATCGGCTAGGAAAGCGGTTGGCGGCCACGAGCAGTAGTTCGGTAAAGACCAAAGTCCGGCCCGTAGAATCCCGGCGGGATCTAACGTGGTTTGTAAAGTATCCGTTTGCGAAGTACCGCGACGACCCGCACTGGGTTCCGCCCCTGGTCTTCGACGAGCGCCGTAAGTTCGACGCGCGCAAAAACCCGTTCTACGAACACGCCCGCGTAAAGCAGTTCCTCGCCGAACGCGGCGGACGGGTCGTCGGGCGGATCGCCGCCATAGACGACGACAACCACAACATCACCCACGACGATAACCTGATCTTCTTCGGTTTCTTCGAGGCGGAAGACCAGCCGACGGCGGACGCCCTGCTGAACCGCGTCGAAGAGTGGGGCAGAGAACTAGGCCGGGACGCGGTGCGGGGCCCGGTCAACCCCTCGATGAACGACGGGGCCGGCTTCCAGATAGACGCCTTCGACACCGATCCGTTCGTCATGATGCCCTACAACCCGCCGGAGTACCCCGGGTACGTCGAGGCCGCCGGGTACAAAAAGGCCAAAGACCTGCACGCCTACCTTTTCGAGCGCGGCTGGGAAGTGGGGGAGAAGATCGGTCGCCTCGCCAAACTCGTCCGCCGCCGCTACAACCCGACCGTCCGCACCGCCGACATGAAGAACCTCGATAAGGAACTAAAGCTGCTCAAGAGGCTCTACAACGAAGGCTGGGTCGAAAACTGGGGCTTCGTGAAGTACACCGAGGCGGAGTTCGACCGGCTCGCCTCGGAGTTAAAGCTCGTCGTTGACCCGGAGCTTATCGTCTTTGTCGAGTTGGAGGGCAAAGTCGCCGGGTTGGGGCTTTGCCTGCCGGACGTCAACCAAGTTCTAAAAAAGGCGCGGGGCCGGGTGTTTCCCTGGGGTCTGATCTCTTTCCTCAACCGCAGACGGCTCGTGGATCGCATCCGGCTGGTGATCCTGGGCATCACGCCCGAGTACCGGGGCAAAGGCCTCGAAGCGGTCATCATAGACCAACTCTACCGCCACGCTATTCCGAAAGGCTACCTGAGCTGCGAGTGCTCCTGGGTCTTGGAGGATAACAAGGCGATCATGCGGAGTTTGGAAGCCGCGGGCGCAGAACTCTACAAAACTTACCGGATCTACCAGAAAGCCCTGTAGAACGAATGGCCGGCCGAGCCCTGATCACTGGCGCCACAGGCTTTGTCGGGAGCCACATCACCGAGGCTTTCCTGAAAGCCGGCTACGAAGTACGTTGCGGCGCCCGCGACCCGAAACATCCTCGATGGCTCGCCGAGCTGCCGGTCGAAGTCATACCCCTAAACCTCGACCGTCCGGAGCACCTGCCACCCGCCCTCGAAGACGTGGAGACGGTGGTCCACGCCGCCGGCATCACCAGCGCCCGCCGCCCGGAGTACTACGACCGGGTCAATGCCCTCGGAACCCGGAGGCTCGCCGACGCCGCGCGCGAAAAAGGCGTCCGGCGCCTCGTCCAGATCAGCAGCCTCGCCGCCCGCGGCCCCGACGGCTCCGCGCACCCCACGAGCGACTACGGCTGGAGTAAACGGAAGGCCGAAAGAAACCTCCACTCCCCCTCAAACGACGTGGAGACCATCATCCTCCGGCCCGCCGCCATCTACGGCCCGCGCGACACGGACCTCCTGCCGCTCTTCAAATTGGCGAAGAGGGGACTACTTTTCGTGCCACCCGGTCCCGGCCTTTTGCAACCCGCCTACGCGACCGACGTCGCCGCCGCGGCGCTGGCCGCTGCAACGCTGGCCGCCGCAAACTCCTCGGGTTCCGGCGCCGGTCCTCTCCCGGTTGCCGGAACCGGCCGCTACTCTTGGAAGCAGGTCGTCCGGGCCCTGGAGAAAGCGGTAGGCCGCGAAGTACGCGCGGTCCGGACCCCCGCCGCGGTCTTTCGGTTCGGCGGTCGCATCTCGGAGAGGGTGGCGGGCCTGGCGGGCGCGGTCCCGGCTTTCGACGAGAGGCGTGCCCTGGACCTCGCGGCCTACAATTGGACTTGCGAAGCCTCGGCGGCCGAAAAAGCCCTGGGTTGGAGGGCCGAAGTATCGCTGGACGAGGGCTTGCGGCGGACCGCCCGCTGGTACGAAGAGAACGGCTGGTTGTAGGCTCCGGTGAATTCCGGTCGGCCGGAAATCCTCTTTGCCACGATCTCCGCCGGCGGGGGACACGTGGCGACGGCCCGGGCGATGGCCGAAGCTATAGAAAGCTACTATCCGGGGGAGTTCGAGCTTCGGGTGTCCGACTACATGAAGGCGGTCGGTGTTACCGGGCTCGACCGGCGGCACAAAAATTCCTGGCGGCGGGCGCTGCGCTACCCGTTTCTGGCCCGTACCGGGCAGCGCCTGATCGACGCCTTCCCCAAACCGGCCATCGCGGCCCAGCGGCGCATCCTGCGAAACTTCGCCCGCGCGGCCGCCGGAGACCTGAACCAAAACCCTCCCCGGCTCGTGGTCTCAAACCACGGCCTCGTAACCACCGGGCTCGCCGAGGCCCGTCGCCTCTACGGCCTGAAAACGCCCGTCCTTACCTTCGCCACCGAACCCCACAACATCAGCGCCTACTGGGCCGAGCCCCGCGCCGACCACATAATTACCCCCTCCGAAGAAGTCCGGCGCGACCTCCTCCGCCTCGGCGTACCCGCGAAAAAGCTGGAGGTCGTCGGCTACCCGGTGCGACAGTCCTTTCTCTACCCGCCCTCTAAAAAGGAGGCCCGGGAGAGCCTCGGCCTCGGGGATCGCTTTACCTGCCTCGTCGCGTTTGGGGGGGAAGGCGTGGGAGGAAACCAGAAGCGCCTTGTAGAGACCCTGCTGAACTCCGACGTTTCGCCCCGGGTCATCGCCGCGACGGGCCGCAACGAAGTCCTCGCCCGCGGGCTGCGGAAGCTACCCGCCGGAAAAGAGCGGCTCCGGGTGTTGGGCTTTGTGGAAGACGTGGCCCCTTACCTGGCGGCGGCTGACGTGTTCGTCGGCAAGGCCGGGCCGGCTTCGGTGTACGAGGCCCTGGCCGTCGGGCGTCCGGTGCTCCTTACCGGCTACGCGGGCCTGAACGAGCGGGGCGTGCTCCGTTTCGTTTTGCGCGAGGGGTTGGGAAGCTACGTCAAAGATCTTGGCGCGCTCTCGCAAGAGGTGGGGCGATACGCGAACACCCTGGGCCTTTCGGAGGGGATCTCCTCGCGGTCCCGAAACCTCGACCTCGGTTACGCGACCGAACGGCTGGCGCGCTACGTGGTTCGCTACGCCCGGTCGCGCGGTGAGTAGGATGGTCCGGGGTTCGTCCGCCCGTACGGCCCTGGTCTTCGCACTAAGCCTCGCGTTGGGATTCTTTGCGTTGTATCTCGTGGCCGGAAACGAGGTTTTCCGGACGGAAACTTACCGCGTCGAGCGCGCCGGGCCGGCCCTTTTGGCGGCCTGCACGGCGGCCTTTCTCGCGGAGTGGCTGATGCCGGCCGTTAGGCTGCAGCTCTTGTGCCGCAATCAAGGTTCCGGCGTCTCCTATACCTCGGCGTTGCTGGTGCATCTGGTATCGGTCTTGGGCGCGGTCGTTACGCCGGGCAACGCCGGCGGCGCCCCGACCGCCGCCGTGGCGCTTACCAGGATCGGGGTTCCGTTCGGCCGGAGCGTCGGGGTGATGTTGCAGGTTTTTATCCTGGACCTCTTTTTCTTCGCCTGGGCCGTTCCCTTGAGCCTCGGCTACCTGCTCGTTTCCGGGACCGTCGCGTTGCCGCCGGTCATCGAGGGCGTCGGCCTGGGGATGTCCGTCCTGGCGCTCGCCGGGGCCGTCGGGCTCGGGCGTTACCCCCGCCCGGTGGTGGCCTTGCTGCTGGCATTCTCGAAGTGGCCCCTCGCCCGGCGGTTCGGCTACCGGGTGCGCGGCGTCGCCCGGGACTATTACCGGAGCTCCAGGGCCTACGGTCGAACCCCAATCCTTTTGAGGATCGCGCTAAACGTGATCACCGCCGTACACTGGCTCGCCGCGTTCGTGTTGCTCTGGGGCTTTCTGAAGCTCTACGGCGTGGATCTCAGCCTCGCCGTTACGCTGGCGCTGCTAAACGTCCTTACGCTGGTCTCCCAGTTCGTGCCCACCCCGGGCGGGGCGGGGTTTGTGGAGGCCGCCGTAGCCCTGGGCGTCGGATCTTACGCGGCGGGTGGCGTGGCCGGAGCGTTGACCGGGGCGCTGGTTCTCTGGCGGCTGCTGGCCTTCAACATCATTTTTCTTGCCGGGACTTTTGCGGGCTGGCTGCTTTACCGGCGGGCGGGCGGTGGAGCCCAGAAGCCCGGACGAAAAAGGCGTCTCTGACCGCGGTCGGGAGGACGGACATAACCTTTGCCGGTATCGCGTCCAGGGTGGCGAGCCGGCGAGCCGGGGCCCGCCGTGAGAGGGCTGTCCGGGCGACGAACCCCGCGACTTTCTCCGGGCTCGTGGCGTTGTCGGTTCCCCACAACGGGCTCTTCAAGAAAGACTCCAGGTAGCCGCCCCAGCCGTCTTCGCTATCAGGGATCCTACCCCGCAACGCGCCCCGGGCTTTTTCGGCAAAAGAGGTCTGCATCGCGCCGGGCGCCACCACGACGACCTCCACGCCCCAGGGCTTGAGCTCCATCCGCAGCGCGTCGGAGAGTGCCTCTAGGGCGTACTTGGAGGCGGAGTAAGCCCCCATAAACGGCGTCACGACAAAGCCGTTTGTGGAACTGAGGTTTACGACGCGTCCCCACCCCCGGCGCCGCATCCCCGGCGCGACTGCCCGCGTCAGCTTCAAGGGGCCGTAGGCGTTCACGTCGAACTGAAGCTCCACGTCCTCGAAGTCTTGTTGCTCCAGGGCGTCCGGTTTTGCGAGCCCGGCGATGTTTACCAGAAGGTCTACCGGGCCGCCCTCGTTTTCTATCTTTTCTACGGCTTCCGCGATGCTCGCGTCCGAAGTCACGTCCAGCGCGATGGGCCGCACGCCTTCGAGCCCTTGCGGCGGTTCGAGATCCGCGGCCCAAACCTCGACGCCTTTGTCCCGCAACTTTAGCGCCGTCTCCCGGCCGAGCCCGCCCGCCGCGCCCGTGACCAACGCGACCGAGGCCCGCCTCAGCCGGCCCGAATCGCGGAGCCAGGTCTCCGTCTCCCGCATACCCTTTTCCAGGCCGAACTCCGGCGTAAACCCCAAAACACGGGCCGCTTTCTCGCGGGAGAAGACTGCCCGGCTGGTCATAACGCCGACCATTTCCGAGACTACCTGGGGCCGACGGCCGAGAACGCGTTGCGCCTTCTCCGCGATCCGGGCGCCGCGGCGGGCCAGTGGGGCCGGTATGCGGCGCAAGTTCCTCCCCGCCATGTTCGCGTAGAAGCCGAGAAACTCGTTCCAGGTCGCGGGACCGGCGCCGACGTTGAACGTTTCTCCGGCGGCTTCCGGTACGAACGCCGCCAGCTCGAAGGCTTTTGCGACGTCCTCGACGAAGATCGGGTCCACCAGGTCTTCGCCGCTACCTACGACCACGGGCAGGCCTTTCGATATGGAGTCGAAGGGAACCTCCGTCCAGGGGGGAGACTCGGGACCGTAGATCATGGTCGGGCGCAGAATCGCAAGTCCTATGCCGGTCTTTTCCGCTTCCCGCCGCGCCGCCCGCTCGCCCTCGATTTTGGTGTCCCCGTATAGGTCCCCGACGCTCCTGACCGGCGATTCTTCGGTAACGACACCTTCCTGTACCGGGCCGTAGACCGCGATGCTGCTCGCCAGCACCACCCGCCCCACACCGGCTTTTCCGGAGGCCTTTATCATTTTCTCCGTCCCGCCGACGTTTACGTCCCGGGCAAGCTCCTCGTCGAACGGGGTTCCCATCCAGGCCGCTAGATGAAAAACGCAGCGGCAATCCTCTACCAGTTCCTCTAGCGCCGCGGTCTCGCGCACGTCGCCTAGGGTCGGCTCCGCACCCAGCCCGCGCAATTGACGCGCGTCATCCTCCTTGCGCACCAGAGCTTTCACCCGGTGGCCGCTTTCCAGGAGGCGTTTCGCGAGTGCTTTGCCGAGGGAACCTCCCGCCCCCGTGATAGCTACCGTCGTAGGCGTGGCGTCCGCTGTCATAGTCCGATCCTTTCGAGTAAGCTCTTCGGTCTTTGTTTGGGCGACGGGTGGGAGGCCGGCAGGGAGGTGTAGACCCCCTCCAGCCGGCGCCCGCTCTCCCGGACGTCGTGGGCGTGGGCGGCCCGCCCGGCGTTCTCTTGTAGTCGCCGGAGTTCCTCCGGCCTGTTCAGCAGGTGGTCTATCTCACGCGCGGCTTTCTCTAGCCGGCCGGCCTCGTAGCAGACCCCGCAGCCGGCTTTCAGCACCATCTCACACACCGCGCTCGTCTCGGCCTCCAGCGCCACGACCGCGCACCGCCGGGCCATCGCCTCCAGGGTGGCGATGCTTTGTAGCTCGGTCGGCGAGGGCATCAGAAAGAGGTCTGCGGCGTCTAAAAGGTCGTGCTTGTCCCGCCCGGAGACGTAGCCCGAGAAACGCACCGCACCCTTCAGTCCCGGCTCCGAGGCCCGACGTTCGAGCTTCTGCCGCAGAGGCCCGTCGCCGGCCACGACGAGCCGCACGTCGCCCCGCGAGCCGCTTAGGGCGGACATTATCCCCAGAAGGTCCTGGGGACGCTTCTCGTGCGAGAGTCGGCTCAAGTAGACCAGCAGAAAACGCTTGCCGGAGAGCAGGCTATCCCGCAGTTTTGCAACTCTCTGCGACCCGCCCGGGTCCTTCTGCGGCAGCCGGATGCCGTTCGAGACCACGTGTACGGGGCGCGGTGTGTAGCCCCGGGCGAGGCGGGCCGCAAACTCCGTCGGGGCCGTCAGGCAGTCGGGACGTCGATAGAGAAAGTTGTACCAACTCCGTAGCCCCGCGGTGACCAGGGGCCGCAGCTTGCCGAAGTGGAGCGTCATACTCTCTTCCTGGGTGTGGAAGCCCATTACGGTTGGGACACCGGAGCGCCGGGCGGGCCGTAGCGTCAGCAGGGCGAGCGGCGTCGGGGTGTTGATCTGCACCACCTCCGCCCAGTCGAGCAACCGGTTTATCTCTCTCGGTTGTGGCAGGGCCAGTTGCGTCTGCTTGTCTCCGGGACGCCACACGGGTAAACGGTCGAGGCGGACCCCCGGCGGCGGGTTCGCAGGAAATTTTTCGGTACCGGCGAGTACCCGAACCTCGTGCCCGAGCGCCAGCAGGGCCTCGATGTGGCCCTCCGTGGCCGCGGCTTGGCCGCCGAAGCCCGGGTAGAGGTCGTCGGCGACAAACGCTATTCGCACTAGGACTTCCGGTATGTCTGGGTAAAGATCTAACGCCTCCTGGTCGCCGGCAAGAAAGACTACACCAGATGCCCGCGCGAGGTGCAACGCGGGGTGGAATATTTTACCGGCGACCGCCGGACGGGTTTGTTAGACTCCGGGGCATGGATGGAGCTTCGAGCTTTGTTTGATGGAAACATTACCGGGCCGCGCCCGGAAAGGGTGAAGGGAAAACCATGGATCTAGCTGTTCGCCAGATGACGCTGGAACGTTTCGGGTTGACGCATCTTGGGGCCGTACACGAAAACCTGCCGGCGCCCCGGCTCGTGGAGGCCGCCGTCCGGCGTCGGGAAGGCATGATCTCCAACTCCGGCGCCCTCGTCGCCAAAACCGGCAAGCGCACCGGCCGGTCCCCGAAGGACCGCTTTATCGTGGAGAACGCCGTTACCCGGGATACCGTGGCCTGGGGCAGCGTAAACAAACCATTCTCTTCCGCAGCCTTCGAGAAACTGTTGGACGAGGCCGGATCCTACCTGGAGAACCTCGATGAAATCTACGTGGTAGACGCCTACGCCGGGGCGGACCCTCGCTACCGGCTCGACGTGCAGGTCGTGTGCGAATTCGCCTGGCAAGCTCTCTTCGCCCGCCAACTCTTCCGCCGCCCCGACCGGGAAGAGTTGGAAGACTTTCAGCCCGAGTGGACCGTGATGAGCGTTCCCGGCTTTCTGGCCGAGCCCGAAGAGCACGGGACCGCCTCCGAGACCTTCGTCGGCCTGGACTTCGAGAAGAAGCTCGTGCTGATTTGCGGCACCCGCTACGCCGGGGAGATCAAGAAGTCCATCTTTACCGCGATGAACTTCGTGCTGCCAACCGAGCACGAAGTCCTGCCGATGCACTGCTCGGCAAACGTCGGTACCGAAGACGACGTCGCGCTCTTCTTCGGCCTCTCGGGAACGGGGAAGACTACCTTGTCAGCCGACGACGAGCGCGCCCTGATCGGGGACGACGAGCACGGCTGGACGAGCTCCGGCGTCTTCAACTTCGAGGGCGGCTGCTACGCAAAGACCATAGACCTCTCCAAAGAAAAAGAACCCCAGATCTACGACGCCATCCGCTTCGGCTCCGTGCTGGAGAACGTCGGCGTGGACCGCAAAACCCGCGACGAGGACTACACGGACAACTCCCTCACCGAGAACACCCGCGTCGCCTACCCCTTGGAGTACATCGAGAACTCCGTCCCCGACGGCCAGGGTACCCACCCGTCCGCCGTGCTCTTTCTGACCGCCGACGCCTTCGGGGTGCTCCCCCCGATAAGCGCCCTCACGCCCGAACAGGCCGCCTACTACTTCCTCTCCGGCTACACCGCGAAGCTCGGCGGCACCGAGGCCGACATGGAAATAGACGTAGAGGCCACGTTCTCGGCCTGCTTCGGCGCGCCCTTCCTGCCGCTGCCCGCCACGACCTACGCCACCATGCTCTCTGAGAGGCTCCGGGATCACGGCACGCGCTGCTACCTCATAAACACCGGCTGGTCCGGCGGCGCCTACGGCGTCGGGAGCCGCATAGACCTCGAATACACCCGCCAGATGGTGCGGGCCGGCATCGAAGGCAAGCTGGACGACGTCGAAACTACAAAAGATCCCTTTTTCGGCCTGAACGTCCCCCGGGAAGTGCCGGGCGTACCGACGGAGATACTCAACCCCCGGCAGACCTGGGACGACAAAGAAGCCTATGATGAGCAGGCCGGGAAGCTCGCCGATCTCTTTAAAGAGAACTTCACCAAGTTCGAGTCCGAAGTCTCCGAAGAAGTCAGGGAGGCCGGCCCGTACTCCTAGCCGCGGGCCATTCTGTCGGGCAGACCTTTCCGGGCGAGCTAGTGAACAGGATTGCGTTTGTGCCCGGTAGGGGTCGGGTATAGTCGGTTCCATTTGGTCATGCCGGAGAGTGGTTTCCGGAGGTGTGACCAAGAAGACAGGACAAGCGAGGCAGGAGGAATATGTTTCTACGCATAGACAAGCTGCAGATCGAGCTTCCCGAACCCGGTGCCGCGGACCCGAACGCGGCGGCGGCCACCCAGGAGCTTCTCGGGGGCCGGTTCGGAGAGATGTCCACCCTCAATAACTACATGTTCCAGTCGTTCAACTTCCGGGGCAAAAAGAAGCTGGCCCCGTACTACCATCTTGTCGCCAGCATCACCGCCGAGGAGTTCGGCCACGTAGAGCTGGTCTCGAACGCCATCAACATGCTGCTTGCGGGCACCGTCGAAGAAGATGGTGACCCGGAGTCGACGCCGCTGGCGAACGTGAAGGACGTGCGCAACACGCAGCACTGGATCGTCGGCTCGGGTTCCACGATCGTCAACGATTCTATGGGCAAGCCCTGGACCGGCGATAACGTCTTCTCCAGCGGCAACCTAAAGCTGGACCTATTGCACAACTTCTTTCTGGAGTGCGGCGCCCGGACCCACAAGATGCGCGTCTACGAGATGACCGACCACCCGGTGGCGCGGGAGATGATCGGCTACCTCCTCGTCCGCGGCGGCGTCCACAAAGAAGCCTACGCCAAAGCCCTCCAGGACCTGACCGGCGTTGAGATGACCAAGATGCTCCCGGTGCCGGACATCTCGAACGACAAGTTCCCCGAAGCCCGGAAGTTCATGGACAAGGGTTACCACCGGATGCTGTACCGTTTTAGCCCCGAGGATTACACGGAGCTGGACAAGATCTGGAACGGCCCGCAGGTCGATGACGGCAGCGAGCGCGAGGTCGTGGACGAGCCGCCCGAGGGCGGCCCGATGCCGGACAACCCGCTGTTGCCGTCGGAGTTCGCCCCCGGCGTCAGCGCCGAAGATGTGGCTGAGATAGCCAAGAAGATCGGCGCTGAGTAGGCTGGACCCCCAAGTTCCGGCGGCCCGGGACGCAGACCGCGTCCCGGGCCCGCACCACGTGGCTGCCCGGTAGCCTACTACCGGGCAGCCATTAAGTCTGCTATTCTCGTTGTCAGTGAATAGCGAGAGGACAGGACACTCCAAGCTGGGTATAGCCTCGTTCCTTCTGGCCCTGATTCCAGGTTTGCTTTTCGTGGCCCTTATCTTGTTGTTTGCAATTTTGTTGAGGATAATTCCTCAAGACCAGGAATATGCAGCGGGATGGGGTGTACTCACCCTAATGGTGATACTAGCAGTCGTTGTATCCGAGATTGCGGCCCTGGTGCTAGGGATTGCAGGGGTACTTCAGCGGAGGCGCAAAAGGCTGTTCGCGTTTCTAGGAATAACGCTTAGCGTTCTGGTATTTGCGTTCGGATATGTCCAAGACGTGGTACTTTAGGCCTGGATGTAGAAGAGGGCGACAAAAGCTCTTAAGGGTGCCTTGCATAAGAAGCTAAAAATTCAGGTGGGGCCCGAGCAGTTCTTCCAGAGAAGCGCCGGATCTTTCGGCAACGGCGAGCCCAACCGTAAGCAGCAGCCGCGCTTTCTGTCCGCTGAGGCTGCCGCCGAAAACGGCGTCGGCCCGGTGCAGGTCGTAGCCGCCTCCGTTGCCGTAGACGGGAGCCGCCCGGCCCTCCGGACAGCGCGACACAACCACGACGGGTACACCGTTCCGCACCGACTCTTGCACTTCTCCGAGGATTTCGTGGTTGGCGTTCCCGATGCCGAAAGTCTCCACCACGATGCCGCCGGTCCCCGCCTCGCGGGCGGCTTTTAGAAAAGTCCCGTACGCGCCGGCCACGAGCTTTATCAGGTCCACGCGGGGGAGAACCAAAAGCTCGTGTGCCAGGTTTTCCGGCCGGGAGCGCGGGTGGAATACGTACACTCCTTCGTCGGTGACGGCTCCTACCGGACCGTGGCCGGGCGAGGTGAAGGCCCGCGGGTCGGTGGTGTGGGTTTTCGTAGCTTCGCGGGCGCCTTCGATGCTGCCGCCCATTGCGATAACGGCCCCGAGGGTGCGGGAGGCCGGGCTCGCGGCTACGCGGACGGCGTCCCGGAGGTTGCGGGGGCCGTCGGTGTCGGGTTCGGCGGCGTTGCGTTGCGCGCCGGTAAAGACGACGGGTTTGTCTCCGGCATACACGAGGTCCGTCAGGTAGGCTGTTTCTTCCATCGTGTCGGTACCGTGGGTGACGACGAAGCCCGTTGTGTCGGGTTCGGCGTCCAGTTCGCGGATTCTATTCGCTACCGTTAGC
Source organism: Rubrobacteraceae bacterium (assembly GCA_965213905.1). Taxonomy (GTDB): domain Bacteria; phylum Actinomycetota; class Rubrobacteria; order Rubrobacterales; family Rubrobacteraceae; genus SIRX01. Next base: position 647,228 of record OZ243922.1, on the reverse strand, counting down.
ATATTTGCGGGCGTCATGAGGTAGCCCCCGACCTTGAACAGGTCCTCGACCCGCACGTCGGCTACTTCTTCGAGGCCGGGAACGGCCGAGAGCAACTCGTCTCCGCCCGCGGCGGCCACCACGCCGCCGGAGGGGCTCGGCCTGGAGGCTATCGTTCCGCCGGTGGTAAGGACTACGACTTTCGGTTTTTGTTGGCCGTCCACGTTCTCCCCCGTCTCTATCTCGCCCGGCGAGGATTGTACCAATCGGCGTAGACTGCGGCCGCTTCGGGCAGTATGCTCTGGGGACTTTGAGCAAGTTGCGGAAGAGCTGAGATCCCGAAAGTCCCGCCACATTCTTTTTTGGTGTTGGCGACCCTGCTTTGGGCCGGTAACTTCGTCGTCGGCGGGCCGTTGGCGGAGGTGCTGCCGCCGTTTGGGCTGAACTTTTTACGGTGGTGCGTGGCTTGTGCCTTGCTCGTGCCCCTGGCGCTCCTGTACGAAGGTACCGGGTTTATCCGGTCCGCGCTGCGGATGTGGCGCTCGTTGCTGGTTATGGCTGTAACCGGCGTGTTCCTCTTCAACTCCCTCGTGTACCTGGCGCTTACCGAGACCACGAGCATCAACGCCGCGCTCATAAACGGCACGACCCCGATATTGACGCTCTTCGTCGTCGCCGTACTTGGTGGCGGCTCCCCGACGGGGGTCCGGATCCTCGGCTCGGTAGTATGCTTGATCGGTGTCGTCTGGGTGGTTTCCAGGGGCTCGCTGGAAACCCTGGCGAGCCTCTCGCTCAACCGGGGCGACGTTTTGATGTTGGTGGCGGCCTTGTGCTGGGCTTTCTACACTGTGCTTGGCGGAAACGTGACCCGGGAGATCTCACCGCTAGCCGCCACGACCGTCAGCGCGATCCTGGCCCTGCCGTTCCTGGCGGTCTCCGGTGGCTACGAACTCCTGACAAAGCCGGTGGGAGAGTTGTCCGCGCCGGTGGTTTCGGGCCTTCTTTACATCGGCATCGGGGCTTCTATAGTGGCTTTTCTGTCGTGGAACGTCGGTATTCGTCGCGTCGGGGCCTCCAGGGGGGCTATTTTCTTGAACCTGATCCCCGTTATCACCGCGGCCATAGCCGTGCCGGTTCTGGGCGAGAGCCTGGTGCCCGCCCAACTGGTAGGGGGAGTGCTCGTTTTCGCGGGCGTCGCCATCGTTTCGCGCTCCGGAGACAAGAAACCTCCGGTACGCCCGCCGCCCGCAGGAACCCCACCCGGATAAACGGAAGACAAAATGGGTAAAAGCAGCAGAGTTGTCGGAGAACGGTTAGGAGAAACGTGTCGGAAGACAAGAGCGTAAAAAAGGTAAGCTCGGATCACTCGCCGGAAGGCCAGATGGGCCAGAGGTATCTCGCCACCGGAAAGTCCCTCTCTATGCGCCTCTGGGAGAAGGAAGAGCCCGGCGAGCCCAAGCCGGAAGCGCGCCGGGAGTACGAGACCGTCGGCTACGTCGTCGAAGGCCGGGCCGAGCTTCACATAGAAGGCCAGAAAGTCCTGCTGGAGCCTGGAGACTCATGGGTCGTACCCAAAGGCGCCTCGCACACGTACGAGATCCGGGAGGCGTTCACCGCCGTCGAGGCGACCAGCCCGCCCGCCGAGGTCCATGATCGTGACGAACCGTAAGGCCCGGACCGCTATACTGAGCATCGTGAAGATCGACCGCATACTCATTTTGTTGGGGGTTTTGCTGCTGGTGATCGGGCTGGTGTTAGCCGTCATCACCGTACTCTTCTGAACGTCCGGGCCGACCGCCACGTGGAATGCGACCAGGGAGAAAAGTCCTTGACCAACCAAATCGTTTCGGCCGGGGAGACGCCGGTGCCGCAAGGCGCCCCGGATGGCTTCGTTCCGCACGCCTATCGCAAGACGTTCCAAACGCCGTACCCCAATGGACGGGTCTGGAACTGGCTCAACGACCCGGCGACGTTTACCGAAGGCCAGGTGTGGCCGTTCAGGGTCGAGTTCGTTGACGGCGGGTTCGAGCCCGGCGTGCTCAACGTCCACCACGGCCCGCTCCTCAACTTTGCCGGGGCTATTGGGGAGGTCCGGCCGCCCGAAGCCGACACCGCAGGATACCGGGACCTCAAGTACTTCTACGGCAGCTACGCCATAAGCCCCCGGCTCGTCCGCCCGACCCGGCTCCAGTTCTGGGTCGAAGGCCGGGGAGAAGGCACGCTGCTAACGCTTCAGGTAGACAGCCTGGTCCGGTGGCGTTTCGTGCGGGCCTGGGACCTCTCGCAGAAGGTGTTCTGGCAGAGGTTCCCCCGTTGGATGGAATCCGCCCTGAACCCTGAAGGGTGAAAGGTAAAACCGGGCGAAAGGGTGGATTTACGGTGGAGGGGTATATATCTCTACGTTAGTCCTCTAGAAAAGGAGCAACGCGTTGGACATCATCAGGATCATAGCGGCGATCATACTGCCGCCGCTCGGCGTATTTTTGCAGGTCGGCATCGGGAAGCACTTCTGGATCAACATAGTGCTTACGATTTTGGGCTTCGTGCCTGGCATCGTGCATGCGGTGTGGGTGATCGCCAAGTACTAGCCGCGCCCCTATAAACCGTTAGAATGTCTAGGGAGAGTTTGGCCAAAGCAGGAGGTTGCGATGACGGAAAACCGACCGAAGGCTGCGGACCGGCTGGCGGAGGCGTTCGGGGAGTCGTACAAGAAGTTTGTGGAGAACGCCGCCCAGGCCCAGCAGCGGAACATGGGCCTCGCCCAGAACTGGGCGGACAACCTCTCCGGAGTAATGGAGAGCCAGGCCGAGACGAACCAGGCCCTTACCCGCGCCATGCAATCCTACGTAAAGGTCGTGGAAGAGGCGCTCGAAAGCCAGGAGCGGACCAACAAGGCGCTTGCGGAGAGCCTGGAATCTTACCGGGAGGTTATAGACCGCACCGTCGCGCTGCAAGAACAGAACGTAGAAACCGTTCGCGGCTTTTTCGAGGGCGCGATGGGCGAGATGAAGAGCCAGACGGACGACAGTTTGCGGATGGCCGAAGAACTCATGCAGGGCTCCGGGATGCAGGTGGATGCTTTCCAGAAGATGTTACAGGAAGCGGCCAACTCGTACGCGGAGTTGATGAACGCCCCCTACGACCTCTACCGGAAGAACCTGGAGGCTTTCGGCGGAGGCAACAAGAACCAGTAGAGTCCCTCCGGGGACGGGAGGTCACAGCGATGCAGGAGCTGCGCGAAAGGAAAGTGAGAAACTTCATCGGGGGCGAATGGGAAGAGGCCAACGGCCGCGAGACCGAGTCGGTCTATGATCCCGCCACCGGAGAGGTCGTCGCCGAAACCCCGCTCTCGACGAAAAAAGACCTCGACCGGGCGGTACAAAGAGCCCGGGAAGCTTTTGCGGGCTGGGCCGCCACCCCGGTAACGGAGCGGGCGCGGCTCCTTTTCCGGTTCAAGATGCTGCTCGAAGAGAACTTCGACGAGCTGCGGGACCTCGTAACCTTGGAGAACGGTAAAGACAAAAAGGACGCCGGCGGCGAGGTGCGGCGCGGCATTGAGGTCGTCGAGTTCGCCTGCGGCATGCCGACCCTGATGATGGGCGAGAGCGTCCGCGACGTGGCCCGCGGCGTGGACAACGTCTCACACCGGTACCCGCTCGGGGTGGTTGCCGCCATAACGCCGTTCAACTTCCCTTGCATGGTCCCACTGTGGACGATCCCCGTGGCCCTCGGCGCGGGCAACGCTTTTATCCTGAAGCCTTCCGAGAGGACGCCGCTCTCGGCCCAGCGGCTCGGGGAGTTGCTCGCGGAGGCCGGGTTACCGGAGGGCGTTTTCAACATCGTGAACGGGGCACGGGAGGCGGTGGATGCCATTCTGGAGCATCCCGGCATCGAGGCCGTCTCGTTCGTGGGCTCCAAACCGGTTGCCGAGCACGTCTACACGCACGGCGCGGCGCACGGGAAAAGGGTCCAGGCGCTCGCGGGGGCGAAGAACTCCATGATCGTGATGCCGGATGCGGTGCTCGACAAAACGGTGGAGAACATGATCTCCTCGGCCTACGGCAACGCCGGCGAACGGTGCCTGGCCGGCAGCGTAACCGTGGCGGTCGGTGAGATCGCCGACGAGCTGGTACGGAAACTCAAAGAAGCGGCCGCCGCCATGAAAGTCGGTCCCGGTAGCGCGAAGGACAGCGAGCTCACGCCCGTTATCCGGGACTCGCACCGCGAGAAGGTCCGGGGCTACATAGACCTCGGTGAAGAAGAAGGCGCGGACGTAGTACTCGACGGCCGGGAGCCGCCGCTCGAAGAAGGCTTCTTTCTCGGGCCGACGCTGCTGGACAACGTCACCGGCGACATGCGGGTGGGACGAGAGGAGATCTTCGGTCCCGTTCTCTCCGTCGTCCGCGTGGACAACCTGGATGAAGCCATAGAGTTCACTAACGGTTCTTCCTTCGGCAACGCCTGCTCCATCTTCACCGAGTCAGGCCCGGCGGTCAGGAAGTTCCGTGAAAACGTAGGAGCCGGAATGCTCGGCGTAAACGTCGGGGTGGCGGCGCCGATGGCTTTCTTCCCGTTCAACGGCATAAAAGACTCCTTCTACGGCGACCTCCACGCCACGGGCAAAGACGGGGTACGGTTCTTCACCGAAAACAAAGTAGAGATCACACGCTGGTTCTCCGAACCCGGAGCCTGAGATAACCTCGTTGGACCCCACCAGGAGCACCCCTTCGTGTCGTGCGGTGTTTCCGAAATGGAACAAAATATTAAGAAATTTTAAAAAACTCCCGCACGGGTATCTTCGGGCCAGGAGTTTCGGGTAACATGCCGGCTTGAGTTGAACAAATTGTTAGAGGGGGGGATCCTCTTGCATCGTTCCACGATAACCACATCCGTAGTAGTTTTGTCCGCTTTGCTTGCTTCCGCTATATTACTTGCGGTCTCACCGGAGTCTTCTGAAGCCAGGGACAAGCGACCCTTGATGAGCCGATACCGGCTCACAGCAGTTTTGAAGAGGGACCGAGGCTACCGGAGGAAGACTTCCCGCCCTACTCACAGACGGTAGACAACACTTCGGACGAAAACTTCGAAGCGCCGGGCTGGAAAGCGTCCTCTGCCGGCACGGACATCTACGGTGAAGACCACAGAATCTGGGAAGACGGCGCTGACTCGGCGAAATACAATTTCGACATACTGGCAAAAGACATTTACTCGGTCTTTGCCTGGTGGCCTGTTGGGGACAGGGCGTCCTCTGCGGTGGAGATCAAGATAAACACCGGAAACGAAACCAAAACCGAGACCGTGGATCAGTCGGAGGACGGTGGACACTGGGTTCCGATCGGACGCTACGAGTTGGAAAAAGGGGAGCGGAACGTCGTGGAGATTTCCGCGGGTTCCGGCGATGAAAAGGTCTTCGCCGACGCCGTGGCGGTGGTGCGAGGGGTAAACGATTTCCCGGCCGAGCCGAAAAAAATCGGTGACAACAGCGAGACCGAAGCTAGCGGGGAGACTATGTTCTCCGCAGCAGGAAGCAAGCGCATCCCTCGCCGGGCTTTGATGCGCCGGGCCAAATCATTCTTGGGAACGCCGTACAGGTACAGTACCCGCTGCTCGTGGGGTATGCGTACTCTCGATTGCTCGTGTTTCACGCGCCACGTCTACAAGAAGTGGTGCAAGATACCGGATCATCCGGGTTGTCAGTGGTACGGGGTAAAGAAGATGAGCACCAAGTTTGGGAGAAAGAGCCGGCTCAAGAGGGGCGACCTGACTTTCTTCGACTCGAATCGCAATGGCAACATGCGGGACAACCACGACACCGTGGCGATATACGCTGGTAATGGCAACATCATCATGGCTAGCAGCTACTATGGCAAGGTCACGTGGGTAAAGATGAAGTACCTCAAGGGGTTCAAGGATGGTAAGCGTCTTAGATATCGTTAGCGTGAGCTAGCGGGTGCCAGATGACCCGTGGAGCAGTTATAAAAGGTTGACTCCGGAACGAGCAGCGGTTCTGGTCGAGTTAGTCCTGGCGGCAGGTGTGATCCTGCTGGCCAGGACTTTCTTGTGTGTGCCGGAGTCCGGGGCCAAACCACACCCTCAAACAGTCAACAACGCGAACGACGCGCGTTTTGAGGCGTCCTCCGACGTTACAGGCGTCACGGTAAATACGATGTCGTCGTGAGACCCAGCGGTGTCGCGGCCGGGCACCATATGGTTTGCGTTGGGGCCGTCCGGGGACGACTACAATGGTGCGACCCTGGTAGAGACCGAGGGACCGCCCGCGGCGTCGGGGTGAAGGTTGCGGACCGGCGGAAAGACGGCGCCCGGCGGAGCTTATGGTCCAAGCAAACGAATGCTGAACTGGAGGGCAGCGTCTCAAAAGACGCTGCCCCCCTAGACTTAAAGCCCCGGTTTGTAGAGGTAGTAGGCCTTGGGCTCCAGGTTCAGTCCTGTTTGTTCTAGTACCTTTTCGGGGGCGGTCTTTTTGGAGGAGAAGCGGCCTAGTAGGGCGTCGGAGAAGCTTTCGGGCTGGACGTAGCGGACGGCGCGGGCGTTTTCGGCGTCGGCTTTCTGGCGGGAGTCCTTTATCGCCTCTTCCAGGCCGCCCAGCTCGTCTACCAGGTTCAATTCCCTGGCCCGGACGGCAGAGTAGATGCGCCCGTCGGCTATCTCCCGCACCCGCTGTTCGGGGAGGCCTCTGCCCTCCACTATGACTTCCACGAACTGGTCGTATCCCGAGTCCACGTAAGACTGGAAAATCTCACGTTCTCTTTTCGAGAGATCTTTGAACTGGGAACCCATGTTTTTGAACTCCCCGCTGGTTATGGCGTTCTGCTCGACGCCCAAATCGTCGGCGGCTTCGGAGAAGTTGAGCAGCGGCAGGACCACGCCGAGCGAGCCCGTGAGGGTCGTTCTTTCAGAGAAGATCTCGTCGGCGGCGGTCGCTATGTAGTAGCCACCGGAGGCCGCCACGCTCCCAAAGGAGGCCACGACCGGCTTGTCGGAATTCTCTTTGAAATCCGTGATGTGCTGGTACATCTGGTCGCTGGCGGTGGCCCCGCCGCCGGGGGAGTTTATTTCCAGTACGACGCCGACCACGCTGTCGTCGTCTTCGGCCTGGCGGAGCGCGTCGCGCAGGCCGTCGGGCGTCGTGGTCGGGGACTGCTGCACCAGGGAGCTGTCGGCGGCGCCGATGGTTCCTTCCACGGGAATTACGGCGATTTTGTCCGGACCCTCGCCCAACACGTACTCTTCTTCAAAGGTCGCCGTGGCGGCGGTGCCCCCGCCGCCGGACCCCCCGAGGCTCAGGAGTAGGATCAGGGAGACCGAGGCCACGATCAGGACCAGCAGGCCGGCGGCGACGATGCCGCCGATGATCCAATTCCGCCGGCGACGCCTGGGGCGGGTTTGTTCGTTGTTTTGTGGGTTTCGTGTGGTTGTCTGATCTTCTGAAGAGTCCAAGATACTTCCTTTCCGGGAAGAGGTTTGCCGGATTACGGTAACTTCCGCAAGGTATAGACCACGTTCATGTTGCTGTTATCTTACATCGCCGAAATACGGGTACGGGGCGATTTTTTCTACTTTCCTTCTACTTTCGGCGCTTGCGGCGGCCTTTTTTTAAGATGTCGTCTTTGGCCGCCCGCGTGGAGACCGTTTCGTCGCGGGTCTCCAGCACCAGTAGCTCACGATGGTTCATTATCCAGAGGTAGAGGTCCGGGACCGTCCGGCCTGGAAAAGCGTCCAGCACCCGCTCTTCGCGGACCATATCTTCTATAGGCACGTAGGAGTACTCGTACCAATCCCGCAAGACTTCTTCAGAAGGGACGTACCGTTTCCAGAGCCGCGAGAGCCGGAAACCGTGCGCCTCTATGTAGGTCGCGAGTTGCCGGTAGTCCGCAACGTCTGAGAACTCGACCTCCACCTCCGGGAGCACCCGGTCTATCGGCAGGCGCTCGAGAAGGCGCCGGTACTCCAGTTTGTGTAAAAGGTTCTCCGGGTTGGGGGCGGGACCTAGCGGAACCCGGCCACGAAGTTCTGTTACCTCGGCTTCTATTAGTTCGAAACCTTGTTGCCGGGCCACGGAGACGCGATGGTTGCCGTCCTGGACGAAGTAGGAGTCTCCGATCTTGTATAAGCTCACCGGGGGTAGGTCTTCGGACCGGTTCACCATCTCATCTATCTTCTTCCAGCGTTCTTCCGTACCGCCTTTGGACGGCAGAAAGGCGCGGTCGAAGTCGCGGTGACGGCCCACGCTGCCGACTATATCGTTTAGCGGAACGTACCGCTTCCCCAGGTACACTTGCTCCACGGCTCCCAGAGCTTTTTTGACTTCGTCGAAGGAGAGCAGTTGGTTGGAGGCCGGGTCGTTGCGTAGGTAGGAGCTTATGCGTCTTACGAAAGCTTTTCTGCGGGCGCGGGAAAAGTCCGCGTCGGCCTGGTCCCTGGAAGTCATGTAGTCCATATCGGGGAGAATCTACACCCCGGTACACGTTACAACAAGGCCAATCTTTCAGACCTCGATGATCTTGTGCCCGTACACGTTGCGTACTTTTGTTTTGCCGCGTTCCGTTTTGTTTTGCGAGTGCTCTTTCGGGCCGTAGAGGTGAACGTGGCCGTGCAGCCAAAGCTCCGGTTCGTAGCGGTCTATAAGGCCCAGAAAAGACTCGAAGCCTACGTGCGCCGGGTCCCCCCGGTCGCCGAGCCCAAACGGCGGGGAGTGGGTAACGAAAACGCTCGGCACCGGCTTCCCGAAAAGTTTGCGGCGCCAGATCTTGGCCGACAGCGACCACGCCCGGCGGCACATCTGGCGCTCGGTGTACTGGTTGGGACCATATGAGTACAGGCTCGATCCCGAAAGCCCCGCCAGCGTAACGCCGCCCAAGTCCAGCACCTCGCCGTCCAGCGGTGTGCAGCCGCCCGGGTACTCCTTGCTCTCCGGCGCCGGATCGTGGTTTCCCCGCACGTAGTAGACCGGGACCCCGAGAAAAGTGATTATGTACTCCAGGTACGCGAACGGCAGGTCCCCGCAGGAGACCACCGCCTCGACATCTCCCGCGTACGTGTTGAGGCGCGGGCCGTAGAGAAACGGCTCCACCCGGTCGCTGATGCACAAAATTTTCATCCCGAAGTTTTAACATCCTCGTACACTTCCCACGAAAAGCCGATTAAAGGAGATTGTTCTCCCGCGGGGCCGGGTAGTAGGAACCGTACGGAAGACTTCACAAGCCGCGCGGAAGGAGAGGACGTTGGCCGAACCGGAGACGCCGAAGGTGATGGTAGACGTGGTTATACAGTCCGGGGAAGGAGTAGTCCTGATCCAGCGCGGCACCGACCCCTATAAAGGCATGTGGGCCTTGCCGGGCGGCTTCGTCGAAGTAGGAGAGACCGTCGAAAACGCCGCCGTCCGCGAAGCTAAAGAAGAAACGAGCCTGGACGTCGAGCTAGGAAGTCTCGTGGGCGTCTACTCAAAGCCCGACCGGGACCCCCGCGGCCACAACGTCAGCGTCGCGTTTCTGGCCGGCGCAACGGGCGGAAACCCCGAAGCCGCAACAGACGCCGACGAAGTAGCCGTGCTGAACCCTTGGGAGGCAGAGTTGGCTTTCGATCACCGCAAGATACTAGAAGATGCGCTAGGTTCCTGGCCCGCCCGGGTTCTCCAGTACCCACAGTGACTCGGGCGGGAGCCGCGCCTCGACCTCGTCGCCAACCTTCAGCCGAATGTGGGGCGGCAATGAGGCTTGAAGACTAGCGCCGGAAGTTTCCAGCGTGTAGTGGACTTGGGTGCCGAGGTAAGTTGCCGAGCTTATGCGGGCCGGGAAAGAGTTTTCGCCGCCCTCCAGGCGAACCGCTTCGGGGCGGATCGTGAGCGTCACCTCACCCGATAGGGATGCCGGCTCGGCGAGTTCGAAGTCGCCGAGCCCCGTGCGGACGGTCCCGTTCGACGTGTGCCCGCCGATAAAGTTTGTGGCCCCGAAGAACTCCGCCACCTCCCGGCTCGCCGGACGGTCGTAGAAAGCCTGGGGGTGGTCGTACATCTGGAGTTCGCCGCCGAAGAGGAGCGCGATGCGATCCGCGAGCACCACGGCTTCTTCCTGGTCGTGGGTAACGAAGACCGTGGTGTAGCCGCCGTCCCGCTGAAGCTGTTTTATTAGACCGCGCATCTCGCCGCGCAAGTTCGCGTCCAGGGCGCTCAAGGGTTCGTCTAGGAGCAGGAGCCGGGGCTCGGTGACAAGGGCTCTCGCGAGCGCCACGCGCTGCTGCTGGCCGCCGGAGAGTTCGCCGGGCCAGCGGTCCGCGAAACCCTCCATCTGTACCTGCCCCAGCGCCCTTCGGACCCGGCGTCCCGATTCCTCCTTGCCGGCGCCGCGCATCCGGAGCCCGAAGCCCACGTTCTCGGCGACGTCCATGTGCGGAAAGAGCAGCGACTTCTGAAACACCATCGCCGCCCACCGCTCCTCCGGCGGCGTGCCCAACACCGAATTACCGTCCACCAGCACCTCTCCGGTTTCCGGGCAAAGCAGGCCCGCCACGATCTTGAGCGCCGTGGTCTTTCCACACCCGCTCGGGCCGAGCAGGGCCACTAACTCGCCGGGTTCCACGTTGATGGAGAAGTCGCAGAGCGCCGGCTCCCCGCGGCCGTAGCGGTGCGAAATGTTGTTTAGTTTCAGACGGGCGCTCACGAGACCTTGCCCAATCCCATGAAGCCTTCGCCGTTTGACTCACCGGGTTTCAGGTAGCGGAGGGCGACCACCAGGGCCAAAACAGCCGGCACGGCGAAGACCAGGGCGAGGGCGGAGGTGACCACCGGGTCATTGCCCGAGGCGGCGGAGAAAAGCAGCATCGGCAAGGTGACTACTTCGCCGCCCCCGATCAGGACGGTCAGGATGTACTGGCCCCAGGAGATGAGAAACGCGAACAACCCCGCTACCGCGACCCCCGGCGCGACCTCCGGCAGCGTAACGTGCCGGAAGGCCTGCCACGGCGAAGCCCCCAAGGTCCGGGCCGCTTCTTCCAGGTCGCCGGTCCGCTCGGCGAAGACGCTGGTCAGGATGATCGCCGTGTAGGGAACCGTCGGGACCAGGTGCACCAGAAAAACCCCAAAGCCCGTGTCCGCGAGCCCGAGCCTGATAAAAGTGAGGTGAATGCCCATCGTGGCGGCCAGCGGCGGCACGAGTATCGGGAGGAGTATAAAGAAGATCACCACGCCCTTAAAGCGCCACTCGTAGCCACCCAAAGCCATCCCCGCCGGCAAACCAACCGCCACCGACGCAGCCGCGACCGCCCCCCCGATAAGCAGGCTGTTGGCGGCCGCCCCGAGCACCCGGCCGCCGGGCTCCAGCAGATAGTAAATCCCGCGCGGCGACCACTCCGAAGGCAGAACGTCTGGGAAGTTCCACTCCCCGGCGAAGGTCCACAGAAAGAGCGGCAAAAACGGGAGCGCAACGAGCGCCGCGACGATTACGAGACCGATGTTGCCGCGCTTCTTATCCACGTCCCAAGTTCCTCGCCAGCCGGAGATAGACGGCGGCTATGGCGGCGGTTATAACGGCGATGAGGATGTTTATCGCCATGGCGACGGGCCGGGCCGCGAGGTCTATGTCGCGGTACTCGTTGTAGGCCATGACGGGCAGTATCGTTGGGTAGGTCTTGCCGAGTAGGAACGGGACCTCGAAAGCCCCGAAGGTGAAAGCAAAGACGATCAGGCTGGCCGCGATGACGCCCGGTGAGATCACGGGAAAGACCACGTACCAGAACCGCTGCCAGGCACCCGCCCCGAGCGTCCGGGCCACGTCTTCCAACTCCCCGGCCACGCCGCGTAGCGAGGCCAGCACCACGAGCGTCACAAACGGCATCTCCTTCCACACGTAGGTGAGTATGATGCCGATAGAGTAGCGATCGTAGAGCAGGGCCGGAAACTCCCCCGGCTCCCCGATCAGGCCCAGGACTGCCGCCAGCCGCGCCCCGAGGCCCGTTTGGGAGACCACGAGCGCGACGCCGACCGCCGCAACCAAATGCGGGATCGTGATCGGCAACTGAAACACGACCGCCGAAATCCTCCCGCTACTCCGCCGCAAAGCCAGCGCCGCCAGCACCGCCAAAACGGTCGAGAGGATGGTCGAAACCCCGGCGACGTAGAGCGTCAGCAACAGCGAGTCGAGGAAATCTTTATCCCCGAGCACCTTCCGGTAGGCGGCTAGTGAAACCTCCGTCTGTCCGACGGCCGGCATGTAGCCTAGAGATTGGATCAGGGCGGCGATTATGCCCCCGGAGAAGAGAACGCCGATCAATAATAGGGCCGGGGCCAGAAGCAGCGCTATCTTTACCCGTCCACCCACGGGCTACTTTTCGAGCACTTCTTCTTGCCAACCTTTTTCCAGCTCCAAAAGCCACTCCGTCTGGGCCTCGGGAACCCGGTTTTCCTGCAACTTCTCTGTAGAGAGCGTTGCTTTGCCCGGCAACCGGGCGAATTCTTCCTGCTTATCTTCCGGCAGCCGGTCTAACCGTAGGGCCGTCAGGTCGCCCCAGCCTTCGGGATTTTGTTTCTCTAGCTGGGCTTCGGGGCCCTGGAGGAAGTTTGCCAGCACCTGGGCGCCCGACTTGTTCGGGGAGTTGAACGGGATGGCGACGTAGTGGGTGTTGCTCAGGGTGCCGCCGTCGAGCAAGTAGGTTCGGGTGCTCTTCGGGTACAAACCCTTCTTTATCTGACGCTGGGCGAGCTGCGGGTTGTAGCTCATGGAGAGATGTACCTGGCCGTTTTGGTAAAGCTCCTCCAGCTTCGCCGAGGACTCCGGGTACGTCTCCCCGTTCCGCCAGAGGTTCGGTTCCAACTCGTTGAAGAAGTCGTAAAGTTTGGGGGCTTGTTCTCCGAACACTCCTTCGTCGAACGGTTTTTGGTACGGCTCGACCTGTCCGGTAACCCCGTAGAACGCCTGCCCGATAAAAGCGTTGCCGGTGAAGTCCGGCGGGGCGGGGTAGGTGAAGTGCCCGGGGTTTTGCTTCGTCCAGGCGAGAAGCTCGTCCATCGTCTTCGGCGGGCTGTCTACTTTGGCGGCGTCGTAGATCATGACGAACTGGGCCTTGCCCCAGGGGGCTTCGCGGCTTTCAACCGGATAGCCGAAGTCGCGGCGGATGTCCGGGCTCTCCCAGTCTACGTACCGGGCGTTGGGTAGCTCCTCGGCCCAGGGGCCGAACCAGAGTTCAGCGTCCGCCCCGGTGGCGAAGTTTTCGCCGTTGATCCAGAGAAGATCTATGGTCCCCTCGTCTTTGCCGACGCTCTTTTCGTTGAGCAGCTTGTTGACCGCGTCCGCCGTGTCGGTGAGCGGCGTGCGCCTGACGGTTACGTCGTACTTCTCTTTCATCCGGGGGGTGACGTAGTCGTCCACGTAGGCGTTCGTCTCCTCGTCTCCGCCCCACATAAAGAAGTTGACCGTGGTCCCGGAAGCGGCCCTTTCCAGCTCCGAGAAGGCACGTTTCTCGCCGGAAGAATCGGCGTCGGACCCGCCCCCGCAGGCCGCGAGTACCAGGACGAGGGCCGTGGCCAGCGCGGTGTAGAGCAGGTTTTTCGGTGTTTTGGTTTTCACGTTCGGGTCAACCTTCCTGACGCCGGGAATTCTAAGTTTTCCAGGGATTCCCGCGCGGTTCCGCGTTTTCTCGCACACTGGTATACGACGTGTAGCCGAACCCGGATCACGGGTTCTTACCCCGCCGGATGGCGTTCCAGGGCCGCCATCATGCCCGCCAGTACCCGCCGCCCGTCGAGGTCGGTTAGAACATCTACCTCCCGACCCCGACGCGAGAAGTCGTGGGCCCCAGCCGCGTCCAACGCGGGAACCGCGAGCCGGCCGGTAGTCACCGCTTCCGGGTCGGCGACGGCGGCCACACACGACACGTCCCAGATGATCTTCCGTCCCTGCGGGTCTATGTTTCCCGCGTAGTCCGCCACCCAATCACGCAATATCCCCGCCAGGTAATCCGCAACGGGACGCCGGAGCCTCCGCAGTTCCTCCGCGAACGAAGCGCCCCCGACCGTCAGTTTGTGCGGCCCCGACCAGCCGGGAACTTGCAGTAACCCCACGGGTTCGTCGAAGAGCGCCCGCCAGGCGGCGATGTCCGCCCGCCCGTTCAGTTCGCCGCCCAGCTTGAACCGCCCGTAACTAACCTCGTCCCCGAACCCGCCGAGCCAGACGACGCGTAGGTTCTCCCGAACTTCCGGGGCCACCAGCAGCAAGGAGGCTACGTCCGTCGCCGGGCCGGTGGCGATGACCGTCAGTGGCCCCCGCCGGGCTTCCTCCACCAGAAATTTCAGCCCTTCACTCTCTACCGGCGTGTGACGATCTTCCATCGGGGACTCCGCCCCGGGGATGCAGGACACGTCGTTTCCGCAAAGCGCGACCACCTTCTCCGCCTCTTCCTGGTAGAGATCCCGGGACGCGGCGCCGTGGGCGGTAGTATTGTGAACGGAGACGACGCCGCGCACGTCCAGAACGCCGGGCGGCGAGCCGAGGGCGTGGGCGATGGCGAACTGGTCGTCCACCTCGTTTTTCGTGTCGCAGTCGAGGACTACCCTGACGGGTGATGTAGCCACGCCGAGGTACCCTACTTACCGCAGATTTTTCGGGTGCTTTTCATAACTGGGGGCATCGTAGCACGGCGGCGACCGGCACTCCTTACACGTTTATTAAACTTCGAAGAGCCGCCTTAGAAACCCCGGTTCCAGGTACCGGCGGCTCTTGCCGAGTGTCTCTTCGTTGGTGATGGGACGCGTGCTCCGCGCGGTCTCCTGCAACGCCCACGCGCACCAGGAGACGGCCCTTAGAGAAACTATCGTTCGCATGGCTTCGAGTTGGGCGTGGAAGCGTCCGGTATCGGGGGCGGGGGCGTGTTCCAGGTACTCTCCGATAAACTCTCGTTCTTGCTCTCTAGAAAGGAGCGTCGCGGTGTCATCGCGCCAGAGAGTCGTCGTCGGGAGTAGGAAGTGTGCGAGGTCTTGGGTTCGGGGCGCTATCCGGGCTTTCTCCCAGTCTAGAAGCTTCGCCACGCCGTCTTCCACCACGAAGTTGTGCGTGTTGAGGTCGTAGTTGACGATGGCGAGGTCTTCGCCGGCGAAAAGGTCGTCTCGTTTTAGAAAACCTTGTATCTTCTCGAAGCCCTTTTGCAGGGCGGCTTTGCTTTTGTCGGGGGCGTCATCCCACGCGAAGTAAGGTTCCGCCAACCCGCGGGATTCGGCCAGGATGGCGGGCGCCGGGTCGGGATGTACCTGGAGGTGGTGTTCCTCCGGCACGCCGAGGGCGTGGATGGCGGCGACGCAGCGGGCGGCGGCCCGGAGGTCGGTGGCGTAGTTGAGAGGCCTTCCGGGCAGGTACTCCTCCAGGATCAGGGGGTAGGGCAAGCCTTTCGGCTCCGGGTCCACAAAGCCGGGTCTCGGGGTGACGCCGGAAGGAGAGAGCAGCTTCAGGGCTTCGTACTCATAGGTGGCCTGCTCTCCGAGAGGCAGTTCCATTTGCGTGCCCGTAACGAGTCGGGCGACGCGGGAATCCCGGACTAGAAAGTTCAGGCTGTATTCCCCGCGGGCTAGAAAGTTTACTTGCCCACGAGCCGGTGGCTCTTCGAGCCGTTGCGCCAAGTACTCCCACACTTCGTCCGTCCCCGGGACGTGTAAACCCGTTTCCGATGGTTTCATGGAAACATTCTACAAGACCGTACTACGCTGCTCCTCGTACCCCCGGTTCCCGGTTTCCGGTTCCCTGGCTTCCGGCGTCGGATCAGGTAGTCGCCCAACAGCACGCCGCGGATCGCCACCGCCCCGCCGGCCATCTGTCCGATACCTAAGCTGCCCCCGGATAGCGCGGTGAAACCCAGTCCCGTTGCGGAAAGCACGTTGGAGTACAGGCCCGCGGCCTCCAAGTGGCGGAGGGCGTAGTTTCACGGCAAGAACGTCGCTCCGCAGGCCACACAGGCCACAACAGATAGGGCCGATAGGGCCGTCAACCTATCGCCCGGCAACGCCCCGGCGTCCCGCCCCGGCGTCCCGCCCCCGGGCCTCGGGCCGCTCCCCGGGGCGGCCTTTCTTTACCAACCTTATCGGAATTACCAGCTATCGTGCTGCGGGCCGCGGCGCGGCCGGCTGCGATGCCGCAAGCTCCGGGCGGTCCGGCCTTCGCACCGGCGGTCCCGCCAAAGACGCCGGCGGCGCTGCCGATCGTAAGCGCCGGGCTCCACCTCCCCGCGCATCATCGCCAGACCCCGGTCCATCTCACGCACGAAATTCAAGATCCTGTAAACCGCCCCAGGCATGCCGCTTCACCTCCCATCTAATAGCCGTGTGTCAACAGTTGAACAAACCAGTCTGTTCAACTGTCCATAGTGTAAACAAACAGGTTGGTACAATTAAGTGAACAAATGCACGAAGGAGGACATAAAAATGGAGAAGACGGACGACACTTTGGGGGAGGGTACGGGACAGTTGACGCCGGCGGCCGAGAGGATCCTCGGGACGGTTTCGCGGATGTTTTACGAGGACGGTATCCGGGCGGTTGGGGTGGATGCCATAGCGGAGGCGGCGGATGTATCCAAGATCACGATCTACAATAACTTCGGTTCCAAAGACGAGCTCGTGGCGGCGTACCTGCGGCGTCGGGACGAGCGTTGGCGGGCGGTTTTAGAAAAGGATACCGGCCGTTACGCCGATCCCGTCGAGCGTCTTTTGGCGGCGTTCGATGCTTACGGGGATTACCTCTTTGACGAAGAAGGTTACCGGGGTTGCGCGTTCATCAACGCCGCCGCGGAGGTTACGGAAGACGACCATCCCGCGCGGCGTGTGATCCGCGAGCACAAAGACGGTACTAGAAGGCACCTGTCCCTACTGGCCGCCGAGGCCGGGTTCGAAGAGCCCGAAGCCTTGGCGGAGCGGCTGCTCATCCTGTTAGAAGGCGCGTGGGTTACCGCCGTGGTGCGCCGCAGCCCAGAGCCGCTGGACTCCGCGCGGGAGGTGGCCGTCCGGCTGCTGGACGACCAGATGGCCGAGTAGCCGCCCGAGAAATCCGTCGTGGCGGCACTGGTTTCCCGGCGTGGACGCGGGCTGCTCCCGCTTCCGGCAGATTTGCCGGGGGTGAGATAAAATCTGTAAAAGGAGGCTGCAGAGCATGTTCGAAAACTTCGACGTCGTTCTTTGGGCTATCGTAGCCGCCCTGATGTTTGCCGGGGAATTACTAACAGTTTCTTTCTTCTTGCTGTTTTTCGCCATCGGGGCGGCGGCTAGCCTGATCATGGCGCTCGTCGGCCTCGGCCTTGGCGCCCAGATCGTCGGCTTCATCGTGGCGTCGGTGCTTAGCATGGTCGTTCTGCGGCCCGCACTCCTGAACCGGCTGGCGCTCGCCGGGAGCGAGCCTTATAAGGGACCGGGACGCATAGAAGGCAAAAACGGTGTCGTGACGGACGCCATCGAGCCCGGCGAGAACGGAATGGTGAAGATCGGCAACGGCGAATTTTGGACGGCCCGGACGCTCTACACGGGTGGGAGGATAGAGTCGGGTTCCCGGGTGCGGGTTTTGGACACGGACGGGCTCACGGCTTTCGTAGAGCCTTTAGACAACGAGGAAGGAGAATAGGCGTGGAAGGCTTAATAGTTCTCGGGGTGTTGGCTTTCGTGGTGTTTCTGGTGGCCGCAAGAAGCGTCAGGGTCATCCCGCAAAACCGGGTCGGCATCGTGCAGCGGTTCGGGCGGTACCACCGGACGGCGGAGAGCGGGCTTACCTTCGTGGTTCCGGTGATGGACCGGATGTTGCCAAAGACCGACCTGCGGGAGCAGGTGGTTTCGTTCCAGCCGCAGGCGGTTATCACGAACGACAACGTGGGGATGCAGATCTCGACCGTCGTGTACTATCAGGTCGTTGACGCGCGGGCCTCCGAATACGAGGTGGCGAACTTCCACGTGGCGCTGGAGCAGATCACCCAGACCACCCTCCGGAACGTCATCGGCAACCTGCAACTCGACCAGACGCTCACCTCGCGGGATGAGATCAACTCCAAGCTCCGCTCCGTTCTGGACGAGGTTACAGAGAAGTGGGGTATCCGCATCACGCGGGTGGAGCTGAAAGAGATCATACCTCCCAGGGATATCCAGCAGGCGATGGAGAAGCAGATGCAGGCCGAGCGTACCCGCCGCGCCTCCATCCTGACCGCCGAGGGCGACAAGAAATCCGCCATTCTAAAGGCGGAAGGCGAGAAGGAATCTTCCATCCTAAAGGCCGAGGGTGAGCAGCGGGCCGCCGTGCTGCGGGCCGAGGGCGAGGCCGAAGCCTACCGCAACGTCCAGGACGCCCAGATCGAGATGACCGGCGCCCTCTTCGAGCGCCTGGAAAACAGCGACCTGAGCCCCGAATCCCTCCGCTACCTCTACCTGAAAGCTTTGCCGGAGATGGCGCAAGGTCCGGCGAGCAAACTCTTCGTGGTACCTTCAGAGATCCAGGACCTCGCCGGAACAATAGGCGCCCTGGCCGGCGGGGCGGGCATGGCAAACGAAGACGGCTCGGAGAACGGGGAACAGAAAGAGCTGGGCCTGGAGTCTTTCCGCAAAAGCCGCTGAGAAAGCCCCATTTCAGTAGTATTGGACGAAAAGCGACTCGTCAAGGTTAGCAAGTACCTGAGCAAACACCTGCGCCACCGTCCCGAACGGTTGAACCTGGAGCTGGATCCTGGCGGGTGGGTCGGGGTGGACGAATTGTTGGAGGCTTGCCGGCGTCGTGACTTTCCGTTAAGTCGTCCTGAGTTGGAGGAAGTCGTCGGGCGCAACGATAAGCGGCGCTTCGCCTTCGACGCGTCGGGCAGCAGGATCCGGGCCCAGCAAGGACACAGCACCCCGGTAGACCTGGAGTTGGAGCCGGCCACGCCACCCGCTGTTCTGTACCACGGTACGGGCGAGGGTGTTCTGCAGGTAATTCTGGAAAACGGAATTCATAAGATGGGGCGGCTCCACGTACACCTTTCGCCCGATATGGTGACGGCCAAGAAGGTGGGGTCCCGGCGAGGCAGGCCGGTCGTGTTGGAAGTGGCCGCAGGGGTAATGCATCTCGATGGCTGGGCTTTCTATCTCTCCGGTAACGGGGTCTGGCTCGTAGAGTACGTTCCGCCGCGCTACCTGGAGCCTGTCTAACGAATCGTCAGGAGCGAGATGGTCGCCGCCAAGACCGCCGCGTGCTCCAGGATGGTGAATAGTCGTCCGTAACGCTTTTTCTCCCGGTAAGAAACCGGGCTCGAAAAGCGACGTCCGGATAATGGCCAGAAAAGAGGCCGGGCATCCTCCCCGTGGGTCAGCGCGTCGGTTACGACGTGTCCCGCCCAGCCGAGCAGGAAGGCGAGCAGTCGTTGACGGAGGCTCCTGTTCACGGTGCCGGCCAGAAAGCAGAAGATGAACCCGGCTCCCAACGGCACGATGGAGTGCAGGGCGGCATCTGGGAGGGCGAAAGACCTCTTCGCGCAGGCCTCTTGCTGAAACTGATCCCTGGTAAACAACCCGCGCTTTGCCCAGAGCCAGACGACCCCGACACCCACGGGCAGGTCCGGAAGTGAGGCCCCGAGCGCGGCCGATGCTGAGTTTAGCCTGTATCGCCGGGCGGCGGCCAGGGTTAGTAGCGCGTGAGAGTAGGTCCGCATGCAGGAGAGTTTACATCTCCGGGGCGGAGAGACGTTACCATGTACGAGACGGCTTTAGAGGGTTTAAAGGGAGGCGATAGATGGATGTTCTGGTAAGCGGCGCGACGGGGCTCGTGGGCTCGGCCTTAAGTACGGAGTTAAAAAACAAAGGGCATAGCGTGGTCGCCCTGAGCCACTCGAAGCCAAGCTCGGAGGACACGATCCGCTGGGATCCTTCGCGCGGCCGGATCGACGCTTCCCGGCTCGAAGGCATAGACGCCGTGGTGCACCTGGCCGGGGAGAACATCGTTGGACGCTGGACGGCGGAGAAGAAGCGGAAGATCCTGGACAGCCGGGTGCAGGGCACGCGCCTTCTGGCCGAGACCGTCGCCGGGCTCTCGGAGAAACCGGGGGCCATAATCTGCGCTTCGGCCATCGGGTACTACGGCGACCGGGGCAACGAGCTTCTGCGCGAAGAAAGCGGGCCGGGAGACGCGTTCCTCTCTGAAGTAGTCGAGAAGTGGGAGGCGGCGGACGAACCCGCGCAGGAGGCGGGCATCCGGGTGGCGAACCTGCGGTTCGGGATCGTTCTGAGCCCGGAGGGCGGCGCCCTGGGGACTACGCTTCCCCTCTTCAAAGTCGGGGGGGGTGGAAAGATCGGCAGCGGACGCCAGTGGTGGAGCTGGGTAGCCCTCGACGACGTGGTAGGAGCCCTCATCCACGCCCTGGAGGACGATTCCGTAGAAGGCGCCGTCAACGTCGTGGCCCCGAACCCGATGACCAACGCCGAGTACACGAAGGTCCTCGGGAACGTGCTCGGGCGTCCGACGCTTGTCCCCGCCCCGGCGCCCGCGCTCCGGGCAGTCCTGGGAGAAGTCGCCGACGAATTGCTGCTGGCGAGCGCCCGGGTAGAGCCGGCCAAGCTAAAAGAAACGGGCTACGATTTCCGCCACCCGGAACTGGAGGGGGCGCTCCGGCATCTTCTGGACCGGTAGTAGCGTAGCCCGGAGGATCGTAGTATAAGCAAGACAAGGCACGCGAGGAAAGAAGGCAACCCGTGACTATCAAAGAGAAATTGTATACGGCGGAGGAACTGTTGCATCTGCCGGACGACGGGATGCGCCGCGAGTTGGTGGGGGGAGAGGTAAGGGCGATGGCGTCAGCCGGAAACGAACACGGATATTCGGCGGGGGAAATATTTGGTGAGCTTCGGGCTCGCGTTAAGGCGAACAACTTGGGACGAACTTACGCCGCCGAGACCGGCTTCAAGATAGCCTCCGACCCTGATACCGTTCGTGCGCCGGATGCGGCTTTCGTAAGCCGCGAGCGTTTGGAGAAGGTAGGTGGCGTGGCGGGGTTCTGGCCGGAGGCGCCGGATCTCGCGGTGGAGGTCGTCTCTCCCGGCGACACCCACGCCGAAGTCGTGGAGAAGTATCTCGCCTGGCTGGACGCCGGATGCCGCACGGTGCTCGTCGTCGAGCCCTCACGTAGGATCGTCACCGTGTACCGCTCCCGGGAGGACATCCGCATCCTTTCCACAGACGAAGCGGTAGACGAAGCGGTAGACGAAGCGGTAGACGAAGCGGTAGACGAAGCGGTAGACGGCGCGGACGTAGTCCCCGGCTGGCGGCTCCCGGCCGCCGAGATCTTCGCGTAGCCGGTCCGATGGAACCGGGACACGAACAGCACATGCGCCGGGCCATCGAAATCGCCCGCGGAAACCCGGACGCGCCGTTCGGGTGTGTGATCTTCGACGAAGAAACCGGCGAAACCGTCGCCGAAGGCCTCAACGACGCTGAGAAGAGCCCCATCCTCCACGGTGAGACGGACGCCGTGATCCGGCTTTTCGAAAACGATCCCGGCGCGGACACCTCTAACCTCGTGCTCTACACGACGGCCGAACCATGCCCCATGTGCTCCGGCGCGATCCTCTGGTCCGGCATCCCCCGTGTCGTCTACGGAACCTCCATACAAACCCTCAAAAACCTCGGCCTGCCGCACATAGACCTCTCGTGCGAAGAGGTCGCAAGCCGAGCTTCGTCCGAATTCGGAGGTTTCGCAACTGAGGGTGGTGTGCTGGAGCGCGAGTGCGACGCGCTTTTCGAGGCTCTAGCGTAGCGGAAGACGGTGGATCTCAGCGTATTCACCCTGGAACAAAGGCCGGAGCTTGGGGATGAGGTCCGCCGGTTGGGATCGCAGCCCTGGCCGGAGTTAATGCTTCACGACCCGGTCGCGGATCGGTACTGGGAACGACTCTTTACCGAATTCCCGGACTTCCAGATCTTCATTTGCGATACCGAAGATAAAGTCGTGGCGACCGGGAACACTATTCCGTTCTTCTGGAACGGAGAGCCGGAAGAACTCCCTGCCGGTTGGGACGCGGTTCTGGAACAGGGCTTCATCGGGCGTGAGAGGGACGTTCGGCCGACGACGCTCTCTGCGCTACTAGCTATCGTCACCCCGGATCTTCGAGGCCGGGGCTTGGGCGGCGCGATACTGACCGGGATGAAGACCGTTGCGGTGGAACACGGCCTGAACTCCCTAATTGCCCCGGTACGACCGACCACGAAAAGTCGCTATCCGCAAGTCCCGATGGAGAACTACGTCGCGTGGAAGCGGGAAGACGGAAAGCCCTTCGATCCCTGGCTACGCGTCCACGCCGGGCTGGGGGCCGAAATGCTAGGCATAGCACCCCGCTCGATGGTGATCTCGGGTAACATCCCGGACTGGGAGAAATGGACGCGAATGAGCTTCCCTAAGAGCGGCGAATACATCGTGCCCGGGGCGCTACAACCCGTCGTAATGGATCTGGACTCGGATCTCGGAACCTACGAAGAACCGAACGTCTGGATGCAGCATGGCGTTTCGCCGGTCGCAGAGCCATGAGCCTTCTCCTTCGGCCACTAACCTAAGATTTCCGCCCGAAAGTTTGCTTTTCTTAGCAGCCCCCGTGCTTTGCGGGCCGCTTCGGCGTCGAGCGTGAGGACGAGGGCGGCGCGTTCGGTGTTGGAGTGGCGGACGTAGAGGTCCAGGATGTTTATATTGTTCGAGCCCATGAGGGTTGTTACTTCGGCGAAGACGCCGGGCCGGTTTTCGACGGGGATGGCGATCTCCACGTTGTCGCCGGAGCCTTCTACGAGGATGCCGCCCAAAGCGTCGTAGGCGTCCTGGGCCTCGTTAAAGCGGCGTTCCATGCTTTTTTTGTCACCGATCTCACTGCCGAGCTGCGCCATCGAACCGGCGAACGCCCCCAGGGCTTCGCCCAGAGCCGGTGCGTTTTCCGCCAGGATATCCGACCAAAGCTCCGGGTTCGAGGCCCCGACCCGCGTCAGGTCCCGGAAGGATGGTCCGGCGAACGTGAGCGCCTCCGGTGAGATGTCCGAGGCGACTTTCAGGAGCGCCGCCGCCATGAGGTGCGGCAGGTGGGAGAGGGCGGCCATGAGCAGGTCGTGCTTCTCCGGGTCTACGGCCGTCGGTGTGGCCCCAAGCTCCCGGACAAAGCCGGCGACCCGACGGTAATCTTCTGGCCTTGTGCCGCCGGTGGGGGTGAGGAAATATCTGGCTCCCTGGAAGAGTTCGGGGCGGGCGTTGGCGACGCCGGCGAGCTGGCTGCCGGCCATCGGGTGGCCGCCGACAAAGCGGAGGTTGTGGCGGCCGGCTTCCTGGACGATGGCGTTTTTGGTGCTGGCCGCGTCGGTTACGAGGGCGTCTGTCGGGGGGAGTTTGGAGAGTAGCCCCCGAACCTTCGAGATGGGCGCGGCGAGCATTATGAGGTCTGTGCCCCGCGCTTCTTTTATAGTCGAAGCCCGGTCTATAGTTTCGAGGCTGGTCGCTTTTTCTAGCACCTCCGGCGAATCTACGCCGACGACCTCCCAGCCGGCTCTCCGGGCGGCGAGGCCGATGGAGCCCCCGATCAGGCCGACCCCGACGATGCCGAGCGTCCGGCTCACGACAGAGCCTCTATCACCCGGTCGTTCTCCCCCGTATTGCCGACCGTAACCCGGCTCCATCCCGGATACCCGAGCGCCTCACCCTCCCGAACCAGCACCCCGGCCTCCTCGAAATCGCCCGCCCCAAATTTCACCATCACGAAGTTTCCTTGGGAAGGTATGAAGTCCAGGTTCGCGTCTCCGAAAGCCTTTTGCAGCCGGGCACGCTCCCGGATCACGAAGTCCGCCCGCGCCCGGACTTTGTCTTGGGCGAGCATCGAGGCCGTCGCGGCGACCTGGGCGGCCAGATTTACAGAGACCGGAAACCGGACCCGTTCGGCGTAGTCGGCGACGTTCTCCGGCGCGATGCCGTAGCCGATCCTGAGACCCGCCAGGCCGTGGGCTTTGGAGAACGTGCGGGCCACGACGACGTTCTCTGTTTCGAGCGCCAGGGTGTGGGAGTTTCCGTAGTTTGGGTCGTCTACGAACTCGATGTAGGCTTCGTCAATTATGAGGAGCACGTCTTCGGGAAGTTCCGCGGCCAGTTCGCGCACCCGGTCCAGGCCCAGGTACGTGCCGCTGGGGTTGTTCGGGTTGCAAAGGATCATGGCCCGCGTCTCCGGCCCGACGGCGGAGAGCAAGGCTTCGAAATTTAGCCCACTGCTCTCCGTCAGTGGAACCTGCCGGGCTGTCATGCCAAGAACCGTGCAGAGCATTGGGTAGAGGCTGAACGACGGCCAGGGAAAAACGACCTCGCCACCCGGAAGCAACTGGAGCAGGTTCATCAAGACTTCACTAGATCCGTTGCCGACCAAGACGTTTTGGGGCTCGCTGCCGGGGTTCGCGTCCGCTATGGCCTGGCGGAGCCGGGTTACGTGGCTGTCCGGGTAGCGGTTTGCGCGCGGCAGCATCTCCGTCAAGGACGCCTCCGCCTCTGGGAGCGGCCCGAAGGCGAGCTCGTTGGAGGTCAGTTTCGCGTAGCTGTTTCCGCCTCTGCCCTCCGCCGCCATCCTCCACGACTTCGGCGGCACGTAGGGCCGCAAGGGATCCAACTCAGCTCTGAACTTCAAACCTTCTCCTTTTTAGGCCGGATAACGCCCCCAATAGACTATTCTCCAGCGGGAGAGCTTGCAAACCGGCCCGGCAAACGCGCGGCCCGTCCCCAGGTTGTTACCGGATCGTTGCGAAACGTTGACGCTACTGTTACTGGAACGTCATCCTTTCGTAACACCCGTGCCCTAGAGTGTCTCCAGGATGTTCGGGAGAACCGGATGCAGAGACCGAGAGGAGAATGCCAGATGAAGAAAGCAGCGGTTATTTCGGTGGCGATAGTCGTATTCGCCGTGCTTTGGGCGGGGGTAGCTTTTGCGGCGAACCTGGCCGGAACCAAAGCCGATGACTTTCTGGAGGGCACCAAAAACTCCGAGAAGCTTCGCGGGATGTCCGGCGACGACTTCGTAAACGGCCTGGACGGTGACGACGTCGTGCGGGGCGGACCGGGCCGGGATCAGGTAAGCGGCGGCCGCGGGGCCGACACGGTCTACGGCGGTAGGGGAGTAGACAACATGATAGGCCACGCCGACAAAGACCTCGACACCTTCTACGGAGGCCGCGGAAACGACACCGTCCAGGTCAGAGACATCCCCGCCGTCAAAGACGTAGTAAATTGCGGCCCCGGCGGAAAAGATAAGGCCTACGTGGATAAACTCGACAAAGTAAAGAACTGTGAGATCGTCCGCAAGCGGTAGAACTTTGCAGAGTGTAGTCCCGGTTGCCTTATGACCCGGTGAAAGATAGAATCCCAGGTCTTATGGAAAACGCCGAGATACAGGAGAAAATGCAGGCGCTCCGGGAGCGGGTGGACGAGGTGGATCGGGATCTCGTCCAGTCCTTGAACGAGCGGGCGGGCATCGTGCAGGAGATCGTCGCGATAAAGGCCGAGGCGGGCGTACCGCTCTTCGACCCCAAAAGGGAGGAAGAGATACTCCAGCGGGTCGAGGGCTACAACGAAGGCCCGATCTACGACACCTCGATGCGGGAGATCTTCGAGCTTATTCTGCATCGTATCCGGGATCTCGAAATTCAACGCGGGGAGTTTTACAGGTAGCGATGGACGTTTCAGCGCAGGTAAAGACCGACGTAAAGACCACCAACGGCATGATCCAACCCGGGACTTTCCGGGTCGTGGCCGGGCCCTGTACGGTGGAGAGCTACGAGCAGTTCGAAGCCTCCGCCCGCGCCGTCAAAGAAGCGGGCTTCGAGTACGTCCGCGGCGGCGCCTTTAAACCCCGCACTTCCCCGTACTCCTTCCAGGGGCTCGGCGAAGAAGGGCTGGAGATCCTCTCCGACGTAAGCAAGGGATTGGGCCTCAAGGTCGTTACGGAGGTCATGGACCCCTACGACATCGAGATGGTCATGGAGCACGCCCAGGTTATACAGGTTGGCGCGCGCAACATGGCGAACTTCTCGCTCCTCAAGCGCATCGGGGCGGCAATCGCCGGAACGGACCACGGCGTAGTTCTCAAGCGCGGCCTCGCGGCGAGCGTCGAGGAGTGGCTGCTCGCGGCGGAGTACGTCACTAGCGAGGGCGGGGACAACGTGGTCCTCTGCGAGCGGGGCATCCGCACCTTCGAGACGGCCACGCGCTTTACCCTGGATCTCTCGGCGGTCATCGTCGCCAAGCGGCTTACGGACCTGCCGGTGATCGTGGACCCGTCCCACGCCGCCGGACGGCGCGATCTGGTCATTCCCCTCAGCAAGGCCAGCGTCGCCGCCGAGGCGGACGGGCTTATAGTGGAATCTCACCACGAGCCGCAGGAGGCTTTGTGCGACGCGGAGCAAGCGCTCCCGATAGAAGCCTTGATGGGTATGCGCGAGACCTTGCAGCCCTTCGCGACCGCGATGGGCCGGGAGGTTATCTAGTCTCGACGGTCTGCTCCGGGGGACGGAAGTGAGCCGGCGGCTGGGCGGACGGTTCGTCCTGGGGCGCAAAATCGGATCCGGGGGCATGTCAACCGTGTATTTGGGCACCGACGAGGTGCTCGACCGTCCCGTGGCGATCAAAGTTCTCAAGTCCGAGTACGTCGGCTCCGACATCGGCGCCCGCTTTCGCCGGGAGGGGCGCACCGCCGCCCGGCTCTCACACCCGAACATCGTCCAGGTCTACGACGCTGGGGAGGACGAGGCCGACGGCGAGAAGCTCTCTTACATCATCATGGAACACGTCCCCGGCGGGGATCTGAAGGAGCTCGTCAAGGAGAAGGGACCGCTGCCGCAGAAAGCCCTGTCGAGGATAGGGGCCGACATCGCGGCGGGTCTGGACCACGCCCACGACCGGGGCATCATCCACCGGGACGTAAAGCCCCACAACATCCTCCTGGACCGAAACGGCAACCCCAAACTGGCGGATTTCGGTATCGCCCGTGCCCTGGACGCCACGCAGGCCACCCAGACGGGCACTTACGTGGGCACGGCGCGGTACTCTTCCCCCGAACAACTCCAAGGCAAAGCCGTTACGACAAAGAGCGACGTCTACTCGCTCGGGGCCATGCTCTACGAAGCGGTGGTCGGCGAACCGCCGTTTAGCGGGACGCCGGTCGAGATCGCCAGCCAGCACGTCTCCAAACCGCCACCGCCACCAAGCGGGTTTTTGCCGGTGGACGAGGAGCTGGAAAACCTTATCCTGACCTGCCTCGCGAAAGACCCGGAGGACCGTCCAACAGCCGCCCAAGTTCGCGACCGGCTCTCCGGCGCGGCCCCGGAGACCCCGAAGGTCCCGGAGGCCCCAAAAGCCGGGGGCGGCCCCGCGCCGGCACAGGACCCGGTGTCCGCCACGGCGCCCGCTACGGAGCCCGCCACGGGGCGCGCAGCGGTTCGAGGGGCGTCAGCCGCCGGCGGGAGGAACGGGCTTTCTCGCCGGGCCCCGTTGCTCGTCGCCCTGGTGGGGATGTTGGCGCTTGCTGTAGGCCTGGGGATTTTCGCCCTGGCCGTAGGTGAAGGGTCCCGGGTGCAGGCCCCGGCGGAAACCACCCGGGAACCGGCGCGGTCTTCCGCCGCTAGTCCCGGGCAGACCACCGTAGGGGCGCCGCAAGATACTGAGGCCCGGCCGACCATTCCGCCGCCGGTAGCCCCCGCTCCCGGAGAAACCGAGTCTCAGCCGGAAGGTGTCTCCAGGGAACAGGCCGCCGCACAGGCTGTAGAAGACGTTTACCGGTTGGCGGCGTCCGGAGAGTACGAGCGTTCCTACAGTTTTCTATCCCCCGCTTTCCGGCAAGAACAGGCTTCTACGCAGGCGGAGTGGTCTAACCAGTTCGACACTTTGCAGAGCATCAGCTTTTTGGAGGGGCCGAACGCCGAGGTTTCGGGGGACGCGGCACGGGTAACGGGCGTGACCCTCGCGGAGCATACAGACCGGACGGAGCGGAACACGGTGACGTGGACGCTCATCCGGGACGGTGGGCAGTGGAAGCTGAACGATCTCAACATGAGCCAGCAAGAGTTGGTATAAAGAGCAAACTACAAACCTCCAGCAAGGAAGTCTTTTTTTGAAGACCGCACTAACAGCACTGATGTCGGCCGTCGTTGGCGGGCTTTTGACCGCGTTGCTCATTTTCGCCGGGATCTTCGTGCTCGACGTGGGCCCCGGCGGTTCCGGAGAAGACGGTTCCGGGGACGTGACCATCAACGAAGTGCCCCCGGACGCCGAGGCCGCCCCGTTTAACGAGCTTCAGGGCAACGCCCAATCTTCGGTGCGGCAGGTGTACACCCGCGATGGTCCCGGCGTCGTAAGCGTGGACGTCGCCTCGGAAGTGGGGCCGGGCGGCGGGTCCGGGTTCGTCCTCGACGACAACGGCCACATCGTAACCAACCAGCACGTCGTAGAGGCGGCCGACGGCGTATCGGTCAAGTTCGCTAACGGGAGCCGCAAAGAAGCGGAGGTCGTCGGCGAAGACCCCTCGACGGACCTTGCGATCATTAAGGTGGATGCCCCGGAGGGTTCCTTGAAACCTCTAAAGCTCGGGGATTCCGACGCCTTGAAGGTCGGGGAGCCGGTCATCGCGATCGGAAACCCGCTCAACGTCGGTATCAGCGTGACCACCGGCATCGTCAGCGGCGTCGGCCGCCCGATAAAAGCGCCGAACAATTACACCATAAGCGGGGCCGTGCAGACGGACGCGGCGATCAACCCCGGCAACTCCGGGGGACCGCTGCTGAACTCGCAGGGCACGGTCGTCGGGGTGAACTCCCAGATCATCTCCGAAACCGGCAGCTTTCAGGGGGTCGGCTTCGCGATACCGAGCAACACGGTAAAGAACGTGGTGGACCAGATAATAACCGGCGGCGACGTGGAGCACGGCTTTATCGGGGTCAGCATGTTCACGGCCGGTATCGAGGAGCTATCGGCCTACACTGCGCTCTCTGAAGAGGAGTTGCGCGAGCAGCACGGTTTGCCGTCCGGCGGCGCGATAATCCGCGAGGTTGCGGAAGACGGCCCCGCGGACAAAGCCGGCATATCCGGCGGTGAAAACAGGCGCATAGAAGGAATAGAGGTCCCTGAAGGAGACGTCATCACCGAGGTCGCCGGCGAGAAGGTCTCCACCCCGGACGACGTGATTGGGAAGGTCAACTCCCTCGAACCCGGCGACCCGCTGAAGCTCACCGTCGTGACCCCCGGAGAGGAACCCCGCGAAGTAGAGATGGAGCTCGGTGTCCAGCCCGAAGGATAAAACCCAAACGTCGGGCATCATCTGCGCCGAACCCGGGGGACGAAGTTGTCCGGCGTAATTGACGAGCAGAAGCGCGCCGCCGCTTATAAGGCCGTAGACGAGTACGTCGAGGACGGGATGATCCTGGGATTAGGCACGGGCTCCACGGCCTTTTGGGTGGTCGAGAGAATCGGGGAGCTGCTCTCGGCCGGAGACCTGGAGAACGTTCGCGGGATAGCAACCTCCAACGCGACCGCCGAGCAAGCGCGGCAGGGAAACATACCGCTGCTGGAGCTTTCGGAGGCGAGCCCCGACCTCACGATAGACGGGGCGGACGAAATAGACTCCCGGCTAGACCTGATCAAAGGCCGCGGAGGCGCCCTTTTGCGCGAGAAGATAGTCGCCGCCGCCGGGGACGGCCTCGTGGTCGTCGCCGACTCTTCGAAGCTGGTAGACGCCCTCGGCGAAGACACCCTCCCGGTGGAAGTAGAACCTTTTGGCTGGGAAGCGACCGCAGCCGCCCTGGCCGCGCTGGGCTGCGAGCCGGGACTGCGGATGGACGGAGACGAGCCTTTCGTAACCGACGGCGGCCACTACACCGTTGACTGCCTGTTCGCCTCTATCCCGGACCCGGAGACGCTCGAAACAGAGATCAGGGCCATCCCCGGAGCCCTGGAGTGCGGCCTGTTCGTCGGCCTCTCCCGCGCCGCGGTCATCGCCCGGGACCACGACATGGAGGTTATAGAGCGCCGGGCTTAACGGCCCCCGACCAGGGAAGCTGTAGTTACTACGGTCGCGAACTCCTCGTGCAGGCTTACGAGCGCCATCTCGTGAATCTTCTCGGCGCCGTGAGATCTACCATCCGGGCCGGTACGGCCGAAGGTCGCCGTGGCGTCGGAGACCACGTAGGTGTCGAAGCCCAGGTTTCCCGCCATGCGGCCCGTCGTGGAGACGCAGTGGTCCGTGGTCAGCCCCGTTACGACCAGGGTGTCTATTTTTGTCCCCGGAGGCGCTCTTCGAGGTTGGTGCCCATAAAGGCGCTGTTGACGTTCTTCTCTACCAGGGGCTCGCCTTTTTCCGGACGAACGATGTTTTTTATCTTGGCGCCCGGTCCGTCCGGGGCCAGCGGAGAATCTTTCTCCAGCGACAGGTGCCGGACGTGGAAAACGGGACGTTCGTTCTTTCGCCAGAAAGAAAGTAGTTCCGAGATGTTCCACTCCGCCTGCGGGTTGTTTCGTTCTCCCCAGGAGGGGTCCTCAAAGCCCTCTTGAACGTCGATGACGATCAGCGCGGTTTTCTCCGTGAGGGGCGGTGTCATCTGTCCGCGGCCCGCGGTCACCCTAGTCCGAGCCTAGTCCGAGCCTAGTCCGAGGTCGCGCCGAAGCCGGCGCGGACGCCGGCGCGGGCCTTGCGCTCTTTCTCGACGACGAGCTTGTAGATGGAGTCGTACTCCACGTAGACGGTCGCGCGCCCGTCCTGCATTTTAGCCTTGAGGTGGCCGTCGGCGAGTTCCAGCTCCGACAAGTCTTCCGCCTCCACGGTAAAGGTGTCCCTCCGGTCCCAGATCACCAGGTTTGCCTCTTCCTCGCGGGCTTCTTCTACTACTTTCTCGACGAGTTCCTTGTTCATTCCGAACGCTCCTCTATAGTGGGTTCTGTACGGGCTTGTTGCTTTGCCGGGCTCTATTCTACTTCAACTGAAAAGAGCCCGGACGAGCCTGGGCGCCGGGCGCGTTTTGTAATCCTGCTCGCGGCCCGCCGGGGGGATTGTAGTATGATGCCGACCTATGGCCGATTCCAAGACCGCGGGTGAAATATTAGAGACGGTAGTAGAAGACGGCCAGAAAGAACTGGAGCGGGCCAGCGCGGGGCTCGCGTTCAGCGGTTTCGCCGCGGGGCTGAACATCTCCTTCGGGGCGGTCGCCCTGGCGGTCGTCGGTTCGATGACCGGCGGCGTGGGGCTCGCGGCGCTGCTCGTCTATCCCATAGGCTTTCTGATCGTGGTGATCGGGCGGGCGCAACTGTTTACCGAAAACACCGTAACACCCGTGGTGGTCGTACTCTCGAACCGCGCCCGGTTACCGAACATGCTGCGTCTTTGGGCCGTGATCCTCGCTTTCAACTTGCTGGGCGCCGCCGCATTCGCCTCCGTCGCCTACTACGGAAAGATACTCGACCCTGGCCCACTCTCGATCATATTCGATGAGGTCACCAAAAAACTCGACTACGGGTTTGTCTCTATAACTATAAAAGGTATATTCGGCGGCTGGATAGTGGCGCTCATCGCCTGGATGGTGGCCTCTTCGAGGGATACTATCTCCCAGGTCTTCTTTATCTACGGCCTGGCGTTTCTTATCCCGGCCGCCGGGCTGCCCCACTGCGTCGCCGGCTCTTCCGAAGTCCTCATGAGCGTGTTTGCCGGCAACGCCTCCTGGATGAACTTCGGGGTGGACTTTCTGCTGCCCACCACGGTAGGAAACACAGTTGGCGGGGTGTTTCTGGTAACCTTGCTCAACTATGGTCAGGTGGTCGGCTCCAAAAAGAAACCTTCGCTCAAGAAATAAAATCCTTCGTTTCACGGTCCTGTTATCGTGCGGGCAGCGGAGACGTTCGGGCCCGTGAAAAGCTTGGTTTTGGGGATAAAGAAGCTGGACCTCTGGCTATTTCGAAGGATATTTCGCCTGAAATGGCCCCCGCTGACGACGGTCATGAGGTGGTTCACGGTCGCGGGCTCGGCGGGGACGCTCTGGGGTTTTATCGCGGCGGGGGCGTTTGTGGTGACGGGGTTCGAACCCTGGCGGCTTCTGGTGCCGTGGGCGGCGATCTCGCTATCCTGGAGCTTTGCTGAAGCGATCAAACACCTTTTCGATAGGACCCGGCCTTTTATAGCGGATAAAGGCGTGTTACCCTTTATAAAGACGCCTTCTTCCAGCTCTTTTCCCTCGGGCCACTCGGCGACGGCCGCCGCCGGGGCGTTGACGCTGTCGGCCGTGTATCCGGCCCTCGCGCCGGCCCTGGTTCCGGCAGCGGTCCTCACCGTGCTGTCCCGGGTGTACCTCGGGGTACATTACCCGCTCGACGTGTTGGCCGGGGTTCTTATCGGGGTGGCTACTTCCTCCGTGCTGTTGCTCATATGGTGAAGCTGCTTACCCGGCCGCGGTCCCTCGTGCGGTAGAAAGTGTCCGTGGGCGTTTCCCGTTACTACACTGTAGGAGCCGTCACCCCGGATCTGGCCTCGCTAAAGGCGCTCGACGAGAGGCTGGAGTCTTCCGGCGTGGCGGGCGACTCGCTGCTCGTCCTCACCCGGAGGCGGAACGAGCGCGTGATCGGGGTGACCCTCCCGGAAGCCCGCCTGCAACGGGTAGAGTCCGGCATGACCCGGATGCAGTGGTTCGAGTTCAGCAGCATGTTTATCGGGGTAACGGCGACGGCCGTCCTTTTGGGGGCTTTTCACCTGTGGACCGGCCTTACCGTCGAGGCTTTGCTCGTCATCTGTTCCGTTTTTGGAATAGCCCTCTACTACCACCAACCCCGGTTGGAGAGAAAACTACTTTATATGGGGATGCCGGAAAAGCCTGTGGAAGAGTGGGAAAAGAGATTTCCTCACGGCTTCGCCCTGGCCCTCGCCACGGTCCCGGGCGAGCTAGCCGAAGACGTAGAGGTGGCGTTTACCGAGGACGAAAACCTCGAATCTCCCCAGGCGGTAGACCGGCGGCCGATACTCTAAACAGTACTTCGAAACTAGCCGCCTCCCGGCTGCTGGTGTAAGCTCACCCGATGATAGTTCGCAAGCTCGAAGACTCATACCTCCTGATCCGTCAGCACGACCACGGCCAGATTTCCGGTGAGTTCGCCCGGCATTGGGGTGGAGAAACCGCCCCGCAAAGATCCACGCTGTTCGCCATAACCAACCACGACGTCGGCTGGCAAGAGTTGGATAACGAAGTACGTTTTGACCCCGATACGGGTGAGCCGTACTCTTTCACAAACTACCCGTTGGGGCCAAAACTACGGGCTTACAAGCGCGGCCTGGACCAACTCGAAGTCCAGGAACCCTACGCTTCGTACCTCTGCAGCAGGCACTACGGATCATTTGTCCAGAACGCCCGGGAGCCCGCCGCGGTAGATTTCGGGCAAAAGGAAGCCGGGCGCAGGGAACGGCTCGAAAAGCGTCTACCCGAAGAGTGGCTGGCTAACGCGGAATACAACTTCCGGCTCCTACAACTCTGTGACGACCTCTCGTTGTTCGTGTGCCTCAACGAGCCCGGTAAAAACGAACTCTCCTGGTATCGGGATGGCTTCGAGTTCATGGGCCGGAAACTTCAGCCCGTCTGGCGAGACGAAAGAACCCTGGCTTTGAGCCCGGACCCGTTCTCGGATTCGTTTGAATTCACGATACCTTACGAGACCGTCGGGCCCGACGGCCGGGACGCAGAGGGCGGGAGAATTCATATTCGGGTCGTCTCCGGGTAGTTCTTCCGGCGGTTATACTTTCGTGGTCTAAATAGAAGGGAACACATGAGAGACGAGTCTTACGATTTCTTAAAGAAGCTGCTCTCCACGCCGGGACCGAGTGGTTACGAAGGCGCGGCGGCGAAAATCTGGCGCAAAGAGGCGGAGAAGTTCGCCGGGGTAAAAGGCGACCGGATGGGCAACTCCTTCGCCACCCTGGGGGACAACGGGGCGCCGAAGATCATGCTCGCCGGCCACGTAGACGAGATCGGGCTGATGGTCACCCACATAGACGAGCAGGGCCTCTTGCATTTTACCGGCGTCGGCGGCTGGGACCCGCAAGTCCTCGTGGGACAGAGGGTTCTGATGCAGACCAAGACCGGCCAGGTTCCGGGTGTTATCGGCAAGAAAGCCATCCACCTCATGGAGCCCGAAGAGCGCAAGAAAGTCTCCCAGATAAAGAGCCTTTGGGTGGACGTCGGGGCCAAAGACGGCGACGAGGCCAAAGAGATGGTTCGGGTCGGGGACGTAGGGGTTGTAGACCAGGACTTACTGGAGCTTCCGAACGGGCGCATCGCCTCCCGCTCTTTGGACAACCGGATGGGCGCTTTCGTGGTGCTCGAAGCCCTGCGGTTGCTCTCCGAGGAGGAAGAGCTTGCGGCCAGGGTCGTGGCGGTGGCGAGCGTGCAGGAGGAGATAGGGCTGTACGGGGCCCGGGCCTCGGCCTTCTCCGTAAACCCGGATGCGGCAATCGCCGTGGACGTAACCCATGCAACCGACATCCCCGGGGCCTCCAAAAACGAGAACGGAGATCATGCGTTGGGCAGCGGACCCGTTATAAAGCGGGCGACAAACATGAGCCCCATCGTCTCCGAGGGCCTGATCTCGGCGGCCGAAAAAGAAGAAATCCCTTATACGATAGAGGCCGACTCCCGCTCCACCGGCACCGACGGCGACGCCATCCAATTCCAGCGCGCCGGCATCGCAACGAGCGTCGTATCGTGTCCCAACCGCTACATGCACTCGCCGAACGAGATCGTGGACCTAGAAGACCTCGAAAACTGCGCCAACCTCATTGCTGCCTACATAAGAGCCCTCGACGAGAGCACCGACTTCGTCCGCTAACGCGGACGAGCAGCGGCTGACGGGGACTGGAAACGGGCCTCAATTTAGATCGAGGTCCGGCTGATAATTGCTGCCTCTCTTGCTGCCTCTCTTCGGTAGGATAACGTCATGGTTTCCGCTCGCCCGTACCCTCGTCAACACGCCCTCGCTGTGGTTTTCGTGGGTACTGGCTGCCGCGCTCGTTCTGGGGGCCGGTGTGCTGTTTTCGTTGGCCTCCGGAGACCCACTCTTCGCCCTGATCTCACCGGCCCTCGCCGGGGCCGGCATCGCCTACGCCTACGGGCCCGGCGTTGACCCGGCCTTCGAACTCTCCCGCACGATGGTCGTCTCCGACCGGATGGTCCTATTGGTCCGCACGCTCTGTGTCTTCGGGGTGAACACCGCGCTCGGGCTCATCGCCTCGCTCTTTACCGCGATAGCCCTCGACATGACGCTAGGATGGCTGCTCCCGATGACCACCATTTCGGCCCTGGCGCTCGCCACCGCGACGCTCGCCCGGTCCGCCAACGTCGGTGTCCTCGTGGCGCTGTGCGTCTGGGGCATTGTCGTCTTCGCCGCCGCGGCCCGCACCCAGGACTATGCGGCGGCCGTCACCACCGACGCGCTCATGCCGTTTTACGCCGTGGCAACCGTCGGGCTCGTCACGTTGACCCTTTACGCGACCAACGGAAACAGGGGAGAAAGGATGAGGGGATGAACGTTCAGGTGGCAAGTGTTACCCGGAACTTCGGGCGCACGAAGGTACTCAAAGAGATGAACCTGAGCGCCGGGAGCGGGGTCTTCGGGCTGCTCGGGCCTAACGGTGCCGGCAAAACGACGTTGCTCAGGACGCTCGCAACCGCCATCGAGCCCTCGTCCGGGTCGCTACGTTTGCTCGGCTTGGACCCCGCAGATCCCGGCGAGCGTCGGGCTTTCCGTCGCAAGCTCGGCTACCTGCCGCAAGCCCTCGGATACTACCCAAACTTTACCGTCTTCGAGTTCGTCGAGTACTTCGCGTTGTTAAAAGAGATGCCCCACAAAGAAGTAAAACCTGCGGCGGCCCGGGCAGTTGAACGTGTCGGCCTCGAAGATCGGGCGAAATCCAAGCTCAAGACGCTCTCGGGCGGCATGATCCGTCGGGTCGGCATCGCCCAGGCCGTCGTCAACGAGCCGCAACTCCTGCTGCTCGACGAACCGACCGCCGGCCTCGACCCCGAGCAGCGGGTCGGCTTCCGGTCGCTCATCCGGGAAATGGGGGAGCGCGGAACCGTGATCGTCAGCACCCACCTCGTAGAAGACGTTGGCGCCGCCTGCACCGAGGTCGCACTGGGAGCCGAGGCTGCAGTTACTCTCACCGGCGCCGAACGCCTTAATCTACCGGGACGTGTTTCAAGAAGTTCCGCAGGTCGCCGCCCAGCAATCACTCTGGTTCATTGGTCTAGCCGGGGTGGCGCTCGCCGCTGTTGCCCTGAAAGCTACGGGTGGAAGGCCCACGGCCTGGACCGCTTTCTTGGGATTTTCAATGGTGGCGACAGCCGGGTTTTTCACTTCCGTCGGAGCGGCAGAACAAAATATAGACGTCCTCGAACCCGGCGGTGAAATAGCGTCTTTCGAGTACGTGTGCGAGCAGGGCCGGGTCGAGGTCTGCGTACACCCGGCTTACGAAAAGTTGTTGCCGGAGACGACAGAGGCCGTAAACGAGGTGGCCGAACCGCTCGCCGGCATCCCCGGCGTCCCCGACCGGGCCGTTCAGGTGTACGACACTGGCCCCGGATATCTCGCGAATGCTCGGAACACAATGCCTTTTTACACCGATAGCATTAAAGATTCAGGTTGGGAGCAGTCAGACTCATATTTCGACTTTGAGGTTGCCCTGGCTCTCATGCAGGTTCAGGGGCCGTTGGAAGAAGACGCCGAAATTGGGATGATAGAACCCACCGCCAGAGACCTGGAGCGGTGTGGGAAAGTCGAGGAGCCGGACATGATCATGTCCCCCAACCCGGAAGATTTTCCTCTGGAGCCCGCCGCCGAAGCGCAAGAGGTAGTCAAAAGCTGGCTTCTCAAGCAGTCTGGTAGCTACAACCCTGAATTCTCTTTCTACCAATGTTCCAATGCGGAAGACCTCGTAGATGATTTCGCAGAACTAGAGCCCGAGAAACGCCGGACCTGGTTGGAGAAGAATTTCGCGGACCTCCGTGCCGGCAAACTAGCCTTGAGGGACTTGCCGTGACCGGATTTGCCGACTTCGAACAGTGGACCGTGCGCCGGGATCTCGCCCCCGGACGGTCTTTCGTTGTCATCTCCGGGCTGTACCTGCGGTCGCGGCGGGCGGCTTACGCGACCGGCGGTATCTTGGGTGTCGCACTTTGCGCCTGGGGATTGGGTAGCTGGATCCTGAGCATTCCAGAGGTTGGCGTAAAGAGCACGTCCTTCGTCTACATCCAGGTCTTCGCGCCGGTGTTGGCGGCGTGTATGGTCGGGGCGAGCGCCCATACACCGTTCGGAGAGACCGAGATGACTACGGCGCGTCCGCAGCCGCCACTCCGGTTCGGTCACCTAGCCGGCCTGACCTCGTGTGCGGCCCTTTCTCTAATTCTCGCCGTACTTGCCTGGAAGCTCGGTGGAGACGACCAGTCGCGAATGGTGCTAACGCTGCTACGGAACCTGGCGGGCTTCTCTGGCCTTACGTTGCTCGCCGCCTGGATCATCGGCGGTCGCCTGGCCTGGGTGGTCTCGCTAGGACTTCTGGCCGCGGGCCTCGTTTTCGTGTGCGTCCTGGGACCGTACAGGCCGACCCAGGATCCCGAATTGGGTGTTGGCTAGCGTGAAAGATCTTCCGCCGCCGACGCACGAGATAGTTTCTGAAGAGCGTGTCGGGATCGGAAGCGCGCTCGTAACGGACGAGGAGTCGGAGATTTACGGGCCTCCCCCGGGGGATGAACCGGACGTGCGGGATCTCGAAATATGTGGTGAAGTCCGGGAACAAAACTTCTACGACCTGGGCGCGGAGGCTGGCGCGGTAGTAGGAGGCTGGCTACTCGAAGAAGCGGACAGTTACACGGAAGGTCCCAATTACTACCAGTGCTCCAATACGAAGGAGTTGATCGAAGATTTCTCCACTCTGGAACCATCCGAACGGCGGACGTGGTTGCGCGAGAACTTCGACGACCTGCGGTCCGGCAAGGTAACCCTGAAAGATTTGCCGTAGACACGGCGGACTTCGGACGGTGGACGGCGCGGCGCGAGTGCAACCCGGTCCTTTCCACGATTCGGGTATCTACACTCTATTTGCGCTCCCGGCAGGCGACGTACACGATGGTCACCCTGGCGGGTGTCGCGCTGATGACTTGGGTCGTGGCGCACTGGATACTCTCTCGGAAGGGCTTCAAGCCCCCGCACCTAGACCTCATCGTGGACTTCGCGTATCTGGCCGCGGCCTGGTTGATAAGCGCCGGCGTCCGGTCCCCCTTCGGAGAGAGCGAGACCGTAGCCGCCCGCCGCCGTTTCGGCTGCCGCCGTTTCGGCTGCCGCCGTTTCGGCTGCCGCCGTTTCGGCTGGCGCACCTCGTCGGCCTCATCTTTTGGGCAGCGGTGCTCCTCGTCTTTGTATCCGGCGGTTGGGAACGTGAAGGTGTGTGGTTGGTTCTGGTTCGCAATTTGCTCGGGCTTTCGGGGATGGCTTTTCTCGCGGCGTACGTTGCCGGCGGTGGGTTGTCCTGGATACTACCCGTTGGCTTCGCTGTTGCCCTGCCGTTCATCGGAAAAACTCCCGGAGAAAAATGGTTCTGGTGGGCCTGGACGGAACGCCCGGCGGAAGAGCCGCTGTCCTGGCTGTTGGCGTTCTCGCTGCTGGCTGCCGGGATGGGTGTCGTCAGCTTTTTCGGGGCGCGGGAGGCTGTGGACGAAATAGGTTGAGAGGCCGTAGAGAAGTCCGGTATCGCACGTTTGCTCTGGCGACTAATTATGCGGGCTCGTCCCCCTGTTGCCAGTGTTTGAACCACAACTCTTCTACCAGCACGCCGGCCACGAGGACTACCGGGAGTGCCAGTATGGCCCCCAGGATGCCGAAAGCCGCCTCAAGTGCGGCAACCGCCGCGACGACCACCGCGGGGTGTAAGGAGGCCACCTCCTCCATGACGACGGGGGTGATCAGGTAGCTCTCCACTACCTGTATTGCCGCGTAGGCCACGAGTACCCAGATGGCATCCGTAGGGTCTCCACCCAGGGCGAGCAGCGCCGGTGGAATCACCCCGACTATGGGGCCGATGTAGGGCACGAAGGAGACCAAACCAGCGAAAATACCCAGCGAGAAGGCCCCGGGTATGCCTACGATATAGAGCGCGACTATCGAGAGTATTCCGACCGCCGTCATGGAGATCAGGCGCCCCTTTAGCCAGTCGAGGAGTTTTACCCGCATTTTGGAGAGCACTTCCTTTGTACGGGACCGGAGCCCGGGCGGGAATAACTTCATCGTCCAATTTACTACCGGTTCGGGCATCGCCGCCAGGTAGAAGGCTAGAAAAGCCACGACTACCACGCCGGCCAGGGCCGAAGTAAGGGTTCCAAACAGGCCGAGGGCGCCCCCCAAAAGCCGGCGGCCCACGTCCGAGGGCGACAGTGAAGAAAGGTTCAGGCTCAAGCTGAAACCGACCGCGTCTGCCAACCCCCTGGCCTGCTCCCGCACGTACGAAAAAGCCCCCGGTAGGGCGCCGGCCAACACCACGAGCTCGTTCTGGAGCACCGGCAACAGCAGCCAGCCCCCGGAAAGAACGAGCAGGGCGGCGCCGCCGAGGATCAAGGCCGAAGAAGCGGCCCGGGGAATTTTACGCCGCCGCAAAGCCTCGACCGGGCCGGAGAGCGCGACGGCCAGAAGCAACCCCGTGGCGAGTATGAGCGCCACCGTGGCGGCCTCCGTCAAAAACCTCCAGGCCAGGAGCCCCCCGAACAGCACCAGCAAAACCCGCAACAGGACCTTCTGCAAGCCCCGCTCTGTTAGCGAACCGTTCACGACAGTAGGTTTACCCGATCTTCCACGTATCAGACACCGCCGCTGGGGTTTACCCAAAGGAAACTCACGACCGGGGGTAGGCCGCACCAGACATCCGACCTCGAAGCTTTTACTCTTCACCAACCTCGCCGGTTTGCAACGTATCGCCCGGGTCTTTTGGCTCCTGGTCTGGCCTCCGGCCCGCGCCGGGAGGTTGCAAAACAGGGCTACGAGCAGTCCACGAGTCTGAACTAGAACAATGTGCTTGAGGACGATCCGCAAACGAACCTTGCCGGACGTTGCGTGGTTTTTAAACCGGGCCGGAAGTGGGTAAACGAGAAAATTCTACGAGCCTACGAAGAGAGGTCATGCTTGGATGAGAAAGCCACACGGAGCGTACCCGACCGGTTCGTGACAGGCGGTAGCGGGAGGTAGCGGAAGGTGAGTGCCTTAAACATAACCCTCTTTATAGTGGGGGCCGTCGTGCTGGCGGTTGGCCTGCTCTCGGCGCCGATAAAGCGCAGCT
The DNA here is from genome assembly GCA_965213905.1 of Rubrobacteraceae bacterium. Classification (GTDB taxonomy): domain Bacteria; phylum Actinomycetota; class Rubrobacteria; order Rubrobacterales; family Rubrobacteraceae; genus SIRX01. Next base: position 606,922 of record OZ243922.1, on the reverse strand, counting down.
TTCTCTCGGTGCCGTTGGTAGCCCTGCTGGCCGGTGTCTTGCTCGGCCCGGCGGTATTCGGCGTATTGGACCCGAGAGAGTGGGGAGACCAGACGCTCATCCTGGAGCAGGCCGCCCGCCTCACCGTGGCGATCTCCATGATGGAGATAGCCCTCAGGCTGCCGAAAGGCTATCCCTTTACCAACTGGCGCTCTCTGCTCGTGCTGCTCGGTCCGGTGATGGTGCTGATGTTTCTCGTTAGTGGCCTGCTCGCCTACGCTATTTTGGGCGTTTCGTTCTGGGCGGCGATGCTCATCGGGGCTATCGTAACGCCCACCGACCCGGTCGTCGCCTCCTCGATAGTGCAGGGTGAGGTCGCCAACGAAAATCTGCCCGCCCGGCTGCGGCACCTGCTCTCCGGGGAGTCCGGCTCGAACGATGGGCTCGCCTACCCGTTCGTCTTTCTGGCGATCCTGATGATTCAAGAGCCCCCCGGCCAGGCTATCTTCCAGTGGATTACCCGTATCATACTGTGGGAGGTGCTGGGTGCCGTGGTGATCGGGGCTTTGATCGGCTACGCGGCCGGCAAAGCCCTCGAGTGGGCGCGCCAGCGTGGGGAGATCCGGGACCCATCCTTCCTCGCTTACTCTATTGCCCTGGCGCTGATGGCCCTGGGCTCCACCCGTCTCGTCGGCACGGACGGCATCCTGGCGGTCTTCGCCGCCGGAATAGCGTTTAACCTGGCGATAAGTACCTCCACAGAGGAGAGCGAGGACCAGATAGACGAGGCGGTAAACCGCTTTTTTGTGCTCCCGATCTTCGTGCTGCTGGGCCTCAGTTTGCCGTGGGGTGAGTGGGCCGCCCTCGGTTGGAAAGGCCCGGTGCTTGCGGCCCTGATACTCTTGCTCCGCCGGCCGCCGTGGGTACTGCTATTTTCGGGCCGGGTGCCCGGGATGCGGGGCGCGCGGGATGGTTTGTTCGCCGGGTGGTTCGGCCCGGTAGGCGTCGCGGCGCTCTACTACGCCGCCCTCTCCGAAAAACTTGTGGGACTCGAAGAAGCGTGGGTGGTCGGGAGCCTCGTGATCAGTGCCTCCGTACTCGTCCACGGCGTGAGCGCCGCCCCCCTGACCAAACTCTACGGTAGAAGGGCGGGAAGCGGGAGACCGGGTTAGCGGATGCACAGCGGATGCACAGCGGACGCGTGATAAAGACCGGCGGTAAGCGGGTACAAAAAAGAGGTCTACCAAACCGGTGGATCTTACACCCCACATAAAGGAGCTAAAACCTTGGCAGTAAAAGCCCTGTTTTTCGACTTAGACGGAACCATAAGCGACACCGACGCCATACACCTAGCCAACTGGATCGAACTGCTGCGCCCCCACGATATAGACGTGGATATGGATCTTTTCAAAGAGACGCTCAGCAGTTCCACAGTAGAGCAAGCCATAGATGAGCTGCTACCCGATATATCCCAAGAAGAGAAAGACCAGCTACTGAAGAACGAAGAGAGCGGCTACCGCAAGAGGATGAACATGTCCGGTGCGATCACCGGCTTCGACGCCTTTGTAGAAGAGGCTCGCGGGCGCGGGATAGAGATAGCCCTGGTCTCGAACGCTCCCAAAGAGGAGGCCCGAAACTCCCTGGAAGCGCTGAAGTTGATGGACGCTTTTGACCCCATGATCTTCGCCGAAGATGTGGGCGTTAAGAAGCCGGACCCCGCACCCTACAAAGCGGCGCTGGATAGCCTGGGCATCTCGGCCGAAGAGGCCCTGGCGTTCGAGGATTCTCCCTCCGGCCTTAAAGGTGCGGTGGAAGCCGGTATTCCGGTGGTCGGCTTCTCCTCGACCACCCACCGGCCCGACGAGTTGAGAGAAGCCGGGGCGGACCTCATAGTAGGAGACTACGCCGACGGGGCTCTCTACGAACGGCTCAGTGGCTAGATTGACCGCAAGACCCACCGCTCCCTTTTCCCGATTCAACTTCGCCAACGATGAGAGCTTTCCCATACACAACCCGTTTAGAGGAGGTAAGAGGTGGGGCGGGTAGGCTCCAGGTGGGAAGGAATCGTCTCCAGCTTCTGGTTCATGCCGGGCCTGCTGACAGTAGGAGCGATCATATTATTCGTGGTGAGCCACCAGATCGACCGACTTCTCAGCGTCGGCCTCGAAGAGCTTCCCCTGATCTTCTCCGGTGGCGCCACCGCCGCCCGGTCTCTGCTCTCCACCATAGCGGGCAGCCTCATAACGGTGGTAGCCACGGTATTCTCCCTGACCATCGTCGCCCTGCAGTTGGCCTCGACAAGCTATACTCCCCGCCTCTTGCGCAACTTTACCTCCGACCGTGGGGTGCAGGTGGTTCTTGGTGCTTACATAGGGACCTTTACCTACGCGCTGCTCGCCTTGCGGATAATCCGTACCCCCGAGAGCCAGGAGCCGACGTTTATCCCGGTTATCTCTGTAACCCTGGCGGTGGTGCTGACCCTGGTGTGCGTGGGGCTGCTCGTCTACTTCATCCACCATATAGCGGGCATGATCCAGTCCTCGACCATTGTAAAGAGCGCCCACCAGGACGCCACACAGAGCCTCGCCAACCTAACCGACCTCGAAAACGCCCCCGCCGAGGCACAAGATCCCCGGACGCACCCCGCCTTCAAGGAGTTGATGGACGAAGAAGGTTCGGAGATCAAAGCCCAAGAAAGCGGCTATGTTCAGTACATGGACCTCGACCGTATATTAGACGCGGCAACGCAAGAGGACGGAGCAGTAGAAAAAGCGCCAGCAAAGATGGTCGTCGAACTCCCTTTTGGTCCGGGCCATTTCGTCGCCGCGGGGCTACCCATCTTACGCCTGTGGCCCGCCCCAGAGGACGTCCCGGAGGGCGGCCTCGGAGAAAAGACCGAGAAGGAAATACACGAAGCCTTTTTCTTCGGCAAGGAGCGGGCCTTTAGCCAGGACTTCGCCTTTGGCCTCCGTCAGCTCTCCGACATAGCCTTAAAAGGCGTCTCTCCCGGGGTCAACGACCCCACCACCTCCATGCAGGCAATGGACCGGATGGAGGCGATCTTTATCGCTTTGGGCGAGAAGGCCCTGCCCCCACACATTCAGGAAAGAAACCTCAACGGGACGCAAGTCCTGCTAAAAGTCGGCCGCTACGACTTCGACGACGTAGTAGGACTCGCCTTCGACCAGCTCCGCCGGGCTTCTTTTACCAGCGGCCAGGTAGCCGTCCTCGAAAGGCTTTTGGAGGTCATCGAGCGAGCCCTGGCGGCCAATGCACTGCCTGAAAGGCAACAGGCACTGTGGGCGCGAGTGTTTGCCGTAGGAAGGCTGGCGCCGGGCCAGATCACCGACCCCCGCGACGCCATGAGGCTGACCCAAAAAGCCGCCGAGATAGGAGCTTCCTTGTTGGAAAGAGCTTCCCTGCAGGAGGCGAAGTCAGATTCGAAGCCAGAGGAGAAGCTAGATTCGAAGTCAGATGCGCAGACAAGGCCGGCGGTGGGTTCTGACCTCGAAGAGCTCGTAGGTCTGGCGGCAGATCTTCCCGGGGGCCAGCGGGTGCGGGAGGCGGTGGACGGCGTCTAAAAGGCCTGAGCACCCTGGGAACCATCCTGAGGAGCCGTCCTAGAGGACCATCCTCGCGTCGCCTCCGCAGAAGAGCGAGCACGAAATGAGTCAGAGGAGAATAATGTTCTTCAAAACGTTGAAACAACTTTTAAGGGTGTTGGTTGGGGGGCTCTTCCTCTGCGTTGCGCTAGAGGCGCTTATCCTAGCGGGCGTAGAGGCTTTCGAAACGGTCCGGCGGAAGTTTTGGGATCAGCCACCGAAAGAGGGCTTCCCGTGGGAAGAGCAGCCGGAGATAGAGTTGGAGTCCGGCGATGAGCGTGCCGACGATCAGATAAAACTCTACCCGAACTACGGCCGCCTCTACGAGGATATGCTCTCCGAGATAGAGCAGGCGGAAGACTACATCTTCGTGGAGACTTTCATGTGGCTCGACGACGAGGTAGGAAACCGCTTTGTGGAGGCCCTGGGCCGCAAGGCCCGGGAGGGCGTAAACGTCTACGCCGTTTTCGACGAGCTGGCGAACCTCAGCCAGCCCGAGTCGTTCAAGGAGTTTCCGGACGGGATAAATACGCTCCGTTTTCGTTCGCTCGACAACCCCGCGAAGATAATCGGCCTGATCAACCCGCGAAACGTACATCGCACCCACCGCAAAATCCTCTCGGTGGACGGGCGGGTTGCCTTCGCCGGCGGCTTTAATATCGGCGAACTCTTTACTCGCTGGCGCGATACGCACGTCCGTATCCGAGGCAGCCAGGTACACGAGTTGGAGCGTACGTTCGCCGGTTTCTGGAATACGCACCGGTCAAAGAGATTGCCCGAGATACCGGCTACCGAAGGGCGCTCCTGGAACTCGGCCCTGGTGTTTCACTCAAACGATCCCTACCACCACACGCACCCGATTCGAGACCTCTACACAAGGAACCTCGACAAGGCGCAGGAGAAAATTCGCATTACCAACGCCTACTTCACCCCCGGCCCTACGCTCCGGCAGAAAATGATGGATGCCGCCGGTCGTGGGGTGGACGTGCAAGTGCTCTTCCCCAAATACTCCAACCACGCCATCGTAGACTGGCTTTCCCGATCTCACATCGGGGAAATGCTCGAAGCCGGGGTGAGGGTCTTTCTCTACGAGGACTTTATGGTTCACGCCAAGACCGCCACCGTAGACGGCGTGTGGTCCACGGTAGGCTCGGCGAACCTAGATAGCCTGAGCCTCTTCGGCCTCCACGAGACGAACCTGGAGATCTACGACGAGCAGATCGCCGAAGAGCTGGAAGCTATGTTCGAGCTGGACAAGACAAACGCCCAGGAGCTTGCGCCTGAGAGCTGGGAAAATCGTCCGCTACCGGTCCGGCTCATCGAGGGCGCCCTTACGCCGCTGCGCCTGATCGGCTGAGCCCTGATGCTGGTCGTACTGAGTTTCTTTTTGGTCGTGTTGCTCGCGGCGGTACACATTTTCGTCGGAAGGCTGGAGTTCTTGAACGCCGTACCGCGGATCCGGAGGATAGATGAGCCAGGATAACGGTCAGAAAAACAACCTTTCCCGCACCCACGTCGAGTTCCCCAAAGGTTCGGAGATCCTCGAAACCGGAGGAGCGGGACCTTTTACCACCCGCGTCGAGTACCGTACGCAAGAAGGCTCCGAGCGGGTGTGGACCTCCCGGCGCCACCGCAAGGGTCGGGGGACCAGAAGCAGAAGCGGCGAAGCCGAGTCCGCTGCCGAATCCGCCGTAGAGTCTCCCTGGTTCGGGATCTGGGCCCCCGGCAGCATTTCCTGGTGGGTGGCCGTAGGCTTCGTGGCCGGCTCGGCGCTGTTCGCGCTGGGCGCGATCTCCTCGCTGTGGTTCCCGGCTTTTATTAGCACGGAGCTTGCAGCCCGTATCGCCGACTGGTCGTATTTTGTCGGTACGACTACCTTCACGGTGGCGATGTACCTCCAAATCCTTGAGACCATCAACGCCGACCCGCATCCGGAGCGGGCCCGGCACCGACCGAACGAAAAGTTCCGCTGGTTTGCCTGGCAACCCAAACGCCTGAGCTACATGGAGGCGTTCATCCTCTTCGTTGGCTCGGTGTTTTACAACGTAGAGACCGGGCTGGTAATAATCGGGGTGTCGGGCCCAGAGGGGATAAACTGGGTACTTTCGGTGCCGAGCCTGCTCGGGGCGATTTTCTTCGTGGTCGGCGCCTACCTGCAGGTTGTAGAAGCCTGCCACAGCTACCTGTGTATAAGGTTTCGCAGCATCTCATGGTATAGTGCGACGCTCAACTTCCTCGGCTGCGTGGGGTTTCTGGTTGGGGCTACCGCAGGCCTCGGGGTGCCCGGCCTCTCTATCCCATCGGACCCGACGATAGTGAAGGTGGCCTACTTACAGGGCTCGGCTTTTTTCCTGGTCGGCGGCTACCTCATGTTGCCGGAGATGTTTTCGGAGTAGACGTCCTTAGTAAAAGGAATTCCTGGAAGCCTACGCCTGGTTCCACTGCGTAACGTATCCGTCGTTCCACCGGGTAAAGCGCACGTCACCGTCCTGGGAAACGACCACGGCCAGGGCGTCGCGCAGTTCGTTGCACAGGCGAAAGGCGGAGCGGTGGCGGGTCCCGTATCCTTCGGTGTTTTCTCTAGACACGTAGTTGGCCTCCACGTCCAGGGCGCGGGCGACGGCCTCTACGCCCCGGAGACTGCCGGAGATCTCCCCGCCGAAGCCCAGGATCTCGTAGCGTTGGGTCATCACTACCGCCCCGTCCACCGCCATGAGGCCGGCCACGAGGTGGGACATCTCGAAAATCGCCTCGTCCAGCCCCGAGAGCCGGACGTCGCCGCTTTTCCGGTACTCATCCCAACCGACCGGCTCCCGATCCCCGTCACCCTGGCCGTAGATCTCGGCCAGGGTGTTCATGACGGAGGTTATGAGTGAGCGGTATCTGCGACGCGGCGGACCGTCGGTGAACTTGTGCTTGAGCTGTACGTAGTGGCCGGTGAGGATGTCCGGGGCGTGGTGGGGCGGCACGATCACGAGCGTCCCGCCGTGCCCGAAGTTGCGGGCGGTAGAGATGATACGCCGGATCATGTGTTGGGCGATCCTGCGGGTTACGTCCAGATCGAGGTCCGCCCAGGGGTTTTCGGCTTCTTTTTTGTCGTGTAGGTGAATTTCCCGCAGCTCGTCCCTTACGGGGGCGAACATGACCGGCATCCACCTGGACTCGAATACGTCCATCGAGTCGTCCGAGAGGCGGCCGCCCTCTAGCTTGCCGACCAGCGTCGAACCCCTATCCACGACGACACGGCCGGGTCCCGTGACGCGCACGATGGGAACCTCCGGCAGTGGAGGAGAGAAATCCCTGCCGCCCCGGACCCTCTGCAACCACCGGGGTCCGGAGTGGATCATCCCCCAAATGAGAAGCTCTCCTTCTTCGTCCTCACGGACCCCGATCAGGGAGCGGTCCGCCGGGGCCGCCGGCGATAGACGCCGAAGTTCTTGTTCGTCGAAAACCCGGGGTTCTTGGAACTCCAACTTGTGCAACCCGGAGGGTGGACCTTCGCCGGCCAAAAAAGTATCCGGGTTTGCCAGTGCCAGCCGGAAGGTTACCTGCCGCTCCTCTTCGCGCATCAGGCTCGCCTGATAACATGTCGAGAGTAGCCGCTCGATGACGGCTATCGCGGGCAAGCCCCCCGCAGCATCGCCGCATTCATCCCAGTGCTTTAGGGCAAACCGGGCCAGGTCATCCGGATAGGCGTGCCCGTTGTTCTGCTGCAATCCCGACTCAATGTTCATGAATGCTTACACTATAAAGCAAAATTCGGGTTTCTGTGCTGATTTCCACAACGGGGCGATGTTAGGGGCTATGCCGGGACATTTCCAGCCTTTTACCGCGTGTACGTCTTTATCGTTGTGGACGATCGAAACAAGGAGATCAGGCTACAAACGGGGCTCCCAGACTCTGCGTAGGTCGAGTGCGAAGCCCGGCAGTACGGGGTCGCCGGAGATTTCTCCAAAGTCCTCCAGAACCTGAACCGACTCGTTTGGTTGATAGACGTGAACTTTACGTTCTTCGGGGTCTATAAGCCAGCCTAAACGGGCGCCGTTCTCCAAATATTCCCGCATTTTAGCCTGAATGAGCGTGAGTGAGTCGGTGGGCGACCGTAGTTCGATTACGAAGTCCGGGCAGAGCGGTATGAACTTTCGCTTTTGTTCCGTCGTGAGTTCCGCCAGACGCTCGCGCCGCACCCAAGCAACGTCCGGCGCCCGAACTGCGCCGTTAGGTAGTACGAAGCCGGTCGAAGAGTCGAAGGCGGCGCCAGTGTCATCCTGCTCGGTCCAAACCTCCAGCCGGGCAGTGAGCTTCACGTTACGGTTCCCTGTTTCGCCTCCGGTCGGTGGCATAACCTCCAGATCCCCTTCTGCAGTACGCTCAATGCGGAGATCCTTGTTCTGACCGCAAAACACTAGCAGTTCATCGTCGCTCATCTCGACCGCCGGACGCATCCGCAACACTACCGGCAAAACCTCAGTCCTGATCTTTGCCTTTGTTTCCGTCACGTCAACCTCCGGAAGAACTCTATTGGGATGAGTATACCGCCGTCCGGAAATCCCCGAAATAGAGAAACGGGGCCACGGTATTCGCGGCCCCGCTCCAAGATTGATTCTCGCCCCGCTAATACTGCGGCAGGCTCGGGTCTATCTCCTCGCTCCAAGCCAGGATGCCGCCCTCGACGTTGTAGACGTTCTCGAAACCCCGCTCTTGCAAGAGTTTTACCGCGTTGGCGCTCCGGGCGCCGCTGCGGCAGTGGATGGCGAGCGGCCGGTCCCGGTCGAGTTCTTCGTACCGCTGCGGGAGTTCGTTCAGCGGGATGAGCGGGGCGCCGAGGTTAGCTATTTCGTACTCGTACGGCTCGCGCACGTCGAGGACGTTGATGCCGCCGTTTTCCATCTTCGCCTTGAGTTCCTGCACAGATATCTCCGGCACTTTGTTCTCCTGTTCGGCCGCTGCCGCCTGCGGGATGCCGCAGAACTCCTGGTAATCAATGAGCTCCGTCACCGTCGGGTTTTCGCCGCAGACGGGGCAGTCCGGGTCTTTACGGAGCTTCATCTCGCGAAAGCCCATGCCCAGCGCGTCGTAGAGCATCAAGCGCCCGACGAGCGGCTCGCCGATGCCGAGGATGAGCTTGACGGTCTCCGTCGCCTGCACCGTTCCGATAGCGCCTGGCAGGATGCCCAGCACGCCGCCCTCGGCGCAACTCGGGACGAGGCCCGGTGGCGGTGGCTCGGGGTAGAGGCAGCGGTAGCACGGGCCTTCTTCGGCGTAGAAAACGCTCGCCTGGCCTTCGAAGCGGAAGATAGAGCCGTACACGTTCGGCTTTCCGAGCAGCACGCAGGCGTCGTTTACCAGGTAGCGGGTAGGGAAGTTATCCGTGCCGTCCACGATCACGTCGTAGTCCTTGAGAATGTTCAGCGCGTTCTCGCTGGTCAGGGCTTCCTCGTGTACCACGACGTTCACGTTTGGGTTTATGTCTTCGAGCTTCTCGCGGGCGCTTTCTACTTTGGGGCGGCCGACGTCGGAGGTTCCGTGCAGGATCTGACGCTGTAAGTTCGACTCGTCCACCACGTCGAAGTCTACGATCCCGATGGTTCCGACGCCCGCGGCGGCCAGGTACAACGCGAGCGGGCTGCCCAAACCACCCGTACCGATGGTTAAGACCTTCGCCTGCTTGAGCTTCTTTTGTCCCTCCAGCGCGACCTCGGGCATTATGAGGTGGCGGCTGTAACGACCGATCTCTTCGTTGGAAAGCTCGACGTTTCCGTTCGTCTCTATTAATGGTTGACGCGTGTCCATGAATAAAACCTCTCGTCTATAAAAACTGTCGGTTGAAGTCGTCCGGCTAAACTAGATACACTTCCCGCCGGCGATGGACGGGATGATAGATAGCTCGTCGTTTTCGGAGACTTCGGTGTCCTGGCCTTCGAGGTAACGGATATCCTCGTCGCCCTTGTACACGTTGACGAACGAACGCAGCTTGCCGTCACCGGTGTAGAGGTGTTGGCGCAGGTCGGGATGCTCGTCGGTCAGGTTGTCCAGGCTTTCTCCGGCGGTGTTGCCGCCGACCTGGACTTCGGAGTTGCCGCTCGCGTACTGGCGGAGTGGGGTGGGGATCTTTACCGTTGGCATAAGAAACTCTCTTTCTCTTTTCTACTCTACGATGTCTTCTTCATCGTAACCGGAGCGGTCATCTTTGAGAAGCCAGGACCGCGTAGCTTCTATCTCCTCGCCGCTGACCGAAGCGATGACGTAAGACCAGCCGGGCCACGCGTGTTCCCGGTCGTACTCCGAGGGCTCCGCCGGATGGTCTGGGTGGGAGTGGTAGAAGCCGAGCAGGTCCATGTCCCGCTCGTCGGCCTGCTCCTCGAACTTCTTTATCTGCAAAGGTTCGATCAGGAACCGCCGCGAACGCTCGTCCTTGTGGGTGTTTTCGGCGGGCCACACGTCCACCACGACTTTCATCTCGCCGGTGTTCATACCGATGATGGCCCCGGCGCACTCTTCGGGGTACGCCTCCCGGGCGTGGCGGTGGATGTTCTCTACGTCCCCCTGGCCGATTTTGAGCGGCAAGCTAGTCTTCTTCCCAGAAACTCTCGGAGAGGTACTTGTCCGCCCCATCGCACAGGATGGTCGCGACCGTGCCGTGCTCGATCTCCCGCGCAACCTGGAGCGCGGTCGCAACAGCGGCCCCGGCGGAGATACCGATCAGGATTCCTTCTTCGCGGGCCACCCGCTTGACCATGTCGTAGGCGTCCTCGGTCGGGGTGCGCCGGTTCTCGTCGGCGATGGTCGGATCGTAGATGGACGGCACGATGGCGCTTTCCATGTGCTTCATGCCCTCCAGGCCGTGGAACGGCGAATCCGGCTCGAAGGAGATCGTTTTTATCTCCGGGTTTAGCTCTTTGAGGCGCGTGGCCGTGCCGACAAAGGTCCCGCTGGTCCCGAGGCCGGCGACGAAGTGCGTAACCTCACCCTCTGTCTGCTCCCAGATTTCGTTCGCGGTGCTTTCGTAGTGCGCCCGCGGGTTGGCCGGGTTGCTGTACTGGTCCGGGTAGAAGTACCGCTCCGGGTCCTCGGCGTACATCCTACGGGCCTCCCGGATCGCACCGTCCGAACCCTCGCCGGGGTCGGTCAGCACGAACTCTACGCCGTAGGCCCGCAGGATCTTCTTGCGCTCCTCGCTGGCGTTCTTCGGCATGCAGAGCTTCACTTTGTAACCTAGCGCGGCCCCGATCCAGGCGTAGGCAATCCCCGTATTGCCGCTCGTCGCGTCCAGGAGTGTTTTCTGCGGTGTCAACGCTCCGCTCTCCTCACCGGCCCGGATCATCCACAGCGCCGGACGATCTTTGACCGAACCGCCGGGGTTGTACCACTCGGCCTTGCCGTAGACGTTTACCCCCGGAACTTCACGCCCGATGTTCGGCAACTCCAGAAGCGGGGTGTTGCCAACCAACGCCGTGACCCGGGCCCCCGGTTTTTCATTAATCCTAGTAATCATGTCGGGATTAATTATACAGCCCGAATGCCCCGCGTCCACGTAGAGAAGAGAAAGATTTTTGTGGACGGTTTTCAGGCAATTTTATAGCCGGAAGGCCAAGTGGGCGGCCTTCCGGCTATGGTTGGTGCGATGCCCTATTGTACCCCAGGCCAATATTTCGGCGCTACGGCAAAAAAGTTAATTATCCTAAAGTTTCTAGAATTTCTGACAAAGTTCTCCGGCGGCAGGTGAAGATGGGCGTGTCGAGTTCCGTGTAGCTGCTGGCCTCGCTCTCGCGGAGTTCCATCATGAGGTCTTGGAACTTCTCGGGGGTCTCCGCCTCGAAGGAGAGGATGAACTCGTAGTCGTCTATGCCGAAGCAATAGGCGGTGTTGTTCTTTACCGGGTAGTGTTTGCGGCCTATCTGCATGTGTTCGTTCATCATCCGCTGGCGCTCTTCGAGGGGGAGTTGGTACCAGTTGCGGGTCTTGACGAACGGGTAGACGAAGTTGTACTCGACTTCACCGGGGATAATATACCGGCGGTTCTCCCAGCCCGGGGTATGTTCGCCGACGTAGATCGAACGCCGCGCCAACCCGAAATACGAGTAGCCAACCGTAAGGTACTTCCCGAGACCGGTCTTCATCAGCGCCGCGGTCATGCTTTCGAAGGCGTCCAGGTCGTACCCTATGCGCCAGAGCATGAAGTCCGCGTCGGCCCGCAGCCCCATGAGCGAGTACGGCCTCAGCAGCATCTCCGAGGAATACTCCTCCGCGGCCGCGAGAAATTCTTTCTTGCCTTCATCGCGTTCTTCGTCAGACAATCGGCGCCAGGCGGGGTCCAGCTTGAAAAATATATAGTTGATGTACTGGGCCGGTAATTTTTCTTCCGTGGCGGCCTGGTTGTCTGTTTGGGCCTGGGTCATTTGGTCTCTCCCTTCAGTCGAGAGGTTTCAGGTTTTGGGTGTCAGGCTTCAGGTTGTGTTGGCTGTGGATCGGAGACAAAATGTGCGCACGACCTCTCTGTCTACTGGCCTTTCCCTGTCGCCTGAAGCCTGTCGCCTGTCGCCTCCAACCCGAAGTTGCTCTCGTATAGCTCCCGTACGCGCGAGAGCTCTTCTCCGGTGAGGTCCGGGGTTTCGGAGGTCGCGGCGAACTCACTTATCTGCTCTTCGCCGTAGATGTTCGGGAGCGTGGAGGAGACCGCCGGCGAAGCCAGCACGAACTTGAGGGCCGCCTGGCCCAGCGTGCGCTCTCCGGACTCTGTCAGGAAGTCTAGCTGCTCGACTTTCTTGAGGCCGTCTACGAGCCATTCTTTCGGGCGGTGCCGGCGGTGGTCGTTCTCGCCGAAGGTGGTGTTCTCGTCGTAGTTGCCTTCCAGCAGGCCGCTAGAGTGGGGGACCCGCACGATAAGGTTGGTGTCCGTCTCGCGGGCGGCTTCGATGAGGTCCTGCCCCGGGTCTTGCTCTATGAGGTTGTAGATCATCTGCAGGCCCGCAAGATCCCGCTCGCGCATAACCTTGACGCCTTCTTCGAGCCAGCCGATCTTCGGCCCGAGAGCCGCGCCGTAGGCCCGGATTTTGCCTTCTTTTTTGAATTCTTCCATTAGCCCGAAAAGCTCGTCGTTTTCTACGGCGTCCATTTTCGTGTTGTGGAGTTGTAGAAAGTCTATGTAATCCGTACCGAGCCGCTCCAGGCTCTTATTCAGGGCGAACCGGACGAAGTCCTCCGACCAGTCCTGCGGGCGCGCCTGCTGGCCCCGGCGCTCCGTATTGGAGTAAAAGTCGTAGCCGATCTTGGTGGAGATCACGACCTCGTCCCTCTTGTGGCCGAAAGCGTCGGCCAGCAGCGTCTCACCCAAACCGGAACCGTAGGTGTCGGCGGTGTCGAAGTAGGTGATGCCGGCGTCCAGTGCCTTGTGCAAGAGTTCCACGGAACGCTTCTCGTCCACCTCACCCCACCAGCCGGTCGAAATGGTCCACACACCGAAACCAACCTCCGAAACCTCTATACCAGTGTTGCCGAGACCGCGATATTTCATCCTGTAACCCTCATCTCTCTCGCTTCACATCTACATAACAAACAATTACTACATTGTACCGGCCCGGGCTGTTGGAAAATTCTCTTTACGAACCAGCCCGGAGCAATCCCCCGGCAGGCTTGGAGAAAACGATTTGTTCAGTTTTATTAAGAATTTATTTCATTTTGGTCTTGAACGCGGCATAAATGTTGGTATGCTGGGGCGGATCAACAAATAGGATAGCCTGTACAAATTCCGGAGGGGGGATTCATTGGCTGCTGTATCGGGTGCGCTGGCGCGCAAAATTTTCGTGGTGGGTATGTTATCGGTAGGATGTCTCGCGTTATTGTTATTCTGTTCGAGGCTCGTGGCGGCGGAGCCTGTGGAAGCCTCGTATTACGGGCCCGGGTTCGAGGGCAACCTTACCGCAAACGGTGAGGTTTTCGATTCTTCCCAGTTCACGGCGGCCCACAAGACTCTAGAATTTGGGACTAAGTTGATCGTCTCTTACGAAGGACGGTCGGCCGTGGTGCGGATAAACGACCGCGGTCCTTACATAGAAGGCCGAGACCTTGATCTCTCGCAGGGAGCGGCGGAATACCTCGGTCTAACCGCCGTCGGGGTCGCCGTGGTGGACGTCGAGACGGCGGACCCTTCGACCCCGGTCGGGCCTTACGCCCCCGTCGGCGCCAGCAGCGCCACCCGGGCGCAGCCGGCCGATGGCGGAACCGGGGAAGCCGGAGAGCAGCCAAGCCAGAGCACCGCAGAGGATGCTGTCGAAAGCAGCGCCGCAGAAAGCAGCGCCGCAGAAAGCAGTGCGGCCGAAAGCAGTGCGGCCGAAAGCAGTGCGGCCGAAAGCAGTGCGGCCGAAAGCAGTGCCGCTGAGGACGGTGGCGAAAGCGGCGTCGGTGAAGCTGGTGGGGCCGCGGCGCAGCAGGATCAGTACGCGGCGTCAGACCAGTATGTGACGGAAGACCAGTACGAAGGCACTTCCAGCAACGTGGCGGAGGATCAGTACGAGGGCAACAGGAACGCGGCTGTGGAGAAACCCGAACCCGCGCCCCCGGCGCCCAAGCCGGCCGTACCCATTCTCCCGCCCGAACCCGAGCCTGAGGCACTAATAGCCCCGCCGGCCGAGTTGGTGGTTCCGAACTCCACGGTCGTCCGGAGGATCGAACTGGAAGTCGCGGCCCCGCCGGACCCCGAGACCGCCGAACCGGAAGTTGCCGAACCGGAAGTTGCCGAACCGGAAACCGTTGCCGAACCGGAAGTTGCCGAACCGGAAGTTGCCGAACCGGAAGTTGCCGAACCGGAAGTTGCCGAACCGGAAGTTGCCGAACCGGAAGTTGCCGAACCGGAAGTTGCCGAACCGGAAGTTGCCGAACCGGAAGTTGCCGAACCGGAAGTTGCCGAGTCAGGGGCGAAGCCAGAGCGGGAGCAGGAGCCGGAGGCCGAACCTGCTGAGCCGAAGAAAGAGGATTCCGAAAAAGAGGAACCGAAGAAAGAAGAGCCGAAGAAAGAAGAGCCGAAGAAAGAAGAGCCGGAAGAAGAGGGACCCGGAATAACGGTTCTTCCCGATACCGGTGGCGTATCACCGGTCCTTCCGGCGGCTGGAGCCTTATTGCTGGGTGCGGGGCTGACGGTTCGTTTGCTGCGCCGTTAGGGTTCCTCCGCTGGGATCTCCCGCTGAAAGTCGTTTGTTAGGGGGCCGTTAGGGGGCCGTCTCGGCCCCTTTTCCGTGCGCTGGGTTTTAAATACCCCTAAGCTGTAGGGGTGAGACCGGGGACTGAGAGACCATCGGGGACTGAGAGACCATCGGGGACTGAGAGACCATAATCGCGCGTTACTCCGGGGGCGTTACGGGGGCCCGCCGGGCGGCCGGGTCCGGCGCCGCGGTGGTCGTCGTAGACGCCTACCGGGCGAGCACGACCATAGCCGTACTGGTCTCTAAAGGGGCCCGCGTGTTGCCGGTAGCCTCCGTCGAAGAAGCCGAAACCGCCGCCGTGAACCTGAGGGTCGGTGAACGCGGCAGCGCGAAGCTCCCCGGTTTTGACTTCGGTAATTCTCCCGCGGTGCTCCAGGCGGCGGACATACCCCCCGGTTCCAGGGTCGCACTCACGACGACGAATGGAACACGCGTCCTGGAGGCGGCGGGCGGTGCGCCGGAGGTCTACACCGGGTCTTTCGTCAACGCCCGCAGCGTGGCCGACGAGCTGGCAAGACTAGCAACCACGGAAAATCGGGAGGTCGTGGTCGTCGGTTGTGGCTGGAAGGGGAGTCGTTCCTCGGAAGACGAGGCGGCGGCCGGCGCCATCCTGCACCAGCTCGCAGAACTCAACCTGGACCTGGACCCCCGCGCCCGGAGGGTCGTGCAAGCATACAAAAGGCGGACGAAAGCGGTTCTCAAGAACAACAGTGCCGCCCGCCGGCTAAAGCGGCTCGGATACGCGGGAGACCTGGATTTCTGCCTCGCCGAAAACTCGATCCCGGTGGTGCCCCGGCTCGTAGACGGGGTCTTTGTCGGGGGGCGAAAATGACGTGCATATAAGTGCAAAATTGTGGGCCGTCGGGCCAATAGAAAAAGCCTGATTTTCTCTTGACAATGAGGTTGGCCGGCTATACTCTGAGGCCAAGCTCAGCGGAGCAAAAGTTACAAGCTTCGTTAAACCGCCGGAGGAAGGAGGTGGCAAAAACATGACCCTTACCATAGATCACGAAAAGACTCGGGAGGTCACTCGCGAGGATGTGGATCGGGCCATCGACGTTATCGAGCGTCACCTGGAGAAGGAGGCCCGCACCCGTAACCTGCTGGACGAGCAGGCGATTATGCGTCCTAAGGACCTGTGCAAGCAGCAGGGCCTGGACATGGTCGCCGAGCTGCGGGGCATGGCTTAAGCCGGGAACCGCGGCACCAACGAGCCTATGAAGGGGGATGCACAGTAGCATCCCAGGCCCAAAACACCGAGGCCGGGCTGTCCATCCCCCTTCGTATAGGCAAAAAGAGGGCCGGTTTTTGTCCGGTCCTCTTTCTTTTGCTTGATTTCTGCGATGAGTTTGTAGTAAGAGCGGAGGAGGAGGGATTCGAACCCTCGATACCCCGTTAAAGAGGTATAACACCTTAGCAGGGTGCCGCTTTCAACCACTCAGCCACTCCTCCAAGCGGGGATTTTACCAGAAAAAGTATCGGTGTCAGCCGCACTTTGGCGGCGTTCTAAGTCGTGTTGCACACGTGCGTTAGGGGCAGATGCTACACTCTCGCACCGAATGTTTGGATCTCTTGTAGGAGGCACAGATGGCTGAAGCCGCGGCGGGTCCGGTGAGCATCCCACGGCTGCTGGAGATGAAACGCGGGGGGGAGCGCATCGGGATGCTAACGGCCTACGACTACCCGACGGCCCGCGTTTTGGACCGGGCCGGGGTTGATGTGATCCTGGTCGGCGACACCCTGGGGATGGTGGTCCTCGGCTACGAGTCAACGGTATCCGTAACGCTGGAGGACATGATCCACCACATCCGGCCCGTGGTGCGGGGGACGGGGCGGGCGCTCGTGATCGGGGACCTACCCTTTGGCTCCTATAACGAGAGCCCGACCCAGGCCGTGCGCTCGGCCACCCGGCTCATCAAAGAGGGCGGCTGTGACGCGGTAAAGCTCGAAGGCGGGATAGAGATGGCGCCGACGTTGCGGGCCGTGGCCGAGGCCGGCATCCCGGTCGTCGGCCACGTCGGCCTCCTCCCCCAATCCGCCACGAAAGTCGGCGGCTTCAAGGTACAGGCCAAAACTGCGGAGGATGCGGTAGAGTTGGTAGAAAGCGGGCTCGCCCTGGAGAAAGCCGGGGCTTTCATGGTAATTATAGAAGCCGTCCCCGCGCCGGTCGGGGGGCTTCTGAGCCGGCGCCTCGCGGTCCCCGTAGTCGGTATCGGGGCGGGGGCGGGCTGTGACGGCCAGGTGCTCGTCACCCCGGATATGCTCGGCCTCCAGGACGACTTAACGCCTCGCTACCTCAAACGCTACGCCGCGCTGTCCTCGACCATCGAAGCCGGCGTGCGGGAGTACCTCGCGGAGGTGAAGTCCGGCGCGTTTCCCGCTGAAGAGCACAGCTACCCTATGGACCCGGAGGAAGAAGCGCGACTGTACGACGACTGAGGAAACGTCGGTAGCCATGTTCTCTGGTTGCAGCAGTTCTCCGGCTTGTGTATAAAGCAGCAATGGGAACCCTAATTAAGAAGTTGGCGTTGGATCAGAAGTCTTCCAGTGCTGGAAGAAGAGTCATGGTACCTTTCCTTGCTTTCTGGAGCATCCTTACTGCGGTTAGCGTGGTACTCCTCATGAGGGGAACGGGAGATGGTGACACGCTGGCCTTTACATTTGCTCTATTGCTCAGTGGTACAGGAATGTCGTTGCTGGCAATTGCAGATCTTTTGCATGAGAGCGCTGGCAACCTAGCTGTATCGGTGAGGTTAGTGGGTTATTTTGCGCTGTTTACGGGGGTGCCTTTCTCTGTGGCTGGTATATACCTGAGCGCGGGTGCTTTTTGGACAACAATTGCTGCTGGATTTGTTGTATTGGCTTTTCCCATAGCGTTTTATCTACAGCAAAAACCGAACGGAGGCTAGAAAACTGCCGATAGCTGGACTGCCCAGTTGCAGCCGTCGTGCGGCTTGTGTATAAAGCAGGAATGAGAACGTTGGTTACTAAGCTGAGGTTCGATAAGCGTCAATTCCACTTTAGCGGAAAAGGTTTGGTGCTTTTCTCGGATTTTTGGGTATTCGCGTTTGCCCTGGGTCTTGTATTGGTTTCGACCGGTCCCGCAAACTATTCTGCCTTTGCTGCTTTGTTTGGTTCTGCGTCGGTCGCTATGCTTGCTGTTGCTGAGCTTTTACATAGAATTGCTTTGAACCTCACTGTATTGTTCAGGCTTGTAGGTGCTTTAGCTGCGCTTTTGGGACTGTCTTTTTTTGCTGTGAACATGTACCAGCACTCAGGGCCTTTATTGGCAACGGTTGTTATCGTCTTGCTCACACTAATTATTCTCGTGACAACGTATTTACAAAGAAGCATGAGGAAAAGTCTGGATCACGAATAGGGTGACGATCACCTTGACTCATCTTCCATCATCGCCGGTTTCTCGTCGGCTGGTTTTCCGTCTATGACCTCTTTGCCGGAGAGCTCTTCTTTCATCTTTGCCAGCACGGCGTTTAGCTCGGCCCCCACCAGGATCGTCAGGGATACCAGGTAGAGGTAGAGGAGCAGCACGATGGCGGCGCCTATCGAGCCGTAGGTTTCGTTGTAGGAGACGAAGTCGCTGTTCACGTAGAGGCGGAAACCCAGGCTCGCGAGGACCCAGAGTATTATCCCGACGAAACCGCCCGGGGTGATCCAGCGTAGCGGCTGATCCACGTCGGGGGCGAAGTAGTAGAGCAGCGCCAGGGTCACCACCAAGATCGCCAGCGCCACGAGCCAGCGGACCACGCCCCACAAAACGGTGAAGAGCGCCCCGTAGTCGAAGTAGACCGCGATGCTCCTCCCGATGTCGGGGCCGACGACCAGCAGCACCATGGCGAAGACTACTATGCTCGAGAGCCCCAGTGCCATCAGCAGCGCCATACCGCGCACCTTCCAAAAAGGCCGGGTTTCCTCCACGTCGTAAGCCTTATTGAGGGCGTAGGTGAGGGCGGCAAAGGCGTTCGAGACGACCCACAACGTTCCGATGATGCTGAAGGACAAGAGGCCGGCCGCCGGGTTGCGGCCCCCCAGAATGTCGGCGGCGTAGGCTTCGATCAGGTTGTAGACCGGAGACGGGAGGACCTGGGCGAAGTACGCCAGCAGTTCCCCGGCGAACTCGTCGCTTGAGAAAGTCCCGACGAGGGAGAGGAGTATCAACAAGAACGGAAACAGGCCCAACGTCAGGTAAAAAGCGAGCTGCGCCGCGAGCCCCGTGATGTCGTCCCGGTAGGATTCCACCACCGTACGCTTGAGCACCCGAAATCGGAGGAGGCCGACCAGGTCCCGCAAAAACTCCGCGGTCGAACCGAGCACGGGCCGCCGGGCTACGCCGGACGCCGCCACTTTTCTATTCTTCGGGTGGATCCCCTACCATCCTGTCTCGTACAAAAGATTTTCCTCGATCTCTCTCGAACGCGGAGTCCGTATTCTATCTATTTCGTGTCGGGGATATACTCACCGGCACCGATAAAACCAACCCAGAGGCGGAGGCTTATCTGTCCAAAGTCGTGGTGTTTAGCACTCCTACGTGTTCGTGGTGCAGGAGGGCGAAGCGGTATCTAAAAGAAAACCGCGTGCCCTTCAAGGAGGTCAACGTAGAAAAGAACCCCGACGCGGCCCGGGATATCGCCCGCAAAACCGGCCAGTCGGGCGTGCCGGTCGTCAAGATCGGGGGCAAGTGGATAGTAGGCTTTGACCGGGACCTCATCGAGAAAGAACTCGCCCGTAGAGGTTCTTGAGCTTGGGATGTAGGGGACATCCCGTATACTCCTTTCTATGAAGCTCGTGGTCGCCGAGAAACCGTCCGTCGGGCGGGATATTGCAAACTCTCTAGGAAAGCACAGCCGGCGGCAGGGCGCGCTCCACGGGGACGATTGGGCCGTAACCTGGGCTTTGGGGCATCTCGTGGAGTTGGCCCCGCCCGACGCTTACGGCGACGAGTACAAAAAGTGGCGGTTGGATAGCCTGCCGATACTGCCGCACAGGTTCAAAGCCCGGGTAAACTACCGGACCCGGGATCAGTTTTCGGTGGTCAAGAAGTTAATGCAGGACCCTACCGTGGAAGAGGTCGTCAATGCCTGTGACGCGGGCCGGGAGGGCGAACTCATCTTCGCTTATCTCTACGGGCTTTCGGGATGCAAAAAGCCCGTTAAGCGGCTCTGGATCTCCTCTCTCACCCCCGAGGCTATCCGGGAGGGGTTCGCCGGCCTCCGCGACGGAAAGGACATGAAACCCCTTGAAGACGCGGCCCGAAGCAGGAGCGAGGCCGACTGGGTGGTCGGCATGAACGCCACCCGCGCCTACTCCGTAAAGTTCGGGCGGCCCGGCAACGTGCTCTCCGTCGGCCGCTTGCAGACCCCGACGCTCAAGCTCCTCGTCGGGCGCGAACGGGAGATAGAAAACTTCAAGCCCGAGAAGTTCTACACCGTCCACGCCCGCTTCCGGCGCGGCGAACCGACCTACGACGGGGTCTGGTTCAAAAAAGATCAAAACCGACTCTCCGAAAAGGAAGCCGCCGAAGAGATAGCCGAGAAGGTGCGCGGCGCCGCGGGGCTCGTGCAAAAAGTCCAGAAAAAGGTCCAGGCCGAAAAACCGCCGCTCCTCTACGACCTTACGGAGCTTCAGCGCAACGCCAACGCGAAGTTCGGTTTTACGGCGGAGCGTACCTTGCGGGCCGCGCAGGCCCTCTACGAAGAGAAGAAACTCATCACCTACCCCCGAACGTCGAGTCGCTACCTCTCGAAGGACTTGGTAAAAACCCTCGGGAAAAGGGTCGAGGCCGCCGGCTCCCTGAAAGGGTTGAGCCCGTTTGCGGAGAAGCTGCTGGCCCTCGGCAAGCTGCCGGTGAACAAGCGGATCGTGGACGATTCCAAGGTGACCGACCACCATGCTATCGTCCCGACGGCCAAGAAAAATACCAGAGAACTACCACCGGACGAGGCCAGGATCCACGATCTGGTGGCGAGACGTTTTTTGGCGGTTTTCTTCCCGGCCGCCCGTTTCGAGAACACCACGGTCGTAACGGGAGCCTGCGGGGAAACTTTCCTCTCGCGGGGCCGGGTGGTGTTGGAGGCGGGCTGGCGGGAACTCTACCCAGACGGAGTGGGGGGGAAGAAGGAGAAAGAGCCGCCGGTGTTGCCACCCGTCGAGGAGGGGCAGGAGTGGGGGGTCGTAAAGTCCGGCGTCAAAGAAGGGGAAACGAAGCCGCCCCCGCGCTATTCGGAGTCGTCTTTGCTCGGGGCGATGGAGACGGCGGGCAAGCTGGTGGAAGACGAGGAGCTACGGCAGCAGATGAAAGAGAGCGGGTTGGGGACGCCGGCGACGCGGGCGTCCATCATCGAGCGCCTCATAAAAGTCGGCTACCTCGAACGCGAGAAAAAGGCGCTCTTACCCACGGAAAAAGGGAAAGCCCTGGTTAATTTGATGGGTGAGAGCCCGCTCGTCTCCCCGGAGATGACCGCCCGCTGGGAAAAGCGGCTCGCCAGGATGGAACGCGGCGAGGAGCCTCGCACAGCCTTCATGAACGACATCAGTTCCTTCACGGGCGCGCTGGTGGATCAGGTCCGGAAGCTAGAGGGTGAGAAACTCGCTTCATCCGCTTCCTCGGGTTCTTCCGCGCGGGGCCGCAAGAGCCGCAAGCCGCTCGGGGCCTGCCCCAAGTGCGGCTCGCCGGTCGTCGAGACTAAAAAGTCCTACGGCTGTTCGGCCTGGAAGGGTGGCTGTGGCTTCGCCATCTGGAAAACGGTCGCCGGCAAGCGCGTGGGCGAAGCCCAGGCCCGCCAGCTACTCGACAAAGGTAAAACCGGGAAGCTAAAAGGCTTCAAGAGCCGGGCCGGGAAGCTTTTTGCGGCGGCGCTCGCGCTGGATGATACCCAAAAAGTGAAGCTGGATTTCGAAAACTAAGAAACCGGGATCAGGAGGACTGCCAGACCATCCAGAGCCCGAGCAGGGAGTAAGCCGTCCAGGCGGCGGTCCGGATCCAGTTGGTCCTCAATAGGAACTCGTAGGCGTCACGGTCGAAGCCGCCGCTTAGTATTGCGTGCTGTGGCGCCTGAAAAAGAACGGTGGAGACCACGATCACCACGAACAGCAAAAGCCCTAAAACGACCGCAAAGAGCGGCACTTGAAGGGGCCTGAAAAACAGCAACAACACGCCGCTCGCTAACGTGGCAAATATTCCGGGGCCGGCCACCAGGAAAAAGAGCTGGTTGTGCCCCGTCTCGTATGCGGGAAAGGCTTCGGCGCCCACCCGGTCCAGAAGAGGGTAGTGGACGAGCTGCATCGTCCAGATAAAGCCCGTCATAAACAGGACCGCGGCAACGTTGACCAGCAGGATCAGCATGCCGCTAGGAGCGGGCCTTGCGGCGCAAAGCCCGAAGAAGCGCCACCGCCCCGGCGAGGCCGACGAACGCGGCGGCTTTTTTGGCTGTCCCGGAGTACATCTGGAGCATCTGGGAGAGGGTGTCGCTCTGCTGAATTCGCTCTACGATGCGGCCGTCCTCTATCCTGGCGTAATCGAACATGCTTACCTCGTAGTTTCCACCCGTAGCCGGTATCCCGTAGAAATTCCCCGAGTTGGTCCCCGTTACGGTCAGACGCGCGAACACCTTATCGTCCTCCGCGACGCAGTCCTCCACGCGGGCGTAGAGGTCTGGTATGCCGCCCACCACCTTTTCCAGGGAGGTGACCGCCTCGGGCAGGTCAACCCAGCCCGGCGTGAAACCTACGCATATCTCCCGATACTTTTCGGGGTCTACGACTTCCGATAGAGAACCGAGCTTCTGGGCGTTCAGTAACTCTATGTAACGTCTGTAGATCTGCTTGTTCTCTTCTACCGCCAACCGTCGGACCTCCTCTAACCTACGCCGCCTACAAGTGTTGAAACCGCCGGAAATTATTCCAGAAACGAACGGTATTTACACCTACCCAAACGTCTAGTTGCGGGCCGACCGGGGAAGGACCGGGGAAGAATCGGGGTTCGCTTATGGAAGCGGTCGGTATAGTGGGTAGACTCGTTCTACCAGCCGCCGGTCCTCACTTCGTTGTAGCCTTCGGTGTCCTCGGCTTCGGGGGGTGGGTATGAGTAGAGGTCTTCGTATAGTAAGCCGTCGCTCAACACCTCGCCGTCCTTTTCGACTGTTTTGTAGGTGCTCCATTTAATGCCGACGTTCAGGTCCCGGAAGTCTTCCTCGGAGTGCATCGTTATCTTCTTGCCGGTTGGCTCTCCCCAAACCTCGGCGATCAGAAACCCGTCGTCCGTTACGTATTCCCGGATCTCGACCTCCGAGCCGGTGTTATTCCGGAGCTTCATGTCCAGCTCTTCGGTGCCCTCGTAGCCGAACCATATGGTGGCGTCGAAGCCGGGCCGGATGTATGGCAACACCGTGTAGTGGGCGTTGCGCTCTACTATCTCCAACCCCGCGCGCTGGGCGGCCATGTATACCGTTGACGTGACCTGACACAGCCCGCCGCCCTCCGCCATAGCCTCCCCGCCGTCGGCGAAGACCTTAGCGCTCTTGTATTCGAGGCCCTCCAGATGGTCGTTCATGGAGAACACCTCGCCGGGGGGGAGCCTGGTCCCGTCAACCGCCTCGGCCGACATCTTCAGGTTGTACTTACGGGCCCGGCTGTCGCTGTAGCGGTAGTCCGTACGAAACTCCCCGATTTTCTCCCGGACGGCCGCTTTCTCTTGCCCGGCATCCTTTTCTTCCGCAACCTGCTCCACCGCGACCTTCTCTTTAGCAGTCCCCCCGGAAGCCTCGTTTCCGGAGGCACCAGGTTTCTCGCCCGCCCGGGCGATGAGGCCCAACCCGCCAAGCCCCGCCGCGCCCAGCGCGATCCCCGATAAAGCCGTGGTCCTGAGGAACCGTCGCCGGGATACAGCCTTGGAATATGAATTTTGGTGTCTTTGTGGCCTGCTCACAACTTATCCTCCCTTTGCGGGTTCGTTTTTTCTAAAAGTGGCCGGAGCGGCTGCCCCCGGTCCCCCGCCGATTCCGTAGGAACTTCCGTCGAACCGGGCGGTCGGAGCAAAAAAGAGGGCGTTGCTCCGGGTCTACGTCTACGTACCTTGCCCGGGGCGAAAAAAGCGGGAAACTCAGGTTCGAAACACCTGGAGCAGTGGCCCTAGAGGAACTGCAAAAGAGGGCTTCGCGCCCCCCGGTAGGATCCGCAAGGGGCGCCGGCCGGCATCTGTCAGGAGGTGTTTGGTCCCCCGTAAAAACGGCAGCAGCTTCGCGGTCCCGGCAGAAAACAGTATCGCCGCTGTCGCGGCACACAGCCCCACGCCGGCCTTTACCAACGAATCTCCGGGGGTCGGCTCCGCGTTCTTTGCCGTGTGCAGCGCCGCCAAATACGGCGAACGCCATCCACGCCACGACCAGAACCGGGAGGACTCTAAACGCTATGTGCCTCAATTCCTGCACGATACGACGATAATATTACACGAAACCTGAATCTTCCAAACACCTCGGGCCCGGGAGGTTGGTTCTTTCTAGGCGAGGAGCAGGCCCAGTGCACCGCCCCCGATAATCAGCCAGGCGGCGTTGACCTTGAAGCGGACCAGCAATAGTAGCGCGGCCACGGCCAGGAGCGCCGAGAAGGGAGCTACTATGGCGTTGCGGGCCAGTTGCCAGGTGACGCCGGCCATGAGGGCCAGCGAGGTAACGTTCAGGCCGTCGAGGAGGTTAGACATCACCGGCGAGCGGCGGAGGCGCGGGATGACCGGGCCGGTCAGCGCGACGAAGATAAAGGCCGGCAGGAAGATCCCGACCGTGGCGAGCACAGCACCGGGTATCCCCTCCAGCAAGTACCCGATGAACGTCGCCGTGGTAAAGACCGGGCCGGGGGTAAACTGCCCCACGGCCACGGCGTCTAGCAACTGTTGCCCGGTGAGCAGGCCAGGGTCCACGAACTCCGTCCTCAGAAAAGCCAGCAAAACGTAACCGCTGCCGAAGAGTACGGAGCCGATCTTCAGGAAGCTGAGAAACACGCCGGGCGGCCCGAAGCCCGCCGCAGAGGCTTGCAGCAACCCCAGCATCAGGGCCGGGGGCGCGACGGAGAGCGTGCCGCGCCAGAGACGCAGTCCCTCCCGGACCAACAGCAAGACCCCGGCCCCGAGGACGAGCAGTAAGATTTCTCCCACCCCCATTAAATAAGACGCGAGCGCCCCCGCGCCGACGGCGGCGGTTGCGGGGCCCTTTACCGCGGTTTTCAGCAGGCCCCACAAAGCTTGGGCGATAACGGCGATGATGACCGGGACTATCCCGTACAGCAGGCGTCCGGCTTCCGGGGTGCTGCCGTACCGGTCGTACGCAACGGCGAGGAGCAGCACGATCAGGGCCGCCGGGACTATGAAGCACGCCCCGGCCACGACGAGCCCCCGCCACCCGGCGCGCACCCTACCAAGGTGAATAGCCAGTTCCGTAGAGTTGGGTCCCGGGATGAGGTTCGTGGCGCCGACCAGGTCCAAAAATTCCTGGTCGTCCATCCACCCCCGGCGGACGACGACTTCCTCGCGCATCATGGCGATGTGCGCCGCCGGGCCGCCGAAGGCCAGGAACCCGAGCTTGAGAAACAGCCGGGCCAGTTGCCGAAGTTCGTCGTCCGACGTGGTGCGTCCGGAGTCCACGAGGCGGTAGAATATCCCATTCGCGGGCCTGGTTCAGGGTGCCGGGGCGGGTTTAGCTCTTTTTGCCATCGGAGTTTGGCGTCTCCCCCGTCACGCGGACCTGCAGTTCCCCGGTGCCTTTCGCCTCGTCATCCGGGATGTGGAGGGTGCTGATCGGGAACGGTATGGTGATGCCTTCGCGGTCGAAGGCTAGTTTAACGCTGGTGGTCACCTCGGAGATGACTTTGAACTGGTTCTGCATCGAGGGGTCGGACCAGAAGCGTAGGATCATATCTACCGAGTATTCGTTGAGCGTGTCCACCAGCACGACCGGCTCCGGTGATTCGCGCACGCCCTCGGTCGTGTCCAGGGATTTCTGGGCTATGCCCACGGCCTTTGGCAGATCGTCGTTGTAGTGGATGCCGACTACCACGTCGAAGCGGCGTATCAGGTAGGCCGTTTGGTTTACCACGGGGTTCAGGTAGACGTCTACGTTTGGGATCGCCACGCGCTTGCCGTCGAAGGTGCGGATGATGGTGTCGTGAATGCTGATGTCTTCGACCTTGCCCGCGTAGCCGGAAACCTCGATCTCGTCCCCGATCCGAAACGGCGCGACGAGGATGGTCATTATGCCGGAGATCATGTTCTCCAAAGGGGCTTTCAGCGCGAGCCCGATGCCTACCGAAAGCAAGCCGAACCCGGTTATGACCCGGCCCAGGGAGGCTTCGGTGACCACCACCAAGAAGATCAGGCCACCAACCGCCAGGAGTGAAATTACGACCATGCGGACGACGAGAATCCGGATTCGGGGGGCCATAGCCGTCCGCGAGAGGGCGGTCTTCAAAGCCCGGCGCGCGAGAAAGGCCAGAACCACGAAGACCAGAAAGACGCCGAGCGCCACGATAGTCCGCGGCGCCCGGCCGGCGATCTCCGGCCAGAGGTCCCTGAAGGAACCACGGAAGACTTCGAGGAACCCTTCCGGGTCCCCGCCCTGCAACAGCAACAAGCCCAGCGTCTCTAACATCCCTATAAAAGTATAAGGTACGGGCATCGGGGTGTGCGAGCTTTTGTAGTCGCCGGGTTACCGGGGCGTTAAACTCTACGGATCGTGAAGGTCATAATCGTCGGGGCCGGACTTGCCGGCCTCACCTGCGCAAAAGTGTTGTACGAAAATGGGGCCGAGGTCTCGGTCTTCGAGGCGTCCGACGGCGTCGGCGGTCGCGTGCGCACGGACGAGGAGGACGGGTTCCTGCTCGACCGGGGGTTTCAGGTCTACTTTACGGCTTACCCGGCGTCCCGGCGACACCTGGACCACGCGCGCCTCGACCTCCGGGCCTTCGACCCGGGCGCCGTAGTCTGCCGGGGGCGAAAAAAAGACGTGCTCTCAGACCCGGTGCGCGACCCCGCCGCCATACCCTCGTCCCTCGTCTCGGATGTCGCCACCTTCGGCGACAAGCTCCGCACCCTGAAGCTAGCCGCGGGTAACATATCCGGCCCGGCGGAGGCCGCCGGGGAGAGCACGAACGCGGACTCGACCAGTTTGGACTACTTGCGGGGCCAAGGGTTCTCGGAAGGTTTCATAGACGACTTTTTCAGGCCGTTCTACGGGGGGATATTCCTAGACCGTACGCTGGGCACCTCCTCGCGGGTATTCCGCTTTACCTTCAAGATGCTCGCCCGGGGACAGACGGTGGTGCCGGCCCGTGGGATGGGTGAAATTCCGAACCAGCTCGCCTCACACCTCCCGCGAGAAGCGATCCACCCGAACAGCCCCGTGGACGAACTGCTCCGGGAAGACGGCCGCGTGGCGGGCGTAAAGGTCGGTGGAGAAGAACACGAGGCGGACGCCGTGGTCGTCGCCGCCGACGCGCCGGGCGCGGGCGGGCTCACCGGCGAGGACGTGCCCCAGAGTTCGGTTGGGCAGGTGTGTATTTACTACACGACCGCGGGCTTGAACGACGGGAAGAAAATTTTACTCAACGCCGATAGTGGAGGGTTTTTGAACAACGTTGTAGAGATAAGCAACATCTCCCGGGACTACGCGCCGCCGGGCCAGGGGCTGGTCTGCGCCGTGGCGCTCTCGGGAACGGAACTGGCGGACGAAGAACTCTATCGTCGGGGTGCAGAAGAGATAAGCGAATGGTATCCGCAGGCCGACCTGCGTCCGCTCAAGATCTACCGCATCCCATTCGCCCAATTTTCCCAACCGCCGGGCGTTCACGACGGCCTGCCCGCAAACCGGACAAAGACGCCGGGGCTCGTGCTCGCCGGGGAGTACACGGAGGATTCTTCCATAAACGGCTCCATGCTCTCGGGTGAGAAGGCCGCGCTAGGGGTGATGGGTAGATGAACGAAACAAACGGGCCGGCAAACGCGAAGCACGACAGGCTGCCGCCGGCACTCCGGGTAAAAGACCTGCGTAAGACCTACAAAAACGGTCTGGTGGCTTTGGACGGGGTGTCGTTGGAGATAGGGCGGGGCAAGTTCTTCGGGTTGCTCGGCCCCAACGGCGCCGGAAAGACGACGCTCATAAACTCCATCGTGAGCCTCGTGCGCCCGGATTCGGGGAGCGTGGAGGTCTTCGGGAAAGACGCCTACGGGGAGTTCCGGGAGGCGCGGCGTATGATCGGGGTTTCCCCCCAGGAGATAAACCTGGACAAGTTCCTTACCGTCCGGGAGACGCTGCTCTACCACGCCGGCTACTACGGGGTGCCGAAGCAAAAAGCCCGCGAACGCTCCGACGAACTGCTGGAAAGATTCGACCTCGTCGGCAAGCGCAAGCAGCGGGTCAACACGCTCTCGGGCGGCATGAAGCGGCGGGTGCTCTTCGCCCGCGCCCTGATGCACGACCCGGAGGTGCTGTTTCTCGACGAGCCGACCGCCGGGGTGGACATAGAGTTGCGCTACCGGCTGTGGGAGTACATCCGGGAGCTAAACCGCGGCGGGCTTACTATACTGCTGACGACGCACTACCTGGAAGAGGCCGAGGAACTGTGCGAGGAGGTCGCCCTCATCAACGACGGCAACATAGCCGTGCAGGACACGAGCGCCGGGTTGAAGCAGCGGTACGGGGTTTCCAACATCGAGGACGTGTACTTGAAGGTGGTGGGCCGCAATGTTGGCTGACAGAGGGTTCAGGACGCTGCTCTCGCGCGAGATCCTGCGCTTCGCCCGCGTCTGGATGCAAACCGTAGTCCCCACGCTCCTTACCTCACTGTTGTACCTGGTGGTGTTCGGGCTCGCTTTGGGCAGCCGCATAAAAGAAGTGGAAGGTGTACCGTACCTGGAGTTTATCCTGCCGGGTATCGCGTTTATGAACCTCGTTACGGGGGCGCACATGAACTCTTCGTGGTCGGTCTTCGACGCCAAGCGGGAGCGCTACATAGACGAGGTGCTTATAAGCCCGATGAGCAATTTGCAAATAGCTTTGGCTTACGCACTGGGCGGCACTTTGCGGGGGGTGGTGATCGGGGCCGGGGTTTTCCTGGTCGGGGCGCCGTTTATCGGGGTGCAGATCGCCCACCCGTTCCTGCTGCTCTTTATCGGGGTTCTAACCTCCTTCATCTTCTCGGCCATCGGCACGGCGGTGGGGGCGCTTGCGACCCGTATAGACCACATCTCCCTGCTCACTAACGTCGTCATACAGCCGCTGGCGTTTCTGGGTGGGGTGTTCTACTCGGTAGACATGCTGCCGCCCGTTCTGCGGACGGCGACGCTCTTTAACCCGATCTTCCACACCGTAGACGCCGCCCGGTACGCGACGCTCCAGACCTCGGATTTGAACCCGTATCCGGCGCTCGCCGTAGTCGTCCTGCTCGCCGCTCTCGCTTTCAGCGGGGCGTGGTGGGCGATAGCCCGTGGCCCGAACCTCCGCTACTAGGAACAAGCAAAGGGCGGCCCCGGGCTCCGCCTGGCCGTTCGTTTTCGCGGTTTTCGTCGCCTCGCGGCTGCTCTTTTTTGGCGTAGGAGCCCTGGCGCGGGTCTTTTTGCCGGAGGCCGAGCCTGCCGGAAGCCCGCTCGAGCCGGCGGGTTTTCTGAACTACTGGGCCCACTGGGACGGGGCCTGGTACGCCCAGATAGCCACGGAGGGTTACGGGGCGGGCGCCCCGGCCTCGACGGCGTTCTTCCCGCTGTACCCGATGCTGGTGCGGCTCGGGACGGCCCTCGGTGGGGGACCGGCTCTTTGGGGGGTTTTAATCTCTCTCGTGGCAACCCTTTTTACCTTTTACTTTCTCTACGGCATAGCCGAACGCCTCTACGACGTTCGGGTCGCCCGGGCATCCACGCTGGTCCTGGCTTTCTTCCCGACGGCTTTTTTCCTGAATGCCGTTTACACGGAGGCGCTTTTTCTGATGTTTACCACCGGCAGTTTGTGGGCGTTGTACACGCGCCGGGATCTTCTGCTGGCCGGGTTGTTTGGGGCTCTCGCCGCCGCAACCCGCAACCTGGGGTTGCTGCTCCTGATCCCGTTGCTCGTGGAATGGTACCGGGGCCGGCGGGAGTTCGGTTCCGGCGGCCTGGCGGGTGTTCTTCTCGTGCCCGCCGGGACGCTCGCGTACGGAATCTTCCTGGCCGGGCGTTTCGGAGACCCTATGATCTCGGCCCGTCAGCAGGGGGAATACTGGGGACGCACTTTTACGAACCCCGTCACGACGCTGCAAGGGGCCTGGCAGTCCGCCGTAGACGGGGCGGGTTCCTTTTTAAACCCGGTGGCGCTGTTCTTGAGCTCCTCCTCCGGGCCGTCGCTCGTAGCCTCGAACACGCTTAACCTGGTTTTCTTCGCGCTGCTGCTGGTGCTTCTGGCGGTGGGTTTCGTGGTATTGCCGCCGGGTTTGTTTCTCTACTCTTTCTTTAGCTTGTTGTTGCCGATCCTCACGCCGAGCCCCTTGTTTCCGCTGATGAGCCTGCCGCGCTTTATGCTGGGCGTATTCCCGCTCTTTCTCGTGCTCGGGTATCTGCTCGCGCGCAACAGGACGGCGCTGGCGGTGTGGCTCGTCCTCAGCGCCGGGGGAGGGATCGCGCTGACGGCGTTGTTTACCACCTGGCGGTGGGTCGCTTAAAAGGATCTGCGGCGCAGGACCTCGACGGCCGAGCCGCCTAGAACGGTGCCTCCCAGTCGAACGTCCGGCTTCGACACCTTGACCCGGACTACTTCTATCCTGGGATGGGTTTCGAGGACCGAAGCCGCCACACGCTCCGCGACGGCCTCGATCAGGTCGTAAGGTTCTCCCTCGACGATCTCCCGAACCCGGTGATAAACCTCGCTGTAATCTACGGTTTCCGCGAGGTCGTCCGAGACACCGGCCCGGCGGAGATCCAGGCCCATCTCCAGGTCTACCACGAACCGCTGCCCCAACTCGCGCTCCGTCGCCAGTACCCCGTGACGCCCGAAGAAGACCATGCCTTCCAGCAATACTCGGTCTTCGCTCACGTTTCGCCCTTCATAAACACGGCGGGTATCTTATAAGATAGAACGGCTGAACATCCGCAAAACCTCAGGGGAGAGCTTTTGATCGACTACCATTTGCACGTCGTAGCCCACGGCGACCGCCCGATGACCGTGGAGAACATACTCGAATACTGCGGGGTGGCCCACGAGCGCGGTATCCGGCAGATGGGCATTACAGAGCACGACCGCTACCTGGAAGATATAGACCTGGCGGCTTTCCAGCAAGCCCGCGAGCAGTCACAAGACGTCAGGCTCCGGCTCGGGATCGAGATAGATTTTATCCCCGGCACCGAGGAGGAGATGGACCGGGTGGCGGCGGCGCTGCCCTACGACTACGTGATCGGGAGCGTCCATCGGGTCGGGGGCGAAGAGGTAGACCATCCGGACCACACCGAGATCTACGAGAAGTGGGAGACCTACGACCTCTACGAGGCGTACTACGAGAACGTTCGCAAAGCGGCGCTCTCGGGACGCTTCGACGTCTTGGGACACCCGGACCTCATAAAAATCTTCCGCCACTTCCCCGACCGCGACATCACCCCCATGTTGGAAGAGACCGCCGACGCCGTTGCGGAATCCGGCGTCGCCGTGGACGTAAACGCCGCGGGCCTGCGCAAGATGATAGGCGAGATCTACCCCGCCAGGAACTTTCTGGAGATGTTCTACCGCCGCGGCGTACCCATTATCCTCTCCTCCGACGCCCATTCCGCGAACGAAGTCGCCGCCGGCTATGAAGAGAGCCTCAAGCTCGTGCGCGACGTGGGCTACAAAGAGGTCGTGACCTTCAAGGACCGGGAGCGCGGTAAACTCTCGTTGTGACCGAGCAACTATTTCTTTACGATTCGTACTTGCGGGAGTTTCAGGCCAACGTAGTAAAGTACGCCGGGCGGGAGATCACACTGGACAAAACGGCCTTTTACCCGGGCGGTGGGGGCCAGCCACCGGACAAAGGACAGCTCAAAATCGGCCCGATACAGGCGCAGGTGGTGGACGTCCGGAGGCAGGACGCCGGCGTGATCCACGTACTCGACAACCCGATACCGGAGACAATCGGGCGGATAAACGGCACGCTCGACTGGCGGCGCCGCCACGCCCACATGCGCTACCACACAGCTCTGCACGTCCTCTCGGGCGTTATCTGGCAGAACTTCGGTGCCAAAGTAACCGGCGGCCAGATGCGCGCCAGCCACGCGCGCACGGACTTCTCGTTCCCCGACGAGTGGACCGCAAGGGTCGTGGAGGAAATAGAATATTTGACGAACGCGGCGCTGGAGCGGGAGCGCCCGATCAAAGTTTACGAACTACCCCGGTCCGAGGCGCTGGAGAATCCGGACCTCATCCGCACCCAGGTAAACCTGGTGCCCGAACACGTCCGGACGGTCCGCATCGTGGAAGTAGAAGGACTCGATACGCAGGCCGACGGTGGGACCCACGTCTCAAATACAAAAGAAGTCGGTCGGCTAGAGATCACCGGCCACAAGAGCAAAGGCCGCCAGAACAAGCGGCTGGAATTCGTCCTCCGATGAAGTACGCGCTCGTGCTAACGGTTCTAGTCGCGTTTCTGATCTCCGGCTGCAGCGGGGACGACGGCGCCCCATCCGGTGGAGGATCTGGCACAGAAGGAGCCTCCGGTAGCTCATCACAGCCTGACTCTGCCGCCCCCCGGGGCGAACTCCGCACCGTGGCCATAAACGCCTCCGGCGGCGACGAGGTCGAGGTACGGGTCGAGATCGCCGACGAGCCCTCCGAACAGTCGCGGGGGCTTATGAACCGCACCGCGCTCGGGGAGGACCGGGGCATGCTCTTTGTCTTCGACAGTGAATCAACGCTCTCTTTCTGGATGCGGAACACCCTGATACCCCTCTCCGTCGCCTACATAGACTCCGAAGGCCGCATCGTGGACATCCAAAAAATGGAGCCTCTGGACGACGAACCTCCCCAGTACGTCTCCGCCGAGCCCGCCCAATACGCCCTGGAGGTCAACCAGGGTTTCTTCGAGGAGCGCGGCGTCGAGGTGGGGGATACGGTCCGGTTGCCCACTTAACCTAGATGCCCGGCGCCCTCGCGGCGTCTTTTTAGAGAACGTGCTTCAGGGTCGAAAGGTCTATGTTGGCCCCGCAGACCACTACAACCACACGCCGGCCCCCGAAATGTTCCTCCGATTTCTCGAAGGCCGCCAGGCCGACGCCCGCCGCGCCTTCTACGAGGAGGTGATCTTTTTGCATGGCGGACTTCATGGCGTTGGCTATCTCTTCCTCGGTGACCAGGGACCACTCGTCCACGTATCGCCGGCAGAGGTCGAAGGTCATCGTCCCGGCTTCCACCCCGCCGGCCGTGCCGTCTGACAGGGTCGGTAGAGATTCCACGTCCAGTACACGCCCCGCCCCTACCGAGCGCGCCATTACCGGCGAGTTGAGCGGTTGGCAGCCGACGACGCAAGTCCGGCTCCCCGGCAATCCCTTGAAATATCCGGCTATGCCGGAGACCATGCCGCCGCCCCCGACAGGCACGAAGACCGCATCCGGCGGACCTATGGACTGGGAGATTTCGGCGGCGATGGTTCCCTGGCCCCGGATCACCTCCGCGTCGTTGTAAGGTGAGATGTATGCCCGGCCGCTGTTTTCCGCGCGTTGGCGGGCGTGTGCCTCGGTCACGGCGATGTCGTCGCCGAAGGCGTTGACCGTCGCCCCGAGCTCACGGATCGCCGCCACCTTGGTCTGTGACGCGCCCTCGGGCACGAAGACTTCGCAACTTACGCCGAGTTGATCTGCGGCGAAAGCCACGACAGCCCCGTGATTACCCGATGAGGCGACCACGACGCCCGCCGTCCGCCGCTCTTCCGAAAGCGTCAGCAGTTTGTTGATAGCCCTGCGGACTTTGAAAGAGCCGGTGTGTTGGAGGTTTTCCAGCTTGAGGTAAACTTCGCCGCCAGACCTCGCCGAAAGATGCGGTGAGTACCGCAGATCAGTTTTCAGAACCAGGCCGGAAATCCGGCCCCATGCCCGCAGTACTCCCCCTACTCCGTTCAACGTAATCCGTTTTTCAACTTCCTAGTGCTTCTGCCACCTGGAAAGGATCCGCCGCCACGACCGATGCGGCGTAAAGCTCCATCGCGCCCATGTCCGACGTGCGGCTCGCGGGGTCCCCCCGGTCTACGAGACGCACCACGCACGGAAAGCCGGACCAGTCCTCATCCGTCGCCCCGAGCGGCGCCGTATAGAAAGCAACGTTGAAGCTGCTAACGCCCAGCTCTTCCACGTACGCTTCGAGGGCTGTCGCCACCGCGCGCTGGAGCGCCCCGTCTTCGATGCTTTCTCCTAACAGAACCAGCTCTTTGTCTTTTACGGACGTGAGGTTCGCGAAGCCCCGGACGCCGTCGGGACAAGCAAAGCTGAGTCCCAAAGCGTCGTGGACGCGGTAGAGGTCGTCGAAGTAGTTCGTGCCGTGGTCGACGGTGTAACGGGCGGCTACCCGTCGTAGGTGCTCGACTTTCGGGTAGTGCATGTTGCGGGTGGCGGTTGCCTGGGCGTGGCCGTGAAGTATGGAGCCGCCGGCCCGCCACAGGCAGTTCCACATCAGGAAGAAGTAGCGAGCTTCCGGGTCTTCTTCGAAGGCTTTGCGGCCCCACTGCAGGCCGACGTTTATGTAGTCGGCGACCTTTTCGGGTGTGAAGTGAAGCGGGTTGTGGTCGTCGAAGACGACGACACCGTGAAAGCCGTCGTACTTGGCGATATTGGAGGCCGTGGTGGAGTGGTTGCCCTCGATGCGTCCGAAGGTGTCGGCGGGGGTGCCTTCTTCCGGGTTGCAGAACGGGTCGCCTTCTGTTTCGGCTATCTCCTTTTCCAAGTCCAGGTCGGTGCCGGTATCGGAGGGCCGGGAGGCGCGGAGGCCGTTGAAGATAGAGCCTTCCAGGGTAACGAGGTTCGTTACCTTGACGATCTCCTGCTCGCGCACGGCGTCTACGGAGCCGAAGGAGGAAGAGATCCAATCGTGCATGCTCTCCGGCGGGTCGAGCCGGCCCGTGGTGGCGCTGACGTCGAAGATGCGGTCTACGACGGCGCGATCTTCGGATGGCAGTCCCTCGATCAGGGCCGGCAGGTCGGTTATTTTCTTCTCTTGCGCCATCGGGTTAAACCTTCTGCACGGCGTCGGCCAGGTGATCGTAGATCTGGGAGCGCGGGATCATGTGCTCTATGTGCCCCTCTACGACGAGTTTTATCTTGGCGACCTCGTGGGCGAACTTGACGCACGTGGGCCAGTCGTTGCCTTCGAGGTGCGCGACCAGCAGCCCCGCCCAGAAGGCGTCGCTGGCGCCGGTTACGTTTTTGACCTCTACCCTGGTGAGGGGCCCGACCTCTTCTACGGAGTCGCCGTCGGAGATGGTTACTACGCCGCCGCTGCTGGTGAACAGTACGACGTCGGCGCCTAGTTTGTGGAAGTCTTGCAGGCAGGCTTCTTTGAGGTCCTCTTCCTCCATGTTGTAGTCGAACAGCCGCCGGGCGTCTTCTAGCGACGGCTTGACTACCGTAACGTAGGGCAGTACCTCGGCCAGAACCTCCCAAGCCTCGTCTTTGTTCGGCCAGATCCGGTTGTCGTAGTTCGGGTCCAGCGACACGGTCTGGCCGTGGCTGTGCGCGAGCCGCATGGCCCGCCTTGCCGCCAGCCTTTGCGGGTCTTGCGAAAGCGCCAGGGCCGAAGTGTGCACGATACGGGCGCGGGCGACCAACTCGGGGGTAACCTCGCTCATGTCCAGCAGGGCGTCGGCCCCCCGGTTGACCTGGAAGTCCGGGACGCTGACGGTGCGGGTGACGAAGATATTGGTCGTGGGGGCTTCACCGGACCGTTGGAGCGACTCGGTGTTGACCCCGTGGCGCTGAAGCTGGTCCTCTAAGTACTCGCTAAAGTGGTCCGTGCCGATCTTGGAGAGCAACGCCGAGCGTCCACCGAGCTTGGCGATATAGACGGCCACGTTGGCCGGCTGGCCGCCCAGATAGCGCGTAAAGCTGTTGGCAGTCCGCAGCGAGTGAACCATGTCGTGTGAGATGAAGTCCACCACCGTCTCACCGACCGAGAGCACGTCGAGGGCGAAGTACAGCTCGTCTAAGGTCTCGACGGAAAGGTCTCCCGACTCGGGGTCCGTGAAGAACGTGGGGACCGGTAGCCGCCCGACGACCTCGTAGCCGTTCTCTGAGTTTGGCTCGTGCCCGCCCGTGTCGCCCGCCGCGAGGGTGGTGGCGTCCCCGTCGGATGCTCCGTCCGACGCCTTGACGTCCCGGTCGCGGCCCTCGATGGCTTCGAGGTAGCGCTCGGCGGTCCGCTCCCAGGTGTAGTGGTCTATGACCCGGTTGTAGCCGGCCTCGGCGTAGTGTTCCCACTCGTCCTCGTGACCGACGACCTTATAGAGCCCGGCGCTGACCTCTTCCGGGTCGGAGGGGTCTACCAGGATGCCGTACTGCTCATCCTCGCTACGGAGGCTCTCGCTCGGGCCGCCGTATTTGGTGACGACCACCGGCAGCCCGGCGGCCATCGCCTCCAGCGGCGCGAGCCCGAACGGTTCGTAGTTGGCCGTAAGCGCGAAAACCGAACGCATCCCGGCCAGGTAGCGGTAGGCGGCGGCCAGCGCCGGCTGGTTGTTTAGCGAGAGCATCGAGACCTCGCCCTGGAGCTCTTCGCGCTCGATCACCTGCATCAAGCTGTCGAGCACCTCGCGCTCGCCCTCGTCAGCCTCTTTGTAGCCCTCCAGCGGGTTCTCCAGGCCGCCGGTAAAGACGACGAGGTTGGCGCTCTCTCTGAGAACCGGGCTGCTGGCGAACGCCTCGACGAGCGCGAGGTGGTTCTTTTTCGGGTCCAGCCGGCTCGAAGCCACGACGCAAGGAAGGTCTATTCGGTCTTCGGCGATGTCACGCTCAAGGGCTTTCCGGACGTGTTCGTGGATCTCCTCCTCTTGCTCGTACTCGGAGTCCTTATCGAAGACGTGGAGCGCCACGCCCGGCGGAATGGCGGCGAAACGATCATCTTCCGTGGGATCAATGGCGCCCCGGTAGGCGTTGTGGGTGTACTGGTTGAAACGCTCCTGGGAGGTACTGGTAACGTTGACCGCCGAGCGGTTCATCGAGAGCCGTTCACCCACGATGCGCCGCGAGAATTTGTACTTCTCCTCTGTTTCCTCGATGTGCCGGCGGGTAACACCCATCTTGTCCATCTTCTGGGCGCCCAAGGAATGGGCGGTAAAGCTGAACGGGATGCCGGTCTGCTCCTCGATCAGGACCGCACAGAGCCCGCCGTCGCCGTAATGGGAGGTTATGGCATCCGGCATGGAGCCTTCTTCCTCGTACCACCGCAGAATGTTTGGCACCCACTCGGGACCCAGGTACGGCCAGAGCTGTTCTTTGGGCAAAAATTCGTCCGGGCCGCAGGGTACGCGCATGATGCGGACGTTCGGGGCGTCCGGGTAAGAGTCCGTTTCGTCCTCGAACTCGGGCCACTTGGGGTCTATGACGCGACGGGTCACGATGTCTACCTTGTGGTCTAGGTTGCCCATCGCCAGCGCCAACTCTTTGACGTAGACGAGCTGGCCGCCGAAGTCCGGGTGCTGGGTCCAGTAGGAGTCGTTGGGGTCGAAGTTCCCCTGCGGGTTTAGAAACGCTACGTGCATTAGTCCGTCCTCTCTGTCAGCGGGTTTGTTGGGATCTCTGTAGCTCTTTCCCCCCGGCGGTCTCCCACTTCTCTATTCGTGGCAGTTCACCCTCCTGGAGCACAAATTCCGGTATCGGCGGCGGGGGGTCTCCATTTCGTTCGGTCTTGGGGGAAGATTCCGCGAGGCTGAGGTAACATTCCGCCGTTTTGCGCCAACTGTAGTGTCCCAGGGCCCTTTCGTGTCCTCGCTGGGCGTAGGCCTCCCAGGCCTCACGGTCGCCCAGCAGGCGGAGCAGTTTCGCGGCGATGTCGTCCGGGTCGTGGGGGTCGGTTAGGAGGCCCGCGCGTCCTTCGTCGGTGGTTTCACGGGGGCCGCCGTTTTCGGTGGCGACTACCGGAAGGCCGACGGCCATCGCCTCGATCACGGTCATGCCGAAAGGCTCGTACTCGGCGGGCAGGCAGAAGACGCCGCCGGTGTCGGCCCCCCAGCGGTAGAGCGCGGCGAGCGCCGTTTGTCCCGAGAGGCTGAACGCCGAGACCAGGCCCCACAACCGGGCCCGCTCTATCCCGGAGATAAGTTCTTCTATTACCGGACGCTGCTCGTCGGTGGCTTCGTCCGGGTCGTGCAGCGGGTTCTCCAGGCCCCGGGTTATCATGACGAGGTTTGCCTTCCGCCGCAGTTCGCCGGAGCTTGCGAAGGCCCGCACGAGCCCCAGGTGGTTCTTTTTCGGGTCCAGGCGGCTCCAGGCTATTACCGCGGGCAGCCCGCGGCGTTCGGGCGAGATGTCGCGTTCGTGGACCTCCCGGATCCTGCCCAAAACCTCGTCTTCCCAGGGGCTCCGGGCTTCGGGGGAGAAGATGTCGAAGTTGGCCCCCGGTGCTATGACGGCGAAGCGGTCCCCATCCTCCGGGTCCGCCAGCCCCATGTAAGCCGGGTGCGCGTACTGCTCACGACGCTCGGCCACGCTGTTGGTGACAATCTTCTTTGCCCGGGAGATCGCCGTTCTCTCGGCTTTTATGCGGGCCCCGAAGTTGTAGCGTCCGTCCACCTCCCGCAGAACGGCGGGGTCTTCAGCTTCTTGCAGCAGGGTGTCCAGCTTCCAGGCCCCGAGCGAATGTCCGGTAAAGGTGAACGGGACCCCGGAGACTTCCTCCAACGCCGCGGCCGCGAGGCCACCGTCGGCGTAATGCCCGGTCCAGAGATCCGGCCAAACCCCTTCTTCCCGGTACAACCCCGCCACGCCTTCGACCCAATCACCGAGGTACGGCCAGAGCCGTTCTTTGGGCAGAAATTCGTCCGGGCCGCAGGGTACGCGCAGGATGCGGACGTTGGGATGGCCCGGGTAAAAATCTGCGTCGTCCCCGAACTCGGGCCACTCGGGGTCTATGATGCGGCGGGTGAGGATGTCCGCCCGGTGGCCCAACGCGCCGAGCTTGCGGGCTACTTCGCGAACGTAGACGAGCTGGCCGCCAAAATCCGGGTGGGCCGCCAGGTAGCTGTTGCCGGAATCGAAGTTTCCCTGCGGGTTTACGAAGGCGAAGTGTATTTTTACCCTTTCTTTTCTTTTGCGGGCTCCGGTTCTTTCCGGGGTTTCTCGACCTCCGCAACTTCTACGGAGCCCTCGGGCAGTTTATCCAGCCGGGCGTAAATTTCTTCCCGATCCACCTCCAGCGGTAGCGGGCCGACCCGCGTCAGTTTCTGCTCGACGATCTCGCGCGCGAACAGCGCGCAGCGTTCGAGCGAGTTGCCGTCCAACAACGCGACTAGAAAGCCGGCCCAAAAGGAATCTCCGGCGCCGGTCGCGTCCTCGACCTCGACCTCCCGGCTGGGTACGTGGCCGAGGTTGTGCCCGTCCTCAGAGATCAAAAGCCCGTCTTCGCCCATCGTCAGAACAACTGTCTTGGCGCCCATGTCGTGAAACTTCCCGATGTACTCCTCGGGGCCGAAGTCCCGGCCGAAGATCCGGCCGGCGTCGTCGAGGGACGGCTTGGTTATATCAACGTATTGATACATTTCTTCGATCACGCTGCGGGCTTCTTTGTGGTGCGGCCAGATGCGCTGGCTGTAGTTTGGGTCGAAGGATACGATCTTGTTTTGCTCTTCCGCCATTTGTAAGACCTTGCGTACCGCGGATCGGCAGGGTTCGCGGGAAAGGGCAAAGGTAGAGGCGTGTACGACCCGGGCGCGGGAGATCGGCTCTTCGGTGATCTCCGCCGGTTTGAGTTGGTAGTCGCCGCTGCGCGCGATCTCGAAGTCCGGCTTGCCACTCGTGGAAGAGACGAAGGCCACGGTGGTCCGGTTGCGGTGGTCCATGACCAGGTAGTCGGTAGAGACGCCGTGGCGTTGGAGTTCGCTTTTTATAAACTTCCCGAAAGCACCGATGCCGGTTTTGGAGATCACCGCCGAACTACCGCCCAGCTTCGAGACGTTAACCGCTATATTGGCCGGAGAGCCCCCCAGGTAACGGCGGAAGGTGGCGGCGTTGCGGAGCCAGTCCGTCTGCTCCACCGAGATAAAGTCCACCAAGGTCTCGCCGACGGAGAGGAGGTCTATATGTTCTTTGGGAGAGTCCATTCGCTACCCTTCCGGGGTCGGCGGCCAAAGTGGCCGGGACGAGACGTTCGGTCCCGCCGGGCTTCGACCCGGTATCTTTGACTACAAGTATCCCAACCTACGGCCACCGCTGCAAGCTGGGTTTGATCTTTGCGCGCCGTCCGGCCTGCTTGATGTGGACCCGGGGTACTTCCAGGGAGACGTTGCCCCGAATGCTAGACTCCGACGGTGTTGGAACACGAAAATCTCGCGCGTGTTCGTGGCTCTCGCTTAGTTTTTAGAAAGGAATTGCGTCTTGGTAAATCGTAAGTTGGCGACCGGTGGTGTTTTGCTCGTGGCCCTGGGCGCGGCGACCTGGGGAACCGACACGGTGCTGCGGGCGTCGCTGAACGCCGCGTTCGCACCGGTGCTGCTCGTGCTGGGCGAGCATCTCATATTGATGGCGTACGCCGTACCCGCCGTCGCAAAGGGGTGGCGGGAGTTTCGGCGGCTAAACCCCGGCCGGTGGATGGCGCTGCTCTTTGTCGGGTGGGGCGGTTCGGCGGTCGCCACGGTCTTATTTACGGTCGGGCTCTTCAGGGCTTTCCAGGCCGGGGAGGGGGCCATAAACACGGTGCTGTTGTTGCAGAAAACGCAGCCGCTCTTCGCCATAGTGGCCGCGGCGATCATATTGCGCGAGCGATTGACGATCCGCTACCTGCCGATCCTGGCCGTGGCCGGTATCGGGGCTTACCTGCTCACCTTCGGCTCCAAAGGCTGGGAGCTTCTCACGCCGTTTAACCAACTCGGCCAGGCGAGGCTCGGCTTCGCCCTGGTCGCCGTCGGGGCCGCCTTTATCTGGGGCACCTCTACCGTGATGGGGCGCTATTTAAGCGAACGCCTCTCGTTTCCTACCCTTACCGGCGCCCGCTTTCTCACGGCGTTGCCGCTTTTAGTGGTCATCACCCTGTTCATGGTGCCGGACCCTATCGGTAGCCTCGTCTCCGGACTGGGGCAGCCGGCGGTGGCGATCAACCTGCTCTTGCTGGCGCTTTTTCCCGGTCTTTTGGGTTTGCTGCTCTACTACCGGGGGCTGCGCTCTACGCGGGCGAGCTACGCGACCCTCGCCGAACTCGCCTATCCGGCCACGGGGGTGCTACTGAACTGGCTGGTATTGGGAGAGCCACTGTCACCCCTGCAAGGTCTCGGCGTGGTGCTGGTCGTCGCGGCGATCTTTGCGATGAACCAGATCAAGACCGCCGTACGCGTGGCCCCTCCGGGAACGCCACGCCTCTCCTGGTCTTCGGGCAGGAGATAGTAGAAGGTAGTCACAAAAGATAGTCGCGGTTGCGGAAAGGATGGAGATGGCTGCGGATGGAAACACTAAAGATACCGGCAGGCAGTTCTCGCCGCTGGCAGACAAGGTTTTCCAGTGGGTTACGGCGGTGCACACCGGCCTGTACCGGGCCACCGGCGGCAAGCTGGGCGGCCGGATCCAGGGTAGCCCCGTGCTACTGTTGGAGACCGTCGGGCGCAAAAGCGGCCGACGGCGCACGACGCCGCTGCTCTACCTGCCGGACGGACGAAACGTGGTGATCGTGGCCTCCAAAGGCGGCTCCGCCAAACACCCCGCCTGGTGGCTGAACCTCCGGGCCAACCCCGAAACCGTCGTGCAGGTCGGGACCCGAAAACTCGAAGTCCGGGCCGAAGAAACCGGGGGCGAGGATAAAGAGAAGTTGTGGAGAAAGCTCGTGGCAATGTATCCGGGGTACGCGGACTACCAGCGGCGCACGAGCCGCGGGATCCCGGTGGTAAGGCTCCGACCCGTTGGGTAGCGGGTCCCTGGGATAGAATGCTGTGATGACCTCGAAGTCACAGTCGGTTTATTTCCCGAGGATAGAGCAACTCGAAGGCTACCTCGCGTTGCCGGAGCGGGCGACGGGCGAGAGTTACCCCGGCGTGGTGGTGGTACACGAAATCTTCGGGCTCAACGAGAACATCCGGGGCGTGGCGGACCGGCTCGCCAAAGAAGGGTACGCCGCGCTCGCCGTAGACCTTTTCGCGGGGAGAAGCCGCGCCGTTCGGGCCGCCCGGTTCGTGGGCGACATGATCTCCAATTCCCTGGATCACGGCGGGATAAGAGACCTCAAGTCCGCCCTTACCTACCTCGCCGGCCTGGAGGTCGTGGACGAAGATCGGCTCGGGACGATAGGTTTCAGCCTGGGCGGGAGCCTGGCTGTCGCCTGGTCTTGCGTAGACGACCGGCTCAAGGCCGCCGCCTCCTACTACGGGGTGAACCCCCGGCCCTTAGAAGCCGTCGGGAACGCCTGCCCGGTCGTGGGCTCTTACCCCGAAAAAGACTTTACCCGGGCCCAGGGCGCGCTGCTCGAAAAAGAGCTCCGCCGCCACGGCCTGCCAAACGACATAAAAGTGTACCCGGGGACCCGCCACTCGTTCTTTAACGAGCATCGCGAAAAAGCCTACGCCCCGGAGGCCTCGGAAGACTCCTGGCGCCGCACGCTGAAGTTCTTCCGGAAGCACGTCGCCGGCCGCGCCGCGCAAAGCACTGCGAATGCTCAAAGCGTGCGAAAAGAAGGCGTGAAATAGTCTTTGGAGACCTACTCCCACTCGTTCTTTACCTGGGCGCTCGCCAAGCACGGCGTCAAAGCCGGACGGGCCGCCGGAGTAGCGGGGGCGGTCGGGGCGGCTTTTCCGGATCTACCGGCTTTCGCCGGGACGGCTTACTACGTCGGCACGGCTTACATTACCGAAGGCTGGTCCTCGATGAACTCGCAGGAGGTCCTGGATGCGATCTACTTTACCGGGCCTTTCGGGGGCACGGGCTCCGCGCTGCACTCGGCGGTGCCGCCGGCCGTCCTGCTGGCCGCCTACTGCATAGCGAGGCTGGGAGGAGTAGACCGGCGGCGGATACTGCTGTGGTTCCTGATCGGCTGGCTCGGCCACGCGCTCGCCGACTTTCTGACCCACGCGGGCGACACCCGGCCTCTTTTCTGGCCGATCACCGACTGGCAGTGGTCCAGCCCGGTCTCTTACTACAACCCCGGCTACTACGGCCGCGAGTTCTTTTTCACCAGCCACGCCCTGATCTTGCTGACGATGGCGGCGTTGCTCATCCGCCGAATTCAGGGACGAAAAAAGCGCGGCGTGTAGTCCCGTCTACGGCTGGCATCGGCCACCACTCTAGCGTAGTCTACGAGGTGATGGAATCCCTAAAAAGACAGCTTTTTTGCGTCCGCTAGACCTCGCTAAGGTCGGCGGTGTGTCCGCCGTGGTCGGTGGCGCCCTGTGGAGCTTGAAGGTGTTGCTAGACGGCACTAACGCGGAAGATGCCGGCGTCGCGGACCCTTTTATGTTCCTCTTGCCGGTGCTGTTCGGGGTCGGTTTGGCCGGCCTGTACGCCCGGTACTCCGGGAGCATGCACGGGCACGGCGGCGCGGGCTTTACCCAGAGTTTCGCCGGGCTCGCGCTCCTCGCCGGCGGGTTGTTCGCCGACCTCACGCTAGGAGTAGAGGGGGCCGTTCGCATCGTCTCGTTCGGCTTCATTATCCTGACGCTCGGCCTGATAATCCTCGGGTTCGCCACGCTCAGGACCGAGCCGCTCCCGGTAGGAAACTTTCTCCCCCTGGCCCTCGGGATGTTGACGCCCTTGAACATCATCGTCGGCCCGTTTCCGCTGCCGCGGCTGGCGATCTCGGTGCTCTTCGGGATCGGGTGGTTGGTCCTTGGGGTCCTGGTGCTAAACACGAACATCGGGCGGACGGATAGGGCCAAGTAGCCATCGAAATTCGTATTACGTCTGGTAAACTTCCCACCTGGAGAGGTGTCCGAGTTGGCCGAAGGAGCGCGACTGGAAATCGCGTAGGCGGTTTATAGCCGTCTCGTGGGTTCGAATCCCACCCTCTCCGCTTTTTGCTTCGTGCCGCGGCTTTCATAGTTTTATACCGGAGATACTCTTGACCCAACGACAATGGCTCGTACTCGGCAGCTACTTCTTTCTGTTGCTGATCTTTATCGGGGGCGTGATAATGGTCGCCGTTGTGCCCTCGCTCGCGGGCCCGTTTAGTATCTGGCTCGGCCCGATCTTCGCGGTTCTGGGGGCCCATCTCATACACTTTCG
Source organism: Rubrobacteraceae bacterium (assembly GCA_965213905.1). Classification (GTDB taxonomy): domain Bacteria; phylum Actinomycetota; class Rubrobacteria; order Rubrobacterales; family Rubrobacteraceae; genus SIRX01. The sequence continues at coordinate 562,760 of OZ243922.1, read as the reverse complement.
GTATGACCACGCCGGCATCTGGTCCGCCTGGGGAGGACCCGCCCCCGGCGCCTTTCTGATGGTGGGGCTCTTCTTTATCGGCGTGGGCGTGTTCTTCCTGTTCGGAACTCTCGGCGGATAGCCGTCTCTCTGGTAAACTAAAACCGCCGCGCTAAGCGGGGAGATGGCGATGCCCTGTACCTGCGATCGCCTAGCAGGGCCTAACCCCCCGCCCGAGGCGTACCGGGTTCGGTTGAAACCGGCGCGGCCGGCGTTGATGGTTTGGTCCCGGGCAATGAGGCCCCGTGAACCGTGTCAGGACCGGGAGGTAGCAGCACTAAGTGGGTTACCTCATGTGTTACGGGACAGCCGAACCGGAGCCGGCGGCCGGAAGTTCGCCGGGTTCGTGCCCGTCGAAGGCGGGGTGCGCGGCATTTTAGTTGTTTTAGGTATTAGACATTAGCTGTCAGCTTCTCTTTTCGTGGTGGTACTCATTGCGCGCCGGCGACTACCACCGATGTATGTTCCGATCTTTCCTAAAGCCTACAACGCCGGTGGCTCTCGCCGGGGTGTCCGTTATACTGACCGTGTGAGACACGCTACCCTATATCGTAAGTGGCGTCCCCGCGCCTTTTCCGAGATCTCCGGCCAGGAACCGGTCGTGCGTACCCTGCGCCGGGCCATAGAAACAAACCGCGTCGCCCACGCCTACCTCTTCTCTGGGCCTCGCGGTACGGGCAAGACGAGCACCGCCAAAGTGCTCGCGATGGGGCTGAACTGTGCCCAGGGGCCGACGCCGGAGCCGGACGGGACGTGTGAGAGTTGCCGCGCGATCATCAACAATTCCTCGATGGACGTACTGGAGATGGACGCGGCCTCAAACCGGGGGATAGACGAGATCCGGGAGCTGCGCGACCGCGTGAACCTCGCGCCCGCCGCCGGCCGGATGAAGGTCTACATCATAGACGAGGTCCACATGCTGACCACTGAGGCCTTCAACGCCCTGCTGAAGATGCTCGAAGAGCCGCCGGAACACGTCGTCTTCGTTCTCGCCACCACCGAGAAACATAAGGTTTTGCCGACCATTATCAGCCGCTGCCAGAGCTTCGACTTCCGCCGTCCCGGCGTCGGCACGCTCTCGGAGAAACTGGCGGAGATAGCCGAAGCCGAGGGGATCGAGGCCGAGCCCGGGGCCCTGACCATCGTCGCCCGCGAGGGCAAAGGCTCCTTCCGGGATGCGGAAGGACTGCTGGATCAACTCTCGTCTTTCGCCGAAGGACCGGTTACGGCGGAAATGGTCCGCGAACTTCTCGGCAGCGTCGGCTCGGACGTGTTGCTGGATACGGCCGCCGCCCTCCACGAACGCCGGGCCGCCGACGTCCTGAAGATAGTGGACCGCCTCTCGAATGAGGGCCGGGACCTGGGACAGTTCGTCGGCGAGCTTCTCGGCCACCTGCGGCGCGTAATGCTCCTGCCGCACGCTCCGGACGTAGCCCTCGCCGAAGTCGGCGCCGACGAGCGCGCCCCGCTAGAGGAGCAGGCGGCAAGCATCCCGACCGCCGAGGTCGTGCGCCTCGTCGAAACGCTGGGCGACGCCACGGGCCGCATAAAACGCGGCGGGGACCCGAAGCTGGAGCTAGAGCTTACCTTCCTCAAGCTCGCCCGCGACTACACCGAGCCGTCGGTAGACGCCCTTCTGGCCCGCCTGGAGGCTCTGGAGACCGCCGTAGAGAACGGCGCCGCGCCCACTTCCGCGCCTGCCGCTCCGGGGCGGGACGAAACGGTGGCTGCCAGCTCTTTTTCTCTTTCCGGGGGAACGGTCGAATCAACGGCTTACGAAGAACCGGAAAGTCCTGAGCCGGCTCGGGACGAGCCCGAACCGGAGGAGTCTACCGAGGGGTCTACCAAAGGGTCTGCCGAAGGGTCCACAAATGCCGAGACCCTGGCCGCGCGGTGGCCCGCCCTGATCCAGGACATGAAAGACCGGCGTCAGGCTCCGGCGGCGGCGGTGTTCGAGGAGGCGCGGGTCGAGAGCTCCGGCGACGGCCTCCTGGTGTTGGCTTTTCCGAAAGACCTGGCAATCTACGCAAAGCTCGCCAGCGACAACCGGCACACAGAGGCGCTGCAAGAGGCCCTGGAACGAAATTTCGGCATAAGGCCGCGCCTGGAAAGCCGGGTCGGCGAGCCCGCAAACGGGCAAGAAGCTCCAGGGGCCGCGGGCCCCGGCGCTTTGGGAGGAAACTCAGTACCGGAAGGGTTGGATGAAGAATCCCCCCGTCCCCAGACCTCCGGCGCGCAAGCATCTTCTTTTCAAGCGGAGTCCCGGGTGGAGTCCCGGGAGGATGGCGGGCCCGCCGCGAAAGCGGCGCCGGAAGCCCCCGAACTCCCCGAACCCGTCGAGGTTTCGGAGGATAGTAGGGTTGCGGGGGATGATAGCGGCGATGATACAATCGGCAGCGAACAAGAGGCGTTCGCGCTTGCGCGAGAGTGGTTTGGAACGTCCAACAACAACGGAGGTAGTTGAGTGGCGCGGCAGAACATGAACAAGATGATGGCCCAGGTTCAGCAGATGCAGCAGCAGATGCAAGAGGCCCAGGAAGAGTTGGCGAACGAGACCGTTACCGCGAGCGCGGGCGGCGGGGTCGTAAAGGCTACCGTAACCGGCTCCCAGGAGCTTACCTCCATCGAGATAGACCCCGAGGCTGTAGACCCAGACGACGTGGAGATGCTGCAGGACATGGTGCTCGCGGCGGTCAACGAGGCCATGAACAGTTCGCAAGAGATGGCCTCCAAAAAGCTTGGCGGCATCACCGGGGGCTTGGGCGACATGGGTCTCAACCTGCCCGGAATGTAGCCGGGAGATAATTGGCGACCTACGCGCGGCCGGTAGAACGGCTCATAACCGAACTCTCCAAACTCCCCTCCATCGGACCAAAGAGCGCCCAGCGCATCGCTTTCCACGTCGTGCGCTCCCGTCCCGACGACGCCTACGGGCTGGCCGAAGCCCTAAAAGAGGTCAAGGAGCGGATCAAGCCGTGCAAACGGTGCTTCAACCTCACGGAGGCCGAGGAATGCGAAATCTGCCGGGACGCCCGGCGGGACGAGTCCGTGATCTGCGCCGTCGAAGACCCCTACGATATCGGTCCCATCGAACGCACCGCCGAGTACCGGGGCCTCTACCATGTCCTGGGCGGCGCCCTCTCGCCCCTGGACGGCGTCGAGGCGGACGACCTGCGAATCGCCGAGCTCGTCGAGCGGGTCAAGAGCGAGGGAACCAAAGAGATCGTCGTCGCCACCAACCCCAACACCACCGGCGAGGCGACGGCGCTCTACATCGCGCAGGAAGTCGAAGAGATGCCCGTGCGGGTCACGGCGCTCGCCAGCGGCCTGCCCGTGGGCGGCGACCTCGAATACGCCGACGAGGTAACCCTGGGCCGGGCATTCGCCGGTCGTCGTGAGCTCTAAGACCGAAAACCCCACGCCGCTTTCCGGCATGAGCCGTCGCGCCGTAGACTCTTTGGGCCAGACGGTTGCTTCTCTCGCACCCCGCGAGGCCACGCTCGTCGAGGTTCCGAACCTCCACCCCGAACTTTCGGCGGCGCTTTCCCGGGAAGGTGTGGACCGGCTCTACTCCCACCAACTCGAAGCCTACGGGCGGGTACGGGCCGGGGAAAACGTTGTGGTGGCGACCGCGACGGCGAGTGGTAAGTCGCTCTGCTACAAGATACCGGCCTTCGAAAACGCCCTGGAAAGCGCCGCGAGCCGGGCGCTCTTTCTCTACCCGACAAAAGCTCTGGCCCAAGACCAACTCGGCAAGATCGGGGGCTTCGGGTTGCGAGGCGTTCACGCGGGCACCTACGACGGCGACACGCCGCAGGCGCTGCGGGCGGACATTCGGCGCAAGTCCAACATCCTCTTGACCAACCCGGACATGCTCAACGTCGGCATCCTGCCGAACCACGACGCCTGGGGAGACTTCCTGCGGAACCTGGAGATCGTGGCGGTGGACGAGGCCCACGTGTTGCGCGGCGTCTTCGGCTCCCACGTCGCCGCGGTCCTGCGGCGGCTCCGGCGGGTCGCGGAGTTGCACGGCGGGGATCCTAAGTTCGTCCTGACGAGCGCCACGATAGCGAACCCGCAAGAGTTGGCCGAGAGCCTGACCGGCCTGCCCTTCGCGCTCGTGGACGAGGACGGGGCTTCATCCGGGCCGCGGCGCGTGGTCTTCCGCAACCCGCCGTTGCTGGACAAGGAGAAAGGCGAGCGCCGGAGTTTGCTGACCGAAGGCGCGCTGGTGTTCGCGGAGTTGGTGCGGCAGGGGGTGCGGACGATAGCCTTTGCGAGGACGCGCAAGGCGGCAGAGCTCATCTACAGCTACGCCGCCGACCGGCTCGGGGTAGACGGCGCGAAGAAGATCTCACCTTACCGCGCCGGGTACACCACCCGGGAGCGGCGCGACATAGAAAGTCGGTTGTTCAAAGGCGACCTGCTCGGCGTCGTTTCGACGAACGCCCTGGAGCTCGGGGTGGACGTGGGCACGCTCGACGCGGTGGTGTGCTGCGGGTATCCGGGGAGTGTCGCCTCGATCTGGCAGCAGTGGGGGAGGGCCGGGCGCGGGGATGCCCCGGCTCTGGCCGTCTACATCCCCGGCCGCGACTCATTGGACCAGTTCCTCTTCGAGAACGCGAGCCGGGTGCTGGGACGCCGGGTGGAGGCCGCCCGCGTGACGATGGAGAACCCGTACATCCTCGGGCCGCACCTACTCGCTGCCGCCCACGAAGCCCCGCTGGATGGTGAGGACGAGAAATATTTCGGGCCGGCTTACCGGAGCGTTGCAAAGACGATGCTGGGACCGGGGAAACTCGCGTCGAGCGGCGGGCGGCTCGTATACGTGGGCGGGGGGCATCCGGCGCGGGATCTCTCTTTGCGGTCGGCGTCCTCGGCGACGGTACTAATCTCCGACACGGACGGAGAGGTGATCGGGACCGCAGAGTCTTCCCGCGCCCCCGGTGAACTCCACCCCGGCGCGACTTACCTCCACCGCGGAACGGCCTACGAAGTAGAAGACCTGAACCTCGCCGCCGGCCGGGCCGTCGCCCGCAAAGTCCCGAACCGCTATTACACCCGCCCGCGCACCGAGACCGACGTAGAGGTCCTCGAAGAGCTGGAGCGGCGCGACCTCGCCAACGGCGCGACGCTCCACTGGGGACGGGTGCGGACCACAGATTCCGTGACGTACTACAAAAAAGTCCAGGTCGCCGACGACAGGGAAATTGGGGTCTTTCCGTTGGACCTGCCGGACGTGGTGCTCGAAACCCAGGCGTTCTGGATCTCTTTGCCGCCGCTACCCAAAGACGCCCGGCCGAGCTTCGAGAGCTTCGGCGGCGCGCTGCACGCCGGGGAACACGGCCTGATCGGGCTCCTGCCCCTTTTCGCCATGTGCGACCGGGCGGACATCGGCGGCCTCTCGACCCCCGCCCACCGTCAGAACCGCCTCCCGACGGTCTTCGTCTACGACGGATACCCCGGCGGCGTCGGCATCTCCCGCCGCGGCTACGACGAATTCGAATCACTCGCCCGCGATACTTTGGGCGTTATCACCCGCTGCCCCTGCGAAAAGGGTTGCCCGGCCTGCATCCAGTCTCCCAAATGCGGCAACTGGAACGAGCCGCTGAGCAAGGGCGGGGCCGTCAGCTTTCTCCGCTACCTGCTCGGCCAGGTAGACAACTATCCGACCCTGTGAGCCCCCCTTACGTCGCGGTCATCGGCGCCGGAGAAGCCGGCAGAGCCGACGGCGAACTCTACAATCAGGCCCGCGAGGTCGGGCGGCTCGTTGTCGGGAGGGGAGGCCTCGTCGTCTGCGGCGGACTCGGCGGCGTGATGGAGGCCGCGGCCCGCGGCGCCACGGAGGCCGGCGGTGTTGCTATCGGTATTCTGCCGGACGAGGATCGCGGTCGGGCGAACGAATATCTCTCGTACTCGGTGGTAACGGGCGTGGGGCAGGCGCGGAACCTGGCGGTGGTTTGTACGGCTGACGTGGTGATCTCGGTCGGGGGCGGGTACGGGACGCTCTCGGAGATCGGGCTGGCGAAGAAGGCCGGGCGCCCGGTGGTAGGGTTGGAGGGCTGGAAACTCGACGGCCACGTCGTACCAGCATCATCCCCAAAAGAGGCGGTTGAGGCGGCGTTCGGGTGGCTCGGCGTGTAGTATTTCGGGATACGTTTTTATAAGGAGGTTTCGTTGTGACGGACAACAGGGTTGCTTTGGTGAGCGGAGGAAACCGGGGGATAGGGTTGGAGATCTGCCGCCAACTCGCCGGGAAAGGGTACACGGTCGTTCTCGGCTCCCGCGACGAAGAACAGGGCCGGGAAGCGGCCGGAAAGCTGGACGGCGACGTTCACGCCCGGCAGCTAGACGTTACCGATGGGGACAGTGTGAACCGGCTCGTAGAGTCCATCGGAGAAGAGTTCGGGAGTCTTGACGTTTTGGTGAACAACGCCGGCATTATGAACGACGACGGCCAGGGCGGCGTGGACGCCGACCTCGACCGGGTGCGGGGGGCGCTGGAGGCGAACCTGTTCGGGGCCTGGCGGCTGTGCGAGGCGGCGGTGCCGCTAATGCGGCGGGGCGGCTACGGCAGGATCGTCAACGTCTCCAGCGGCCTCGGCGCGCTGGAAGACATGGGCGGCGGCCAGCCCGGCTACCGGCTCTCCAAAGCGGGCCTGAACGTCCTCACCCGCATCCTCTCCTCCGAGCTCCGGGGGGCTGGAATCCTCGTAAACTCCGTCTGCCCCGGCTGGGTCCAGACCGATATGGGCGGCACAAACGCCTCGCGCACGGTAGAGGAAGGCGCCGACACCCCCGTCTGGGCCGCAACGCTCCAGGACAGCGGTCCTACCGGCGGCTTTTTCCGGGACCGGCGACCGATTGCTTGGTGAATGATGCGTGCTGCTAGAAGGTTTTGATCGAGAGTCGAGCATGGTCGGCTAGAACGTAACCGCCTGAACCACGCGAAGGATTCTGAGGAGAGTTGAAATGAACTTAAAACAATTCATGAGGATGGGTGGAGAAAAGCTTCAAATCCTTCATGGAAAAGAAGTCTTTGATACTGAAGGAATAAAAACCCACGGAAATCAATGTCGAGCGCGGTGACAAAACTTTGTCAGTCGATTCCGGTGGCATCGTTTACATTATCGACACACACCCAAATGTACAACCAAAGTTCCTTCGCTCTGGTTGTCAAGTATGAGACAGAGGCCGAGCATGAGGAACGGACCTTCAAGTCCAGCAGTACAGGATTCCCGATCTTCAATATCTTCGGTCCAACTTATGGATCGGCGATCGGAACACAATCGCATGTCGAGTTTCATCAAACCTTCGACTTTCAAGACCTGAAGGCAGAAATCGAGGAACGTGGGGGCGAGGACACCGAGGCTCTGAAAGAAATGGTCGGGGAAATCAGGCGGGTTCTGGAAACTCAGGACAGCGTAGGCCGAGGTCGGTTTGTAGAATTTGGCGAGCTCACGAATCGCCATGCCTGGATAACCGGTCCGATCGCCCAGCTCCTCATGGTTTATGCTATAGCGGGTCAGATCACCTAACCTGCACAAGCAGTTTTGCTCATTTCGATAAGTTGACGGGTTCGCTGCAACTAACCTTTCAGTGATTGAAAACTAGCCGGACGGGCGGTGTTCTTTCCCGATACCGGGGATACAGTCTCTTCAGGTACAAACGAAGCCTGGAGAAAATAGTGGAGAACCTTAAAGAGAGCCCGGAAGTTTTGAACGCGTTATCTGACGGTATGGCCGACGCGGTGGAGAAGGCCGGGACGTCCGTGGTCAAGGTGAACAGCCGGAGGCGGCGGGGCGCCAGCGGGACCGTCTACGACGTGGGCCTGGTGCTCGTCGCGGACCATGCTTTGCAGCGGGAGGAAGGCATTACGGTTGAGAAGGGAGACGGCAAAAAGTTGCCGGCCCGTATCGTGGGCCGGGACCCCGCGAGCGATCTGGCGCTGCTGGAAGTCGAGGGGTTGGACGCCGAACCGGCGACGCCTGCGGAAGTGGTGCGGGTAGGACAAATCGCCCTGGCCGTTGGGCGTCCGGGACGCGAGGGGTTGCGGGCTGGTTTCGGGGTGGTGAGCGCGGCCGGCGGGCCGTTGCGGACGGGGCGGGGAACGATGATGGAGCGGTACGTCCAGACGGACGCGACGCCGTACCCGGGCCTCGGGGGCGGGCCTCTCGTTGACGTCCGCGGCAACGTGCTGGGCGTGGTCGTCGCGGGCATGATGCGCGGCGTCACGCTGGCGGTCCCGGCGGACGTGGCCTGGCGGGTGGCCGGGACGTTGAAGGACCAGGGCCACGTAAAGCGTGGATACCTCGGGATACTGAGCCAGCCGGTGCGCCTGCCGGCGGCCCAGCGCGCCGAAAACCGGAGCCGGGGCTTGCTCGTGGTAGGGGTCGAAGAGGATAGCCCCGCAGACCGCGGGGGAGTGTTTATGGGGGACATCCTGGTCGGGATGGATGGGGAAACCGTCGGAGACACCGAGGAGCTACAAGCCCTCTTGACCGGCGAACGGGTCGGCAAAGAGGTAGAGGTCGCGGTGATCCGGGGGGGCGGGGCGGAGACCGTTCGCGTAACCGTCGGCCAGCGCGGCTAGCTCGTTGGTAGAAGTTTACGAGACCGCCACGTGAAGGTCTTCGTTTTGGCCCCGACGCCGCTGGACCGTGCCGGGCTGCAAGCCGTGCTGGAGGAGGCCGGTATCGAAGTCGTCGAGGCTCCGGAGGCCGGGGTGATCTTGGTCTCCGGTGAGGCCCTGATGGAGGATGCGGCCGAGGTTCTTTCCGGAGACGGCCTGCAGTCTTTGCTCGTGCTGGCGGAGGACGACGGGCCCGTAAATGCCCTGCGGGGTCTACAGCCCCGGGGCTGGGGTGTCATAGACCCGGGCGCGCCGCCGGAAGAGCTGGTCGCCGCGGTCTACGCGGTAGGCGAAGGGATGGTCGTCTTCCCCGAGGAACTGGCGGACCGGGTGCTGCAGCCGGCCCCGATGTTGGATGACTTCGTCGAGGCTCTTACGCCGCGGGAGGGCGAGGTTCTAGGGCTGCTGGGCCGGGGGTTTTCGAACAAGCTCATCGCCGGTGAACTGCACATCAGCGAGCACACCGTAAAATTCCACATTTCCTCGCTGTACGCGAAGCTCGGCGTCTCAAGCCGCGTCCAGGCTGTGGGCCAGGGCGCGCGCCACGGGCTCATATCTTTGTAGGTCAGGAGTTGGGAGGTTCTGAGGCCTCGTCCCCTGACCTCCTGGCGTGAGTCCTCCACCACACCAAGCCCAGCAGGATCACCGGCACGAGCCACCAGGAGAAAACCGCCACCGATAGAAGCGCCGTCGCGATAACCTGTAGAACGCCGAGCGACGCATCCCAGGCCTGGCCTACCGTGGAGGCCGGCGACCATCCCGGAAAGACCGTGGCTTCTTCCACCGGCTCTATGGAGAGGTTTATACGGGAGGTGTCGGAGCGTTGTTCGAGGTATTGTATCCTCCCCTGGACGCGTTCGATCTCCCCGCGCACGTTCGTAAGCTCGCGCTGGATGGAGAGCGTGTCTTCCACGTCCTCCGACTCGCCGTAGAGTTCTAGAAGGCTCTCTTCCGCGGCCAGCAGGTTTCTTTCCCGGGATTCCAGGTCCACGAACTCCTCGGTCACGTCCCGGCCCCTAACCGCGTCGGTCGTCACCCTCCGGCCCAACCCGCGCAGCTCCTCCAACGCCACCTCGAACTCCCCGGCGGGAACCGTGAGCGTGAGGTCCGCGTAAACCGTGCCGCCCCGATCCACCCGCGAGTTCGACACGTTGCCCCCCAATTGCGCGACGATCCGCTGCGCCTCCTCCGCGCTCTCCCGGACGTTCTCCGACCGAACTCCCAACCTCGCGGTCTTGATGACCTTGCGGTCGAAACTTCCGTCTTCAGCCCCGCCGCCCGCAGATGACCCTGCCGCACCCTGGGATTCCGCCGCGGAACCCTGCGCGGCATCACCTGCACCCTGCTCAGACGCCTGCTCAGACGCCACTTCGGAGCCGCTGGATTGCGCCGCGCCGCCCGCGCCCCATCCCGGCGTGAACAAACCTGAGAGACCATCCCGGACTCCGGAAGACAAAAGCGGTGCGACCAGCAGTAGCAGGAGCACCGCCGCGGCCGAGATCCACTTCGGGGAAAGCGTGGGCGGCCAGACGGCATTCCGCCGTTCCGCCCCCTCGCCGTTCTGCTCTATCCGCCGGCGTATTTGCCGCGCTTGATCCGGAGTTGGGGGGTATTCGATCCGGCTCCCGAGCCCCCTTAGTTCCCGGTCGAGATCCCTCGCGGACGTGCGTTCCTTATCCGCCATCTTTCTCCTTTGCCATCGTCTCCCGCAGCCGCCCGACCGCCCGCGAGAGGCGGGATTTGACCGTTCCCTTGGGACAATCCAGGACCGCGGCCGTCTCTTTTTCGGATAACTCCAGGAAGTACCTGCAAGAGACCACGAGCCGCTCTTCTTCACGTAAACCCTCCACGGCCCTCAGCAGTTCGGTTCGTTCTTCGGTAGCCAAGACCGTCGCCTCCGGTGAGGGAGACGTTAAATCTTGCGGGGCCTCGTTGGCCGAGCGGAGGTTTAGCCCGGCCCGCCTCCCGGCGGCTTTTCGCCGGTTCTTCGCCTCGTTGGCGACTATCGTGAGCAGCCAGGGACGAAAAGCCGCGCCGTCCCGAAACTTTTTCAACGAGCGATATGCTTTGACGAACGCCTCTTGCGTCGCATCCTCGGCTTCGGAGGCGTCGTAGGAGATCAAGTACGCCGTGCGGAACGCGACCGTCTGATGCCCGCGCACCAGCTTCTCATAGGCGCCGACGTCGCCTTTCTTGGCCTGCCCGACGAGTTTGGCCTGTTCCGAAACGACGCCCCCTTTTCGAACCGCTTTCTGCAACTATTACAACCGCCACTGAAAGTAGGTTCCAAACGTTCCGTTGCGAAACTTAGGGGCGGCGCGAAAATCTTCTCGAAAAGACGAAAACGACGCCCAACGTCGTCAAAGCTAGGACGGCGCCGGCGATCCCCGCTACGGTGTATGGGGCCGCGATACCCGAGGTGTCGGGGAGTGTGTTGGCGGTTCCCAGAACTTTCAGATCCGCTTTGGCGTCCGAGAGCGGCTTGGTCTCGCCGCAGAGCCAGACCTCCATGTTTTTGGGGGCGTAGACCAGGTACTCCTCACCGCTTTGAAACTCGTACCCGCAGCTCGCGCCCGACATCGGGGTGGTGATCTCTCGTGTCCCACTCCCGGCACCCTTCCACGCCTTTGAAACGTCGAAAGTGACCGTGACGGGGTCCGCGCTACTGACCACGGATGATGGCGGGGGACCTTCGATGCCGGTCACCTCGCCGGCGAACACGGCGGTCGCCTGGGCGAGGGCTTTCTCGGAACGTTCTTGTTTTGTGACCCCAGCTTCCACGGCGCAAGAACAGGCGTAGGCCTGGTCCGGGGCGATGGCGGTCGCACAGAGAAAGACCGCGGTGGTCACCGTCAATAGAAAGCTCAGGCGTCGCATGAAAGTTCTCTCCTCGACAAGAAACGTCTTTTACGAAACTATACACCCGCCACACATCGGGGGTTCCCGTATTCTTCCAAGTGGTCCTCAAGCCCGAAAGCTCCGCGACTCGTCCGAGGGAAATTTACCAACGTCCTCTAAGGCGCCGGACTTACTCTTTGTGGTGCAGACGGTTCCTGCGGCGGCGGTAGTAGATGTAGGTAACGAGGATCAGGGCTATCAGGATCACGACCCCGAAGCCGAAGGAGCGGGCCGCTTCGAGTAGCTGATCCCAGTATTGCCCAAAGAAGTAGCCCACCGTAGAGTACGCTACGGCCCAAACGGCCACCCCGGAGAGGTTGTAGGGGAGAAACCTGTAGTACTTCATGCGGCTCATGCCGGCAAATAGCGGGGTCGTGCTCCTCAAACCCGGGCCGAAGCGCCCGGCAAAGACCGTTTTGCCGCCGTGGGTATCGAAGTAGTGTTCCACCCGATTGATGTGCTTGGCGTCTATCAGGCGGGCTATTATTCTGGAGCGGAAGAGCCGCTCGACGAGAGGGCGCCCGCCGATGCGCCCGATCCAGTACATCGCGTTGTCCGAGACGAACGCGCCCAAACCACCGAACAGCATGATTAAAGCCAGAACGGCCCGGTCCGTGTTAGCGAGCCACCCGCCGGCGAAAACCACCACGTCCCCCGAAGCCGGCATCCCGAAGTTGTCCACCGCCGCCCCGATAAACGCCACCAAATAACCGTGATCCAAAAACAAGCTCGTTATAAACTCCAGGAGCGCCTGGGGTGAGTCCGGAATGATCTGGGCGAGGGCGGCGAGCGTTTCCACAGAAACGCTTTATACCATGAACCGGAACTTTCCATCCCGGGGCTGCAGTAATATGCGACCCTTGCCAAACGAACGACCGGAGAGCACGGGTGGACGAGACTTTTTCGCGGTCAACCATAGGTCGCCTCGACAGCCCGCTGCTAAGGCGCCTCGAATTTCACGGGGAGATAACCTCGACCCAGGAACGCGCCCGCGAGTTGGCAACCTCGGGGGCTCCACACGGAACGCTCGTGATCTCCAGGGTCCAGACCGGCGGCCGGGGTCGTCGCGGCCGTAGCTGGGGCTCGCCGCCCGGGGGCATCTGGATGTCGCTCGTGTTGCGTCCGAGCCTGAAACCCGAACACGCTCCCCGCACCACCCAGGCCGCCGCCGTCGGGGTAGCCAAAGCCCTCAACGGTATCGGGGCCGCGGCCCGCATCAAGTGGCCCAACGACCTGCTGGTGGAAGGGCGAAAGATCTGCGGCATCCTGGCCGCCGGCGCCCCGGGGTTCGTAACCTTAGGCATCGGGCTAAATGCCAACCTGGACCCCCGAGACCTCGACGTCCCCGCGGACAGGGTAACCTCGATCCGCTCCGTGACGGGCCGGGACGTAAACCTGACCGGGCTCCTGGAAACCCTACTTTCTCACCTGAACTACGAACTCCGGCGTATAGAAGAATTCGAAAGTATTTTGTCCGATTGGCGCGGCCTAAATTGCACCCTCGGGGAACGGGTCCGGGTACACAAACCCGGTGAAACCCTGGAGGGCATCGCCCTGGACCTGAACCCCGAAGGCGCGCTCATACTAGATACCGGAAGAAACGAGATCGAACTGTTCGAAGGCGAAGTCGAACACCTCCGGCTCCGGTAGCCCGGCCCGGTAACCCAAAAAGTGCGCCTGGAAGGATTCGAACCTCCGACACCCGGTTTAGGAAACCGATGCTCTATCCCCTGAGCTACAGGCGCGGCGCGCCCGTAGTTTAGCGCAAGAGTCGGGACGTACCAACCACCGCCGGAGGTGTTGTGAAACAGTTTTGTTATATGAAACTCGCATTATTAATGCCAAGTTTGTTGAACTGGCCGTCCCGAGCGCGTATTATTTTCTTTACAGCCGGGTGCAGGAGAGGTTGTAAGCATTTTTGTACTTTCGGCGGGTGGGTCGCGGAAGGTTTGCGGTCCGGAGCATAGCTAGCTACCAAAGGAGAGCGTCACGCAAGCCAACGGCAGTAACGGCAGCAGTGTTAGGGATCAGGAAACGGTAATCCAGGTCGAGGATCTCTCGAAAGTTTTCGGGCGTCGGAGCAAGCAGGCCCTGGAGATGCGGCGCGGGGGTAGGAGTAAGGCCGAAGTCGAGAGCGAGACCGGCTCTACTATAGGTGTCTACGACGCCGACTTTGAAGTTTATCAGGGGGAGATCTTCGTGGTCATCGGGTTGTCGGGGAGTGGTAAATCCACCCTGCTGCGGCTGATAAACCGGCTCATTGAACCTACGGAGGGCCGGATTCACGTGGACGAGGATTTGATCTCCGAGTTGGATAAGAAGCAGATCCGTAAGCTCCGGCGTCAGAAGATGGGGATGGTCTTTCAGCACTTCGGGCTTTTGCCGAACCGGACGGTCCTCGACAACATCGGGTTCGGCCTGGAGATTCAGGGCGTCGGCGATAAGGAGCGCCGGCAGTCCAGCCAGGAGGCGCTGGAGATGGTCGGCCTCCACGGCCAGGGCGAGAAGCGGATAACCGAGCTCTCCGGCGGTATGCAGCAGCGGGTGGGTCTCGCCCGGGCGCTCGCCACCAAGCAAGAAATACTGCTCATGGACGAGCCCTTCTCCGCGCTCGACCCCCTCATCCGGCGCGACATGCAAAACCTCTTTCTGGATATTCAGGGGGAGATCAAACGCACCGTCCTCTTTATTACCCACGACCTGGACGAGGCGCTCATGCTCGGCCACCGGGTGGCGATCATGAAGGACGGAGAAATAGTTCAGATCGGCACCCCCGAAGAGATCCTCACCAGCCCCGCCGACGAGTACGTCGAGCGCTTTGTCGAGGACGTAGACTACGCCAAAGTCCGCTACGTGGATACCGTCATGGTCGAACCTAAAGAGGTTGCCTACGATGGCGAGGGACCGCGGGTGGTCCTGCGCCGGATGAAGCAGGCCGGGCTCTCGGAGATCATGGTGGTGGACGACGAGCGACGCCTTATAGGCATCTGCGAGGCCGAAGAGGTCGCCAAGCTCGCGGAGCGTGAAGAGCAGAAACTAGACGATGCAGTAGACCAGACGGCGCCGAAAGCCGAGCGCGGAACGCCCCTTCGGGAAGTACTGCCGCTCTTTGTAGAGCGGGAGTTGCCGGTAGCCGTGGTAAACGAAAACAACCGGCTCGAAGGTGTCGTCGTCCGCGGCGCGCTCATAGCCGGCCTGACCACGAGCGTTGATGCTTCCGACGTGGACGACGAGTCGAGGGTAGAGGAGCGGCAGACTAGCCAGGTTGGTCTAGGCGAGAGGGGAGATTAGAAGATGCTGGCCCTTTTGCAGGCAGAGTTTATTCCCCGCATTCCGCTCGACGCCTGGGTCGAGAGCGCCGTCAACTGGATGACGGACACGTTCGGTTTTATCTTCGGCCCTCTACAAGTATTCCTGGATACTGTCGTAGGAGCGCTGGCGTTCGTTCTTACAGCCCCTCCGGCACTGCTAACGATTGTTGTCCTAGCCGCAATCGCCTACTTCATGGCTAGTTGGCGGATAGCGTTGTTTACCGCGCTCGGGCTGCTGCTCATGATCTCTCTGGACTTGTGGGACGCGACGATGTTTACCCTGGCCTTGATACTGGCCGCGACGGGTGCCTGCCTAATATTAGGGGTGCCTTTAGGCATAGCCGCCGCGAAATCCCCGAGCCTGCAGTCATCCATCAGGCCCGTCCTGGACATTATGCAGACGATGCCGCCGTTCGTGTATCTGGTGCCTTTCGTCGTTGTTCTGGGTATTGGGAACCCACCGGCGCTCATAGCCACGGTCATCTTCGCCATGCCGCCCGCGGTGCGGCTCACCATGCTAGGTATACAGCAGGTTCCCAGTGAGACCGTCGAGGCTGCCCAGGCCTTCGGGTCTACGCCGTGGCAGACGCTCTTCAAGGTAGAGCTTCCGCTCTCGCTGCCGACGATCATGGCCGGGGTAAACCAGGTTATTATGCTCTCGCTGTCTATGGTGGTTATCGCCGCGCTTTCCGGTGCGGAAGGACTCGGGCAACCCGTGGTTGTTGGACTTAGCTCGCTCGATGTGGGGCAAGCCCTGATCGGTGGGCTCGGGATCGTCGTAATCGCGATCATTCTGGACCGTACTACTCGAAGCCTCGCGGAAAGGGAACCGGGCGGTAAGAAGAAGGCTGCTTAGTGAACTAAACCGGCGCGAAAGCCGTATGTAAAGAAAAGAAAAAGGAGAAGAGATGAACGGTAAGTTCAGTAGGAAAGAAATGCTGAAGATGAGCGGGGCCGCGCTCGCCGGAGCCTCGTTGATCGGTGTGGCGGGTTGTGGAAGTGGTTCTTCTAGCGGCAACAGCAGCAAGAGCATAACCCTCGGGGATATTGGGTGGACGGAGAGCATCGCCGTCTCCAACCTGACGAAGGTGCTCTTCGAAGAGGACCTCGGCTACCAGAGCGTAGAGATCAAGACCCTCGACGTTCCCCTCTTGTTCAAGGGCGTCGGCGGTGGCGATTTGGCGGCTTTCCAGGACGTTTGGATGCCGAACCACGAAGACTTGCTCGCAAACGTCGAGGATCAGGTCGAGCACCTGGACCCGTGGTTCGACGGCGAGACGAAGTTCGGCCTGGCCGTCCCAGACTACATGGAGGTCGAGAGCCTTGCGGACCTCAACGACTCTCCGGCCGAGGTGATCATCGGCATCGAGCCGGGCACCCCGATGGTCGAGCAGGTAAACAAGGAAGTAATACCGGCCTACAACCTGAACATAGAGCAGAAAGCCTCCAGCACCGCCGGGATGCTCTCCGAGATGGAGCGGCGTTTCCCCGAGGAGAGCCCGTTCGTGTTCATGCCCTGGTCGCCGCACTGGATGAACCAGGAGTACGACTTCCACTTCCTCGAAGATCCTAAAGATGCCCAGGGCAACCTGAACGATCCCGCCGCGATCTCTTCCATCGTCAACAACGGTCTCTCCGACGACGACCCGGTGGCCTACGCGTTCATGGAGGCGTTTACCTTGAACGAGGAGCAGCTCAACGCCCTGGAGAACGAGATCCGCAAAGCGGACGACGACGCGATCGCGGGCGCCACAACCTGGATCGAGGACAACCGCGACGTGGTAGAACCCTGGCTGGAGGCCGCCGGCAACGCATAAAGTTTCTCGAAGCTCCTAAAGGGCCGCAAAGAAGCAAATCGAAAGACCTGTGGAGAGTTCACAGGTCTTTCTTTCTCCGGTTTGTACGTGCTTTTAGCCGGGGGAACCGGCGAGTTTTAGCCGATGCCCGCGCAACGCTTCGTAGTATGGCAGGCTGCGTTCGTAAGCCTCTCGCAATTCTTCCGGCAGGGTGATCTCTTTCTCGGGTAGCTCTTCTATGCCGGTGCTCTCCTGGGCGTCGGTGTGCCACTCTTCCCACGCCTCCCACTCGGGGACCTCGCGTTCTTCCCAAGATAGCGCCTCGGGATCGAAAGGGATGCCCAGCTTCTCACAGTAGGCGGCTATCGTGTCCTCGGGGTTCGCGGAGAACTCGGCAGCCTCCACCACGATCGGTTCTTGTCCGGCCTCGACGGCGCACTCGAAGAGCTTGTACAACTGCTCGTGTCCGGCCTCTTCTAAGGTGAAGTCCGGCCACATCTTGTAGAAAGAGACGAGCGTCTGTTTCGGGTCGCGGATGAGGAACGTGTTGTGGAAGTTGCTTACAAACTCCCGGTCTCTGAAATTTACCGTGTGGTAGGCCATGTCCTTGAAGAAAGTAAACTTGCCGTTGTCGGAGCGTATCTCCGCCAGCACGTTCTGCGGGAGGTGCTCTTTTTTGGGTTCTTCATCGGGGTAGCGGTCGCTGCGGCGTTGCTCGCTGAAGTAGTAGGAGGCCGCAAAGGGTTCGTGGTACACCTCGAAGTCTTCGCGCTCGACGAAGATGCGCTCGAAGGCGGTCGAGATGGAACGGGGCGCGGCCCACAACGCGATTGGTTTCCGGTCGCTCAAAACGGTTCCCTCCGTATTTTATAGGTCGGTTGCGGCATCCCAATCGTACATCAACCGGCGACGCCGCTCTCTAAAGTTCGTCAACTCTAACCTTACCCCGTCGGGGTCTTCGAAGAACGTCGCGTAGTAGTCTGCGTCGTACTCCGCGTAGTAGCGGGGCTCCGTGACCTCCACCCCCACCCGCCGAAGCTCGTCTGCCGCCCGGTCAACGGCGGCCTCGTCGGCCACCCGGAAGCAAAAGTGGTGCAGGCCGGGCGCGTAAGGGTCGTGGTCCGGAGCCCCGTCTCGCGCCGGCCTCAACGTGTAGCCGAAGTGGCGGTTGTAGTAGTGGAGGTGCGGATCCTCCCCGATAAACCCCTCCTTTTTCCGGAAGCCCAGGATAGGCATGACGCGGCCGTAGAACTCCGCGACGCGCCGGAGATCCCGCACCGTTATGTAGACGTGGTCAACGCCCACAACCTCGACCGTCATAACGTGTTTTCTCCGCCAGACGCCGCCCCGCTCACGAGGAGATAAGCGACTGCAGCCGCTCTCTTACGGCTTTTAGCGGGATGCGCTCCTGCTCCATGGTGTCCCGGTCCCGGATGGTCACCTGCTCGTCTTCGAGCGTGTCGAAATCAACCGTTACGCAGAAAGGCGTGCCGGCCTCGTCCTGGCGCCGGTAGCGGCGGCCGATGGAACCGCCGTCGTCGTAGGCGATCCGGTAGTCGCCCTTGAGGTCGTCGTAGAGCTCGCGGGCGACCGTCGAGACGGGCTCTTTTTTGGAGAGTGGGAACACGGCGGCCTTTATCGGGGCTATCCTGGGGTGTAGCTTGAGCACGGTGCGCTCCTCGCCGGCCACCTCTTCCTCCGTGTAGGCGTCCATTAAAAAGGCAAGCATTATCCTGTCGGGGCCGACGGCGGGTTCTATGACGTACGGGTAGTAGCGCCGGTTCGTCGTCTGGTCTATGTACTCCAGGTTCTCGCCGGAGTACGCGGCGTGTTGCTTGAGGTCGAAGTCGGTGCGGTTGGCGATGCCCTCTAACTCGGACCAGCCGACGGACGGGTAGTTGTACTCGATGTCTACGGTGCGCTTGGAGTAGTGGGAGAGCTTCTCCTCGGGGTGTTCGTAGCGGCGCAGGTTTTCGGGGTTTATGCCGAGGGCGGTGTACCAGTTCCAGCGCTCCCCGATCCAGAACTCGTGCCAGTCTTCGTCGGTGCCGGGCTCGACGAAGAACTCCATCTCCATCTGCTCGAACTCCCGGGTACGAAAGATAAAGTTGCCCGGCGTGATCTCGTTCCGAAAACTCTTTCCTTGCTGGGCGATGCCGAACGGAACCTTGACCCGGCTCGTTTGCACCACGTTCTTGAAGTTCACGAAGATTCCCTGCGCCGTCTCCGGCCTCAGATAAGCGACGTTCTCCGGCCCCTTTACCGGACCCGTGTAGGTCTCGAACATCAGGTTGAAAGGCCTCACCTCGGAGAAGTCCCGGCCGCCGTCCAGCGGGTCTTTTATCCGGTCGTCGGACTGAATGATCTCGGTCAACTCCCCGGCGCTCTTGCCCTCGGCGTCTATGTCGGTCACGGCTTCTACGAGGTGATCCGCGCGGTAGCGCCGCCCGCTCGTGCGGCTCTCGACCAGCATGTCGTTGAAGGTCTCGGTGTGCCCCGAAGCCTCCCAGACTTTCGGGTGCATGATGATCGCCGTGTCCAGCCCCACCACGTCGTCGCGCGTGTGGACGACCCGGCGCCACCACTCTTCTTTGATGTTGCGCTTCATCTCGACGCCCAGGGGCCCGTAGTCGTAGGAAGAGCGGAAGCCGCCGTAGATCTCCGAGCTCTGAAACACGAAGCCCCGGCGTTTACAGAACGAGACGATTTTTTCCATGCTAACCGATTGCGACAAGCGTTCCCTCCGAAACTTTCCGTACTTTGCATCCTGGATAGGCAAAGTATAGCCCAGTAAGACCGAGGTTTTGACGAAGCCCGAAGGGCCTGCGTTATAATGTCCCGATGGAAACTCTACTAGCTACCGGGACCGGCGCGGGCCTATCTTCCGTAGCGGGTTTGCGGGCCTACCTGCCGCTGGCGCTCGTCGGTCTATTCGCCCGCATCGGGTTTTTCGACCTGCCGGGCCCGTTCGGATTTCTGGACAACTGGGTCGTCGTGGTGACGCTGCTCGCGCTGGCGCTCGTCGAGGGCGTGCTGGACAAGATCCCGGCGCTCGATACCGCCGTGGACGTGGTGCAAACCCCCGTGCGGATCGTGGCGGGCGCGGTGCTCTTCTCGGCGGCGCTCGAAGCCGGGTTGGACCCCGGTGCCATCCCCGAGCTCGCCGCGGGCGGCGGAATCGCCGG
The DNA here is from genome assembly GCA_965213905.1 of Rubrobacteraceae bacterium. Lineage (GTDB taxonomy): Bacteria > Actinomycetota > Rubrobacteria > Rubrobacterales > Rubrobacteraceae > SIRX01. Next base: position 542,899 of record OZ243922.1, on the reverse strand, counting down.
CGTAGTTTCCGGGCTCAAGGCCTTTCTGCGGCCCCCGGCCAACGTGTCCACCGCCGGCGTATCGGCCCCCTTTTTAAGCGGCTTCGAAGACGTGGTGGCGCTCGTGGGCGGGGTCATAGCGATCCTCGTGCCGCTCGTCTCGTTGCTTTTGGTCGCGTTCTTGCTGTTCGTTTTCTATAGAATTCGGAAACGCCGGGGCAGGAAATACGGGGGGCTCCGCATCCTCGGTGACTAGAGTTGCCGGCGCCGACGCCCGCTCGTAGGAGGTTGCGTATGGACGACCTGGAGATAACCGTAGTAAAAGAAGGCCGGAAGACCCCGTTCTCCCGGGGCATCCTGGCGCAGACCCTCACCCAGGCGGGCACCAAGATGGAGCTTGCGTACCAGATCTCCAGCGAGGTCCGCTCTGAGTTGCTCGCCGAAGAGCGGTACGTGGCCGAAGAAGAAGAGGTCATGGCCCGGGTGCGGGCCAAGCTCCAGACGACGGACGCCCTGATCGTCAACCGCCTCGACAAGTGGCGGGTGCTACGCGAGTCCACCGAACCCGTCGTCGTGCTCATCGGCGGGGCGACCGGGGTCGGGACCAGCACGCTCGCCGCGGACGTTGCCCGGAGGCTAAACATCCAAAGCGTCATCGGTACCGACGCGATACGGGAGGTGCTGCGGCGCGCGATCAGCCCCGAACTCCTCCCGATACTCCACAAAAGTTCTTACAGCATAAAGGCCGAAGACATCCGGGTTCCCGTGGCGGAGGAGGAACGGGTGCTCTACGGGTACCGCGCCCAGGCCTCGCAGGTCTCCGTCGGCGTGGAGGCCATCGTCGAACGGGGCCTGAAAGAAGGCACCAACCTGGTCATAGAAGGCGTTCACCTGGCCCCCGAGATCCTGCTGCACCGCTACCAGGACCACCCGAACGTCTGCTCGATGGTCGTGTACCTTTCGGACGAGAACATGCACCGCGACCGGTTTCAGGTCCGGGCGCTGGGCACCTCAATGCGCCGGCCGGCGGCCGAGTACATCGAAAACTTCATGAAGATACGCCAGATCCACGACTACATAACCGAGAGCGCGTTGCGGGTGGGGGTCCAGGCCGTAGAAAACCTCGCCATAGAAGCGACCTCCGACGCCGCCGTGGAGATCGTTGCGAGCCGCGTGTCCGGCATAGCCGCCAGGGCGCAGAACCAGGAACCTTCGTTGCTCGCGGATACGGGTACCCGGCGTTAGGGTAGAATACTTCCAAGATGCCCAGGAGGTACTTTTCAATGATAGATAAACAGCGGCTGAGGACTTTTCTACTCGGGGGGGCCGTCGGCGCCCTTACCGGCATTCTACTGGCGCCCCGCAGCGGCCAAGAGGTGCGGAGCAACATCGCCAACCGGGCCGGGGAGGCGCGTGAGAGAAGCCGGGAAACGTATTTCGAAACCCAGGAACGCCTCCAAGAGAGAATATCCGAAGCCTTCGACAACCCCGGAAAACCCGAGAGAGAAACCGGCGTGACCCTGGGCACCCCGACCCAGCCCGAAGCCCAAAAGACTTTTACCGGGCGTCCCAAGCTCCGGGACGTCTCTGAAGAACGATCCGGGGAACGGCCCGAAGATGAATCTCCCGGCACGCGCTCCGAAGACCTCCGCCAGAAAGTTCAGGAGACCCGGGAGCGGCTCCGGTCGCGCCTGAACGACCCTCGGTACGACCCCCGGTACGACCCCCGCTCCCGGCACGAGGAGGAAGATGAACCCCGCAACGAATAGAAAGTTTGTGGTTCCCGGCCGGAGGTTCTAGGCGATGAACCATCGGTCGTTCGTGCCCCGGGTCTCCAGGCTCCTCCCGCAAGAGGTGGAGGACGTACCGGGGCTTGAGGCCGTGATCTCCTACTGGAGCCGGGGTTCGTGGCCGGCCGAAGAATGGCTGCGTCGCGCGGTGGACGGGTGGGGGAGTGCCGGCCTCGTCTCGCGCCGGGGAGACAAGGTGCTGGGTTTCTGCGTTTTCGGGCCCCAAGGGTTCTTTCCGCGGGCCGACAGCATACCCGTAAGCCTCTCCGACGATGCCGTGCTCCTGGCCTACGTCGCCGGAGACCGGCGCACGAAGAAACACCTGCTGGTAAGGATGCTCAAAGAACTCCGTGACCGGGGAACGTCCGCCGTCGAAGCGGTTGCCGGCGACTTCCACCTGCGGGGACACGTTTCCACACGATGCTTGTTAGAAGCCGGCTGGCAGCCGCTAGACCGGGTTTACTACCGGGGCCGCGCCTGCACGCTGATGCGCGCCGAGTTGGGTGCCGCCATCGAAATCGGGGAGTTGGCGCGGAGAATTATTGGCCGTGTGAGGCTCCCCAGTCTCAAAAACGCTTCCCCGGAACCCAGCGCCCTGTATCCTCTAGCCGGGCCCCATCTAGAATGGCAGTATCGCGGTTTTGACCGAAGAAAGTCCTTCGGACGTAGTCGCCTGAACTTCGAGGATGATCCGTTCCTCGTCACCGGCGGCGGACCTGTCGGGGTGTTCTCCGGGGTCTTCGAAAGGGGAGAGGTCTACGCGGGACTCCACCGGCTTTGACTGCCCGGATTTCAAGTCGTCTATCTTGACCCTGTAGTAGCGGCTTTCTCCAAAAGCGGTATTGTCGGAGGAGACCCTCACGGTAACGCTCACCTGAGAGAAGCTTCTCTCACTACCGTTCTTTACCCTGAACTGGAGACGCTGGTCCTGTACAGGGCGCAAAGACGAGAGCCGGTCCTCTTCCAAGATCAGCTCTACCAAAGGCTGAGAGCCCGAAGGAGAGCCGGGCACCCGGTTCCTCTCCGAGACATTGCTTCCGAGGTTCGCTAGCAGCAAGAAAGCCCCCGCCGTGAGGAAGAAAGCGACCGCCGCGCTGAAAAGCCAGATCGAGAACCCTCTCAAGAGGCGTCGTTCTCCGGCGTTTCTACTACCGGCACTTCGTAGAGGTTATAGAAATCAGGCACCAGGTTATCCACCGGCATCGGGTGAACTTCCAGCTCAGGTGAGGCCGCGCGGGCGACGATGGTGACGCTGCTGCCATCGGGGGACCAGTCGAGGTCTTCCGGGCCGGTTTTGACCTCCATCTCCTCGTTGCTGGTGGCGGCTTCCAGTTCGTTCGAGGCCACGTCCAGAACGTAAAGGTTGGCCGGGGAGCTGGTATTACGGCGTCCGATCACCGCGAGCCGCTCCCCCTCTGGGTCACGTTCGAGGCTCGACGCCACGAAGTCGTTACCCACGCTGGAAACCAGCTCCGGCTCTCGCGTGCCGGGGGCCACCTGGTAGAGGCTGTACGAGGCCGCGTCCTGCTCCCCGCGCTCGTCCCGCCGCGGCCTTTCCCCGGCTACGAAGTAAACGGCGCCGTTTTCCGCTATTTGGGGGGCTCCCAAAACTTCCAGTCCTTTATCCAGGCTCGCCAACCGGCGTGACCCTCCCTCCGGAAAAGAGAGCAGCCGCAGCTCGAAGACGCCTCGTCCCGGCATCCACACCGCCATCGCGGCGTCTTCACCCGAAGGCGAAAAGGAGATCCCGGTAACCCCTCCGGGAACCCCACCGGCATAGGCCCGAACTTCGCCTCCCGCTCCCGCGAAGGACAGCCGGCTGCCCGAGCCACCGCTTCTGCGGGCGAGTAAAACCCCTTCGTTGTTGGGGTCGGGCGCAATAGCCCGAACCCCGGGGGCGGTTTGAACCACGTCGAGGGACTCTTCCTCGGCGGCGGTCTGGTAAAGGCTCATAATCGGGGGGGCGACGGACCGATCTTCGGGAGGCTGCTCCCCGGCGTTTTGCGTCCGGTTTTCGCCCAGGATAGCCAGGCCTTCTCCAGAATACGTCCAGGCCACCGACTCGATGTCGAAGTCCTTTGTCGTGCGGCGCCGGAAGTCTCTGTCGGTGGGACGCTTCTGCGCGACGTAGCCGTCTACCGTAAAGGCCACTTGTTCTCCGGAGGGACTCCAGCTCGGGGAGCCTTTCTCGCCGGGGCCGGAACTAAGGGGGCGCACCCCCGGGCCGAGGCCCAAATCCGCCTGGCTTTGCGCTTCCGAAGCTGGTGGGATCCGCACCCGCTCGTTTTCGTGGAGGCATCCGCCGAGCGCCGTTGCGGCCAACAAGAGAAGAACGAGTCCGAGCCGTTTCGCGGGGCGACGCTTAAATAGCATTGTTGGCCGATCTGGAAGGGGGAGTCTTAGGCAAACGTATCTCGAAGACGGAGCCGACCCCGACGCGGCTCTCGACCGAAATCTCACCGCCGTGCATCTCGACGATCTCCTTTGCGATGGCGAGGCCGAGGCCACTGCCGCCGGTGGAGCGAGAACGGTCTTTGTTGACCCTGTAGAAACGTCCGAATAGCTGCGGTAGATCCTCTTCCGGGATGCCCACGCCGGTATCTTGAATTCTAACCCGCAGGTAATCTCCCTCCTCTTCTACGCGGGCTTCGACCTGCGCCCCGGGGTCTGAGTACTTGATGGCGTTGTCCAGAATATTGAGGAAGACTTGGTAGAGCTTCTGGGCGTCACAGATACACGAGTGTTCGACGCCGTCGGAGTTCAAACTTATGTCTACCCCGAACCTCTCGGCCTTCGACATCAGGCTATCCATAGAGCTTTGGAGGATCGCGCCGAGGTCCGTGGGACCGACTTCCAGCGAGTATTGCCAGGAGTCCACCTGGGCGAGGACCAGAAGTTCTTCTACCATCTCCCGGATACGCTTGAGCTCCTGGTCCGCCAGCTCTAGGGCGCGGTGCGCCAGCGGGTCCAGATCCTCCCGGGCGCGTTGCATGAGGTCTACGGCGCTTTGTATGGTGGTGAGTGGGGTGCGGAGCTCGTGCGAAACGTCGGAGACGAAGTTCGTCCTCGCGCGTTCCAAAGCTCTATGCTCCGTTATGTCTCTTACGGCGAGGATCGTACCCGTGTTGTTGGTCTCTTCCGGGCTGTCTTGCCGGCCCATCTGGGCCGCGTAGGTCCAGTAATTGTTTCCTTCCAACTCGATTTCCCGGACAGCCGTTCCGGTCCCCGAAGCTTCGCGCAGGCAGGCCAGTATTTCCCCTGATATGCTGGTGTTTTCGAGCTTGCGCCCGAAATCCGTGGCGCGTATGCCGAGGACCCGGGCGGCGGCCGGGTTCGCCATCGTTACCCTCTCAGAGGGGTCTATGGCTACCACGGCCTCCGGCGAGGCCTCCAGCACGGCTTCGAGCCGGCTCTTTTGCTCTTGTATCTCGTTTACGTAATGCTCGACCTCCCCGGCCATGTAGTTGAAAGCCCGGGCCACCTCTCCAAGTTCGTCCTCGCGTTGCACAGGGACGGGCGTGTAGTCCCCGGAGGCCACCCTTATCGCGGCGTCGCGGGTCCTGGAGAGCGGGGCGGTGATCTGGCGGGCCAGCAACAGGCTGGCCGCGCTCGCCAGGATTATACTGGCCCCAATCGCCCCTAGAATGCCGAACCTCAGGTAGGCCAAGGTCTGGTTCAACTCTTCTTGAGGGGCGTTGTAGACCATCACGCCCCGCACGTCTTCCCCGTTGGCTAGAGGCCAGACCATGATGTAACGTAGATCTCCCGACCGGGACTCCAGGACCCCGTCTTTGTCCGAGGACCGCAAGACTTCGGAGACGGTTTCTTCTTCCAACCCGAGGCTTTCGTAAGCTGTACCGGGATCTATCTGGTCTCCTTCTATGTTTCGGGCCGCCAGAGGTTCGCCGCCCGGCCCCAAATGTAAGACCCCGAGTCCCGTCGGCTGGGCCACCGACTGGACGAGCTCCGCCGAGTAATCTTCGGCGTCGGGCAGCGTACGGTTTTCCGGGTTTCTTATGCCTTCCAGGAAGTCTTCCGCGCCGGCGTTCGCCGTTCTCGACCTCTGGATGAGCAATTCTTTTTCTATGTTCAAAAGCCGGTCGCCGGCGAAGTAGTAGAGCACGAGTCCTATTACCAGGCTGGTGATGGCCGAAATCCCAACGAGCGCCAGGAAAATACGGCCCCCGAACGAGAGCCCCGGCATAAATTCGTTCTTGTTCTTACCTTCTATCTCGTGCCTCCGAAGACGGTGTTCCGTTTGTTTCGTTCAGGCCGTTCGTGCGGCCCGGTATCCGATGCTGGGGACGGTCTGGATGATCTTTGGTTTCGAGGGGTCTTGCTCTACTTTGTGACGAAGCCTGGAGATATGCACGTCTATATAACGGCTCGCCAGATAGTGGGAGCTGGTCGAGACGGAATCGGAGATCTGGGCCCGCGTAAAAGCTTGCCCGGGCCTCCGGATGAGGAGCGCGAGGATCTTGAACTCCGTCGGCGTCAGGTCGAGTATTTCGCCCTCCCGGGTGACCGTGTACCCGGAGGGATCCAACTCAAGCGGCCCGAGCTTGAGGACCTGGGTTCGCCCGTCCTGGCTCCTGAAGCGGCGTAAAATGGCCCGCATCCGCGCTAGTAACTCTTTGGTGTCGAAGGGCTTGGTTATGTAGTCGTCGGCCCCCAACTCCAGGCCCACCACCTTGTCTACCGACTGGCTCTTCGCCGTGAGCATTATTACCGGGACTTCGGTCTGCTCCCGAATCTTCTTCAAAACCTCGAAACCACTCGTCCTCGGCAACATCACGTCGAGCACTACGAGATCCAAGCTCTCTTGACCCACGATCCTGAGCGCCCCCACGCCTTCTTCAGCGGTTAGCACTTTGTAACCCTCGGAGGCCAGCACGATGGATGTGACTTCCAGCAGTGCCGGATCGTCGTCTACCAGTAAAACCGTCTCTTCCAAATCCCGACGACGCCTCCGATCATATATAAATACACAAAGCACCCGCACAACGTACAAAGCAGTTCTTAACACGTAATCCTACCTCATAGCTTTCTCCCTTTGCGATTAGTCCGGCCGGCCGGACAACCAGACTTGCCAGAGGGCTATACCAAATGTGTTGATAAACTTGAAGCTATCGGACTTAGATTTTATAATCTCGACAGTTTAGATAACCCTGAAAAAATTCCAGGAGGTATTTGGTGGCTAAAAGCATAGGTATAGACCTCGGTACGACCAATAGTTGCGTCGCGGTACTAGAAGGCGGAGACCCGGTAGTTATTACGAACTCCGAAGGTGAGAGGACCACGCCTTCAGTAGTTGCTTTCGACAAGAAGAGTGGGGATCGTTTGGTCGGGCAGCTCGCCCGTCGTCAGGCGGTGACCAACCCGGACCGCACCATTTATTCTGCAAAGCGTTTTATGGGCCGCCGGTATAACGACATCAAGGCCGAGGCGGAGCGTGTCGGTTACAACGTCGTATCGGGTTCTAGCGGGGACATTCGGGTGCGGGTAGAGGACAAAGACTACTCGCCGCCGGAGATCTCGGCCATGACGCTCCAGAAACTCAAGCGCGACGCCGAGGAATACCTGGGCGAAGAAGTAACCGAGGCGGTTATCACCGTTCCGGCGTACTTCGAGGACGCCCAGCGCCAGGCGACGAAAGATGCCGGCAGGATCGCCGGTCTCGACGTGAAGCGGATCATCAACGAGCCGACGGCCGCCGCGCTGGCCTACGGCCTCGAAAAAGAGCAAGAGCAGACGATCCTGGTCTTCGACCTGGGCGGCGGGACGTTCGACGTTTCGATCCTGGAGTTGGGTGAGGGTGTTTTCGAGGTCAAGGCGACCAACGGCAACAACCACCTCGGCGGCGACGACTTCGACAACAAGATCGTCGAGTGGATGGTCTCCGAGTTCAAGAAGACCGAGGGTATAGACCTCTCGAAGGACAAAATGGCTACCCAGCGGCTCGTCGAGGCGGCAGAGAAAGCCAAGCGAGAACTCTCCTCGACCACGAGCACGAGCATAAACCTCCCGTTCATCACCGCGGACGCCAACGGTCCCAAGCACATGGACCTGTCGCTTAGCCGGGCGCAGTTCAACAACCTGACCGCCGATCTGGTCGAAGGAACCGCCGGGCCGGTGCGCCAGGCCATGAACGACGCCGGCCTCCAGGCCGGGCAGGTAGATCAGGTGATCCTGGTCGGCGGGTCTACCCGTATTCCGGCGGTACAGGAGCAAGTCAAGGAGATCACGGGTAAAGAGCCGCACCGAGGCATCAACCCGGACGAGGTCGTCGCCATCGGCGCCGCCATCCAGGCCGGTGTACTGGCCGGCGAGGTGAAGGACGTACTACTGCTCGACGTTACGCCGCTCTCCCTGGGCATCGAGACCAAAGGCGGGGTGTTTACCAAGCTGATCGAGCGAAACACCACTATACCTACACGTAAGGGTGAAACTTTCACCACCGCCGACGACAACCAAAGTTCGGTCGAGATCAAGGTTTACCAGGGCGAGCGTGAGATGGCGGCTTACAACAAGCTGATCGGCAACTTCCAGCTCGTCGGCATACCGCCGGCGCCACGGGGTGTACCCCAGATAGAGGTCTCCTTCGATATTGACGCCAACGGCATAGTAAACGTGGGCGCCAAGGACCTCGGCACGGGCAAGGAGCAGCGGATCACGATCACCGCCTCCAGCGGCCTCTCGGATACTGACATAGATCAGATGGTGCGCGACGCCGAATCGCACGCCGACGAAGACAGCCGGCGGCGCGAAGAGGCCGATGTCCGCAACAACGCTGACAACCTCGTTTACTCTGTAGAGCGCTCCTTGAAGGACGTAGACGGCAAGCTGGACGTGGCGACTAAAAACGATGTCGAAGAAGCCATAAAAGAAACCAAAGAAGCATTGGCCGGTGAAGACCTGGAAGAGATCAAGACAAAGCAGGAAACCCTCATGACGGCTTCCCACAAGCTCTCCGAAGTCCTCTACCAGCAAGCCCAGCAGGAGCAAGAGTCCGCGAGCGCCGGGGCCGAGAACCCGGACGAAGACCTCGTCGAAGACGCCGAAATTATCGACGATGAAGACGATGAGGAGAACCAACAGAACAGGTAGTAGGGCAGTAGCGGAGTTTCAAGACCGGCGGCCGGTTCGCGAACCGGCCACCGGGATCGGACCGACGGAACGGGAGGGAACGACACCTTTGAGTAGCGAAGAGAAAAACCACGACCCGGCATCCAACGGGCCAGAAGAGCAGAACCCGGAAACAGCTCCCGAGCCAATAGACGAAGCCCAGGGTTCTCCGGAGGACCCGGGTTCTGTGGGGGGTAGCGAAGTAGTTGAAGAACTGGGAGAAACCGCCGAAACCAACGCCGAAGACGTAGCCCAGGACGAGCTTCGTGAAGAACCCATAGTAGTCGAGGAAGAAATCTCTGCTGCACTGGAGGAACTAGAAGCCACGCGCAAAGAGCGCGACGAGTACCTGGAGGCGCTCCGCAGGCTGAAAGCCGAGTTCGAAAACTTCCGTAAGCGCCAAGAGCGCGAGCTGGCCGGTGTTCGAGAAACCGCCTCGGAGAAGCTCGTCGTCGAACTGCTGCCGGTGCTGGACAACCTGGACCGTGCCCTGGAGTCCGAAGGGGACATCCACGAAGGCGTGCGCGCGACCCGCGACAACTTCTCCGAAGTGCTCAGTAGGGAAGGGCTCGCCGTAGTAGCCTCCGACGGCCAGCACTTCGATCCAAACGTCCACGAAGCCGTCATGGGCCAACCCTCCGAAGAATACGAGGAAGGTACGATCCTGCAAACCTTCGAGAGAGGGTACTTGCTGAACGGCAAAGCTATACGGCCGGCGAAGGTTGTAGTTGCACGTTAGGGTTTAACTATGGAGACCAAGGACCTTTATAAAATACTCGGGGTTTCGAAAGAGGCGTCGCAGAAAGACATCCGGAGTTCGTACCGCAAGCTGGCCCGGGAATATCACCCGGATGCCAACCGGGACAACCCGGACGCCGAGGAAAGGTTCAAAGAAATACAGTACGCCTACGAGGTTCTCTCCAACCCGGAAAAGAGGCGCGAGTACGACGAAGGACCGCGCAACCTGTTCGGCGGCGGGCAGACGCCCCCCGGAGGAGGAACCGGCAATTTTTCCGACCTCTCGGATGTCTTCGGCAGGTTCGGTGACCTCGGAGATATTCTGGGCCGGACGACCGGCGGGAGCCGCAACGCGCCGGCTAAAGGCCAGAACGTAACAATAAGTGTAAACTTGAAGTTTAGAGACGCTTTGAACGGGGCCACCACAAAAGTTAGCGTGCCGGTCGAAGAAGCCTGTGGACAGTGCCGGGGCACCGGGGCCGCGCCCGGTACCTCGCCCAAAACTTGTCCGCAGTGTAGGGGGATGGGTGTGAAGAGCCGGGATCAGGGATTTTTCGCGCTTTCAGAGCCTTGTGCCGGGTGCGGTGGAACGGGGACTATTATCGAGAGTCCCTGTGGGTCCTGTCGGGGCGGTGGGAGGACAAAGAGGTCCCGCCCGGTAACGGTAAAAATTCCTCCGGGCGCCAAAGACGGCATGAAGATACGGGTCCCCGGGAGGGGCAACGCCGGGGACAAAGGCGGACCGGCCGGAGACCTGTACGTAATTACCCGGGTGGAGGAGCATCCGCTCTTCGCCCGCAAGGGCGACGACTTCATCTTGAAAGTTCCGGTCGGTTTCACGGAGGCGGCGCTCGGCGCCGACATAGAAGTTCCCCGGCCCGATGGAAAGGCCGTCAAGCTAAGGTTGCCGGCCGGAACCCAGGACGGAAGGCAGTTCAAGGTGCGGGGCGCTGGGGCGCCCCGTCCCCGGGACGGCAGGATCGGCGACCTTATAGTCAGGGTCGCCGTCGTAATTCCCAAAAAGCTCAAAAAGCGGGAGCGGGAAATACTTGAAGCGTTTGCCGAGGAGTATGACGAGGATGCGCGTGGAGACCTCCTGAAGAAAGCCCGGGTTTAGCGATGGACCTACGCAAGCGGCCCGTGTACATGATCGGGGTGGCCGCCGAGCTGATCGGGGTCCACCCGCAAACCCTGCGGATGTACGAGCAGAAAGGTCTGCTCCAGCCGCGCAAGAGCATTAAAAACACCCGCCTCTATTCCCTGGAAGACATAGAACTTGGCCGTCACATCCAGAAGCTAACCCAGGAGATGGGCATGAACCTCGCCGGCGTCAGGAGGACCCTGGACCTCGAAAGGAGAATTTCCGGCCTGGAATCTCGAAACCTGAAGCTGCGGGAAGAGATAGAGAGGATGAAACTAGAGCACGTTCGGGATATAGAAGCCACACACCGTAGCTACCGGCGCGAACTCGTCCTGGTTCCCCGGGGCGAAGTCGTGCGCCGGAGGGTTTGATGGCGAAAGCGATGAACTGTTACCGTCACCCAGATCGGGAAACCCGGGTATCTTGCGCCACCTGTGGGCGTCCGATCTGTACGGAGTGCATGATACAAACCGAGGTGGGCATCAAGTGCCCCGAAGATGCCCGGTTGCCCCGGAGTGCCCGGGCGGGAGCCATGAAGACCGACCAGATCATCAAGAGCCTCTTGGCCGGGGTGGCGGTGGCCGTAGTCGGCATACCGGTGGTGCTGATAATCCTTCAGACTGGCTTCGGGCGAATAATATTGTCGGCCCTCGCGGGGTACGGCGCCGGACTCCTGATCCACCGTGCCGGAGGGCGGAATGGGGGAGCTGTGTCCATGACTATATCCGGCTTGGCGGTGGCTACTCCGTACGTCGTGCTGTTGCTGCCCGCGTTGTTATCGGGTGCCCTCAACCCCCTCTTGCTGTTCTCTGCCGTGGTAGCAGTAGGTTTTGCCGTCTACAACAGCCGGTGACAGGTAAAGCGTGGAACCGGCAACGGTACTACAGCCTCCCGAGCTAGAGCAATAAGGCTCCCCCACGAACACCCCACTTCAAACTTACCTGTAAGTACACTTCAACCTTGGACGCAAAACAAAAACGCCTCGGGGTTTGCAGAAAGCCTTTTGTGATGAGCTTTATACGTTTTCCGACCCCGATCCGAACCGCCCAAACCGGCGCCAAATAATTTACACTTAACCTTTAGATTGTATTAAACCTGAAGGTGAGGTGAAGTTTCGAAAAATACCTTAAAAAAGCCTAGCGGAGCCTGAAGATGCGTGCTAGGGTTGTAAACCATGAGAGAGGAGATGGAGTACATCAGCGGAGTTTTGGAAGAGCTAGATGCCATTGTCTACAATGCGTCTAGCGTACCTATGAGGAGGGGACTGGCCCTGATCGACCGGGCTGACGTTCTGGTAATCCTCGAAGAGCTGAGAAGCGCCTTGCCGGGTGAGTTATCAGATGCTGAGTCCGTACGTCGGGAGTGCAGCGCCATGGTCGCGGCCGCTGAAGAAGAGGCTGCGAGGATAAAAGATAGAGCCCGGGAACGTGCGGACGAACAGGTCGAGCATACGGACGCTTATTTGCGTGCGGAGCGAAAGGTGGCCGAGGTCGTTGGGGCCGCCGAGCAATACGCCAAAGAGGTTTCCGATGGCTCGGAGGCTTACCGGGAACGCATTATGGGGAACCTGGAGAACTGGTGCGAAGATTCTCTAAATTCCGTGAAGGAGTCTCGCAGGGAGCTCAACGATGCGCCCGTGCAGAGGGCGCCAGGCACCGATTACATCGGCGAAGAGGACGAGGGAACTAGCTGGCAGGCAAACTCGGCCTAGCAGGCTTTTTCTTGTTGTAGAACTCGTTTTTGGGCTTGGTCCCAACCGCCCCGAAAATCTACCCCGGAGGTTGGGTCGTATCGTCCAAGGCTTCCAGCCGCAGGCTCACGTTGTCGAGAGATCTACTCAGTTCCGCCGCCGTCGCGCGTCCGGCGGCGTCGTCTGTAATCGTGGCGTAAGCTACCCTGCTCCGGAGGTTAACAAGCCTCTCGTGGGTTTCCAATATTTCGGCGTCGGCCTTTTTTATCTCACGCTCCAAGCTTTCCAAAATCGCCGCGTTCTCACCGGCGACGCTATTTGAGTCGCCCATCTCTTGTTTAGTTTTGTTTATGGTGTTTGCGGCCTTCTCTCTTTTGTGGGCTATCTCGACCAGACGGTTGGCTACCAAGTGTAGCTTGGGAACAGCATCACCGAGGACTTCGCGCGTCACGTCGTTGGACTCTTCGATAGAGACGATCAGCTCCCGGTAGACCTCCAAAGTTTTCTCCACCCTTTCACGGGTTTCTCCCCGAGAAAGCCAGCGCGCGCGACGCTCCGGTTGGATGTAGGACGGGTCCAAACCGGCATCTAGCCCGGGCTTCGGCTCACCAACGACCCGGCGGATAAAAAAGGGATCCCGAGACGCCAGAAGACCCAAAAGCAGGTAAGTTACCACGGCGGCCGGTAGAAACCATAGGGAAAAAAAGACCGTGGCGAAAACGCCGAGTATTATCATCATCACGTTCACGGGCCTTAGAAACGCGGCTTTCATGACCCGGCGTTTATCCATCGCCGGTAGTGTTTCGAAACGGACGAGGCCTCTTGTTTCACGCGTCTTGCTCTGCGACATGCCTGATCAGCTTCCGGGTTTGAGTTGCACCGTGCCGCCCCGACGGAGTTCTAGAGCCTGGGCCGCGCTTCCTTTGTTTATTGCCAGGCTTAAACGCCAGTGGGAGTCCGGTACCAGGATTAACTCCCCGTCTTTCGCTTCTCCAAAAGTAGCCAGATATCTGACGGGCATGTCGCCGTCGCCGACGTCTACGCTTAAAGAGGCACCGTATTCCAGGTCGGCTTTGTCTTGAAACATCGAGAGTCGGGCGTTTCCGTACCGATCAACATCCAAGATCTTCGTTTTCCGGGCCGCACCGAACTCCTCTTCGTAACCCGGAACAGACAGCCCCACGAGGTCCTCATTCGCCAGGTCTCTGCCGAGATCCGAGATGTCGGCCCCGGCGGCGAGATGCGCCGCGACGGGCGCGAAGATGTCCCTACCATGAAACGTGTTTGAGACCGGATCCAGGTGATACTCGTCGTTCGTTAGTTCTACCGAGTAGGATGCCCCGCCCAGGGAGTCGCATGCCGGCGCCAGAAGGCCGTTGTCCGGGCCCACCATCGCGGCGCCACTCTCCGTGCGTAGCGCGATTCCGCGCCTGCCGGTGCCGACCCCAGGGTCCACGACCGCCAAATACACCGCATCCGGCGGCATGTATTTGGTGGCGTGCTGCAAAATTTCCGCGCCGACCTCCACCTCAAAGCCGGGAACCTCGTGCGAAAGGTCTATAACGGTGACCCCCGGGGCTATGCGCAACATCACCCCTTTACAAGTACCGACGAAGTCATTAGTGAGCCCAAAATCCGATAGAAAGCAGATCGAAGCCATGCAGATAGTATAAAGCCTGGAGCTTTCCGAAGCTTTCGCCAATGACGATCAACGGGTTAGAAAACAGCTAAATAAACCTAAACTTTAGGTACGAAGCGCAAGCCGCCCACGAAACTATTCACAGAAAAAGAAGAATTCTGGAAGGGCGTAAGTATGAAGCTGTAGTTAAAGTTTATGTTTGAGTATAGTCTTAACGATATCCTCGTGGGAGAGGGGGCGGGTATAGTTCGGGGTTCTTTCAGGAGACTTTTTCTTGTGCGGGTTTGTTCAAGGGCGTTATTCGAAGAGGGGGGCTGCGGGGCCGGCGTAAGTTGTTAGCCAGTGGAGGTCTTCCTCGGTAAACGGTTCGGCGGAGTTGCGGGTCGCATAGACCACGCCTACGACGCGCTCGTTCAGGAACACCGGAACGGCCAGTGAGTTCAGCCAGCGGGCGTTGGTGCGCGCCTGGGGTAGCCTGCGGGGTCCGGTAACGGTAAGGGATGGTTGGGACGTTATCAGGGCCATCTCCACGATGCTCTGGTCGGCCCGCGTGAGACTGTGGGGATTCTCTTCCCCGAGGGCGTCGAAGTTTGGAAGGTGGATCAGGTTCACCCGGTCGGCTTTTAACTCGTTGCGGATCTCCTCGATTATCTCCTTTGGCGGACGTTTTGAGTCCAGGTTTTTGGGAGTGGAGGGACGAAAGACCAGCCGGGAATTCAGCACGAAGTTTACGGCCGTGCCAGCGACGATGCCCAGGAAATTAAAGAGCGCGTAGTAAGGAAAAGCTTCGGTAACGTACTTGACCAACGGATAGAAGACGGTGAAGTTTGCGCCGTAAGCAACTATCGCCACCGGATATGCTAGGGCGCCGCGCATAAAAAAGTGTATCCGGCTGGAGTGCCGGATGTCGCGCCAGGTGAAGACGCTGTTCAGCAAAAAGTTACTTAAAGCGCTAATGCCCACGGCAAACATCCAGGCTATAACGATGTTCGCGTTGATGTACTCCCGCAGGAAGATCAGGATCGCCATGTTCACCAGGGCTCCCGAGGCGCCGACCAGCGCAAACTTCCAGAACCGTCCCGCCGGGGGTACGTGCAAAAAGAGGCTCAAGATGTGGCTCAAGTATTCTCTTCCCTGCGACACGCTGGCTTTGGATACACCGGCATTGCGGGCCTGAAAGTTGAAGGGAGCTTCGACCACCTTCAACTCCGGGGCGCACACGAGTATCTCCAGCAGGATCTTGAACCCCGTGGGCCGGAACTGGATACCTTTTATGGCCTGATTTCTTACGAGAAAGAAACCTGTTAGTGGGTCTGTGGTCTTACGGGCCTCACGAAACACTACCTGGGCCAGGTACTTGGTCCCGACCGAGACCGCCCTTCTCATCGGCCCCGACAGGCCGGCGTAGCTGCCGCCCGGTGTGTAACGGCTCGCCACCACCACGTCCGCGTCTCCGGTACGCGCGAACTCCAGCATCTCACGAACCTTCTCCGGCGGGTGTTGAAGGTCCGCATCCATCACGCAGGTATAAATGCTCTCGTCCACGACCGCATCTATGCCGGTTGTTACCGCCGTCGAGAGACCGCCCTCGCGCTCGTCCTTGCCGCGGTGTATCAGGGAGACTCTATCGTCCTGTTTCTGTAGGCTCCTTATGACCTCCGGGGTATCATCCGTGGAGTCGTCCACGAACACGACCCGGTAATCTACGTCCGCCAGGCTGGCCCGAAGCCCGTCTACCAACTTCGGCACGTTGTCCGCCTCGTTGCGGGTGGGTACTATTAAGGTTAAAAGCGTCCTGTCGGAGGCTTGGGGTTCCTCCGTCAACTGGTTCTCTGTTTTCATAACCGCACCACGTTAGCATATCGTACCGAGAAGGCCAAAATAGGACGCGATGGGAAGTAAACTTGGGTCCCGGATGGGTAAACCGTCAACCAGTAAAGGAGAGGTTTTGGGAAACAACGAAGAATACGTCAACGTCCAGGTGTCCGGCAGGGTGCAAGGAGTAGCTTTTCGGGATTCTACCCGCCAGAAAGCAGAAGAACTAGGGCTCGCCGGGTGGGTGAAGAACCTACCCGACGGGAGTGTGGAAGCGGTCTTCGAAGGTCCGTCCGAGGCCGTACAAGAGATGGTCGAGTGGTGCGAGAGCGGCCCGTCACCCGCCGACGTAGAAGACCTCCAACTGGAGTACGGCGACCCCCAGGGAGACCTGAGCAGCTTCGAGGTACGTTGATAGAACTCCCGCAGGAGTTGGCATCCTTCGTCGAAGAAACCGGGATCAAGGTCTCAGACCGGCGCGAAGTTTCGTACGGCACCCAATACTACTTCCGCAAAGGTGAGGAGAAGGCAAACCTGACCGTTTTCCGAACGGGTAAAGTTCTGGTACAGGGTAAGGCCTCTTCGAAACTGAAGGCGTCGTTGGAGGCCCGGTCGGGGGCGCGTCCGGCGAAGACGAAAGGACGTTCCGGCCCGTCGGACGTTGCGGGGTCCAGGCCCAAGCTGGATGGAACGCCCCGGCTCGGTATAGACGAGGCCGGTAAGGGAGAATACTTCGGCCCCCTGGTAATGGCCGGGGCCCGTATAACGGGAAAAGAGAAGGCCCGCGAGATGCAGGAGATTGGGGTCAGAGACTCCAAGGTACTGGGGGTCGCCCAGGCCCGTCGCACGTCCGGTTTGATCCTGGAGGCTTTGGGAACGGAGAACGTCTGCGTCGTGTCGCTCGGGCCCCGGGAGTTCGAACGCCGCCGCGGCGTATCCGGAAACGTTAATGTTTTGCTCGGGGAGCTCTCCGTAGAAATACTGGATGAACTTAAACAAGAGGTTGACCTCGTGGTGGTAGACGAGTTTGCCAAAGCGGCCCGCTCTTACGTCGAACCCTACATGCCCGAAGGGGTGCGATTGGAGGTGCGCAGCAAGGCTGATAGGGATGACGCCGCCGTCGCCGCCGCCTCGATCCTGGCCCGGGGGCGGTATTTGCGGGAGATGGAGCGGTTGTCGGAAGAAGTCGGGTTCGAGTTGCCCCGGGGCGCCACCCACGTCTTAGGGCCCGCGCGGAGGGTTGTAAGGGAGAGAGGGACAGAAGGGTTGGCCGACATGGCGAAGATCAGTTTCTCGACCACGGGTCGAGTACTAGAGGGTTTGGAGGAGTGATGACGATAGACCTGCGGAGCGACACCGTGACCCGGCCGACGGACAGGATGCGCCGGGCGATGTCCGAAGCCCTGGTTGGGGACGACGTTTTCGGCGAAGACCCGACGGTAAACCGCCTGGAAGAGCGTGTGGCGCGTTTGCTCGGCAAAGAAGCGGCGCTCTACGCGCCCTCGGGCACGATGACCAACCAGATCGGGGTGTACGTCAGCACGAACCGGGGAGAGGAGATCCTGCTGCACGAGAAGGCGCACATCTTCAACTACGAGGCGGGGGGCCCGGCGGTACTGTCCGGGGTACAGGTACGCACCCTACCGGGGGACGGAGGCGTCATAGACCCCGAAACCCTGCGCCCCGCCGTTCTCCCGGAAAACGTACACTTCCCGAGGGCGACGCTCCTGTGCCTAGAGAACACGCACAACGCGGCGGGAGGCAAAGTGTTCCCTTTGAGGAAATTTGCCACCGTAGCGCAGGCGGCGCACGAGATGGGCCTAAAAGTTCATCTGGATGGCGCAAGGCTCTTCAACGCCGCGGCGGCGACCGGTATCCCGGCCGGCGAGTGGTGCGCGCACGCCGATACGGTTTCGGTTTGCTCGTCGAAAGGGCTCGGGGCACCGGTCGGTTCGCTGCTCGCCGGGGACGAAGAGACCATCGCGGAGGCGAGGCGGGCACGGAAGATGTTCGGGGGCGGTATGCGCCAGGCGGGGGTTATTGCAGCCGCCTCCCTCTACGCCGTCGAGAACAACCGCGGACGGCTGGCCGAAGACCACCGGCGGGCGGAAAAGCTGGCCGAGGGATTGGCCGGGGCCGGGTACGAGGTGGTTTGGCCGGAGACGAACATCGTGCTCGTCGAGACTAGAGAAAGCGACGAGCTTCTGCAAGCATTGGAGAAAGAGGGGGTGCTCGCCACCCGCGGCGCCGCCGACACCGTCCGCCTGTGCACCCACCTCGACGTGGACGACGAAGACATCGAAACCACCATAGAGTCCGCGACCCGGGCCGTAGCCTACACCGTATAGCTTTGATCGAAGTACACCCTGTTGGGGAAGACCTACTCGAGGAATCGCTGGGGTTTCTCGGAGGCTTTCTCCGGAAGGGCGAGCCGGGGCCGAACGGTTTCGTTGAGGAACTGCGCGGCGCGCTGGAGAAAGGAGACCTGGAGCTCGTCGCGGCCCGGTCGAACGGCGGTTTCCTGGGTGTCGCCGTGATCTCCTTTCGTCCCAGTATCTCGGTCGGCGGCAGGTTCGCCAGCGTAGAGGAGATCTACGTGCGCCCCGAGAACCGCCGCCGGGGCGTGGGCCGGGCGTTGCTCGGGGCGGCCATCGAAAGATGCTCCCGTAAAGGTATATCTTATATTGAGGTTCAGGTAATGGACGAAGAGGCCAAGAAGTTCTATGCAGACTCCGGTTTCGGGGTCGAGGCCGGGGTAGAGGTGATGTCATTCTCCTCGCCCCTACCGGGTTGAGACTTTACCGGGCTTTTTATAGGTTTCGGTAGAAGGGTTGCCGGTGTTTGGTTGAATAACAAAACTCGACGATAGCGAAGCCAGAGAAGCCGGAGGTGCAGGAGAATGGCTGGACTTGGCGGGCCTCGTTCTGCTGGCCGTGGCCGCCGGGGTTCTTCTGCTTCTCGCGCTGTTCGGCTACTCTTTGGGCCTGGTCGCGTGGCCTTTCGCGGTCGGGGCCGTCGTGGGAGATGCCCTGATGTATCTGGCGATGAAGCTCGAACGTTGCAGGACGCCGATATTGATCCTGGCGTTGTTCCTTACGGTGGCCGGCTTCGTCATGCTGCTGGACTTTGGGGCCGAGTACCGGCATTTCCAATAGTTCAATCCCCAGCTTCCCTGGGGAAACACCCGCCGTGATCTCAAAGCTGTTTATCGGGATGCTGGCCGGTTTTGGCGGTTTGGTCCTTACAGAGTATTTCTGGACTGTGGAGCCCTGGGACACGGCGGTGATTCAGAGACGTCAAACGGTGCGGGAAGTGTTGATAGTGGGCGGAATGCTCGCGGGCCTCGTCCTTCTGGTAGCGTTGCTCGCGGGTTTCGTCGCCCTCGTTGCCTGGATCGCCATAAATTTCGGTTAGAACTCTAACACCTGGTAGACCGAAACTTCCCGGAAGCCTAATTCCTCGTAAAATTCACGGCCCCGTTCGTTGAGGGCGGCGACCTGGAGAGAGATACCGTTTGCCCCCTTGTCCCTGGCCCAGGACTCCACATGTTGGAGTAGGGCGCGCCCGATGCCGAGGCTGCGGTACTCCGAAGAGACGTATATATCGTCTACCGAGGCCCAGGTCCTGTATTGGAAGGTAGGGGAACCCTCGCGAAGATCGCCGGATACGAAGCCCACGACCTCCTCCTCCACGACCGCCACCAGCATAAACGTCAGGCTGCTGCTGGTGAGATCCGCCAAAAACCTCCGCATCGTGCGCTCCGCTTCGGGGGACGTTGCGTATATGGGATCGTGGACGGTGTGCTCCTCGGCGCTCCGCATCCAGAGGCGCGCGGCGGCGGCGGCGTCATCGCGACGACCAGAACGAACTATGAACTCCCTACCGGGCATGGGACAATACTAACGGAATCGCGGGCGCTTGGGTTATTATCCCTGTCACACGATGTAGAGGAGGATCGTACGCCGAAAGAGGCAACCGGGCACGAAAGGTTCTGGGAGGTGGACGCCGCCCGGGGAGTGGCGATCTTGATGATGGTTCTTTACCATTTCTTGTACGACCTGGATACCTTCGGCGGCTACGGGATCGAATCAACCACCGGCTTCTGGGCCCGCTTTGCGGACCTCACGGCTTTTTCTTTCGTGTTTCTGGTGGGTGTTTCGTTGTCCATAAGCTACTCCCGGACAGAGTACGGAAGCCCCAACCGCAACTCGTTCGGGAAGTACTTCGGGCGGGGACTCAAGATACTCGGCTACGGAATGGTGCTCACGTTCGCCACGTGGCTTGCCGGCGCGGGCGTTATCGTGTTCGGGATTTTGCACCTCATAGGGGTGTCTATAGTGTTGGCGTATCCTTTCCTAAGCCTGCGGCTGCCGAACCTACTCCTGGGACTCGGCATAATAGCCGTCGGATTGTATGTGAGCTCCCTGGATCCGTCGCCGGAAACAATCTGGTTGCTCCCCTTTGGGTTGGTGCCGGAGACCTTGTTCATGCCGGATTACCGGCCCTTGCTGCCGTGGTTTGGGGTGGTACTTTTGGGGCTATTTGTCGGGAACATTTTGTACAGTCGTGGGAGAAGGACTTTTAGGATTTTGCCAACAGAGCCGGCCGCGGCCCGGGTGCTCGGGCCACTCGGGAGAAACTCGTTGCTGATCTACCTCGTCCACCAACCCGTTTTGGTTGGCCTGTTGGCCTTGTTGGGGATTATCCGGGTCGGTGGTTTCTGACACCCCCCGGAAGCCTTGCCGAGGGCCGGGGACCATGATACGGTGTGGCATCTCTTCAAAGCGTAGAAAGGAGAAAACCCCGGGACAAAAAACGTTTGGAGCAATAAAAGGTCCGGCAGGCCGGATAGAACGGAAAATCGGTAGAAAAGTAAAGCGCCAGGACTCTTTGCACAGCTTTATACAGCAACTAATAGCAGAGAGTTGACGAGGTAGACGTTCATCGAGTAATTCGGCGGGTGCGTCTCGGCCACAGGGCGGTCGTCAGGGTGGTGACAAAATTCGGTGGCGACACCGGGTACAAAACACCCCCCGGCCCAACGTAAGACACGGGAGCGAAAGCTCCCCACCAACATCTACCGGGGTCTCCGATCCTCTTCCACCTGCCCTTGCAAAGAAAGATATAGGGAGGTTCATCTCGCGTGTGCGGCATCGTGGGTTACGTCGGCAAAGAACGTTGTGTGGAAGTGCTTATGGGAGGACTAAAGAACCTAGAGTACCGCGGTTACGATTCCGCGGGGCTCGCGCTCCAAGTCTCGGGGGGCGTCGAGTCGCTAAGGCGGGTCGGACAGCTAGAGAACCTATCCAGGGCGGTCGGGGAGCGTAACGGGGATTTTCGCCGGGTTCGCGCTGGGGTGGGGCACACGCGCTGGGCCACGCACGGCAAACCCAGCGAGACCAACGCACACCCACTCTCGGGCGGGGACGACGCCGTTGCGGTGGTGCACAACGGTATCATCGAGAACCACGCCGAACTCCGGGAAGAGCTCAGGGAAAAGGGCTACGTCTTCGAATCCGAAACGGACACCGAGGTCATAGCGCACCTTTTGGCCGAAGGCCTGGAGGAGGGGAGAGGGTCTCTGCGCGAAGTGCTCGCCGGGACGCTGGGGAGGCTGCAGGGTTCCTTCGCGGTGGCCGCCGTAAGCGAGGGTGAGCCCGAGACCATCGTGGCCGCCCGGCACCAGAGTCCGCTGGTCGTGGGCGTCGGCGACGGCGAAAACTTTTTGGCCAGTGCGATCCAGGCCCTACTCGGCGAGACCCGGGAGTTTATGCTCGTCGAGAACGGTGAGATCGTCGAGATCACCGACTCTTCAATCGAGATATTTACGGCGGCCGGCGAGAAGGTCGGGCGTGAGGCCTTCGAGGTGGATTGGGACGCCGAAGCCGTAGACCTTGGCGGCTACGAAGACTACATGCTGAAAGAGATCCACGAACAACCCGACGCCCTGAGGCAGACGCTGGCCGGACGGCTGAACACCGAAGGGGAAGTAGACCTCTCGGAGCTTTCGATAGACCTGTCCGAAATAGAGCGGGTGGTGATCCTGGCCTGTGGCACGGCCTACCACACGGGCTTGTCGGGCAAGCACGTTATACAGAAGCTCGCGAAAATACCGGTCGAGGTGGCGGTGGCGAGCGAATACCGCTACGCGGAGCCGATAGGCGACGACAAAACCCTGGTAATAGCTATATCCCAGAGCGGAGAAACCACCGACACGCTGGCGGCGGTCGAGAAGGCGAGAGGGTTCGGCGGCCGGGTACTATCCATAACCAACACCCGGGGCTCACTCATAACCCGGGAGTCAGAGGCCACCCTGTTGACCAAAGCGGGGCCCGAGATAGGCGTGGCCGCGACAAAGACTTTTCTTACACAACTCGCCGCCATACAACTGTTGGCCCTGGAGCTCGCCCGCGTTAAGGACACCTCGTCTCCCAAAGAGCTCCAGAAGATCGGGCACGATCTACGCCTGATCCCCGAAAAGGTCGAACAGGCGATAGAACTCTCCGAGGACGCCGTGGAGAAAGCCTTGAGATATTTCGAGGATGCCCGGTGCGCGCTATTTTTGGGCCGGGGGATATCTTATCCGGCGGCTTTGGAAGGGGCGTTGAAGCTGAAGGAGATTTCGTACCTCCCCGCCGAAGGCTACCCGTCGGGGGAGATGAAACACGGTCCTATCGCCCTCGTGGACGAGCACTGCCCGGTCATCGCCGTTTTGGGAACCGGGTTGCTCCGCGAGAAAAACCTGTCAAACGTAGAAGAGACTATGGCCCGGGGCGCCAACGTGGTGGCGGTGGCCGTAGAAGGCGACGGGGCGGCGGAGAAAGTGGCCCGGGTAGTCCTGCCGGTGCCGGAAGTGGCGGAGATGTTGGAGGTTTTAGTGGCTTGCGTTCCGCTACAACTCCTCGCGTACCACGTCGCCAAGGATAGAGGCCTGAACGTAGACAAACCACGGAACCTCGCCAAGAGCGTGACGGTAGAATAACCTCCCCAAAGCGTCGAGACCAATAAATAACCACACAACACCACAATATCTGCCTCGGACCTAAACGAGAAAACTTCTGGCTCTACCGCTCTCCAAAAAGACCGGGCCAGAAGATGGCCGGGGGGGGGGTCGGGTAGCTTTTTCGGCGGGACCTGCCACCCCGATAACACTTGCGCCAAGGGCCTTCAAAAACTGAGCCGCGCAACTACCAACACCACCGGCGGCGCCGGAGACATGGACGACGTCTTCAGGTTGGAGCACGCGACTACGCTACACAATGCCGCCCGACCTCGGAGTTCCGTCAGCGCAGGGTAGTGTAGAAGTCTGGCTTTTTCACCGTTTCGCCGGGGAGCCGGTGGAGCCCAAGCTCGGCGGCGGGAGTTCTACCCTTTCTTTGAAGTTTTCGGGGCCGCACTCTTCTGTGGGGGACCGGCGATTCCTGCCGCATTCACTTCGGCTCCCAGTAGAATAGACAGCGCCGAGGCGTACAGGTAGATGAGTAGTGAGATGGAGGCGCCGAGGCTTCCGTACACCGCGCCGTAGTCCGGGAAGAGCGGCACCAGGTAGGCGAACCCGAGCGAGGCGAGCGCCCAGAGCGTCACGGCCAAAAACGCCCCGGGCATCAGCGAGCGCAGCGTGGAATGGCTGTTGGGCGCGAAACGATAAGCTGCTGATACGACGAGCGCGAGCAAGAAGAGTGCGATGGGGATGCGCAGCAGGCTCCACAAGAAAACGAATACTACGTCCAACCCAAATAAAGATGAAACCCATCCGATAGTCGTGGAAGTGGCGAGCATAAGTCCTATAGCGGCGGTCCCAACCAGGGCGAGCGCCGGGGCGAGGGCCACTGAGGCCGGTATCCGCTTCCAGGCCGGGCGTGTTTCCCGGACCTCGTAGACGGCGTTCATGGCTTTCGTGAAAATTCGGGCTCCCATCGTCACCGACCAGAAAGCGAGGACTATGCCGGCCGCGAGCAGTCCGCCCTGGGCTTGTCCCAAAATCCCGTCTTCGAAACTCTCGATCAGCTCCGGAAACCGCCCGCGCAGTCCGGGCGGACCATTCTCCGCCAGCCAGATCAGCAAGCCGCTTACGCGGAAAAAGCTCAGTACGGCGGCCAAAAACACGGCGAACGGCAGGAGGGCGAAGAGACCGCGGTAAGCAAGGGCCATCGAGTAGACGGCCATGTCGTGGCGGATAAAGTTCTTTAAGACCCTCTCGACTGGAGACCGGAGTCTAAGGTACCAGGAGTTCGAGGGCTTCACACCGTTTTCAGCTCAAGCCCGGGTCGTGAGGCGTACGCGGAAAAAGTCGAAGAGGACGCGCAGCACGGCCAGGGAAGGGACGGCCACGATCACCCCGGCTATACCGCCCAGTCCTCCGCCGACTATTACGGCCAAAAAGACCAGTATAGGATGCACCTTCAGGGTGTCGCCCTGGATCTTAGGAGTGAGAAAGTTGCCTTCTAGCTGCTGGATACCCAAAAACAACACCGCCGTCAAAAGCGCCGTCGTCGGTGAGACGGTGGTAAGCGCCACGAGCACCGCCGGGATGGAGCCGATCCAGGCTCCCAAATACGGGATAATAGCCGTCACCGAGACCCAGGCTCCGAGGAGCAGGGCGTAGGGCACTTCGAGAAAGAACAATCCCACAGCCGAGACGGCCCCTTGTATGGCGAGCACCAGCGCGAGTCCTCCGAGGTACTTGGAGAGCGAGTAGCCGAAGGCGTCCCACAGGGTAAGGAGGTCCCGGCGATACTCGTGCGGCGCGGCGCGCAGGTAGGCGGCCTTGAAGCGACGGACGTCCACGAGCAGGTAGGCTCCGACAAATAGCACCCCGAAGAGCGTCAGGGCAAAGCTGAAAGTGCCGGTGACGACGCCCAGGGCGCCGCCGAGCACGTTGCCGGCCAGAGACTGGGCGGCGTTCGTAAGATCCTCCCGGACCCTCGAAGCAACCTCGTCGGAGTCGCTGGGAAGAAGTCCCCTCTGCTGGAATAAGTTGAGCAGGTTTTGCAAGCCCTGTTCGGCGGTGCCGGCTATGGCGGGTAAAGCATCGGCAAACGCGGCAAGCTGCTCTCCTACCAGCGGTACCAGGATAAGCAGCGCCAAAATAACTATCCCCAGCAAGAGCAAGAACGAGCCGAGGATCGCCAGCCCGCGGGGCATGATTCTGGAGAGCCAGCGAACGGGAAAAGAAAGTACGAGTGCGAGCGCAAAACCACCGACGAGTGTCGTAACCACCCCCGGCACGTACCAGACTACCAGCCCGATCACGACGAGCACGGCCAGGATCAAGGCCGTGCGCGAACGCTTCGAGATACGAATCGGCGTCGGGCTCGCCGTTACGTCCGGCTCGGTCTCCGGCAACCCGTTTTTTTGCCCGTCAGATCCCTGCAACGCGTTGCGCAACTTTTGCAAGGGCTGTTTCATAAGCCGGCCGCCGAAGCCGATTTTTGCTTGGGCAACCTGTTTACGTGTGCGGAAGTTGTCAACCCCTCTGCTCCGTCATTCGGGCATTATTACACAGACGCACTACTCTCTACCTAGGGCTTTCACGGGGGCCAGCCGGGCCGAACGGTAGGCTGGTAAGACCCCGAACACGAGCCCTACGGCGCCTGCCACCCCGAAAGCGAGGGCTATCTGGGGCAGCCGGAATATGGCCGGTGGCAGGTCTGTTAGTAGCCCGGGCAGTATCAGGCCGGCCGCTACGCCGAAGCCTATGCCGAGCAATCCACCCACCAGCGACAGCAATAATGCTTCGCTCAAGAACTGTATGAGGATGTCGGAGTCTTTGGCGCCGACCGCTTTTCTTATCCCGATCTCCCGGGTGCGCTCGGTCACCGAGACGAGCATGATGTTCATGATCCCGATGCCCCCAACCAACAGCGAGATGCCGGCGATTCCGGCCAGAAACA
Source organism: Rubrobacteraceae bacterium (assembly GCA_965213905.1). GTDB lineage: Bacteria > Actinomycetota > Rubrobacteria > Rubrobacterales > Rubrobacteraceae > SIRX01. The sequence goes on along the minus strand of OZ243922.1, from coordinate 517,089 downwards.
CGTTGAGCTGGTCGGTTACCTGCGTGAAAGTAGAGAGCAGTTCTTCCTGGGTAAAGATGGAGAAATCCTCCGTCCCTCCGTGGGCCTCGATGAGGGTCGACCGGATGCGCTCTTCTGCCCGGCCCACGGCCTCGGAGTCTCGGGCCTGAATAACCAACTGTCCGACGTTTTCCGTGCCGGAGAGCTCCATCGCGGCGGTGACCGGCAGGTACGAAACGGCGGAACCACTGCCCGGGGGGCCGAACTCTTCCCCTCCCTCCCGGGCGGCGGAGACACCGACTACTTCCAAATCCCGGCCACCGACGTTCACCGTTCGGCCGACGGCTTTCTCCGGGGCGACACCGAGCTTGTCTTCGACCACGGGATCACCGAGCACCACCTCTCCTGCGCCTTCTATAAACCTTCCGGCGGAGAGGTCCACCGGTGTGATCTCGTCGTACGAGGGGCCCACACCCGTAAACGACTCTCCGAGATTTTCCGGGATTCCACCTTCCGAAGCCCCGCCGGCAGGTTGGCCCCCAGTACCCGAACTTTGTCCTTCCCCGGCGGCTTGCACCCGGGCCACCGCGCCGGCGGAGGCCGAGACCCGCTCCACGGAGCCCAACTCCCGAACCTTTTCCGCGTCCTCCAGGGTCAGCGTGCTCGCGGGCGCGGAGCCGAACGGGGCGCCGCCGCCCCCGGCCCCCGGCGAGACCTGGATGAGGTTCGTGCCGAGCCCTTCTATCTCACCGGAAACGCTCTCTTGTATACCGTTGCCCAGGGAGGTGAGTAAGATGACCGCCCCCACCCCGATTATTATTCCGAGCATGGTGAGCAGCGCCCGCACCGGGTTCGCGGCGGCGCCCGAAAAACCCATGCCGACCAGCCGCAGATACCGTCCCACTAGCGGCCGCTATCCGGGTCGGCGGGCTTTTCATCGGTTGACCCCGGCGCGCCGTCGGAGATCACACAACCATCCCGAAGCTCTATAACCCTTCCGGCATATTCCGCCACGTCGGGCTCGTGGGTGACGACTATCAGCGTGACGCCCGAACTCCGGAGCTCGCCGAAAAGCTCCAGGATGGACCCGCCGGAGACACTGTCGAGGTTGCCCGTGGGCTCGTCGGCGAGGATGAGGGCCGGCTCGTTGACCAGGGCCCGGGCGATGGCGACCCTTTGTTGCTGGCCCCCCGAAAGTTCCGAGGGCCGGTGGTGGAGCCGGTCGCCCAGGCCAACCCGCTCCAGAGCCCCCGTGGCCCGCCAGCGGCGTTCTTTGGCCCCTACGTTGTCGTAGATCATGGGCAGCTCGACGTTGCGCCGGGCGTCTTGGCGGGGCAGCAAGTTGTAGCCCTGGAAGATAAATCCTATGGTTTCCCGCCGGATGCGGGCGAGTTCCCTACCGCCGAGCCCCGACACGTCGCGGCCTCCGAGACGGTAGGAGCCGGAGGTGGGCCGGTCCAGCATCCCGATCACGTTCATCAAGGTGCTCTTGCCTGAGCCGGAAGCCCCAACCACCGACACCCAAGTCCCGGCGCGCACCCCTAAACTGACCCCGGCGAGCGCTTCCACCCGGGCCTCGCCGCTACCATACACTTTGCCCAAACCTTCTACCTCTATGAGTTTCTCCGGGTCTTCCGGTTTCGTATAAGAGTCCGTACTCCACGCCCTTTCTAAATAAAGACAACATACAATTACGCTCCGGATGGCCGGAAGTTTCTCAGGCAGAGTGTAAGGCTTTACTTTGCCGGGCATAGCCTGCCGGTGCTTTTTACACCAGGTAGTAAAGAAAGTTTTCTTGCCTGATCTCAGCGTCATCTTCCCGACGATGGCGATCATCCTGTTGGTGGCATCCGCGGCATCGCGAACATCGGCTTCGAGAGCTTTCTCGTACTGGTTTTGTACCCGGCTCTTTTGCACTGTTATCTTTCGGCGGCTGACGAAGCTTTGCGCGCCGCCCGACTACACCGGATAATGGTGCCCGCCCGGATGGAACGCGGCAAAGATCACAAAGGACAAAGATGACCGGCAGAGAACGACAACACCGCCCGCAAAAAAGCGGCAATCTCTGATGGAAGAACCGCTTCTGGCGCTCGGCAGTATCGTGGCTTTGGGCGTGGGGGCCCAGTGGCTCGCATCCCGGTTGGGCGTACCCTCGATACTGTGCCTGCTGGTGGTCGGCCTTCTCGCCGGTCCCGTCTTCGGCCTGGTTGACCCGGACGCCCTGCTCGGCGATGTTCTCTCCCCTCTGGTCTCCTTGTTGGTAGCGGTCATCTTGTTCGAGGGCGGCTTGAACCTCCGTATTTCAGAGGTGCGGGGCGTAAGAAAGGTGGTGCGGCGGCTGATCAGTGTCGGGGTGCTTCTTACGTGGTTACCAACCTCGGTGGCCGCGTACTTCTTGCTGGGCCTAAGCGCGCAACTCTCCGCCCTGCTCGGCGCCATCCTCGTCGTTTCTGGCCCCACGGTCGTGCTGCCGCTCCTGGAACACGCCCGGCCGGTGGAGAGGCTGAACTCCATCCTAAAGTGGGAGGGGATACTCGTTGACCCTATCGGCGCGATCCTGGCCGTGCTCGTCTTTCAAGGCATTATCGCGGCTAATTCGGGGGAAGAGACCGGCTCGCTTTTTATAGGCTTCGCCCTGACTTTCCTGGCCGGAACGCTTCTGGGAGCGGTGGGCGGCGGGTTCTTATTTGTGGCCCTGTCCCGTGGTTGGGTTCCGGAGAACCTCCGAAACGGCGTAACGCTCGCGACGGTGCTGGTAACGTTCGCCGTCTCGGACCTGATCCGGGCCGAGTCCGGCCTGCTCGCCGTTACGCTCATGGGCCTTGCGCTCGCCAACCAGCAAACGGTCTCCGTGGAAGGCATCGTGGAGTTCAAAGAAGAGCTCAGAGACCTTTTTCTGGCGATCCTCTTTATCGTGCTCTCCGCCCGGCTCGGCCTGGAAGAGCTTACCTCCGTGGCTACCCTCGGCACGCTCGTCTTCGTCCTGGTGCTAATACTCGTCGTGCGCCCGGTGGCGGTGCTCGTCTCGACTCTCGGCTCCGACCTCCCTCCGCGCGAGCGAGCCTTCCTGTGCTGGATGGCGCCCCGCGGCATAGTAGCCGCCTCCGTCGCCTCGGTCTTCGGGCTGGAGCTCGCCGACGCCGGAGTCTCCGGGGCGGAAGCTCTCACGCCGCTGGCTTTCCTCGTCATCCTTTCCACCGTCGCCGTTTATGGACTGACCACCGCCCCCATAGCACGCTGGTTGGGGGTTGCGAAGAACGAGCGGGGCGGGTGAACTACCTTACCCGACAGCCACGGTGAAGTCGCGCAACTCGTACCCCGCTACGAGGTCGTTCCAGCTCACCGACGGCTTGCGTTCGATGCGCAGATCCTCCAGCGCGAGCAACCGCCGCAAAAACACGTCACTCTCCTGGATGGCGACGTAGGCGCCCGGGCAGCGATGGCTCCCGTCGCCGAAGCTCATCACCGCCGGACCGACCTTCTCCGCCTGCAGCTCGCGGTCGGGGGTTATCATCAGGGGACACTCGCCGGTTACTTTCTCGTCGGCGTTTGCCGCGTAGGTGTGCAAGTCTATGAGGCTCCCCGATGGGATAGTTACGGACGCGCCGCCGTTGTCGAGATGGATGTCGGCGGTCGCACGCCGGTACAGGTTACCGACGACGGGTTCGAGGCGCAGTATCTCTTGCAGCAGCGCGTGGCGTCCTGCCTCGTCGCTCTCGAGATAACGCTCGCGGAGCGCGGGCTGCTCCAACATGTGCCAGGCGGCGATGCTTATGAACTCGCGGGTCGTGACCATACCCGCCGCGGCGTAGGTAAGGCACTCCGTCAGGATCTCGGCGTCCCCGTACCCCTTCGAGATGAGGTGGGAGATCACATCGTCCTGCGGCTCTTTTTTACGCGCCTCTATCGCCGGTTTTACGTCCAGGTAGTAGAACGCCCCCACCCGCGCCTGGTTACGCGCGAAACCGAGTAGTGCCCGAGGGCTCCAGCTAAACTCCGTCATGTCGTTGGCGAAGAAGGTTTCGAGACGCCGATCCATGCCCGGAAGACGACTGTCGGTAAGCCCCACGACCTTCGCCACGACTTTGACAGCGAGCCTGAAGCTCAACCCGTCGAGCTCCGCGCGCCGCTTGCGCACCAACTCTCCTATAAGTTCCTCGACGAACTCCCCCATAAGCTCCCGGTAATTCTCACTAACGGCCTTCGGCGAGAAAAAGCGGGCGGTTTGCTTGCGCTGCTCGTTGTGCTCCTTACCCTCCTGATACAAGATCGGCGACCGCATTTTCTGCGGCATGCGCTCCTGTAGCTCCGCACTAAAACCTGCCTGTTTCGTGTCCGTACTCCGCAGAACCGCCCGCGCCTGCGCGTGAGACCGCACGTGCCACACACCCTCGGAGTCCCGCTCGACCGCCCTCGGCCCCGTAGGCTCCACCACCCGCGCCGTCTTCTGCTGGGAAAAAGCCGCATGATCCACCGGACACCCATTCCCGTTTCTACCCGCCACCGATTCTTCTCTCATCCTTTACTCCTCTAATCTTCATGAAACACGAACGTGCAACTGTTCTGAAAGTTATGATATATAGTGTATCATAACGTAGACTATTGGAAAACTCATTACGAGGAGTATGTTTTGGGCGCCGTTGACGGTGTGGAAGACCGGCGGGTAATACGCACGCGGCGTCTTCTGGCGGAGGCTTTGATCTCGCTGGTTTTGGAGAAAGGTTACGAGGGTGTGACTATCCGGGACATCACGGGTCGCGCGGGCGTCGGATACGCTACTTTCTTCCGGCACTACGAGGGTAAGGACGCGCTACTGATGGATGTACTGGAGGTCGTGTTGGCGGATCTTCTACGGCTCTTGCGGCCCGCCGGAGATGGGCCGGATGCTTTGGGGGAGGCTCTCTTCCGGTACGTTGGGAAGAACGCCGAAGTGTGCCGGGTGCTGGTGGGAGACGGAGCTTCGACGGCGTTGGTGCGGCGGATAATCGAGATCGGCACGCGCAACGTGCTGCGCCAAAATGCGCCCCGGAAAGGTGATGAAGAAGTACCGGCGGAGATAGCGGCGCACCATCTCGTGGTCTCCTCGGTCGCGCTGATCCGGTGGTGGCTAGAACACAAGATGCCCTACCCGCCGGAGCGGATGGGGAGGATCTACCACGACCTCATCGAAAACCCGACCCTTTCCGTGGCGTTCGATACGTGATCGTACAGCGTCGTCCGTAGAAACAGGGAGCCCGGTGGGTTACTCCCTGTACGTCCGGCGGTTTTCGGCCCGAACTTTCGTCAGGCGTTCTGTACCGGCTCGACGACCGGCACGTCAAGCTCGGTTTGGATCGAGTCGTTCATGTAGTTCGAGTAGGTAGTAAGGGCCACGTGGGCGATCATCTCCAGGATCTGCTCGTCAGTGTATCCCGCGTCCCTGACCTCCTCGAATACTTCGTCCCCCGGGTGCCCGCGAGTCTCGTCCACTTCCCAGACAAATTTCAAGAGGGCGGCCCTGTCGGAATCTTCGGACTCGAACCGTTGTATGCGGCCACGCTCGTCGCTGTCGAGACCGATCTGCTCCGCAACTGCGGAGTGAACCGACAGTCAATAGGTGCAGCCGTGCTTGTCCGAGATCGCCACCGCTATCGCTTCCTGATCCTTGTTACTGAGAGTCCCCTCGGAGAGAGTTCCCGCGAGATCCAGGTAACCCTTGAATGCCGCCGGGGAAACCGCCATCTGGCGATGGAAATTGACTACCTTCCCTCCGGACACTTGCTTGGCCTGCTCGATCAGGGGTTTGGACTTTTCCGGTGCGTTCTCGGGTTCTACAGCGTGCGTGCGGGGCAAAACATTTCTCCTATCGTTACTTTCGTATATGCGGATCTTACCCAGATGCGGCGGCGGGTAAAAAAGTCCGCTTCGATAGCCCGTAAGCGTTTCGTAGTCCGGCCGAGTATTAGATACCGCAATGAAAGGGCATGTGCAGGCACCAGAACATTCTTTCCCCTTTATGTTCTACTGAACAAGATTTTCTATAAAGTAGTGCGGGAGGAATGAGTTGAGTAGCGAGAACCGGAATATTCCACAGGAAGAGAACACCCGGACGGACACGCCCCGCACGGCCCGGTTAGAAAAAGCCCTGGCCCGCACCAGCGACGCCCCGCTGCGCAAGAACAACCGCCTCGAACTATTGAAAGATGGGGGCCAGACCTTCGACGACTGGCTCACGGCCATAGGCAAAGCAGAGCGTTGGGTCCACCTGGAAAACTACATCTTTACCGACGACGAAACCGGACGCCGGTTCTCCGAAGTCCTGTGCGAAAGGGCGGCGGCGGGCGTGAGCGTACGGGTCCTCTACGATTGGTTTGGCTGCCTGGACGTATCGCGCTCCTTCTGGAAAGCGTTGCGGGAAGCCGGCGTGGACGTTCGGGTAGTCAACCCGCCCACCGTAGGCACGCCTTTGGGCGTAATCCGCCGGGATCACCGGAAGCTCGTCGGGGTAGACGGCCTCTACGCCTCGACGGGCGGGGTCTGCATCTCACAAGACTGGCTGGTGAGTGACCCGAATACCGGGCTGCCCTATAGAGACACCGCCGTCAGCGTCCGGGGACCCGCGGTGGCCGACATCGAGCGGGCTTTCGCCGGCACCTGGGCCGAGTCCGGTGCCGCGCTGCCAGAAAGCGAGCGTCTCGACGCAGCGCGGGTAGAGCCCGCCGGGGAGGCGGAGGTGCGGGTGGTCGTCCAGGAGCCGCGCCGGATGCGTACCTTGCGCCTGCTGGAGTTGCTCACCGCCGGGGTGCAAGAGCGGCTGTGGGTCACCGACGCCTACTTCCTCTCCATGCCAATCCTAACCCAGTCCTTGATGGCGACCGCCCGCGACGGGGTAGACGTGCGCGTACTCGTGCCGGCCACCAACGACATACCCTGGATCGGGGCGGTCTCGCGCTCCGGCTACCGGCAATTTCTCGAAGCCGGCGTCCGGATCTTCGAGTACGCGGGGCCTATGATCCACGCCAAAACCGTCACGGCCGACGGGTGGTGGTCGAAAGTAGGTTCCACGAACCTGAACCTGAGCAGCCTCGGCGCCAACTGGGAGATAGACCTGGTGGCAGAAGACGTGGATTTCGCAAGAAAGATGGAAGACCTTTTCGAAGAAGACATCGAAAACTCGCGGGAGGTTCGTCTCGTAGGGCCCGCAAAAAGTGGCCGTCAGCCCAAAGTGCAGGCGGAGGGACAGATCAGTAGCCCCGACCGCAAAGCCCGCAGAGAAGCCCGTCGAGGGGTCGTGGGGAGCGGTTCGGGGGCATCCGCCACGGCGACCCGGGTAGGTAGCGCCGTGCTCCAAAAAGGTGGCGCCCCCCTGAACACCAACGAGCAAGCCATAGCCGCCACCGCAAGCGCCGCCCTACTCGGAGCGGGAATCATAGGAGCACGCTTTCCTCGGCTAATAGCTTGGCCGCTGGCGACCATCAGCGGTTTCTTCGGCGCCATAGGAATGCTGCGGGCCGCCCGTTCGGCGCTATCTGACCGCTCCCCGGAACTCTCAGCGGATCAGCCCTTATCCGACCTCGACGAAAACTCGTGACAATCAGTCTCAGGCTGCTCGGGTGCTCACGCTACTTTCTAGGCCCTGGTGCTTTTAGGTACCCTGGTGCTTTCAGGCACCTTGATGTCCGGTACTGGCGCGGCTTTGCTAGGATTGGGACAGATACTGGCAGCCCGAGGCCGAACCGGCCGTATCACTGGGTGCTTTTACTCGCAGTTTTACCGTCGTGGTGGATGCGATGGTCCGGCGGCTTACCGGGACGTAGCCGGAACGTGACCGAGGTTTAAGATTCTACAAAGCCCGCACATAGCCCGCACAGCCAGTCAACCATCTTTCCCACCGGTTTCTTGCGGCTTCTCTTTCTGCCCTCCTTCCCGGTTGAAGCCTTCCCCTTCCTGTTCTTCTTTTGGCGCCAGTCGGTCCACCAGGACGACTACTACTACCGCCGCAGGAACCGCAATCAGTGTCCCCACGATAGGCCCGATAAGCGTCGCAAGCAGCAGAATGGAGACGAGGATCATCGCCGGGGGCACGTTTACGCGTTCGCCCACTATCCTCGGCTGGAGCAGGTTGCCTTCTACCTGATTTATGATAAAGAATAGCGCCGCCACCTCAAGAGCCTTTGTGGGTGAGACAGTTAAGGATACCAGCACCGGCAAAGCTCCACCCACGATAGATCCTACGTAAGGGATAATGTCCAATACGCCGGCTAGTATGCCGAAGGTAAGCGCCAGGGGAACTCCGAGCAACCACAGACCCACTCCCCCCGTAACACCGACGAAGCTGGCGACGAGCGCTGTGCCCACCACCCATCCTCTGAGCCTTTCTGCCAGGTCGTCCACGAACTCTTCGACCGCTTCTCGTCTGTTTACCGGTACCAGCCGCAAAAGTCCCTGAATGTAAGTGTCGGGGCTAACGGCCAGGTATAGGGCCAAGAAAATGATGGATATGATCGCGACGATCTCTTGCACAGCAAACATCAGCAGGTTCGGCAAAGAACTGAGCAGGCTGGAGAGGCTACTCTCTAAACGCTGGGCGACTTCCGAGGAGTTGGGGCCGCCGGGGATAGAGTCGAGTACGTTGGCTATAGCCTCCAGGGAACGTGGTCCCTCGGAGACTAGCAGCCTGATTTCCTCAGCTATGTTCGGGAGGATTACAAAGTACACCAGAGCCCCGAATGCCCCAAAGCCCGTGAGCAGGATAACCGCCGAGACAAAAGGGGAAGCACCGATCCGCTCCAGTCCTCGGGCCACAGTCCTCAAGACCAGGGCCAGAAGCGCTCCTACGGCTACCACCTTGAGCACGAATAAGGCCTGGTAGGCAACGATGAGACCTACGACGACTGCGATCCCGACGAGCACCGCTAATATCAGAGACCTACGCAGTTCTCTGTTCATGTTGTTTTTACGCTCGGTTATCAGTGCTCTCTTTCAAATCTTCGGAGGCTAGCAATACACGTCTTACAGTACCCAATTCTTTGTCGCCGCACCCAGGTAAACTCTTCGGTGAAAAGTTTCGGGTACAAAGAGCATCTATTGCACGTCCTTGACTAGTGACGCTCAGTAAGCTCTCACCCGATGTCCGAGGGTTGGCCTGAAGTTTCTTCAAGCGCTTGTAGGGCTTGCGTCTGGTTTATCATCCCAGTGCTTATTAAGAAGTTGTAGGCACATCGTGCGTACTCTCTACACCAGTGCGCTCGTGGATTAATCGTGCCGCCTGTTCGCCGAATCCTTTACGGTACAGCTATAAAGCACTCGTAGTTGCGGGTTCTTTGGATTTTTAGTCGTCTCGTTCGGGAGGTTTAATGACCAACCACGAACCTTCCAGCCCAGTCTCCGCCACATCGCCGCTCCGGCCCGGCACCACATCGGCGAGTCGGGCTCCCTCATCCGAGAATTTCCTCAGAATTTCCCCGGCTTCTCTGGAATGTACGACGAACGCGAACTCGTATTTCTCTGCCTCTTTCTTGACGGTCGCCTGTTCTCCCTGATCTATGGCCTCCGCCAGATGCCGCTCCCGCTCCGCAGCTTCTTCGAAAAGGTCGGCCCTCTCGGCTTCCACGCTTTCGAGCCGGGACTGCTTCTGGTTGCGCCCCTTCCTCGACGACGACTGCTAGATAGCCGCAAGCTCCTTGGGCGTGTCTAATGCAGGATCTGGTTTCCACCGGCGACCGGCAGCGCCACGCCGGTGATGTATCCGGCCCTTTCCGAGCACAACCAGACGGCCGCCTCGGCCTGGTCCTGCGCCTCACCGACTTTTTTCATCGGTATTCCTTCGAGGTATTTGGCGTAGGCTTCGGGGGACTGCTCCGACCATTCCTCAAGCGCCGGCGTCATCGTGGCCCCGGCGCAGATCGCGTTTATTCGAATGCCCTCGGGTCCGAATTCGGTCGCCGCGGATTGGGTCATCCCGAGAAGCCCCCACTTGCTCGTGACGTACGGCGCCATGCCCTGAGAGCCGCTCAAACCGGCCATCGACGAGGTGTTCACGATTGCCCCGCCGGTGCCCTGCTCTTGCATCCGGCGGAGCTCGTGTTTCATACCGTAGGCCATCCCCATGAGGTTGATGTCAAAGACCTTGCTCCACGCGTCATCTTCCTGCTCGGTGATCGGTTTGTTCTCCGCCGATATACCGGCGTTGTTGTGGGCAAAATCCAAGCTCCCCCAAAGCTCGACCACGCGCCCGACGAGCGCCTCGACCTCTTCTTCCCGGCTAACGTCGGCGTGCAAATACTCCGCCTCGCCACCAGCTTCGCGGATAAGACGCACGGTTTCTTCCCCAGCGTCATCCGCGACGTCCGACACCAGAACCTTTGCGCCCTCCCGGGCGAAAGTGAGTGCGCCGGCGCGGCCGATACCGCTGCCCGAGGCGGTCACGAGCCCTTTCTTGCCGTCCATTAGTCCCATTGACGAGTACCTCCGAATAGTGTTTTGTCGTCTCCATTGAGATCGTAGCACTTTGATGCGAGCACTAGATTTACGTTACCTACGTTCATCCGCTCACGACGGCAAAAGCGGCGAGGCTCCCGAATTTTGCCAGGGCAGTCAGTCGCGCTGAGACTCTACCGCCACAATGACCCGGCCGGTGCTGCCGCCCGACAGCAGGGACTCGAATGCTTCGGGGACCCGCTCGATGCCGTCGAAGACGGTGTGCAGGCTGCGGACTTTGCCGGCGCGCAACCAGCCGCCGACCTCGGACTCGAACTGGTCGCGCAGATCCTCGTGGGCCGTGACGGTAAAACCGCGCATCGTCAATTCCCCGTAAATGAGATTGCGGTAGTTTGCCGGGCCGGACGCCCCGGACACGGCGCCGCAGATCACCGCGCGTCCGCCCATGTTGAGCACGTCGAGCGCGGCCTCCAACTGCTCACCACCGACGTTGTCGTAGTACAGATCTATCCCGTCCGGGTCGGCCTCGCGCAGCAGGTCTACGGCGGGACCGTCGTGCCGGTTGATGGCCTGGTCGGCACCGAGCTCGTCGGTGAGCAGCGAGACTTTTTCGTCGGAACCGGCCACCCCGATAACACTCACGCCACGGGCCTTCGCGAACTGGACCGCGCAACTACCGACGCCACCGGCGGCGCCGGAGACGTACGCTACGTCTTCGGGCCGAACGTTTCCTACGTGGATCATACCGGTATACACCGTAAAGCCGACGTGTCCGAGGATCGTCAGGTGCGCGTCGAGTTCGTCGCTCGAAGCGGGCGGGTCGATCTTGCGGAGCTCGGAGCCCTCCACGACCGCAGCCGTGCTCCAGGACACCTTGCCCACGGCCAAGTCTCCTGCTTCGAAGTTCTCATCTTCGGACCGCAGAACTTTGACGACGGCGTCGCTCGCGGGTACGTCTCCAACACCGATTCCAGGCCCGTAAGCTGTCCCCTCGCCACCGAGACGATGTGCGAGGCCGGCATTCAGGCCGAGCCGCCGCAACCCGGCCAGAACCTGGTCCCCACCCGGTTCGCCCACCTCAGCGTCGAACACGTCAAAATTCTGCGCTGTAACATCTTCTTCGGGCACCCTCGTCAACCGGATTTCCTGAGATTTCATACAGATACGCTAACGTACACGACTAAGATACGCAATGTCGCCTGATGGCGGGGTGCTGGACCAAGTTCGTCGAACTAAATCTTCAAAAGCCGCGGCACATACTCGACTCCGGCGTAAACTCCCCAGGTACTGGGAGCGACGCCTGGACGAAGAGTTCGAGGGGTAAGATAAAAAGCTTTGACTGGCCCGCGCCCTAGTGCGTCAAAGTATAGGGAGGATTAAACACCTTGGAAGAGTTACTCCAAACGGCGGTTGGCTACCTGCGGCTCGTGGTCGAGGCCATAGGTGCGACCATAGTAGGATTCGGCGCCCTGGCGACGACTTACCGGTACGTCCTCACCCTGGTAGGCCTGAGAAGCTATTCGAACAATGAGATAAGATTGTATCTCGGACGCTACCTGGCTTTGGGGCTAGAGTTTCAGCTCGGCGCCGACATCCTTAGCACGGCCGTGGCCCCGACCCTGGACGACGTGATCCTGCTGGGCGCCATAGCCACCATCCGGACGGTGCTCAACTACTTCCTCTCACAAGAGCTAGAGCGCGAGCGGCGCGCGGAAAGCGAGCGGCGCGAGATGGAGACGAGACCCGAACGCGACGCCACCTCCGGCACCGGTTAGAGGCACGTGATGGACACGTACGATGCCGTTTTGAACGTTGCGAGGGTCTTTCTGCTCGTAGTGGGGGTTGTTATCGTCTTCATTGGCATTGTGCGCTCGGTGCCCGCAGCGCGGGGAGAGGGAGGGCGGCGTCAGGTGGCCCGTCTTCTGGGAGATCACGCGGCTTTGGGGCTGGACTTCTTCGTCGGGGCGACCATTTTGAACTTGATCCTGAATCCTACGTGGGCGGCGGTGGCGACCACGGCTTTGACGATACTGGTGCGAAAGCTGATCACATACTCACTCCGCCTCGACTACAGCCGATAAAGAAAGTTTTCGACGCGCCCGCTCCTGTAAACCCGTGCGGCTACGCCGACTCGCGCGGCCGTACGTCGTGGATGATAAAGCCATCTTTGGGTAGTGACGGCATAAAGCTCATGCTGATACTGAAGTCCTGCACCCCAATTTGGTAGCTCATGCTGCGGGTGAGAAGCTGTACGGCTTGACGCATGAGCCCTATCGTAATCGGCTCTCCCGGGCAGCGATGATCTTCCGCGTACTCACCGGCCCCGTGGATGCACGTTACCGGCTTGAGCAAGAGCCGGGCGCGGAAACCGTCGGTGCCGAGCCGGTCGCAACACCGCGGGATAAACGTGTACCCCTCGCGCAGCAGGTCGATGGAACTGTCGGGGGTCTTGAGAGCGGGGAGCATGCCACCTCCGGTCAGAATCAATTACGGGGCAGACGCCAGAGTTACGCCTGCCCCGCTATCTAACAGGTTACTAAGTTATTCTGCCGCCAACGATCAGGCGGTAAACGGCCAGCAGTATGAGCGCGCCCACGATAGCCACGATGAGAGAACCCAAGTTAAACCCGGTTACCCCGCCGGCGCCGAAGAGCCCGAAGACAAAGCCGCCAATAAAAGCCCCGGCGATGCCGATGAGTATTGTGACGATGATCCCACCGGGATCGTCGCCCGGCATGATCAGCTTCGCCAAGGCTCCGGCTACTAGACCAACCAAGATCCAAGTCAGAATTCCCAATACAGAACCTTCTTTCTACAATCGCTGTTTTTGTAGTCTTACTATATGTACCCTGCACATAAGAAACGAAACACTGTTTAGCCAGAAGACACTTTAATTCGGAACCGGGCCGCTGACTTTCTGGCTTATCTCCAGCTTGGTCTGGCCGTTGCTCTGCTCGACTTCGAACTCCGCCGTTGCGCTGTTGTCCTTGGCGAAGTCGATCTCGATGTCGTCCGAACTCGCGTCCCGCTTCGTTACTTTCCAGCCGCTTTTGGTGCTCACGCTGCCCAGCGAGAGAGATCCGTTCCCGGAGCTGAACTCGACTTCGGCGGCGTCCAAGACCTGGTAGCTCCCGGCGTCGGCGGGCTGGGTGTCGCGCTCCCGCGAGATCTCCGCCCGGTCTCCGTCCATCTCGGCTTCGAACTTCCAGTCCGTGTCGTTTCTGGTGAAATGGACTTCTATCTCGTCGGACTGCCGTTCGGCCACCCGCTGGTCCCAGCCGGAGTTCGGGCTTACGTTCTGTAGCTCGACACCGTTGCCGGTGAACTGGAAAGCTACCGTACCGGCGTCGTCTACCTGCCAGGTGCCGTCGCGTACCTCGTCCTCCCGGCCGCCGGCCGCCTCGGTAGTCCCGTTGCCCTCCGTCTCGGTCGCGCCGCTGTCGGCCGGTTCCTGAGAATCGGATTGCTGCGAATCAGATTGCGTCGTCACACTTTCTCCGGAGCCGGAATTTTGCTCTTGCTGCCCACTACCGTCTGGAGATCCGCAGGCGGACAGGGTTAACATCAGCGCCGCGAGAACCGCGGCTAAAGTGAGACGACACCTGAAGCTGCTAGGAGACGTTGTTCCGGACATACGCACTCCTCACGTTTTGGGTAATATCGAGTTCGTAGCTCTGGAGTCTGGTCCAAGGTGTTGAAAAAAGTTACAGTAAAAAATTCCATCCTTCGCTTTCCCTCCGGATCCAACTATCAAACGTTTAGTATTGGTTTTTGTGGACGCGAACTGACTCACGCTCTGGGGACGGTAATGGTATAGAAACTAAGCTGATCGCATGAAGAGAGGATTTGTATGGAAAAGAGTTTTGCGAGTGGGCGAACCTTTCGAACACCGGAGACACGAGCGATATGATCGCCGTTTCCGGCTCCGGGTTTTTTCGGGCAGGCTTTTAAGTTGGGTAAGAGCATCCTCGTCACGGGAGCTTCGGGCAACGCGGGAAAAAAGGTCGTGGAGGAGTTGCGGGCGCGGGGTGTCCGGCCTCGCGTGGGAAGCCGCCGCGCTCCGGTTGGCCAGGCACAAGACCCGGAGAGCGTGCGCCTGGATTTTCAAGATCCTGATACGTTTCCCGGGGCTGTGGCCGGTTGCGAAGCGGTGTTTCTCATGCGGCCGCCGGCGATTTCCAACACCAAAGACACCCTCAACGTGTTGATCGATGCCGCGAGAAAGGCCGGGGTCCGGCAGTTTGTGTTTCTCTCGGTGGCCGGGGCGGGTGACAATCGCATCGTGCCGCACCACGCTGTAGAGCAGCATCTCCAGGCCGGAAAGCAGGACTGGACAATACTCCGGCCGGGATTTTTTGCCCAGAACCTCGCGTCCGCCTACCGCGATGACATCGTCGAGGACGACCGCATACTGCTTCTGGCGGGCCGTGGCCGGGCGGCGTTCGTCGACCTGCGGGACGTGGCGGAAGTGGCGGCAGATGCGCTGGTAGCGCCGGAGGATCACGCCGGCGAAATCTACACGTTGACGGGTCCGAAAGCATACTCTTTTAGCGAGGTCGCCGGCATCCTCAGCGCAAACCTGGGCAGGAAAATCCGGTACGTACCGGCCTCCGCGCCCGGCTACTTTTTTCACCTGATCCAGGGTGATGTCGGTGTCGGCCAGGCCGTCGTCCAGACGATACTGCACGTAGGACTCCGCTTTGGGCAAGCCGAGGGTGTGAACCCGACGCTCGAACGTCTGCTCGGGCGCCGGCCCAGAGACGTGGAACAGTACATCGGAGACCACCGCGACCTCTGGACAAAGAGCCAACGCCCGGAAGGCTAATCCGCATAGCTCTCTAGCCGCGCTGCTTCTGATGCTGTGCCTGCTATGGACGAGCTTAGCGGCTACGTTGAACTACTCGATCTGGTATCTCGACAAGTAGGTTGTCAGGGACGGGGGTGAACCGCAGAGTCGTTTTTTATCCCGGGTTGAAGGTTGCTTCGAGCATGGAAAACTCTCTACTAGCGTTAGGGGTTTCTCTCGGCCGAAGTTTCGAGTTGTTCCGTCCACTTTACGTTTACCTTCACGGTGTCGCCAAAGTCCTCGGCCAGATCTTCGGCCAGCGGTTCCGGCGGGGGTGGTTTCTCAGGCCCGACGACATCTACTATCACCCGTTCACCGTCCACCTCGATGTCGGTCTCTTGCAGCCCCGTATCCGCGAGCCAGGCTTGCACGCGGTCCGAGGCTGCGTTTGTGTTCCGGTTGGTTTCTATCGAGCTCCATGTCTGTATCCCTAGAGGAATAGAGACCACCACAACGGCCACGGCCGCTACGAGGATACCGGTCCGGATGCGCCGCTTCTCGCCTATCACCTGCAAACGGGGGGCGAACCCGGTGAGCAGGAACACCAGCGCCCCGATGAGCACGATCCCCGCCAGGTTCGTCAGGTATAGTAGTAGCGCGCCCAGGGCCAACTCTGTCCTACCCAGGGCGAAGGTGACGCCGACGGTTGCCAGGGGCGGGACCAAAGCCACCGCGACCGCCACACCCGGCAGGGCCTCACCGACTTCTTTGCGTACCGTGGCGTAGGCGCCCGCCGCACCCGCCGCCAGGGCTATTCCAACGTCGATCAGCGTGGGACTCGTGCGGGCCAGTATCTCCGCGGAGATGGGCGTACTGTCGGGAACGAGCAGCTCCGTCGTGGCCCAGGCCAAAACTGCGGAACCCGCGCTCGCGGCGACCACCACGCCGAAGAAAGTACCCTGACGCGCCGGCCACCCAGAGACCATCGCGGCCGCCACGGCCAGGACGGGCGTCATGAGCGGCGCAACGAGCATGGCCCCGATCACCACCGCCGTAGAGTTCGAGATCAACCCGAAAGTGGCTATCAGCACGGAGAGGGACTGCAATATGGCGAAGCGGTACAGGTAGGAACGCAACGCCGGCCCCTCGGAAAAGAGGTCGCCGGTTACTTCCCGGCGTCGCTCTGGAGTCAGGTTCACCGCACGGTCGACCAACCAGTCTAACCACGTGGTGCGACCGCTCTGCTCCTCCCCGCCGCTTTCAGGTTCCCGCGTGCCCATCGTGCCTCCTCATCCGCCAACTCAACCTGGCCTGTGGAATGATACTTTTACTAACTTTTACTAATGAACAATTTAGAGTCCAGGGGCGATGTTAGCTGACGGCGATGCACGGCGACCTGGATCCCGAAGAGGCGCTGCTTCATCAAAAACAATCGTCGGAGCCGGAACGAGAGCGCGAATAGAAGATAGCCCTGTACTGGAGACGCGAACCAAACCTTTACGGGCTCGGAGGACGTTGTCGCTCCCCAAATCAAAGTAGATACACGAAGTCTGCTTGTAGCTCTTTCTACGCCGCTACAATACAGGTGTTATTTCAAGTTGAAGCGCTACCGGAAACCGGAGGCTAGGTCATGGACCCCATAAACCGCACTATAGAGCTCGCGACGCAGAACGTAGATCTCGGCGGCAAGCCATTTTCTTGCGTGATCGTTTCCTCCGAAACCGGAGAGTTTCTAGCCGAGAGCCCGAACCTCGTTGCCCAGACCAACGACCCTACCGCCCACGCGGAGGTCGCAGCCATAAGGCTCGGTTGCCAGAGACTCGGCATTCCTAGCCTAGAGGGCTACCAAGTCTACGTGATGGCCCATCCATGTCCTATGTGTCTGGGAGCGCTCTACTACGCGAGCCCAGACCGGGTGGCGTACGTTGTTACCCGTGAAGAAGAAGGCCGCTACTACACTGACGACCAGAAATATTTCGAGTTCGACAACTTTTACGCGGAGTTTGCAAAAGAACCACAGGAGAGGCGTCTACCCCTGGAGCACACACCGGCCGACGGAGGCCTGGAAGTCTACCGCCGCTGGCAGCAACTCAACGCGTAGAAGACCCGACCCAGCAAAAACCTCGATCCAACATTAGGGATCTATGGGGCACGAAGATCAGTCGAAGGTCGGCAACGGACTTCTGTTTTGTGGGTGCCGTTTCCTTGTGAACGAGTCTATTGGGCCTCGTGCCGTACTGTAACGCGGACTCTGGAGGGTATCAGGCTACCCGGTCCCCCCGGACTATGAGGCGCTGCTCGTAGTTTTCTCCTACGCAGGTCTGCAGCGAGACCATGTCGCGGCCCGGCTCCGGCTGGGTCACCCACACGTCATAGGGGGTAACATTGAGTACCTCTGAAACCGCGTACGTGTAGGTAGTACCGGCTGAGTCGGTCAGGTAGATCTCGTCCCCAACAGCCATGCTTGGCAAGTCGGCGAACTGTTGCCAACTATTAGTACCCTCCCAACCCAATACGTGGGCCGCAATGTACGTGTTGGAGCCCGGCTCCCAGGGAAAGCCCGAGCTAGGCAGTTTGCCCGCGCCCTGATCCAGGGTGGCTTCAGACATGTCGTTGGTCACGAGGTCGTTGTACCGGCCCATTTTCGGCACGGTCAAGTACATCGTGCTGTCCGACGGGGCCGCAGCGAGTTCCGGGGTCTCCTCGGCGGGTTCTTCCTCCGCCACAGGTTCTTCGACCACAGGTTCTTCGACTACGGGCTCTTCGTATTGCCCAACGGCCGCCGACTCCTCCTGCGGCTGTTCCTCTGGCTCTTCTTGCGGCTCTTGCGGTTTTTCTTCTTTCTTTTCAACGGGCTTTGGGGCTTCCGGCTCTGCAACCGTGGGGGTCTGGGCCCTCTCGACGGTATTCCCGGTGCTCTGGAGAATGTTTACGCCGGTAAAGACCGCCCCACCTATCGCCAGCACCGCAACGGCGGTGAGCGAATAAAGTGCTACGCTTCCCCAATTACTAAAAAACCCTCTCATCCTTGGCTCCTTTACCGCTTCACGTATACTTGGGAAACAACCCTCAGCCTCCTAGAGCCGGGCTCCCAATTTCTCGGTTTTCCACAGGTTTGCCGATTGCTAACTTTGGTCTTACTATGCTACTACTGCATTATACGCCGCGGGAACCAATATAGACCAACCCGTTTCAATAAAAATTCACAATGTTTTACAAAACGTTTACATTCCTGTAATGCTTGAGGGTTCAGAAGGTGGTGCTTTTTGTTAGCGGATCACTTTCAGGGCTTCCGGGAGTATTCGAAAGGTCATGGGAAGTTTTCCCCAGAGTTCGCCGTCGAGTTGTACGGGAACTTCCGCACCCGGGGCGCGGGCCCGAAACTCTCTGGCGTCTACGGAGCGCATGCTGCTGTTGAGTGGGCGACGGGCGAGGATGCGGCCTAGGACATCGGGTCTCAGGAGGGCGCCGATGCGTTCGACCAGGATGGCTTCCAACTCGCCGCTGGCGAGCGTCTGGCTCCCCGTTACCCGAAAGTCTCCGCCGTAGCGCCGGCCGTTGGCGATAATCACGAACTGGGAGACGTAGATCGTGTCGCCGTGGATGACGTGGATGGCGGGGAACTCCTCCTCGGTGTAGACCTTAAAAGCCGACATCACGAAAGCCAGGGCTTTGAAATAGCGCTTTAGCCTGGGGGTGACGGAGTAGATCACGTTGGCGTCGAAGCCTATGCCCGCCACGAAGGTGAAGCGCCGCTCTACGCCGTCGCGGTCGGTAGCCAGGCCGAGGTCCATCCGGGATTTCTCACCCTTCAGGACTCGTTGGCAGGCTTTCTCTACGTCCAGGGGCAGGCCCAACTCGCGGGCCAGGACGTTCGCGGTGCCGAGCGGCAAGATAGCCAGGGTGGCATCCTCGTGCAAGCCGTTTACCACCTCGTTGATCGTGCCGTCCCCGCCGGCGGCGATGACGAGCCGGTCCGGGCCAACCTCGGCGGCAAGCTCCGTGGCGTGGTCCGGGTATTCCGTGTTCAGAACTTCGGTTTTCAAGCCGCCGGAACGCAGGATTCCGGCATAATCTTCGAGGAGGTTCTTGCTTCCGGCTTTGCCCGAATTGGGGTTCCCTATTATGGCTGCATCCATATGTGTATATTAGCGCACATACCAATTCCTTTTACTAAAAAAGAATTCTGCCGTAAGATAGGCCCATGGAAAATTTCTTTGTACCGGGGATAGGCGTAGACGTGGTGGACGTGGAACGGATGCAGTTTGCGCTGGAGCGCACGCCGCGCATCCGGCAGCGGCTTTTTACTGAGGCGGAGATAGCTTACTGCGAGAAGTTCCGTTTTGCCGAGCGGCACTACGCCGGGCGCTGGGCGGCCAAAGAGGCCGTGACGAAGGCGCTGGGTTGCGGCCTTATCCAGTGGAACGGGGTCGAGGTGATGCGCCAACCCCGCCGGGCGCCCTCCGTCCGCATCTTCGGCAAGATAGAGAAATTCGCCGACTACGTGGGCGTTCGGCAAGAGGAGATCTTCATCTCCATTACCCACTCGGAGCTCTCGGCGGTCGCCGTCGCCACGATACGTCGCGACGAACCTCAGTGAAGCTCTACTCGGCGCAGGAGATGACCCGCGCCGACGAGGGCGCCCAGGAACTCGGCATCTCCGGAACGGTGCTCATGGAACGCGCGGGGGCCGCGATGGCCCGGGTGATGCTCGAACGTTACGCCCCCTCGCGGGCGCTCGCCGTGTGCGGTGGCGGCAATAACGGGGGCGACGGGTTTGTGATCGCCCGCGAGTTGCACCGGGCCGGCGTGAAAGTCTCCGTGGTCGCCACCAAAGACGAATACTCCGGTGACCCGGCGACCAACCTGGAGATTTTGCGGAACATCGGGGTGGAAGTGCACGGCCCGGAAACGCTGGACGAGTTGCTCGACGGGACCGGCCTCGTGGTGGACGCCTTGCTAGGAACGGGCTTCTCCGGAGAAGTGCGGGAAAAAGAGGCCGTTCTGATCCGGCGGATAAACGACGCCGGGGCGACGACGGTTTCGGTGGATGTGCCGAGCGGCGTGGACGGCTCTACGGGGGAAGTCCAAGGGGAGGCCGTGAGGGCCGACCTGACGGCCTGCGCCCACGCGGCCAAGGTCGGGTGCGTCATCTCGCCCGGCCGGGAGTACGCCGGGGAAGTTACCGTGGTGGATATCGGCGTCCCGCCGGAAGCCGATGTGGAACCTTCCATAACCTGGACCGACGCCGCGGCTCTCCGGGGAAACGTCCCGCGCACCGCCGGGCCGGCGCACAAATACTCCGCCGGGGCCTTGCTGGTAGTAGCGGGTTCTAAGGGGGTCACCGGCGCCCCCGTAATGGTCGTCGAGGGGGCCCAGGCAACCGGCTGTGGCATCGTCTTTTTGGCTACGCCGGGGAGTGCCGGCCCGGACGTAGACCTCCGGCTCACGGAGGCGCTCGTGTACGGGACTTCCGAAGACGCTAGCGGGCAGATGAACTCGGACGCCCTGGAGCAAGTTTTGGAGCAGGCGGAACGGGCGACCGCCGTCGTGGTCGGTCCCGGCGTGGGGACCGGGGGCGAAAGCGCGAGGCTCGTCGAGGGTATCCTGCGGGAGGTGGGGGCGCCGGTGTTGTTGGATGCTGACGCGATCTCCAACCTCGCCGGGTCGGACGCCCTCTCCAGAAGAGAGGCTCCCACGATGATAACGCCGCACCCTGGAGAGTTGGGCCGCCTGATGGAGATTGGGACCAAAGAGCTACAGGCCCGAAGGCTACATTCAGCCCGGGAAGCCGCAGAGAAGCACGGCTGCTGCGTGCTGCTCAAGGGCTCCGACACGATAGTCGTTGATAATGGTTGCACGGCGGTGAACTCGACCGGCAACGTGGCGCTCGCCACCGCCGGCACCGGAGACGTGCTCTCCGGGGTGATCGGGGCCCTACTCTCCCGCGGTATGAACGTCTACGACGCGGCCCGCGCCGGCGCCTGGGTCCACGGCCGGGCGGCGGAACTCTGGCTGGAAGAGACCGGGCTACCCGCCGAGAGCCTGGTAGCCACGGGCCTGTTCTCTTTCATTCCGCGGGCTGTGGGGGAGGTCTTGTAGTTTCACGGTTCTTGTTTTTTGTATTTCGGGTGTGGAATTCTACTGTAGTATCGTTTCGGAAAAACCGAAAACGTTCGAGGAGAGAGTTTGGAGCAACAAGATATTCGGGATCTAAGCGTCGGGGACGTTGCGCGCGAGGAGTGGCCCACGTTGGGTCCGGACGACACGGTGGAGGCCGCGATCCGGCTTTTTGCGGAGTCGGGTGTTTCCGGGGCGCCGGTCGTCGAGGGCGGGGAGTTGGTCGGGATTCTTACGGAGGGCGACCTAATTTTCCGCGACGCGGAGATCAAATCTCCCGGCTTTCTGGACATTCTGGGCGGCATGATCCCGCTCGGGAACTGGGACGAGTACCAGCAGGAGGTGCTTAAGAGCGTCGGGGTTACGGTGAGGGAGGTCATGACCGGGAACGTGCAGACCGTGACGCCCCAGATGCCGCTCACCGAGGCGGCGACCATAATGGCGGACGAACGGCGCAAGCTCCTGCCGGTCGCCGGGGAGCGCAAGCTCTACGGGGTCCTCTCGCGAATGGACATCCTGAAACTCCACATCTCGGGTCCCCGGGGATGAATTCGGGCCGCACGGCCGATAGCATTAAGGCCCCGGCCCGCACCTGGGCCGAGATAGACCTGGACGCCATCCGGGACAACGTCCGGGTGTTGAAACGCCGCGCCCCCGGCAGCCGGCTCATGGCGGTCGTAAAAGCCGACGCCTACGGCCACGGGGCGGCCGAGGTCTCGGCCGCCGCGCTCGAAGCCGGCGCGGACCACTTCGCCGTCGCCACCGTCGGGGAGGGCACCGAACTGCGCCGGGCCGGTATACGGGCGCAGGTCCTGGTGTTTACGGACCTCCTGCCGGGTTTTCTACCCTTCGCTAGAGAGCAAGATCTGACGGTCACGGCCCACTCCATGGCCAGCGCGCGGCGCATCGCCGAGCATCCCGGCCTCCGGGCGCACCTCAAGGTAAACACGGGGATGAACCGCTGGGGGGTCGGGCCCGGGGAGGTGGGGGAGGCCCGAAACATACTCGGAGACCAGCTAACCGGCGTGTACACGCACTTCGCTTCGGCGGACTCCGACGCGGCGACGACCGGGCGCCAGATCGAGGTTTTCGATGAAGTCCTGTCGGGGCCTCCTTTCGGGGACGTTCTGGTGCACGCGGCGAACTCCGCCGGGACGTTATGGCATCCCACTTCCCACTACGACTGCGTGCGCCCCGGGGTCGCCCTCTACGGGTTGCACCCGGCGGGCGACAAAGGGGAGCCGCATGAAGAAAACCTCAAACCCGCCATGACGCTCAAGAGCTACGTCGCCGACGTGCGAAAACTGGGGCCGGGCGATGGGGTATCTTATGGTTTAACGTTCATCGCGGAAGGGCCGATGTACGCCGCGACGGTGCCCTGCGGGTACGCCGAAGGATACCGGCGGGGTCTATCCGGGAAATCCGAGGCCCTGATCGGGGGCCGGAGAAGGCCTTTGTTGGGGCGGGTCTCCATGGATGCCGTCGTCTTCGGCGTTGACGAGTCGGTCGAGGTTGGTGACGAGGTGGTTTTGGTCGGGGAGCAGGGCGAGGACCGCGTGGGGGCGGAGGAACTCGGCGCTTTGGCGGGCACGATAAACTATGAAATAACGACCGGGGTGGACCCCCGGCGGGTCGAAAGGAGTTATACGCGATGAGCAAACTCGACTGGAAAGCCGGAGTCCGGCGGGCGGGGTTCTTCTTCCTGCTCTACATTCTGATCTTCTACACGATGAGCGTGGTGTGGCCCGAGAGGTTTGGCCTGGGCGACGAACGCCTGGCGGCCCTCGTGATACAGGGCGTTATCTTCTTCTTCCTGCTCACCCTGCTCTTTGCCTGGTCCGAACCCCGCCGGAAGGCGCGGATGGCGGAACTTCAAGCCCGCCGGCAGGGCAAGCAGCCCAAGCCGGAGGCCGAAGATTCCGAACCCAGCCCCTACAAGGGCAAGCCGAACCCGAATACGAGCCGCAAAAAGTCCCGCCGGCGACGGTAGAGTAAGCCCGTTGGACGTAAACCAACTCCTTGAACCGCCCGTAAGCGAGGCGGAGGTACTGGAGGCCGTACCGGAACTCACCCTGGCAAAAGGTCTGGGACAAGGACCTTACCACCACCTGGACGTTTTAGGCCACACGATGGAGGTCGTCCGGGGTGTAGAGCGTGAGTTGGAAGAGGACGTCCTGGGGGCCCGGGTCCCGCCGGGACGCGTCACGGGCCTCCGGCTCGTGGGGCTCCTCCACGACGTGGCAAAACCCGTTACCCGGGGGGAGTTCGACGGAAAGGTTCTTTTCGTCGCCCACGATACTTTGGGGGCCGAATTCGCCCGCCGCATCTGCCGCCGGCTCGGGGTTTCGGCGGAGGATACGGACCTCGTCGTCACCATTACCGCGTTGCACCTGAAGATTGGGTTTATGGGCAACGAACGCTCGGACTATCCACCGGCGCGGCTCGTGCGGGCCGCGGGGCCCTTCGCGGAAGAGCTGGCCGTTCTTAGCTGGGCGGACCGGGTCGCCGCCCAGGGACCCCGGCTGAAACAAGAGCACCTGGACCGCCACCACAAACTCTGCCTGGAGTTTTTGCAACTCAGCCGCCAAGACGGCCCCTACGAACCCCCGAACTACGACGACTTCTCCGAAGAATCCCCCGCCGCATCCGACGCCGGGTACGCGGCGGGCCGTGCGCGGCTGCTCCGGTCGTAAAGGCTTTCTTGCCCCGCGGTGAAAACCCGCATCCGAAACCCCGGTCAGGACCCCGGTCAGGAACCCGCCGCCCGATGCTGTAATATTCCACAATGATCCGCCTGGCTTACCTGGTTCGTACTTTCGCCTTCCCCGTCGACGGCCGCTGCGCGGATCCTTTGAGAAAGGGTAGATAAGTGGCGCACGTCGAAACCAGTTTTATACCGCTCATGGTGGTTATAGCCCTGGCTTTTCTGGTGCCTATACTGCTCTCCAGACTCAAGGGTTTGTTTATACCCATCGTGGTCGGTGAGTTGGTGGCGGGCATAATCGTCGGCAAGAGTGGTCTCGGGATCGTCCCACAAGACCACCCGATACTCGGCATCCTGGCGCCGTTGGGCTTCGCGTTCCTGATGTTTCTCTCGGGCCTTGAGATAGACCTGAGCAGCTTTACCGCGGGGGGCGACGAGGACTCTTCCAGGTTGAAGCAGTTATTTACCAGCCCTTTAGGAACGGGGAGCACCTTGATGGTCTTCGTTCTCGCGGCCTCTGTAGGGGCGGGGCTCATATTCTGGAGCCAGGGGCTTGTGAGGGACCCCTGGATCATGGCGCTCATCCTCTCGACGACTTCTCTGGGGGTCGTGATGCCGGTGCTAAAAGAGCAGGGTTTCACCGGCGGGAGTTACGGCCAGACGATAATCGTCTCAGCGATGATCGCCGACTTCTCGACCATCTTGCTCATCAGCGCGTACTCGATCTTCTACCGGCAAGGCCTTTCTATAGACCTGGTGCTGGTCCTGGCGCTTATAGCGGCGTTCCTGGTCGTCTACCGCGTAACGCTACTCTTCAAAAGCTTCGACTCCGTAGAGCGGCTTTTCCGCCAACTATCGTCGGCCACCGCGCAGCTCGGCATGAAGGGCGCGTTCGCCCTGGCGATACTGTTTATGGCGCTGGCGCAGGGTTTGGGAATAGAGTACATATTGGGATCTTTTTTGGCCGGGGTCATAGTATCCGCGCTGTCCAGCGGCGAAAGCTCCGAGTTGAGCGAGAAGCTCGACGGCATCGGCTACGGGTTCTTCGTGCCGATCTTCTTTATCATGGTGGGGGTCGGGTTCGACTTACCGGCCCTTCTCTCCTCCGGGCGGGCGTTGCTCCTCGTGCCGATACTGGTCGGGGTCGCCTACGCGGTGAAGCTCGTGCCGATCCTGATCTTCCGCTTCCAGTTCTCCTGGCGCGAGACCCTGAGCGCCGGCGTGCTGATGAGTGCCCGGCTCTCCCTCATTATCGCCGCCGCCGCCATCGGGTTGGAGCTCGGGGTCATAACCGAGGCGGTCAACTCCGCCGTTATCCTGGTCGCCGTTATTACCTGCACGGTGTCCCCGATCCTGTTCGGCTGGATAGCCCCCGAACAAGAAGAACGCGAGCGGATAATCGTGATCGGGCCGCGCAGCAGCGCCGAGTTACTAACCCGCCGCCTGCGCGAACACGAGTTTGATACCGTGCTTATCCCGGCGAAGAAGATAAATGGTATGTCCGAGCGCGGGCCGGAGGAAATTTATAAGGATGTTTTGGCGGAAGCCGGGGCCGAGAAGGCGCATACGGTGGTCGCCATGCGGCACAGCGACAAAGAGAACCTGCGGCTGTGCCGGGTCGCGCACAACGATTACGGGGTCGAGAACGTGATCTCCTGGGTCCAAAACCCGGCTCTTAACGACGACTTTCGTAAATGTGGCGCCCGCGTTACGAACCCGGCGTACTCCGCCGTTTTGACCATCGAGAGCATGGTCTTGAGCCCCGGCACCTTCTCGATGACGGCGGACGTGGACGAGATGCAGGAGGTGCGCGAGGTACGGGTTACGAACGACGGGCTTCACGGACGCGCGCTCGACTCGCTCTCCCTGCCGGGGGACGTTATCGTGTTCATGATCGAACGCGACGGCGGGGTCCTGGTCCCCGACCAAACCCCCGGCCACGAGATAACCCTCCAAGAAGACGACGTCGTAACCCTGGCGGGCAGCGCCGAAGAAGTTGACGCCGCCGTCCGATATTTCGAGTAACCCGACATCACCCGACATCACACCATCGCGGGTAAAATCTTAAACTGTGGGTGACAAAACAAGTAAACCAAAAATACTCGACAGCGTGAAAGACATGAGGGCTTTCGGCGCACAGAGGCCGGTCGGCTTCGTGCCCACGATGGGGTATCTGCACGAGGGCCACCTGTCGCTCCTGCGGAGGGCCCGGGAAGAGTGCGCCTCGGTTGTGCTCTCCATTTTCGTGAACCCGCTGCAGTTTGGGCCGGCGGAGGACCTCGCGCGCTATCCCCGCGACGAGGGGCGCGACGTTGGGTTGGCACGGGAGGCCGGGGTGGACGCCGTGTTCGTCCCCCCGGTGGAGGAGGTCTACCCCGAAGGTTTTACGACGGAGGTCCGGGTGCTGGGCCTCGAAGACGTGTTGGAGGGCGCCGCGCGGCCGGGACATTTCGCCGGGGTTGCGACCGTCCTCGCCAGGTTGCTGAACGTCGTCAGGCCCGACAGGATGTACCTGGGACAGAAAGACGCCCAGCAAGCCATCTTGGTGCGGCGCATGATCCGGGACCTCGGTTTCCCCGCCGAACTCGTCGTGTGCCCGACCGTCCGCGAACCCGACGGCCTGGCGATGAGCTCCCGCAACGTCTACCTGGGCCCCGAAGAACGATCCTCCGCGACCGTGCTCTACGAGGCGCTCTCCGGGGCCCGCGAGTCCGGCGAACGGGACCCCGAAAAGCTAAAAGAGCACGTCCGGGAAGTCGTCTCCCGAGAAAAATCCGTCAGGTTGGAGTACGTCTCGGCCGTGGACGCCGATTCGCTCGGCCCGGTTACGCCCGGTACAAAGGAGATCCTGCTTTCTCTGGCGGCCGTGGTGGGCGAAACCCGCCTTATAGACAACGTCGTGATCGGCCGGGATCCGTCGGGTCGTGGAACCGCTTGATGGGGACGGTACTTCACAATCGTCGCGATTGAAGATAGTATCGCCTTGCTCGCGCGGTACTCAGGCAGCAGCTATGGCGGGCGGATAGGAGGATCAACATGAACCTGAAACGGGCAAAAAGAGATCGCTGGGTCTTCGGAGTTTGCGGGGGTGTCGCCCGGTCTAACGGTTGGAGTTCCAATATAGTGCGGCTGGTCGTCGCGCTGCTAGCCATCTTTATCCCGGGACCGAACGTAATAGTGCTTATAGCCTACGTGCTACTCGGCATTTTTCTTCCGGAGACGGACGAGTTTTAGAGTTTGGACTTCGCCGAGGCACAGAAAGAGGCCCTGGGCTGCACGAAGTGCGGCCTGTGCAACAGCCGGACCCAGGTCGTCTTCGGGGAGGGGCCGCTGAACGCCGAGCTGTTCATCGTGGGCGAGGCGCCGGGCTTTAACGAAGACAAAGAGGGTAAGACTTTCCAGGGGGCGTCCGGAATGCTCTTGGATCGTCTGCTGGATTCGTTGGACCTCGGCCGGGATGGGATCTACCTGACCACGCTGGTCAAGTGTCGTCCCCCCGGAGAAGCCCCCCGTCCACCGAAGCCCTCCGAGGTCAACGCCTGCCGGCCGTACCTGATGGCCCAACTCGCGGCCGTGGACCCGAAGGTCGTCGTCGCGATGGGGGACCTCTCCAGCAGGCTCCTGACGGGCCGCAAGGACGCGGTGTACCGTATCCGGGGCCGGGCCATACCCCTCGACGGGCGCTACGTCTTCCCGACGCTCTCTCTCTCCAAAGCCCTCTACACACCGGCGGAGCGGGCGCTCTTGCTCTCGGATTTCTCCCGCCTGCCGGAGTTGGTCTCCGCCGAACGTCCCCGTACCTACGAAACCCTCAACGTTCCGCAACCGGTCGCCGCCGAGCCGGAGCCCCTCCAGCCGGGACTCTGGTAGAAGTCCGCCCGTCGTGGAGTGGGAGGCGATGGACGAAGCCGCGCTGGAGGAGTTGGCCGCGAATGTGGCCGGCGTCCTGGAGCCGGGGGACGTAGTGGTGCTCTCCGGCGAGGTCGGCGCGGGCAAGACGACCTTCGTGCGCTCGGCGGCCCGCGCCCTCGGCGTAGAAACGCGCGTCACGAGCCCGACCTACCAACTCGCCCGCGGCTACAAAGGATACTCGAACGGGCGCCGGATAACGGTCAACCATCTGGACCTCTACCGCATAGAAGGCATAGAAGAGCGGGACACGCTGGAGTTGGACGACTACCTGGATCCCGGCGCCATTACGTTTGTCGAGTGGGCCGAGCCTGCACTGGGGTTCATCGAGAACCCCACCATCCTCCACCTCTCGCACCGGACCCCGGAGACGCGCCGGGCCACCCTGACAGGACCCGTCGCCGAACGCCTGCCGCAATGCTGATACTTGCTTTCGACGCCTCGACCCCCGTGGTGACGGTCGCCGTCGGCCGTGCGGAGGCGGGTGGGAGAGAGGTTCTTGCCGAGGTATCGTCCTCCGCCGGGGGCGCCTCCAAAGTCCTGCTCCCCGCCGTCAACGCCGCCCTGGAGATCTCGGGCGAAAAGCTGGAGAACGTGGGGCGTATCGTGGTTGGCGTGGGACCCGGCACGTTCACCGGCATCCGCATCGCGGTCGCGACGGCCCGCGCGCTCTCCAAAGCCTCGGGTACGCCGGTCGCGGCAAACTCTACCCTGCGGGCGCTGGCGGCCCCGGCGCTTTCTCTAGAACCGGAGGTGCTGGCCGTCCTGGACGCCAGGAGGGACCAGATATTCGCCCAGCGGTTCTCCGGCTTCGTGCAAAGTGCCGGGAAGATACTCTGCACGAAGCCGGATGGGCTAGAGGCGGGGGGAAGCCCGCTGGCCGTCGGTGACGGGGCCGTCCTATACCGGGGAGCGCTGCCGGGACCCTGGCGCGTACCACCGGATGATTCCCCGCTGCACCGGGTAACGGCCGCCGGACACGTGCTGTCGGCGGAGCTATCCCCGGTGGAGCCGGAGGGTGTCGTGCCCATCTACGTCCGCGAGCCGGACGCCGAAGTACGACGCGATCTCAACCCCTGGAGCAGTTAGTGGACGGAACGGATGGAACCGGCCGCAGCCCCGGCGTTTCGGTTCGTAGGATGGAGGCTTCGGACCTCGCGGAAGCCATGGAAGTAGACGCGGAGTGCCTGCCCCGGCCGTGGGGCGCCCGGGTTTGGAGGGAAGAGTTAGAAAGTCCTTTCGGCCTCTACCTGGTATTGGAAAAAGCTGGAAAGGTCCTCGCCCAAATCGGGGTGAAGCTCATCGTGGACGAGCTTCACGTAATGACGCTCGCCGTGAGGCCGGCGTACCGCGGCAAGGGCTATGCCCGCCTGCTGGTCGAGTCGGCCATCTCGCGCCACCCGGAGGCCGAAAAAGTTTACCTGGAAGTCCGGCCGGGCAATGCGGCGGCGCGGAGGTTTTACGAGGCGTTCGGTTTCGAGGCCACCGGCGTAAGGCCCCGGTACTACGGGGACGAAGACGCGCTACTTATGACCTTCGATCTTCGGCCTCGTCGGTAGCCTCTTTTTGCCGGTCGCGCTCCTCCTTTATTTGCAAGAATTCCTCCCGGGTCCCGTAAGGCTTCAGCAGGTAAAGGGCGGGGACGGCGCAGGCCAAAAAAGAGACGAAGAGGCCGCCGGCGATCAGGTAGTCAACCGGCCCCCGCACCACGTAGACCACGAACATTGCCAAAATGACCAGCGCGATAAACCCGAACATAAGAGCGTACACTCGCATAACACGAGTATATCCCTTCGTCGTCGGCGCGAAGTGCTATAAAACACCCGTGATCCTGGCTATCGAAACCTCCTGTGACGACACCTGCGCCGCCGTGCTGAACGGCCGCCGGATGCTCTCGAACGCCGTCCACACCCAGGCCGAACACGCCCGCTACGGCGGCGTAGTCCCCGAGGTCGCCTCCCGCGCCCACCTCGAACGTCTGGATGGCGTGGTAGAGAAAGCCCTCTTGGACGCCGAGATAAACCTGGACGAAGTATCGGGCGTGGCGGTAACCGTTCGTCCGGGGCTCATAGGCGCCCTGCTCGTCGGCGTCGCCGCGGCCAAAAGCCTCGCCTACGCCCGGGGGCTACCGCTCTACCCGGTAGACCACCTCGAAGGCCACGTCGCCGCCGCCTACCTCACGAAACCGGACCTCGAACCGCCGTTCGTAGCTCTCATAGCCTCCGGCGGCCACACCGCCCTGTACTCCGTAGACGCCGACCAAAAGATGCACTCCCTCGGAGAAACCCTCGACGACGCCGCCGGCGAAGCCCTGGACAAAGGCGCCCGGATGCTCGGCCTCGGATTTCCCGGCGGGCCGGCGATCTCCAAAGCCGCCGCCGATGGTGACCCCGCCCGCCACGACTTTCCCGTGGGCCTCAAAGATAAGAAAAACCTCGATTTCAGTTTCTCCGGCCTCAAGACGAGCCTGCTCTACAAGCTAAAAGCACTGGACGAAGAGCAGGTCCGGAGAGAGCTGCCGCACCTGGCCGCCGGCTACGAAGCCGCCGTCGTTGAGGCGTTGGTCCGCAAGCTCCTGCGGGCCGCCGAACAACACGAGGCTTCCACGCTCGTTGTCGCTGGAGGCGTCGCCGCGAACAAGTTGCTGCGCTGGAGGCTAGAGAAAGAGTGCGAAAAGCGAGGATTCGAACTCATCGTGCCACCACCCATTCTCTGCACGGACAACGCGGCCATGATCGGTGCCGCCGCGCTACACACGACCGCTATTCCGTTTCCAGATTACCTGAGTCTAAATGCCCGGAGTATATGAGAGCTTACAGCAGGCTATGTCTTCGTAGGAGCCAATCCGGGTTTCCTAAAGTTTTCATAACGGAGGCGTTCATCAGTACAATGTGTAAGCGGAGCGAGATACAGCAGAAATTAATTTGGGAAATCCATGTTTCGATTCAGTTCAAAAAATACATAGCCGGGCTAAATAATTATGCGGCGCGAGTTACAAGCTGACACAAGATTAAATAGCCAGAGTATCCAACGCGGCAGGTTCAGAGCCGTGGGCGAGATTCTGATAGTAGACAAAGGAGACTTCAGTGAAAAGCAATAATAGCGATCTTTTGTTGGTTCTGGCGGTAGTAATCGTATTTACCTTGTTTGCTAGCCCCACATACCCTGTAGTTGTTGTTCCAGGAGGTGCACTACTCTTAGCGGTCGTGCTCATAATAGCACTCAAAAGAAACCAAAGTAGCAAAAATGAGAGTCCCAATGCAAGCCCCTCCGATACCGAAAACCAAGGAGGCACAAAAAGGAGAGAAATGACCGCTATAGAAAAGAAGTTGGACTATAAGATAAAGAATAGTTTGACCGCCAAGGTAATCCTCGCGAGCATACTTGTTTTGCTTTTCATCATTCTCCCAATCGTGGGTAGCTTGATGGGCTGACCTACAGCGCCCCACCATTTTCTCCTAGAAGTCACACTCGAAGACAGCCTACCGGAATGGAGTAACGTGTGTCTCACTTACTTTACGAGAAAACCATCGTAGATTCCTCTTGGGCAACCTACGAACGTCGACACGAAGTAAAGTTACCGGGGAGGGTAAAAAACTTTGTCCTCGATCAAGGACTTGCGCCTGAGGGGTGGCACATGACCGAGAAACAACTTTTGCAGCAGTGTGGTGTAGATGCTGATTCACACGCGGTAGTTGTTGATCTTAAGCCCAACGCTCCTAGCTTAGTAGACCTTTATTGTATGAGAGGAATTCTGGGATTCTCTTACGAGGATTGGACTCCTGTATGCTTTCTATTAGAAGAAATGTTTTCCAACAGACTGGAGGATAAACCTACAGAGTTTAAAGAGAAGTTCGTGTTCTCGTCAGAAGATTTTCTGCGACGCGCCGTGTCCTTCGTTTACCTCCGCGCTGGTACTCAAAAAGGTACTTGGAGTTATGGGAAGGTAGGCCAGATCAACGGAGCTTTGCTCTTTCCAGATGCCTGGAAGCACTTTCATCAACAGCTCGACGCTTCAGGGTGGCTAGGGGGCTAGATAGCATTCACGCGGCATGATGAGCAAGTTGGCGTAGGGTGGTTCTTGATATTGCCGGGACACAAAAACCCTAGGGCTTCTCTAGCGAACCCGTTTGGCTGCTTGCCCCAGTGGTAGTCTTTTCCGGCGTACATCTGCTGAAGCTGATCGTAGCCGATCATACCGAACTTCTACGAATCGCCTAATGAAGAAAGTACACGCTCCTTCTCGGGACCGGTGATAACCGTGCTGTGGGCACAGGAGAGACAGGTGGCGTGCAGGTTCTTTTCGTGTTCCTTGACGTAGACTAGAACGACCTTTTTGGGGACTCGGTAGAGGATATTCTCTCCGTAGGTTCCGCAGTGGTCGCAGAAGCGTTCTTCGCGGCCCAGCTCCGTCGGCAAGCGGCTGAGGCCGGGGATCCTCTCTGGACGGAATATCTGCTTTATGGACACGTTTGAATTGTAACCCAACGAGGAATATACTTTCTGCGTTGGCACTCTATTC
Organism: Rubrobacteraceae bacterium; assembly: GCA_965213905.1. Lineage (GTDB taxonomy): Bacteria > Actinomycetota > Rubrobacteria > Rubrobacterales > Rubrobacteraceae > SIRX01. The sequence goes on along the minus strand of OZ243922.1, from coordinate 484,650 downwards.
GGTAGAGTGCCAAACTGCGAAATGCGTTTGCGTTCGCAGGGTTGTGTAGTTTAGCAGAGGAGGCTGAAAGTGGCTCATAAAGAGCTAAAGTTCAACACTTCGGCGCGTAGCTCGCTGGAGTCGGGGGTCAACAAGCTCGCCGACGCGGTGAAGGTTACGCTCGGGCCGAAGGGCCAGTACGTCGTGCTGGACAAGAAGTTCGGTTCGCCGACGATCACCAACGACGGTGTAACGATTGCCCGCGAGATCGAGCTGGAGGACATCTTCGAGAACCAGGGCGCCCAGCTCGTCAAAGAGGTGGCGACCAAGACCAACGACATCGCCGGTGACGGTACGACCACGGCGACGGTTCTCGCCCAGATCATCGTGCGCGAAGGTCTGAAGAACGTCGCGGCGGGGGCCAACCCGGTTATTTTGCGGGCCGGCATAGACAAGGCCGTCGAGAAGGCCGTCGAGCAGATCCGGTCGCAGAGCACCGAGATCTCCGAGCGCGACGAGATCGCCCGCGTGGGTGCTATTTCCGCCCGCTCCGAGGAGATCGGTAACGTCATCGCCGACGCCATAGACAAGGTCGGCAAGGACGGCGTGGTGAACGTGGAAGACGGCCAGACCTTCGGGCTGGAGCTCGAGTTCACCGAGGGTATGCAGTTCGACAAGGGCTACCTCTCGCCGTACTTCGTTACGGACCAGGACCGGATGGAAGCGGTTCTCGACGATCCGTACATCCTGATCGCCAACCAGAAGATCGGCAACGTCCAGGATGTGCTCCCCATCCTGAACCAGGTTATGCAGAGCAACCGTCCGCTCCTCATCATCTCCGAGGACGTCGAGGGCGAGGCTCTCGCTACCCTGATCGTGAACAAGCTGCGCGGCACGTTCAACGCGGCGGCGGTCAAGGCCCCGGGCTTCGGCGACCGGCGCAAGAGGATGATGGAAGACATCGCCACCCTCACCGGCGGCGAAGTCATCACCGAGGAGCTCGGTCTCAAGCTGGAGAACACCCAGCTCAACCAGCTCGGCCGCGCCCGCAAGGTCGTCATCACCAAGGACGAGACCATCATGGTTGACGGCGCCGGCGAGGCGGACGACATCAAGGGCCGCATCAACCAGATCCGGAACCAGATCGAGTCCACCGACTCGGACTTCGACCGCGAGAAGCTCCAGGAGCGGCTCGCCAAGCTGGCCGGCGGCGTAGCCGTCATCAAGGTCGGCGCGGCCACCGAGACGGAGCTCAAGGAGCGCAAGCACCGCGTAGAGGACGCCCTCTCGGCGACCCGGGCGGCCCTCGAAGAGGGTATCGTCCCCGGCGGCGGCGTAGCCTTGCTGCACGCCCAGTCCCCGGTCTCCGACCTGGTAGACGAGCTCGACGGCGACGAGCGGACCGGCGCCCGCATCATCCACCGCTCGCTCGAAGAGCCGCTGCGCCAGATCGCCGGCAACGCTGGCGCCGACGGCTCCATCGTCGTGGACAAGGTGCGTAACGAGGGCGGCAACACGGGCTTCAACGCCCTAGCTGGCGAGTACGGTGACATGCTAGAGGCCGGTATTACCGACCCGACCATGGTCACCCGCTCCGCGTTGCAGAACGCGGCCTCCATCGGCAGTCTCATCATCACGACCGACGTCGTGGTGGCCGAGCCTGAAGAAGACATGCCCGCGATGCCCGCCGGCGGCGGCATGGGCGGTATGATGTAAGCCCTCTCCAACGAGGCTTTATCGGGCGGTGCTCTTCACGGGGCGCCGCCCTTTTGTTTTCTGTGTTTCTGTGCCGGCGTGGCGGGTATAGAATGTTCGGGCAGGCCATCGGCGAGAGAAAGGGGAGTAATGAATGGAACTAGGCTCGGCATAATGGCCGCGGTTCTCGTCGTGGTGCTCCTGATCGTCTTGTTCTTCCCGTACGTCACATAGGCCCAAGTCGGACACCCGGGGAGGTGAGAATATGGGAACCAGGAACATAATCGTTATAGTGGTAATAGTTATAATTGTAATCATCGCGCTCTCTATACTGGGCTTCATCTAAAGTCGGCGGCGGCGTTGCTTGACCATTGGCGAGGATGGGGTGTAGCATAGTCGGAACTTGCGGCATTTAGAGAAAAAGATCGTTCCAGGCCCACGGTTTATCGAGCCGTGGGTTTTTGTGTACCCGCCGGAGAAGACCAGAAAGGACCGTCCCGCAACCAATGGATATTGAGATAGGAAAAGGCAAAACCGCCCGCCGGGCCTACGGCCTGGACGAGATCGCCATAGTGCCCAGCCGCCGGACCCGCGACCCCGAAGACGTAGACATCTCGTGGTCGCTGGGAAACCTCCACCTCGACCTGCCGTGCCTGGCGAGCGCCTTGGACGCCGCCGTGGACCCCACGACCGCCGGTATCGTCGGTGACCTCGGCGGCCTCGCCGTCTTGAACCTGGAGGGTATCCAGACCCGCTACGAGGACCCGGGGCCGGTTTTCGAGGAGATCGCCAGCCTGCCCGAGCACAAGGCGACGCGCATGATGCAGGACCTCTACGCCGAGCCGATAAAGGAAGAGTTGATCTTCCGCCGCGTCCAGGAGATCAAGGACAAGGGCGTCATCGCCGCCGCCTCCCTGACGCCCCAAAAGGTGGAGCGCTACCACCAGGCCGCCATCGAAGCCGGCCTCGACGTTCTCGTTATCCAGGGCACGGTGGTCTCCGCCGAACACGTCTCCAAAACCTCGGAACCTCTAAACCTCATAGAGTTTATTCCGTCGCTGAACGTACCCGTGGTCGTCGGCGGGTGCGCCAGTTACTCGACCGCGCTGTACCTAATGCGGACCGGGGCCGTGGGGGTGCTCGTGGGTGTCGGGCCGGGGCGCATCTGCACGACGCGCGGTGTAATAGGGGTCGGCGTGCCCCAGGCGACCGCCGTCTCGGACGCCGCCGCCGCCCGGATGCGGCACTACATGGAGACCGGCGAGTACGTGAACGTCATCGCCGACGGCGGAATGCGGACCGGCGGCGACATCGCGAAAGCCATCGCCTGCGGCGCCGACGCCGTCATGCTCGGTAGCGCCTTCTCCAAAGCCGAAGAAGCGCCGGGGGGCGGTTACTCCTGGGGCATGGCGACCTTCCACCCGACGCTGCCGCGCGGGACCCGCATTCAGACCAGGATCACGGGCACGCTGGAAGAAATACTCATCGGCCCTGCCCGCGAGAACGACGGCACGCTCAACCTCATGGGCGCCCTCCGTACCAGCATGGCGACCACCGGCTACGCGAACATCAAGGAGTTCCAGAAGGCCGAGGTGCAGTACGCCCCGTCCTTGAACACCGAAGGCAAGGCCGAGCAGCGCTCGCAGGGCGTGGGGATGGGATAGGCTCTTGATCCTCGTCCTCGACTTCGGCGGTCAGTACGCCCAACTCATCGCCCGGCGCGTCCGCGAAGCCCGCGTATACTCGGAGCTGATCCCGCACGACACCCCCGTCGAGGAGATAGCCGCCCGGAAACCGGAAGGAATAATCCTCTCCGGCGGTCCCAACAGCGTCTACGAGGACGGCGCCCCGCGCATAGACTCCGCGCTCTTCGACCTCGGTGTTCCGGTTTTGGGTATCTGCTACGGGATGCAGCTCATGGCGCTCATGCTGGGTGGAGAAGTCGGGGCGGTACAGATAAGGGAGTATGGCCGCTCAGACCTCCGGATAAAAAGCCACGACGGAATCTTCGCCGGAACGGCCGGCGAGCAGAAAGCCTGGACGAGCCACGGCGACGCAGTATTTGCGGCACCAGAAGGATCTGACGTAACCGCCGAGACCCCGTCCGTCCCGATCATCGCTTTCGAGAACCCGGAGGCCGGGCGTTTCGGGGTACAGTTCCATCCCGAGGTACGCCACACCGAGTACGGTATGGAGATCTTGAAGAACTTCCTCTACGAGTCCTGCGGCTGCACCCCCGATTGGACGCCGGTCAACATCATCACGGATGCGGTCGAGAAGATACAAGCCCAGGTGGGCGACGCCAAAGTCATCTGCGGGCTCTCCGGCGGCGTAGATTCATCCACCGCCGCCATGTTGGTCCACCGGGCCGTCGGCGACAAACTGACCTGTGTCTTCGTGGACCACGGTTTGTTGCGCCAAAACGAGGCGGAACAGGTCGTGGAGACCTTCGGAGAGAACTCGGAAGTGCCGCTCATCCACGTAGACGCGAAGGAGCGCTTTCTGGACAAGCTCGGTGGTGTGACCGACCCGGAGGCGAAGCGCAAGATCATCGGCGAAGAGTTCATCCGCACCTTCGAGAAAGAGGCCGGAGATATAGAGGACGTCAAGTTCCTCGTCCAGGGGACCCTCTACTCGGATGTCATAGAGAGCGGGACCCGCAGCGCGGCCAAGATAAAAAGCCACCACAACGTCGGCGGCCTGCCGGAAGTTATGGACCTGGACCTCGTCGAGCCGCTACGCAACCTCTTCAAAGACGAGGTGCGGGTGGTCGCCGAAGAGCTCGGGATGCCCGACCGCATGGTCTGGCGTCAGCCGTTCCCCGGACCGGGCCTGGCGATAAGGGTGATAGGAGACGTAACCGCAGAGCGTTTGGAGATACTCCGCAAAGCGGACTTCGTGCTCCAGGACGAGATAAGGAACGCCGGCTTCTACCGCAACCTCTGGCAGAGCTTCGCCGTGTTGCCCGCCATCCAATCCGTGGGCGTCATGGGCGACGCGCGCACCTACGCTTACCCGATCATGATCCGGGCCGTTACCTCAGACGACGCCATGACCGCCGACTGGGCCCGGCTTCCCTACGACCTCCTGGAGCGCATTAGCAACCGCATCATCAACGAGGTCCCCGGGGTAAACCGCGTGGCGCTAGACATAACGTCAAAGCCGCCCGGCACCATCGAGTGGGAATGAGAAGGCTTCAGGCTATAGGTCTCAGGTTTCAGCAAAAAGATGTCCAAAACATCATCCTGAACAAGAAGCGGATACGGCTCACTACCCTCACTCGGCAACGCATGCAAGATCACGCTTCACCACGAGTAGCTGAAGCCTGACACCTGATGCCTGAAACCTTAAAAATAATGACTTTCAACATCCGCGGGGCTTACCACCGCGACGGAAAGAACTCCTGGAGGCGCCGGGCCGGGTTAAACGTGGGCGTCATAAAAAAGTATGCGCCGGACCTGATCGGCTTCCAAGAATTTCAGGAGGGCAACCGGAAGACCTACGACAGAGGGCTACCGGGCTACGATTACGTCCTCGGCCCCGAATACGAAAACTACCCGCCCCGCTCGCGGAACGCGATCTACTGGAACCCCGAAAACCTGGAGTTGCTCGACACCGGCGGCTTCTGGCTGAGCGAAACGCCGGAAGCGTTCTCCGGCTCCTGGGGCACACACCAGAAGCGTTCCGTCAACTGGGCCAGGTTTCGCCTCGTCCAAAACGGCACGGAGTTCATACACCTCAACACCCACCTGGACCACAAAAGCATCCCGGCCCGGCGGCGGGGCGCCCGGCTCATAGTGAACCGGCTGGAAGAACTGGCCGGCGGGAAGCTCCCCACCATCGTCACCGGAGACTTCAACGCCGAGCCGGGCTCCCCCGTACACCGCACCTTTACAAATGCCGGCTTCGGCGACGCCCACCTGCTCTCGGAAAACCCGCCCACCCGCACCTTCCACAAATTCCAGGGAGACGCGTTCGTGCCCCGCAGGCCCGAAAGAGAAGGACGGTTAGACTGGATATTATTGCGGGGCGCGCCGGAGGAGACCGGGTGCGAAGAAGGCTCTTGTTACGTCGTCCGGGAGGCAGAGACTCCGGTCTTTCCGAGCGACCACTACCCCGTGATGGCAGACCTGACCCTGAAAAACCCGGAAGCCGGAGCTATTTAACACAAATTTAGCGCAGAGTTTACACGGGTGAAACTAAACGTCCCAAACAATGCCTTATCATCCTGCCCTGGAAGATCAAAGCCCGGTATCGGGAGTCGAAAGGAGCAAGTAGTTTGAGAAAGAGCATGCGTTTGTGGCTAACGATGGGGGCCATCTCCGCCTTGGCGCTCGTAGTGGCAGCCTGTGGCGGCGGCGGTGGCAACGGTGAAGGTGGAGATACGGGAGGCGGTGGAGGCGGCAGCGACGACATTGCGGTACAGGGCTCCAGTACGGTAGCCCCGATAACCCAGGCGGCGGCCAACGACTTTGGAGAGGATAACGAGAGCGCCCGGATCACCGTCGGTAGCGGTGGTACGGGTAACGGTATGGAGGCTTTCTGCGCTGGTGAGACCGACATCGCCGACGCCTCGCGGCCGATGGACCCGGAAGAAGAGCGTCCGACTTGTGAGGAGAACGGCGTCGAGTTCATCACGCTTCCGATTGGCCTCGACGGTATCGCCGTGACCGCCAACCCGGAGAACGACTGGGTGCAGGACGTAACGCTGGAAGAGCTCGAAACGATGTGGGCTCCCGACTCCGAGGGCAACGTTAGCACCTGGAGCGACGTCAACTCTGAGTGGCCGGACAACGAGCTGGCGCTCTTTGGACCCGGCACCGAGTCCGGTACGTTCGACTTCTTTACCGAAGTCGTTACCGGCGAAGAAGGATCGAGCCGCTCCGACTACCAGGCCAGCGAGGACGACAACGTGCTGGTGCAGGGCGTGTCCGGCGACCAGAACGCGCTGGGATATTTCGGCCTGGCCTTCTACGAAAACAATCAGGACGCGCTCAAGCTAGTCTCTGTTGACGGGGTCGAACCGACGGCAGACACCATATCTTCTGGCGAGTACCCGATCTCCCGTCCGCTCTTTATCTACGTCAATAGGGAGAAGCTGGAAAACAAACAAATTCTCCAGGACTTCGTTAGCTTCTACCTCGAAGAAGGTAACCTGGACGAGTTCGTAACGAACAGTGGATACGTCGCCCTTCCCGACAGCACTATTGCGGAAACCCGCACACAGTACCAAGAACGACAGACCGGTCCGATCTACGACGAGAACGGCGAGCTGCCTGGAGGCAACATTGAGGAAGCGCTAAAGCAGAATTAGGTGGCGCTTGTAGAAGACGGAACCTAACTGTTAACATTGGGGCCGGTGTTCCGCCGGCCCCGACATCTTGGAGGTAAAAGAGCTTGGCGATGAGAACCGGAGGAGATGGCCGCGGGAGAAACCCAGATCTTTGGGGCGGCCAGAGCCGCGTACAAAATTATAAGGAAACTTTCATAAAAGGCCTGCTCGCGACCTGCGCCTACATATCCATCCTCACAACCGTCGGCATCGTCTTTATTTTGGTCTACGAAGCCTTCAAGTTCTTTCGTGAGATCTCTGTATTCGAGTTCTTGACCACGACCAGTTGGTCGGCCAACTTCGCTGATCCCGAATTCGGCATTATAGTGTTGCTGAACGCGACGCTGGTCATCACCAGCATCGCCCTGTTGGTCTCTCTGCCCATTGGTCTCGGGGCGGCGATATTCTTGAGTGACTACGCCTCGACGCGAGTAAGGAAAGTGCTGAAACCTATCCTGGAGATCCTGGCCGGGGTGCCCACTATCGTCTACGGTTTCTTTGCCCTGACTTTCGTGACGCCGCTGCTGAAGGGCGACATCATCTCCTGGTTTGCTCCACTGTCGGGTATCGGAACTTTCAATGCTTTGAGCGCCGGTTTGGTAATGGGCGTCATGATAATTCCCACCGTCGCCTCCGTGAGCGAGGACGCCCTCTACGCGGTGCCGCGGGGCTTGCGCGAGGGGGCGTACGCCCTCGGGGCTACGAAGTATGAGACGGTCACGAAGGTCGTCGTGCCAGCCGCCCTCTCTGGTATCACGGCCGCGTTTATTTTGGGAATGTCCCGGGCTATTGGGGAGACCATGATCGCTGCCGTAGCCGCCGGACAGTTGGCGAACCTTAGTTGGGACGTTAGGGAACCGATGCAGACCATGACGGCCTACATAGTCAACGTCGCCGGTGGCGAGAACCCGGTCGGTACGCTACAGTACCAGACGATCTTCGCGGTCGGCCTCACGCTCTTCTTGATTACCCTAGCGCTCAACGTGATCAGTCACTTCTTTGTCCGACGCTATCAGGAGGACTACTAATGAGCCAGAGCACCCAGGCTCCTCAGCAAGACGCGCCGGCCCCGAAGCAGGGGGGAGACTTCAACACCCGGACAGGAACCCGGCATTGGGTCGCCCGAATCTTCAAAGCTATCGTGTTTGCCGCCACTATAGTCGGGATAGTGTTCCTCGGTGTGCTACTGGTAGACATCGGAGTAGATGGTATACCGCGGCTCAGTTGGGACTTTCTGACCACTCTCGGTGTTGCAAGCCCGGAGACCGCGGGCATGTTCGCCGGGCTAGTCGGGTCTTTGTGGCTGATCACCCTAACAGCGTTGTTTGCTGTGCCGCTCGGAATCGGGGCGGCCCTGTACCTCGAAGAGTACGCCGGCGACAATTGGCTGACCCGCATAGTGGAGGTCAACATCTCGAACCTGGCGGGCGTTCCGTCCGTCGTCTACGGGCTGCTGGCCCTCGGCATTTTCGTAAACTACCTGGGGTTCTTTACCGGTGGAACGAGCGTACTCTCCGGGGCGGCGGCACTCAGTCTGCTGATCTTGCCAGTCATTATCATCGCTACCAGGGAAGCCATCCGGTCCGTACCGGGCAAGGTGCGCGAGGGCGCCTACGCGCTCGGGGCGACCAAGTGGGATACGGTGCGGGGCCACGTACTGCCGATGGCCCTCCCGGGAGCCATGACCGGTACGATCTTGGCTCTCTCTCGCGCCATCGGTGAGACGGCGCCCTTGATCGTCGTCGGGGCCGCCACGTTTATGAACTTCACCCCGGATGGCCCCAGGGACCGGTTTACCGCCCTACCGATACAGATTTACAATTGGACTGCGCTACCGCAACCAGGGTGGGAAGCAGTCGCCGCCGCGGGCATCGTCGTGCTGATGGTAGTGTTGTTGCTAATGAACTCCATAGCTATTATGATCCGTAATAAAACCCAGAGGGGCGGATAAACTGATGAGTCGGGCAACGATTGGAAGGGTGAGAAATCAGTGACCTCTGAGAAAGTAAACAAGGAGCAAAAGGTGACCGAAGCTTCGGGACAAGAGCGCGAAAAGAGCAACGAACGAGAAGCCCAGCAGTCTTATCGTGAGCAGGCTACCGGCACCAGCATGAAGATCGAAAACCTCTCCGCATACTACGCAGATTTTTTGGCGGTGGAGGACGTGGACATGAATGTAGAGCCCAACAAAGTAACCGCCCTGATCGGTCCTTCGGGCTGCGGTAAGAGCACTTTTCTGCGCTGTCTGAATCGGATGCACGAGGTAATTCCCGAAGCGCGGGCTGAAGGGTGCGTCAAGCTCGGGGACGAGGACATCTACGACGGAAACACGGACCCGGTGAAAATCCGGCGCAAAGTCGGTATGGTCTTCCAGGCACCGAACCCGTTCTCCAAGACGATCTACGACAATATAACCTGGGGAGCCAAGATCAACGGCTACAAGGGCGATATGGACGAGTTGGTGGAACGCTCGCTAAAGCAGGCGGCCCTCTGGGAAGAGGTCAAGGACAAGTACAAAAAGGCGAGCGGCTTCGACCTCTCCGGCGGCCAGCAGCAGCGGTTGTGCATCGCCCGAACCCTGGCCGTCGAGCCGGAGGTGATCTTGATGGACGAGCCGGCGTCGTCGCTCGACCCGGTTTCGACCCAGAAGATCGAGGATACGATGGAAGACCTCAAGAAGGAGTACACCATCGTGATCGTGACCCACAACATGCAGCAGGCCTCCCGCATCTCGGACTATACGGGCTTTTTCTACATCGAAGAGATGGGCGCGCCGGGCCGGCTCTGGGAGTTCGACTCTACGGAGAAGATGTTTTCCAGTCCCGAGCGCACGGAAACCGAGAATTACGTGTCGGGCCAGTTCGGTTAGATCTTGGCGCGGGAAGCTTTTCAAAAGGAACTCGAACAACTCGAAAACGAGGTTCTGGGGCTCGGCGGGGAGATCGAAGAGGCCCTTTCTCTTATGGTCGATGCAATGGAAGACTACGACGCGGCCGTTGCGGAAAAGGTAGTCGGGCGGGACGCAGGCTACAAATATCGGGGGGTCGAGTTGGATCAGGAATGCATGATCCTCCAGGCCCGCCAGGCCCCGGTGGCGGGGGACTTGCGCCTGATCTACACCGTGCAAGCCTTGACCAACCACATGGTCCGCGCCGGCACCCTTACGGAGCACATCTGCCAGGCCATAACCGAGACCGACCAGTGCGAGCGGGACGAGGAACTCTCCGAAACCCTACTGGAGATGGCCCGGACGGCCAAAAACCTCTTTCACCGGGGCATGGAAATCTTCAAGGCCCGCGACGCCGACGCCGCCCGCGACCTGCAAGCCGCCGACGACAAGGTAGACTTGCTCTACTCCGAGGCCATAAACCTCATCGCCAACCCTTCCGGCAGCGGCGGGGACCCCGAATGGCGGATGCGGGCCGCCCTGATGGTCCACTACCTGGAACGCATTGCAGACCACGGCGTCAGCATCGGCGGCCGCACGGTATTCCTCGTTACCGGCCAACGCATAGAAAGCGCCATGCAGCAATACCTCAACCGGGACATCGGGGACGAGTAGGCTTTTAATACGCCCCAACCTGTGCATTTCTGCTACAATCAGGTAACGATTTTTTATCCAGGTTGGTGATTTTTAGTGAGGCTTACCCAGAAAAGCAAGTATGCGGCCCGGGCGCTGGTCGAGTTGGCGTTGAACGAATGTGGCGAGACGCTTGGCGTGGCCGAGGTTGCCCGCCGCCAACACATCCCGGAACGATTTCTGGAGCAGATCTTCGGCGACCTCCGCCGGGCCAACGTATTGGAGAGCCGGCGCGGGGCGCACGGCGGCTACTGCTTCGCCATGCCCCCCGAAGAGCTCAGCGTCCTGGACATCGTGGAGATCCTGGACGGCGAGGTCCGGCCCGCCCGGTGTAGCGCTGGCGGCGTCTGTTACATAAAAGACGCCCCGCTCTGCGTTACCAGCCAGGTCTGGGACGAAGCCCGCGTCGCCCTCGAAGAAGTCTTCGGACGCTACAGTATCGCCCAACTCGCCGAGGCCGAGCGTGAGAGCCGCGAAGCCCACAAAGCAGCCCCCGTAGTCTAGAAAAGACCTTTTATAGCGCGCGACGAACTGCAAGACCTGCAAACCCGCCTCTCTGGACTCACGGGCCTGGCCGAATCCCGTGTGGAAGTCGGCGGTAAGTCTTACCTTCTCGCACACCCTGACTCGGCCGAAGCACTCATAGACGAGGAAGACTTCGATCTCGACGAGCGGTTGCCGTACTGGGCCGTGGTCTGGCCGAGCGCCATAGCCCTCGCCCGCTATATTTCCGAACGGGACTTGTCGGGCAAAAAAGTCGTAGAGCTGGGTTGTGGCGTCGGGTTGCCTTCCGTCGCCGCCCTGGACCGGGGCGCCAAAGTAACGGCTACCGACCACTACGTTATGGCCCTCGACTTCGCGCGGCAAAACGCGAAGGCAAGTACGGGCCGGGAGCTAAGTACCGCGCACCTGGACTGGCATTTGCCGAACACGGGGGATCTCGATCGGTTCGATTTCGTGATCGCCGCCGACGTGCTCTACGAGCAAAGAAACGTGCCGGCCCTGGTGGGCCTCATCCCGGACTTGCTCGCCCGGGGCGGCGAAGTCCTGGTTTCGAACCCCCGTCGCAGGGATACGCCGGACTTTCACGAGGCCATGAAAGCAAAGGGCTTCGGCCACACTACCCGGGGCGCGGCTACCCGGCAGGGAGAGCGGGATGTAGAGGTGCTGGTCCACCGGTTTCAGGGTGGCTCGTAACCGGCCGGAGACGAGTTTCCGCTACTGTTATACTCTTCCGTAGTGCTTCTGGAACAGTTAAATCCCACGCAGCGAGAGGCTGTAGAAAATACCGACGGACCACTGCTCATCCTGGCCGGGGCCGGCAGCGGAAAGACCCGCGTGCTGACGCACCGGATCGCCTACATCATAGATCAGGGTCTCGCCGCCCCGGACGAAGTCCTCGCCATAACTTTCACCAACAAAGCCGCCGCCGAGATGAAAGACCGGGTGGCGCTGCTCGTGGGGCCGGAGTCGCGCAAAATGTGGGTCTCCACTTTCCACGCCCTCTGCGCCCGGCTGCTGCGGGTTCACGCGGAGAAGCTCGGGTACAAAAGGGAGTTCACGATCTACGACGGGGGGGATCAGGTGCGGCTGGTGAAACGCTGCATCATCGAACTCGGTAAGGACCCCAAACGCTTTAACCCGCGCTCGTTCCAATCCCAAATATCCAACGCGAAAAACGTCCTCATGAGCCCGGACGACTACCTCCGAAACACCGAAGGCTACATCGCCGAAAACGTCGCCGAAGTCTACGACCTCTACCAGAAACGCCTCTACGAAAACAACGCCATGGACTTCGACGACCTCATAATGCAGACCGTCGCCCTCCTAGAACTCTTCCCCGAAGTCCGCGAGCGCTACCAGAACCGCTTCAAGTACATCCACGTAGACGAGTACCAGGACACCAACCACGCCCAGTACCGGCTGGTCAACGTCCTGGCCGCCGCACATCGTAACTTGTGTTGCGTCGGCGATGACGATCAGAGTGTCTACGGTTGGCGTGGGGCGGATATACGCAACATCCTGGATTTCGAGCGGGACTACCCGGAGACGAAGGTCGTGAAGTTGGAGCAGAACTACCGCTCTACCCAAACCATTTTGAGCGCCGCTAACGCCGTGGTGTCGAACAACGCCTCTCGCAAGTTCAAGGAGCTGTGGACGGCGGGTGATGAGGGAGAGGGTATCCGGGTTTTTACGGCCTCGGACGAGTATGCTGAGGCGCGGTTCGTGGTTTCGGAGATCAGGCGTCTAATGGACGACGGCGCTTCGGCCAAAGACATCGCGGCTTTCTACCGGACGAACGCGCAGAGCCGGGCGCTGGAGGACGTGCTGGTGCGGGAGGGAATTCCGTACCAGGTGGTTGGCGGGGTGAGGTTCTACGAGCGGGCGGAGATCAAGGACGCCATGGCTTACCTGGCCGTGATCTCCAACCCCGACGACGGCGCTTCCCTGGAGCGAATCGTCAACGTGCCGAAGCGTGGGCTCGGCGCGACTTCGGTGGCGAAGTTGCAAGATTACGCGCGCCGCAACGGTATTTCGCTTTACGAGACCCTCGACGAAGCCGCAGACGCGGGGCTCACGGGTAAGGCCCAGAAGTCTTGCAAAACGGTGCGGGAGCTTTTCGAGGGGTGGCGGGTGGCCGCCCGCGAAGTGCCGCCGGCGGAGATCATCGAGGCCGTGCTGGAAGAGTCCGGGTACAAGGGAGAACTCGAGGCCGAGCGGACCATTGAGGCCGAGTCGCGCCTGGAGAACCTGGAAGAGCTGATAAACGCCGCCCGCGAGTACGAGCGGGTGGAGGCGGGGCCGACACTGGCGGGCTTTTTGCAGGAGCAGGCGCTCTACTCTGAGGCGGACAAAGTCGCCACCGGCGGCAGCATTACGTTGATGACGCTCCACAACGCGAAGGGGCTCGAGTTCGGGAACGTATTTATCGTCGGGATGGAAGAGGGGACCTTCCCGCACGCCCGGTCGCTGGACGAGCAGAACCTGGAGGAGGAGCGGCGGTTGTGTTATGTGGGGATAACGCGGGCGATGGAGTCGCTCACGCTCTCCTACGCCAAGCTGCGCTCCAACTGGGGCGAGCGTGAGTACCAGATGCCCTCGCGGTTCCTGTCGGAGATACCGGAGGAGTTCAAGTCGGGCGCGTTGCCGGGCGGCCCCGGTGCCCGGGGGATGGGCGGCTGGGGCGGAGCCTTGCCCCGGCGGGGTGAGCCGGAACGGGTGGGCTCGGCCACTTTCAGCGCGGGCGAGAAGGTCCGGCACGCGAAGTTCGGGACCGGAGAAGTCGTCGAAGTCGGTGCCGGCAGGATCGTGGTGAGGTTCGGCACGGAAGAAAGAACGCTCGTGCCGGAAATAGCACCCCTGAGTAAGGCTTGAGCCTCCAGGACAACGGGTACGATAACCACAGTTTTCGGGGGGGCTACGGGGCCGCTATAAGGAGGACGAGATGTCACACATTTATGTTACAGGGCATAAAAACCCGGATACGGATACCATAGCCTCTGCTATTGGTTACGCGGAGCTAAAAAACCTTCTGGACAAAGAAAACGATTACTCGCCGGCCCGGCTCGGGGAGGTGAACGCGCAGACGCAGTGGGCGTTGGAGAAGAGCGGGGCGAAGTCTCCGAAGCGGATCAGCCACATAAAGCTCCGGGTCAAGGACGTAATGAGCGACGACGTGGCGGTCGCCGGCAAGAACGACCCCCTTCACAAAGTGGGCCTCATGATGGCCGAGAAAGACATAAGCCAGGTACCGATAGTGGACGATGACCGCTCGCTCATCGGGCTAATAACCGAGCGCAACCTGGCGCGCATGTACATCCGGGAGTCGCGGGAGACCTCGACGTTCGCCGAGAGCCCGGTCTCCGTCAAGTCTATGGTCGAGGTGTTGGAAGGGGAGCTTCTGGCCGGCGGGGACAAAAAATCCTCCGGCAAGCTCTGGGTCATCTCGATGGGCGTAGACTCGATGGGCCAGTCTATGGACTCCGGGGATATCGTGGTGATCGGGGACCGCCAAAAAGGCCAGCGCCGGGCGATAGAGCTCGGGGCGGGGGTACTCGTGATCTCCAACGGCAAACGTCCCGACGGCGAGGTGCTCCAGATGGCGGAGGAGAAGGGGGTCAGCGTTTTGCTCTCGCCGATGGACTCCTACGTTACGAGCCGGATGATACAGCTCGCCGTGCCCTGCTGGGAGGTCATGAGCGAAGACCCGCTGACCGTCAACCCGGACAGCTTTATAACGGACATAACCGAACAGGTAATGGAAGTCCACTACCGGGCGGCCATCGCGGTGGACGAGGACAACGCGCCCATCGGGGTCGTTACCCGCACCGACCTGCTCAACCCGGAGCCCCGGAAGGTCGCGCTCGTGGACCACGCCGAGGTGGGACAGAGCGTAGACGGCGTGGAGAAAGCCCAGGTCGTCGAGATCCTGGACCACCACCACGTAGGAGACCTGGAGACCAATACCCCCATACCGGCCACCTTCGACCCGGTAGGTTCCACGGCCACGCTGCTGATCGAACGCTACAGGGCGGAGGGCTTGGATCCGGCAGAACATACGGCAAAAATGTTGCTCGCGGCCATCCTCTCCGATACGGTGGTCCTCAACTCGCCCACGACCACGGGGCGGGACCACGAGGTCGTGGCCCACCTGGAGAAGCTCCTGGATCTTGACGCCAAAGAGTTTGGTATGGAGATGTTCGAGACCTCCTCCGACGTATCGGACCTCACGGCGGCGGAGATCATAGACCGCGACGCCAAAGAGTACGCCACGAACTCGGGGGAGAAGATGAGTATTTCCCAGGTCGAAACGGTCGGAACCGCCGTTATGGAGCGCAAAGATGAGCTTGTGGAAGCCCTGGAGGAGAAACTCGACGAGAACGGCTACATCTTTTCCGCACTGATGGTCACGGACATTATCGAGGGCGGTACGGAGCTCCTCTGCGTCGGGGACTGCCGCCTTGTAGAGCGCGCCTTCGACGCCAGCTCCAAAAACGGCATCATAGACCTGCCGGGCGTTATGAGCCGCAAAAAGCAGGTGGCCCCCAAGCTACTCGCGGCGCTCTAAGTGGCCCGTATCCTCGACGGCAAAGCCGTGGCCGCCCGGATCAAAGCCGAAGTCGCCGAAGGCGTAACGGAACTCCGGGAGAAGGGCCGTGAAGCCCGCCTGGACGTAATTCTCGTCGGGGAAGACCCCGCCTCCGTTACCTACGTCCGGAACAAGCAGAACGACTCCGCCGAAGTCGGCATCGAGTCGAAAGCCCACCACTTCGACGAAACCGTTTCTCAAAAAGAGCTGGCCGCCCTGGTGGAAGAACTGAACGGGGACGAAGCCGTCTCCGGGTTCTTTATCCAGTTGCCGCTGCCCGGGGGACTCAACTCCCTGGACCTGATCTCCCGCATAAACCCCGCCAAAGACGTAGACGGCCTGAGCCCCACAAGCGCCGGACGGCTCGCCGTCGGCCTGCCGAGCCTTCTACCCTGCACCCCGCACGGCATAATCCAGACGCTGAAGCGCAACGGCGTAGAGCTGGAAGGCAAAAAAGCCGTGGTTCTCGGGCGCTCCAATCTGGTCGGAAAGCCGCTCGCCCAACTCTTGTTGCGAGAGAACGCCACCGTGACCGTCTGCCACTCCCGCACAGAGGACCTGCCGGAGGTCGCGCGGCGGGCGGACGTCCTGATCGCCGCCATCGGGCGTAAGGAAATGGTCGGTGCGGAGTACGTAAAAGAGGGCGCGGTCGTGGTTGACGTGGGGATTCACCGCAAAGAAGAAGGCGGGCTCACCGGAGACGTGAAATTCAGGGAGATAGAGCCGGTGGCCGCCTGGATCTCCCCGGTCCCCGGTGGCGTCGGCCCGATGACCCGGGCGATGCTCCTCTACAACACGTTAGAGGCGGCGCGGTCTACCGCCGACGAGTCTTGAACGCGGCCCATGCCCGGCGCTGAAGACCTGAACGTAGTGGCCTTCGGTGGCGGCACGGGCCTGCCCGTGCTGCTCCGGGGGTTGAAGTCCCGGGTCGGCGACCTGACGGGCGTCGTTACGGTGGCGGACGACGGGGGGTCCAGCGGGCGGCTGCGGCAAGAACTTGGTGTGGCCCCGCCGGGGGACGTAAGAAACTGTCTGGTGGCGCTGGCCGGCAGGGAGCGGCTCGCGGAAGTTTTCAACTACCGTTTCGGCGCGCCGGGGGATCTAAAAGATCACTCCGTCGGCAACATCATCATCGCGGCGCTGGCGGACATGGCCGGCGGGTTCTGCGAGGGCGTCGAGCAAGCCGGGAACTTTTTGAGGATAGAGGGCCGGATCTTCCCGGCGGCCACGGAGAGCCTGACGCTGGTGGTGCGTCATTCCGACGGTACGGTATCCCGCGGCGAAACGGTCGCGCGGGAAGTGGGTCGGGGGGTCTCTTCCGTGTCCGTAGAACCCGCCGGGGCGACAGCCCCGCCGGGCGTGATCGAGGCCGTAGAAAAGGCGGATGTGGTGGTGTTGAGCGCCGGTAGCCTCTTTACCAGCACGATACCGGCCCTTCTGGGTCGCGGCGTACGCGAAGCTTTGGCTTCCTTTGCGGGGCCGGTTCTATACGTCTCCAACGTAATGACGCAGCCTGGAGAAACGGATGAACTTCCGCTATCCGATCACATACGGGCC
The DNA here is from genome assembly GCA_965213905.1 of Rubrobacteraceae bacterium. GTDB lineage: Bacteria > Actinomycetota > Rubrobacteria > Rubrobacterales > Rubrobacteraceae > SIRX01. The sequence goes on along the minus strand of OZ243922.1, from coordinate 467,418 downwards.
ATAACGGATCACGCGGGGCCGATCTTGACCGACGTGCTAACCCACGCCGGGGCGTTGCCGGACGAACTTATAGCCCGCTACGCCGTGGAGGGGGCTGAGCCCGTAGAACTCGACCGCAAACGCGTGGAAGATTTGAAAATTCGAGTTCGTGAGGCGCCGCTGCTTTCGGCGAGCACCGGCGGCGGGGTGCGCCACGACCCGGACCTCCTCGCGGAGGAGGTGTGCAAAGCTGCCCTCGTTCGCCTCTGAGATCCGGCGCCAACTCGCTTCCAGGACCGCCGCCGGGCACCAGCGGGACCATCGGGCGGAGTTGGCCGGTCTTGTTGACGCCGTCGGGGTCCGGGAGGGTTCGGGCGTCACCCTGAACACCCGGAGCGCCGCCGTCGCCCGCTCGGTAGTCCGGCTCTGGCGCCGGGAGTTCGGGCTGAAACCGAAACTCTTCCACGTTGCACCGGATAGTTTCGGCCGGGCCCGTTATGCCGTACGGGTCGAGGGAAACGAAGTTTCAGCCGCCGTTGCCGGTCTACAAAAGCTCCGGGACTCGCGGAGCACGGCGGACCATACCGCATATCTCCGGGGCGCCTTTCAGGGGGTGGGCTCCGTCACCCGGCCCGGCCCGGACCACCACCTGGAGTTCGTACATCGGGACGAGCCGTTCGTGCGGCGCGTCACCGGGTTCTCCCGGGCCCCCTTAAAAGTCGTCCGGCGGCGGGACCGGTGGGTGGCTTACACGAAAAGCGCCGACGGCGTCACCACGCTGCTGTCCCAGTTGGGGCTCAACGAGGCGGTCCTGGAGTATGAAGCCCGGGCCGTGCTCGGGGAGGCCAAAGCAAACGCCAACCGGGTCACCAACTTCGACGCGGCCAACGCTGGCCGCACCGCGCTCGCCGCCGCCCGCCAGCAAGAGGCTTTGAGGAGCCTGGACCCTGGGGAACTCCCCGAAGCCCTACGCGAGATGAGGGACCTCCGGCTCGAACACTCGGACGCCTCGCTCGCGGAACTGGCCCGTCTCGGGGGCATCAGCAAGAGCGCCGCAAACCACCGGCTCCGGCGGCTCGTGAGGTTGGCCGAGACAATTTACCGGTGAGGCCTGTTAATCTACCGCAGTTTCGGGCAAAATAGGAGCCTGCAAGCAAAACCCTACGACAGGAGGAAAAATGGCGGTAAAAGTAGGAGTAAACGGCTTTGGCCGGATCGGTATGCTGTTCACCAAGGCTGCCATGGAGCGCGGCGACATCGAGGTGGTGGCCGTAAACGACTTGGTGCCGTTCACCAGCCTGGTAAACCTCTTCAAGCACGACTCCACCCACGGCGTCTGGCACGAGGACGTAAGCATGGATGACAGCGTGATGCGCGTCGGAGACCGGGAGATAAAGACTTTCTCGGAGAAGAACCCGTCCGACATCCCCTGGGGCGACCTGGGCGTGGACGTCGTCGTCGAATCCAGCGGCGTCTTCACCGACGATTCCGCCGGCCAGCACCTCGACGGCGGCGCAAAGAAAGTTGTCATCAGCGCCCCGGCAAAGGGCATAGACGGCACATTTATCTACGACATAAACCACGAGAACTACGACCCCGAAAACGACAACGTCATCTCCAACGGTAGCTGCACGACCAACTGCATCGTGCCGATGGCGAAGGTCCTCATAGAGCAGTTCGGCATGGAAAGCGGCCTCATGACCACCTGCCACGCTTACACCAACGACCAGAGCGTCGTGGACGCGGCCCATAAAGACCCGCGTCGCGCCCGGGCCGCCGCCCAGAACATCATCCCGACCTCCACGGGTGCGGCCAAGCTCGTCGGCCAGATCTTCCCGCAGATGGAGGGCCAGATCGACGGTATGGCGCTCCGCGTTCCCGTTGTCGACGGCTCTATTACCGACCTGACGGCCCAGCTCAGCCAGGAAGTATCGGCCGACGACATCAACGCCGCTTTCAAGGAAGCCGCCGACGGCGAGCTCTCCCACATCCTGGAGTACTCCGAAGCGCCGCTGGTCTCCAGCGACATCGTGGGCAACCCGCACTCGTGTGTCTTCGACTCCGGCTCCACCATGTCCATGGGCAAGACCGTCAAGGTTCTGGGCTGGTACGACAACGAGTGGGGCTACTCCAGCCGCACCTGCGACCTCGTCGCTTACGTCGGCGAGAGCCTCTAAGCAACCGAAAAAGGAAGTTTCAGCGGTCCGGGGGCTCGTCTCCCGGGCCGTCTTCTTGGGAGGAGCGATGAACAAAAAAAGTGTCAAAGACCTGGATCTCCAGGGTAAGCGGGTGCTCGTGCGGGTGGACTTCAACGTACCTCTGAAAGACGCCGAAGTAACGGACGATACCCGGATAGAGCGGGCGCTGCCGAACATCCGGCACCTACTCTCCGGGGGGGCGGAACCTATCCTGATCTCCCACCTCGGTCGTCCTAAGGGCGAACGAAACCCCGAGTTCGCGATGGACCCGGTCGCAAAACGTCTCGAAGAGTTGCTCGGCGAGCCGGTCAAAAAGCTCGACCACGCCGTAGGAGACGAAGTTCAGAAAGAACTCGAAAACTGGAACGGCGGGGGTGTCGTGCTGCTCGAAAACTCCCGCTTCTATCCCGGCGAGACGGACAACGACGCCGGGCTCTCCGACGGGTTGGCCGCGCTGGCGGACCTCTACGTAAACGATGCCTTCGGGGCGGCCCACCGGGCGCACGCGACGACCGTCGGCGTGGCGGAGCGGCTGCCGTCGGCGGCCGGCCTGCTGATGGAAGCGGAGCTGGACTATCTAGACTCGGTGCTCGAAGACCCGGAGAGCCCGTTCGTGGCGATCCTCGGGGGGGCGAAGGTGTCCGATAAGATCGGGGTGATAGAAAGCCTGCTCGGGGTAGCGGATACGCTCCTGATCGGGGGCGCGATGTGCTTCACTTTCTTCAAGGCCAAAGGCTACGAGGTGGGCGGGTCTCTCGTCGAGGAAGACTACGTCGAAGAAGCCGAACGCCTCATGGAGAAAGCGGGGGACAAGCTGGTGCTGCCGGTGGATGTGATCTCCGCCGAAAAAATGGAGGAAGACGCCGACACCGAAACCGTAAAAGTAGACGAAATCCCCGACGGCTGGATGGGCCTGGACGTCGGGCCTGAGACGGTCGAGTTGTTCCGGGGCCACCTGGAAGAGGCGAAAACAGTCTTCTGGAACGGCCCGATGGGTGTCTTCGAGATGGATGCTTTCGCGAAGGGCACCGAGGGCGTGGCCCGGGCGGTAGCCGAGAGCGACGCGACGAGCGTTATCGGGGGCGGCGACTCGGTCGCCGCGGTCAACAAGCTCGGCCTGGAAGGCGAGATGAGCCACATCTCGACCGGCGGCGGGGCTTCGCTGGAGTACGTCGAGGGCAAGGAACTGCCGGGCGTGGCGGTCTTGCCGGACAAACAGGAGGAATAAAGCATGGCGCGAAAGCCGATGATGGCGGCCAACTGGAAGATGAACAAAACCGTCCGGGAGGCGCAGGATTATACGGCGGCGCTTCTACCGCGGGCCGAAGATTCCGAAAACGTGGACGTGGCGGTCTTTACGCCGTTCACCTGCCTCGGCGAGGTCGCCCGGATGGCGGAGGACAGCGCCGTAATAGTTGGGGCGCAGAACTTCTACTACGAGGACTCGGGTTCTTTCACCGGGGAAGTATCGGCCCCGATGCTGTTGGACCTCGGCGTGCAAGCGGTCGTGGTGGGCCACTCGGAGCGGCGCGAGGTCTTCGGTGAAGACGACGAAATGGTCGCCCGGAAAACGGCCAAAGCCCTCGAAGCGGGTTTGCTGCCCGTTGTCTGTGTCGGTGAGACCAAAGAAGAGCGCGACGCCGACGGGATGTGGGACAAAATCTCCGGCCAGGTTGAGCGGGTCATGGACGAGGTGGCAGACGGCGTGGGCGGAGACCAGCTCGTGTTCGCCTACGAACCTATCTGGGCTATCGGGACCGGCGACACGGCTTCCCCGGAGGACGCCCAGGACGCGACGGGCCAGATCCGGGGCCTACTCAAAGACCTGAAAGGTGACGACTTCGCCGACACCGTTCGTATTCTGTACGGTGGTTCCATGAAACCCGAGAACGTAGAGGAGATCATCGCCAAAGACGATGTAGACGGTGGTTTGGTTGGCGGCGCGAGCCTGGAGGTCGAGTCTTTCGCGGAGTTGATCCGCGCGGCCGCCGGGTAAGGTTTTCTCCAGGAAAAAGTAGAGAGGGCGAGAGCTGTATGGTAAAGTAGCGCCATGTTTACTTACGTTCTCGCTTTCTTTCATACGTTGTTGTGTATAGCCTTAATCGGGCTGATACTTCTGCATTCCGGCAAGGGAGGCGGGCTGTCCGGCTCCTTCGGCGGCGGCATGGGCAGTACGTTCTCCGGTACGACCGTCATGGAGAAGAACCTGACCCGGCTCACCCTGATCGTGATCGGCCTCTTCGCCCTTACCAACGTAGCTTTGATCTACCTGGCATAACGAAACCACCCGCTACCGGAAAAACAAGAACTAAAGGAACCTTCAGCTAATGAGCCGGCCGCGCATAAAGCGGATGGGCAACATCGCGAGCGCGGTGGTAAAAACGAGTATCCAGACCACGTCTACGAGCACCCCCGGCGACGGCCCGGTCGCAAGCTCCCGGCAAACGTTTACGGCGTGATACAGCGGGGTAAACCACGCCACCTGGGGAACGGGGGCCGGAAAGTCTTGTACCGGGAAGAAAATTCCACTGAACAAGAAAAGCGGCGTTACGACCAGCGTAAAGTAGTAGGCGTATAAGTCTATGCGCTGTATCAGGCTGGTAAACAAGGTTCCCATAACGCTGAACATGATGCCTATAACGAGCAGCATCGGGGGGATCAGTACCGCCCAAAAGGAAACTATGAGGGGTTCGTCGAAGATAATGCCCAGGACCGTCAACATGGCTAGAAAGCCCGTGCCGTAGAGCGCGGCGCGGGTTCCCGCCCACAGGTACTCGCCGGCCACCACGTCCTCGGCGTTCACGGGCGTGGTGATTATGGCGTCGTAGATCCGGTCTATCTTCAGTTTGACGAAGGTGTTGAAGGTGCTCTCGAACGAGGCGGCGAACATCGCGTTCGACGCCAAAAGCCCCGGCGCTATGTACTGCACGTAGCTCCGGCCATCTATGCCGCCCTCCTGGATGAAAGCCCCGAGGCCCAGGCCAAGGGCCGCCAGGTAGAGCAGCGGTTCGAAGAGGTTCGGGAACATGATGGTCTTCCAGTATTTACGGAAGATGGTTATGTTCCTCTGCCAGACCCGGAAAGAGCCCCGCGGCGAAGGAACCCTGAAGTTCGATTTGCTCATTCGATCAGGCTCCTCCCGGTGAGCCGCAGGAAAACGTCTTCGAGGCCCGCCGGCCGGACGACGGTGTTCTCTATTTCCATCTCGGGGCCGCGGGCTTTCTCTAGAACCGCGTCCGAATCCGAGGTGTAGACCAGGAGCGCGTCGCCGGTTTTCTCCATCGCGCCCACCAAGCCCACTAGGCCGTCGAGCAGGTTTTGCAGTCGGTCCAGGGCTTCGTGCCGGGCACGGAACTCCAGCACCTGGGGGCTGACGTAGTCTTCGATCATGGCTTTTGGAGAACCACCAGCGATGATCCCGCCTCCCTCCATTATGACCAGCCGGTCGCAGAGTTGGGCCGCCTCTTCCATGTAGTGCGTGGTCAGGATAAGGGTCTTGTTCTCGCGGGTCAGCTCCCGAAGACGATCCCAGACCAGATGCCGGGCCTGGGGGTCGAGCCCCGTCGTGGGTTCGTCGAGCACGACGAGGTCGGGGTCGTTTATCAGGGCGCGGGCGATGAGCAACCGCCGCTTCATGCCGCCGGAGAGCTGCTCCACCTTCGCCTCCGACTTTTCGGTCAGCTCCACAAACTCCAACAGTTCCTCTGCCCGGCGGAGCACCATCTTCTTGGGCAAGTCGAAGTACCGCCCGTAGACGAGCAGGTTTTCTTTGACCTTCAGGTCGTCGTCCAGGTTGTTCTCCTGCGGCACGACCCCGATGCGGCGCTTTACGTCCCTCTCCCGGTGTTTTACGTCCAGCCCGGCGACCGTCAACTCGCCGGAAGTCGGGACAGAGGCACCGTAGATCATCCTCATGATCGTCGTCTTGCCGGCGCCGTTGGGACCCAGAAACCCGAAACACTCGCCCCGGGAAACCTCAAAGTCCACGCCCTTTACGGCCTCGAAACTCCCGTAGCTCTTCTTCAGACTGCGGGCCACCAGGGCTTCCGGAGGAGTTTCGTCCGCTGTTTTCGTGCCGGTTTGAATGCCCAAGCTCCACCTGTCCTGCTTTTATCCGAACCCGGCGAGATCGAGAACTCCGGTTGCCCGCCAGGGAGCACATATACTACTCCACCGGGCCCGGGCTCCAAACGGCGGGATGATCCCAGGCTCCGAACCTCGAACTTTCGACCCGTGGGGCATTGCGTGCCGGGGCCACTAATTACCCGCCGGAGACGACTTTCTTTCACGAATCTTAAAGAATCTTCTCCTGCGACCCTACCACGTTTCGAAATGTACTGTTAGAATCCGCGAATGGGTAATAGACCGGATCGACGTATATTTCGTAGAAGGCGCAAGAGGGTTGGCTTCGCGCTACTGGTGGCGTTGGGGGTTTTTCTGCTCGGCGGGGTGGCGCTTTCCAGCGTCTTCCTGGCGGGAGAGGCTCTCTCCAGTTCTTCCGTAAATCGCTTGGAGACCCCCGTCTCCGCTTCGGCCCCGCAAGTCGTGGAGGAGGTTGTAGAAGAGCAGCCCGACGAGGCCATGGCCCCGGGAGAGGCGAACGCCAAAGACGCGGCGGCCAAAGACGAATCGGCCAAGAACAAAGCCGCCGAGGATGAAGCCGCCGGGGACGCCGGGGAACAGAAGGCGGACGAAGGCGCGGCGCGGCCGCAGCAGCCCGCGGCGCCACCCCCGCCGCAGGACAAAACGATGTATTTGACGGTCCCGAAGATGGGCTTGCACGAAAACGTCGTCTCTAACAGCAGTTCCCCGGCTGCCCTAGACGCGGGGGCGGCGAAGCTGGAAGAGTCCGGGTTCCCGTGGCAGGAGAGCGCCAACCCGTATATCTCGGCCCACAGGTTGGGCTGGCCCGGTACGGCCAGTCACTACCAGTTCTACAACCTGCCCCTAATGTCCTACGGCGACGTAATGTACCTCACGGACGCGAACGGCACGACTTACACCTACGAAGTGACAGAGCTTATAGAGGTAGATCCTGGTGAGGTGTGGGTTTCCGAACCGGAGGTGGGGCGGGACATGATCTCCTTGCAGACCTGTACCGAAGACTACGGCGACTACTGGACCATGGGCCCTGACTGGGCGACCCGCTACGTGGTGCGCGGGGATCGGGTAGACGTAAGCCACGCTTAACGCAGAGTTGTAGACCTATCCGGGGCGTCTCTTTCGGGACGCTCCTTTTTGTGTCCGGCTACAACAGATATACTTTCTGGCTACAAATTAACAAAACCAAGGAGGTAACGAGTGGCACTAGTAACCATGCGCCAGCTTTTGGATGAGGCGGCAAAAGGCGGCTACGGCGTAGGCGCGTTCAATGTAAACAACCTGGAGCAGGTACAGGCGATCATGGAGGCCGCCCAGGAGACGAACTCTCCGGTAATCATCCAGGCTTCTAGCGGGGCCCGCAAATACGCCAACGACCGCTTTCTCTTTCACCTGATGAAAGCAGCCGAAGAGGTCTATCCCGAAATCTCCGTGGCCCTTCACCAAGACCACGGTAACTCCCCCGAGACCTGCAAGAGCGCCATAGACCTCGGCTTTACGAGCGTTATGATGGATGGGTCTCTAGAGGCCGACGGCAAGACCCCGGCGAGCTTCGACTACAACGTGGAAGTAACCCGCGAGGTAGTGGAAATGGCCCACGAGCAGGGCGTAACCGTGGAGGGCGAGCTTGGCACCCTCGGTGGCATCGAAGACGGCCACGGTTCCGGTGAGGTGAACTTGACGGACCCCGAGCAGGCGGTAGAATTCGTGGAGCGCACCGGGGTGGACGCCCTGGCGGTAGCGATCGGGACGAGCCACGGGGCGTACAAGTTCACCAAAGAGCCCGACCGCGAAGTGCTGGCGATGCACATTATCGAGGAGATCAACGAGAAGTTGCCGACGACGCATCTGGTGATGCACGGTTCCTCCAGCGTCCCGAAAGAGTTGGTGGACACAATCAACGAGTACGGCGGAGAGATCGCCCCGACCTGGGGGGTTCCCGTGCACGAGATCCAGAAAGGTATCGAGCACGGCGTCCGCAAGATTAACGTAGACACCGACCTGCGCCTCGCCGCCACCGGGGCCATCCGAAAAGCGTTCGCCGAAGACCCCAGCGCCTTTGACCCCCGCTTCTACCTCAAGCCCGCGCGCGCGGCGATGAAGGAAGTGGTCAGGGCGAGGATGGAGGCCTTCGGGCAAGCCGGACACGCTTCGGACTACGATCCCATAACGCTGGAGGACATGGCGAGCCGCTACAAGGAGCAGGGCCACCAGCTTACAGTTACCTAGAGCTAGACAACACTTCAGCGTTTCAGCGGTCGGCTATCAGCAAGGATGGCCGGCCGCTTTTCGTCGCCGAGTTTCCGTTCTACGTCTCCGTTTTATCTATCCACTTTACGGTGTCCGGCGGCACGTACTGGTAGAGGGCTTTTAGCATGTCTTCTGGGCTCGATTCTACCCGCACGATCGAGCGGTGTTTTTCTGCGAGGAAACCTTTGTCTACCATGTGGTCGAGGACGTTGAGCAGGGGATCGTAGTACCCGGAGACGTTGAGCAGGCCGCAGGGTTTACGGTGCTCGCCCAGTTGGGCCCAGGTCAAAACTTCGAAGAACTCTTCCAGCGTGCCGTTGCCCCCCGGTAACGCGACGAAGCCGTCGGATAGCCCGGACATCAGGGCTTTGCGTTCGTGCATGGAGCCCACGACGTGCAGTTTCGTGAGGTGCTCGTGGGAGATCTCACGTTCGACGAGGGCCTGCGGGATCACGCCTATCACCTCGCCGCCGGCTTCGAGGGCGGCATCCGCCACCGCCCCCATCAGGCCGACGTTGCCGCCGCCGTAGACCAGGGTGATGCTTTTGTTTGCGAGCGTCGCGCCTAGCGAGCGGGCCGCTTCTTTGTAGTCGGGATCTTTGCCGAAGCTAGAGCCGCAGAAAACGCAGATGCTGTTCGTGCTGTCCACGGGCGCCGGACTACCTGGGCTCGTAGACGTCGTAGAGGATCGGTTCGATGCCGTCGTCGCCGACGCCGGAGCGGTACTGGATGTAGCGGGCGCGCTGGAGGTAGGCCAGGGCGGTCTTTGCGCGGCCTTCGATGGCCGGGATGGCGTCTTCGAGGTCTTCTAGCTTGGAGGAATCCAGGATCACGTCTTCTTCATCGTTCTCTTGCCAGAGGTCCCAGAGCCGGAACCAGAGTGCTTCGTTCTCTGAGGAGAGAGGTTCGCGTTCCATTTAACTTCCTTCCCGGTGTTTGCGGAGCTCGAATACTACGTGGGCCATCTCGGGGACGAGGAGTTTTTCGACGGCGAGGCGCACGGCGTTGCGGGAGCCGGGCAAACACGCCAGGAACTTGTTGCCGACGGCCCCGGCCACCGCCCGGCTGAGCATCGCGGCGGCCCCAATCTCTTCGTAGGAGAGGACGCGGAAGATCTCACCAAACCCGGCGAGTTTTTTGTCGAGCATCTGCTCCACCACCTCGTAGGTCGTGTCGCGGGCCGATATGCCGGTCCCGCCCGTGGTGACGACGGCGTCCACATCGTCCCGGCCCAAAAGATCTATGAGCGTGGTCCTTATCCGGGCCACGTCATCCCGCACGATTTCGCGGACGGCGATTTCGTGCCCGGCATTTTCCAGCAGCTCTTGGATCGTGTCGCCGCCGGTGTCGTCTTCGGGGGTGCGGGTGTCGCTTATGGTGAGCGCGGCCACCCGGACGTACTCCGGGGCCGCGTCGCGATGTTGGTGGACGCTCTCGCTCAAAGCAGTCCACCTCCGGTAAGAAACGGATTGTATTGTTTCTCGTCGCCTATCGTGGTCTCCGGGCCGTGCCCGGGGTACACGAGGGTTTCGTCCGGGAGCGGGAGCAAGCGTTCTTTGATGCTGTTCATCAGGACTTCCATGCTGCCTCCGGGAAGGTCCACGCGGCCGACGCTACCGGCGAAAAGCGCGTCGCCCGAAAGCACGAGTCCTTCGTCCTCGACGTAGAAGGAGAGGTGGCCCGGCGCGTGGCCCGGGGTGTAGAGGGCTTTTAGTTGTAGGGCGCCGACTTCTACTACCTCTTCGTCTTCGACGTAGCGGTCTACGGAGGGGACTTTGCCGAACTTCAGGCCCATCATCATGGCCTGGGTCGGGGCTTGCTTCAACATCGGTTCGGCTTCGGCGTGGACTAGGACGGGACAGGCGTACTCTTCGGCGAGTTGGGCGACGGCCCCGATGTGGTCTATGTGGGCGTGGGTCAGCACTATCTGGCCGATCTCCATCTCCGTTTGCTCGACCGCTAATGCGATGCGGGAAGCCTCGTCGCCGGGGTCTACGAGGGCTCCTTCGCCAGACTCTTCGTCCCCAACTATGTAACAGTTCTCTTGAAACGGCCCGACGGTCAACGTCTTCAGGATCATGTACGTCCTCCTGCGCGTCCGATTAGAAATTCGACCAGCAACCTCGCCGGGACCCCGGTTCCGCCCTTCGGCGTGTAGGCGTTGCCTTTTGCGCCGAAAGCCGTGCCGGCGACGTCCAGGTGCGCCCAGGGATAATCGGCGAACTCTTTGAGGAACGCCCCGGCGGTGATGGCTCCCCCGAAGCGTCCGCCGCTGTTTTTGATGTCGGCGGTGTCGCCTTTTATCTGCTCGGTGTACTCGTCGAAGAGCGGGAGCGGCCACGCCCTTTCACCGGCTGTTTCGCCGGCCGCCCGAACCTCGGCTATAAGCGCCTCGTCGTTTCCCATCAACCCCGAGGCGTGATGCCCGAGCGCGACGAGGGCCGCGCCCGTTAGCGTGGCGCAGTCTATTACCGCCGCCGGTTCGTAACGCTTCACGTAAGAGAGGGCGTCGGCCAGGATCAGGCGCCCTTCGGCGTCGGTGGTGACGATTTCCACCGTCTTGTCCGAGTGCATCTTCAGCACGTCGCCCGGCTTGTAGGCGTCACCGGCGGGCAGGTTCTCCGTGGCCGGTACGAGGGCGACGACGTTTAGCGGGAGGTCTAGCCGTCCGACGGCCTCCATGGCGCCGAGCACCGCCGCGCCGCCGCCCATGTCGAATTTCATCTCCTCCATTCCGGCGGAGGGTTTTATGGAGATGCCGCCGGAGTCGAAGGTGACGGCCTTGCCGATTATCGCGACGGGGGCCGTGTCTCCACCCTTGCGGTGCTCCAGCACGATAAAGCGGGGTTCGTTGGCGGCGGACCGTCCGACGGTGGCGAGCCCCGTAAGCCCCTCGGCCTCGATGCCGGACCGGTCGAGCACGGTGAGCCGCATGTCGTGGCGTTCGGAGATCCCACGCGCCTTCTCGGCCAGGTACTCGGGCGTGGCCGTGTTTGACGGCTCGTTCGCGAGGTCCCGGGCCAGAATAGCCGCCGAGGCCAGGCTCTCGCCCTCGCGGAGACCGCGGTTTGCAGCTTCCTCGTCTTCCTGCGAGAGAACCAGGTCGAAGTTCACCGGGTATTCTTCCTCGGCGTCAGAATTCTCCCCGGAGGTCTTGTAGCGGGTAAAGCGGTAGAGGCCGAGCGCCGCGCCTTCGGAGGCCGCCCGCGCCACTTCTCCGGCGCCGGAACCTCCCGGCGTTTTCGGGGTGAAGGCTACGCTTTCGGCCTTCAGGCTCCGGGCCTTTTTTGCCGCCGTGGCCGCGGCCCGGCGCAGCTTCTCCGGCGTGAACGAGGACTCGTCACCGAGCCCGACCAGCAACAAACGTTGGGCCGGGAGCGCGCCGTTTGTGTAGAGCAGTGTGGTTTCACCCGATTTGCCGGTGAAGTCTCCCCCGGATATGGCGGTGTCTGCGACCTCTCTCAGGCCCTCTGGGACGGCCTCGTCTTTATACAAGCAGACGGCGAGCAGGCTGGTGGACACCCCCGACGGCTCGCCCGTTTTGGTGCCGATCTGGACCACGGCGGGTACTCCCCCCTTCTGAGGTTTGTGAAATCCTGGCAACAGCCTGGATTATACGGCAAAGATACATGGTATAACCTCCGGGTGAACGGTCCGTTGTCACTTCCGGTAAAGCCGCTTGCGGGAACCGCGAGCTGGTGAACTTCTTGCGCTCCATGCGGGGTTCGTACTGGCCGACGCTGGCCGTCTCGCTGTTGGCCCTCTCTCCGGGGTTCGTGTTGAGCTCGTCCCTGGGGTTGTTGCGGCCAACCATCGCCGAAGGACTCGGCACGAGCCCCGGCAGCGTGTTTTGGGCCTCCGTACTGGGTAACGCCGCCCTGGCGCTCGGGGCCGTTTTCGCCGCGGATTTGGCCCAGCGTATAAGGAACCGGCCGCTGTTTGCCACCTACCAGATCTTATTTATCGTTGGGTCCTTTGTGGGGTTTCTGGCGCCGAACGTCGTGGTCCTGGTCTTGGGCCACACCTTGCAAGGGTTGGCGACCGGCCTGCTGCTCGTCGCCGCCCTGCCGCCCCTGGTTACGGGTTTCCCCGCGTTCCGGCTCAAGACTACTATCCCGGCCGTGGTGATGGGGCTCTTCGGCGCCGTTACCGCCGGCCCGCTGGTCGGGGGATATTTCGTCACTAGCGGGGCCTGGCGTATGTTGTTCCTAATCACCGTAATTATTGGGATCGCGACGCTGGCGCTGGCCCTGATCTCACTGCCCCAAAAAGAGCCACTGAACCCCGGCGCCCGGATAGACACCACGGCTTTGCTACTTTCCGCCGGTGGGGCCGGGCTCACGTTTGTCGGGGTCGGCGCGCTCCTGGGGGCCGGGGCCAGTTCTCCGGCGTTCTACGTCCCGGTTTCTTTGGGACTTATCATGCTGGCCGCGCTGGTCGTGCTGGAAAGCGTCCGGAGAGAGCCGCTAATGCCGGTAGTTCCCTTAACCACCACTTTACCCGTGATGGGAATACTGGCCGCCATTATCTCGGGCGCCGCCTTTACGGCCCTCGTGGAGCTCACACTCCTTTTTCTGGAGCGGGTACGCGGGCTGGAGGCCTCGGCCGCCGGGTTCCTCTTCTGGCCGGAGTTCGTTATGGGCGTGGCCGGGGCGGTGATCGTCGGCTTCGTGCTGACCAGCCGCTGGGTCCTGACGATGCCGCTCTTGGGTATGGTCTCTATCTCCCTGGCCGCCTGGGGACTTACGGGTCTAACATCTTCGTCGGGGGACGCCCGGATACTTGCCGTGGCCGCCGCCCTGGGCCTGGGCGCGAGCCTGACGGTAACGCCGGGCCTGCTGATGGCGGCCCTCAGCGTGCCGCCGCTGCTGGTCGGCCGCGCCATCGCGCTGGTCGAGCTCTTGCGCCTGGTGAGCGCCTACACCGTGGGCCCGGTGCTCCTTTACGTCGCCCGGTCCTACGGGTCCCGCGGAGAGGGCTTGCTCGCGGGGATACACACCGGGTATTGGGTAGTTCTTTCTTTCATGTTGGCCGGGATCTTGGTTATCACCCTGATCTACCTGCGCGGCGGGGCCCGTTTGCACCCCCCCGAACTCGAAACGTTCCTCCAGGACGGCGAACCGGCTTTCGACTCGCCGCCGGTCAAGAAACAGCCCGCCGCAGAACTCGACTAACCCGTGAAACTCTCCATAGTAATCCCTACCCTAAACGAGGAAGAAAACCTGGGGGCGCTACTCGAACTCCTCGGGCCCACGCCGGGCATACACGAGGTCGTCGTCTCTGACGGGGGTTCGGCCGACGGGACCCAGGAACTCGCCGCCCGCCGGGCGCGGCTAACGGTCTCCGGGCCGGGGCGGGGCCTCCAGCTACGGGCCGGGGCGCAGGAGGCAACGGGTGACGTGTTGTTGTTTCTACACGCCGACGTTCTCCCGCCGCCGGACGTTGCCGCCCAGATAGACCGTGCCGTAAGCGCCGGATACGTCGGGGGAAACTTCCGGTTGGGCTACCCGGATGGCGGCTTGCTGGGGCGCTGGCTGGAGTTACTGGCCCCCGTCTACCGCGGACTAGGCCGGTACTACGGAGACTCGGGCCTCTTCGTACGTCGAGACGCTTACGAGGCTTTCGGCGGGTTTCCCGCCATACCGATCATGGAAGACATAGAGTTCGTCCGCCGGATGGAGCGGTACGGAAAAACAGCCTACCTGCCGGGGCCGATCGCCAGCTCCACCCGTCGCTGGCGGGGACGCGCCTTGCGAACCCTACTGCTCTGGGGCGGCATGCAAACCGCCTACGCCCTCGGCGTCAGCCCCTGGAAGCTGGACCGCTTCTACCGCCCGCCGGACCGTTAGAGCATAGAGGGCATAGAAAAGGGCGCGGCTCTCGCCGCGCCCCGAAGCTGACTGCTAAAGCCTGATGCCTACAAAATCGGCAGGAACTTCTCCAGCTCGTAAGGCGTTACCTGCACGCGGTAGTCCTCGAACTCTTCGCGCTTGAGATCCAGCAGGCGGGTAAAGCAGTGCTCCCCGAGCGCCTTTTGCAGAAGCTCGGAGTCCTGGGCCTCCCGAATCGCCTCGCCCAGGTCGGCGGGCAGGCTCTCGATCCCCATCTTCTCCCGCTCCTCGGAGGTGAGGTCGTAGAGGTTCCGCTCCATCGGCTCGGAGAGCTCGTAGCCCTTCTCGATACCTTCGAGGCCGGCGTGCAACAGCGCGGCCAGAACGAGGTAGATGTTTGCCGACGGGTCGGGGCAGCGCAGCTCCATGCGGGTGGCTTTCTCCTCGCCGGGGTGGAAGCCGGGCACCCGTACCAGGGCCGAGCGGTTGCGGCGGCTCCAAGCGATGTAGACCGGGGCTTCGTAGCCGGGCACCAGGCGCTTGTAGGAGTTGACGTGCTGGGCGAAGATTATGCTGAGTTCGCGGGCGTGCCGGAGCTGGCCGGCGATAAACGCCTTCGCCTCGTCGGAGAGGTAGTCTTCGGAGTCGCCGTCGAAAAAGGAGTTCTTGCCGTCGGTAAAGAGGCTCTGGTGGGTGTGCATACCGGAGCCGTTCTGGTCCATCAAAGGCTTCGGCATGAACGTCGCGTAGACGCCGTGGCGGGTGGCGACCTCTTTGACGACCGTCTTGTAGGTCATGACCTTGTCGGCCATCGCGAGGGCGTCGTCGAAGCGCAGGTCGATTTCGTGCTGCGAAACGCCGACCTCGTGATGCGAGTACTCCACCTTGATGCCGAGCTGTTGCAGCGTCTGGACCGTGTCCCGGCGCAGGCTGGTCGCCGCGTCCAGGGTCGTCAGGTCGAAGTAGCCGCCGTAGTCCAAGGGCTCGGTGCTGTACGGGTCTTTGAAGTAGAAAAACTCGAGCTCTGGCCCGACGTAGAACTTGTCGAAGCCCATCTCTTTGGATCGCTCTATGGCGCGCCGCAGCACGTAGCGGGGGTCACCGACGTACGGATCGCCGTCGGGGGTCTGGACGTCGCAGATCATGCGGGCCGTCGGCTCGTCTTGCGGGCTCCAAGGTATGATCTGGAATGAGCCGGGGTCGGGCATGGCGATCATGTCCGACTCTTCGATGTCCTGGTAGCCGGTAATGGAGCTTCCGTCGAAGCCCATCCCACCGTCCAACGCGTCTTCTAGCTCCTCGACCGTAATGGCGAAGCTCTTTAGCGTACCCAGAATATCCGTGAACTGCAGCCGGATAAACTTTACGTTGGCCTCGTGGGCCTGGTTCAATACCGCTTGTTTGGCATCGGGATCCAAAACAACCTCCTGCATAGTTTGCCGTGTACTCTGCCGCCCTAAACCCGGTTATCGGGCCCGGACGCGACATCTCGGCTATCATATGGACGCGAAAGTAGGTTGGATATGGCCCGGCGTATAATCTGGCCGTTTGGAACGGGGGCGATTTTTGTCCCGTTGTACAAACCGGAGGCCGGGGTTGACGCTACCGGCACAAGTTACACTACCAACCGGGACCGCGCCGGACGACCACCCGAAATATTTTGTCCGTCAAGAGAGGCTGAGAGAGGATCAGGAGGTAAGAACATGAGCGAGAACCCGCAAGACAGGCCGGCCGAACGTCGCCGGCAGGGTCCTCTAGGCGAGGACGACGACGCCACGAGACAAATCCATACCCAGCAAAAAGGGGACGAGGCCGGTAACGAGGGTGAAGAGTCCACCCGGCGCTCCGGCCGCAAGACCAGGTCCGAACCGGGCGAGACGCGAACCATGGGCACCGCGGGCCGGGACGACCGGGAAGCCACCGCGTCCCAGGTCCCGCGCGGGTACTTCGAGGCCATAGAAGAGCGGCAGGAGCGCCTGCGGGACATCTACGGCGGGGTAGACTGGCTGGCGAGCTTTCTCGGGTTCCTGCTGGCGCTCGTGGGCGGGGCGTTTTTGGCGACGATCGCCGGGCTCGTGATCGTGCCGTTAGGGTTCGCCGTGGACTTCAGTGCGGCCTCCCTCGGAACCGCCGGGACAACGGCCCTGGTCTTGGTGGGCGTCCTCTCGTTCCTCACGTACTTCTTCGGGGGGTACGTCTCGGGGCGTCTGGCGCGTTTCGACGGCGGGCTGAACGGCGTTATGCTGGTCCTCTGGACCGCCCTTTTGGCGGTCTTGCTCGTGCTGGCCGCCGGCATCTTTAGCGGGTTCTTGCCGGCGCCGGTCGTGGAGCGCCTCCAGGGTTTCTTTCAGAACAACTTGTTGCCCGGTTTCGACAACCTGGTCTCACAGGGCGCCGTTGGTATAGGAATTCTGGTCGCCTTGGTGCTCGCGATCCTGCTCGGGAGCTTCCTGGGCGGGCGGCTCGGCGGAAGGTACCATGCGGACATAGACTACACGCTCTAGAAAAACCAACCCTGCGCGCCGGTCCGCCGGACCCGTTCCTGCGGCGGACAAACAGTGTAGCCGTTTACTGTCACTCTTCCGGAGGGCGGTTATCAAGGCAAAAAAGAAGGGTCGTGATGAGTCGGCATGTACTGTACACAACGGGGATACGGCGTTTAGGCTCCAAAGAACGAGGGTTTTTCTACCGCTACCCGGATATGAACGAGACCGTGCGGGAGGAAAAAGTCTTGTCCCGCATAGAGAACCTGAAAGTCCCGCCCGCCTGGCGGGATGCCCGTATCGCCCGCGCGCCGTCGGCGAAGGTACAGGCGGTAGGCTACGATTCGGCGGGCAGGTTGCAATACGTTTACCACGCGGGATACCGCGAAAGAAAAGAGCGCGAGAAGTTCGGGCGCATCCTGAGGTTCGCCGACGCGCTGCCGGAGATGCGCCGCAAAACGAGCGAGCACCTCAGACACGAGAACCTGGACCGGGAGAAAGTTTTGGCGGCCATGACACGTCTGGTAAACGCCGCGTATTTCCGGGTTGGCGAAGAGCGATACGCCAAGAACAACAAAACGTTCGGCATAGCGACGCTGAGGCGCAAGCACCTCAGCGTGGAGGGCGATAGCCTAATCTTCGAGTACACCGGCAAGTGGGGCCAGGCGCAGCGCAAGGTCGTTACGGACGAAAAGCTGCGGCAGGTCGTGGAGGAGTGCGCCTCCCTGCCGGGGTACGAAATCTTCAAGTACTACGACGCGGGCGGAAAGCTAAAGGACGTAAAATCCCGGGATCTGAACGCCTACATCAAAGAAGTTATGGGCAAAGAGTTCACGGCCAAAGACTTCCGGACCTGGGCCGGCACGCTGCTCGCCGCGCTCCAGCTCGCGGAGGCCGGGCCGGTCGGGGAGATAAAACAGGCCGAGAAGAACGTGCTGGCGGCGGTGGACGCCGTTGCGGAGAGGCTCGGCAACACCAGGGACATCGCCCGGTCCTCCTACATCAGCCCGCGGGTTGTAGATCACTACCTGGAGGGTTCCGTGGTAGCCTATTACGGAGGGCAGTTAGAAGAGGTCATCGCCGCCGAGCAGGGCGACCTGACACAAGAAGAGCGGGCGCTACTCGAACTGCTCAACAAAAAGCTTCGTCGCGAGCTACGCAAAGCCGCGTAGCCGGGCGCAACCTACGGGAGGCCGCATGAAAAAAGCCATAGCCCTAAAACTCTTGAAAAGCAAGACCGCCCGTCGGGCGATCACCAAGGGACTCAAAAATCAGCGGGTGCGGGGCCTGCTCTTCAAGCAGATTTCCCGCCGCATCCGCTTCAGGTAGCGCGCAAACCCGTTGCCCGTCGGATGGGTTTACATTTCTCTACCAGACCGTTCGGCCGGAGACCAAAACGGCATCGGCACACCGAGCATCCGGTTTAGAACCCAGGAGACGACGGTGATGAGCACCACGCCGGCTGCCAGCGAGATCAACTCCGAAGGAGTTTTGAAAACCCCGAGGCTCACCAGCAGGACGGTGGTCGCGGCGGGAGTGTGGGGCGTATTCAAGGAGATCAAAACCGCCTCCGTAAGCGCGAGAGAGAGCGCGACCGCGAACACCCGGACCAAGGTCGTGCCTTCCTGCAAAACGCTTGCCTCGTTGTAGAGCCCGAAGATCGTCAGCGCCCCGAACCCTATTACGATAGCCACGAGATGACCGAAGATAACGTTGCGGGGGCAGGCGTCTTTGCTCAAAGGCGAGCGGAACAAAAGGAACACCGTGGGGGCCAGGCTCGGGAAGAGTAGAGGCTGGTTTACCGCCCAGGCCACGAGCCCGTTAACCGAGATGGCGATAAACCCCAATACGAACATATATAGCGCCTCGCCCCGGGGTCCGTAGCGATTTTCGAGTCGCTTGCGGAGGCTCGTATATTCTCTTCTAGCCGACACAGGCGATACAGTATCCTACTAGTTTTCCAGGCGCTTGAACCATAGCTCCTCGATCAATACCCCCGCCACGACGGAGACGGGAACCGCCAAGAGCGAGCCTAGCACCCCGAAAGCGGCGCCTGCGACCGTTACGGAAACTATGACCACCACCGGATGCAGTGAAACAGCCTTCTGCATCACGAGCGGGGTGAGCAGGTTGCTCTCGATCTGCTGTATCGCGATATACGCGAGGGCCACCCACACGGCGTCCAACGGACTACCGGCGAGTGCCAGGATCAGGGGTGGTATCGCCCCTGCTATGGAGCCGATAAGCGGGACGAAGGCTACCAACCCCGAAAACACACCGAGCAACAGCGCGCCGGGGATACCTATGAGGTAGAGGGCGACCGTCGAGAGGAGCCCGACTATGACCATCGAGAACGCGCGCCCGGCTAGCCATTGGAGCAGGCTCGTGCGAACCTTGTCGAGAACTTCCCGCGTGTTCTCTCTACGGTCGGGAGGAAAGAGCCGCAGCACCCAGTCCACTACCTGCCCGGGCAGCGCCGCCAGGTACACGGGAACGAAGAGCACCACGATCAAGCCGGTAAAAAACGCCGTTACGCCGCTGAAAAGCCCGACCAGCCCACCCAGCACCCGGCGCGCCACGCTCGCCAGCGTCTGGGCCGAAACACCACCGCCTCCGCTACTCACCTGGATGCCAAACCTGTCCGCCAACGCCCGGCCTCGGGCCGCGAGTTGGGACAGGGCTTCGGGGAGGTTGGCGGCCAACTGGGAGGCTTGCTCGGCGAGCACGGGGTAGAGAAAGAGCCCCCCGAGCCCGAGGGCCGCGAGAATCAGGACTACTACCAGGGCGACGCTCACCGGCCGGGGGATCCCCCGCCGGTAGAATGCCTCGACCGGCGCGGAGAGCGCCACGGCCACGAGCAGGCCCGTGGTGAGCAGCAATGCTACGGCCGCTACCGTCGTGATAAACCTGTACACGAGGAACAACGCGAAAACCAGCAACGCCACGCGCAACAGGCCCCGATTGGTAAGAGCCCGGTTTGCCACTACAAAAGTCCGGCCGCTTTGCGAAGGCCCGCGAAGAGGCGGAAGCCGTGGAGCCCCCTAGACGCCATCCCGGCGGTTACCCCGCCGTTCACCAAACCAAATTTTTACCCAGATTTAGCATAAGGGGTTTTATTCCCCGTGCGCCGACTCTTTACGCAGCGGGTCTCTTGGACGGGCGAGACCTTGCAGGGCCGAGCTTCGGACATCCCCGCAAATCTCTAGCCGCCGGTAGAGACTTCCAGGATGCCGATGTCCAGGATCAGGGTTCCGGTTTCTTCTCCCGCGGCGTTCACCTCGACGTGCTCGCCGGGCTGCAACTGGTCCACTATGGCGAGCTGTACGTGCATGGCGTTTCCGGCGGCCACCGGGAAGTAGCGCATCGTCTTCCCGTCCCGGAGCACGGTCACGTTGACCATGCCCTTTGAGGTCGTACCCAGCCGGACGTACTGCAGGCCGGCGGTGCACGCCTGGGGAACCGTATACTCGAGGCCCAGCGGGCTCGGGGAATCCAGCCCCTTTCCCTCGCATTCGGTGATTTTCT
Organism: Rubrobacteraceae bacterium; assembly: GCA_965213905.1. Classification (GTDB taxonomy): domain Bacteria; phylum Actinomycetota; class Rubrobacteria; order Rubrobacterales; family Rubrobacteraceae; genus SIRX01. The sequence goes on along the minus strand of OZ243922.1, from coordinate 447,051 downwards.
GCAGCAATACGGTCGTGTAGGACAATGCGGTCCTCCTTTTAGTAGGTTGTTTCCTCTGGCGATTCGTCCGGCAGGGAGCGTCGTGGCCGGATCAGCACGGGATGTCCGCGTTGCGCCGGTAGTAGTTCCACCAGCAGATCGCGCAGCAGACCACGTAGAACGCGATGAAAATGTACAACGCGGCCTCCGGGCCGCCCGTCAGGTTTGTGGAGGTCCCGTAGCTTTTTGGGATGATGAACGCCCCGTAAGCGGCGATGGCCGAGGTAAAGCCCAGGGCCGCGCCGGCTTCCTTGAGCGCGTTGCGCTGCGCTTCATCCTGACGTTCTTCGTCCAGGCCTTCGACCTGCCGCTCGTGGAAGGTACGGAAGATCACCGGGACCATGCGGAAAGTAGAACCGTTGCCCACGCCCGTGCCGGTAAAGAGAATGAGGAACATGATCAAGAACCCGAAGAACGCGCCCGGTTGCTCTTTGATGCCGAGGAAAAACAGTACCCCGGCTACGGCCCCAATCATCACCACGAAGTTCCAGAACGTCACCCGCGCCCCGCCGAGCTTGTCCGCAAGCAACCCGCCGACCGGCCTTATAAGAGAGCCGAACGCCGCACCGAGCGGCGCCCACACCAGGCTGGCCTCCGGGAACTGGGTCGTTATGAGCAGCGGGAAGCCGGCGGCGTACCCGATAAACGAGCCAAAAGTCCCCGTGTAGAGAACACCCATGAGCCAGGTGTGCTTGCGCTTGAAGATAACGCTCTGTTCCAGAAAGGACGCGCTCTGAACGTGCAGGTTGTTCTGGAAAAAGTAAGTCCCGACGAGCGCCAGGAGGATCAGGGGCACCCAGATAAACGCCGCGTTTTGGGCGAAGATCTCCGTGGACGGCCCATTATCCGGGTTGGTGGTCTGTGACCCGCCGGTGAACGAGGCGAACAGGCCGACACCGATGATGATGGGCACGAGGGCCTGCACCACGCTAACGCCGATGTTACCGCCCGCGGCGTTTAAGCCCAGGGCGAAACCTTTGTTCCGGTTCGGGAAGAAGTAGCTTATGTTCGCCATGCTGGAGGCGAAGTTGCCGCCACCGAAGCCCGCCAGCAGCGCGAGCACCGCGAAGACCCAGAACGGCGTCGCCGGGTTGGTTATCGCGATGCCGAGTCCGACCGCCGGCAATAATAGTAGCGCCGTGCTAATGAGGGTCCAGTTGCGGCCCCCGAAGATCGGGACCATAAACGAGTACACGATGCGCAGCGTGGCCCCGGACAGGCCCGGGAGCGCCGCCAGCCAGAAGAGTTGGTTGCCCGAAAACCCTAACTGCAAGCTAACCATGATCGCCGCGACCACGCTGAAGACCTGCCACACCGAAAAGGCGAGGAACTCGGCGTAAATCGAGAAGATCAGGTTCCGAATAGCGACTTTCTTGCCGCCGTTCTTCCAGAACTGCTCGTTCTCCGGCTGCCACTTCTCGATCCAGTTTCCGTCTTTGAGGCTGGAATCTACCGTTTCTACGGCCTCTGATCCGGTATCGGTCGCTTGCGCCATATACAGTCTCCCTCCGAAATAAACGTGCTCGTCCAGGCTTGCAAAACGATGGAGCCGATAAATGTGCTCCAGATGTGAATGCTAGTCGCAGACAGCACTAGAAGTCTTTGGCAATAAGTAGCAAAACGGACCAACATCTATGTGCGGTTTTCATCCACCCGGCCAATGAGAATTTTCCTTGACCCCACTAATATTTCGCGGGTAAGGCTCTTTCGCTCTACAAAGTCTGGAGATGGTCGGTGACGGCAGCCGGGAAACGTCAGGACGAGCAACAAGTGAAGACCGTTTGTCCCTATTGCGGGGTGGGTTGCGGCATCGAGGCGAGCGTTAGCGATGGTCGGCTTTTTCAGATAAAAGGGGATGACGCGCACCCGGCCAACTTCGGTAAAGTCTGTCCGAAGCCTTCCGGGCTTCCGGAGGCGGTGCATCATCCGGATCGGCTCACGCATCCGATGCGGCGGCAAGATGACGGCTCCTTCCGGCGCATCTCCTGGGATGAGGCCCTGGACGAGATTTCCGAGAGGCTCGGCGGAACGATAGGGGAGTTCGGCCCGGAGGCCGTGGCCTTCTACATCTCCGGCCAGTTGCTGACCGAGGATTACTACGTGGCGAACAAGTTTGCCAAGGGCTTTCTGGGAACAAACAACCTGGACTCCAACTCCCGTTTGTGCATGGCGAGCGCGGTGTCCGCCTACAAGGGGGCTTTCGGCACCGACGGCCCTCCCACCGCCTACTCCGACATAGGGCAGGCGGGATGCATCATGTTCTGGGGCTCGAACGCGGCGGAGTGCCACCCGATCACCTTCGACCGTGTAAAACAGCGCAAGAAAGAAGGCAAAGAAGACCCCGGCCTCCCGGTCATCGTCGTGGACCCGCGTCGCACCGCCACCGCGGAGATAGCCGACCTCCACCTACAGGTCAAGCCGGGCACGGACCTCGCCCTGGCAAACGCGATGTTGAAAGTCCTCATAGACGAAGACCTTATAGAAGACGGTTTCATCGAGAACCATACCAACGGCTTTAAAGAAGCGGCGGGAGTAGCCTGCGAGTGGAGCTTGGAGGAGGCGGCAGGGGTATGCGGGGTAGAGGCCGGGGACATCGTATGGGCGGCCAGGAAGTTCGGGAGAGCTCCGGCGGCCCTGATCTTCTGGGCCGTGGGCGTGAACCAGAGCACCGTCGGGACGGCGAAGAGCCGCGCGATCATCAACCTGTGCCTCGCTACCGGCAACGTCGGCAAGCCGGGCGCCGGCCCGTTCAGCCTTACCGGCCAGCCAAACGCGATGGGCGGAAGAGAGGTCGGCGGCAGCTCGAACCTCCTCCCCGGCTACCGAACCGCGGAGAACCCGGAGCACCGCCAACAGATCGAGGCGGCGTGGGGGCTCTCCGGGGGGAGCATCCCCGGAGCTTGGGGCCTCACGGCCACGGAGATCTTCCGCGGCCTGGATGACGGGGACGTGAAGTTCTTGTGGGTCGCGGCGACGAACCCTGCGGCCTCGCTCCCGGACCTCGAGCGTGCCCGCCGGGCCATGCGAAACGCGCCATTCATCGTGGTGCAGGACGCCTATCCCACGGAAACGACGCAACTGGCAGACCTCATCCTGCCCGCAGCCCAGTGGGGCGAGAAAACGGGCGTGGTTACGAACTCCGAGCGGCGGGTCAGCCTCGTCCGGAAGCTCGTCGAACCACCCGGCGAAGCCCGCCCGGACTGGGAGATCTTCGCCGGGACCGCCTGCAGAATGGGCTTCGAGAAAGACTTTGCCTGGGAAAGCCCCGCCGAAATTTACGACGAGTACAAGGAGTTGACCCGGGGCACGCCGGTGGACGTTACCGGCCTCTCGCACGGGCGCCTGGAGCGCGGGCCGCGGCAGTGGCCCATCCCTGACGTCGGGTGGCGCGAGGAGAAACCCACGGGCGGCATTCAACGCCGGGAGCCCCGCGAAGAGCATCCCGGTACGCACCGGCTCTACACGGACAAGAAGTTCAATACCCCGGACGGCCGGGCGAACTTCGCCGCAACCCCGCACGGAGGGCTCTCCGAGCCGCCGTCAGAGGAGTACCCCCTCACCCTCTCCAACGGGCGCGTAAAGAACCAGTGGCACACGATGACGCGCACCGGGCGGGCGGAGAACCTCATAAAGGACCTGAAAGGCGGGCCGTACGTGGAGGTGCACCCCGAGGCCGCGGAGAAGGCCGGCATAGAAGACGGAAAGCCGGTAAACATCGTCTCCGCGCGCGGCTCGTTCAAGGCCCGGGCGCTTTTCACCGAGAACATAGAACCCGGCACCGTGTTCGTGCCGTTCCATTGGGGAGACCTCTGGAAGGGAGGCGGCAGCCTGAACAACACGACCCACGACGCCATAGACCCCGTCAGCAAGCAGCCCGAACTCAAAGGGGCGGCCGTGCGCCTGGAGCCGACGAAAAAGCTGGAGACGAAAAAGGGCGAGGAAGAGAGCGAACTGGCCGCGCCCGTCAGCTAATGCCGACAAAGAACGAGCTACAGAGGAGATTCGTATGAGCGAGAAGTTAAAGATAGTAGTGATCGGTAATGGAAACGCCGGCGCGACGCTGGTAGACAGCCTGCTCGACAAAGGTGGGAGCGGGGTGGAGATCACGCTCTACGACGAAGAGGAGGCCGGTACCTACGACCGGATACGGCTCTCGGAGTACATGGCCGGGGTCGTCAGCCTGGACGACATCGGGATGCGCCCCGACGAGTGGTACGAGGAGCGGGACGTAACCTTCCACCGCGGCGTGCGCGTCGAGGAGGTGGATACCGAAGTGCAGAAAGTAAGGAGCGGCGAAGACGATTGGGCCTCTTACGATCGTTTGATCTTCGCCATCGGCTCCTCCTCTTCCGTGCCACCCATCGAGGGCAACGACAAAGAAGGCGTGTTCGTGTTCCGCACCGTGCGCGACGTGGAGGAGATGCTGGAGAACGAGCCGGATAAGGCCGTGGTGATCGGGGGCGGCTTGTTGGGGCTGGAGGCGGCTTACGGCCTCACGACGCACGACTCCGAGGTGACGGTCCTGCACCGCTCCGGCCACCTGATGAACCAGCAGCTAGACCCTCCGGCCGGGCGTATGCTCAAACACGAGATCGAAAAAATAGGCATCGGCGTAAAGGTCAAGTCGGACACCGAGGAGATCCTGGGCAACGGCAAGGTCGAAGGCGTGCGCCTCAAAAGTGGTGAAGAGTTGGCTGCGGACATGGTCGTCATCTGTACCGGCATCACCCCGAACACATGGCCCGCACAAGGAACGGGCATAGAGATCAACAACGGTATTCTGGTAAACAAATACATGGAGACGAACGTAGAAAACGTCTACGCCGTCGGCGAGTGTACGGAGTTCGAGGGCCAGCTCATCGGCCTCGTCGCCCCGGCGCTCGAACAGGTCCGGGTCGTGGTGGACACGGTCCTGGGCGAACGCGAGGAAGTCTACAAGGGCGCGCGGGCCTCGACGACGCTCAAGGTCGCGGGCGTGGATTTGGTATCTGCGGGAGACGCCTACGGCCGCGGCGAAGACAGCGAGGAGATCGTCAGCGCCAACCCGATACAGGGGATTTACCGCAAAGCCGTTATCCGGGACGGCCGGGTCGTGGGCACGGTATTGGTCGGTGACGTGACCATCGGCGCGCAGTTGACCCAGGCCGTGAAGTCCGGGTCGCCGGGGGAGGAGATCGCCGACCTCGTGGTGGGCAGCGTGGACGCCTCGGAGATCGGGGCCGACTCGCTCCCGGACGAGTCTCAAGTCTGCGACTGTAACGGCATCTCTAAAGGCCAGATCGTCGCCACCATCGAGGATCTCGGGCTCAAAAAGGTCTCCGAAGTCGTCCAGGAGACCTCCGCCGGTAGCTCCTGTGGAAGCTGCAAACCGCTGGTCGGCCAGATCCTCGAAGGCGCCGCGGACGAGGTCGAGGAGGACAAAAACTACGTCTGCAAGTGCATGGAACTCATGGCCGACGACGTCAAAAAAGTCGTGCAGAAAAAAGATCTAAAGAGCGTGAGCGAGGTCGGCGAGGCGTGCGGGGCCGGCAAAGTATGCCCGGACTGCAAGCCCGCCCTGACGTACATCGTCGCCTCGATGAACGCGGAGCGCCACAAAGAAGAACGCCACGCCCGCCTCATAAACGACCGGGTCCACGGCAACATCCAGAACGACGGCACCTTCTCCATCGTGCCCCGCACCCGCGGCGGCGTAACGAACCCCGACGAACTGCGGCGCATCGCCGACGTGGCGGAAAAGTACAACGCCCGGATGGTCAAGATCACCGGTTCCCAACGCCTGGACATCCTCGGCGTGAAGAAAGAGGACCTGCCGAAAGCCTACGCGGACCTCGGGATGCCCTCCGGGCACGCTTACACAAAGGCGTTCCGGCAGGTAAAGACCTGCGTCGGCACCGAGTTCTGCCGCTTCGGGGTCGGCGACTCCACAAACCTGGGAATAGACCTGGAGAAGTCTTTCGAGAACCTCTACACCCCGGCGAAGGTAAAGATGGGTGCCTCGGGCTGCCCGCGGAACTGCGCCGAGGCCAGCGTCAAGGACGTCGGCGTCATCGCGGTCGAGGGCGGGTGGCAAGTCTACATCGGCGGCGCCGCGGGCATGGACGTGCGCAAGGGCGACGTTATCGCCACAGTTGAAGGCAAGGAAGAGGCCAAGAAAGTCGTCGAAGCCTTTTTTCAGTATTACCGCGAGAACGGACAGCCTAAAGAACGCACCTACGATTTCGTGCCGCGGATGGGCCTAGACAACATAAAAGCCGTCGTTCTGGACGAAGACTCGGGTGAGCCCGGGCGGCTGCGAGAACGCTTGCGCGAGGCAAAGGCGGCGACGAGCGACCCGTGGCTGGAGCGCGACGACAACATGACGAAAAATCAGTTCGCCGGGGAGGTGGGCCGCGTATGAGCGAGGGTAATTGGTTCGAGGTCTGCGCGGAGGAAGACGTTCCGCACCTGGAAGGACGGAGGGTCGTGGTGAACGGCTTCTACGTGGCCGTGTTCAAGACCGAGGAAGGGTTCTACGCCGTCGGGGACGTGTGCCCGCACATGGGAGGCCCGCTCTCCGACGGGAACGTTGCCGCAACCACCGTCTCCTGCCCGCTACACTCGCGCAAGATAGAAATGAAGACCGGCGAGGTCGAAAACGACGATCTCTCCCGCGTAATGACCTTCCCGGTCAAAGCCGAAGGGGGCAAGGTCCTGCTGGACGCGGAGGCACTGTTGACGCAGCCGGAGATAAAACAGGATGACGGGGAAGAGCAGGATGGAGAGGAGGTGGCATGAGGCCCGGCAAAACCAGTGGAGAGCGTTTCCACGAGATACTGAAAGAACGGGCCCGCGGGCCGAAGAACCTCGGCCCTCTGGAGGTGGAGGTGTGCGAGAAGGCGATGCACATGATCCTGGCCGGAGAGGCTACCCCGGCCCAGGTCGGTGGTTTCCTGCTGGTGGGCCGGGCCGCCGGGGACGATGTGCGGGAGTTTACCGGATACACCCGCGCACTCCGCTCACGGGTTCAGGAGATCGAAGTTCCACCCGGGGTTCCGACCGTGACGGTAACGGGCGGCTTCGACGGTAAGGTCAGGACTTTCAACGTTGGGGCGGCCTCCGCCCTGGTCGCGGCGGCGGCCGGCGGGCGCGTGCTGCTCTCCGGCTGCGGGCACACGCCCCCGAAGTTCGGGAACACGGTCTTCGACGCGCTACGCGGTATCGGCATCGAAGCCCCGCAGAGTCTGGATGAGGCGGAGCATTCGCTGGGGCGTTACGGTTTTGCGGCGACGAGCACCCGCCACCACCTGCCCGAACTGCACGCCCTCCTGGGCCTGAGGCGGGAGATGGTGCGCCGGACGGCGCTGAACGTGGTCGAGAAGCTCGTCTCTCCCGTTCCGGGTACGCGGTTTATGGTAGGCATAACGCACAGCCCGTTTCTCGAAACCGTTCCGGAAGTACTGCGGGACCAAGGGGTAGAGCACGCCCTGATCTACCGGGCGATAGAGGGCTCGGACGAGGCCCCGCTCGACGGCCAGTCCCGGATGGTGGTGTTGAAGGAAGGCAAAGTCGAGGAGGTTCACCCCGAGCCCGAAACCCTGGGCCTCACCCGGGTGGGCCGGGCCGGCATAACCTGGACTTCTTCGCAGGATGAGTCTTTGCGGCTGCTCGCCGCCCTGGAAGGCAGGACCGACGCTTCGGACCCTGTAAAGAACCTTTTGCTCTACAACGCGGCTTTGCGTTTGTGGACGGCGGACCTGGGCGTGGAAGATGCTCCTCTCGAACACCACGTCGGGCGGGCGCGGACGGCACTCGACTCCGGCGCGGCGCTCCAACTCGTACACGAGATGGGCCGGCATCGCGTCCCGGAGCGCGCGACGGCCGGGGTCCTGGCGGCCCGGTGAGAGACGGGCCCTGCAAGCCATAAGGCCAACGGCTTCGACGAACACAGAGGGTAAGCCGGCAGACAAAGCAGAGGCGTTTCCCGGTAGAGAGATCGTCTACTTTTTATAGAAAGGAGAACCGTGGCACGGGTACCAGTATGGGATGAGAGGAACGAATCAACACCAGACGAAATTCGGGCGGCGCTGGAGTACAGCGAAGAAAAGTTCGGAGGAAATCTCAACGTATTCCGCGTGATGGCCAATCACCCGGAAATCATGAAACGCTACCTGGATCTGGCGCTGGTTTCTTATGGAGAGGACAGCACCATTACCCCGACGCAGCGGGAGCTCGCATACACCACGGCAACCGTCGTCAACAACTGCCACTATTGAATACCCACCCACATCATGCTCGGTCGGAGCGTGGGGCTGACTACCGAACAACTAAACCACCTCGGTGACGATCCACTGCCCGAAGGTGTTTACGATGAGCCTGAAGCGGCGATAGTGCGCTACGCCCAGGCCTCTACCAAATCCATAACCATAGACGACGGGGTTTATAGTGATCTGGCGAAGCATTTCTCTACGGAGCAAATAATGGAGATTTGCCTGATGGTAGGCTCCAGCAACTTCGTAAACCGGTTCCACGCGACTTTCCTCAGCGACGTGGACGAAAGCACCACAGAAGCGGTGGAAGCCGGAGACGCTGCAGGAGGCGCGTGTTCTCTACCGAGGCCGCGGGCCAGCGCCGGCTAACCCGGTTTGGATAAGACTCAAGACAAAGCACGGTCGCCGGCGGGGTAGGACACAGAGCAAGGTAGACCTCGTTCGAGCAGATTTCTACTTTTCTTCTACCGAATCCTCGACGCGTTCCGCGAGGTCTTTCGCAACCTCCAGGGTGGAGCCGGTCTCCTTGTAGACCTCGAGTTGCCGGTCGGCCCCGGTAGGGCTTTGCAGGATGTGGCCGACGCCGGAGAGGTCCCGGCCCGTTTGCCTTTCGAGGCGTTCGGCCAGCGTTTCGACTACCTGCCGGGTCTCTACGGCTTCGTGGGTGGCGTGGTCCACGAAAGTCCCTTCCAGGCCGTAGCGTTGGGCGGACCATTTGTTCTCTTCGATCTCGCGGTTCGGGAGGATTGGTTTGGGGTTGCCGGACTCGTACTCCCCGGAGACTAGGTCGCAGATCGCGGCGGAGAGTTCGATCAGGGCTTCGCTGCGCCAGAATTCTACCTGGGCGTCGCAGACCCGGAACTCGATGGTCCCGAGGTTGGGGTGGGGGCGCACGTCCCACCAGATCTCCTCCAGGGCTTTGATCGAGCCGGAGCGCTGGACGTAGTCCACGTAGTCCGTGTAGGCGTCCCAGGAGCCGAGCGGTTCCGGCAAACCGGCCCGGTGGATGGAGCGGGAGAAGATCAGGACCCGGCTGGATTGCATGTCCGTGATCTCCCCCTGCCAGAACGGCGAGTTGACCGACAATGCCAAAAGGTGCGGCACGTACTCGCGTATCCGGTCGAACGTGTAGATGGCCTTCTCTTTGCCCCGCACGGCGTAGTGGACGTGCATGGAGAAGGTGTTGTTGCGCTGGATCAACCACCCCAGCTTTTCCCAGAGCCGGTGGTAGTGGGGCTTGTCTATGATCTCCTGTTCGCGCCAGTCCCCTATGGGATGCGTCCCGCTCGTTCCCAACACCCGGCCGAGCCGTCCGGCGTGCTTCAACAACTCCCCGCGCCGGAACACGAGGTCCGAGACTACGCCTTCCGGCGAACCGTGGACGCCCGTGTTGGACTCGATCTCACAGTCTATAAGCTCTCCGGTGAAGTGCCCCTCGGTTGCCGCGGCCAGTATGTCTTGTCCTCCGTCGGCGAGTTTTAGGGTGTCCGGATCCGCGAGCCACAACTCCTCCTCCGCGCCCAACGTACCTTCCCGGGCGTCGGTTTCGTAAGCGTCCTCCGATACCAGTCGCGGGTTTTCGGCTTCTCCCAAATTTCTCCTCTAAATGTCTGTCTAAAAGTTCTCTGCGCCGCCTACGCCGGGACCCGCATAGGATCTCTCTCCCGCCCGTATCTCTACCGGGACGTTGTTCTCCGGTGGGGATAGCGGGCAGTGCCAGCGGGGGTTATAAGCGCAGGAGGGATTGTAAGCGTAGTTGAAGTCCAGGACTAGCCGGCCATCCTCGGACCCGAGGTCCGCGTGCTTGATCGTGTCCAGCAGGTACCGGCCGCCGCCGTAGGTCTCGGCCCCGCTGGTCGCGTCCCTGAACGGTAGAAAGATACCGCCCCCGTAACCCGAGACCCAGAACAGCGAGAGCGAATATTCCTCGCCGCCTAGAAGCAGTCGCACCCGGCCGAACCTTTGCAGCCGTACGAGCCCGTCTTTTTGTAACTCCATCTCGATATCTCCGGGCTCCACGTCGTGCTCGACCGGCAGCGCGTAACGCAGCGCCGGATCGTACCCGTAGTATTCGAGGCCGGTGAAGCTGGATTTTTGATCCTCTGATAGGGGAGACTGCGGGTGCCCCGCGAACAGCGCGTCACGCCCCCCGCGAAACCGCTCCCAACGGGCCTGCGCGTCCGGCCCTGTACTCCCGTCGCGGGCGCGGGAGTACAGGGCCGCGACGGACCGCCGGTAATCTACTAGTTCCTCGTATGCCGCCGCGCTTTTCACAGTGCCGCGTATATTAACGCCTGCGGGCGAATTCGCACGCGAGGCTCGCACGCCAGGGCCCACCGGGGCTAGAATAGTCCGCGTAAAAGCCGACCAGGAGGTATAGATGTCGCTAGAGGTTGGAGATAGGGCCCCGGACTTCGCGCTACCTTCCAAAAGCTGGGACGAGAGCGTCGCGTTGAAAGACTTCACGCGGGAGGGGCCGGTGGTTCTGTTCTTCTACCCCGGCGACTGGTCCAGCGTCTGTACGGATCAAATGCAGCAGCTCCAGGAGCAAGCGGGCAGGTTCGAAGAGAAAGGCGCGAAGGTGTTGGCGATCAGCGCCGACACGCCCTGGTCACACCGGGCGTTCGCCGAAGACCGGGGTATAGAGTTCCCGCTCCTCTCGGACTTCGACCGCGAGGTGGTGCGCTCCTACGGGGTCGAACACGAAGTTGGATTCCCTGAGCGGGCCTACTTCGTGGTGGACCGCGAAGGCGTCGTCCGGGCGAAAAAGGTCGAGGAGACGCCCAAAGACCGGCCCGGTTTGGAGGAGGTACTGCAAGACCTCGAAAAGGCGCTTTAGCAGGATGGAGCCCGAAGAGTTCGCGTCGCCGGTTCCCGAGAACCAGGTAGCCGACTGCGCCCTGATCTCCCTGGTAACCTCCTACAGCGCCCCGACGCCCGGTACGGGCTCCCGCTACGTTGACGGGCCGGTGGCCCACGAAAAGAGGCTGTTGACCGTTACGCCGGTCGGCCAAGCCCTCGCCGGAGCCGGGAACCGGGGGGTGGGGAGGACCGTGCTGGAGGCCGCATCCGGTTCCCGCCGGCTAGCGGGGTTCGCCGACGCGCGGGTCGCGGGATACCTGGCGCCCCTGGCCCGGGCCGCCCTGTTCGGTGAGCCAAAAGAGTTGGTGCTCTCCCGGCTCGGCGCCGATGAGGTGGCGCCGCTGGCCTCGGCCTTAGAATTGGCCGGAGACCGGGGGGCGCTCGCCGGATCTCTGGCGATGGTCCAGCAGGCCGGCCAGGATACCCCGCTGCGAGACGCGGTTCGGTTCGCCGCGGCCCGGGACCCGCTGGCCCGCGAGTACGCCCAGGGGTACGAGATCACCGGCCAACTAGCCCGCCCCGCGCTCCTCTCCGCGCTCTCCCGCGCCGGTTCTACCCGGGCCGCCCTCGTGCAGACGTACCTGGAAGTTCTCTCCGAAGTGCCCGACCTGGACGTATCAGAGCGCGCCGGTCGCCGCGAATCTGAAGACGTTTCCCGCATGGCCCACGGGGTCCTCAAAGCCGGCGGCGTATTCTCCGGCCGGGGCCTGCAGGGGATCGCCAACCTCGACGGCCTGCTGCGCGACGACCCGAGGCTCACGCCCTCCGCCACCGAGCCCCCCGTAGTAGCCGCGGCGTTCCTCACGACCCTCGAGTACGGCGCCGGCTCCCTCTCGGGACAGCTAAGACCCGCCACGGGCGGCAACCGGGGCCGGTAATATATCTGCGTACAACTCCCGAAAGATCCCGAAAAGAGGTGTCCCGTGCCGAGCAAGCTACGCGCCATAGCAACCGAGACCGAGGAGTCGGAGGGCCGTTACCTGGCAGAAGTACTCGATGATGTCGCGTCGGTGGAAGGTTCGCCAGAAACCCTGGCCCAAATTTCATCTGGCGACTCTCTCGGAGACGTAGAGGTTTTGATGCCGTTCATACACTCCGCCGTAGGCTGGGAACAAATGGAAGCCATGCCCGGCCTGCGCCTCGTCGCCACCCGCTCGACCGGCTACGACCACGTAGACCTCGAAGCCGCCGCGGAGCGGAACATCGCCGTCGCCAACGTCCCGGCTTACGGAGAGAATACCGTCGCCGAGCACGCTTTCGCGCTGATACTAGCCCTCTCCCGCAAGGTGCATCACGCCTGGACCCGGACCCAACGGGGCGAATACACGATGGAAGGACTCCGGGGCTTCGACCTCTACGGCAAGACCCTGGGGGTCGTCGGGGCCGGGGCTATCGGGCTGCACGTGATCCGTATCGCCAAAGGCTTCGGCATGAAAGTCCTCGCCTACGACGTGAACCGCAACCAACTCCTCGCCGACGTGCTCGACTTCACCTACGCCGACCTCGACGAGCTACTCGAAAACTCCGACATCGTCACCCTCCACGCCCCCGCCATCCCCGCCACACACCACCTCATAAACAAGAGCACCCTCTCCAAAATGAAGCCCGAGGCGCTGCTCGTAAACACGGCCCGCGGCTCTTTGGTAGACACCGCCGCGCTCGCCGAAGCCCTAGATGCCGGCCAAATAGGAGGCGCCGGCCTCGACGTCTTCGAGGGCGAAGAGTTCATGCAACACGAAGACGAACTCCTCTACGAGCCCGAGGCCGAAGGCAAGCTGAAGCTGATCCTGCGCGCCCACCGCCTCCAGCGCCGCCCGGACGTGGTAATAACCCCCCACATAGGCTTCAACTCCGAAGAAGCCCTACGCCGAATCCTGGATATCACCGCCGAAAACGTCCGCTCCTTCCTCGCCGGAGAACCGAGAAACCTGGTTGGCTAAAACCTGGTTCCAGTCCCTTACAAACCTCCTTAAAATGATTCAATCTACACCCTAAAATACACATGATAAGGTGTATAAAAGCGCGAACCAACATAGTATTGGACGAAGAGTTGGTGGACGAGGCGTTACGGTACGCGGGCGTGAAGACAGGAAGTACTGCAAGGCGCTGCTTACGAGGAGGATTTCGACAAGCTTGCAGAGTACCTTGGTACACAGCGTTCTATGGGCCGGAGAACGAGACCGAAAGCTACTGGGAAGCCGCCCGATTGTACTTCCGCTGCCGTTCGGACGGGGTAAAGATCCGTAGCACTATAGACTGCGCCATTGCCCGTATATCTATGGAGCATAGGTTGCTGCTTCTACACAACGACAGAGACTTTACCAACATGGTGCGGATCGTGCCGGGGTTGAGACTCGCGTGAAACCGTTCCCCGCGCCGGGGTCGCTTTGGGCTAGAATCTGTTCCAAAGGCGTCAACGAAGGAGTCTCATGAAAGCACTCGTAATCGTAGGGCACGGCTCGCACCTGAACGAAGATTCTAGCCTGCCGGTCTACGAGCACGCGGAGCACATCCGGCAGACCGGCGACTACGACGAGGTGGTCGAGTGCTTCTGGAAGGAGGAGCCTTCCATGCGCCACGTCCTGGATACCGTGGAGTCCGACGAAGTCTACATAGTGCCGGCCTTTATCTCGGAGGGGTATTTTACCCAGCAGGTCATACCGCGGGAGTTTGGGCTTGAAGGCCCGGTGACGAAGAAAGGCTCCAAGACCGTGTACTACGCCGGCCCGCTCGGGACTTTCGAGAAGATGGCCGACGTGATCCTGGAGCGCACCGAAGATTTGATGCGCGACAAGGAAACCACCGGCAGCCGGGCGCTAGTGCTGCTCGGCCACGGAACCGCGATGAATAAGAACTCCAGCGGCGTCATATACCTCAACGCCGAACGCATAAGAGAGCGGGGCTTGTACGACAAAGTCGTCGAGGCGTTCCTGGATCAAGACCCGGAGGTGGGCGAGGTCGTCGGCGGCGTAGAGGCGGAGAACGTTATCTTAATCCCGGTCTTCGTCGCCGACGGTTGGCACACCCGCGAGACGATCCCGGAAGACCTGGAATTGACGGGCGAGGTAACGCGCCGCGATGACCGGACCATCTTCTACGGTGCCCCGGTCGGCACGCACCCCTCGATGGCTAGCCTGATCTCCGACCGTGCCCACGAACTCGAGAATCGGGAGGGCCGGGTTGTCGGAAGCCCCGCCTAAACCCCCCGGCAACCTGGCCGTCGAATCCCGTGAAGCGTTCGCCGCGTGGGTGGACGAAGCCTCCGAAGGCCGCAAGTTCGCCCAGGTGCTGGTCCGGCGGGAAGACCCAGGCTACCGGCTTTGTCACGTAGACGACACGGTGGCCGAGGGCCTGAAGCTCTACGAAAACCCGCGGGACGCCTGCGAAATCTCCAAGCTCACCGAAAACGGCGAGTACCGGCCGCTCAAAAGTGCGCCCAACCTGCGTAAAGGCTGGCTGCTGCGGGTGTCAGGCCCGAAGGAACTTGCGGCGGCTATGAACTACCTCTACCCGGCGGCGGTCGGCCACTGGTATCTATACGGAAAAGACGAACTGGAGATCACGCACTACCGCCAAAACGCCGCCCGGCAAAGCGGCATCTACAAGCGGGTACAAGCGCTCACCGACGAGGGCGTGCAGGACGCCGCCCAAGCCTGCTGCGAAGACGCCGTGTGCCTGAAAAAAACCCTCTGGAACGTGGACGAAGACCTTCCGCTGCGGATGGACCGGGGGGAGGGGGAAATCCCCTGCCCGGAACCGTGCAGCATCTTCGTCTCGTTCGCCCGCCGGGTAAGGCTCTTCGAACGGGAAAAAAAGCGCGACCTGGATGAGATCGGGCTTTCTCCCTCCGAGAAAGAAGACCTCGCCGCGCTCGTCCGGGCCGCCGCAACCGGCGAAGTAAAGTTCGCCCGCGAAGCGGAGTTCGAAGAATCACTAAACGAACGCCGCATGAGATACCGGAACCTGACGCTCGTACCGAAGCTAAACGCCGCGGGGCCGGATGCCGGAGGCTAGGCCGGGAGAAAGCCGAGAACTCTACAACGATGCCTGTCTCGTTCAGCTCGTCAAAAGCGCCCCGGGCAGAGACGAATCTTTCAGGGGGCTGCCCCGGATCAACGTAAGCCCTTGCGGGTTCGTAGTAACCTTGCCCGGCGTCGTGCCGGGCCCGGAAGTCCGGGATAACATAGACGTTGCAGTTCGTGGGCTGCCCGGCGTGCGGGGGTCGGTCAACAAGCTGCGCGTTTCGGAAGAAGATGAGGTGTCAGTGTTTCCCCGGGGTGGATGCGGGGTATCAAGACTACAGAGAACTCGGAGTACCCAAACAAACGGAGGTGTTGATGTTGGGCAGCAGAACCAACGCAGCCAAAACGCTCTTGAGGAGCAAAACGGGAAGAAAAGCCGCCGCGAAAGGCGCCAAGGGCATGTTCAGGGTCGGCCGCTCGGACAGCGGGCAGGCCGCCGGCAAAGTCGGCGCAAAAGGCCTCGGACGCCTGGCGCGCGGCGCAGCGAAGGTCAAAGCGGGCAAGGAAGCCGGCAGGCTAGGAACAAAGGTCGGTGGTAAGAACAGCGCCAAGGCCGGGGCCAAAGGTCTGGCCAAAGCGGGCCGTGGTGCCGGTAAATACGCCGCCAAAAAAGGCAAGAGGGAAGTAAGAATAGCGGAAAAGAACCTCAATAACTCCGGTGGCTCGGGTGGCTCGCGGCTGCTGAAGTTCGGCCTTCTCGTGGCGGCCGGTCTGTCCATCGGGGCTCTCGTGGGCCGTCTGATGGCGAACCAGGAGACGGAGCAGGACGAGTCGTCCACGGGCACCGGCGCGTCCGACCAGAACGGTTCCTCCTCCACATCCTCTGCGTCTTCCTCCGGGAGCTCGGGGTCGGCCACGGCCACCAATGAGGAAGACCTGCCCCGGGGCCACTCGGACCCTTCATCCGGCCCGCTCATCGGCACGGATCACGAAGGCGACATCGAGGGTGTCACCGAGGATCATCAGGAAGTAGAGAATCGCATCCGCACCAGCATCGGTGAGGACGAACGCACCAGGGCCATGCCCCGGCCAAACATTGAGGTCAACGGTGGCGTGGCCGAGTTGCGCGGCGTTGTCCCCTCTGAGGAGGTCAAAGAAGCGGCCGGAGAGATCGCCGCCGAAACCGAGGGCGTGAGCGAGGTACGAAACCTTATGGAAGTTAACTCGGAAGACTCATAGGCTTTCCTACGAGAGAACTGCAAGGCCGGTCGGCGAAAACCGACCGGCTTTTTTTAACCCTGGATAATCTCCAGTAGCTCGTCGCGTCTCTGTTCCATCGTTTCGCGGTCCTGTGCTTCGAGGTTCAGCCGCAGCAGGGGTTCCGTGTTAGAGGGGCGGAGGTTGAACCACCAGTTCCCGGAATCCACCGTCAGGCCGTCGAGGTGGTCTATCTCGACGCTGTCATCGTCCGAGTAGTTTTCCTCGACCTTTTGTATGGTCGCCTCCGTATCCTCGACCTCCGAGTTTATCTCGCCCGAGCGCACGTAAGGGTCTATGGGAGCCAGTAGTTCCGAGACGGGCTTCTCCTGGCGCGCTACCAACTCGGCCACGGTCAACATGGCGACGATGCCCGAGTCGGCGAAGTAATTGTCCCGGAAGTAGAAGTGGCCGGAGTGTTCTCCGCCGAACGCCGCGTCGTTCTTCCGCATCTGGGGCTTGATGATGGAGTGGCCGGTCTTGGTGCGGATGGCCTTGCCGCCCTCCCGCCCGACGAGCTCGGGGAAGGCTTTGGAGCACACTACGCTGTACAAGATGGTCGCCCCCGGCTCTTTCTCCAGCACGTTCTTGGAGACCAGCGTCGCCAGCAAGTCGCCCGATATGGTCTCGCCCTTCTCGTCTATGATGAAGCAGCGGTCGGCGTCCCCGTCAAAGGCGGCCCCGAAGTCCGCGCCTTCCTCGACGACCCGTTCTTGCAACTCTTTCACGTTCTCCGGCTCTATCGGGTTCGGGGTGTGGTTCGGGAAAGAGCCGTCGAGTTCGAAATACATCGGTACGTACTCGAAAGGCAACTTCTCGAAGACCGCCGGAAGCATCTTACCCGCCATGCCGTTGCCGGCGTCCACCACGATCTTGAGCGGGCGTAGGCCTTCGGTCTCTATAAAGCTTACGCAGTGCTCGGCGTAATCTTCGGTAATGTCACCGCTTTCGACGGAGCCCGGAAACTCGGCGGGTTCGGGGAGTTTGCCGGAGGTAATGAGGTCCCGGATCTGTCCGATGCCTTCGTCGCCGGAGAGCGCGATCGCCTTTTCCCGGCAGAGTTTCAGGCCGTTATGCTCTTTCGGGTTGTGGGAAGCCGTGATCATCGCCCCGCCCGGTTCTTCGAGGTGGCCGACCGCGAAGTACAGGGCGTCGGTGGAGACCAGGTCGAGGTCCAGAACATCCGCCCCGGCCTCCGTAACGCCTCCTACGAACGCATCCTTCAGGGCCTCACCCGAAAGCCGCATGTCCCGGGCGACGATAACCCGCGAACCGGAGAGGCCCAGGTGGCTGACGAAAGCCCGCCCGACGTCCCGGGCCACGTCCTCGTCCAGGGTTTCCGGATAGACCCCACGAATGTCGTAGGCTTTAAAGATCGACTCATCCAACATGCTCTATACCTCCGGGTTTTTGCGAAACCGGCCATTTCACATCCGGTACAATAGCTGTTTATGTACCCTCGTGCAGCTTACGCCGCATTCTAAACCCGAAAGACACCTTTTGGGACCCCGTTTCGTAAAACAAGCGGCGCTTTTCTATGGTTTTTTGGTCGTTCTGGCCGCCCTTTGGAACGGTTTGCGGGGCAGGGGGTTTTCTTTTGCCGACTCCGTCCCGGCGGGCGTCTTGCTCGGCTTTCTGACCGCGGCTGGGACGGTATCCCTAGGGATACTGCTCTACCACAGCGTGCCGGCCATGCGCCAGATAGCCGAAGAACTCGCGCCAAGTCTGGTAGACGGCGTCGGCAGAACCAACCTCGTACTCGTCTCGCTCTTCTCCGGGATCGGGGAGGAGGCGTTGTTCCGGGGCGCCGTCCAGGAAGAATTCGGCCTGGTCGTCGCGGCCCTGGTGTTCGGCCTCGTACACGTCGGGCCGGACCGCCGGTATCTAGTCTGGACCGTTTGGGCTATATTCGCGGGTTTTCTGTTCGGCGCTTTGTACAACTTGAGCGGCGGACTCCTCGCGCCGGTAATAGCCCACACCGCCCACAACGCCGCGACCTTTCTACTGTGGAAACGCGCCCGGGATAAAAACCCCCATGAACCCGGGGAAAACGGGCTGTAGTGATCCGGGTTCCAGACGAACTTCGTAAAATACCGGCGGTGGCCGCAAAGTTCTCTCGCCCGCGGTTTCCGCCATCGCTAGTACCCGGGTAGTTTTTAGATACAATGAGTTGCGTCGCACCGGACTTGGCAAGGCGCACGGGCTCGTGTGTGGAGGAGTAGAGAAATGCGTGTTACAAACGTTATTTTAAACGTAATGAGCCTCGCGCTGGTCGCCGTCGGCATCGCCCTGACCAGCACCTTCTTCCTACCCCTTTTTTCCGCGGGCTCCACGGCGTCGAGCAACGAGCCGATAGCGCCGCCGGAAGACTTCAACGTGCCGGCTCTGACGACCCCTGAAAAGACGAACTCTGAAGACCCGTCTCCCGGCGACACCAAAGAGTTCGAGGAAACTTCCAAAAAGGAAACCGGGGAAAACTCGACAGAGAAAGAAGAGAAAAAAGACGAAAAAGCCGTGCCGGTGCCGGAAGATAAAACGCTCTGGGTAACGGTCCCGAAAATGAGCCGGGTAGAAGACGCCGCGGTCCCCAGTACGACGGGCGACGACGAGGACAGCCTCAAAGATTACGCCGGCATACACCTGGAGGGCACCGGGTTCCCCTGGCAAGACGAGGCTAACGTGTACATCGCCGGCCACCGTCTGGGTTACCCGAGCACGGATAGTTTTCTCGCCTTTTGGGATCTGAACAACGTTGAAAAAGGCGACGAAGTCTACGTCAAGGACGCCATGGGCCGTTCGTACACCTACCGGGTGTTCAAAGAGTCCGTCGTGGGCCCGGATGATACCTTCGTAACGCGGCCCCAGAAGGGTAGGAACATCGTCACTTTGCAAACTTGCACGCTGCCGGACTATTCCGAGCGGCTCATAATCCAGGCCGAGAAAGTGGCTTAGTTGAGACCAAAACCAGACGAAACTAGAGTTAGTGGAGTTATAAACTATTGTTGAAATCACCCAAGAGTCGGTCAAAAAAGGGCTACCCGGAGAGAGCAAAAGCACGCCGCAGAGAACCGGCCGTCATCACCAAGGGAAACATGCAGATGCGGGTGGTGTCCGTGGCGGTTCTCGTGGCTATTGTCTTTATCGTGCTCGTCGTGCGCCTGTGGTATTTGCAGGTTTTGACGGGTGAGGATTACTCACTCTCCGCCGAGGCCACGCAGACCCGGACGATCAAAGACCCCGCGCAGCGCGGGGTGATCTACGACCGCAACGGGGAGGTGATCGCAAACAACGTCTCGGGGCTGAACGTCACCGTTATTCCTTCGGCGATCAGCCGCGGGCGGGTCGAGGAGCTGGCCGGAATTCTCGGGGCCAATACGGAAACCGTACTCCAACGCTACGACCTCTCCGTCCAGAACAACCCGTACGCCTCGATGCTGCTAAAGGAGAACGCCGACCGGAACGCGGTAACCTACATCAGCGAGCGCACCGAGAAGTTCCCCGGCGTCACCGTAAACGATGACTGGGTCCGCAACTATCCGAACGGGGAATTGGCGGCCCACGTCTTGGGCTACACCGGGGCTATCACGGAGTCCGAGGTGGGGAAAGAGCCTTTTGAAACTTTGTCGAACGACGCGGTGGTCGGCAAGAGCGGCGTGGAACTGGCCTACGAAAAGCTACTGCGGGGTTCGGCCGGTAGCAAGGAGTACAGCGTGGACGCCCTGGGCCGGGTGGTCACCACCCGCCGGGCCGACGGGAGCCGGGCCGACGGAGAGCCCGAAGTATCCCCCGAGCTGGGCCGCCCGGATAAGATAACGGACCCCGTGCCGGGCAAAGACCTCGCGCTCACCATAGACCTCGAACTTCAGAAAACGGTCGAGGCGGAACTGGATGCGGCCATGGAGCGGGCGCAGGTGCAGGAGGGCGCCTCCGGTTCCGGGGGGGCAATCGTCGCGATGGACCCGCGCAACGGGGAGATCCTCGCGATGGCGAGCCGCCCGACCTTCGAGCCGCAGATGTTCGTCGGTGGCGTCGCCGGCGCGGAGGAAACAGAATTGTACGAGTATCTCGTCTCGGACGAGGCCAACTCTCCTTTCGCAAACCGGGCCGTCTACGGGACCTACCCGGGGGCCTCGACCTTCAAGGTCTTCACCGGCATGGCGGGGTTGGCTTACGGCGTGATCAACCCCTACACCACCGTAACGGACGATGGCTCGTGCTGGCTGCCGTCCGGCGTGACCTCCGGCTGCTGGCAGAGCTGGCGCGAGAATTACGGGCCCAAGTACGGCACGCACGGCACCCAGAACTACTACGAGGCCATAATGGACTCGAACAACAAGTACTTCTTTCAGGTCGCGGACTGGCTCTGGAACAGCACCGGCAACAAAGACCTGCTCTCCGAGTTCTACGAAAAGTTCGGCTTCGGCTCGAAGACCGGGATAGACCTCCCGTCGGAGCAGTCCGGCCGGGTCCCTGACGAGGCCTGGCAGCAAGAGGCGGGTGCAACGGCGGACGATAAGTACTGGGGCGTGGGGCGCTGGGTCAACATGTCCATAGGCCAGGGTGACCTGCTCGTCACCCCTACGCAACTGGCGCGGGGCTTCGCCGCCATACAGAACGGCGGAACCCTCGTAACGCCGCACGTGGGCCAGGAAGTTCGCCGCCAGGACGGAGAGGTGGTACGTGAGATCTCCCCGGAGCCCGAAGGTAACGTGGGTGTGAACCCGGGCGTTCTCCAGGCCACCCAGGAAGGTATGCAGCGCGTGACGAACGAGGGCGGAACCGCCGAGTATTCCTTTAAGGGCGCCGAACTCGCGTTCGCCGGCAAGAGCGGAACCGGAGAGATGTGGGGCAACGACCCGATAAACTGGTTCGCCGGTTGGGCGGAGAACCAAAACGAGCCGCTCGTGGTCGTGGCGGCGATAGAGGAGGGAGGCCTCCACAGCGACATAACCGCCGCCCCGGCCGTCCGCCACACCCTCGAAGCCTATTACGGCGTTCCGCAGTCCGCCGAAGACCAGTGGTTCACCGCCCCCGTCGAGGAACTAAAGGGCGCGCCCAAAAATGGTGAGATCCGCCGCGGAGAAGCCCCTGACGACATATACCAGGGGGCCCGCGCGGGGGACAACTGAGCGTCCGGCGGATAGAAACCCCCGAATAAGCTAGTATAGAATTCTGTATGCCGATTTTTCTCGCCTCGTTGCCCAGCCCGCCGTCACCGATCATCTTCGAGGTCGGGCCTTTCGCGCTGCGTTATTACGGGCTCTTCATAGCCCTTGGCATAGCCGTGGCTACCTGGATCGCCGGCCGGGAACTCGAACGTAAGGGCTACGACGGAACCCTTGCCCTCGACTCGCTCTTCTTTATCGTTCCACCGGGGTTTTTGGGGGCCCGGATCTACCACGTCGTCACGAACTGGTCCTACTACGGTGAAGACCCCTTCCCCGGCATCTTCGCCGTCTGGGAGGGCGGGCTCGCGATCTACGGCGCCGTGACCGGCGGCTTTTTGGGGATTCTCTTGTTTAGCTGGTTCCGGGGCATCAACCCGCTCACGCTGGCGGACGCCGCCGCACCGGGCGTGGCCGTCGGCCAGGCTATCGGACGCTGGGGCAACTACTTTAACCAGGAACTCTTCGGAAGACCTTCGGAACTACCTTGGGCTATCCAAATAGCCCCCGAAAACCGCCCCGCCGGCTTCGAGAACGCCGAAACTTTCCACCCGACCTTCCTATACGAGTCTATCTGGAACCTCCTGGTGGCCCTCGTCCTCTTGTGGATCGCGCGCCGCCTCGCGTCCCAACTCAAAACCGGCGACCTCGCCCTACTCTACGTGAGCCTCTATTCTCTGGGACGCTTTTTTACGGAGCTACTCCGGATAGACCCGGCGTTCATTATCGGGGGCGCCGCCCGCGGTAACCTCTTCGTCGCCGTGATCCTCGCCCTCGGCTTCGGGCTGGCGCTGTTCTTACGCCACTCTGGCACAAATAACCGCAAACGCGTCCGCTGAAGCACTTGAACGCCCAACCACCCGATGCTAACCTTAGACAGTAATTGAAAAATTTTTTCAGTTAGTGTGAAAGGCAAGTATGAGTCTAGAATCGGCGGCGGGCAAGATGCGGGGGCGGGGTTACAAGGCCACCCCGCAGCGGATGGCGGTTGTCGAGGCGTTGGCGGCGGAGCAGCATCAGAGCCTGGAGGGGATCCGGGATCGGTGTCCGGCGGTTGGCCTCGTGACGATATACCGGACGTTGGATTTATTAGGCCAACTCGGGTTGGTGCGGAGGTTGGATCTCGGCGACGGCCCCCGATACGAGCTCGCCGAAGACCACCACCATCACATGATCTGTGAAGGCTGCGGCGACATCTCAGAGTTCGAGCAGTGTCCTGTGGATGCCAGACTACTGCCCTCGAAAGACTCCGGGTTCGAAATCCGTTCCCACTCCTTAGAAGTCTATGGCCGGTGCGCGGAATGTCGATAAAAATTTGCCCTGCGATGAAAATATTTTTCAATTAGACTGGGACGATACCAGGAAGGAAGAAGAAAGATGATCCGGTATACAAGAACGTTGTTGTGGGTGTTGCTCGTGGCCGTCATGGCCGTCGGCTGCGGAGGCCAGGGCGGACAAGAGGATGACGATGATGGTCCGCTACGAGCGGTAGTCACATTTAGCATACTAGGCGATCTGGTAGAGAACGTGTCCGGCGACGAGGTAGAGTTGACCACGATGGTCGGTACCGGAGGAGATACGCACACCTTTGAGGCGAGCCCATCCGACATCCGGGCGTTGGCCCAGGCGGACCTCGTCTTCGAGAACGGTTTAGAATTCGAAGGTTGGCTAGACGAGCTCTACGAATCCTCGGGCTCCGACGCCCAGCGGGTGGTGGTCAGTGAGGGCGTGGAGCCCATAGAAGCCGGTGGGCACGGCCACGATGGTGGACAGCACGAGGAGCAAGATCATGCTGAAGAGACTCACGAAGAGCACGAGCACGGAAGCGGTGGCGACGAAGGCGGGGGTGTCCAAGAGGAGCATGTAGACGATCACGACGACGAGCGCGGAGAGGAAGGTCACGATCACGGCGAGTACGACCCGCACGTGTGGCAGGACCCAAACAACGCCGTGGTAATGGTCGAGGCTGTCAGAGATGCGCTAATTGAGGCCGATCCCGGCAATGAAGACGCCTACCGGCAGAACGCCGAGGAGTACATCAGCCAGCTCGAAGAGCTCGATGCCGAGGTTCGGGACCAGGTGGAGAGTATTCCCGAAGAAAACCGCAAGCTGGTAACCGGACATCAGGTGTTTTCGTACTTCGCCGACGAGTACGGTTTCGAGGTGCCCGGCACCGCCATCTCGTCCGTGACGACGGAAACGACGGACCCATCGGCCGGGGAGATAGCGGAGCTCTCGGACGGGATCCGACGTGAAAACGTGCCGGCGATCTTCCCGGAGATGTTCACCACGGACGAACAGGTCATGGAACGTCTGGCAGCCGAGGCGGGCGTAGAGCTTGCCCCGCCGCTGTTCACCGGTTCTCTGGCCGAAGAGGGCGAGGAAGGTAATACTTACCTGGGCATGATGCGTCACAACGCGGAGACCATAGCCGGGGCGCTGGGAGAGAAATGAGCGTTTTGCGGCTACCGTACAGTGGAAGGCACCACGCAGACCCGGTAGAGGGTGCACCGGCGCTGGGCGTGAGCAACCTCTCCGTCAGGTATCCCGGCGCGAATAGCGTCGCGCTCGGGGGTGTCGGGGTGAATCTGCCCGCCGGGAAGAGGGTGGCGCTGGTGGGGGCAAACGGTTCCGGGAAATCCACGCTGCTCAAAGCGGTCGCCGGCCTGCTCCCGGTGGGAACCGGGGACGTTCGTATTTTCGGAAACCCGGTCGGCGCCTGCCACCACCGCGTTGCATACCTGCCGCAGCGTGGGGAGATAGACTGGCGCTTTCCCGTTAGCGTCCGGCGGCTGGTAATGGGGGGGCGTCACGTCCACCTCGGGTGGATGAAACGACCGGGCAAAAGAGACTCCGAAATAGTAGAAGAAGCGATGGGGCGGCTCGGCGTGGCGTCCCTCGCCGGGCGACAGATAGGTGAGCTTTCCGGCGGGCAGCAGCAGCGGGTGTTGCTCGCCCGGACGCTTTCTCAGGAGGCCGACTTGCTCCTGCTCGACGAGCCGTTCGCCGCCATGGACGCCCAGACTACCGAAGTGGTTTTTCAGGTTTTAGAAGAATTGCGGTCAGAGGGAAAGGCTCTACTGGTCGCCACCCACTACCTGGACCGGCTACGCGAAGAGTTCGATGGCGCACTGTACCTGACGAACGGGCGGCCGGCAAAACCGGAGGCCGGGGAGTTGGTCGGAGAAGGCTTCGGGGGGGCGGCGTGGCCCCTATCCTAGAGCCTTTGCAGTACGGATTCATGCAGATTGGGCTCTTGGCTTCCGTCCTGATCGGGGTGGCCTGTGCCACCCTCGGGGTGTACGTGGTGCTCCGGGGCATGGCGTTTTTCGGGGGCGCACTGGCCCACGCGGTGCTCCCCGGCATCGTTGCGTCTTACCTGCTGGGCTGGAGCTTGCTGATCGGGGCCGTAGTCGCCGCCTTGTTCGCGGCCCTCGGTATCGGCGGCCTCTCGCAACGCCGCGCGCTAAGGGAAGACACCGCCATCGGGGTCATAATGACCGGCATGTTCGCGCTGGGCATCGCCCTAATGAGCACGGCGGGTTCTTTCCGGGACCTCTCCGGCATACTCTTTGGCGACATCCTGGGCGTTACGGGGACGGACATGATCTTGCTCTCCATGCTTACCCTACTCGTGTTCGCGGCCTTGTTTTTCTTTCACAAAGAGCTGGAGTTGACCTCCTATGATCCCACGCACGCGGCGGTGATCGGCCTAAACGCCGACCGGGTCCGATACGGGCTCCTGGTGTTGCTGGCCCTGACTGTGGTCGCCGGCATACAGGCGGTCGGCGTGGTGCTAACCGGGGCCTTGCTCATCACGCCCGCCGCAACGGCTTCGCTGGTAACCAACAGCTTGCCGCGCATGATGGCCGTGGCCTCAGCAATAGCGGTCATTTCGGGTATCGTCGGGCTCTACGCCTCGTATTACCTGGACATCGCCTCCGGACCGGCCATCGTACTCACCTGCACCGCCATCTTCGGCGTAACCTGGGTTGTGTGGTCCATCCGGCGCCGGACGGAGAAAAAACCCCCAGAGTTTACGTCCGGTGGGGACGAAAAAGCTTCTGCGGGCAGGTACTCTCAGGTAAAGTAGAGGCGCCAGAAAACGAGCAGGGCCAGCTCTATCCCCAGCACGACGGCGACCGGCGTTAGGGGCCGCCATTTTTTCTGAGAGTAGACCGTCGGGGCCATGAGCCAGCCGAACGCGAAGCCGCCGGCCAGGCCGCCCATGTGGGCGGTGTTGCTGATGTTCGGGATCGAGAGCCCCAGGTAGACGTTGAAGGCTAGCAGGATGAGGAGTTGACGGATCAGGGGGTTCTGCCAGGAGAAGGTTCCCCGCCGCAGCGCGTACCCCAAGATGCTTCCGAGTAGGCCGAAGATCGCCCCGGAAGCCCCCACCGCCGGGCGGTCGAAGGCGCCGAAATACAGGTAAGCAACCCCGCCGGACAACCCCGAGAGCACGTAGAGGGTGAAGAACCTCCACCGCCCGAAAGCCGATTCGGCGAACGTCCCCAAAAAGTACAGGGCGACCATGTTGAACGCCAGGTGCAGAAGTCCCGAGTGCAGAAAAACGCTCGTCAGGAGCCGCCACCACTCGCCCCCGGCCACACCGGCCGGTATCAGCGCGCCCCGGTCCAGCACCTCGCCTATCTGGTTCACCAGCGCGACGTTCCAGGGGGCGCCCCGAGAGGCGGCGAGGGCGGATACGGCCAGGTAAATTAGTACGTTGGCGGTAATGAGGCTACTGGTTACCGGCAGTCGGAAGAAACTCTGCAAGGGGTTTTTTGGGAGCCGGCCGGCTTAGCGGCGGCTGGTTCTTATCTCGCGGGCGGCGTCGCCCACCTGTACCTGCGAGAGGTCCTTGAGCGGCCCGCCGAGCATAGACTCCAGGTCGTCCGGGTCGTCGTTGCCGGGGTTCATGCCGAAGCCCTGAATCTTTACGTCGTCACCGAACATTTGGCCGAACATGCGCTGCAGGTTCTCCTGCATGTCCCCGATGTTGACCGCGCCAAAAGGCGACTCCACACCCTGGAGCCGGGCCACGGAGAGGAGGTCCTTGACCTCCGTGACTTCGGCGCGGGCTTTTACGTCCTCGACGGTCCCGAGGGTTTCTCCCGTGTCCGGGTCCCAGACCTCTTCGCCGCCGGGGGAGAAGATCTCCAGCATCATCCCGGGTCGTACGCCCTGGGACCGGCCCCGGTTTATGACGACCTCGTTGTTTGCCAATACCTTCGCTACTTTGCCTTCGACCGCCACGCGGTACGCTCCTTCCGGTAGATTGCGAGCCCGCCGGCAACCCCGGCGATTTATTACTCCCCTGATTATAACGGTCACAGCGGAATCGTTAGGCGACCGCTAGAATCCTTTCCATGACAAACCATAAGAGTAGTAAGAAAAACGAACCCGAAACAGGGAGAACGAACAAGATAGGCCGCCATCTGCAGACCTCCGGCGGGTTGGAAAAGACTCTAAAACAAGCGCGTTATCTAGGTTGTGAAACCGTCCAGATCTTCGTCTCCAACCCGCAAGGGTGGGCGGACCCGGTGGCGCGTTCGGACGGCGCCGCGTTCGTCGAAGGGGCCAAAGAAGCGGGGATCTCCCCGATCGTGGTACACGCGAAGTACCTGATCAACCTGGCCTCCAATAAAGGTGAGCAGCGCGAACGCTCGGTCCGGGTCCTCGCCAAAGAGCTGGTAGCCGCCGGGGAGTTGGGCGCGGAGGTCGTGGTAGTTCACTCCGGCAGCCACGGAGACGCCGGGAGGGAGAAAGGCATGGAGCGGCTCACCCGCAGCCTGGAGCAGGTGCGGGAACGGGTCTCCGACGCTCCTTCGGTGGCCGAGCCGCTGGTCGAAAACTCTGTCGGCGCCGGTACGCAACTGTGTTCCTCGTTCGAGGATTTGGCGGAGATTTCCCGCAGCGCCGGGGTGGGGGTTTGCGTGGATACGGCCCACGCTTTCGTGGCGGGCTACGATCTCTCCACCCCCGGGAGCGCGCGCGAGGTTGCAGAAGAGTTGAAGGCCGTAGTTGACTCCGGGGTCGTCCTTCTACACCTCAACGACGCCCGAAACGGGCTCGGGAGCCACCGGGACGGGCACCGGCGGATAGGGGAAGGCGAGATCCCGGAGGAGAGTTGGCGGGAGTTTTTGCCGTCTCTTGCGGATGTTCCGGTGGTGATGGAGACGCCGTACGCGACGCCGGAGGTGGATGCTGAGCAGGTCCGTTTGGTCAAAGAATTGGCCGGTGGGTTGCCAAACGCGCCGAAAGGAATATAGAATCTAGCGCATGGAGTCCTTAGATATCCATCCGAAGCAACAAAAGGGTGACCTTCTCGCGGCCATAGGAGAAACACTGCGGGCCGAAAGAAATGAGCGGGGCCTTACGTTGAGAGAGGTCGCCGAAGGGTCTCACGTCTCCGTCTCCTACCTCGCCGAGATAGAGCGCGGGGAGAAAGACCCGTCCTCCAAAGTGCTAGAGAGCGTCGCCGGCGGCCTGGATGTGGAGATCAGCGACCTGCTGGTACGCATCGCGGTTTCGATGGAACCCGCGCCGGTCGTACCCGTCGCCAAGTCCATAGCCGCTTAGAGGCGCCGCCTAGAGGCGGAAATCACCGCAATTTTCGACCCCCTTCAAGCACCGAAGAAGTAAGCCAGAATTACGCCGAGCGAGTTGTACCCGGCGTGGGCCAGAAAACTCGCGGTCGTATTTATGTAACGCCGGAGCAGTCCCAGGCCTATGGCGAGTATAAATATGTACCCGAGCAAGACGGACGGACCGTACTGCACGTGCATCGAGGCGAAGAGTACCGAGACCGGCAAGAGCCCCAGCGCCGGCTGCAAAGCTCCTCTAAATAGCGTCTCCTCGCCGAGGCCCGCGCCCAGCCCGATCAGTAGCGCGAAGAGCACCGCTGATAGTGGGCTCATGCCCCGGGGGTTGAAAAGGCTGTCCGTTAGATTTCCGACGGTACGGTAGAGATCCGGCTGCAAGGTGGCGAAGAGCGCGTCGGCGAGAAAGGAGAGCCCGAGCGCAACCAGGATAAAAACCCCCACTATCCCCAACTGCCGCAGCGTGATTGGTCCGTACCCCAGCCGGGAGAGCACCTGAGGGAAAGTGCGCCGAACCCCCGGTCCCATGCCCAAAACGGCTATCACGAGGAAGGGGATCTGGCTCGCAAAGATCGTACCCGGAGACAACCTTCCGGTCGGGAAAGCGTTGGCGACGTCCGGCACGAAAGGGAAGATCAGGACGCTAACTACGTTATTCGCCAGCAGCATCACGAACAGCCAGAGCCCGAGAAAGACCGGAGGGTCCGCCCACCAGGGGTTCTTTAGCCGTCCGCCTAAAATCTTCCGCAAGGGCGGTACGCAAAGGCCGAGGCCGGCTATGCCGGCCAGCAGCGCGGCCACGCCTCCCAGGGTGAGAGAGATCTGTTCGAGGCTACTACCGGACTGGTTGCCCGCCAGCAGCAACAGCCCGATCGCCGTTAGCACCCCTGTTGCCGCAACGAGAAAAGACAGCGCCAGCAGTACGACGAGCAGGGATACCTCGGCCCGACGATTTCGACGGCTCCACTGGGCCAGGAGCGCCATCCCTCCAATTAAAACTGTCAAAACGGCGTAAACGATAGCGACCAAGAAAACCTCTTTCTAACACCCGGATAGTCGGGTTCCGGAACTCAAGAGGGTAACACACAAAAATACCCGGCCCGTGCGGGGGCGGACCGGGGCAATTTTCTGGGCCGAAGGGGGAAGGAAAGCCCATTGATGAGTAATATAAGAGACCCGTATAACATTACCGCTACTATCGGATAACAGTTCGGTAACAAATTTGGCGACAACCGCCCAACAACCCAGACGGTTCTTTCTACGGGTCCCGGTTTTCGCCGCGTTGGAGGCCTTCTAGTATCGGTCCCAGGGCCTGTTCCCGGTTGGCCTCGTACTCTTCTAGGCTCTCCGACCGGCGGGCTATTTCGGCCATTTGCGCCGTGAGCCCCGTTCCACCCTTGTTCGCCAGTATACGCCAGCCTATTGTCCTGTAGGCTTTCTTCAGCGCGGGATTTTCTGAACCTTTTTCCAACGTTTCTTCCAGAGCTTCGTACGCGGCTTCGGCTTCTTGCAGGGAGAGGGACACGTTTATTTGGGAGTTTTCGCCGGGCAAGGTCAGCGCACTTTCTCCAGGTAGATGCGGTTCTGGGTAACGATCACCCGCAGGTCTTCGGACGGCCGGTCGAGGTAGCCGCGCCACTCGCGGTCGAAGACCTCGGAGAAGAGGGCCTCGGTTTTGAGGACTATTCCGCCGGCGTTTTCTTCGAGTACGACGGGGTGTTCGGAGAGGTTCCCTTTTCTGACGGGGTCCCGGCGGTAGATGGAGTTGCGCGACCGGAAGCTCTGCACGCTCGAAGGCGTAGTGTTTAGCTCCTGGGCGATCCAACCGTCACCCCGGCCTTCGTCCACCCAACGCCTTATCTTTTCGACGTGGGGTTTGAGCGCAACCCGTCTGTTTCCCATACTTCTACTCCTTCCCCGATACAATCTTACATTGTATATGTACCATGTTTGCTTACGCAAGACAAAATGTGTGCCCGTCCCGGAAAGGTTCGGTTCGTTTCCCGGAACCCGGCCGTTTTAAGACATGGTCTGGGACGCCATCCAGAGGACTACCACGCCCCGCAGGCTCCAGGCGCCGGTGCGGACCCAGTTCGTGAGCACGAGAGAGCTGTGGGCCTTCTCGTCGAAGCCCGCGCCGAGTCGGGTGTGGCGGGGCACCTGCAGAAAGGCGGTGGAGAGCCACACCACCGCGAGCAAAAAGGCTCCCAGCCAGGCCAGGTACGCTGAAACGCCGTCCGGCCGGACGAACAGCAGCAGGGCGGTTGTGGAAACCTCGGCCAGCATCGGGGGGCCGACTACCCGGGACGTGAGCCGGGAGTGGGCCTCGGAGTAGGCCTGGAAGACTTCGTTTCCCACGTTGCCAAAGAGCGGGTAGTGGACGATCTGGACGAACCAGATCAGGCCGACCATAAAGAGCGTCGCGGCGACGTGGGCGAGGAATAGTATCTCCACCCGGCCTCCAGCCTCAGCGGCCCAGGAGGTAGTCCGCCGCCGAGAGGCCGGAGATGGCCGCGCCCTCTACCTTCGGCTGTCCGAACCCGTCCCCGGCGAAGACCAGCTCCGGTTCCCCGCCGGTGGCAAGGTACGGCTCGGGGTGGGCGTTCGTTACCCAACTGTAGCGCCAGCGGGCGACAGAGGTTTCGACGACCCGCGGGGCGATATTCGGGCCGAGTTGGTCCCCGGCGATGGAGAGCAACTTTCTAGATAGTTCGTCCTCGGCGGCGTCGTAGTGTTCCCGGCTCCACTGGGGTCCGGCGTGGATGGTGACACCGGGAGACTTGGATATGCCCTTTTGCTGGTTGTCCCCGATCCAGTCCAGCGGCTCGCCTTTTATCTGCATCCCGCCCGGCTCCGGAACGCCGGTCGGTGGTTCTTCCAGAAGCGCCATGAGCGCTATGCAAGGATCGTAAGAGATCCCGACGAGTTGTTCCCGCGAGGCTCCCGGAACCCGGTAGCCGCCAGACTCAGCCAACTCCAAAGCCTGCGGTGCCGGTGCGGTGAGTAGGAGCACCGCGCCCGAGACCTCCAGGCCGGACTTACAGACGACGTTCCAGCCGTCGTCTTGTTGCCGGACCCCCACCGCCCGCTGGCCGCCCCGCACGTCCACGTCTCGGGCCAGGTGTTTCGGGATGGAGACCATGCCCTCCGCGCCCCGGTAGCGCGGGTGGCCGTCGGCGGACCTCTCGCCGGTCGCGTCGGCGAAGCCGCGGGTCCACTCCTCTACCACGCCGGCTTCCAGCCATTCGTTTACTAAGCTCTCGAAGCGCTCTCCCCGGACGGTGAAAAACTGGGTGCCGTGGTCGAAGTTCCCGTCGCCCACGCGGCGGGTTGCCATCCGGCCCCCGACGCCGCGCCCTTTATCCAGGACGGTAACCCGCCACCCGGCGTTCTGTAGCTCGTGGGCGGCGAGCAAGCCCGAGATGCCCGCCCCGACTATTACGCAGGAGTTCGTTGTAGACGTATCGTCCACGTTCAGCCCCGGTTCGGTTTGGACTGGCGGCGGGGCATGGGGTGGAGGGTGGAGAGGCCGCCGTCCACGCTAAAGACTTGGCCGGTGATCCAACTGTTGGAAGGCTGTAGTAGCCAGTCGATTACGGAGGCTACCTCCCCCGGCTCGCCGAGACGGCCCATCGGGTGGAGGTCTTCGGAGGCCTGGCGGGCGGCGTCGTTTGCGGTGATCTTCTCGGTCATCGGCGTCTGGACGAGACCCGGGGCGACCATGTTGATCCGGAGCCCCCGCGACAGGTACGTGGCGGCGGCCGAGATCCCGAGCCCCGTCACGGCGGCTTTGGCGGCCGCAACCGCCTCGTGGTTGGCGAGCCCGACCCGGGCGGCGACGGAGGACATCAGAACCACCGAACCACCCTCCGGCATGTGCTCGACCGCGGCCTTGACGGTTCCGAAGGCCGTGTTGAGGTTCAAGGCCAGGGTCTCGGAGAGCTCCTCGTCGGTCGTCCGGTGGGCGGGCTTCAGCATAAACGAACCGACACAGTTGGCGGCCCCGCTAACGTGCCCGTGCTCTTCGGCCGCCCGGGCAAAAAGCTTTTTTACCTCGTCGGCCTTTGTGGCGTCGAGTTGCACCGTACTCGCCCCGGTGGAGTCTGCGAGTTCCTCCAACTTTTTCTCGTCCCGGCCGCCGGCGACGATGTGTGCCCCCCTCTCGGAGAGCTTTTTGCACAGCTCGGAGCCGATGCCGCCGGTCGCGCCGAGTATTACGTAGACGGGATGTGAATTTCCGTTATCCATAAGTAGAGCCTCTTTCGCGCGCCTGTATACCTGCTGCACAGCGTATCGTCCCGTGGTGGATGTCTACTGTGTCTTCTACCTCTTTTGCGTACCCGCCGGCCATCGTAACGGCGACCGGGATGCTTCTTTCGCGACAGGCCTCTAGTACGAGCCGGTCCCGTCCGGCGAGGCCTTCTTTACTGACGGAAAGACGGCCGAGCTTGTCGCCTGTGTAAGGGTCGGCGCCGGCCAGGTAAATCGCGATCTCCGCGCCCGAGGCTTCGAGAGACTTTTCGAGTCCTTCTTCGAGGGCCGCGAGGAATTCTCTGTCGTCCGTGCCGTCCGGCAGCGGAACGTCCAGGTCGCTGTGTTCTTTGTGGAACGGGAAGTTCTTTTCGCCGTGGATGGAGAACGTGAAGATCGAGCCGTCATCCTCCAGTATCGCCGCCGTGCCGTTGCCCTGGTGAACGTCGGTGTCTATAACGACGGCTTTCTCTACGGAGCCTTCCTGCTGCAAGGCGCGGGCGGCGATAACGCTGTCGTTGAAGATGCAGTAGCCTTCACCCTGGTTCGCGAAGGCGTGGTGGGTTCCGCCGGCGAGGTTTGCCGCGAGACCTTCTTCGAGGGCCGCCCGGCAGGCGTCAAGGGTGCCGCCCGAAGCCCGCCGGGAACGCTCGACCATCTTTAGGGTCCACGGGAAGCCGATCCGGCGCATCTCTTTTTTCGAGATGGTCCCGTCTTTTACGCGTTCCAGGTAACCGGGGGCGTGGGCCCGCAGTATCTCCTCGTCCGTGACGGCGCGCGGGACGCGCAACTCTGCCTGTATCTCCCCGTCCCGGGCGACGCGTTCGCGCAGCAGGGAGTACTTAACCATTGGAAAGCGGTGTCCCTCCGGGAGCGGGAGTACGAAGTGGTCGCTGTAGAAGATCTTCACGTTTGGCCCGTTTCCATCCGTAGCACTCTAATACACTTCCTTAAGGTGAATAATAAGAGCTTTCGCAAAAGCGTCGCCGGCCGCTATGGTAGCATCGTACACCTGTAGATAGGGACGGGAGATCTTTTGCAGGAAAGGCTTTTTACAGAGGATGCTGGAAGCGTCGCGCCGCCGGAGCCCGGCCTGTACCTAGGCACCTCGGGGTGGTCTTACGCCGACTGGAACGGGAGCCTCTACCCGGAAGGCCTGCCGGCGGGAGCCCGGCTGGCGGAGTACGCGAAGCACTACGCGACGGTCGAGATAGACTCGACGTTCTACGGAACCCCGAAGCGCCAGACGGTCCGCAAGTGGCGGGAAATAGTGCCTTCGGGCTTCCTGTTTGCGGCGAAGTTCCCGCAGGAGATCACCCACGAAAAGAACCTCGTCGGCTGTGAAGAGCTGGCGGAGGACTTCGTGCACACGATGGAGGAGCTTGGGGACCGGCTCGGCCCGCTACTCTTGCAGCTACCTCCATCGTTTACCGTGGAAGGAATGGATGTCCTGGAACGTTTCCTCGAAAAGCTGCCGGAGGGTTTCCGTTACGCGGTCGAGGTGCGGGACCGGAGTTGGGTTGGGCCGGAGTTGCCGGCGCTGCTCCGCGGGCACGGGGCGGCCCTGACGCTCGTGGATTACCCGAGGATGCCCCGGATGGAGGAGGCCCCGGCGGACTTCGCCTACGTCCGCTGGCTCGGGAATCGGCGGGAGTTCCCTTCCGGGCACACGCACCCGAAAAAGGATCGTTCCGAAGACCTGCAGTGGTGGTCAAGCGTGGTGGATCGCTTTCTTGCAGAGGAGAAGACCGTCTTTGCCTACGCGAACAACCACTACCAGAACCATTCTCCTTCCACGCTGGGGCAGTTCCTCGAAATACGGGGGGCCGGCTGATGGCGATACCCGTCGTGTTCAGCACGGGCTCTCTGTACCCGTTCGGCCTGGAGCGGGTCTACGCCTGGGCGGCGGAGGCCGGCTTCGACGGGTTGGAGATCATGATGGACGAGCGTTGGGACACCCATCAGGCGGATTACCTGGCCTGGCTTTCGGAGAGATACGCCTTGCCGGTCCGCGCCTTGCACCCGCCGCTCGGGCGGGGCGCGTGGCGCCTCGAACCGGGCGAGACGCTCGTGCGGGTCGCGAAGCTCGCGAAAAAGGTGGGGGCGGGGGTGATCGTGGCCCACCCGCCGGCCGACGGGGCCTTGATAGATTCCTGGAGCCAAAACACCCTCTTCGACGCCCGGAAAGCGGGCGTCAGCGTCGCCGTGGAAAACATGCCCCGGGACCGGGCGCGGGGGTTCTTTTTCGGGTGGGACCGGCAACACTTTTACCTGCCGGAGCGGCTGGCCGGGCTGGGGGACGTGACCCTGGATCTCAGCCACCTGGCCGCCAGCGGGGTGGACATCATGGAAGCCTTCGAAACGCTCGGAGACCAACTCCGGCACATCCACTTCTCCGACTCGAACATGACGGGCCGGGACGAACACCGGGTCCCCGGCAGGGGCAGCCTCCCGCTCAAAAAATTTCTGTCCGCCCTGGCCGGCAGCGACTACCCCGGCGTCGTGAGCCTGGAGCTCAAGCCCTGGCCGTTGGGCACGCCGGACACAAAGGAGATACAAAAGCGGATGAAGGAGGGGCTGAAGTTCACGCGAGAAGGACTTGCCGGGTAGACAATTCATGTTCGAGGGTTTTGAGAAACGGCGAATTGAAACGAACGGGGCTAACATCAACCTGGTTCATGGCGGCGATGGGCCGCCGCTCTTGCTGCTGCACGGTTATCCGCAAACGCATGCTATGTGGCACAAGGTCGCGCCGTGGCTTGCGGAGGACTTTGCGGTGGTGGCGATGGACCTGCGCGGCTACGGCGACAGTTCGAAGCCCGCCGGCGGGGAAGACCACGGCGGCTATTCCAAACGCGAGATGGCCCGGGACTCGGTGGAGGTCATGGGCCAGCTCGGCTTCGAGAGCTTCTACGTCGCCGGCCACGACCGGGGTGGACGCGTGGCGCATCGCCTGGCGCTAGATCACCCCGGGCGGGTGGAAAAGCTGGCGGTGCTGGACATCGCCCCGACCCACACCATGTACACGACAACGGACATGGAGTTCGCCCGGGCTTACTATCACTGGTTCTTCCTTATACAGCCCTATGACCTGCCGGAACGCCTGATCGGGGCCGAGCCGGAATACTACCTCCGCAGAAAATTGGGCCAGTGGGGCCACGACGCCGCGGTCATTACCCCCGAAGCCTTCGCGGAATACCAGCGGTGTTTTACACCCGAGACGATCCACGCGAGCTGCGAAGACTACCGGGCCTCGGCAACCGTAGACCTGGCCCACGACGAGGAGGACACCGACCGGAAAATCTCGTGCCCGTTGCTCGTTTTGTGGGGCGATGAAGGATTCGTCGGGGCGAAGTACGACGTAGTTTCTACCTGGAAAGAAAAAGCCTCCGACGTCCGTGGGCGCAGCCTGGTTTGCGGGCATTTTTTACCGGAAGAGGCCCCGGAAGATACGCTTAGGGAACTGCGTAGATTTTTCCTCGCTTGAACCACGGTGCAACCTGACGGGCCGGGGCGGTAGTGTGGGTGTTAAGCTCTCGGTATCGAGGTTCATTACTAGAGGGAGCAACTTTTGAGAGATTATCGGGTCGAGAAACTGGCGCGGGTATTGGTGGATTATTCGATTGAGGCGGGGGAGGGGGATCAGGTCGTGCTCTCCGGCGCCTCGACGGCGGAGCCCCTGGTCAAAGCCCTCTACGCCCGCCTTCTCCAGGTTGGCGCCACCCCGGTACCGCTGGTCGGACTGCCCGGTATGCAAGAGCTTTTCTTCGAGCACGCGAAAGACCACCACTACGAGAAAACTCCGTCCATAACCCGCGCCATCTACGAAGAGGCCGACGCTTTTATATCGGTCATGGCGCCCACGAACACCCGCGCCCTGGCGAACGTGGACCCGGCCAAACAGCAGGCCCTCGGAAAGCGGGACCAACAACTGCGGGAGATAGTAATGAAGAAGGACCGCTGGGTCCTCACGCTCTTCCCGACCGAGGCCCTCGCCCAGGAGTCGGACATGGGCCTGGAAGAGTACGAGGAGTTCGTGTTTTCGGCTATGGCGTTGGACAAGGACGCCCCGGCGCAATTTTGGCAGGAAAAGTCCGACGAGCAGGCAAAGCTCAAGGAGCGGCTGGAAGAGGCCCGGGAGATCCGGATCTCCGGTCCCGGGACCGACCTGACGCTCTCCGTCGAGGGGCGCACTTTCGTAAACTCCGCCGGCAAAAAGAACATGCCATGCGGCGAGGTGTTCACCGGCCCGGTCGAGGACTCGGTGAACGGCACGGTCTACTTCGGCGTCCCGTCCGCCGTAGCCGGACGGGAGGTTTCCGGCGTGCGGTTCCGCTTCGAGGCGGGCAAGGTCGTGGAGGCGACGGCGGAGAAGGGGGAAGAGTACCTGATCTCCATGCTCGACGCCGACGAGGGCGCCCGATACCTCGGGGAGCTCGGCATCGGCACGAACTACGGCATCCCCCGCCCCACAAAGAACATCCTCTTCGACGAGAAGCTCGGCGGCACGGTGCATCTGGCGGTCGGAAAGTCTTACGAAGAGACCGGCGGCAAAAACAACTCCAGCGTCCACTGGGACCTCATCTGCGACCTGTACGAGGGAGAAATCTACGCCGACGGCGAGCTACTACAGAAAAACGGCGAGTTTCCGGACTTCGACTTGAAGAGTTGACCCAGGCGGCGGGTAAGACCTGCCGGGTAGCCGCTGCCGGGTAGCCGGACTATTCTGGGATGTGAGGCGCCGAATGCAGGTTTATACTCTCCCCGTCAATAACCAGCTATCACGAAGAGGTATCAATGGTGGCGAACGCGCGCTACGATACGATCTTTCTCGACGTAGACAAGACCCTTCTCTGGGTTGACCTGGACCTCCACGGTTACGTGGAAGACCTGTCGCCTTATTCCACAAACGGCCCGCTGACGGTCGAGAACGCCGCCGAGCCCGTGTGGGAGGGGTTGCGGGACCACATCGAGCAAAACATAAACTACCCCGACGAGGACCAGTTGGAAGCCTTCAAGAACCAAAACCGGCTCCGCACGGCCCGGGCCCTGAAACTGGACGTACCGTCGAAGGTGTTGGGCGATGTATCCGAGCGCCGGATATCTTTCAATCCTTATCCCGAATCAGAGCGGGTGTTGCGAGAGCTTCACGGGCTGGGCTGTGGTCTCTGCGTGGTTTCCAACTGGGATGTACAGTTGGAGAGCGTGTTGGGCGAACTCGGCTGGACCCACTATTTCGACGCGATAGTAGCCTCGGCGGTCGTCGGGGTCGAGAAGCCCGAGCCGGGCATCTTCGAAGAGGCGCTGCGCGTAAGCGGTGCCCGCCGGGATAAGGTCGTTCACGTCGGCAACGACCCCGTTTCGGACGTAAAAGGGGCGACGGCCTCCGGGTTGGACGCCGTTTTCATAAACCGGAGCGGCGAAGAAGCGCCGGAGGCTGTGGCCGAGATGCCGGACCTCTCGGCCTTGCCGGCCTGGATCCAGGCGGCAAAAGATGTCTGAAACGCTGCCGGAGAAGCACGCGGTGGACAAGCCGCGTATCGAGAACGCCGTGCGGGAAATCCTCGCCGCGGTGGGCGAAAACCCCGACCGGGAGGGCGTGCTCGGGACGCCCAAGCGGGTGGCCGACGCCTACGAATACCTCTTTTCCGGCCTCAGCGAAGACCCGACCCGTCACCTGGAGGTCGGATTCGCCGAAGACTATGGCAACGTGGTTATCGTCCGTGACATCTACCTGGCGAGCACCTGCGAGCACCACCTGCTCCCGTTCGTAGGAAAAGCCCACCTGGCCTACGTGCCGAAGGACCGGGTCGTGGGGCTCTCCAAGCTGGCGCGGGTGGTAGAAGGCTACGCCCGCAGGCCCCAGCTACAGGAGCGGCTAACGGCCCAGATCGCCGACGCCCTCTACGAGAGCCTGGGGTCGCGGGGGGCATTCGTGGTCATCGAGGCGGACCACACCTGCATGACAATGCGGGGCGTCCAAAAGCCCGGCAGCATAACCGTCACCTCGGCGGCGCGCGGCGTCTTCGAGAACGACGCCGCCCGCCGCTCGGAAGTCTTGAGCCTGATCCAGCGCGCAGAGCCAGGCGCATAGAAGGCTACATGCGGGGCCCGGGTTTGCTAACCTTTTTCGGATGCGGGGTTGGCTTCGGGGGTTCCGGCTAGCGCGGCGCCGGCGATACCGGCCTGGTTGAACATCTGGGCCGGAACTATCTCGGTGCGGGCCGTGAGACGGGGGATGAACTTTTCGGACTTTTTGCTGATGCCGCCCCCGATAATTATGAGGTCGGGCCACAGCAGGTTTTCGATGGCGTGTATGTATTCGTCCAGCCGGCCGGCGTATTCTTTCCACTTGAGGTCGTCTCTTTTACGGGCGCTCTCGGCGGCGTAATGTTCGGCGTCCCCGCCATGAAGTTCGATGTGGCCCAGCTCGGTGTTTGGGACTAGCTGTCCTCCCACAAAGAGAGCCGTACCGATGCCGGTGCCCAGGGTGAGCATCAGCACCACGCCTTCGAACTCACGGCCGGCGCCCCAGCGCATCTCGGCGAGGCCCGCCGCGTCGGCGTCGTTTACCAGGCTCACCGGGCAGTCCAGTTCTTTCCGGAGGCTCTGCCGAAAGTCGAAGCCTATCGCCGCTTTCTCGATGTTTGCGGCGGTTTGGGCCACGCCGTCTTTGATGACCGCGGGAAAACCACACCCTATAGGTCCGTCCCAGCCGGACTGCGAAACCACTTTCTTGGCCGTCTCTACTATGGCTTCGGGGGTCGCGGGCCGCGGGGTGTCGAGCTTTATCCGCTCGTCCGTGAGCTCGCCCGTGTCGAGGTCTACGGGGGCGCCTTTGATCCCCGACCCGCCAATATCCAGCCCGTATGCGTCCATGGAATAAATCTCCCCTCTCGCGTTTCTTGGGGTCATTCTATCCTGATGCCTCGGGTGGTGTTCCGCGTAGTCCTATAAAACTGTTGCTGTGGCCCCGGAAGATCAGCGACTAGAAGCCCGCGACCCAACCGATCAAGTCGGCCAGGATCCAGACGCCCAGGCCGGTAAGAAAGATCAACACCGCCACCCGCAGCACCACTGCTACGCCGCGTAGGTGGCGGGGCAGCATATCCGCCGCTCCCCAAAATACAAAGCATATCGCCCCCACTAGAAACCTACCGTTCGACCAGGGATACCCGGGCCGGAAGTAAAGCAAGAGCAGCCAGATCAGGCTCAGGACAAGCCCTATAACCAAAGTGTCTCTCCCGACGGTGGATCCCGGGTCGTCTAGTAGCTCCTGTTTTATTCGTGCCACCGTAGACTTTAATTTCCCGCCGGAATGAGAAGGCCCCACCGTTTTCTCCTGTGCGCAGCTTATGCAACACCCTCTATCTTAATACGGTAGCTTTCCCGGCGAAGGCCCGGTTCCGCCGCAACCTACGTTCTCGGAGAGGCGTGGGGTGAAGCCGTTGCCGCGGCATTAGGGAAAACGACTACCGGTCCCCAGACTCCCAAAGAGACCCGTTCGCCGGTGTCGAAGCTCTGGCGCCCGACCGAGCGGGAATAGAAGGTCTCGCCGGAGTCCAGATGGAGCTGTATCAGTTGATCGTGCCCGTAGAACTCGCGGCCGGTTACGGTCGCCTCTCCCTCGGGCAGCGCCCGGAGCAGCAGGGACTCGGGGCGGAGCATCACCTCGACCGCGCCATTTTCTACGGGCTCCAGCGCGGGTATGTCTCCCAGCACGCACTGCACCCGGCCATCTTCTGCGGTGCCGGGAATAAAGTTGGCTTCGCCGACGAACTCGGCCACCTCCCGGGTGGCGGGATAGAGGTAGAGGTCTTCGGGCGGGGCTTTCTGTAGGATGTTTCCGTCTATCATGACGGCGACCTCGTCGGAGATGCTCAGGGCTTCTTCCTGGTCGTGGGTGACGAAAATGGCGGTGGCCCCGGCTTTCTTCAGGATCCCACGCATCTCCGCGCGTACCCGCGCCCGCAGCGTGGCGTCGAGGTTCGAGAAGGGCTCGTCGAGGAGCACCACGGCGGGCTCGGGGGCGAGGGCGCGGGCCAGGGCCACCCGCTGCTGCTGGCCGCCGGAGAGCTCGTGGGGCATCCGGCCCCCGAGGCCGTCCAGGTGTGCGAGGCTGAGTACCTCCGCAACCCGGCCCTTGCGCTTTGCGCCGCGCGGCAGGCCGTAAGCAACGTTCTGTTCGACCGTCAGGTGGGGGAAGAGGGCGTAGTCTTGAAAGACCATCCCGACTTTGCGTTTCTCGGGCTGGATGAAAGTTTTGCCGCCGGACACCGTCCGGCCCCCGATCTCCAAATCACCCCCATCCGGGTGCTCGAAGCCCGCCAGAAGGCGCAAAGTCGTGGTCTTGCCGCAGCCGGAAGGCCCGAGCAGGGCTAGTATTCTGCCCGGTTCGAGCTCCAGGTCTACGTCACGCACGGCTTCTACGAGGTTGGAACCGGAGCCATAGGCTTTGCTTACGC
Source organism: Rubrobacteraceae bacterium (assembly GCA_965213905.1). Classification (GTDB taxonomy): domain Bacteria; phylum Actinomycetota; class Rubrobacteria; order Rubrobacterales; family Rubrobacteraceae; genus SIRX01. The sequence continues at coordinate 406,199 of OZ243922.1, read as the reverse complement.
CGGAGAGCCGGACCATCGCTTCGCAGCTCATTTGGCGCGGTCCCGGATCGTGAGCAGGTACACCGGCACTGCGGAGACCAGGATCAGGATCAACGCCGGGGCCGCCGCCCGGGCGAAGAACGCCTCGGAGGTGGCGCTCCAGATGCTGGTCGCCAAAGTGTCGAAGCCGATGGGACTTAGCAGCAGTGTGGCGGGAAGCTCTTTCATCGTGGTTAGAAAGACCAGGGCGGCGCCGGCCAGGATGCCGGAGCGGGCGAGCGGGGCGGTGATGCTCGCCAAGACGTTTGCGGGACTGCGACCGAGGCCGCGGGCCGCCTCTTCGACGCTGGGGTTTATCTGCAGCAGGGCCGTTCTTGTGGCGCCAACCGCTTGAGGTAAAAAGTGTATTACGTAGGCCAGGATCAAGACCCCGAGGGTACCATACAGCGCGGGCGCGTAGTTTGCCCCGAAAAACACCAGCGCGAGGGCCAGCACGATCCCCGGCAGCGCGTACCCGAGGTACGTCAGGCGCTCCAGCAAGCCCGTAACGCGACCCCGGAACCGCACGGCGAGCAAGGCCACCGGCAGGGCGGCGAGGGCTGCAACCCCGGCGGCGAGCCCGGAGACGTAGACCGAACTCAGGGCCGCGCCCCACACGAGCCGCAAAGGTTCGCCGCCCGCGACCCCCCGGACGAGCCAGAAACTAAGGATGCCGATGGGGGCGACCAGCGCCAGGGAGACTACGCCGCCACAGAAGATCAGGGCGGGCCACTTCCAGCGTCCGAGTTCCACCGGCGCGGCCCGCCGCGCGGAACCGGCGCTGCTCCGGTGGTAGCGGAGCCTGCCCCGCGTGCGGCCTTCGAGAACGAGTATCGTTACGGTGAGGACCACGAGCATCAGGCCTAGTATTGCGGCCGGGGTCCGGTCGAAGGCCGACTGGTACTGGACGTAGATCTCGCGGGCAAAAGAGTCGTAGTGTAGAAGCGACACCGCCCCAAAGTCGCTCAAGGTGTAGAGCGCCACGAGCAGGGCGCCCGCAACGATTGCGGGCCGGAGCTGCGGCAGCGTTACCCGGAAGAACGTCGTCCAGACGCCGCTCCCGAGGCTCTTGGCGGCTTCTTCGAGGGCCGGGTCCATCCCCCGAAAAGCCCCGCGAACCGTCAGGAAGATGTACGGGTACGAGAAGAGAACCAGGGCCAGCGTCGCGCCGGGGAGGCCGTAGATGCTCGGCAACCGTTCGACGCCGAAGGGTTCCAGGGAGCCTTGCAAAATTCCCCGGGGGCCGAGCACGCTCACCAGCACAAAGCCGCCGACGTAGGAGGGAATCACGAGCGGTAGCGCGGCCAGCACCGCCCAAAGGCGCCGTCCCGGAAGGTCGGTGCGGGCCGTGATCCAGGCCAGAGGCACCGCCACGAGGACCGAGATGCCCGTAACCAGCGTGGCGAGTAGCACGCTCCGTCCCAGCGTGGCGTAGGTGTCCCCGTCCAAGAGGACTTCCAGAACACCGGAAGCCCCGCCTTCCAGGGAGCGCAGGATCAGGTACGCCAGCGGCAGGATCATCACCGCCGCGACCAGCGCCGCGGGAACCCAGACGAGGGCCGGGGGACGCTTGCGGGTACGACCGGACTCCCGTGGTCCCCGAACCTCCGGCGTGGTGGGAAGGGCCGACACCCTAGAGGACGCCCGTCTCCTGCAGGAGTTCCAGGGTGCCTTCCAGGTCGTCCAGGTTGCCGAGGTTCACGTCTGGCGATTGTATTTCGGAGAGGGCCCCGATGCCCTCGGCGGCCTGGACGCCTTCGATCATGGGGTACTCGAAGGTTTCGTCGGCGAAGAACTGCTGGGCCTCATCCGAGAGCATGTACTGTATAAAGCTGCGGGCCGCCTGCGGGTTCTCGGCGGTCTCCAGGATACCGGCGCCGGCCACGATGACTAGGTTGCCCGGGTCCGCATTCGGGAAGTTGTAGTTGCGCGCCCCGAAGTCCTGGCCCTGCTCTTCCAGCGCCTGGTAGAGGTAGTAGTGGTTCACGAACGCGGCCTCGACCTCGCCGGAGGCCACGCCCTGGAGGGCCGTGGAGTTGTCCGGGTACTCGAACGGGTCGTTAGCCTGGATGTCTTCGAGCCACTGGCGGGCCCGGTCTTCGCCCTCGACCTCCCGCAGCGCGGTTACGAAAGCCTGGAAGGAACCGTTCGTCGGCGCCCAGCCGATCCTACCCTGCCACTCGGGGTCTGTGAAGCCGAAGATGGAGTCCGGCAAGTCTTCCTCCGACAAAGCCTCGGTGTTATAAGCCACTACCCGCGCCCGGCCGGAGGTCCCGACCCAGAGATCATCCGGCGACCGGAACCGTTCCGGCACCTGCCCCGCAAGGTCGTCCGGCAACTCCTGGAAGCGGTTTTCCTCGGCCAGCGCCCCCAGGGCGCCCGGGTCCTGGGCAAAAAAGAGGTCGGCCGGGGTGTTCCCGCCCTCTTCCAGAATCTGGGCGGCCAGCTCGGAGGTATCGCCGTAGCGGGTCTGAACGTCCACACCGGACCTCTCCTCGAACTGCGCGATGATCGGGCCGACCAACTCCTCGCTGCGGCCCGAGTAGATCACCAAATTACCCTCGCCCGGCGAGAGCGCCTCCTGGGTCGTCTCACCCGTCGTGCCGCCCGTCGTGCCTCCGGTCGTGCTTCCGGTCGTGCCTCCGGTCGTACCGGCTGTAGTCCCCCCGGTTGTTCCACCGCCCGTTTCAACGGTAGTGCCGCCGCCGGTTTCTCCGGTCTGTTCCGCCGACGAGCCGCCCGCCGTGGCGTCTTGGGGTGGCTCCTCACCACAGGCCACGCTAACGAGCAAAGCGGCCGAAAAAAACGCAAAGATCAAAAAACTCCGGATCACCCGCAAAACATTCCTCCCCCACGTTTACTACCCGACGACCCGCCCGCCACTGTGTCCGTGACCCAGGTCATGTTCGTAATGACAATCGTTTGCAATAACATCATAGTCAGGGTAGTGTACGAGATGCCGGTGGTCAAGCGGACGTAGGCAATCTTGTGAGCTAGATCAAAGAGGAGGGCTCTTGGGCCGGGTTTTGGTAACGGGGGCGGCGGGTTTTATAGGGTCTCACCTGGTCGAGCGGCTACTATCGAAGGGCCACGAGGTCTTGGGCGTGGATTCTTTTACGGGCTACTACTCGCGCGGGCGCAAGGAGCGCAACCTGTCGGCGGCTACAGAAGAGCCGGGCTTCGAGCTTTTGGAAGGGGATCTCCTATCCCTCGAACCGGACGAACTGCTCCTCGGCATAAACGCGGTCTTTCACCTCGCTGGGGAACCCGGGGTGCGCCGGAGTTGGGGCGACAACTTCGGGCGCTACGTGGAGCGGAACGTGCTCACTACCCAACGGCTACTGGAGGCCGCATCCGGTAGCGACGCCAGGTTCGTCTACGTGTCATCCTCCTCGGTCTACGGGGGCGACGCGGGCGGGCCGGTCGCCGAGGACCATCCCCGGCGACCGGCCTCGCCCTACGGCATGAGCAAGCTGGCGGCGGAGGAGTTGGTCGAGCTATACCGGCGGGAGCGCGACGTGCCGGCGACGGTGCTCCGGTACTTTACCGTCTACGGCCCCCGCCAGCGGCCCGAGATGGCGCTGGCCCGGTTTCTCTTCGCGGCAAAGAAGCGGCGGCCGGTGGAGGTATTCGGGGACGGCAGACAGGTACGGGACATGACCTACGTCCTGGACGCGGTTGAGGCAACCGTGGCGTCTTTGAAGGCCGAACCCGGTGTGTATAACGTGGGCGGTGGTACGCGGGCGACGGTAAACGAAATGCTCGACGTCGTGCGGCGGGCGACCGGGGCGGAGGTCGAGGCCCGGTACGGTCCGGCGGCTGCCGGCGACGTGCGCTCGACGTGGGCCGACTCGCGGCGGGCGGAAAAGGAGTTGGGGTACGCGCCCCGGACGAGCCTCGAAGAAGGCGCGGCGGCCCAGGCGGAGTGGGCGCTGCGCGAGAGCCCGGTGGCCGGAACCGCCTGACGAAACCTTGCTGACGGCGCTGTTACTGCTGGCTTTCCTCTACCTGCCCGGGCATTTCCTCGGGCGGAGCATCGCTCGCAAAGGCGACGGGTGGGCGGAGCTTGCGCTGTTGCGGGGCGGGGCCGGCGCGGCCGTCGCAACCCCGGTGCTGGTTCTCCTGGCTATCCTGGGATGGTTTACCGTTCCCGCGATAGTCGTAAGCCTGGGAATATGCTCCGTCGTATCCTGGTTTCTGTGTAGGGAACAGACGGTCTATGTCCGGGCTTCGAAGTGGGACGTTGCGGCCATCGGGTTGGTTCTCGGGAGCTTCGCACTGTACGCCCGGCCGGCGGAGTACGTCATAAACGTCCGCGACCCCGGGGTTTACACGGTCGTTGCCGACCGGCTGACCCGGACGGGAGAGTTGTTAAAGAGAGACCCGTTGGTCGGGGCGGTATCTTCGTTTCACCCTTTTGTGGAGGGGATAAAGTACCCCGGGTTCTACATCTCTAATGAGAGCCTGATCCTGCCGCAGTTCTTCCCCGGTCCCTTTGCCTGGATGGGCTTCGGAAACCTCGTCGGCGGCCTCTGGGGTAGCCTCTACGTCGTTCCGATCTTCGGGGTTCTGGCGGTCTTGGCGGCATTCTTGTTGGGCCGGGAAGTCTTCGGACGCTGGGCCGGGCTGGCGGGGGCGGGTATCCTGGCGGTGAGCTACACGCAAGTCTGGTGGTCCAAACAACCGTCGAGCGAGGTCATAACCCAGTTCTTCGCGCTGGCCGGTCTGTGGTTCGTCGTCCGCTTTGTCCGCGGCCCGGGGCGGGCCTCCGGTGTGCTGGCGGGGCTCCTGCTTGGCGGGGCTATGTTGATCCGGGTGGACGGCTTTCTCGTGGCGGCGGTCGTACCGGTGCTGTTCGGATACGATCTCCTCACCCGCGGGCCGGCGCGCCGCTGGCTTTGGCCGGGCGTGCCGCTGGCGCTCTTCGCCGGGGCCGCGCTGCTCTACCTGAACACCGTCGGCGGCCGCTACCTGTACACCATCTACTCTTCGCACGGCCTCGACAACTTTCTCGGGCTCTTGCCGTATTTGCTGGTTGTGGCGGTCCCCTTGGTCGCCGTTTTCTCCTACGTCCGCCACCGATGGGGAGGACGGCTCCGCGGATGGATGGAGGCCCACGGAAAAGAGCTTGCGCCCGCCGGGGCCCTTGCCGTCGCCGGGGCCGCGCTCTGGGCCTACTTCGTGCTGCCCGTACCCGGGCAAGAACTGCCCGTAGATTCGAGGGACTTCGACGCCTACCGGACGCAAACGCTCGTGCGGATGGTCTGGTTCACGACGCCCGTCGTGGCGCTTCTGGGACTCGCCGGGCTATTGCTCGCGTCCCGGCGGCTGGATGTTCCAAAAACACTCGTGCTCGGTGCTTTCCTGGCCTCCGGCGTGCTCTACACGGCGATACCGAACGTCGCCCCGGACCTGCCCTGGGCCACCCGCCGCTTCGTGCCGGCGGCCCTGCCGCTGCTCGCCTTGCTCGCCGGGTACGCCGCAGTCGAAGCCGGAAAGTTGTTGGGACGTTTCTGGAACCGCCGGGCCGGAATGGCGCTCGCCGGCGGGTTGGCGATCCTGGCGTTCGGCTGGACGGCGTACACGGCGCTACCGATTATCGGGGCGCGGGAGCTCGAAGGCGCCATCTCCGCTTTCGACCGGGTAGACGCCGCGGTGCCGGAGGCCGAGGTCGTCTACGTCGAGAAACCCGACGGCCACGACGGGGCCGTTTCCACCCTGGAGTACGTCTACGGGCATCCGGCACTGCCGTACTCCAAAGAACGTTTCGTAGACGAAGTGGACGAGTTGGAAAATGCGGGGTTGCTGGAGAACGCCGTCTACATGACCACCGACGGCGGACCCGCGCCCCTAGTCTCCGGGGTGGATTTTCGCGAAGTAGGACGCGAAACAGTGAGCCTGCCCCGGCTCGCCGGCAAAGAAGGCCACGAAAAAGGAGTACCGAAAGATATGGAAAACCTGGACATGACATTTCGCATCTACGAAGTTGAAGGGGTAGACCGTTGAAGCCGGCGTCCAAGTTCGAGATAGTCGCCGCCCGCCTCTGGAACGTGCTGAACGAGGGCAAATCCTTCCACCCGGTCTTCGTGTTGGGGACTTTCCTTCTGCTACACGTCTTTCAACTCACCAGCCCGGACTTGTGGAGCCGGGCTCTGCCGGCACTCGTCTTTGCCACGCCGTTGGTGCTGCTCTTCGTCGTCTACGATTTTCCGCTAAAGCTCCGTTGGACGCTGTGGGTTTTTCTGACCGTTTTCGTTCTCGTCTTCCGCTTTGTAGACCTCGGGGCGTTGGTCCTTACGCTCGGTCTCTACGTGTTCTTTACGGTCTTCTTCTGGGGGACTTTCTACTACCACTTGAGGACCGGAGCCCCAAAGACGAACTTCGTCCGGTTCTGGAAGCTCGTGCTGGAGAATCCGGACTCGACCAGCGGCAATTTCCTGGAGCAGGTGCCGAAAGCTTTGCTGGTACTCTTTACGCTAGAGTACCTGCTGGCCGAGCCCCTGGTAGCGAGCCGGGCCGGTATCGTGCTCGGCTTCACGGTGGTGCTGGCGGTCGCGAGCTTCCTGATCCACTACTTCTTCTTTGACTGGAAGCCCGTTTATCCGTCGGGACCGACGCGCGACGTAAACCGGGGTGGGCCGTTGGCGGAGCGTGTGATCGTGGTGGTCATAGACGGCTGCCGCCTCGACCGCTTTCACGAGGCCGAGAAACCTTACCTGGAGAAAATGATGGCCGGGGGTACCGTGTACGAGAACGTCGAAACTACCTACCCCGCCCGTACTGTGGTCTGCTTCTCCTCGATGTTTACCGGGGCCGCGCCGGAGAAGCACGGTATTACCTCCAACCTGGTCCTGAAACTAGGTCTGAAGGTCGAGAGCATCTTCGACTCTTTGCGGCGGGCCGGCAAGAAGGGCCGGCTCGTCGGGATCGCGCACCTCATAGACTCCTTCGGGGACGACGTGGCGAGCGTGACCAGCGTGGCGCATAACGACAAGATCGACCAGAACCTAATCGCCGCCGCCAAACGCGAGCTCGAAGAGCATGATCCTGAGCTTCTGGTGCTCCAGCTACTCGCCGTGGATCAGAACGGCCACGTCCGCGGCACCTACTACCCGGAGTACGTGGAGCGGATCGAGATCACGGACGGGCTTATCGAAGAGTTTATGCAGTGGTGCGAGGAACACGGCTACCTCGACGACCAGACCGCCGTAGTACTTATGGCCGACCACGGCCAGGGCCGGGGCATTGGCGCCCACGGACACCTCTCCGAAGGCGAACGCTTCGTTCCGTTCGCCATGTGGGGCAGCGGCATAACCGGGGCACAGGCCGTAGAAAAACCCGCGTCCATACTAGACCTCGCGCCGACCATCAGCTACTTGCTCGGCATTGGGCCGCCGGAAGGCTCTACCGGGCGGGTGCTGAAAGACGCGCTGGAGGAAAAGTGAGCCTGCTCGCGGTCGTCGTCCCGGCTAAAGACGAGGAAGAAACCATCGGGGAGCTTCTGGATCGTATCTTTCCGGTCCGGGTGCCGGGCTCCGGACTGCAAACCTTCGTGGTGGACGACGGCTCTTCAGACCGGACCGCCGAGATAGCGGCGGCAAAAGGTGCGACCGTAGTTCGTCACCCACACAACCTCGGCCTCGGGGCGGCGGTGCGTACCGGGCTGCGGGCCGCGGTAGATGCGGGGGCTGCGGCGGTCGCCTACCTGGACGCGGACCTCGAATACTTCCCGGAAGACATACCGCGGCTGGTCGAGCCTGTTCTGGCGGACCGGGCAGACTACGTGCTCGGGAGTCGTTTCCGTGGCGGAGTACACGGGATGAAGCTGTACCGCCGGCTCGGTAACTACTTCTTTACCGCGCTGCTCGTGCTATTGACGCAGCGGCCAATGACCGATGGACAGACGGGGATGCGGGCCTTCAGCCGGGAGGCGGCAGACCGGGCGGAGATAGTGCACGACTACAACTACGCCCAAGTCCTCACGCTGGACCTCGTTCGCAAAGGCTTCCGAATGGAAGAAGTGCCGATCCGCTATCGCGTCCGCGAACACGGCGAGTCTTTTATCCGCTGGAGCTATCCGGCAAAAGTCTTGCCGGCGATCTGGAGGGAGTTAAGGAGTCCTTGAGGCTTGTTGCTACTCCGTTACTGCTGCAACGGTGCCGCGCGGCTGACGGACACGCCGGCGTCGGAGAGCCAGATCTGTCCCGAGTGAACTACCTGGGCCCGTCGGAGTATCGCGGGCGGCCAGGAGTCTATCGCTTCTTCGAGGGCGGCGGTCTTTACTACCAGGCGCCGGGAGGTAATGTCCGAGATCTTCGCTTGCTGCTCTAACGCTTTCTCCAGGCTCACCTGCCTGGACCAGTCAAAGCTCGCCCACAGTGTGTTTCTTTCTTCCGAGTCGTCTTCTAAAAAGCTCACGAGTTGCCCCCCACGGTTTTCCGGATCCTCGTCGGCCACGAAGTGCAGAACCCCCTGGCCCTCAAGCCGCTGTACTTCGAGGCCCCAGCTTTCCAGGTCGGCCCGCAGGTCCTCTAACGGAACCCCCTCGCCCCCGTAGAACTTGACGAGCTTCCCGCCTTGGGCTTCTCCCAACATAAAGAACGTGGCGTCCAATTGATGGAGCCGGTCCAGGTTTTCGGCTATGGCGATTAGGTTATCCGGCACCCGCACGAAAGACCTCAAGTGGCCCAACAGCGTGGTAGGGCTCTCACCCTGCCGGAGAAACTCCTCCAGCGCCTCGCGCCGGATGCGCCAGTAGCGCCCGATCCTCAAGCACGGCAACCTCCCATCCCGGCACCACCGATAGACCGTTACCGGGTTGAGGCTCAGATAAGAAGCAACCTCTTCCGCCTCCAGGAGATCCTTGCCAAACCCTCGTTCTCCCAACCCAGACCCGCCCACACTCTCTGCCCTTACTCGCGATCCACTACTATCTGAGAGCATTCTAGTGGACAAAGGATGATTTCGATAGTTCGCGCAAAGCCTGAATAATTTCCAGACAACCTGAGTTTACTAAAATGTACTTGAGTGTATATATAATTTCGTAACCGTTCTAAACGTAGAAAGGATCAAGGACATGGCGGAACGCGCCGATCGTTTTGTAGGAGCCGAGGCTTTCGAGGGTTACGAGGTCCACGACCGCGACGGGGAGAAGATCGGCAAGGTAGAAGACCTTTTCGTAAACGAGAAGGATGAGCCGGAGTACCTGGGCGTGAAGATGGGGCTCTTCGGGATTTCGGGCACTACCCTGGTGCCGTGGAAGGTCTGCCGTCGGGACGAGGCGCAGGAGCGCATCGAGGTAGATGCCGAGAAAGACCGCGTCAAAGATGCCCCTTCTTTCGACGAGGATGAGGCAATAACCTCCGACTACGAGCGGGAGATTCACGTCTACTACGGGCTGCAGTCGGGAGAGAACCTGGAGGACAGAGGTGCTTACGGTTCGTACTACTCCGATGACGAAGATAACGACCTCGGAGACCGGGGCGAGGTACGGGACGATGATGAGTTAACAGTGCAGCGTACCGAAGAGGAGTTGCGCGCCGGAACCCGGGAGAAGGAAGCCGGGGAAGTCAACGTCCGCAAGCGGGTCCGTACCGACCGCGAGCAGGTCAAGGTCCCCAAAAAACGTGAAGAAGTCACTGTAGAGCGCGTACCGGTCAGCGAAGAAGAAGGTGAGCGTATGGCCGCCGGGGCCGAGATCGTCGAGGACGGGGATGAGATCCGGGTTCCGATAGTCGAAGAAGAAGTGGTGGTCGAGAAGAGGCAGGTGGTCAAGGAAGAGGTGCGTCTCAAAAAGGACGTGGTGGAAGAGGAGGAGATCGTCGAAGAGGACGTCCGCAAAGAGGAGGTCGAGGTAGACGACGAGGCCGCCCACCGCGGCTAGGTAGCAAGAAAGAGCACGCTGCAGTCTAAAAACAAATGCTACACAAGGAGAGAACATGGGCAGAGAACGAGGTAGAGAACCTGACCGGCCATTAGAACCCGGGGAAGCCCGGGCCCACGGCCAGGACCCTGACGCCGTCCGGATCGAAAACGAAAGGGCTTCCGGCGGCCGCCGCCCGGAGGAGCGTCGTCCACTAGGACCGAACATAGACGCCGAAGGGCGCCGGATAGAGACCGGCGGTAGGACCGAGGGCGGCGGGGCGCGGCGAGTCTCGGACGACCGTTCGAGCCGGGACAGAGACCGCGGCAGTAGTGGTGGTAGTCGTGGTAGTGACGGCGACTCCCTCGCCCGGCGGGATAGCGTCCGCTGGGGACCCGTCTGGGCCGGACTTATTACCGCTTTGACCACCTTCCTGCTGCTCCAGTTGTTTGCTATTGGGATCGGGATAGTAGGGATCGGCCCGAACGAGACCGGCGGCGCCTGGGTGTCGGCGATACTGGGCCTCATAGCCTTCTTCCTCGGTGGTTTGGTGGCCGGGGCGACCTCCGCCGTAAGGGGCGCAGTGCCGGGTCTGATCAACGGCTTTCTCGTATGGGCGTTGGGTACTGTAGTTATCCTACTGCTTTCTTCCCTGGGTCTAGGCCAGGTCTTCGGAGCCCTCGGTAGCGTGGTCGGCCAGGTGGGCGTCTTGCAGAACATCCAGCAGGGCGGCGTGAACGCCCCGAACGTGGACCCCGCGCAGGTGGCGTCGGCCGTTAGAACCGGTGCCATCGGGGCATTCTTCGGCCTCCTGCTGTCGGCCATAGCCTCTATGGTTGGTGGTTTGATCGGCGGCGGTCCCAGTGAGCCGGTCGGGCACATGGCCCAGGACGACAATAGCTAAAGACGGCACCAAAAGCGGCTTTGGCAAAAACCAACTAACCCCCGAGCCAAAACGCTACAACGTAGGGCGGGAACCGGAAGCAACGGTTCCCGCTTTTCGCTACCCGCGTCGGTGTCTGAGAAAAGGCAGAGAAAAGGTAGAGAGAAGGCGGAGTATGTTCATAATCATATTCGGCGGTGGTGGCGGGCCCGGCAGAGGGTGCCTGTTTTGGATCCTGGCTAGCATCGCCCTCAGTGTGTTTCTTACGATCTTGGTGAACCTCGCGCTGATCCTGTTCCGGTAGGGCCACATCTGAAGAAGGTCGTTTGGCACGAACTACGAAACTCCTGAGTTCGGCACGTCAATTATCAGTGCTCCGGCAGCGGCATTTCGCTTCAGTTGTTATGAGTACCTAGTTAGGGTTTTGGTATGATGCTTTAGTAGCATAGTAGCCAGACTTACGGGATTTGGGAGGAAAGGTCGGGCGGCTCAGGGGAGTTCGGGCGTATCCACAGCCTACAAAACGCGGGTGATCTCCCGCCGGGTCGTGGCGACGATAGTGGATTATTTCGTGTTCAGCCTGGTGTTTTACGTACTTTCCCTGCCGTTCGACTCCGTACGAAGTTTCGACGACGTTAGGGCCATAGATCCTGCTTCCCCCGCGAGAACTTTACTTTTCTTGTTCTGTACTTTGATGTTGCTCGCGTACTACGTGGTTTTGGAGGGTCTCTACGGCCAAACCCTCGGTAAGATGCTCGTAGGCATCCGGGTCATACTGGAAGACACCGGTGAACCCCCCAGGCATCCGGGCCGCCATCCTGAGGACCGTAATGCGAATCCTGGACAGTATCGGCAGCTACCTGTTGGCTTTCGTCGTCGCCCTACTTTCGACTAGAGATCGCCGGTTGGGAGATATGGTGGCGAAAACCCTCGTGGTCCGCAAATAACCCGAAAGATAGCCGCTTGGCTTGTAAAGCCGCTTGGCTTGTAAAGCCGCTTGGCCCGCGAAGTTTCCCGAACCTGACCAAGAATTGCTTGACAGCTTCCCTGTAGATGGTGTATAACATCCACATGGATGGTAAATAGATGGCGAAGTTAACCGAGACGGAGAAGATCACGATTAATCTGGGTCCTGTGGACTTGGGCCAGATCGACCTGCTGGTACAGGAGGGCTTCTATTCCAACCGGACGGACTTTATCCGCACGGCCATTCGCAACCAGTTGGCGACGCACTCGGAGGTGGTTCGGGAGACGGTTGCCCGCAAGACGATGGTGCTCGGGTTGCAGAACTTTACCCGGCAGGATCTCGAAGCGGTGCGGGACGCCGGGGAGAAACTCCAGATCAACGTCCTCGGCCTCGCGACCATCGCCGAGGACGTTTCGCCGGAGTTGGCCCAGGAAGCCATCGAGTCCGTAGTCGTGCTCGGCGCTTTCCGGACGAGCCCGGCGGTAAAGAAAGCGCTGGCGGACCGCATTAGTTAACGGAAGCCGGGCAGAAACCGGCCGGACAGAAAACGACCCCGAAAGGACGTGCAACGTGCCGAAAACTACCCAAAGTGGCCCCAAAGGACCCGCAAGCATGAGTATGCCGCAAGGAATGGGCGAGGCCACGCGGCTCACCAACACCGGCCGGCTCATGGAAGCGACGGAGCTTATTCAGCGCACGCTCGGAAACCCGGGCGGATTCGGCGGCGTTCCAACCGGCGGCCAGGGCGAAGTATCCAAAGAAAACCCCGGGAACGGCCGTGCCCCAAATAATTCTAAGACCCGGGAAAAGACGAACTTTGACGATTTGAAGAAGTCCTTCGCCTCGTCTCTCGGCGGCAAGCTTGCCAACCTCCCTCAGAATCTTTTCGACTTACCGACGGGTTCTCCCGACCTTCCGCGGACGAGGGTGCCGGAGCCGCCGACAGTAGATACTCCGGGGAAAGGCCGGTTCGTCTCCGGGTCGTTTACGAACGGGGCCGGGACGCGAGGGTACAAGCTGTATATCCCAGGTGGTGTCGAGGACGAGGTCGTGCCGCTGGTGGTGATGTTGCACGGCTGCACCCAGAACCCGGACGATTTCGCCGTCGGCACGCGCATGAACCTGTTGGCCGAGGAGGGGAAGTTCTTCGTGCTCTATCCCGAGCAGTCGCAGGGGGCCAACATGCAGAAGTGTTGGAACTGGTTCCAGGCCGGGGATCAGGGCCGGGACCGGGGTGAGCCTTCGATCATCGCGGGGATTACGCGCCAGATCGCCGCGACCCAGCCGGTAGACACCCGACGGATCTTCGTGGCCGGGATGTCGGCCGGGGGAGCGATGGCGGTGGTCATGGGCGAGACCTACCCGGATCTCTACGCCGCCGTCGGCGTCCACTCGGGACTACCATACGGGGCCGCCCGGGACATGCCCTCCGCCTTCCAGGCGATGCAAGGTGGGGGAGAGAACCGGGCCGCCGGCCGGACCGTCCCAACCATCGTTTTCCACGGCGACCGGGACTCTACCGTGAACCAGCGCAACGGGCAACAAATACTGGGGCGGTGGACCTCTCCCAAGGCCGCCGGAAAAGATGCGAACACCAAGAACGCCAAGCCTCTCGTGACGGTAAAAAAAGGACAGGAGCCGGACGGACGCGCCTACACCCGTTCCGTCTACCGCGACGCCGACGGGCAGCCGGTCGCGGAGGGATGGTCGGTACACGGCGCGGGCCACGCCTGGGCCGGGGGAGACCCACGGGGCACCTACACCGACTCTCGCGGCCCCGACGCTTCGGCTGAGATGGTCCGGTTCTTTCTAGAGCATCCCCGGCGCTAAAGAGTTTCTGGTGGCCGGATTTTGCGTCTGTTAGTGTTGAGGGATGGAACCCGCAAAGCCGCAGATCCGACCGTTCGAAGACCGGGACACGGATGCGGTGGTAGGCCTTTCGTTGCGGGCCTGGACTCCGGTCTTCGCCTCCATCGAGCAGGCGATGGGGGTAGAAATCTTCCGTCGTCAGTACCCGGACGGGTGGCGGACGAGCCAGCAACAGTCGGTAGAAAACGTCTGTGCCACGAAAAAGGGTCGGGTGTGGGTCGTCGAGGTAGACGGAAACCCGGTTGGTTTTGTGGCGGTCGAGATTCATCAAGAAGACAACCTCGGGGAGATTTATATGCTGGCCGTAGACCCCGATTACCAGGGCCACGGCATCGGAACCGTCCTAGCCGAATCTGCGCTCGACCGGATCAAAGACGCCGGGGTGACGGTCGCGATGGTCGAGACGGGGGGCGACCCCGGGCACGCCGCGGCCCGCCGCACGTACGAAAAAGCCGGCTACGTCCAACTGCCGATAGCCCGGTACTTCAAGAGCCTATAGCAGGTCTAGTACGTGTTTTGCCCCTTCGCTGTAGGTCGGAGCTTCCGGGGTAACGTCTTCGGTGGTGCATACGCTGTGGGGGACGGGTTGTGAGTGGGCGGGCCATTCGTGTGCCGGAAGAGGTGCGCCGGAAGGCGGCGGCCCAGGGCGACGAGGGACGAAAGTGGTTGGACAATCTGGGACGCCTGCTCGATGGGCTGGAGCAAGATTGGCACTTGACCGTCGGGCGTACCCTCAGCGGGGGTTCAGCATCTTATGTGGCCGCCGTCAGAACCTCCAACGGAAAAGACGCCGTCGTCAAGCTCGAAATGCCACCGTACGAATCATTCGCCGGCGAGGTCCAAGCGCTCGTTGCTGCTGGCGGACGTGGTTACGTGCGGCTGCTCGACCACGACGAAGAGCGTCACTCCATGCTTCAGGAGCGACTCGGGGCTCCACTGGACGAATCTGGGCTACCCGTCTCTACCCAGATAGAGATTCTGTGTGCGATGCTGCGGCGAGCCTGGGAGGTACCGGCGCCGGCGGGCCTGCAGACCGGGGCCGAGAGGGCCCGTTGGCTTTCGAGGTTTATCACGGAGACGTGGGAGGAACTGGGCCGACCATGTTCTCAGGGCGTGGTAGAGCAGGCACTCGCCTCCGCCCGCAGGCGTGAAGCAGCCTTCGATCCCCAAGCCGCCGTGCTGGTCCACGGCGATGCCCACGCCACCAATGCGCTGCAAGACCCTGCGTATGGATCGGGGCAAGCGCAGTTCAAGTTCGTAGATCCCGACGGCCTGCTGGCCGAACCGGCCTACGATCTCGCCATTCCCATGAGGGAGTGGAGCAGGGAGCTCCTCGCCGGCGGCGCGGCACAGCTAGGTCGTGAGCGGTGCGCCCGCCTCGGTCGCCTGACCGGCGTCGAACCCCAACCGATCTGGGAGTGGGGCTTTATTGAACGGGTTTCAACGGGCCTCCTCGTGACCCGGGTGGGAGCCGGCCGGCTGGGAAGGGAGATGCTCGATGTCGCGGAGGCTTGGACGGAGACCTGAGCACAGCCGGACGCTATCCTGTCGAAACTTACGTGGCCGCCTCGACTAGATCAGGATTGTCGGTAGGTCTCTGATTTTCGAGTAGCTGTTATGCTTGGCGGCAGCCTTAACCAAATTGGCGACTCTTTATACGTCCAAGAATTAATTTATCCCAAAAACCCCACCGGCCGCCACCAGACGAGCGCGACGCCGGCCAGGATGGCGAGGAACACGAAGGTTAGCAGCAGTCCCACCTTCAGCAGGTCGCGGGCTTTGTAGAGGCCCGTCTGGTAGGTGACCAGGTTAGACATTGCCTGGGACGGCAAGATGAACGTGGCGAGACCGGCGAGTGCGACGGTCATCCCGATCACCTCCGGCGGCAACCGCAGCGCCGATGCGGAGGCGAGCAGTATCGGGAGCAGGGTGGCGGCGGCCGGTGTGGAACCGGCGAAGGCGAGTTGGAAGACGAGCATGATCCCCGCTACCGCGAGCACCCCCGCGACGACGCCGAGCCGGGCAAAGTCCCCGATGCCGGCCCCGAAGATCTGTTCCCCGACCCACCGCGCCGCGCCCGTGTCCCGGAGGGCAAAGGCCAGCGAGAGGCTCGCCCCGAACATAAACACCGAGCTCCAGGAGATGTCCAGCGCCTCGTCCCAGGAGATGACCCTGAGCGGTGAGATCGCCAACAGGGAAACCGCGAGGAACGCCGGGACCGAAGGGTGCCAGCCGGTTAGAGGCTCCAGCATCCAGAGTACCGCCGTGAGCATCAGGATTCCGGCGAGCCGCCACTCCGCGGCCACCGTCGGGCCGAGTTCTTCGAGGTTGGAGGATATGGCGGGGCGGTCCAGGGGCTCCTCGTCGCGGGTCGGGAAGAGCAGCACGAGACCGCCCCAGAGGGACAAAAAAGCGAGCAACTCTATCGGCCAGGTAAGGGCGAGCCACCCGAAGTACGTAATCCTCTCGCCGCCGGTGCCGACGACCAAGTCCACGGCCAGCACGTTTACGATGGCGGCCGGAAAGATCGCGATTCCGCCCAGCGTCGCCCCGAAGGCCAGCCCGATCACGAGCCGCTTCGCGCCGTTCGCCGAGCCTCGCTTTGCGAAAGCCTCCGCCACCACGACCACGACCGGCAGAAACGCGACGCCCCGCACCACGGTGGACGGCACGAAGACCGCCGACACCGCCAGCGCGACGAGCAAGCCGCCCAGAACACCGCCGCTGCCCGGCGGAACCCGCAGTAGAAAACGGTAGGTGAGCCTGCGGGCCAGCGGGGTTTTGTCTATCGCGGAGGCCATCATGAACCCGGCTACCAGAAGAAGCGTCGCGGAGGAACCAAAGCCCGCAACAGCCCCAGAGGCGGAGGCCGCACCCGTCGCCCCGAGCGCGAAGACCACCGGTATCGCGGTCGCGGCCAGCGGCACGGGCCGCAAGACCCAGGCTAGAAGTGTCCCGGCCGTTATCGCCAGCGCCCAACGCGCCGGCGACTCCAAGCTCTCCGGTAGTAGATAAAGCGCGAGCAACGCCCCCGCAAACGGCGCCACCCCCCGCGCGAAGAGTCCTATTCCGCCACGCCGGCCACGGCTTGGAGACCCCGAACCCACCGCGCCGCCACTCAATTCCAGGCCTCCATAACGAACAGCATACTACGGCAGGACCGGCGGAATCCCGGGCTTCGTGGCGGCGGTTTTCGCCGGCCGCCCCGCCGGGTACGCTACGCAGACACACCACCAAGAGCCACGAAAGGAGCGCGGGTGCAGACGAAGTCGGCGGAAGTAGACGGCATAAACGTGAGGTGGGAGGAAGAAGGAGAGGGAGTCCCGGTCGTCTACGTTCACGGTATCCCAACCTCGCCCCGGCTCTGGCGGCACGTCGTTCCGCGGGTGGAGGGCGCACGTTCCCTGGCCTGGGAGATGGTCGGTTACGGCGGCTCGATAGAGGCGGGGCGCGACCGGGATATTTCAGTGGCGCGCCAGGCGGAGTACCTGGCGGCCTGGATGCGGGAACTCGGCCTAGAAAGCGCCGTGCTCGTCGGGCACGACCTCGGCGGCGGCGTAGCCCAGATACTCGCCGTCGAGCACCCCGGGCTGGTCGGCGGCCTCGTCCTGACCAACGCCATCTCCTACGACTCGTGGCCCATACCGCAGGTCAAGCTACTGCGGGCCGCCGCCCCGATTGTGGAGCGGCTGCCGGACGAGGTCTTTCGATTTGTTTACCAGAGCTTCATGTTGCAGGGACACGGCGATCGCCAACAGGCGCAGGAGGCCGTCTCGGAGCACTTCGCGTACTACGAGCGGGCCGGTGGCGCGGCGGACTTTTTGCGTCAGGTGCGTTCTCTCGACGTGCGGGATACGCTGGCGATAGCGGATCGGCTTCCGGGGCTCGACGTGCCGGTAAGAATCGTGTGGGGAGCTTCGGATCAGTTTCAGAAGATCGGGTACGGCTACCGCCTGGCCTACGAACTGGGTGGAAAGCTCGACCGCGTGGAGAACGGCAAGCACTTCGTGCCCGAGGACCACCCCGACCGGGTCGCCGGGGCCGTCAACGAGTTGTTAAAAGAGGTCGGTTAGCCGAACGAGATACCCAGGATCCAATTGGCCAGGGTAAACGCCGTGGCGAAGATCAGGATAGCCCCGATCAGGTTTAGCCACACCCCGGCACGGACCATTTGGACGATGGTTATGTGGCCCGAGCCGAAGACGATGGCGTTCGGCGGGGTGGCGACCGGGATCATGAACGCGCAGGTCGCCGCCAGCGCCGCCGGAACCGCGAACGCCAGCACATCGAGGTTTAGCCCGATCGCCGCGCCGGCCAGGATCGGCAGAAAGGTCGCGGTCGTTGCGGTGTTGCTCGTAAGCTCGGTGAGCAGTACGACCACCACGATGACGATCCCGATCAGGATCCAAACCGGTATCCCGCCGAGCCCGGAGACCAGACTACCGATCCAAACGTCCACCCCGGTCTCGCTGACCGCGTTCGCCATGCTCAAGCCGCCCCCGAAGAGCAACAGTATCCCCCAGGGAAGCTGACGGGCCGTCTCCCAGTCTAAAGCGAACACGCCGTTGCGCCAATCAATTGGGATGGCGAATAAGATAATGGCGGCGGCTATGGCGATACCGGCGTCCTCTACTCCTACCAGAATTGTCTCCAGGCTGGGAAAGATGCTAGGTAGTATGGAGTTCAGTATCCAGGCGGAAGCCGTCAACACGAAGACCGTTAGCACCACTTTCTCACCCCGGCTTATCGGGCCCATCTCGTCCAGTTGCTCCTGGATAATTTCCTCCCCGCCGGCGATCTCGTCTATCTCCGGCGGGTATACGAACCGGGTCAGCACTACCCAGGCCACGAACAGGAAGATCACCGCCAGCGGCAACCCGACCAGCATCCACTCGCCAAAACCTATGTCTATGTCGTACTCGGACTCGAGAAAACTGGCCATAAACAGGTTCGGCGGCGTCCCGATGAGCGTCGCGAGCGACCCGATGCTCGCGGCATACGCTATAGCGAGCATGAGGCACGTGGCGAAATTGGACGCGCCGCTGCCGGTCAATTCCCGTCCCGCTTCCTCTTCTCCCTCCTCCGCGTTGTCGTCCGGCGTCGCGCCTTGATCCCCGAGCACCAGCACCAGCACGCTAAGCCCTATCGGGAGCATCGCAACCGTGGTCGCCGTGTTACTGACCCACATGCTCAAAAAGCCCGTCGCGAGCATGAAACCCCCGATCATCTGTACCGGGTTCGTCCCGACGGCCCGTACGGTCAACAGCGCGATCCTGCGGTGCAAACCCCACCGCTGCATCGCGAGCGCCAGCATGAACCCGCCCATAAACAGAAATATGAGGTCGTCCGCGTAAGGAGCCGCCGCGTCCCCGATTTCAACCACCCCGAGCAGCGGAAATAACGCCAGCGGCAACAGCGAGGTCGCCGGCAGCGGCAGCGCCTCCGTGACCCACCACGTCGCAACCAGTATCACCACGGAGACCGTCGCGACGCCGGCCTGCGTCAGCGCGTTCTCGCCGCCGCCGGTCGGCAAAAGAAAGTACGCCAGTATCGCCAGCGCCGGACCGAGAAAACGCCCGATCCAGGCCCGGGTCGAAACCCGCTCCTTCTCGACCGCCTCTCCCATCTCCGGCACGTCAACGAGGTTGAGATCATCGTTGTTGTTCTGCTGTTCGGACATATTCCCTCCCCGGGCGATACGGTCCCCTCGGAACTGACTACATACCCCGCCGGATATTCAAGCAGAACGACAAAAGGATTGCTATAGCCCCATCGAAACCCCAGGTAAACCCACCCCAACGCCCTCGCTTGTACCTTGCTGTTCGCCGTGTGATACTCTAAGTATACATTTGTTACAAATAGCGTACATTGTAACGATTTTGGGTAGCAAGCAAGTCTGCAAGAGTTACAAGAGGGGGTGCGGACGATGAGAGGAGAGGATTTTGGAGCGGCGGGGGATTTTTTGGGTTTGTATTTTGGTTTTTTTGGTGGCATCGGCTTACGTGGTGCCGTACACGCTGCTCTCGGGGGTGGACGCGTGGTATGGAAGTTTTCTTTTTTGGGCGGTGTTCGGGTTGGCGGCTATAGGGGTTATCGCGGCCATAACGTGGAGTTGGGGGGACTGATATGAGCGTTTGGGCCGTGGTGTTGGCGCTGGTGGTCTACGTGGTGATCGGGGGTGGTATAGCCTTTCTGGCGCGGGGTGGCGCCGGCGGCGGGTTGACGGATTATTTTATCTGGAACCGTTCGATGGGCGGTGTTATAGGGGCGTTGAGTTACAGCGCGACGACCTACAGCGCGTTCATGTTGGTCGGCCTGGCGGGTCTGGCGTATGCGGGCGGTGTGGGGGCTTTAGGGTTCGAGATGGTGTACTTCTCGGGGCTCGCGTTGGTGGCGTTTTTCGGGCCGCGGTTTCTGTTGGCGGGAAAGAAGTTCGGGTATGTCACGCCGTCGGAGATGCTCGGGGACCGCTACGCGAGCCGGGGGGTCGCGGTGGTTACGGCGCTGACGAGTTGCGTTTTTCTGATCCCTTATAGCGCGGTACAGCTCGCGGGTATAGGTTACCTGCTCTCCGGAGTTACGGAGGGCGGTATCTCGTTCACGGCGGGGACGCTGGTGGCGACGGTGTTGGCGGTAACGTTCGCGCTCGTGGCGGGTATCCGCTCCGTGGCCTGGACGGACGCTTTGCAGGTGCTTGTCATGCTGGTCACGGCGACGGTCGCCGTGCTGCTGGTCGTAAATTCTTTAGGGGGGTTCGGCGAGTTATTCGGACGGGTTGCGGCGGAACATCCGGGGGCGCTCAGCGTACCCGGCGGAGGTTTCTTCAGCTTCTCGGTGTTTCTGGGGCTGACGTTGCCGTGGTTTTTCTTTAGCCTCTCCAACCCGCAGGTCAGCCAGCGGCTCTTTATGGTCGGTACCCTGCGGAACCTGCGCCGGATGATCCTGGGGTTTCTGGTGATCGGGTTTATCTACACGCTGGTCGCGGTGTTGTGGGGCTTTGCGGCGCTGGTGCGCTTCCCGAACCTGGAGTCGGCGGATCTTGCGACGCCGAGCCTCTTGGCCTCGGACCTCGTGCCGCCGGCCGTGGCGGTGATCGTTATCGTGGGTATCCTGGCGGCGGCGATCTCCACGATAGACTCTATTTTGCTAACGCTCTCCTCGATGGTGGCCCGGGACGTGTACGGCAACTCTCCCGGCGGGGTGGGCGAGGGGCGGCAGCTCCTGGTTGGCAAGATCGTCATCCCGGTCATCGCGGTGCTGGCGTTCCTGTTTGCCGGTTTACAACTGGACCTCATCGCGGTGCTCGCCGTCTCCTCGTCTGCGGGCTTGCTCGTGACGGTCCCGGCGATAATCGGGGCGTTTTTTTGGCGGCGGGGAACGGCGGCCGGGGTCTTATCGAGCGTCCTGCTCAGCGGCACGTTGGTGGCGTACCTGGAGATCACGCAGACCCGGCTGTTCGGCCAAGCCTCCGGAGTGTGGGGACTTCTGGCCGCCATCGTACTCTACGTCGGCGTCAGCCTGCTCACGACCGCCCCGGATCGTAAAGCCGAAGAGTTTATCGGGTACTTGCGCGACGCCCTCAAAGATAAGGGCGCAATATAGTCCGCATCCCGGCTTACGCCCCCCGGGTGTAACCCGCAGCCCCGGTGTTTTACGGCCCGCCGGGCAAGAACCTCGTGCTTGGCTTTTCCTTTACGAGCTTTTCGCGGTTGCCCGGGCGATGATGCTTTCTATGACCCCGGTCTTGGCTTCGGCGTAGTGTTGCATGGAAGGCCAGTCGCCGGCGGCCAGCCTACGTTTCGTGCGGGCGTAGAGTTCCCGGCCCTCGGCGTCGCCGCGCAGGTGGTCGCGGAGCAAGAGGTAGCGCCGGATCTCCGGTGAGCCCGGGGAATAAACGTGTACGTGTACGTCCTTTTCTGCGGTCCTGAGCATCCGATGCTCGTGAAAGTCGCGCTCCCGCACGCGCAGGACGTAGCCGGAACCCTCCAGCGCGGGAACGTAAGAGGCTTCGTCACCGGAGTCCCGGACCACGAGCAGAACGTCTACTATCGGCTTCGCGGCCAGCCCCGGTACCGCGGTGGAGCCGATGTGCTCGATCCTTAAGGCGGCCTCCCCGAGCACCGCCCGAATCTTCGCGGCCTCCCGGCGAAAACGTGCCGGCCAGGCGGGATCGTAGTCCGCGATAAAGATAACCGGGACTTCGACGCCCCCGATTATCGCCTCGCTGATGCGCTCCTCTATAAACTTCCCCTCGCCTTTCGTCACCGCACCTCCCAGACCTTCTCCTCGAACTTCTTTATCCGCACGCAAAGCTAGCCCCGGGCTATACTGTTTGCAAGCCCCGCAACCACCCGTGTTTCTGCTGACCTAGATCTACTGACCTGGATCCGGAAGACCGCTGTGCCGCGCATGAATCTTCAGGCTTCCGGCTCTTTTTTCTCCAGGTTTGCGTGAACCCGCATCAAGAGGCCGTGCAACGTTAGCTTCTCCTCCTCGTCCAGGTTGGCGGTGACGCGTTTTTCTAACTCCGACCAAAAGTGCTCTACGGGGGCCTTTACCCCGCGGCCCTTCTCCGTGAGGTACACCTGCGTGGCGCGCGCGTCGGTTGGGGACCGATGACGCTCTACAAACCCCGACGCCTCCATACGCCCAACCATGCGGGTGATCGTGGGTAGCTGCGCGCCGAGGCGCACCGCCAACTCCGACTGCAAGAGCCCGTCTTTCTCCCACAACTGCTGCAACAACCTGTTCTGGCCCAGGTGGAGCCCGGTGGGGGCCAGCAACTCACCCGCCAGATCCCTGTAAGCCCTGGAAACCACCGCCAGCATGTAACTTAGCCTGTCTTCTATAGGTTTCGTAGGTTTCTCCAACAGGCTTCACCCTCCGCTATATTCAAAAACTACTTGTTCGGCTAACTAAACTTAACGCGCTGATTGCCGGGTGTCAAATACGCTGAAGGTGTTTCGCGGAGGGTGCGGGTAGGGATACGGGTAGGAAAAGGCGGGCTCCCGGTAAGGTTGTCACCGGGAGCCCGCCTTGTTTCTGTGTAGGGTGGGTTCTAGTTCCGGCCCTGGGCCGAATTGGAGCAGCCGGCCGGGTTGAGGATCTCATCATCGTGTCCGAGATGGCTCTTTAGTTCTTCCTCGGGTACGCACTTTTCGTCGCCGTCGTGCTGTACCAGAACTTTTCCGGTGCTTTCGAAAAGATCTTTGGGTGGTTTTTGGGTGGAGAGGTTCGCCGCGGCCTCGGGGGCTTCGCTGGCGGCCATGCTCTCGGCATTCGTGCTCTGGCCTTCGCAGAAGCGCAGTACGTCCACTCCGCGGTCGTAGTAGACTTCGTCGCGCTCGTTGCCGCACATAATTATGATGTCCCTGCGGCCGTCTTGCGCGTTGATCTGGTCGAGGCCGGGGCCGCCGTTTAGGGTGTCGCGTCCGGCGCCGCCGACGAGAAGGTCTGCTCCACGCCCGCCGTTTACCCTATCGTTGCCGCGCTGGCCGTAGAGGGCGTCGTCGCCGGCCTGGCCGCGGATCTTATCTCCCCAGCTACCGCCGAGTATTTTGTCGCCCCAGCCTTTCTCGCTGCCGCCGAAGATAACGTCCCGACCGGAGTAGCCGTACACGAGGTCCGCGCCGCCGAGGCCGTACATCGTGTCCTTGAACTGCGTGCCGTAAAGCGCATCTCCCGCGCTCGTACCGCGTATCGGGGCGGGGGTGCTCTCCGCCAAAGCCGCGGTCGCCGAAAGCGTAGCAAAAAGCGCCGCCACTACCGCCACCACTACCGTTCGTCTGATCATCATGCCTCCTTCTTCTAGTTTGCTTACCGGGGTAATTCTGTACCGGCAGGCGAAAACATCCATCGTCTAAAAGTAGGATCTTTTTCCACCAAAAGGATGAGAAGCGACGGCCGGCGGACCCGGGCGCGCCGTCGGGTATCCTGCGCGGTATCTTCCGGTCCGGGAAAGAACGGTTCTTCGCGTTGGGTGGCGGCGGGTTTGCCAGGAGACGAAGGGGGTAACATACGGTAAAGCACGTAAGTGTAACGAAAGAGGTGTTGGCTTGGCAGAGGGCAGTGGAGTTCAAGAAAAAGCGATGCGGCTTCTGGAGGCGTTCCACGATGCCTCGGGGGGCAAGCTCAACGAGTCGGTGCCGCTGGGCGGTACCGACACGGACGAGGACGGGGCGGCGGAGAGGGCCGGTTTCACCTCCGACCATCTGGAGCGCGACGTGGCGCTCAATTACCTGTTGAACCAGGGTTACGTGCAGCCCGACGACGAGGGAACGGGTTACAGGCTAACGGTCGCCGGGATCGACTACGCCCGGCAAGAAGTAAAGCCCACCGAGGTAAAATCCGAAGAAAGGAGTGGTTTGCAAGACAAAAGACAGAGGCAGTTGATGACGCTGATCTCCACGGTCGTGTCGTTGTTCATCAGCACACCGATAACCAACTACATCTCAGAGCAAATCCCCGAGCGTCGTGGCATCAAAGACGACCTGCTCGAAGCATTTCTTGAGGGTTTGGTAAGGGCCGTCTCGATGTTCGTGGCCGGATTGGCCGTGCGTCAGATAGCGTTCCGCCGGGGGGGCCAGCAGCAGTAGTAAGTTCTCGTGGCCCGGCCCGTCTGCCCCGGCAGGCCGGATTATTGCCCTCGTAGTTTCGAGTCCTGTAAAACGGGCTCAAGAGGGCGGGGAGGTGATATAGATGGGCGACTTCTTCAAGGCGATAAAGCGCGGCGGTAAGGAATTCTCTGAAGACGACATGGCGACCTACTCGGCGGCGGTCGCCTACCAGGTCTTTTTTTCGTTGTTTCCGTTCATAATCTTTCTCATAGCCCTTTTGGGCGTACTACAGTTGCAGTCCGTGTTCGACTTTATCCTCAACAAGTCGTCTACCGTAATGCCGAGTAGCGCCCAGGGCATGGTGGAGGGCGTGGTCAGTAACGTCCAGAGCAGCTCCAGCGGCGGCATAATGTCCGTCGGCGTCCTCGTGGCGCTGTGGTCGGCTTCCGGCGGGGTAAGGATGCTGATGCACTCCATGAACGTCGCCTACGACGTAGAGGACCGTCCCGCCTGGAAAAAGTTCCCGCTTTCCATCCTGTACGCCATCCTCCTGGCCGTGTTGCTCATAGCGTCCGCGACAATGCTGTTCATGGGTCCCTCGCTCATAGAGCCCATAGTATCGGCGGTGGGACTGGGCAGCGTTTTTACTACCGTTTGGACTTACGCCCGAATACCCGTTGCGGTGTTGCTGCTCATGTTGTCGGTGGCTTTGATCTACTGGCTGTTTCCCAACTACAAGCACCCGTTTCGCTTTGTGACGCCGGGGGCGATTCTGGCGGTGGTGGTCTGGATACTCGCTTCGCTGGCGTTTTCGTTCTACGTGGCTAACTTCTCCAGCTACAGCGCGACTTACGGCGCCCTGGCTTCGGTAATAATTTTGCTGCTGTACTTCTTTCTCTCGGCCCTGATCCTGCTGTTCGGGGCGGAGGTTAACGCCGAAACTTACCGCGTTATGGCCCAAGAAGACGGCGACGGTGAAGAACAGTCCTCCGAGAAAAGCTCCGAAGGCTCTAAAGAAGAGTCCAACTCAAACGACGAAGGGTAACCTTCGGGGAATAACCCCCGGCCGGAACTTCGGAAATACGAGCCGGGGACCGCACACCATTGAGGTCGCGGTCCCCGGCTATTTTAGTAGGCCCGTGGGAGTCAGTCCTTCGGGCGCTCTACCTCTTCGCAGACCACGTAATGGACCCGGTCCGCCGGGACGAGCCATGTTCTGCTGGACTGCGCGGAGATCCTCAAAGGCTCGTTGCCCTTCAGGCTGCTGGAGATCTTGAAGAGCGCCTGTTCGGCTTCTTCCTGGTCCTCGTAGACGCCGTAGACCATCCGGGGCAGGGCGTGGCCTATGTTCGAGCCCGTCGCGGCGCCGGCCGCTTCTTCCGGGTCGGCGGCCCGGGTTTCTTCGAGCTCCTGCTGCGGGTATTCTCCGGGGTTCACGAGCCACACCATCACGCTGTACGCCATCTTGTTCTCCTTTGTTGGTCTATCACGTCATTAGGAAGGTTAGCATTCGGCGATCTTGTACCGAAGTGTCGGCGCTCACTCTGCCCGGACGAACCCTCTCGTTGACGGGAACACGCTTCCGTCTTTTCCCTGAAGATCATCACCGGCTGACTTTGCGTTCGTGACTCGTTTGGGTATCATGTGCGTCGCCACAATTGTTTTACTTTACGTGTTTTCGAGGACGGTGAGCCCGCGGTGCAATACCTGAATGACCTCTGGGACGGTATACCGCTGGCCCAATTCCTGATCTCGCTCAGCATAGTGGCGGGTGGAACCCTGGTTGGGTTGCTCTTCGAGAAGGTCGCGCTCAGGAGGCTTTACCACATGGTCAGCACGACCGAATGGTCCGGTGACGACATCATTATCCACTCTTTGCGCCACGTCATTACCATCTGGTTCGCGCTCGCCGGTATCTATTCGTCATCCTGCGCCAGAACCTAGATCAGACGCTCGCGAACCTGTTCGATAATATACTCCTCATAATACTCACTGTATCTATCGCCGTCGTGTTGGCATGGATCGCCGCCGGTTTTATCCGGCTTTATTTCAACCAGGTGCGGGGGCTACCGTCTTCGTCCCTGATCACGAACCTGGCGAGAATCCTCATCGCGGTGATCGCCGGCCTCATTGTCTTGTCGAGTTTGGGAATCAAAATTACGCCGATACTCGGCGCGCTGGGGGTTGGGGGCCTGGCCGTTGCCCTGGCGTTGCAGGAGACGCTCGCCAACCTTTTTGCGGGTGTCGTGATAGTCCTATCCAGGCAACTCCGGCCGAACGACTTTGTACAACTGGGCTCCGGGGAGCAGGGATACGTGGAGGACATTTCCTGGCGCAATACGACGATCCGGTCCCTGCCGAACAACATGGTCATCGTCCCGAACGCCCAGCTTTCTCCCTCGATCGTCACGAACTACTATCAGCCGGAGCAGCAAATGTCGGTCCTCATACCGGTTGGCGTGAGCTA
This sequence comes from Rubrobacteraceae bacterium, assembly GCA_965213905.1. Taxonomy (GTDB): domain Bacteria; phylum Actinomycetota; class Rubrobacteria; order Rubrobacterales; family Rubrobacteraceae; genus SIRX01. The sequence continues at coordinate 379,577 of OZ243922.1, read as the reverse complement.
CGCGAGCGACCTGGAGCATGTCGAGCGGGTGACGGTCGAGGTGGGGAAGGAGGTCATGACGGAGATTGAGGGTGGCATCCCCGAGGAAGAGACATTCACCCGGTACAAAAACTTCGGCGACTTCAGCATAGACTTCACGATGATTACGCAGACTACAGAGGTCGTGAACCAGTACCTGATCCAGCACGAGTTCATTAAACGCCTCCACCGACGCTACAACAAGGAAGGCATCGAAATACCGCTTCCCATCCGCATGATTCAACCTCTAAACGGTTCTAACGGAAAGAGCGCCGGGGCCTGGACGGAAGCTCCCTCCCCGGCCGAAAGCCGGTAACCACTTTCTCGTTCGCCCCGCGGGCCATGGTCTATCATTCACCGGGTGGGTGGACATAGAGGAAATCCAACCAACGACCCCGAAGAGCTCTCCGCCCTCTTACGCGAAGCCGTGGCCCGTCCGCTGAAAGGCTGGCGGGAAGTTTACGAGAGTTTCTCGCCGGTGGACGTCAAGACGGGGGAGCGCCTGGGGCGCACTCCGCCGCCGGACGCGGGCGCGCGCCGGGCGGCCGTTCTGGTTCCGGTGTTGCTGGACCCCAAGGGCGCAGAACTGGTCTACACCGTTCGCAAGGGTCACCTGAACGACCACGCCGGCCAGATCTCCTTTCCCGGTGGCGGCCTGGAGCCCGGTGACGACTCCCTCCTGGACTGCGCCCTGCGCGAAGCCGAGGAAGAAATAGACCTGGGACGCAACCTGGTGGAGGTCGTGGGCGAGCTCGAAGAGATGTATATACCGCCCTCCAATTTTCGGGTGAGCCCTTACGTCGGCCTACTGCCGCACGCCGCGGAGTTCATAATAGACCCGCGCGAGGTCGAGGAACTGTTCACCGCCTCGCTGGAAGAGTTGCTCTCCCCCGAGACTTTCCGAAAAACCCTCTGGACCCGGGACGGCCGCGACTACGAGGTTCCGTATTTCGCCGTAGAAGGTTACGAAGTTTGGGGGGCCACCGCCGCCATAACCGCCGCTTTCCTGGCACGCCTGGGTTGGCGTCCGCCGGATCCGCCCTGCCAAAAATAGAGCCCGCGTCCTACGTCTCCCGAACTGGTAGAGTTACGCCTCGTGTCTACAGAAGCTGAGAAACCGGGCGGTCCCCGGAAGGTCTATAAGGATCACAACCTCCACGTACTCTTTAGCGTAACGCTTATGGCCGTCTTGGGCGTCACCAGCGTTACGCCCGCTTTCCCAAACGTCATCCGGGAGTTCGGCATTAGCAGCGGCCAGGTGGGACTCCTCATTACTTTTTTTACCCTGCCGGGCATAGTTCTCACGCCGGTTTTGGGCATTATGTCCGACCGCTACGGCCGAAAGTTCATCTTGACCCCCGCCCTGCTGCTCTTCGGCGCTGCCGGCGGGTTGTGCGCTTTCGCGACCAGCTTCGACATGCTGCTGGCCCTGCGCTTTGTTCAGGGGATGGGGGCCGCGGCGCTGGGCACGTTGAACGTCACCGTGATCGGGGACATCTACGAGGGCCGCGAGCGTTCGGCCGCCCTCGGCTACAACTCCAGCGTCCTCTCTATCGGGACCGCAACCTACCCCGGCATCGGGGGCGTGCTGGCGACCTTCGGCTGGTACTATCCCTTTCTCCTGCCGTTTTTGGCGATCCCCGTGGCTTTCGTGGTGCTTTACTCGCTCCACAACCCGGAGCCGGTGAACGACCAAGGCGTCAAGGAATTCTTCGGCAACGTCTTCGCCAACATCTGGCCCCGGCTCAAGAACGTAAAGATACTCGGCGTCTTTATCGCCTCCCTGGTCTCGTTCGTGCTCCTTTTCGGCGCCCAACTCGCCTACCTGCCGATACTGATGAACGAACGCTTCGACGCGCCGTCTTACGTCATAGGCTTTATCCTCTCCGGCGCCTCTCTGACCACCGCCTTGACCTCCTCGCAACTCGGCCGTCTGACCGGCCGCTTCCAGGAAAAGACGCTGCTCAAGTTCGCTTTTCTCATATACGCCGTGGCGCTCGTCGTCGCGTCGGCCGTGCCGACGCTACCGTTGCTCCTCCTGCCGGCGGCCCTGCTTGGCGTCGCAAACGGGATCAACATCCCGAACATCTTTTCACTCCTGAACGAAGTCGCCCCCACCGACAACCGGGGCGCATTCCTCTCGATAAACGGCATGATCCTGCGCCTGGGACAAACCATCGGGCCCCTCTTTATGGCGACCCTCGCCGTCCCCGTCGGCCTGACCGGCGCCTACCTGGCCGCCGCAATACTCGCCCTCGTTACGTTCGTCGTTACCGTCGTCATCATCCGCTGAACCTCCGAACCCCGCTATCTAGTTAAAGTTTGTTAAAAATGATCCTGTTCCCATAGCCAAAGCCTGCCCTAGCGTATAGAGTTACACTGTAAATTTACAGTGTAAATAAGGGAGGGTTGCTTGTGGGTATTTCTTTTGTGGTTACGGGTTTCTTTCTGGTGGGGATGGCGGCGCTTGCGGGGGTTTTGCTCTTTTTCGTGAACGGGCGGCGTTATGGGGGGTTGCCGGGGTCCTTGAGCCCGGTGGAGTTTGCGTTGGCCCGCCGGGAGGTCGAGCGTAGGGTTTTTAGGCTCGCGCCGAGGATGTTGTTGCTGGAAGAGAAACGGCGGGTGGCGGAGAGAATCTTGGGTAAGGGGTCGCTTTCAGGGGAGTTGCGCGGGAGGTTCGAGACGCTCGTTCGTGGGGCGCCGATGGCCGGGGCCTGGAGGCGATTTTCGGCGGCTTCGGCGCTGGCCGAAACGCGGCCGTTAGAGGCGTTGGAAGAATTGGGTGAGGTGTCGTGGATGGTAGAGACCGCAATCTCCAAATTGGTGGAGGCCGAAAAGTCGTGCGAGATTGGGGAGAAGGCATGATGAGCAAAGAGGATCCGGCACTAAAAGAGCGGGTTGCGTACCTGGAGGATGAACTCGAAGAGCAGCGAAGGCTCTTACGCCACGCCCTCGAACGGCTCGAAAGCGCGGCCTCAGAACACGAAACCGGAGACCAGGGGGCCGGACCCGAGGCTCTGGAGAAAGCGCAGGGCCCCGTTCCCGGAGGAACCGTTCCGCCGAAGTGGGGCGCTATGATTCGGGACTGTATCGTAAATTTGCCTACCCGGCGGGCGGCTGGAAAAACGGTCGTCGCGGAAGACGAGAAAAACGACGGGTTTGGCGCGCTCGTCGAGGTCTTTCGGTTGCGGGGTTGGGAATGGTGGCTCAACAAAATCGGCATCGGGTTACTGTTGTTCGGGGTCGTGTTTCTGTTCAAGTTCTCCGTGGATCAGGGTTGGCTGGTGCCAACGGCGCGCGTCGGGATGGGCCTCGCCATCGGGGGCGCCCTGCTCTTCTTCGGGCTCCGTGTCTACGAAGACCGCCGGTCTTTTAGCCAGGTTCTCCTGGGCGGCGGTATCGGTACTTTCTATATAACCGGGTTCGCCGCCTTCCAGCTCTACGCCCTCGTCCCGTATACGCTCGTGTTCGCGTTCATGGTGGTAGTTACGCTGCTGGCGTTCGCGCTCTCGATCCGCCAGGAAGGAGCCGTCCTCGCGGCCATCGGGGCCGCCGGCAGCTTCGGGACGCCGTCCCTGCTCTACGATGGTTCCGGAACTCTGGGCGGGCTCGTGCTCTATACCGCCCTGGTCCTGGCCGGCATCTCCGCCTTGTACTTGTACAAAGGTTGGAGGACGCTGCTGGCGGTATCCACCGTCGGGGCGTGGGCGGCGTTGTTTGCCGGATACGCCCAGTCCGCGCTACCGGCATCCGTCCCCGAACTCTGGTTTCTACAGGCCGGCGCGCTGTTCGCCGTCCTTACCCTGTGGCTCGTGCCGGTGGCCCGCGAAGTATTCCGCAGCCGGCAGCCGCGCAAGTGGCCGGCGCCCGACCCGGGACGCTTCGCCCGTTCGCTCTTCGGTGGTGAATCACCGGCGTTCGACGGCCGGGTCCCGGCGCACGCGGCCTCGATCCTGTTGCCCGTTACCGGCCTGCTGTTTACGCAGGAGATCTGGGATCTCTCGCAGCAGCCCCTGGGCTTGGCGATGCTCTGTGGTGCCGCCGTCCACGCGATAGTCGCGGTTCTCCTTAAACGCATACAAAATACGGGTCTTCTCTACTACACGAACGCCCTGGCGGCCCTCCTGCTGTTTACGTTCGGGATCTCGCTGGTCCTCGAAGGAAGCGTGCTCTACCTCGCGCTAACCGTCGAGGCCGCCGCGCTGCACCTCGGCGCCCGCCGGCTCTCGGACAAGGTCGTATCCGCGATGGGCCACGCGCTCTTTCTCGCGCTGGGAACCTGGATCTCCGGCCGTATACTGTCCGGTTCCGAAGAAGTCTTCTGGTTCGGGGCACAGAGCCCGGCGTTCCTAAACTTCGACGCCCTGCTGGACGCTTTCCTCGTGGCTGTAGCCTTCGGTATCTCCACCATCGTCACCCCCCGGAAGGCCGCCCGGGCGTACCGGATCTTCGCGCACGCGGCGGTGGTGGGGTTGCTCTTCAGGGAGCTTATAGGGGTTTCGGGCGGCGACAATTTGGTGTTCCTCTCCTGGGCCGTCTACGCCGCCGGGCTTTACCGGCTCTCGCGGCGCCGGCCCGGGTGGGGAACGATAGCCGGAAGCCACGTACTATGGACCATCGTGGGCCTCTGGCTCGCCGGAAGACTCGCCTGGGGTGCAGCCTCCGGCCTTTTAGGGACTCCAATCTTCAACCTGCCGGCGGCCGTGGACCTCTGCGTTATCTCCGCGGCGCTCTTAACGAGCGTCGCGCTGGAGTCGCGCAGGGGTGTCCTTGCCTACCGGATGACGGTTCACGTCGCGGTCCTTGCCCTGCTCGCCCGTGAGTTTGCGCCGCTGCCGAACGGGGGTGCTTACCTGACCATCGCCTGGGGCGTCTACGCCGCGGGTTTGCTCGTGTTTGGCCTGCGGCGCGCCAGCGTCGCGCTCGTGCGTACCGGCGGGATCACACTCCTCCTCGTGGTGGGAAAACTGTTCCTCGTAGACCTCATGTGGGTCGGGGCGATCTGGCGCAGCCTGCTTTTTCTCGGCTTTGGCGGCATGTTCCTGATGCTCAGCTACCACCTGCAAGCCCTGTGGAAGACGGAACCTACAAACCCCGGCAAACTTCCCGGCAGCCCGTAGAGACTGCTTCGGGGGTGTGTTGTCACCCATACCCCCGAACCCTCCGAACCGAACGGTTACAGCCTGTTATCTTTCCGGCCCGGTTCTTCGATAACCTGCAAGCACCTTAATCATCCGCGGCCCGTTCTGTTACCCGGGGTTGTTAACGTCTTCGTGGAGACAGCGGAAGGAGCCCGTCGGATGGAACGTACGAAACTCGGACTTTGCGTGCTCGGCGCAGCGCCCGCGCTCGGGCTTTTAGGGGACGCGTTGTTGAGGACCATTCCGTGGGGGATCAACCTCCCCATCTGGACCCTGGCCCTGGTAGCCTCCGTCGTGGCCCTGGCACGATTTGGTGGAATTCCGCTCGCCGGGGCCGGACGTTGGCTTTTGCCGCCCGCCGTTCTCTTTGCCGCGTTCGTCGCGTGGCGCGCCGCCCCGATGCTGGTCTTCTTGAATACCTCGATGGTGTTGGTTGCGCTTTCGTTGGCGACGCTCCGCATACGCCGGGGCCGTCTGCGTGCTTCGGGGGTCTCCGAATACCTACTCGGCGGTCTGTACGCCGGGCTTTGTTCGGCGGCCGGACCGATACCCGCCGCGATGAAGGACGTAGGGTGGCGGGAGGCTGTGGGTAGCCGGTGGCGTCCGGCGCTCGGGGTCGCGCGGGGGATGCTCCTCGCGGCGCCCCTCTTGCTGGTCTTCGGCGGCCTCTTCGTTGCGGCGGACGCCGTTTTCGAGGGGCTGGTGCTGGAAGTCCTCGACTTCGACGTATCCTGGATGCTCGGCCACCTGCTGCTAATAGTCCTCTTCGCCTGGGTCTCCGCCGGTGCGCTCCGCCTTTCGCTCGTGGGCGGGGAGCCATCCTGGACCCGGCCGGGCCGCCCGGCCAACCTCTCACTCGGCGGCATCGAGATCGGCGTAGTGCTCGGCTCGCTAAACGCCCTCTTTCTAGCCTTCGTCTTGGTACAGGGACGCTACCTTTTCGGCGGCACGGGCACGCTCACGTCGGCCGGCCTGACCCACGCCGAGTACGCCCGCCGGGGCTTTTTCGAGCTGGTAGTAGTAACCGCGCTCGTTTTGCCGTTGCTGCTGGTCTTCCACTGGCTATTCCAGGCCGAAAACCAGCGCCGGCGAAAACCATTTACAGCCCTGGCCGGCTTACTCCTGATGCTGCTCTCGGTGGTCATAGCTTCGGCGCTCTACCGGATGTGGCTCTACCTGGAGGCTTTCGGGCTCACGGGGCCGCGGTTCTACGCGACGGCATTTATGCTGTGGCTCGGCGTAATACTCTCGTGGTTCGTTCTCACGGTGCTGCTCCGCGACCGGCGAGACCGCTTCGCCTCCGGCGTCCTCCTCGCGGGCTTCGCCGCCGTAATACTCCTCAACGTCGTAAACCCCGACGCGACCATCGCCCGTGTCAACCTGGACCGCTTGCATAATGGAGAGCGGTTTGACCCCTACTATCCCGCCTTCTTGAGCACCGACGCCACCCCCGTCCTGGTAAAGGCGCTCCCCGAAATGGAGCCCCGAAAAGCGCGCATTCTGCGCAAAGACCTCCGATACATAGCCCACGAACAATCCCGGGAAGACTGGCGCTCCTGGAACCTGAGCCGTTGGCGGGCCCGAAGTTTGGTCCAGTAGCAAAGCCCGCCGGCAGGCCGCGCGTTTAACCTCCCGGAAACAACATACGGTATGTCTTCGGCGAAGAGACAGAGTTATCCACAACATGGTGTGGATAATACGGGAAAACGGTGGATAACTGTTATATCTGTAACAAACAGTTAACCTAAACGGTTTTCGGGACCGGCCCGGCTAACCGAAGAGGTTCCGTACCCTGTACCAGTTCTTGGTCCAGAAAGAGGCTTCTTCGTAGCCTTTCTGGGCCACCAGCGGGCTTTGGCCTACGGTCTGCCCGTTTACGGTCGTCTCTACCGTGCCCAACTTCTGGCCGGCCTCGGCGCTCTGGGGTGCTTCTTTGAGGTTCGTCTTTTGCTCTACCGTCAACCCCGGCCCCGCGAGGCCGACGACTTCTTCGGCGGCGACCAGCGGCACGGACTCGTCCGGGCGGAACGGAACCTCCAGTTTTTCTATCTCCTCGTCTTTCTCCACCAGCGGCCGGCGTTCGTAGTCCTCGAAGCCGTAGGCGAGCAGGGTCTCCGCCGCGGTAAAGCGGTACTCGTCCTCCCGGGCGTCGAGGATAACCGCTATGTAAGATTCTCCGCCGTCTTTGGCCGACGAAACGAGGCTCGGTCCCGCTTCCGGGGAGGTGCCGGTCTTGACGCCGGTCGCCGCCGGGTAGGTGTAGAGGAGTTCGTTTGTGGTGACGAGTTGTATCTCACGGGTCTGGGTGCTGACGGTTGGTTCGGCCAGGCCCACTATCTCGTTAAACTCCGGGTACTCCATCGCCGCGCGGGTTATCTTGGCGAGGTCCCGGGCGCTGGAATAGTTGTCTTGGGAGTCCAGGCCGGCGGGGCTGCTAAATTCGGTATTCTCCAGGTTCATGGAGGAAGCTTTCTCGTTCATCTTCTTCACGAAGTTGTCCACGCTGCCGTCCCCGAAGGTCTCCGCCAGGGCGTAGACGGCCTCGGTGCCGGAAGGAACCAGGGAGGCGACCAGGAGTTCCCGGACGCTCAGTTGCTCGCCGGAGATAAGGCCGATGTTGCTGTAGGTAAGGCCGACGAACTCTTCGGCCTCCTCGGAGATCGTGACCTCTCTCTTCAAGTCGGGGTTCTCTTCCAGCGCCACGAGGGCCGACATGACCTTGCTCGTAGAGGCCGTGGGAAGCTGTTTGTCCGCGTTCTTGCCGCCGAGAAAGAGTCCGGAGTCGGCGTCCAGCAAGGCCCAGGCTTGGGCTTCGATCTCCGGGGCGTCCGGTGCTTCCGGCTCGGGTTTCGCCTGGCCGCCGGTCGTGGTTTCCGGGGTTTCCTGGGCGGCTACCAGGCTTCCACCTTCAGAAGCCGGCAATAGGAGTAGGCCCGTGGTGAACAAGAGGAACAAGAAGGCTACCAAGAATTTAATGTAGACCGGAGTACGGGTTGAAGCTCTTCTCATCTTTCTCATCCACTTTCTTTGCTCGGGGCGATCTGCGGTGTTCACACGAATTGTACAGAGTGAAAAACCATTGTGGGACCTTTACAATAAGCAAGACAAAAGAGCAAACCAAAATCACGAGATATCCACGAGGTGAGATCCGTATGGTAAGCGAAGAGCGAGTAAGGGACCAACTCAGGAACGTCATAGACCCTGAGATCGGGATGGATCTTGTAGAGCTGGGCCTGATATACGATATAGGTGTCTACGAAGAAGGCCGGCACGTAGACGTGGTTTTCAGCCTCACCAGCCCCATGTGCCCGGTTGGAGACCTGATCCAGGAGCAAGTAGAGACCGAAGCCCTCTCCGTCGAAGGCGTCGAAACCGTAAACACCCAGCTAACCTTCGAGCCGATGTGGTCCCCCGAGATGATGAGCCCGGCCGCTAAACTTTTCTTCGGCCGCTAGCGTAAACCTCGCCGTCTTTGTAGGGCGCCATGAACATTAAAGGCCTCCTTATAGACCTGGACGGAACGCTTTACTCCGACGACGGGCCGATAGAGGGAGCCGGAGAGGCCCTCTATCGGCTCAAATCCTCCGGCGTCGTAGTTCGTTTTGTGACCAACACCACCCGTAAGCCCCGGGGCGTCGTCCACGAAAAGCTGCTCTTGCTCGGTTTGGACATCGAGGTCGGGGAAATACTCACGCCCGCCCGCATCGCGGCGCGGTTGATCGGCGCCCGCACCTGCTTTCTTCTGGCGGAAGAGTCGCTCCGGGAGGACCTTGACGGGGTACGGCTGACAAAAGAGTCTCCCGATTACGTGCTCGTCGGAGATCTTGGGGAAGGCTTCACGTACGGGCGGTTGAACGAGGCGTTTCGGTTTCTCGCACGGGGCGCGGGATTGCTGGCCCTCCAGAAAAATCGCTACTGGAGCACCGGCGGTAGCCTCTCCCTCGACGCCGGGCCGTTCGTCGCGGCCCTGGAGTATGCGGCCGGTAAACAGGCCCGCGTCGTCGGCAAACCGGAGAAGAATTTCTTCGATCTCGCGCTGCGAGAGATGGAGCTGGATCCGGGAGAAGTTGCTATGGTAGGGGATGACCCCGGATCCGACGTCGCCGGAGCCAAATCGGCGGGTATGTTCGGGATACAAGTAAAGACCGGAAAGTACCGTGCGGGAGACGAAAAGAAAGCGGACCTCGCCGTCGAAAGCTTCGCCCGGCTGCCGGAGGCGTTAGGCCTGCGAAAAGGAGGAACATGAAGACCAGCGAAATATCAGTTAGCACCAACGACCGCTACGAGTTCGTTACCATAACCGGCGAGGTGCAAAAAGCCGTAAAAGAATCTGGGGTCGGAGAAGGCTTCTGCATAATCTCATCCACGCACACGACCGGGGCCATAACCGTAAACGAAGACTACGACCGGGACGTCCCCAAAGATCTCGCGGCCGCCAGTAAGGCATTAATAAGCGGCCTAAACGTGAGCTTCGATCACGCCGAAGGCAACAGCGACTCGCACCTGCTGACGAGCCTGTTCGGCCAATCGCAGTATCTGTTGGTGCGTGGGGGAGAGTTGGATCTCGGCCGCTGGCAAGGCATCTTCTTCGCCGAATTCGACGGCCCCCGGAGCCGAACGGTGCGCGTGGCCGTGGCCGAAGCCTAGAAGAATATTCTAAAAACCGGATATTTTTCGACATCCGGCTATAGACAAAACGTTTGGGAATCCCTATCTTTGCTCACTATTAAGAGGAAACATTCCTCACGATTGAAAACTTGAGAGCTATGGGGAGGATCAGAGTATGCAAGCTATAGAAGATTTTCTGAGTGCATTAAGTGGGATAATATGGGGACCTTTTGTTCTCGTAACGCTTCTACTTTTGACCGGCATAATCCTCACCATAGTTATGAGAGGAATTCAGTTTCGGCAACTCGGCCCCGCGTTGCATCTGGCCTTCGTCGTTCGAAAGGACGAGGGTGCTGAAGGCGATATTTCCCATTTTCAGGCTCTCATGACCGCCTTGGCCGCTACGGTTGGTACCGGTAACATTGCCGGTGTTGCCACGGCTATCGCGCTCGGTGGTCCCGGGGCTCTGTTTTGGATGTGGATCACCGCGCTCTTCGGGATGGCGACTAAGTATTCGGAGGCGGTTCTTGGCGTCAGGTATCGTGTCCAGGACGAAGGGGGTGAGATGGCGGGTGGCCCGATGTACTACTTGAGCCGCGGAATTAGCGGGCCTGCAGGGCGGACTCTTGGCTTGCTCTTCGCGGGTTTCGCGGCTATCGCGGCTTTCGGTATCGGGAATGCAGTGCAATCTTATGAGACTACCCAGGCGCTCGAAGGGGCTTTTGGTATACCGGTAATCGTAACAGCCGCTATTCTAACCGGACTAGCGGCCATAGTGATTCTAGGAGGCATCCGATCTATTGGAAGATTCGCTTCCTTCTTCGTGCCTATTATGGGCGTCATTTACGTACTCGGGGCGGCGATTGTTCTCTTGGTCAACATCGCCAACATTCCGGGAGCTATTGGTTTGGTATTTTCTACCGCCTTTACCGGTACGGCAGCCACCGGCGGCTTCGCGGGTGTATCAGTGATCCTGGCGATCCAGTTCGGCGTCGCCCGCGGCATCTTCTCCAACGAATCCGGTCTCGGAACGGGCGGTATCGCCGCCGCCGCCGCCCAGACACAGGTTCCCGCACGGCAGGGCATAGTCTCAATGACCCAGACTTTTATAGATACGATCATCGTTTGTTCCTTTACCGGACTCGCTATAATTTCTTCTGGTGTCTGGGAGCAGGGCTACGAAGCTTTCGATGAGAGCGGCGCAAGCCTCACACAGGCCGCTTTCGCCACGGGACTCGGCGATTCGTTTGGACCCCAGATGGTTGCCGTCGGGCTCGCCTTTTTCGCTTTCTCGACCGTTCTGGGATGGGCCTACTACGGTGAGCGCAACATGGTGTATCTCTTCGGCCGTAAGGCGGTTTTTCCTTATCGGCTCGTTTTCATCGCTGTCATATTTTTCGGGGGTTTCCTAGAGCTCGGCTTGGTTTGGATCTTCGCCGACGTACTGAACGGGTTGATGGCCCTGCCGAACCTGATCGGGCTCATATTGCTCGCTGGAGTGGTTTGGCGCGAAACACGGGCTTACTTCAACGGCGGCACCGCTTCACGGGATAGAGTGCGTTAGCAAAGAGGTCTTTCGCACGATTTCTCTAGCCGGACGTTTAGCGTGGCGTCATTCTCCGGTAGAATGTAGTCACGGACGTTACGGAGCCCATGACACTTTCCCGGAGGGTCGAGAATGAATAGAGCGGTTAAAGCAGGTGCGGTTGTAGGCGGCGCGGCCCTGGCGGTCGGCGGGTTACGCTGGGCGGCGGGTTCGGAACCCCGGTACGCGCCCTGGGAGAAGCCCCGGTTTGAGGATTTCAAGCATCGGGTTCTTATCCTGGGCGGCGGTTTCGCGGGCTACAACGCCGCGAAGAACATCTGCGAGAAGACCCGGGGCCGGGAGGACGTCGGCGTCATGGTGATCTCCAAGGACAACTACCTGACTTTTTGGCCGATGGTGCCGGGGGTCGTCGCCAGCGACGTCGGCGTCAGGAACATCGCCCAGCCTCTCCGGCGGCCGCTTATCCACGCCGGGGCCAGCTTCCGCAGGGCTTCGGTAGAAAACGTAGACCTCGAAAACCAGGTGGTCACGGCCGGCGGCAAAGACTTCGGCTACGATCAACTGGTCCTGGCGATGGGCGCCCAGCCGTCGTATTTCGGCATACCGGGTGTGGAGAAATACGCCATCAACATGAAGGGCATACCGGACGCCGTAGAAGTCCGCAACCGGGTGATCGAGCGTTTCGAGGAGGCCACCCTCGAACGGGGTGACATAGACGAATCCAAGCTCACCTTCGTGGTGATCGGGGCCGGGGCGACCGGTGTGGAGACCGCCGCCCAGCTACACGTCCTGGTCCACGACGTTTTGGGGCCCGAGTACCCGAACATCAATTCTAGCCGCTTCCGGATCTACCTGCTCGACGCGCTGCCGCACATCCTGCCGGAGCTAGACCCGGGCCTGCGCAAAGTGGCGCGGGGCCAGCTGGCGTCCCGCAACATTGAGGTCATGACCAACGCCCTCGCCGAAGAGGTGACGGAGAAGTGTGTCCAACTCAAAGACGGCCGGGAGATAGCTTCGGAGAACGTGGTCTGGACCGCCGGCGCCCGCCCGCACGAGAAGCTGGAGGAAATCGGCATCCCGCTGGTCGAGAAGACGAACGGCGCCAAAGTAGACCAGTACTTCCGTGTAGAGGGCTTCGACAACGTGTGGGCCGTCGGCGATAATGCCACCATCCCCGACGGCGAAGGCGGCTTTATACCACCGAACGCCCAGGCCGCCGTGAAAGAGGGCGGCTGTATAGCAGAGAACATCCTTTCCGCGATAGACGGCGAAGACCTAAAACCGTTCGAGTTCAAGTCCCAGGGGCAGCTAATAGACCTGGGGAGCCAGTTCGCCGTAAACGACGTGTTCGGGGTGAAGTTCAGCGGCCGGTTGGCGGCGTTTTTCTGGCGGGCGGCCTACCTGGTGCGCCTGGAGAGCCCCCAGAACAGGGTGCGCCAGGGCTTGGACTGGCTCCTCGAACTCTTCTCCCGGCCCACCGTGGCCCAGATCGAAGGTACTTCGGAGGAGTAGCCGGGTCCCCACGCAGAATACCTCCCCGCACGGAATGCCGGGCGACCTGCTTGAGCCGCGTCCCCAAAGGTGCTACGTTAGCCGGGCTGTGACCGATTCGGCGAAGGGAACCGCATGACGCTGGCCAACCAATTGACGATGGTCCGGTTGGTAGCCGTAGCCCCCGTAATGCTCGCCATGTACCTCCAGTTTCCCGGCGCCCGCGCCGTCGCCGTTATCCTCTACGTCGGGGCGCTTTTTACGGACTACCTGGACGGGGTCGTCGCCCGCAAGAGCGGGGAGGTCACCGGCTTCGGCAAGCTCATGGACTCAATTGCCGACAAGGCGCTCATAGTCTCCTTGTTCTTCGCCCTCGTCGGGGAAGGTTCGATGGCAGCCTGGATGGCGGCGATCATGGTGATCCGGGAATTTGCCGTGACGGGCCTGCGGATGGTCGCGCTCGAATCCGGTGAAGTCATCGCCGCCAACAGTTGGGGCAAAGCCAAGATGAACGCCCAGAGCCTCGCCGTCCTGGTCCTCCTCCTGGGCGACCCGGTCCGGGGCGGCTGGCAAGGTGTAATGACGGATATTGGCTGGTGGCTGATGCTGATAGCCACGCTTCTTACCCTGTTATCGGGCTGGTCCTATCTCAAAGATACGCCCCGAATACTCTCTATAACTTCCCAGCGAGACCAACGCCTCTAAAACCTGTAATATAACGCCTCGTGTATGGCGGATAATGACGGAAAACAGCTAAAGCCCGCAGAGGTCGAGGTAGTCTTGCGCCGGGCGGCGGAGCTGGCCGCCCTACGCGGAGAACGCGACTCCACGGCCACGGACCCGGTATCGCCGGAACTCTTGGTCCAGGTCGCCTCGGCCGTCGGAATCTCGGAGTCCGACGTACGCAAGGCTTTGGCGGATCTCAAATCCGCCAAAGCCGCCGAGCCCGACTCCGTTCCCAAAAAACTCTACGGCACGTCCCGCCTCCGCTGTGTCCGGGAGATAGAGCAGTCGGCGGGGGCTACCCAGGCGGACCTGGAGAGCATCCTGCGGCTAAAGCACGGCCTGAAACTCCGCCGAAAAACGGAGGCCACCTCGACGTGGGACGCGGGGGACGTGCTGGGGACCGTCCGCCGGGCCCTGGACTTTTCGGATCACCACGTACTCTTTAAGGTCAAGTCTATCGAACTGCTGGTCCGCGAGGCCACCGAAGCCCGGAGCCAGGCCTATCTGACGGCGGATTTCTCGAACCAGCGGGGTGAGTACCTGTCCCTGGGGGGTATATTGGGGGCGACGCTCGCCGTGCCGGCGGCCATCGCCGGGGTCTACAACCCACTCTACTTCTTGCTGGTCCCGCCAGCCCTCGCGGCGCCGGGGCTGGGTTTCAAGCTGGCTTATAATAAGGCCTGCGCCGAGATACGCCGCGCGCTCGACGCCGTGCTGGATTCTGCCGAAAGAACCACGTCCACTCCCAAGCCGGCATCAGAAGACCACGGGGTCCGCCGGGTAAGAAACCTGGACCCCGTTCCCAGGTTCACGCCGCGTTCGAGGGGCGAAAAATAGCCCGTTTCTTCTACCGGTAAGCTGGATGCTTTAAACTGAGTCCATGCCGCTGAAAGTGCTCAAAGAAGTATTCGGGTTCGACTCCTTCAAACCGGGGCAGGAGGAGGTGATCCGGGCGGTTTTAGAAGGCCGCGACACCCTGGCCGTTATGCCGACCGGGGGAGGGAAGAGCCTCTGCTACCAGGTCCCCGCGCTTATGCAAGAGAGCCTGACGGTCATTGTTTCGCCCCTTATTTCGCTTATGAAGGATCAGGTGGATTCCCTCGTCCAGAGTGACGTATCGGGGGCCGCGACCCTCCACTCGGGCCTCTCGGCGGAAGAGCGTTGGGAGGTCGAGCGGAAGGTTCGGGCTGGGGAGATCCGGATGCTTTACGTCGCGCCCGAGCGCCTGCGCTCGCTGGAGTTCGTGCTGTCGCTGCGCCGGACGGGCGTAGGACTTTTCGTCGTGGACGAGGCCCACTGCATCAGCGAGTGGGGCCACAACTTCCGGCCGGATTACCTGTTCCTGCCGCGCGTGGTAAAGGACCTCGGCAGCCCGCCGGTGCTGGCGCTGACGGCGACGGCCACCCCGCGCGTGCGGGAGGACATCCTGAGGTCCCTGGGGATGCGCTCGCCGGAGGTCGTGGTCACGAGCTTCAACCGTCCCAACCTCACCTACCGGACGCGGTTGGCAAAGAAAAAAGAGCAGAAGCTGCCCCTGATCCTGGACGTTATCCGCAACTCGCCGCCGCCGGGCATCGTCTACGCCACGACCCGCAAGGAATGCGAAGAACTGGCCGACGGGTTGCGCCGTTCCGGGGTGGACGCCGTCGCCTACCACGCGGGGCTCGCGGCGAACAGACGGTCCGCCGTCCAAGAGCAGTTCATGACAGACGAGGTCTCGGTCGTCGTCGCCACGATCGCCTTCGGGATGGGTGTAGACAAGCCGAACGTGAGGTTCGTTATCCACTCCAGCGCGCCCGCCAGCCTGCCGGCTTACCTGCAGGAATCCGGCCGGGCCGGCCGGGATGGGGAGCCTGCAGAGTGCGTCGTGCTGTACCGGGGCCAGGACCTGGGCCGCCTGAAACGCCTGATCTCCCTGAACTCCGCCGGGGACGACGAGGTCGCCTCTTTTTTTCGGGGGCTCACCAGCGTAGAACGGGACGGAAGGGTGAACGTGCCGTCGAGTTCCCTGGCGGCGCTCGGCGGCGTAGACCCCGAATCCGCCGGAATCATGATGGGCAGCCTCGAAGGCTCGGAGCTTATCTCCCGGGGTTACGATTTGTGGGCCGAAGTAGAAATACGCCGCCTCGACGAAGACCCCGAAAGCCTGCCCGAGAAAGCCGCCGCCGTACACGCCGTTTTGCCGGGGAACGGAACCATAGAACTGCCGGAGCTCGCCCGCCGGGCCGCCGTGAGCCCGGCTGTTGCACAAGGGTCGGTCTACCGGATGATGGTCGAGGGCATCGCCGAGGCTGTACCACGCGGCTCCCTCGTAGACGTGAGGCTGAAGACGGCCCTGGACGCCGGCAACCGGCGCAGGATCTCCACCCGGCTCAAGAACCTTTCCCGCACGGCCTACGACCACCTCCGGCACGTCGAATCCTACGCAAACCTTCAGACCTGCCGCAGGGAACACCTGCTCCGCCATTTCGGCGACGCGGAGGAGGTCGCGCCCTGCGTCGGCTGCGACGTCTGCCTCGGAGATGCAGAGAAACCCTCTCCGGAAAAACCCCCTTCGGAACCGACGCCCACACAGAGTTTCGTAGAAGCCGCGCACCCGGAAGCCGGGCGGAATTTCGACGCGGAGCTCTTCGAGCGGTTGCGGACCTGGCGGGGAGAGCAGGCCCGCAGCCAAAAGGTGCCGGCCTACGTGGTGCTGCACAACTCCCACATAGAGGAGATCTCCGCCCGCAAACCCCAAAGCGCCCACGAACTCGGTTCCATCAAAGGCATCGGACTGCGCCGCGCCGCCCGCTACGGCCAGGAGATACTGGCGCTGGTCCACGGTGAAGAACCCGGTAAAGACGGCGTGGGGTCCGCATACCGGCAGTACCTCGACGCCGCGGAGCGCCATCTAAGCTCCGGCCGGGGGGCCGAAGCCGTGCCGGAACTCGCCCGCGCCCTGGAGGCCGGGGGTGAAGAGGCGGCGCGGGAGGTAGATGAACTGCTTTCTTTCAAAACCGTCGAACAAACCGTAGAAAAGGAGAAAGTTTGAAGCTCAGCGGAAAAAAGATCGTGGTGCTGTTGGCCGAAGGGTTCGAGGACCTAGAGTACTGGGTCACGGTGATGCGCCTCCGGGAAGAAGGCGCCGAAGTCGTCACCGTCGGGCCGGACCTAGATACCGTCTACGGCAAGAACGCCCTCTCGGCGCGGGCGGATGTCACGGCCGACGACGTAGAGGCCTCCGGGTTGGACGGCGTAGTCATCCCCGGCGGCTGGGCGCCGGATAAGCTCCGACGTTACCCGGAGATCTTGGCGTTGGTCAGGGAGGTTCACGAGGACGGTAAAATCGTTGGCATCATCTGCCACGGGGGCCTCGTAGCCATCTCGGCGGGCATCGTGGACGGCGTCCGGGCGACCGGGTCGCTCGGCATCAAAGACGACCTCGAAAATGCCGGCGCCACCTGGGCGGACGAGCCCGCCTTCCGGGACGGAAACCTCGTTTGGGGGAGGGTCGTCCCGGATATACCGGCGTTTTGCCACGAGTTGGTCGGCGCGCTCGCCGAATAAAACGTAGGACGCCCCGGAGTGAACCGGGCTACGGGCGTCGCCGACGGCGCTGGTAGACTCTGGGTTATGAGGAACGCAACCAGAAGCGTGGTGCCGGTGGGCCTCGGGGTACTGTTTTCGCTCCTACTGGCGCTGCTGATAGTTTTCGGGATACTCGCGCCACTGCTGACGGTCTTCATGGGCGGCGGACGCTTCGGACTGGAGATCGGCGGGCCCACGACGGTTGCGACGGTGTTGTTGCTGATCTCGGCCGCCTTCTCTTTTTATTGGGGGGGAATGTACGCCAGTTACCGAGCCCCGTCCCGGCGTCGGCTGCACGGCACGCTCGTGGCGCCGGTAGCTTTTCTGGTGTCGCCGGTTATTAACGCGGTCTCCGGCAACGGTTTCTTTCCCGGCCTCGATAATTCCGGGGCGGTTTTGTTTATGCTCACGGTCCTGGCGGCTTCTACGGGAGGCGCTTATCTGGGCGCCCGCGGCGGCGTGGCTTTGTACGAACACAACCGGCGCTACGCCAGGCGTAAAAAGCCGAAACAAAGAAGTCGGGGCGCCGAAAAAAGCGGCTAGCGGGCCTGAACGCCGAGGATCATGCGTCCCTGGGAGTCTATCCGGGCGTTCGGCGCCTCGGAATTTGGCATTTCCTCCGGGTCATCCCCGCCTCCCACCAGATATACCCTTGGCTCCCCGATTCCTTCGACGGGTTCCGTGGCGTAGCGCCGCCAGGACAGGCCCTCCCACACGAAAGTAAAAACCGGCTTGCCCGGGGCTGCTCCGCCGGATATGCCCGCGTGCACCTTCGGAAGCCCCAAAGATTTCGAGATAGAGGCTACGTGCCGGGCGTGTTCGCTGGCGTTGAACTCCGCGATGCCGTCCCGCAGCCGGTGCTCCGGCTCGGAGAACCGGCGCAGGCTGTCTGTTGCACGTTCCAACTCCTCGGCCCGCAGGCGTTCTTCCGCCCGCGCCTCCGCGAGCCGGGCTTCCAACTCGCGCACCCGTTCCTCGAGCCGGGCTATCCCGGCATCCGGGCCGTCGGGTCTCGGTTGCGCTTCGTCTCCGTTTTCCGCAGGCTCGGCGGCCCGGGGTTCTTCCTGTAACGCGCGCAGGTTAGATAGCTCTTCTTCGTAGCCCTCCTGCAGCGCTTGGTTGTCCGCCTCTCGCTGGGACTGGAGGGCTTCCACGCGGCGGTCGGCCTCGGCCTTTGCCTCCGAAAGCCGGGCCGCGTGGGTCTTTCTCAGTTCCTGTTCGCGGTTTTCGGCGAGGCTCTTTATCCGGTGCAGTTCTTCCCGGTGGCGTTCTTCGGCTTCGTGGAGTTCGGCCTCCGCGCTTTCGCGGCCGGCTTCCGGGGCTGGATGCCGGCTCCCGGTGGAGGTTTCGTACTCCTGACGAATCTCCTGCTCCAGCTCGGCCGCCGCTTCCCGGAGGGCGTCCAACTCTTTTTCGTGTTTCCCGGCAGCCTTTTCCAGCTCGTTCTCGAGCTGCTCGTCGAACTGCGCGCTGAGTTGCTTTCTCTGGCTACGAAGCCGTTTCTCCATTTCCTTCCGGAGGGTTTCGATCTCCTGCGGGCGATGACGGTCTAGTTGCCGGCCGGTTTCCAGCAAGAGATCCCGGGCCTCGCGATAAGAGCTTTCGAGAGGTTCGATCCGCTCCAGGTAGGCCTGTTTCATTGCCTCCCGGATCCCCCCATACTCGGCCTTTAAGGCTTCGGCGTCTCCTGTAGAAAGCGCCGCCTCGATCTTCTCCCATAACCGGCCGTGAAACCTCTCCTGAAGCCAGGAAATTTCCGAGACGTGCTGGTTTGTGAGGAGCAGTTGCTCGTCGGAGTTCTCTGTGCGAAGCCCGGCCAGGGTGCCAGATAACCCTCGTACTTCGGCCTCTAGCTCTTGCCGGGCCTGCTCTTTCGCCTCCAATGCCGCCTCGCGGGCGGAGACCTCTTCCTGGGCGGACCTCAAAGCTACGCTGGCCTGTTCCAGATCCCGACGGAGGCTGGCGACCTCTTCTTCGAGGCTCTCTACCAGGGCCGCCGCGGCCTGCATTTGGCCCTCTATGTCTTCTATGTAGTTCCGCGCCCGCTTTTCGCCCAAACCTTTATCCTCCAGGTTGAGACCTCACCGTAGATTCTACGCCTCTTCCTCTGGTATAGCTTGCAGGATCAACTACAGAAGTTTTGGCGGTCGAAGGTTTGAATGCGTCCCGGTTTAGTCGCTTCTCTTGCAGGAAGGGCAAAAACCTTCGGTCACAACCGTCATGCGCCGCACTTCGTAAGGCGTGTTCTCCCGGAGTTGGGCCTCCAGGTTTTCCAACTCCACACCGGGGATCTCATCCACCCCCCCACAGCGGCTACACCGAATGTCCAGGTGCGGCTCCGTATTCGTGTCGTAGCGGGTCGGGGTCTCCGCCCAATTCTTGGAGCTAATAATCCCGATCTCCTCCAGCACCGAGAGCGCCTGATACACCGTGCCGAGTGCCACCCGAGGGTTCTTTTTCTTGACCGACAGGTACACGTCCTCCGCCGAAGGATGGCCCTGCGCCTCTTTTAGGGCTTCGAGTACGGCCTTCCGCTGCGAGGTCAGCGTGTAGCCCGACCTCCGCAACTTCTCCCGGATGTCCGATTCGATTCCTTTCGCCATCGTGCTCTTGATATCTCCTGATCAATAATCGTTCCTGATTTTGAGTTTATCATACAGTTTTTCAGTTGCGTTGGAGTATAAGATAGTGGCACCGTGGCTTTTATCTTCTACTTGATAACCAACTTTTGGCGCTCGCTCCGAAACTTGTACATTCGTTTGTTCAAGAGCCCGCCGGATTTTATCGTGTTCGAAGTGTCCGGTGGGCTGCCGGAGTTTGATAGCAAAGTGGGTTTTCTCCGCCGGCGTTTGGCGCCGGCCCCCGCGCCGCTCAGCCTCAGCGAGGTGCGCCGGAGGTTGGGTCGCATCTCCGGCGACGACCGGGTGCGGGGGGTGGTGCTCCGAATACAGAACCTGGACGCCGGCTGGGCGTCGCTCGAAGAGTTGCGCCGTGAGATCTCGGACTTCCGGGGCCGCGGCGGGCGGGTCGTCGCCTACCTCATCGAACCCGACACCCGTTCGTACTACCTGGCGTGCGCGGCGGACGAGATCCTGGTGACCCCCTTGGCCACGGTGGCCCCGACCGGCATCCGAACCCGAATATCTTTTTTCAAGGATGCGCTGGAGGCCGTCGGCGTCGAAGCCGAGGTCTTCGCCGTGTCACCTTACAAATCCGCCTACGATACCTTCACGAGGCAAGATTTCTCCGACGAGGCCCGCGAGCAGGCCGGACGCCTCCTGGACCGGCGATACGCAGAGTTCATAGAAGCCGTGGCTGAAGGGAGGGAGATCACCGCAGAGGAGGCGCGGAAGAAGATAGACAAAGCCCCTTACAGCGGTTCCGAGGCGCGGGAGGAGGGCCTGGTTGACGGGGCATGCTACGAGGACGAGCTCCCCGCGAGGCTCGGGGATGGTGAACGGAAGGCGAGAACCTCGGAGTGGGAGGCGGCCCGAAAGACGTTGAAGACGCCGTATCGTGGGCGTCCGGGGCGGCGGGTTGGTTTGGTGACTTTGTCCGGGGCAATCGTGCGGGGAAAGAGCCGGAAGCTGCCGGTTCCGCTGCCGCTCCTGGGCGAAGAGCAGGCCGGGAGTGAGTCGGTGGTCGCCGCGCTGCGCCTGGCGGAGGGAAACCGGAAAGTCGCCTCTATCCTCTTCTACGTGGACTCGCGGGGAGGGGATTCGCTGGCCTCCGACCTCATCTGGCGTGAAGTTCAGCGCGTAAACGAAAAAAAGCCCGTAGTGGTGCTCATGGGCAACGCCGCCGCCTCCGGCGGCTACTACGTGTCGGCGTCGGCGGGCCACGTCGTCGCCCGCGCAAACACCGTCACCGGGTCTATAGGTGTGATCTCCTTGCGGCCCGTGGCGGACGCCCTCTATGAAAAACTCCGCATAAACCCGGCCGCCCTCGGGCGCGGCGCCCGCGCCAACTTCTTCGACCTGCGGGTTCCACCCTCCGACGACGAGCGAGAAGTCATAGGAGATCAGGTCAGCAAAATATACGGCGAGTTCAAAGATCGCGTCGTGCGGGGCCGAGGCCTCGACCCCGCGCGCCTGGAAGGCCTTGCGGGTGGCCGCGTCTGGACCGGGAGCGAAGCCCTGGAGAACGGGCTGATAGACGAGGTCGGCGGATGGCGGACGGCCCTGAACAAAGCGCGGGGGCTCGCCGGCATCAAAGCCGGCGGCCTGGAGACGCCCGTCGAGATAGCGCCTCCCCGCGGCGGCCGTCCCGCGCCCGGAGATCCGGTGGAAACGCTGCGGGAGTTGCTCGGGAACCCGACCGGCCCGCTCGCGGAGCTCCGGTCGCCCAACGTTTTGGCGCTAGCACCCTACACGCTCTCGGATGACTGATAGTATCGCCCCGCGATGATGGCGACCCGGCGAAAGAAGACTATTGGGTGAGTTCTCTGCCAAAGGCGTGGACCGGCGGGCGATGGGTTCGCTTTCGGCCGGCCACCTCTTTACCGATGTAAACCAGGGCGCGGTCGCCGCGCTAATACCTTTCCTGGTCGCCGAGCGCGGGTTGTCGCTGGCGGCCGTCGGGGCGCTCGTGACGGCCGCAACGGTGAGCTCTTCTATCGTGCAGCCGTTGTTCGGGGTCTTCTCCGACAACCGTCCGTTGCCGGTCTTGATGCCGCTGGGTTTGTTATTGGCCGGGGTCGGCATCGCGCTCGTCGGCGTGGCCCCGAGCTACCCGCTAATACTGCTGTGCGTGGTGTTCAGCGGCATCGGGGTCGCCGCCTTTCACCCGGAGGCGGCCCGCTTCGCAAACTACGTTTCGGGCTCCGGTCGCGCCCGGGGCATGAGCTTCTTCTCCGTCGGGGGCAACGCGGGGTTCGCGCTGGGGCCGGTACTCACCACGCCGCTGGTCCTGCTCTTCGGGCTGCCGGGTACTTTGTTTTTGGCGATCCCCGCCGCCCTTATGGCCGCCGTGCTCTTTATCGAGATGCCCCGGATGATAGGCTTCCAGCCCGCCGCGGAAGGGGACAAAGACGAGGAGCCCGTCGCGGCGCCGGAGTATTGGGGACCTTTCGCGATCATGGTCGGGGTCGTTACCCTCCGGTCGTTCGTCTACTTTGGCCTGGTGGCGTTCGTCGCGACCTACTACGCCCAGGTGCTGGGCACTTCTACGGCCCGGGGCAACACCGCGCTCGCCGTCATGCTCTTCTCCGGGGCCGTGGGAACCCTGGTTATGGGCCCGCTCGCCGACCGCTTCGGGCGCCGGACCGTGCTCGGCGCGTCCATGCTCCTCTTGCCGCCGCTCATTTTCGGCTTCACGCTCGCCGGCCCGCTAGCGGGTATGGTACTGCTCGCTTTCATCGGCGCCGCGACAATAGGTACGTTCGGTGTAACGGTGGTCATGGGCCAGGAATACCTGCCGGGCCGCATAGGGCTCGCCGCCGGCATAACGATGGGCCTTTCTATAGGGCTCGGGGGCGTCGGGGCTCCCGTGTTGGGCTACCTGGCCGACCTCCGCAGCCTCCAGTTCACGCTGCTAACGATAGCGGTTCTTCCGGTGGTGGGGCTTTTGCTCACCCTCGCCCTACCCCGGAAAGAGTAGAGGCTTCTACAGGGCGCGTTGTGTAATCGAAATACTATTCCCACGCGGAACCTCGGTTACTATAGAAACATGAAAGAAGTCTCCGCCAAAGATAGGTATTCGTGAACCCGTTCGGCCGCCTGGGACAACTTACCTACCGTTACCGGTGGGCGGTCCTGGGTTTCTGGGCCATCGTACTGATAACGGCGGCGTTCTTCGCGCCGCGGCTCGGCGGCCAGCTCAAAGGCGGCGGCTTCGACGGGTCCGGGTCCGAGGCCGAGCGGGTCCAAGACCTCATGGTGGAAGAGTTCGGCGTTTCTCCGGCCACCCTTACCATCGTGTTCGAAAGCGACGGCGACGGCATCTCGGCCAAAAGCGAGGAGTTCCAAAAGGCCGAGGAGCAGGCGCTCGAACCGCTCCGGAAGATGGAGGAGACCGGGTTCGTAACCACCTACGCCGACACCAAAGACCCGCGCTTCGTCTCCGAAGACGGCGGCAAGACCTACGCGGTCGTCGGGTTCAACGTCTCCGTAGACGAGACGCAAGCCCTGGTTGACGAGGTTCGCCGGAAGGTGCGTTCCGAGGAGTTGACGACCTACGTGACCGGGGCCCCGGCGGTTTACCTGGACATCACGAACGCGAGCAACGAGGACATCCGGCGGGCCGAGAAGTACGCTTTTCCGCTGGCGCTGGTTATATTGGTGATCGCCTTCGGAACGCTGGTGGCGGCCGGTATACCGGTCCTGATCGGGGGCGTCAGCGTTCTTACGGCCCTGGCCTCGCTGTACTTTCTGGCGGGCGTCTACGATATGTCGGTCTTCGTGCTCAGCATCGCGACCATGCTCGGTCTCGGGCTCGGCATTGACTACGCGCTCTTTGCCGTGAGCCGTTTTCGCGAGGAGTTGGAGAACTACCCCGTGGCGGAGTCGGTTTCGAGGACCGTGGCAACGGCGGGGAGGTCTATCTTCTTCTCGGGGCTTGCGGTCCTGATCGGGCTCTCCGGCCTGCTGTTTTTCCCGTTTATGTTTATCCGGTCTATCGGGGTCGCGGGGGTTCTGGTGGTCTTTGTCTCGGTCGCCGCCGCCCTGACGCTGCTCCCGGCGGTCTTGGGCGTTCTCGGCCGTCGGGTAAACGCGCTCGCCGTGCGGCGGAACCGGGGTGCGGTTGGGGCCGGGTTCTGGGGCTGGAGCGCGCAGGTGGTCATGCGCCACCCGGTACTCGTGATCCTGATAGTCGGCGTGATGCTCTCCGCCCTGCTCTACCCGGTTACGCACATGAAGATCGGCATCCCCGAGGCGAGCGTCTTGCCGGATAAGTACGAGTCCCGCGCCGGCGACGACATCCTCAAGGAAGACTTCGACTACGCGAGCCTCACCCCGATGGAGGTCGTCGCCACCGTACCGGAAGACCCGCTCAGCGCCGAGAGCCTGCAAGACACCAAACAACTCGGTGAAAAGGTGGCCGGCACCAACGGCGTTCAGGGCGTCGAAAGCATCTACACCATCGGCCGGACCGCCGCCGGCGAATACGCGAAGGAAGTCTCTAAAGCCCGCGAGAACGCCGAGTCCGAAGCGCAGGGCCGGACGGATGAGCTAGTGGAAGAGCAGTACAACCAGCTCAAAGAAGAACAGGTCAACAAAGCGGTGGACGAGCAACTCTCGCAGTTGGAGTCCAACCTGGGCACGCTGCCACCCGACGCCGAAGAACAGGTCCGGTCCCGGGTGGTGCCGGAGGTTGAGAAACGCCTGGAAGAAGCCGGGGCCAGGGAGCAAATAAAATCCGAGGTGGAGAAAGAAGTCCAAAACCGCATAGACGAGCAGGTCCCAGACCTCCCAACCGGTGTTTCGGCGAACGGTGAGGTTACGCCCCAGGGCGTAGCCAACTTCCTGCAACTCCCGGAGGCCCGGGAATCCGGGGATTTGCAAGATGCCATAAACAACTTCGTGGCCGGGGATCGCGTACTGGTCCGGGCCGTTACCGAGTCCAGCCCCTACGTCGAGGGCGCCCGCGAGACCGTCGAGCGGGTGCGCTCCGTACAACCGCCGGAGGACACCAGCTTTCTCGTCGGCGGCCTCTCCGCCGGGCAGAAAGACTTTATCTCAAGCGTCTACGGCAAAGCCCCCTACGCCGCGGCGTTTGTCCTGGGGGTGACGTACCTGGTGCTGCTCTACACCTTCAAGTCCGTCTTTATTCCGCTAAAAGCCGTCGCGGTCAACATGCTGAGCCTGACGGCGAGCTTCGGGGCGATGGTGTTCGTTTTCCAGGACGGAAACCTCTCCAACCTGCTGAACTTCACACCCTTAGGTTTCGTGGACGCTACGCTCCCTATCCTGATGTTCTGCACCATTTTCGGGGTGTCTATGGACTACGAGGTCTTCTTGCTCTCCCGCATCCGGGAGGCCTACGAGAACGGCGACTCGAACACGGCCAGCGTCGCGAAGGGGCTGGTCTCGACCGCCGGCATCATCACCTCCGCCGCCGCCATCATAATCGTCGTGACCGGGGCGTTCGCCTTTACCGGCATAATCATCACCAAAGCCGTGGGCCTGGGCCTCGCCGTCGCCGTGCTCGTGGACGCCTCGATCATCCGGGTGCTGCTCGTCCCGGCTACCATGCGTATCCTGGGAGACTGGAACTGGTGGCCCGGAGGCCGGAAGAGCACCTTCGGGAGTGGGGAAGAGGCCACGCCCAAACAAGAGTAATTCTTGATCCTGGTGCTCCGACGGGATAAACTATTCCGGATGGTGGAGTTCGAGCAGATACTAAAGAGCCGGGGCTACCGGCTGACCAACCAGCGGCGGGTGATCGTCGGGGAGTTGGAGGGTGCGCGGCATCTTTCGGCGGAGGAGATCTACGACCGGGTAAAAGAAGAGCACCCGGATATGGGTCTCTCGACGGTTTACCGGACGTTGGACTTGCTGACGGAGTTGGGCGTCGTCCGGAAAGAAGACTTCGGCGAGGGTTACTCCCGCTACGAGCTGGCGACGGAGCGGGTCCACCACCACGCCCGCTGCGAAGAGTGCGGCAACGTCATAGAGTTCAACGAAGAGCTAATGGAATACCTGGCGTTACAGGTCGAGCGCGAGACCGGGTTCGTCACGGGCTGGCACGAAATTACCCTGCACGGCCGCTGCGCCGCCTGCGCAAGCGATTCTACACCTCGAACGTAAGGCCGTCTTCGGCCACGATCACCTCGCCACCATAACCTTTACCAACTTCCGATACGAGATCCAACCTGTCCGCCGCCGGGTAAACGTGGGTGAGCACCACGCGCCCAACACCGGCCTCCGAGGCGACCCGGCCCACGCCCTGCGGGGTCAGATGCCCGGGCACCGGACTGTCGTCTGGGAAGGAACACTCTACGAGCATCGTGTTGGCGCCGGTCGCCAACTCGACTACCGGCTCGCTATACTCCGTGTCGCCGGTGTAGACGAACGTGTGGCCGCCGGACTCCAACCGGTAAGCGACGCTTTCAGGGCGATGTTTCGCCGGAGCCCAAGAGAGTTTGCCGCCGGGCAATTCGAGGGGAGTGGTGCATTCGTGGGGAAGTTCCGAAACCTCAATAAGGTATTCGCCTTCCATCCACCCGCCCCAGACGTTCATGATTCGGCGCCAGAAGTCTTCGAAAGGCTCGGGACCGGTTACGCGTAGGGTACGGGTACGGGGCTCTTCGGCGCCGTAGTTCATGGCGAAGAGGAGCGGTACCGCGTCCACCGTGTGGTCGGGGTGGAAGTGGGTAAAGAATATGCGGTCCGTTGCGAACGGGTCAACGCCGGCGTGGAGCATCCCGCGCACGGCGCCGGAGCCCAGGTCGAATACCAGGTTCTCCACGCCGGCGCGCACCACGACGCAACTTTGGCGCCGGGAGAGGCGCGGCACGACCGTCCCGGTTCCGACGACGGTTACCTCCATAACTTGCTTTCTTCCTTCCGGTAGCCGAAAGCCCAGGCGAGGCCGGCGAGACCCAGAAGGGCGCCCCCGATCACGTCCGAAGCCCAGTGTACCCCGAGGTATACCCGGCTGACGGCCATTCCGACGAGCGCCACTATTATCAGCGCCCGGGATATTTTGTTTTTCCAGAGCACGTATACCGCGCCGAGCACTATGACCGAGCGGAGCATGTGCCCGCTGGGATACGGGTAAGAGTACGGCACGTCCACCACCGGCGAGAAACCCGTGACGCGCGCGGCGTCCTCCGGCATTCGGGGCTGCGGCAGCCAGAACTTCATGGCTACCTCCACGAGGCTCGTGACGAGCAAGGCCACCACCAGCCGCCCGGCGAGCAGCCGCCGGGACGTAAAGAACAGCCAGGCCACCAACACGCCAAACGTGAGCACCGATACCTCTATGCCCCCGAGGGTCGAGAACAGGTTGCCTGACCGGTCCAACGTCTCGTTCGCCCGGAATTGCGAGGCGCGCAGCAACAAGGAGTCCGGGCCGTAGAGCACCCCGAAACCCGCCGCCGCGGAGACGACCGCAAAGGCGGAGAGAGAAGCCCAAAATATAAGTCTTCGAGGATTCTTCAAAGCCTTTAAAGGCTAACAGATGCGGTGATAAAAAGAGCCGGGCTCACATAGCCCGGCTCGGGAAAACGAGAACTGTCCTACGCGACGGCGTCGCGTAGCACGCGGCCGTACTCGCCGCCCTTCAGGATACGCTCGGCCTCGCGTTGCAGTTGCCGGACGCGCTCGCGGGAGATGTCCAACTCGTCGCCGAGTTCCGCGAGGGTGGCCGGATCCCGGTCGTCGAGGCCGTAGCGGCGGACCAGCACGTAGCGGGCGCGCTCCGGGAGCCGCTCGATGGCTTCTTTGAGCTGCACCGTTTCGAGTTCCTTCATCACGGTGTTCGGCGTGTCGGAGACTTTCTCGTCCTCGATGAAGTCTCCGAGTTGTGAGGAGGTCTCGTCGGTCGAGACCGGCTGGTCGAGGCTCGTGGCGTCCGGCATGGCGTTCATGGTAAGGCGCACCTCGTCCAGGTTCCACCCGAGACGCTCGGCGACTTCTTCCTCGGAGGGCTCGTGCTCGCGTTCCAGGGAAAGCTCGTTGTAAGCCCGGCTGACTTTCCGGATCTTCTCGGTCATGTGGACCGGAACCCGAATGGTACGCCCTTTATCGGCAACCGCCCGTTGAACGGCCTGGCGGATCCACCACGTCGCGTAGGTGGAAAATCGGAAACCCCGGTCGGGATCGAATTTCTCCACGGCCTTCATAAGCCCGATGTTGCCTTCTTGAATGAGATCCTCGAACGGCAATCCATACCCGCGGTACTTTTTCGCCACGCTGACCACCAGCCGCAGGTTTTTCTCGATCAGGCGCTGCCGGGCGCGCTTGTCACCCTCTTTGGCCTTTTCAGAGAGTTCTATTTCCTCGCCGTGCGTCAGGAGGTTGCCCTGCCCGATGTGGGCGAGATACTTCGCCAGCAACTCCGGGGTGTCGGTTACCCGCACAGACTTCGAGTTTTCTAACGGCTGTTTCCCTGTCTTCGCTACCATCTCGTCCTCCTGAAAATCCTGAAAAACATTTTACCCAAAATCAATTTCAGAAACTACTCTTGATATTACCCTTCCGAGCCGCGTCTCTAAACGCACGATTTTCTCCGGTTTTCCGGGTCCACGTCTCTCATATTGCACCTCCGCAATCTTAAATACGCACCGGAACGGGAGAAGTTGCGGCGGGTGGACGAAAATCACGGGGTGGGCGAGCCTGCGGCACGTACGAAAAGAGCGCCTCCGGAGCGCCTCTGGAGCGCGTCCGGGCGGATATGCGAAACCCGAGTTCCGGCGAAAGGTTATACTCCGGGAATGGAAAACCAGCATCGCATATCCGAGAAGATCAGCGAAAAATCCCACGAAATACTGGATGCCTGGCGCGAGGAAAGGATCGGGGAGCTACAAGAAGCCCACCCGTTTCACCCGCGGTTATTGGGGAGCATGGAAAGTGTAATTCGGGTCTTCGCCGACTTTTTACAGAGCCCCGACTCGGTAGAAACCTTCAGCCTGGGGGGACAGGTCCGTACTCTGGTGCGGGAGATCTCTCTCAGCCAGCACGAGTTAGACCGGGACGCTGTAGGCGTGATCGAGGACTTCGCGGCCCTGCGGCGCGCCGTGTGGCGTTGTGTAGACCGCAATGTTGATCTGTCCAGCTTCGACGGCGGTGAGGTAGCCCGCTTCTTCACCAAAATGCTCCAGGCTTCGGACTGGGTTACCGAGGCCGCCCTCGCCGCCTTCGAAGCCATTGTAGAAGAAGAAACGCGCAAAGCCCTCGGGCACGCGGCGGCGACGGATCTCTTGACGGGGCTCCCGGATCGGGAACGGTTCAGCCGCTTGCTGCTGCCCCGGGCGATCGAAGCCCACGAGCGCGCGAGCCTGTCCGTCTTCGACATCGCGGGGTTTTCGGACATCGTGGCCGGGGGAGACGTGGACCGGGCGCGGAACGCTCTTCGGGCCCTCTCTGAAGCCGTGTCCGGAACGTTGTCGCAAGGGGCGATCTGCGCCCGTTTCGGGGACGATGAGATCTGCGCCTTGTCGCCGGACGAAGGAGGCGAAGACGCATACTCCAGGGCTGAACGCATACTGGAGAACCTGGCGCAAGGAAACCCGGGTTTCGAGGTGGACGTGGGAATTGCGGAGTACCCTGCCGACGGTGCGGATGCCGGCACGCTGGTTCAGGAAGCCTTCAAGGCCGTAAAAACCGCCAAGAGGATGGGTGGCGGCGGTATAGTCACCGCCCGGTAACCGGACGTTTGAAGACCCGGAAAGGAAACGAATGATCGCGATAACGAACAGCTTACCGGTAAAAGAGGGCGCTGCGGATCAAGTCGTAGAACGCTTCGCCGCGAGCCGCGGAAACGTGCAAGGTTTCCCCGGGTTCGTTTCTATGGAAGTCCTCCGTTCCGAAGACGCGAGCGAGGTGCTCGTCGTAACGTGGTGGCAGGATATAGAAGCCTTTAAGTCCTGGGTGCACAGCGAGGAGTTCGCGAAAGCCCACGGAAGAGGAGGGGCCGGGGAGCTTCTCGCGGGGCATCCGAAGATGACCACCTACGAAGTAGCCGTCGAGAAACGCCCGGAAACGCCGGAAGCCCGGGATACGGCTTAGAAGTTCGTGAAAGGCTGCGAGGCCGCGTAAGCGGTAGTCGGCTGGGAGATGTGGCTACCTTCGGTGGAAGGTTCGTATTCACCCCTGCCGAGGATGGCGAAAACGAAAGCGAAGAGGAAGATCATTATAAAAACCAATATTCCGAAGGCTACCCGCTCTCGCACTCTTGCTCCTCTCAAAACTACTACTATTGCTACATTCTACCCCACAAGCCGGGAAGCGTACGCGGGGGAGGCGCCGCCGGCGCAGAGAGGTCGAGTTTGTGGATGTTGTAATGTACAATGTATCAAAGTGTAACTACTAAATCGTAGGGGATTTGACATAGATATTCGAGAGTTCAGCGGGGGAGTGCGGAGAAGATGAGCGTCGAATACTCTTTGCCGGAATACACCGCGCTCCAGGAGCAGGAGTGTCGCGGTTTGCTCGAGTTGCTCCACGATATGGGGGTTGCCACCGCGGATCGCGGCTACGATCCGGGGGATGCGATCTACCGTGAGGGTGAGTACGGTGACGCCCTTTACATCGTTGTTTCGGGGGTGCTGAAGTTGTTCCGGCCTTACTCGGGTAGCAAGGAAGCCACGCTTCGTCTGCTCCGGCCGTGGGATATATTCGGCCACCTGGCTTTCGAGGGTGACACCAAGCAGCGGGCCTACGCCGAGGCCGTTACCAAATGTACTGTTACCAAAGTTCCCAAAGTCTTCGTGGAGCGGGCCGTGCGGCAAGAGCCCCGGGTCGCCTTCAAGCTGATGACCCTTCTGGAGCTCAGGCTGGTGCAGTACGAGGAACTAGTGAAATGTCTACTTCCCCGCGAGACCGAAGTTCGGATCGCCAACCTGCTGCCCCTCTTGGCGCAGAAGTTCAGCGAGACAGACGGCGCCTCGGTAACCATAAACCTGCGCCTCACGCATCAGGACTTGGCGGCGATGGTTGCCTCGACCCGAGAGTCCGTAACCAAAGTCCTCAACGACATGCGCAACCGCGAAATAATAGCAATCGAAGCCGGCCGTATTACCCTGAAAGACTCCCGAACCCTTCAGGAGATTAGCCGCGCGTAGCGGCGTCCCCGGCACCAGCACAACCGGCAAGGCTCTGGCCCGGAAGGCTCTGGCCGAGGACACGGCGTTCTGTCATAGTACGCGCGTACCGGAGACACGAAGTTAGGGGTTTGTCGCGTGCTAGAGCTTCTCGAAGCCATATTTCTTGGTGTAGTTCAGGGGTTGACGGAGTTCTTACCCGTTTCGAGCTCCGGGCATCTGGTGCTCGGGCAATACTTTCTAGGCCTGGACCCGGAACGTTTCGGCCTCTCGTTCGACGTGGCACTCCACATGGGCACGCTGCTCGCCGTGGTGACTTTCTTTTGGCGGGATCTGATCCGGATCGCCCGCGCTTTCCTGAGATCCCTCACCGGCCACCGTAACCTCTCCAACCCAGATCAGCGGCTCGCTTACCTCATAATAGCCGCCACGGTGCCCGCGGCCCTGGTGGGCTTCCTCTTCGAGGGGTTTATCGAGAACAACACCCGCTCGCCCCGGCTGGTGGTGTTCAACCTGGTGTTGGTCGGGGTCTTATTTATAGTGGCCGAAGCCCTGAGCCGTCGTAACCGCAAGTCTTCGAACCTGGGTTTTTTGGAGGCGGTTGGGATAGGTTTCGCCCAGGCGGCGGCGCTCGTGCCGGGTGTCTCGCGTTCCGGGGCCACCATCACGCTGGGGCTTTTTCTCGGGCTGCGCCGCGACGAAGCGGCCCGGTTCTCCTTTCTGATGAGCGTCCCTATCATCGCCGGAGCCGGCACACTCCAGTTGTCAGAGGTAGTCTCCGAGGGCATGGGCGCCTTCGAGGCCCTGATATTCGGCGTCGGGTTCGTATCTTCCGCCGTGGTGGGGTATTTCGCCATAAAGTTTTTTATCTCTTACATCGCCGACCACAGCCTGCGGGCCTTCGCCTACTACCGCTTCGGCCTCGCCGCCGTCGTGTCCGTTCTGCTGGTGACTTTTTGACACCGGGGTGTTTTTTCTGGTAACTTGGCCAGCAATCATGCGGATCTCGACTTTCCCAACATCCAGTGTTTCCCAGATCACGGACCTGCGATTTATCCGGGAGGTTTGAGGCCGCGCTTAGCGGGCGGTCACGCTCCTCCCAATTCTCCCAAAGCAGTATTAGAATTTCCTAAAGAAAGGCTGTACGACAATGTTCTGTTTCGAGGCGTCTGCCGAGGTTAACCGTGGAAAAAGAAAACGTCGCCGTGCTCGCTGAAGAGGGGGGCCGCAAACCGGATGAGATGGAGGGTCTCCGGGAACAGATAGACGCCGGCGACGAGGAGATCGTCCGCCTGCTGGACCGGCGTGCCCGGCTGGCGCGGCGGATAGGCGAGATAAAACGGGCCCAGGGCCTCGAAACCTACGCCCCCGCCCGCGAGAGGGTTCTCCTGGATCGTATCGGGGGCCTTAGCGAGGGAGACTTTCCCCGGCGCGGCCTGGAGATGGTGTTTCGAGAAATAATATCCTGTTCCATCTCGCTGGAGGCGCCGCTCAAGGTCGCTTACCTGGGGCCGGAGACGACCTTTACCCACGAAGCGGCGCGGCGCTCCTTCGGCACCAGCGTAGACCTCGAACCGCAGACCACCGTGGCCGACGTCTTCTCGCTCGTCGAGCGGGGTGAGGCGGAGCACGGCGTAGTGCCCGTCGAGAACTCGATGGAAGGCGCGGTAACCCACACCCTGGACGAGCTCATGAACAGCCCGCTGAAAATCTGCGGCGAAGTGTACCTCCCGATCTCCCAAAACTTGCTTTCTAGAGAAGAAGACCTGGATCTCGTCGGGGTCGTTTGCTCGCACCCGATGGCGCTCGCCCAGGCGGCAACCTGGCTCCGCAATGAACTGCCGGGGGCGAGGCTGGAAGAAGTGGAGTCTACCGGGGAAGCCGCCCGCCGGGCCTCCGAAGAACCCGGGGTGGCGGCCGTCGGCAGCACCCTGGCGGCCGACTCTTACGAACTCAACGTGCTGGCCCGCAACGTCCAGGACGCCCGGACCAACGCGACGCGTTTTATCGTGCTGGGCCGCGCCTGGGCGGGACAAACGGGCCGGGACAAAACGAGCGTGGTCTTCTCCGTCAAGGACAGGCCCGGCGTCCTCAAAGGCGCCCTTTCGGCTTTCTCGGATCGGGGGGTCAACCTTACCCGCATAGAAAGCCGGCCGAGCCGCAAGCGGGCCTGGACCTACGTGTTCTTCGCGGATTTCCAGGGCCACCCCGAAGAGGAGCGGGTGCAGCGGGCGCTTGAGGACCTGGAGGAGCACTGCCCATACGTGAGCCTCGTCGGGGCGTACCCCGAAGTCCTGCCGGAAAGCGCCGGCTAGCCCTGGATTTCAAGGCGGCGGCGCGGGAGGTTTTGGCCGAGGTCGGACATCCGCTGCACTACACGGACATAACCGAGATAGCCCTGGAATCCGGCTACCTGCAGAGCGCCGGGCGCACCCCGCAAAACACGATGCGGGCCAGGCTTTCGGTAGACGTGCGCGATAACGAAAACAGCCCGTTCTACCAGGCCGCCGCCGGCGTCTACGGCTTGCGGCGCGGGGACTGACCCCGGCCAGGATGCTGTATATTTAGGGGTACTAAACTTCCGCGTAATAGTAATTAGGAGGAACATTGGTCGAGCTCGCCGACAGGACCGTCGAGGCCGCCTGGAAGATAGAAAACCTGGAGGACTACGACCGGCGATTGGAGAAAGCGGCCCGCAGCGTAGACGAGCTCGCCGGGCGCCGGGCGGCAGCCGCGCTCATTATCTACGAAGCCGTGCTCGTAAAGAGCGGCAAGCCCCTTGAAGAGGTTCTTGGGTTGGTGGACAGATTTCGGGCGCGATTTGAGGACGACGAAGAGGAGCTTACCATCCCACGGGTTAGCGGCCTGATGAACACCGAGGGCAACGAGTGGTTCTTCGGTGATGAGGAGCTGCGGGTCATGACGGGCCGGCTGCTTGGACAATTCCAGCATCGGGTAGCCCAGTACAACTACGTCGACGAGAAAGAGGTCCTGCGCCGTTGGGCCGACTCCCACGACACCCGGCTTTTTATCCGGCGCCGTATCCACGAAACGGAGCCGGTCGTGGGCGTCGTGTCGGGTTTCGGCCTCCCGCTCGTGCAGTACCTCCGCGTGGCCGCCGGGGGTAATACGGTGCCGCTCACCAGGGGCATATCCCGGGCGTTGGCCGTCCTGGGCCTCGATGAAACCGGAGACCCGTACGAGGTCATGGCCCGGGCCGAAGGCCTCGCGTTGCGCCTGGGGATTCCGGCCCCAATCGTCGGGCGGATGTTGGAAGACATCGCCGACGAAGGCCTGACCGACTTCCCCGAACCTCCGCCCGCCCCGCCCGCAGAGGAAGATGCAACCCCGTCAGAAGAGGCGGAGGAAAACCCGCAACCTAGCGGGGAGGATCGGGAAGCCCGAAAGGTTGTCCGTAAAGACCCCGAAAAAGGCGAAGAACCCAGCCGGGTGCAAGACCCGCAGGCGAAGGATGCTCCGGGGGTCGAAGAAGAAGCTGGAGCCCGGCGTCCCACCCCACCCCGGACCGGCGGGGAAGACGCGCCCGAGAACTCGACCCATGAGTAGTCTCAGCCCACGATATGCTTTCTTTTATCAGAGGGTAGATGTAGAATACCTAACATCGAGATTAATAAGTTGCTTATTCGGGCATATGAACACTAACTAACTTGGCGACGTCCCGTAAGAATTAGCAAGGAGCAAGCGGCGACTATGGCAGATTCTAAAAAGCGCATCGCGCTCAAACCGCACATGAACGAAATTCGTGAGTGGGTAGATCAGGGTAAAACCGATGAATGGATAGCTGATGCGTTAGGCACCAGCGCCTCCTCCGTGCAGTCTTTCCGTTCCCGCAACGACATTTACCGGCGCGAAAGAGGCCGGGGAGAACCCGAGAGCGTCTTCGAGGGCGTGCTGGACCACGGAGAGCGTGAAGGCTGGGGGATGTGGTTCGATCCTTCTATCTCGGACGACCCGATCTGGAGGGAGCACTGGTCTGACGTTGATGCCGTGGTGGTAAAAGTCGCCGAAGACTCTATCGTGCTCGAAATAGACCGCCGCGACGGAGCCTCGGAAGACGGCAACGGTTCCGGTGTCTCGTTCCAGATACCGATGCCGGCGCCCGCCCCGCCGGAAGAGCCGGCCTCGACCACACCACCCCCGATCCCGGAGGACAGTTCGCGCGAGCGGGGGAGGGTCAAGTGGTTTGATCCCGAGAAGGGTTACGGGTTTTTGGTGAGGCCCACCGGAGAAGACCTGTTCGTCCACCACTCGGAAGTAGAAGATAAACCCTCCGACCTGGAACCAAACGGCGAAGTAGAGTACGAGGTCGGACAGAACGACCGCGGCCCGAACGCCCGCAGCGTGAAGTTTTTGGGCTAGGCTACTCGCCCAAAGAGCCGGTTGGCCGGGTGAGATGTTCCGCCGATGCCAGTTCCACCAACCGCCGTCCGCTGTCTGCGTCCCACGATACCCTGGTTACGGAAGCGTTCGGGGTTCGCTGCGCGCCCGATAGCACGTCCCCGAACAAATTTTTCAGAAATGCCCGCATAGAGCCGCCGTGC
This sequence comes from Rubrobacteraceae bacterium, assembly GCA_965213905.1. Taxonomy (GTDB): domain Bacteria; phylum Actinomycetota; class Rubrobacteria; order Rubrobacterales; family Rubrobacteraceae; genus SIRX01. Next base: position 344,210 of record OZ243922.1, on the reverse strand, counting down.
GAGACGACCACGACTCGCTCTGCCGAAGGATGCCGTTCGAAAACCTCCGAGATGGCGCCGTCGAAACGGTCCAGCACCTCTTCGTCGGTTTCGGCGCCCACTACGGACCAACGCTCCTCTTCCGGTAGGGATTCGAGTTTTTTTACGAGATCCGGGTCTCTGGCCTCTCTTTCTTCCCGAGTCGTCCCTTCCAACAAGCCGCCGGCCCGCTCCACCAGGCCGGGGTGGGTCGAAACCTCACCTCTAAAACCGGATTCACGGCCTATTATTCGGGCGGTCTCGTGGGCGCGCGAAAGAGGGCTTGCGTAGAGGGCTTCGAACGGAAAGCCGGCCAAAAGCTTGCCCGTGCGCCGTGCCTGGTCCCGGCCCTGCTCGGAAAGCGGAAAATCCAGCCGCCCCTGCCACACGCCGGCGGCATTGGCCGTAGACTGACCGTGACGCACCAGAACTAACTCTCTCGGATTAGACATGCTCGTAAGGTTAGACTACCCGGCTGCTTTCGGCAAATTACGACGAATGTTAGAATCGCGGTTCGCCGAAGGGATCTATGTTCAGGAGTATTGTCCGGATGTTCTGGAGAAAAAGCGGACGCGCCACACCCGCGGGGCGGCCGGGCGAAAGCCGCGGAGGCCGTGGAAACCGCGGAGACCAGCACGAGCCCATAAAGATCGAACCAGACGCAGAGCGCCCGGCCACGATAGTCCGGGTGGCGACCGAACTCGAACGCCGCGGCGCCGAGGTCGTAGAATTCTTCAAGGTAATAAGCGCCCCCCGCGGCCAGGCAAAGATACCCATATACCTTCGCTGGAAAAACCAGGACTTCTTTGTCGAGGTAGAGACCCGTCGCTGGAACCCTTCGTCTATAGCAGATACGCTGGAAGACGCAGCCGTGCTCCGAGACTCCGAGTATCGCGAAGCCGGCTTGGGTATGCTGAGCGCCTACCCCGTCCCGAAGGACGTAGACTTCTTTATCGGTAAACACTCGGCGGCGCTCTTTCAGTTGGCGTTTTTTAGCAGAGAAGACCGAGACAACCCCGAGGCGCTGGCCGCGTCTTTCGTCCGCGCCGCCCAGAAAGAGTTGAACTCTTACGTGGACTACGGGACTAACTCTCTACCTCAAGTAGAAAACTCGTTGCTAAGCGCGATATACGATACGCCCGATTCCAACAGTTTCGAGGGCCGTCCGCCGGTACTGGAGGTGTTAGTCGAGGGACTGGGATACTACCTCGGGGAGGTCGTGCGCCGGAGCAGTAGTCTAGACGGCTACTGGGGCGATTCCGGAGAGTGGAGTGAGGATCAAGTTTTAGAACTCGGCGGCTTCACCCTGGACCCCGTCGGCAAGGCCCGGGCGTTCTTGCACAACGGTCCGGAAGACTCGATAGCCTACTACGCCGAGTATGTGCTAGAAGAGTTGGAGGACCCTGCCGCGGGTTCCGAGGCGTAGGGATCAGGCGTAGCGACGCCGGAGTTCCCGGATTATGTGGGTCGAATCCACCAAAACTTCCTCGCCGATAGTCATTATCGGTATCGCCCGTTGCCCGGAGAGCTCTATTACTTCCGTCCGGCCGTCCGAGTCCGCGTTTACCGACTCGTACTCCAGGTTTAGCCGGTCTAGCTCCTTTGCTACCCGGCGGCAGTAAGGACAGTAGTTGCCCGTATACAGCTTGATGTGCCCGGCATTCTCTCGGGTGGCTTCCAATTCACTACCTTTCTCGAATACGAAACGTGCTATTCGCGTCTACCAGAAACAAAATTATAACCCACACCCCGAAAAGTTGGCCGTGCGCCATCCCATACATATGACACCCGTACAAAGGATAAACATAAACTTACGGTCAGGGTAATTTTCAAGTATAAGTTTAAGGATAGGGATCTTCCACCCCGAGGTTGGCGCGGTTTCCCAAAGCATGTTAGCTTCTAGGTTTGGGAGCGGCTCTTTGAGAGAGTCGGGTTTCTAGTTGTTGTCGGTGTACGCGCCGTTGACCTGCGGAGGAACGGAAGAATTTGAACCTCAAAAACCTTAAAAAATCTTCGAAAGACGACGATATACGGGATTTGCTGGAAGGTAGATCTTCCGGCAGGAAGAACCGGCGGGGACTTGGTTGGCGGATGGCCGGTCCGATAGTCATTATCTGTGCGGTGATCGCCGTGTTAGTGGCGGTTGACTACGGGCTGAACGCCGGGAAGGTTTACTGGGGGGTCGAGGTCGGGACCGTGTCGCTCGGGGGCAAAACGCCCGCCGAAGCGCGGGAGGCCGTCGAAGACCGCACCACGGGGTCCTTGAAAGAGTTCGAGTTTACCGGCCCCGAGAGCTTCGAGTTCACCGCCGACGAGATGGGGGTAAACTTCGACGTGGCCGCGACGGTTGACGAGGCGTATTCCGTCGGCCGCAGCGGCTCCATACTGGATCGTCTCTCGGAGCGTGCCCGGGGCGTGTACGGTTCCGTACAAGTCGAGCCGGAGGTGGACTACCAACCGGAGGTCGCCAGAGTAAAAGTCGAAAACCTCGCAGGACGTCTAAACGAACAGCCAACGGAGGCCGGGGTAGAGATCGTCGGTTCCGAGGTCCGGCCTTCAGAATCCAACGAGGGCTACAAGCTGAACGTCGCCGCCACGACGGAGAACGTCAACAACTCCGTCGAAGACATGACGGGTGACGTAAAAATAGCAGGGGACACGTTAAAACCCGAGATCACCACCGAAGAGGCGGAAAAAGCCGCGGAGAAGGCCGGCGAAGCCACCTCCGGCCAGGTCGTCCTCAAAGCGGAGGGTCAGCAGTGGACGCTCTCGCCGGCCGACATAGGTTCCGTCCTCAAAGTAGAGCAGCGGCAAGGAGAGTTGCAAGTAAACGCGGGCCGGGGACAGCTAAAAAATCGTCTATCCGGCATGTACGATTCACTCAACGTAAAAGCCCAAGAGGCCAGCTATGACTTGGCGGGTTCACAAATTTCCGTGGTGCCGGGACAGACCGGTAAAAACATAGAAAACAAGAAGTTGCTAGATGAGATCCAAGCCGGAATCTTCGAGGGGAAGAGGGAGTATCAGGTGCCGGTGATTACCACGGAGCCGGAGCTCACGACCGCCGAAGCCGAAGCCCAGATGCCGACCGAGCTGTTGGGAAATTATAGGACCAACTACGGCATCGTGCCGGACCCGGGCCAGGATCGCAAGGAGAACCTTCAAATAGCCTCAAAAGAGGTAAACGGTACCCTGGTGGCCCCGGGGGAGATCTTCTCGATGAACGACCACGTGGCCGGACTGGACTACAACTCCACCAAAGTCATCGTGGACGGCGAAGAAGTAAAGGCCGACGGCGGCGGGCTCTGCCAGGTAACTTCTACGCTCTACATGGCGGCCAACTTCGCCGGCCTGGACGTGGTAGAACGTTCGCCCCACGCGGCCCAGTTGCCCTACATCCGCCCGGGCATGGACGCGACAGTCTGGTTTGGGGACGCCTACGGAAACGGCGAGCTGGACATGAAGTTCGAGAACACCACCGACGGTTACCTCCTGCTCCAGCAGTACGTTTCCGGAGACGGCCACGTCTACGCCGACATCTACGGCAAACCAAACGGCGTCGAGGTTTCGATGGACTCCAAACCGCTGTACAAGGGGGCGGACGCCTCCAAGTGGGTCACCTACCAGACCGTAGAGAAGAACGGCGAGGTGGTGTACGACGGCGAGTTACACACCGACGTGTACTACCCGCTAATAGACGACAAGGGCAAGACCATCAAGCCGTCAGAGGTCTACGTGCCCCCGGTGAGGCCTTAGCCTTCTAGCTCCATCCACGACGATCTCCACCTCGACCGCCGCATTCAGGGGTAACTCCGCCACGCCCACGGCGGAGCGGGAATGGAGCCCGGCCTCCCCGAAAACTTCGCCGATAAAGTCCGAGGCGCCGTTTAGCACCTCCGGTTGCCCGTTAAACCCCGGCGAAGAGGCCACGTAGCCGGTCACCTTAATAATCTTCGCAATGCCGTCGAGGCCCCCTGCTTCGGATGCCGCGGCGGCCAGGGCGTTCAAGGCGCAAAGTCGGGCCGCCCTTTGCGCGTCTTCGACGCCAACGTCTTCTTCTACCTTTCCCGTGTACGCCAGGGACCCTTTCAGGAAAGGTAGTTGGCCGGCGGTGAAGATCAGGGCTCCCGTGCGCGTTGCGGGGACGTAAGAGCCGGCCGGGCGGGGGACTTCCGGAAGTTCGTAGCCGAGTTCTCGTAGCCGCGAGGTGGGGCCGGTCATCTACCGGAGTGCGCCTTCGTACTCGGTGGGGTCATAGAGTAGCGGGTATCCGTCGCCCAGGGGCTCTCCGGCGGTGACTTCGCCCACGATGAGCGTGTGGTCCCCGGCTCGTATGGTGTCGAGGACCTTGCAATCTATGTAGGCGATGCAGTCGAGCAGGTGGGGCGAACCGCCGGGGGTCAGGCCGTAGGGGATGCCGCGGAGCTTGTCTTCGTACTCGCTGCTGGTGTCGCTAAAGTGCGCCGCCACGTTTACCTGGTCGTCCCGCAGGATGCTCAGGGCGAAGGTCGTGGTCTCCATGATGAGGTTGTGGGTGTAGCGATCCTCGCGGACGGCTACCACCACGCACGGGGGGCGTCCCGAGCCCTTCGCTACCCACGAAGCCGTCATGGTGCTGGTTTGTTGGCCGCGGCGGGTCGCGAGCACGTAGACCCCGTGGGTCAGGTTCGATAGTGCGCCCGCTATGGAACTCTCGTTGTCCGGACTATAGTCCACAGCCCTCCATCCGTATAGCTCGAAGCTATTTTACCAAGTTACCGGGACCGGGTATAAAATTCCGTATATGTTTCTTTATAGGTTCAGATGCCGGAGTTGAGCGCCGTCCTAATCGGGGTCGGCGCGCTCCAGGCGGTCCTGTACGTGTTTTTTATCCGGGCGGTGGACGCCTACGAACGGGAGTCTTTATTTTACGTAATACCCGTGTTCGTCTGGGGTTTTACGGTGGCGGTCGTTATCGCGCTGGTCTTCAACCAACTGTTCGCCTACACCGTCAGCACCATCGCGACCGACCAGGCCACGCGACTCATAACGGCCGTGGTGGGGGCGCCGGTGATCGAGGAGAGCGCCAAGGGCCTCGCCCTGCTAATAACTTTCGCCATCACTTACGCGATGGCCCAAAGACGCGGAACCATCGAGTTCTCGGGGGTCATGGACGGGATCGTCTACGGCTCGGCGGTGGGCTTCGGGTTCGCAATCGCCGAGGACATCCTGTACTACGTGAACGCCGGTCCCGAGACGTTCGTCGTCCGGCGGGTTTTCGGAGGCTTTGCCCACGCCGCTTTTGCCTCGCTTACGGGCATCGGGATAGGCCTTATACCCTGGGTGCGTTCGGGGTTTCTCAAGGTCCTGCTGCCCTTGCTCGGCCTCGTGGGGGCCATGTTGTTGCACTCACTTTTCAACCTCACCGCAAGCCTCGTGGGCGTGCTGGTGTATGTGGAGCTTTTCGCGGTAACGGCTCTCTACGTGGCGCTGATACTAGTCTGGCTCGGCGTCGAGCGGCGCATTATCCGGGATGAACTCCGGGACGAAGTGCGGGACGGCACCATAAGCCGCGAAGAGTACGAGATAATACCGACCTACTTCCGCCGCACGGGCTACTACCTGCGGCTTATTTTCTCCGGCAGGCTGGTAACCTGGCGTCGGCGGCGCAAGGTTCACGCGGCGGCCGTTGACCTCGCCTTCGCCAAACGCCTCTCCCGCAGCACCCGCGCCGCTTCACAGGAGATTCGAGAGCGCCGGTTGCGGGAAAGGATAAAGGCCTCGGAAGGCTCCGTGTCATCTTCGGTATCTTGAACGCTCCGCCAACAATCCCGCCACCGGCTTCTGGTTTGATACTGGCCGGTGGGTCTAGCCGCCGGATGGGCCGCGACAAGCTCGGCCTGGACGTCGGGGGCAAGCCGCTTATACAAAGGGCATACGGCTCCCTAATACACCGATGCGAGGAGATGCTAATGGCGATCTCCGGACCCGTGGCGGATTACGGTTTTGCGGCGAAGCTCGTCAGGGATTATCGTCCCGGGAAGCGTGGGCCACTGGCCGGTATGGAGGCCGGAATCTCCGAAGCCCGGAACGACCGGGTATTCGTCGCGGCGGGTGACATGCCGCTCATCCCCGAGAGCCTGGTAACTTTCTTGTTGGAAAGCCTTGTGGAGGACGGCACCAGGGCCGCCGTGCCGAAATACGCCGGAAGGCTACACCCGCTTTGCGCGGCCTACCGGCGCGAGGTACTCACCGAACTAAGCTTCACCTTGAACCTGGGGGTTAGCGCCGTACACGAGTTTTTGGAAAGCCTCGAAGGCGTCCGGCACGTCGAAGAAGAGTTGCCGGTCCACGGAGACCCCGGGCTCTACCTGATGAGCGTAAACTCGCCGGAGGATCTGGCCCGCGCGAGAAACAGTTTGAACGAGACGTAGGATCGGCGGCTGGGCTACAGTACCCCGTATGACCTTGGGAGACTTTTTCGACCTGATCCGGGTGTACCGCGGGCAAGCTCCCCTTTCTTCGGCTTCCCTGAAAGAGTCGCCGGGTACCGGGGTAATAATGGGCGCGCAGGTTTTGCCGGGGGGCAGGCCGAGCCCGGCTTTAGAGGCCCGCACGCGGCACGGGGCCGCGCTCTACAAAAAAGGGGTAGTGAATCTACTGGTCCCAACAGGAGGCCTGGGGGAGTACCCGCCGACGGAAGCCGGGCTTATGCTCGGCATCCTAAGCGGTGAAGGTGTGCCGGATAAAGCCGTGTTGCTAGAAGAGAAAGCCCTAAACACCTGGGACTCAGCGGTGCTGGTTACGGAAATCTGTCGCGACCAGGAGATTGGGGCCGTACGGATAATTACCGACCCGCTACACTGCGTAAGAACAGTCTGGGCATTCCGGAAACTGGGCCTCGTCGCCATCGCGGAGCCCGCCTACAACAGCCCGATGTGGCGCAAGCCGTGGTCACGGGGGAGCCAGCTATTTAGGGAGTTCGGGGCCCTAGCCTGGTACAAAATACGCCACGGAGCAGGGTTGCGTTCCCGGCTGTAGCCTTTGGAGGGTAGCCCTTGGGGAGGCTCTCGGAGGGTTGGCCGTCTCGGCTTCAAAAACCTCTCACAATATGGTCTCCGGCAATGTTGTATTCTGGTTTCCTGGCGCCACCAGAGAGTAGGAGTACGCTTGGGACCACTCAAAATAGGAGGTATCTACGGCCTTATAGCAGCGTCCATAACGGTTGTTATAAGCTTCCACTTTCTCTACCTGAACCCGGAGGGCATCTCCGATTGGATATTGGCGGTTACGGATTCTTTTGGTTGGATCATAGCCCTAACGGTTCAATTGTTTTTGGCTATTGCGGCTGCTCTCGGGGTGAGGCCTACGTGGCGGGAGCCTGGGGTTCCATATCGCTCGGAGTTGCTGCGCGACTGCACGCTGGCCGCGACCGTCGTGGCGGTAATAGTCGGTGCGGCGCTATTTTTTACCGTGGCCCTGCAAGCCACGGTATTCGCCGGCCCCATACGCGATTACGCCGGCCAAGCCGCCCCGGAGATAGCTTCGTACTTCAACGAGGAGCGCCAGGATATTAGGGAGGGCCGCGAGGAGCGGGGGGAATCTCAGGAAGAGATAAACGACCTCCCGCCGCCCGCCAGCGCGGAAGCCGTGGAAGCCGGGCTGCAACCCCCGGCGCTGAACGACCTCGGCCGCTCCCTCTTCAACCTCGTTATGCGCGCCCTGTTTCTCGGGGGAATCGGGGCGGTGATCGGTATCTTACGGGGCCGTTCGGACTCCTCGAACGGTGAACCCGCCCGGAAACCCGCCGAAGCCTAGCCCGCGACAAAACCCCGGCCCGAAAGCCGGGGTTTTGCACGCTTGGTAAAGCCTGGTAAAGACCAAGCCCTGCGGTGGGGCTGTACTACGAGGCCAGATCGTCCCCCGGCTCCATAACGTGAACCTCCACGTCGGGCGCAACCTCCGAAACTTGCTTCTGAAACTCTTCCGGCGTGCCGGTAAACAGCGGCAGAACATCGGTGCTGTAGTGAATCGGGACTACGTGCCCGACCCCCAGCAACCTCGCCGCGTGGGCCGCCTCAAAAGGTCCCATGACCAGCCGGTCGCCGATCGGTAGTATCGCCAGGTCCGGCTTGTAGAGTTCCCCGATAAGCTGCATGTCCCCGAAGAGGGCTGTGTCCCCCGCGTGGTAGACCTTAAAGCCACTCTCGAACTCGACGACGAAACCTACCGGCTCGCCGCCGTAGACGATGGTCCCGTCTTCCTCGGCAATGCTCGAAGAATGGAAAGCGTGGGTGGCGGTGACCTTGACGCCGCCTATCCGGGCCGTGCCGCCCTTCTGGAGCGGGGCGGCGTTCTCGACGCCTTTGCTTTGCAGGTAGGAGAAAATCTCGAAGTTCGAGACCGTTTGCGCGCCCGTTTCCTGGGCGAAGTTTATGGCGTCGTCGAAGTGGTCGAAGTGGCCGTGGGTAATGAGGATGGTGTCCAGCGCGCCCGGGTCTTTCATATCTTCGGGCGTTGTGGGGTTGTTGGTCAGAAACGGGTCTATAAGGATGCGTTCGTCACCGGGGGTCGTAAGCCGAAAGGTCGCGTGTCCCAGGTAGGTGATCCTGGTTCCGCCGAGCATTTCTTCCATCTTGGGCCTCCATACGTTAGTGTTCCAACACTGTAATTAGCCGAACAACAGCTTAACGTATACCCTGGGGAAATATCGGGGAAACTAACGCTCCGCGGCTATATAATCTTGCGCGCCGGCTTTGTGGCCGGCGCCCGGGAAACACTTTCTAGGGGGTTGTTTTGAAACTGGCGGTCCTTTTGGCGATGTTGGCCGGTGCGGCCGTGGCTTTGCAAACGAGCTTCAACGCGGCCGCCCTGCGGCTGGCCGGACCTTTCTTGCTCGTGGCGGTTTCGGGGGGCACGACCGGATTGGTCGGGCTGTCCATCTGGTTGGTCCTCGCAAAGCCGCAAGTTACCCTTCCGGCCGTCTCTTACGCCCTCGTCTCCGGCCTGCTGGGGGCCGTGATAGTAGGTTCGATAGCCACAGCCGCGAGCCAGGGCGGGGTCGCCTGGGCGCTTTCGCTCGTTATCGGGACGCAGTTGGTGGTGGGCCTGGTATTAGACCGGCTCGGGCTTCTGGGGGCCGGGGCTGATCTCTCTGTTCTGAAAGTTTTGGGGATATTCTTGATCCTGGCCGGCGGTGTCCTGGTCGTTCGTTACTAGGCCGGGTTTCGGGATAGAATTTTGCCCCGGTACGCCAACAGGTGCAAAATAGGCCGAGAAACTATACGTATCCGGCATTCGGAGTTGTGAGGAGGAGCATTGGGGTATCTCCCTATAGAAGACCACGGGGTTATAGGAAACTTACACACGGCGGCGCTGGTCGGCACCGACGGCACCATAGACTGGCTTTGTATCCCGGCCTTCGACTCCCCGAGTATCTTCTGTTCCATACTGGACGACGAAAAAGGAGGGCACTTCAGCCTACACCCGGTGGAGTACCTCCACAGCCAGCAGTTGTATCTGCCGGATACGAACGTGTTGCTTACGCGGTTTTTAGCATCCGACGGCATGGCGGAGACGCTGGACTTCATGCCCATATCCTCTGTGCCCGTCGAGCGCCACCGGCTGGTACGGAACGTGCGCGTGATCCGGGGCGAGATGACCTTCGACGTGGAGTGCAAGCCCGCCTTTGACTACGCCCGCCAAGAGCACTCCGTGAACGTCGGCAAAAAGGGGGCGGTCTTCTCCTCAAACGATACCTGCGTCGGGCTCTCGACCGAAGTGTCGCTAAAGAAAGGACCAGGGGAGGGCACGCGGGCCCGGTTTACCTTGAAAGAAGGCGAGACCGCAACTTTCGTGTTGTCGAAGATCGAACCCGGAGAAGGACCCCAAGAAGTCCTCTCGGAGGGTAGCTTCCACGAACTGCTCCAGAACACCATAGACTACTGGCGCAATTGGATGTCCCAGTGTACCTACCAGGGGCAGTGGCGCGAGGCCGTAAGGCGCTCGGCTTTGGCGCTGAAGCTCATGGTCTACGATCCCACGGGCGCCCTGGTCGCGGCCCCGACGATGGGGCTGCCGGAGAGCATCGGGGGCGAACGAAACTGGGACTACCGCTACACCTGGCTCCGGGACGCGGCCTTCGCGCTCTACGCCCTGATAGCCATAGGCTTTGACGAGGAAGCCGGAAAGTTTATGGACTGGCTCACCAAGCGCTGCCAGGAGGCCGACGGCTCCCTGCAGCCGCTCTACGGGCTCGACGGCCAGGTGAGAATTCAGGAAGAAGAGTTGGGCCACCTCTCGGGCTACCGGGGTTCCAGGCCGGTGAGGCTGGGCAACGACGCCTACGGCCAGCTACAGCTCGACATCTACGGGGCCGTCATGGACGCGGCCTACCTCTACAACAAGCTCGGGGCCCCGCTGGACTACGACCTCTGGCACAATATCCGCCGGATAATGGACTGGGTCGCCGACAACTGGCAGCAGCCGGACGAGGGGATGTGGGAGGTGCGCGGCGGCCGGCAGCACTTCGTATCCTCGAAGGTGATGGCCTGGGTCGCGTTAGAGCGCGCGGTACGCATCTCCCGCCAGCGCGGGCTACCGGCCGGGGACGGCGGTTGGATCCGCGAGCGCGACAAGATATACGAGGACATCATGGAGCAGGGATGGAACCCCGAGAAAGAGAGCTTCGTGCAGCACTACGGCTCCAAATCCTTAGACGCCTCGCTCTTGATGATGCCGTTGGTAAAGTTCGTGGGGCCCACGGACCCGCGTTGGATCTCCACCCTCGACCGTATCCAGGAGGAGCTAACCTACGACACCCTCGTGGACCGCTACAACGTCGAGGACGCGGCCTCCGACGGGCTCAGCGGGTCCGAAGGAAGCTTCAGCCTCTGCTCGTTCTGGTACGTCGAATGCCTCGCCAAAGCCGGCCGCGTGGAAGAGGCCCGGCTCGCCCTGGAAAAGATGTTCTCTTACGCGAACCATCTGGGGTTGTACGCCGAGGAGATCGGGCGCAGCGGCGAAGCCCTGGGCAACTTCCCCCAGGCTTTTACCCACCTCTCACTCATAAGCGCCGCCATACACCTCGACCGGGCTCTGGGCTCCAGCTAATTGGTCACACCGCTCTTCGAGGCCGTTCCGAACATAAGCGAAGGCCGGGACGAGGCAAAAATCTCCCGCATCGTAGGGGCCGTGCGCGCCACGCCCGGCGTGCGCGTGCTCGACCTCCACACCGACCCCGATCACAACCGCAGCGTCCTTACGATGGTGGGAAAAAAAGAACCGATACTGGCAGCCGCCGTAACCCTCGCCCGGACCTGCGCCTCTGAAATAGACCTTTCCACCCAGAAAGGCGTACACCCCCGGATGGGCTCTCTAGACGTACTCCCCTTCGTGCCGCTAGAAGGCGCGACGCCCGAAGACGCCGCCCGGCTCGCCCGCGAGGCGGGAGAGAGGCTCGGGGCTCTAGGCTTCGCCGTCTACCTCTACGAAGCCGCCGCCACCGCCCCGCACCGCCGCAACCTGGCGGACGTACGGCGCGGTGGCTACGAGGGGATCACCGACCGCATTTCGGACCCGAGTTGGAGCCCGGATTACGGGCCCGCGAAACTATCCGAAAAGCTCGGGGCCGTCGCGGTGGGCGCGCGTCCGTTCCTGATCGCTTTCAACGCCTACCTGGACACCAAAGAGGTGGAGATCGCCCGTCGGATCGCCCGCAAAATCCGTGAACGCGACGGCGGGTTACCAGGTCTCAAAGCCCTCGGGCTTGAAGTGGCCGGAAGAGCCCAGGTCTCCATGAACCTGACGGACCTAGAAAAGACCTCCCTACCGGACGCTCTGGAAGCGGTTCGCCGCGAAGCCGCCGCTCGCGGAGCCTCGGTAGAATCCACGGAGTTGGTCGGTCTCCTGCCGCTGGAAGCCCTGTTGCAAACCGCCCGTCACCATCTGGCGCTGCAGGGGCTAAAAAAAGAGCAAGTTTTAGAATTCGGTTTGTGGAGAAGAAGTTAGTTGAAAAGTAGCTGACTAACTTCCTGTTGCGACGTGCCTTACGTTCGAACTCGTCTAGCCCTGATCTCGTAAACGCCTAGTGCGGCGGCGAGTAGCAAGGCTATCGCGGGGAGTAACGGCGAGTAGCAAGGCTATCGCGGGGAGTAAAGCAGGTATGGATAGCCCTGCACCAAAAGGGCTAGGTTCTGCGGTGAAACGTTCGGGTACTCCTATGGAGCCGATCACGCTAACCAGAAAAGGCTGAACGGCCTTGACAACGGCTATCACGACGGCGGCGGCCAACATCAGATAAATTCCCTCGCGGCCCCCACGGGCCACCAATAACCCGGCCCCCATCAGGCCTACCGCATAAAAAAGCATCATAACTGCCTCAGAGCCGAGCATCGCTAGATCCACGGGCAAAATGGTGAAGTCACCGACGGAAAGCATCATGCTGACGACTAACGCAATACCCATACCGCTTACCAAGATCCCGAATATCGCCCCGGCCGCCCCTACAAGTGCTGCGACTACCCGCAAACCCTTTCTCCTTTCGATCCTCACCTGGATGTGAGTAAAGGGTACCCCCGTTGCTGTAAGGTATCATCCACCGAGAGGCGAGTGTCGCCACCGAAAGCACGAACGAGTGGAGGCTTGCGCGTAGTTGAAAGATGTCGAGGAAGGTTTGACGTTAAGTGGCTGAAAGGCTGTCGGTAGCGGCCGTACAAATGTCCTCCACACCGGACAAGGTGGAGAACAAAGAGGTTGCGGAAACCCTGATCCGGGAAGCCGTATCTTCGAGCGCGAAGCTAGTCGCCCTGCCGGAACTCTGGAGCTGTCACGGCCTGGATAAAGTCTACAAAGAGAACGCCGAGCCTGTACCCGGCCCGACAACTGACTTCCTGTCGGGGTTGGCGCAGGAGTTGGGGGTGTACTTGCTCGGCGGCTCTATTCTAGAGAATGCCGGCCCGGAGAAGATGTACAACACTTCGACCTTTTTTACGCCGGACGGTAGATTGGCCGCCGCGTACCGCAAGATTCACCTCTTCGACGTAAAAGCCCCCGACCGCGAATACCTGGAAAGCGCCACCATAGCGCCGGGCGAGGAAATCGTCACGGCGAAAGCAGGCTTTACGACGCTTGGGTTCTCGATCTGCTACGACGTCCGCTTTCCGGAGCTGTATCGCAACCTGGCGCTCCGGGGTGCGGAGGTGTTGGCCGTTCCGGCCGCCTTCACGTACAAGACCGGCGAAGCCCACTGGGAAGTCCTGCTCCGTGCCCGGGCCATCGAGAACCAGGCGTTCGTACTGGCGCCGGCCCAGTGGGGGCAGAAGGCCGACGGACGGTGGACTTACGGCCGGAGCATGATCCTGGACCCGTGGGGCACGGTTATTTCGCGATGCCCCGAAGGCGACGGATACGCCCTGGCGGACCTCGACCTGGATTACCTCGAACGTTTCCGCTCCGATTTCCCCGCGCTCGCAAACCGTCGTCCCGACACGTACGCCCGGTAGCGGAAAACTCATCCCACGCGGGAAACTAAAGACTTCTGTTTTTGGTCCGACAACCTAAGATACAGGCCGCGTAAGATTTTAGAGAGAAAGTTTGAGGGGGGATGCGCCACATCGTAGCAATACCTTTAGCTTTGATGTTCTCTGTCTTTTTGTTGGGAACCACTACCCTGGGCGGCGCTTCCGCGCGGGCGGCGGTCGCGGATGCGGACCCAGGTTGTGAAACCGGGAGCAAAGAGGTCGAAGCCGGGGACCTGCCCGGGAGCTTCGACCTATCCGAATGCCCCATCGAAGATAAGGTTATAAAAGACGGCGCAGCCGGCACGGAGATACCGCCCGTAGGCCAAGGTGTCGCCGTTAACGTAAGCATCACGGAAGGAGCCCAAGAACTTTCGGTAGAGCACCGCAAAGATGGAACCGTGGAGCTTCAGGACGTGGGAAATGAGTCGGAGGAGCAAACGAACACTCCCGGCGAAGAAGTCCTCTTCGAGGCGCAAGGCGGACCGCGGGCTTGCAGGGACAGAGCCTACAACCTCCACGGATGGAAGGCTATGAGCCGGTTCGACTGGAGCCTCGGTAGGTTCACGACGCCGCGCAACCTGAACAGAAAAGCCGCCCAGCGCGAACTGGTGCGGGCTGCCAGGACCATACCACGTTCCAAAAACGACTGCGGGATGAGAGACTTTGTAAACGCAAAGCAGAGTTTCTTGGGCAAAACTTCCTCAAAGGCCCAGATAGATAAAAACGCGCACTGCAAAAGCGGGCTGGACGCGAGAAACGTCGTGTCGTTCGGTGGGCTTCCCGTTAATTACTTGGCAATGGCTTGCACCTCTTATTACTTCGACGCGCCCTACGACCGTCTCAAGGCTTCCGACATAAAGATCAACGCGAAGAAATCCTGGTTCGCCCGGCGCAAAGGCTGTAAGGGTCAGAAGGTGGATCTTCGGGCCGTGGCGACACACGAGTTCGGCCACGCTTTCGGCCTGGAACACGTCTCAGAGACAACTAGCGGAAACCTCACCATGAGCACCGCCCCCAGCAACGGTTACTGCGACACTTCGGCCCGTTCGTTGGGCCAGGGCGACGTGCGTGGCTTGAGGACGCTGTATTGAACGCAGAGGAACGAACTTAGAGCGCGATCCCGATAAGCCCCAACAAAACGAGTGAGACGAGGACCGGCGCAGAAGCCGCCCGGATAATGTCGCCTTCCCGGCCGATCAAACCGGTTGCGGTGGCGGCCAGGATCACCCGCTGCGGGGCCAGCATACTCGCGTGGCTGCCGGCGACGTTCTGGATCGCCGCCACCAAGACCTCCGGCGTTCCTAGGCTCCGGGCCGCCTCGATCTGGAGCGGCATGAACAGCGCGTTGGAGGCCGCGTTGGAGCCGGCGAGCGCCCCGCCGAAAAACCCTATGGCCGCCGCCGCAACCGGATATAAGCCGCCGAAAGCGGTGGACGCCGAAGCTAGAACGGACGCCGCGTCTGAGCTAGCCACCATCTGCCCGGCGATAACGAAGGTAAGAATGGCCCCGGCCGTTGGCAACCACTGCTTCGCGGTGTTTCGAATCGCCGGGACCACCGAGTCCGAATGCAACCCGAACAAAACTGCCGCGAACGCGCCCGAAAGCAATAACGGCAGGCCCGGCCCTGTAAAAGCACTCCCCAAATCTTCGAGCAGGGTCCGTAACCACACCAAGCCGTTTGCCAGGACGAGCAGCGCCAAAAGAACCGCGTATGGCGCCAGCGAACGTAGCGGAAGGTCGAGGCCGGCAACCCTTCGCCGCCGGATCGCCAGGAACAGCGCCGTCGCGCAGAGCCCCCCGACCGCCCCCGAGAGCTCGGGGATGAGGTACACGCTTCCGAGCAGCGTCCCCAAACCCGCTACCGCCCCGAGGAGTAAAGCCTCCGGGCCGCGCCGGCGGACGCCCTCTAAACCCCCCGCGAGGGCCACGGCCGCGACGCCGTAAACAAGGAAGAGGGGAAGGTTGAGGAGCGCGCTCGCATCAGAAAGTTCGCCAAAGTCCGTGCCGGCCAAATCTGCGCCGATCACCGTCCCGACGCCCAAAGCGCCCCAGGGCACGGCGCACTGGCCCCAACTGGCGAGCACCGCCGCCTTCAGCGGCGAAAAGCCGGCGGCGAGCAGGACGGGGGCACTGATCACGACCGCGACCCCAAAGCCCGTGACGGACTCGAAGAAAGGCGCCGCCCCGATCACCACCACCAGCGCCAACGCCTCTTTTTCCGGCTCCAACCTTCCCAAAAACCTCGATACCCGCCCTACGGCGCCACCCGCCGAAAGCAAGTTGAACAGCAACAACCCCCCAAACAACACGTACAGCACCCGGGCCGAAGTCCCCACGCCCTCCAGAGCAGCCCCGAAAAGACCGTCCGCCGCCAACCCCGGCCAAAGCAAAGCCCCCCCAAGCGCCGCAAAAAGCGTGGCGACCCCCGCCCGAAACGCCGAAGCCCCCAAGCCGAGCAACGCCACGCCCGCCACAACAAACGGCGCCCCCGCAACCAAATAATCCAATACGTCTACCATGATAGAATAAATTCTTGCACTTGAGCGATCTGGAAACAAGAGCGGCCCCGACGGTGGTGGAGGAGGTATCCTCCGAGAAGTTGGGGCTGCGGGTAAAAGAGTTGCGCCGGGCGAAAAGGATGACGCTGAACGGACTGGCCGAGGCTTCGGGGGTGAGTCGCGCCATGATCTCCAAGATAGAGCGGGGAGAGAAGAACCCCACCCTCGTGGTGACGGCCCGCATAGCAGAAGGGTTGGGGGTGACGCTCTCGCAGCTCGCCGGGGTAGAGCGGCACCGGGAGGCCGTAGTCGTGCCCCGCGACCGCCGGATGGTCATGCGGGACCCGGAAACCGGGTTCGAGCGGCAATTACTTTCTCCGACCTTCAGCCGGCGCGGGGTGGAGTTTATAAGAAACGTAATCCCCGAGGGCTCGACTTCCGGTGAGTTTCCGCCCCACAGAAAAGGCGTCGAAGAGTACCTGGTGGTCGAAGAGGGAAAGATTGCCGCGATGCTGGACGGCGAGGAATACCTGCTCGAAAAAGGAGACGCCCTCTACTTCGAGGCCGACGTTGCCCACCGTTTCGATAACGCGGGCGCGGGAGAAGCCAGCTACTACCTCATCATTGCTTCCGGCAACGTGTAATCCCGGAGGCCGTATTCCCGATGACAGTCAGACGTTTTTCAAAGAGGCAATATTGGTTGGCCGGATAGGGGGCTGAAATCGAGGAGCGTGTTTATGAAAGATCTGCTAGATAGCGTAACGCGGGGCACGGAGAAGGTCTTCAGGAGTCCCAAACTCGCCGCCGCGTTCTACACGGGCGCCCTGGTAGCTGTCTTTTTGACCACGGGATTGCGCGGGGAAGATTGAGAAGCCCTATCTAGAGGGCGAAACGGCCTGTCTCTAGCTGGGACAAGACGTACTCCCGAAGGTCTATGACTTCCGGGGGGGGATCGTAGGCGTTTTTCAGGGGGCTCAGCAAGTTGTGGGCCCCGTCGGGTGTTTCGGCCCCTGCGGGCAGGACCTTGCGGGAGCCGTCTTCGAGTTCCAGGAAGTGCTTGCGCCCGCTTTGTTTGCCGCGTTTGGCGCGGGGCACGCCTTCCACTTCGACGATGTCGAGCGAGTAGTCGATCATGGGCGCTGCGGCGATGGACCCGCCGACGCCGTAGGCGTCACAGATGGAGTTCAGTTCTAGTATGTCTTCGACGCCGAGCCCGCCGGAGCCGAAAATCTTGACGTGGGGGTAGCCCGCGCGGTCCAGTTCCCAGCGGACTTCTTCCATGATGCCTTTGAAGTCTCCGCGCCGGGTGCCGGGGGTGTCCAGGCGAACGGCGAAGATCGAGTTCGGGATCGCGCCGGCGGCGATCAGGGCCCCGAATTTTTCGTCGTCGAAGGTGTCTATGAGTATGGTTCGGGGAACTCCCGGGTCAACGATTTCGTCGAATGCTTCGGTAGCTTCCTTCGTGGAGCCGAGCACGAGCGCCAGGGCGTGGGGGACGGTCCCGGCGGCCGGTATGCCGAACCTGCGGGCGGCGAGTTCGACCGCGACGCTGTCACAGCCGCCGAGGTACGCGGAACGCTCTATCATCGGGGTGATCGAAGGGTGCATCCTTCGCGCCCCGAAAGAGACCAGCGTCTTTTCTCCGGCGGCCAGGCGGCAACGGGCGGCGCCGGTCGCCACGCCGGAGGCCTGGCAGAGAAACCCTAAGATGGCCGTCTCGTGCTCGGCGAAGGCGGAGTAGGGGCCGGTGAGCGTAACGACCGGCTCGTAGGGGTGGCAGATGGTGCCTTCCCTGACGGCTTGGACCTTCACGTCCACGCCTTCTAAGAGGTGCGCCACCTCGTCGAGGCCGGCCACCACGAACCACTCGGCCGGATCGGAAGATTTGTAGGTGATCTCCGCGTGGACCGGCGTGTTTTCGCGGCCGCGGGCTTTGAGAACTTCCATCGTGCGGTGGAAGTAGACGTCGGCGACTTCGGCGCCCCGGATCTCCTCGGGAGAAGCCACGTTGAACCTCGTTCCTAAGCCGCCGTCCGAGTTCTTCAAACCTTTACGCCCTTTCCGTTAGCCGGCCTGCCGCGTATGATAACCAATAATGACCGGGTCAAACCACAACCACACTTTCGCCGCCGCGGCCGGAACACCCTACGCCGCCGCCGCAGCCGCCGAAGTGTACCGGGCCGGCGGTAACGCCGCCGACGCCGCCGTGGCCGCCGCCGCGGCGGTGGGCGTAACCGAACCGCTGATGAGCTCCATCGGGGGTGGGGGGTTCGCCCTGGTTCGCGGGCCGGACCGTGCCGAGTTGATCGACTACTACGACGTTATGCCGGGTAAGGACCTCCCGCCGTCCGCCTTCGGGGCCGGGGGCAACCCGAAGACCGTTACCCTCAAGTACGGGGCCGGGGTCCAGTCCACGGTCGGCGGGGCTTCCTGCGCGGTACCCGGGGCGCTGCGGGGCTGGGATACGCTGCTCGCCCTCCACGGAAACCTCCCGCTAAAAGAAGTTCTGGCCCCGGCGGTAAGGCTCGCCCGGGAAGGTTTCCTGCTCTGCAAAACCAGCGGCCTGTGGTTTCAGGTCGCGGAAGAAGTCCTGGCCCTGACCGACGAGACCCGGAAAAACTTTTACAAAAACGGGAGGGTCTACCTCGAAGGCGAGGAGATTCGTTTCCCCGAGCTTGCGAATACGCTGGAGGCCGTCGGTGACGAAGGGGTGGATCTCTTCTACGAAGGAGGGTTGGCGCGCGAGATTTCCGGCTACGTCCGCAAGATGGGGGGCATTATAAGCGAGAAGGACCTGGCCGAGTACGAGCCCGTAGTGCGGGACCCGATGTCTGTTAGGTACGGGCTTGGTGAGATCTACACGAACGGCCCGCCCTCGGCCGGCGGGGCAACGCTGGCCCAGATGCTCCAGGTGGTCTCCGGCTACGATCTTCCCTCCATGCCCGGAAAAGACTACGTGCGGGCAATGGCCGGGGCCATGAAATACGCGCTCCAGGACCGGGAGGCGGAGTACCTGGAAGGCGACCAAAACGCCGGGGTTGCCGAACGTCTGACGGGTGAAGAATACGCCAAAGTCCAACGCAAGCGAATCTTCGGCTCCCCGCACACCTCACACCTCTCCTGTGTAGACGACAGCGGGCTCGCCGTCTCCATAACGGCCAGCATGGGTTACGGCTCCGGCCTGGTAGTTCCCGGAACCGGCATACCGATGAACAACTCCCTGGGCGAGCCGGAGCTAAACCCCAAAGGGTTCCATGCTCTAAAGCCCGGCCAGCGTCTGATCTCCAGCATGAGTCCGACCGTGGTTTCCTCAGAAGAGGGAGGTTTGATCTCCCTCGGCTCGCCCGGCGCTTCCCGAATACCGACCGCGATACTCCAAACAATTACCAACGTTCTCGACTTCGGGATGTCCCTGGAGGAAGCGGTAAAAGCCCCGCGGCTCCACTCGGAAAAAGACCTCTTCGCGTACGAAAAAGGAACCCCGGACGCGGACCTCGAACCCTACGGGCGCGTGCTGGACTACGAGGAGCCGAACATGTACTTCGGCGGTGTAAACGCCGTGCGCCGCACGCCCGGAGGTAAATTCGAGGCCGCCGCCGACCAGCGGCGCAGCGGGGGAATATCCTTTGCCTGAAGCGGCCCGGAAGCCAATCGAGGTACTCGGCGTCCCCATGGACCTCGGGCAAGACCGCCGGGGCGTGGACATGGGTCCGAGCGCCATCCGGTACGCCCGGCTAAAAAGTGGCCTCGAAAACCTGGGCTACCCGGTGGAGTACCTCGGCAACGTGGAGCCGCCAATTCCGGAGCTTGCGCGGGCTGGTGAGGGTATGCGGCACCTCAACGCCGTGCGGGACGTGTGCGCCAAGGTCTCCGGGCGGGCGGAAGAGATGATCTCCCGGGGCGCTTTCCCCATTTTTCTGGGGGGCGACCACTCCATCTCCATCGGCACCGTCTCCGGTGTGGCCGCGACGGAACGCACCGGCGTGATCTGGCTAGACGCCCACGCCGACTACAACACCCCCGGCACTTCGCCCTCCGGCAACATCCACGGTATGCCCCTCGCCGTACTCACCGGAGAAGGACACCCGGACCTGGTAAGCATCGGTGAAGGCACTGGCGTGCGTCCCGAAGACGTCGTGATCGTGGGCTTGCGTTCGGTTGATCTGCAAGAGCAGCGGCTGCTGCAAAACGCCGGCGTGCGCGCCTACACGATGAAGGAGATAGACGCCTACGGTGTCGCCCGCATCCTGCGGCAAGCCCTGAAAAGCTTTTCACACCTCGACCGGGTGCACCTCTCTTTCGACCTCGACGCCATAGACCCCGAAGTCGCGCCCGGCGTCGGAACCCCGGTTCGGGGCGGCCTGACCTACCGCGAGGCCCACCTGGTCATGGAGCTGATTAACGAGTCGGGGATCGTAACTTCGCTGGACGTGGTAGAAGTCAACCCGATACTGGACTTAAAAAACGGAACGGCGGAGTTGGCCGTAGAGTTGGTGGCTAGCTTGATGGGCCGCAGGATCATTGGCTTGCCCGACCCGCGGTAATGTGTCCTGTACTTATCCTCGCCAGAAAGAGGGTGTCAGGAGCACCAGCACCGTTAGAAGCTCCAGGCGACCCAAAAGCATGAATATCGTAAGCGTCAGCTTGGCGGTCTCCGGCAGGCCCGCGTAAAACTCCGCGCTGCCGACCGGCCCTAGAAAAGTCCCCGTAATGTTCATGCAAGCAAAGACCGAGCCCAGGGAGTCGGCCAGCGGAACCTGGTGCGCCGCGATGATCAAGGTGCCCACAGCCAGGGTCAGAACGTAAATGAAAAAAAAGCCCAGAATGCTAATACGCAGTTTGTCCGAGAGCGTCCTGTCTTTCAGCTTGAGCGGGGTAACGGCTTGGGGGTGGATCATGTGAAAAATCTGCTGGCTGCTGTTGCGCGCGAGCAGGACGCACCGGATCACTTTGATGCCGCCGGAGGTAGAACCTGCACACCCCCCGATAGCCATGAACAGAATTAATAACCCCTGCGATAGAGGGTCCCAGGTTCCCCAATCGGCCGCCGAGAAAGCCGTTCCCGTCAACAGGCTTACGCTCTGAAACGAGGCCTCTCGAAAAGCCAGAACAAACGACTGGCGAAAATCCAGAAAGTACAGTGAGAAGGTCATTATTACCGTGCCCATCGCCGCGATGACGAGGTAAGCCCTGAGCTCCGGGTCTTTGAACACCCGGTTCAGGCGGCCTTGCGCCGCCAGGAAGTACAAAGCGAAGTTCGCCCCGGAAAGCAACATACCTACCGTAATGGCAAGCTCGACCGGCCAGGAGGCAAATTCCCCCACGGAGCCGTTCCGCGTCGAGTAACCGCCGGTGGAGACGGTCGTGAGGGCGTGGTTTACCGCGTCGAAAAAGCTCATCCCGACGAGAAAAAGAACCACGACGCCCCCGAAGGTGAGGCCGAGGTATACAAAAGCCAGGGTTTTGGCCGTATCACGAATGCGCGGCGTCAACCTTTCGGGTACGGGGCTCGCCAACTCCGCCGATAGAAGCTGCGAGGCCCCGAAACCTACCAGCGGCCCCACGGCGACGAAGAGAACCACGATCCCGACGCCGCCGGCCCACTGCATCAGGCTGCGCCACAGCAAGATAGACGGGGCCACCCCTTCCACGTCGAGTATCGTCGAAGCCCCGGTGGTCGTAAAACCTGCCATGGCCTCGAAAAATGCCTCCACCGGCGTCATAAGGCCGGAAAAAAACAACGGGAGGGCTCCCGCGCCCGCTATCCCGAACCAACTGAGGACCACGATCAAAAACACGTCCTGGGCCGAGGTGTAGGTGTCCGGTTTACGGGCCACGAAGAACACCGAAACCCCCAGGATTATAGCCCCCAACGCCGGGATGCCGAAAACGGCGAACGTCCCGTCATTGGCGAAGAAAGCGAAGATGGTCGGGACTAGCATAAGTACGCCCCCGGCCGCGACCACCCCCCCAATGCCGCTGGCTATGACCCTAGGATGCAAAGAGGCTTTCTACCTCGTCTACGGCGGAATCCACGGTGAATATCACCGCGTCGTCCCCGCTCTTGAGCACTTCGTCGCCGGTTGGTATTACGACTTCGCCCTCGCGCAAAACTGCCCCGACTATAGCCCCTTTGGGGAAGCCTACGTCGGAGAGTTGCTTTCCGGCAACGCGGCAGTCTTCGGGCACGCGCATCTCTATCATCTCCGCGCCGGACTCCAACACGTTTACCGCGACCACCTCGCCCTTGCGGACGAAGCGCAGGATCGCCCCGGCGGTAATGAGCCGCGGCGAGATTGCGATGTCCACGCCGAGCGCCTCCGAGAGCGGCGCGAACTCCGAGCGGCTGACTACGGAGATGGTCCGCCGGGCCCCGAGCTGCCGGGCATACATTACCGCCAGCAGGTTCGCCCGGTCATCGCCCGTCGCCGCGATAAAGGCGCCGGAGCGGTCTACCCGTTCCTGGAGCAGGAAATCCCGCGAGATACCTTCGTCGTGGAGCACCAGGCCTTTCTTGAGCTGGGAGGCCACGTACTGCGCCCGGTCCTCGTCTTTCTCAACGAGCTTCACGGCAATGCCCTCTTCCTCCAGGATCAACGCGAGTCGGAGGCCGATCTTCCCGCCGCCGAAGATCATCACCTCTTCGACTTTTTGGGTGTCGGTGGTAACCGAGCGGACTACCCGGTTTATGTTCTTGCGCTCGCTGATAAGGAATACGTGGTCCCCGACCTGCAACCCGGTGTCACCCCGCGGAACGATGGTCTTATTCTCGCGCACCACGCCGACGATCAAGCTGCCGTCCGGCAACTCTACGTCCTTTACGACCTGCCCGGCTATCGGAGACTCTTCTTTGAGCACCACCTCGGCGATCTCGATGTTGTCCTCGGCGAAAGTCTCCACGTTTACCGAGCCCGGTACCCGGAGCGCGTCCCGGATTTCCTCCGCCGCCGCCCGCTCCGTGTGGATGACGAAGTCTATGCCCAGCACATCTTTGGCGAACGGCTCGGAAGTATCGTAATAATCCGGGTTCCTGATGCGGGCTACGGTCTGTTTTACACCCTGGGCTTTCGCCACCAGGCAGGCGGTGATGTTTACCTCGTCGGATTTGGTAACGGCGATGAGCAACTCAGATTTGTGTGCCCCGCTCTCCGACAGCATCTTGGGGCTGGCCCCGTTACCGTGCATTACCAGCGCGTCGAGCTGGTCGCTGGCCCGGTTGACCAACTCTTCGTTCTGCTCGACCACCGTAACCTCGTGGCCTTCTTTGGAGAGCATCTGGGCCGTATTGAAGCCGACTTCCCCAGCCCCTACTATAAAAACCCTCATGTTCTTAAATCTCCCGTCCGTCGCAGCGGCTCGAACTATCGCCTATATATCGCTTGTATCACCGTCCGGAGTTACCCGAGGACCGGCATATTCTACGCCCACTTTCGACAAACGAAAAACCGGCTAGCTTTTGAGCGCCAGGTACAGGCGTAAAACGCCGTAAGCCGCCAAAGCCCCACCAAAAATTAGCCCGATGGCGGGCGAAGGACCGAAAGGCGTAAAAGGTGCGGCCATCATCAACCCTCCGAACAAGATAACCACGACGGAGAGTACGAGCCGGAGCCTGCGGAGTCGGGCCTCGTCGTGGTTCCCCGAGTTCATTGATAGAAGCTCTCGGGCCTACCGCCCGGCGGAGTAATATTATTTTCTGGTCTGGAGCTCGTGTTCGACTACCTTCCTGGCGTTTGGCTTTGGGTATTGTAGAAGAGGACACACCGGAGTAACACCACCCCGGAGTAGCGCTACCCTAGTATCTCGGCCACGATCTCCCCGACCTCCGTCGGGTTGGTCGCGGTGCGGATGCCGGCCTTTTCCAACGCCTGGCTCTTCGCCTCCGCCGTGCTGTCGCCACCGGATACTATGGCCCCCGCATGTCCCATCGTCTTGCCCTCCGGGGCTTCGAAGCCCGCGATGTAGGCGACGACGGGGGTCTGCATGTTGCCCCGGACGTACTCGGCGGCCTGCTGCTCGGCGTTGCCCCCAATCTCCCCGAGCATCACGGCGCACTCGGTCTCCGGGTCGGCCTCGAAGAGCTTCAGGATCTCGATAAAGTCCGTGCCGATGATCGGGTCCCCACCAATGCCAACGGCCGTCGTCTGCCCAATGTCTCTTTGTGTTAATTCGTTGACAACCTGGTAGGTTAGGGTGCCGCTGCGGGAGACAACCCCAACGTTGCCGGGCGTAAAGATGTCGCGCGGCATGATCGAGACGTTGGACTTCTCCGGCGAGAGCAGCCCGGGGCAGTTCGGGCCGATGAGGGTTGCGTTCTTCATGTTCAGGTAGTCGGAGACGCGCATCATGTCGTGGACCGGGACACCTTCGGTTATGCAGCAGACCGTCTGTATCCCCGAGTCGAGCGCCTCGAAGATCGCGTCGGCGGCGACGGGCGGGGGGACGAAGATGACGCTGGCGTTTGCCCCGGTCTCCTGAACGGCTTTGTCTACGGTGTTGAAGACCGGCACGCCCTGGAAGTCCTGGCCGCCTTTACCGGGGGTTGAGCCGGCGACGATGTTGGTGCCGCTGGCGATCATGCGCTCCGTGTGGAACCCGCCTTCGCGGCCCGTTATTCCCTGAACCAGTAGCCGCGTGTTTTCGTCTACGAGTATCGCCATCGGCTATCGTCCTCCCTCTTGCGCGAGCTCCACGGCTTTGCGGGCCGCATCCAACATCGTCTCTTCGGTGTATACGTTCTCCGGCGTGTTCTCCTCCAGGATTTCCCGTCCTTCTTCGGCGTTGGTTCCGTCGAGCCGGACGACTATCGGCACGTCCACCCCGGAGTTCTCCAGGGCGGAGAGGAGCCCGCGGGCCACCTCGTCGCCGCGCGTGATGCCGCCGAAGATGTTGAAGAGAACGCTGTTTACCTGTTCGTTGGAGGTCACGATGTCGAGTGCTTCGGAGATGGTGTCGGCGTCCGCGCCACCGCCTACGTCGCAGAAGTTCGCGGGCTTGCCGCCGGCCTGGGCCACCACGTCGAGCGTGCTCATCACGAGCCCCGCGCCGTTGCCCAGGATACCCACGTCGCCCTCCAGCTTCACGTACTGGAGGCCGACCTCCTGCGCCCGCTGCTCCTGCGGGTCGGCGGAGGCCGTGTCCTGGCCGCCGGGGATGTCCTGATGCCGGAAGAGGCTGTCGTTGTCTATGGTGACTTTCGAATCGAGCGTCAAGACTTCGCCGTCTTTGGTAAGTACCAGCGGGTTGATCTCCACGAGGCTCGCGTCCGATTCCCGGAACGCTTTGTAAAGGTCTTGAATCACCTTTCCGACCCCTTTCGCCGCCTCGCCTTCAAGGCCCGAGGAAAAGATGATCTCGCGTACCTGATAGGGTAGGAGGCCAACCAGCGGGTCCACGTACACCCGTACGATGGCGTCCGGGTTCTCTTCGGCGACCTGCTCAATGTCTACGCCGCCTTCGGTCGAGAAGAGGATCAGGGGTTTCTTCTCGCCCCGGTCCACCATTATCGAGAGGTACATCTCGCTCTCGATGTCCGCCCCGCCCTCGACGTAGACGCGGCGGACGGTGTGACCTTTTATGTCCATGCCCAAAATCTGCTCCGCAGCCTCCTCGGCCTCATCCGGGCTGTCTACCACCTTGATGCCGCCGGCCTTGCCCCGGCCACCCACGAGAACTTGGGCCTTCACCGCGACGGTGCCCCCGATCCGCCCCGCCGCCTGTTTCGCCTCCTCCGGCGTTTCGGCCACGGAACCTTCCAGCGTCTGAAGGCCGTGACCTTTCAACAACTCTTTGCCTTGATACTCGTAGAGATCCAAAACTCGACTCCCGCGACGCCCTTACCGACGGGCGGAATTATACAGAGGAGGACACAAAGTTTCGCACGGGTTGATCGTTGTTTGAGGGCGCACGACTCGGCCCGCGTTTGACAATATACTTGGGACCGATGGGTATTGGAACCGCTATAAACGTCGTGGCCGTGCTGGTTGGTGGCGGCATCGGGACGCTGGTCGGCGCCAAGCTGCCGGAACGGATGCGGGATACTGCGATGCAGGCTATCGGTATCGTCACGCTGCTGGTCGGGATCTCGAATTTCCTTGAGTTCGACAATCCCTTGATCCCGCTGGTCAGCGTGGTGCTCGGCCTCGTCGTTGGAGAGTTGCTCGGCATTGACGCCGGGCTCCGGCGTTTCGGGGATTATCTGGAGAAGCGTTTCTCGCGGGGGGAGAGCCCCGTGAGCAAGGCTTTCGTGACGACGAGCCTGCTTTTCTGCGTCGGGCCGTTGACGATTATCGGGTCGCTGGAAGATGGTTTGTCCGGGGACTATAGCTTGCTTTCCTTGAAGAGCGCGTTGGATTTCGTTGCATCGTTGACCTTTGCGGCGGTGCTCGGGTGGGGGGTGTTGCTCTCGGCGGGGACGGTGTTGGTGGTGCAGGGTTCGATCACTCTCGGGGCCGCGCTCATCGAGGGTCTTGTTACAGAAGCTATGATCTCCGCCACCACCGCAACCGGCGGGGTTCTAATCTTCGGCCTCGGGCTCGGGCTGCTGAACCTCAAGGAAGTCCGGGTAGCAAACATGCTGCCGGCGCTGCTTTTCGCGCCCGCTCTCGTCTCGGCGGCTCCTTTGTGGCCGCTTTGACTTTCCTCAGCGCGGTAGATACTGATAATATGCTCGGAGGGACGTTGTTATAGAGAGAGGTGTGAGATAGATGAGCCTGTTCCCGACTAACATACTGCTGGCGACCGACGGTTCGGACAACTCGCTCCCCGCGCTTCGGGCGGCGGCGGACCTCTCGGCCAGTTCCGGCTCCGGGATACAGGTAATTTACGTCGGCAAAGGCATCTCTAAACCCGCAAACTACAACGATCCCAGCTCCAAAGACCAGGACAAAGCCCAGGAAGCGCGGGGCATTATAGACGACCAAATAAAAGAGATCGAAGATCGTGGCGGCACCGTGGCCGACTCCCACGTGGTCCCCGGCGACAAACCCGCAAAGGAGATCGTCAAGCTCACCCGCGAACAGGACATCGGGATGGTGGTGGTCGGCAGCCGGGGCCTCAGCCGTCTGCAGTACGCCTTGCAAGGCAGCGTCTCCAGCCAGGTAGTCCGGGACGCCTACTGCCCGGTTCTCGTAGTCCACGGAGACCACGAGCTCTAGACCCCCACAAAAGGAGAGAAGAGTTGGACACCTCGGAGAGAGAATGGACCGGAACCCCGCTCGACAAGCGGGACGACATGGACCCGCGCGGGATCCGGGAAGTGGTTATAGAGTTCGGGAACGGGGACACGGACGTCTTCAGGGCCCGGCAGCGTGAGGAGTTCGCCTCTTACGAGTTGCACATGATGGCGGCTTACGTGGACGCTATGGCGCATTCGATCCGCAAGGGACAGAAGAGGTAGGAGGACTTTTGCACGGCATAGAACGTACCCGCAAAATGCAAGGCCCGCCCCAGCCGGACAACGGCATCACCCGAATAGTAGTCCGCTACTCCGACGGACGGGTTATGAACTTTGTCCCGGACGCCGGGGCGGAAGTCTTCAGCGAAGACGACATCCTCGAATTGAAAAAAATGCTCGACAAAGCCTCGGCAACCTCCGAGTGGGCCGAAGTTACCGAACGCGGCACGATGTAAACAAACCGGTAGGCAAACCCGGGAAGTGGGCTGCTAACCGCCCTGGGAGCCCGGACTGTCGTCCCCGGTGTAGCGGTCGTACCGGTCGTAGAAGTCCGCCCCCAGGTCCACCTGTTCGCCGGCCATCTCTCTCCGCCGCAAGTCCCAAAGTACCTGGAGGTCGTGATCTATAGTCTGCAACCTCTCGTGGTCCCCCGACTCGGGGTGGTTGGCGCCCTCCCGTCTCAGGACCTCTTCGCGCTCTTCCGACAACTCCTCGATCTTCTGCATAACACCCTGGGCCATCCTGATAATCCTCCTGACCAAAACTCTCGCCGTACTCCGATCAACCTCGCCGCCGCTCCCGCCGTGATCTACAATCACCGGGTATGCTGCTGAGTAGAATTTACCACCTCGGATACGCCGTAGAAGACATCACCGCCGCCGCCGACTTCTACCGCGAGAACTTCGGCGTCTCCCCCGAAGAACCGGAGACCGTAGAAGAACAGGGCATAGTCGCGACGATGTTCGAGGTTGGGGAGTCGACCATAGAACTGGTGCAGCCGACCCGTCCGGACTCTCCCGTGGGCAAGTTTCTGGAAAAGAACGGCGAAGGTTTCCATCACGTGGCCTTCGCGGTCGAAAACCTCGACTCGGCCCTCGCCCAACTCAAAGACAACGGCGTGGATCTGATAGACGAGGAGCCCCGGATCGGGGCCGGCGGGACGCGGATGGCCTTTTTGCATCCAAAGGGCGCGTTCGGGGTGCTGACGGAGCTTGTAGAATTACCGGAAGACGTTGGGTAAAGGCGGATAGAGGAGTGTAGCGATGGGCGTCGAAGAGCGTCGCACGGAGTCCGGCATCGAGATAAAGCCGTCCTACGGGCCGGAAGACCTGGAAAGCTTCGACTACGCGGAGAAACTCGGAGATCCCGGCGAGGCTCCTTACACCCGCGGCCCTTATCCCAGCATGTACCGCGGACGCCCCTGGACCATGCGCCAGTACGCCGGCTTCGGCACGGCGAAAGAGACCAACGAACGCTTTAAGTACCTCACGAAGAACGGCCAGACCGGGTTATCGGTCGCTTTCGACCTCCCGACGCAGATGGGCCGGGACTCGGACCACGATCTAAGCCTCGGCGAGGTCGGCAAGGTCGGGGTCGCGATAGACTCGCTGCTAGACATGCGCGAGCTCTTCGACGGCATCCCGCTAAAAGACGTCTCGACCTCGATGACCATAAACGCCACCGCCTCAATCCTCCTGCTGCTCTACGCGCTCGTCGCCGATGAGCAGGGTGCGAAACCTGAGGAGGTAATCGGAACCACCCAGAACGACGTGCTCAAAGAGTACCTGGCGCGCGGGACTTACATCTACCCGCCGGAACCGTCCATGAGGATCACCACCGACATGTTCGCCTACTGCGCGAAAGAGTTGCCCCGCTGGAACACCATCTCCATAAGCGGCTACCACATCCGGGAGGCGGGGAGCACCGCGGCCCAGGAGTTGGCCTTTACCCTCTCCAACGCCATAGCCTACGTCGAGGCGGCGGTGGAGACCGGGCTGGACGTGGACGAGTTCGCGCCCCGGCTCTCGTTTTTCTTCAACGCCCACAACGACCTATTTCAAGAGGCGGCCAAGTACCGGGCGGCGCGTCGGATGTGGACGAACATCATAACCGAACGCTTCGGCGCCACGGACGAGAAGAGCACGAAGCTCCGCTTTCACACCCAAACGGCCGGGTCGTCCCTGACGGCCCAGCAGGCCGAGAACAACATAGCCCGGACTACGGTGCAAGCCCTCTCCGCGATCTTGGGCGGCACCCAGAGCCTCCACACCAACGCCTACGACGAGGCGCTGGCCTTGCCGACCGAGCACAGCGCGCGCATCGCGCTCAGGACGCAGCAAATACTGGCGAACGAGGCTGGGCTGACGGACACGGCGGACCCCCTGGCCGGCTCCTACTACGTCGAGTCGCTGACGAACGACCTCGAAGAAGAGGCGTGGAACTACATAAAACAGATAGACGACCTCGGCGGCTCGGTAAAAGCCATAGAAGATCGCTTTATGCAAAGCGAGATCGAAGAAGCCGCCTTCCGCTACCAGAAAGAGATAGAGCGCGACGAGCGCATCATCGTCGGCGTTAACAAGTTCGCCACGGAAGAAGACCCCGAAATGGAACTTCACACCGTAGACGAGACCATCCGGGAAAAGCAGTCCGCGCGCCTGACGGAGCTAAAGGAAAGCCGGGACAACCCCGCCGCCGAACGCTCGCTCTCCGGCCTGAAACACGCTGCCGAAACCGGAAACAACTTACTCTACCCCATGAAAGAGGCGCTCTCCGAACTCGCCACGCTCGGCGAAGTCTCGGACGTTCTTCGTGAGGTTTTCGGCCTTTACAAACCGTAAAACCGTCACCCACGAGAACTTCCGGGGCGGAAGGTCCGGGGCGGAAGGTTAAAGTTTTTCGTTTTTTATCCGATAAACAAAAATACGACGCGGTTAATAAATTTCAGGAAATACTACGAGGTTTTAGAGTGGCTAATACGCAACGAATAGTTCTTCTGGCTGGGACCATAGTAGCAATAGTGTTGGCTTTCGTGGTTACACAAGGTGTTGTCCAGGAGGCCAAAAGCCAGACCGCCCCGGACACGACCGCCCCGGACACGACCGACTCCGAAGGACCTAGCTTTGGGGAGGCCGAATCGAGGATGACAGCGCCAAGAGCGTCAAGGTCCGGCCGAAGTTGTCGCTAAAAACTTCTACCCGCAGGCTGAAGCTGAACCGGAGCCGGACGATACGCGGCAATGTGGCCCCGGATCACAACGGCATCGTAAAAGTAAAGGTAAAGCGCAACGGCAAGCGTATATCCACCAGGAAAGAAAGCTTAAGCCAGTCCGGCTACGAGTTCAATTACCGGCCCAAACGGCCGGGAACCTACAGCTTCAAAGCGGTTTATCCGGGCCACGAAGATCACCTGAAAGCCGCCAGCGGTACCAGGAAGTTCAAGGTCGTACGGTAAGCGGTCCAGGTAAGCGACCCGCCGAAGCCCTATGGTAATATCTCTCGGCAAACGCCGGTGCTCGAAAACCGGTTTTCCCGCTTACGAGTCATCCGGGGTTTGGCTCCGGAGGAGGTTTCTTATCATGGTCAACTGGTTCCGACGCCGCGAGGGCAAAGCCGAAACCCACGACAAAAAAACTGAAGGGACTAGCCCGGCGGCAAACCTCGAAAAAGCCTCTCTCGACATAGAAACCGAAACGGCCGATGACCTCGTAGATCGCACGCCGCCCCCGGAAGAGCCGGCGGACGGTTTCTCCGAGGCCGGGATACGGGAGGCGCTGCGAGACGTGCGCGACCCGGAGATCGGCCGGGATCTCATCTCGCTCAACATGATCCGGAGCGTAGAGATCGAAAGCTCCAGCGTCACGGTGGGGGTCGCCCTGACCACCGCCGGCTGCCCGATGAAACACCGCATAACCACCGACATCCAGGACCGCCTTGTAGAGATAGAAGGCGTCGAACACGTCGAGGTGGACTTCGGTGTAATGACCGACGACGACCGGCAGAACCTCCTAACCTCCCTGCACGGCGGCCCCTCGGAACTCGCCCCGGCCTTCAGGGACGAGTCCAGAACCCGAATTATCGCGGTGGTTTCCGGAAAAGGCGGCGTCGGAAAGAGCACCGTCGCGGTCAACCTGGCGGCGGCGCTCGACCGGGCCGGCCATTCGGTGGAGATCCTGGACGCCGACGTACACGGCTCGTCCATCCCGGTCATGTTGGGTTCGACGGAGAAGCCGAACGTGGTTGGAGGTGTGATCTTCCCGATAGAATCCGCGACGGGCTTGAAGTTCATTTCGATGGGTAACTTCGTGAACGAAGGCCAGGCTATTATCTGGCGCGCCCCGATAGTGAACAAAGCGCTCACCCAACTCATGCGCGACGTGTACTGGGACGAGCCGGACTACATAATCGTAGACATGCCGCCCGGGACCGGCGACGTGGCCCTCACGGTGGCCCAGATGATCCCCAAGGCCGAAGCCCTCGTCGTCACCACGCCCCAGGCCGACGCCGCCCGCGTCGCCGTCAAAGCCGGCAAGATGGCCGTTCAGGCCCACCTCAAAGTCGTGGGCGTGGTGGAGAACATGAGCTACGCCGAGTGCCCGGACTGCGGCAAGGAACTGAAGATTTTCGGCGGCAACGGCGGAGAGCAAGTCTCCGGCGAACTAGACTCAAACATCTTGGGAAGAATCCCGATCCTACCCGACGAAAGCGGAGAACCGGGCCAATCTTTGTTCGAGCCAGAAAGCGCCCCCGCGAAGGCCTTCGATGAGATAGCGGCTTCCCTGGCGCAGACGAAGGTTAGAAAACGGATAAAGGTTGTTTAGACGGTCGTACACGCACTCTTCTAACGACCTTTTAGATCAAGTAGAGTACGCCGCCAACAGCACCCCAAAAGCCAGTGCTACCAGCGCGAAAGCTAAAACCCTCAGCGATGCGGCGAGGCTCATGCTGTGTTTGGGCAGCAGTTCGGCTGGTGCGCCCAAAGCTATAGCGAAGCCTAAAAGAAAAGCGCCTGGCCCAAACCCACATAGCGAAGGCCTCCTGCCGAATCGGGGTAGACGAACGTATACAAGCCGACGAGTAGCAGAAGGCAACTCGCGGCCAACGTAAACACGTAAGGACTACCTCCTTTCGGCTCTCTAAAAAATCACCGAAATATTTCTAACCGATAAGGCCGAGTTCCTTTACCGCGTCGCGTTCCTCTTTCAGTTCGTTTACGGTTATCTCGATCTTCGATGCGGCGAATTCGGCGATATCCAAACCTTCGACGATTTCGTAATCGCCACCGGACAAACGCACCGGGAACGACGAGATAAGATC
The DNA here is from genome assembly GCA_965213905.1 of Rubrobacteraceae bacterium. Taxonomy (GTDB): domain Bacteria; phylum Actinomycetota; class Rubrobacteria; order Rubrobacterales; family Rubrobacteraceae; genus SIRX01. The sequence continues at coordinate 311,706 of OZ243922.1, read as the reverse complement.
TTCCTCGACGTCGTACTGGCCTCCGGAGCGGACCGCCATAGAGCGCAGGCCGTCGACGCCGAGCGTCCAGTCGCGCACGTGGTCGATGGCCGCGTTTGCGGCGGATGCGGCGGAGGATGCGCCCCGGGCCTCGATGATCGCCGCGCCCCGTTTGCCGACCTGGGGCATGTACTCGTTTTCGTACCAGTCTATGTCTACCTGATCTGCGGCCCGCTCACCATTTACCGTGGCGTTGAAGAGGTCCGGAAACATCGTCGGGGAGTGATTTCCCCACACAACGAGGTCTTCGATGTCCTCGATACCGACGGATAGCTTTTGGGCCAGCATCGAGACGGCCCGGTTCTCGTCGAGCCGCGTCATGGCGGTGAAGCGATCCTGCGGCACGTCGGGGGCGTTGTTCATGGCGATCAGGGCGTTGGTATTGGCTGGATTTCCAACTACCAGTATTCGTACATCGTCTGAAGCGTTGGCGTTTATTGCCTCACCTTGGGGTTTGAAGATTTGCCCGTTCGCCTCCAAGAGGTCGGCGCGTTCCATGCCTTGCTTGCGCGGTTGCGCCCCAACGAGCATCCCGACGTTGCAGCCGTCGAACGCCTCTTGCGCGTCGGCGGTGATGTCGATGGATTCGAGCAGGGGGAACGCGCAGTCGTTGAGTTCCATCGCCGTGCCTTCGGCGGCTTTTAGCGCGGGTTCTATTTCGAGCAGCTTCAGCTTTATCTTCTCATCCGGACCAAGCGCCTGCCCCGAGGCGATCCGGAACAGGGCTGCATATCCAATCGCGCCGGCGGCGCCGGTGACGGTAACAGTCTTGGACATTAAAGTCTCCTTGTCTCGTAGCTGGCTGTAGTGTTTCTTCGGCGAGTTCGAGGATAGAGTCTCCCCTCGAAACTTTCTCTTCTCCAATGATAGTAGAAGTCACATTTTTTTGCCGCTTATCTCCACGGTAAAATGTCCCAGGTCAGTTCGACGCTAGCAGGGAGATTAGTTGGAGATCAGTGAGGCCATATTCAAGCGGCAGAGCATCGGGCGGCTGAAGCCGGACCCTGTACCGAAGGAGCTCGTCGAAAGCGTCCTGGAGAGTGCGGTACACGCCCCGAACCACAAGATAACCGAGCCCTGGCGCTTCCACGTCTTCGAGGGTAAAGGGCGGGGGGAGTTTGCCCGCGCCCGGGCGGAGATGGCCCGGCTCATGGCGGAGGAAGAGGGCGAAGACGAGGAGCTAATACCGGGACGGGTAAGCCGCGAGCGTAAAAAGGCGTTCCGGTCTCCGGTGGTGATCGCCGTGATCTCGCTGGCCGGAAGGGACGAGGTCGAGACGCTGGAGAACTACGGGGCGTGCTGCGCCGCCGTTCAGAACATGCAGCTCGCCGCCCACGCCTTAGGTCTCGGGAGCATCTGGCGTACCGGACCCGTCGCCTACCACCCGCACATGCTGGACTTCTTCGGATTGGACGCGGAGGACCGCATAGCGGCGTACTTGTACGTGGGCTACCCGAACATGGGGGAGAGGCCCAGGAGGAGGCGTCCGGCGGACGAGCTTACCGTCTGGCACGAAGGTTGAGCCAGGTTTGACGATGCGGCAGTGATGGTATGATCCGCTACACACCCTAGACTAGGAGGCACTCTTGGGAACTTTAATCCGCCGCGCGCTCATATTTCTGGCACCGTTTATCTGGCGCAAGATCCGGGACCGCCGCAAGGGCAAGTAGAACCGACTACTCGCTTATAGGCTCCGCCTCGAATTTCCCTTCGTCCGTACGATGCACGTTGACGAGAAAACCGCTCGGTTCGTGGTAGAGGATAACGGGAGCATCGAGTGACTCGGCCTCTTCCAAAACCTCGATGCGGTTTTTCTGGGCGGCTTCCGGGTCGGTGTCCACGCCGCTGATCAACTCCGGGTCCAGCCAGATTTTCGCCGGCGCCAGGTCCGCCGTAAAAAGCGCCTGGTCGTCGCCGGAGCCGACCCAGACGATCTGGTGCCCCGCCGCGTGCCCGGAACGCACCTGAACGTTGACCCCCGCCACGATCTCGGCGTCACCCTCCAGTAACTCACACCAACCTTCTTCGACGCCTTTCTCGACCGCCGGAATGGCTTCTCTCCGCGAGTTGCCTTCCGGGAGTTCTTTCGCCTCTTCCAGAGATTCTTTCTGCACGTAGACGGTGGCGTTCGGGAAGCTCGGCGGGTTCAACGCCCAGCCGACGTGATCCGCATCCAGGTGGGATAGCACAACGTGGGTTATGTCCTCTAGAGAGTGACCCGCCGCTTCCAGGCTTTCTTCGAGGCTGTTGTCGTCGCGTTTTAGCTCGTAGCGGCCTTCAAGACTCCCCGGCAATTCGGGCCCAAAGCCGGCGTCCAAGAGTACGAGGTCGTCCCCGGTTTCCACGAGCACGGGGCGCATGGCGCCTTTTATCTTCGCGTTGCCCGAGCCGCCGAACAGGTTACCCGCGTCGGTCACGAAAGCGCCGTCCTCCAGCACCGTAATTTTTATCGAACCCAAGTCCAAGCTGTTACCCGCCAAGATCCTCCTTCACGTCCTGCGCTCTAGTCTGTGATAACAGCATACAGGCTAAGCTCTTTGCAGGTTGTCGGCCGCCCCGCGCACGGCGGTAGCCAACATCTTCGGGTGCTTCAGGAGGCTGTAGGCGGGTGAGTCTCCCGTAAAGGTCTCTATAAGCGTCCGGCGGGCTTCCGGGTGTGTTTCACACGCCTTGAAAACGGGTTCCAGTAGCTCCAGGTTCGGCACGAGGTTCATCATCGCGTAACCGGCGTAGTGCTCTTTGGCCCGCTGCCGCTTCACCTGTTTTTCATAGCCGGAGAGCTGGACGGCGGAGAAGTCGCCCCGGGTGTGGCCCTCGTGGACCCACGATGCGGCCAGCCGCCCGGACTCCAGGGCATATCCGACGCCCTCGCCGCTGATCGGGTGGATCATGTTGCCGGCGTCCCCGACCATTAGAAGGCCCTGCGCGTAACGCTTCGCGCCCCACATCCCCATCTTTAGCGACCAACTCTTGGGAGGTCCTTCGGGCTCGGCATCTTGTAGCCACTCTTCCAGCTCCGGCTCTTCCAGGAAACGGTCGAAGTAGTCCTTGAGGTTGCGGCCCGTTCTTTCGAGGGCCTTCGTGGATACTCCGGCCCCAACGTTTGCCGTGCCGTCCCCGAAGTAGAAGACCCAGCCGTAGCCGGCGCCGGCGGAGTTCATGTCCGACGTGATAAAGATGTGCAGGTGCTCCCGGTCCGGCCCACCCACGTTCTTGAAGTATTGCCGCCGGGCCACGGCGTTCTGGTGGGTTTTCATCCCGTCGGCGGCGAAACCGCCGATGCCGTCGGCCGCCACGACCACCGGCGCCTCGTACCGCAACGTTTCGCCGTCCCTGGTCGCCTCAAGGCCCGTGACGGTGCCGGCCGAAGACCTGAGCAGCTTCGTGGCCCGGACGCCGGTTCGCAAGTCCGGCCCGGCCCCGGTGGCGCGTTCCAAAAGCCTGGTGTCGGTCTCTTCGCGGCGAACCACGTAGCCGTGCGGGCCGTGTAGGGTGGGGGGGACCGCTTGCTTCAGGTGGGCGGTGCGGGTGTACATGGTGAAGCCGGAGAACTTGCCGTGGTGTGGCTCGTCCAGCCAGTCTCCGAGGCCCATTTGCGTGATCTCCGAGGCGGCGTGGGGCATCAGGCCGTCGCCGCAGGGTTTATCGCGGGGGAACTCTTGCCGGTCGAGTAGCAACACGTCGAGGCCCGAGCGGGCCGCGTAGTAGGCCGTCGAAGCCCCGGCCGGCCCCGCTCCCACTACTATGAGATCCTGCTTATCAGCCATCGTTCTCCCTTAAAGAGTATGTCAACTGTGCCAGAATAGTCTACCCAGTTTGGCTTTTAACTAGTGAGGAGGAGACTTGGTAGACCGAAACCGCCCCGCACGATACGCCGTAGGGGGTAAAGCCGCGCTGAAAGCTACCGGGCAGCCGGTGGAGATACTGGAGGTCCGACGCGGGGAGTTCGTACCGGATTTCGTCTATAAGGTTCGGGTGATGGCCGTCAAACCGGCCCGGCCGTACAACCTCTCCGTGCCGGAGCACGACCTCTCGGACGCGGCGGAGTGACTCAGTAATCTTCGTTGGCGGTGACGCTCATGTAAGCCGCGTCCACCAGCGGCACGCCGGACTCTAGCGCCTGCTCTACGACGTTCGTTAGGGCTTCGGCGGCCACGCCGGAGTCGGGGAAATGGCTGTCCAGTAGCCGGGCGGCGCGGGCTATCTCGTAGAAAGAGAAGCGCCGGCGTTTGCTGGTGAGGTCGTAGACGATCTTCAGGACTTCGAGGCGCAGGGAGGTCAACTGTTCGAGACGCCAGCGGATCTCGTCCCCGGTCAGGTTCAAGGTTTGGTATAGCCGGGCTATCTCGGCGATTCGTATGAGGTTCGGGGGCCGCTTTTCTAAACGCTCCGTGGAGATCTCGTCCAGGTAGCGGTGGACGGTGATCCGGGCGAGCGACGCCCGGCCTTCGGGGCTTTCGTATCCGGGGAGGTCTTTCCAGCCTCCCGGGTCCCCCGATAGATTGTGCCGGACCTCACCGTTCCCGATGGAGATGCGTGGCACATGGCCCCCGGCGTAGTAAGAAATCTGATGTGCCACCCTCTCCACCGCGGTCGAGTACCGCCCGACCCGGATCCCGACCCACCTCCGCGTGATCCCCGAGTACAGCCTCTCTAGCGCCCGCCAGGTCGCGTCGCCCCGCAAGTCGAGTTCGCCGGGCTTTTCGGTAACCACGAGGATTCGCAAGTCGGGAAGGTCATCCGCGTAAGCCTGCTGTATGTTGGAGAGTAGCTTTTCGAAGTTTTCGTCCACGGCGCCCAGCAGGTACCGGCGGCGTTCCGCCGGCAAAACGTACATGAGCCGGCTCTTGATCCTGCGCTCCCGGCCTTCCGCTCCTTTGAGACGGTCTATGGCTTCGTAGAGTTCCCGGCGGCGCCTGTAGACCAGGGACGTGAGACGCTCGATCTCCGGATCTGTGGCGTAGCCCTCCGACCAAGCATCGTCCCGCTCGGAGCAGGCCGCCTCGTGGGCGTTCTCGGCCCGCACGACCGCCCGCTGCTCGCGCTCCCTCTCCAACTGGACTTCGCCCAGATCCCGTTCAAGGGTCTCTATCGTGGATGACACTCCGAAACCTGCTCCCGAAAGCCGCCTGACAACTCCAAATTCTACCCTAGAAGACGGGGCTGTTTGCCGATCCAACCGTCCGGGCGGGAGCAGCGATGGTTCGAAGTCCATCGAAATGGGTGCCGGCAGTCACAACAAAAAGGCTGAAATAGCCGCCTGTTTGCTCCGCCGGTATACTAGGCGGGTTGTTACGAGTAGAAGGGGGCTAAAGAATGGCGCAAACGGTTACGCTCATACCGGGGGACGGCATTGGTCCGGATCTCACCGAGTCGGTCAAGGAAGTGATCGGGGCTCTAGACGTGGACATCGAGTGGGAGATCGCCGACGCCGGCGAGAACGTTATGGAGGAGGAAGGCACCCCGTTGCCGGAGTCGGTGTTGGAGTCCATCCGCCGCAATAAAGTTGCTATAAAAGGTCCCCTGACCACGCCGGTCGGTACCGGGTTCCGCTCGGTAAACGTGGCGCTCAGGAAAGAGCTCGACCTCTACGCCAACGTCCGGCCGAGCCTGAGCTTGCCGGGCGTGGAAACTCCCTACGAGAATATAGACCTCATGATCTACCGGGAGAACACCGAGGACCTCTATGCCGGGGTCGAGCACATGGTGGGCAAACACGCGGCGGAGTCCATCAAGATCATCACCCGCGAGGGCACCGAGCGCATCTGCCGCATGGCGTTCGAGCGTTCTAAGGAGCAGGGCCGCAAGCACATCACGGTCATCCACAAGGCGAACATCATGAAGTACACCGACGGGCTCTTCCGGGACGTTTTCTACGAGGTCGGCAAGGAATACGAAAATGACTTCGAAGAGATAGACGACCGGATCGTGGACAACATGGCGATGCAGCTCGTGAACAAGCCGAACCAGTACGACGTGCTCGTTTGCCCGAACCTCTACGGCGACATCCTGTCCGACCTGTGCGCCGGCCTTACCGGGGGGCTCGGGGTCGCGCCGGGCGCCAACATCGGGGAAGACCTCGCGGTCTTCGAGCCGGTACACGGCTCCGCGCCCAAATACGCCGGCCAGAACCGGGCGAACCCGCTGGCCACGCTGCTCTCCGCAAAGAACATGCTCTACTACCTCGGCCACAACGACGAGGCCGAAAGGATGCAGGGCGCCATAGAAAAAGCCCTCGAAGAGCCCGAAAACCGGACCAAAGACCTCGACGGCTCGGCCGGAACCAAAGAGTTCACGGAGGCTATTGTCTCGAACCTGTGAGGGTTGGGTAGATAGTGGAAGTCGTTACAGTAGAGATAAGGGGTCGGTTTGCTTCGCCTCAGTTGGAGAAAGGCTATATCCCTTTGTTGAGCGCCTTGAAGGCCGGGGAATAACCGCGCTTTGCGGGTGGCAATTTTTACGGAGACTTTCCTGCCGGCGACCGATGGCGTGGTCACCCGCCTAAGGCATACCATCGAGGAGCTAACAGGGATGGGGGATGAGGTAATGGTTTTCGCCCCGGCGCTCGGCGGCCCTGACACGTACGCCGGGGCGGAGATCTACCGGGTCCCGGGCGTGCGGTTTTTGCACTACCCCCAGATCCGTCTCTCCCCGCCACACCCCGGCGTGGCCCGCGCCCTGAACCGTTTCGGCCCCGATGTGGTCCACGCGGTCAACCCGGTGCTGCTGGGTATCGGGGGCGTGTACCTGGCGCGCAGAAAAGGAACGCCGCTAGTCTGCTCCTATCACACCAACGTGGCGACCTACGCGAATTACTACAGGCTGAGTTTCATGGTGAACTTCACCCGGAAGGTAACCAGGTTCGTACACAACCAGGCCCAGGTAAACCTCTCCACGTCCGAAAATACCAAAGAGTATCTACTGCGAGAAGGTATCAAGCGCGTGCGGGTCTGGCCGCAAGGGGTGGACGCCGTCCGGTTCGACCCCCGGCATTCCACGGCCGGCTGGCGAAAGAGGCTCACCGGAGGATACCCGGAGGACCGCCTGCTCGTGTACGTGGGGAGGCTGGCCGCCGAAAAACATATCGAAAACCTCAAAGCGGTCTTCGAAATTCCTAACTGCCGGCTCGCCATCGTGGGTGACGGCCCGGCCCGCAACGAGTTGGAGGGCGCGTTCTCGGGTACTCCGACGGTCTTTACGGGCATCTTGAAGGGCGAAGACCTGGCCCGGGCTTACGCTTCGGGTGACATATTTCTCTTTCCCTCCACTACGGAGACGCTCGGTATGTCTATGATAGAAGCCCTCGCTTCCGGCCTGCCGGTTGTCGCCGCCCGCAGCGGCGCCACGCACGAAGTCGTCGAGGAAGGTGAGACCGGGTTGCTCTACGAACCGGGGTCTTCGGAGGGTCTGATCTCTGCCGTTCGCAAAATCTCCGAGGACGACGAAGTCTGTCGGGACATGGGCCGCAAAGCGCGGGCCGCAGCCGAAGAACGGAGTTGGGAAAGCTCCACGCAGACCCTCCGAGGTTACTACGAGCAGGCCGGACAACTGCTGTGAGCGCCAAAGAGCGGATAAAAAACGGTGGCATCCGTTTCTCCAAATTCTCCATGGTCGGCCTCACCAATGCCGTCGTAGATGTCGGGGCGCTAAACCTCTTGCTGTGGCTCTCACCCACCCGGGAGGCGTGGCTGCTTGCGGTCTACAACCTCGTAGCGCTAACCCTGGCCAACATCAACAGCTACTTCGGCAACAGCCTGTGGACTTTCAAGGGGCAGGCCAGCCACAACCGCCGCCAGACCTCGCTTTTCTTTCTGCAAGCCCTGGCCAACATAGCCGTCAGCAACGGCTTATTCTACGTCCTCGTAAGAGGGTTGCTCATCTACGACGTGGTGCCGGGTTGGATCGCGGGTAACGTGGCGAAAGTGATCTCTATAGTAGTGGCTTCCGTTATGAGTTTCTTCCTCATGCGCTACGTGGTTTTCTCCCGCGAGTAGAGTCCCGGTAGGTAGTTGTAAGAGCCGAACGCGCGTGCTAAATTACCCCGGCGGGCGCAAGCTTCGCAGCAACAACGCGGAAGTAGCTCAGTTGGTAGAGCATCACCTTGCCATGGTGAGGGTCGCGGGTTCGAATCCCGTCTTCCGCTCTGGCACCGGAAAGTTGAAGGCCTTGGCGGCATGGCCGAGTGGTGAGGCACCGGACTGCAAATCCGTTGACCCCGGTTCGATTCCGGGTGCCGCCTCTTGGCGTCCGGAGCCCCGACAACGGGCGATTAGCTCAGGGGGAGAGCGCTTCCTTGACACGGAAGAGGTCGGTGGTTCGAATCCACCATCGCCCACTTAGTGATAGTACGCGTACCACTCAAGGAGTAAGGTGCGTGATGGGTAGCAGATGAGTGTAAATGTGCAAAACGATGCTGATAAACGCGTGTCCAGTGTGTCCAAAATTTTGGAAACTACTTTGGCGTTTACTTCTTAGGTGAGTAGAAGCGTGTCGCGTACGGTGCCAGACCTTGAAGGCGTGACTGGTGGCTGCCCTGTATATTTCAGGAGTGGTATAGCACTCCGAGATTTCGTATTTCGAGGTAAAGGAGCAGCCAAAGCCTAACAGAACCATAGTTTGAGAACCTACTGCTAGAACTCCATAAAACTTCAATCATTCTATTTGTAAGGTATTGTAGATGTCGGTTGCAAAATAGCCCTAACGCACTCTTGAAGCTCTTTTTGCCAACCATGCTCCAAACCAAACAAGAAAGCTGCCAGTAGCAATGTAACCTAGCCAAGGTGGAGCATTGCCCAGCACTTCAATAAACTGCGATACAGCTTCTATAAATGTTTCCGCTTGACTAAACACAGCAGCGTCTTCAACCCCCTCACTCTCTATGCCTAGAATTAGGTTTTTCCACGCTTGGAGTAGATCTACTAATTCAAAAAGCAGTTGTAACAGTATTTTGATCAACCCAAAAAATATTACTGCTACCCCGAGCCTACAAACACAATAACCTATTTCCTTTTGGAGACTATTTTTTCTTGGAAGTCTGTGAAGATCTTGATTGTAGCTATTGTTGCATCTGTAAACACCAAAGCAATTGGAACCAAAACGACTAGAGCGAAAACTACTAGTATCAGCACGATCACAACAGTTTGCCATTTTTCTAAATTATTTAGAAGTGTTTCTACTAGCTCACCCAAAGTCTGCACATTTTAAAGGATTGAGTTGACAAACCTGTATCTTGTGGATTTTGAGCATACCAGTCTACTATCTCTCTAACGTTGTTGAGAAACTTAAACAAAATTATTTTTGTTACAAAACGCTGTCCGTAGCAAATCAAAATTCTGGCAGGGACGGTAGAAGATCGAGAAGCCTCCCAAGCTTCGCAGTTGGGGTAGTCTCTGGCCCAGTCTTCTGCTTCTACAGTGACGTCGAGGTTACTCGTCAGTATTCAAGTGGATAACTAAATTTCCAACTACTTTCGTCTAACAGGTAAAATTGCGTATGATGATATTCGCTTTCGTGTTTTTGGTGTTCGGAGGATTTTAGATGGCGGCGGTCAAATTACCTGATGGTAGAGAACTAGAGTTAGAAGCCGGCGAGAGCGCGCTGGACGTGGCCGGGAAGATCGGGGCCCGCCTGGCCCGCGACGCGGTCGTCGCGAAGGTCAACGGCGAAGTGGTGGACCTCGACTCGCAATTAGAAGGTGGCGAAGAGTTCGAGGTGGTTACGAAAGACTCACCTGAAGGCCTCTACGTGCTGCGGCACTCCACGGCGCACGCGATGGCGCAGGCCGTCCAGGAGTTGTACCCGGGGAGCAAGCTCACGATCGGGCCACCAATAGAGAACGGCTTCTACTACGATATTGAGGTGGAGGGGAAAATTTCCGACGACGACCTCCCGCTCATCGAGGAGCGGATGCGCGAGATCTCACAGCGTGACCTCCCGATCCATTGCGAGGCGGTCTCCAAAGACGAAGCCGAAAAAGTCTACGCCGACAACCCTTACAAGCTGGAGCTGATCGGGGACCTCGAAGACGGCGACATTACGATCTACCGCCAGGGAGAGTTCCTCGACCTTTGCCGCGGCCCGCACGTACCTTCGACCGGTAGGCTCGGGGCCTTCAAGCTGCAAAACGTCGCCGGCGCCTACTGGCGGGGCGACGAGAACAACAAAATGCTCACCCGCATTTACGGCACGGCGTGGCCGACGGAGAAAGAACTCAAAGCGTATCTGAGGCGCCTGGAGGAAGCCCGGGCGCGGGACCACCGCAAGCTCGGCCGTGAGTTGGACCTTTTCAGCGTCTCCGAAGAAGTCGGGCCGGGGCTCATCCTGTGGCATCCGAAAGGCGCCATGATCCGGGTCCAGATAGAAGATTTCTCCCGGCAGGCCCACCTAGACAACGGCTACGAGTGGGTGTTCTCACCGCACGTCGGTCGCGCCGGGCTGTGGGAGACTTCGGGCCACCTGGACTTCTACGCCGAAAACATGTTCGCGCCGATGGACATAGAAGGCGAGTCGTACTACGCAAAGCCGATGAACTGTCCGTTTCACATCCAGATCTTCAAGAGCCAGATGCGATCCTACCGGGATTTGCCCGCCCGGTACGCGGAGTTCGGGACCGTTTACCGTTACGAGCGGAGCGGCGTGTTGCACGGGCTTACCCGGGTACGCGGCTTTACCCAGGACGACGCCCACATCTTCTGCCGCCCGGATCAGGTGGAAGAGGAGATCGGCCGCGCGCTTGAGTTCTCGCTCTACGTCCTGCGTTCCTTCGGTATGCAAGACTTCCGCGCCTACCTCTCGACCCGGCCCGAAAAATACGTCGGTGACCCGGATGACTGGGAGCGGTCCACCGAAGCCCTGCGGAAAGCGGTCGAGGATCACGGGGTTCCTTACCAGCTCGATGAAGGCGGCGGCGCTTTTTACGGTCCGAAGATCGACCTAAAGGTGAACGATTCGCTCGGGCGCGAGTGGCAACTCTCCACCATCCAGTTCGACTTCAACCTGCCGGAGCGTTTCGGCATCGAGTACGTCGGCGAAGACGGGCAGACACACCGGCCTTACATGGTGCACCGGGCCCTACTCGGCAGCATGGAGCGCTTTTTCGGCGTCCTGGTCGAGCACTACGGCGGCGCGTTCCCGCTGTGGCTCTCGCCGGTTCAGGCCATGGTCATCCCCATAGCCGACCACCACCTGGGTTATGCCCGCGAGGTCCAGGGACGGTTGCGCGAAGCCGGGCTGCGGGTCGAGGTGGACGATTCGATGAGTAGCATGCAGAAGAAAATCCGGGAGAACGCCCGTCAAAAGATACCCTATCTCCTCATAGTCGGCGACCGGGAAGAAGAAGCCGAAACGGTAAACATCCGGCGCCGGGGCGAGAAGCAGCAAGAAGCCGCCGGGGTCGAAGAGTTTATCGGGCGGGCGAGAGAGGAAATCGCTGCCAGGGGGTCTTATAGACATGGGGAGTAAAAGCGCGGTACAATAGAAACGTAGTTGGGGTTCCGCGCCCGCCCGGCGCTCTATCAGAATATTGCCCGAGAAAGGTTTGTGGCCCCAAAAAGCTAATTTCGAGAGGAGTGGTGCACAGTAGCCGCTGAAGAAGAACCGAGGATTAACGGCCAGATCCGGGCCCGCTCGGTACGCCTGATCTCCGAGAATGGAGAACAGCTAGGAATCAAGCACATCCGGGAAGCGATGGACTACGGCGAGAACGCGGATCTTGACCTCGTCGAAGTCGCGCCGAACGCGAGCCCGCCGGTTGTCCGAATGATGGACTACGGCAAGTACAAATACCAGAAGGAACAGGACCGCAAAGCGGCCCGCAAAAATCAGGTAGTCGTCAACGTCCGGGAGATAAAACTCCGGCCCAAGATCGGCGACCACGACTTCGAGACCAAAAAGGGCCACGTCCAACGTTTCCTGAAGGGCGGCGACAAGGTCAAGGTCACGATCATGTTCCGCGGGCGTGAGGTCCAGCACCCCGAGTTGGGCGAGAAGCTCCTCCGCCGGCTCGAAGAAGACCTGCAAGACCTGGGCCGCGTCGAGAGCCAGCCAAACCTCGATGGCCGCAACATGGTCATGGTGATGGCCCCGAAGAAAGAGTCCGCGAAGTCGTCGGATAACAAAGAGAAGAGCGCCGCCGGCTAGCCAGGCTGCGAACGAGAACAACGGGGTAGTTGTGCGGGCCTCGAAGATAGTTTTGGTCGCAGCGTCTTTTATAGTAGCTTTTCTGACGAGCGTCATGACGGCATTGGTCGGCGTATCCCGAGTTGTCAATGCCCCGCCCGGGGTTGAGCCGGAGTTATGGGCGTCGGTCTTCGTGGTTCTAGTAGGGGGCATAGGAGCGATACTCGTGCTCTTTCTGCCCTATTTTGCGACGGTCGCCCTCGGCGTGGCGGCTGGCCTGAGTATTACGGTCATACCTCCGGACAATGGTTTGCTGGCGGCACTGTACGCGGGAAGCGCTGTCTTGGTCCTTGCGGCGTACTTCGCCGGCAACAAGACATCAAGGACGAGTGGTACGCACCGACATACAGAAGCGTAATACTCTGATACACTAATGCGCTGTTCAAAAAGAACCGGGCGAACCGGCTTCGACTCCCGTGCCGCGAGCCTTTATGAAAGTAAACTGACGAAACGCGGAGGAAAACATGCCGAAGATGAAGTCCCACCAGGGGGCGAAGGACCGCTTTAAGGTGGGTAAAAAAGGTAAAGTGCGCCGCCGCCGGGCCGGGCACAATCATATCCTGGAGAAGAAACACCAGAAGCGTAAGCGGCGTCTGAACACCGAGACTACCGCCAGCAACGCCGACGAGAAGCGTCTCAAGCGTCTGTTGGGGGTGAGGTAGTATGGCCCGCGCATCACGTAGCGTTCACGCCCGTAAAAAGCGCCGGAAGGTCTTGGATCAGGCCAAAGGCTACCGGGGAACGAAGAAGAGCTCGTACAAACGGGCCAAGGAGCAGGTTTGGAAGAGCGGTGTTTACGCCTACGAGGGACGCAAGCAGCGTAAGCGGGATTTCCGGTCGCTCTGGATCCAACGCATCAACGCCGGGGCCCGCGAGCACGGACTTTCTTACTCGCAGTTCATCTACGGCGTTCGCCTCGCCGAGATAGACCTGGACCGCAAGATCCTGGCCGACCTCGCCGCCACCGAGCCGGAGGCCTTCGCCGCCGTGGTCGAACAAGTCAAAAACGCGCTCGACGGTAAACCCGTCCAGAAAAGCCTCACGATGGAAAAGCCTGCCGCTGAAACGTCCGGGGACGTAGAAGCCACCGAGGCAGCCGAAAGAGACGCCGAAGAACTCGGTGTGGATCTGGAAGAGGTCGAAGGCTCTGGAGTGGAAGGCCGCGTCTTGGTCGAAGACGTCGAAGAGGCCGCCAAAGAAGCCGGCCCCGACGAGGAGCAGAGCTAGCCAGAAAACATGGTTTATCCCGAGGGCGACGCCGTTTCGCGGACCATCTCTCTCAAGCGGGCCGCCGGGCTCCGGCAAAAAAAGTATCGGGAGGCCGAAAGGCTGTTTCTGGCAGAGGGGGAAACCCTGATTCGGGAGTCTCCCGAACCGCCCCGGCAAACCTTCGAGGCGCCGGAAGACATACGTCGTATCTCGACGCTCACGATCCCGGCAGGTTCCGTCGGGGTTTTCCCTTTTCTGGACGTTACCGGGGAGCGCGTGCTCGGGTCTCGTGAACGGGTAGTTCTGTTGCACGGCGTCCAAGACCCCGGCAACGTCGGGACCATAATCCGGGCCGCCCACGCTTTCGGCGCTGGCGTGGCGCTGTCGTCCGGTTGCGCCGACCTCTACAACCCCAAGACCGTCCGGGCCACGATGGGCTCGTTTTTTCACACCCCCGTGGCGCGGGAAGTCGGCACGCTAGAGCTTTTGAAAGCGTCGGCAGGCTCCGGGTTCACCAGCGTGGCGACGGTTCCGAGAGGAGAACAATCCCCACGAGACCTCCCCGACGAGAAGCTCGTGCTGGTCGTTGGCCCGGAAGGAAAAGGGTTGCCGGCAGAGGTCGTGGAAGCCTGTGATAGGGTGGTTACGATACCTTCCCGGGCGGCCTCGCTGAACGCGGCGATGGCGGCTTCGATTCTGCTCTACCAGGCGTATATGCGTGTGCTACCATAGCCGCCTACATGTCCGTTACCGAGCGCATAGAAGAACTCGAAGCCGAGGCCTTGGAAGCCGTATCCAACTCTGACACGACCGCCGAACTAGAGAAGGTGCGGGTCAGGTTTCTCGGTCGCTCCGCGGAGCTTACGGAGATCAAGAAGAGCATCGGCACGCTTTCGCCGGACGAGCGAAAAGAGGTCGGCAAGTCTGCCAACATCACCTCTCGCAGGATAGAAGACTCGCTGTCCGCGAGGGCCGAGGAATTGGGCAATGCCGAGCGTGAAGTCCGGTTGCGGGAAGAGGCTGTGGACGTAACGCTTCCCGGCCTCCCGTACCAGGAAGGCAGCCTGCACCCGACGCTCCGGGTAATAGACGACGTGGTGGACTTCTTTGTGGGGCTCGGCTACCGGGTCGCCGAAGGGCCGGAGGTCGAGACCGACTACTACAACTTCACCGCGCTGAACATTCCGCCGGGGCATCCGGCGCGCAGCGAGCACGACACCTTCTTCGTGGACGAGGGGTTGGTGATGAGAACGCACACGTCGCCGGTTCAGGTGCGGACGATGCTCTCTCAGGAACCTCCAATCTACGTGGTCGTGCCGGGCAAGACCTTCCGGCGGGATTCGGACCCGACCCACACCCCGATGTTTCACCAGATCGAAGGCCTCGCCGTGGACCGTGGGCTCACGCTCGCCCACCTCAAAGGCACGCTGGCCGAAATGGCCCGGTACGTGTTCGGGGAAGACGTGGGCGTACGCCTGAGGCCGGGGTTCTTCCCGTTCACCGAGCCGAGCGTGGAGCTAGACGTGAGCTGCTTTGTGTGTGGCGGCGGGGATCCCAACTGCAAAGTCTGCAAGGGTAGCGGGTGGCTGGAGATGCTCGGCGCGGGGATGGTTGACCCGGCGGTGATCGAAGAGGTCGGCTACGACCCAGAGGAGTACACGGGCTTCGCCTTCGGGATGGGCCCCGATAGGATGGCGATGGTCAAGTACGGTATCCCGGACCTCCGGATGTTCTTCGAGGGCGACCTGCGGTTCCTGAACCAGTTTTAATTCTTAGAGAGCTTAGAGAGGCACTATTTTGCGCGTTCCGTTAAGTTGGCTCCGGGAGTACGTAGACTTCGACCTTTCGGCCGAAAAGCTGGTAGAGGTGTTTTCCCTACACAGCCAAGAGGTAGAAGGCGTCGAATACTTCGGCGTCTCGGACGGGGAAGTCGTGGTCGGGGAGGTGCTGGAGTTCGGCCCGCACCCAAACGCCGACCGGCTCAACGTCGCGAAGGTGGATCTGGGGGGGCAAGAGGTCCAGATCGTCGCCGGCGCGCCCAACCCATACCCTGGAGCCCGGATCCCCGTGGTTTTGCCCGGCAGCGTCATGGCCGACGGAACCAAACTCAAAAAGGCGAAGCTCCGCGGCCTCGAATCTTACGGGATGATGATGAGCGAGAAGGAGTTGGGCATCTCAGACGGCCACGAGGGGATACTACTGCTTGAAGAAGGCTACGAGGTTGGCCGGCCCCTCGCGGAATACTTCCCGGTCGGCGAGGTTGTGTTGAATCTTGAGATAACCCCGAACCGGCCGGACTTGATGGGCATGATCGGGCTGGCCCGCGAGTTGGCCGCGATCCTTGGCACGGACTTCCGCATTCCGGAACCTTCCTTCGACGCCGGCGGAGAACCGACGGGACGATATGAACTACGGGTCGAGGACGAAGACCTCTGCCCGCGCTACGACCTGCGGCGCGTCTCGGGCATAACCCCGGACAGCCAGGCCTCCATAGCCGTCCGGCGCCACATCTACGCCGCCGGGATGAGGCCGATAAGCGCCGTGGTGGACGCGACCAACTACGCTATGTTGGAGACCGGACAGCCGATACACGCCTTCGACGCCGCGAAGATCCACGAGGGAATCGTCGTCCGGCGGGCGCGGGCGGGTGAAGAGCTAACCCTCCTCGACGGCTCTACCCGCAAGTTGGATGATTCGATGCTCGTGATCGCTGACGAAGAAAAAGCCCGGGCGATAGCCGGGATTATGGGCGGCGAGGAGGCGGAAGTCGGCGACGGCACGACCGACCTCCTGATCGAGGTCGCCAACTTCAACAGCCGCAACGTACTCGAAACTTCACAGAAACTCGGCATCCGCACCGACGCCTCGGGACGCTTCGAGCGCGCGCTGGACCCGAACTCGGTAGACTACGCGATGGACCGGGTGACCGGACTAATTACGCAGAATACTAATGGCTGCGCCGCCGAAGATACGCTAGGCCACTACCTGGAGCCGGTGGAGCCGTGGGAAGTCCCGCTGCGCCCCGCCCGGGCGGAACTCCTGCTCGGCCGGCCGGTGGGAGAAAACGAGGCCACGCGAATACTGGGCGCGCTGGGATGCAAAACGCGGCGCGAGGATAGCCGGGTGACCGCAGAAGTTCCCACCTTCCGCAGAGACCTCACGCGGGAGGCTGACTTGATCGAAGAGCTAGGCCGGATCTCTGGTTTGGATCTCGTCCCCGAAGACCTCCCCACCGTGTCCCAAACCGGACGGCTCACCATCGGGCAGCGCAAAAGCCGGCTCTTGCGGCGACTGCTCGCCGACCTGGGGCTCTCGGAAGCCGTCACCTACCCCTTCGGTCCCGGCCGCTGGTGGGACGACCTCGGCCTCGAAAACAACGACGGCATCGTCGAACTAGACAACCCTTTGAGCGTGAAAGCCAGCAAGCTCCGCACCACGCTTCTGCCGGGCTTGCTCGACGCCGCCAACCGTAACCGGTCGTTTGGCCGGCGCGGCGTCTCACTCTTCGAGTTGGGCCACACCTTCGAAGAAAACCCCCCCGAAGACGAAGAAACGGCGGCCCAATTCCGGCTCACCGGCGTAGTATCAGACGCCGAACACGCTTTCGACCTTATAGGGGTAAAAGAAACGCAGAGGATCTCGGCGGTGCTCGCCGGGACCGTGCGCCCGGTTGAATGGAACGCTGGCGAGCGGCGGGCCGGTTTCTTCGAGGCCAAAGGAATCGTCGAGCGTCTTTTGCCGGGCGCGACCTTCGAAGCCTCGGCGAAACCCTTTCTACACCCCGGCCGGTCCGCCGTGGCGCGGATAAACGGCCACGAGGCCGGTTGGTTGGGAGAACTGCACCCCCAAGTGTCGGAGAACTTCGGGCTCGCCGGATGGCCGGTTGCTGCCTTCGAGTTGGCCGCGAACTTGTGCGAGCCGGACCCGGAGCCCAAATTCGAACCGTTCTCCAACGTTCCGGTAGTTTCCCGGGATCTGGCGGTTCTGGTAGACGAGAAGATTCAGGTCGGCGTCTTGCTGGGATCTCTAAAATCCCTACAAAGCAGCTTGCTAAACGATGCCCGGGTCTTTGACGTGTACGAGGGGGACCAGGTGCCGGGAGGCAAAAAGAGCGTCGCGTTCAACTTCTCGTTTCAGGGGGAAGAAACCTTGACCGACGAGATGGTAAATGCGGAGATGGAGAGCATCGTCGGGCTTTTGGAGAAGGAGTTCGGGACGCGGGTCAGGGGTTAGGGGTGTTCCACTCCGTCTGTAAGATGCTCATGAGTATGGCGTCGTGGAACGTTTCGTCCCGTTTTACGGCTTCACGGTAGCGGCCTTCTTTGCGGAACCCGAGCTTTTCGTAGGTCGAGACCGCGGGCTCGTTGAACTCGAAGACGCTCAGGCCGACGCGGTGGAGTTCCAGTTCCCCGAAAGCGTAATCCAGTAGCGTGGAGATCGCATCGGCGCCATAGCCCTGGTCTCGCTCTTCCGAGGGACCAAGGATTATGGACAAGTCCGCCGAGGCGTTGGCGTCGCTAACGTTCATCAAGCTTATGACGCCCACGGGCTCCTTCTCATCCTTGAGGTGTATGGCGAAAGAGTCGTCTGCGACGGACTTCTCACGCTCGTCGAAGAGGCGCTCTACGGCGGGACGCCCCAGCGGGGCCGAAGTCCAGCTCGTGAGGTGCCAAACCTCCGGGTCGCCGTACCATTCGGCGTACAAGGAATAGTTCCCACGGGCGTGGCGGCGAAGCTCGACGCTCTCACCCTGCAACCTCTTCGTTCTACCCAACAATCGCACAGTTCGAAATATAGCGGTTTTGATGGGCGTGCGCTCTGTTAGAATTCACTTATTGTGAAGATCGTCCCGGATCGGCTGGTTTCTCTAGGGTTTGGCAAGTTCGTGCGCTCCGACAGGATCGTGGCACTCGTGCCCATCGAAGAGGATCGGGGCAGCGGACGCCGTACCCTGGTGTACGTGGAGAACATAGCCGAGCCGCTGGTCGCCGGCCGGACCGAAGGCACCATCCTGCGGGACATGGTCGGGGCTGAGAGCGGCACGGTCGAGCTTCTGCGGGGTTTACAGATGCAGATCGGGCAGGTAAGGCCGTTGCTGAAATCCTCGATCCGCTCTGAAGCTGGCCTGGATCTCGACGATTTGTCGCGCCGCATAACGGAGCTTACCGGAGAACAAGAATCCCCGAAGATGTTTTGAAAACCGGGTTTTACGACCGGGACTCCCGGGAGGTGGCGGTAGACCTGCTCGGCTGTCTGCTGGTCCACGACTCGCCGGAAGGCCGGGCTTCGGGGATCATCGTCGAGACCGAGGCCTACCGCCCGGACGACCCGGCCTGCCACGCTTACAAAAACGTCGGCACCATGCGAAACCGCACCATCTTCAGTCCCCCGGGCTTCGCTTACGTCTATCTGTCATACGGGATACACCGGCTGCTAAACGTAGTATGTGAAGACGAAGGCGTCGGGAGCGCGGTCTTGATCCGGGCCTTGCAGCCCGTTGAAGGCCTGGGGTTGATGGAGGAGCGGCGGGGCCGCGACTACGACCTCTGCAACGGACCGGGAAAGCTTACCCAGGCGCTCGGTGTTACGCTCGACTACGATGGGGCCAACCTGACCAACGGTAACCTAGGCATCCACTGGGGAGAGCCGCTGGAAGGCGAGATCGTCTCCACCACCCGCATCGGTATTAGCCGTGGCACAGACCTACCCTGGCGTTACCTCGTCTTGGACGATGAGCACATCTCGGTCTCTCCCAAAAAGATTTCTAACCGCGGCTTACGACGTTCGGCTTGATTCTGTCCGTGCCGAGCGCGGTCTCTGGCCCGGGGACGGATCGTAGCGTGAAGTATTTACCCCCCTCGAACTTTCCCGCCGGTTTGTCTGTTTCGGTACCGGACATCATGGAAACGAGGGCCGCGCCGGGATTTTCCGGGTACGATAAATAGATTTCCGGTCCATAGAGGACGTTTGCCAGGACCATATATTACATGGAGCCCTATTACCCTACACCGCACCGGCAATTGGGTTAAATTAAGGACATGAACCAAAACACAATATTCGCCAACGCTGTAGACGCGATACCCTGGGACGAGCTCGAACGTCGCCTGGCGGGCGGGGCCCCGTTGCGGGTAAAACTCGGTATAGATCCGACCGCCCCGGATATTCACCTCGGTTTCGCGGTGGTGTTGAAAAAGTTGAGGGAGTTCCAGGATCTCGGCCACACGGCCGTACTGGTTATAGGCGACTACACCGCGAGGGTGGGGGATCCGTCCGGCAGGTCGAAGACCCGGCCTGTTCTCTCGTCCGAAGAAATCCAGGCCAACACGGAGACGTACCTGGATCAAGCGTACCTGATCCTGGACCGCGACCGTACCGAAGTGCGGCGCAACTCGGAGTGGCTCGCGCCGCTGACGCTGGCGGACATCATAGAGCTGACCCGGGCCACGACCGTCGCCCGCATCATGGAGCGTGACGACTTCAGCAAGCGCTATGCCACCGGCGGCCAGATCTCGCTGACCGAGCTCCTCTACCCCCTTATGCAGGCCTACGATTCCGTCGCCATAAACGCCGACGTAGAACTCGGCGGCACCGACCAACTCTACAACCTGCTAATGGGACGCCAGATCATGGAGTACTACGGCAAACCCCCCCAGTCTGTCCTCACGACCCCACTCCTCGTCGGCACGGACGGCAAGATGAAGATGAGCAAATCACTCGGTAACTACATCGGCGTAACCGACGCGCCCCAAGACATGTTCGGTAAAGCCATGAGCATCCCGGACGAGCTTATGGCCGGCTACTACTCGCTGCTGCTAAACCACCCGGCCCCCGAGGCCGAAGCGGTAGAACAGAAGCGCGAGCTGGCCCGCTCCCTGGTAAGCCAGTTTCACGGAGAAGAGGCCGTCGCGGACGCGGAGAAAACTTTCTACGCCCACGCCCGGCGCGAAGTCCCCGAAGATACCCCAGAAGTCCCGCTACCGGAGGGCGAACAGGTCTGGATCGTGGCCCTCATCACCCACGCCGGCTTCGCCGACACAAACGGCGAAGCCCGGCGTTTTATCCGCGGCGGTGCTGTACGACTCGACGGCGAAGTCGTAGGAGATGAGAAACTCTCCTTCGACAGAGAATCACTCGCAGGCCGGGTCCTCCAGGTCGGGAAACGCCGCTACGCGCGGCTGTCATCGGGCGGCGGGTGAAAATTTGTAGCGATCTGCTACAATCCTCGGCGTGGTCGTAACAAGCGGTCGCCGGGAAGTTACGTTGAATTCCCAAAGGCCAGTTGACAACCACGGGGAGGTTGGTATACTCCTCAGGGCATGACGGTAAACGACTTGAAAACCGAATTGAGGCGCTTCAGGTAGTCTCCCCAGCAGATTGGGAGTAGGCACCGGGCCCACCGTGAGGTGGGCGTTTTAGTCGCTAAAAAGAGGTTTCGTTCCGTTACTAGCTCCGCCGAGAGGCGAGGGGCTTGAGGCTTTGAAAACTGAATAGCAGCGAAAGACAAGGTAGAAATACACAAACCTGTCAATTAACACGCCGAGACTGACTCTCTGCGGTCCGAGAGTGAAATGTGGATCGCCGAGCGGGTATCGCCCGCACCAACTATAACTTCAACTCTACTTCGGTAGAGTAGGTTAGTTCGGAGAGTTTGATCTTGGCTCAGGACGAACGCTGACGGTGTGCTTTAGACATGCAAGTCGAACGAGAAAGCCCTTCGGGGTGAGTAAAGTGGCGAACGGGTGCGTAACACGTGGGTAATCTACCCCTCGCAGAGGGACAACCAGGGGAAACCCTGGCTAATACCTCGTACGCTATAGGGGCCGCATGGTCTCTATAGGAAAGGTAGCTTCGGCCATCCGGCGAGGGATGAGCCCGCGGTACATTAGCTAGTTGGTGGGGTAACGGCCCACCAAGGCAACGATGTATAGCTGGTCTGAGAGGATGATCAGCCACACTGGGACTGAGACACGGCCCAGACTCCTACGGGAGGCAGCAGTCGGGAATCTTGCACAATGGGCGAAAGCCTGATGCAGCAACACCGTGTGAGCGAGGAAGGCCTTCGGGTCGTAAAGCTCTGTTGTTGGGGACGAAGGGCGAAGGGTTAATAGCCCCTAGCTTGACGGTACCCTTCGAGGAAGCCCCGGCTAACTACGTGCCAGCAGCCGCGGTAATACGTAGGGGGCGAGCGTTGTCCGGAATTATTGGGCGTAAAGAGCGTGTAGGCGGCCTGGTAAGTCTGTCGTGAAATGCTGGGGCTCAACCCTGGACGTGCGATGGATACTGCTAGGCTAGAGGATGGTAGAGGCGAGTGGAATTCCCGGTGTAGCGGTGAAATGCGCAGATATCGGGAGGAACACCAGTAGCGAAGGCGGCTCGCTGGGCCATACCTGACGCTGAGACGCGAAAGCATGGGGAGCAAACAGGATTAGATACCCTGGTAGTCCATGCCGTAAACGATGAACACTGGGTGTTGGGGGAGTCGAATCCCTCGGTGCCGAAGTTAACGCGATAAGTGTTCCGCCTGGGGAGTACGGCCGCAAGGCTAAAACTCAAAAGAATTGACGGGGGCCCGCACAAGCAGCGGAGCATGTTCTTTAATTCGATGCAACGCGAAGAACCTTACCTGGACTTGACATGGCACTGCAAGCGCACGGAAACGTGTGACCTTCGAGGGTGTGCCACAGGTGCTGCATGGCTGTCGTCAGCTCGTGTCGTGAGATGTTGGGTTAAGTCCCGCAACGAGCGCAACCCCCGTGATGTGTTGCTAACATTAAGTTGAGGACTCACATCAGACTGCCGGTGACAAACCGGAGGAAGGTGGGGATGACGTCAAGTCATCATGGCCCTTACGTCCAGGGCTAGAAACGTGCTACAATGGCGTACACAAAGGGAAGCAAGACCGCGAGGTGGAGCGAATCTCATCAAAGTACGTCTAAGTTCGGATCGCAGTCTGCAACCCGACTGCGTGAAGCTGGAGTTGCTAGTAATCGCGGATCAGAATGCCGCGGTGAATACGTTCCCGGGCCTTGTACACACCGCCCGTCACACCACGGGAGTAGGCAATACCCGAAGTCGGCGCAGCCAACCGGTTTACCGGAGGCGGTCGGCGAAGGTAGGGCTTGCGACTGGGGTGAAGTCGTAACAAGGTAGCCGTACCTGAAGGTGCGGCTGGATCACCTCCTTTCTAGGGATTAAGTTAGGCCGGCAACGGCCAACCGATCGGTCCCAGCATACAGTGGCTTGAGCATTAGCTCGCTACGCTGGTGTACCGCTCTAGGATATTTCGACCAGTTTCAAATAGGCGTGGACAGGCTTGACTGCCTTTTTCGAGTAGCTGCTGTTCAGTTTTCAGGGCCTACGGGCTCTGTAGCTAGTGCGCCCGCGAGAGCGAAGGCGTCTGGTCTTTGAAAACTGCATAGTGCGAAAGCGAGAAACAAAAGAACCATTAAGATAGTAAGAGCGTATGGTGGATGCCTTGGCACCGAAAGCCGACGAAAGACGTGGCAAGCTGCGATAAGCCGTGTGGAGTCGCAAGCGGACTTTGAAGCACGGATCTCTGAATGGGGAAACCCGGCGGGTGTAATGACCCGTCACCGGCGCCTGAACACATAGGGCGCATGGAGGGAACCCGGGGAAATGACACATCTGAGTACCCGGAGGAAAAGAAAGAAATTCTCGATTCCCTGAGTAGTGGCGAGCGAAAAGGGATGTAGCCTAAACCTGTTGCGCGGAAGCCTGTGGGCGTTGCGTAGCGGGGGTTGTAGGACCAATATGATCGTTCCACAGAGCGATCAGGGAGTTACAAAACGCGTGGGTAGTTGAATGGACTGGAATGTCCGGCCGAAGAGGGTTAGAGCCCCGTAAGCGAAATTCATGCGACTTCCTTTTTGGATCCTGAGTAAATCCGAACACGGGAAACTCGGATTGAATCTGCGGGGACCACCCCGCAAGGCTAAACACTAACGGTGACCGATAGTGAACCAGTACCGTGAGGGAAAGGTGAAAAGTACCCCTCAAGGGGAGTGAAATAGTACCTGAAACCATACGCTTACAAGCGGTCGGAGCAGATCCTTTTGGATCTGTGACGGCGTACTTTTTGCATAACGGGCCAGCGAGTTGCTGGTGCCTGGCAAGGTTAAGTGAAAACGAGCCGAAGCGAAAGCGAGTCTGAATAGGGCGTACAGTCAGGTGCCGCAGACCCGAAACCGGGTGAGCTATCCATGGCCAGGCTGAAGCGGGGGTAAGACCTCGTGAAGGGCCGAACCGACCTAGGTTGAAAACTGGGCGGATGAGCTGTGGATAGGAGTGAAAGGCTAATCAAACCCGGCGATATCTGGTTCTCCCCGAAATATATTTAGGTATAGCCTAGTGCGTTTCGTCGCGGGTGTAGAGCACTGTTTGGACGCGGGGCCCTACAAGGTTACCAACTTCAGATAAACTCCGAAGACCGTAGACGTAAGAGCACTGGAGTCAGGGAGTGGGGGATAAACTTCATTTCCGAAAGGGAAACAACCCAGCCCGTCGGCTAAGGTCCCTAAATAATGGCTAAGTGGTTAAAAGGATGTGGCGCTGCACAGACAACCAGGATGTTGGCTTAGAAGCAGCCATCATTTAAAGAGTGCGTAATAGCTCACTGGTCAAGTGGTGTTGCGCCGAAAATTCATCGGGCCTAAAAGTCATTTACCGAAGCTGCGGATTCTAGCCAAGCTAGAGTGGTAGGGGAGCATCCTGTGCTGAGAGAAGCGGCGGCGTAAGCCAGTCGTGGACGGATCAGGAGAGAGAATGCTGGCATGAGTAACGAGAGACAGGCGAGAAACCTGTCCGCCGAAAGCCCAAGGGTTCCTGGGTAAAGCTAATCTTCCCAGGGTCAGTCGGGACCTAAGCCGAGGACGAAAGTCGTAGGCGATGGACAGCAGGTTGATATTCCTGCACTGCGTATGTAACGTTCGAGCGATGGAGGGACGGAGAAGGGTAGGCCAACCACGGCGCTGGTAGACCGTGGGCCTTGCCGTAGGCCGGGGACCAGGAAAATCCGGGCCCCACAAAGGCTGAGGGTCGGGCCGAGCCTTTTTAGGTGAAGTGGCTAACCCCACGCTTCCAGGAAAAGCTTCTAAGCGAGTTGCGTATGCACCCGTACCCCAAACCGACACAGGTGGGCGAGTGGAGAACACTAAGGCGATCGAGAGAACTATGGTCAAGGAACTCGGCAAATTGTCCCCGTAACTTCGGGAGAAGGGGAGCTCTGGACGGTGTAGGACTTCGCGTCCGAAGCTGTTCGGAGTCGCAGAGAATAGGCTCAAGCGACTGTTTACCAAAAACACAGGTCTCTGCTAAGTCGAAAAGACGATGTATAGGGGCTGACGCCTGCCCAATGCCAGAACGTTAAGGAAGCCGGTTAGTCTTTGGACAAAGCTGGCGACTGAAGCGCTGGTCAATGGCGGCCGTAACTATAACGGTCCTAAGGTAGCGAAATTCCTTGTCGGGTAAGTTCCGACCTGCACGAAAGGCGTAACGACTTGAGCGCTGTCTCGACCATAGGCTCGGTGAAATTGTAGTCTCGGTGAAGATGCCGAGTACCCGCGGAAAGACGGAAAGACCCCGTGAACCTTTACTATACCCTGGCATTGGACATCGGCACAACTTGTGCAGGATAGGAGGGAGACTAGGAAACCGGAGCGCTAGCTTCGGTGGAGTCGTCCTTGAGATACCTCCCTCGTTGTGTTGGTGTTCTAACCTCACACCGTGATCCGGGTGGGGAACAGTGTCAGGCGGGTAGTTTGACTGGGGCGGTCACCTCCCAAAAAGTAACGGAGGTGCCCAAAGGTTCCCTCAGCACGGTCGGAAATCGTGCGCAGAGTGTAAACGCAGAAGGGAGCTTGACTGCGAGAGAGACATCTCGAGCAGGGACGAAAGTCGGGGTTAGTGATCCGGCGGTAACGAGTGGATGTGCCGTCGCTCAACGGATAAAAGGTACTCCGGGGATAACAGGCTTATAGCCGCCAAGAGTTCACATCGACGCGGCTGTTTGGCACCTCGATGTCGGCTCGTCGCATCCTGGGGCTGGAGTAGGTCCCAAGGGTTGGGCTGTTCGCCCATTAAAGCGGTACGCGAGCTGGGTTCAGAACGTCGTGAGACAGTTCGGTCCCTATCTTCCGTGGGCGTTGGAAACTTGAGAGGAGCGACTCCTAGTACGAGAGGACCGGAGTGGACGTACCTCTGGTGTACCGGTTGTCCTGCCAAGGGCACTGCCGGGTAGCTATGTACGGAAGGGATAACCGCTGAAAGCATCTAAGCGGGAAGCTCGCCTCAAGATGAGGTTTCCCATCCCCATGAGGGAGTAAGACCCCTGGTAGACCACCAGGTTGATAGGCCACAGGTGTACGCACGGCGACGTGTTTAGCCGAGTGGTACTAATTGGTCGAGGGCTTAATGTTTTGTTTTTCGTTTCGTTGCTATGCAGTTTTTAAAGATCAGAGGTCAGCTATCGCCCGGGCTTTACAACCGAATAGTAAGACCCATTTTATTAAGGGTGACGATAGCGGCGGGGACACACCTCTTCCCATTCCGAACAGAGAAGTTAAGCCCGCCAGCGCCGATGGTACTGCAGGGGAGACCCTGTGGGAGAGTAGGTCGTCGCCCATTTTTTATAGGTTTCAGGCTTTAGGCATCAGGTTTCAGGAGCCGGTCCCGGTGTTTGGGGCTGGTTCTTTTTGTAGGATGGTTTCGTGGTGTAGAAAGTTGTGAGATTGGAAAGGATCTTTACTATGGCTAATACGCAGCTTGATGAGCAGTTCGTCGAGGAGCAGCGCGGAAGTCTGGAGGGGTTGAAGGAAGAGCTTCTTCGTATGCGGCGCGGTATGGAAGAGGATGAGCGGGACCGGAGCCAGGAGGAGCAGGATACCGAGTTAGATTCCGGGGATGAGTCCCAGCAAATGTTCACCCGCGAGATGGACGCGACCATTGGGGAGCAGATGGAGCGGCGGCTCGAAGATGTGGAGCGGGCGCTGGAAAAGGTCGAGGAAGGTTCTTACGGCGTCTGCGACGATACTGGAGAGGAGATAGCGAAGGGCCGTTTAGAGGCGATCCCGGAGGCTATTCGTACCGTGGAGGCGCAGCAGAGTTTCGAGCGTGAACGACGTCCTGCCGGAGGTGGAGAGGTATAATTCTCTAGTGCGGACCATTCTCTATACTGGCAAGGGCGGCGTCGGCAAGACGAGCGTGGCCGCGGCCACGGCGCTAAAGGCTGCGCGGGACGGGAAGAAGTCGCTCGTGATGAGCACCGACCCGGCGCACTCGTTGTCGGACGCTTTCGACACCGAGATCGGGCCGGAGCCCAAGGAATTGGAGGGTGGTCTCTGGGCGCAGGAGATGGATCACACGACTATGATCGAGGATCACTGGTCGGAGATCCAGACCTATATCACCAGCGTTTTCGAGTGGCAGGGGGCCGACGCGCTGGCCGCTGAAGAACTGGCGATGCTGCCGGGCATGGACGAACTGTTCGGGCTGCTCATGATCCGCGAGCACCACCGGGAGGGTGATTACGACGCGCTGATAGTGGATGCCGCCCCGACCGGCGAGACGCTGAAGCTGTTGAGTTTGCCGGATCAGATGAGTTGGTACGTCGAGAAGATCTTCCCGATCCAGCGCAAAGTGGCCGGCCTCGCCCGCCCGTTCGCCCGCCGCACCCGGGGCTCGCTGCCTCCCGTGCCCGAAGATAGTTTCTTCGCCGCGGCCCAGAGATTTTACGACGCGGTTATCGGGGTCGAGGATATCCTGACGGACCGGGAGCACGCCTCGATCCGGCTGGTCGCCAACGCCGAGAAGATGGTCGTCGCCGAAGCCCGGCGGGCTTACACATACCTCAACCTATACGATTACGGGGTAGACGCCGTCGTAGTCAACCGGCTCTTGCCGGATGAGATCAGCGATCCCTACTTTAGACGCTGGCGCGAGTCCCAAGAGAAGCACCTGGGGGTTATCGAGGAGTCGTTCTCCCCGATACCGCTACTGAAGGCTCGGCTCTTCGACCGGGAGATGTACGGGCTCGAAGCCCTGGCGGCTCTTTCGGAGGACGTGTTCGCGGACGTGGAGCCCCTGGAGGTTTTGTTTAGGGGGGCGACGCATGACATAGTAAAGCGGAACGGGGGGTATGAAGTAACCCTGAACCTGCCGTTGGCGGAGAAGAAGAACGTTGACCTCTCGAAAAACGGGGCGGAGCTGTTCGTGAGGGTAGGAAGTTACAAGCGGAACATACTGCTGCCGGATTCAATGGCCCGGTTGGTGGCGGCCGGGGCGAGTATCGAAGACGGGCAACTGAAGGTGAGGTTGGAAGATGGAGTATGATCAGACCCGTAAAAAAGGATCTTTGCTCGGGGCCGTGGCGTATTTGCTGGTGCCGGGCGAGCGTCGGGTGCGGGCCGCCGGACATTTCCGCAAGGCTGGTTTCGAGGCTTTGAAGGGCATCGGGGCGCTGGCGCGGCCGGAGAAGCCTTCGGAAGATGCGCCCGTGACGCGGCGGCAGAAGATCGAGATAGACTGAGGTTCAAGAACGTGGCACGCTGGAACAAAAGCGCGGCGCTGGAGAAAGTAACAAAGGGGCGCGCTTGGCAGAAGCTGGGCGAGGTAGCGCGCCATGAAGCCGGCTTTGCCTTTCCGGCGGCCAAACGCGCGGCTACCCACGGGCTGCAGGCGTTCTGGAAGAAGTTTTCGGAAGAGTACACTAAAGAGCGCTCAAAACAGGCCAAGCAGTCTGAGCAGCCCGAAAAGCGCTAGGCTGAGAGAAGCGGCGGGACGTTGGCGCGACTGGAGAAGTTGCCGAAAGAAAAGCTGTCCACGCGGCGGCAGAAAATCGAGATAGAGTGAGGTGGCTAATTAGTGAATGTGACCAATACTGTAGGTAATCCTACCCCATCTTCCCAACAGTATGCTGTCGCGTTTCGCGCGATAGGTGAGTTGCCCGATAGTTATAAAAAGATGCTAAGGGTCCACTATTGTGCGCCAAACCGCACAGTTACGGCTGACCAGTTGTCCAAAGCTGTAGGATACGAAACATACAATGCCGCTAATCTTCACTATGGCATACTGGGTAGACGTGTTGGAGAGCAACTTGATCAGCCTCCTAGCAAACGGTCCGGAGTACTTGTTACGTTCGAAAAAATTGCGAACGAGTGGCACTGGACCATGCGACCAGAGGTTGCTCATTCCTTAGAACACCTGGGATGGGTCGAGGCTTTGGATTTGCTTCCGGATGAACTATACGAAGACGCACCCGAAGACCTGTCTATCCCTGAGGGTAGTGTTCGGCTAGTATCTATTAATGTCTACGAACGAAACCCAAGGGCTCGCAGGCGTTGCATCGAACATTACGGTACGAGTTGCTGCATTTGTGGGTTCAATTTTGGGGATGTATATGGTGAGGTAGGAGAAGGATTTATTCATGTACACCATCTCCGTCCGCTCTCAAAGGTCGGAGCGCGTTATGAGGTAAATCCAGTAGAAGATCTTCGGCCAGTATGCCCCAACTGCCACGCAGTCTTGCACCAGCGCACTCCGGCTTTCAGCATCAAGGAAGTTAGATTATTGCTAGAGTAGCAGTTATACACCAACTCCTATTGGCGGCGGGGGCTGACGGTAGTAAGATAACGCTTGCAGTTTCTAGTAACCATTTACGGGAGTAACACATGGCCGAGAACGGACACCAGACCGGTACTTTCCGGGTAAAGAGCGGCATGGCCCAGATGCTCAAGGGCGGGGTCATTATGGACGTGGTAGACGCGGAGCAGGCAAAGATCGCCGAGGAATCCGGGGCGGTGGCCGTGATGGCGCTCGAACGGGTGCCGGCCGACATCCGGGCGGACGGCGGCGTGGCCCGTATGAGCGACCCCGAGATGGTCTCCGGTATCCAGGAGGCCGTCACCATACCCGTAATGGCGAAGGCCCGCATCGGGCACTTCGTAGAAGCCCAGGTGCTCGAATCTTTGAAGGTGGACTACATAGACGAGTCTGAAGTCTTGACACCGGCCGACGAGGCGAACCACGTGGACAAGTGGGGCTTTACGGTGCCGTTCGTTTGTGGCGCGACCAACCTGGGCGAGGCGCTGCGGCGCATCGGCGAGGGTGCGGCCATGATCCGGTCAAAAGGCGAGGCCGGGACCGGCAACGTTGTCGAAGCTGTCCGGCACATGCGCTCCATACTCGGCGGCATCCGGCGTCTCACTACCCTGGACTCCGGAGAGCTAATGGCCGAGGCCAAGAACCTGGGAGCCCCGTACGAGATCGTCAAATCAGTAGCAGAGAATGGCCGGCTGCCGGTGGTGCTTTTTACCGCCGGAGGCTTGGCGACGCCTGCCGACGCGGCCCTGATGATGCAGCTCGGGGCGGACGGGGTCTTCGTGGGGAGCGGTATCTTCAAGAGCGGGGACCCGGCGACGAGGGCGCGGGCCATCGTCAAGGCGACGACCCACTACAACGACCCGGAGGTGATCGCCGACGTAAGCCGCGGTCTCGGGGAGGCGATGGTCGGCCGCGAGATGGGCGACCTGGCGGAAGCCGAGCGCATGGCGGTCCGTGGCTGGTAACGGGAACAACGGCGACAGACCGAGGATCGGGATACTCGCACTCCAGGGAGATTTCCGGGAGCACGCCCGAATCCTGGAGACTCTAAACGTCGAGCCCGTCGAGGTCCGGAAGCAAGAAGACGTAGACGAGCTGGCGGGGATTATCGTGCCGGGGGGCGAGTCGACGACTATCGGGCGCATGATGGTCGAGTACGGCTTGCTGGACAGCATCCGGGCGTATTTCTACCAGGGGGGGCCGGTGTGGGGAACATGCGCCGGGATGGTGCTCGCGGCCTCCGCAACAACGGGTCCACGCCAGCCCTTGCTCGGCCTGATGAACGCGCTGGTCGAGCGTAACGGGTTCGGGCGGCAGGTGGACTCCTTCGAGGCCGATCTAGACGTAGAGGGTTTCGATGAGACGTTCACGGGGGTGTTTATCCGGGCGCCGTTCTACGAGGACGTCGGGCCGGGGGTCGAAGTTTTGTCTAAGATAAACGAACGGGTAGTTGCGGCGCGGGGTGAGAAAATCCTGGTGACGGCGTTCCATCCCGAGCTTACCGACGATCCGAGGTTTCACGAATACTTTTTGCAGGAGGTGTGCGGCATTGAGCGGTCACAGTAAATGGTCCACGATAAAGAGGAAGAAGGGGGCCGCCGACGCCAAGCGCGGCGCGCTCTTCGGCAAACTGTCCCGCGCGATCACGGTGGCGGCCCGCGAGGGCGGGGGAGACCCGGACATGAACCCGGCGCTCGCCTTGGCCGTGAGCAAGGCCAAAGACGGCAACATGCCAAACGACAACATCGCCCGCGCCATCGAGAAGGGCACCGGCGCCGGTTCCGACGCCGACACCTTCGAGCGCATAACCTACGAAGGCTACGCCCCCGGCGGCGTCGCGGTGCTCGTAGACGTGCTGACCGACAACCGCAACCGGGCCGCCTCCGACGTGCGCCACGTCTTCTCCAAAAACGGCGGCAACCTGGGCACGACCGGCTCCGTCGCCTACCTCTTCGATCGCAAAGGCATCATCCTGGTCCCCGCCGACGAAGTGGACGAGGACGACCTCATGGAGCTGGTCCTCGAAGCCGGTGCCGAGGACATGGAGCCCCAGGAGAACGACTACCGCATAATCACGGAGCCGGGCGACTTCATGGCCGTGCGCGAGCGGTTAGAAGCAGCGGAGATGCCCTACGAGCGGGCCGAAGTCACCATGCAGCCCCAGAACACCATAGACCTCGACGCGGCGACCGCCAAACAGACCCTCCGCCTCATAGACGCCCTCGAAGAAAACGACGACATACAGGAAGTTTATGCCAACTTCGATATCTCGGATGAGGTTATGGCGGAGGTTGCTGGATAAGAGGCAAATTACTTTAGCGATTTCGGCCTCATATGCGGAAGCAAAGCTGCCACTACCTTAGATTATCGGGTTAGGCGAAAGTTTCCTCGTATTCTAGAGGTGCAAGGACCTCCTCTTCGCTAGAATCCGTAGCAATTGGCTTGCCCATAGCAGATTCTATTCTGCCCAGTAGAGTTTGCTCACGGGTAGAGAAAACCTTTTCAAAGTCGTCAGCACGTAATGCTATCGGATCAATTGCGTGTGATCTCAGGAATTCATTCATTTGCTCTTCAGAAATTCTGGCTTCCTCTTGTATCTTGACTAGATAGACGCTTGGCGCGTTACCACCGATCTTACGGTTTGTTTTCGAGGACAAAGGGGTTTTATTTATCGCACTATCACACCTTTTCGGTTCAATGTTATATGTGCGGCACCATTTCTGTGGAAAAATGTGGTGCACGTCCATTCTTTCGTCGAAGTATCGATGTATGTCTGTGGTTTCTCCAGTTCTGAAGTCACGACCATCATCTCGCATTAAGAAGGCCTGCAAGCCTTTGTACGCTGCACTGTTGCGGGTTCTCAAGTTGAGTAGACGCGAAGGTGCAAAATTCGCTTCCGTTATAGTGCTAGGTTCTACGCCTTTGTCTAGCCAAGCTGGAACCTCTTGTACATCTCTAGCGAATCTGGTTTCTATAGCACTACCGTATAATTCGCCGAATACGCCGCACCAGAACCATCGCGCAAGCTCCGCTTTGACCCCGGCATTTTCTACCCTTTCACCAAGAATTGCCATGATAGCAGCTAGGGGTACAATTTGCGTACGGTATGGCAATTCCCGATCAGTAAAGACTTTCTGACCGTAAAGTAGCTTGGCTGCCTCTTCAAACCCTCGAGTTGCAGGCTCTACCCACTTCTTATACTCATCTAGTGGCAAACGTAGTATGTCCTTTCGTTTGCAACTCACCGGACTACTGGGATTTTCTAGTTTTTTGAAATAGGTAGCAAGGAGCGTAACTGTCTGCAGCAAGTCAGTGCTACCGATTACCTTGAGCAAACTACTATGTTCTTGTAGCCGATCTTTCCGGCCTCGGCTAATTTTTCTACCTTGAGGATCTTTCTTTCCTTCCCAGTCATCACGTAACGAGTAATCGTTTGCAGCGTAGGTAGCAGTAAGGAGTTCGAATACAGTAAGAGACACTCCTCCAGTATTGACCTTCTCAAAGACTTGGCAGACAGCTTCCTTGGGCGTTTCTTTGCGCAGAGAGATCAAGGGCACTTGGTACATTTGAAATCTCTGTATGACACTCTGAGCGAGCTGTGTCCACCGAGCAAAGCGTTCTTGGAGTTGTTCGGGATCGTTATTTTGTACATATTTTGTCTGCCACTTTAACAATCCCCCCGTCTGATCTAATAATAGGCGTATAGGCAGGAGTTCCGAAGAGCATTCTTTTTCCACTGTGGAGTAGTCACCTAAGACTTGACCCCGGAAGTTTCGCACTTTGCGATCTTCTGGAACGCTAATTATTGCCTCTTCGCGGTCTGCGAAGGGGTCAAGAGCTTTGCTTATGTCTAAATAGTACCAACGCTTGATTGGCTTACCACGTGCATCGCGAGTCGAAACAGGTTCGTCCATGAGCAATGCTTGAAAGAGAGAGGTTAGCCTTTGTTGGCCGTCGAGAATCAGCAGATCAGGTTCTGGAAGGTTTTCGAGCCGCACACCTTCTACAGGCCGTGGCTTGAACTGAACTTCCTCGTTGCCAGTTTCAAGTAACATGACAGCCCCGATAGGATAAGAGAGCGATATGCTGGCAAGTAAACTACGAACGTGCTCATCGTCCCAAATCCATCCTCTTTGAAAGTCAGGGAGCTGTATCTTGCCGGAGCTAATTGATCCAAGAAGCTCCATAAGAGCTTCTTTGTCGCTTCCAAAAGTGGTCATCCCTGAGTCCATTTTTTGCTCCCTGCTGTATGACTGGAAACCTCAGCCGGAGATTTTCAGTCGTTATCTATTCGATCCTTTTTATCTGATGTCTCTAACTGCATAGTACGTTATTGGCGAGTTTCCATCTACCATTGATATTCTATGCTCCGCAACAGTAGCGGCTTTATGTATCTAGAGAAAATGAGGAAGTATTTGCTGGCGAAGAAGCTTGGATAGACATGGATGACCGGCAGCTTGGCCGTCGAACTCTTTTCCAGACATTTGTCGTCTATGCAGAGCGTCCGAAGCCCGTAAAACGTAGCCCTGCGACCCGTGCGAACTCCCGCCGATTGAGGCTCACGAGGGTGAGGTCGCGGGAGCGGGCCAGAGCGGTGATTGGGAGGTCGTTCGGACCGATGGGCGTACCAGCCCGTTCCAGGTCCGCCCTTAACTCTGATGGTTGTTGTATGAGAGATCTTTGCGTTCCTCGTAAACACCTTGCGCCGGCCGCTGAAGCTCACCCTCCCACGCGCCAAGAACATTCTCGAAAAAGCCCTCCGGCCATTGCTCGCAATCAGTCTCGTGTTGTGGCATCGGAGCTGACCTCCTATCTGCTTGCAAGCGTAGCGCATACAGTCGGTGTGCTGGTAAGAAGATTGTAGACTATCACTAGAAAAGAGCAGGATAGCGGCTGAGAAGATTATGGCCCCGGTGCATCCGGGAGAGTTGTTGCGAACAGAGTTTCTGGAACCGATGAGGATAACCGTCTACCGGCTGGCGAAGGACATCGGTGTGCCGGAGCAACGCATCGGCGCCATTGTTCGGGAGCAGCGCGGCACAAGCGCGGGTACGGCCCTGCGCTTTTCCCGATACTTCAGCATGAGCGAAAGTTACTGGACGAACACCCAAGCGTACCACCAACGGGAGATGGTGAAGGACCAGGTGGGAGAAGAGATAGGGCGGATACGTCCGCTGGCGGGTGTTTGACCGGCTAGCCCCTCAACTTCTTGGCGAGGTCTTGGGGGCTCTGGTACTCGCCCTCGGGGAGGCGCTTGCGGATCTGGTTCACCACGACGCCCGGCGCGCCGTTCTGCTCTAGCTTGTCCATTAGCTCTTGTTTACCGATCGGGAATTCTATCCCCTGTAGATACTGCTCGAAGTTCTTGGGGAGGTACTTTCTAATGAAGTCCATGACTTATGCCTTTCTTTGCTTGTTCTCCCGCCGATTATAAGAGACTTCCCTGGAGGAAACATCTCCAAACGCCCGGATCACTAAAAGCGAAAAGTTATCGAGGGTGAGGTTGGTGGGGAGATAGGGCGGGGGTGAGGGCTTTCGGGATGGTTTTTAGCTTGTCGTCGAGGAAGCGGGCGACGAGTTGGTTGACCTGGCGGGACTTCTCGATCTGCGGGGCGTGGCCGCAGTTGGGGAGGACTAGCTGGCGGGCGAGGGGCATCCGGGAGGCGGCGCGGATGGAGCCGGGTACGTCGGAGATCACGTCGTCTTGGGCGCCCCAGATGGCGAGGCTCGGGTGGGGTACTTGTTCCAAGATATCCGTGACAGAGTGGCCGACGGTGCCCCGCAAGGTCCGGAGCGCGCCTTTTTTCCAGCGGCGGTTCTGGAGTTTGGCGGCGACGACGTTTACGAGGCCGTCGGTGGCGAAGCGTTTGGAGTGGAAGACCGACTCGACGAGGGTGTCGTACCGGCTGCGGCGGACGCCCTCGACTACGGGGAGGTTCTCTTCGCCGGCGAGGCCGGAGGCACAAATCAGGACGAGGCGGGCGACTTTCTCGGGGTTGCGGGCGGCGTAGGTGAGGATGACCTGGCCGCCGAGGCTGGACCCCACCAAGTTGTATGGCGGGTTCTGGACGTAGTGGTCCAGGTAGTCGGAGAGCCGCCCGACGAGGTAATCAACGGTAACTTCGCCGCCGGCGGCGAGGTGGTCGTGGAGGGCGTCGCCGTCGTAGACGAGTAGCTCCGGCACCTTTACGTCGAAGTGCCGGGACCAGTACGCCCGGTTTGCGAACCAACTCTCCGCCTGCTCGGCCAGCCCGTTTACGAGCACGACCGGCTCACGGGTTTTGTAGGGGGAGGATCGGGAGAAAGCAGAGAACGGTCTTCGAAAAGACCATCTATCGTCCGTTCTTTCGCTCACTTTGCGGCCATCCTCTATCTCCTGCCGGTTACGGTTTTAGAAATTCTATTCGCAGCAAAGTATAGATCAGGGCCGGAAGTCGGGCAGTGTCTTTTCGGACCAACAGCATGAACTTGGTCCGCCGGGCTCGTTTGGGCTCAGCGGGTGTTGCTGGTCCCGGTTTCGTTCCGGTAGCCGAGATGCAGGTGGTCTTTGTGCAGGTCGACTTGGTCCTGGGCGGTGATCCAACCTCTCTCGAATTTGTAGCCGAGACGTTTTGTCCAGCCGGGCGGGCCGATGATCTGGTCCGGCCGTTGCGCCGGTTGCATATTGGCGAGTGTTCGGCCCACGTCCAGGACAGCCGGTTTCTTCCCGTTGCCTTCCACGGGTTCGCCGTCTATCCACCAGATGTCGGCGGCGCGGCCGAAGTAGTGGGTGTTTGGCAGGCCGCCGGCGTCGCCGTAACCCTCGGGGATGGTGGGGCCGTCCTCGACGCCCGGCAGAAAGCGATGGCCTTCTTTGAAAGTCTGGACGCAGATGCGGTGTTCTCTGGACACGGTCAGGAGGGTGGAGATCATGCGCCCGTCCACGATCCCGTCTCTTAGGTCTCCGGCCGCTTCGGGCGTCGCGCCGAAGTTGGGACGGTTCAAGAGTCTTTCCGCACCGGTGTCGGCGTTCCCAGACTCGTCGCCTTCGAACCAGCGGAAGTCCCAAAAGCCGTGGCCGACGCCCCGCGGGCACGCCGGCTCCTCCCAGCGCACGTCGTCTACGGGGCCGCACCCGGCGACGACCAGCATCGCGCCGAACAGGACCAGGAACGCCCATTTTTTAGAAGTTTTGGAAGAAAGGCGGCGTGTCACCCTTCTATTGTACGACGCGCGTTTACCCGTCTGGCGGGGTCGGGTCTACTTTGCCGGAGCCCTCCTCGATCTGGCGCCGGATGGATTCGAGCGTCGCCTCTATTCCTTCCTCGAAGGGGTCTGTTTCTCCGCCGGTGTCTTCCTCTTCCTCCGCCGAGCGGGGGCCGAAGTTGAGGTGCACCGTAACCGTGCTCTCGGCGCTGTCGTCTTCGGAGACCGTGAGCCAGCCGGAGTAGTCGCGGCCCCACTCGGCGCCCCATTCCATGTGGCGGGAGTCCCCGTCTACGCTAAAGTAGCCCTCCCCTTCGGCCTCGTAGCGGCCGGGGATCTCGACCTTCATCCAGACTTTGCGCCGGCCGGGGGAGTCCGAAGCCGAAGGCTCGGTGAGCGCCGCTTCTTTTACGGGCGGTAGGTAGTGGGAGAGGTTGCCCACGTCCGAGAGCCAGGCGAAGACCGCGCCCGCCGGGGCTTGTATCCGCTTTTCCTTCTCGTACTCTTTCACGCTTATTCTTCGTCCGGGCGGTTCTGGGGCAAGGCTCCGCCGCTTTCTTCTTCTTCCGCGACCTTTTCGTCGGTCGCATCCTTGCCCGCTTCGGTGTCCGGGTGCTTCTCGGTCTGTTGTTCCCGCTGCTCTGGATGCTTCTTCTCGGTCACGGTGCTCCCATTCTATCGATGGTTAGTTCGAACTACGCCGACACTCTCCCACGCGAAAAAGAAAATCTCTGTGATAGCTCGCTCTTAAGCCGTTTCAGGCTTCTTCTTCGAGCACCTCTTCGGCCCAGCCCAGGGCCGCATTCGTGGCGGGGAAGCCGATGGTCGTAAGAGCGAGGACGATGGCGTGCAGGATCTCCTCCTGCGAAGCCCCGATGCCGAGCAGTTTACGGACGTGGGACCGCACGGCACCCTCCGATTCGGCCCCGACGGCGATTCCCAGCTTTACCAAACGCCGCTCCTTCTCACCGAGCGGCCCGGCCTCGTGCTCGGCGGCCCCCAGGGAATCGAACGCCTCCTTGACCGCCGGAAAACGCCTCTCGAACTGCTGGTATACCTCCGGCAAGTAGTCCGGCATGCGTCGCTCCTTTCGTTCTGTCGTGGCATCATGCTACCAGTTTCGGATGTTTTACCGGATAAACCCACAATATGTAGGTGGCGGTGCATTATCCCGGGTGTCGGAGTAACCTTAGTATATGCTCACGACCGGCGGCACGGCCCAGACAATACTCGGCATAGACCCGGGCACGGCGACGATGGGGTGGGGGGTGATCCGCAGCGAGGCTGGAAACCGGCTGCGGTACGTGCAGCACGGCGCGATCACCACCCCCTCAAACTGGGAGATGCCGCGGCGTCTCGGCCGCCTCTTCGACGGCGTGACGGAGTTGGTGCGGGGTTACCGGCCGGACACCGTCGCGGTGGAGGAGCTGTTTTTCAACACCAACGTGACCACGGGGATCACGGTCGGCCAGGCGCGGGGCGTCGCGATCCTCGCCGCTTACAGGGCCGGTATAGAGGTTGCCGAGTACACGCCGCTGCAGGTGAAGCAGGCGATCACCTCCTACGGCCGGGCTGATAAACGCCAGGTGCAGGAGGTGGTCCGGGCGCTTTTGAACTTGCGCGAGATCCCCCGTCCGGACGACGCCGCCGACGGCCTCGCCATCGCCATCTGTCACGCCTTTACTTCCCGGATGGGCGGCAAGGTGGGGGTGGGAAAATGACCGTTCGTGCCGGATAATTAGACCATGATACACAGGCTTCGCGGACAACTCGTAGAGAAAGACGCCGAGGGCGTGGTGCTCGACGTGGGCGGCGTCGGCTACCGGGTCTTGACCCCGGCGGGCACGATGAACGACCTGCCGCCCGTTGGAGAGGGGTGCGTGCTGCACACCAGGATGGTGGTCCGGGAGGATGCGATGCTCCTCTTCGGGTTCGCAACCAGGGACGAGCGGGCCGCCTTCGATGCCCTGACCGCCGTGAGCAAGGTAGGGCCGAAGTTGGCCAACGCCGTCCTCTCGACGCTTTCGCCGCAGGAGATCTCCGAGGCCGTCGCCCGCGGGGACGTGGTGAAGATCTCCTCCGTGCCGGGCCTTGGCAAGAAGACCGCCGAGCGGCTGGTGCTGGAGCTAAAGGGTAAAGACCTGGCGGTGTTCGCCCCGATGGAAAGCACCAAGTCGCCTTCTTCAAACGGGGGCGGCGGGCCGTACATGGAGGCCCGCGAGGCGCTGACCGGGTTGGGGTACTCGCTGGAGGAAGCTGAGCACACGCTAAACGAGGTTCCGCCGCAAGATACGGTCGAGAAGTACATCAAGGAGGCTCTACGGAGGATCGGGGGTAGGCGTTGAGCGACGAGTTCGACGACTTTACCGTCGGCCGCCGGGAGGAAGAGGTGCCGGAGGACATAACCGGGGCCGCCGGGCCGCCGGGCGGCGTTCCGCCGGACGGGCCTCCGGGGGGACCGCCGGGCGAGCACCCGCTAAACCCGGAGCCGTTCGAGGGCGACGACGAGCCTACGCTCCGGCCGCGGAGCCTGGACGAATTCGTCGGGCAGGAGTCGCTTAAGGAGAACCTGCGGATCTTTGTTCAGGCGGCCATCCAGCGGGATGAGGCCTTGGACCACATGCTGCTCGCCGGCCCGCCGGGTCTCGGCAAAACGAGCCTGTGCCGGATACTGGCGACGGAGATGGGCGTGCAGTTGCATCCTACGAGCGGGCCGAGTCTGGAGCGGGCGGGAGACATGGCAGCTATCCTCACGGCGCTCGAAGAAGGAGACTTCCTGTTCATAGACGAAATCCACCGTCTGAACCGCCAGATCGAGGAGGTCCTCTACCCGGCGATGGAGGACTACGCCATGGACATCGTGCTCGGCCAGGGTCCCTCGGCCCGGACCATCCGCATGGACCTGCCGCGCTTCACCCTCGTCGGGGCGACGACGCGCACGGGCCTTATGACAAAGCCTTTGCTCGACCGTTTCGGGTTCACCAGTCGTTTGGACTATTACAAGCCGGCGGATCTGAAGAAGATCGTGGTCCGCAACGCCGGCATCCTGGACATACCCGTAACCGACGGCGGCGCCGAGCAGCTCTCGGGGCGGAGCCGGGGCACGCCGCGAATAGCGAACCGTCTCCTCCGGCGCGTCCGGGATTACGCCGAGGTTGTTGGTGACGGCAACATAGACGAGGAAACGGCTAACGCCGCGCTCGCGATGCAGGGCGTGGACGATATCGGCCTCGACCGGACCGACCGGGACTACCTGACGCTCATCATAGATAAGTTCGACGGCGGTCCGGTCGGTGTCGGCACGCTCTCGGTGGCGCTCGGGGAGGCGCGGGACACGGTGGAGGACGTGTACGAGCCGTTCCTGTTACAGAGCGCCCTTATACAACGCACGAGCCGGGGTCGGGTCGCAACCCGCCGGGCCTACGAGCACTTGGGAATCCCGATGCCGGGCCGGGACCAGCCAGAGCCGGAATAGGTGACGGATGAGAATGACGCCCCGGGTATCGGGCGGGGCGGGGGCAGTTTTACCGGTCCCGGCGGTATAAGACTTTTCGAACACTGGTGGCGGCCGGAAGGCGGGGCGCGGGCCGCCGTCGTTCTCGTGCACGGGTTGAAAGACCACGGCGCCCGGTACGACCACGTTGGGGGGTGGCTCGCCCGGCGGGGTTACGCCGTTTATGCCCTCGACCTGCGCGGGCACGGGGAGTCCGAGGGAGAGCGGTTTTTCGTGGGGTCCTTTGACGAGTACGTCGAGGATCTGGGGTCGTTCGTGCGGCGGGTCCGGAGCCGGGAGCCGGAGAAGCCTTTGTTCTTGCTGGGGCATAGCATGGGCGGGGCGGTTGCGGGCCTGTTCGTGTTGGAACGGGGGCCGGACCTGCGGGGCCTCGTTCTCAGCGCGCCGGCGTTAGAGCCGGCCGAGAACGTGTCGCCCGTTTTGATCTGGCTGTCGGGGATTATCTCTCGCTTTTTCCCGCGGGCGCCGGTCACCAAGGTAGACATAAAAGCCCTCTCTCACCTGCCGGAGGTGATCGAAGCCGCCCGCAAGGATCCGTTCTCGGGCAAACGGCCCGCCCCCGCCCGGACCGGCTACGAAATCCTCCAGGCCATGCGCCGCATTCGGGAGCGGACGCAAGAGATCAAGCTGCCGCTCCTCGTCATGCACGGCACCGAAGACCATCTTACGAACCCACGAGGCAGCCAACGCCTGTTCGAACTGGCCGGCTCCGAAGACAAGGAGCTAAAGCTCTACGAAGGCTTCTACCACGAGATCCTGAACGAACCGGAGAAGGAGCGGGTTCTCGGAGACATTACCCGCTGGCTGGATGAGCGGTCATAAAGTATTCATCGTTCCGCCCACTCGCGGATCGTCTCATGCTGCGTCCCCCAAGCTTCCCACACTGATCTTGCCCCTCGTTCGACGAGTTCCTTGTGTTCGTCTGGGTTCCCTGCTGGCTGCACGTCCAGTACAGTGATTTCACCCAGAAAATCGGGCGGTTCCAACCAGAAGAAGGACTCGTGGCTTCGGCCTGCGGCACGCTGCATTTCTTTCACTACCCGGTCCCCGGGCAGACCGCGTTCCAGCGTCAAGTGCAGGCTAATGAGATGCACCGCGACGGACTTGATGGACTGCGGCGAGGACGTGCTCGGGTGTTGGACGGCGTAGGCGTCCACGGTCATCCTGTGGACCGGCCAGTAGCGGTAATCGCCATATTCTTTCGCCAGCACCTCACCAAAGATGTCCCAACAGCCAGGTGAAGCCCCGATGTAGCGGTGGGCCGAGCCTTCTTTGTTGGGCACGGCGGCCCCGCACCCGGAACACGCGCGGAGGTTCGTTTCTTGTTGGTTCAATCTCGGAGCCCCCAAGCTCCCAACGGGCTAATCTGGTCGGGTAACGGCACCCTCCGCGGCGGACGAGACCAGGGCCGCGTATTTAGCCATAACACCCGTCGAGAATGGGGGATCGGGCTCGGTCCATCCGGAGAGCCGGGATTCTAGCTCTTCGTCCGTCAGGCCTACGCCCAAAAGCCGCTCTTCTATATCCAGGGTAATGGTGTCTCCGTCTCGGACGGCGGCTATCGGGCCGCGGTGGGCGGCTTCGGGGGCTACGTGGCCGGCCATAAAGCCACGGGTGGCGCCGGAGAAGCGGCCGTCGGTGAGGAGGGCGACGGTCTCGCCGAGTCCCTGGCCGACGAGCGCGGCGGTGACGCCGAGCATCTCGCGCATTCCAGGGCCGCCTTTGGGTCCTTCGTACCGGATCACGACCACGTCGCCCGCGGAGATCTCTTCAGCCTGAACGGCCTCCATCGCCTCTTCTTCGGAGTCGAAGACGCGGGCCGGTCCTTCGTGGCGCGGGCGGGTGTAACCGGCCACTTTGATAACGCATCCCTCGGGGGCGAGGTTGCCTTTGAGGATAACGAGACCTCCGGTTTCCCGCAGCGGTTCGTCTACCGGCAGGATCACGGCCTGACCCGGGGTTTCCTCCGCGCCCTCGACTTCCTCGGCGAGGATATTTCCGGTCACGGTAAGCTGGCCGCCGTCCACGAGGCCCGCCTCGATCAGACGCTTGCCGAGCAGCCGGGAGCCGCCGGCCCGGTCGAGGTCTACGGCGGTGTAGCGGCCGCCGGGCTTGAGGTCGGCGATTATCGGGGTCCGGTTGCTGACCGGGTCGAAGTCGTCTATGTCGAGCGGTATGCCGGCCTCGCGGGCTATGGCGAGCAGGTGCAGCACCAAGTTCGTCGAGCCGCCGGTCGCCGCCCCGGCCGCGATGGCGTTCTCGAAAGATTTGCGGGTCAGGATACGTCCCGGCCCCAGGCCGTTCTCCAAAAGCCGCATAACCAGTTTGCCGGCCTCGATACAAGTTTCGTCTTTGCGGCCGTCCAGGGCGGGCGGGCTCGCGGAGCCCATCGGGGAGAGGCCGAGGAACTCCAGCACCATCGCCATCGTGTTCGCCGTGTACTGGCCGCCGCAGGCTCCGGCCCCGGGGCAGGCGTGCTCTTCGAGGTCTTTCAGGTCGTCGTCGGACATCCGGCCCGCCGCGTTTGCCCCGACGCCCTCGAAAACGTCCTGGATGGTCACGTCGCTACCGTGGAAGCGGCCGGGTTTTATCGAGCCGGAGTAGACGATAACGCCGGGGATGCCGAGCCGGACGTGGGCCATCGCGGCGGCGGGAAGGGTTTTGTCGCAACCGACGATGGTCACGACGGCGTCGAACATGTGGCCCCGCCCGACGAGCTCTATGGAGTCGGCGATCACCTCCCGCGACACGAGCGAGGTCTTCATCCCCTGCGTCCCCATCGTTATGCCGTCGCTTATGGAGATGGTGTTCAACTCCATCGGCGTGCCGCCGGCCTCCCGGATGCCTTCTTTTACCTTCTCCGCCAGGTGGCGGTGGTTGAAGTTGCAGGGCATGGTCTCGATCCAGGAGTGTGCGACCCCGACTACGGGTTTGTTCAAATCCTCTTCGGAGAAGCCCATTCCTTTAAGGAAAGAGCGGGCCGGGGCGCGGTCTCTACCATCCAAGATCGTGCGGCTGTTGCGGCGGGTATCAGTAGTCTCCATGAAACCTCCAAATCTCCTCTAAATGCGTGTAGTTCAGAGTATAGGAAGTAAAGCGCCTCTGCGCCAGACGGAGAAGTTACCCCCAGGGTTTAGAATGGCGGGATGAAAAGCGCGGCCAAAAACTTTCAGATACCGATCTTCCTCGGCTTCACGATAATCTTTTGGGCCTCGGCCTTCGCCGGCATCCGGGCCGGGCTGGAGGATTACGGCCCCGGTCACATAGCCCTGGTACGGTTGTTGGTCGCCTCCCTCGTGTTGCTGGTGTACGCGGTGGCAACCCGGATGCCGCTTCCGG
Organism: Rubrobacteraceae bacterium; assembly: GCA_965213905.1. Lineage (GTDB taxonomy): Bacteria > Actinomycetota > Rubrobacteria > Rubrobacterales > Rubrobacteraceae > SIRX01. The sequence goes on along the minus strand of OZ243922.1, from coordinate 268,628 downwards.
AGCTTCGGGATTTGCCGGTGATCCTGCTCGGCGGTTTCCTGGCGTTTACCGTCTACCACGCGACGCTGAACTACGGGGAAATAACCGTCGCGGCGGGGCCGGCGAGCCTGCTCGTCAACACGGCCCCGATCTTTACCGCGCTTTTAGCGACGGCCTTTTTGGGGGAGCGGCTGCGGATCGCCGGGTGGATCGGGATGGTCGTCAGCTTTTTCGGCGCGGCGCTTATAGCGCTGGGCGAGGGGGACGGCCTGCGCTTCGCACCCGGCGCTTTTATTATCCTGATCGCCGCGGTCTCGGTTAGCATCTACCTCGTGATCCAGAAGCCCTACCTCCGCAAGTACGGCTCCCTAAACTTTACCGCCTACGCCATGTGGGCCGGGACATTGTTCGCGATGGTGTTCCTGCCGGGCCTCGCCGGCGAAGTGCGCGCCGCACCCTTAGACTCCACGCTAGCCCTCGTCTACCTGGGCGTTTTCCCGACGGCCATAGCTTACGTCACCTACGCCCACGTCTTCTCCCAGCTTTCGGCTTCGCGGGGGGTGAGCTTTCTATACCTGGTCGGCCCGACGGCGTTCCTTATAGCCTGGGTCTGGCTCGGCGAAGTCCCGAGCCTGCTCTCGTTCGTGGGGGCCGGGATAGTCCTGGCGGGCGTCGTAGTCGTCAATACCCTCGGCCGCAAGCGGTAGAATCCCGGCCAAAACCCCCCGCGGAGGTGGCCTTCTATGCAGAACGAACAAACTCGCAACACCCGTAGCGTAAGCTCCCGCGCCCAAATCGGGCACGTTCACCTGAAGGTTGCGAACATCGAACGCGCCCTCGGCTTTTACCGGGACATCCTAGGCTTCAAGGTAACCCAACGGTACGGTGAGGATGCGGCCTTTCTCTCCGCCGGTGGCTACCATCATCACATCGGGCTCAACACCTGGATGAGTAAGGACGCGCCGCCGGCGCCGCGAAGCTCGGCCGGTTTGTTCCACCTCGCGGTCTTATACCCGGAGCGCCGGGACCTGGCGCAGGCCCTACAGTGGCTTTTAGAGGCCGGACACCAAATAGACGGGGCCTCGGATCACGGTGTCTCCGAAGCCCTGTACCTCCGCGACCCGGACGAAAACGGCGTCGAGCTGTACGCGGACCGCCCCGAAGACGAATGGCCCCGAACCGGGACCGGCGAACTCGCGATGTTTACCCGGCCGCTGGACCTCGAAAGCCTGCTCGCCGAACTGGGCGGCACCGAGGTCGGGAGCCAGACCTAAAAAGTCGTCAACATAAATATGAGGATCAAGACCGCGCTCAACACCAACCCGCAAGAAGAGGCGATCCAGATGGTCTTCTCGCCCCGGCCGATGTCCTTCCTCGAAGCCTGGTAAGCAAAGAAAATCGCCGCGATGCCCAGAGGAAACGATAGCAAATAGAGGTTGAATATGGTCATGTGCCGGATACACCTGATTTCTAAGTAAGCCTACGCCGTAGACCAGAACATAACCGACAAACGGGGGTTGTCTGTAACTCGTTTTACCAGTCAGTATCGTGTCAAACTCCGGGACTGGTAGACAGCTTGAAATATAAAGAAGTATGATCGGGCTACTACCCATTTTGGTAGAGGTTGGCCTGTTCTGCTTAGTATTCCCTCCGGGCGAAGGTGGCGGTCGCGTGGGCGGCGGCATCGGAGATCTCGCGCAGGGCCTCCCGGTTGAGGTTGTCCAGGTCGTCGCAAGACCTGTGGTAGCAAGCGTCGTAGGGCTCGCCGGCTTCGCCGCCTTGTTGGCGGGCTTGTTGGCGGGTCTTGGTGTTGCTGTCGCCGGAGAAGATCCCGCCCACGGGTACGTCCTCGGCGGCAAAAGGTCCGTGGTCCGAACGACCCGCCAGATCAAAAGAGTCCGTCTCCAGACCCCGGTTCTCGAAGTACTCCTCGAAGACCCGCGTAACCTCCGGCGAGCCGTAGAGGAAACGGACGTAGTTTGGGGAGGCGACCATGTCGAAGTTCAGGTAGACGGCTATGTCGTTTAGACTGTCTTCTTCCAGCTCGTTCACGTAGTAGTCGGACCCCAAAAGACCTAGTTCCTCGCCGCCCCAGAAAATAAAGCGGATTTTGTTGCGGGGCTGTTCTTCCAGCCGGGCCATCTCCTGGGCGACCTCCAGTATCGTGGCCGAACCGGAGGCGTTGTCGTTCATGCCGGGGCCGTTGGGGACGGAGTCCAGGTGGGCGCCGACCACGACCGTGTTCTCCTCATCGCCGCCGGGTGAGGCCGCGATGACGTTGCGGGTCGTGTCCGCCCCGGCGTCCGGCTCCACCACGAGCCGAACTTCCGGGCCGTCGTCGCGGGCCAGGTCCTCCCCGACCCCGGAGCCCGTGGCGAGCGCGGGTATCTCCGGGCCGGAAGCGCCCAGGCTGCCGCTAAACGTGCCGGTATCCCCGCCGGTTCCCGCGTTGGAGACTAAAACCGCCGCGGCGCCCGCCGCTTCGGCATTTTCTACCTTGGTCGCAAAGGTGCAGGTCCCACGCCGCAAAAGGGCCACGGAGCCCTCGCCGAAGCTCTCGAAGTCTTCCGGTTCGCAGCCGCTGGTTGAGTCGGGCCCCCCGGCGTCGGGCCGCGCGAAGTCCACCGGTTGTACCGGCGCAGATACTCCCCCGCCGCCCGAAGACTCCATAAGCGAGAAGTCCTCCCCGCGCCCGTAGGTTTCCGGGTTTGGGGAAGTGCGCTCGAGTTCGGCCTCCGCCGTTCTTGCGGATTCCGGTAGCGCGAACTGCTGGGTCGAAACCTCGTAGCCGGCTTCGCGCAGGGTCTCGGCGACGTACCCGGCCGAGGCGTCGTAGCCGGGGGTTCCCGCGGCCCGGTTCCCACCGTTCTCTTCCGCTATGGCCGCGAAACGCCGCTGGTGCTCCATTATCCCCCCGGCCGTTACGGCGTCGCGCAACCGGGCGGACAACCCGGTCGAGGGGTCGGAGGAGGCGCCGTCTTGGGAAGTTTGAGGAGGCGGGTCGGTAGGACCGGTAGGGCCGGAAACCGCCAGGATAGTCGCGCCGATGGAGATCAAAAAAAGCGCAAAAATGCCGGCAAGGATTAGTTGGATCCTACTCATCGTCTGGCTTGAATCTACCACAGAGTCCCCTGCGTCGAACTCTTCCATCCGGCTCCCGGCACGGTAAAATGCGGGTATGGGCCTGGAAAACATAGGAAAGTTGCTCGTCGGCGGCGCCGTCCTGCTGTTGGTGCTCGGTGGCCTGTTTCTCGTCCTGGGGCGGCTCGGGTTGGACCGGTTGCCGGGGGACTTTGTGTTTCGGCGGGGCAACGCCACGGTCTACTTCCCGGTAGGGCTCATGATCCTGCTCTCCGTCGTCGGGACTATCCTGTTGAACGTTTTCCTACGGCGCTAAATGCTAACCTCGGAACTCGACTACGATCTGCCCGAGGGCCTGATCGCCCAAAGGCCCGCCGAGCCCCGCGATACCTCCCGCCTGATGGTCGTGGACGTAAAGGCAAACGAGATAAGCCACCATACTTTCCGGGACTTTCCGGGGTTTCTCAAAAGCGGCGACGCCGTGGTCCTGAACGAGACAAAAGTACTCCCCTCCCGGCTCGACGTCCGGCGTCCGGGTGGCGGCGAGACGGAATTGCTTTTCCTGCGAGACCTCGGCGACGGTTGGGAAGTTTTGGCCCGCCCCAGCAAACGGCTCCGGCCGGGTATGGAACTCACGGTCGCCGGAGAAAGACTGGTGGTACGGGGGAGCCTGGGCGAAGGCCGTTGGCTCGTATCCGGAGAGGACGTAACAGAGACGCTCGCACGGCGGGGCCGGATGCCGCTGCCGCCTTACATGGAGGCCAGCGAAGAAGCCGAAGAGGCGTACCAGACCGTCTACGCCCGAAGCCCGGGTTCCGCCGCCGCCCCGACGGCGGGGCTCCACTTTAGCGGACGAACCCTGGAAGAAGTCGGGGGCGCGGGGGCCGAGTTGGGCCGCGTAACGCTCCACATCGGGACCGGGACCTTCGCCCCCGTGCGGGCCGAAGTCCTCGAAGAACACCGGATGCACGCGGAGCGGTACTCGGTCCCGGAAGCTACGGCCCGGACCGTGGAGGCGGCGCGACGCGTGGTGGCCGTCGGGACCACCGTCGCCCGGACCCTTGAGAGTTGGGCCGCCAGCGGACGCCGGGAAGGCGACTCGGAGTTGTTCATCTACCCCGGGTACGACTGGAAAAAAGTAGACGCGCTGCTCACCAACTTCCACCTGCCGCGCTCCACGCTGCTCGCGATGGTAATGAGCTTCGCGGGCGTAGAACTGGTCCGCGAGGCTTACCGCGTCGCGGTAGAAGAGCGCTACCGATTCTACTCGCTGGGGGATGCCATGCTGCTCGTCGGCGGCGGGAGGGCGCTGTAGGAGCCCCGGTCTACATAGAGATATCCGCAAACGACGGCGAAGCCCGGGCCGGGACGCTGCACACGCCGCACGGCCCGGTCGAGACGCCGACCTTCATGCCGGTTGGGACGAAAGGAACCGTAAAAGGGCTCACGCCGGGGGAGCTGCGGGCCGCGGGCGCCGGGGTCGTGCTGGGCAACACCTACCACCTGTACCTCCGGCCCGGCGCGGACCTCGTGGAAGAGGCCGGCGGGCTGCACGGGTTTAGCGGCTGGAAGGGGGCGATGCTGACGGACTCCGGGGGGTACCAGGTGTTCTCGCTCGCGAAGACGCGCCGCATCTCGGAGGAGGGCGTCGAGTTCGCCTCCGTCTACGACGGTTCGTCGCACTCTTTCACCCCGGAGCTTACGACGCGGGTGCAGGAGCAACTCGGGGCGGACGTTGCGATGGTGCTGGACGAGTGCCCGCCGCCGGGTGTGGGTTACGAGTATCAGGCGGAATCCCTCCGCCGTACGGCGCGGTGGGCCAGGCGCTGCAAAGAAGCGCACGCCAGGGAGGATCAGGCGCTCTTCGGGATCGTGCAGGGTGGGTTGTACGAGGACCTGCGGCAAGAGAGCCTGGAGCGCACGATTGGGGTTGGCTTCGACGGTTACGCGGTCGGCGGGCTCTCGGTCGGGGAGTCCAGGGAAGAGATGCTCCGGATGCTCGGCGCGACGGCGCCGGGGCTCCCGGCGGACAAACCCCGGTACTTTATGGGCATCGGGGACCCGGTCGGGATACTGGAGGTTATAGGGCTCGGGGTAGACATGTTCGACTGCGTGCTCCCGACCCGCCTCGCCCGCCACGGCGCGGCGCTCACCCCCGGCGGGAGGCTGAACCTGAAGAATGCCCGCTTCCGAAGGGACTTCGGCCCGCTGGACGGGGAGTGTTCTTGTGAGACGTGTACCGGCTACAGCCGGGCGTACCTGGCACATCTGGTTCGGGAAGACGAACTTTTGGGTCATCGGCTCGTAACGTTGCACAACGTCCACTTTATGCTGGCGTTGTGCCGGCGGGCCAGAAAAGAGATCCTGGCGGGCAGTTTTCAGGCGTGGTCGGAGGGTTGGAAAGCCCGGTATTCGGGGACACCCAACGATGCTAGAATTGCGCCCTAGTTTATGAATAGCACCCGCAACAGCCTGATCATCCTCGGGTTGGTGGTCATCCTCATCGGGGTGGCCGCCTACTTCGTGTCTACTCGCGAGACCCAGCTTGGCCTGGATCTCGAGGGCGGCGTCAGCGTACAGCTCGAAGGTTCCCTTACGGGAAACGAAGAGGTCACCCGCGAAGATATGCAGCGGGCCTCCGAGGTCATCCGCGAGCGCGTAGACAGCCTGGGCGTCACGGAGCCGGAGATACGGCTTCAGGGCGCGGACCAGATGGTCGTCAACATCCCCGGCATAACGGACTCCGAGAGGGCGGTGGAGGTCATAGGCCGGACGGCCCAACTCGGCTTCTATCAGGTGCTCGCCGGCGAGCCGGCGCTGGGACAGCAGCCGGAGGTCGTGCCGCAGGACGAGGTCGGGGAGACCAAGGACGAGATCCGGGAAGACCTCCGCGGTGACTCGGAGTTCGAAGAAGGAGAGACCAAAATCCTCTTCGAAGAAACACCGAACCCGGAGGGCCAGGGGGTCGTGGTTACCGGATATATCGTACCGCAAGAGCCGGCCCTGACCGGCGGCGCGCTCACCCAGGCGAACCTCGGCACGGACCAGACCGGGGGCGTTCAGGTCGAGATGCAGCTAAACCGCCAGGGACGGGAGCAGTTCGGGGATCTCAGCCAGGATATAGTCGAAGAGGCGCTGGCCCAGGGGCAGCCCGGAAACGGGCAGCTCGCGATAGTGCTCGACGAAGACGTGGTTAGCGCCCCGACGGTGCAAGAACGTTTAGACCAGGGCACGGTGGTGATCAACAACCCCCAGGCCGGCGGCTTGATCCAATCGGAAGCCGAAGAGCTGGAGATCGTTCTGCAAACGGGCGCCCTGCCGGTCGAGATGGAGGTGCTCTCCGTAACGACCATCGGGCCGACGCTCGGCGCCGAGTCTTTGCGTAGCGGCCTGATCGCCGCGCTCGCCGGCTTCGGGCTCGTTTTGCTCTTCCTGCTGTTCATCTACCGGGCGCTCGGGATCGTCGCCAACGTGGCGCTCCTGATCTACGCTTTCCTGCTCTATGGGCTTATCGTCGCCATCCCGATTACGGTCACCCTGCCGGGCATCGCGGGCGTCGTCCTCACCTTCGGGGTCGCCGCCGACGCAAACATCGTGATCTTCGAGCGGATAAGGGAGGAGGTCCGCCGCGGCAAGACGCCCCGGACGGCGGTGCAGATCGGCTACGAAAAAGGCTTCCGCGCCATCCTGGACGGCAACCTGACGACCCTCATAACCGCTTTTATCCTCTTCGCGCTCTCCAGCGGCTCGGTCCGCGGTTTCGCGGTGCTGCTAACCATCGGCGTCATCCTCTCGATGTTTACCGCCGTCGTGGTAACGCGTGCCCTCCTGGGCATTGTCTCCAGCCGCGGCTTCCACCTTTCCCCGGCGATGATGGGCGTCTCGAAGACCAGCATTAGCGCCGGGCAAGCCCGGCGGGCCGAACAGGCCGGGAGGGTGAAGTAGTGGCGCTCCGCAGGTTGTTCGGCCGGATAGATTTTGTCGGGGGTTGGAAGATATGGTTCGCCGTTTCCGGCGTTCTACTCCTGCTCGGCCTGGGGGCTGTCGCGTTCGGCAACCTCAACTTCGGCATAGACTTCCGGGGCGGCGCCACCTTTACAGCACCGGAGCCCGGGCAGCAACTCAGCGAGGGTGAGGTCCGGGAGGCGCTGCCCGACTCCGTCCGGAACGAGGCGGTTATTCTCCGGGCCGGTGAAGGCTACGAAGTCCGCACGCCGCCGCTGAGTGAGAACGAACGCGGGCAGGTGCGCGCCGCGCTGGCCGAAGCCCTCGGGGCGGAGGTCAGCGGTACCAGCGTCAGCCCCACCTTCGGCGACCAGATCCGGAACCAGGCGTTGCAGGCCGTCGCGGCCGCGCTCCTGATCATCGTGATCTTTATCAGCATTCGGTTCGAGTTCGCCTTTGCCCTGGCGGCCATGACCGCCGTGGTTCACGACGTGCTCATGACCGTAGGTTTCTACGCCCTGGTCGGCCGGGAGGTCAACCTGGTAACCGTGGTCGCCGTTCTGACGGTGCTCGGCTACTCGCTCTACGACACGATCATCATCTTCGACCGCATCCGGGAGAACGCCCCGGCAATCGGCTACAACCGGCGGCGCTTCGACGAGATGGTCAACAACTCCATCCGGCAGGTGGTTACGCGCTCCATTTACACCTCGGTCTCGACGCTCGTGCCGGTGACGGCCCTGCTGATCTTCGGGGAGTCAACCCTCAGCGACTTCGCTTTTGCACTCCTGGTCGGCATCATCGCCGGTACCTACAGCTCGCTCTTTATCGCCTCGCCCGTCCTTTCGCTCTACAAAGCGTGGCGGGGTAGCAAGAGCCAGCTAGAGGAATCCTCGGCCTGATCCGGCATCGGGTTGCAATGTAACCCCGAAGGGAAAGGCGTCTTCGACGGTGCGGGCCGGTATCTTCGACAGCCGAAAAGAATGGCTCGTAATGCTGGCAATACTTTTTGCACTGTCCTCGACACTGTGGACCCTGAACTTTCTGTTCGATTTGGGACTCGGCACGGTTCCGGCGGTCGGGGCCGGGGTCCTCGCCGGTATCCTGATGGCGGACTTGGTCACCCGCGGGCTCGGCCGTCGCCGGCCAACAGTCATGGTTCTGTTGTTCTTATGGGTTGTTGCGCTGGGCTCCTACTTATTTGCACCTTATAGCTGGTTGTACTCAGATGACGGTTCTTTCTTCTCCGAATCGGACGAAACTTGCTTCAACTGGTTCATATCGGGGGTCACTTACGGGTTGCTCGGCGGCGCGGCGTCCCTGGTGGCGAGGTTTGCGTGGGGAAACCGGACAGCAGGTGACATTCGGGCGAACCGTCGTGCGTTGCTCAGGACTTTCTCTATCGTGGCCGGCGTTGTGGCGCTCGCGTTGGCGGCCTCGTTCGGGTTCTATTTGGTGGTCGAACACGTAATCGCTCCGCTCGTCAGGTACTTCGCTTAACAACCCGCGCGGTCTTCGCGGTATGATGTGCGTGTTGGACTTACGCGAGGGAGGTAGACGTGCGAGGAACGATAAGTGACACGCTGGAGCGAATGGTGCTCTTACAGGTCGGCGCGGCATCGGCGACGCGGAAGCAGGTGGAGCGGGTAGTAGAGGATTTAATCGCCCAGGGCCGGGTGGAGCGGGCCGAGGGCCGGACGCTCGTAAACGATGTTATGGGGCGTGCTAAGGAACGTTCCGAGGGTGCCCGGTCGTTGGTGGATGCTTCCGTGCAGCAGGGGCTCCGTGGGGCCGGGGTGCCGACGCGGGAGGATTACGAGGACCTGGTCTTCCGGGTAGAGCAGCTAGAGCACCGGGTGCGGATGCTCGAAGGCGAGACTGAGAACCCGCCGCCACCGGCGGGCGGGCCGGAAGAGCCCGCGGCCGACGAGGACGAGACCGACCCCGGAACCAGCGTTTAGGCCGCCCGCCGGGACGACGCTGTGACAAACGGAAGAGTACCGGCGGTCTCCCGCTCCGGGACGCTGGCGCGCTTTTCCCAGATCAGCCGCATCCTGGTGCGGCACGGCTTCGGCTTTGTCTTCGACCTCCGGCGCGACCGGCTCGAGCGCCGGGGCTTCCAGGAACTCTTCGCCCCGAACTTCGGCGTCCGGATGCGCCGGGCGCTGGATGACCTCGGGCCGACGTTCGTCAAGTTCGGGCAACTCCTCTCCACGCGCTCGGACGTGATGCCCGAGGGTGTGCTTACCGAGCTCCAAAAACTCCAAGACACCGTCGCCCCGATGCCCTTTGACCGGGTGCGGGAGATCGTCGAGCGGGAGCTCGGGAAGCCGGTAAACGAAGTCTTTGCCCGGCTTGACCCGGTCGTCCTGGGGTCCGCGAGCATCGGGCAGGTGCACCGGGCGGTGCTCCACACCGGAGAAGCCGTGGCGGTAAAAGTTCAACGCCCCGAAGCCCGGGAAAGGGTAGAAGCGGACCTGGAGTTGATGCGGGAGTTCGCCGCGTTCTTAGACCGCCGGTTCGGGCGGCGGATCTTCGTGGACGTGCCCGGCCTCGTGGCGGAATTCGAAGGCGTCATCCGGCGCGAGTTGAACTACGCCACCGAAGCCGAAAACGCCCGCCGCTTCGGGATAAACTTCGCCGAAACGGCGGTGACAATACCGAAGATATACCTTGAGAACACTACCTCGCGGGTCTTGACGATGGAATATCTGGAAGGGACCCGGTTTCACGACATCCAGCCGCTCTCGATGGTGCCGTCCGAGCGGCGGCGGGTGGCCGTGATGGGCGCTGAGGCGATCTTCAAGATGGCTTTCGTGGACGGCTTTTTTCACGGCGACCCGCACCCGGGGAACCTGATCCTCACGCCCGGAGGAAACCTCGCCCTGCTCGACTTCGGCATGGTCGGCTTTATGAGCCAGGGGGATATCGAGGCGCTGAGCCGGTTGTTCATATCCGTAATACAGTGGGATGCGGCCGCGGCGTTGCGGGGGCTCGAAGGGCTCGGCGTCCGGTACGAACCCGAGGTTCGGGCCGACCTCATACAAGACCTCCGGGACTTTCTCTTCAAATATTCCGGATTGACCGTGGGCGAGGTAACGCTGGGCCAGGCGCTCTCCGAGCTGATCTCGCTGGTGAGGCGCTACCGGCTCCAGATGCCGCCGGTCTTCCCGATACTCACCAAAGCCCTTGTCACGGCGGAAGGTATCTCACGTTCCATAGATCCCACGCTGAACGTCTTCGAGATAGCGCGGCCCTACGCCCGGCGGCTCTTGAACGAGCGTTTACAGCCGCAAGCTTTGACGCGGGCCGGGCAGGAACGGGCGATGGAATACGCCGGCTACCTCGAAGACTACCCCGAGCAGGTCCGGCAGCTACTCACGGCGCTGGAGGACGGGGAGTTGGAAGTCCAACTCCGGCACCAGGGCCTGAACGAACTCGTCGGCGAGGTAGACGTACTCGCCAACCGGCTCGTCTTCGCCGTCGTAACGGCGGCGCTCCTCATCGGCTCCTCTATGATCGGGGCCTTCGTGGTTGACGGGCCGCTGGTTCCTTTTCTCGGGGTTCCCCTGGTGAGCTTCGTCGGGTTTGTCGTATCCCTGGTGATGGCTTCTATACTTTTGCTAGTGATCTTCCGTTCCCGCCGCTTGTAGATGCTTGTAGATAGTGCGGAGCCACCACCGCGGCGTATGCTCCCGGTACCGGCCGGTGTTAGAATCTAACCGTGGATGCCGCGCGCACAGAGGGTTACCCGCGGGTCGTTTCGGTCCCGGACGTAACTATTTCTTCGCTTCTGGAGAAGGTGAAGTCTTACGCCCCGGAAGGGGTCGAAGAGCTCGTCGCCAACGCTTACTCGGTGTCCCACGCGGCCCACCGGGGGCAGGCGCGCAAGAGCGGTGAACCTTTTGTCTACCACCCGCTCGCCACCGCCGAGATACTCGCAGACCTTCACCTGGACGCGACGACCGTGGCGGCGGCGCTCTTGCACGACGTGGTCGAAGACACAGAGGTAACCAAAGAGGAACTTGCCCGCCGGTTCGGTTCGGAGCTGGCGGAGATCGTTGACGGTGTAACCAAGCTAAAGCATCTGCCTTCCGGGAATCTAGAGGAAGCGCAGGCCGAGTCTTTGCGGAAGATGATCGTGGCGATGAGCCGGGACGTGCGGGTCATCATCATCAAGCTCGCCGACCGGCTCCACAACATGCGGACGGTCTCTTACCTCAAGCGCGAAACGCAACTAAAAAAAGCCCAGGAGACCTTAGAGATCTACGCCCCCCTGGCCCACCGGCTGGGTATTCACTCGGTCAAGTGGGAGCTGGAAGACCTCTCGTTTTCTACCTTACACCCCCGGCGCTACGAGGAGATAAAGCGGCTCGTTGCGGCCCGCCGGGGCGACCGCGAAGCCTTTATAAACGGCACCGCGGCGGAGTTGCAGCGGCACCTCAAGGAAACCAGCGTTGAGGCCGAGGTTCACGGCCGGGTCAAGCACTTTTACTCCATCTACAACAAGATGGTTCGGCGCAACAAAGAGTTCAACGAGATCTACGACCTCGCGGGGCTGCGGGTGCTCGTGAAAGACCTGAGAGACTGCTACGGGGCCCTGGGGGTTATACATTCGATCTGGAAGCCCATACCGGGGCGGTTCAAGGACTACATCGCGATGCCCAAGTTCAACATGTACCAGTCGCTGCACACGACGGTCATGTCGCATGAAGGAAAGCTGTTAGAGATCCAGATCCGGACCGAAGAGATGGACCGGACCGCCGAGTACGGCATCGCGGCCCACTGGATGTATAAGGAAGGCCGTAAGGACAGTGAGGTAGACCGTCTATCCTGGCTCACGAGCATGATGGAGTGGCAGAAAGAAACGCCGGACGCAACAGAGTTTATGGAGTCGCTTAAAGGGGAGCTCGGGGCCGACGAAGTATACGTCTTCACGCCGAAAGGCGACGTTATTAGCCTCCCCTCTGGCGCCACCCCGATAGACTTCTCCTACCACGTACACACTGAGGTCGGGCATCGGACCATCGGGGCGAAGGTGAACGACCGGATCGTGCCGCTGGACTCGGAGCTGGTGTCCGGCGACCGGGTCGAGGTGGTGACGGGCAAGTCCTCCGGGCCGAGCCGGGACTGGTTGGAGGTCGTACAAAGCGGGCGTGCCCGGAACAAGATCCGGCAGTTTTTTAATAAGGAGGATCGCGAAGACAATCTGGCTTCCGGCCGCGAGAAGGTCGTCTCGCTGCTAAAGAAGCGCCACATCGGTAAGGTGCCGTCCGGTATCTTGCAAGAGGTCGCCCAGGCTACAAACCATCCCACGCCGGACGACATGCTCGTCTCGGTGGGCGCGGGCAGCCTCTCCGCCGAAAACGTGGCGAACCGCATCGCCGAGCAGGTACAGCCCCCGAAAGAAGAGTCGAAAACCCAAAACGGCAGCCCCGCGCTCGCGCCGCTCCCGCTGCCGGATACGGCCGACGGGGCCGAGGCGGAGACTGGAGTTAGGGTAATAGGGTCCAGCGGGGTCCTCACCCGCTTGGCGCGCTGCTGCACCCCGATGCCGGGGGACAGAATCACCGGCTACGTCTCTCTCGGGCGGGGCGTGGTGGTCCACGCGGCGGGCTGTACCAACGCCCGGGCCCTGGCGTCGCGGAGCCCGGAGCGTTTCGTGGAAGTGGAGTGGTCGGCCGGTCCGGAGAAGCTGTTTACCGTGGAGATCATGGTAGAGGCGCTCGACCGGATGCACCTGCTCAAAGACATAACGGCCCGGATCTCCGACGCCGACGTGAGCATCCTCTCCGCCCGGGTTGACACCATAGAGGACCGCACGGCCCTGAGCCGGTTCGCGTTTCGGGCGGCGAGCTTCGAGCACGTCCAGGAGGTTATGCGCAAGATCCGGGGCACCCCCGACGTCTACGACGTGTACCGGGTCTCCCGCGACGGCACGCCGCTGGACCGCTAGATGCGGCTGCTTAGCGTAAACGTCGGCGGCGCAGAACCTATCGAGAACGCCGGTAAATCCGGCGAAACGGGTATCTACAAGCGTCCCGCAAACGGTCCGGTAGAGGTTACGAAGGCCGGGGTCGCGGGCGATAACATCTGTGACACGGAAAACCACGGCGGCGCGGATCAGGCCGTCTACGTCTTTGGCGCCCCGGATTACGGGTGGTGGTCGGAGGAGTTGGGATACGGGTTGTCACCGGGAACCTTCGGCGAGAACCTGACGATCTCCGGCCTGAAAAGCGCCGAACTGCTAATAGGCGACCGTTTGGAAGTCGACGCGGTGGTCCTGGAAGTTACCGCGCCGCGCATCCCCTGCGCGACGCTGGCGGCCCGCATGAAAGACCCGAAGTTCGGTCAAGCGATTTCGCCGGGCCGGGCGTCCGGGGGCGTACTGCCGCGTTCTGCGGGAAGGGATGGTGCAGGCCGGAGAACCGGTAATACTACGAAGTTTCGGGGGAGAGCCGGTCTCGGTCGGCGAGGTGTTCAGAGAATTTTTCGACCCGGAGCCCGGTGAAGAAGCTATCCGCCGCCAGCTAGCGGCCCCGATAGCCGTGCGCGCCCGGGTCGAGAAAGAGAAACAATTGGGAGAGATTTTGGTCCGGAGAACAAAAAAAGCGGAGACCGCCGGTCCGGCGGGGAAGGTGTAGCTGGGATGGCGGAGATCGAACAAATACAGCTCTCGATGAACGGGTTCGGGGTAAACGCGTACGTGATACACGCCCCGGAGGGTGACATTATCGTGGACGCCGGGGCCGAGCCGGCGAAGATATTGTCCGCCGTCCGGCAAAGCGTGGCGGCGGTGCTCGTTACCCACGGCCACGCGGACCACGTAAGCGCCCTGGGCGAGGTTCTGCGGGGGACGAACGCCCCGGTCTACATCCACCCCGACGACGCGGGCCGGACCGACGTTCAGGTCTACGAGCCCTTGCAAGACGGTGAAGACCTCGTGATCGCCGGTGAAACCCTGCACGTGTTGCATACCCCGGGGCATTCGCCAGGGTCCGTGACGTTCGTTCTGGGGGAAGACCAGATCTTGGGCGACCTCGTGCTGCCCGGCAGCGTCGGCCGCACGGACCTCGCCGGGGCATCCTGGGAGGACATCGAGGTGTCTTTACGTAAGGTCATGCCGCTGTGGACGGACGATACCCGGCTCTATGCCGGCCACGGGCCGGTGCTCTCGGCCGCCGAAGAGCTTGAGAACAACCCGTATTTACCGCCCAGGACCCCGTGAGCTACAGCAGGCCCCGCGGCACGTACGACGTATATCCCGGCGGCCGGGAGCCGAACGAGCGGCCGGGGATGTGGCGTTGGATCGAGGACACCGCCCGCGACTTTTTTCGCCGCTACAACTACTCCGAGGTGCGGTCCCCGATTTTCGAGGAGGCCCAACTTTTTATCCGGGGCATGGGCGAAGCCTCGGACGTGGTCCGCAAAGAGATGTTCGTTTTTGGAGACAAGGCCGGCCGAGAGATGTCGCTCCGTCCGGAGGGCACTGCGGGCGTCGTCCGCTCCTACGTCGAACACGGGCTCGACCGGCGCGCCCAGCCGCTGAAGCTGTGGTACATGGGGCCGATGTTCCGGCACGAGCGCCAGCAAAAGGGCCGCTACCGCCAGCACACCCAGATCGGCGCGGAAGTCCTGGGCGCCGACGACCCGCTCGTGGACGTGGAGGCGATAGCCCTTCTCTACGGCATTCACCAGGCGGCCGGGGTGCGCGACGAGGTCGTCTACCTTAATACCCTGGGAGATTTCGAGACCCGCCGGGAGTACGTGCCGGCGCTAAAAGCCTACCTCGAACAGCACCGCCCCGACCTCGACGAAGACTCCGTCTCCAGGCTGGAGTCCAACCCGCTCCGCATTTTGGACTCTAAAGACGAAAACACGCAGGCTATCCTCGGGGAGGCGCCGTCCATTAGTGAATTTCTGAGCCAGGAGGCCAGGGACCACTTCGCGGCCGTCCGGGAAGGGCTGGAAAAGCTCGGCATACCTTACGAGGTGGACGGGCGGATCGTGCGCGGCCTCGACTACTACACCTCCACGGTTTTCGAAGCCAAGAGCGCCGCCCTCGGCGCGCAAGATACGGTCGGGGCGGGGGGCAGGTACAACGGCCTGATACAAGAGCTCGGCGGGCCGGACCTGCCGGGCATCGGCTTCGGCAGCGGCGTCGAACGCATCCTGCTCGCGGCTTCGCACCACGAAGACGGCCCTTCGGTGGACGTTTTCTTCGTCACGCTCGCCCCCGAAGCCCGGCTACCCGCCCTCGGCCTCGCCGGGCGACTCCGGGACGAGGGGTTTTCCTGCGACCTCGACTACGGAGACCGGAAAGCCAAAGGCCAGTTCAAGCAAGCCGACCGCGCCGGCGCTCTTTACACGGTGGTGTTGGGGGACGAGGAGGTCCGGGGCGGATATTGCACCCTACGGGATATGTCCTCCGGCGAAGAGCGCCGGGTGCCGGTCTCCAGCGGCCCCGGAGAGTTGCTCCGGCTCCTGGCGTGAGCGGACCCGCCGCAGACATACCGGAAGGTCTCGTAGAAAGGTTACGGGAAGCCGAAAGCGTCGCCGTGCTCACCGGCTCCGGCATTTCGGCGGAGAGCGGGGTTCCGACGTTCCGGGACGCCCAGACCGGCATCTGGGCGCGGTACGATCCCCGAGAGTTAGCCACCCCGGAAGCTTTTATGCGGGACCCCGGGCTAGTTTGGGAGTGGTACGAGTGGCGCCGCGAGTTGGTGGGTAGGGCCGAACCGAACCCCGGCCACGCGGCCCTCGCCGAACTGGAGCGGCACGTCCCGGACTTTACGCTCGTTACGCAGAACGTAGACGGCTTGCACCAGAGGGCCGGTAGCGGGAGCGTGCTCGAGTTACACGGCAATATCCGGCGAACGATCTGCTCGATGGAACTTCTGGAAGTGGAGCAGGCCGCCCTGGAAGAAAAACCGCCGCCATGCCCGAACTGCGGGTCTCCGCTAAGGCCGGACGTGGTCTGGTTCGGGGAGGCACTCCCAACCGGGCCTATGGAGTCCGCCGTGGAAGCCTCGCGCAACTGCGACGTGTTTCTCTCCGTAGGAACTTCCGGCGTGGTCTATCCTGCCGCTTCACTGCCCTACCAGGCCGCTTCGGCGGGCGCGGCCCTGGTAGAGATCAACCTAGAAGAAACACCGCTTACCGGCGAGGTTAACTATTTTCTGGCCGGCGGATCCGGGGTCGTGCTGCCGGCGCTGGTCGGGCTGGTGGGCCGCTAACCTGTGGTTCCGGGTAACCTGTTTCACGTTTCTGTCCGGATACGCCCGTATATTCGTAACGTACGCTAGAGAAAGGAACTTTATGGCCGTCGAAGACCTGAGACAAAGCCCGATGATGGGCCACATGCTGGACGCGCTAGAGAACGGTGAGGATATCGGGCACTACGGACGTTTGACGTTCGCCATGATCGCACGCTATTTCGTCGAGAACGAGGAGTTGGCAGACTTACTCGCCAAAGACGGCGATACCGACGAGCAGGAGGCCAAAGCCCTCGTCCAGCAGGTCGAAGAGAAAGGTTACAACCCGCCGCGCCGGGAGAAAATACTGCAGTGGCAGGAGCAGCAGGACTTCGAGATCTGCCCAAACTCCGAAGACCCGGACGCCTGTAACGTGTACAACGAGCTAACTTTCCCGGATGGGTTGTACGAAGACATCCAGGATTACCGGGAAGACAAGGCGTAGACGTTAGAAAAAGCTCAACGCCTGGAAGGTAGCTTCCGGATGCTGCCCAAGGGAGGACGTTCTTCCAGCGGAACCCGGCTTACGTCGAGGCCTCCGTCTCCGGGTACGAGAAGCGGGCCGGGGACGAGGTCTTCCTGAAGACCATCGCCCGGCAAACGGCTTGTGGCCGCGGACAGCAGGGCGTAAGCCTCTTCGCTAGAGGCAGAATTTGCGGGACCGGAGCTACCCATACCCAGTTCAACCTGGGCCAGGCTTTCGAGTCCCCGCGCGTGGGAAGCGTCCAGTAACGTGCTTATATCCACTCCCCGGCCCACGGGGAACAACATCTGTTCCAGCAAAGGCCGCCGGGCGGCGAACTCTGGGTAGAGCGGGTCTACAAAGCCGGCGAGGTGGGGCGTGTGGAGGTTGATAAACGGCCGGGCCACCAGCTCGGTGAGCGGGCCCGGAGGGAAACAAAACCCCCGGACCATTTCTAAACCCTCTTTCCCCAGGATAGGCCCGAGAAGGCCGAAAACGCGGCCTGGGACGGAGCCGGGCCGCGTAAGGTCCAGGAATAGTACGATCTCACCTTCCACCGCCGAGAGGCCGCGCCACATCACGTCACCCTTACCCCTGACGGGGCCGAAGTCCGGCATGAGGTCCGAACCCCGGAAACGCGCGACCGAAGAAGGAACGGCGAGGCCGCTATTGTCTGAGATCACTACCGCATCGTGGAGCACACCCGAATGGACGAGAGAAGCCAGCGTGAGTATAGAGTTTTCTAGTTCAAGAACTTCAGAAACTTCATCCGGGATGGGAACGACCACGCTAACCTTGACGTTTGCCGGGTTCATTTGGGCTGGGGGGGCGTAGGAATCTGCCCGGTAAGTATTTTGTTCCGTCCAGGATGCGACGGCGAGGTCCCTCGCTAGGCCCCTGCTGGCGCGCCCGACCAGCCGCGTCGAGGTCTTTACCCGGACGGATAGCGGGCGGTCAATAGGGATACCCGTTTGCCGGAGCGTGCGCTCTAGGTTTTCGTCTTCCAGGGCCGCACGAGGTTCGAGGCCGCCGATCTGCCGGTAGACGGCGGCCGTGAGGGCCATCGAGGCGCCGCTGAACTGCCAGTGTTCGGCCTGACGGCCTTCTTCCGGGTCCGCCAGAAGGTGCCGGTGCCGCGCCAGGCCTTGCTCCGAGTGCCAGTTGGCCACCCTCTTTGTCAAGCCGCCGGCGTCGTCGAGCTGTATGCGGCCGCCTATAGCTTGAGACCCGCGAACGGCGAGATCCAACTGTGCCGCCAGCCAGTCGCTTTCGACCCTGGTGTCGGCGTCGGTCGAGGCGATGAGCCCCCAGGGTTTGCCGAGTTCTAAAAGGCGGGCGCAAGCTGCTTCCATACCCACGTGCCGGGCCTGGCCGGCCCCCTTGCCCGGTCCTTCTAGAAAGTGCAAACGGAGCTTGGGAGAAGACCTGGAGATTTCCCTGGCCCGCTCCTCCGTAGAATCCGTACAATCGTCGAGTACCAGAATGACCTCGTACTCCTCCGGCGATACGCCCTGCTGGCCCGCGAGCGCCTCCAGGCAAGCAGGGATCAGAGCCTCTTCGTTGCGCGCCGGCACGACGACCGATACTCTCAAGTTAGGGTCCGGCGGCGCGGGCCTCAAGACATCAGAGATTTCGACTCGACTAGTTCTCTTCCACGCCCGTACTCCGAGTCAGCATTGTGTGTCAACACACCGACACATACTCCTTCGTAACCGTACCGGACGCTAAAAGCGCCTTTGCCGTGATCCCGGAACTCGGCTTTATCCCAGCCGTCTCCCCAGGCGACGTATTTGAGTGTGTTCTCGCCGATGGTGGACCAGAAGCCCGGGGCCACGCCCCAGGAAGCTTCGCCGCCCGCTATAACTTCGCCCGCGACCTGACCGTGGTTCAAGGCTTCGCCCCAGTGCTCGACGTGCAGGTGCCGGCGGGCGGACTCGTTGTAAGCGTAGGAGATGTCGCCGACGGCGAAGACGTTCGCCGCGCTGGTTCGCATTGATGAATCCGTCACGATTCCACTTTCGCTGGTCTCCAGTCCTGCGTCTTCGGCCAACCCTACCCGTGGCCTCACGCCGACCCCGAGTACCACGGTTTCGGCGTCTACCGAGCCGCCCTCGAAGTTCACGGTAAAGATTCTATCCCCGCGCTCTATACCCTCGATGCCAACGCCGAAACGTGTCCGCACGCCGCAGGTCTCGAGCCAGGACAAGATGCGGTTTCCGACCTCTTCGCCGAGGCGCAATTCCTGGGGCAGGTTTTCCAGGCTGATCACGGTTACCCCGACGCCCCGCATCGCGAGGGACGCCGCCGCTTCGCACCCGATAAACCCCGAGCCCACGACGGCCGCGCGGCTACCTTTTTTGACGCGCTCCTGTAGCCGGGCGGAGTCTTCGATGGTTCGCACCACCTGAACGTCCGGGTCTGCCGCGCCGCTTACCGGGGGCCGGAGCGGCTCGGAGCCGGTCGCCAGCACGCAAGCGTCGTAGGGAATTTCGCCGTTTTCGGTTTCTACCGTCATGCGTTCCGGGTCGAGCGCGGTTGCGGTCGTAGAGAGGTTTAGTTCGACGTTGTTTTCGTCGTACCAGTTTTGTTCCAACATCGGCAACTCGTTCTGCGGGACCTCGCCGCGCAGGTATTCCTTTGTAAGCGGCGGACGGCGGTACGGTGGGTAAGGTTCCGAGGTGAGTATCGTTACGCCGCCCCGGCCACCGGCCTCCCGGTAGGCCCGGGCCGTCGAGAGCCCGGCGGGGCCGCCGATTATTACCAGGCGCCTATCCCGGTTCACGATTTGTCCTCGAAGAGATCCAACCGGTACTCGGGTTCCAGAATGGTTTTCGTGTTTTCCAGACGGCTGTTTTGGAGCAGCAATTCGTGTACCTCGTCTCCTCGTAGCGGGTAGGTGCGGGTCTCTTTTCGCCAGTGGACGGCGAGCAGGGCACCCCCGGAGGCCAGCCCCGCTTCAAAGCGTCCGAGGGTCTGCAAGGCTACCTTCTCTGGGAAGTAGTAGAGGACCTCGGAGGCCAGGATCAGGTCAAAGGGACCCTCGGGCATTTCTTCGGGTAGGGTGCGCTGCTCGACCCGGACGTGCGTGAAGTCTTTTAGACGATCCCGCGCTATCTCTACGGCTTTCTCCGAAGTATCCACCGCCAGAAGCTCGCCGCAGAGCGGCGCGAGCATCCGGGTAAAAACCCCGATAGAAGAACCCACTTCCAAAGCCCTCCGGTATCTGCGTCCTCGCAAAACTCCGAGCGTGCGTTCGTATTTGCGCCGCTCGTACTCGCTGGTCTCGAACTCCCAGGGGTCGGGGGACTCGGCGTAGAGCTTGTCGAAGTAGTCCTGTGTGAGACGTTTCCTCAAAGTTCCGGCTTTCTCTCTTTCCTTTCTTGTATTGCCTGCCGGCCGGTACGGACGAGTGCCGGTTCGAGGCGGTGCTGGAGTAGAAAAAGCTCCAGGTCCCGACGGGCCCGGTCGAGCGGGCCGGCGGTCACGAACGGATGGGAGCCGCAGGCCCGCGCGGCTTCGTCCAGGATGGAGCGGCAACTAGCGGCCACGGCCTCCCGGAGCTCGGTGGAGAAGGACGCGAGCGAGGCGCCCGGGTCCGCGTCGGCTTCCCGGGCGGCGTGCTGGAGCCAACGGTCGATCGTTTGTTGCGCCGTGAGCATCTTACCCGCCGCCAGCGAGACGACCTCGTCCGGCTCCCGGCCACCACTTTTTGCGGACAGTACCTCAAGGGTGGCGTCTACCGCCCGGTCGGCTATACCGGCCCAGCAGACGGCGGTCCGTACCGCGTCGCGGCTGAAGTACGGCTCGCGCAAGAGTTCTCCCGGTTCGCCCAGCACGGCGAGCACCGGGGTCCGGTGGAACACGACCCGGTGGCTCTCGGAGGCGCGCATACCGGCCCCCCGGTACCAGCTCCGGTCTATCTCTATCCCCTCAGATAGCGCCACGTAGACCAGCAGCGGAGGTCCTTTTTCCGGGCCGCGCACGAGTAGCAGCGCCCGGTCCAGGCCCGTGGAGCCCGAGCAGAAAGTTTTGACGCCCTCGACTACCGGGCCATCCTCCGTCTCTACCAGGCGGGCCGGTTGTCCTTCGCCGGGGATTGGGTCCGCCCCCCAAACGCCGAGCAAAAGTTTTCCGCTATCTATGGCTTCCAGCTCCCGGGAGCGCAGCGGCTCCGGCGCCAGGATAGCGACGCGCTCGGCGGCGTTGAGGTGCCCATCCAGGATGCGCCCGACGGAGCCGTCGGCCTTCGAGACCGCCCGGAGAACCCCCCACTCTTCCGAGAAAGAGGATCTTCTACCCGAAGTCGAGGTACCGGGGAATACCGGAACGGGAAACCCTGTAACACCGGATGCGGCGAGATCGGCGAGCGGTTCGGAGGGGAAAGCGGGGTTTGCGTCACGGTCGGCGGCGCCGGCTCTGATGAAGGCCAGAACCTCTGTCAGGTCCGGCCTCCGGGCCCGCGACCTTGCCGCGGTCGTCAAGCGGATGCTTCTTCAGGGAACCCTGTAGGCTCTACTGCAGGCCTCATAGGCGCGGGGACGCATCCCAGATCCCGGATGCGTTCGGCCATCGGCTCTATCAACGACACCGTTTCTTCGCAACCTCTTCGTAGGGCGCCGGGGCCGAGCCCGTCGTGCAGGAGGACGACCGCGCCGGGCTTCAAGAGCGGCGTCACGGCCCCCAACATCTCCGCGGCGGTGTCGCCCCGCCAGTCGTGGGTATCGGCGGTCCAGGACGCTATTCGGAGGCCGAAATCTTCGGCAAGCCGCGTGGTCCAGGGGGCGAGGATGCCCCACGGCGTACGCCAGAGCCGGGGGTAAATGCCTAGCGCGCCGAGATCCCGCAGGCCGGTTCCGACGTCTAACTCGGCCTGCCGGCGGGTGAGTTCGGTGTGGCGCACGTGCCTGACGCAGTGAAACTCGACCCGGTGGCCGTCCCGGCGCATCCTGGAGATCAGCCGCGGGTTCTCGCGGGCCCGGGGTGTGACCACGAAGAAGGTGGCCCGCGCGTCGGCGCGGCCCAGGGCCTCCAGCACGCGGGGCGTCCACCCCGGGTCCGGGCCGTCGTCGAAGGTCAAGGAAACTTCTGCACCCTGCGGGTTAGGGTGCTGTTCCACGTCCTGCCCGACACCTACGCCCAACCGGGCGTCGGGGCGTTTGGAAAGTCTTTCCGGTGTGGTGTTGGTGCTCTTCAAATCCAGAAAATATTAGCACAGCCACCGGCGGTCACGACGGTCTAAATCGCCGGCCAAAGAAGCGTCCCGTGCTTGAATGTCGCGGGGCGGGTAGCCGGTATAGAAAAGAGCAGACCGCAAAAGCCTGCGGAAGAGCCTAAGGTCTGCCGGAGACCCCAGGCCGGTCGTCGAACGGTACGAGGTTGCGCTGGCGGAGTTGGAGCGTTGACCGCTTCGTGAACGACGAGCCGACGAGTCAAAAGCGGGGAAGTAGTCGTGGTAGCCGTGGATGAGACTTATTTGCTGGCGAAGAGCCAGCGTAGACGCCGCGGTCACCAGATCGTTGCCCAATGGTCGTCCTGGCGGGGTTTAGCGGCGGGCGAATCGGTGCCCGGTTGCGCCGGCTGTGACTTTCCGACGGGGAGCGGACGTCTCGGCGGGCGACTCGACGGGCGCCGTAGCGGGTGGGGCGCGTTTCTAGCGGAGGCGGATGTTTAGCTCTTTTAGTTGGTCGTCGCTTACGGGGCCGGGGGCGTTCATCATTTCGTCGCGGGCGGCCTGGGTTTTCGGGAAAGCCATAACCTCGCGGATGTTTGGCTCGTCCTGGAGGACCATGATCAGGCGGTCTATCCCCGGCGCTATTCCGCCGTGGGGCGGAGCCCCGTATTGAAAGGCGTTCAGGATGGCCCCGAAGCGGCGTTCGGCTTCGTCCGGCCCAATCCCGATAATGGAGAAGACTTTCTGCTGCAACTCCGGCAGGTGTATCCGGATGCTCCCCGAGGCTAGCTCCGTCCCGTTCGCCACGAGGTCGTACAGTTGCCCGATCACCCGCAGCGGATCGCTGTCCAGCAGCGGCAGGTCTTCTTCGCGGGGCATGGTAAACATGTGGTGCATCGGCTCTACACGCTCCTCGTCTTCGTTCCACTCGAAGAGTGGGAAGTCCGTGACCCAGCAGAGGGCGAGCACGTTTCTATCTACCAGCCCGAGCCGGTCCCGGAAGTGCAGCCGTAGACGGTTCAGGCTCTCGAACACCACCGGGTCTTTGTCGGCCACGAAGAACAGGTAGTCCCCGTTCTCCGCGCCGAGCGTTTCCCGCAATGCCTCCTGATCCTCTTCGGAGAAGAATTTGGTTACGGGACCGGCCAGCCCGTCTTCCTCCACCTTGAAGTAAGCCAAACCGCGGGCGCCGGCGGTTTTGGCTACCTCGGTGATCTCGTCCACCTCGCGGCGCGAGAGGTCTCCGAGCCCGCCGACGGCGATGCCGCGCACCGAGCCGCCGTTTTCGACCGCCCCGCTGAAAACCTTGAAGTCGGAGACGCGGGCCGTCTCGGTCGCGTCCCTTATCTCCAGCCCAAATCGCAAGTCCGGCTTGTCCGTGCCGAAACGGTCCATGGCTTCGGCGTACGTGAGCCGGGGAAAAGGCTTTTCGAGCAGCTTTTTCTCCGTCAGACCTTCGACTATCTCGACGTAGAGGTCTTCTACGAGGTCCAGCACCTCGTCCTGGGTCGTGTAGCTCATCTCCAGGTCTAGCTGGGTGTGCTCGGGCTGCCGGTCGCCGCGCTGGTCCTCGTCCCGCAAAGCGCGGGCTATCTGAAAATATCTCTCAAACCCCGCGACCATGAGGAGTTGCTTGAACTGCTGCGGCGATTGCGGGAGCGCGTAGAATTCGCCCGGATACAAGCGGGCCGGCACCAAATAGTCCCGGGCGCCCTCTGGGGTGGAGGCTGTTAGGAGCGGCGTTTCTATCTCCGCGAAGTCGCGGTCGTTCAGGTAGTCGCGCGTGTGCTTGATGACCCGGTGACGGAGCAGGATGTTCTCTTTCATCCTCTCGCGGCGGAGGTCGAGGTAGCGGTACTTCAGCCGCAGCAACTCGTCTACGGGTCGGTCTCGGTCAATCTCGAACGGCGGTGTTTTAGAGGTGTTGAGCACGCGGAGGTCCGTAACTTCCACCTCGATCTGGCCGGTCGGTAGGTCCGGGTTCTCGTTGCCTTCGGGGCGCCGCACGACTTCCCCTTCTATGGAGATGGACCACTCCGGACGGAGCTGTTCGGCGGCGGAGAAGATTTCTTCGCGGTCCGGGTCGAAAGTCACCTGGGTAATTCCCCACCGGTCCCGCAGGTCGATAAAGATCAGGCCGCCGTGATCCCGGCGCCGGTTTACCCACCCGGCGAGCCGGACCCGCTCGCCGACGTTTTCGGCCCGCAACTGCCCTGCGGTGTGGCTCCTGTAAGGGTTTTTCGGCGCTGAATCTTCCCGGTGCAAATCGTGCGCTCCTCTCGTACTCGTATGCCGTCCTGCTCTATAGTAGGGATAACTGCGGAGTGTATATCATGGTGTGCAGATCCTCCCGCGGAGAGTTCTGCGGGAACCCCCGATTGCGCTCCCCGGGGGATTGTGTTTGACTCAACCGCAGGTTTTTGCAACACCAGAAGACCGTGCCGGCAGGCACCCGGGAGGCTCTTGGAAGTTGGACGTTGGCCGCGTAAGGATCGCGCCGGAAACTTGAAAGCAAGGCTCCGACTTCTTCTCGCCACCCTCCTCGTGGGCCTCTTCGCGAGCTTCGTGCTCGCCGGGTGTAGCGGAGACGACGGCGAGGAGGCGGAGATCCCGGAAGCGGGGGAGACCGTCACCGACGCGCCGGCCGTTACGACGCCCGCGGGTTCGGCCGGGGGCGCCACGGTGGGGGCCGGCCAGGCAGAGACCGTCCGGGACGTACCGTTCACGCTGAACCAGGATCAGGCCGTCCCGCCGGACTTTCAGGCGGCTTATCAGCGGCGGGCCTTGATCGCGGTCCAGTTCGTGAAGGAGGGCGGGGATGAATTTTATCCCCAGGGCCTCGAAGTGGATGACACCGTCAGCAGCGCCCTCCAGGACTTACAACCCGACTACCCGACCATAGAGTTTTTTACTTACAATATAGATAATCCGGGTTCTACCGGAGAGGGCGCGGGGCTCCAGGCGGAGGAGTATGGAACTTTGGCGGCCCAACTCGGGGTAGGGTACACGCCTTTCGTGGCGACGCTCGCACCCCGGGGGGACCAGTACGTGATCGAGAACCTGTTTCAGGGCTACCTGCCGCAGCCCGTGCTCAACCAAGCGCTTTTCGACCTCAGCGCCAACGACGTGGAGGGCAACACCAGCGACGTGGACGTGGGCCTGGACCGCATAGAGGTCACGGAGGGCGGCGGGGGGATCGAATACTTCACCGTGCAAAACCGGAGCGACCGGGCCGTCAGCCTCCAGGGTTTCTCCTTGAGGATATTGGACCCGGAGACCGGCGAGGTAAACCCCGACTCCGACGGCGTGCTCATCGGCGACGAGGTCCGCGTGCGGCCCGGGGAAGAGGTATCCGTGGGCCGCGTCCCGGACCTGGAAAACGCCGAAGGCGAGCCGGTCGCCGGCACCTTTGAGAGCGGCCAGGAACTAGGGCTCTCCCCCGGAGACCAACTCGCCCTGCTGGACTCCGGCGGCGCGGTGGCCGACACGATCACAATTTAGGCCGAAACACCGCTGAAATTCGGGCTTCGTAAGTTAAACTAGGCGGGCTATGACCGAAATCTTTTACCTGGACAACGCCGCCACCACGCCGCTCGACAGCCGGGTCCTGGAAGCTATGCTTCCGCACCTCGGTGGCGTAAGGGGCAACCCGTCCTCGCTACACGGTCCCGGCTCTGTGGCCGCAGGGGCCGTAGAGGAGGCGCGGGAGCGTGTGGCGGCCCTGATCGGGGCTTCCCCGGAAGAGATAATCTTTACCTCCGGCGGCACCGAAGCCGACAACCTGGCCGTGTTCGGGCTCGTACGCGCCGCGGAGGGAGGGCACGCGGAGGGACGACACATCGTTATCTCCGCCGTCGAGCACGCCGCCGTCCGGAAACCCGCCCTAAAGCTCGAAAACGAAGGCTACGAAGTGACGCGCGTAGGCGTAGACGATACGGCCCTGGTTAACCAGGGCGAGTTCGTTGATTCCCTAACGCCCGACACGGGCCTCGCGGCGGTCGTATGGGCAAATAACGAGGTTGGAACCGTGCAGCCCGTCGGGGAGTTGGCGGAAGCCTGCCTCGAACGCGGCGTACCGTTTCACGTTGACGCCGTGCAGGCGGCGGGTAGAGTCCGGATAGACGTTACGGAGACCCCGGTTTCGACGCTCGCCATCTCCGCCCACAAGCTTTATGGACCCCAAGGGGTCGGCGCGCTGTACGTCCGGGGCGGCGTGAGGTTGGAGCCGATGCTGTTCGGCGGCGGGCAGGAGGGAGGCCTGCGGAGTGGTACGGAGAACGTCGCGGGCATCGCGGGCTTCGGTGAGGCCGCCCGGATGGCCAAAGCCGGGTTGCACGAGAGAGCCCGGCACGAGAGGGAGCTACGCGACGAGATCATCTCCGGCACGACTTCCATCCCCGGGGTGCGGCTAAACGGCCACCCGGACGACCGGCTGACCAACAACGTCCACCTCACCGTCGAAGGCGTAGAGGCCGAGGGATTGGTCCTGATGTGCGACGCGTTGGGGTATGCCATCGGTAGCGGCTCGGCCTGCGCCTCCGGCGGCCACAAGGCCTCGCCGGTCTTGCTGGCGATGGGCCAGGACGAGAGAGAAGCTTTCTCGGCGGTCAGGGTCACGGTCGGCAAAGACAACGAGCCCGCGGAGATCCAAGGCTTCCTCGAAGCCTTCTCCGGCGCCGTGCAACGGCTCCGCGAAATATCTCCCTTGTACACCAAAACTTGAAACCCGAAGGACGAAGCCTGATGCCCCGTAGTTACAAACCGGAATTGATAGAACACCTGATAAACCCGCGCAACGCGGGAGAATTAACCGACGCCACCGGCGAGGGAGAGTCCGGCCACGAGGCCTGCGGCGACGTGGCCCGCTTTATGGTCAAAGTCGAAGACGGCATCCTCGAAGCGGTGCGCTACAAAGCCTACGGCTGCGCCGCCAGCATAGCCGCCGGGTCTGCCCTGGCAGAACTCGTGGACGGGAAGTCGCTTCTCGAAGGAGCCCGCGTCTCCCGGGCCGACCTCGAAGCGGCGCTCGGCGGGCCGCTGCCGCCCGGCAAAGAACACGCCCTCACGCTTACGCTGGACGCCTTGCACAAAGCCTTCGAAGACCACCTGAACCAGTCGGCGGGCGAGTTGCTTTTGGAAGGCTACACCGGAAACGGGGAGGAGAAAGACAAAACCGTCGTGGCGGCGATGAGCGGCGGGGTGGACTCTGCGGTTACGGCCCTGCTGCTAAAGGAAGCCGGCTACGACGTTGCGACGGTTACTTTTCGGCTGCACGACGGCGAAAAAGGGAGCCGGTCGTGCTGCTCGCCGGACACCGTGCTCTTTGCCCGCGACACGGCGCACCGCATGGGGCTGCCGCACTTCACGCTCAACCTGAAAAAGCTCTTTCAGCAGCGTGTGATGCAGGACTTCGTCGGTTCCTATGCGGCGGGCCGGACGCCGAACCCGTGCGTGGCCTGCAACGCCCACGTCAAGTTTCACGCGGCGGCCTTTCTCGCGGACATGCTGGGCTACCACCACGTCGCGACGGGCCACTACGCCCGCGTCGTCGAGGGACCGGCCCTGGCCCGGCCGGAAGATGAGACCAAAGACCAGACCTACGTCCTGTGGCCCACGCCCCAAAAATTGCTCGCCCGCGCGGTTTTCCCGTTGGGAGACTACCGGAAAACGGAGATCCGCCAGATCGCCGAGGACCGTGGCCTGGCTGTGGCGTACACCCCGGAAAGCCAGGACATTTGCTTTATCCCTGACGGTAACTACCGGAAGTTCGTCCGTAAGAACGTGGCGGCGGAGCCGGGAGAGGTCGTGGACGACGAGGGGCGGGTTTTGGGCCGCCACGACGGGGTCGTGGACTTCACCATCGGCCAGCGGCGGGGCATCGGGGTGTCGGCCCCGACACCGCTGTACGTAACCGAGGTGCGGCCGCGGGCGCAGCAGGTCGTCGT
The DNA here is from genome assembly GCA_965213905.1 of Rubrobacteraceae bacterium. Lineage (GTDB taxonomy): Bacteria > Actinomycetota > Rubrobacteria > Rubrobacterales > Rubrobacteraceae > SIRX01. Next base: position 240,791 of record OZ243922.1, on the reverse strand, counting down.
GGGCCGCCGGGAGGCGCTGGAGGTTACGGAGGTCCGGGTCGGCGGGCTGAACTGGTTCCTGGAGCCGGGCGAGTCCAGCATGGTCCAGTTGCGCTACAACAGCCAACCCGTAGCCTGTGAGATAGAAGAGTGGAGGCCGGAAGGTTCCGGCGAGTGGGTCGCGTACCTCGAAGAGCCAACCGCCCGGGTCGCGCCGGGACAGTCGGCGGTCTTCTATACGGCCGACGGAGAAAGGGTGGTCGGCGGCGGCGTGGTAGCGCCGCACGGCTAGGCCGGTGGTGTTCGGGTACGCCGCGGGAGTATAATCGTGTTTTCGGTTGGTTCGCTTTGGAGGTGTGCTGAGGTTGGAAGTGTTTGTGGAGTTGGCGAAAGGTTTGCTGTATTTGGGCCTCGCGGTGGCTTTCTTTCTGCTGGCGTTCGTTTTTCTCAGGCTGGCTAAAATTTTCTCTACCACGGAGGGATCCATAAAAGAAGTCTCCGAAGAAGTGGTGCCCCTGATCGGGAAAACCCACGTTACGGTGGACAACATAAACAGCCAACTCTCGCAACTAGACGAAGCCGTGGGGGACGTGGCCGGGATCACGGACGAGCTGGACCAGACGACGACCGTCATAACGAAAGGCGTCCGGAACGGCGTTATCGGCATCTCTTCGGCATCCGCAGGCCTCTCCAAAGGCGTGAGCACGTTCTTCGGGCGTGAGAGCAAGAAAGAAGAGGAGTAAAGCATGGCGGGATGGGGAAAGCTCGTGGCCGGGGCCGTTATCGGGGTCGCCGGGACGGTCTACGCCACAAACGAGGAAGTTCGCAAGCAGTTGCCGAAATCCGCGCGAAACCTGCCGGACAACGTCCGCCGGAGGTTCGAGAGCGCGGTCGCCGCGGCCCGCGAGGGCTCCTCCAGCCGCCGGGCGGAGATCCTGCGCGACCTCGACCAGCACGGGGGTTCGGAGAACGCGGGCCAGACTACCACCCTTGAAACCGAGGTTGGCCCGACCCAAGCCGGTTCTCTACCCCCACAGGCCCGCGGGCCGCTGCACGAGGACGACACGCGCCCGATACCGTTTCCGAACGAGGAGTAAACATATTGCCTGACAACGAGTCCCCCGGGTACGTGTATCTAGACTTGCCGCCGGCCGCCGAGATGAGCGGCTGCGCGGGGTTGGTGCTCGCCGGCCTCGTGGCGCGAGCCAAGATCGGGGTCGGTGGCCTCGAAGAAGCGGTCGAGGTTCTGGAGAGCCTGCACTCCGGCGAAGAGCACACCCGCTACCGTTTCTGCTGGACGGAAGAAGCCGTCGTGGCCGAGGTCGAGGACAGCGTCGGGGGTTCCGAGGAAGACCCCGAGTGGCGCATGGTCGTAGAGCTGGTGGCATGAGCCGCTACCGGCGGCCCAACAAGGCTCGCATCCGCAAACTACTCCTGAAATACCATCAGGAAGGGGATCAAAACGCCCGCGAGCGCATAATCCAGGAACAACTGCCGCTCGTGGAATTTCTGGCGCGCAAGTTCGCCGGCCGCGGCGAGCCTTTGGACGACCTGATCCAGGTAGGTTCCGTCGGCCTTATAAAGGCCGTAGACCGCTTTGATGTGGAACGGAACATAGAGTTCTCGACGTACGCGACGCCGAATATACTCGGCGAGATAAAACGCTACTTCCGGGACAAAGGTTGGGCCATGCGGGTCCCCCGCGGGCTCCAGGAGCTGCGCCAGGCTGCCCGGGACGCCATCCGGGACGAAACGGTCCGCACGGGAAAGTCCCCCACGGTGGTAGACCTGGCCCAAAAACTCGAATCCGACGAAGAAAGCGTGGCGGAGGCGCTGACCCTCGGCCGGGCGTACAATACTTTCAGCCTGGACACCCCGGTAAACCAGGAGGACTCGGACTCGGACACCATCGTAGACCTCCAGGCGGACGAAAACTCTCCCATAGCCGGCCTTGAGGACAAGATCCTGCTGCAACGCGCCATGGACAGCCTAAAGGGGCAGCAAAAGACCATTCTCAAGCTCCGCTTCAACGAGGGCAAAACGCAGACCGAGATCGCCACCCAGATCGGGGTCAGCCAGATGCACGTCTCGCGTCTCCTGCGCCGCGCCCTGGACGACCTGCGCTACGAACTGGGTGAGTTGGAGCATCAGCACGAGGCCGGTCGCAGGTGAAACCTAGAAAAAGCCCGCTCGAAAAGTAGAATACAGCTTCTATGAACAGCAACGACATCCGGCAAAAATTCCTCGACTTCTTCGAGAAAAAGGATCATCGGGTTTACCCGAGTTCTTCCCTGATACCGCACAACGACCCTACGGTGCTGCTCACCACCGCCGGTATGCAGCAATTCACGTCGTACTTCACCGGCCAGGAAAAGCCGCCCGCCCCCCGGGCCGCCAGCGTCCAGAAGTGCTTTCGCACCCAGGATCTCGAAGAAGTGGGCGACCCGAGCCACCTCACCTTTTTCGAGATGTTGGGAAACTTTTCCTTCGGAGATTACTTCAAAAAAGAGGCCATAGAGTGGGCCTGGGAGTTTCTCACCGAAGAACTGGGTTTCGCAAGGGATCGGCTCTGGATCACCATCTTCGAAGGTGACGAGAACGCCCCGGAAGACCTCGAAGCCAAAAAACACTGGATGGACGTTGGTGTCCCGGAGGAGCGGATCTTTGGGCTTCCCAAAAGCGAGAACTGGTGGGGACCGCCCGGAGAAAGCGGCCCGTGCGGGCCGTGCTCCGAGGTCTATTACGATTACGGTGAAGAACACGGCCTCGGGGATCCGGGCGCAGATCCACGCCACGGTCCTGGCGGCGAAGAAGGCGACTCGCGTTTCCTGGAGATTTGGAACCTCGTCTTTAACCAGTACGAGCAGCGCCGGGACGGCACGCTCGCACCGCTCGGTAAGACCGGCATAGATACCGGCCTGGGCCTTGAGCGCACCATCGCCGCGGCCCAAAACGTCCGCACGGTCTACGAGACCGACCTCTACACCCCGATCTTCGACAAGCTGCGCGGGTACACCAACGCCGAGCTCGGTAACTCGGAGACGATAGACCGCGCACTATACGTACTCGCCGACCACGCCCGGGGCATGGCCTTTCTCATCGCCGACGGCGTCCGGCCCGGGAACCAGCGTCGGGAATACGTTCTTCGTCGCATAATACGCCGGGCGGCCTTGCAGGCGTACTCCCGGCTGGGCATGAGCCCGGCTCAGCTCGCGGGGGTGGTGGAGACGGTCGTAGACCATATGGGTGAGTTCTACGAGGAGTTGGAGAGCGCCCGGGGAGACATTCGCCGGGTTGTGGAGGCCGAGGCCGCGCGTTTTGTGGAGATCTACGACTCCGGCATCGAGTTTCTCGAAGCCGAGGTAGAACGCTTGCAGGGTGGTCATTTTCCCGGCGAGGTGGCGTTCACCCTGCACGACACTTACGGCTTCCCGATAGAGGTAACCCGGGAAGTATTGGCCGAGAAGGACGTTCCGCTGGACGAAGCCGGTTTCGAGAAGGCGATGGCCGGGCAGCGCGAACGGGCGCGGGACGCGGTGCAGGGCTACGAGAGGGTCGTCGCGGCGTTCAGGGACGAGGAGATCCGGAGCCGCTTTGTCGGTTACGAGCGGGAGCGGGTCGAGACGCGCATAGTCGCTGTGGAGGAGGTTCCCGACGCCGAGGACGAGTTGTACGTTGTGTTAACGGAGAATCCCTTTTACGCGACGGGTGGCGGACAGGTTGCGGACGAGGGTTGGATCCGCTCGGACCGCGGCCAGTTGGAGGTTTTCGACGCCATCCCGGCCGGCGACTACCAGGTGCTCCGTGCCAGGATAGAGGATGGAAGCTCTAACATAGAAGACTTCCGGGTTGGCGACGACGTTACGGCCTCCATAAACCGCGTGAGGCGTCAGCAGATAGAAGCCAACCACACCGCGACCCACATACTGCACTGGGCCTTGCGGGCCGTGCTCGGCAAAGACGTGGCCCAGGCCGGCAGCTACGTCGGACCCGACCGGCTGCGCTTCGACTACCGCCACACCGGCAAAGTCACCGAAGAAGACCTCCGGCGCGTGCAGGAGTTAGGACTGCTCAAGATCACCGAGAACCAGCCCGTCCGCTACTACACCACGACGATGGACGAAGCCCGAAACTTGGGGGCCATGATGCTCTTCGGCGAGAAATACGGCGACCTGGTAAGGGTCGTCGAGGTGAACGGTTTCTCCCGGGAGCTCTGCGGCGGCACGCACGTCCGGGGGACCGCCGAGGTCGGGGCGTTCAAAGTCCTCACGAACCGCAAACACGGCGCGGACCTGTACCGCATCGAGGTCCTCACCGGCCGGGAGGCGCTGCACTACCTGGTCTCGTCCACGGAGACCGCGGAGAAAGTCTCCGAAGAGCTTCGGGTGGGCCTGGATCACCTCCCCGAAGCCGTAAACGATCTCCAGAAAGAAATTCAAAACACCCGGGAATCCGCCCGGGAGCAGGCCCTGAAAGCCGGCCTGGAAGAAGTCGGCGCGCTGGTAGAGGGGGCCGAGTCGGTGGACGGCGCGAAGGTCGTAACCGGGCAGGTGGTCGCGGCCGACGTGAAAGGCCTGCGTCAAATCTCCGACGACGTAAAAAACCGTCTCGACGGCCCGTCCGCCGTCGTCCTGGCCGCGGAACTCGACGGCAAAGCCGTCCTGGTAGCCAACCTGCACCCGGATCTCTCACAGAAGGTGAAAGCCGGAGACCTGGTAAAAGAAGCCTCTAGTGTGCTGGGTGGCGGCGGCGGCGGCGGCCCGACGATGGCCCAGGCCGGTGGGGGGGACCTCTCGGCCATCCCCGAAGCCCTTTCTAAAGTCAAGGAAACACTAAACCAGAAGCTCTCCGGCGCCCCTGGAGGCTGAGTCCTGGGAGAAGAACGTCAACGAGCGGGTCGTACCGCCGCCCTCGACCTTGGGGAGGTCCGTAGCGGTGTGGCGATATCCGATACCGGCAGAACACTGGCCCGGCCGCTGGAGGTAGTCCCCAGCGCACAGCTCGTAAATTACTTACATGGTATCGTTTCCAAAGAAGGGATATCCGAGATAGTGGTCGGGGTTCCGAAAACCATGGGCGGGGAGATCGGCTTTCAGGCCCGACGGATACTGGGCCAGATACAAACTCTGAGAGAAGAGTTCCCTGGCGTATCGTTCGTCGAGAAGGACGAACGGCTCACCACCCGGATCGCAATCGCGGATACGAGATCCGTAGGCAAAAAGGGCCGGGGCAAAAGCAAAAAGAAGAGGGTGGACCATCTTGCGGCGGCCCGCATGTTGCAGGAGCACCTGGATGCGAGGGGGAATACTTGAAAGGTTTCGGGCGACAACGTCACCGGGATATAGAAGACCTGAAAGAGCGCGTCGGCGCGCTGCAAGAAACCCATCTAAAGGGCAAAAGTTCCTCCAAAAAAAAGTCCGGCATAGTCGCCACCGGGATCGGATTGCTGCTCATAGCCATCGTGGTCGGGGTCGTGTACCTGATCTACACGATGGCCATGGGCGGTGGCGCCGCCCGCGGCCCCGTCGAGGTTACCGTGGAAGAAGGAGATACTCTAGCGTCGGTGGCGGACGAGCTGGTCGAGGCCGGTGTCATCGGGAGCGCCACGGGGTTTAAGCTCGAATCCCGCTTGAAAGGCGGTAGTACGGAGATAAAGCCCGGAAATTACACCTTCGAGCCTGGCTCCGACAATGATGAGATCATGGCCAAGCTAACAGCCGACAGGCCGGACCCGACGTTCACGCTCACGGTGCCTGAGGGCCTTACCCTGGACCAGACCGCCGACGCCGTATCCGAGGAAACGGAGATCTCGCCGAAAGATTTCGAGGCGGCGGCCGGGGAGACCGGTTACGGCTACGCCTTTCTCGAAAATCCCGGGATCGAGACGACCGAAGGTTTCCTTTTCCCCAAAAAGTACGAGTTTAGGGAGGACGCCAACGCGTCGCAAGTGGTGAGCAGGATGTTGGAACAGTACTTTATAGAGACCCAAAACCTCGACTTCGGCGCCGCCCGCGACGCAACGGGGCTAAACGAATACGAACTGCTCACGGTAGCCTCGCTTATAGAGCGGGAGGCGGCAAATTCCGAGGAACGACCCAAAGTGGCGTCCGTGATCTACAACCGTCTAGAGAAGGAGATGCCGCTACAGATAGACGCGACGATTCAGTACGCGCGGGGTGAGCCCAAGGAGGAATTGTCCCTGGAGGACCTGAAGATAGAATCGCCCTACAACACCTACCAGAAGACCGGGTTGCCGCCGGGTCCGATCTGTAGCCCGAGCCTGGAATCTATCGAAGCCGCCCTGAACCCGGCGGAGACGGACTTCGTATACTACGTGCTGAAGAAAAACGGCGATGAGCACTTCTTTACAAAGGACTACGATAGGTTCCTCGAAGCGAAAGAAGCGGCGGGACTTTAATGTGTACCCGCGGGGCCGGAGTTTCTCGCCGCCAGCGCCAAAGACGCGGCAAAAAGCTCGCCGCGGAGAGACGGTATGAAGATAAACGGTAGTACCCGGTTACTGGGGATTATCGGGCATCCCGTGGCCCACAGCCTGAGCCCGGTCATGCACAACGCGGCGTTCGCCGCGGACGGTAAGAACTTTGCCTACCTGGCTATGGACGTAAGACCGGAAGAGCTAGACAGAGCCGTAAGCGGCCTCCAGACTCTCGGGTTCGCCGGGTTCAACGTAACCATGCCGCACAAAGAAAAGGTACTCTCGCTCCTGGACGACATAGACGAGGTCGCCCGGATCTCGGGTGCGGTAAATACCGTGGTGATACGGGAAAAAGGATTGCACGGCATGAACACCGACGGTAGTGGGTTTATCGAGGCGTGCTCGGAGTCGGGGGTCGGATTCGGTGGCAAGCGGGTTCTAGTGCTGGGAGCGGGCGGGGCCGCGGCCTCTGTGGGAGCCGCGATAATAAAGGAAACCCCCGCAAGCGTGATCTTGATGAACCGCACCCACTACCGGGCGGAGGAGCTCGCAAAGAAACTGTCGGCCGTCAACGAACCCGTCGAAGTAACCGCAGGCCTCTTGGAAGATAAGGCGGCGAGGGTGGCGGAGGCTGACGTAATCGTCAATACTACGTACCTGGGGATGAAAGACGGGGATGCCAGCCCGGTGCCGGGCGAACTTTTGAGTCCGGAAACCGCGGTTTGTGACGCCGTGTACCGTGGAGAAGGAGACACCGAGCTCATCCGGCTCGCCCGGGGGCGGGGGGCGCGGATAGTATCGGGGGATAGGATGTTACTCTACCAGGGAGTCCAGGCGCAGCGGGTGTGGACCGGCCTGGAGCCGAACGTGAAGGTGATGAGCGATGCAGTCGCCCGGTAAGCGAGTCCGAACCGTCTCAGCCTGGCAAATAGCCCGGATACTCGTGGCTGAAGGTGAAGTCTCCGAAGCGGACGTAAACGAGGCGCTTTCGAAGAAAGACCGTGAGGAGAAAGGCCTGGGAGAAGTTCTGGTATCCGGGGGAAAGATTTCTCCCGAGGCCCTCTCCAGGATAATTTCCTGGCACATCGGCACGGAGTACGTGGTTCTTTCGGAGGCGGCCGTGGACCCGGGGCTCATAGGCATAGTCGGGGAAGATATCCTGCACCAGTGTGAGGCGATACCGCTCCGCATAGAAAACGGCAACCTGGTGGTAGCCATGAAGGACCCTGACAACCCCGAGTCCCGGAGCTGTATCGTAGAAAGTTCCGGGCACCCCATAGTGCCGTTGGCCGCTGACCAAGAGGCTATAAGGGTCGAACGCCGGAGGCTGCTGGGAGAAGGGGGCGGCAGTCTTGAGGGTGGCCGCGGTTTGCCCCGAAGAAGCGCCAGGATAGGAGAAATACTAGTTTCGGAGGGCGGGATTTCCGAGAAACAGTTAGACCAAGCCCTGAGGATTCAGAAAAACGACCCGCGCAAGTTGGGTGAAATACTGATCTCGCTGGGTTTCCTGGCTCCGGAGGACCTTGCCCGGGCCCTGGCCCGCAGGCTCCGGCTCGACTACCTCGCAATATCCGAAACCCCCGAAGACCAAGTGGACCCCCGGGCGATACGGCTCCTCGGAGAACAACCGTGCCGCAGATATAAAGTTTTGCCGCTCCGGCTCGAAGACGACGGACTCGTCGTCGCGATGAACAGCCCAAATGACCTCTTCGCGCTCGAAGACCTCAGGGCTATCGCCAAAAGACCTTTGAGGCCGGTGGTAGCCACCCAGGAAGACATCACCGCAGCCCTAGACCGCCTCTTCGGCCCCGAGGGCGAGAACTCCCACCAGAAACGTGAAGGAGAGACGTCCTATGGAGAGCCGGGTGGAAACGAGCTTATGGTGGCCGAGGGGCCGCCGGCAGAGACGGAGCATGAAGTGGCGGGGTTCGAACAGCAACCCGTCGGAGAGAGAAGGTTGCGCCGGACGCTGGCGGGGAGTGGCAAGATCGGGGACGTCCTGGTCTCTGAAGGTAAGATTTCGGGGGAGCAACTCCAGCAAGCTTCCCAAATACAAGAGAATGATCCTAAATCCCGGCCGGTCGGCGAGGTACTGTTGTCGCTGGGCCACGTAACGAGGACGGATCTCGCCCGGGCTCTGGCCCGCAGTCTCCGGCTGGAGTTTTTGGAACTGGGTGATGAAGACGTTGACCGGGGTCTCCTGAACCTGGTGGACCACAAGGTACTGCGGCGTCACCGGGCCGTTCCGCTCCGGATGGAGGATGGAACCCTCGTCGTCGCGATGGGTGACCCGACGAACATTCACGCGCTGGAAGACTTGCGTATGATCTCCGGCCATTCCATAAAACCGGTGGTTGCGACGCGAGAAGACATCCAGCGTACCCAGACCAGGTTGCTCGCCCTGGGTGGCGGGGTATCCGAATTTCTCGAAGAGGCTGCTTTAGAACCCGTTTCCGAAGACGAAAGCGAGCTCGTACTCGGCGCCGACGCCGGGACCGACGAGGCCCCGATCATCCGGCTCGTCAGCTCTATATTGCAGCAGGCGGTGGGTGACGGGGCTTCGGACATACACATCGAACCCCAGGCCCGGGAAGTGACGGTGCGCTTCAGGGTGGATGGGGTCTTGAGGAAAGTCATGTCCGTCCCGCAGAAATTGCAAGACGGTATAACGGCACGGCTCAAGGTCGTGGCAAACTTGAACATTGCCGAACGCCGGGTGCCACAAGACGGCCGGTTCAGCGTCCGGGTGACGGGTAGAAAAATCGACCTCCGGGTCGCCACCCTGCCAACGGCCTGGGGTGAAAAGGTGGTTTTGCGGTTGCTGGATACGTCGAACGTCGAGGCGGACCTCAAGAAGTTGGGGTTCTCCCCGGAGGCTTTCGAAAGATACGAGGAGGTCTTCCGCCGCCCTTACGGGGCCATCCTCGTCACCGGCCCGACGGGTAGCGGAAAATCTACCACGTTGTACGCGACCCTCAAAGAACTCAACTCGCCCGAGAGCAACATCATCACCGTGGAAGACCCGGTCGAGTATCGGGTGCCGGGGCTCAACCAGATACAGGTCAACCCGAAAGCCGGGCTGACGTTCGCCTCCGGGCTGCGGAGCATCTTGAGGAGCGACCCGGACGTAATAATGATTGGTGAAATACGGGACGTCGAGACCGCGAAGATCAGCGTAGAGTCAGCCCTAACCGGGCATTTGGTTCTCGCTACTCTTCATACCAACGACGCCCCCGGCGCCCTGACGCGACTCACGGAGATGGGCGTCGAGCCGTTTCTGACCTCTTCGGCCGTGGACTGCGTAATAGCCCAGCGGCTCGGCAGGAGGCTCTGCGAAAGGTGCAAAGAGCCGGTTGAGATAGGCCGGGACGTTCTGGACGAGATGGGGTTTCCCTACGAGCTGGCGCCGGAGAAAGGGTTGAACTTCCACAAGGCCGTCGGCTGCCGGTGGTGTGGCGACTCGGGTTACCGGGGCCGGGTCGGTTTCTACGAAATGATGGTGGCAACCGCGGAGTTGAGGGAGATGATCGTGCGCCGCGTCTCGACCGACGAGATTTCCCGCGCCGCCGAAGAAAGCGGTATGGTGCGCCTTAGGAACGACGGGCTCGCCAAGGCCGCCGGGGGCGTCACCACCGTAGAAGAGGTACTGCGTACCGTGGTATAAGGAACCCCACCACACTAAAACGTACGGGCCACCGCGACACCGCAACGATACCCGGCGGGGAAACGAGGCGCTTTTGGAGGAGGCGAGATGGCACAAACGAGGTTGGAAGACTACCTGTTCGACGCGGTAAACGCGGGGGCGAGTGACCTCCACGTAACCGCCGGCCTGCCGCCCATGATACGCACCAACGGCAAAGTGTGGCCGCTCGACTATCCGCCCCTCACGCCCGCCGCCACGCACGAGCTCGTCTACGACATCCTATCCGACGAGCAGCGCCGGCGTCTGGAGAAAAACTGGGAGCTGGATTTTAGCTACACGTTGGCCCGCGCGGCCCGCTTTCGGGTAAACGTATATTTCCAGAAGGGGAGCGTCGGGGCGGCCTTCAGGACCATCCCGCAAGAAGTTACGAGCCTCCGGGATCTCGGTTTACCAAAAGCCGTCGAAGACATGACCGGGAAGCCGCGGGGTTTGGTCCTCGTGACGGGGCCGACGGGCAGTGGAAAATCCACGACCCTGGCGGCGATGATAGACCGGGTTAACGAAACCCGCAACGAGCATATTATGAGCGTGGAAGATCCCATCGAGTTCCTGCACGAGCATAAAAACTGCATCGTGAACCAGCGGGAGGTCAACCAAGACACCAAGAGCTTCGCCGAAGCCCTCAAACACGCCCTGCGTCAGGACCCGGACGTTATACTCGTGGGCGAGATGCGAGACCTGGAAACCATCTCGCTCGCCGTAACGGCCGCCGAAACCGGGCACCTCGTCCTCGGGACGCTCCACACCCAGGACGCGCCGCAGACGGTGGACCGGATAATAGATGTGTTTCCGTCCCACCAGCAACCCCAGATAAGAACCCAGCTCGCAAACGTTATACAAGGCGTTATAACCCAGACCTTGATCCCCAAGCAAGATGGTGGGGGACGGGTCGTGGCTTGTGAGGTATTGGTGCCGACGCCCGGGGTAAGGAACCTCATCCGGGAGGGCAAGAACCACCAGATCTACTCCGTCATGCAAACCGGGGCCAGGTTCGGAATGCAGACGATGGACGCGGCCCTGGTCGGGCTGATGCGTGGTAGAGAAATTTCCCGGAATGAGGCCGAGAAACGTTCCGGCAACCCCGAAGAGTTGCGGCGCCTGGCCGGTCAGGCCTCCAGGCCCGAAGCCGGTTCGTACGCCGCGGTAAGGAAGTAGGCGAGGTTATATGGCGGTCTTCGAGTACAGGGCGCGCACCCAGCGGGGAGAGGTGTTGGAAGACAAGATGGAGGCCGACGATACGATGTCGGTAGTCTCGAACCTCCGCCGGCAGGGTCTCCTCGTGGTGGACGTAAAGGAGCAGGGCGTAGGCCAGAGAGACATTTTGGAGCCTTTCAAAAAAGTCAAGCTCGACGACATCGTAGTTTTCTCCCGGCAGTTCGCCACCATGATAAACGCCGGCCTGCCGATAGTCAGAACTCTGCATATTCTAGGGGAGCAAACCACAAACCAGAAGTTGCGGGGTGTGGTCCTGGAGGTTCGCCGGGAGGTAGAGGCCGGTCTCGCGCTTTCCGAAGCCCTGGAGAAACATCCCAAGGTCTTTGACCGGCTGTACGTGGAGATGGTGCGGGCCGGCGAGGTCGGGGGTATGTTGGACGACGTTATGCTCCGGATAGCCGACCAACTGGAGGCCGACCAGGAACTCCGCCGCAAAGTGAAAAGCGCGATGACGTACCCGGCCGTGGTGCTGGCGATGGCGATACTGGCAGCGGTGATCATGCTCGTCTTCATCGTCCCCATTTTCGCCCAAATGTTCCAGGATTTGGGCGGAAACCTGCCGCTTCCCACCCAGATCGCGATAACGCTCTCCGGCCTGCTCACAGGATTTGGCGGCCTACTGGTGGCCGCGTTGTTGATCGGGGGGGTTATCTTCTTTCTCCGCTGGAAAGACAGCGAGCCGGGACGCAAAGTTTGGGGCCGGGTCGTACTGAAGATACCGGCAAAGATCGGGGAGGTCGTACAAAAAGTCGCGCTGGCCCGTTTCGCCCGTACCCTGGGTTCCTTGAGCGCCGCCGGGGTACCGATACTCCAGGCGTTGGAGATAACGGCCACCTCCTCCGGCAACTACACCGTCGAACGGGCGCTGCTCAAAAGCCGGGATTCCATCCGTCAAGGTATCCCCATCCACAAGCCCCTAGAAGACGAGCCGGTATTTCCGCCGATGGTCACCCGCATGATCGCGGTGGGCGAAGAAACCGGAGACCTCGACGGTATGCTGGAGAAGGTCGGGGACTTCTACGAGGCCGAGGTGGACGCCACGGTAAAGTCTCTCACCTCGATCATCGAACCGCTAATGATCCTGGTCGTCGGGGGCATCGTCGGCGCAATAATCGTCGCCATGTACCTCCCGATGTTCCGCATTTTCGAGCTGATCGAGTAGATTCCGCTCTAGCTAATAGTCACACCGGATTAGCCCGCGGTATCCAACAGCACCTTTCATATATCTTCGTTACAACCCGCTGCGGTTTATTTTCTATACAATATCGCCGCAAAAGATCATTGATCATTGGAGGCAGTTTGGGGTTTTTTACAGAGCTTGGAGATAAGGTCGCTGGCGCGCCCTCTATATTGGCGGCGGATTTTGCCAACCTCGCGGACGAGGTCCGAAAGGCCGCTGACGGCGGGGCCGAGTTGGTACATTTCGACGCGATGGACAACCAGTTCGTCCCCAACTTGACTATCGGCCCGGTGGTTGCCGCGTCGCTGGTGGAGGCCACAGATCTACCGGTGGACGCGCATCTTATGGTGGAGCAGCCGGACAACCTTATACAGCCGTTTATCGAGGCCGGTGTAAACAGCATCTCCGTGCAACCGGAGGCGGTGAAACACCTGCACCGGATGCTGGAGCTTATAAAAGGCGGCGGCTGCGAGGCGGGGGTCGCCCTCAACCCGACGACTTCGCCGGACTTTATAGAATGGGCGCTACCTTACCTGGATTACATACTGGTGATGAGCGTAAACCCCGGTTACGGCGGGCAGTCCTTTATACCCGAGATGGTTGACAAGGTGCGCCGGGTAAAGGAGATGACCGACTTGCCTGTGCAGGTAGACGGGGGTATTACCGAGGAGACCGCCCCGATCATGGTAGAGGCGGGCGCCCAGGTGCTCGTGGCGGGCTCAGCCGTCTACAAAGGAGAACCCGCCGAGGAGATGCGTAAGATCATCGACGCGGGCCGCTCGGCTACGGCCTGACTCTAAGGGCATCTTCCGGGTTGATGGTAGCCTGGTGAAAGTTCCTTGTCTGCCAGATACCCGTGTGGTAATTTTGATCTAAGTAACTTTCGGGGGCGGGTGAAATTCCCGCACCGGCGGTAGCCTGGAGAGCACCAAGCTCTTTGGGGAGCCCGCGAACCCCCGGCGACATCCGGGGGCCGAGCCGGTGAATACCAGCTATGGCTGGGATATTCCGGCGCCGACGGTAAAAGTCCGGATGGGAGAAAGGAAGATTTGGCAAGCAGGGATCTCATGGATCTCGCCCGCGAACTCGCTGAGCGCGGGCGGTATACGGCAGCCCCCAACCCCCTAGTCGGGGCCGTCATTACGCGCGGCGGCGAAGTTGTAGGGAAGGGCTGGCACGTCCGGGCCGGCTCGGATCACGCCGAGGTCGCGGCGCTTGAGTCGGTGGATTCCCCCGTGGCCGGGGCCACCATGTACGTCACCCTGGAGCCGTGCAACCACCACGGCCGCACGCCACCCTGCACGGAAGCTATAGTGCGGGCCGGCATTTCGAAGGTCGTCGTGGGGCATCTAGACCCGGACCCCAGAATGCGAGGCCGGAGCGTCGGGTTGCTCCGCGAGGCCGGTATAGAGGTCGAAGTACGGGACGATCCCGTATTCGAGCATCAAAACGAACGGTTCTTTACCGCGGTGCGCAAAGGAAGGCCCCACGTACACCTCAAGCTCGCGGCCACCCTCGACGGCAGGATCGCCGCGTCGAACGGCGACAGCAAGTGGGTGACGGGGGAAGCGTCCCGCCGCCGGGCGCGGATGCTCCGCGCCGAAGCCGGGGCGGTTCTCGTCGGGGCCGGCACGGTCCGGGCCGACGATCCGCAACTAACGGCCCGGGATCTACCGGAGGAGCCCCCGCAAGTCTTGCGCGCCGTCCTCGACCCAAACCTGACCATAGGGCGAGACAGCCAACTCGCAAAGAGTTCCCGCGAAACCCCGGTAACGGTCTTTACCGGGAAAAACGCGGAGCAGGCACGGGCCGACGAACTCGAAGCCGCGGGGGTCAACGTGGTAGACGTGCCGGAGTCCGGAGGCGAGTTAGACCTCGAAGCCGTCCTAGATGAGTTACACCAGAGGGGGGTCCGGGGGCTACTCGTAGAGGGTGGGGGTGAAACGGCGGCCGGGTTCGTCAAAAAGGGGCTCGTAGACAAGCTCACGGTATTCTACGCCCCGAAGCTTCTGGGTGCCGAAGGCGTGCCCATGATCGGCAAGATGCGCCTCACCCGGATGGCTGAAGCCTCCGGGTTCGAAATCTCCGGCGTAGAAGTCCTGGAAGGGGAGCTCATCGCAACGCTCCGTCCACTAAATTTTGACGAGGAGGTATATGTTCACCGGGCTAGTTGAGACCACCGGCACCGTTGCCGCTATAAGCAAGGATGGCATGTCCCGGCTCGAAATACAGACCGGTGCGATAGAAGGGATCGTGAACCTCGGAGATTCAGTCTCCATAAACGGGGTTTGCCTTACGGTAAACGAAACCGCCCCCGGAAAGCTCACCTTCTACGCTATGCCCGAAACCCTCCGGCGAACCGCCCTGGGAGGCTTGAAAGAAGGAGACCCGGTCAACATCGAGCGCGCGATGAGTTTGGAGAGCCGTTTCGGCGGGCACATCGTGCAGGGTCACGTTGACGGGGTCGGCGCGGTGCTCGGGGTCCGCGAGGAAGCCGGGGCGGAAATCTGGGAGTTCGGCGCGCCGGAGTCTGTCTTGAGGTACACCGTCGAGAAAGGAAGCGCCTGTGTGGACGGCATCAGCTTAACGGTGGTCTCGGTAAACGAATCTTCGTTTACCGTTTCGATCCTGCCGCAAACAAAGTCCGCCACGAACCTGAGAGGGTTGAAGGTGGGTGACAAAGTGAACCTGGAGGCCGACGTGGTAGGCAAGTACGTGGAACGCCTGCTAAAGCCACACTCCAGCAGAACGAACAGCGAACCAAAAAGCGAACCAAGAAGCGAACTAGAAAACTTCGAGAGGAGAATAGAAGATGCCGTTTAGCCCGGTAGAAGAGGTCATAGAAGATATAAAGGCCGGAAAAATGGTCATCGTCTGCGACGACGAGGACCGCGAGAATGAAGGCGACCTCACGATGGCCGCGGAGTTCGTGACCGCCGACGACATAAACTTCATGGCGACCTACGGCAAAGGGCTCATCTGCCTGCCGCTGCACGAAGAAATTGTGGAGCGGCTCGAAATACCGCAGATGACCCAGCGAAACTCCGCCCAAAACGAGACGGCTTTTACGGTCTCTATCGAGGCGCGTGAGGGGGTGACGACGGGTATATCCGCCGCGGACCGGGCCTACACCAGCCGCCTGGCGGCGGACGACTCCACCGGTCCCGAAGACCTCGTTATGCCCGGGCACGTCTTTCCGCTTAAGGCGAAGCCCGGCGGCGTACTGCAACGGGCTGGCCAGACGGAGGCGGCCGTGGACCTGGCGGTTATGGCGGGGCTCAAGCCGGCGGGTGTTATTTGCGAGGTCATGAAGGACGACGGGACGATGGCCCGCGTGCCGGACTTCGAGGTGTTCTGCGCCGAGCACGACATCAAGATGGTCACCGTGGAGCAGCTCATCGAGTACCGCCGCACCCACGAAAAGATAGTGTCTTTCGTGGTCGAGTCCAGCCTACCCACAAAGTTCGGCGAGTTCCGCGTCCGGGCTTACGAGGACGAGGTGGACGACCTTACGCACATGGCCCTGATCATGGGGGAACCGGAAGGTAAGGAAGACGCCCTCGTCCGGGTACACTCGGCTTGCCTGACCGGCGACACCTTCCACTCCATGCGCTGCGACTGCGGAGACCAACTCGAAGCCGCCATGATGCGGATAGCCGAAGAAGGCGAGGGGATACTCGTCTACATGCAGCAGGAGGGCCGGGGCATAGGCCTGCTGAACAAGATGAAAGCCTATCACCTCCAGGACGAAGGCCTCGACACCGTCGAAGCGAACCAAAAGCTGGGCTTCCCGCCGGATCTTAGGGATTACGGGCTTGGGGCCTTGATCCTCAAAGACCTGGATTTGGAGCGTATACGCCTTTTGACCAACAACCTTACGAAAGTCGTTGGCCTGCAAGGCTTCGGCATCGAAGTATCAGAGCGTCTGCCGCTTGAGATAGAGCCCAACGGGGTCAACGACCACTATCTGGAGACCAAGCGCGAGAAGCTAAACCACGTCTTCGAGCAGTTTTAGGAGGCCGGATTGGATCGTTCCAGCAAAACCAATGTTCTGGAGGGCGGCTTCTCGGCCTCCGGCCGCTCCTTCGGTATCGTCGCCTCCCGGTTTAACGATTTTATAGTCAAAGCCCTGGTAGACGGAGCCCTGGAAGCCGTCGAACGCCACGGAGGAGACCTGGCATCGGTGGACCTTGCGTGGGTTCCGGGTTCCTACGAGATCCCCCTCGCCGCAAAGCGGATGGCGCTATCGGGCCAACACGACGCGGTGATTTGCCTCGGCGCCGTCATCCGCGGCTCTACGGCACACTTCGATTACGTGGCCGGTGGCGCGGCGAACGGCATCAACTCCGTCGCCCTGGAAACCGGACTGCCCATCATCTTCGGGGTTATCACGACGGAGACCATCGAGCAGGCCGTGGAGCGGGCCGGCACGAAGATGGGCAACAAGGGTTTCGAGGCCACCGTGGCCGCCATAGAGATGGCGGATTTGATGCCGAAGCTCGACGGTCCGCCCGAACAGGAGTAACCCGGCGCGACGAAGCAGCGCCGGGTTACGGTCTTACAGTTCTTTAAACGGTTTCCCGAACCTGCGGAGCCGGGCCGGCAGAGGCCTTCTGTACTTTAAAAGCCTTCAGGCAAGAGGTACAAACCCACTCCCGCCTGGTGGCGGCGCCGTCCTGGATACGGACCTTCTGGAGGTTCGGGTTCCACCGGCGGCGCGTGGCCCGCAAGGAATGGCTGCGGGCGTTACCAAAATTCGGGCCTTTGCCGCACGAGTAGCAGATTTTTGCCATGAAATTTTCTCCTATGCTAGGATACAATCAACCCAAGGGCCCGAAAAAGCTTATACTGTTTCAGGCATTGGGCGGAGATTGTACCAGATCATCTTGGTGTATATAGTTCGGTTCAGGGGGTAAACGCCCTGCAGATAGAGCGTGCCGGGAGGGCCGATGTGGCAGGAATTGTGGGAGAGCTAAAAACATGGCGATAAGAATGGCCTTTGTGGCGACCGCCGTTCACGCGGCGTTAAAAGCGCAAGTCGCCCGGATCAACGCGCTAAACGTCTACCCGGTCCCGGACGGCGACACGGGCACCAACATGCTCCTCACCCTGGAATCTATCCTCAAGGAGTCGTCGGAGAAAGTCTACGACAGCCCGGAAGAAGCCGGAAAGGCGGGGGCGCGGGCGGCCCTAATGGGGGCGCGGGGAAACTCGGGGGTGATACTCTCGCAGATGATCCGGGGCGCGGCAGAGGTGCTCTCGAAGCAGGCTTCGCTTACGGCGGAATCCTTCGCCGCCGCCCTGGAGGGAGCCCGGGAGCGGGCGTATGCCTCTATAAGAGAGCCGGTCGAGGGCACGATGCTTACCGTGGTAAAGGACGCCTCTCAGGCGGCCCGCGCGGCCCTCGAAAAAGGCGCCGACCTGCCTTCCGTAATAAAAGCCTCCGCCCGCGAGGCCCACGCCTCTGTAAAGCGCACGCCGCAGCTACTCAGCGTGCTCCGGGAGGCCGGGGTGGTGGACGCCGGCGGCCTCGGGGTCGCCATAATACTCGACGGCATCTACGCCTACGTCACCGGCCAGAAGATAGAAGTCGAAGCGGAAGAAGACGGCGGCGCCCCGGACCTGGAGACGGTCCACGCCGAAGAAGAAGCCTGGGGTTACTGCACGGAATTTCTGGTGTCCGGGTTTTCGGGCGACGAGGACGGGTTCGAGGAGCACATCCACTCCATCGGGAAGAGCGTGTTGGTGATCCCGGACTCCGACCTGGTAAAGGTCCACGTCCACACCCAGGACCCTGGGGAAGCACTATCGTACGGCGGCCGCTTCGGGCGTCTCGTCGGGGTGAAGGTGGACGACATGGAGGCCCAGGTCCACGAACGTGCGGGCGACTCCGCCGGGGATGCGGAGGATTCCGGAGATTCCGTTGGAAATGCTACGGGGAACGCCGTGGGGAACGTCGCGGTCGTGGCGGCGAGCCGGGGTGAGGGCAGCCGGAAGCTCTTCGAGTCTATGGGGGCGCTGGTCATCGAGGGCGGCCAGGGGGCGAACCCGAGCGCGGCGGACTTCGCCGCGATGGTGGAGGGCGCCAGCGTCGGGGGAGTGGTTCTGCTGCCGAACAACAAGAACATCATCCCCACGGCCCACCAGGTAAAGGAGTTGATCGGGGCCGACGTGTACGTGGTGCCGACCACGAGCATCGCGTCTGGCCTGGCGGCGATGGTCGCCTTCGACGCCGAGATGGAGCCGGAAGAAGTTTGCGAAGAGATGTGCGACATGCTATCTGCCATGCGGTGCGCGGAGATCACCCGCGCCGTCCGCGACGCCCGGGTGGACGGCCGGGAAGTCCCCGAAGGCACCTACATCGGGTTGCTGGACGGCGAGCTGGCCGCCGTCGCGGGTAGCGTGGAGGAGGCCGCCGCGGCGTTGTCGGAGAAGATGCTGGAAGACGGCGCCGAGATACTAACCTTGCTCCGGGGCGACGGTTTGGAAGAAGAAACCGTCCAGAGGATCGCGGAGAAGATCTGCGACCTAGATGGCGACGTGGAGGTAGAGGTCCATGACGGCGGACAGCCGATGTACCCGCTCCAGATGGTGGCTGAATGACGGTTGCCGTAGTAACAGATTCCACCACGAGCCTTCCGCCGCATATCCGGGAGCGGCCGGACATCCGGGTCGTGCCCTTGAGCTTCCACTTCGGGCCGGGTGAGGACTACACGGACAAAGTAGACATGTCCAACGAGGAATTCTACGAGAAGCTCCGGACCGCCGAAGAGTTCCCGACGACTTCCCAACCTCCGGCGGGCGCGTTCGTCGAGGCTTACGAGTCTCTGGCGGCCTACGACGACATACTGGTACTCACCATATCTAGCGACCTTAGCGGGACGTACGAGTCCGCGGTTGCGGCGGCGGGGATGGTGGATCGGCCGATCGAGGTTCGGGACACCCGGAGCGTGGAGATGGGGTCCGGCTTGATCTTGCTGGAGACTTTGAAAGCTCTGGATGGTGGAGGCGACCTCGGAGATGTCTCGCGTGCGGCGGAGGGGGCGATTCGGGACGTGGAGGTGTTCGTGGCCGTGGGAACACTCGAATACCTGGCCAAGAGCGGGCGCATAGGCCGCGCCCAGAAACTCCTCGGCACGGCCCTGAACGTGCGGCCCGTGCTGAAGTTGCAGGACGGCGTGATATCTCCTTACAAACGGACGCGAGGCCGCAAGCGGCAAATGGATACCGTCGTCGAGCACGTGAGGCCAGCCATGGAAGAAGGAAAAACGCCGTACTTCGGGCACGTGGCCGCACCGGATGCGCTGGACGATATTTTCGCGGCACTCGGGTTGGAGGAGCCGAAGATCGCCGAGATAGGCGGGGTAGTCGGGAGCCACGTCGGCCCGGAGACCTACGGGGTGGCCTACCTATAGATAACGCCGTTGTCGTCGAAGCGGGCGCCCCACCGGCAGTTGCGGGGCGCAGCACCCTTACCGGGCTCCGTACGCTGGCCGTAACGGAGCTTCCGGGCGTGGGGCCGAAGATCGAGGCCGCGCTCAAAGAGCTCGGGATAAGTTCGCTGGCGGACCTCGTATCCCACTATCCTGCGCGCCACGAAGACCTGTCTAACGTCAAGAAGATCTCGGAGTTGCGGGTGGGCGAGAAGGCGACCGTCGTAGGACGGGTGGTGCAGACCAAACCGGTGGGGCGACCGGTGCGGGGCCGCTCGCCGGGCTTCTCGGCGCAACTCTACGACGGCACGGGTTACATACCGGCGACCGTTTGGGGCCGGCACTGGCTTGTGGGGCAACTCGCGGACGGCGCGATGGTCGTCGTGTCGGGTGAGGTGCAGCGGCGTTACGGCATACAGCTCGCGACAAAAAACATCGAGGTCATAGACGACCCGGCAACGGTGGAAGATAGCGCCCACGCCGGGCGCTTCGTGCCCGTGTACTCGGTTAATAAAAACATTCCGGCGCGCCGGATGCGGACCCTGATCCACCGCGCCCTAGACGCCGCCGGCTACGTCCAAGACCCGATCCCTGCGGACGTATTGGTAGACCACAGCCTGCCCGGCTTGAACGACGCGATAGGTGAAGTCCACTTTCCAACAGACCGTGCCAGCTTGCGGCACGCCATGCGGCGGCTGATCTTCCACGAGCTATTCCTGATCCAAACCGGTTTGGCCGCCCGCAAAGCGCGCATGGAACGCACCGAATCCGGGCGCAGCCATAAAGGCGACGGGACTTTGTTGAATCCGTTTTTGAAAGGTTTGCCGTTCGGGCTAACCGCGGCCCAAGAGCGGGTGACGCAGGAGCTGCTGGGAGACATGCGCCTGGAGAAGCCGATGCGGCGGTTGGTCCAGGGAGACGTTGGGAGCGGAAAGACCGTGGTCGCCGTGGCGGCGCTGCTCACGGCGGTCGAGTCGGGGGGGCAGGGGGCGCTCATGGCCCCGACCGAAGTGCTCGCCGAGCAGCACTATTTGTCGGTTTCCGCCGCGCTGGCGGATCTTCCGGTAAACGTCGTGCTGCTTACCGGCTCGCAGAACACCGCCGAACGCCGGGAGGCGCTGGAGAAGGTTGCGGGGGGCGAGGCGAACATCGTTATCGGGACGCACGCCCTGATCCAGAAGGGCGTCGAGTTCGCGGACCTCTCGCTGGTCGTCGTGGACGAGCAACACCGCTTCGGGGTGGGCCAGCGGACGGTCTTCAAGCAGAAAAGCGCGGCAATGCCGGACACGCTGGTCATGACCGCGACGCCCATCCCTCGGACGCTTTCGCTCACGCTTTACGGGGATTTAGAGGTTTCCATGATCGACGAGTTGCCCCCCGGCCGCAAGCCGGTGGAGACGACGGCGACGGATCTCTCCGGGCGCGTAGACGCCTACGAAGCCGTACGGGAACAGCTACAAGATGGTAGGCAGGCGTACGTGATCTGCCCGCTAGTGGAAGAGTCCGAGGCGCTCGAAGATGTTCGTGCGGCCGAGGAGCTTTACGAGGAGCTCTCAGAAGAGATCTTTCCGGGGCGCCGCGTCGGCCTTTTGCACGGTCGCATGAAGGCCGCCGAAAAGCGGGAGGTCATGGCGGCTTTTCGCGAAGGGGAAATAGAGGTGCTGGTCGCCACCGTGGTTGTCGAGGTCGGGGTGGACGTGCCGAACGCCAGCGCGATCATTATCGAGGGCGCCGAAAGGTTCGGGCTCTCGCAACTGCATCAACTCCGGGGCCGGGTCTGCCGGGGACTGCATCCTCCGAAGTGTTTCCTGATCGGGGAGCCGAAAACCGACGACGGCCGCAGCCGCCTCGAAGCCTTGTGCGAACATCAGGACGGCTTCAAGCTATCCGAGGTGGACTTGGCGATTCGGGGTGAGGGAACGCTCTTTGGCAGCCGCCAGAGCGGGATGCCGGACCTCAAGGTCGCCAAGCTCCTGCGGGACGTAGAGGTGCTCGTTGAGGCCCGCCGGGAAGCCTTCGGCCTCATATCCGGGGATCCGACGCTCAAAAAGCCGCAACACCGTCCGCTGCGGCGGGAGATCCGGGAGCTACTCGGCGCGGACGTCGAGTGGCTTTTCCGGGAGTAGGTTGCGGGTCATCGCGGGCGCGGCCCGCGGACGAAAGCTGGGCCCGGTCCCGAAGAACGTCCGGCCTACCTCCGACCGGGTGCGCGAAGGCCTCTTCAACTCCCTCGGTCAGTTCTTTGCGGGCGGCGACGTTCTGGACCTCTACGCCGGCACGGGCGCCCTGGGCGTCGAAGCTTTGAGCAGGGGATTCGACCACGCCGTTTTTGTCGAGAAAGACCGGCGGGCACAGGCCGCAATCCGCGAAAACCTCTCCCGGACGGGCATGGAAAACCGGGCCGAAGTCTCGCCGGGAGACGCAAAAAAAAAGCTGGAATCGCTCGCCGAAGCGGGCAAAACGTTCCATTTGATATTGATGGACCCGCCGTATAGAATCGCCGCCACGGAAGTAGAGGATACGTTGTTACGCCTCCCGACGCTGCTGGAGCCCGGCGGAAGGGTTGTGGTGGAGAGTGAAGGGCTTCCGGGAAAAAGCGCGGCGTTGATGAAGAAGGGGACGGTGCGACGTTACGGTGGCACGGCTGTATCCATTTTTGAGAGGTCGGACCTCACGGTGAACATAGCGGTTTGTCCGGGGAGTTTCGACCCCATAACCGAGGGCCACCTGGACGTGATCCGGCGGGCTTCGGGGATTTTCGACCACGTCGTGGTCGCCGTCGGGGGTAACCTGCGCAAGAAAGCGAAGCTGTCCCCCCTGGAAAGGGCTAGTCTCATCGAGAAAGTCACGGGCGACATGGACAACGTGTCCATAGAAGTCATGACGGGCCTTTTGGTAAACTTTGCGCGCGAGCAAAGGGCTAGTGTCATAGTCAAAGGGCTGAGGGCCGTTTCGGACTTCGAGTTGGAGTTCGAACAGGCGCAACTCAACAGGAACCTGTATCCTGAGTTGGAGACGGTGTTCATAATGTCGGCGGCGGAGCACAGCTTTCTTTCGTCGAGTGCGGTACGGGAGATCGCCGGCCTAGGTGGAGACGTAGAAAGTCTCGTACCGGAGGGGATACTCGATACCGTTCGAGAGAAATACGCGGGCGACCTTCGGGTAGAGAAAGATAGTAAAGGATAGGTTCCGATGGACGTACTGGTAATGATAGACAGGCTCGAAGAGTTGGTTGACGAGGCCCGCAGCTTCCCAGGCTTCGGCAACACGGCCATGGTGGACCGTGACGCCGCCTTCGACGTTATAGACCAGATGCGTCAGACCATACCGGAAGAGTTGAAGCAGGCGCGTTGGATCGTCAAGGAGCGGCAGTCCATGCTGGACGAGGCCCGGAGCGAGAGCGACCGGATCGTCAAGCAGTCTCAGGAAGAAGCCGAGAAAATGACCTCTGAAGAAGAGATCCTAAAGCGGGCGGAGCAGCGGGGGGCGGAGATTATGGAAGAAGCCCGTCGCCGGGAGCGGGAGATTCGCCTCGGTGCCGAAGACTACGCCGACGAAGTCCTCGCGAGCCTCGAAGAAAACCTCGGCCGGCTCCTCGAAGCGGTGCAGCGGGGCCGCTCGCAGCTACAAGGCGTCCAGGAAGAGTAGTAAAATTACCGGCATGGACCACACGATTCTTCTAAAACGCCCCGGCGTCGAGATCGGGGAGCGCCGCGAATACGAGAGAAATTTCGAGGTCGAGACGTTTCTTCTCTACGGCCGGGAACACGAAGTTTTGGGGGCCACGGCCACCGTGGGGGCCACCCGGCTCACCGAGGGCATTCACCTCGACCTGATAGTAACCGTAGATCTAAAAACCAGTTGCGACCGGACGTTGGAGCCGGTAGAGCTACGGCTGGACTTCGAGGATTCGGAGCTCGTCGAGGGGGCCGATGATCCGGAACTTTCCATCCAGGATTGGACTCTGGACCTCACGCGGTATACTAGCCGCGCCCTGCCGGCGGAAATACCAATGAAGGTGTGCGCCCCCGGCACGGAGCCGATAAGCCCCGGGCAGAAAGAAGACGAAGTGGACCCCCGCTGGCGGGGCCTCGACGGCCTCTTCGCCTCGGGCTTTTAAGCGATCTCATTACTAAAAAATACCAGGAGGTAGAGCAATGGCGGTACCAAAAAAGAAGCACTCGCAGGCCCGTAGAAATCAGCGTCGGGCGCACCACGCGCTCCGCAGCCCTAACCTGTCCGCCTGCCCGAACTGCGGCGCCCGGCGGATGCCGCACCGGGTATGCCCGGAGTGCGGGAGCTACAAAGGACGTACCGTAGTCGCCGTGGAAGCCAACGGGTAAAGCCTACCTAATCAACTAGATCACCCCAAGCCCAGCGTGCGAATAGCGGTAGACGCCCTCGGCGGTGACGAAGCGCCGGGGGAGATCCTCGCCGGTACCGTCTCCGCCGCCCGAAACTTACCCCAGGACGAGTTCTTTATCGTCGGAGATGCCGAAACCCTGGACCCGTTTTTAGAACCCGGCACACCTAAAAACGTATCCGTTCGTGAGGCCGAAGGCGCGATCGGCATGAACGAAGACCCCGCAACCGCGCTTCGTTCGCGGCCCGACGTTAGCATCGGGGTCTGCGCCCGCTTGGTGCGGAGCGGGGAAGCCGACGCGCTTTTTTCGGCCGGAAACACTGGGGCGACGGTCGCGGCTTCCCTGCTGGGGGTGGGACGTCTCAAAAACTGCCGGAGGCCGGGCATCGCGACCGTGCTGCCCCTTTCCAATCCGGTGTTGCTGATCGACGCCGGGGCGACGGTGCAATGCAAGCCGCAAGACCTGGTGAATTTCGCTATTCTAGGGGGCGTGTTTGCAGAAAACTACTTCGATCTGGCGGAAAAAGCCCGGGTAGCCCTGGTCAACGTCGGCGAGGAACCGGGTAAGGGTAACGACCTCTCGAAAGAAGCCCACGGGCTGATGCAGAAGTCGGAGGCTTTCCGCTTTGTCGGCAACGTGGAAGGCCGCGACGTCGGGCGCGGCGTCGCCGACGTGCTGGTCACCGACGGGTTTACCGGAAACGTAGTCTTAAAGACGGCGGAGGGAATCGCGCAAGAAGTCTTCGGCCTGGTACGCGCGGTCGCCACCGAGAGCCTCCCCAACAAGCTGGCCGCCGGGGTGCTGCGGCCCGGACTTAGGCGAGCCAGGGACCAGGTAGACCCCGAAAACTACGGCGGCTCCTTCCTCCTTGGTGTCCGCGGCTCGGTCGTGATCGGGCACGGCAACTCCCGGGCCCGGGGCGTCCGAAACGCCCTTGTCGGGATCTCCTCGACCGGGGCCGGCCTTTCGAAGAGCCTGGAAAACGCCCTCGTCCACGCCGCGGACGGGGCCGGATGAGCACCCCCGTAGGCAAGATCGTCGGCGTCGGACGCGCCCTCGGGAGCCGGGTCGTCACGAACGAAGAACTGGAGCGCACCCTGGACACCAGCGACGATTGGATCTCCGGCCGCACCGGGATAAAGCAGCGCCACTTCGTCGGCAAGAACGAAGACTGCGTAACACTAGCCGTAGACGCCTCGCGCGAAGCCTTACAGAACGCCGGGGTCTCCGGTAAAGACGTAGACCTGATCGTCTGCGCCACCTCTACCGCGCCGGAGTCCATGCCCTCTGTCGCCTGCCTGGTCGGAGAAGCCATCGGCGCGGGTGGGGTCGGCGCTATGGACCTCGTGGCGGCCTGCGCCGGCTACGCCTACGCGGCCTCCGTAGTCGCCCCGATGATGGCGGCGGGGCTGGCGGATCGCGTACTGCTCGTCGGGGCTGACGCCATGACAGACATCGTGGACGCGGCCGACCGTTCCACGGCGGTTCTCTTCGCCGACGGCGCGGGCGCGGTGGTCCTCGAAAAAAACGCCGAGGACTCGGGTTTTGTGGATCACATCCTCGGCGCCGACGGCAGCGGGGCGTCGCTGGGCCGGGCCGGCCACCCCGGGGACGACCACAAGCTGTACCAGAACGGCCGGGAAGTCTTCAAGTTCGCCGTAAAAATATTCCCCGAAATGGTCGAAAAACTCGTCGCCCGTAACGGTATATCCCTGGAAGACGTTCAGTACATCATTCCCCATCAAGCCAATGCACGCATAATACAAGCAGCGGCGCGTAAGTTGGACGTACCGGAGGAGAAGATCGTGGTGAACGTGGACCATTTCGGGAACACGTCGGCCGCGAGCATCCCGATCTCCTACCCGGACCTTTACGAATCTTTCGAGTCGGGCAAATACGTGGTCACCGTCGGGTTCGGGTTCGGGTTATCCTGGGCGGCGAACCTTTACAAGATCTAGCGAGTTAGAGAGGGGGATGAAATTGGCTTTGCGCAGGGCGATCTTGTTTCCCGGACAGGGGTCCAGCAGCGGCGAGATCTCCGGCACCACCATACGGGATGCGGTAGAGCGTGAGGTTGGGAACGAAGAGACACCCTATCAGCTCGCTGTTTTTGGCCGCTCGGTGCAGCTACTGGACGGGTTGAGGCGGGCCGGGTACGAGCCCGGCGTGGTCGCGGGCCATTCCCTGGGCGAGTACGCGGCGGCGTACGCTTCGGGGAGTTTGAGGCTCGAAGACGGCGTGCGACTGGTGGCGGAGCGGGACCGGCTCATGAACGAGTCCTCGCGGGAAAACCTCGGGGAGATGGCGGCGATCATCGGCGCCGAACCGCGAGAAATTTTGGAGGCGACAGAGGCCGAGGACGGGGTGGTCGTTGCGGCCAACTTCAACACCCCGCGCCAGACGGTGATCTCCGGCGACCCAGATGCCGTGGAGGCTGTAGCGGGTCGGGTGGGCGGAAAGAGCCGGAAGCTAAACGTGGCCGGGGCGTTCCACTCGCCGCTCATGGCGGAGGCCGCGGCCGGTATAGAGTACATGGTGGACGGGTTGGAGCTAGAAGACCCGGAGGTGCCCATGATATCCGGCATGGACGGGTCGGTTCTGGTGACAGCCGAAGACGTGCGGACTACCCTGAGGCGGCAGATGCTCTCGCCGGTGCGGTGGGTGGCCGTTGTAGAACGATTGGCGGAGCTGGGCGTAGAAGAGGTGATCGAAGCCGGCGACGACGGAACACTGGTCAGGATGTTAAGAGACTTCAAGGAGTTGGATTTGTCGGGAAGCAAAGCCGCAGAGGTGTTGTCTTGAAGCTCGGGCCGGCAGAGATACGAGAGCTTATACCACACCGCTATCCGTTCCTGCTCGTGGACCGGATCGAGGAGCTAGAGCCCGGCGAGCGGGCCGTCGGGTTGAAAAACGTTACACAAAACGAGCCCTTTTTTCAGGGTCATTTCCCGGATTATCCCGTCATGCCGGGCGTGCTCATAGTGGAGGCCATGGCCCAGGTGGGCGCGGTGGCCGTCATGGTTGACGAGGAGTACCGTAACAAGCTCGCCCTCTTCGCCGGCATAGACGGCGTCCGCTTCCGGCGGCAGGTCGTGCCGGGGGACGTGCTCCGGATGGATGTCGAGATCAGACGTTTGAAAGGGCGCATCGGGCGCGGGAAAGGAACCGCCACCGTTGACGGCGAGAAGGCTTGCGAGGCGGACTTGATGTTCGCCTTCGCAGAGCGTGAGGAGGGACGATGATCGAAGCCGGAAGGGTCGCCGTGGTGACTGGCGGTGGGCGCGGCATCGGGCGGGCCATAGCCGCGCGGCTCGCCCGGGAGGGCGCGAACGTCGCGGTCGTCTACCGCACAAACGACGAGGCTGCCGGAGAGACCGCGAAGCTGGTTCGAGACGCGGGCGTCGGGTGCGAAGTTTACAAGGCGGATGTGGCTTCTTCGGGTGACGTGGAGACCGTGTTCAAAAAGATAAGAGATAATTTCGGGCGATTGGATATCTTGGTCAACAACGCGGGCGTCACGCGGGACAACATAATGCTCCGGATGAAAGAAGAAGAGTTCGACGAAGTTTTGCAGACAAACCTCAAGGGGAGTTACCTGTGTACCCGGGCGGTGCTCAGGAGCATGGTTCGGGCGCGGTGGGGTAGGATCGTCAACATTACGTCTGTAGTCGGCCTCATCGGGAACGCCGGGCAGGCAAACTACGCGGCGTCGAAGGCCGGCGTGATCGGGTTTACCAAAAGTGTCGCCAGGGAGGTGGCCCAGCGGGGCATCACGGCCAACGCCGTGGCGCCGGGTTACGTGGAGACGGAACTAACGGGAGGACTATCCGACTCGGTAAAAGATCAGATCCGGGCCCAGATACCGGCCGGTAGGATGGGCGAGCCGGAGGAGATCTCGGACGCGGTCGCGTTCCTGGCCGGGGAGGGCGCAGGTTACCTCACCGGGCAGACGATCTCGGTGGACGGCGGGATGGTTATGCAATAGTGCGATTTGAGTTACACTACTCGCTAATTCCGTATGGGATTTTCAGCAGACGGTTAGTAGGAAAAACAGAGAGGAGACTAACATGGAAAAAGACCAAATCCTTGAAAAGATCAAAGAGATAACCGCCGACCGGCTCGGCGTGGACGAGGGGGACGTGACACCGGAAGCGTCCTTCCGCGAAGACCTCGAAGCGGACTCTCTAGACCTCGTGGAGCTGATCATGGAGCTCGAAGAGCAGTTTGGTATGGAGATACCCGACGAAGAAGCCGAGAAGATCACCACGGTCGAAGAAGCCGTAGATTACGTGTCGGAGCACCAGGCCGCGTGACCGAGGATCTGCAAGAGGGAAACCCCGGCGGCAACGGCCACGCCTTCGTAACCGGCGCCGGTGCCGTTACGCCTATCGGAACCGGGACCGAAAACTTTTGGGACGCGGCCCTGCACGGTAAGAGCGGCATCGGCGACATAACGCTCTTCGATCCCTCGCCGTACCCCTCGCACATCGCCGGCGAGTGCTCGGACTTCGACGCGACGGACTTTATGTCCAAAAAGGAAGCCCGGCGGATGGACCGCTTCGCCCAGTTCGGGATCGCGGCGGGCGTTCAGGCGGCGGAAGACGCCGGGATTGTAGACACCGTCCGCGAGCGTCCCGAGCGGGTGGCTATCGTTATCGGCAGCGGTATCGGCGGCCTCTCGACCTGGGAACGTGAGTACAAGGTGCTTCACGAGCGCGGCCCGAACCGGGTTAGCCCGTTCCTGATCACGATGATGGTCCCGAACATGGCCGCCGGACAGCTCGCGATTACGCTCGGGGCTAAGGGCCCGACCCAGTGCCCCGTACTGGCCTGCGCTACCGGGGGCGAGGCGATAGCCGAAGGCCTGGAGCTCATCCGGCGCGGGGACGCCGACGTGGTCATAGCCGGCTCCGCCGAAGCCCCCATAACACCACTTTCCATGGCCGGTTTTTGCGCCATCCGCGCCATCTCCACCCGAAACGACGAGCCGCACAGGGCGAGCCGCCCCTTCGACGCCGGCCGTGACGGGTTCGCCATGAGCGAGGGGGCGGGGGCCGTAGTTCTCGAAAGCCCGGAGCACGCCGAACGGCGTGGCGCCGAGCCGATAGCCGCCGTTGCGGGGTATGGTCGGTCCACAGACGCTTACCACGTTACGGCCCCGGACGAGCAGGGCCGGGGCGTCGAGCGGGCCATGTACCTGGCCCTCGAGGACTCGGGGCTCCGGCCGGAAGACGTCGGGCACGTAAACGCCCACGCAACCTCCACCCCGACCGGAGATGGGCCGGAGACCAAAGCTATTTCGAGGGTGATGCCGCACGTGGCGGTGTCGGCCACGAAATCCATGACCGGCCACTCCTTCGGCGCGGTAGGCGCCACGGAAGGCATCATGTGCGCCTTGGGAATAAAGCAAAAAGTTTTGCCACCGACCATCAACCTGGAAGAACTCGCCGAGGATTGCGAAGAACTGGACTACGTGAAAGACGAGCCCAGAAAAGTCCCGGATTTAAAAGCCGCCATCTCCAACTCGATGGGGTTTGGCGGTCACAACCTGGTCGTGGCGTTTACGGACGTAGGGTAGAACGAGGTCGGGTAGGTAAGAGATGTCTATAAAAGACCTCATAAACGTACTCCCCGAGCCCCTGCGCAAGCTCTCGCTCACCCACCCGAGCGTCGCGGACCCTTATGAGTCGAACGGCCGGCTGGAGTTTCTGGGCGACTCCGTTTTGAACAATCGGGTCACGGAGTTGGTCTTTCACAGCTATCCGGAGCTTCTGGAGGGGGACCTCACGCGCATCCGGGCCCATCTAGTTCGCAAGTCTTTTCTGGCTGCGGTGGGCCGCGATGAAGGTATAGAAGAGATGATCGAGAGTTCCGTAATAAACGATTCGGTCGTGGCGGACACGGTCGAGGCGATAATCGGGGCGGCTTACCTCATAAATCGCAAGCTGGTCTTCGAGACGGTGGATGAGATCTTCAACCCCTCCGAGGTGGATACCGACGAGTTGCGCGATTGGAAAACGCTCCTGCAAGAGACGCTCCAGGCCGACGGTCTTCGGCCGACCTACCACGTACTCTCCAAGCAGGGGCCGCCCCACCGCCCGAGCTTTATCTCGGAAGTCACCGTGGATGGAGAGGTGATCTCCAGCGGCGAGGGAAACTCTATAAAGGAGAGCGAGCAAGCCGCCGCCCGCTCCGCCCTGGAGATCATCGGCGTCCGCCCCGTACCGCGCTCGCCGGTCGAGGTTCACGTAGGAGCTTAGTACGACGCCCTAAACGGCCGTCCGCCCATATCTCAAGGGACGACTTGCGCGTAGCCGCGGCGGTCGTAGGCAGCCTGGGAGCCACTGCGGGCATGATAAAGGGTTTGACCTCTTTCCCGCACCCTTCCTGTTGTCCCGACGAATGGTGCCGTTATCGCGTGAGGCCGTGTTAGGGTGACGGTTTCGGTGGCGTACAAACCAGACGCTATGGCGCGTCTTTTCCGGCTTGTGGAAATGTTTTTGCAGGACTTTTTACCGGGTTGAGCATCGGTCGCTGACGAACAGACGCTTCCTAACGTAGAATGCAGCGGTAGTGCTGTCGGAGATCTACATCAAAGGTTTCAAGACTTTTGCCCGCCCAGTCCGGATGCCCCTCGAAGAAGGCGTAACGGCCGTCGTCGGTCCTAATGGCTCGGGGAAGAGCAACGTGACCGACGCCGTGCTCTTTGCCCTTGGGGAGCAGAGCTCGGGTCTTTTGAGGGCCGGGGCGATGGGCGACCTTATTTTTTCGGGTTCCGACACCTTGCCGGTATCCAACGTCGCGGAAGTTACGCTGGTGGTGGACAACGCGGCGGGGAACATATCTCTACCGTACAAGGAGGTTTCGATCTCCCGCCGCATCTCGCGGGGCGGCGAGACGGAGTACAGGATCAATGGTTCGCGGAGCCGGCTGGCCGACGTGCGGGCCGTGGCGGGTGAGGCGGGGCTGGGACGCCACAGCATACTCCGTCAGGGGGCCGTGGACGCGATAGTCGCCGGCGGGGCGGCGGCTTGCCGGTTGGCGCTGGAGGAGTCCGCCGGGCTCGGGGTGTACCGGCGCCGGAGGCTCTCGGCCAGCCGACGCCTGGAAAAAGCCGATACCCAGCTAGAGAAGACCCGGCAACTAGAGGCCGAGTTGGACGGTCAACTCCGGAGGATAGCGCAGGAAGCCGTGGCGGCCCGGGAGTACCGGGAACTCGAATCCCGCTACAGGAGGCTCTCGCTGGCCCACCTTTACAGGACCGCGACCCAGGACCTGGAGGAGGACCGTCGCAAGCTAACGGAGGGCGAGAAGCTCGTCTCGAAGTTGGCGGAACAAGAGGCGAAGCTGCAGGAAGGAGAGGCGGAGATCTTACCTCTTTCCAACCGAATGGCGCGGGAGCTACGCCTCCAGGAGCAATATCTGGAGAGCCTGGAAGACTTCTCCGAAGACCTGCGCGCCGAATCCATGAGGATCGACCGTTCTCTGTTCCGGATCGAGGCCGACCGGGGCGGCGCGGGAGAGCGGGACCGGCTATTGGCGCGCCTGAAGGAGGAATTGCGCGCCCTCTCCGAAACCCTGTTGAACCTGGAGTTCGAAGCCGGCGAAGCCCAAGACCTCTACGAAGCCCGGCGAGAGCAACTGTCCGGCCTCGAAGAAACCCTCAAGGAAGCCAAACATCGCCACACCACGGCGGAGAGCGAGTTGTCGAAAACGAGGGGCCACCTGGAGAAGCTCCGTCTGCGCCGGGAACGAGCCGCGCCCGTCGAGAGCACGTTGCCGGACGAGGAGATCTCGGCGCTCTCAAGCTCGACCGTAGAGTTGGAAAGCGTGGCGGAGGATCTCAGGAAATCCTTGGACAACCGGGCGGTGCAGGAGACGGGTAAACGACAACGGCTCTACCTCAAGGAGCTAGACTCGGGGTTGCATCGCCGGCAGGGCAGGCTGGAGGCTTCCGTCGGAAAAAGCGAGGAGATGGTTCGGACGCTCGGTGCCCCGGAGGAGAAAGAAGGCCCGGTACCCCGGCCCCGACTGGACGAGGTGATAAAAGCCCGGCCCGGCTACGAGGTGGCGGTGGAGGCGGCGATCGGCGAGTTCAGCCGCGGGGTTCTGGCCCGGGACCTGGAAGAAGGCATAAAGGCTCTCTCCGGCGGAGAGCGGATCGCCCTGCGCCTGGACGCCGAACAGGTCGAGGAGGACGGGACCCTCCCCGGAACGGCGCTCTTGGACTGTGTAGAAATCTTGGACGAGAGTTACACCGGCGCCGTAGAGAGGATACTGGCCGGGATCTTCGTCGTCGAGGCCCCCGAAAATGGTTCTTCCCCGAACGGATACGTCGCCGTTACCCGGGGCGGGCTCCGCCTGACCCGCACCAGCGTTAGCCGGGGGGGTGGAGAAGGCGAGTTTCTGCGCCAGGGACGTCTGAGAAAGGAACTGGAGCACCTGGAAGCGGTGCAAAGCGGGCCGGCACAAACCCTCCGGCGCCTGCAGAAAGGACTCGCGGAAGCCCGTAATCGGCTCCGGAACCTGGAACACGACACCGAGACGTTTCAGACGCTCGCTACCCGCGCCGGGCGGGCCGCCTCGCTGCTGGCGCGTGAAGCTTCGCGCCGCGAAGAGCAGGCGCTGCGCCGCAGGGAACGGGTTGTAGAGCGCGGACGGACCATGTCTCGCCTGGCAGACGAAATTTCTGTGGCGGAGCAGCGCCTGGAAAAACTAAAGGTGGGTGAAGCCTCCGCAAAAGCCGAGATGGTCCGGGTGCAAGAAGCCGCGGAGGCCGGACGTGCGGCGTTTGAGCAGGCGGAGCGTCGTTGGAAGACGCTGCGGGACGGTGTCGCGGCCCGCGAGAAGCGCCGGCAGAGGATACTGGGCCAGGCAGAGCGTATGGAGCGCTCCCAGAAGACCGAAACCTCGGGCGTCAAAAATTACGTAACCCGGGCCGCCGGGGTTTCTCGCTCGCTCTCTGAAAGCCTCCGCGGACGCCGGGGCCGCATGAGAAAGCGGAGGGCGGAGATCAACGAGGAACAAAGCCGCCTTTCAGAGCAACGGGCCAAACTGTCTCACAAGGCCGTGGATTTGGCCCGGGACCTCGCAACCGCCCGGG
This sequence comes from Rubrobacteraceae bacterium, assembly GCA_965213905.1. Taxonomy (GTDB): domain Bacteria; phylum Actinomycetota; class Rubrobacteria; order Rubrobacterales; family Rubrobacteraceae; genus SIRX01. The sequence continues at coordinate 207,378 of OZ243922.1, read as the reverse complement.
CTGAAACCGCACGCCTCGCAGAAAATATCCAGAACGCCGAAACCTCCGCGAAAGAGGCGCTGGAAGAGATAGAGTCCGAGTGGGGCGCCTCGGTCGAGGTCGCACGTTCCGAAGCGGAGAAGCTCCCGGACAATGTGGAACCGGAGCGGAATAAACTCACCCGCAAACTCAAACGCTTCGGCGACGTAAACCTGCTCGCCCTCTCCCAAGAACAAGAGCTCGGCGAGCGCCACGAGTTCGTCGTCGAACAACGCCGGGACGCCGAATCCGCCGCCCTCGAACTCAACCGCATAATACAAGAAATAGACGTAGAGATAGAGTCCCGGTTCGAGGACACCTTCGGCCGGGTCCGGCGGGCGTTTGGGGAGATCGTGCCGCGCATGTTGCGGGGGGCGTCGGGTCGTCTAGAGCTCACGGAAGAGGGTGTCGAGGTCGGGTTGCGGCTCGGGAGGCGGGGATGGAAGCCTTTGAACGTGCTCTCCGGCGGGGAGCGGGCGCTGCTGGCGCTGTCTTTCTTGTTCAGTATTTTTATCAGCAGTCCGAGGGATCGTCAGGGAACTTTTTGCATGCTGGATGAGGCTGAGGCGGCGTTAGATGACGTGAACTTGGCGCGGTTTCTCGCTGTGGTAGACTCTTACCGCGCTGGCGGGCAGTTCATTCTGGTCACGCACCAAAAGCGCACCATGGCCGCCTCGGACGTTTTATACGGTGTTACCCAAGACGCGTCTGGCGCCACGGCAGTCGTATCGAAGCGTCTATCAGGAGAGTAAACAACCGCTTATGGCAAGGTCCTGGCGTAACTTCTTTAGAAAAACCAAGTCGCCCGAAGAGGTGCCCGAACCCGAAACCGCGCCGGAAGAGCCGCAGGAAGCGAAGCTAGAGGAACTTCTGGATCAGATCTCCGATCCTGACACCGGCCCGGACAATGCCCAGCTAGAAATCGAACCTGAAGCATCCGACGTGGACGAAGAGTTCTCCGGGCCCGAAGATGCCGAAGAGGTCAAAGAAGCCGAAACGCGGGAGGAAGCCGCGGAAGAGGCCGAGTTCGAGCCGGACTTTTCCCCCGAAGATCCGGAAGAAACGGGAGAGCTCGTCTCCGAGGAGTCCGGCGGGTGGTTTTCGCGGTTGCGGGGCGGTCTCAAGCGGAGCCGGGATTCGATGGTCGGGCAGCTAAACGCCGCCATCTCCGAGTTCCGGGATGTAGAGGATGAAGAGTTCTGGGAGCGGGTGGAGGAGATCCTGATCTCTGCGGACGTGGGCGTCAAAACTACCGCCAGGCTCGTCGCGGAGCTGGAGCAGGAAGCCCTGGAGAAGAACATTACCAGCAGCGACCAGTTGCGCAAACTCATGATAGAGCACGCGACCCGGATGCTCGAAGGCCCGGTCGAGTTGGACGTTTCCTTCAAGCCGACGGTGCTCTTGATGGTCGGCGTAAACGGGACCGGAAAGACCACCACCATCGGCAAGCTGGTCAACTACCTGCCGGGAGAAATAGTGCTCGCCGCCGGGGACACCTTCCGGGCGGCGGCCATAGAGCAGCTCCAGACCTGGGGCGAGCGGACCGGGGCGCCGGTAATAGCCCGTCAGCGGGGTGCCGACGCCGCCGCGGTCGCCCACGAAGCGGTGGACGCGGCCAAAAGAGACGGCAAAGACGTGTTGCTCATAGACACAGCCGGCAGGTTGCACACCAAGATCAACCTCATGGCCGAGTTGGAGAAGGTGCGGCGGGTTATAGAACGCCAGATCCCCGATGCCCCCCACGAAGTCTTGATGACGGTGGATGCCACCACGGGCCAGAACGGCCTGCGGCAAGTCGAGATGTTCAAGGACGTGGTGGGGGTTACGGGCATTGTTTTGACCAAGCTCGACGGGACGGCCAAAGGCGGCATCGCGCTGGCTATAGCGAACGAGACCGGCCTGCCCATAAAGCTCATCTCGGTCGGCGAGAAAGTCGGCGACCTGCACCCGTTCGACGCGAAGGAGTTTTCTCAAGCACTGTTTGGAGATCTTTAGGGTATGTTCGACACTTTAGGAAACAGGCTCAACACGGCGCTCGACGGCGTGCGGAGCAGCGGGAACCTCACCGAAGACCAGGTGAAAAAGGTGACCCGGGAAATTCGTCTGGCCCTTCTCGAAGCGGACGTGAACTACGGCGTGGTCAAAGAGTTCGTTGGCAACGTGCGGGAGCGGGCGACGGGGGCCGAGGTTTCCAAGGCGCTCAGCCCCGGCCAACAGGTCGTCAAGATCGTTAACGAAGAACTCGCCAACCTCATGGGTGGCGAGGCCCACAAACTAACCTTCGCCTCCCGGCCGCCGACGGTCATCATGCTCGCCGGGCTGAACGGTCACGGTAAGACCACCACGGCGGGCAAGCTGGCGCTCTTCGTGCGCAAGCTCGGCAAAAGCCCGTATCTCGTCGCCTGCGACACCTACCGGCCGGCGGCGATAGACCAGCTCCAGCAGCTCGGCAAGGAGTTGGGTGTACCCGTCTACAGCGAAGGCACGGAACCCGCGCCCGAAGACGTGGCCGAGCGTGGCGTAAAGGCGGCAAAAGACGAGGGCTACGACTTCGTCATCGTGGATACCGCGGGCCGGCAGGTCTTGGACGCGGACCTTATGGAAGAGATCAAACGCGTAAGGGGCAATGTTAAGCCCCACTCCGTTTTGCTGGTGCTCGACGTGGTAACCGGACAGAACGCCGTAGACGTGGCCCAGACCTTCCAGGAGTACGCCGACTTCGACGGCATGGTGCTGACCAAGCTCGACGGCGACGCCCGGGGCGGGGCGGCGCTTTCGGTGGTCCAGGTAACGGGTCGTCCGGTAAAGTTCGCCTCCGAGGGCGAGAAGATGAGCGAGTTCGACTACTTCTACCCAGACCGGATGGCGGGCCGCATCCTGGGGATGGGGGACGTGCTCACCCTGATCGAAAAAGCCGAGCAGCAGATGGACCAGGACGAGGCCGAGCAGCAGGGCAAAAAGCTCATGGCCGGCAAGTTCACCTTCGAAGACTTCCTGCAGCAAATGCAGATGATAAAAAAGATGGGCCCGATCTCCAGCCTGCTCGGCATGATCCCCGGCCTCGGCAAGCAGCTCGACGGCGTGAACATAGACGACAAACAACTTGCGAGGGTCGAGGCCATGATAACCTCTATGACCGCGAAAGAGCGCCGCAACCCTAAGTTGTTGCAGAGCCCGGGCCGGACGCGTAGGATTGCCCGCGGCAGCGGCATGACCCAGCAAGACGTAAAGAACCTTGTAAAGCAATTCAACGACATGCAGAAGATGATGAAGAAGATGGGCAAGGGCGGCGGAGGGTTACCCAAAGGTTTCCCCGGCGCGTCGTCCAGATAAAAAGCAAATTCAGCAAAAGAAAGGTGAACATATGGCGGTAAAGATCAGGTTGGCGAGGCACGGCTCTAAAAAGGCACCGTTCTACCGGATAGTCGTGGCAAACTCCCGTGACCCGCGCGACGGACGGTTTATAGAGCGGATCGGGAGTTACGACCCGCAGCAGCAGCCTTCCTTCGTGCAGGTGGACGAAGATAAAGCGCGCAACTGGTTGGGCAAGGGTGCCCAGCCCACGGACCAGGTCCGGAATTTGCTCGAGATATCCGGGGTCCTATAAACCATGCCGGAACCGGACCTCGAAAGGCTGACGGACTTTCTGGCGCGTTCTCTGGTGGACGACCCAGAAAGCGTGGAAGTCTCCAGCACCGAACCCGACGATTCGCGGGTGGATCTGGAGATTCGGGTCGCCCAAGAGGATATGGGTAAGGTTATCGGGCGGCAAGGCAGGACCATCCGGGCCATACGCAACGTCGTAAAGGCCGCTTCGGTAAAAGCCGAGAAACGGGTCAGCGTAGAAGTTCCCGACTAACGCCGTGCAGGAGATCGAAGACCCAGTAACTATTGGCGTCGTGGGGACGCCCCACGGCGTGCGGGGAACCGTCCGGGTCCGGGCCACCGGCTCCGGCCGCCACCTCCGCCAGGGAGTGGCGCCGTTCGCCGCCGGCTCCCGGAGACGCATAACGGCGTCCCGCCCCACCCCGAAAGGCTTTCTCTTAGACTTCGAGGGCGTAAACAGTCGTCACGAAGCCGCCGTCTTGGTCGGAGAAGAACTCATGGTAGACCGTCGCGACTTGGACGACCTGGACGAGGATGAGTTCTACGTGGCGGATTTTGTGGGCATGAAGGCCGTGGATGCCGCCGGAGAGCTAGTTGGCGAGGTCACAGAAGTCCTAGAAAACCCGGCGCACGAACTAATAGTGGTGCGATCGAAGAAAGACGAAGTTTACGTGCCGTTTACCCTGGAGCACGTACCCGAAGTAGACCTCCCCGGCCGGCGCCTCGTCGTCTCCCCGCCGAAAGCCTGACCAGCGATGAAGAGCATCCACGTTTTTTGCGTGTTTCCGGCCTCCGTGGACGCCCTTTTACAGGTAGGGGTCGTAGGACGGGCTATTGATAGCGGACTCGTGGGTTACCGGAGCTTTGATCTCCGGGAGTACGCCCCGGGGGGCCGCATAGACGATATGCCCTTCGGTGGCGGCCCGGGTATGGTCGTCCGTGTAGACGTCGTGGCCCGGGCCCTCGAAACGGTCTACGGGGTTCCCGCCCGGGAAGTTCGGCACGGACGCCGGGTCGTACTAACCGAAGCCTGGGGACGCCGGATCTCCAACGATTACGTAGAAGAACTCTCGGGGGGCGAAGGCCTCACGATAATTTGCGGGCGCTACGGAGGCATGGACGAGCGGGTCGCCCGGGAGCTCGCCACCGAAGTCGTCTCTTTAGGAGACTTCGTGATGTCGGGGGGTGAGATCACCGCGGCGGCGATCTCGGACGCCGTGATCCGTCGCCTACCCGGCGTTTTGGGTAACCACGAAAGCCTCTCGGGGGAGTCTTTCTCGGACGAAAGTTCGGTAGGCCCGCCGCAGTACACGCGGCCCGCGGAGTGGGATGGAGAGCGCGTGCCGGACGTGTTATTATCCGGCAACCATGCGTGGGTTCGCGACTGGCGCAAGCGTGCCGCGCGGGTTCGGATGGAAGAGAGGAAGTCCGGGCAGGAGACCTCTCGTTTCTCAGACTAACCACCTTCGAGAGGAGATCACCATGATAACCAATGAGAGTTTGCAGCGTGATATTACAGAGTTCAACCCCGGTGACACGGTACGGGTGCAGTACCGGGTCATCGAGGGAAACCGGGAACGCATCCAGAACTTCGAAGGCCTGTGCCTAGGGCGAAAAGGCAGCGGTATCAGCGAAACCTTCGTGGTTCGCAAAACTTCTTTCGGCGTAGCCGTAGAACGCGTGTTCCCTTTACACTCCCCCAAAGTAGCCAAGATAGAAGTCGTGTCCCAGGGTGACGTGCGGCGGGCGAAGCTTTACTACATCCGGGAAAAAATCGGCAAGAAAGCCCGGGTCAAGAAGGCCCGATAGCGGGGGCCCCCGGGCGTTTTTGGCAAGCTCTTCAGAACTCTACGCTTTCGATGCCGCCTGGGTTCTCGAACGCGGGGCTCCTCTGGCGGGGGCAGATGAAGCCGGCCGGGGTGCCTTCGCCGGCCCGATAGTGGCCGCGGCCACGATAATCGGTCAGAACGAAATAGAAAACCTCAACGACTCCAAAGCCGTCGGTCGCACCGTCCGCCGGGAGTTGTTCGGCGAGGTACTCCGTAACGCGGAAGCCATCTCCGTCGTTTCTTTCCCAGCCTGGTGGGTAGACCGTTTCGGCCTCGGGCCCGCCAACAAAGAAGCCCTCGAAAGGGCTGTAAAGTTGCTGGACTCCCGCTCGGGATGCGGCCTGGCGGACGGCAACCTGGCGCTGAAGAGCGGCGTAGAATGCCTTCCCCGGGCGGACGCCAAAAGCGCCGCGGTTGCGGCGGCGAGCATCGTCGCGAAGGTTTTGAGGGACGAAGCCATGCGGTACGTGTCGCGCTTCTACGAGGGATATGGTTTCGAGCGGAACCGGGGGTATGGAACGCCGGAGCACCGCGGGGCTCTCGCAGAGCTCGGGCCTTGCAAGGTGCATCGCATGAGTTACACGGGGGTCGGCGCCTGAACACGCGAAAGACCGGGGATCGGGGCGAGGCGCTCGCCCGCGGCCACCTAACCCGTCGCGGTTACGAGATCCTGGAAAGCAACTATCGGACGCGGTACGGGGAGATAGACCTCGTAGCCCGCCGAAAAGAAACCCTGGTTTTCGTAGAAGTCAAGCTGCGCCGTAACACGGATTTTGGTGACCCCCTGGAATCCGTCACCCCCCGCAAGCAAGAGCAGGTGCGTGCCATCGCCGAACAATACCTCCAGGAAAAAGATCCCGAATTCGGAGAGGTTCGCTTCGACGTGATCGGGGTGCTAGGAAGGCCGGGTAGCCTGGAAACGCCGGAGATAACCCACGTCGAAGACGCTTTCTAAGGTTTGGAAAACTCCGTTTCGCGGAAAATACCGTTAATATAATCTCTGGTGGCCGTGAGAGCGGCCCCAATAACACGCTTTGAACATAATCGTGCGGGGGTGAGGTGTAGTAAACAATGTCTGTTTGCAGGGCTTGGAGCCTTACTCTTCTGGGTATAGATGCTTTGCCGGTAGAAGTAGAGGTGGACGTTAGCCCCGGTCTCCCGGGATTTTCCATAGTAGGCTTGCCCGACACGGCGGTGCAAGAAGCACGGGAGCGGGTTCGGGTCGCCATATCCAACAGCGGCTACAAGTTTCCGACCAAAAAGGTAATAGTGAACCTCGCCCCGGCGAACCTCAGAAAAGAAGGGCCGGCTTTCGATCTTCCGATAGCCCTGGCGATTCTCGCCGTCTCAGGCGTCTTTCCGGTGGAGAGGTTGGATCCCGTGGGGATCGTAGGCGAACTCTCCCTCGATGGCGGGCTCAGGGGCGTTCGCGGCGCGCTCTCTATAGCCGAGACGGCCCAACGTGAGGGGTTCGACCGCATACTCCTACCAAGCCAAAACGCGAAAGAAGCCGCCTCCGTAAGGGAGTTGGCCGTACACGGGGTCGGAAGCCTCAAAGAAGCCGCCGGCTTTCTCGGGGATAGGGTAGAGATCCCCCGCGAGAAGCCCCTGGTCCGGAACGAATCGCAAAATACTACTTTCGAGGCGGATTTCTCGGATGTGTCGGGACAAAGTTTTGCGAAACGGGCCCTGGAAGTGGCCGCCGCGGGAGGACATAATGGTTTAATGAGCGGCCCCCCGGGCTCGGGCAAGACCATGTTGGCGCGCCGGCTCCCCGGAGTTTTGCCCCCCCTGTCGCTGGAAGAGAGCGTCGAGGTCACCAAGGTTTACAGCGCCGCTGGGGAGTCGAACGGGGGGTTGTTGAGGGACCGGCCTTTCAGGGCGCCGCACCACACGATCTCCACTTCGGGGCTCGCCGGGGGCGGGAGCAACCCGCGTCCGGGAGAAGTTTCTCTGGCGCACCACGGGGTTTTGTTTCTGGACGAATTCCCCGAGTTTAGCCGCCAGACCCTAGAAGTTTTGCGCCAGCCTTTAGAAGATGGGAGTGTTACGATCTCCCGGGTGGCGGCCACTTTGAGCTATCCGTCCCGGGTAACGCTCGTGTGCTCGATGAACCCTTGTCCTTGCGGGTACGCCGGGGACCAGCGCCGCACCTGCAGATGCTCGGCGGGGCAGATCGAACGTTACCAAAACCGCATATCCGGTCCCCTTTTGGATCGTATAGACCTCTTCGTGGACGTGCCGCGACTCACGAGGGAAGAACTCAGGAGTGAGGCCCTGGCCGAGTCGTCTTTGGAGATCCGTCAGCGGGTAGTCGCGGCCCGCGAGGTGCAGGTGGGCCGCCAGGGATGCTCTAACGCCGTTCTGGAAGGCCGCAAGCTGCGCGAAACTTGCCGGCTGCGCGGGGATTCCGAAACACTTTTTTCGAAGGCCATAGACCGCATGGGGCTCTCCGGCAGGTCCCACGACCGGGTCTTGCGGGTGGCCCGGACCATCGCAGACCTCGCGGCGACGGAAGAGATAGGCGTCGGGCACCTGGCAGAAGCCCTCAACTACCGGAGATCCAGGTTCATTGATGGATAGCAAACGCTCGGCGTACCTGTTTTTGTCTCTCTTGCAAGCCCGGACCGGCACCAGCCTGGTGTCGCGGCTCGGGACGCTCCCGCCGGAGGACATCCTGGGGATGTCGGCCGCCGAGTTATCCGGGCGGGTAAAGATGACGGGACGGGCCGTAAAGGCCTTCGAAGCACTGAAGAAAGAGTTCGACCCCGACAAAGTACAAAGAAACCTCACGCAAAGAAACCTGAAGGTCGTAACTTTCGCCGAGCCCGAATATCCGGAGCGGCTCACCACCATCCCGGACGCGCCACCGGCGCTGTTCGTGGACGGTGAGATCCCCGAAGCCCCGGCGGTCGCGCTCGTCGGCTCCCGGAAAGCCACGGTCGCAGGCCGGGACGCCGCCCGCAGACTAGGAACGGCGCTCTGCGAGCGCGGGGTCTGCGTGGTCAGCGGCCTGGCGCTGGGTATAGACGCGGCGACCCACGAGGGGGCCATCGCCGGGGGTGGTCCTACTATCGGGGTGCTCGGCAGCGGCATAGACGTTGTGTATCCGAAGAGCAACCGGGGGCTTTTTACCCGGGTCCGGGACAGCGGCGTGATCGTCTCGGAATATTATCTCGGTGAGGCGCCTCTGGCCTGGAGGTTCCCGGCCCGCAACCGCATTATAGCCGGCCTGTCGGACGTCCTGGTGGTAGTAGAAGCCGCGGAAAAGAGTGGCGCCCTGATCACCGCCCGCCACGCCGCAGAGTCCGGGCGTGATGTCTGGGCGGTGCCCGGCCCTGTGGGAGTTTCCGAGTGCCGGGGGTCCAACAAGCTTCTCTCGGACGGCGCCGGGGTGATCTGGGACATAGAAGAATTCGTTGATGAAGTGTCTCCCGCCGTATTGGGTGGTACCAAATCGTCCGCCCACTCCTCCTCGATTCCGGAAAAACTCTCGAAAGAAGAGGCCCGGGTGTTGTTCGGGATCGGCTTCGAGGCCACGCCAACGGACGCCATTGCGGCCCGCAGCGGGGTCGAAATTAGGGAACTGCTGTCCGCACTCGCGCTCCTCGAACTAAAAGGTTACGTCAGCCGGGACGACACCGGGTCATTTTCGCGGAGGCCGCTGGGTTGAGTTGGCAGACCGTGGGACGCCTCTGGTCGCAGTACCACCGGGCCCGGGAAAAACTGAACGACGTGAAAGACGTTAAAGACGTGAGCGCCGGAGCCGACCCCGAAAACGTCGCCCGAAATATAGAACAAGAAGCCAACCAGTTGCGGGACCGGCTCTTGATCAACTACTCCCCGCTAGTGAAGTACACCGTGGGCCGGGTCTCCGCGAGGACCCCGGGAACTATAGGCCGGGAAGATTTTATGTCCTGGGGTATGTTCGGGTTGCTGGGCGCCATAGAAAACTTCGACCCTGGGCGCGAGGCCAAGTTCGAGACTTACGCCCTCTCGAAAATCCGCTGGGCTATTCTGGACGAGTTGAGAAAAGAAGACTGGGTGCCGCGCCGGGTGCGCTCCCGCGCCCGCGAAATCGAGGGCGCGAAAAGCAGGCTACGTCAAAAGTTGAAGCGTACCCCTACCGAGAAAGAAATACGTGAAGAAGCAGGCCTGAACGCCGCGGAGTACCAAAGTTTCTTGCAGCAACAAGCCAAAACCCGGGTGCTGTCTCTGGAAGAACAGCTCGACGAATTAGATACCGCTTTTATGGGGGTCCAAATTGCCGACGAGAAGTCCGAGAGGCCCGAAATCTCGGCCCAACGCGAGGAGTTGAACGCGGAGTTGACCTCGGCGATGGAGAACCTCGATAACCGGGAGCGACTGGTGATTACGCTCTACTTCTACGAAGGGCTTACCCTCAAAGAGATCGGCCATACGCTCCAGGTCACGGAAGGACGTATCTCCCAGATACTGGGCCGCACGTTAAGCAAACTGCGCGGCCTGGTCGGCGACGAGCATCTGGCGTCCACTTTCGTGTAGAACCCTCCGCCGCCTTGTGCTAACATCTCCAAGATTTTGACCACGCACGCCCGCGGAGGGTCACGAGACCCAGGTGGTGGTCCGCGAACACTTTTTGCGGATTGCAAAGTACGGGCGGAGGATACAACCACCTGAAAGAAAGGTAGAAGTCATGGAAAGTACCACCCAGCAAATAGGCGTAAGAGAGTTGCTCGAAGCCGGGGTCCATTTCGGGCATCAGGCAAAGCGCTGGAACCCGAAGATGAAATCCTACATCTTCGCCCAGCGGGCCGGCGTCCACATCATAGACCTGGACCAGACGCTCCCACTCCTGGAAAAGGCCCGATCTTTCGTCAAGAACATCGCCGAAGCCGGCAAAGACGTACTCTTTGTGGGCACCAAAAAGCAGGCCCAGATAACGCTCGCCGAGCAGGCAATTCGCAGCGGCCAGCCTTACGTGGCCGAACGCTACATCGGCGGCATGCTCACGAACTTCCAGACCATAAAGCCGCGCATAGAATACTTTAAAGACCTGGCCGCCAGGTTCGAAGAAACCCCGGAGGAAGACCGCACCGGGAGAGAGTGGTTTGCGCTAGCCCGCGAATACCAGAAGATGCGGCGTAACTTCGCGGGTATTACCGAGATGGAACGCCTCCCCGGGGCAATCTTCGTCGTGGACCCCAAACGGGAAGAACTCATGATAAAAGAGGCCAACCGACTCAGGATCCCGGTCGTTGCCTTGACCGACACCAACTGCGACCCGGAAGTCGTGGACTATGTCATCCCCGGCAACGACGACGCCATCCGGTCCATAAACCTGATCTCGAAGCTTATGGCGGATGCCATACTCCAGGGTAAGGGTGAAGACGAAGTTGAAGCTGAAGACCGACCCGTGCCGCCCGTTATCGAGGAGGCGCAAATCTCTGAGGAACCCGTTCCGGAAAGCCCGGTCGCCAACGGCGACGGCGCGGCGCAAGAGGCCGAAGAGGTCGAGATCAAACCCGGAGAAGCCGTTTCTGAAGAGGCCGCTGCGGTCGAGGAAGCCGCGGCGTCGGATACCGAGACCGCGACCGAAGCCCCCGTGCCCATTACGGAAGACACGAACTTAGAAGCCTCCGGCGGCGACGCCGAGGCGGCGGCCGCTGCCGCGGCCGAATCCGAAGCCGAGGTAGTAGAAGAAACAGCCGAAGAAGTCCCTGCCGAGCCTGCTGCCGGGGAGACTCCCGCTGACGAAGCGGCGTCCGCCGAAGAGGGAGCCGACGGGGTTGCGGGGCCGGATGAAGCCGACGAAGCCGGATGAAGCCGACGAAGACAAAGAGGAGAACTAAAAGCATTGGCTAGCGACATACAGAAGATTAAAGATCTCCGGGAGGAGACCGGCGCCGGGATGATGGACGTCAAAAAGGCGCTGGACGAGACCGGCGGGGACCTCGACGAGGCGCGCCGCATCCTGCGCGAGCGCGGCCAGGCCGCGGCGGACAAAAAGAGTTCCCGCGAGGCCGGAGAAGGCCTCGTCGAGGCGTACATTCACTTCAACGGCCGCGTCGGAACCCTGGTCGAGGTGAACTGCGAGACGGACTTCGTGGCCCGGACGCCGGAGTTCAAGGAGTTTGCCCGCAACATAGCCTTGCACGTCGCCTCTATGGACCCCATGACGGTCGGCGTAGACGACATCCCCCAAGACGTCCTCGACGAAGAGCGCGAGATAGCCGAGAAACAGGCGGCGGAGATGGGCAAACCAGAGAACGTCACCCGCCAGATCGTGGACGGCAGGATCAAAAAGCGCACCGCGGAGATGGCGCTACTTACCCAGCCGTACGTCAAAGAGCCCGACAAGACGGTCGAAGACCTTTTGAACGAGACCATTCAAAAGGTCGGGGAGAACGTGATCATCCGGCGTTTCGTCCGCTACGGGCTCTAAGCCGCGGTGGAAGAGGTCGCTGACTACCGAACGGGGCATCTCAAACGGGTGGTGCTAAAGCTCTCGGGTGAGAGCCTCTCGGAGGAGAACGGCACCGGGATAAGCCCCGTCAGCCTGGACTCCACGGCGAACCAGGTTATGGAGGCCGTCGAAGAAGACGCCGAGCTAGCCGTGGTGGTCGGCGGGGGAAACATCTTTCGCGGCTCTCAAGTCGCCGACTCTTTGGGGATAGAGAGTGCGACCGCCGACTACATGGCGATGCTCGGAACCGTTATAAACGCCCTGGCGCTGCAGGCCGCGCTGGAGCGGCGCGGCGTCCCGAGCCGGGTGCAGTCGGCCATAGAAATGCGCGAGGTCGCAGAGCCCTACATCCGGCGGCGGGCTATACGCCATTTAGAGAAAAAGCGGGTCGTGATCTTTGCTTCCGGCACGGGCAACCCGTTCTTTACCACCGACACCGGGGCCGCGTTGCGGGCTTTGGAAATAGGGGCTGACGCGCTCCTCATGGCGAAAAACCGGGTGGACGGCATCTACGACAAAGACCCGCGGCGGCACCCGGACGCGGTACACATGCCGCGCCTGGGCTACATGGACCTGCTGTCCAAAAACCTCTCGGTAATGGACCATACGGCGGCAACGCTTTGTAGTGGCGAGAACCTGCCGATAGTAGTTTTCGATATACTGAAACAGGGAAACCTGCGCGACATTTTGCAGGGTAAACACGTGGGCTCCGTGGTTTGGAACGGCGGGGCCAAAGACGAGCTGTGAGCCGGAGGAGAGCTAAATGTCTGACGTAATTGACTTGTCGGCGGCCGAGCGTCGCATGCAGGGCGCCCTGGAGTCCGTGCGGCGTGAGTTTGGGACCATACGCACGGGCCGGGCAAACCCTTCTATTTTGGATCGCATAGAAGTCGAGGTCTACGGCTCCCAGATGCCGCTCAGGAGCGTTGCAAACGTCGGCGTTCCCGAGCCCCGGCTCTTGACCGTCACCCCGTTCGATCCCAACTCCGCAAAGCAGATCGAACGCGCCATAGAAAACTCGAACATCGGCCTGAACCCCCAGAGCGACGGAAAGATCATTCGCCTCCCGATCCCCGAGCTCACCGAAGAGCGTCGCCGCGAGCTGATCCGTCTGGCCCGCAGCATGGCGGAAGAGGGCCGCGTCTCCATCCGCAACGTCCGCCGGGATGAGGTGCGCGACGTCCACGACCTCCGCCAGGAGGGCGAGGTGTCCGAAGACGACGAGCGGCGGGCCGAGACGGATCTTCAGAACTTGACGAACAAGTACGTTGGCCGCATAGACGGCATCCTATCGGACAAAGAGTCCGAACTCCTGGAGGTCTAGGCGCTGAAGCCGGCCCAGAGAAACCCGGTTGCGGCAGAAGGCCGCGCCACGAAGACCCCCGGCCCACCTTCTGGACCCCGTCACGTAGCCGTTATCATGGACGGCAACGGCCGGTGGGCAAAGCGGCGGTGGCTCCCGAGGGCCGCCGGGCACCGGGCGGGGGTGTCGGTGCTGGAGCCGCTCATCGAGGCTGCGGGAGAGTCCGGCGTCGAAACTCTGACCCTCTACGCTTTCTCTACCGAAAACTGGTCCAGGCCCGAGGACGAGGTCGGTACCCTGATGGAACTTTTTCTCGAAACGGCCCGCGCCAAAATTCCCGAGCTGACCGAGCGGGGCGCGCGGCTGCGGTTTCTCGGCCGCCGGGAAAAACTACCGGCGTCCGTGCGGGATGCGATCCGGGAAGCCGAAACGTTGACGGCCGCAAACGACCGGCTCGACGTATACATCGCGCTCAACTACGGCGGACGCTCCGAGTTGGTGGACGCGACGCGGCGCATGATCTCCGACGGCCTTCGGCCCGAGGAGGTGAACGAAGAGACTTTCGCCGGTTACCTCTACGCCCCGGAAGTGCCGGAGATAGACCTCGTCATCCGCACCAGCGGAGAGTTGCGGGTCTCCAACTTCCTGCTCTGGCAGATAGCCTACGCGGAGTTCTACGTGACCGATACCCTGTGGCCGGACTTTTCCCGGGAGGAATTTTTGCGGGCCGTCGAGTCTTTCTCATCCCGGTCGCGGCGCCGGGGCGGTGTCTGATCCATGCTCCGGTGGCGTACCGTTACGGCCCTTATACTGGCCCCGATCGTACTCGGGGCTATTATGTTGGGGACCTGGGCGGTCTTGGTGGTCGTCCTTCTCGTCGTCGGCCTCGGCGCCCGCGAACTGGCCCGGGCTTTGACGCCTCTACCCTTCCCGGCCGCCCTGGGAGCCGGCACCATGCCGGTTCTCCTCTCGATCCCCTGGGGCACGACCGGCATCCTCGCCGGCGCCATACTGAGCTTGCCGTGGGCCCTATTCTGGCTTACGGGTAAAGCCGAAGCCCGTACCCTGCGCGCCCTCCTGGCTATCCTGCTCATGGCACTCTGGGTGGGGGCGCCGATGGCGCACCTCGGCCTGATCTCCGAACTAGACAAAGACACGTTTTCGCTCGGCCCCCTACAAAACCTCGGCTTGAACGTCCCGTTGAAGGCCGGCGTCATCCTGATACTCGTTGCGGTGGTCGGACCCTGGATCTCCGATTCGGGGGCCTATTTCGCCGGGCGTCTCGTGGGTAACCATCCTCTTTTCCCGAGCTTGAGCCCGAAAAAGACTTTAGAGGGCGCAATCGGCGGGCTTTTGCTAACAGTTTTCGTCGTCGGTTGGGTCATGAGAGAGTTTTTCGAACTCGGACTACCCGAAGCTGCCCTGGTGGGTGCGGCGGTCTCTATCTTCAGCCAGAGCGGCGACCTTTTCGAGTCTATACTCAAACGCATACTGGACCTCAAAGACCTCGGCGACAGCCTACCCGGGCACGGCGGCATGCTGGACCGGATAGACAGCCTACTGTTTACCGCCCCTGCGGTATACTATATTTCTCTATTCTTATGAAATTCGTTCCCACAACATCCCTGCCGTGAAGCGCCGCCTTACAATACTGGGCTCCACCGGCAGTATCGGCCGCCAAGCCCTGGACGTAGTCCGCGCCCATCCCGACCGCTTTGAGGTGACCGGGCTCTCAGCAAACTCGAACGCGGAACTGCTCGCCCAACAGGCCGCCGAGTTCGGCGTGGAACACGTGGCCCTCGAAAAAGAACACGACGCCGCAAAGCTCGGCAACGGTGGGAAAAAAGCAAATACCGGACCCGGGTCCGCCAGGGAACTAGCCGCAGAACCCGCCGACGTGGTGCTCAACGGCATCGTCGGGTTCGCCGGCCTCCCCGCGACCGTCGGAGCCCTGCAAGCCGGAAACCTGGTCGCGCTCGCCAACAAAGAATCCCTCGTCGTCGGCGGCGAGTGGGTAATGAACCTCGCCCCTCGTAACCGCATAATACCCGTAGACTCCGAGCACTCCGCCATCTTCCAGTGTCTCGAAGGCCGGGACCCGGAGGAGATAGACAAAGTCCTCCTCACGGCTTCCGGGGGGCCGTTTTTCGAGAAAGACAAGGGTGAGTTGTTGGAAGCGGGGCCGGAAGACGCGCTAAAGCATCCGACCTGGGAGATGGGGCGTAAGATCACCATAGACTCCGCCACGATGATGAATAAGGGCCTCGAAGTCATCGAGGCGCACTACCTCTTCGACGTGCCGTACGAGAACGTCAAAGTGGTCGTACACCGCCAATCGGTCGTGCACGGCGGAGCGATCTTTAAGGATGGCTCGGTGATAATGCACGCCGCGCTCCCCGACATGCGGTTGCCGATCTCCTACGGCATCCTGCATCCGGAACGGGTAGACGTTGGGGCCGAGCCGATAGATTTCGGGGGGGCTGCCTGGACTTTTGACGAGCCCCGCGACGACTTGTTCCGTTGCCTACCCCTGGCGTCCGAGGCAGGCAAGGCCGGCGGGGCGTACCCGGTGGCTCTCAACGCGGCGAACGAGATAGCCGTGGACGCCTTCCTGGACGGCAAGATAAAATTTCTCCAGATAGCCGACGTTATCGAGGGTACCCTCGAACAAGTACCGGAGTTTGGAGCTTTACAGAGCATGGAAGCAATAGAAGCCGTGAACGGCTGGGCCAGAGAAGAGACCCGTCGCCACATAGAAGGTGTAGCCGGATGACCGTCCTGATCGCGCTGCTCGGCTTTATATTCCTGATCGTCATCCACGAACTGGGCCACATGCTCACGGCCAAAGCCCTCGGCGTCCGCGTAGACGAGTTTGGCGTCGGCTTCGGCCCCGCCATCCTCAAAAAGAAATTCGGCCAAACAACCTACTCTTTTCGCATAATACTCTTGGGGGGGTTTGCGAAGATGGCCGGCATGGAGGACATCGGGAGTGTGGCCGCGCAGAAGGGGGAGTTGGGTCCGGACACCTACCCGGCAAAGCCGCCCTGGAAGCGGGCTTTGATCATTTTTGCCGGGCCAGCGGTCAACATTGTGGCTTGCGTTTTTATCCTGACCGCCGTTTTTGCCGTCTCTGGTACGACGAACGTCACCACTGAGGTGGATCGGGTGGAGTCCGGCACGTTCGCCGCCCAGGCCGGCGTAGAGCCTGGAGACCAGATCGTCAGCGTAAACGGCACCACGACGGGGGAGTGGCGGGAATTTCAGAGTACCGTTAGTGCAAAAGAACCGGGCGACGACGTTACGCTCATCGTCGAGCGCGACGGAACCGAGCGTACGTTTACCGGGGACCTCTCAGAAGATCCGGATATCCCCGGGGCTGCCATCGTTGGTGTGGCGCCCGTAGCGGAGAAGGTCTCACCGGGTCCCGTGCAGTCGCTCGGGCTAGGCATCGAACGTACGGTTACCCTGATCGGGGCGTACTTCGACGGGATCTACATGTTGATTACCGGAGAGCTGGATTTCTTCGAGAACGTCAACGGGCCGGTGGGCATCGTCGGGGCGAGCAGCGAGTCGGTGGCGCTGGGGTTTTTCCCGATGCTTTTGGCGTTCATAAGCTTGATTCTGGGGATAATGAACTTGCTCCCGATACTGCCGCTCGACGGCGGGCATCTGCTCTTTATAGCGGTCGAGAAAGTCATCGGTAAACCCGTCAGCGCGGAGACGATGGGCAAGGTCGCGTTCCTGGGGCTCGCGTTGATGTTGACGCTGTTTTTATTCGCAACCTACGCGGATATTAGTAGAATCATCGAGGGACAGCCGTTTATCCCACGATAGACTTAGAGTACATTCAGCACCCGACGAGGAGCCTTTAATACATGACAGAGACAGCGGTAAGAGAGCGCCCGGTCACGAGCCGGCAGATAAAAGTCGGTGACGTGCCTATCGGCGGGGGAGCCCGGATCGCCGTCCAGTCCATGACCAATACCATGACCTACGAGGTAGAGGAAACCGTTCAGCAGGTCTACGACCTGAACGCCGCGGGCGCCGACCTGGTGCGCGTTTCGGTAAACGGCTCTAAGGCTCTAAACGGCTTTCGGGAGGTCGTGTGGCGCTCTCCAATACCCCTGATCGCCGACATCCACTTCGACTACCGCATGGCTTTGGGCGCCGCTGACGCCGGGGCGGCCTGCGTCCGCATCAACCCCGGCAACGTCGGCAGCGACGACCGATACCGGCAGGTCATAGAAAAATGCCAGGAGAAAGACATCGCCATGCGCATCGGGGTCAACTCCGGCTCCGTCGAGAAGCGTTTCTGGGACCTGCCCAAAGAAGAAGCCCTCGTGGCGAGCGCGGTGCAGAAGGTCGAGATCGCCGAGGAGATGGACTTCTACAACTTCAAGGTCTCGCTAAAAGCCAGCCACGTCCCCGAGATGGTCGAGGCAAACCGCAAGTTCCGCGAGCACTCCGACGCCCCGCTGCACCTGGGCGTAACCGAAGCCGGCACGAAGGTCAACGGCGCCATCAAGACGGCCGCTGCCTTTGGACAGCTACTGCCGTACGGCATCGGGGACACCATCCGCGTCTCGCTCGCCGAAGACCCGGTCGAGGAGATCCCGGTGGCGTACCAGATCCTCTCCTCGTTGGACCTCCGGCATCGCGGCCCAAACGTTATCGCCTGCCCGAGCTGCGCCCGCACTTTAGGCTTCGACGTGATCGGGATGGCTAGCAAAGTCGAAAACGCCCTCAAGCACTACGAGGACCACTTCACCGTCGCCGTGATGGGCTGCATTGTCAACGGCCCCGGCGAAGCCCGCGACGCCGACTACGGCGTGGCCGGCGGTAAAGACGACGGCGTCATCTTCTCTAAAGGCGAGCCCCTACGCAAAGTAGAGCGCGACGACATCTTCGACGCCCTCTTCGAGGAGATAGGCAAAGACGGCAGGAAGTAAACGCCGGCCTGCCGGTTACCTTTAGAGTTCGACCTTTGCTATGTGCAAAGACGCATCCGCAACGCGTTGGGCTGAAAGTTGAGCAGCGTATCAACCGCGGCCGAGGCGTCTAATACTATCATCTGATACTACTCGACGTCCCGGTGACGCCGGATAATAGCCGCCGGTGGCTCGCCTAGTTCGACCGGCTCTTCTCTCCCCAAACGGTCCATCAGTTCGCCGAGCGTAGGCTTGATCGCTACTTGCTCTATCTCGGCCAGCAAATATTCTGAGAGGTTCGTGCCGCCCAGAGTGGCACGAACCTTCAGCGCACGATGCAACTCCTCGGATACGTTGCGAATCTGTATCGTAGTAGCCACGCTAAAAACACCACCATATGCACAGACAAAGTGACTGTGTGTAGTTGCTGGTGGAGTTCCTTGTAACCTACATACTCTACTGTATAATCCATAGGGTGTGTTGGAGCAAGGGGTCCCACCGGACCCGTTGCTTTTTTAACGTCTAAAACGAGGTGAATACCGACGGCACGGATAGATAAACTGACGCAGGCCATAGAGGATCACCTGCCGGAAGAAGCGGAGCTCGTAGAGGCTCGTTTTTCGGAGGGATACCTGTTGACCCTGCTCGTGGACCGGGAAGACGGAACCGTAGACCACGAGTTCTGCTCGCGGGTGGCCTCCGCGGTTTCGCCCGCGCTGGACACCGAAGGCTACGATGGCCCCCTCGAAGTTTCTTCGCCGGGGATAGGTCGGCCGCTGACGAAGCCGCATCACTTCCGGCGTTTTGTCGGGCACGAGGCCAAGGTCAAAGTTGCGGAGCCTATCGAGGGACAACGAAACTTTACCGGGACCATTACGCGGGCCGAAAAAGACAGCTTTGCACTACAACTCTCTATGGGGGAGCCGGAGGTGGAGTTACCGTTTGACTCCATCAGCCGGGCGCACCTCAAGGAGGAAATATAAGAATGAACGCAGCACTACTTTCAGCACTACACGAGATAGAGACGGACAAAGGCATACCGTTCGAGACGGTCAAGGCCGTTTTGGAGGAGTCCCTTCTCGCGGCTTACGAGGGCCGGGAAGAGGCCGAGGAAGGCGCCGAGGTCGTCCTGGACGAGCAGACCGGCGAGTTGCGGGTGATGAGGGAAGACGAAGACATAACGCCCGACGACTTTACGCGCATCGCGGCCCAGGTCATGCGCCAGACGTTCTACCAGCGCCTCAACGAGATCAACAACGAGCAGCTCCTCGAAGAGTACGGGGAGCGGATGGGTGATGTGGTTACGGGCATCGTCCAGCAGGCGCACCGCCGGATGACGCTGGTGGACCTCGGACGGGTCGAGGCGATACTGCCGGCCAGCGAGCAGGTGCCGAACGAACGCTACGAAAACGGGCAGCGAATCAAGGTTTACCTCTCGGAGATCCGGGAGCCCGGCCGCGGCCCAAGCCTGGTGGTCAGCCGCCGGCACGAAGGGTTGTTGCAAGAGCTGTTCCGGTTGGAAGTACCGGAGATCTACGACGGTCTCGTCGAGGTGAAGGCCGTCGCCCGGGAAGCCGGGCTGCGTTCAAAGGTCGCCGTGTGGTCCAACGAGACCGGGATAGACCCGGTCGGGGCGTGCGTCGGGCCGCGGGGCAGCCGCGTGCGGGCCGTCGTTTCGGAACTCCGTAACGAGAAAATAGACATCATCCAGTGGGACCCGGACCCGGCCCGGTTTATCGCGAAGGCGCTTTCGCCGGCGCGGGTGCGGGAGGTCTACCTGGATGAAGACGAGCAGATGGCGGAGGTGATCGTCCCGGACGACCAACTCTCGCTCGCCATCGGACGGGAGGGCCAGAACGCCCGCCTCGCCGTCAAACTGACCGACTGGAAAATAGACATTAAGCCCGAAAGCCAGGCCATAGAATACGAAGGTGAAGAGGATTGGGAGCCGGAGGAAGACTCCACGATGCACCGCTGTCGGGCGGTTCTCAGCAACGGCCGGCGGTGTGCCAACATGGCGCTGCCGGACTCGTTGTTTTGCGGCATCCCCTCGCACCAGGCGCAGGCCGCCGAGTTCGAGAACCTGGTGGAAGGCTCGCAGGGGGTTGCGGATGAGTAAGCGCGTACATGAGATAGCAAAAGAACTGGGCCTGAACAATAAAGAGGTCATCGGACGCCTTAACGAGGCCGGTGTCAACGTGAGCCACCACTCGGCCTCGGTCGAGGACACGGTTTACGAGGAAGTTTTCGGCAACGGCCAGCCGGTGGAGGTTCCGAACGGCCGTACCGAGGCGCAGGAGGAAGAAGCCGAAGAGGTCCGCGAGGCGGCGGAGAAGTCCGGGCACAGCGCCACCGCCACCGAAGCCCCGGCCGAGCCACCGGTCTCCGTCCCCGAAGGTGAAGGCCAAAAGCCCAAAGGCGGCGGCAAAAAGCGCCGCCGGGTTGTAATAGACGCGAGCGCCACGAACCGCGGCCCGCGTCCGAGCCCCGCGCCGGCGCGGCCGAAGGAGCCACGTCAGGCGCCGGAGCCGGTGGAGGAGAAAGAATCCACCGCCGTCCGGGTCGAGCCGGGGGCCACGGTCAAAGACATTGCAGACGCCGTGGGCGTGCCTCCGGCCCGGATCATCACGGTTTTGATGGGCCTGGGCGAGATGCGCACCGTTACCCAGACGCTTTCTATTGAAGAGATAGAGCTCGTCGCCGAAGAGCTCGGCGTCGAGGTCGAAGTCGGGGCTATCGAGGAGCCCGCGCTAGAAGAGGTACTGCCCGAAGACTCGCCGGAAGACTTGGTAGAGAAACCGCCGGTCGTGACGGTGATGGGCCACGTTGACCACGGCAAGACTTCGCTGCTAGACCACATCCGCAAAGAGAACGTGCAGTCCGGCGAGGCCGGGGGCATTACGCAGCACATCGGCGCCTACCAGGTCGAGAGCGACGGGCGGAGCATCACGTTTGTGGACACGCCGGGCCACGAGGCGTTCACCGAGATGCGGGCCCGCGGGGCGAAGGTTACGGATGTCGTGGTGCTGGTCGTTGCGGCGGACGACGGCATCATGCCGCAGACCCAGGAGGCCATAGAGCACTCCCGGGCCGCCGGCGTGCCGCTGGTCGTGGCGCTCAACAAGATAGACGTGCCGAACGCAAACCCGGACCGGGTCCTGGGCCAGCTCTCCGAGAGGGAACTGGTGCCGGAGTCTTACGGGGGCGACACGGTGACGGTCCCGGTCTCGGCAAAGACCGGCGAGGGGATAGACGAGCTTCTTGAGAACATCCTGATCGTCTCCGAGCTGGAAGAGCTTCAGGCGAACCCGAACGCCCCGGCGAGCGGGTACGTGATCGAGGGCGAGCGCGATCCGGGACGCGGGCCGGTTGCGACACTGCTCCTGAACCGCGGCACCTTGCACAAAGGCGACGTGGTCCTCGCGGGCACGGCTTACGGCCGGGTACGAGCGATGCTCGACTATACCGGCAAACGGGTTGATAAAGCCGAGCCGGGAGACCCCGTGGAGATACTAGGGCTCTCCGGCGTACCGGAGGCCGGGACCCGATTCGAGGTCGTCGAGCACGACCGGCAGGCCCGCGATAAAGCCCAGCAGGCCGAAGCGGCCTTGCGCCGCCAGGAACTCGCCGAGGGCGGGACGCGCCGGACGCTCGAAGAGTTGCTCGGCGAGGGCGGCGTTCAGGACCTAAACCTGGTCATAAAGGCCGACGTTGCCGGCTCTGTGGAGGCGCTAAAAGAAGCCCTCTCGAAGCTCTCGACCGAGGAGGTGCGGGTCAACATCGTTCGCAGCGGCGTCGGGGCGCTCACGGACTCGGACGTGATGCTGGGGGCCGCCAGCGACGGCATACTGCTCGGTTTCAACGTGCGGCCGACCAACCCGGCAAAGCAGGTCGCCGAACGGGAAGGCGTAGAGATCCGGACCTACGACGTTATCTACAAAGCGCTCGAAGAAATCGAAGCCGCCATGCGCGGGATGCTTTCTCCCGAGTCCGTCGAGAACGAGACCGGGACCGCAGAGGTCCGCCAGACCTTCCGCGTGCCGAACGCCGGAACCGTTGCGGGTTGTTACGTGACGAGCGGTGAAATATCCCGCAACGACCGTCTCCGCGTGGTGCGGGACGGAACCGTGATCTACGAGGGCCGGATGTCCTCGCTCAAGCGCTTTAAGGACGACGTTCGTTCGGTTCGCCAGGGCTTTGAGTGCGGGATCAGCGTTGAGAACTTCAACGACGTCAAAGAAGGCGACGTCCTAGAGTTCTTCGAGGTCGTTGAGGTTCCCCGGTAGCCGCAGGCGGGAAAACTTGTTCTGTACCGTAAAGCTGGAGTTAGAGTTACCCTACGCCGCGAGCCTCAAGGATAAACGAAAGACGATCCGGTCTATAAAAGACCGCTTGAGGCGCAAGAACGTCTCCGTCGTAGAGTCAAACCACCAGAACCTCTGGCAGCGGGCGACGGTGGAGCTTGCGCTCGCCGCCGTCTCGCACGGCGCGGCGGAGGAGAAGCGTGAGGAAATCCGGCGTTCGCTCCTCAACTACGAGGAGTTGCTGATCCTGGACTGGCGCGAGGAGTTCTCGAAACTGTGAGCGAGCGTACCCGCAAAATAGAATCGCAGCTAAAGGAGATCGTCGGCGACGAGTTGGCCGAGCTTTCGGACCCGCGCGTCGACGGCCTGATAACGGTAACCGCCGTGCGGGTTAGCCCCGACCTCTCGCACGCCACGGTCTTCTACAGTGTCCTGGCCGGCACGGACGAGGACGAGGCCCACAAAGGACTCCAGAGCGCGGCGGGCCGCATCCAGGGCGTGGTAGGCGCCCAGACCCGCCTCAAGCGCACGCCCCGGCTCCTCTTCGAGCCGGACCCAGTAGTTGAGCACGCCAGCCGTATAGAAGCAGCTTTGAGGGAGGTAAAACAGGGTGACGACCCAAACCACAGGTAACACGACGGCCGAAGTGGCCGAATTTCTAAAGACCCTCGATAAGGTTGCCGTGACGACCCACGTCGGGGCGGATGGGGATGCCATAGGCACCTCGGCGGCGCTATTGCACCTGATGCGGGCCCTCGGCGCCGAAGCCGTCTTTTGCCACGCCGAAGAAGTTCCCGGTTACCTGCAGTGGCTCGTCCCCGACTCCCGCCGCGAAGTCCCCGAAGACCACGAGTTGCTCGTGGTGGACACCTCCCGCGAAGACCGGGCCGGCGCCACGAACGGCTTTCCCCGGCTGAACCTGGACCACCACGAAGACAACCCGCTCTACGCGGACTACAACCTCGTGGACGCGAAAGCCGCCGCCAGCGCCGACGTGCTGGCCCGGGTGTTCGTGGAACTCGGCGTCCCGCTGGAGAAGCCCGCCGCCGAGGCGATATACACCGGCCTGCGGACCGACACGGGCGGTTTCCGGTTCCGCAACGTTTCTCCTGAAGCCCACGAGCTGGTGGCCGACCTCCTGCGGGCCGGCGTCGTGCCCGCCGAGGTGGACGACCGCCTGAACCGCACCGGCACCATAGAGCAACTGAACGTAGTCGGCGTCACCCTGGCTAACGCCGTCCGCCACGGCGAGGCCATTATCGCGACGGTGGACAACGGTGACTACGAACGCACCGGCGGCACGGAGCTCGACTCTAAAGAGTCCATAGACCAGCTCCGCACGGTCTCCGGCGTAGACGTGGTCGCCCACCTGCGCGAAGTCCCCGGAGGCACTAAAGGCTCGCTCCGCTCCGAGCGGATGGACGTCGCGGAGATCGCGCGCGGCTTCGGCGGTGGCGGCCACCGGCTAGCCGCCGGCTACACCGCGAAAGGCAAGCGCCCGCAAGAAGCCAAAGAAGAGCTTCTCGAAGCCCTCCGGAACGTAGTGGATCTCGGGGAAAACTTATAGCGCAGCCGGGACATCCTGCGGGGCATCCCGTTTCCGGCGCGCTGCTCGTGGACAAGCCGAAGGGCATTACGAGTGCCCGCGCCGTGGCGCTCGTCAAGCGTCACCTTCCGAAGAAAACCAAGATAGGCCACACGGGAACTTTGGACCCACTAGCCTCCGGGCTGTTGGTGCTTCTTATCGGCCGCGCTTCCCGGCTCTCACGCTACGTTACCGGCCTCGACAAAACTTACACCGCCACCGCACAATTCGGCTCGGTATCGAGCACGTTGGACGCCGAGGGTGAGATAAGTTATCTGAACGCCTCGATGCCCGACGAGAAAGACCTGCGGGAGGCTATCGCAGGCTTTACCGGCGACATCGAACAAGTGCCCCCGATGGCTTCGGCCGTCAAAGTAGACGGAGAACGACTGTACGACCTACATCGCAAGGGAATTACCGTAGAACGGGAAAGCCGGAGGGTAAGGATCCACGCCTTCGACCTAACCTCCTACGACCGGGCCGCCGGAACCGCCGCCTTCGACATCTCCTGCACCAGCGGAACCTACGTGCGAACCCTGATCTCCGACCTCGCCGATTCCCTCGAAAACGGTGCATACCTCACAGACCTGCGACGCAATTCCGTAGGAAACCTCGACGCGAGAAACGCCGCCAAAATCGAAGACCTGAACCCCGAAACAATAAGTAACCGCATAATACAACCAACTGAGGCCGTCCGGCACTTGCCCGTCTTAGAAGTCGGCGTTCGCGGGAGGCGGGATGTGGTCCACGGGCGGAGCGTAGATGCCGCCGGGTTTGTTGGGAGCTTCCGGGTAGAGGATAGAGACGGGCTACTCGCGATCTACGTTGGAGACGGTTCCGTGGCGCGTCCGGAGGTGGTGTTGTGGGCGGAGTAGTCGTCGCGTTGGGCAACTTCGACGGGGTACATCTGGGACACCAGGCCGTGTTGGACCGGGCCGTCGAGGAGGGGGAAAAAAGAGGCTGCCGCGCCGTGGCGGCGACTTTCGACCCCCATCCCCAGGCCGTACTGCGGCCCGGCAGCGAACCGAAGCTGCTTACCACCCTGGATCTCAGAAGAAAAGCTTTACTGGCGTTCGGGGCCGACGAAATGCGGGTCATTCCGTTCGACAAAGAGTTGTCCAAAAAGAGCCCGGAAGAGTTTGTGAAGGATGTTTTGGTTGGCAGGTGCGGGGCCGAGGTGGTGGTGGTCGGGGAGAACTTCAGGTTCGGTTACAAGGCTTCCGGGGACATAGAAGACCTCGAAAAGCTCATGAAAAAGTTCGGGGGCGGGGTACGGGCTGTCGGCCTCCACGCGGGCGGAGCCGGGGAAGAGGTCAGTTCTACCCGTATCCGCGGGCTCGTGGCGACCGGCGAGGTTTCTCTGGCGGCGGGCCTTCTCGGGCGCCCCTACGCCTTGCGCGGCGAGGTGGTCGAAGGAGACCGCCGGGGCAGAACCATAGGCTTCCCTACGGCAAACGTGTTGCCGGCCCCCGAAGTCGTAGTCCCGGAGCGTGGGGTTTACGGTGGTTTTGTCCGTTTGGGGGATGAACGCCACCCCGCCTGCACCAACGTGGGGTTGGCGCCGACGTTCGGACGGGGCGAAAGCAAGGTAGAGGCATACCTTCTCGACTTCGAGGGCGACATCTACGGCGAAGTAGTAGACGTGAGCTTCACACACCGTATAAGGCCCGAGAAGAAGTTCTCCGGGGTCGAGGAGCTGAAGAGCCAGATAGCCCGGGATGTAGAAGAGGCCAGAAGGCTCGCGGGGGAAGCGGCAATGTAATCGGCGGTGTTTGATGTATGTGTTAGCATATAGTCGAATAAGTATGGATATTGAACAAAGAGAACAAAGAGGAGCGAGAAGAAGTTGGCGGTAGTAGAGAACAAAGAAGATACGATTCAAGAGTACCGTACGCACGAGGACGACACCGGCTCGCCGGAGGTACAGGTCGCGGTGCTCAGCAAGCGGATATCCCACCTGACGGAGCACCTGCGGGAGCACAAGCACGATTACCATTCACGGCGGGGCCTGCTGCAGATGGTTGGTAAGCGGCGCCGGCTGCTCAAGTACCTGCAGAAAAACGACGTGGAACGCTACCGGTCGCTCATTGCCCGGCTCGGCCTCCGCCGTTAAGAACCCCACCTAGAAGCAAAAGAGGAGAAACAAATATGCGTTTAGAGATCCCTGTGGGCGAACGCTCGCTCGTGCTCGAAACCGGGAAGTTGGCGAAGCAAGCCGGCGGGGCGGTTCAGGTACGGCTCGGAGACACCACGCTCCTATCAACCGCGACCCGCTCCAAGAGCCCGCGGGCCGGGGCCGCCTTCCTGCCGTTGAGCGTGGACATCGAAGAGCGGATGTCGTCGGCCGGTAAGATACCGGGCGGCTTTATAAAGCGGGAGGGACGTCCCTCGGACCGGGCAATCCTGACCGCCCGGCTCACCGACCGGCCCTTGCGCCCGCTCTTCCCGAAGGGCTACAACCACGAGCTGCAGATGATCGGCACCGTACTCGTCGCCGACCAGGAGACGCCGTACGACACGGTCAGCATGGTCGGGGCTTCGGCGGCGCTGGCGCTTTCGGATATACCGTTCGACGGGCCCATCGGGGCCGTCCGCGTCGGCCGCACCCTCGATGGCGAGTTCATCCTGAACCCGACCTACGCCCAGATCGACGAGAGCGACCTCGACCTCGTGGTCGCCGGTACCAAAGAGGCCATAACGATGGTCGAAGCCGGGGCGAACGAGGTGCCGGAGGACGTGGTCGTAGAGGCGCTACAGGTCGCCCAGGAGGCGATCAGCACCCAGGCGGAGGCCATCGAAGAGTGGGCCGCCGAGCACGGCAAAGAGAAGCAGCAGTTCGACGTGGGCGGGGACAACCCATTTGTGGATGGGTTGCGGGACGAGTACCTGGCCCGGATAAAAGAGAGCATCGTCAGCACCGACCGGCGGGCGCGCAACGCCGAGTTGGACGCGCTGAAAGAAGAACTCGTAGAAGGCCGGGACGAAGAAGAGGTTCCGCAGGTCCTGGCGGCCGTTTCCACGCTTCAAAAAGAGGCGTTCCGGGAGTTGTTGTTGCAGGACCGCAAGCGGACCGACCTCCGGGAGTTCGATGAGATCCGGACTACCGAAGCAGAGGCCGGCGTGCTGCCGCGGGTCCACGGCACCGGGCTGTTTACGCGGGGCGAGACCCAGGTCTTGAGCTCGTTGGCGCTGGCGGATCTAGGGTTGGCCCAGAGACTCGATACGCTAGAGCCGCAGACCGGCAAGCGGTACATGCACCACTACAACTTCCCGCCGTACTCCACCGGTGAGACGGCATTCTTGCGGGGACCGAAGCGGCGCGAGATCGG
Organism: Rubrobacteraceae bacterium; assembly: GCA_965213905.1. GTDB lineage: Bacteria > Actinomycetota > Rubrobacteria > Rubrobacterales > Rubrobacteraceae > SIRX01. The sequence continues at coordinate 180,031 of OZ243922.1, read as the reverse complement.
GCACGGCGCGCTCGCCGAGCGGGCGCTGTTGCCGGTAATACCGTCCGAGGAAGAGTTTCCCTACGCTTTGAGGATTATCTCCGAGGTGCTCGAATCCAACGGTTCGTCTTCGATGGCGAGCGTCTGTGGTTCTACGTTGGCCCTCATGGACGGCGGCGTGCCGATAAAGTCTCCGGTTGCCGGGGTCGCGATGGGGCTCGTCAAGCAGGGCGACGACTACGTTATCATGACCGACATCCAAGGTCTCGAAGACCACCTCGGGGACATGGACTTCAAGGTGGCCGGTACGCGCGACGGCATCACGGCGCTTCAAATGGATATGAAGATCACCGGCGTCTCCGCCGGGCTTTTGCAGGAAGCGCTGGGGCAGGCCAACAAGGGCCGGATGCAGATCCTGGACGTCATCAACGAGACGATCCCCGAGCCCCGTACCGAGGTGTCGGATTACGCGCCGCGGGTCGAGGTACTCCAGATCCCGACGGACAAAATCGGGCTGCTCATCGGTCCCGGTGGTAAGACCATAAACGCCCTCCAGGAAGAGTACGGCGTCAACATCTCCGTAGAAGATAGCGGCACGGTCTACGTTGCCGGCATTGACGGCGTTTCGGCCAAAAGTGCGGTATCCGCGATAAACGGGATGACCAAGGACGTGGAGTCCGGGGACATCTACAACGGCAAGGTCGTCAAGATCACCAACTTCGGCGCCTTTGTCGAGTTGACGCCGGGCCGCGACGGGCTGCTGCACATCTCGCGCCTCGCCCCCGGCAAGGAGCGGGTCGAGCGCGTCGAGGACGTGGTTACCGAGGGGGACCCGGTCAAGGTGCGGGTTCTGGATGTGGACAAGCAGAACCGCATCTCCCTGGAAAAGATAGAGGAGCAACAGATTGGCTGACCAAAACGTACAGAAAAAAGAATTTTCCGGGGGGCTGCGGGTCTTCTCGGAGCCTTTGGAGGAGGCGACGAGCGTTTCTCTTGGGATTTGGATCCGGGCCGGCAGCCGGGACGAAACTGACGAGGTCGCCGGCATTACCCACCTGATGGAGCACATGCTCTTCAAGGGGACCCCGGAAATGAACGCGCTCGGGATAGCCGAAGCCTTCGAGGGCATCGGCGCCCAGGAAAACGCCGCGACCGGCGAGGAGTACACGGTGCTCTACGCCCGCTTCCTCCCGGAGCATCTAGAACGCGCCCTGGACATCATGGGTGACATGGTGCTCAACCCCACGCTCGCCGACTTAGAGCGCGAGCGCGAGGTGATCGTCGAGGAGATCAAGATGTACGAGGATCGTCCCGACCAGATGTCCGACGAATACCTCTCGTCGCTCCTCTTTCACGACGACACCCTCGGCCGCCCCATTATCGGCTCCGCCGAAACGGTCCGCGGCGTGGACCACGATACCTTGAGAAGTTTCCACCAGGGCACCTATACCGCGCCGAACGTCTTCGTGGTCGGCACCGGCAAGCTGGACCGCGACGAGTTCGAGCAAATGGTCGGCGACAAGCTCTCCGGCCTCCCGCAAGGCGAGCCGTTCGGGCGCAAAGCCGACCCCGGCACACCCGAGAGCCGCTTTTTCTACAAGTTCAAAGAAACCGAGCAGTACCACGTCTCGATGGGCTCTTTGGGTATACCGGCCGGCAGCGGGGACCGCTACGCGATGGCGGCCCTCAACAACGTGCTCGGCGGCGGGATGAGCAGCCGGCTCTTTCAGGAGGTCCGTGAAAAGCGCGGCCTTGCCTACGCCGTCTTCTCCTACCACCAGGGATACTCCGACACGGGCGCCTTGAAGACCTACGTAGGCTCCACCACGGGCAACGTAGAAGAGGCCGTCAAAGTCATAGCCGAGCAGCTAGAAAAAGTGCAGGATGAACCCGTTACCGACGAAGAACTCGAACGCACCAAGCAGCAACTCAAAAGCTCGACGCTCTTGGCGCTGGAGAGCACCGCCGCCAGGATGACCCGCATCGGACGCAGCGCGATCACCGGCGCGGAGCTACTCTCGACCGACGAAATATCCGGACGCATCGAGGCCGTAACCGCCGACGACATCCGGCGTCTGGCAAAGCAACACTTAAACCTGAACGACATTTACCTCTCCGCGGTCGGCCCGCAGGAGTTGGACTTGGGAACGTATTTGAATAGTAATTAGGCTTCAGGCATCAGGGGCCAGGTATCAGGAAAAAAGCTGAAACCTGTAACCTGAAGCCTCCAAAAAGGAGGAAACAACACTGTTAGACAAACAGACCTTGCAGGTCGTGCCCCTGGGTGGACTAGGGGAGATCGGCAAGAACATGACCGCCGTGCGCCAGGAGAGTGGAATTATTCTGGTAGATGCCGGCATGTCGTTCCCGGACGAAGAGATGCCGGGGATAGACGTAGTTCTGCCGGACTTCACCTACCTCAGGGAGCACTCTGACGAGCTAAAAGGAATAGTATTAACCCACGGGCACGAGGATCATGTCGGGGCGTTGCCCTACGTGCTCCGCGAGTTCAACGTGCCGGTTTACGGCACGAAAATGACGCTCGGCCTCGTGCGGAGTAAACTCCAGGAGTTCGGCCTCGGCAAGGGCGACCTCCGGGAGGTAAAAGCCGGCGACAAGCAGAACCTAGCCGGTTTCGGCCTGGAGTTTATCGAGGTGAACCACTCCATACCCGGCGCGGTCGCCATCGCGATCCGGACAAACGCCGGCCTCATCGTCTTCTCCGGGGACTACAAGATAGACCTCACGCCGATAGAAGGCTCGCCGATGGACCTGGGCCGTTTTGCCGCCCTCGGCCAGGAGGGAGTCCTAGCCTACTTCGGTGACTCGACCAACAGTGAGCGCTCCGGGTACGTGCCCTCGGAGAAAATCGTGGGCAAAATCTTTAAGGAAATCTTCGACCGGGCCGAAGGCCGGATCATCGTCGCCTCGTTCGCCTCGCACATCCACCGGGTAAAGCAGGTCGTCGAGGCTGCAAAGGAGCACGACCGCCTCGTGGGCGTTACCGGGCGTTCCATGATCCGGAACGTCAAAATCGCCCGCGAGCTCGGCTACCTGGACCTTCCCGAAGCGATGATGGTCGAGCAGAACGACATCCACCGCGTCCCGGACTCCGACATCGCCGTCTTAACCACCGGCTCCCAGGGCGAACCTATGGCGGGCCTCTCCCGGATCGCCAACGGCACCCACCGCACCATAGAGGTCGGCCCCGACGACTCCGTCGTCCTCGCGGCGCACCCGATCCCCGGCAACGAGCGGGGCGTTTCGCGCACCATCAACAACCTCATGAAACGCGGCGCCGAGGTCTACTACAGCCCGCACGAGTCGGTTCACGTCTCCGGCCACGCCGCCCAAGAAGAGCAGAAGATGGTCCTCTCGCTCTTGAAGCCCCGCTATCTGGTCCCCGTTCACGGCGAGTTCAAGCACCTCAAGCACCACTCCGACACCGCCCAGACTATGGGTATCCCGAAGGAAAACATTTTCCTCCTGGAGAATGGCGGCCGGATGGAGTTTCGCGAAGGCAAGGCCCGGAGGCTGGACAACGTCTCCGCCGGCATGTTCCTCGTGGACGGCGGCGGTCTCGCCGACGATCCCTCCGGGGTCATGCGCGAGCGGCAGCAACTCGCCGGAGACGGCATGTTCATCGTCGTGGCCCGCATCAACGCCCAGAACGGAAAGCTCCTGGCGCCGCCGGACGTAATATCCCGCGGCTTCGTAAGCCCCCAGAGCGCCAACGGCCTGGTCGGCGACTCCATCCAGGTCGTCAAAGAAACCCTGGACCGTACCTCCAAGCGCCAGATCACCGACTGGGGACAACTGAAAAACGAGATCCGTAAAGACCTCTCGGGCTTTATCTCCCGCAAGACCCGCAAACGGCCGATCATCCTCCCGCTAATAGTTGAGGTTTGATCCCAGGTCCACACTACATAGTGGGTGTGACGTTTAGGTAGAGCGTTATGCGTTAGACTGGGTACATGGCAACGAAAAACCGTTCCCGGGGGGGAGCAAAGCGCAAGACATCAACCAACAAGAGCCGTGGCTCCGGTACCCGCAAAAAGGGCAAACCCGGGGCCACGACTTTTTTGCGGCGTTGGATCCTCTGCCGCGAGGCCGCGGGCATTGTGCTTCTATCCCTCGGTCTTTTCTTTACGGCGGCCTTCCTGAGCGGTGGCGGCGCTTTTCTCGGCAACGTCGGGCGCATCGGGGTGGCGTATTTGCTCGGGGCGGCGGGGGTGTTACTCGCGCCGCTGGCGATGATTTCCGGGGTACTGCTTCTACTCGGTCATCTGCCGGGCCGTAGGGCCCTGGGCGTCGGCCTGATTTTGTGCGCCGGGGCCGCGACCCTGGCCGCCCCACTACCGGATGGGCTCAGGTTCGAGTACCAATTCTATACCAGGGGTGGCGGCATCCTGGGTAGCGGCATCTACGAGGCCGTTTACCAGGTCGGCGGGATGGTCGGCATCGTGATCATTCTCGCCCTGCTCTACGCCGCGGGGGTTTCACTCCTGACCGGCGTCACGCTCGAAAATATCCTCGATTCTTCGCGGGCATTCCACAGGAGGGCGACACAAAAGCTCAAAGACCTGCGCCGCAGACTGGCTGCCGGAAAACCCAAAGCCAAGCCGGCCACCGAACCCGCCCGGATGGCCCGGACAGAAAACGAACGTGGCAAACCAAAAGACGTTGCGGCCGGGCCAACTTCAGGGGATCCGGGAGGTTCGGAAGACATGCGAGATACCCGGGAAATAGAGGTCGTGATGCCCGGTCCCGTCGAGGGGACCGGGTTTGTTGGCCGGCGCGAAGTCGTTGAAGGTGAGTACACGCCGCCGTCTCCCGAGCTGCTGAAACTCGGTGGTGGAGGCCCCCAGCACGACGCGGAAGAGACCAGCCGGCGGCTCACGCAGGCGTTGGACGAGTTCGGTGTAAAAGCCCACGTCGTGCGGGCGGTCGTCGGGCCCCGCGTGACCCGGTACGAGTTGAGCCTCGGCAGCGGGGTAAAAGTCGGCAAGGTCCGCAACCTGCAGCAGGACATAGCTTACGCGCTGGCGGCGACCGAAGTACGGATACTCGCGCCTATACCCGGCAAAAGTGCCGTCGGGGTAGAGGTTCCAAACACCCGGCCGGCAACCGTAACCCTGGGGGACATCTTCAGAGAATACCCCGACGCGAACGATTGGGCTTTGCCGGTCGGGCTCGGCAAAGACATCTCCGGGCGGTCGGTGTTCTTCGACCTCGCGGAGATGCCCCACTTGCTCGTGGCGGGGACGACCGGCAGCGGGAAGAGCGTCATGCTCAACTCACTGCTCACCTCGTTGCTTCTCACCACGGACCCGCGCAGGGTCAAGATGGTATTGGTGGACCCCAAAAGGGTCGAGCTGGCGCCGTTCGGGCATATACCGCATTTGATCACCCCGGTGGTAACCGACGTTAAAAAAGCCGCCAACGCGCTTTCCTGGGCGGTGGCCGAGATGGAGCGCCGCTACGAGGTGTTGGAGAACGTGGGCGTCCGCTCGCTCGAAGGTTACAATGACCAGAGCGAGACCCCGATGCCGTACGTGGTGGTCGTGATAGATGAGCTTGCGGACCTCATGATGGCCGCGGCGGCGAAAGTAGAAGACGCCGTAATCCGACTAGCCCAAAAAGCCCGCGCCGTTGGAATACACCTCGTGGTAGCCACCCAGCGCCCCAGCGTAGACGTTATCACCGGCATGATCAAAGCCAACATCCCGAGCCGCGTCGCTTTTGCGGTTTCGAGCCAGGTGGATTCCCGCGTGATCCTGGACACCCCGGGGGCCGAGGCGCTCCTGGGGATGGGCGACATGCTCTACAAGCCGGTCTCCGCCTCCAGGCCTTCCCGGGTGCAGGGGGCGTTTATTTCGGAGTCGGAAGTGGGCCGGGTAGTCTCCGCCTGCCGGGGCGAAGAGGATACGAAACCCAGCTACGTGGAAGAGGTTACGGAGCCCACGCGGGACACGGAGGCCGCCGGGGAGCCCGAGGATGAGCTGTTGCCCGAGGCGGCCAGTTTCGTGGTCTCCACCCAACAAGCTTCCGTCAGCGCGGTCCAAAGGCGCTTCCGGGTCGGGTATTCCAGGGCCGGCAGGATCATTGACGCCCTGGAACGCAAGGGCATCGTGGGGCCGTATGAAGGGTCCAAAGCCCGTTCCGTCTCGGCGACCGAGTTCGAGCTCGCAAACATCTTCGGCGCAGAAGCCGAACAACCAGAGCAAGAGACCGCCCCGCCTTGGTAGCTTGAGGAGGTATGAAAGGCCGCAGTGGGCGATGAACAAAGAAACTCGTACGGCCAGGACGGGGCTATTCTGATAGGCCCGACGCTAAAGCAGGCCCGCCAAGACCTGGGCCTCACGTTCGAAGACGTCGAGCACGCCACGAACATCCGGCGGCGCTACCTGGAGGCGATGGAGCGCGGGGACTACGAGGCCTTGCCCGGTGCCGTATACGCCCAGGGTTTCCTGAAGACTTACGCAAACTACCTGAACCTCAACGGAGACGAGCTATCCCGGGAACTCAAAAACCAGTGGGAAGCTCACCGCGTACAGCCGGTTGGTGGCGGGCCGACCGGCGGCGAGACCCCCACGCGCCGCAGCCCGGGTACGGTCCCCCGTTCTACCCGCAACAGGAGATCCCGGTCCCGGCGGCGTCCGTTTCCGTTGGCGGCCGTCGGGGGCCTGGCGTTTGCGATACTGGTAGTGGTCATCGGTGTCGGCGGGCTCTATTCCGTCGGGCAGCGGGCAATGCAGTCTTCGTCCGGACCGGACCCCGATGCCCCGGCGAACCCCGGGCCGGAAAACCCCGGGGCCAACGTGGGCCAGACGACCGATGAATCCCCTGAGGACGAAGCCTCCAAGCCCGGAGGTTTGGCCGGCAAAACTACCGATAATACCGGAGGCAGCCGGACCCCAGGGGGTGAAGACCCCGGCGCCACGGCTCCTCCCGGCCCCGAGCAGCTTACGGTAACCGTAAGGGTGGATGGAAACGTTTCCTGGCTAAACATCCAAACCGACGGAAGCGTGGCGTACGAGCAAGTGGCGGAACCGGGGTTCACCCAAACCTTCGAAGCGGAACAGAAGATCGCGGTCTGGAGCGGGAATGCCGGCGCCGTATTCTTGGAAGTCAACGGCCAAGATTACGGGCCGCTCGGAGAGTCCGGGGAGACCAAACTGCAAGACTTCGAGTTGAAAGCCGCCGAAGGCCGGCGGTAGAAGCATTGGGGACCGGGCCCGTCACAACCTGTTGGGAGCCGCCCCGGCCTCAAGTATAATGGGTGTGTAGAACGTAACAGGCCGGTAGACAAACCACGCCGACAAACTAGAAAAACGCCTGGAGGGCAACTTGGATAAAAGCAAAGCAATCGGCGCCGCGGTAACCCAGATAGAGCGGCAATTCGGCAAGGGCTCCATCATGAAGATGGGGGATGACGAGCGGCCGAAGGTACCTTCCATCCCGACCGGGGCCCTGTCCCTCGACCTCGCGCTGGGCGTGGGCGGAATCCCCCGGGGCCGCATAGTGGAGATATTCGGCCCCGAGTCCAGCGGTAAGACGACACTCGCCCTCCACGTCATCGCCGAAGCCCAGAAGGCCGACGGCCTCGTGGCGTTTATAGACGCCGAACACGCCCTAGACCCGACCTACGCCCAGGCCATAGGCGTAGACCTGGAGAACCTCTACTTCTCCCAGCCGGACAACGGCGAACAGGCCCTTGAGATAGCGGACACCCTGATACGCTCCGGGGCCCTGGACGTCGTGGTGGTGGACTCCGTGGCGGCCCTCGTGCCCAGGGCCGAGATAGAAGGTGAGATGGGTGACTCCCACGTGGGGCTGCAAGCCCGCCTCATGAGCCAGGCCCTCAGAAAGCTCTCGGGCTCGCTCAACCGCTCCGGTACCACGGCCATCTTTATCAACCAGCTCCGGGAGAAGATCGGGGTAATGTTCGGTTCGCCGGAGACTACGCCCGGCGGCCGGGCGCTCAAGTTCTACTCCAGCGTAAGGCTCGACATCCGGCGCATCGGGGCGCTCAAGGCCGGCAACGACACGGTGGGGAACCAGACCCGCGTCAAGATCGTTAAGAATAAGGTTGCGCCGCCGTTCAAGATAGTGGAGTTCGACATCATGTACGGAGAGGGTATCTCCCGCGAGGGCAGCCTCCTGGACGTCGGTATAGAGAACGACGTCGTCCAGAAGAGCGGGGCCTGGTTTGCCTACGGGGACGAACGCCTGGGACAGGGCCGCGAAAACTCCAAGCAATTTCTGAAGGGAAACCCCGACGTCCGCAACCGCATAATGAACGATATATACGAAAAACTCGGCTTCGAACCCGCAGAAGCCGACGAAGAAAACGGTGAGCCCGCGGTGGCGAAGTCCCAAGACGGGGTTTCAGAGGAGACCGTGGAACGGGCGCTGTAGCCATACTTGCCGGAAATAACCGCCCTCAAGGAAAAGCGGGGGAGAGCCCGGATCTCCCTGGACGGCGAGTTCTGGGCCGAGATAGACGCCACGACGGCGGCCGGGCGCGGCCTGCGGGAGGGGGACGTTCTTTCTTCCGGGGAACTCTACGAAATACGGGTGGCCGGCGAGCGGACGCTGGCGATGGAGCGGTCTCTCAACCTTTTGGGGTACCGACCGCGCTCTTTCGGTGAGCTGCAGCAGAGGTTATCGCGTCACGGTTACCTGGAGGAGACCGTCGAGGCTGTGGTCAGCCGTCTACAAGAGCTCGGATACCTGGACGATGCGGAGTACGCCCGGAACTTCACCCGGGGCAAGGCCCGCAAGTACGGCCCCCAGAGGATATACGGCGACCTGCGCCGGGGTGGCGTAGACGCGGAGGTCGCCCGCAGCGCCGTAGAAAACGAGTTTACCGGCAGCTCCGAGAGAGACTCGGCTTTCGAGGCCGCCCGGCGGCGTTATAATGTCGAACAAGGCTCTTTCGCCCAGGCGCGTAAGGTATACGGCTTTTTGATGCGCCGGGGTTTTTCGGTTGAAGTCTGCGCCGAGGTCGCCCGCGAGTACCGTGGCGAAGAATAACCAGGGCCTGGATAGTAGACATAGCGAACACGGCCGCCACCGCGGCGTTACGGCGGGTCCTTCCCGGGTCCTCCGCCGGGGCGCCCGACGGCCGCCTTGGAGGAAAAATATATGAGCATCTCTTTACTTTTGGCCTTACTGGTGGGCCTGGCCATTGGCATCGGCGTTGGTACCGCCGTCGGCTATTTTGCCTGCAAATCCCGCCTGCAAACGAGCCAAGCGGAGGCCCGCGCCGACGCCCGCTCCATTATCGAAGACGCGAACCGCACCGTAGAGAACTCACGCCGGGAGGCGGAGCTGGCCTCAAAAGAAGCCGCGCTAAAAGTCAAAGACGAAGCCGAGGCGGAGATCCGCTCCCGCAGGAACGAAGTAGCCCGAATCGAGGAGCGGCTGGATAACCGGGATTCTGCACTCGGCCGCCGGGAATCCGAGCTGGAAGGACTACGCCGCAAACTCTCCGAAACCGACGAAGAATTGAGACGCCGGGAAGAAGAGCTGAAAGAACGCGAAGGCTCCCAATTAAAGGCCCTCGAAGAGGTCTCCGGGCTGAGCCGGGACGAGGCCGAACGGCGCCTTTTCTCTAACCTTGAAGTAGAGCTAGAAGACAGGTTAGGCCGAATGGTTCATGACAAGACCATCGAGGCGGAAGAAAAATCCGATTTGGAGGCCCGGAGGATAGTTTCCACCACGATGGAGCGTATTGCTTCGGATCTCACGGCGGAGTCTACGGTCAAGGCGGTTACATTGCCCTCTGATGATATGAAGGGCCGGATCATCGGCCGGGAGGGTAGGAACATCCGGGCCTTCGAGGCGGCCACCGGGGTTGACGTAATAATAGACGACACGCCGGAGACGGTCGTTATCTCGTGCTTCGACCCGGTGCGCCGGGAGATCGCCCGGGTGAGCATGGGAAAGCTCGTGGAGGACGGCAGGATACATCCCGGCCGTATCGAGCAGATCGTCTCTAAGGCGAAAAAGGACGTTGAGAAGGAGATGAAGACCGCCGGCCGCCAGGCTTTGTATGACGCGAAGATCAGCGGCGGGATGCACGGGGACCTTCAGCGGCTCCTCGGAGCCCTCAAATACCGTACTTCCTACGGCCAAAACGTCTTGTCCCACTCCGTTCAGGTCGCAAACCTCTGCGCGATGATGGCGCAAGAGCTCGGCGCGAACGTGAAGATCTCTCGCCGGGCCGGCCTGCTGCACGACGTCGGTAAGGCCATAGACCACGAGGTAGAGGGGACGCACGCCATCATAGGCGGCCGCTACGCCAAAAAGCGTGGAGAGTCCGACGAGGTGGTGCGGGCCATTAGCGCCCACCACCACGAGATCGAGATGGAAACCGTAGAGGACGTGCTCGTCGCGACGGCCGACGCCGTCTCTGCAGCCCGCCCTGGCGCCCGCCGCGAGACTACCGAGGCCTACGTGGAACGCCTGCGGTCACTGGAAGACCTGGCAACCTCACACCGCGGTGTGGATAAGGCCTACGCCATACAAGCCGGCCGCGAGGTGCGCGTAATGGTGCAACCCTCCGAGGTAGACGACCGCTTCGCCGCCAAGCTAGCCTTCGATATCTCAAAAGAAATAGAAAGCGACCTGGAATACCCCGGCCAGATCAAGGTGACCGTAATCCGCGAGAGCCGCGTGAGCGAGGTCGCCCGCTAGAGGCCCCGGTTGGAAGGCCCGTATCGAGATCTCGGCTCAGGATTCGCGCGGCTTACCGGTGCGGAAGGCCTGCGCCGGGGCCCCTCGCGGATATCTTCGGTAGAGGACGCACTACTGGAACTGCTACGCAACGCCCAAGACGCCGGCGCGCGAAACATTTACGTGGCGACGGTCCTGAATAAACGCCGCTACCGGACCCTACTCGTCCTGGATGACGGCGGGGGCATCCCAGACTCCCACAGAGACCTCATTTTCGAACCCGGCGTAACGGGCCACCTCAAGACCCGGGGCCTTTACCGCTCCGGCCTCTCCCTGCACCACATTAGAGAAAAAGCGGCCTCCGTCTCAGTGCCCAGTACCTCGAACCCCACGGCCATAAAAGCCACCTTCGACACCGGAGGCCTGCCCGAAAAATTCCTCCAATCCGACTCCCGAAAGTCCAAAAGCAACCTCAAAGCCACGATACAAAACTTCCTAACGTCCGGCCCCGAAAACCCGAAAGAACCAAAAATTTACCTCGCATCCCCGGCCCGAATACTGGCCATACTAATAAAAAACCGCATAATACAACAACCTGGCCGCGCCGGGGTGACGGGTTTGGCCGGTAGGGTAGGGGGGTTAGGCTTGAATCTCTCAACAAGAACGTTGCAGAGGGTGATACGGGGTGACATTCGACCTGCTACCCGGGTCCCCGGAAGAGGGATGGTGGGTCAGACGACGTCCGGAAGCGAACCCAGATCGGAAATTCGGGGGGTGGACTCTGGTAGTATAACCCTGGACCGCAGGGACAAACAGGAGATCTCCGCCGTTCTCGCAAGGGCCGCACGAAAGAGCTACCTGGAAATCGGGGACTTGAACTTCAGATCCCGCGCCGGATGGATACACCTGAGTGCCGAACTATATGAACCCGAGGATGAATACGAGGGATGAACATGAGCCAACAACAACCTCCCAAGCCTATTTCGCTTTCTCGCAAACCTCTTCAGGTAACCAATACACCAGGCCGGGGAGCCGGAAAAACCGCCTGCATACGGACCTTCGGTTGCCAGATGAACGTCCACGATTCGGACAGGATGTCGAGAATGGTTCGGGATGCCGGCTACGCCGAAGTCCAAAACTACGAAGATGCGGATCTCGTAGTCCTAAACACCTGCTACGTCCGGGAAAACGCGGTACACCGTGTAAGGGGCCACCTCGGAGAGCTAAGCCGCCTCAAGCGGGAAGGCCGCGTAAAACAAGTGGCCCTCACCGGATGTATAGGCTCCTCGAAAGAATCCAAAGACCTCCAAAAACAATACAACATAGATCTCGTCCTGGGAACGCATAATACTTACGAGTTGGCGGAGTTTGTCGGCCTACCGACTATGAAAGAGACTTATACCCCAAACTTACCAGGAAAAGAAGGGGAGCACAGTTCCTTTGTGACCATCATGACCGGGTGTAACTACCAGTGTAGTTACTGCGTGGTTCCTTCCGTGAGGGGCAGGATGGTTTGCAGATCTTCGGAGAACATACTGGAGGAGGTGTCCCGGCTGGTAGGGAGCGGGACGAGTTACATAACGTTGCTCGGACAGACGGTGGACGCCTGGAGGGAGAAAGGTGAGAGGTTCTGCGATCTGCTGGAGAAAGTTTCTGAGGTGGCGCCGAGGGTCTGGTTTACCACGAGCCACCCCTCCAACATGGAAGATCGGACACTAAAGGCCATAGGGGAGCGGGACACGATAGTAAAGAGGCTCCACCTCCCCGTCCAATCCGGCTCAGACAGGATGCTCAAGCTAATGCACAGGGGGTATACGGCCGAGAGGTATAGGAGAAAGATAGACACTTTTCGGGATCACGTTCCGGAAGGGACGCTCAGCACGGACATAATAGTCGGGCACCCGGGCGAGACGGAGGAGGACCACGAACAGACCCTAAAGTTGGTCGAAGATTGCAAGTTCGACTCGGCATACATCTTCAAGTTCTCACCCAGAAGTGGTACGGAAGCCGCAGGAATGGCCGGCTCTGTGCCCGAAGACCTGGTCCAGAAGCGGTTTCTACAGGTCTTGAGGGGTGTAGAACAAAACGCCAGCAACAGAAACAGGCAGGAGATCGGGAAGACCAAAGAGGTATACATCCGTTACGGCCAAACGGGTGACGGGAAGGCCATAGGAGAAACGTGGGAAGGTAGGACGGTACACCTGGATGCCCAAGCTCCGGAGTATCGGAACACCCTGGTATCTCCCGGCGAGTACATCACCGCCGGGATAACCTCGGCCGGACCCCACGCCCTGTACGCGGGCGACCGCCCCAAGATCAGAACCTTCTAGAGCAAAAGCCAGGCTGCAACGGTTGAGAAATTGAAAAGTCGAGAAATCGAGAAAAAAGCGTTGATAATATGCGGCCCAACAGCGTCTGGAAAAAGCCGGGCGGCGGATGCTATAGCCGGCTCTCTCACAGGGTCCTGCGGAACACACGTACCGGTAATCTCGGTAGACTCCATGCAAGTTTACGCGGGGCTCGCGATAACGACCAACCAACTTAGGGATCGTCCCGCGGAGATGATCGGCATTGCATCTCCCCTAGAAGACTGGACGATGGCCCGTCACAGGGTGCTGGTGGACGCACTAGTAGGCCGCTTCGACGCCCCTCCCGTGCTGGACGCCGGGACGGGCATGTACCTTAACTCCATACTGTTCGACATAGATATAAGCCCGAAAGTCCCAGAAAATATAAGGCGCCTGGCGGAGGCCTCGGCCGAAGGTGGGGACAACCGCCGGAGGTCCTCCAGGGAGAAGGAACTGGAGCTCTACGGCCACCCGAAAAAAGGCTCCATCTGGGAAGGAAACCTGAGGTACGACTCGTACATGATCTACCTGCGGCCGGAGAAAGAAGACCTGGAACATCGTATAAAGCAGAGGTCCAAGGTAATAACCCGGACTGGACTCGAAGAGGTGAGAAAGCTCCTCGAAAACTACCCGTATAAAGACATAAATCAATCTATCAAAAACTCCGTCGGCTTCAAAGAACTCCACGCTTGCATCAAGAAAGAACTCACCGAGGAGGAGGCCGAACACCGCATCTTCATAAGGACCAGACGGCTCTCGGTACGCCAGATCCGCTGGTTCGATAAGCTAGCCGGAGTGCTGGAAGGCCGGGCGAGGATCCTCATTTCAAAACATCCGAGAGACCTGCCCAGCCTGAAAAATCAAGCCCGCTCCTGGGAACTCTGTTCTGAAACGTAAGCATATTATGCATGATACAATCAGGTAATGGAAGTAGTCGGGGGCATATTGGTAGGGGCCGGGGATGAGGTATACCTCGGGGAACTTTCCCGGCTTTCGGAGACGCTTGGCATACTGGTTCTGGGTAGTTTGCACCAGCAGCGTCGGGACGGCGCGGGGTACCTTGGAAAAGGTAAGAGGCGGGAGCTCGGACAGATGGTCGGTGACCTGGGGGCTGATGTCGTTATTACCGACGACGAGTTGACTTCCTCGCAGGCCAGAATACTGGAGAAAGACTCCGGGGCCTCCGTGGTAGACAGAACCGAGCTCATAATAAAGATATTTGAGTCTCACGCCAGGGACTCTTCGAGCCGTTTGGAAGTCGAACTCGCAGACCTTGAGTATCGTCTACCGAGGATAAAAGGGCAGAACCCCGCATTCAGCCGCCTGGGCGGCGGTGCCGGGGGTGGCAGGATCACCCGCGGTCCCGGTGAGCAGCAGCTGGAGTACGACCGACGTGCCATAAGAAACCGCATCAAGACTATAAACCGCAAGCTCTCGGACGATGAGAGGTCTCGCACCATCAGGGGCAACCGTCTAAAGAATAGTGTAGACCCTACCGTGGCGCTGGTAGGATACACGAACGCCGGGAAGACGACCATTTTGAACTCCATGAGCGGCACGCAAAGGCCCACAGCGGACCGTTTATTCGAAACCCTCGAAACCACCACCAGACGGGTCTCCGGCGACGGCTCTCCTGATAACGGCTCCGGTAGTGGCGCCGGCGGGTCCAACTTCGTGGTGACGGACACGGTGGGCTTTATACGGAAATTGCCTACCCAGCTAGTCCACTCCTTCTCCAGCACCCTACAAGCCGCGCACGACCACGACCTTCGGGTACTCTGCGCCGATTCTTCGAGCCCTCACCTCTCCGAAGAGATAGAAACCGTTGAGCAAACCCTCAAAGACCTTAGCAAAGACCTCGGAAACGGCAACCAGGACAAACGGGGCAAACGAGGCCGGGAACAAACGAGGGTAAACGAGGATATTCTGTGTCTCAATAAAGTGGATCTCCTCGACGACACCTCCCTGAGAAAGCTCGAAAGGCTATACCCAAACGCCGTCATGATAAGCGCCCGCCAGGGTACAGAGCGGCTCACCGACGCCATCCAAAAAGCCATCCTCAAATGGAGCGTGCGAATTCAGATGGTGCTACCGTACAGTGAATACGGAGAGCTAAACCTCCTGTACGGTGAGGCCAAGGTCCACCACCACAAAGACACCGAAGGTGGCGTACTTGTCGACGTTACCATACCGTCCCACCTCATAGGTCGATACGCGGACTACAAAGTATAACCTGGCGGTTTTGGCGACCAGTTTCCGATAAGTACAATTCTCGGAAACTGGTTTCCTCGAAGACGGAATTGTCTTATTTGTAAAGGGGGTATTTAAACTGCACCTTTTTGGAAGAGATAAATTGCATGTCGCTTTTATTTTGCACCACTTACTGTTACCCACCGGAATTATTAGTATCCTCTGCCCGCATCCAGCGTCTGTCTCTATACTCGAAGCCCATTTTTCTTATGTGGTACAGAACAGTTTGGTACGAAACATCCACATTGGTTACCTCAGCCAAGTGCGCGTTTCTCTCAGTTAAAGACGCATCGGGTCGTGCTTTAAGGTCCTCTAGGATTACCCGCTTCTCGGTTTCACCTATTTTTCGTGTGCCATCATGATATGACTCTTCAACTTTAAATCCGTCCGACACACCGTTTCTACGGGCTTCTTTCAAACAAAAGTCAATGGTCTTCCTGCTCACTCCAACCAACCGAGAGATCTCCTGTTTGGGTATACCATCCGATATCGCAGCGGCAATCCGTGACCTCGTACTGTATGACGGGAGTCGGCCCCAGAGTTCCTGTCCTCCTTCAAGGGTAATGACTTCTCGTCGCAAAAGGACAGCCGTCACCCTTTTGCGTAGGCGTCTGAGGTCTTTATCGGTCAACTCGTTTAGTGGGCCCGGACCACTAGTGTCTACAGGCCGCAGTGAGCTCAGTTTCTTCGCGGCCCATATTAACTCAGCCTCTTGTAGGTTATGTATGGGCCTAGGTTTGTGAAGTTCATCTCCTAGAGGATGTGACTCGGTAGTACCTGCAACGAAATCCCTGTTGCTCGAAGAAGCTTTGGCAGTAGAAATTCTTGGCACTAGCGCCTTAGCTAAGGGCCGAAGAGATGCACTGTTTAGATCGGCCACGGTTATATACCCGATGCCAGCCTGCTCAGCTCTCTTTTCAACAACAGCCCTCACTGCATTCGCTCCTATGCCCGATCCTCTATCCTGTTCCCCATACCCATGAAGGTCCACAAAAAGCTTGCCTGCTTGCAGACCCCTTACTAAGATCCAGCGCTCCACAGCATTTGCCGCAGCTACACTAATCGTTACATTGCGCGTGGAACGGCTTTCTCGGCCCGCAACAGATAGTGTACGTGACTTGCGGTCCCAATCTTCTAGCCCGATTCCCGCAATTTCGGTTGCCTTTAGGCGACCCCAGTACAAGACGGCAATTATTGCTACATCCCGGGTCCCGTATGGTGGACCGGATAAAACACAGACGCGGACCAAAGCCGAAAGATCACGATCTGTAAGGATGCGGCTCTTTCGGAAAAGGTACTCCGCGCTCTTCCCGGCCCTCACTATTTCGCTAACTCCAGCCGGCTTTCCACAATCTAGGCAACCCCAAGCGAACCCTCCGCAATGTGGACAGTACTCGACATCTTTTATTGCGCCTTTCCAGTAGCTCATGTGGCATCCACCCCCTGTCATGATGTGTATCGTGGTATGTATCGTGGTATGTATCTCAGAGTATTCTGACTCCCATAAGGGTCTTGAGTCGAAGGTGAGGCACGAAATGACAACCACACCCTGTACCCTACACGACCTCCTTAGCGATACCGACTGCGGTGAGCCTCGGGTACGCAATCAACCCAGAACTCTCTCATAAGGGCCTGGGTACTAAGCCTAAGTTGCCTCAACGCGGCCTTCATACATGAGGAGGCCGCGTTGAGGCAATGCACCGAGGCTGGAAAGCACCCAGTTGTTGGAAGACGCTCTCTACCGCCGGGAGAAAATCAAGCTCTAGCTGGTGAGCCCCCACCGATCTACCCTAGTGCCGCATTTATAAGATGTATTATACGTTGTAATGTCTTCTGAGTCTGGTAGGGATCATGAACTTCTCGTTCGGCCAAGGCTTGTACACGAGGCGAGGTTAAACTCTCCGGGAATTGCACTCTATGGTGCCCTCAAAAAAAGAGCAAAACGGCTCTTTTTTGGCTAAATTTTTTCGATATAGTGAGCCACTACCCTACGTAGGAATGTAAATAAATGACAAAGGAGATTCTGATGCCCGTAGAGACGACGAGCAGGAGCAAGGGAACCATGCTGCCGGGCCTCAAGAGGGCCAAAGAGCGTAAAGGCTACTCGCTGCACGATCTCGGGAAGTAAGCGGGGTGGATCAGTCGACGATCTCGAAGCTAGAGAACTTGCGGCTAGGAGGCCAGAAAGGAACGTTCGCAAGCTGGCAAGTGCTCTCAGTGTCTCGACTGAGGAGCTGGTCGGCTAAGATCTTTCCCCGAAAGGGGTATGCAGTAAGATAGGAGATGAGCGAAAGACACGAAACACGAACGGCGCGGACGGGCTCGAATCACTCCGACCCGCTAGCCTATCGGACCTTCTACCGGGAGCTGTGGACGTACAGATGAACCCTTCCCCGAGAGACAAGAACGATAAGGGGTCAGGACGTGAGGTCCAGATCGACAAAGGCGTCTACATCATCAAAGGTGCAGCGCCAAAAGCTGGCACCAAGCTAACCCACGAGCAGATCACGGCCGACTTTCGTTTCCTGAACAGAAGTGGGATACGCCCCTACGAGCAGGCTGTGCTCACCACAGATATTCCCGAAAAGAACCTGAAGGCGGGGGACATGGGAACGGTGGTCGAAGTCTACGACGAAGGCGCAGGCTACTCCCTAGAATTCTTTACGTCCACCGGCGAAACAGTGGCCGTCGCCACGGTCACCGCGGACAGCGTTCAACCGTTCGACAAACCTATAGACGGGAAGGATCAACTCGACCAATGATTACCCGCGAAGCACCAGAACAGAGGGTGTTGCTGAGGAACGTAGGTTGGAAGACTTACGAACGGCTGCGCGAGGAGCGGGAAGAGCGCCCGACGCCGCGCTTTTTCTACGACCGGGGGGTACTGGAGATAGTGAGCCCCGGCGAAGCCACCGAACACGAGTCAATCTCTGGCGTTATCGCCTCCCTGATAAAGGAGCTGGCCGTGGCGCTGGAGATAGACGTGTTCGACGCCGGCTCTACCGCCTACGTCCGCCGCGACCTCTCGGGTGGTTTCGAGCCGGATGAGAGCTTCTACTTCGGGAATCAGGCCGCAAACGTCCGCGGCAAAAAGAGGATCGAGCTGGACGCCGGCGACCCTCCGCCGGATCTGGTCGTTGAGGTGGACCTCACGAGCCCCTCCCTCGCCAAGTTGCCGGTATATGCCCGGGTAGGGGTGCGCGAGGTGTGGCGCTACTCTGGCGGCACCTTAGAGGTCCTAGGGCTGGAAGAGTCCGACGAGCGTTACGAGCTGCTGGCGCGGAGCGCCGTTCTCGGCACTGAAGAGAAGCCCCTTGCGGCCGACGAGCTCGGGCGCATAGTCGAGGAAGGTTCGGAGGTGAGCTACCCGGCGTGGGTGCGGAAAGTGCGCCGGTGGGCCAGCGCTGGCGAAACCTTCTAAATGATCCTCCTGAAGATAGAGGAGAAATCCACCGTGGCGCGCTGGAGCTACGACGGCGACGCCGACGTACTCTACCTATCTCCTGGAGAGCCCAAGCCAGCCGAAGGCGTGGACATCGGTGGTGGCATGATCGTGAAGTACGATGAGGAGAGCAAAGAGGTAGTAGGGCTTACCATCCTCGGGCTGCGGGAGAGGCTTCTTGAAAAATTGCAGGATGAATAAGACCAACCCTCGAATGGTCGATCAAAGCGTGGAGATCCAATGAAATCGTGCCTCACGGTAAGGACCATAGAGGTTGGTGGCCGCAGGTTTCTCCATCCCTCCGAGGCGCCTGGCTATGATCCCAAGACCGGCACCTACCGGGGTACACGCCATAAAAAGGAAGCTCGCCCGGGACGTCCAGCGAGAGGCTAGGGAGTAACTGCCGGTGCCTTTGCGCACTTCTTTCGGGTAACGCCCGCCAGCAAGTCGATATCTTAAGCCTCAAGCGTCGCTCAATGTGACGTTATCTAGCGAAGGCTATGCGCGAGAAGTTCTCCTTCGAGCGGTGCCGCTTATCTGGGATGAGGCCGCCCGGCTTCTGGATGCAGTGGGCACCGAGCATGCCGCAACCGGAGTTCTCTACCATTGACCGAAGATCGTAAAAAGGGTAACATGAAGGACCAGCGCATCCGACAGTGGTGCGAAAACGAGGGCCGAATGACGGAAATCACAGACGTTACCACCCCATTGAATGACCTCAGTGAAGCGCAGTTGGCAAAGGCTCACAAGCGTTTCGATATTATCCAACCCTTTCTCGAAGGAAGCGTTTCGCTGACGCGGATCGTTGAGGGGAGCGGGAAATCCTTGCGGACTTTGCGGTATTGGGTCGCCCGCTACAAGAAAGACGGACTGAGCGGCCTCGCGACGCCGATTCGTCCTGACGTCGGAAAGCATCGGGTAAGGGAGGAGCTGCGCGCCCTCATAGTGGCCTTGGCGCTGAAGTCGCCCAAGCTCAGCGCTACCTTGATACACGAAGATGTGCAAGAGACGGCGCAGCACAAAGGTTGGCACGTCCCGAGTTACCGACAGGTGCTGGGTATCGTAAGGACTATAGATCCCCAGTTGTCGAAGCTCGCCCACGAAGGAACCCAAGCCCACAAGGATGCCTATGATCTGCTGGTCCGCTACGAAGCTTCCGGTTCAAATGAGCGGTGGCAAATCGATCACAAGTTTCTCAAGATCTGGGTCGAGGATGATGGCGAACCAAGGAAGGTGTGTCTGACTGCTGTGGAGGACGATTATAGTAGGGCCATCACAGGCTACTATCTGCACGTCGAGCCGCCATCTGCTTTGTGTGGCGCGCTCGCCTTACGCCAAGCTATCTTACCCAAACCAGAGGCTGGGTGGCCTGTGTGCGGTATACCAAAAGTCATATACAACGATAACGGTCCTGACTTCACATCCGAGCACCTCGAGCAAGTGGCGGCCCATTTAGGAGCCCGGACGATCTTTTCGATCCCTTACCAGCCTCGGGGGCGAGGAAAGATAGAGAGGTTCTTCAGAACCCTGGAACAGAGGTTTGTGCCGAAAGCTCCAGGGTATTTGTCACGCGGAAAACCAGTTTCGACTAAGGGCCTTCTTACTATCGAACAGTTGGATGCCCGGTTCCGCACATGGCTGCTCGACCGCTACCAGACCCGCGTTCACGCAGAGATCAAGCAGACGCCCCTAGAGCGGTGGTCGGCCGATGGGTTCTTTCCGAATCTTCCAGGGTCGACCGGGGAGTTGGATCTCCTGCTGCTCACCATCGCGAATACCCGCACAGTTCAACGCGACGGAATAAGTTTCAAGAGCGGCAAGTACTCGGATCTGGCTCTGGGCGCTTACATCGGTGAGCCCGTTACGATCCGCTACGATCCCAGGGATTCTGGAGAGATCCGCGTGTACCACGAAGGGAAATTCGTATGCCGCGCCGTGTCCCGCGAGCGTGCGGTCGAGTCTTTATCCTTCAAGGAGATAAGTAAAGCCAATTCTCGTCGCAGAAAGTCTATGCAAGATCAAATACGCGACACCGCAAAAGAAGCCAAGACGCTGCTTGAAGACGATGAAGCAGTGGCCCGTCATAATCAGGTGTCGGAGAAAGATCAAAAACCGAAGAAGTCTGCTAAATCTGCTAAATCAGGCGGTCAGCCGCCGACAGGATTAAAACTCCGTCGACACGAATGGTGAGTTGGGGCTGTGAGCGAAGAACGCGGGTCGGAGCATAACGAGGAGCCTGAGGCAGCAGACGAGGCGGGGCGGAAGCCAGATCTCGAGTTCGAGCCGTCAGGTTTCGTCGTCACACACGAACACAAACGCTTCGAGGAGATTTGCGAGGACGCCCGCCGGTACCGCTACGTAGTCCTGTACACCGGTGAAGCGGGGGCCGGAAAGACCTATTCTGGAACGCACTACTCTTCTTGGGATCTGGTAGAGTCTTTATCTTCACAGTATGCCTACATTCTGGATCCTCCCAAAGAGGTTTTCACGCGGCGTACCGCGTACTTCTCCGCAGTCCCGGCCAGCTCGCCGAAAACGGTCTCCAATATGGTGGAGAACAGCCGAAACCTTCTCAGCTGGCTAGTGGACGTTGCCATAGAACGAGATGGCTGGGAAGGGACGACCTCATTAGAGAGTAGTGCGGCAGACCGTACGGAATTGCTTATCGTCGATGAAGCCCAGTTCCTCCAAAACCAGGCTCTGGAACGGCTGCGTTACGAGTACGACCGGGGAAACTTCGGGCTCATCCTGATGAGCATGCCAGGGTTCGAGAACGTCCTAGCCCGCTACAAACAATTTCACTCCAGGGTAGGAGACGTCTACAAAGTAAAACCGCTGGATCCAGATAGTGTCGGACAGATACTGCGCCGGCCAGATCTCCTCGGAACGAACCTCACGTCGAAAGCCCTACCGACAGAGATCGTACCCGCGGTCTTCAATGCTACCCAAGGTAATTTCAGGAAGATCAAGATGCTCGTTCAACGCGTAGAGCTTATACTGGAAATGAATCAGGCGGAAGTCGCAACCACTGCCACCGTAATGGGTGCCAGTAGCCAGCTTCTGCCCGGCCTGGATTGATGTAGTGGTGACGCCACGAGCAATCAAGAGTATAGATTCCAACGGTAACGTGGCCTCTTGTCCACGACCCTGTCCTTACAAGGCTTATCTCGAAAGCCTCTCACCCGGGAGCAGGAGACGGATGTCTTCGGCCTTGCGTAAGGCGGCAAAAATTCTAGACGCCGACGAAGAGATCTTTCCGTGGCACGAACTCTCGTCCTCGCAGGTTGCGCGAGTTCGCGACGATCTCACAGCAAGTGGCGCGGCGCCTTCCAGTATAAACGTGGTGCTTTCGGCCATCAGGGGGGCCGCCCGAGCAGCTTATGGACCAGACCCGACTGCACTTACACGAGAGGAGATTAAGCGTTTGGACAACATCCGAAGCATACAGAACGAACCTGTAAAACGTACGTCGGCGCCCGGCCGGGCTCTTACTCCTAGAGAGCTGGGCGGCCTCTTCATGAACTGTCTCAGAGATCATAGCATTACCGGCAAACGCGACGCCGCTATGCTCTTGTGTCTTTATTCTACAGGTATGACCTGCCGCGAGCTCGTGGAACTTTCCCCTAGTAACTGGCAGCTATCTCCTCCATCTCTTACAGTTGGCGTGAACACCAATGCAGAACGGAAAGTCCTTCTCGGGTCTCGGACGTCGGAGGTGCTGGCTCTCTGGCTTGCGCTAAGAAGCAGGCGAGAAGGCCGTATGTTTTTGCCTATTGGAACGGACCAGATTATTTCAGGCCAGCAGCTCACCCAGAGGGCAGTTTCGCAGGTGATCAAGAAGCGAGCCCGCGAGGCAACCCTTTCACCCATTTTCGCCGAAGACCTCAGACACAGTGCCATAAAAGCCCTCTTCGACGCGGGTGCTGGCTATCAGGTGGTGCAGCGTATTGTAGGCCCGGTTGGCTTGGCGACTCTAGCACGCTACGACCCACGAGTCCGAGATCATTCATCAGCGTCCAAGTACGCGTACTCTCCTACGTTAGCGCACACCGCGACGCCGTACCACAGATGGTGAAACCACAGATGGTGAAGCATGGCTAATACGCTGATCCCGGCGAACACAAGGTTCTTGCGCAGCACCTCGCAGTTGCGTGAGACTATTTCCTCCCTATATACCTCTGTAATATTATCGGAGGCAGTTGCAAGTCCCCTACTTGGTTAATCCCCTACTTGGTGACAGGCTCGCGCGCTCAGCGACTGCGTGTGAAAAAAGAAGGCCTAGCCATTCTGGTTTTTGTATTATGCATAATATAAACTGGTAGGTCGGTGCAACACTAGATCTGCGTCGACACCGGGCGCTATCCTGCCTTTTTTGGGCAACCTCAGTATTTCGGCCGGTGTCTCCGAGGCCATCCGGACGGCTTCTTACAACGGGATGCCAAGGAACTTCACGGCGTTCTGAACAGCCCCATCCATCGTCAGCGAGCTTCCAGCCAGCGTGCCATCGGGCAGGCGTACATAGCCGCCTTCGAGCCGCACCGTGCGTCCGCTGAGCTCGTATTCGCCATCGTCCATACCGGCGGCCTCCATGGCGTCGGTTACCAGGGCTAGTCCCTCTACACTTTTCTCCCTGTACGCGAGACGGAGCGCCCCCTCGTGAACGTGGACGCCATCGGCGATTATCCCCGCCCGGACCCGGTCGTCGGTGAGTACCGCCCCCATAGCCCCCGGTGCGCGATGCTCGAACGAGCTCATGGCATTGTAGAGGTGAGTGGCTTTAGAGAAACCTGCGTCTATGGCGTGCAAGATCTCTTCGTAGGTGGCATTGGTATGTCCGATGCTCGCCACCGCCCCACCCTCCCGTAACAGTCCGGCGGCTTTCTCCGCATCCTCAAGCTCTGGGGCTACGGTCATCACGCTTACGGGACCGGCGCCCAGAATGTCCTTCAGGAGCCCGAGGTCTACTTCGTGCAAGTTTTTCGGGTCGTGCGCCCCCTTGCGCTCCGGAGAGAGGAATGGACCCTCAATGTGGGCCCCCAGTATCCGGAAGCCCCGTACCGAAGAAGCTTTACCCAGCGCCTCCAGGAAAGTTTCGTAACGCTCTCCGGGCCAAGATATGGCCGTGGGCAGGAAAGAGGTCGTTCCGGTTTGGGGCAACTTGGCGGCAAGCTCCCTGAGTCCGTTCTCGTCCGGGCTGACGTCTATGCCGAAGGCACCGTTGATCTGCAAGTCTATAAAACCGGGGCAGATCAACCCGGAAACTACGCGGTAGTCAGCGGAGTGTCCCCCACCTTCGGCGTGACTCTCTTCGGCGTGACTCTCTTCGGCGTGACTCTCTTCGGCGTGACTCTCGAACGGGTGCAGGCGATGGTCGCGGGTGGGCCGGACGCTGCCGTAAAGGCTATCGAGGGAGCCGAAGACTACCGTGAGGCAGCAATCCGGGTCCTCGAAGACCTCGCACTTACCCCGAAGGACGCCGTAATCGGGCTGGCCGCCAGCGGCCGCACTCCGTATGTCGTATCCGCCATCCGGCACGCCGCGGAGAGCACTGGCTCCGCCACGCCCACGCCTCCCACGCCCACGCGCGCGGTACGGACCTTGCCCTCATCCGCGATACCTTGAGGCACTCCAACATCGGAACCACCAGCCGTTACCTGCATGCCAGGCCCAACGACTCCTCCGGACTCCATCTGGGCTTATAGGAACCATAGCGATATGCCCATAGCGATACGCCCACAGCGTCAGACCGCTTCGCTTGGAAGTAGGAACTCATAGTGGACGAGGACACCAAGCCGCAGAACCAAGATATCTCGGCAAGGGCCGCCGCAAACTTCGTTCTCTCCGACTTCGTCTTGCTCGTAGTGCTTACTAATTTCTAGCCTGCCGAGTTTCAAATTTGCCCCTGCATCGCCAGCACTACATGGGCGATAGCCGCAGAGCCCACGTAGGTACCTACAAAGACAAATAAAGCTACTAAAACGATCTTCCAGCCCGATTGACGGAAGGTGCTGACCTCATTGCGCGTGATCGCCAGGCCTGCGTAGGCGAGGACCGGGGTTGCGAGGGCAAGGAAGTCTACGTTTTCGAGACGGGCCACGAGCCATTCGGAGCCCGGTATCCAGGGCATGGTAGTGAGGATGGCGATTAGCGAGATCCAGGCTATGCTCGGCAGATAGAAGGGCGCATACTTCGTGATGACCAGCCCGATCATGGTGATCACGTACAGGATCAACATCCCCGGTACTGCCGCAAGTATCGAAATATCCGGCCCCACGAAATTGCCTATAAGCGCGATGGCGAGCACTACCACGAGCAGCAGCGCATGCTCCGTGAGATTGATGTCCTGAGGGTCGCTACTCTCGCGGCTGTCACTGGTGGCTTGATCCTCGTTGAGGTTATTGTCGTTGACGTTCTCGCTCACGAAGACACCTCCCCTTCAGCCTCGGATGAGGACGCTCCTTGATCTTCAGGCCTTAGCCTGCGATAGAGATACTCACATGCCGGTATAGCCACGAACAGGCTCAGGTAGAGTCCGCTAGCATAGGTCAGGATGTTGCTAGCCCCAGCGAAGGCCAGTATCTGCTCCTGCATCTCGGGAAATATATTAGCCAGCGCCCCGGAGCAGGCGGCCATCATACTACCGCTGCCCACACCACAGGCCATAGCCAGTGCAAACGGATGGAACAACTCCAGGCTGCCGAGCAGCGAAGCCATGATGGTAAAGAAAATGGTTCCGAAGAGCGTGCCGGTTACGTAGACGCCCATCACTCCGGCGCCCTCTTTGGTATTCAGGCCGTACCGGTCCGAGATGATCGCGACGTTCGGCTCGCGGGCTATGGAGTGGGCCGCCCCGATGACCTCGCGTCCCATCCGCAAGACCAGTACGGCGAGCGGGAAGGCGATCAGGATGGTACCCAGGTTCCCGAGTTCCTGCAGTATTAGCGCGGGGCCAGCCTCAATGATGGTTTGCATCGAAGGGCCGACCAGCGTGCCGAACTTGGCTATAAATGGCATGATGGCTACAACTATAAAAGGTGAGGCGGCCTGTATTTCGCGCCGCTTTATGAGGCCACCGATGCTGCGCCGCACGACGTTTGGGTTGAGCAACGCCCCGAAGACGAACGCGTAGAGCAGGGGCAAGAGCAGTATCGCACCCGGCCCGAGCGGTATCTCCCGGATGTAGATCAACTCCGAGACTATGACTACGGCGAGCACCACCAGGTGCAGCCTCCACTCCCCGGCCAACCTCCGGAGCAAACTACCCATTAGTACTCATTCCTTACCTCCTCGATTAGTTTCTTGTTCTTCACTTCTCAGCCCGTCCGAGCACATTCAGCACGGTTCGCAGATAAATCCTCGTCGCTTTTACGAGTTCCCTGACAGCGACGAACTCGCTTGTGGTATGGGCCTGTTCTATCGAGCCGGGACCACAGATTACCGCCGGAGAACCGTAGTACGCCGCGTCGGAGCCCGCCATGAAACCTCGCAACCCACAATTTCTTCCGAGGACCTCTTCGGCACTTTCCCTGAGCGCCACGACCAAAGGCTCGTCTGGCTCCATCTCGTTCGCCGGCACTAACAAGATGGGCTCCGTAAGCTCGGCCCGGAACTCCGGTACGCCCTCTCCAGCTTCCGCCAAAAGATTATCCAGCTCATCATAGACATCTTCTTTGCTCTCACCTGGTAGCGTCCGCCGGTCTACCTCCAGACGACACTCGTCGGGCACGATGTTTGCCTGGCTACCACCTTCTACAATGCCCGGGTTTACCCGCGGACGTCCGAGCAGCGGATGAGGGTTTCGTTTCTCCAGCAGGGCTGAGCCGTAGTCCTCCAGCATACTCAAGACCCGACCCATGTGGCTGATGGCGTTGACCCCGGTCTCCGGCGTGCTGCTGTGGGACGCCTTGCCCCGGGTAACTACGTTGGTGGTAACCCGTCCCTTAGAGGCCGGACAGACCGCAAGCCCCGTCGGTTCGCCAACGATCACCCCGTCCACCTGTGGACCACTCTCCCCAATCTCCTGGGCACCGAACATCTTGTACTCTTCATCCGCCACGCCAACCACGTAGAGGCTGCCCCCAAGAGGCGGCTGTGTCTTCTGCAACGCCTCCGCGACCTCCAGGTAGCAGGCGAGCGCGCCCTTCATGTCGCAGGCTCCACGACCGTAGACGAAACCGCCTCTTTCTTCAGCGGAGTAAGCTTCTGGATAACCCGCCGTGCGCACGGTGTCCATGTGGCCGGCCAGCATGAGCGTTGGTCCATCCGGCTCGGAACCTATCCTGGCAATGAGGTTGGCGCGGCGTGGTCCCAACTCATGTAGCTCGTATTCGACGCCGAGATTCTCCAGACGCTCCGCCATGTAGCGGGCGACTTCTTCCTCGCCCTGTTCTTCTGTCGGCTCTTCTTCGAACGGATTTTCGCTGCAGCAGAGGATCAGGGCCTGGAGCGTTTCGACCAGACGACGCTCGTCGATGGCGGCCTCAGTCTCCTCGATCAGATTGGTAGATAATTCGCGTCTCATACTTATACGTCCGTATCCGGATAACAGTACTCGTAAGAGGTGAACTTTCTACGGAAGTCACGAACCCGGCTACCTACAAGCACGGGATCCTCTTTACGGAGCAAGATATCTCCCATCCAAGAGGCGATTAGCTTCATGTGCTCGGGCTTCATGCCGCGACGGGTGATCTCCTGGGTACCGATCCTTATGCCCCGGTAGACCTCATCTTCGCCTTGCCACGGTAGCCCTATTCCCGAGAGGTATATTCCAGCTTCGGCCAGCGCCCGCGCCGCGGCGTCTCCACCCCCGAAGTTGTGGGCATCTACCCCTACGTGGTGGGATTCGGTAAATCCTTGCCCGGCACCCGCCACCACAAATCCTTGCTCGTCCAGGTTGCGCGCGAGGCTCCGGGCGTTTTCGATGCAAGCCCGGGCGTAGTCTTCGCCGAACTGGAGCGATTCGGCAAGGGTAATGGCCAGTGAGGCGAGTCGTCCCGCATTGTAGTTGGCCGTCATCGCCGGGTATACCGTGCTCGCTACCCTCTCTGCCAGCGCGGGGTCGTTGGTCAGGATCATGCCGCCGGATGGGCCACCCAGGGACTTGTAGGTGGAGGAGGTGATGAGGTCGGCGCCTTCAGCCAGGGGTTGTTGGAAGAGGCCGCCGGAGATCAAGCCGTCCATGTGGGCGGCGTCGTAGACGACGATAACGCCGGCATCGTCAGCGATCTCGCGAATACGCTCTAACGGATGCGGAAAGAGCAGCAGGCTAGCGCCGACCATCATGAGACGGGGGGCATGACTGTTCAGGAACTTGGGCAGCTGCTCCAGATCTACGTTCATCTTCACGGGGTCGTAAGGAAGATCCACAACCTCCACCCCCCGAATACCAGGGGCTCCGTAGCCGTGGTGGCTTATGTGGCCGCCCGCTGCCTCCGGCAACACGGCTATGGTCTCGCCCGGCTCGGCAAAGGTCGAGTAGACGGCGAGGTTGGCGAGCGTTCCGCTCTGGACGCGCACCTCGGCAAACTCCGCCCCGAAAGCCCGCCGGGCTAGATCCGTGACCAGCACCTCGAGTTCTTCGACGTGTTCCAGAAAGGTCTGATACTTATCCCCCGGATAACCCATGCTCGGCCGACTCTCTAAAGTAGACCCTAGAAACCGCCGCGCCAGAGGACTCATTACGTTGGTACCCGCATACAGGACTATTCCACCTTCATCTACCTTCTCGGTGTGGGCGGCGAGTATACGGCGGACTGACTGCCCTACCAACTCCGGCGGCAGCCCGGCGAACCTCTCTTCAAGTTCCGCCACCCGCTGCTTTGCCGGGTAGCTTGCCCAGGGTATCGAAGAAGACTCGACCTGTGATCTCACCTGTTCACCCCACAATTCTTCTTGTCGTACTGTATATTACTTTGGCTACTATACTAACAAACTGAACGTGTGTAAAGTTAAATGAACATTTGATGAGCACCAGGATGCGGAGATTGCGAAAATCTTAGGAAGCACTAATGCGTTAGACTCTCTTCTATGGAAAGAAGCATCGCAGCCCAAATAGCACTCAACCTGCGCCGCGTGCGGTTGGAGAGGTACGTCTCTCTCGGAGAACTGTCACGCACCTCCGGGGTATCTAAGGGAACCCTTTCGGCGCTGGAATCTGGAACTGGAAACCCGACAGTAGAAACGCTCGCGGCGTTAGCCGGTGCACTTGATGTTAAGGTCGAGGCGCTGGTCTCCGCTGAGGGCTCGCAGGCTCAGGTTATGCGGTCAGAGGAAGGTGCCTGGGTTGAAGGGTCGGCTGTCGGGCTCCGACGGGTAGATCGTCTATTGGGCCGTGGCATGGTCGACATGTACGAGGCAACCTTTTCAGCTGGCGTTCGGCGAGAGTCTGAGGGACACGCGCCGGGTGTATTGGAACACTTACTCCTAACCTCCGGTCGGCTACGCACTGGTCCTATTGCGAATGTAACAGACCTCGCCGCGGGGGACCGCATCATTTTTGCTGGCGATATTCCCCATGTTTACGAGGCTGTCGGCGAGGATGCCCGGGGCGTGCTGCTGATCAGCTATCCTAGTCCGCCCTCCCCCGACCAGGAGTTGGAGCGCGAACTTGAACACATGTTATCCGAAGGGGATCTCACCGCTAATTCCGGACGGCTCGGGCGCATAAAGGACCGCCTAGTAGACGAGTAGAGGCTCGGTTCTTAAGAAGAGCAGATGGTCATCTGTCTAGCAGTACGTCCCTAGGATTAACAAACGGGGCACACAAAGATCAAAAACACCTTACCTAAAGGATTTTTGGATGATCTCCATGGGGTATTAGAAACCGGCCGATTTCTGACGGCTTGGGATCCGGAAGTGTAACGAAGATTCCCCCCGCGGTCCAGAAACTACTTGTGGCTTATGCAGCGTGGACCAGCTCCTTCGTGGTTCATTTCTCTTCTTTGGTCCGTTGCGTTGCCTGTTATGGTTCCCGTCAAGCTCTTACTCTAAGTAGCCTCTCACTCCTGGCTAGTCACCTTCTTAGTCGTGGTCCTTGGTAGCCTCGTGCCCAAATGGCGAGATGTCCGTAGAAGGTTTTTCTCCCAGGGCGAGGGAGCCCAAGATCTCGCCAGTTATAGCCGAGAGAAGAACGCCGTTGCGAAAATGGCCCGTTGCCAGGAGCAAGCCGTCCCAATTCTCTACCGGCCCCATTATGGGATCTCCCGAGCGTGTTGCTGGCCGTAGGCCACCCCAGGCCCTCGAGAAATGGGCTTCTGCAAGAGCGGGGACGAGCCTCAGCGCCTCGTTCGGCGAGTTCGTGAATCCCGCCGAGCGTCGGGCGAGGGTCGAGGACGCCGGTCTCTTCGGTAGCGCCCACTATCACCCGGCCGTCCTTCTTGGGCACCACGTAGAAGTTGCCGGCGTTCCAGACGTTCGCCTTTATGGGCAGGCTCCAGACTCGCAACTCGATCATCTGACCCTTCATCGGATAGAGTGGCAACCGTATCCCGAGCTGTTCAGAGAGCAGCCCACTGAAAGCCCCACCGGCGAGCACCACCATGCCAGCCGAGAATTTACCCCGTGTGGTGCGGACACCGGTCACCCTATCTCCATCCGCCACGAAGCCGGTAACCCTCGTGGCCTCAAATACTTCGGCACCATGTATTTTCGCTCCCCGTACGAAAGCCTGGAGGAGTTGTGGCGGGTTGACCTGGCCGTCGTCCGACAGGTAGAGAGCCACCCTTATGTCGGGCGAGATAGCCGGCTCGAGCTCGCGGGCCTCCTTCGCGCTCAAAAGCTCTGAGGGTAGATTTGCCTTCTCGTGCCAGGAGTGCTCCTCGCGCAGCTTTTGTTCTGAGCCCTCATCTACCGCCGTGCGCAGGGCTCCATCCCACACGTAGCCAGGGTCGAAGCCGGTTGTCTCGTAGAGCCCCTGGGCAAAGGTTCTATGGTATTCGCGCCCCCGGATAAGCAAGTCTCGCAGAGGTCCCGGCTTCTCCGCTTCTCCCTGGCCGGAGAGCATGCCGGCCAAGGCACCGGAGGCCCCGCCACCGAGCTGGTCAGTCTCGAAGAGTGCTACTCGGGCGCCCCGAATGGCTGCATGGTAGGCTACCGAGCAGCCGATGGCACCCCCGCCGATGATCGCCACATCTACCGGCCCGTTCACTGGATCATCTCCTTATGCCTTCTTTCCGGCGGCACGAGTGCCTGAGCATGGTCCGTGAGGTTCTCCGGCCGAACCGTGTCCATAATCTCAACCACCCCATTCAACTGGTTCAGTGGATGGGCGCCAAACGAGCAGGCGTAAGGTTCGAACATCTCTTGCAACGCCTGCTCCAGCTCGCCTGGTGCGGTCGAGATCCGCTTCAGGCCTCCCCGGATACGATTTTTGCCTCGACGACTTCACGTTCGCGCATGGCCACATGCCCTCAATTTGCCTAGCTTGACACGACAGAGACTCCGTAGGCCGCAACAACCACTGCGCCTCTTCAAGACTAAGCAAAATTCTCGGCTTCCAGCTTGTCAATCTTTTCGGAGAAATGATCCTGGATGTACTTCTCTCCCTCGTCGCAGAAGAGCGTCACCACTGTCTCTAACTCAGGATAAGCCTCTTTGACCCGCTTGGCCGCGACCAAATGCGCCCCACTCGACGGTCCCACAAATAGCCCGTACTCCCGCGCCAGCCGCCGCATGGTCTGTACAGCCTCCTCGCTTTCCGTAGATAGAACGTTGTCCACCTTGTCCCCATACCGCTGGAAGATGCCGGGCACGAACCCGTCGGCGATACCTTCTATGAGGTGATCCCCAACCTCCCCGCACAATATAGTCTCGGATTCTGAGGGCTCCATGGCAAATAGCTTTACTTGTGGGTTGACCTCGTGAAAGGCCTGTCCCGCTCCGATAAGCGTCCCCCCGGTCCCGACGCCCATGACTAGGGCATCGGGAACTACACCCTGTGGTAGCTGGGCGAGGATCTCTGGTCCCAGCCAGGTGCGGTTCTCCTCCACGTTCCACTCGCTCTCGAACTGGGCCGGACAGAAGTAGCCAGGCTCCTGCCCGAGTTCTCGCGCCTTCGCCAGCGCTTCGTTTACGTGGAAATGGCCTACTTCCAGTACTTCGGCCCCGAATGCCCGGCTTATGGCTACCCGCTCACCGCTCATGCCTTCGGGCATTACGACGAGCATCCGGTAGCCTTTTACAGCGGCGACCATCGAGAGGGCGTTGCCGGTGTTGCCGCTCGTGGCTTCGACTATAGTGTCGCCATGCTTCAGCAACCCTTCGTCCTCGGCCCGTTCGATCATGTACTTCGCTATGCGCGCCTTGATGGAGCCGGACGGGTTGAGATACTCCAGCTTGCAGTAGATATCTTCAAGCTTGATAAGCGGGGTGTCCCCTATAGCACTCAAAATGTTGTTAGAGAGCCCGGCGGTCGTCACGTCTAGCCTCCTTGGGATTTCGCCATAGATGTCGGTTAGCATCTTCTACATGAACTGCGTTAATTCTAAGCGTCGTTGTACTCTTTAGTGTAAGCAGAGTCTTCGGAGCGCTGTTTAGCTCGGCGCTGAGGAAAACCGCGACTTCTTCTCCGGCTCGTCGCATATGACCGGCAAAGCCGAAGGGCGAAATTTTCAAGTCAGCCGGCGATATACATGCCGGTAGACACGCCCACAAGTGGGCGTGTCTACGTCCAATCCAACACCACTTTCCCACACTGACCGCTTGTCATAGCGGAAAATGCCTGCTCATATTCCTCGGCCTTGAAATGGTGGGTAATCACCGGGCTGATGTCGAGACCCGACTGAATCAGACTAGCCATTTTGTACCAGGTTTCAAACATCCGCCGACCATAAATACCCTGAATGGTCAGGCCTTTGAAGATAACCTTGCTCCAATCGATGGCCATTTCTGTTGGCGGGATCCCCAGCATGGCGATTTTGCCGCCGTGGTTGATCACATCCAGCATTTGATTCACCGCGCTTTCCACACCGGACATCTCAAGCACCACGTCAAAGCCTTCGCTCATGCCAAGCTCGGCCATTACGTCTTCCAAAGGCTCGTTGGCTACGTTAACGGTGCGGGTGGCGCCCATTTCATCGGCCAGGGCCAGACGGTAGTCGTTTACGTCGGTGATCACCACGTGGCGGGCGCCAATATGTCGCACCACTGCGGCAGCCATAATGCCGATAGGCCCAGCGCCGGTTATCAGCACGTCTTCGCCCACCACATCAAAGGCCAGCGCGGTATGCA
Source organism: Rubrobacteraceae bacterium (assembly GCA_965213905.1). Taxonomy (GTDB): domain Bacteria; phylum Actinomycetota; class Rubrobacteria; order Rubrobacterales; family Rubrobacteraceae; genus SIRX01. The sequence continues at coordinate 147,103 of OZ243922.1, read as the reverse complement.
CCGCGTTGCCGAAGGGATCGAAAATAGCTGCTAGATCGTAGCTAATTTCATCTGGCAGCTTGAACAGGTTGAAAGCGGGCAGAATCATATAGTCGGCAAAGGCACCCTGACGCTCAACCCCCACGCCCACGGTGTTACGGCACAGGTGGCGTTGGCCGGCACGGCAGTTGCGGCAGTTACCACAGGTTATATGCCCTTCGCCGGAGACCCGGTCTCCCACCTCGAATCCTCTGACCTCCTGGCCCAGCGCGACGATCTCGCCGGAGTATTCGTGACCGGTGATCATCGGCACCGGCACGGTGTGCCGGGCCCACTCGTCCCACTGATAAATATGCAGATCGGTGCCGCACTCCGAGGTACGGTGAATTCTAATCAGCACATCATTGGGACCAGGCTCCGGTTCTGGAGCCTCGATCATCCAAATGCCGGGCTCGGCGTACTGTTTGGACAAGGCTTTCATTCGATCACCTCCAACTCGCGGCCAATACGGGTGAAGGCCTCAATGGCGGTATCGATATGTTCGGGACTATGGGCGGCACTCATTTGGGTGCGAATGCGGGCCTGGCCCTTGGGTACCACAGGGTAGGAAAAGCCGATGACGTAAATGCCGGCGGAAAGCAGGCGCTCTGCAAATTCGCCGGCCAGCTTGGCGTCTCCCAACATCACCGGAATGATGGGATGATCCCCGCCGGCAAGATCAAAGCCGGCCTTCTCAAGTCCCGCGCGAAAGCGGTCGACGTTCTCCCAGAGCCTTTGGCGGTCCGCTTCGCCGTGATCGACTTTGTCTAACGCGACCAGGGTGGCCGCCACAATGGGCGGCGCCAGCGAGTTGGAAAACAAATACGGTCGCGAGCGCTGGCGCAGCCATTCTACGATGTGCCCTTTGGCGGCGGTTACGCCACCAGACGCACCACCCAAGGCCTTGCCGAAGGTGGTAGTGATGATATCCACCCGTCCCATCACATCGTAATACTCGTGGGTGCCGCGACCGTTAGCGCCCATGAAGCCCGTAGCGTGACAGTCATCCACCATCACCATTGCCTCAAAGCGCTCGGCTAAATCGCAGATGCCCGGTAGGTCGGCAATTGCTCCATCCATGGAGAACACGCCGTCGGTGGCAATCAGCTTAAAACGCGCCCCATCATCATCAGCCTGTTTGAGCTGGGTCTCAAGGTCGCCCATATCATTGTTGGCATAACGGTAGCGTTTGGCTTTGCACAGCCGCACCCCATCGATGATGGAGGCATGGTTTAGCGTATCTGAGATTACCGCATCTTCAGGCCCCAGCAGTGTCTCGAAAAGCCCCGTGTTGGCATCGAAGCAGGACAAATAAAGAATCGCATCATCCGTACCCAAAAACTCCGCCAGCCGCTCCTCTAGGCGCCGATGCTCGGCGTGGGTGCCGCAAATAAAGCGCACCGAGGCCATACCAAAGCCCTGCTGTTCGAGTCCCTGGCGAGCCGCTTCGATTAAATCCGCATCGTCGGCAAGGCCCAAGTAGTTGTTGGCGCAGAAGTTAATCACCTCGCCATCTTCCACGTAAATATCCGCCTGCTGGGGGGAGAGCAACTTCCGCTCGTGTTTGTAAAGCCCCTCGTCTTGTAAGGCACTTATCTCGTCAGCGAGCTGTTGCTGGAACGCTTGTGTCATTCGATCACTCCTTAAGTAGAGGATGAGCGGGACGCTTGGGCATCTTCCTGCCCTACGGCATCTTCACGACGCTTCACTTCTTCGCCATTAGGTCCCTCAAACCTAAGTCCCCAGCCGGTAAGCGCGGCGACAAGCATAATAATCACCAGAAACCAGCCCTGGAACACGAAGGGGAACACCTCGGTAGGCGGAACCACAGGTAGCCAATCATAGGTTCCCTGCAAACTCTGGATAGTAGACCAACCCAGAAGTAGCGCCGCGCTCCAGGGGAAGATGTATCCAAGTGATGAGGTCACGGCATCCAGTATGTTGGCACGACGATAGCCGTGAATGCTGTAGCGCTTGCCCAGCGTCCGCACAAAGGGGGCGGCGGCAATCTCGGCGGCGGTGTTGATGGTTATGCCGGTGTTCAACAGCGCCACGATGCCCCAGATAGCGACCTCTGCGCGACGCACGGATTGCCTAATCCAGCCCATCAGCTTTTGAGTGATTGTCTCCATGGCCCCGCTTACAGTAAGCAGATGGGCCGCCGCCAGAATCAGCAGAATCAAGATTGCCAGTGTGATGTAGCCGTTTACCCCTTCCACCAGGGCGCCGGTGATCACCGTGTCGGATTCGGTATCAAAGCCGATAATTTCCGAAAATGCCCCGGTACCCGCTATTATCATTACCGGGATGGACGCTAAGATGCCCCAGGTAAGCGAGGTGATAAGGTGCTGGCCGGAAAGCGCAAGCACTAGCACCAGAATAAAAGGCGCAAGCATTACAAGACCCAATGGCTCGGTCTGGGCCATCATACTGTCAAGTGCCCCCTGATCAGCGCCCGAAACACTCCCACCGCCGCCAAACACAGCATACAAAATAGCCGCTGGAATTGCCGCAGTGATAGAGTACTTGAAGCGGCTTCTTACCACACCAGGCACGTCGGCATCCTGAGTGGTGGCGGATACGATGGTGGTATCGGAAACTGGCGCTAGGTTGTCACCGAAAATCGCTCCGGAAAGGATTGCCGCAAACATAAAAGTAGGCTCGGCACCCAATGCTATGCCCGCTGGGTACATCAAGGTGCAAAACGCCACCGTAGTGCCATAGCCAGTGCCTACCGCGGTGGAGAATACCCCGGCCAGAATAAAGGTCAGGGCCGCAAAGAGACCACCGGTAACGTTGACGATGCCGCCAACCCACACAAGGCCTTCCACCAAGCCGCCCACCTGCAACACCTGGGCGAACATGCCCGCGAAAAACCACGCCACAATGGCCACCACGCCCACCGGCTGGGTCATGCCTTCAAAAAGTCCCTGGGCGTAATCTGCCCACGGACTTTTGCAGAAGAAAAGTCCTAGTATTAGACCAAAAAGTACCCCCATAACCAGACCAATCGCAGACGACAGGCCGAGCACGCTGATAGTGATCGCCCAGATCACAAAAAAGACTAAAGGTACCGCAGCGCCGAAGACGCCCATGCGGAACGACAGCGTTTGGGTTTGCTCTGCCGAGCCACTGGAAGCGGAGGGTGAGGATTGGGGAGAAGTCGTGGTGTCTGCCATCATCCACCGCCGCAGCACAAGTTGGGCAGTACTAGAGTAAACACAGAAAACAAGGTGACCAAGTGCAATAGCTTCTTCATAAAACCTTCCCTTCCCACTCGCTTCTAAAATAGAAGAACCCCCTATATAGAAGAGCCTCCTACACAGCTTTCCCTAATTAAGGAATTATAGTGGTTGGCAAAATCGTGTTCAAATATGGAACACCGTATGCAAGGTTTTCTAAACTCCGATGTAGAGACCGGGTGTTACCCGGCGGATAGCCTAGCCTCGCGCAAGTATCGGTAGAGTGTAGGCTTCGACACCCCGAAGGCGCTAGCCACCTCCGCTGGCACGGCGTCCCAGTCGGCCATCATCCTTTAGCCATCGCGACCTGCAGGTCGTCTATTAGCCTCCGGCGGCCTCCCTTCTTCCCCCGGGCGCGAGCGGCCTCCAACCGGGCCATCGACTACACCTGGGGCAAGAGAACTCTCTACCGCAAAGACGACTTCACCTACGATCCCGAGCGAGATGTCTACTGGTGCCCAGCCGGAGAGATCCTGCGCAATACCGGAGCTCGGTCGAAGCTCAGGCTCACCCGCTACGTGGGAGATCCCGAGGTCTGCAACGCCTGCTCTTTGAAGAGCAAGTGTACTGAGGGCAAGAGTGGCCGGGCGGTCAACCGCAACTTCGACGAGGAATATTTCGAGAAGGTCAAAGGCTACTATGAGCTAGAGGCGTACAAGAAGGCGATGAGAAAGAGGAAGGTCTGGATCGAGCCTATGTTCGCCGAGACCAAACAGTGGCACCGCATGGAGCGGGTGCGGCTCAGAAGGTTGGAAAAGGTCAACACTGAGGTTTTCATCACGGCTGCCGGGCAGAACATAAAGCGTTTGCTGAACTTCGGCGGTAGAGGGCCAAGAAATCTGGCTCAGGCCGTGGCGCTGCGGCCACCGGAGCGGCCGTTGCTCCGTCTCAATCATCGCAGGTCGGGCGCAAACAGCTTTTTACCTAATCGCCCTCATTGGGTTTTTCAACACGCTGCGGGAAAGTTGTACTGCGAGAATAAGAAGCGGTGAGACTCTCCCGGTCAGCCTGACTCAAATTTTGTAGGGTCACTGGTGCCTTTTTAGCGAACCGTCGTCTGGTCAGGGAGGGTTCTCATCGCGCCCCGGGCGAGCGGCAGTGACCTAATAGGAGCCTGTCAGAGAGAGGTCCCGTCGCAGTACCGTCCTTCGCCCCGGTCCAGCCGGCGCAAACGTCGTGACCGTGGAGTGGAAGGAGAATATGCAGTGACCGTACCTGCTCGAAAAGTCGTCTCGGAAGTGATGGTAACGGTAGGAGTAGATACCCACCTAGACGAGCACATGGCTGTGGCCCTCGACCACCTCGGGCGTCGCCTGGACACTCTATGCGTGGCGACGAACCAGGGAGGCTACTCAAAGTTCCTGGAATGGGCACGTGACCTGGGGGAGTTGGAACGGGTCGGGATCGAGGGTGCAGGAGCCTTCGGCGCAGGCTTGGCGCGTTTCTTACGGGCGAGGGACGTCGAGGTCCTGGAGGTCGGACGCCCGAAGAGGCGCGACGAGCATCGCAACGGCAAGTCCGACCCTATAGACGTCGAACTCGCCGCCAGAGCCGTTCTGGCCGGCACGGCCCTCGGTCAGTCGAAGGGCTCGGAGGGACGGGTGGGGATGATCCGTGTTCTGCGGGCGGCCCGTCGCTCTGCGGTGAAGGCCCGCGCCCAGGCTGCGAACCAGCTCAAGGGATTGACCATCATCGCGCCCGAGAACCTTCGCGCCGAACTACGCAAGCTCTCGGTCGCGAAGCTGGTGCGCCGGGCGGCTGGTTTCCGTCCCGGTGATTCACCTAACGATGTAGTCTCTGCCACCAAGCTCGCACTGCGCTCCGTCGCTCGGCGCCACCGACAGCTCTCTGAGGAGATCCGCGAACTGGACACCCAACTCGGGCGGCTGGTGGCAGAGACGGCTCCAGCGCTGGTCGCGGTCAACGGTGTGGGCACAGACACCGCGGCCACGCTTCTGGTCGCCGTGGGTGAAGATTCCAAGCGCCTCAAGAGCGAGGCAGCTTTCGCCCACATGTGCGGGGTTGCTCCAATCCCGGCCTCCTCTGGAAAAGTGATCCGCTACCGCCTCAACCGCCGGGGCAACCGCGATGCCAACCGGGCGCTGCACGTGGTCGCAATCGAGCGAATGAGTCGCGACGAACGTACCCGCTCCTACGTCGCCCGGCGCACGCAGGAGGGCAAGTCTAAGCGCGAGATTATTCGCTGCCTGAAACGATACATAGCCCGCGAACTCTATCGGGTTCTGATCACCACGGCGATGCCGGAACCTTCTTTTTCGGGTTCTTGACCAACATAGGAGCTTCGGTAAGCCTTACGCCGTAAATAAAATGGCTGGAGAAGAGCGGTCTGTCTTGCGAGTCACTCACCCGACCCCTCGGGTGCGAGGTGGCGGTGGAACGTTGGAGGGTAGCGGTAGTAAGCGAACCGAAGGTGTTGTTTTCCACCAATCTCGACGAAGACCCGGCGACGTTTGGGGGAGGCTATTTGTGTGAGCCGGTCGTAGGAAACTCGTAGGTCTCCTTACTTATGTACGGGTACCGGTAGTAAACGGGTAAATCCCAACGACCTTCGTATTTCTTAACATTACAGTTGAGGGTGTCTGAAAGAGGTATAAACCTAAGCCGCGCAACAGGCCTCTCGTAAGTAGAGTTCTGTAAGCTCTTGATCCAGCCAAACACCGCAGGACACAAGGAACAGCCAAGATCGCGCTAGAGAAGAGGATGCTGGTCCCGTTTAAGCGATAGAGGAAACCTGGAAGTGACGTCAACCCAAATTTCTTAGCTATCTCTATTTCAGTATTGACTGAAACAACTAGATGTACTATTATCTCTATCAGCACAGAACATTAGCGTATGGAGGTAGTGCATGGACGAGGAAAGAGCTAATTACGTTGAGGACTTCGGGCTCATGTTCGAGGGGTTCGGGTTACCGAGGATGGTGGGGCGGGTTTTGGGGGCGCTTTTAGTCTCTGAGGAGCCGGAGCTCTCTGCCGAGGAGTTGGCGGAGGCTTTGCAGGCTAGTCGTGGTTCGATCAGCTCTTCTACCCGAACCCTTATCCAGCTAGGCCTGGTGGGTCGGCGTACCAGACGCGGGGAGCGGAAGGATTACTTCCGGATGAAGCCTAATGCGTGGGACGAGTTGATGCGCCAGCAGATAGAGGACCTCTCCCGGTTTCGGCAGATGGCCGAGAGGGGTCTGGACATCGCAAACTCCGATGGTGCCGCTGCCCGGCATAACCTCGAAGAGATGCGCGAGTTCTATACGTACTGGGAGAAAGCATTACCCACTGTGATGGAGCAGTGGGAGGAAGACAAGAAAAAGGAGGCTTCATGGGTGCAGTAGTAGAGACCAGCGGGCTCACAAAGACTTATGGCAAAGACCGCGGCATAAAGAACGTAGACCTGACCGTAAACGAGGGGGAGGTCTTCGGCTTTCTCGGCCCAAACGGCGCCGGCAAGACGACGACCGTCCGTACACTGCTGGGCTTTATGGCCCCGACTGATGGCCGGGCCGAGGTCCTCGGGATGGACATTCAGAAAGACAGCGTCGGCATCCGCTCTATGGTCGGCAACCTGCCCGGCGAGTTCGCGCTCGAAGATAGGATGACCGGAGATCAACTCTTGAAGTTCTTCGCCCGCCTGCGGGGAGTGAAGAACCTCGACTACGCCTACGAGATAGCCGAACGTATCGGCGCCGACATGAACCGCCCGATGCGGCGTCTCAGCCGGGGCAACAAACAAAAGATAGGTCTCGTGCAGGCGATGTTCCACCGCCCGCCACTCCTGATCCTCGACGAGCCGACCGGCGGGCTAGATCCGCTGGTACAGGAAGAGTTCCTAAAGATCATCGGCGAGGTAAAAGAAGAAGGCCGGACTGTCTTCTTCTCTTCCCACACCCTGGGCGAGGTAGAGCGGGTCTGCGACCGGGTCGGCATTATCCGCGAGGGTGAACTGACCGCCGTGGAGAACACCGACGACCTCATAAACAAGTCCTTCCGGCACGTAAACCTGGTCTTCGCTGACGCCCTCGACGACGAAGAGGCCGAGCGTTTCGAGAACCTCGGAGGCGTGGACGGGTTTAGCCGGGACGGCGCGGAGATGACGTTCGACCTGCACGGGAATCTGGATGCCTTGATAAAGCTCGCCGCCCGCCACGAGCTCGTAGACATGATGTACGAGCGGCCGAGCCTGGAGGAGATCTTCCTGGCTTACTACAGCGACGAAGAAGGTGGCAGAAACGCCAACGGTGGAAATGGAGACGGCAAACCAACCGGTGCGAAGAGTACCTCAAAGAGCGCTTCTGACAGTAACGGCTCCAACGCCTCGAAAAGCCGTAGCGAGTCGTCTACGGGGACACGCGTAGAGAGTGCTTCTTACCGCGCCAACGCGAGCGTCTCGCAGAACGGTAGTTTGACGCAAGATGCGACGTCCGATGCGGGTGTGGCCCTGCAGAAAGCGATAGAGGCTATCGTCGAACAAACCGTCGAGAAGACCGTCAACAGAATGGTCGAGAAAAGAGAGAGGGTATGAGCACCGCCCAGGTACAAAAAGGAGGCGGAGCTTCGCAGGTGGCTGAAAAGCCGGGCGCCGGACGAACCTTTACGGTTTTACTCGGTCACGTACTGGGCCTGCAGGCAAAGAGCGTCGCCATCTGGGGCGCGGCGTTGGGCGCCCTCGGCGTGATGATGGTCGCCATCTTCCCCGGTATGGCTAGCGGGCCGGGCCTGGAGCAGATGACCGATGCCTTGCCGCAGGGCATGATGCAGGCCGTGGGCATGGAAGACATGTCCAGCCTGTCGACCATTACAGGCTTTCTCGAAGCGGAGATCTTCGGCCTCGTGCTGCCGCTGGCTATTCCCTTCTTTGCCATACTCGCCGCCGCCGGAGCAATTGCTGGAGCTGAAGAGAACGGCACCATAGACGTGCTCATGAGCAACCCCCTGCCGCGCTGGCAACTCATCGCAGCATACTTCGTATCTACGGCAGTCTCGCTCGCGGGTGTCCTCGCCCTCTTCGGCCTCATCCTCTGGGGCTCGGCGCAGTTCATAGACGCAGAGCTCCCGTTTGGTACGGTTGCCGAGGGCGTCTTCGGGGCGTGGCCTCTGGCCCTCTTCTTCGGCGGGCTCGGCATGGTGGCGTCGGCCATCCTTCGCGGCAGGATGCTCGCGGTAGGTGTCGCGGGGGGCGTGCTCTTCGTGATGTACTTCCTGAACGTGGTAAGTGGCCTGGTAGAGGAACTAGAGTTCCTGGAGTATTTCTCCGCGATCTACTACTACGGCGCACCCCTGACCGAGGGCATCGACTGGACCAACTTCGCCATCCTGACCGGGGCTGCGATAGTCCTCGCGGTGGCAGCGGTCTTCGCCTTCCAGAAGCGCGACATCTACACGTAAACAGAGAGAGGCTAGAGAAAGGTACAAAAGTGAGTGTCGGACAAGTACAACGTCAGAAAGGGACCTCCTACCAAGAAGCGGACAGCCCCGGCGCGATCACGAAGCTACTCGCGCTGACCGGGCAGGACATGGGCCAGCGAGTCAGGGGAACGCTTATCTGGGGCGTGATCCTGGGAGCTTTGGGAGCCATGTTCGTGGCGATCTGGCCCACCTTCTCGGAGAACATCGGGGGCATGGAAGAGATGGTAAGCAGTATGCCCGATGCGATGAGGGAGATGGTTGGCTTTGGGGAGGGCGCTTTTAGCTCCGTTGAAGGTTGGATCGGCGGGGAGCTGCTGAACTTCCTGGCACCGCTGGCGCTGGCCTTCTTCCCAATCCTGATCGCCTCCTCAGCCCTCGCTGGCGCCGAGGAAGAGGGCAAGATAGACGTACTTATGGGCAACCCCGTATCGCGCTGGCAGGTAGTGGTGTCCCGCTTCCTCTCGGCGGCCGTACTGCTTTTTGGGATCGTTACCATGATGGGGCTACTTACGTGGTTCACCGCCATTATTATGGACGTAGACCTCGCCTTCGGGTCAATGGCCGCGGCCTCCGTAAGCCTGTGGGCGCTGTGCATTTTCTTCGGCGGGGTGGCCCTGTTGCTATCGGCGGTATTCCACCGGCGCTTCCTCGCGCTAGCGATACCGGCGGCGCTCTTGATCGTGATGTACTTCGTCAACGGTCTCGCGGGGTCGGTTGAGTTCTTCGAAACCATCCAGCCTCTCTCCGCCTTTAACTACTACGGCTCGGCCATAGAGGATGGCCTGGACTGGGGCAACTTCGCCGTACTCATGGGCTCTACAGTAGTGCTGGTGGGTCTCGCCGTACTTATCTTTCGGCGGCGCGACATCTACGCGTAGCCGAAGTAGCCGAACATAACGAAGAAACGACCGTGCCTGCGCGGTGACTCTACCGCGCAGGCCACCATTGACAAGAAGTTGGACTCGTAAAGAAAAAGGAGTGAGCTATGTCTGCTGAAGAGACTAGATGAAGGCACAGCAAACGTGCTGAGCTATGAGGCGAAAGGGAAGTTGACGGGAAGGAATCGTATCGTCAGAAAGCTGATAAAAGGCCGGGCGCAGCACGACCGGTATCCAGAGGAGATTAGGGCGGAGGAAGACTCCGCGAGGAAGCGAGCAGTGTAGATGGACGAAAATGTTATAGAGGCAAGAGGACTGGTCCGCCGCTACGGGGATTTCACCGCGGTGGACGGCGTGGACCTCGCGGTAAGGAAAAATGAGATCTTTGGCTTTCTCGGGCCAAACGGGGCGGGGAAGACGACCACTATCTCCATGCTCACGACCCTTTTGAAGCCGACTTCGGGCACGGCGCTCATAGACGGACACGACGTAATAGAGCAGCAGGCGGAGGTGCGGCGGGCCATCGGGGTCGTCTTTCAGGAGCAGTCCACCGACGAGAAGCTGACCGCCAAAGAGAATCTGGACTTTCATGCGGTCCTCTACGGCGTACCTCGCAAAGAGCGCAAGAAGCGCATCCGCGACGCCCTGCGGATGGTCGACCTCGAAGATCGGGCAGGACAGAAGGTGGAGCAGTTCTCGGGCGGTATGAAGCGTCGGATGGAGATAGCCCGGGGTCTCTTACATACGCCGCGTGTCCTGTTTCTGGACGAGCCGACTCAGGGCCTTGATCCACAGACTCGCAACAGCATCTGGGATCATCTCCTGAGGCTGCGGGAGGAGACGGATGTGACCATCTTCATGACCACCCACTACATGGACGAGGCCGAATACTGTGACCGCGTGGCGGTTATGGACGGGGGCAAGGTGGTGGAGCAGGGTACGCCGGAGGACCTAAAGAGCCGGGTAGGCTCCGACGTTGTGACCATAACCACGCCGAACGGGACCGGGGATCTTACGGCCTTCGCCGAAAAGATAAAGGTTCCGGTTACCGAGAACGAATCTGGCGAGTTGCGCTTTGAGGTCGAAGAAGGGGCGCGCTTTGTGCCGAGGCTTCTGGGTGAGTTTCCTGGGGAGGTCGAGACTATCAACGTACGGCGGCCGACGCTCGACGATGTCTTTTTGAACCTGACGGGGCGCAGCATCCGGGAGCCGGTTGACGAGTCGGACGGCGAACAGGCCGCTGAAGAGCAAGAGGAAACATCCCCCGGCGGATCGACCGCAAAAACGAGAGGATGATCGTGCGTTCTTTAGAGGCAATTTACGCTATTTGGAAGCGAGAGATGATTCGGTGGTGGCGCGACAAGCTCCGCATCATCGGCGGCTTGAGCTTTCCCCTGATCTTCCTGTTCGTCTTTGGCAGCGGGCTATCTGGTTCGATGGGCTCGCTGGTCGGCGGCGAAAGCGGGGGCCCGGAACTGGACTTCACACAGTTCATCTTCCCCGGCATCATCGCCTTCAACGTCCTGATCGGGGCCGTCTTCAACGGCATCTCGCTCGTCCAGGACAGAGAGTATGGTGTCCTAAAGGAGGTGATCGTCGCTCCCATAAACCGGGCGGCGGTAGCTTTCGGCAAGACGCTTGGGGGCGCCACGGTGGCGAGCTTGCAGGGCGCGCTGGTATTGTTTCTGGCTCCGTTGGTCGGCATCGAGCTTACGATTCCGATGGTGCTCAAGGTATTGCCGGTGATGCTTCTGGGAGCTTTCGCGCTCTCTTCGATGGGCGTGGTCATAGCGGCCCGGATGAGCAGCACGCAGGGCTTTCAGCTCATAAGCCAGTTCGTGATCTTCCCGCTCATCTTCCTCTCCGGCGTGTTCTTCCCGCTCAAGGGACTACCTACGTGGATGACCTGGCTGGTCCAGTTCAACCCGGTCAGCTACGCCGTCGATCCGCTTCGGAGGATTGTGCTCGGGGCCCAGGGCATCACGAGCGAGGCGTTCGGCGAAGCCGGCCTTGGCATCACGTTCGGGGGACACCTAGTGACGCTCACGGAGTCGCTTTTGGTTATTGGGGTGTTCGGGCTGGTGATGAACCTGCTCGCCATGTGGCTCGTGAGCATTCAGGACTGATCGTATTGAAGATCGTATAGAGATGCGGAAGAGGAGGTACAGATATGCGTAGCAACGATAATAGGTGGACGACAGCGATGGGCGTTGGCTCGGGCCTCGCTATAGGCGTTGGGGTGGGTGTGGCGCTCGCCGTCGCCTTCGGACAGCCGGCGTATCTCGCCGTCGGCATAGGAGTCGGTGTGGTCTTCGGGATCAGTATCACGCTGGCCTTGCGATCTGACAACAACGAAGATGAATGAGAGGAGACAACTGTTGAAACAGAGCAACAGAGAGCGAGTCGTCATCGTCACCGGTGCGAGCGGTGGTATAGGCGAGGCAACTGCGAGGTTCTTCGCCCAGAATGGGTGGGCGGTCGTGCTGGCGGCCCGGTCGGAAGAAAAGGTTCAGGACATCGTCCGGGAGATTGAAGCCTCCGGCGGGCTGGCGCTCGCCGTAAAGACTGATGTTACGGATTATCTGGCGGTGGAAGCGCTCGTCGAGAAAACCCTTGAACGCTTTGACAGGATTGACGCCGTCGTAAACAACGCCGGACGGGGATCCTTTGGCACCGTCGCCTCGCTGGACCTCGAAGAACTCGAAAACCTCTTTCGCCTGAACGTCTTCGCCCCGGTCGCCGTGATGAGGGCCGTGGTGCCGGCAATGCGCCAGAGGGGAGGGGGCGTAATAGTCAACGTCTCCTCCCAGGTAGAGAACATAGCGACACCGTTCCTTGGCTCCTACGCTGCGAGCAAGATCTCCCTCAGCTATCTCTCGGACGCCGCCCGCATAGAACTCGACCACGCGGGCATCGCCGTGACAAACGTCCTGCCCGGCCTCACCGATACAGGATTCGGCGGTAACACAGACCGTATAGGCTCTACGGACGACTTCATTCTAAAAGACGGCTTCTCCGCTGGCCCCGGAGGTGGCGTCACGCCGGAGAAAGTTGCCGAGACCATCTGGGAGGCCGTACACAAAAAGCCCCGCCAGATGAGCGTCAGTACCGGCGACCGGATCGGCGGGGCGTTCGCGCGCCGGATGCCGGGCACCGTCAACCGACTCTTGAGATGGGGCGTGACCCGTTATGTGCCGCGCGAGGGGTACACGCCACCCACACCCCGGAAAGATCTTGGCCGGATAGTTCTCGGAGTAGGCGCAACCGTCACGGCAGCGGCTGTCTTGCGGGCGCTCCGGTCCGGACGCCAGGTTTAGCAGGACCAGGCCGGCAGGATGCAGGAGTTCCAGGGAGAGGTAAGGATGTTGGAAGTTCTGCTAGATCCTAAACAAGAGACGAAAGAAAGTAGATCCGATGTCGAAATCCAGGCCACTCATCGTGTTCGCCATTATCGAGATTATCTTGCTGCCCTTCGCGATCGTGGGTGGGGTTCTATTCTCGGTCAATTTCATCCTGCGATTGCGTGAGGCGCGTACTTCGGTGACCGCATACGATCCGTTTTTCGCCCGCTGGATCCTACACGCCCAGGGCAAACGATTAGACGAAGCCAACAAACAACTCCTCTATGCTTTGCCCACGGTCTTACCCTTCGCTGTCAACCTAATGCTGGGGCCGACCCTTTTGGCGATGCGTGTCACCGGGGTCACGACCAACATGTACGATTATCCGGTCTATAGCTCATCGTCGATCTGGGGCGCATTCGGGCATAGGACCCGCTTCTTCGATGACGCCATGCACGAGTATCTCGACAAAGTAGATCAGGTAGTGGTACTCGGCGCCGGCTGGGATACCCGCTCCTATAACCTGGTTAAGGAGGCTGATGCACAAGCCTTCGAGGTAGATGCGCCAGAGACGCAGACGCAGAAACGCGAATCTCTTGAGGCGACGAGCATAGACACCTCGGATGTTGTATTTGCCGCCGCCGACTTCAACAAAGAATCGTGGTTGGATGCCCTCCAACAGGTTGGCTTTGACCCCGGTAAACCTACCTTTGTTCTGTGGGAGGGAGTTACATACTACCTGGAAGCCGAAGCGGTCGAAGCAACCCTGCAGACCGTCGCGAAACAACTAGCACCTGGTAGCGCCATCGCCTTTGATTATCCGGCCCATCACATTGTTGAGGGGAATTCGTCGCTGGTCTACCGGATGACGACAATGGCGGCCCGACTGGTAGGTGAGCCGTGGACGTTCGGTATCAGCACCGAAGCCCCTGCCAAAGAGCAACTGGCGAAATTCCTGGAGCAAAACGGCCTCCGTTTGGCGGACTACGAACCGGTAGGCGATGCCGAGAGCAGCCGTCCGCACGGTGGACTGGCGGTGGCTGTGAATAAATAGTCATCAATACTGTAGACGAAACCTGACAGACCAAACAGAGCAAACACGAAAAGGAGACAAATATGTTGGAGAGACTAGACGAAGGCACGGACAACGTACTGGGCTACGAGGTGAAAGAGAAGCTGACGGAGAAGGAGGCCGAGAACCTCTCCGAGGAGATCCAGGCGGTCGTCGCCGAGCACGGCAAGGTACGATTGCTCGTCCGCATGAACGAAATTCCCAACGTGGGACTCGGTGCCCTGACAGAACGCTTGAAGCTCGCCCCATATGTGAGCGATATCGAGCGCTACGCCATCGTGGGCGACGTCTCGCTTCTTGAGTGGGCCCAGAGCCTCGGAGACGCATTGATCAGCGGCGAGATAAAGCACTTCGAAGATTCGCAGTACGAGGAAGCGTGGCAGTGGGTTCAAGCCTAGGAAACAAAGAACTGACCAACACGGATAGGAGCGTGTCTTTCTCCGCAAAGGTACCGCCAATGCGCATGACCCAGGTCGGTCCACTCGTGCCACCCGCAACCGCTACTCTCACTACCCTAACAAGGAGTCCTAGATGAGCACAACCGACGCCCCGGCAACAAAGACTACCGCAACAGCTTCCGGGATCACCGACGGTCGGCTGAAGAGGCTGCGGATCTGGAACATTGCCCTCACGGTCTTGCACGCCGCCCAGGCAGTCGTGATACTCGTACTGGCAAGCGACTTCGCCATCACCGTGACATCCTCATTTCCCGCTGGGCCACCCGGAGCCCCCGTGCCGGCCCCTGAATCATTGTTCGACGTGCCCATCGGGGCCGCCATCGCCGCGTTCCTGGGCCTCGCCGCCCTCGATCACCTGCTTACCTCGACCGTGTTCCGCGCCCGCTACCAGACGGACCTGTGCGGTGGGATCAACCGCTTCCGGTGGCTCGAATACTCTCTTAGCTCGACGCTGATGGTGCTGCTAGTCTGCTTTTACGCCGGTATCACCGGCATTAGTGCCGTTATCGGGATAATCGGGGCCAACGTGGCGATGATCCTGTTCGGGTGGCTGCAGGAGAAGATGAACCCGCCCGGCCGCGAAAGCACCACGATGATGCCGTTCTGGTTCGGCACCCTGGCCGGGCTCGCGCCGTGGGTGGCGATCACCGTGAACCTGGTGGGTTCGGAGACCGTACCGGACTTTGTCTACGGGATCTTCGTCTCCCTATTCGTCTTCTTTATGAGCTTCGCCGTCAACCAGTGGCTGCAGTACCGGCAGATAGGACTCTGGCGCAGCTACGCCTTCGGCGAGACCGCCTACCTGGTCTTGAGCCTCGCCGCGAAGTCGGCGCTCGCCTGGCAGATCTTCGCCGGCTCCCTCGCGGGCTGAGGAGTGAGGGTGGAGGAAAGGATACAAGACGTGACACAAACGGACGGAAAAATTGACACGAGCGCCGCCGCGCAAACAGGCATTAGCCCCACGATGATGGTCGCCATTGAACAAAATTTCCCCAGCGATCAACGTATCATCCACGATGAACTCGCTTTGAAAATCTTGCCCGTTGGTTACCAATTCTTGGTCAAACTGACGCGGATTCCTGTATTGAGGAACTGGATGGTCCAGGCTTCAGAGAAGCAAGTAGATGGTATCTGGAGCGGTATGGTGTGCCGCAAACGCTACATTGACGACAAGGTTGTACTGGCCGTGGCTGACGAGAACTCGGTCGATGCCGTGGTGAATTTGGGAGCTGGCTACGATACCCGCGTGTATCGTCTGCCCGCCCTGGCGAACGTGCCCGTTTGGGAAGTCGATCAGCCCGTGAACATCGAGGCCAAGCAGGCAAATCTGCAGAAAGCATTGGGCAATATACCCTCGCACGTTACGCTCGTTCCGATCAACTTCGTCGACCAGGAACTGGGATCTGTGCTGGCTGCACACGGGTATGCGGCCGGGACCAAAACCTTCTTTATCTGGGAAGCAGTCTCGCAATATCTGACGGAAGCGGCCGTCCGACAGACCTTCGATTTCCTGGCACGAGCACCAGCGGGCAGTCGGTTGGCGTTTACGTACGTGCGCAAGGATTTTATCGAGGGAAAGGAACTATATGGGCTGGAGAAGTTTTATGAGCGGATGATCGTCAAGGTTAACGCGTGGCACTTTGGGTTCGAACCCGAGGAAGTTGCAGATTTCCTAGGCGAGTACGGTTGGCGCATGATCGAGCATCTCGGCTACGACGACCTGGCTGACCGATATGTGAAACCGACCGCGCGTGAGTTGCCGTCCATGGTGATTGAGCGGATGGTCTACGCCGAAAAGGAGTAGAGATGAACGCGGCGAGCAATGAAACGATCCGTTGGTTTACAGAACTGGACAAGTCTGTCATAGCGGTAGCCGGTGGTAAGGGCGCCAATCTTGGCGAGCTGACCCAGACTGACATTCCAGTGCCGCCGGGATTTGTCGTAACGACCGCCGGCTACCGGCACTTCGTCGAGGCCAACGATTTGCAGGACCAGATCTTAGAGCTTGCCGCCAAACCAGAGGCGGAAGATCCAACAGCCTACGAAGCGGTCTCGGCCCGGATCCACGACCTGTTCATGGCGGGCTCAATGCCCGAAGACCTTTCGGAGACGATCCGCGCCTCCTACGACGAATTACTCAGTGAGTCGCCAGGGGGCGAGGACACAGCAGTCGCCGTCCGCTCCTCGGCCACGGCCGAAGACCTCCCCACAGCAAGCTTCGCCGGCCAGCAGGAGACCTTCCTCAACGTGAATGGTCCAGAGGCTCTGCTGGACGCGGTCAAGGAGTGCTGGGCCAGCTTGTGGATGGCGCGGGCGATGTCCTACCGCGAACGCCAGGACGTCGAGCACGAAGCGGTTGCGATGGGCGTCGTCGTACAGGCGATGGTGCCATCCGATGTTTCGGGCATCCTCTTTACGGCCAACCCGAATACCGGCGCCCGCGATGAGCTGATCGTCAACGCCAGCTTCGGCCTCGGCGAGGCGATAGTCTCCGGTGAGGTAACGCCGGATAGCTACGTGTTGGATCGGGAGAGCCGGACCCCGAAGGAGACCACGCTGGGCACGAAAGAAGTGATGATCGTCGCCGCCGAGGCTCAGGGCACCGACGATCAGCGAACGTTGACCCAGGCCGTTCCCGAAGCGCGGCGCGGCGAGTCGGCGCT
Organism: Rubrobacteraceae bacterium; assembly: GCA_965213905.1. GTDB lineage: Bacteria > Actinomycetota > Rubrobacteria > Rubrobacterales > Rubrobacteraceae > SIRX01. The sequence goes on along the minus strand of OZ243922.1, from coordinate 130,017 downwards.
CTCCGAAGTGCTGTTGGACGAGCTGGGCGAGTTGGGAGTGCGGGTGGAGGAGCACTTCGGCGGCGTTCCGCAAGACATCGAGTGGGCCGTGGCCGACGGAAGCGTCTGGCTGTTGCAGGCCCGCCCCATCACCAACCTGCCGCCCGCCCCGTTGCGGGATGTGAGTTGGGAGCCACCCGTGCCGGGCACGACCTGGATGCGGCGGCAGGTGGTCGAGCACATGCCCGAGCCGCTCTCCTCGCTCTTCGACGAACTCTATCTGGAAGAGGGGCTAACGCAGTCGATAGAGGAACTGGTCTCATTTATGAGCAATTCAAGCGATGTGGATTGGATCGTCGGGGAACTGTTTCCAGGCTCCTTTGCGAAGACCGTGAACGGATACGCCTACAGCGCGGCCAGCTATGACTTTCGTTGGGAGCATGTTCGTGCGATTTTGCGCATCTACGTAACCCTTTTGTCGAAGCTGCGCCAGGAAGGGGCAACTGCTTACTGGCGAGAGCACGGGTTGCCAACCTACCAGGCTAAGGTCGAACGCTGGAAGGAGACTGATCTAGCCGACGCGTCAGACGAGGAACTACTGCGCGGCGTGCGCGAACTGGCTGCGGCGGACGCCATCTATTGGTTCGCATCCGCCATTCCGCTAAACCTGGCTCGGCTGACGGACTCCCTGGTCGACGGCTTTCTGAAGCTCGTGGCGGATGGTAGTGGCTCATCGGCAGGTCCCCGACCAACTAGCGCCCCCTACCTGCGCGGTTTCCCGACCAAAGCCATGGAGGCCCAGGCGCAATTGGAAGGCATCGCCCGCGACATCCACAGCTCTGAAGCGTTGCGCGAGCTGGTGATAGCCACGCCGCCCAAACAGTTGCTCGACGAGCTGGCAGAGCAGCCCGAAGGACAGCCGGTGCTGGATGATCTTCGAGAGTATCTCGACGAGTACGGACACCAAGTCTACAACCTCGACTTCGTCGCGCCGACGATGGCCGACGACCCGCTCCCGGTACTCCTGAGCCTGAAAGCCGCCGTAGATAACCCGGAGCACGACGCCCGCGCCCGGCAGCAAGAGCTGGTGCGCGAACGCGAGTCGCTGGTGGAGAGCACTGCACGATCACTCAACCCTCTCCAGCGCCCGATCTTCCGGCTGCTCCTTGGCTGGGCGCAGCACCTCACACCCTACCGCGACGAAGCGCTCTTCTACGTGGGCGCGGCCTGGCCCACCTTACGGCAGTTGGCGCTGGAGTTGGGAGGGCGCCTCACAGAGGCAGGCTCGCTCGATGATCCGGATGACGTTTTCTTCCTAAATAGCGCAGAGCTGGAGACGGCCGGCGCCGCCCGTTCGGAGTCCCAGAGTCGCCCGGAGTTGGCAGAGCTGGCGCGAGAGCGGCGGGAGCTGCGGGAGGCGCGTACGCGCCTGGATCCACCGATGTCAGTTCCACCGGGCGCTCAGTTGAAGGTCGGGCCGGTCCGCCTGACCATGTTCGAGCCCCAGCCTCCCGGCGTCAGCGAAGGCCCCACCCTGGGCGGCTTCGCCGTCAGCCCAGGTCAAGTTACCGCCCAAGCGAGCGTCATCCACTCGCCCGCAGAATTCGACCAAATGGAGCCGGACACGATCCTCGTCTGCCCGACCACCACACCGGCCTGGACGCCACTCTTCTCGAACGCCAAGGGATTGGTCACCGATATCGGCGGCGCGCTGGCCCACGGCTCCATCGTGGCCCGAGAGTACGGCATCCCGGCCGTGATGGGCACGGGTACGGCCACCCGGCGCATCCAGAGCGGCCAGCTCATCCAGATCGACGGCGACTCCGGCACGGTGACGCTCGTGGACGAAGCCGGCGCAGAGACCGACGAAGAAGATGCACGGGCAACAAAGACAAAAACCATCTCTGGTAGCCGAAGAAAGGCGCTTCTGGCAGTGACTACCGGGGTGGTGGTCGGGCTAATCGTCTGGTGGAGAAGACGGCGGCGTACAGGTAAATAAGCGTAATGGATCCTCACTGATTCAGATCAACCGGGCTAGTCTCTGCGAGTATTGTGTATTCCTTTGTTTCAGTATTGACTAAAATAACTATATATACTATTATTACTGTCAAGTAAGAGATGGTTCACATGAACACCATTAGAAAGGGGAACGCCGGATGACCTATACGCGTTCATTCCAGCAACTCGAAAAAGACGATATCTCTTCGGCGGGCGGCAAGGGCGCGAACCTCGGTGAGATGACGACGGCGGGGTTTCCCGTTCCTGCGGGGTTTGTGCTGACGACCGAAGCGTACGATGCGTTTGTGCGGGAACATGGTTTGCAGGAGGAGATCTTTCGGGCGGCTTCGAGGGTAAACGCCGACGATCCACAGGCAGGGGAAGAGGCGTCGGAGGAGATCCAGGATCTCTTTTTGAATGCCGAGATCCCGCAAGAGATGGCGGACGCTTTGCTCTCTGCGCACGCGGAGTTGGAGGCAGATGCCGTGGCCGTGCGCTCGTCCGCGACGGCGGAAGACTTGCCGGACGCGAGTTTCGCCGGACAGCAGGAAACGTACCTGAACGTGCGGGGCAAAGAAGAGCTGCTCGACGCCGTCAGGCGTTGCTGGGCCAGCCTGTGGACGGCCAGGGCGATCACCTATCGCTTTAAACAGGGCATAGATCCGGCAGAGGTCAGCCTGGCGGTGGTGGTGCAGAAGCAGGTTACCGCCGACGTGAGCGGGGTAGCCTTCTCACTCAACCCCCAGAACAATTCCTACGACGAAGCGGTGATCAACAGCAACTTCGGGCTGGGCGAATCGATCGTGTCCGGGCAAGTCACACCAGATAACTTTGTGGTGGACAAAGTGAAAAAAGAGATCCTGCGCAAGCAAATCTCGATCAAAGATTATGTACTGGTCGGCAAAGATGGCGGCGGTATTGGGGAACAAGCCGTCGAAGCGCCGGACGCTGCTTCCTTGACCGATAGCCAGGCCATAGAAGTGGCCGGGCTGGCGACCAGGGTGGAGAGCCATTACGACACCCCGATGGACATCGAATGGGCGTATGCGGACGGTGAGCTATATCTCCTGCAGGCACGGCCTATAACGGCTTACGTACCCCTGCCCGAGATGATGGTTACGAAGCCGGGGGAAGAGAAATATCTCTACCTGGATATGATCGTACTGACACAGGGTTTCCAGGACTCGCTCTCGGTGCTCGGAAACGAAATCTGGGGCAGGATGCTCGAAGCCATCAAGGGCGATACGGGGATGCTAGATCGGGGCATGGAAGGCACAATCCTGAATCTAGAGGGGCGCCAGTATATGCACCTCTCCAACATGATGAAGGGTTTCGCGTCGGGCACTTTTTCCCGGATGATTAAATCCTACGATACCCCGACCCGCAAGATAATCGAATCGATTGATCTACCGGAGTACACACCGGCGGAACAGCCCGAGGCGCTGCGCGGGCTTACGTGGAGAATCGCGAAGTTTGCGTTCGGGGCGCTGCCTTATGTTTATCGAGGCGTTCGGAGCGCGGAAAAGGCTGTGCAAACTTACGACAAACAGTTCGCCCAGGACGTTCAAAGGGGCAGACGCCTCGCGGCGCAAGACATAGAGTTTCAAAGCCTCTCCGACGAGCTACTCGACTACTTCAAGGGTCAGATGAACGCGAGTATTTCGGTCCTGTTGCCTGCGATGGTTGCACGCTGGCAATTACGGCGCATGTTCAAGGACGATGATGTCGAAGACTTGCTCGTCGCCCTGGAGATGGACCTGGACGGAAACGCGACCTCGGAAATGGGACGGCAGATGGTTGAGCTGGCCCGGTTCCCCGAGGTACAGGAAACGGAATCGGGCGAAGAGTTCGAGGAGAAGCTGAACGCCAAAGCGTTCTCTCCGGAGTTTATGCGGGCCTACGACGACTACATGGAGAAGTTCGGGAGCCGCTGCATCAAAGAGATCGACATCGCCACCCGCCGGCCGTACGAGAACGTCCCCGAGTTCTTCGAGCAGCTCAAAGCGATGGATGTCGAAAGCGGCATGCTAGAGAGCGTCGCCAAGCGACGCGCGGAAGCCCATGAAAAACTGCTGGCGCTCGCCGCCCAGAAAGGCAAAGCCAGCCAGTTCAAGCGTCGGGCTGCCCTCCAGAAGAACGCGGGCTACCGCGAAGCACCGAAATACTTCTTCATCATCATTAACGACTTGATGCGCCAGCGGGCTTTGAAACTGGGCGAAGAGTTCATGGCCCAGGGGCGGCTCGACGACGCGGCCCAGGTGTTCGATCTGAACGTCCGACAGATCACCCGGGCCCAAAAAGACCCCGCGTTGTCATTACGACCGCTGATCGAGAAGAACCTTGCGCCGCGGAAGAAGTTCGCCCACGTACAGGAATGGCCGCGCATCATCGATTCTCGCGGCGAGATCTTCCGCGCCGAGAGAGCCCCTGCAAAAGAGGGTGAGCTCGTGGGAGATCCCATCGCATCGGGCACCGTGCGCGGCATCGCGAACGTGTTGCACAGCCCCTACGAAAAACCACTCAAAAAAGGCGAGATTCTGGTCACGCGGGCGACAGACCCCGGCTGGACACCTCTCTTCATGAACACGAGCGGCGTCGTGCTGGAAGTCGGCGGCGCGCTGCAACACGGCGCCGTGATCGCACGCGAGTACGGATTGCCCTGTGTTTCCGGGGTGGGTGACGCAACCACCTCGATCACCGACGGCCAGATGATCGAGGTGGACGGAAGCAATGGGATCGTGCGCGTGGTAGCCAATGCGTGAGTGACGGTAAGGGCGCAAAAGAGTTGTTCCTTAATAATGGATCCTCGGCGCAACAGCTATTTTGCCCGACCAGAGGAATTAGGGAACAACTCTGAAATTTGACTCGGCCCACGGTTCAAACCGTAGCAACGTGAGAGGACTGATTGTGCAGGCGGATTTACACGTTCATACGTTCTTTTCTACAGGAACACAATCGCCTGAAGAAGTGGTAGAAGAAGCTGCTTCGAAGGGGATCGGATTGATCTCCATCACCGATGACGACACGATGGATGCTTATGCGGGGTTGGCAGAGCTGGCAGGTAAGTATGGAATTGCGTTTGTCAAGGGCGTCCAGGTGAGCGCAGCCCGCAACGGGAGCCTCTTCCGGCTGCTGGCCTATGACTGTGACCCGGAAAACGCACAACTGCAAAGCCTGTTGCAAACCAATCGCGCCGTCTGGGATCATTTCGGCTTGCAGATGGTCGAGCTTTGGGCGCAAGAGTTTCCGCAGCTTTCAGGCGAAGAATACACCCACCATCGGAAGAACCCGGCATATGGCGGCTTCAAGCTAAACAGCTATTTCTATCATAAAGGGCTGGACGGCAGCGATGGGGCAGGGACGAAACTATACACCCAGCATCGAGAACAGGTGGTTGCCATCATGGCGAACTTGGCGTTTCCGTCTGTCGAGGAAGCCATCCAACTCATTCACGATGCCGGCGGGTACGCAATCCTGCCGGGCGGCTACCTGCGTGATGCAGAGACCGCCATTGCGACAGTGGATCAACTGGTGGCGACCGGTTTGGATGGGTTGGAAGGGTATAGCCCCAGTCTCAACCCGGAGATGGCGGCGCTGCTCCGAGAATACGCCAAAGAACATCAACTCTTGCTCACTGGCGGCGGCGACGGGCACGGAAGTTGGGCCAGTCAGGAGAAATATGGCATCGGGATTATAGATATTGATGCTGAAGCACTCAATTTAGGAGGCATTAAAAACTATAAGTAAAAGTTATCTACAGAGAAAGAGCCCATGTGACCTATAAATTCGGTACGACAAAAGAACCAACACTCTCTGAAGTGGGCGGCAAAGGCCTCTCGCTGATGCGCATGACGCAGGCAGGCTTGCCCGTACCTCCCGGCTTCATACTGGACGTTGCTTTCTTCGAGCCCTGGATCTCCAAGCTACGTTCCACCCCGGAGTGGGAAGCGGTGCAGAAGGCGTTGCACGATGACGATGAGGATCTCGCATCCGCCACGGACGACCTCAAAGCCGTCTGTGAGGAGTTGGAGCTTACGAACGAGCAGGAAGAGCAGATCCAAGAAGCCGCCCAGGCGCTGCCGGACGACGTCCTTTTAGCCGTGCGTTCCTCATCTCCCGAAGAGGATCTTGCAGGGGCCTCCTTTGCCGGTGGCTACGAGACTACCCTGGGGGTGACCACCGAGACGCTACGCAACGCGGTGCGTGCCTCCTTCGCCTCGGCCTTTGATGAGCGGGTCTTCGTCTACAAACGGGAACAAGGATTCGCGGTGGACGAGTCCCGCATCGCGGTGATCGTGCAGCAGCAGATAGCCTCCGAGGTAGCGGGCGTTGGCTTCTCTTTGAATCCGATCACCAACGACTACGACGAAGCCGTCATAGACGCCAACTGGGGCCTCGGCGAGTCTGTCGTCTCCGGGCAGGTCTCCCCGGATCACTTCGTGGTGAACAAAGAGAGCCGCTCGGTCGTAGAAAAGCAACTCGGCGGCAAAGAGACCTCGGTGTGGCTGGACGAGGATGGTAGCACCATTGAGAAACCCGACCCACGCAAAGGCGAGTTCTCCCTGGACGAAGCACAGCTACGGGAGATCGTCGACATGCTCGGGCGGACCGAGGAGTTGTATGGGCAACCGACGGACATCGAATGGGCCTTTGCGGAGGGCAAGCTCTACATGCTCCAGGCCCGCCCGATCACTGCTTACGTCCCGCTCAAACCGGAGATGCAGACGAAGCCCGGCGAGCGCCGGATACTGTACCTAGACGCGGCCCTGACCGAAGGGCTGACCACCAACGCCCCCATATCGCCGATGACGCTGGATTGGCTATTCAAGTCCGTTGCCATATGGGGAGAGCCGTTCGTCGGTCCAGTAGAGGTGCGGGCGGATGATGATCCGAAAGAGACCATTATCTTTGGAACGGGCGGCCGCTATTATATAAACCTGTCGCAGTTGATGACGCTCTTCGGCGCGGACCAGGTCGCCAACGTGTTCGGTCCTGCTGACGCGCTGCTCGGCGAGCTCCTTCGGAACGTCGATGAGGACCGCTACAAGGCACGGGAGAAAATAGACGTCCTACGCTGGGGGGCACTCGCGCGCCGGATGCCCCGGGCGCTATGGCACTCACGCCGCTTCATAGGTCAGACGTTGTACGGGTTCTTACGCCCCGAACGCTTCTACCACCGCTACGAGCGGGTCATAGCCGACGCGACGCGGGATATCAAGCAGAGCGTAAACCTGGACCTACCCTTAAGCGCCGTGCGCCGCAGGCACGACGACCTTATGGCTCCTGCGTTGAGCGAGATGTCTTTTCCCGCACTGTTTATCTACTTCTACTACCTGTGGCGGCTGAACCGTATCCTCGCGAGCGAGTCCGAGGAGAACCAGCGGCTGGCCGACGCAATAAAGACGGGACTCTCTGGCAATGAGGCGGTAGACATCAGCCTGCAACTCTACAGCTTGTCCCAGATGCTCGACCCGGCGGATTTCGAGGACCTGGACCGACTTGCGGAGCGCCTGGAAGGGCGCGAGCTCCCGGAGGACTTTATGTCGGCGTGGGATTCCTTTGTAGAGCGTTTTGGTTTCCGCGGACCGGGAGAGTTGGACCTCGCGAACTCCCGCTACGGTGACGAGCCGAGGCTGGCGCTGGAGCAGATGTCCTACATGTCGGAGAGCGACTTCGATCCCGAAAAGTCGCAAGAGGACCGCGTCACCAGGCGCGAGGAGGCCTACGAGCAGTTGCTGGAGAAGCTCGACAATCGTAAGGGCCGCCAGCTCAAGCGGACGTACGAGATGATCGATATGATGGGTGGCACCCGCGACACCCCGAAGTACCTGATGGTCCTGGCAAACGGCGCATTCCGACGCCGAGCCCTCCTGGAAAGCGAGCGTTTCGTAGAGCAGGGACGGCTAGATGCTCCAGAGGATATCTTCGACTTGACGCTCGATGAAGTAGAGAAGGCCAACGAGGACTCCACCTACGACCTGCGAGGGGCACGTGAGGAGCGGTTGCCGTTCTACCAGAAGCTCGAAGAAGTTGGCTCGTTCCCGCACCTCATCGACTCCCGCGGACGCATGGGACAGGCGACACAGCCACAGGATGATCCTAACGTATATTCGGGCCTGGGTATCTCGCGGGGAACAGCGACCGGACGGGTCAAAGTCTTGCACTCACCCCGCGAGAAGCCCGTCGAGAAGGGCGACGTGCTGGTAGCCTACACTACAGATCCGGGCTGGACGCCGCTGTTTCTGAACGCAGAGGCCATCATCCTGGAAGTGGGCGGGATGCTGCAGCACGGCGGCGTGGTTGCCCGTGAGTACGGCAAACCGTGCGTGGCCGGTATCCAGGGCATTACGACGAAGTTGAAGGACGGCCAGCAGGTGGAAGTGGACGGCACCACGGGCGTCGCCCGCGTTGTGGAATAGTTTGAGGAGGTGATCATGTAGAAGACTAGCGCATATAAAAGCAGAGACGATAAACGAGAAGTCGTTCCCGAAGACAGTGGATAAGGAGAAATAGATGCTAACCGCAAGTCAGATAGAGAACACGAACATAGTCGAGCTTAACGTCGATGGAGACGTAGAGACAGAGGACATAGAGGCCGCGCGCTCGGCGGTCTCCTCGAAGCTCGACGAGAACAACAAGGTGAGGGTACTCCTCATTTACGAGAACCTCGGGAGCATGGGGCCAAAGGCGATTTGGGAAGACGCGGGGCTCGAGAAGAGCATCCTGGACAACGCCGAACGAATGGCGGTAGTCAGTGAGAAACAGTGGCTCGAGGACATGGCGGAGAATCTCGACTCTCCCACGAGTATGGAGATAGAGACCTTTGAGCCCGGCCAGCGCGACGAGGCCCTAAGGTGGCTCCGGTCATAGTGCCCATCAGGACTCATCAGTAAAGCGTAGCTTAAAGACTACCTGCCGGGTGGGGAGACGTTGAACGAGACGGCAGCGGCAGCAAGTATTTGGACATGAAGGGCTCAAACGAGCAGGGTCGGGGCAGGTCAGACGCCGAGGAAGGATCTAAGGGTCGGGTTCGTGCAGAGCGGCGTCCGACCCGCATACCGATCTCCAAGCGGACTGGGAAACTGCTCGCGCTCGCAGGTGTCGCCGCACTGGTCCTGATCGGGTGGTTCGTGCCCAGCGCGCTGTACATAGCCGTCGGCGGGTTCGCGCTGGCCCTCCTTCTCTCGTTTCCGGTCCGGGGGCTCTCACACTTCATGCCCCGGGGGCTTGCGATACTACTCACCTACCTTGTAGCAATCGCGTTGGACATCCTCACGCTCCTCGTTCTACTCCCGCTACTTGTGGAGCAATTGGGGGCCCTGATCTCGGCGGCACCCGACATAGCCCGCAGCGCCGACCGGCTCGCCCGCGACCTGCTCCAGCCGCTCGCCGACCGCAATATGCTCCAGGGTGCCTCCCCCGACCAGGTTATAAGTGACGTTCTCGACCGACTTTCAAATCGTGCCGAGGATTTGGCCCAGAACCTCCTGAACGGGCTCGTGGGCATACTCTCCAGCACCGTGAGCTTCGGGGTGAACCTGATCGGGGCGCTCTTCGTTTCGGTGTACCTGCTCCTGGATGTCCGGAGGATCAAAGCCGCCTACTTGCGGGCGCTCCCGCATCGCTACCGCTGGGACGGCAGGGAACTGTGGAACGCAGAAGGCTCCTCGCTCTCGAGGTACCTCGCAGGCCTCGCTTTCATCGTCGTGCTCCAGGGTACGCTCACGACCATAGCCCTATTCTTACTCGACGTACCCTACGCCCTCTTGCTCGGCGCCTGGGTTTCGCTTACCGCTATCATCCCATACATAGGAGCTTTTCTCGGCGCTATACCGGGTGTTATCGTCGCCTTCTTCATATCACCGACAAAGGGCATCCTGGCCGCCCTCGTGTACCTGGGCATTCAGCAGCTCGAAGGGAATGTCCTTACTCCCCGCATTCAGGGACAGGCTTTGAGCGTGCATCCGATCATAGTGCTCCTAGCCGTGGTGATTGGCGGGGGCCTTGGCGGTCTGGTAGGCGTGATAGTAGCCGTCCCGACGCTCGCCGTGCTCAGGGTACTCTTCGACTTCTTTCGTGTCCGGTTGGATGTAGAGGATTAGCAAGAGTGCCGACTGTACTCGTGGTTCGTCTCGCGCGAGTCCTCATGCGACCCTGGGTCGCGATGCTCCACCGGAACTTCGGTGCGGAGGCACACTCCGAAACGTATTGAGGAGGGACAGCACCACGGGTACGATGGCGATCACGGCCGCCGCTGTAGTCAGGAGCGAGGCATCGTGCTGGTTCACTACGACAGCGACGAGGGCCCAGAGTACCGCCGCCGAGTACGCCAAGATACCCTGCCACGGGCCACCCTGTGCTGCCCGGATCACACCGGCGGCGATGAGGCCTCCAGCGAGCAGGAGCCCAACCCCGATCAGGGCTTCCCCGAGGCCGCCGTTCAAGGTGCCAACCGCGGCGAGGGTGGTGGCGAAACCTACCAGGGTGGCCGCCGTGATCCAGCCGAAAAGCAACCCCAGTGGAAGGGCAACGAGCCAACGCTCGACTCGACTCGGTCTGCGCTCCCCGCCTGCCCGTAAAGTCAGCAGGAAAGCGGTGCCGGAGCACAAGAAGACGCCGAGGATCACGACCTGGGATGTTACGAACAACTGCGCGGGAAAGACTAGCGACCACACACCGTTGAGCAGGAACGCCCCGGCGGAGAGCCATCCTACCCGCCGGAGCAGGGCGTTTTCGCGATTGGACGGTAGCGCCTGGTAGACGGCGTAGGCCAGGCATAGTGCGAAGATTAAACCCCAGATGGAGAAGGCGTAGCCAGCCGGAACCACCACCGTAGAGTTCGCGTCCGAGACCGCTCCCACGCCCACCCCGAAGATCAGCATACCGAGTGGGCCTGCCACGATCTGGAACAGGGCTCCGACTACGTTCGCTGTTTGTCGTACCGTATCTGTCACAGTCCACACTTCTTTCTCTCTGTTTTCGCTAGAACCTCACCATAGCGGCGTCCTACTATACTAGGGGCGCAAGGGATTCTAGTATCCGTTCGGTGATCTTCGCCGGAAGCGGCCGCCGCTCCCATTCCTCGCGGGTCAGCTCAAAGGCGTTGGTCTTATCTAGCTCGAACATCTCTTCCATCTGCCGGGCGAGTCCTTTGTCGTAGATCTCCAGGTTCACTTCGTGGTTGCCTATAAGGGAAAAGCGGTCTATGTTCGCCGTGCCAACGGTGGACCACACGCCGTCTATGGTGGCGGTCTTCGAGTGGATCATGATGTCCTTATAGCCGAAAATCTTCACTCCGCCGTCGAGCAACTCCCAGAACCATCGCCGGCCGAGCCAGTCGGCCGTAACGTGGTTGGAGTTCCAGGGCAGGAGAATCTGTACGTCCACGCCGCGGTTCACAGCTTGCTTGAGGGCTGTTCGAAGCGCCGGGTCGGGTATGAAGTAGGCGTTGGTCATGTAGACGTGGCTCTCCGCCCGGTCTATGGCCTCCAGGTAAACGGTCCGGATCGGGAATATCCCCATGTCGGGGTCGTTGCGGTGCAGGATGGCGTTCGGCCGCCAGTTGCGCCCCGGCTCCGGGTGCACGGCGGGCAGGTCCTCCGTCCGGTTGGCGTTCCAGAGGTCTGCAAAAGCGTTCTCCAGCTCCCGGGCCTCGGAACCTTCGATCTTGAGGTGCGTGTCGCGCCAGCTACCCGAAGCGTATAGCTCGCCGATGTTGTAGCCGCCGATAAATCCTACGCGGCTGTCCACGATCAGCAGCTTGCGGTGGTCCCGGAAGTAGGTACGGAAGTTCAGGACCACCCCCGGATGGGAGACCGGCCGGAAGCGGATGGTGTGTATCTCCTTCGGAAACCGCTTGAATTCGGCAGGCACCACCAGGTTCGCGAAATCGTCGAAGATCACATACACCTGCACCCCTTCGCGCGCCTTGCGTACCAGCGTCTCCAAAAAGCGCCGGCCCAAAGCGTCACCCTTCCAGATGAACGTTTCGAGCATAATGGTGTGCTCGGCCTTTTCTATCTCCCGGAGCATGTCCTCGTAGATCGCATCGCCGTAAGAGTAGAGGGTTACCCGGTCGTCGCTCTCCTCCAGTGCGACCTCGGGATACTGGGTTCGTGGATAACCTTCCCCCGGCTTGCTCCGCCGTTTGCGTATGGTGTCTATCACCACGAGTATTCCGACGAGCAGCGCCTGGATGGCGGCGGTGATCACTATAGCTCTAAGGATGAAACTTCGGATCACTCGTGGAGCATCTTTGAGACCGCGAGCGTATTCAAAAAAAGTTTCCATGCTTTTAACTCTAATGTTTCGCATAGAGAAAAGCAAAGCAAGAGACCTTAAAACCAGATAGGCTTCCATGTGGATCAATTCCTGAGTGTGATCCTACAGGAGCAACTCCGGGCAAACAAAAACAGGCCAGAGATGGACAAAAACAAGTGTGCATACCTTGCGTTTCTAGTGTCCGATAAAATATGCTTATGGGACACCAGAAGGTCTTGCCAGAAGGCTCGGCCGGAAGGCGATACTAGGAATTCAAGGAAGCTCTTTGGGAGGATGGTCAGGTGGATGAACCTAGAAGATCTGTGCCGGCCGTGCAGGGCGAGGACGCCGGGCCGGCGTCTGGGTCGGTAGACGGGTCGGTAGACGGGTCGGTAGACGGGTCGGTAGACGGGTCGGTAGACGGGTCGGTAGACGGGTCGGTAGACGGGTCGGTAGACGGGTCGGTAGACAGGACGGCAGACGGATGGGCGCTGCCGGAGCGTTTGGAAGAGACGGCCCGGCGCGCCCGGCGTTACTTCGAGTCGGCGCGGGCGCCGAACACCTTGAGGGCCTACGCTTCAGACCTGGCCGACTTCGAGACCTGGTGCCGGGTTGAGGCCAGCGGCCTTTCTACGCTGCCCGCTTCGCCGGAGACGGTCGCCCTGTATATAAGTGATATGGCCGGCCGGGGTTTGAAGGTGTCCACTCCACGATAATGAGGAGGATGGCGGCGATCTCACAGCTCCACAAGGAGGCTTCGCTGCACTCCCCCGCCTCACAGGAGCACGTACAAGATGTGCTAAAGGGCATCAAGCGTGAGCATGGAAGCCTGCAGGAAGGGGCGGCTCCTATACTGATAGGGACGCTGCGGCGGATGGTATCCGCGGCGGGTAGGGACGGCTCGCTGGCGGGTGTGCGGGACCGGGCCTTGTTGTTGATAGGGATCGCAGGAGGATTCCGTCGTAGCGAACTCTCGGCGATGCTCGTAGAAGACCTGGAGTTTGTAGAGGAGGGCGTGAGGGTTCTCTTGAGGCGCTCGAAGACGGATCCCGAGGGCAAGGGGCGCAAGGTGGGCGTACCCTACGGCTCCCATCCGGAGACCTGCCCGGTGCGGAACGTAAAGGGGTCACAGTACCCAAACGGGAATTCTGTACGGTAAGACTTACATCGTAAACTGAGCGGACTCGGGAGAGCGGTTTTCGGTGGGCGGTTCGGGAAGCTACCGCCAGTCGCCGACCAGTATGAACGGGGACCAGAAGTAAGGGTGATCATAGCCAGCGGTTCGCATGATGTTCTGCTGAGTCTGCCGGAGGGCCTCGGCCTTTGATATCTTCAAGCCCTCCGCATCGACGCCGATTGCACCCAACCACGTACGAAAGAACCCTTCCATCAGCAGGCGGGTGGATCTATCCGCGACGTACCAGAGACCGACTATTACAGAGGGCGCGCCGGCGTACAGGAAGGAGCGCGTCAGCCCGATCAGCTCGTCTCCACCCCGTCGGCCGCTGACGCCGCTCGCGCACGCGCTCAGCGCGACCAAATCGACCATCATTTCAAAGCTCAGGACATCCCCAGCGCTAAGGTCCGGGTCTCCTTGAGCCGGTTCGTCGCCCAGCGGGGGCGCGAGCCTTATTCGAGATCTGAGCGGTTCGGCGTGGTCGAACTCCCCGTGACAGGCGATGTGCAGCACGCGCAAATCGTCACCGAGCTCGCGCAGCTTGTTCTCTAGCTCGCGCTTCGTAGCGCGTTCGTCGAGGAGGGGTTCCGTGTCGAAGAGTTCAGCCACAGCTACGGCCTCCTCTCGTGCATGGGCGAGGTTCTTGGGCGCCGGTAAGGAGTCCCCAACGATCAGCGCTCCGGCCCCGTTGCTCATCCCCTTGACCTTGCAGTAGGGCATGACAGAGGCGCTCGGAGTGTAGACAACGGGATTACGCTCCGAGAGATAACGTCCACCGACTTTGAGGGCATGCAGTGGGAGGAGATGAAGCTCAGCATGGGGAACGAACCACACGAGGTCACCCTCTGAGATCCAGTTCTCCAACGGTTCGACGAGTGGTCCCAGCTCGCGCTGCCACTCATCGAGGTTCCACATTCCTAAATCGTCGGCATCAGTGTTCTCTATTGCGAAAGCCCAATCCTTTAGCCGTTCGCGGGACAAGTTAACTCGGTAGAGCTCAGGTGTTTCCATATCGGCTTTGCCAATGAAAATGATGACCTCTTCGTCTAGTACGAAGTACGCAACAAGGACCACCCCACCTGCGTTTGTTTCGTATTCTAAGCCCGTCCCAGAGGACTCGCCCATCCCATCATTTGCGTTTAGCAGAGTGTGAACTTTGGAATAGTCGAGTGCCGCAGCTTCGCGCAGAGCGACGTACTCGTCTCCCCCGGCTGTTCGGCGCATGCGGTTACGAACCTTTGCCAAACGGGACTCCAGCTTTAAGGCTTCTTCACCCCAATCATATGTCCCTTTAGTCAAGTTCTCCAAATGCTCTGCCCGTAGAATGCGTAATTCACGAGCGAGTTCGCGCTCCTGATTGAGCAGTTTAGGAGGGATGCTAGCGATGTCGACGTTATCGAGATCAGTAGCCGCTAGCTGTTCAGCGAAGACTCTGGATTTGGCGCGCTCTGCATAGTCAAACGCCTCCACGTTCCTTCTTGCTACTTCGTTTTCCGAACCTTCTAAGCTGCAAAGAATTTGTACCATGGCACTGTAGACATCTTCTTTGTTGGCAAGCATAGAGATCTTGAAGGGCTCGGGCAGGTACTGGGAACGTAAACCTTCTATGGTACCGATACACTCTTTCAGCTCTTCTAGTGCCTCGTCAGTTCTTCCCTGACGATTCCGCAAAAGAGCGAGTTCATAAAGGGCACGCCAGCGCGTCTCCGGTGTGCCGTACTCCTTCGCGTAATGCGCCGCCTCTTTGAGCGAGGTCTCGGCCTTGGGGTCGTCCAATCTAGCTTGGGTCTCACCAATAAAGAGGTGATGGGTAGCTGCGTGCTGCGCCAAATTCATGTCGCTCGCCAACGAAATAGAGCGCTGCAGATCCTGCGACGCCTTGTCGTACTTACCCTGCGAGAACAGCGTACGACCACGGCCCAGATAGATGTCTGACTCTCTGTCAATGAGTTCTTGGTCAGAGAACGAAACCTTCTTCAGCACTCTCAATGCGTTCTCGAAAGCCTCATAAGCGTTCGCTGGGGTAGCTTCCCGTTCGAGAGCTGCCTCCCTACGTGCGTTCCCCAAGGTTGTGTAGTCGATGGCCGCCTGCAGGTTCCTCTTTGAATCAGTTTCACCCTGGTTCTCATGAATACAGGCGGCTTCAGCCGCACTATCGGCGGCGTTTTCGTACTGTCCAAGACCCAGGTAGGCGAGACCAAAGGCTGCTCGCAGTCGGGCTAGTTCATCGAGGTAGTCCGGCTCGTCAAGCATTGCCTTGATACCTTGAAGTTTCTCTTCGGCGATGGAAAGGTTGCGCAACGCTTCCGAGAGGTCACCCACACGCCAGTACATGGTGCCGAGTTCCCGGCGATTACCAGGGATAAACTGGGACCTCTCGCGAGCGTAAGCTCCCTTCTCTCCCAATTCGACGGCCTTTTCGTAAGCGTAAATAGAAGTGCCGTAGCGACCAAGCCAACTGCTGGTGACAGCCTTGCTTCTCCATGCCCTATAGCTAAGTACCTGCCGCGCAATGGGCTGCTTTACATACTTTAGGCCTTCAAAAGCGATCTCTATGACTTCGAGTGCTTCCTCATGATAGTAGCGGTCTTCGAGCCACTGATACTTATCCCCGAGGCGCTCAATGAGACCGGGATCAACCCTCGTTCTCCGCTGCTTCTTGATAACCTTCCGCTGCTGTTCCATCCAGCGGGTCAACTCGGCTCGTTCTTCGGGGTCGAGATTAGCCATCGCAGAGGCCTATAGTTACGTCTTCGCCGTTGTATCTGTCTTGCAAAGGGGTCACTCTGGAGCCTCCCTGTCGGCGCTATCCTCGTTTAGATACCTGTACAGGGTCGACCTCCCGACACCCAACATAGAGCAGATCTCTTCCACTGAATGCTCGCCCTCCTCTTTGAGTCTCCGCGCCAACTTCGCCTTACCCTCGTCCAGTGCCCGCGGTCTACCGCCGTACCGTCCCCTAGCCTTCGCTGCTTCGAGACCCGCCATCGTCCTCTCCAGAATCAGATCCCGCTCGAACTCAGCTACGGCCCCGAAGACGTGGAACACGAGTTTCCCTCCGGGCGTCGTAGTGTCCAGAGACTCCCGTAACGAGACGAACTCCACGCCCCGCTCCTTGAGGACGCCCACCAACTCGATCAGCTCTTGCAGTGAGCGGCCGAACCTGTCGAGCTTCCATACCACCAGCTCGTCGCCTTCCCGACAGAACTCCAGCGCGGCACGCATCTCGGGCCGAGCCGCCTTCCGGGATGAGATCTGCTCCTCGAAGATCTTCTCGCAGCCGGCCGCCAGGAGATCCCGCCTCTGCAGCTCGGGGTTCTGATCCTTCTTGGATGTGCGAATGTAGCCGACCTTCACAACTGCATTGTCCCAAAAACCTTCTTCCAGGTAAATATCGGGACTTTCCAATCGGGACGGGGTTTCGGGATTACTCTCCTGTGTTTAGAGACCTATTATCGGGACAATCGGGATCAGTCCCCATATCGAGCGTTTTTGGGTCGGACGGCCATCTGCGTTTCGGAGAGTAGCTTAATTGGTAATCAACCCTCCAACCCTCAACAAGGAGCTCGCCTGTGATAAGACTGCGCCATATGTTCCGCGGAAGTTCTCACACTACAGTTTAGCTTTAAGTTTATTCAGTAATCCGTTGTCTCTTACGTATTTCTTGATAGTTTGCTTCGGGGCTGAGGGTGCTATTTATCTCTTCCAAAAGGGTGCAATTTAAATCTTCCCTCTACACTTATTACGAACGTTAGCGCACGAAGCATGTTTGTGTCGTAGAGCTGATGGCGGGGACATAACCCTCTGCTCGGAGGAAGGTGGTGCGTTCCTGCCAACTGGTTGGCAGGCAGACGTACTTAACATCCAGCAGTGACAGCGCGCTGGCGACCTCATATGTGTACACGGTACCAGCATTGGCAAATTCGAAAAGGGTCATGCGCTCATCGTAGTGGAAGTCCGGGTCGTTGCGCAGGTAGTACATGAAGTAGTCGCGCGGTGCGACCGTCTTCACCCGGGTGGTAAGCACAGCGATGGTGAGCGAAGTGTCGCCGGGTGCCAAGATGACGTCGCCGGGACGGGCGATGTCCAGCACACGCTCTGCGGTCTCGACGGATTCAACTGGACGCTTCCAACCCAGGCTACTATCGAGCGAGACTCCAGGCTGCCCCGACCAGATCGGCAGTCCGAACAGCACGATCGCGAGCATCAGGGCAAGGGGCGCAATGCACGCTTTATCGACATCCCTCATAGACGTTGCGAGCCGGGCGCCGAGTACACCGACGAGGGCGGCGATCGAGGCGATCCACGACACCCGCCACAGTGTCGGGCCGAGCCCAATGAGGTCGTATGAAAGCTGCGTGACGCCCGGCACGAACGTCACGCCGACAATTACCACCGCCAGGCCCGTGGTTACACGCGCCGCCCGGTGCGGGACCAGCAGCGCGCCTACGAGCACGGCGAACACCGCGACCAACGCCAGCGGGCCGTTACGGAAGATCTCCTGCCCGAACCATGCCGGGTCAAAGCGAAACAGCTTGCGTACACCGAAGAAGTCCGCGGATTTTCCGTCTACCGCCAGCGTTACCGCACCCGCTGCGAGAGGATATGCCGCCATCGCGAAGAACCCGAGCGACGCCGCCGCCCAACCCGACCGGCGAAAGAGCAGCGGCGCCGCGCCACACAGGGCGATCAGTGGCACAAGGAATATCGCCGTGGTGCTCAACCCAACAGCCGCCGCTCCCCCGGCGAGCAGCCACCCTGCACGAGTCTTCGTGGGTTGCTCGACATAGCGCAACGCGTAGACCAGCAGAAGAGGAACCAGCAAGCACAACAGGATTACTTTACCCTGCCACAGCCGGGTCAGGAACAGGTTGCCCGGCGCCGCGTAGCCCGGGCCTCCATCGAAGAGCAAGAACACCAGCGCCAGCGATAGGGCGACGGCGGTGGCTCTGACTCGCCACGTTTGCAGCAGCCGCCACAGTGCGAGCACGGATAGGAAAGTCGCCACCGGAGGCACGCCGAGGTAAGCGATAGATGCCGCCTTGACACCGCTCAGCCCTGCTAGCGTTCCGACCAGCGCATCGTACGAGGCCATCGGCGGCCAGCTGGACATTGGAAAGGCGAGGTTGGAGAAGATCGTATCGCGCAGTGGGAAGGTGCCACGGTCGGCTACCCACTGCGAAAGGTTGACATAATAGACGTCATCCGGGTTGGACAAAAAGGTAAACATCGAGAGCACAGCGAGCGCGAGTCCCCATGCCAAAGCCACAACGGCTCCCGTCTGCCCAGAGCCGTTGTCGTATTCCACCGAGTCGGACCCCGCGAGCCGGTAGCGCAGCGCGGCCCAAACCGTCCCCGAGAAAGCCGCGATAAGCCACAGTGTAGAAACGAGGGGCCACCAAGCTTCGACCGCGACTAGCATAGCCGCACTGGCTCCGGATATCAGCACCACCGCGAGAACGAGGTTCTCCAGACGCGACAATTTCACGATCGCTGGCCGGGAGCCCACTGCCGGGCTCTCATCCGGGCTTGTCTCTGGAGTAATGGTGGAGTAACCCGGACGCTGTTTTAGCCACCACAGCAAGACGCCCGCACCTACCAGTGCGAGCACCTCGAGGCCGACAGCCCACGGTACACTGAGCCGTAGTATCAAGCAGACATGGTAGACGACCGTCCACGTGGCCAGCAAGACCACGGCGAGGTCCAGCAGCCTCTCGCAGTTGCGGGGCAGCCATGCCCGTCCCCTTTCGCCTTGAAGGCTCTTGTGAGTGACCGGGGAAGATTGCAGTCGGTAGAGCGTTTTTCTCACCAAGTTTACCAAGCGCTTCAACCCAACAGCCGATCACCCATTGGTACCATGCCCTCCTATTCTTTACTACTAGTGAGTCACAGACCTTCATCTGCGGCGAATGGGTCGCGCAGAGGTTCATATCCCTGTTTGCCCAGATGTCCAGAAGGAACATTAGGACTGAGATATATTAGCATTGCTTTCCTTGCCCGTCTTGCAGAAATTCTGTACTCTTGTATACGGACTTGAAGTTCTTTGGTGCCCTCCAACCTTGGTTCGGTATCTTAGCGTATTATGTCCCTTGCGATGAGATAGTACGAAGAGGAGGAAAGTGGCCAGAAAAACACGTAGCGCAGTCCAGAGAGTGGTGGACTTCGCGACCTTCCCACTACGGGCTATTATGCCTTTCAGGGTGGGTCAGCATAAAAAGTGGGGACTCTCTTCTAGAGCCTCTGAAAGATTCGACTATGCGGCTAGAGAGGTCAAAGGCTACACGTTGGATGTCGGCTGCGGTCCCTACAACCGGTTCGTAAATGAGTACCTCGACGAGCATGGCTTGGGCATAGATGTGGTCCACTATGACGGCCTGGATGAGGGACAAGTCTTCGATGATCTCACCAGGCTGCCCTTCCCGGATGCTTCATTCGATTCGGTCTCCTTGATCGCTGTGCTGCACCACATACCGAAGCCTCTAAGAAAAGCTGAGCTAGCTGAGATGCACCGGGTTCTAAAGCCCGGGGGCCGGCTAGTTTTGACTATGACCACTCCTCCGGCTGCGTGGCTCATCCACCGCATAACGCGGGTCCATGCCCGCTTCTTGGGCGTTCAATACGACATAGACCTACTCAGGGAGATGGAGGAGGACGAGGAAGACTTCGTTACTGAGAAAGAGGTCCGTAAGCTCTCGGCGGGAGCTGGTTTTTCGTCAATGACCAGGAAGTATTTTCTTACCCAATGGGGGCTCAACCGCCTCTACGTCATTTGTAAGGATCCGTAAGAGTCCACGAGAACGCTTCTACGCCGGGAGTCTAGTAGCCCGCAGTGGATCCTACAAAGGCAATGTATTGTACTTATACGCCTTACTTGCCAGTTCCTCGGCTCGCCTTATGTATCTCATGGTTGTCTTAGGATCTTCGTGCCCGAGGAACTGTTGTATTATAAGTAGAGGAGCTTCGTTTACGGCCATGTTGGTGCCGACGGTGTGGCGGATGGAGTGCGGGCTTATAGCTTTGGTTATGCCGGCGGTGTTGGCGTATTTCTTTACGAGATAGCGGACCATGCGGGTCGTGAGGGGTTTGTCTTTGCCTTCTCTTGAGGCGAAGAGTGGTTTGCGGGCGTCGGCGTGGGAGGTGAAGCTGCGCTTTGTCAGCACGACGTAGCGCTGAACGAGCTGCCAGAGGTCGGGGGAGGTTGGGACGTTCCGGATCTTGTCTCCCTTACCTCTCACCCGAAGCAGGATTTGGTCCTCCCCCACTTCCTGAAAGTCTCCTACTCTTATGCCTATAACCTCTGCTTCCCGGAGGCCGCACCCAGACATGACGGCCAGCAACACGTAATCCCGGTAGTTGTTGATCCGAGCGGCGTTCAGCATCTTCGAGAGCTCTTCTTCGGTGAGGATGTTGTACGAGGGGTCCTGGCGGACTTTGGGGCTTTTGGCGAAGAATTTGAGGGCCTCGGGGTTTACGGTGGTGATACCGCCCATGTACGCGAAGGTGAGAAACCTCCGCATGGTCGTTAGCTTTTTTGCCGCTGTCGCCGGAGCGTAGTTGGTTATCAAATGTTCCCTGTACACCGAGAGGTCCTCCGGTGTCGTTCCCTCTAGATCTTTCCCTAGCTCGTCTCCCAGGTATGCCAGAAACATGCCTATCTCTGTATTATACGTTTTTTTGGTTTGGGGGCTGGTCAGGGTGCGGAGGTAGACTTCTAGGAGGCGGGATGTGGGGTCTCCGGCTGGCTGGGTGGTTGGTGGGCGTGGGTTGGCGGGTTCGGGAAGGTTATTTGTTTGGGGCATCGTAGTCTATTATGGAGATCACTTCGTAGCCGGCGAGTTTTTCGCGGCCTTCGAGGTAGCTTAGTTCGATCAGGAATGCTACGCCCGCGACGATGCCGCCGGCGTTTTCGACGAGTTCGCACATGGCGCGGGCGGTGCCGCCGGTGGCGAGGAGGTCGTCGGTTACGAGCACCCGGGAGCCTTCCGGTATCGAGTCTGCGTGGGCTTCGAGGGTATCGGTGCCGTATTCCAATTCATAGGATGCGGAGATGGTTTCGCGGGGCAGCTTGTTCGGCTTGCGGGCCATCACGAGGCCTTTTTCGACTTTATAGGCCAGCGCCGTTCCGAACACGAAACCCCGGGCTTCAGCGGAGAAGACGCGGTCGTAGTCGAGGTGGTCCACGGCCCGGGCCAGAACGTCGGTCGCCTCGTGCATGGCGGGTCCGTCTTCAATAAGCGGGGTTATGTCTTTAAAAGAGATGCCGGGCTCGGGGTAGTCCGGCACCGTGCGGATAAACTGCTCTATCGTCCGTGCGGAGGGATCTGCCATGTGGGTGGTCCAGCCTCTCTATCCGGGTTTACATACTGGTTTATGGCTTTATGGCGCGAAGGTGTCGATCACGTTGGACATCATAAGTTCTTTTAGCCGGGAGTCTACGGCCGCCAGGTTTCGGGCTTTGCCCATAGCTTCGTTGACCCGATGCTCGTCACCGCTACGGAGCTCGGGGTTTAGTATCTGCTTGAACATGGCGGCTTCACGTTCGACGGCGGCCATGATGCCGCGCAGGTGACGAGGTTGTATGGAGTATTTCGCCATCTCCAGCGCCATGCGGGCTATTTCGGCGTCGCGTTGGGTAAGCGAGCCGTTGCGGCCGATAACGCCCACGGAGATAAGGTCTTCGACAAAGCGCGGGTCTGCTTCGAGGGAATCGGCCAGTTCCTCGCGGGTGTAGGTGCGGTCTTCTAGAACTCGGGAGAGTTCGTTGGTGGATTGTTGGGAGGAGGGTATCGGCGCCCCACCTTCGATGCGCTTCTTAATGACTTTCAGGGGGAGGTATTCTTCCTCCTGGAGTGTCAGGATGTATTTCAAGAGCTCGACGTCTTGTTCGGAGAAAAGCCTGTACCCGCCGTGGGTTCGGCTCAGGTTGATCAGGCGCCGGCGCTCCAAATAACGGATTTTACTCACAGATAATGCCGGGAAATCCGGCTTTAAACGATCCACGACTTCGCCTATGGTATACGTGGCTTTTGCGACCCGGCTACCCGGTATCGGCCTCTCCTTTAAGGCCTCCTGCTGTTGCTCCCGGCCCGCCGCCTCCAGGCCCGCTGCCTCCCGGCCCGACACGCTTTCCTCTTCCGCTCTGGCCGGGTTGAAGGTTTGTTCCGGTGGATCCGGTAGAGTTTCCGGTAAGGGTGTTGCCTGGAACTGTTCGTCGGCGGGGTCTCCCAGATTATCCATGGTATTGTCGTTCTCCACTTGCGTTCACTCCTATCACTCGTTGCCGGTGCTTTGGCTAGATTGGCTAGAAGCTCCTTTGAAAGCAAAAGACCATC
This sequence comes from Rubrobacteraceae bacterium, assembly GCA_965213905.1. Classification (GTDB taxonomy): domain Bacteria; phylum Actinomycetota; class Rubrobacteria; order Rubrobacterales; family Rubrobacteraceae; genus SIRX01. The sequence continues at coordinate 107,271 of OZ243922.1, read as the reverse complement.
TACGTCTACGTGACTACGAATTTAAAGCGGTACTTTCCGACTTGTATCTCGTCTCCGTTCCGCAGGTCTACCGTATCTACGCGGACCCGGTTGACGTACGTTCCGTTCAGGCTGCTCACGTCGCGTATCCTGAAACCCTGGCCACCCCTTTGAATCTCGGCGTGCTCGCGCGAGACCGTCACGTCGTCGAGAAAGATGCTGCACTCGGGGCTGCGTCCCACGGTTACGACCTCTTCCCCTATGTCGTGCATCCTCCGGCCGGCCGCGCCCTCGACCTGATCCAACTCGATTAGCGAGGCGACGTCGTGGAGTCCTTCTTCCGGCAAAACCTCTTCGCCATCCACGAAGCTTGGTGAATAAGATACGGTAGAGTCAGCGTGCGGCAGGCGTGTTCCGCATTTCTCACAGAACTTCGCGTCGTCGCCGTTATCAGCCCCGCACTCAGGACAATAGCTCAAACTTCCGCCCCCCCGGCTTCCGGCTCTCCGACTTCACTTTTTTCCATCCCGGTGTCCAGCATGATCCGCGCCAGGTCTTCGGGGGAAAGCGATGGTTCGCCTCTTCTAACGAGCTCGACCCTTATCAGATCTATCCTTCCCTGTAATATCCGCCTCCGGTAACTGATGTCGCGTTCTTCTTTTGCCAGTTTTCCTAGCGTCAGGGCGAGGTCCTCTTCGGAGACCGCCGTCAGGTCCGGGCTGTCGTCCCAATTCAAACCCTCAAGACCACTGTTTGCAGGCTCGTCAAAGATCACACCCCGCAGTATAACCTCCCCTGAACCTGAAGTACAGTCTCAGATATAAACCCCTCGCACCGCTTGGGACCGGCAACCCGGGTGACATAACTCCCAGGCTACCCTACGGGGTTTCACACTTAAAATAGAAGGTTGTCGGGCTCCGGCATCGTGGGCACCCAGCCGCGGTCTAGGTTCAAGTTTACGCCGCCGGTTTCCGTCGCGTCTTTTCGCGGTATTCTCTACCGGCTGCTCTTCAGCCTCACCCTCAAGCTGACCCCGTAAAGATCGTACTTCTGCCGGAGGGTGTTCTCGACGTACCGGACGTAGCTATCGGGGACGTCTTGTGGCCGGTTTGCGAACAATACGAACCTCGGGGGCGCAGAGCCGGTCTGGGTCGCGTAGCGGATCCTGACGCCCTTTGGCGGCGGGCTGCGGTCCACGACCTTGTTCGTAAGCTCGGCTATTTCGTGCGTGGAGACGCGGAGGTTGTAGGCCCGGCGAAGCTTCGCCGCGAGCGGGAGGACTTTCTCGACCCCGGTGCCGGTCAAGGACGAGACGGAGATACTCGGGGGTTTGAGGTCCGTCATGCGGGCCTGCAGGGTTCCGGCTATCTCGGCGAGCCGTTCGGGGGCGACCAGGTCTCGCTTGTTGAGGACCACGCCGCACGTCTTTCCGGCGGCTTCGATCTGCCGGGCGAGCTGCAGGTCCGCGCCGACTAGACCCTCGACGGCGTCCACCACGAGCAAGGATACGTCCGAGCGCCGGATGGCCTCTTCGGTTCTCAAGGAAGAGTAGTAGGGAACCCCCCGGGCGCGGCGGGCGTTTCGATTCACCCCGGCGGTGTCGAGTAGCAGGTAGCGCCCGTCCTCTGTTTCTATCTCCCCGGCGACCGAGTCCGTCGTGGTTCCTGCCACCTCGGAAGTGACCGCCCGTTCGGAGCCTAGCAAGCGGTTTAGCAGAGTGCTTTTGCCGACGTTTGGCCTCCCGACTATCGCGAGCCGCGGCGGCTCATCCTCGTCCGCGCCCCCGAGTTGCGGCATCGCAGACTTCACGGCGTCCAGGAGGTCTCCAACCCCTATCCCGTGAACGGCGGAGACGGCGTGGGGCTCGCCCTCGCCCAAGGCGTAGAACTGGTAGCGATCCGTGTCGTCCGCCGGGTTGTCCAGCTTGTTGACGACCAGCAACACCACGGCGGAGGCCCGCCGGAGTTCGCGGGCTATGGCCGAGTCCGCCTCCGTGGGTCCGGTCCGGGAATCTACCAGGTGCAGTATTACGTCGGCCTCCTCGACGGCGACCTTCGCCTGCAGCGTAACGAGTACTTCGAGCCCGACCTTGGCGGCCGGCTCCATCCCCCCGGTATCCACCAGGACGAACTCGCGGCCCGCCCACTCGGCCCGGTTGTAGGACCGGTCCCGGGTGGTCCCCGGCTCGTCGGAGACCACCGCCTGACGGCGGCGAAGGACCCTGTTTACCAGCGTGCTCTTCCCGACGTTCGGGGCCCCGACTATCGCGACTACCGGCAGGCGGCTCAAGACTTTTCATTCCTTTCCGTCGGCGGCGCGAAGCCGGATTTTTCCGGGAGCGCGTAGATCTCACGCATGATGTCCTCGGAAACTTTTTTGTAGGCTTTCCCCCCCCGGAGGTTGGCGTCTATCTCTATGGGGTCGCCCACGTACGCGCGTAATTTTTCACCCCGGAGCCTAGCCCGCAACCCGGGCGCCGGGCCGACGTACACGGGTAGTACCCGGGCCCCGCTCCGTGCCGCGATCACCACGGCTCCACTCTTTGCCTCCCGGGGTTTATCCCCTTGTTTGTGGGTTCCCTCCGGAAATATGCCGAGCGCCCAGCCCGCGCCCAGATGCTCCGTCGCCGTCCGCAGCGCCGCCCGGCCGCCCTTCTGCCGGTCCACCGGAAAAGCGCCCAGCAAGGCGAAAAACCCTCTTAGCGGAAAAACGAACAACTCCTTTTTGGCCATCCACTGAACCCGCCGCGGCACGGCCATCCCCACGTAGAAAGGGTCCAGGTACTGGGTGTGGTTGGAGGCCACGACGAGGGGTCCTTTCGCCGGGACTTTCTCGGCCCCGTGGCTGGTAAACCCGAAAAGGACTTTCGCGATCGTCGTCAGGGTGATCCGGAACAACTTGTACCTTGGGGACATGCCGTCGGGGCGGTTGCGGCCCTTGAAGAACGTGCCGAGTACCAGGTGGGGGATCATGATGTTTTTTCTCCCCGCGAAGTTTTTTCTCCCGGGGCTTTTCGCACGAGTTCCAGCACCCGGGATACGACTTCTTCGAGGGCGAGGCCGGTAGTATCTATAACGACGGCATCCGGGGCAGGCCTCAGGGGTGCGACTTCCCTCTCGGAGTCTTGCTGATCCCGGCGTCCCATGGCCTCCCGGATGCGCCCCACTTCTTCTTCACGCCCGCTCTGAACGGCCCGTCGGCGGGCCCGCTCGTCGGGGTCGGCCGAGAGAAAGACTTTGATGTCCGCGTCGGGCAGCACCACGGTCCCGATGTCCCGGCCTTCTACCACGGCCCCGCTCCTTTCTCCGACCTCCCGGGCCGCCCGGCGCTGCACGGAGAGCAGCACACCGCGCACCTCGGGGTGGGCCGAGACTATCGAGGCCGTCGCGGACACCTCCGGCGTGCGGAGGTCTTTTTCGGATACGTGACCGCCGTCTACTTCCACGCCGCTACGGCCCAGGCTCACCCTCCCCGACAACCCGGAGAGCTTTTCTTTCTCGTCAGGGGAAACACCCTCGCGCCGGGCCAGAAACGCTACGGCCCGGTACGCGGACCCCGTGTTCAGGTTTACGAACCCGAGCCGGTCCGCGACCGTCCGGGCGACGGAGCTTTTTCCGCTTCCGGCGGGCCCGTCTATGGTTACCAGCAAGAGAGAAACCCCACGTCTTCTAGAAACCCCGGGTAGGAGACCGCCGAGGCTTCCAGGTCTTGTATCTCCACACCTTTCCCCGAAGAGAGACCCGCTATCGCGAGGCCCATGGCGAGCCGGTGATCCCCGCGGCTACCGGCCCCGCCACCGCGCAACCCGCCCGAACCGGCGACCACGAACCCGTCTTCCCGCTCTTCTATGTCGCCCCCGACCTTCCGAAACTCTTCGCAGACGACGGAGATCCTGTCGGTTTCTTTGACCCTGAGCTCCGCGGCACCTTCCAAAACGGTCTCGCCTTCGGCAAAAGCCCCGAGCATCGCCAAAAGCGGCAACTCGTCAACGGCGGCCGGCACTTCGTCTCCCGACACGCGAACACCCCGGAGGTTTGAGGAACGGGCGACCAGTTCTCCCACGGGCTCGCCCAAAGCGTCCTCCCAAACCTTCGTCACCTCTATTTCAGCCCCCATTCTGCGGAGTATATCCAAGAACCCGGTCCTGGTAGGGTTAAGACCGACCCCCTGGATTTTCACCTCCGAGCCCGGGATCACGAGCGCGCCTGAGATCCAGAACGCCGCCGACGAGATGTCCCCGGGAACCGAGATCTCCGCCGGGACGTCCAGCGCCTCCGGCGGCCGCAACCGAACCCCCCGGCGGCCACCTGAGAGATCCTCCACTTCCACCTCGACGCCGCAGGCCCGCAAGAGGCGCTCCGTGTGGTCCCGGCTTTTGCCGGGTTCGATCACCGCGGCCTCACTATCCGCGAATAGCCCGGCGAATAGAATGCAGCTCTTTATCTGGGCGCTGGCGACCGGGATGTCGTACTCTCCACCTTTCAGCCCACCCCCGTTCCCGAGCACGGCCAACGGCAACCTCTCCCCCCCGTCAACCCCGGAAATCTCCGCCCCCATCTCCACCAACGGACCGACGACCCTCTTCATCGGCCGCCCCCGCAAACTCTCATCCCCCGTAAAACACGCAAAATGACCCATACCCGCAGCAATTCCGAGTATTATGCGGATAAGAGTGCCGGAGTTTTGGGCGTTTATTACGTTTTGGGGTTCGGCGGAGGATTTCAGGCCGACCCCCGATATTTGGGTTGTTGAGTCTTTGGGAGAGCATTGGGCGCCGTAGGTTTGGATCGCGGCGAGGGTTGCCAGGGTGTCTTGCGCCGGGAGGTAGTTGTGGATGGTGACCGGCTTCTTAGAGAGCAGTGAGACGAGGGCCGCCCGGTGGGAAATAGACTTATCGGGGGGGACGGTAATGGCCCCCCGGATCGACTTGACGGGTTGAATGCTCGTGAGTTTATCCATCGCTCTGGAGGATCTTAACCTCTTTGTCGGTTAGTTTCCGGTACTGGCCTTCCGGTATGCCGGCGAGGTTCACGGGGCCGACGCGTACCCTTTTCAAAGAGATCAAAGACAGCCCGACCGCGGCGCACGCCCGGCGTATTATGCGGTTACGGCCCTCGTGGATGGTCAGGTGGAAGGTGGTTTGTTCTTTTTTGCGGTGGAGGTTGGTGAGCTTTGGCGGGCGCACGGGCCCATCTTCGAGGGTTGGCCCGGCGGCGAGGGCTTCGAGGGCTTTGGGAAGGAAATTACTTTCGACGGCCAGGCGGTACTCCTTCTCGATCTCGGAGGAGGGGTGTGAGATCCGGTGCGCCAGGTTCCCGTCGTTGGTGAGAATCAACAGCCCGGAGGTCTCGGTGTCGAGACGTCCTACGGGGACCAGCCCCGGGGCTTCCGGCATCAGGTCCGCCACGGTGGGCCGTCCCCGGTCATCGCTGAGGGTCGTGAGGTAGCCGGTTGGTTTGTTCAGGGCCAGATAGGTATTTTCCGCGGGCAGCGTAACGGGGATACCGTCCAGACGGACTTCGTCTAGCGGGGATGCGCCGGAGCCCAGAGGAGCCGTAGACCCGTTCACCTCTACCCTTCCGGCGGAGATCAAGGCCTCCGCCTTGCGGCGGGACGGGGCGGCGCCCGCCCGGGCGAGGAAAGCCTGCAAGCGCACGCTACGGTTCCCCCCGGGGTTCTGTCCCAAGAGGCCCGAGAGGTTCCGAGCCGGAGGACCTCGGGCTTTCGGGGATGTCTTGTTCTTTGGCGGCGCCCAGACGTTCTCGCACCCGGGCGAGCTCTTCGTCCCCGACCAGCGCGTCGAGCGGGGGGAAGTCTTCTGGTGAGCCGGTTCCCGTGGAGGAGAAGAACTCGTTGGTAACGTTTAGAAGGGCCGGGGACCCGGCCCTCTCGGCGTCTACCCCGACCTCGGAGATCAGGCCGCGGTCCAGGAGGTTCCGTACTACGGCGTCCGAGTTTACGCCGCGGACGGCGGAGATCCCCCCGCGGGTCAACGGCCCGAGGTAGAGGACGCAAGAGAGGACTTCGTTTGCCGCGTTCGAGAGCGGCGCCGGCCGGGCCTCTTCCCGGAAGCGTTCGACGGCGGCGGCGCAAGCCGGGTTGGTCGCGAGTTGGTAGCCGCCCGCGACCCGCCGCAGGACGACGCCGGAGCTTGCCGGATCGTACTTCGCTTCGAGTTCGTCCAGGGCGGCCGTTAGGCCTGGTTCGGGCAACGCCGTGGCGGCACCCAGGGCTTCGAGGGTCACGGGCTGGGAGCTCACGAGCAAGACGGCTTCTACGAGGGCCGCGCCGCCGGTATGGTTCGTCGTTTCGTCCGGGTTCATTCTACGGGCGCGAGGGTTAGGGGGCCGAGCGGCTCCGGTTGCGAGAGTTTGAGCCGGCCCTCGTGGGCCAGCGACAGCGCGGCGGCGAAAACGACGGCCGAGTGCAGGCGGTCCATGTCGCGGACGAAGTCTTCGTAGGAGACGGGACCGTGGATCAGTGAGTCCCGGATCCAACCGGCAAGCTCTTGAACGGTGATCGTGATCGGTCCGAGGTGTTCGACCGGCGGCTCCGTGAGCCTTGAGAAGGTTCGGCGCGCCGCCCGGAGCAGGCGCGGCTGGTTTATGTGAAGCGTTCCGGGTCGGGGCCGCAAGACGTGGGCGGAAGGGTAGTAGCCGCGGTTCGCCTCCGACATCCGGCCTATGTTCTCCGCCCCGCGTTGGATCTTCAGGTACTCCGCGAGCCGTTGGGCGAGCTGTTCGGGAGATACGGGGTCTTCCTCGTTGCTTTCGGGGTCGGGCTCTACCGAGGGTGAGATAGTCCGGCTTTTTAGCAGTACGAGGGCCGCGGCGGAGCCCGCGAAGTCCGTGTCGCGGTCCAGGGAGTTTGGGTCTTGCGGGGGCTTGGAACGAAGGTACGAATCAACCAGTTCCTTTATGGGAACCTCGAATATCTCCAACTCGTCGCGCAGGATCAGCGCCAAAAGCCACTCGTAAGGACCGGAGTACACTTCCAGTTCTACGGTAAAACCTTCCAAAGAGCGGCCTCCCTCCTCGATCAACGGGCCTCCTCGTGGAGCGGAAGTACAGAAGAGACCGACGAATGCTCGCTCCCAGAAAATCTCGCCAGCGCGGGGTCCACGACCTGTCCCTCGGCTACGGTTACGCCTCTCCGGAGGCCCGGGTCGGAGCCCAAGGCGTCCGCCAGGCCCCGGCCCGCCAACTCCCGGACGTACGGTAGCAGCGCGTTGGAGAGGCCCTGGGTGGCCGTTACCGGCACGGAGGCGGGAACGTTTTTGACGCAGTAGTGGATAACACCGGCTTCGACGAATGTGGGGTGTTGCAGGCTCGTTGGTCTCGAAGTCTCGACGCACCCGCCGTAGTCCACGTCAACGTCCACGATCACGCTGCCGTCTTTCATCTCTTCCACCGTTTCGCGATCTACGAGCGCCGGGGTCCTGGTCCCGGACAGAAAAACCGCCCCTATTAGCAGGTCCGCGCCAAGGGCGGCCTCTTTTATAGCCAGGCTGCTGGCGGAGAGGGTGGTCACGCGGCCAAGGCTTTCGTTCTCCAGCCGGCGCAGCCGGTCGAGGTCGCGGTCGAGGACGACTACCTCGGCGCCGAGCCCGCCCGCGACCCGCGCCGCGCCGGAACCCACGATACCGCCACCCAAAATAACGACCCGGCCGGGTTTTACGCCGGCGACGTTTCCCAGCAGTACGCCACGTCCCCCGGAGGTCCGTTGCAGGTAGTGGGCCCCAATCTGGGGAACGAGGCAGCCGGCGATCTCGCTCATTGGCATCAACACCGGTAATTGGCCGGAGAAATCCCGGATTGATTCGAGCGCGAAGGCCACGCACCGGGAGTCCAGAAGGGCGGCCATGAGCTGCGGGTTCACCGGGAGCGAGAGAAAGGAAAGCAGCATCAAACCCTCCCGGAGGTGTTCGTATTCTTCGGGAACCGGCCCCTGGACTTTCGCGACCAACTCCGACTCACGGTAGACCTCGGCGGCCCCGGTGACGATTTGTGCCCCGGCGTCGGCGTACATCTTGTCGGGGATGCTCGAAGCGTTCCCGGCGCCACCCTCAACGAGAAGCCGGTGCCCGGCCCGCGTCAACTCGTTTACGGCGTGGGGCGTCAGCGCAACCCGGCTCTCCCCCCGGCCCCGCTCCCGCACGATCCCCAGCCTCATCGGGCCTCCCCCGAGGCCTCTCCGAGGGCCAGCGCGACGGCCGCCGCCGCCGCGTCGAAAAACACGCTGTCTTCTTGGTAAGAACGTCCCATACTCTCGAAGGTTAACCTGAAGCGTCTTTCTAATCCAGCGGCCCCGAACGGAACTGTCACGTAACGGTGGGTTCCGGGGAGGCCTTGGGGGAGGCCCGTCGCGGGTTCGCCAACGACCAACTCCGGTAGGGCGACCCGACAACTCTGTAACGTCACCTCCAAGACCGTCCGGGTGTGGTGCGAGACTCCCCGGTGGCGACTCCGGAGGTCTCCGGCCGAGACCCTGGGCGCCAGCACGGGCTCCCCCCCCAGAGCACAAGCCGCGTTCAGGGCGACCGCGGCGGACATACCCCCGTGCCCGTAGCCGGAAGCCGTACCCACCACCCCGGGACCGATACCGACCAGGGCGAGGTCCGAGACCTCCGCGGCGGCGAGCAGGCCGGCGTAAACGTTCGGGGCTTCGAGGTCTCCGCCAAAGCAACTACCCGTAGAGATGATTTTGTCCAGGAGTCCTTTTTCTTTGAGAACGCCCGTCAGGCGCGATAGGCCTACGGGCAAGGCGCCGCCCTCCTGCCACACGAAAGAGACCCGGACGCCGGGCCTCAGTACCGCCGCCGCACAGCAAGCCGGGGCCAAATGTGAGTGCAACGGCAACACGACTACGGGGACATCCCGCAAGCTACGAGCCTGCCCGGGGAGTCTCGCGGGGAACTGCAGGGGCGTGTAGGGTAACTTTACGAAATGGTTCTCGTTCCGCGGCGCCCCGGCGCCGGACCGCGGAAAAACTATGGCGACGCCGCCGGTACCCAGATCCATCTCAAGCCCCAAAGTGTTGGCCGCCACAATCTCCCCGGCCGCCGGAGGTTTTCCCAACTGCCGGTAGAAAATCCCCTCGACTTCCGTCCCCCGCAGAGGCCCGTCGAGCACTTCGAGCCTCATGCTAGAACCCTCCGTCTCCCCAGGGCCGTGCCCGGCGACGGAGAGGACCCTGACGTCCCGGAGGACCGGCCGGTGCGGCTCACCCAGAGGCGGTATTTGCCATCTCCCAAAGGGAGCTTTGCGAAAGGATAGCCTCCAGTTTCTCGTCCGAACCCCCGGTGCCGAGGGCAATATCGCCCCCGGAAAGTGGGAGCCGGGTGCGCCCGAAGGTGACCCCGATGCCGGCGGCCCACAAATAGCGGGCTAGCCCGCAGACCAACGAAAGATCCGGGACGTGCGGCGGCGCCACCTTGAGTACCCGGGTCTCCAAAATAGCCTCGCTTATGGACGCCGCGTTGACGACGTGGCGCAAAACGTAGTCTAAAACCTCCCCGGCGCTTTCTTCGTCGAACGTCCTCAACTCGCCCGCGATTTCGCAGGCGGCTTCGGCGCGAAATCGCTCGACCGCCAGCTTACAGCCGCCGGGAACCTCCGGCACGACCTCGTCTATCATTTCTTCAGGGCCCTGCCAGGCCATAGAGGCCCAAACCTCGATAATCCCGGCGTTTGTGACCAGGATCCTACCCTCCGGTTCTTCCGGTATTAGAAGAACCTTGCCGGATGCGGCAACTTCCCGCCCGGGCGGCGGACTTTTTATCTCTTCCGGGGTCCTCAGAGGGTGGCCTGTTTCTCTGTCGGGGTCATCTCTTCCGGATCCTGCTCTCCGGCGCGGGCGTCGCTAAAATTTCCGCACGCGCCGATAAAGCCGCTAAACAGCGGCGCGGGGCGCAGGGGCCGGCTCTTGAACTCCGGGTGAAACTGGCTCCCGATAAAGAACGGGTGGTTCTCCAACTCGGCGATCTCTACCAGGCGGCCGTCCGGCGACGTGCCGGAGAACATCATGCCGGCCTCCGAAAGAGTCTCCCGGTACGAGTTGTTGACCTCGTAGCGGTGCCGGTGGCGCTCGTTCACGAGGTCGGTTTTGTAGACCCCGGCGGCCACGGTCTCCGGCTGAAGCTTGCACGGGTAGCGCCCGAGGCGCATCGTGCCGCCCATCTCGACGCCGACCTGGTCCGCCATAATATCTATGACGGGGTGGGGTGTTTCGGGCTCGAACTCCGTGGAGTTTGCCATCTCCAATCCCGCGGCGTTTCGGGCGAACTCTATCACCCCGATCTGCAACCCCAGGCAGAGCCCCAGGTATGGTGTTCCACTCTCCCGGGCGTAGCGGGCGGCCTCAATCATACCCTCGATACCCCGGGAACCGAAGCCCGGCAAGACCGATATGCCGTCCACCCCGGAGAGCCTCTCCCGCGCGGCGTCCCGGTCGGTGAGCGTTTCGGAATCCACCCAGTCCAGCTCTACCTTCACCCCTTGCTCGCCGCCCGCGTGCCCCAACGCCTCGACCACCGACAGGTAGGAGTCTTCCAGCTTTATGTACTTTCCTACCACCGCGACCCGCAGGGTCTTCTCGGGTTCGTGGAGGCGGGCCACCATGTCCTTCCACTCCCGAAAATCCGCGCTGGACGGCGGCAAATCGAGCTTCTCCAGCACCAACTCGTCGAGGCCTTCCTCGTGGAGCCTAAGGGGAATGTCGTAGAGCGTCGGCGAGTTTTCGGCCGGGATAACCGAGTCGAACTCCGTATCGCCAAAGAGGGCTATTTTGCGCCGGATCTCCTCCCCGATAGGCCGGTCGGCCCGGCAGATGAGCACGTCCGGCGAGATGCCGATCTCCCGGAGCCGCTGGGCCGAGTGTTGCGTCGGCTTGGTCTTTAGCTCGCCGGCGGCGTCTATGTACGGCACGTACGAGACGTGGACGTACATGACGTTTCCGCGACCCACGTCGTTGCGAAATTGCCGGATCGCCTCCAGAAACGGCAGGCTCTCGATGTCGCCGACCGTGCCCCCGATCTCGGTTATCACGATGTCTTTATCTTCACCCAGGCGACCTATGCGGGATTTGATCTCGTTGGTTATGTGCGGGATCACCTGCACCGTGGCCCCGAGATAATCCCCCCGACGCTCCCGGCTTATTACCTCCCAGTAAACACTTCCGGTAGTCACGTTGGAGAGCTTTCCCAACTCCTCGTCCAAAAACCGCTCGTAGTGGCCGAGGTCCAGGTCCGTCTCCGCCCCGTCTTCGGTAACGAAGACTTCCCCGTGCTGGTACGGGTTCATGGTGCCGGGGTCTACGTTTATGTAAGGGTCGAACTTCTGTAGAACGACCCGGTAGCCCCGACTTTTCAGCAACATCCCCATTGCCGCCGCGCTGGTCCCCTTCCCGATAGAAGACACCACGCCACCGGTTACAAAGATATATTTCGTCTCACTCATCAACACCACGCCCCCAACGGTCGAATCGCCTTAACGTCTCTACCTCCTGGATAACCCGGGATATGCTCGAAACTTCGGCCAGCACGGTCACACCGACTATAAATAAACCGGCGAGCCACCAGATGATGCCGGGTCCCTCCACCAAGATCAAATACCCGAGAACAGATCCATAGATTGCCGCGCCCGCATCACCCAGCATCATACGCCCTTTGAGGTCGAAATAAAATAGCGAGGTTACCGCACCTATGATCCCGATCACCACCGTTACGACAGTGTAAGACGCCAGAGAAAGCAAAACCAAAACCGGAACTCCTAAAAACTTTATCGTTCGACCCGGCCGCAGATCCAACAGGTTCGCCGTATTAACGCTCCCCGCCAGAAGAAACGCCGCCGCCAAGGCTCGCCAACCCGGACCGAAAACCGCGAACCCAACCATCACCGCCCCTCCCCCCAGCACGAAAATCTTGAGCGCGCCGGTCGTCACTTTCCCCCTCGCCAATGCGCCCAAATGCCCCCTAAAGCCCCGCGACTGCGTGCCACCCCACACGTCATCTACGTAACCCATCACCCCGCAAACCAGCGCGTAGACCAGATAAAAAACCAGACTTTTACCCCCAGCCACCGTGTTAACCAGAACCAGCACTAGAGTTACGAGTATTATAGGTATAAAAAGTACCCCGGTTGCGCCGGGGATGTTTTGCCCTCTGTAGTTGGTCTGCTTTGGCAGGAGGTGCCGGAGTGCCGCGAAAGCCAGCAGCGTCAGAAAGATTCCGGCCAAGAACAGAGAAACGGCTACCACGGTATGCGCTCGCCCCGGAGGGCCCGGAGTATGTCGAAGCCTTGACGGGCGCGGTGTGCGAAGCCCGAGAAGTTTCTGCCGGTTGCCCGGTGTCGGAGGTTTACCGGCACCTCGCGGGGGGTGACGCCGGCGGAGAGCAGGTCGAGCGTCATGCCCACTTCAGCGCCGTATCCCGGCGCCAGGCCCGGTATTTTGTCTAACACTCCGGCCAACAGTGCTCTTTGGCCGGAGAGGGGCTCGGCGGGGTAGAAACCGGTGCGGCTGGAGATGCCGCGCCGGGCGAACCTTTTTACCAGGCCGAAGCCTGCGCCTTTGGCTGGTGGAAATTTGGCTATGGTTGCCGGAGATCTCTCGTCCAGGGCTTCGAGCAGTTGGACCAGGCGGGAAGCCGAAGTACCGAGGTCCGCGTCGGCTATTAGTACGGCGCCGGTATCTCTGAGCCTGGCGCGGGCCAGTCCGGTTAGGAGGGCTCTACCTTTTCCGGCCGGTTCTCTCTTCGGAGATGAGTAGAGGACTTCGGCGCCTTTATTCCGGGCGATGGTGGCGGTGGGATCCCGGCTACCGTCGTCCACCACTATCAGGTGGTTTATCGCGGGGATAGAGATTAAGGCTTCCAGCGTGTGTGCCAGGCGGGCTTGTTCGTTGTGGGCGGGCACGACCGCTGTGGCAGCCTGAATCACTGTTCTCTTCTTAGCCCGGGGTCGAGGGAAATAGCGAGGAAGCGGTTGATTTGGTTCCGTAAGAGCCTTCTTCGAAACCGTCGGAGAGCTCTACGACGGCGGCGCGGCCTACCGCGGTATCTACGTTGTCCACGGAAGGTATTCCGATATCTAGAAACAGCGGTATCTCACTCCTCCCGGTCTCCGTGGGCTCCGTGGCGATAATCCGGACGCCGGCCTCTTGCCAGACCTCGAACATCGCCCTCTGGGCGGTTTCGAGGTTTTCCACGGTGCTTTCAGACACCTCCGGGGGAGGTTCGCCGCCGCCGACGTAGAGGATCACCTGGGGGGTCTCGGCGTCTATGTTGCCCAGGGTGTCGAGGGCTTCGTCGGCGTAAACAACTTCGGGGTTCTCGACGTCTGGGGTCGTGAGGCCGGAGGGGTCCGGTGCGGGGAGACGTTTTCGTGAGGTCAGGTCGGCGCCCGCTTCGTTGAAAACGGCGTTCTGCACTTCGTCGGCCACGTTATCGTCGGCCCAGGGTCCCAACACCATCGCCACGTCTGTGCTTTGGAGGCGGTCGGAGAGCATCACCTCGGACATTTCGTCGAGGGAACGCTCTTGTTCGGAGATCTCCTGGTTGCGTTCGGCGATAAGCTCCCGCTGTTCGTCGAGTTGCTCCTGGATGCCGGTCACCTCGGACTGAAGTTGGTCGGTAATTATGTTCCGGTCGGCCATCGCTATACCGAGGAGTACGCCTATCGCCAGGGCGAGGAAAACGGAGATCAAGGAGATCACGTGGTAACGAAGGTCCGGCATGTCCTAAACGCCGAGCAGCAGCCGCAGCTTGATCGCCAGGACCCGGAAGATCTCGTACAGGGGCTCCGAAGAGTAGACGACCACGGCCACGGCCACCAACCCGGCGACCACCAGGGCTAACAACTGTCCGGCCGACACCCGGGACGGGTAGAGCTTGCTGACGCCCTTCGCGTCCACCAGCCTCGCGCCGACCTTGAGCCGCGTCAGGAAGGTGGACGAGGCGCCCTTGCGGCCCTTATCCAGAAACTCGACCAGGCCGACGTGGGTCCCGACGGCGACGATCAACTCCGCCTCCGACTGCTCCGCCAGCAGTATTGCTATATCTTCCGAAAGTCCCGGCGCCGCCAAAACCTCGGCTTCTTTGACGCCGGCCTTTTTCACCCGCTCCATGCCGGGCGCGTGCCCCGTCTCGTAGCCGTGGACGAGGACGTGATCCGCCACAAGCAAAGCCTTGTCGGAGACGGAATCCATGTCCCCAAACACGAGGTTGGGACGCCAGCCGGTTTCCAGCACCGCGTCGGCGCCGCCGTCCACCCCGATGACAAAAGGATGCTCCCCCCGGATGTACGGCCCCAGGGCTTCCAGATCTTGCCGGTAGTCGTAGCCGCGGACTACCACTAGCACCTGGCGGCCACGGATTTTCTTTGCGACGTCCGCCGGTACGTCTAGGGTGGAAAAGAGTATGTCCCTCTCCAGCCGCATAAACTCCACCGTATTGCGGGCGAAGCTCTCCAAGGTGTCGCCGAGCCCTTCTTTGCTCTCCCGCAACTGCTTCTCGACGGCTTCGAGGTCCAGCGGCTGCCCGACGGCCACGAGCTCGCCGCCGCGGTAGAGGCCTTCGCCGTGCAACTCGACCTCGTCTCCATCCTTTATCCGGTCGAAGACCTTGATGCCCACGTTGTCCAGGATGCAGACTCCGGCCCGGGCCAGCACCAGGGGACCCAGGTTCGGGTAGTGGCCCGTGGAGCACCCGGCGGCGTTCACCACCGCGCCCACGCCGGACTCGACCAGCGACTCGGCGGCCACGCGGTCTATGTTCTCGTGGTTGATGATCGGAATGTTCGAGGCGCCCAGAAGCGGCGCCAGATCCTTGGTCTTCAGGCCGAGCATCGCCCGTCCCGAGAGGCCGGAAGTACGCTTGAGGCGGGCTTTCCTCCAGTGGCGCGGGTTTCTCAACTCTGCCCCACCAGAAGCTCCGAGGCGTGGGCCAGCGAAGCGTCATCCACCCGGCCGGAGAGCATCCGGGCAAGCTCCCGCCGGCGCTCTTCGCCGCCGATGCGGTCTATCCGGGTGATGGTCCGTCCGTTGGTCTCCTCTTTAGAGACGACCACGTGGGACGCCGCGCCGGAGGCGATCTGGGGCAAATGGGTGATCGTTAGGACCTGGTTGCGCTCTCCCAGTTCCCGGAGCTTTTCCCCGACGGCCGTCGCCGTCTCGCCCCCGATGCCGGCATCCACCTCGTCGAAGACGTACGTGGCCCCCGGCTCGACCCGCTCCTGAGAAAGGCGAAGGGCCAGCATGATCCGGCTAAGCTCCCCGCCCGAGGCGTAGCGCCGGACGGCGAGCTCCGGCTCACCCGGGTTTGGCTGTATCAAAAACTCTACGCGCTCGCTTCCCGAAGGCCCGGGTTCAGTGCCGATGAGCTCCACCCGAAACGTGGTCTTACCCAGGTTGAGGTCCGCCAGGTTCTCCTGCACCCGCCCCGCCAGCTTCTCTGCGGCCCGTTCCCTGCCGGCGGTAATTTCCCGGGCTGACTCCCCCAGCCGGTTTTCGCCCTCCCGGATGCGGGTTTCGAGGTCCGCCGTTTCGGAGGCGAAATTTTCCAGACGTTCGAGCCGGGCGCGTGACTGCTCCAGATAACCTTCGACGTTTTCGCCGTACTTGCGCTCCAGCGCCCGCAAAGCGGCCATCCGGTCCTCGACCGTCTCCAGGCGATCCGGGTCTGCCTCTAACTCCTCGACATAAGACCTCAGCTCGTAGAGAACGTCCTCAAGCTCCGCCGAGAGCCCGGCGAGCCGTTGAAGCAAATCCGAGAGGCTTTCGTCGTACTGTGAGGCCTGCTCCAACTCGGAAACAGCCCGGGCCGAGCTTTCTATGGCGCCGCCTTCTTCGGAGGACAGGGCGCCCGCGGCCCCGGCGGCCGACCGCAGGAGGTCCGTGACGTTGCGGAGCCGGTCCCGCTCCCGGGTGAGGTCCCCGACCTCCTCGGCACTGTACCCTGCCTCTTCAAGCTCCGACACCTGATACCGGAGAAAGTCAACCTCGCGCAGCCGGGACTCCTCCGAGGAGCGTAGGTCTTGCAACTCCCGGCGGTCTTTCTCGACCGTTTTCCACAGCACGGCGTGCTCCTCTTTCGTACGGGCGGCTTTCTCGTCCAGAAAGTCGTCCAGGATGGCGAGTTGTTCCGACGGGTCGGTAAGGCGGGCCTGCTCCCGCTGGCCGTGGTACGAGACCAGCCGTTCGCCTAGGGAAGACAGCGTTTTCACCGGCACGGACATGCCGTTGACGTAGCACTTCGAGCGGCCTGCACCCGAAAGCGTCCTGCGAAGCGCCAGGTCTTCTTCGGGGTCTATCTCCTCCGCCAAATCTCCCAAAGAGTCCGCCAGGATACGCTCTCTCGTGCCGTTAGGGAGGACGAAAATACCTTCCACGGTTGCTTTTTGGGCGTCGGCCCGGACGCTCTCGGAGCGGGCGCGGCTACCGAGCAGCATTTGTAAGGCGGTCGCGAGCAGGGTTTTACCCGCGCCGGTTTCGCCGGTGATCGCGTTCAACCCCGGCTCCAGTTCGAGGGTTGCTTGCTCGATAAGGGCTATATTCTCGACGGAGATCTCCGTTAGCACTACAAGAAAGTCCTCCGTACGGCTCGCCACCACGTCCACTCGTCGGTCCGGCCTATTCTAACGCTTTCTTTGGAGAGCCTTATCTTTATTTTCTCTCCCTCGGGTACGGGGCGTGGTTCCCCGCCGTCTATGGAGAGCAGCGCGTCCCGCTCCACCAACTCTAGTTCCGTGATCTGCTCCTCACCCAATACCAGCGGACGGCTGACCAGGGCGTGCGGGGCTATC
Organism: Rubrobacteraceae bacterium; assembly: GCA_965213905.1. Classification (GTDB taxonomy): domain Bacteria; phylum Actinomycetota; class Rubrobacteria; order Rubrobacterales; family Rubrobacteraceae; genus SIRX01. Next base: position 90,496 of record OZ243922.1, on the reverse strand, counting down.
GGCACCAACACGTAGCATTTGGCGTCGCCGGAAATGATCGGACCCCCGGCAGAGAGGCTGTACGCCGTGGAACCCAGCGGCGTCGCCGCTATAAAGCCGTCACACCGGAAGGCGAAGAGCTCCTCCCCGCCGACGGACACGTTTACCGAGGCGACCTGGTGAGACCTCTGCTTCAGCAGGACGGCGTCGTTGGCGGCGAGTTGCGTCTCTTCTTCGCCGTCTACTTTCACCTCCAGCATCCGGTACTCCTGGACGTGAAACCTGCCGGCGCAAATTTTCTCGACGCCGGCTTCGATCTCGTCCGGCAACATGCCGGACATGAAGCCCACCTTGCCCAGGTTTACGCCGAGGAGAACGTTGTCGGGGTACATCCGGGAAGCCCGGAGCATGGTTCCATCCCCGCCGAGGACGAACACGAGGTCCAGGTTCGCCCCCCCGTCGGGCTCGCTTTCGGGTCGAACCTCGGAGATCTCTACGTCCCGCTTTTCGAGCGCCTCTACGAGCTTTTCCAGGTACCCGTCGCTGACTTTGGGGTTCGCGACAACGCCGACACGCTTTATCTCTCCTATCTCACCCACCGTCTACTACCTCTCGAACGCGGCCATCCTGCACAAAGCTACAGCCGTTCCGGATCAGGTGCAACGGGTACTCGCGGTTTCCCGCCCGGCGTCCGGGTATCGGGGCGAGCGTTACGTCCCGGGCGACGAAGCCCAGCGAAGCGAAATCCTCGACGGTGCGCCGGATCACCTGAACGTGGACCTCCGGGTCCGAGACGAGGCCGCCGCGGCCGACCTGTTTCGGCCCGGCTTCGAATTGGGGTTTTACCAGCAAGACCAACTCCCGAACCGAAGGCGTGGTCGCGAGCAACTTCTCCAGCGCGACCGCGAGCGAGATGAACGACAGGTCCCCGACGAGCAGGTCCGGGCTGAAAGGCAGATCCGGGCCGGAGAGATGCCGAACGTTGGTCCGCTCCAGCACCGTTACGCGCGGGTCTTGGCGCAGCATCCAGTCGAGTTGCCCGTAGCCTACGTCTACAGAAATGACTTTCTCCGCGCCGCTTTGGAGCAACACGTCGGTAAAACCGCCGGTGGAAGCCCCGGCGTCCAGGCAGTTTCGTCCCGCAACGTCTATCCCGAAGAAGTCCAGCGCGGCCGCGAGCTTTTCGCCGGCGCGGGAAACGTATGGGGCTTCACCCTCTACGTGCAGCGTCGCGTCCTCGCCGACGCGGAGGCCCGCTTTCGTTACGACCTCGCCGCCGACCCTGACGGCGCCGGAGAGGATCAGGCCCTGCGCCCGGCTCCGGCTCTGGACGACGCCCTTCTCGACCAGCAAAGAATCCAACCTCTGGCGTTTCTGTTTCATCAAACGCGGCTAACTCCCGCGGTGTCGGACAAAGAGCGCCATGTCCCGGAGGCCCGTGGTATCCCCGTCCACCCGCGAGAGTGCTTCGGCGGCCCGGGCCGCGGACTCGTCGGCCTTCTGCCGGGCTCCTTCGAGGCCATAGATGCCGACGAACGTCGCCTTGCCCTGCTCCGCGTCGCTGCCGGCGCTTTTGCCGAGTTCCTCCGTGGTGGAGGTGGCGTTTAGCAGGTCGTCTACTATCTGGAAGCACAGGCCAAGTTCGTCGGCGTAGCTGGAGATGAATGCCTGATCCTCGGGGCTCGCGCCGCCGAGCAGGGCGCCGATCCGGGCGGAGGATTTTATGAGGGCTCCGGTCTTATACTTGTGGATCATCTGCAGGGTCTCTGGGTCGGTGTCGTGGCCCTGGCCGGTGTTGTCCATGTCTATGACCTGGCCCCCAACCATCCCGTTGACCCCGGTAGAACCGGCGAGTTCCCGAACCACCTCCAGAGATTGCTCGCAAGTGCCCTCCTGGTGGACCGTGATGAGCGTCAATGCCTCGCCGAAAAAGGCGTCCCCCGCGAGTATCGCCATAGCCTCCCCGTATTCTCTGTGGGTGGTTGGCCGGCCCCGGCGAAAGTCGTCGTCGTCCATCGCGGGCAGGTCGTCGTGGATCAGGGAGTAAGTGTGGATTAGCTCTATCGCCGCCGCCGAGGGCAACGTCACCTCCGGCTCCACGCCGAAAACCCATGCCGCCTCCATGCACAACGTCGGCCTCACCCGCTTGCCGCCACCGAGCATGGCGTACCGCATGGCCTCGACCAACCCCTCCAATCGAGGCTCCTCAGAGAAGTACAGCTCTTCCAAATAATCTTCGAAGCGCACCCGATGTTCTTCGAAACGGGCCGCCGACCGCAGGCTGCTATCCATGCTCTACCTTTCCGGGCAACCGGGCTTCCGCGCCGCGCAATACGCCGCTGACAAAGGTCGGGGACTCCTCACTTGAGAAACCCTTTACGAGCTCCACGGCCTCGTTTATGGCGACGTCCGACGGCACGTCCTCCACGTACAGCATCTCGTAGAGCGCCATCCGTAGCACGGTGCGGTCTACCGCGTTCATCCTGTGGACCGGCCACCCGACGGATACATCGGTGAGCCGGGCGTCGAGGTCGTGCCGCTCGTCTTCCACGCCGGTGACCAGGCGCAGCGCGTAGCCGTCGAAGTCCCCCCGGTAGTAGCGCCAGCGTTCTATTACCAGCCGGACTGGGATGTCGTTAACGTCGGCCTGGAACAAAGCTTGAAACGCCTGTTTGCGGCCCCTGCGGCGGCTCACCTATCGCCCCTGTTCGCCGTGGAGATCAAACGCGCGTCAGGTACTCGCCGGAGCGGGTGTCCACCCGTACCCGGTCCCCGACGTTTACGAACAGCGGAACCTGCACCACGACGCCGGTTTCGAGGGTCGCGGGCTTGCTGCCGCCGGTTGCCGTATCGCCCTTCAGGCCGGGGTCCGTCTGTGTCACCTCCAGGTCCACGTGGGCCGGGGGCTCTACACTGATCACCTCTCCGTCGGCCGAGAGCACGTTGGCGTTTGCGTTCGGCACGATGTACCCGACACCCTCGCCGACCACCTCCGTCGGGATGGGGATCTGGTCGTAAGTCTCGGAGTCCATAAAGTGCAGAAGGTCCCCGTCGTTGTAGAGGTAGGTCATCGTCCGGGATTCGGTCCGGACGTTCTCGACCTTTTCCCCGGCCCGGAAGGTCTTCTCGACGGTGGCCCCCGTGTCGAGGTTCCTGAGCTTAGTTCTGACGAAGGCGGCGCCTTTACCGGGCTTGACGTGCTGGAAGTACACTATCGTGAACCTCTTTCCGTCTACCTTTATGGCGGTGCCGTTTTTGAATTGACTGGTTGATATCATAATTCCCCCTGGCAAATTTCTTTTGGCACAGGTTATTTACAGCGTCCTACCCGCTCCGGACGCTGCGATATTATTGCACATAAGCCTCGCCTTCTCGGGGTACTTTCCTCCAAGGTATCTAGCGGGGACGGCTGCTCTCCCCGTGCCGCGGCAGGTCGTCGCGGAGGTTCAACCAGGTTAGTTTTCGAGAGTGCCCACTGTGTGCCCGGGGCCCGAAAGCCTCCGGTTCATCCAAAATCCCCCCGAAGAAATATATCTCGTCGGGCAGCGACTCGTCTTCGTAAGACAAAGAAGTCCCGCAATTCTCACAAAACGCCCGCCTGACCCCCGGTGAAGAACCGTAAATTTTTGGTTCGTCGCCGGTTATCTCTACCCGGTCTTGCTTGTATCCTACGAAGACCGTAACCGGCGCGCCGCTCCAGCGCCGGCAATCTTTGCAGTGGCAGTACACCACGGTCTCGGGTTCGCCGGCCAGGCGCAACAGAATACTCTCGCAGGAGCACCGGCCTTCGTAATCCAAACTCACCCGCCATCTCCGTGCGAGAGAACGTACCCTACCGCGGCGGTGTACCCGTAGACGCCCATCCCGGCCACCACCGCGTCCACCGCCGGAGAGACCACCGAAGTGCGGCGCCACCCTTCACGGGCATGGACGTTTGATATGTGAACCTCGACTTTCGGCACGAGCAGGGTCTCCAGGGCGTCGTGGATGGCGTAAGAGTAATGGGTCCAGGCTCCGGGGTTTAGGACCAAGCCGTCGGAAGACGCCGCTTCCCGGATGTACCCTACGAACTCTCCCTCGTAGTCCGTCTGGCGAAACTGGAATTCCATACCGGGGAACTTACTTTTTACGGAGTCTTCGAGGTCTTGCAGGGTTTGCACGCCGTACACCTCCGGGCGGCGTCCGCCGAGTGTCCCCAGGTTAACGCCGTTAAGGATGAAGACCTTACTCACTAATACCTGCTATAACTTCGCGGATCTCTTTTTCACTTACCGGAACGTTCCAAATCGGTCGGCCTATGTCTTCCAGCAGCACGAAGCGGTGCTCATCGTGGCGGCGTTTTTTGTCTTTGTGCATGGCGGCCAGTATCTCTTCGGCGTCCATGCCGGGTAGCTTAGTCGGTAGGCCGGCGGATTTCAGGAGGTTTTCGTGGAGAGGGACCAGGTCTTCGCCGAACTTTCGGGCGGAGAGCCGGGCGGCGGCGGCCATGCCGACAGAGATCGCCCGCCCGTGGGGAAGCCCGTAGCCGGCGGCGGCCTCGATGCCATGCCCGATAGTGTGACCGTAGTTGAGGATCGCCCGCCTCCCAGCCTCCAGCTCATCCTCTGCAACCACCCCGGCTTTGAACCGGACCGAGTGCGTTACCAGGGTCTCCAGGGCTTTTCCGTCGCCGGATCCCGCTTCGCCGAGCAGGCTCAGGTCCTCGTAGAACTCTCCGCCGGCAAGCAGGCCCATCTTCACGACCTCTGCGAGGCCGTGCGAGATCTCCCGCCCGGGCAGCGTGTGGAGCCAGTCCAGATTCACGCACACTAACCGCGGCCGTACAAACCCGCCGACGAGGTTTTTCCCCTCCGGGAGGTCAAGGCCGACCTTACCCCCGACGGAGCTATCCACCATGGCGAGCAGCGAAGTCGGTAAGGCCACGAAGTTTACGCCGCGCATGTAAGTTCCGGCCACGAAACCGCCGAGATCCCCTACCACGCCACCTCCGAGCGCGAAGACCGTCCCGTCGCGCGGGAGCCCCGAGCGGGCGAAGCGCCGCAAAACGTCCTCGTAAGCGGACAGGCTTTTCGCCTCTTCTCCGGCGGCTACTTCCACCACCTCGGCGATACGCCAGCCGCCTTTTCTAAGGTCTTCCGCTATATTTTCCGCGTGTAGCGGGCCAACGTTCGAGTCGGTGAGTATGGCGGCGACGCCGGGCTGTAAAACACCGGGAAGCTCTTTTACGAGGTCTATACCGCCGCCGATCATCACCGGATACGACGGCACCACCCCGACTTCTACTCTTCCAGCCACCGTAAAATTTCTCCTATTATCTGACGTTTCGGACGATTGTTTGTGGGTATTTCGAGGTCCGCAACCTCCCGGTAAAACGGCAAACGGCCCACGTAGCGCCGGGCGAACTCGTCGTATCCACCGCCGCGTAATGGTCGTCCCGGCTTGCGGGTTCTCCTGTATAAAACCCCGGCATCTTCCTGCAGGAAGATGGTCTTCACTTCTGCAAGTCGCCCGCGGTTATCTTGGCGCACCACCGTTCCGCCACCGCAGGCGACGACCTGATCCGGGTGCCCGTCGAGCGCCTCCAAAAGAGCCCGGTGTTCCAGTTCCCGAAAGTGCTCTTCGCCGAACCTGTCGAAGATCTCGGGTATCTTCAAATCCGTTTTCCGCTCTATAGCGCGGTCGAGGTCCACGAACTCCCAACCCAGGTCCCGGGCCAAAAGGCGCCCGATGCTACTCTTGCCGCTTCCCATGTAGCCGACGATGGCTACCGGACCCCGCGAGAGGTCTCTAGGACTGTTTGCCGCGGCCAATGGTGCCGATGCGTTGCATGTAAGCGTCGTAGGAAGACCGAATATCCGTCATGTTGTCCGCGCCGAACTTCTCCAGCATCGCCTCCGCGAGGACTATCGCCACCATAGACTCGCCGATCACCGCCGCCGCCGGGACCGCGCAAGAATCCGCGCGTTCTTTAAAACCCTGGGCCGGCTCGCCGGTGGAGATGTCCACCGTGCGGAGCGTCTGGGCGATTGTGGAGATCGGCTTCATCGCCGCGGACACTACCACGGGCTCGCCGTTGGTCATGCCGCCTTCCAGGCCCCCGAGGCGGTTGCTCGCGCGGGAGATCCGTCCATCGTCGAGGACGATTTCGTCCTGTACCTCGCTGGAACGCCGGGCGGCGACCTCGAACCCCATGCCGAACTCGACGCCTTTCATGGCGTTGATGGACATGATGGCGTGCGCCAGCTTCGCGTCCAGTTTGTCACGCCAGTCCACGTACGAACCGAGCCCCGGCGGACAGCCCTCCGCAACCACCACGAACTCGCCGCCGAGGGCGTCCCGGGCGTAGCGGGCGGCGTCTATCTCGGCCTTCATCTTCTCGGAGACCTCCGGATCCGGGCAGCGGACCTCGGAGTCGTCGGCTTTGCGGACGTCCAGGGCGGCACGTTCCTTCTCGTAGGCGGCGCCCCCGATGCGGTAGACGGCGCTGTGGATCTCCACGCCGAAGTCCGCGAGGAGCTTTTTCGCGACGCCGCCGGCCGCCACCCGGGCCGTCGTCTCGCGGGCACTGGAGCGTTCCAGGATGTTGCGGAGGTCGTCCGTGGCGTACTTCTGCATACCGGCGAGGTCGGCGTGGCCGGGCCTGGGCAGCGTGATCGGGGCCGGTCGCTCTTCGACGGGGTCGGGCGTCATCCGGCCCTCCCAGTTCGCGTAATCCCGGTTTGGCATGAGCATGGCGACGGGCGCCCCCAGCGTGTAACCGTGCCGCACGCCCCCGAGAAACTCGACCTCGTCTTTCTCGATCTTCTGCCGGCCGCCACGACCGTAGCCCTGTTGCCGCCGCGCGAGGTCCCGGTTCACGTCATCGGCGCGCAGGCCGAGCCCCGCCGGAACCCCGTGCACCAGGGCAACCTCCGCCGGCCCGTGTGACTCACCCGCAGTAGAGAAGCTAAACCTCAACGCCGTACGTCCTTTCTAAAGATTCTGTAACTCTTATGCCCGCTAATATAGCGCAAATCGAAGCTTTCCCAACGCCGGGCGGTCACAACCTATTTGCCGCCGTACTTCAGGGAGCCTCCGCTGTCGAAGAGTTCGTCGTCCGCCCCGCCACTATCCGGCAACCCATCGTTGTCGGCATCATCCCGGCCGTCCCGGATTCCATCTCCGTCGGTGTCGGGGTCTTCGGGATCCGTCCCCAGGGCACGCTCTCTGCGGTCGCTAAGACCGTCGTTGTCGCCGTCCCGCGCACCGCCCTGATTCGGGCCGCCCCCGTCGTTGGCACCGCTGTTGTCATCGTCGCCGTCTTCGCCGTCTTCATCGGGGGCCCCTCCGGCATCGCCCTCTGTAGTTCCGCCGGCCGGAGGCTCTTCGCCACCATCTTCGGTGGTCGAGTCAGTGGTCGTGCCGGTGGTCATACCGGTGGTCGAACCGGTGGTCATACCGGCATCCTCTTCTTCCGCCGGTTCCAGGATTTGCCGGAACGGGTCTTTGCTTTCGTAAGCCGCGTAAGAGTCCACGTCCCGGTTCTCTACCTCGGGGGCTAGAGTATCTGAACCGCCGCCACCGGTTTCTCCGCCCGGACTTTGTGACACCGCGGCCCTGTTCGACAATGATTGCTCTTCTTCACTGCCGGAAAACAAACCGACTAATATCCAGGTGAATATCAGCACCACGAGTACGCACAAAGCGACGGGTATCAGCAAGTTTTGCAGCCTACCGAGCATTGGTGTCACCCCCGTTTTCGGGGGTGGCGGGCTCGGGGGCCGCGGGTTCCTGTCCCGAGGGAACGTCCCCGGGGGTAAAGTAAACCTCCGCGGATATTTCTACCTGCAACAAACGCTCGACGTCGGGGTCTATGGTCGTGTTCTCCTCTTCGACCGGTGTATAAGAGATTTCGTTTACCGTCACGAGACGGACCAGGTCCAGCAGCCGCCCCATAAAGTCTTGTAGCTGCTCGTAAGTGCCCTCGAAGGACATTGTAACCGGTATCCGCGAGAAGTCCCCGCCGCCGGGCGGGGGCTCCGGGGCGCCGGGCTCTATGGAAAGCTGGGTAACCCCGGCAGCCTGGGAGATCTCCTCTACCTGCACCACGAAGGTGGGTATCTCCGGCTGGGGAGGTATGCGCTTGGAATACTCTAAGAGCTGCCGCTCAAGATCCGGGGCGTCGCGGGCGACCTCTTGGAGTTGCGCTACCTGCCGGTCCAACTCCCGAAGCTCCTGCTCTTTCTGAGACCTCTCCTCCGAACGCTGGGCAAACTCCGTTCGAAGGGGGCTGAACAACAGGAAGTAATAGCCGATCACCAACAGTAATATTATGAGTATACCGAGGATGATTACATTTCGGTCGTTACGTCCCATCAGGGGCGGTCTCCGTATAACGGTGATGCGCTCGCGGTCCCGCTTGCGGTCCCGGGTTGGCTTGCGGCGTTTTCGTTTGCGGGTGGCATCTCCGGTGCTGAGGAGGCGTTCGGGTCGGGGGTCGAAGGGTCTATGCGGAGTTCGTCGCCCCGTTCGCCGGACAGGGTCACGAGTTCCGAGGCGACCTCGAAGTTTATCGCGGGTTGGGAGAAGGTCTCCCGGTCCAATTCCGCCAGGTTGAGTTGGGAATTTGCCAGGTATTGCAGGTTGTTCATGCGGACTACGAAATCCGACACGTTCTCGTAGTCGGGGAGGGCGACGCCGGTAAAAGTAGCGCCTCCGGGGGGTGATAGGCGTTGCTCTACGGGGGCTTGAATGTTGATCGGGGAGGCTTGGGCGTCGAGGGTGTTCAGCGTCGTATCGGGGGGTATCACGAACGCGAGACCCTGGAGAAACTCATCCCAGGCAAAACGGGTGCGGAAGATACCGTCGGCTATGGGCTTCTTGTTTTCCAGCCGGGCCAAGAGATCCCGAAACGGCCTCAACTCTACGAGGCTCTGGTTTTGCTGGGTTATCTGTTGGTCGAGGCGTGAGATCTCCTCTTCCTGGTTGTCCAGGCGGAGCAGGTAAAAGACGTAGAGGCCGACCATGACGAGCAGTACGGCGGCCCCGGATATGAGGAGTATCCCGAGCACCCCACCCGGCGCCTGAAGGGCAGCGCCCCTCCGGCGCTCCTCGTCCGGGAGGAGGTTTATCCGCCTCATGCGTCCTCAATAGCCAGCCCCAGGGCCACCGCGAGGACCGGCTCCATTACCCGCAACTGCTCGTCCGGTACGTTGGAGCGGTTTGCGGCCAGCTTTTGAAGCGGGTTCGCACGGTGGGTCGGAACGCCGAGCAACTCTCCCACGTAACTTTCGAGACCGGAGACCAGGGCCCCCTCACCGGAGACGTAGACCCGGGCAACGTCTTGGGCTCCCGGCTGGGAGAAGTGGTATTCGATAGAACGCTGCACGTCTTCGGCCATCAGTTGTACCGCGTCTTCCAGGCCCCGGCGAACGTCGAACATGAGGGCCGGGTCCAGGCGGTTTTCGGCGGAGTTTTCGGGGGCGTTTCCTTCGTCCTCGGCGTAGTCGCCTATATAGAGGTTGGGGTTCGTCAGGTGCTTCTCGGCGTCCTCCTCCGGGATGTCGGCCACTTCGGCTATCGTCCTTACGAAGTGGTTCGAACCTCCCTCGATAAAACGGGTGAGGGTCGGGGTGCCCCCCTGGGAGACGACGAGGTTGGTGATCTCGTTTCCAATATCCAAGAGCAGCGTCGCCCCTTCGTCGAAAAGGGTCTCCGGCAACGTGGACCTCATCAGCGAGAGTGCTTTCACGTCCACCCCCACCGGACGAAGCCCCGCCGCCCGCACCGCCGAAGTGTAGCGGGAAATCATGTCTTTTTGGGCGGCGACGATCAGGATGCGGTCGAGGTCGGAGTCTTCTTCTGTGGGACCGAGTACTACGTGGTCCAGAACGGCCTCGTCAACGGGCATCGGGATGTGGTCCTGGGCCTCGAAGCCTATGGCGCTTTTCAGGTCTTCTTCGTCCATCCTGGGGAAATCCAGCAGCCGTACCACCACTTTCTGGTTTGAAACCCCCAAGACCACGGTTTTGCCCTTGAAGTCGTGGGTCTTCCAAAACTCGTCGAACTCCGAAGCCAGAAGGTCCTGGTCGGCGACTTCTCCGCCGGAAACCGCGCCGGGTCGAAGGCGCCGGTATCCTACGTGTTGCAGCGTGTAGTCTCCCCCGCTACGGGAGACCTGGGCGGCCTTGATCGCACCCCGGTCCACGTCTACGCCGACGGCCTGAGCCCTGAAACGTCCCATGGGTCCTATATACCACCGACGGCGCGGGCGTACGTCTGCCAGAGCCAGGGTCCGAAGAACAGGACGGATACCCCGCCAGCAGACATAAACACGCCGAACGGCAGGTGGCTCCGGCGTCCGATCCTGCCCGCCAGCATGAGAGAGCCTCCCGCCAGGGCGCCCCCCAGGGCTCCCAGAAAGACCGCGAGCGCCGCGTACGGTCCCAGAAACACCCCAAGCATCCCACTCATCTTCACGTCGCCCATACCTATACCGCCGGGGTAAATCACGGCCAGCGCAAATAAAGAGGCCGCCAAAAGAAACCCGGACACCGGATATATCCACCACCGGCCCGGGTCCAATAAAACGGAGAACACCAACCCCGCCAGCGTCGCGGGAAACAACACGGCGTTCGGCAGCAAAAGGTGCTCCAGATCAATACCGGCGAGCGCCACGAGCACGGAGATCAACACCATAGCGGACGCCAGCTCAAGATCCGGTCCGAACCTGTACGCCGCCGAGCCGAAAAGTACGCCGGTGGCGGCTTCCACGACCGGGTACCGGATTGGAATACGGGTTTCACAACTCCTACAGCGCCCGCCGAGCAGCAGGTAAGAAAGCAACGGTATATTGTCTCGGGGTTTTATCCGGGCTCCACATTCCGGGCAGTGGGAGGCCGGCCGGACCACGGACTCCTTGCGGGGGACCCGGTGGATCGCGACGTTCAAAAAGCTGCCCACGACCAGGCCGAAGAGCCCGGCTAGGAAAAAGGTCAAAGGCTTCTTCCGGGGGGCACCGCCTTCAAGGCCCCCAGTTCAACGTCGTCCCCGACGGCTGCTTTGCGCCCTACGCTGCAGTTTTGCCCGAGCACGCTCCTAGCCCCGATGGAGCTCCCAGAACCTAAAATAGCGCCGGCCGAGATCCAGGCCCCCGCGCCAACCTCCGCGTCCCGGTCTACGAGCGAACCAGGCCCGAGGTAGCAATGGCTCCCCAACGCCGCGTTGGGGTGAACCACGGCCCCCGCGGCTACTACGCAGCCGTCACCCACCGTCGCCACGTCGGAGACGTAGGACGCAGGATGTATGGCCGTCGTGAACTGGCCTCCCAAAGCCCTTATGGAATTAGCGATCCGCAACCGATCTTTGTTGTCCGTGATCGCCACTATTACCTGTACGGTCTCCACGGATAGCATGCTTTTCAGCATCCCTATATCCCCCAGCACGGGAAAACCGCGGACCTTATCGGCCAAGGCTTTGTGGGCGTCGTCGTAGAAGCCGAGTATCCACTCGGAAAACCCCGTGGCGACGAGCACGTCCAACGCGATGCGCCCGTATCCACCCGCACCCACGATCACCACCCGGGGCTCGTCCCCCAGGACAGTCCTCTCCGGCTGGACTTCGGGCTCGGGTACGCTTACGCTGGTCTCCGGCTCTCTTATTTCCTGTCCTCCCCGCTTTGGTATCGGCTTCTGGCGCGCAGTTTAGCATCGTTGCTTTATGCCCGCGTCCGCCGAATGTTCATCTAGTTCTCTCGCGGGTCGCGGAAAGAACCCGTCAGGGTTCTCCCCTGGAGAAAGTCTTTCGCGGGTAGAGGTTTTTTACCCGGCGCTTGTAGCATCTCTACCTCGATCGACCCTGTTCCGCACTTAACCAGTAAGCGGTCGGCTGACGGTACTAGCTCTCCCGGCTCCGTACCGGCCTCTTCTCCGTCTACGATTTTCGAGCGGAGAATCTTTACCGGGCCGCTGAGTTGTGGGTGAAAAGTTCTGGCGCCAATCCCCGGGGCAAGGGCTCGGATCCGGTCGTGGATCTCTTTCGCCGGGAGGCTCCAGGAGATTACGCGGTCCTGCGGCGTTAGCTTCGGGGCGTAAGTTGCTTTTTGCTCGTCCTGCTCCGCCAGAGACAAGCTTCCGGCCTCGATAGAGCCGAGGACTTCGACGAGGGCGTCCGCCCCGATCCGGGCGAGGGTTTCGGTGAGCCCGCCGGAGTTCATGTCTTCGGGTACGGGGCAGCTCCACTGTAGCGCCACCGGGCCGGTGTCCAGGCCTTCTTCCATCCGCATTATCGAGACGCCGGTTTCTGTTTCGCCGTTCATCAGGGCGCGCTCGATGGGCGCCGCGCCCCGGTAGGCGGGTAGCAGCGAAGCGTGGACGTTCCAGGCGTCGTGGGTTGCGGCGTAGAGGGTGTCGGCGCGCAGGATCTGCCCGTAGGCCGCGACCACGAGGGCGTCGTGACGGGAGATCTCACCCGCCACTTCTCCTATGCGCTCCGGCTGGAGTAGCGTCAACCCTTCGGAGGCCGCAAGCTCCGCGACGGGCGTCGGGACGACCTTGCGCCCCCGTCCGCGGCCGGCGTCCGGCTGGGATATTACTACCCCGACTTCGTGTTCCGAACCGAGCAAGCGGCGGAGTACGTCGGCCGCGAAGTCCGGCGTGCCGGCAAACGCTACTTTCAATGGCTTTCCAACCTTCCGGCGCTAGGTGACGAGGCGTTCCCGCAGCTCGCGCATGGCCGCCTTCCGGGCTTCGCGGTCCGTGCGGTCCAGTATCAGAACACCGTCGAGGTGGTCTATCTCGTGCTGCAGGATGCGCGCCAGAAGACCTTCGGCCTCCACCCGGACGGGAAGTCCTTTGGCGTCTTGCCCCGTAACCGTTACCCGGGTCGGACGATCTACCTCCACCTGTATCTCCGGTATGGAGAGGCAGCCTTCCGTATCCGCGGTCGCTTCCCCGGCACCTTGCTCCAAGACCGGGTTCACGATCACGTACTCTTCGTCTTCGAGGGCGGCAACGAGGATACGTTTCAGCCGCCCCACCTGGTTTGCGGCCAACCCGACGCCCTCGTGGTCCCGCATGGTCTCCAGCATGTTCTCGGCCAGTTGTTCGAGTGAGTCGTCGAACTTGTCCACGGGAGCAGCCCGAGATTTGAGTATCGGATCCCCGAACGTCCTGATCTCGAGCTTCACCACTAAACCTCCTCTGGGTTGATTTCGACCCGCGGCCTTAGTTTGCTTTTACCGTAGTTTCTCGCGACCCGCCGAACGGCGAACGTCGCAAAGCGGGAAACCGCTTCTTTCTCTTTCGACCTCAACAACACCCGCCACTGAAGGCTCCCACCGCGCGGCAGCGGCGAAGGCTCCGACATGCTCACTTTGGGTTCGAGAAACGGCCTCAACCCTGATTCTACCGCACGCCGGACGGTTTCCTCATCCCCCTCGAAGACCATCGCCGCCAGGTGTCCGTACGGCGGGTAACCCGAGTCTTCGAGCTTCGGAAGTTCCGCCGCGGCAAAAGCCGGGTAGTCTCTCCGGAGCGCGCTGTGAAGTGCGTAGTGATCAGGAACCCGCGTCTGGACGATGACGAGGTCTCTGGCCGACTCGGTCATTCCGTATATCAGCCGAAAGGCACGCTCCACGGCTCCCACGCTACTTCCCATCAGCAAAGAGTCCGCATCGGCCACCGCCACGGTGTCCCAACCGCCGCCGACTACGAACTTCGCGGTCGCGACGACTAGCGGAGCATCCTCCAGCTCGCGCCCGCCGGCGGTGATGAGCCCGGCCTCCACTCCGAGCCTCCGGGAAAGCTCTTTACGCAGCCGCTCTATCGCGAAACCCGTGGAGCTTATACGGTCCGATCCACAAACGTCGCAGCTTTCGGGAACCCCCCGACGATACCCGCAACGGCCGCAGATCAGGGCCCTAGGTGTCTCGTGAAAAGCCAGCGGCAGAAAGCAATCGGGGCACTTCCACACGTTGCCGCAAGTATTACAACTTATACTGGTGGCGTACCCCAGGCGATTTGCGACCACGGCTACGCGACCGCCGTCCTCCAGACCCCGACGACAGGTTTCCACGAATGCCGGGCTCAGGGAACTCCCGGAGTCCCGCAGGTCTATTATTTTGCCGGCGGGACGATTGGCGGCAGGTCGCGGGGTTAGCTCTTTTATGCCGGACCCTGGAAAGTAGACTTGCAAAGACGGTGCGGACGCGAGCATCAACACCCCGGAACCTTCGACCCGGCCGCGCTCCAGCGCCACGTCCCGCGCGTGGACCGGCAACCCTTCGTAGCCCGGCTCCGCGCGATGAGATTCGTTGGGTTCGTCCACCACGCATATAGCGCCGACGCCCCGCATCGGCATCAAGGCGGCGGCCCGGGTTCCGACCAGCACGTCTACCCGGCCGTCGCGGACCTCCTCGTGGACGCCCCCTCTCCTGTGGGCCAGCCCGCTGTGGTAGGGGGCCACCGTGTAGCCTTCGGGGAGGGTCTCGACCAGATACTCGACCATCTTCTCTAAGGCCCCGATCTCGGGGACGAGCACCAACGCCCGCTCTCCGCCTTCCAAGGCGGCTCCAGAGACCGCCGAGACGGCGGCCATTTGCTTCTCCAGGGGTAGCCTCCAAAGCCAGGCTCCACCGCGGTCTACGACCCGTCCGGCGTCTCTACCGTACGCGCCAAAGACATCCGGACGGGCTTCACCGCCCCTGGTGGTAAAAACAGGAGGAGGTTCGGGGCGCTTTTCTACGTTTACGGCTCCCCGGCAGACCAAACTTCTCAGGGTCCCCCGGGAAGCCCCCGTCGCTTTTAGCAGCCCCGCGACGGTACAGCCATCCTCGCTAACACCCAAAGACTCGAAAATTTGTCGCTGGCGGGGAGCCCGGCTGAGGTCCGGGTTCCCCCCGGCCCGCAACGTGGCCCACTCCACGAACTTACCGGCCGGGGGCTCCGTCAAAAACTCGATGCGTCCCGACATTTCGGCGTACTGTAAGCCCTTGCCGCCGAGGAGGCGTTTTAGCGCCGTTCGACCCACCGCACTGCCCGGCTGCCAGGGCCAATGTGTTTCAGGCTCCACCACGCGGTAACGGTCGGTGACGAGGCCGGGGGGCATGGCCGAACGGAGTACGGCCGGTAGCGGTATAGCGTAAGAGGCCGAGAGCCTGCTGCAAACTTCGGCTATCTCAGAGGGGATAGACAACCCGCCCGACGTATCTCTGATGTACTCCCGGCCTTTGCCGGTGTTTTCCTCCACCCCCACCACGACCCCGAGTCGCGAATGTCCCGAGAGCGGTACGATTGCCGCCGTGCCAGGACGAACCTGATTCTCCAGGTGGCCCGGGATCAGGTAACTCAGGGCCGGCAGTGCGTGAGTATTTATTAGAGGGATTACCCGCGCCTCGCGGGTGGCCTCGGAAGATTGCCGGGAAGTAGGTCGCCGCAGCCGGGCCAATTACAAGCCGGCGGCGCGGCGCAGGTCATCAGCCCGGGAGGTGTCCTCCCAGCTAAAGCCCGGCTCATCGCGGCCGAAGTGCCCGTAAGCCGCCGTAGAGGCGTAGATCGGACGCCGGAGCTCTAGCTCGCGCAAGATAGCCCCCGGACGCAAATCGAAGTGCTCTTCTACCAGGGCCTCTATCGTTACCGGGTCTACTTTGGCCGTCCCGAAAGTCTCTACCATGACGCTTACCGGTCTTGCGACCCCGATGGCGTAAGCTACCTGCACCAGGCACTTCTTTGCGAGCCCGGCGGCCACCACGTTTTTTGCCACCCACCTTGCGGCGTATGAGGCCGAGCGGTCCACCTTTGTCGGGTCTTTGCCCGAGAACGCCCCGCCGCCGTGGGGGGCGACGCCGCCGTAGGTGTCTACTATGATCTTGCGGCCCGTGAGCCCGGTATCGCCTTGTGGCCCCCCGGTTACGAAGCGCCCGGTGGGGTTTACCAGTACTTCGGTCGAGCTTTCGCCGAAGAACTCTTCTCCTAGGGTCGGCCCTATTACGGCGTCTGTAAGGTCTTCTTTGATGTTTTCTTCTACCCCGGCGCGGTGCTGGGCGCTGATCAAGACTTTCTCTACCGCTACGGGCTTGTCGTCTTCGTAGCGCACCGTTACCTGGCTCTTGCCGTCGGGACGCAGGTAGTCGAGCACTCCCTGCTTGCGCACCTCCGAGAGCTTTCTCGTTAGGGCGTGGGCCAGCGTTATCGGTAGCGGCATTAGCTCTTCTGTCTCGTCGCAGGCGTAGCCGAACATCATCCCCTGGTCCCCGGCTCCTATTTCTTCCAGCTCTTCGTCTTCTAGCTCTTCGTCTTTGCGGGCTTCTAGCGCTTTGTCTACGCCTTGGGCTATGTCTACTGACTGGGGGTCTATGGAGGTGATGACGCCGCAGGTCTGTGAGTCAAAGCCGTACTTGGCCCTTGTGTAGCCTATCTCGGAGATCTTCTGCCGGACGAGGGTGGGGATGTCTACGTAGGTAGAGGTGGTCATCTCACCGGCTACGATGACCATGCCGGTGGTGACGAGGGTCTCGCAGGCTACGCGGCTTGTGGGGTCGTCTGCTATGGCGGCGTCGAGTATTGCGTCGGAGATCTGGTCGGCTATCTTGTCGGGGTGGCCCTCTGTTACTGACTCCGACGTGAAAAGATGCGAATTCTTTGGCTTTTTGCTGTCTGACGCGGCCCCGGCGGCACCCACCGTTTCTGTTTTCTTAGCCATGTTGTGAGGTTTTCTCCATTTTGATCTCCTTTACCAACTCGTCCAGGATAGCCCGCGCGACGTCCTGCTTCGAGGCTTGCGGCACGAAGCGTTCGCCTGTTGGTCCTACGACGTAAACTTCGTTTTCGTCGGACCCAAACCCGATCCCTTCCTGCGAGATATCGTTGCCCACCACGAGGTCTACGCCTTTGGAAGAGAGCTTCTTACGGGCGTCCGGCACGGGGTCTCCGTGGGTTGCGGCGAATCCTACCATAAAGAGGTCCGGGTTCTCCCGCCGCACGGCTTTCAAAATATCTTCTGTGGCGACGAGGTCCAGGCTCAGGTTTTCTCCACGCCGCATCTTGCTCTCCAACCTCGAAGCCGGCTTGAAGTCGGAGACCGCTGCGGCCATGACCAGGGCGTCACAGTCGGCGGCTTCGCTTGTTATGCCTCTGCGAAGTTCGTCAACCGTCTCTACCGGGAGCCAACCCACTCCAGGCTCTCTGTGCTCCAGGTTCGCGGCCACCACCGTAACTTCCGCGCCCTCCCGCGTGGCTTCCCGCGCGACCGCGAGCCCCATTTTCCCGGAGGAACGGTTGCCGACGAAGCGGACGCTGTCTATCGGTTCCCGCGTGCCCCCGGCGCTCACCAGAATGCGCATATCGCTTAGTGCACCCGGCAAACTCCCGAGGGTTCGCGAGATGATCTCCGCAGGTTCCGCCATCTCGGCTCCGCGCTGATCCATCATCAAACACCCGTCTTCGCGCAGAAGTTCTATGTTCGCTATCACCGCGGGATGGAGGGCGGTTTCGGTGTCTAGCTGCGGGGCCACTACTACGGGTCTTATGCCTTGGGAATAAGCTTTATCCGCAGGCCCGCCATCGAGGCCGTGCGCGAGACGCGCCAGGGTCGTGGCGGATGCCGGTGCGAAGATCAAGGCTTCAGGGGTCTCGGTGGGCGAGCCTACGATTGCGGCGTTTTCGGTAAAAGCGGCCGGCCCGACGAAGTTCCTGGTTCCAGGCTCTAGAAAAACTTCGGTTTGGTGGCCGGCTCGCGAGAGCCCGGAGCATAGTTTCGGGGTCTCCAAGGCCCCTCGACCCGGCCCGACGGAGCACAGGATCAAAGGACCGTACCTTAAGCGGCTCCCTGGTCTTCTCCCCCGCCGTCGGCCTCGGCCTGCGCCAGCGCGGCGGCTTCGTCGGAGGCGACTTCTTCTATCTCCGCCGGTTCCTCGGCCGGCTCTTCGCTCCTGAAACTGACCTCTAGCTTGCCAGACCTCAGTTCTTCGATGGCGATGCCCAGCGGGTGCTGGGACCGGGTGTGTACCTGGGGACCCGGTATCCCGAGAGATTCGTTAAGCCCCAGGGTCGCGGTATACTCGTTGATCTGGCGCGCCCGCTTGGCCGCCGCCATTACGAGTCCGTAACGAGAATCTACCTTGTCCAACAACTGGTCTATCTTGAGATCACTGGTCATGCCGGCCTCCTTTTATTACTTCCTCTATTTTTCCGATCATCCGCCGCCGTGCCTGTTTACGCTCGGTGTTTACTACTTCGTGGTCAAACTCATCCCGCGCCGCGACCTCTTTGACCGCGGTGCTCATGCGGTTTTCCAGGGCTTCCACCGACTCTGTTGCCCGGCCTTCAAGGCGTTTGCGGTTCTCTTCCAGAGACGGCGCCCGCACAAAGATCATAGTCGCGTCGGGGCGCTGTTCTTTTACCTCCCTCGCACCCTGCAACTCTATTTCTAAAACTACGGAAAACCCGTCTTCGAGTAGCTCGTTGACCCGGTGTTCCGGGGTCCCGTAGAGGTTACCAGAGTATTCGGCCCACTCAAGGAAGTTTCCTTCCGCTATCCAACGCTCGAACTCGCCGCGGCTGAGGAAGATGTAGTCTTTGCCCTCTACCTCACCTTCGCGGGGTTTACGGGTGGTCGCGGAGACCGAGTAAGCGAGTTCCGGTACGGCACCGAGGGCGGCTCTGATGAGCGTGGATTTTCCGGCCCCGGAAGGCCCGGAAACGACGATTAATTTTCCTCGCAACCGAGAACCCTGATCAGACGGTCCCTCTGGCCGTGGGTTAGCCCTACGAGCGTTTTGGAGGAGCTGATGGCGGCTTCCCTGAGAACCCGGTTTACTTTTATACGCCCCATACCCCGCATCGCGAGCAGCATTTCTTCTACCTTGGCACCTTTTAGTTCTTCCGGAGGCTCCATTAGGAGGTCATATATGTCTAGCTCTCCGTCCTTCAGTTCCCGCTTGGCGTCGGCCCGGGCGAACCTTATACGGTTGGCCTCTTCCAACGCGCTATGGCGTTCACTTACCGTTCTTTGCGGCGCCTTCCTCAACATTGGCTATACATTATAACATCGGCCTTTGTAGCTGGCGAACAGACCACGAGTTTTAGAGGGCCCCGATCAACTCCTCCGCCCGGAGCCCCGTATCCCTCAGATAAGCCACGAACTCATCTAGTATCTCTACCGGCTCCCGCACGAAGCTCGCGGTCCCAACCTGGACCGCCGTCGCGCCGGCCAGCATAAACTCCGCAACATCCGGGCCGGTGGAGACGCCGCCGCAACCGACCACCGGTATACCCACGGCCCGCGAGACCTCGTACACGGCCCTCAGCGCAACAGGTTTTACCGCCGGCCCGGAGAGCCCGCCCCGGAGTACCTTCCGGGTTTTGTGGTCAACGGAGAGGGCCGGAAGGGTGTTTACGAGGGTGAGCCCGTCGGCGCCGGCTTCTTCGGCGGCCAGAGAGTTCGCCAGCACGCCCTCGTTGGTGAGCTTCACGAACAGCGGCTTTCCGGGTATGTCCCGGCGGCAATGCTCGACGACGCCGGACACGCTCCCGGGTCCGGCGCAGAAGGTGAGGCCGCCGTGCTCGACGTTCGGGCAGGAAAGGTTTAGCTCGACCGCCGCCACGCGGTCGTCAGGGGCGAACCTCGCGCAGAGGTCGGCGAACTCCGCCGCGGTATCTCCGGCTACCGAAACCATCAGGGGGGCACCGGTCTCGAAAGCGGATAGGTCTTGCACAAAGTTTTCTATGCCGGGGTTTTGCAGGCCGATGGAGTTGATCATGCCGGAGGGAGTCTCGGCTATCCGGGGCGGCGGGTTCCCTTCCCGAAAACCCGGGGTAACGGTCTTCGGCAACATTATTCCGTAGGCGTCCCGCGCCTCGTTTACCGCTTCTTTGGCCAGGGTCCCCGAGGCCGGCATCAGGGGCGTCTTCATGGGTATGCCGCAAAGTTCTACCCTGAGTTCCCCGGCGGTCCTTACTACCATGCCAGCGACCCCGCCTCGAAGACCGGGCCTTCTACACAAGACCTCACGTAACCCCTACCTTTGACCGGGACCACGCAGCCGTTGCACGAACCGTTGCCGCACCCCATCCGCTCTTCTATAGAGAGTTGGCAAAACCCGCCGGCCCTCTGCTTTATCGCGGCCAACATCGGGTTCGGGCCGCAGGCGTATACGGCGTCGTATTCAGCGAGGTTCGTTGCAACATCCAGCACGGTGCCGGTAATACCTTCCGAGCCGTCCATCGTAGCCACCGAGGCCTCCGGGAAGTCTTTTGAGATCCGGGCCGTGGCTGAGTCCGCAAACCCCAGGAATACGTCGTGGAAGACGCCCCGTTTCTCTAGCCTCCGGGAGAGTATCTTCATCGGGGCCGCGCCGATGCCGCCGCCGAGTAAAGCCGCCCGGTCGCCGTTTTCAAGGTCGAATCCTTTCCCCAAAGGGGCGGTGACCTGTATCTCGGGCGCTTCGTTCAGGAGGACCGTGCCGCGTCCGCGGACCTCTAGTAGAAGGCTCGCCAATTCGCCGTCGTGGTCGTAGAACGAAAGCGGGCGGGCGAGCAGCGGGTCCATGACCTGCGGAAAGCGCCCGGCGCGGGCCATTACGAACTGGCCGGGCTCTACGGGTTCCTCCCAGCGGTATTTGAGGAGCGTGTAAGCCCCGATTTGTTCGCGGTCCTCTATCTTTGCCGGGTAGAACTTCAAGTCTTGGCCGCGTAGAGGCCTTGCAGGGGGTTTACGCGTTGCGTTCCGTCCCGGAGCTTCGCCTCTATGCCCTGGAGGGCGGCGGCGGCCCCGGCCAGCGTGGTGATGCACGGCACGCCGTGGGTCAGGGCCTGGCGACGGATCAGGTACCCGTCCGTGCGGGCTCCCCGGCCCCAGGGGGTGTTAACTATCAGGTCAACGCCGCCGGCTTCGATCAGGCCGAGCACGTCTTCCCCGGGCTCCCCGATCTTCGACACCACCACGACCGCGAGGCCATTGTTCCTCAACACTTCGGCCGTGCCCTCGCTGGCGGATATTTCGAACCCGAGGTCGGCGAACGCCCGCGCTATAAGAACCACAGCCCGCTTGTCCCGGTTCGCGACCGAGACGTACACGCGCCCGCCAACCGGTAGCGTTTGGCCGGCGGCGACGAGCGCCTTGGCAAAGGCCCCGCCGAACGTCCGGTCAACGCCCATCGCCTCCCCGGTAGAACGCATCTCCGGCCCGAGCAACGGGTCCACGTCCGCAAACCGATCAAACGGAAACACCGGCGCTTTGACGCTGAAATGACCGTTCGTGGAGGGCTGAAGCTCGATCTCCGACAGTTTCTCACCCAACAATACGCGGGTCGCGAGTTTCGCCAGCGGCACGCCGGTAGCTTTGGAGATAAACGGCACGGTGCGCGAGGCCCGCGGGTTGCACTCTATTATCAGCACGTCATCCCCCCGGACGACGAACTGAACGTTCATCAAGCCCACCACCCCGGCCGCCAGCGCGAGCCGCCGCGTGTAGTCCTCTATCTTCTCCAGCAACCGGCGGTGGATCGTGATCGGCGGCGTCACGCAAGAAGAGTCCCCGGAATGAACCCCGGCCTCCTCGATGTGCTCCATGATGCCCCCGACGTACACTTCTTCCCCGTCGCAGACGGCGTCTACGTCAACCTCTACGTAGTCTTCCATAAACTTGTCGATTAGGGTCGGATACTCGGGGCTCGTGTCTACCCCGGACCGGAGGTACAGGTCCAGGTCGTCGTCGTTGTAGACGATCTCCATCCTGCGGCCCCCGAGGACGTACGACGGCCTCACCACCACGGGATAGCCGAGTTCACGCACTATCTCCCAGGCTTCGCCGGGTGTTGACGCCGCCCCGAAGCGGGGATGCGGGATGCCGAGGTCCGAGAGTAACCTCCCGAAACGCGAGCGATCCTCGGCCAGGTCTATGGCCTCCGGCGAGGTCCCCAGTATGTTGACCCCTTCTTTCTCCAGGTCGCGGGCGAGCTTCAGCGGGCTCTGGCCTCCGAATTGGAGTATGACGCCGCGGGGGTTTTCGCGCCGGATCACCTCCAGTACGTGCTCGGCCGAGAGCGGCTCGAAGTACAGTCGGGTCGAGGTGTCGTAGTCGGTCGAGACCGTTTCCGGGTTTGAGTTGACCATTACGGCGTCGTAGCCGGCCTCCTCCAGCGCGTAGCTCGCGTGTACGCAGGCGTAATCGAACTCGATCCCCTGCCCGATACGGTTTGGACCGCTCCCCAAAACCACCACCGACTCGTTCCCGCCGCGGTCCACCTCGTCCTCCGTCTCGTAAGTAGAGTAGAAGTAGGGTGTCTGCGCGGGAAACTCACCGGCGCAGGTATCCACAGACTTGTAGGTCGGCGAGACGCCGAGCGCCCGCCGAACCCCGCGCACCACGTCCACGGAAGTGTTCGAAGCCGCCGCCAGGGCATCATCCGATAAGCCGACCTTCTTGGCTTCGAGCAACTCCTCCTTGCCCATCGTATCCGGTAACGCCCCCTCGGCGGCCACGATCTTGGCTATCGAAGCTATAAAGAAAGGGTCTATGTACGTCTTCTCGAAGATTTCGGGGATGTCCATTCCGTCGCGCAGGGCCTCGAAAACGGCGAAGATCCTGTAAGGGTTCGGCTCTACGAGGCTGGGAATTATGTCTTGCGGGTCAACCTCTAGTGAATCTATAGCCTTCAACAAACTTTCGGTAAAGGTCCGGCCTATCGCCATTACCTCCCCGACGGAGTGCATCTTGGTGGTGAGCCGCGGCGCCGCACCCGGAAACTTCTCAAAGGTGAACCGCGGGATCTTGGTCACCACGTAATCCAGCGAAGGCTCGAATGAGGCGGGCGTGGCGCGGGTTATGTCGTTTGGGATCTCGTCCAGAGAATACCCGACCGCCAGCTTGGCGGCGATCTTCGCTATCGGGAAACCCGTCGCCTTACTCGCCAAAGCACTCGACCGGCTAACCCGGGGGTTCATCTCGATCACGTAGAACTCATCACTCTGGGGGTCAACCGCAAACTGAATGTTCGAACCGCCGGTCTGAACCCCGATCTCGCGTATTATGCGTATAGAAGCTGAGCGGAGCGCCTGGTATTGGCGGTCTGAGAGGGTTTGGGCGGGGGCGACGGTTATGGAGTCTCCGGTGTGAACGCCCATCGGGTCTAAGTTTTCTATGGAGCAGACGATGACGACGTTGTCGGAGAGGTCGCGCATTACTTCGAGCTCGAACTCTTTCCAGCCGGCGACGCTGTTCTCTACGAGGGCGCTGTTTACCGGGCTGGCTTCCAGGCCGTCGAGCACGGCGCGCTCCAGTTCGGAGTGATCCCGGGCGACGGAGCCGCCCTTGCCCCCGAGGGTAAAGCTGGGACGTATTATGAGAGGGAAGCCCGTTTTCGCCGCGAATTCTTCGGCTTCACCCAAGTTTTTGACGGTTCGGCTTTCGGGGACGTTCAGGCCGATACGCTTCATTGCTTCCTGGAAGAGTTGCCGGTCTTCGGCTTTGTGGATGGACTCGACCGAAGCCCCCAAAAGCTCCACGTCGTACTCGTTCAGGATGCCGGCCTCGTCCAGCTCAATGGAAAGGTTCAAGGCGGTCTGGCCGCCGAGGGTTGGTAACAGGGCATCCGGACGTTCCTGGCGGATGATCTCCGCGACCGTCTCGACGGTTAGCGGTTCGATGTAGGTCGCGTCGGCGAACTCCGGGTCCGTCATAATGGTTGCCGGGTTCGAATTGACCAAGACGACCCGGTAGCCTTCCTCCCTCAAAGCCCGGCACGCCTGGGTTCCGGAATAGTCGAACTCGGCAGCCTGACCGATGACTATAGGCCCGGAGCCTACTATGAGAATGCTGGAGATGTCATTCCGGCGTGGCATCTAAGAGACCTCCGGTGAAATTCTTTCGACGAAGTCGTCGAACAGGTAGCCGGAATCCCGGGGTCCGGGGCTGGACTCGGGATGGTATTGAACGCTCCATACTGAAAGTTCCTCGTTCTCAATACCTTCGACCGTGCCGTCGTACAGGTTGCGGTGCGTGAGGTTCACGTTTTCGGGCAGCGAACTTTCCTCGACGGCAAAGCCGTGGTTCTGGCTGGTGATCTCGATCCTCCCGGTGACCATGTTTCTTACGGGGTGGTTGGCCCCGTGGTGCCCGAACGGCATTTTGTAAGTCTCGCAACCGAGCGCCAAACCCAAAAGCTGATGGCCGAGGCAAATCCCGAAGGTCGGGACCTCACCCAACGCGGGCCGGAGGGTTTTCACGGCTTCGCCGAGTGCCGCCGGGTCGCCCGGACCGTTGGACAAGAACAAACCGTCGGGCCCGGAGGCCAGGATCTCTTCGGCGCTAGAGGATCCGGGCATCGCGACGACCGTGGCGCCCCGGCTACGAAGCTCCTTGTAGATCGAACCTTTCACCCCGTAGTCGAGGGCGGCGACCCGGCAACGCTCTTCGCCGTAAGCGGGCAGCAAGGTCGTTTCTGTGACCTGGCTGCTGGTCGAGGCGAGGTCCAACCCAACCATCGAAGGGTGCGCCCGGGCTTTTTCCAGCAACGTGTTGTGATCTGTTTCGACCGTCGAAATTACGCCCCGCATGGCTCCTTTGTCTCGCAAATAGCGAGTCAGGGCGCGGGTATCCACACCTTCTACGCCGACGACGCCGGCCTCTTCCAGCAGCGCGGCCAGGGAACGTTCGCTGGCCCAGTTGCTGTGGTAGGGCGTGTATTCCCGGACCAGTACCCCCGCAGCCTGAACTTTGTTGGATTCCTCCTCGCCGGGGATGACCCCGTAGTTCCCGATCAGGGGGTAGGTGAACAGCAGGATCTGACCCCGGTAGGACGGGTCGGTGAGGGTCTCCTGGTAGCCGACCATGCTGGTGGTGAACACCACCTCGCCGGAGACTTCGCCGTCCCCGGTGAAGGTTTTTCCTTCGAAGGCGGCCCCGTCTTCGAGGACCAGTTTTGCCCGTCTAGGTCCGTACTCCAAACTTTACTCCAATTCTGTCGTGCACTATTTCGCCACCGACCAGGGTCGTTACGACCCTTCCGGTCATCTTCCGTCCCAGATACGGGGAGTTCCAGGACTGGCTTTGCAGGGTATCCTGGCCCACGGTCCACTCTTCCGACAAATCCGCGAGCACCATATCGGCCGGAGAGCCCACGGAGAGGCTCCCGAGACCCCCGATCCAAGCGCCGGGGGAACAACTCATGGCTTCCACCAGCCGCGGGAGCGAGAGTTTACCGCGCATCACCAGCTCCGTATAGAGCGCCGCGAAAGCCGTCTCGTGCCCCAGAAAGCCGGGCGCGGCCTCTTCCAGGGGAAGCTCCTTCTCGTGGGCGGCGTGCGGCGCGTGATCCGTCGCCACAAAGTCCAGCACACCGTCCTCTAACGCTGCCCTCACCCCCGCCCGGTCCTCGCTTGGGCGCAGCGGCGGGTTTACCCGGTACATGCCCTCCAGGGTAGAGATCAACTCGTCCGTGAGCGTTAGGTGGTGCGGCGTCGTGTCCGCCGTTACGTCGGCGTTGTTCCTAAAGAAACTTACCAGGGACGCGGAGAGGGCCGTACTGACGTGGGTTACGTGGACCTTTGCTCCGGTTTCCCGGGCCAGGATCAGGGCCGTCGCCGTGGCTACGTCTTCCGCGCTGGCGGGTGACCCCGGAATTCCCGCCAGGGCCGCCGCCGCGCCGTCGTGGACGACGCCGGTAGCCAGCGTGTGGTCTTCGCAATGCAGTATCACCGGCAGGCCCGCCGTGCGGGCGTAGAGCATGCCGTTACGCAAAACTCCGGCGGAGGCGGTCCCGAGCCCGTCGTCCGAGACACAAAACGCCCCGGCCTCCTTTAACCGGCGCATCTCCGTGAGACGCTCGCCTTCGAGACCCACGTGGAGCGCGGCGGATATATAGGCCCGCACCCGGGATTCCTGCTCGACGCGCCGGGCGAGCCCGCTTACGATCACGGCTTTATCTACTATCGGATCCGTATTTGGCATCATTACGACGCTTGTAAAGCCGCCCGCCGCCGCCGCCATCGAGCCGCTCTCGATGGTCTCTTCGTCTTCCCTTCCCGGCGTCCGCCAGTGGGCGTGCACGTCAACGAAACCCGGGAACAAATGCAGGCCTCCAGCGTCAACCACATGGCTCCCGCTAACGCTGCCGCCAATTTCTGTCACCCGTCCGCCGGAGATCCCGATGTCCGCTACTTCGTCGAGCCCGGTTTTAGGGTCCAGAATGTGGGCGCCACGGATTGCCAGCTCGTTCAAGCCACTACCTCGCCGGCGACGCCGGCGACGGACATCAGCACCGCCGTTCTTACCGCTACTCCAGCGGCTACCTGATCCGGTACGAGGGAAGAGTCGTGTAGGACTACGTCACCGGAGATTTCGACCCCCCGATTGACCGGCCCCGGATGCATTAACCAGACGCCCGGCTTTAAGTGGCGCTTTCCAACACCGTAGTAAGATGAGTATTCCGCCACGGAAGGCACGCGGGGCGAGCCGCCAACCATGCGTTCTTTCTGAAGCCGCAAAGCGTAAAGTACCTCCGCCCCCCACTCGACCGCCTCGTCTACCGAGTCGAGCACGGGCAGGCTCCAGGTCTCGTGGTCGGCCGGCAGCAGCGTGCGCGGCGCGACGAGCGCCACTTCCATACCGGCGGCCCCGGAGGCCGATATTACGCTGCGGGCCACCCTGCTGTGCAATACGTCGCCCAAAATGGCTATCTTGCGTCCCTCTAGCTCCTCGAAGCCGCCGAGCGCTCCAGAGAGTGCATAGAGGTCTAGCAGGGCCTGGGTTGGGTGTTGCCCGCAACCGTCGCCGGCGTTTACCACAGCCGCCCCGGTGTTACGGGCGGCGAGTTGGGCGGCTCCCGCGGCGGGGTGGCGCAACACCAGTACGTCCGTGTCGAGGCTGTCCAGGGTTACGACGGTGTCTATGAGAGATTCACCCTTAGAGATAGCCGAACCTTTTTCGGAGAGCGGGATCACGTCCGCCCCGGCCCGCCGCGCCGCGAGCTCGAACGAGGCCGAGGTCCGGGTCGAGGACTCGAAGAACGCCATGCAAACCGTCTTCCCTTCGAGGGGTCGCAAAACCCGACCGAGCGCCGAATCTTTCGCCAGATCCAGCATCCCGCGCAAGTCTTCCCGGCCCACGTTATCCAGCGTGAGCAAGTTTCTATCGTTCAACGGTGACCACCCCGTCCTCCCCGTCCGTTTCCTCCAGCTTGACCAACACCCGCTCCCCCAGCGAGGTGGGCATGTTTTTCCCGACGTAGTCCGCCCGGATCGGCAATTCTCTGTGACCCCTATCAACCAGTATCGCGAGCCTCACCGCCGCCGGACGCCCCAACTCAAGCAACGCGTCCATCGCGGCCCGGGCGGTTCTACCCGTAAAGAGCACGTCGTCAACCAGGATCACGGTCTTCCCCTCAACGTCGAACGGGACGTGACTTTCCCGCACCTCGGGCTCCGGGCTTTCCAGATCATCCCTGTGCAACGTGATGTCCAGAGAGCCTACGGGCACTTCGAGACGCTCGAACTGCTTTAAATTTTCCGAGATCCTGCGGGCCAGGGGAGCCCCGCGGGTCAAAACGCCTATGAGGGCCAGGCTATCGAGGTTTGAAGCGTTGCGTTCGAGGATTTCGTGGGAGATACGGCGTAGGGATCGGCTAACGCCGTCCGCCGTGAGGTTTTCCGAGATCGTGCATTGTCGTACGTTGGCGCCGGATCTTTGCAATTTCTCCTCCTTCGCGCCTCGCCGGGCGCCGTTAAAGGTCGGATGCCAAGTTGACGGGTAAGCTACCAGACAGCATATACCGCGTCAAGAAGCCTCATCCGCACTGAATCCCAGGCGTCCGGCGGAAGACCGTAAATCCGCCGGTATCCCGGACTGTAACCCGACGGGTTGGCCGGTAACGGGGTGTTCGAACGACAGCCTTTCGGCGTGCAGCCAGAGCCTTTCTCCCTCCACGGTCTCACCGTACAGCGGATCGGCGTAGACCGGATACCCGATGGCGGAGAGGTGGACCCGGATCTGGTGCGTCCTACCGGTCTGGAGCCGAACCCGGAGCATGCTGTGTCCCTGAGCCTTATCCAAAACTTCAAAGTGTGTAACGGCGTTTTTACCCACCCCGGCGGCCATCAGCGTCGGGTTTTCCGGATCGCGCCCGACGGGCGAGTCTACGGTCCCAAACGGTGGTAAGCCGGTCCCGACGACGACCGCACGGTAAACGCGCTCCACCCGCCTCCCCGAAAGCATTTCCACCAGTTTGGAATACGCCGCCTCGCTTTTAGCCAGTACTATCAACCCCGAAGTATCCCGGTCCAAACGGTGGACCACGCCGGGCCTGACAGGGTCCCCGCCACCCGTTATACCCTTGTCCAGCAGGGCGTTGACCAGCGTACCCGAAGGGTTGCCGGCGCCGGGATGCACTACGAGACCGGCCGGTTTGTCCACCACCAAGATGTGTTCGTCTTCGAAGACTATCGGGACCGGGTTGTTTTCTGGGTGAAGGCCGGAAGGCGGCAGCCAGGCTTCGACGTTTTCCTTGCCGTTCAACCTGTGAGAAGCCGAACGTCTTTCACCGTCCACGAGTAGCCGGCCGTCCTTGATCAGACGCTGCACAACACTACGACTTATTCCCAGACGCCGGGTTGAAACCAGGTCCAAACGTTCTCCCGATTCCCCGGGCCCCACAGCGAACGTTTCGGAAGACAAAACTTACACCAAGAAGTTTTCGAGATACTCTTTGTCCCGAACATAGCCCACGTCTTGGATCCGCACTAACCTTTTCCGGTTGGTGGTCCCTCTTTCCAAGACTTCGTCACCGCGGGGGCCTTCCGAACACGCGCTTTGTGCACCAAGCGTAACTTCCAGGCCGGGCGTCACAATTTCTTCGAAGTTTCGCGGGGCATTATTAGCCACGACGGCGTAGGAACCGGCTGGCCCGGGAATCTTTCTCGGCGCTCTTGCGTTGCTCGTCCTGCTCCGATTTCGCATCCCCATTGGACTGCCCGTCGGCCCCGGCCTCTTCCCCTACCGGCGCGGCATCTTCTTGGTCAACCTCCTCCGAAGCTTCAGAGTCCGAGGCTACCGCCTCTTCCCCATCGTCTTCGACGTTAGAAGGCTCTACCTCTGGTTCTTCTACTTCAGGTTCAGGGTCGTCTTCCGAGAGAGGGCCTGTCGGCTGGTCGTCCAACCGGGCGTCGTCATCCACCTGCTCTTGTTCGGCGGCTTTACGGGCGGCGGCGATGGCCTCCCAGTCCAGGCGCTCGCGCAGGGAGGATTCTATCTCCTGGACGGATACGAGGTCCACATTATCCATTACCGCTATGTAGGAGCGCAGGAGATGGCGAAAGTCCGCGGCGAAGTTTTGCTTGGCTTTCTTCAGGGCTTCGTAGGAGTCTTGTGCACGCTCGACCTTGATGGAAGATTCAGCCAGGGTTTGCTGGGCGCGTTCGCGGGCTTCCTTGACGATAAGTTCCGCCTCCCGGTCTGCGTTGTTGCGGAGGTTTTCGGCCTCGGTAGAGGCGCTGTCCCGCAAATCGTTTGCGGCGGACTCCGCGTGAACGAGGGCTGACTGGATCGAGTTTTCCAGCTTCTCGAACTGCTCCAGGCGTTCGCGGAGGTTGGAGATCTCCTCCCTCAACCGCAGGTTTTCGGAGTAGGAACGTTCGTACTCGTCCGCGACGGTATCCAGGAAGTCGTCCACCTGATCGGCGTTGTAGCCCCGCAGGCTGTTCTTGAATTCCTTACGCCTTACGTCTATCGGCTTGATCGCCACGCTATATCACCCCAAAACAGGTCGTAAAAAGACGTTTACTATCGTCGTGAGCAGGCTTCGCGCTATCCAGATCCCGAGCAGCGCGATAATCGGTGATAGATCTATCCCGAACCCTCCTAACCTGAGAGGCGGTATACGACTACGGATCGGCATCAGAATGGGGTCCGCAACGGCCCTTACGGCATCGTAGATCGCCTGCAGAAAACTGCTCGACGGATACCCCGGAAACCAACTAAACAAAATAGACGCGATAATGAAACCGAACAGTATGTAGTAGGCGTAAGTAATAATGTCTATTAGCAAATCGGCGATATTGTACGAGAACGTCTGTAGAAGCGTGATCATCACTTGCCGAGCCCCTTTGACTGCTCTGTCGCCGCGTTAACCCCATCGTACACGGCCCCGACGAAACCGGCCTTTTCCATGGCGACAAAAGCCGCCGCGGTCGTACCACCGGGCGTCATCACCTCGTCGCGCACTTGATGGGCGCTGCGTTCTTTTAGCAAAACCGCCGTACCCTCTATAGTGCCCACTACCAACTTCCGGGCAACGTCCCGGGGTATTCCCTCCCGGACACCGGCTTGTATAAGGGCGTCGGCGAAGAGCGAGACGTAGGCCGGGCCGGACCCGTGGAGCGCCGTGGCCGCGTCGAACAGCCGCTCCGGGAGCTCCGTCACCTCACCAACGTGGCCGAACATCTCCAGTATAGATGGCATCCACTCCCCGCCGGCCTCGTTTGCCGTCACCACCGCGGAACCTAGCCCAACCGAAGCGCACACGTTTGGCATCACCCGCAGTACCGGCGTACCGGGGGGCAACTTTTCCGAGATACCGTCAATGGTAACCCCGGCGGCCACGCTGACGACGGCTTTCTCCCCTCCGTCAAACGATGAGGAGATACCTTCTAGAACCGAACCTACGTCCCAGGGCTTTACGGCGACCGTGACGATGTCGCTGTTCTCGGCTAATTCGGCGTTCGAGTGCGCGACGCCAATACCGTATTTTTCGTTGTACGGCTTCAGGTATTCCGGATGAACGTCGCTCACCCGGAGGTCGAAGTTGCCGGACTCCGCGAGGCGGACCAGGAGAGAGCCGCCGATCTTGCCGGCCCCTATTACGCCTACGCGGGTCAGGATTTACCGGCCATTCTAGAGTTGGTTGAAGAACGCGCGTTCGGCGAGACGCTTCCGCTCCTCCGCGCTCACCTCTACGTTGCGGGGTGTCAGCAAGAAAACCCTGTTGGCGACGCCCTGTATCTGGCCGTCGAGCGCGTAAGTCAGGCCGGAGCAGAAATCAACCATCCGGCGCGACAAGTCTCCGTCTACGTTCTGGAGGTTCAGGATCACCGGCTGCTGCCGTTTAAAGCGGTCTGCGAGCGACTGGGCGTCGTTGAAGCTGGACGGCTCCAGAACACTCACCCTCGCGGGGCGCGGGTCCGGCACCGGCCGGAGGTGCGATTGGCTTGTATCGGTTTCTCTCTCGTGCTCTGCGGCGTCGTTGCTGAAGAGATCCCCGAGGGAAGTCCCAAACGCCGATGAACGTTCGGCCCGTCCGAGCCTTCTAACCGCGGGCGCCGGTTCGCTACCCCCGCCGTTTGCGTAAGCCGTGCGGCCGTACCCCCGGGCCTCTTCCTCATCCTCATAGTAATACTCGTCCTCGTAGTCGCCGAATCCAAACCAGGCCGCCACACGCTCCAAACGATCTCTAGCTGCCATCCTGCCTCCTCACCAACTATCCTCCTGGATAATAGTCCTCCCGATCCTTACCAAAGTCGCGCCTTCTTCCACGGCGATTTCGTAGTCGCCACTCATCCCCATCGAGAGATCCGAGAGGTCAAAGTG
Source organism: Rubrobacteraceae bacterium (assembly GCA_965213905.1). Taxonomy (GTDB): domain Bacteria; phylum Actinomycetota; class Rubrobacteria; order Rubrobacterales; family Rubrobacteraceae; genus SIRX01. Next base: position 58,966 of record OZ243922.1, on the reverse strand, counting down.
CGGGCTCCAACTCTGTTTTAGCCTATCACGCATCTCCCTGAGTTTTGCGAAAACATAGCGCACATCTTCTGCGGCTTCAACCATCGGCGCTATGGTCATAAACCCGCGCACGTTGACGAGTCCCCCGGTCCGGGCGGCACCCTCCAGCAAGCGCTCGACCTCACCTTCAGGGACACCGTACTTTGAGTCTTCTCCGCTAACGTTCACCTGCAAGAGGACGTCTAGGCCTTCTCCGGGTGAGCGCTTGTGTAGCTCTTCTATAAGGCGCACCGAATCTACCGAGTGTATGAGGCTCACCTTCCCGACGACGTTTTTGGCCTTGCGTCTTTGGAGGTGCCCGATAAAGTGCCACTCGAAAGCGTCGCCGAACGCCTGTTGTTTTTCCGTCAGGTCTTCCGAGCGGTTTTCGCCCAGGAGGTCTACGCCGGATTCGGCGAGAAGGGAGATCTGCTCTGCCGCATAGTACTTGCTGGCGATGAGTATTCTGGCCGCGTCCGGCCTGCGTCCACTACGTTCGAGGGCTTCTTTTACTTTCAGCCTAATGGTAGCGACGCGGTCGCGTACCTCGGCCCCGGTGACCTGCGGACTCACTACGCCACCTTATTTACCGAAACCAGGTTGCGCCCCGTCACGGGTTTCTCTTTGCGGTGGGAATAGAACAGGTCAGTGCGACACCCCGTACAAAGGCCGATGTCGTAGACCTCTTCAACCCCGAACTCTTCGAGGTTTTTGGAGATCGCGGCCGGTAGCGAGAGGTGGCGGCCCTCCACGACTTCCGGTCCAAACCTGCCGGAGAAGTCCGCCGCTATCTCAGCGGATACCTCGTAGCAGCACCGGCGGATGCAGGGGCCAATGTACGCCCGGACATCGGAGCCTCCTATCATACCCGCGGTTTTTCCGGCGATCCCGGCGAGTGTCCCGCGCCAACCGGAGTGTGCCAGGCCGACTCTGTAGTCTCCGACGAGGGCCACAGGCACACAATCCGCGACGGCTATGACGAGGGCCAGGTCTTTTGAGCCGGTAACCAGGGCGTCCGCTTCTCCGGCGGGGCCGGCCTGGGACACCTCTACTACCTCGTCGCCCGCGACTTGCCGTATCCAGGCGGACGGGTCCCCGCCCGTGGCGTTCCGGATCCGCGAAAGGTTCTCCGCGACCGAGGCACGGTCGTCCCCCACTTTTGCGGAAACGTTCAGGCTGTCGAAAGGTGGTTTCGAGACCCCGCCGAGCCTGGTGAAAAACCGGACTTTTGCCCCTTCGGGTTCTGGGTCCGGTGCCACGTAGACAGCGTCGCCGGAACTTCTCTCTCCGGCGACGCTGTACTCTGTATAGTGAGAGGCCGTATCCACGCCTCTATTCTAACGCGATTACCTACCGGCGACGTAGAAAAGCCGGTATGTCTAGCATGTCTCCTTCTTGAGAAGGCGGCGTGGACGACGATACTTCTTCCTCAAAGTCCAGGGTCGTGCGCTCACTACGACGCTCGTTCGCCATCCTCTGGTCAAAGCCCGTGGCGATAACGGTTACGTTCACCCGGTCCCCAAACCCTTCGTCAACGACGGAACCAAAGATCAGGTTAGCCTCTTGGTGGGCGGCGTTGTGAACGATTTCGGCCGCTTCGTTGACCTCGAAGAGCCCGAGGTCGCTACCGCCGGTGATGTTCAAGATGATCCCCGTCGCGCCTTCGATGCTGGCCTCTAGCAGTGGGCTGGAGATCGCCGTCTTGGCCGCCTCCGCAGCCCTGTTTTCGCTGTTGGAACTTCCGATTCCCATAAGTGCCGAGCCGGAGTCCTGCATGATCGTCCTAACGTCGGCGAAGTCCAGGTTGATCAAACCCGGCACCGTTATAAGGTCTGTTATGCCCTGGACGCCTTTCCGAAGCACGTCGTCGGCCATCTTGAACGCGTCCATCATGGTCGTACGCTTCTCGGCCACGTCCAAAAGCCGGTCGTTGGGGATAATGATCAGGGCGTCAACGTTTTCCTTGAGCCTCTTGATTCCTTCCTCGGCGTAAGTGGAACGCCGACGACCCTCGAACGCGAACGGCCGCGTAACCACCCCGACCGTTAGCGCCCCAGACTCCCGGGCGATTTTGGCGACCACCGGGGCAGCTCCGGTTCCCGTACCGCCGCCCTTGCCGGCCGTCACGAAAACCATGTCCGCGCCCCGGATCGACTCTTCGACGTCGGCCTTACTTTCTTCGGCGGCTTCGGCACCTATTTTAGGGTCCGCGCCGGCCCCGAGACCGCGGGTGATCTTCTCGCCGATGTGAATCTTCTGGTCGGCGTCACACATCTGGAGCGACTGGGCGTCCGTGTTGACCGCGATAAACTCAACACCCTGCAAACCGGAGTTGATCATACGGTTGACGGCGTTGGTTCCCCCACCACCGATCCCGACAACTTTTATTACCGCCAAATAATTAGTGCCCGCATCTAACATTCCGCTCTCAACCCTCCGTTGCCCGCTGTAACAATACGTTGTCCGGATCATGCGCCCCGGAACCAGCTTTTAACTGCCTCCATTATGCTACCAAAACTGTTAACTCTTGCACCTTTACCTTCAGATTTAACTTTACCTTGTCTCGCGGCGAAGTTCAGTAGCCCGACAGAGGTTGTGTACTGAGGTTTCTGTAGAGCGTCAAAGTCGCCTTTCGCGCTTTTCGGGGCCGCCATTCGGGCCGGGATGCCCAATACGTCCTCAGCCATCTCGGTCATGCCATCCAGGAGAGAGCCTCCACCGGTGAGGACCGCGTCGCCGGAGATCTGGGTTTTCAGCCGGTTTTCTTTAAGGGAGTTGCCGACGTATTCGAATACCTCTTGCGCCCGATACTCCAAGATTTGGCTAAGAAAGTGCGCGTTGTAGTGGCGTTCGTCTACGCCGACCGCCGCGACCGGATCCACGATGCCCGAGAGTACGGTTCCGTAGCGGACCTTGAGCCTCTCCGCACTCTTGTAGGGTATTTTCAGCCCGTACGAAACGTCGGAGGTAAAGCTTTCACCGCCAATAGGTATTACGTCCGTGTGGATAAGGGCACCCTTCAAGAACACCGCGAGGTCTGTGGTGCCACCTCCTACGTCCATGAGGATTACGCCGGCGTCGCGGTCCGCGGCCCTCAAACAGGCTTCGGCGGAAGCCAGGGGCTCCAGCACGATCTGCGAGACCCGCGCGCCGCAGTCTTCGACCACGTAGAGGAGGTTCTGAATACTAGAGATAGCCCCGGTAACGACGTGGGCGCGCAAGGTTACTTTGCGGCCCGCCATTCCGACCGGCTGCTGAACTCCTTCCGAACCGTCCAACACATAACTTCGGGGTACGACGTGAATGACCTGCTCGTCTTCTTCTACCCCCGCTTGGCGGGCTTCGGCCTCGAGTTTCCGCACGAACCTGTCGTTGATGGTCAGGTTCCTGCCCCGGTTCAGAAGGGTGACCTCGGTGTTGAAGGACGAGATATGGCTACCGGCTATCCCGACTATTACGGATTCATTCCCCATTCCGCAGGCGTCCATAGCCTCCGCCACGGAGTCCGCCGCGGCTTCCCGGTCCACGACCACGCCGCGTTTGAGGCCGTTGCTGCGGGCTTCGCCAGCGGCGAGAACCTCCACGGTTCCCTTCTGGTCGTCGACTTCTCCGACGAGTGCCACTATCTTTGTCGTGCCGACGTCTATTCCGCGGACTAGCGATCTTACCAAGGCGTCTCCGTTAACCCCTCGACTCTTGCGAGGTGGATGCCCCACCTACTACGACCCGACCCGGTGAGCGAAGGTCAAAAACAGGAGCGTCGGGGTTCTGCTCCATCAACCCCGGTAGCGCCCGGACCTGCGCCCCCTCTAGTCCCCCCGAGAAGATCACCCGCCGGCCGTTTACCACCGCCAGAACCCCCCGAGTGTCAACCTCGGAGATCAAACCTACCTCTGAACCATTTCTTTCTACAGACTGGATCGTTTCCAGTATATCTTGCAAACGGTCTTCGCTGAGCTTTACCTCCTCCAATCCGGTACCCCCCAGCCTCGGAAGCTCGACTCCATCCTCCGAAAAAACAATTTCCCGCCCGTCTATCTTTCCTTTCAAGACCGGGGATCTCTCCTCAACCTCAACTAAAACTATACCTGATTTCCAATCTTTCGACACTTTTACACCTTTGACCCAAGGATTAGCCTCTATTCTATTTTCTAGCAGCCTTGAGTTGAGCGTCAAAAGGCTTGCGTGGTCCGGGACGGCGTTCCAGACTTCGGTCTCCGGCAGCATGCGGGCGTTCTCGACTTCCAACCCGGTTACGGGGTAGGCAAGATAGGATAGGATGTAAACCGTTATGGCGGTTAGTAGGGCCACTGCGACGGCCAGACAGATCGGGCGGAGTAGTTTGATCACCGCTCTTTGAACTCCATTAAAGCTAGAAATTCGTCTCCGACGCGCGTTATGTCACCGGCGCCCATTGTTAGCACGGTGTCTTCGGGCTTCGAAATAGAGCTGAGGACTTTGGGTATGTCGCCTAGCTCGGGTATGTAGTAGATGTCTGAGTGGCGTCTGGATTCGCAGAGGGCGTCCACGATCAACTTACCGTTCACCCCAGGTTGAGGCATTTCACCGGCGCCGTAGACGTCGGTGATCAGTACTGTGTCAGCGGATTCGAAGGCTTCCCCGAACTCCCGGTACAGCTTGCGGGTCCGGCTGTACCTGTGGGGTTGGAAAATCGCTATAACCCTACCGTCCGAGGTACTCCGAGCGGCATCGAGGGTGGCGGCGAGCTCCGTGGGATGATGGGCGTAATCGTCTATGACCTTGACCCCGGCCTTCTCGCCTTTGAGTTGGAACCGGCGTCTAACGCCGACAAAGTTCTTCAGGCTGCCGGCTGCTTCAAAAGCATCGTGTCCGAACCAGCGGGCTATGCCCACGGCGGCGAGAGAGTTCAGGATGTTGTGTTGGCCGTACACACCGGTCTCTACGGCGCCTCGTTCCACCCCGTTTTCGTACAGCTTGTACGAGTTTGGGGACTGCACCTCGGCCCTCAGATCACCCCCGGAAATTCCGTAGGTCGTAACCCGGCACGAGGCCTTACCCGCGAGTTCGAGGCACAGGGGATCGTCGGCGCAGACGACGAGGTGTCCCGACTCCGGCAAAGACTCGATGAACCGGGTGAAAGTTTCGAGTACCTCGTCCAGTGAGGCGTAGAAGTCCGGGTGGTCGAACTCCACGTTCGTTACGATGGCGGCCTCGGGGTGGAGGTAGAGTAGCGAGCGATCGCTCTCGTCCGCTTCGGCGACTACCACGTCCGGCCGCCCGAAAGCCACGTTGCTACCGATGTCGTTTAGCTCCCCTCCCACAAGGGCCGTCGGCTCTTCACCGAGGGCCCTCAAGACGTGCGCCGTCATGCTCGTCGTGGTCGTCTTGCCGTGGGTGCCGGCGACGGCGACGCTGCTTTTGCCCTCCAGGATAGAGGCGAGGGCGGCGGCCCGGGGCAAAACGGGTATAGAGCGCCGGTGGGCCTCCAAAAGCTCCGGGTTCGTGGAAGGTATCGCCGTCGAGGTGACTACCTGATCCGCCTCGCCCAGTTGCTCCGCCGAGTGTCCGATATGCACTTTTATTCCCGCCTCCTGCAAGCGGCCGGTATAGGGTGACTCCTTTAAGTCCGACCCGGTGACCGTGTGGCCTCTTTTGTGCAGCACCTCCGCTATACCGCTCATACCGGCGCCCCCGATACCTATCATATGAATCTTCATCTGACCCCTCATCCTCTCACGCGGCCGCGGTCACGTTTAGCAATCTGTCTGCAATGTCGTCGGCGGCCCCCGGAGTTGCCAACCTGCCGATGCAACTAGCCAATTCTTTTCGGCGTTCGTCATCGAAGAGCAGCGTCTCAACGCTTTCCCTCAAACTCTCCGCGGTGACTTCGTTATCCAGCAAGAGTTCCGCCGCACCCTTATCCGCAAAGTAACGGGCATTATGAAGTTGGTGCTGCCCCGTGGCATACGGGAAAGGTATAGCCAGTGTGGCCCTTTGCGCCGCCGCGGCGTCGAACAAGGAACCGGCGCCGGATCTTATCACGGCAACCTCAGAGGCCGCCAGGTAGCGCCAGATTTCTTCTGTATACGCCACGATGTGGTGCCGGGGGTTGTTCGTCGAGAGGCGGGAGAAGTCCCTACGGCCCGAAATATGGGCCACGGTATATGGCGTTGTTTCTCCGAAAGCCTCGGCCGCCGCCAAGTTTATCTTGAGTGCCCCACCGCTACCGCCAAAGATTAGTACCACCGGCGGCTCGAAACCCAAAGCTTCGAGAGCCTCTTCCTTAGAACCCCCAAACAATTGCCCGCGCGTCGGCATCCCGACCAGGCTCGTATTTTTTAAAAATCTGCCGGCTTCGGGGAATGTCAGCAAGACCTGGTCCGTAAAACGGCCGGAAAAGCGGTTCACCCTGCCCGGTATGGAATTCTGCTCGTGTAAGAAGGTGGGTATTTTGAGGAAGCTCGCGGAGATAACCGCCGGCGCACTGGCGTAACCCCCGACGCCCAGCACGGCCTGCGGCCGGAACCGCTTCATTAGCGACCGGCATCGCAATAGGGCCTTTGCGAAAAAAGCCCCGGCCTGGAGCCGGGCGATCGGCCCTCCGGCCAACCCTTTTAGCGGCAAGGAGTGAAGTTCGAAGCCGGCCCGGGGCACCAGTTCGGTTTCGATGCCCGTAGAAGAACCCACGAACTCTACTACAGCTCCTCTCTCCCGCAGGCTCTCAGCCACGCAGAGCGCGGGGATCGCGTGCCCCCCGGTTCCTCCGCCGGCGATCAGGATCCGCGGCGCTTCTCGTAGTTTTCTTGCGGGGTCTTGCCTCTCTCGCTCGCTCACTATCCTCCGAAATCCGGTATAGAACACCAACGGCTGTAAAGCTGACTATCAGGCTGGACCCCCCGTAGCTCACAAACGGCAGGGTCATCCCGGCCAGGGGCAGTACGTTCATCGTCGCCCCCATGTTGAATACGGCCTGCACCGCCAGCATCGTGGCGAGCCCGGCCGCCATGCACCGGGCCATAATAGACGGGGCCTGGAGGGCTATCCGAAACCCGGCGAACGAGAGGAAGCTGAACGCCGCGATCACGACCACCATCCCTAACAAACCGAGCTCTTCACCGATCAGGGCGAAGATCATATCCGTTTGCACCTCGGGTATGATCGTACTCCGTCCTCCTGCACCGGCCCCGGTTCCGAAGAAGTCACCGCCCTTTATAGCTATCAAAGACTGCACGGTCTGATAACCAGCCCCGTCGGAGTCCGACCAGGGATCTAGGAAGGTCAAAAACCTTTGCCGGCGGTAAGGTTCAATCCACATGGCGCCCAAAATCCCGGCCAGCACCACCCCACTGGAGAGGACCAGATCCCGGGTACGAACCTCTGAAGCCCACAGAACGCCGGCCACCCCGGCCAGCAAAATTACCGAAGTACCGAAGTCCGGCTCCAAAAGGATTAGTACGAATAACAACCCGACTCCCAAGAGCGGCCCAACGGGCAGGCCGGCACCCGGACGATACCTCGCGATGGCGCAACTCAGCACGATAACGGCCGCAACCTTGGCAAATTCTGCGGGTTGGAGGCTGATCACGCCGAGGTCGAACCAGCGGCGGGAGCCGCCAATTTCTGTACCGATCCCGGGTATCAACACCAATATGAGGCTTACGAGCACCCCGAAGTAGATAAAGGGCGAAAGTTTCCGCAAGGCCGTGTAGCGTACCTGGCTGGCGACCAAAAAGGCCAACACACCCAATACCGTGTGCCCCGTCCTCAAAAACAGGTAGTGCGTACCGAAGTCCATGTACGTCGCCGAGTAAATCATCACGAGACCCAGCAACGAAAGGGCTAGTGCGACCAGAAACAAGTTTGTCCTGAGCGCCGTCATCCACCGATCACCCGGCTAGCCTTCCCTCCGCCGGCGGCGAGTTTGCCGAAGACTTCCCCGCGCTCCTCGTAACCGGAGAATTGATCGAAGCTGGCGCAACCCGGAGAAAGCAGTACCACATCACCGGGCTCCGCCACCCTCCGCGCCAGATCCACCGCGCCGATCAGATCAGGAGTCCTGGAAACAATGCTCCCCCACCCGGCCCCGATCAAGTACTCCGAGATTACGCACCCCGCTTCGCCCTGGCAGATCACAGCCCGGCACCCGCCGAGATGCGGTAGCACCTCCACGAACTCGGTCTCTTTTTTAGACCCGCCGAGTATCAACACTACCGGTCGGCTGAACCCCGCCAGGGCCGCCGCCGTAGACGCCGGGTTCGTAGCCTTCGAATCGTCCACGTAGGTAACGCCTCCATGCTCGGCTACCACCTCGACCCGGTGAGCCTTGAGCCTGTAACCGGCCAGGCCACGGATGATACTTTCGTTAGAAACACCCATTCTAAGTGTCGCCGCGGCGGCAAAGAGCGCGTTTTCGTAGTTGTGGTGGCCTATAAAGTCGAGCTCCGCCGTGGAGATCAACGGCCCGCCCCGGAGAACGAGAGAGCCTCCGCGTACGCCCGTGTCGCCCTCCCCAACGATCAGTAACTCGGATTCGAGTCCGTCTAGTTTCTCGAAACTTTCGTGCTCGTAGGCACTGATCACGGAGAGATCTTTGGAGCTTTGCCCGTCGAATATGCTGAGCTTGTCTTCGGCGTACTCGTCGAAGGAGGCGTGCCAGTTCAAGTGGTCGGGGCGTACGTTGAGCAATACCGCAACGTCGAACCGCACGTTTTCCAGGTAGTGCAACTGGAAGGATGAAACCTCCAGCACGAGCAAGCCTGTCTGGCGGGCCTCCTCTAGACACCCGGTTAGGGCACGCCACGAGTTGCCGGCCACGGTATGCGCAACCCCGGCCTCCATCAAAATGCTCTGCATCATGTCTACCACGGTCGTCTTACCGTTCGTCCCCGTTACACCGGCCAGCCGGACGGAGGACCCGAGCATCTCCAGGCCCAAACCGACCTCCGACATAATAGGAATTCCCCTCAACTTTGCGCTTTCTAGGATGGGGTCTTTAGGACTTATCCCCGGGCTCACGACCACGCGATCTATGCCTTCGAGGACTTCCGGACCGGCGTCCAGGGAACACTCGACGCCGAGACGGAGGGCTTCTTCCCGCAGTTGCCGGGTATCCCTGGAGTCCGCCCCCAGGACGTTTTCACCCGCTTCCCGCAAGGCGCCGATTGCGGAAAGTCCCGATTCTCCCAAACCGTAAACCAGGGTTTTATTGTGCGAGGTCTTCTTCATGCCCTGCTGTAGAGAAAAAAGTAGTAGAGGACAAAACCGGCGGATGAGAAAGTGGCCTGGATTATCCAGAAGCGCACCACGATCTTATTCTCCTGCCACCCCAAAAGCTCGAAGTGGTGGTGGATTGGAGCCATCTTGAAGATCCGACGTTTGGTGAGTTTGAAGAAGCTGTATTGGATAATTACCGAGAGGGCTTCTATAACGAAAAGCCCACCGATGATCGGCAACAGCATCTCGGTCTTCGTTAGGATGGCCGCCGCGGCCAGGACCCCCCCGATAGCCAGGGACCCCGTATCCCCCATAAAGATCTCTGCCGGATGCGAGTTGTACCAGAGAAACCCGATGATCGCACCAACCATCGCGCCGCAGATGATGGCGACGTCGTATTGACGCTCCAGAAAAGCTATCGCCGTGTACGCCAAAAGCGAGATGCTCCCCGCCCCGGCCGCGAGCCCGTCCAACCCGTCCGTCAGGTTGACGGCGTTTGTGGTACCGACGATTACCAAAAGCAAAAACACGCTAAACAAGAAAATACCGACTATCCCGGAACCCAACACCAGATTGCGGTCCCACCCGGGCATGATGACGTTCTGGGTAACCCCAACGTACCGTAGGGCTAGAACGTCGGCCAGCACAACCGTCAACGTTAGCAAAAGGAACTTGTACTTGACGCTCAAGCCTTCCGAGCGTCGGGCGGAGATTTTTTGCCAGTCATCGTAGAGTCCTATACCGGCCACCGAAGACACGAGCAGCATGGTAGTAAAAGTCGCCACGTTCGGCCTCGCCACCACCAGGAGCGCCGCCAGAAGGCCGATCAGCATCAGTACGCCGCCCATAGTCGGGGTTCCGGCTTTTACCAGGTGGGTTTGCGGACCCTCTTCCCGGACGAACTGGCCGAACTTTTTGACCTGGAGGTACTCGATAAATTTCGACCCGAGGAGCACCGTTACCATAAAGGCTACCCCCGCTGCGAGTATCACGCTAAGCAATAGCCAGCATCTCCTTCAACTTACGGGTCAGGAGGTCCAGGCCAACGCCCCTGGAGCCTTTCACCACGATGTACTCGCCGCCCGCAAGGGTTTCTTTCAGGCCTTCGGCCGCCGATGCGGAGTCTTCGTACAGGAGCGCGTCGCCAGCGAACGTTTCGGCGTACCAGCGGGCTTCGTCTCCCACCGCGACGAGCAAGTCCACGGCGAGGTCGTTGGCTAGACCTCCTATCTCCTGGTGGTAGGCGCGGGCGGCCGAACCGAGTTCGAACATGCCGCCCAACACCGCCACAAAACGCCGGTCTTGTCGCCGAGCCTGATCCGCCCCGTATCTCAGCACCGCGGACGTGGCTGTCGGGGAGGCGTTGTATGAGTCGTCGTAGATTAGGATGTCGTCTCGTAGTTTGTAGAGTTCTCCTCTGAGGCCCGTACGCTTTACGCGCGAGATCCCCCGGGCGCAATCCTCCAACCCGAGGCCCGCGCAGAGCGCGGCCCCAAACGCCGCGAGCAGCGGCTCGACGAGATGCGTCCCAAAAATCGGGGCCCGGACTTCCGCCGACTCACCGCCGGCGTGCACCGTGAAACTGAGCCCGGCTTCGTGTTCTCGTATCCGCGAAGCCCAAAGGTTTACTCCCCCGTCGCCCCCGTGACCCCCGTAACCCCCGTCGGTCTCGTTCCCGAAGACCACGCGGCGCCCGAACTCGCGGTCGTACCCGGTCGCCGCATCCGGAACGTGCTTCGGCGCGACCAGGCATCCGTCTTCGGGCAGAGAACGCGCCAATTCTCCTTTTCCGACGGCCACCGCCTCCAGGGAGCCGAACGAGTCCAGGTGTACGGGCTGAACGGCGGTGAGCACTCCTATCTCCGGCGGCGCTATTTTGCACAAATGCTCTACGTCACCCACGTGCGTTGCGCCCATCTCGAGCACCAGCGTATCCGTTTGCCCACCGGCGGACAGAACCGTTAGGGGCAGGCCGATCTCGTTGTTGAAGTTTCCCTCGGTCGCACAGACCTTCTTACCAGCCGCCCTCAGTATCGCGGCCAGGGCATCCTTGGTCGTCGTTTTCCCGACGCTACCGGTTATGCCAATTACTTTCAAGCTTGCAGCCTCATCCCGCAACAAGCTCCAACGCGCGAGGTTTTGCAGGACTTCCAAAGGGTCTTTCACTACCAGGGTCGGAACCGGGAGCGGGCGTTCGGCTACCGCCGCCACGGCCCCCCTTTGATAAGCCTCAGGGGCGAACTCGGAGCCGTCCGTTCGCCCCTTCAAGGCAAAGAACAGGTCGCTTTCCCTTACAGTCCTGGAGTCCACGGCCGCGCCGCGCACGGGTAGACCGCCGTCCACGCCCACCATCTCGGCCCCGAGTGCGGCGGCGATGTCTTTTAAAAAGGCGGGGATCAACCGTTGCCGCTTTCGTCCCCGCGGTTACGAGGACGGTCCGGGGGCACGTTGTAGTACCCGAGGGTAAAGTCCATCAACCCGTGGAAAGCCGGCGCGGCCACGACCTCGCCCCAGTATGCGGTTTTGGGCTCGTCAACGATTATTACGGATAAATATTCCGGGTCCGACGCGGGGGCAAACCCAATAAAAGAGGCTATGTGCTTGTAAGCGTAAGCCCCCGTTTCGGGGTCTACTTTCTGAGAGGTGCCCGTTTTGCCGCCCACGGTGTACCCGGGTATCTGGGCGAAGTGGCCTGATCCTTTCTCGACCACGTTCTGCAACATTCCGCGTACTATATCCGAGGTCTCACGGCTTATCACCCTCTCGCCGGCTTTTTCTGAGCCTTCACCTTTTACGATGTAAGGCTCTATACTCGTACCCCCGTTGATGAGCGGGGCGTATCCCGCCGCGAGTTGTAGCGGGGTAACGGTCAGGCCCTGTCCGATAGGGATGTTGCCGATGGAAGAACCGCTCCAGTCTTCATAGGCGGGCACCAGCCCCGGGTCTTCCCCCCACAGTTCAAGGCCCGTACGTTCACCGAACCCGAAGCGGCGGATGTACTCTTCGACCTTCTCGCCGCCGAGGTCTTGGGCTACTTGGATCATCCCGACGTTGCTGGATTGTTCTAGTATGTCGCGAGGCTGCATGGTTTTGGTTTCGTGTGGCTCGGAGTCGTGGATCACTCTATCAGCAACTTGGATGCTATCCGGCACGACGTAGGTGTCGTCCTCGGAGATCGCTTCCTCTTCGAAGGCCGCCGCAACGGTGAAGGGCTTGAAGGTGGACCCCGGCTCGTATGGGTCGGTTAAAACCCGGTTGCGTTGTAGTTCAGGTGACGCTCTTTTGTACTGGTTGTTATTAAAACTGGGGGCGTTGGCGAGCGCGACTATCGCGCCGTCATCCACCCTCATCACGAGACCCATGGCGCTCTTAGCCTTGTGCTCTTTCATAATGCCCTGGAGTTGGCCCTCCAGCTCTTCCTGGACGGGGGCGTCTATGGTCATGGAGACGTTTTCGCCGTTTTTCAGGGCCTCGTCGTAACGAGACTCGACACCCCCGAAAGCTTCTCCGTAATCTCCCAAGTATCCGAGGATTCGGCCGGCAAGCCGGCCATCCGGGTAGAACCTTTCGGAGGCGGGCATCAAGGTGAGACCTGCGATACCGAGATCCCTTACTTTTTCGGCGGTCCGGGGCTCGATGGAGCCCACCACGCTGTAGCCGCCGAGCTTTCCCCGGGCGTCGTGTTGGGTGAGCTTGGCTTCGATGTCTTCCGCCGTCTGGCCTGTTTCCGGGCCTATTATCTCCGCCAACTCGGAGGAAGTTTCTCCGGCGTCTTCTATCTGGTAGGGGGTGGAGATCAAGCGGTACTCCTGCAAACTGGTGGCTAGTTTCCGGCCGTCCGCGCTTAGAATGTCGCCGCGTCCTCCGGCGTCGTTGGAAATACTGGAATCTTGCTCCGCGGCGAAAGCCGTTTCTCCCGTACCCTCTGCCAGGGTGAGGTAAACGGCCCTCCCGCACAAGAGGACCCCGACGAGCACCGCAAGAGCCAGGGCTATCTTGACCCTTTGTCTTCCGACCTTGGGGCGTGGTTTTTCCGGCGTCTTTTTTCCGACGCGCCGACGCGGTGCCCGGCGGTACCGGGGAAATTCTACGACGCTGGTTTTGCGGTCCCGCGACGAGTTATTTTCGGCACGGGACCGCCTCTGTCCTTCGCGGCTTTCTTTCCGGGCTTTGTTGCCCGCGTTGCCCGCGTTGCCCGCGCGCGACCTACCTGGAGCCCTCCTGTATTTGTTGTCTCGCATCCTGCGTTCCATCCTCCGCTTTGTAGACCTTCAAGTCCCCAGTTGCCGGGGTTCTCAACCCGTTCTCCCGGGCCAGGGATCTGACCCGTTCAGGAGACGAGGCCCTCGACACGTCTATCTCCAGCCTCTCTTTCTGCGCCCCGAGCTCGGCGCGCTGCCCCTGCAACTCCGACACCCGGCTCTCCAGGCCCGCGGACATCGTGTGTAAGTAGATGCTCCCCAGCATCAACAACACGGGCACTACCACGAAAAACACGAACCTGCGACGCCGGAGGCCCTGATCCCGCCGGACGTCACCCCCCGAAGATTTTTTGGGCTTTCTCTTGTCTCGGCGGGGAAAATGGGGTGCTCGTCTTTGCGGGATAGCCACTACGGACCAACCTCTTCGCCCAACGGCTCGTCTGTTCTGGTAGCCGCCCGCAGGCGCGCCGAGGCGCTACGCGGGTTTTCCCCTACTTCGCCCGCCCCTGGCCGGGCTACCGGCCCTTTACGGAACACCGGTTTGGCGCCGCACACACAAACCGGTAGCTCCGGCGGGCAGACGCATTTCCCGACCCTCTTCGAGATAAAGCGCTTTACGGTGCGATCTTCGCCGGAGTGGAAGGAGATCGCCACGAGCCGGCCACCGGGCACCAGCAAACGTTCCGTTGCTTCGAGCGCCCGGCCGAGGCCTGCCAACTCGTCGTTGATTTTTATTCTGATGGCTTGGAAGATCCTCTTTGCCGGGTGTCCGCCCCTCTCCGCCCAGCCAACCGCCGCCCTTACGGAATCCGTCAAGTCGTTGGTAGTAGATAGCGGCCTACGGGCGAGGATTTCCCCGGTAATACGGCGGGCCTGTCCTCTCGGAACGTCACCATACAGGTTGAGCGTCTCGACCAACTCTTCGGCCTCCGCCGTGTTCAAATACTGCGCCGCGGAGACACCGGAGGTGGGGTCCATCCTCATGTCCAGACGCCCCCCACCGGCGTAGCTGAAACCCCTGCCGGGCTCGTCTATCTGATAGCTGGAGAGCCCGAGGTCGAACAACACCGCGTCCACCCTCGCGCCGTCCTCCACCATTCGCCAGAGAACGTCGTCGTAAGCACCGCGCACAAACTCGAAACGCGCGTCGTCTATAAGAAAGGCTCTTTCGGCGGCCGATGGGTCCCGGTCTACAGCTATTAGCTTTGCTCCGGCTCCCAGCTCTTCGAGTATCCTGCGCGCGTGGCCGCCGCCCCCGAACGTGGCATCTACCACCGTGTCTCTTTCCGATAAAGACAGCGCCCCGACGGCTTCTTCCAACATCACCGGGTAATGACCCATCGCCATCACCCCCCGAACTCTCTCCCGGCGAACTCTTCTACTATGTCGGCGAAAGACTCGTCGGCATCTTCCAGATATCGGCCCCACTCCCCGGTGTCCCAGATCTCCAGCCGGTCGTCAACGCCGGTTAAGGTAACCTCACGCTCCAAACCGGCGTACCGGGCAAGCTTCGAGGGAATCAAAACCCGCCCCTGCCGATCCAACCCAGCCTCGAAAGCCATGGAGAAGAACATCCGGGAAAGCTGTCGCCCTTTGGCAGTGAGATCCGCGTTGGCTTTAACGCTCGCCTTGAAAGCCGCCCACTCATCCGGGGGGAAAGCGAACAAACACTTGTCAACCCCCTTGGTGATAACGATGCCGCGATCAAAATAAGACCTCATACGGGAGGGGAGGGTGAGACGCCCTTTCTCGTCCAGGGTGTGCTCGTACTCTCCTAAAAGCGCCAGGGTCTTTGCCTCCCACTACGTTCCATTTTGACCCACAATTTGTGAAATTCTTGCATACGCAGCGAAAAACCGCAATCTCCAGGCTCTCAGGCACCCGTTTTGGTCACAATATCGCGACTAATACTGTTTTTGCCCTCCCACCTAGGGTAGTGCACCCCCCTCTTATGTTGCTTTCATAAGGTGGTTCAGTGATTGGCAGGTGAAGGATAGTTCACAGGTTTTTATGGAATATGTGAGGTTTTAGTTTGTTGCACCACTGCATGTTGTGGGTGTGGGATTTCGTGTGCTGTGGGGTTTGGTAGATAGGTATGGGCCCACCAGGACTCGAACCTGGGACCGTCCGATTATGAGTCGGATGCTCTAACCAACTGAGCTATGGGCCCGCGAGGACGGCGTTGCTTATCCTCACAGCTCCCCTGGTTGGACTCGAACCAACAACCCTTCGGTTAACAGCCGAATGCTCTGCCTATTGAGCTACAGGGGAAGGCATGGCGCGGCTAAGATTATACGGTGAGAAAGGTCTGGCTTCAAGATTGCTCGACGGCGAACTTGAGGGCTTCCTTCAAGGTTTGGATTTCTGATTGGATCCGGCTTTTCTCTTCGTAGTCTTCGGCGCGTCGTTTGTCGCGCTCACGGCCCAGGATATTTAGCCGCAGGCAGGCTGCTCGAACCGAAGCTTCGGAAGGATAAAGCTTTTCTCCCATCGTGTGGAGCAGCCCAAGCTCGTCTAGAAAAGCTCCGTCATTCCCCTCCGAAACCCTGTTGCCGGGATCTTTGTCAGGATCTTCTCTTAGAATTTCGAACAACCGCGACTGGTTTTCGTTGGCGAAATCTCCCGGTGACAGAGTTACGGGCTTTGATAAGTTTTCGACCGGCACCCCCACCGCGAGAAGTCTTTTCAGAAGATCCGGCCTAGTTAGCACGAGCGCCAGCATCTCCCTACCGGCCCTGACGTAAGGGTCCTCCGCCTGGGACGGAGTATCTGGAACCCGGCCGTTGGAAGGCCTGGCAGATGGCCGGGAGAATACTTCGGGTCCTACGTTGAGGGTCTGTGTGGCGAGGCGCAGGGCTTCCCGGCGCAGTACAGGATCGTCTATTTTCTGTATGAGCTTTCTGGCCTCGGGAACGGCACGCGAGCGGCTCATCGCATCCGCCCCGTGATGTTTTTCGGCTATGTTCCGGATGGCAAACTCCAGTACCGGAACGGCATCCTGGAGCAGCGCGTCGAACTCTTCGGCGTCGTGCTCGCGGAGCCAGTCTGCCGGGTCTTCCGTGAGTTGCAGCAATCGGAGATCCAGTTGCAGTTCGGCGGCGACCGAGGCCATCGAGTCCGTCGTGACCATCCTTTCCGCCGCCCGGTTTCCGGCGGCGTCAGGATCGAATAGAACGTAAACTTTGTCCACGTAGCGGCTCAGTATTTTCAAGTGGCCGGGCGTGGCGGCGGTGCCGAGGGTGGCTACCACGTTCGTCATGCCGGACTGGTAGAGCATCAGCACGTCCGTGTATCCCTCGACAACCAGGGCGGCGCGTTCTTTCCTCATAGAGTCCATAACCTGCGGAAAACCGTAGAGTAGATCCCGCTTGTTGAAGATCTCGGTCTCGGGAGAGTTCAGGTATTTCGGCTGCTCGTCACCCAAAGAACGCGCCCCGAAACCAACGACCCGGCCACGCCGGTCGGAGATCGGAAAGGTAATCCTGCCGGAGAACCTCTCCCCACCCCTCGGTGAGATCAAGCCGGCAGCGTCCAGGACTTTTCGTCCTATGTCTAAACCGCGGGCTATCTCCACAAACCTCCCGCTACCGCGTCCCGGAGCCAGACCCAGGCGAAATTCTTCTATAGTAGAATCGCGAAAACCTCGGTTTTTCAGGTACGTTCGGGCTGTTTCGGCTTCGGAGGATTGGGATTTGAGCAGGTACTTGTGGTAGTAGGCTGCCGCTGCTGCGAGCGCCCGATGAATAGCCCGGCGACGCTGGTTTCTCTCTTTCGCCGCCCGGGTGTCGGTTGCGGTTGCTCCTTCAAACTCTAGCTCTATGTTGGAGCGTTCGGCCAGGTATGTGATGGCTTCGATAAAAGGCAGGTCTTTGAGGTCCGTCACGAGTTTTATCGCGTCCCCGCCTTTGCCACATCCGAAACAGTAATAGAAGCCTTTGTCCGGAGAAACGCTAAAAGAAGGGGTTTTCTCCGAATGATCCGGGTAGGGGCACAAACCCGAGTAGCGTGTTCCCTGGCGGCGCAGCGCGGTGAATTCAGAGGCTACTTCGGCGATGTTGGACGCCTCCCGGACTTCTTCAATGCTCCGCTGCGAGACTCTCATTGGTCTGTGTTCCTTGTACCTCTGTACAAATATCCTCGTTTTCGGTCTTTATACTCAGCGGTAATGGTACTCTACAACCCATGGATATCTCTAGGCAAAACCTCCAACAAGCCCGGTACGGGGAGTATGCGGATCTTCCCCCCGGCGTAGGGTTCGAAGAGAAAGACGAGCCTCTACGGCGAGACATCAACCTTCTGGGACGGTTGCTCGGGCAGGTCCTGATAGAACAAGAGGGCAAGGGCTTCTTCGAGGCCGAAGAAGACATCAGGCTGCTCTGCAAGAGGTTGCGTTTTGACTACGACCCCGCCCTGGACAAAGAGCTCCGGCTTCGTATAAGCCGGACGGACGCCGGGGAACTGGAGAAGATCGTACGGGCGTTCTCCGTGTACTTTCAACTCGTCAACATCGCCGAGCGCCACCACCGGGTACGGAGGCGCCGCCAGTACGAATCTTCACCGGACAACCCTCCGCAAAGCGCGTCGCTCGGCAGCGCCCTCTCCGGAATGCGGCAAGATGGCATGAACTCCGGAGGCCTCCAGGAAGTGCTGGACAACCTGGAGATTAGCCTGGTCTTGACCGCCCACCCGACGGAGGCCCTGCGCAGGAGCGTCCGGCATAAACACACTAAATTGGGAGAGATGCTGGAGGCGCTAGAGACGAGAGTTTTAACCTGGAGAGAACGCCAGCGACTAGAAGAAAAACTAGCCGAGGAGATCACGCTGCTGTGGCAAACGGACGAGTTGAGGACCCGAAAGCCGGAGGTCGCGCAGGAGATCCAACGAACCCTGCTTTTCTTCGAAAACCCGCTGGTATCTTCAACGTTGGACGTGTATCGCGAGTTCGAAGACGAGTTGGCGAAACAGTTTCCCGAAAACACCCCGCGTCTGGGGACGGTTTTATCTTTCGGCTCCTGGGTCGGTGGAGACCAGGACGGCAACCCCTTCGTCAAGGCGGAGACCCTGAGCACGGCCCTGGAGCTGCACCGGCGTTTGATCTTGAAACGCCACATGGACTCGGTCTGCCACCTGGCGGACCATTTGAGCCAGTCAGTGAGGCTTGTCGAGGCGTCTCAAGAGCTTCTGGACTCTATCCGGTCCGACGAAGAACTGGTGCGCGAGAACATCGAACACCAGAACGGGGTAGACCCGGACGAAATCTATCGCCGGAAGTTAATTCTAATTCTCGAACGGCTTCGGCTCACCCTCGAAGATAAGGAATCCCCCGCCGCGTACCCGGGAGTTTCGGAGTACATCGCAGACCTCTCTTTACTGAAAGATAGCCTGACACGACACGGCGGCCACCGGGTAGCCGACGAAGACTTGCGAGACTGCATCCGGCAGGCTGAGGTATTCGGTTTCCACCTGGCGAAGATCGACGTTCGGCAAGAAAGTACGGTGACCGTGAGTGCGGTGGCGGAGTTAATATCCGCCGCGACCGGCGCAGACTTACTGGGCATGGACGAGCAAGACCGCGCCGAAGTCCTCAGAGGTTTGCTAACGGCGCCGTCTTTGGACCTGCCGCAACCGGAAAACCTCTCCGAAAAGACCCGGGAGGTACTAGAAACTTTCGGGCGGATCAAAAAAGCAAAAGACGACTTCTCCGAGCCTCCGGTCGAGACCTTCATCCTGAGCATGGCGCACGAAGCGAGCGACCTGCTCTCGGTGCAACTTCTGGCCCGCAGGGTGGGGTTGCTGGAAACGGATGAGCACGGCCGCTGCACGGCCAACTACCTAAAGGTGACTCCTCTTTTCGAGACCATAGCCGACCTCAACCACGCCCCGGACGTTCTGGAAAGGCTGCTAAAAGATCCCTTCTACAAATCCTCCCTGTCCCGGGCCGGAAACCTGCAGGAGATAATGCTCGGTTACAGTGACTCGGGCAAGGACGCCGGTTACGTAACGAGCAACTGGACCTTATACAAAGCGCAGAGGCTTCTAGCAAGGATCTCCCGGGAACACGGTGTAGAACTCAGGCTATTTCACGGCCGCGGCGGTAGCGCCGGTCGCGGGGGCGGTCCGAGCTACGACGCGATAATGGCCCAGCCCGCCGGTACCCTGGACGGCAAAATCCGCATTACGGAGCAGGGAGAGGTGATCTCTTTCAAGTACAGTATGCGGGGTTTGGCGCGACGCAACCTGAACACCGTTCTGGCGGCAGTATTAGAAGCGACGGGCAGAGAACCAGATCAGAAGCTCAGTACCCGGTGGGTGGACGTTATGGAGGAACTCTCGAACAAGGCGTGGGGCGCTTACAGATCGCTGGTCTATAAAGACGAAGGCTTTGTAGAATTTTTCTCGGAGGCTTCTCCTATCCACGAACTATCAATGCTGAACATGGGAAGCCGCCCGGCCCGCAGGGTGCAAAGCGCCGACGTGGAAGGTTTGAGGGCCATCCCCTGGGTATTCGCCTGGACCCAGAACCGCTTTTTACTACCCTCGTGGTACGGGACGGGGACGGCATTTTCCAGCTACACGGACACGCCGAACGGGCTGGACACCTTGAGGGAGATGTACGAAGAATGGCCGTTCTTCAAAACGCTCGTGAGCTTTATGCAAATGACGCTCGCCAAAAGCGACCTGCGGATAGCCGGGACTTACACCGACCTGGTAGGCGACGGAGAACTGAAGGATCGCATGTGGGGGCGCATCTCCGCCGAGCACCGCGCCTGCGTCGAAGCCATACTCAAAATAACCAACAAGGAGAACCTCCTCGACGACAACCCGGTCTTGCAACGTTCCGTGAGGCTCCGTAACCCTTACGTAGACCCGCTATCTTATATCCAGGTTGACCTTCTGCGGCGTTTGCGCTCCCTCCCCGAAGAGTCCGAGGAGCGGGACGCCGCCTTGAACACCATGCTCCGTACCGTATCCGGCATCTCATCGGGCCTGCTCAATACCGGATAGGCCGGGTTTTTGGTTAGTCGAAGATGGCATCGCCTTGCGGCACAAAGATACGCTTGTAGGTCGTCAGGGCATACCGGTCGGTCATACCGGCAACGAAGTCCGCGGTCTCGACTACCGGATCGGGGTCGCTGGTGTTGCGCTCTTCCGGGTGCTCCAGGTAGTAGTCGAAGAGCGCGGCTACTACTTGCCCGGCACGCTCGTTTTGCCTCGAATTCGGGTTGCGGTATACGTTTTCGAAGAGCCAGGCCCTCAGTTGCATAAGAGCTGCGTAGATCTCTTCCGAGAGAGATATTCGTCCCTTTTCTAACGAGGTGGAGATCATATCCCTCACCAGGGTGTCTATTCTGTGGCTCATCTGGTGTCCGAGTAGTTCGAGGGGCTCCTCGGGCAGGTCTTCGTGGCGGATCGCCCCGGCCCGCAAGGCGTCGTCTATGTCGTGGTTGACGTAGGCTATGCGGTCGGCGATCCGGACTATCTCTCCTTCTCTGGTCGAGGGATAACCCTTTCCGGTGTGGTTGAGTATCCCGTCTCTCACCTCGACGGTGAGGTTCAAACCTTTGCCTTCTTTCTCCAGGACATCTACGACCCTTAAAGAGTGTTCGTTGTGCAGAAAGGTTTTTCCGTGGGAGGAAAGAACGTAGGATAGCGCCTCTTCCCCGGTGTGGCCGAAGGGGGTGTGTCCGAGATCGTGGCCGAGCGATATGGCTTCTACGAGGTCTTCGTTGAGTTCGAGGGCCCGGGCTATGGTGCGGGAGACTTGCATCATCTCCAGGGTGTGGGTCAGCCGGGTCCTGAAGTGGTCTCCGTCCGGGGCGATAAACACCTGGGTTTTGTGCATGAGGCGCCGGAAGGATTTGGCGTGGATTATGCGGTCCCGGTCGCGCTGGAACTCGCTCCGAACCCCGTCCGGGGGCTCGGGTCTTACGCGGCCCTGGCTCTTTACGCAACCCCAGGCATCGCGCTCGTATCTCACGCCGGCCGCCGGACTCTGGGGGGTCCGAGGGTGGTGTTTCCCGGGGCGTGGGCAAAAACGTGGGCCCTTACGACCCGTTGCACACTTTCTTTCAACCGATCCTCCACGTCCGCCTCACGCATGGAGCGGGAGATCAAAAGCTTCAAGCTTTCTACCGCGCCCGGCGGCAGCGCGAACGCCTCCCCGGACGCCGGGCGGCATTCCGCGCAGAGCACGCCACCTAAAGCCGGGGCAAAGTAGAGGTGACCACCCTCCGCCACGGCGGCGTCCCTCTCGCAGGCCATGCACGAGTCGAGCTGGGGTTCGTACCCGGCCAGCATAGACAGCTTCAAGGAGAACGCCGCTTCGAGGGCTTCGTAGCCGGATCCACGTTCTTCCAACGCCTCCAGGCCGCGATAGAGTACGTTGAAGACCCGGCGGTCGGCGTCGTCTCCGCCTGAAAGGGCCCGAACCGTCGCGACCATCCTGCCGGCGGCCTCGAAACGGTCCAGGTCTTCACGGACCCCGTGAAAACTCTTTAGCACCTCTACCTGGGTTACGGTGTCCAGGGTACGCCCCCTGTAAGCCATAAAGTCTATGCAAGAGAGCGGTTCCAGCCGGCCTCCGAAGCGGGATCTGGTACGCCGGATGCCTTTCGCTATCGTAGAAACGAGGCCGGCATCCTGGGTGTAGAGGTCCAGGATCCTGTCGGCTTCTCCGTAACGGATGGAACGGAGAACAATTCCTTTACTCTTGTAGGCCGCCACCCTCAGCCTCTTTCATTACCTCAACGCCGCTGCTCATGCCCAACCGGGAAGCCCCGGCGTTGAGCAGGCCGATAGCGTCCTGCAGAGTGCGAATGCCGCCGGAGGCTTTTATAGCCAGCCCCTCCGGGGCCTCCTCCCTGAGTTGGGCAACGTCCTCTACCGTCGCGCCCGACGGGGCGAACCCGGTCGAAGTCTTTACAAAGTCAGCCCCGCTGGAGGCCACGATGCGGGTCGCCAGCTGCTTCATCTTGTCCGTCAGGTAAGACGTTTCGATTATCACCTTCATCACCACGTCCGTCAGGCCGTTGTTCATGGCGACCACCCCAATCTCCTGGTTTAACGTGTTCAGCTCGTTCGCCGCGTAGTTAAAATCCCCCGAGAGAAACTTGGTTATGTTCATGACCACGTCGAGTTCCGAAGCCCCCCCGGATATAGCATCCCGGATGGCCGCGGCTTTCGCCGCCGTGGTATCGGCCCCGAAAGGAAACGAGATCACGGTCGCGACTTTGACGTCTACGCCGCGCAATTCTTTGGCGCAGCGCCGGACGTAGCAGGGCGGTACGCACACCGCCGCGAAATGATATTGGGCCGCCTCCTCGCACAGGCTCACCACGTCTTGCTCCTGAATGTTCGGCTTCAAAAGGGTGTGGTCTACCATTTTTGCAAACTCCCGCACCCTTATGCCCACCGCGCTACCTCCCGAAGACGTTCAAAAACCTGCAACCTGTATTATAGCCCTAGCTGTTCGAGAAACCTCGTGTCACTCCTCCATCCGGGCGTGACCTTTACCTTGAGGTCGAGGTAGATCCGGGTCCCGAGCAACCTCTCGACGTCGCGCCGGGCTTCGGTCCCGATGAGTTTTATGGTCTTGCCGCCTTTGCCGAGCACGATCATGCGCTGGGTGGCGCGTTCTACATGGAGTACGGCGTAGATCACCGTTACGTTCTCTTTTCGCTCTACCTCTTCGATCTCGACCGCCACCGCGTGGGGTACTTCTTCCCGCAGCACGTTGAGCGCCTTCTCGCGGATGTACTCCGCGAGTATGAGGGTCTCGGGATAGTCTGTAACGGAACCTTCGGGGAAGTATTGCGGACCCGGCGGCAGCATTCCGGACACGGTTTCTATTAGCGGGTTCACGTTGAGTCCTTCGGTCGCACTAAGTAGATAAACCTCCCGCCAGTCACCCAGGCCGGAGATCTCTTCGACCATCGGTAGCGCCTCGGTGCTGTTGGAGAGGATGTCCACCTTGTTGATGCCGGCTACCGCCGGCGTACCGGATGACGCCACGAGGCGCGCCACGTAACGGTCGCCCCGGCCGATCCCGTCCGCCGCCTGCCCGGCGTCTACGAGAAAGAGGATCACGTCGGATTCGGCCAGGCTGTCGAGTACCTGTTGCTGCATCCGGGCGCGGAGGGTGTCCCGGGGCTTTTGGGAGCCCGGGGTGTCCACGAAGACGGCTTGGTAGCCGTCACCGTTTCGGACGCCGCGAATGGGACTGCGGGTAGTCTGCGGGCGCGGCGAGGTGATCGACACTTTCTGGCCCACCAGCCTGTTGACCAGCGTGGACTTTCCGACGTTCGGACGTCCGACCACCGCGACGAACCCACTACGGAAGTCCTCCGGACGTCCGCCGTCTTTTACACCGGCCGCGTTCACAGGTGTTCCGGCCCGAACGAGTTTGGGAGTATCTCCTCGAAAGGATACGTGCGGATGTTTCTGTCTTGGTCTTCCACGATTACTTCCTCGCAGCCGAACTCTCTTAAGACCTGCCGACAAGCGCCGCACGGGAAGCACGGGGCCGCCCCGGGGCTAACAACAGCCACGAGCTTTATTCGGCGGCCGTCGGGTTCGTGCAGGATCATGTTGGCCGCCGCGTTCCGCTCGGCGCAGAGCGAGAGCCCGTAGGAGGCGTTCTCGACGTTGCAGCCCGTGTACAGAGCGCCTTGGCCGGTCAAGATGGCAGCGCCAACGCGAAACTTGCTGTACGGCGCGTAGGCGTTTTGGGAGGCTAGCCTGGCGGCTTCTATTGCTTCTGCAGGGTCCACTGGGTCCTTTCTGACTTTGTAAAGCTCTATAAAACTTGGAACACGATGACGGTAACGAGGACGCCTACCACAGCCCCCACTACTATCTGATAAAAGCTGTGGACCCCGCTCTCGATCCTACTCTGGCACACGAGCAGGGCCATGAGCAGCGAGATCAGGGACACTATCCCCCCATAAGCCCCGTCGGCGGCGATGAAGCTGACGGCGGCCCATCCGGCAAAGGAAACAGCCGCGTGTCCCGAAGGCATCCCGCCGGAGAAGGCGTTTGGAGACTGTGTAATCGCTTTTCCCAGGATTACGGCCAACACTACCAGTATCAGGGCGACGAGCGTCAGGTGCCCCGGCCAACGACGGATGCTCTGTACGGTCTCCAGGGTAAACGGCCCCAGGTTATCGGCCAGTATCAGGTACCCCGCCAGCACGGCGCCTATGCTGGAAACCAGAACGGCCCCCGCCGCAACGTCTTTCGCCAACTTCGCCAGCGGATGGTACTCGGTGGTTACGAGGTCTACGGCAAACTCCATCGCGGTGTTGAACATCTCTGTTACGAATACGATCATTATTACTATAATCAGGGCCGCGAGCTCTAGCTTGCTCACGCCAACCAGAACGCTCAGCACCATAACTCCCAGCGCCACGACTACATGGAACCGCATGTTGCGTTGGGTCTTGACGGCGTAGACCATACCCCGGTAAGCGTGGCCGAAACTGCCGGCCACGCTCTGTTGCTGTTTGCGTTGTTTTTTAGCCACGGACTTTCTCCATTACGGTGTCCTGGAGCCGGGCCATCTCACTAGCCCCGAAATCTTCACCGTGGTCCATACCACTGAGGTGTAGCGCCCCGTGAACCACGAGCTCGTCAACCGTCATCCCGGGTGCGACGCATTCCGGGGCGAGCAAGATCTCACCCACCATCTCGCCGTAAGGCCCGTCCAAGCCGAAGCTCAGCACGTCCGTAGGAGCTTCTATACCCCTGAACTCTTTATTTAGCTCTTTTATCACGTCCGATTTCACCAGGGCGACCGACACTTCTCCCAAAAGATCCAGGTCCAACCCGACGAGTTCGAAGGCCGCGGCGCACAGGTCCGTGGCCCGGCCTCGTGTTAAAAGCCCGTAACCGGGTTCGTCGAGTACCGAAACGCAAAAGGCCATAGGGTAGCGGCGAGTCAGGACGTTTTGCTGGTTGCTTTGTCCGCCACCTTGGGTTCCGGAGACGAGGATGGGTACTCGATCCGGGGACCCAGAAAACCTATGAGGGCTTCCCGTATCGCCTCGCCGGTTTCGTGGATTTCGTTCATGGTGAGCATGCACTCGTCGAACTGTCCGTCGTCCAGTTTTTGTTTTATGGTATCGGTAACGACATCTTCTATACGCTTGGGGGTAGGTTTGGAGACGGACTTTACGGTCGCTTCGATAGAGTCCGCGAGCATCACTATCCCGGCGACCTTACTTTTGGGGAGGCCGCTGGTATATCGGAAATCCGCCTCGCGCACCACCTCGCCGTCCAGCGCCTCTTCGAGAGCCTTGCGGTAGAAGTACTCGATTCGGGTGGAGCCGTGGTGTTGCGCTATTATCTCCATTATCTCCTCCGGTAAGTCCCAATTGCGGCCTATCTCCAGGCCGTCTTTTACGTGGCGTCTTATTATTCTGGCGGAGAGGGTCGGCGTTAGCGCGTTGTGCGGGTTCATCTGGGAGATCTGGTTCTCTATAAAGTAAGCCGGGTGTTCGAGCTTTCCAATATCGTGGTAGTAAGCCCCGACGCGGGCCAACAACGTGTCGGTCCCGATACGCTCGGCCGCGTTTTCGGCCAGGTTGCCGACCATCATGGAGTGGCTGAAAGTTCCGGGGGCGTTCTGTAGGAGCTTGTGGAGTAGCGGCCTGCCGGGGTCCGACAACTCCAAAAGTTTCATCGGGGTGAGGATGTTGAACGCGTTCTCCAACAAAGGCAGGAGCATCATGGCGAGCATCAACGAGAGTAGCCCGTTCGCGAGGCCGATCCCCCCTTGCCAGAGGGCGGCCGGGATCGCGTTGCCCCCGACCAGGCTGACGGCGAACGTTACCAGGGCAGTAACGCCGGCTACCAGTAACCCGGCTTTGAGCAGCCTCGTCCGGGAGTCTACGCGGACGACGGTGTAGATGGCGAACCCGGAGGCGAGCAACAGCGCGGCGGTCAGGTAAAAGTCGTTGCCCCCGATGATCCCGATGTTTACGCTGGTCACGACGACCGTGAGGAACATCAGCCGCGGGCCGAGCAGCATGGTCCCGATTATGCTGAGCCCCGCGAGCGGCGTCAGGTACGGATCAAAAGACAGCGTAATAAAGAGCCGCGCCAGGGCGGTAAAGAGAATCGTTAACGAGGCGGCCAGGACTATCCGGATCAGGGCGTTCGTCCGGAGGATGCGGCGCCCGAAACGCTCCAGGAAGTACCAAGCCATCCCCATCTCCGCGGCGACCACCAACCCTACCCCGAGAAACACCGTCCAGGGGTTAGAGCCCGAGTTCACGCTCAAGGCTTGTAGTTGCACGAGGTCTTCTTCGTCCACGACCTCGCCCCGGGCGATTATCCGCTCGCCTTGCTGGATGGTTCGGGTAACCGGCTGGACGTCCGCCGCCGCCCGATCCCTGGCTTCTTGCGTCGCGCCCCGGTCTATAACGTAATCGGGCTCCAGAAAGCCCCGGCTCAACGCGCCGGTGAGGTCTCCCACGTCACCCGAGGCGTCCCTTTCGGCGGCATCCGAGAGCCGGTCCCGCCCCTCGGTCAGATTTATAACGGAGGCCGGTATGTTCTGTATATCGTTGTCCGCGACGGGCGCGGAATCGTACAGGCTCTGGAGGTTCTCGCCCACGTAACGTTCTACGTCCTCGACTTCACTATCTTCGAGGAACACCAGTTTTCGCGCCGTATTCTCCGGCAGGTAGAAAGGAGCTAAATCGAGTAGTTCTTCCACTTTCTCATCAGGGTCCTTCTCAGAGTCGCGGATCCGGGAGGCTTCATCGAAGAAGTTTTTCACCTCTTCTTGCACCTGCTCCGTAACCTGCGGGCTCTGGCGGTAGGAGTCCTCCGCGTTGTTCGCGGCCCGGTTCTCGACCTCTTGCGTCGCTATGGGGTCTTCATAAGTGACGCTGCGGGAGGCGAATACGTCCTCCTCGGCCACGGTCCCCACTTCGTAGCCGGACTGGTTCGGCCAAAGCCCGAAGACCGACAGAGCCCTAGAGTCCAGGCTAATAAGCATCGTTAGAGAAAGCCAGGTTACTGCCAGGATAACCAGGTACAACCGTGGCCGGTTCAAGCCGCCGACCCAACCCCTGAAACGCTCGAACCGCGTCGCCGGGCGGTGCAGGTCGCTGGCTTGCTTCCCCGTGGCCGCAGTCTGTTTGTTGGGGCTGTTGGGGCTCAAAGTCTTTCAAACGTCCTGATTAGTTAGGCTTCCGACGCCGCGTCTATACTATCGTAAGCGTCGACGATCCTCATCACCAGATCGCTCCGAACTATGTCGTCTCTTTTGAGCTTGACGAACGAAACGCCGTCCACCTCGTCGAGCGTACGCCGGGCGTCCTCCAGGCCGCTGAGGTTTCCTTTTGGCAGGTCTACCTGCGTAATGTCCCCCGTTACGACAATCTTCGACCCGAACCCCAGCCGCGTGAGAAACATCTTCATCTGCTGCGGCGTGGTATTTTGGGCCTCATCCAGTATGACGAAAGCGTCGTTTAAGGTTCTACCCCGCATAAACGCCAGGGGAGCTATCTCGATCGTACCCCGTTCGAGGTAGGTCTGGAATTTGGTGGAGTCCACCATTTCGTAGAGCGCGTCGTAGAGCGGGCGGAAGTACGGGTCTACTTTCGCCATCATGTCTCCGGGCAAAAAGCCCAGAGATTCTCCGGCTTCGACGGCCGGGCGGGTCAGTATTATTCTGGTAACTTCGCCTTTGTTCAGCGCCTCGACGGCCAGGGCCACGGCCAGGTAAGTTTTCCCCGTGCCCGCAGGGCCGATGCCGAAGGTGATCTGGCTACCCCGGATCGCGTCGGTGTAGGCCTTCTGGTTTCGGGTTTTCGGCGCGACCCGGCGGCCCCGGTGGGTGAGAACCACGTCTCCGAGCACTTGCCGGCCGGCGTCGCCCGACCCTATTTTGTAGAGGCGCTCGGCGGTGTCCGGCGTCGGGTGGTGTCCGTCTTCGGCGAGTCCTACGAGGCCGTTGAAGACCGCCTCCGCCTTCTCCACTTCGGGCTCGCTACCTTTTAGCTCTATCTCGTTGCCGCGCACGACGACCTCGCACTCGACGAGCTCTTCGACCCGCCGCAGTACGGAATCCCTCTCACCGAAGACGTCCAGCATCCGTCGGGGTGGTATTATGATCTTGGCGTTTATCGCGGCTGTTACCCTGGTCTCCGTTTTTCCTCCTTCTCTGTTGTGCTACTGCTCGTTGTGCTACTGCTGTAACCGGGCGCGGACCAGCGCGGAGAGCTCGCGGCCCTCCGCCCGGCCCTCCGAAAGCTCCATAGCCCGGCCCATGACGTTTCCCATGTCTTTCATCCTGCCCGCCCCGGTCTCTTCTATAGCCCGGTCCACGATCCGCTGGAGCTCGTCCTGCCCCAGGGGGGCCGGCAGGTACTCCCGCACGATCTCCGCCTCGGCGGACTCGTGCTCGGCTTGCTCTTGGCGGCCGGCTTTCCTAAACGCCGCCGCCGATTCCTCCCGCTGCTTTAACTGACGCCGGAGAACGGCCTGTCGCCCGTCCTCATCGAGATCCCGGTCCGACTCCAACTCGGCGTTTTTGAGCGCGGCGGAGAGCATCCGCAGCGCCGCGGCGCGGGTCCGATCCCGGCTCTTCATGGCTTCTTTTGTATCACGTTGTATCTGCTCTGATAAGTTCACGGCATACCTATTCTCTCTCCGCCGAGTACGTGCAAGTGTAGATGAAACACTTCCTGCCCGGCATCGGGGCCGTTGTTGATGCGGACGGCGTAGCCGCTCTCCTCGACGCCGAGCTTCTCCGCGACTTCCCGCGAGGCTTCGAACAGGCGTTTCGTAACGGAGTCGGGGAGTTCGGAGATCTCCGCAAAGGATTCTACGTGCTGCCGGGGTATGACCAGTATGTGCACCGGCGCCCGGCCGTTTATGTCCTGGAACGCCACCACCTCATCGTCTTCTAGGACGATCTCCGCGTCCAACTCTTTTCCCGCTATCTTGCAGAATATGCACTCTTCGTTTTTCATCGGACGTTCCCTTTCTTGGAAGTCACCGTGCGGCGCGTCCCGCTCCGGGGCGCTCTAGGGCGGCCCGCGCCCGCGAGGTGGCGACGATACCGGCCGTCTCGCTCCGCAGCCGGTAGGGTCCGAGGCTCGCCACGGAGAACCCCGCGTCCCGGGCCAGGCCGACCTCTTCCTCGCCCCACCCGCCTTCGGGACCGACGAACAAGCTTACCCCGGCGCCTCCAATTGTATCCTCCAGAGGTGGCAGCCCTTCTTCGTTGTGTAGCAGTATTCCGCTATCTTCCACTCCTCGCAACGCTTCGCCGAACGACGCGGGCTCGGCGACCTCGGGGATCTTTAACTGGAGCGACTGCCGGGCGGCCGCCTGCGCCACCCGGCGCCAGCGGTTTGCCTTCCCGTCGCCGGCGCCGGGGCGCACGCCGGGGCGCACCACGCTCCTCTCGCTTACCAGCGGGACGATAACATCCACCCCGACCTCGGTACATTTTTCGACCACGAAGTCCATGTGTTTGCCTTTTGGTATAGCCTGGTACAAAGCCACGCGGGTACGTCTCTCTCCCGTTCCTTCCAACTTCTCCAGGATAGCCGCTTGCGGGCCTTCGCGCAGTTCGGCCGAGAACAAGCTGCCGGCGGCGTCCACGACTTCCAGGACATCGCCGCTTTTGCCCCGCAAGACTTTTCGAACGTGGTGGGCTTCCTCTTCCGAAAGGGAAAACAACCCTTCGTTCAAGGCCGAGCCCACAAAAACGCGCGTTATGGCCGGTCGCGTGGTACGAGTTCCTATCGGAAAACACTCCTCAGCCGGTCGAAGAAAGAACCTCCGCTGCCGTTGTAGGTTTCTTTGTCGCTGGCCGAGTCGAATTGCTCCAGAAGCTCGCGCTGCTCCCCCGTCATCTGGGTCGGGACCATAACGTCGACCACTACCTTGAGGTCACCCCGGCCCCGGCGCTTGAGGCGCGGCATACCCTGCCCGCCCAGGCGCAGCGTGGTTCCCGGCTGGGTCCCGGCTTCTACCCGGATCCCCTTGTTTCCTTCGAGGGTCGGCACTTCGGCTTCGGTTCCCAGGGCCGCGTCCACGAAAGTAACCTTCATCCTATGCACCAGGTCGTCACCGTCCCGCATAAGCTCCGGGTCGTCTTCCACCCGGATCATGACGTACAGGTCTCCGGGTGGCGCGCCGGGATCTCCCTGGTGCCCGGCCCCGGCTATTCGCATCCTCATGCCGTCTTCTATCCCCTCCGGCACCTGGATGTTCCGCGAGACCATCTCAGAGATCTTGCCGCTGCCCCGGCACTTTTCGCAGGTCACCTCTATTATCCTGCCGCTACCGCCGCAGGTGGAGCACACCTGGGTGCTGACCATCTGGCCCAACAAGCTCTGCCGCACCGTGCGGACGGCCCCGGCGCCCTCACACGTGCCGCACGCCCGGGTCTCCGTACCGCCCAGTCCTTCGCAGACACCGCAGTTTTTGACCGTCTGGACGGAGATCTCCCTGTCCGCGCCGAACGCGGCCTCGCGCAAGTCGAGGCTGACCTCCACCTCGGCGTCGCCCCCCCGGCTTGGCGCCCGGCCGCCGGCGTCGCCGAAAAAGGAGCCGCCGCCGAAACGGTCGCCGAAAAAAGCCTCGAAGATGTCCTGGAAACCGCCGAACGGGTCTCCACCGCCGGGGTACCCGCCCCCGGCACCGCCGCCGCGCGGAACCTGGTGGCCGTAAGTGTCGTAGGCCTCGCGCGATTGCGGGTTGGAGAGTACTTCGTAGGCTTCCGTAAGCTCTTTGAAGCGTTCTTCGGCGCCCGCGTCACCGGGGTTGGCGTCCGGGTGGTGGTCCCGGGCGAGCCGCCGGTAGGCTTTCTTCACCTCCGCGTCGGAGGCTCCCCGGGACACGCCGAGCACTTCGTAGTAGTCGCGCTTGTTAGCCATTTTAGAAGTTACCGCTCAAACGGGAGGTTAGGGACTCGGCCGCGGAGCGAACCGTCGAGATGGCGGCCCCGTACTCCATGCGCTTCGGTCCTATAAGGCTGACGACGCCGTAGGGCCGTTCGCGGTGGCTGTAGGCGGCGGCCACGAAGCTCGTGCTCTCCAGGTTGTAGAAACCACTCTCGGCCCCGATGGATACCACGATGCCGTGGGGGTTGGAGACCGAGCGCTTCAGGGCGTCACCCATGAGGCGTAACAACCACCTCCGCCGCTCGAAAACCTCGATGACCGCCGAGAGGCTGGAGGGGTCCAGATCGTCCAGGCGGTTTAGCAACGCCGACACACCTTGGATGAACACCCCGCGCTCGGTGGCCCGTCCCAAAACCTCGACGGCCTCCAGGACTACCCGCACCACGAGCGGGTGGTGGTCGGAGAGGACTTTGCGGCCGGCGAGTGCTAGTTCCAGGTCCACGCCGAGCGGCCGACCCTCTATCCAGGAATTTAGCCCGGAGAAGATCTCACGTAGCTCCCCCTCCTCCACCGGCACGGGGAGCGAGAGCGTGGTACTCGTGGAGGCGCCGCTATCCATCGAAACGACGAGTAGCAGCGACTCTTGGGAGAGCGGCAAGAAATCTACCCGCGATAAAGAATCCCCCAGGGCCCCGGGGCCGGCGACGACGGCGAGGAGGTGGGTAACCTCGCTCATCTCCTCTGAAACACCGCGCAGCAGTTCGTCCACGTTGCTGGAGTCCCCCGCCGACTCGAAAGAACCGGCCGCAGGCTCCGCCGGGCTGCTGTCCCCGGGGATAAGGGCGTCCACGTAGAGCCGGTAGCCGGCGTCGGTCGGCACCCGGCCGGCCGAGGTGTGGGGTTGCGATAGCAGGCCGACGGATTCGAGGTAGGCCAGTTCCGTCCGGATGGTCGAACTGCTGGCTTCGACGAGTTCGCTAAGGGCGTGACTCCCAACGGGCGCGCCGGTGGAGATGTACAGCTCTAGAGCTTTCGTGAGTATTTCTTGCTGCCTGTTAGAGAGTTTCATACGGCGGAAATTTTATCACGGCGCGGGCGTGCCTCTAACAAACCTAAATCCGCAGCGCGGCCAAGAAAGCCTCCTGGGGTATCTCCACGCTGCCCACCTGCTTCATCCGGCGCTTTCCGGCTTTTTGGCGTTCCAGGAGCTTGCGCTTGCGCGTGATGTCGCCGCCGTAGCACTTGGCCGTTACGTCCTTACGGTAGGCCCGGACGGTTTCGCGGGCGATGATCCGCTTGCCGACCGCAGCTTGTAGCGGAACCTCAAACTGCTGGCGGGGTATTAGCTCCTGCAATTTCTCGACCAGGGCCCGCCCGCGCTGGTAGGCCTTCTCCCGGTGAACGATGAACGATAGCGCGTCCACCGTGTCGCCGGAGACCAACACCTCGACTTTTACCAGGTCCGAAGTCTCATAGCCTTTCGGCTCGTAGTCGTAGGAGGCGTATCCGCGGGTGCGGCTCTTCAGGGCGTCGAAGAAGTCGGTGATGATCTCGGCCAGCGGCAGGTCGTAGGTGAGCTGCACCCGGCGGGTGGAGATGTATTCCATCCCGATGGACACCCCGCGCCGCTCGTGGCAGAGGCCCATGACGGCCCCGATGTAGTCTTTCGGGCAGATGATCGTGGACCGCACGAGGGGCTCGCGGATCTCGTCGTAGAACTCGGGAAGCTCGCTCGGGTTGGTGACCTCGGTCGTTTCTCCTTCCAGGATCACTTCGTACTTCACGCTGGGGGAAGAGGCGATCAGGTCGAGCCCGAACTCCCGCTCTAAGCGCTCTTGCACGATTTCCATGTGCAACAACCCGAGGAAGCCACACCGAAACCCGAAACCCATGCGTGAGTTCTCCGGCTCGAAGAACAGCGAGGCGTCGTTTAGCTGAAGCTTCGAGAGGGCGTCGCGCAGACGCTCGAAGTCGTCCCCGTCCGTAGGGTAGAGGCCGCTGAAAACCGTCGGCAAGGCCCGCTCGTAGCCGGGTAGCGGCTTTTGCGCCGGGTTTTCGACTTGCGTAACGGTGTCGCCGACCCGCAACGCCTCGATATCTTTGAGGCCGGCGATCACGTACCCGACCTCTCCTCTTTGCAGGGATGACAGCGCGGTAGGTTTTGGCGAGTAGCAGCCCACCTCGAGGACCTCGAATTGCTCTTCGCTGCCCATCGCGCGCACCACGTTGCCTTTTTGCAGGCCGCCGTCGTACAGCCGGGCCAGAGAAACGACACCCCGGTAAGGGTCGTAGTGGGAGTCGAAGATCAAGGCCCGCGTCTCGTCCTGGAACGTTTCGGGCGGCGGCACGCGGTCCACGATGGCGTCGAGCAGTTTGTCTATTCCTTCTCCGGTTTTCGCGGAGATTTTGAGCACCTCATCCTCGTCTACCCCGATCAGCTCGACCAACTCCTCCGTAACCCCCGCCACGTCGGCGGCGGGCAGGTCAATCTTGTTGATGACGGGGATTATCTCCAGGTCTTGCTCCATCGCGAGGTAGAGGTTTGCGAGCGTCTGGGCCTGAATCCCCTGCCCGGCATCCACGACGAGTAACGCCCCCTCGCAAGCGGCTATCGCCCGCGACACTTCGTAAGCGAAATCTACGTGGCCCGGGGTGTCTATGAGGTTCAGCATCCACTGGCCGTCCGGACGGTTGTAGAGCAGGCGAACGGCCTGGGCCTTTATGGTTATGCCCCGCTCGCGCTCCAGGTCCATCGTGTCCAGGATCTGGGCCACGCGCTCCCTCTCGGGTATGGCGTCCGTCGCGTCCAAGAGCCGGTCGGCCAGGGTGCTTTTGCCGTGATCAATGTGCGCGATTATGCAGAAATTGCGCGTAAACTCGATGTTTTCCACTAACAGAGTTTAGCACGATTGCTCCCTTGCCCCAGGTATGTTACATTCTGCCGGTTACACACTCAACAAAGATTTAGAAGACCAAAAGGAGAATCATGCCGGCACCTTCCAAGCGAGACAAGCAAAGCCTGAAACGTTTCGAACAAAACAAGGCCGTCAAGAGCCGTTTGAACAATTTGTCCAAAAGCTTCTACCGTGCCATGAGGTCCGGTGACGCGGAGAAGGCCCGTGAGATCCGGGACGAGTCGCAGGTAGCCTATGACAAGGCGGCGGCGAAGCACATCATCCACGCCAACAAAGCGTCCCGGAAGATCAGCCGCTTCGACAAAGCCCTGGCCGGAGAGGCGAGCGAAGGCTAAGAGGCTTTAGCACGACCGGCCACGTTCTGCGGCCAGTAAAGGCCGGCGCATCAACCCGAGAGTTTAAGCACCGCCAGCTCGACTTGAAGTTCGTCATCGAGGTCTCCCCCGCCCTTTAACCCGCGTTCTAGTTCCAAAACGACCTCCAGAGAACGCGCATTTTCTTCCTCACCCAGCCGCCGGCTCTGTTCTTCCAGTTTACGCACCACGAAGGGTGGAACTTTCAACTCTCCGGCGAGTTCGCGGGGCGGCGAGCCTCTTTGAAGTAAGGCCCGGGTGCGGGCGACGAGCTGGAACTGGCGCCGGACCATGTACAGTATTCTGAGCGGCGGTTCTCCGGTGGAGAGCAGGTCTTCCAGCAGTTGCAAGCTCCGGGACCGGTTCCCGGCGGCGAGTGAGTCCACGAAAGCAAAGATGTTGGACTGCAAGTCCGGCGGGCATAACGTTTCCACGTCCTCCCGGGTGGCGGGCGCGTCCGAAACGTAGAGCGCGAGCTTCTCCATCTCACGAACCAGGCGCTCCTTGTCGCCCGAGCAACGGTCTCTCAGGAACTCGGCCACGTCTTCGTCAAGCTCCAACGCTTGTTTCCGGGCCCGGCCCAGTATCCACTTCGTAAGTGCTTTGCCGGTCGGCTGCTCGAAGGTGTGTACCTCGCCGACGTCCTTTACCGCGGCGAGCAACTTTTCGCGGGCACCGAGTTTGCTTCCTAGCAGGATGAGATCCGTCTCCGGCGAAGGGTCTTTTAGGTAAGACGTGATCACAGCTTTCTGGGCGGCGTTCCAGGCGTCGAGGTTGCGAACCAGCACGAAAGCCCCGTCCCCGAACAACGAGTAAGAGTTGCACGCAGAGACGACCTCTTCGGGACGGTAGTCCGCGGCGTCGTAGGAATCAACGCCCCGGTCTCGGCGCAGCTTTTCTACGCTCCGTTTTTTGCGTTCTTCATCTTCACCGAGCAAAAGGTAAACAGCCACAGAACGTATTCTACCCGCCCGTGAGGGCGACGAGGGCCAGCCAGGCCGCCGTCCACAGGATCATTATTCCTGCCCAAAAAGACCACCTCTTTTGAGGCAGAAGCCGTTCCGCCACCGCCGCGGGAACGCAACCCAAATAGAAGAGCCCGACGAGCGGCAGCGTAGTTCCCGGCGTCTCGACCGCGGCAAAGGGCAAGCTGGAAGCGGCCCGCGCCGTGCCTTCCACGACCATTACCAGAAATCCGTTGGCGTAGTTTATCGGGAAGGCGAGGGCGGACAGCAAGTTGCCCACCACGGAACCCGCCAGCCCCAGGGTCAATATGGGTCCCGAAAGCGGCACCGCCACCAGGTTCGTCAGGGTGCCGATAACCGACACTTCGGCGAAAGTGGAGGCTATGATCGGGGCCGTGGCTATCTGGGCCGCCAGCGAGACCGACACGAGGTTCGATAACAACTCCGGCGCTTTTCCTAAAGGCCGCAGCAAAACGTTTTCTACAAAAGCTTTTATCGGCTTCCTCAGCAACAAAATGCCGAAAACGGCGGCGACGGACAGTTGAAATCCGGTGCTGTAGACGAGGTCGGGGTTGTAAGCCAGAACGAACGCGAGCATGGCCGTCATAAAATGGAGCGGCGACACCTGGCGTCCGAGGAGCGAGGCGCCGAGCACGAGCGTCGCCACGACCCCGGCCCGGGTTGCCGACGGCGGGGCGCCCGCTATTAGTATGTAAAGCCATACGAGCGTCAGGGTTACGGAGACCCGTACCGGCAGGGGGACCGCGAAGTACCTCAACACGAAATACGCCATCGCGGCGAGGATGGCGACGTGTTGGCCGGATATCGCCAATATGTGGGTTATTCCGCTGCGACGAAAGTCTTCTTCCAACTCTTCGGGCATACGGGAGCGGTCTCCCAACACCATCGCCCGCACGATGGAGGCTTCGGTGGGACGGAGCCCGTAGCTCAGCGCGGCGTCCGTGCGCCGGTGGACCTGGCCGATCCAACCCAGGTCTTCGTCTATTCTCCGGACGCCCTCGGCGTAGATCACCGCGGAGATACCTTTCGTGGAGAGGTAACGGGCGTAGTCGAAGCCGTCCTCGCCGGTTTGGGGGCGCGTGATCTCCCCGTCCACCCGGACCTCGTCACCTACCCCGACGCTCAAGTCGCCGGAGAAGACCTGGATCTTCCCACCCCGGAGCACTTCCCGGTCTTCGTACCACAGGTGTTCGACCCGCACGTCCGACCGGTAGCCGTATCCCCCGGGCACCGGCGGCGACGAAACTTTGCCGGCCACGATGACCTCTCCCGGTTCGAGGGCGGCCAGCTCTGCCAGAGGGTCCGGGGCGGTTAGATGCAAAAAAGCCACCGCCAGGCCTCCCGCCACGAATAGCGGGGCCGAAATAGCCATAATGCGCCACTCTTGCGGCACGAAGTTCCGCCACAGTAGTGCGCCAACCGCCAGAGAGACGCTGGCGACGGCCAGGGCCCAGGTGAACGACGGGGCTATGGTTCCGGCGACTATCCCGCAAGACAAAGCGATAGCCCAGAGGTCCAGCCGGTTCGGAGGGCTAAGGTCTAGTTTGAGGTCCGGCCTTCCGGTATCAAACTTCGGCAAACGGCTTTATCTTCTCGATGGTCTTTGGGCCGATCCCCGAGACTTCCTCTAGCTCCTCAACCGCCCGGAAAGAGCCGTTGGCCTGACGATACTCGATGATCTCCTCGGCCGTCGAGGGGCCTACCTCGGGCAGTTCGTCCAGTTCTTCAACGTCTGCGGTGTTGATGTCTACCAGCAGGGGTTGGTTCGCTTCGGCGGCGACCTCTTCTAACGAGGCACTATAGACGACTTTGGGAGAGTTCTCGGAGCCGCGCGAAGCATAAGCCGCCCCGCCGACCAGCACGAGCACGATGAACACCGATACCACGATTTGGGGGCGGTAGCGGTTGAACAGGTTTGTTAGAGGCTCGCGAGAACCGGGGGCATTTCTGCTACTCCGCTCTGTGTCGAAGCCTTCCCTCACTTGAGCCCCCACAGATTCAAGTAGTGGAGCCGACGGGGCTCGAACCCGTGACCTCCACGCTGCCAGCGTGGCGCTCTCCCAACTGAGCTACGGCCCCAAAAAGACTTTTAGAGTATATTTACCATGCCCGTTAGTGTCAATCTCCGACGGGCGGGTTTCTTCCAATTCCGGCGGTCTAATCCTGCCAGTGCTCTTGCGGAACCCCGCGCCAGAGGGATTCGAGCCGGTAGTAGTCGCGGGCTTCGTCGGTAAAAATGTGCACGACCACGTCTATAAAGTCCAGGCTGATCCAGGCCGTCCCCTCGTCGAGGCGGCGGGTGCGGGGCCGGTGTCCGGCCTCGTTCATTTTCTCTATCACTTCCTGGGCGATACGCTTGGTCTGACGGTCGGTTTCGGTGCCGGCCACTACGAAATAGTCCGTGTACGAAACGGCATCGCGGAGGTCTATCACGACTACGTCTTTGGCGAAGAGCTCGCTCGCCGCCCGCGCCGCTATCGCCGCCATCTCGTAGGTGAGTTCTTCGCCTTCTTTGTCCCAGTTCTCGTGCCGCACGACTGACTCGTCACCCCTCACGATATCTCCTTCTCCTTCAAACGTGCTCCTTCCTTTGCTTCTTCATCACCGAGGTACAAACCTTTGTCTTTGATCATCTGGTGCACCGAGTCGGGCACCAAGTATTGGATGGTCTTTTTTTGCAGCATCCGGCGTCTTATGTTGGTGGCGGATATGTCTACCCGGGAACACTCGACCGGAAATATCCTGTCGAAGTTCTGCAAGCCGTCCTCCAGGTGGTCTAGTTTGGAGAGGTCGTAGCCCGGGCGCGTGGCCGCGACCATGACAACCGTTTCGAGCAGTTTGTCCGGGTCTTTCCAGGTCAGCAGGTTGGAAACCTCGTCGGCGCCCGTTATAAAAAACCACTGGTCGTCGGGCGAACGCTCCTTGAATATTTGGACGGTCTCGACGCTGTGCATGACCCGTTTGGCTTCTACCTCTACCCTGTCCACCGAGAACCGCTCGTTGCCCTGCACCGCGGCCTCTACCAGGGTTAGGCGGTCCCCGGCGCTGGCCCGGACACTGGAGGCTTCTTTGTGGGGCGGAATGCCGCCGGGAACGAATATGACCTGATCCAAACAAAGCTCGTCCATGACTTGCTCGGCGATGATCATGTGTCCGAGGTGGATGGGATCGAAGGTTCCGCCGAATATACCTTTTTTCAAAGAGACCTCACTGAAAGTCGAACACCGCCTCACCGATCCTGATCTCGTCGCCCGGCTCGGCCCCGGCCCGGCGCAACGCGGCGACTACGCCCTTTTTCTCTAGCTCGCGCTGAAAACGCTCCGTGCCTTCCCGGCTCTCCCAGTCCGTCTTGAGCGCCATTCGTTCTATTTCTTCGCCGGCCACGACGTACGAACCTTCCCCTTCGCTCTCAACGCGGACGCCGCGCCAGGCGGGCCGGAATACCCGGTGCGCGTTTTCTTCCGGAAGAGGTTCCGCCTCGGGTTCAAGGTCTCGAATCTTCTCTTCTAAGAGGTCCCTGAGTTCTGTGACGCCTTCTCCGGTAACGGCGGATACCTGGACGGCGTCGGGAAATTCCAGGCTCAGGTACTCTCTTAGCTCTTCGTCGAGTAGATCTATTTTGTTTAGCACCTCTATCGTGGGTTTTTGGGAGAGGCGGGCGGCGTACAGCTCGGCACCCAGCGTTCCCCAGGCGTCTTCCGGGTTTTCGCCCGCATCCAGCACGAGCGCGAGCAACCTTGACCTGGATACATGTCTCAGGAATTGGTTGCCCAACCCCCGGCCTTCGCTCGCACCAGAGATCAAACCGGGAATATCAGCCACCACGAAGGGGTCCCGGTAACTCTTCTGATCTACCACTCCGAGCTTTGGAACGAGCGTGGTAAAGGGATAAGCCCCGACTTTGGGCCGGGCCGCGCTCAACATCCCGAGGAGAGAAGATTTGCCGGCGTTCGGGAGGCCCACGAGGCCCACGTCGGAGAGGACCCTGAGCTCCAACTTTATCTCCCGCTCTTCTCCGGGTATACCTCTTTCGCGGAAGGCCGGCGCCTGGCGCGTCGAGGTCGCGAAAGAACCGTTGCCCCGGCCGCCTTCGCCGCCGCGGGCCACGACAACGCTTTCTCCCGGCTCGGACAGATCGGCTATAAGGCCGTCTTGGTCCTGGATCCGGGTGCCGACCGGCACCTCTAAAACGATGTCTTCGCCCCGCTGTCCGGCGCGGTTGTTGCCGGACCCGTGCCCGCCACGCTCGGCTTTTACGAGCTGACGGTAAGCGTAGGGTTCCAACGTCGCGAGGTCTCCGGTAGCCCGGAGGATTACCGAACCGCCGTCTCCGCCCCGGCCGCCGTCGGGGCCACCCCGGGGCTTGAACTTCTCTCGGTTAAACGAGACGCTCCCGTCTCCACCGCGTCCACCACGCACGAAGAAACGGGTTTCATCTATAAACTGCAAAGGGCTATAGCGCCCGGATACGCACTATCAGGCCGGGACCTCCTCTACGACGTTCACCGTACGCCGTCCTCGACGCTTACCGAAGTTCACGTACCCGCCCGCCGTGGCGAATAGGGTGTCGTCCTTGCCCTTGCCGACGTTTGCGCCCGGATGAACTTTCGTTCCCCGCTGGCGGACGATGATGCTGCCCGCTTTTACCCGGGTTCCGCCGAACGCTTTTACGCCGAGCCGCTTGCCCTCGGTATCGCGGCCGTTCCTCGAAGAGCCGCCGCCTTTCTTATGTGCCATCCTAAACCTCCAGAATCTTGACCCGGGTAAGCTCCTGCCGGTGCCCGGTCTTTTTACGATAAGTTTTCTTCGGCTTGTACTTGTAAACGTGGATCTTGTCCCCACGCAGGTGTTCCAGAATTTCTACCTTGGCCCGGCGACCTGATAAGTCCAGGTTGTCGCCGTCGGCCACGAGGCTAACCGGAAGCTCTACTTGATCGCCGACCTCGCCGGCGATGCGGTCTACGACCAACTCCTGGTCCTCTGAAACTTTGTACTGTCTTCCTCCACTGTTTACTACGGCAAACACGATACTTCTCCTAAGTCCTGTAATTGGTTCAGCGCAACGGATACATCTTACAACAAGTTAGTATAACCGGCGTTCCGTCCGGAGACCACTTCGGGGGCTTTACACGAGGTTGGGATGCTTCGCCACGTCCGGGCGGGACCTTATCGCGATGCTCTGGAGAAGCCCGAGGGAAAGGATACTTACCACCAGGCTGCTGCGGCCGTAACTGACGAACGGCAGCGGCAAGCCCGTAACGGGCATCATGCCCATCGCCATGCCGATGTTGACGAAGATGTGGAACAACAAAATAGTGCCGACCCCGACAGAGATCAAAACCCCGAAACGGTCCCGGGACATGGTCGCTATCCTCAGAATTCGCCAGATCAACACGAAGAACAGAAAAAGCAGCAGGATACTGCCCGCAAAACCGATCCGCTCCGCCAGGTTGGAGAATATGAAGTCCGTGTGATCCTCTGGAAGAAAGCCTAAATTAGCCAGCGTAGCCGTTTCGCCCAATCCCTTGCCGGTGAGGTTGCCGGAACCTATAGCCATCTTTGACTGCGCCACCTGGTAGCCGAGGTCCGAGGCGTCCTGCGGGTTCAGGAACGCGGTTAGCCGGGCGACCTGATAGTCGGCGAGAACCCCGAACTTCACGGCCAAAGCGAACACAGCGGCGCCCGCCAACCCGAGCACCCCTATCTGCCACACCCTGGCCCCGCCTATGTAGGTCATCACGACGAACAAGGCGCCGAACACCAACGCCGTGCCGAGGTCCGGCTGCAGAAACACCAGGCCGGCGGGTACGGAGAGAAACCCCAGGGCTTTCAGGAAGTTCAGGTTTTTGTGTATAGGATTTTCCACCAGGTAACCGGCCAGGGCAATCACCACGAACAGTTTCGCGAACTCCGAAGGCTGCACCCGGAGGGGACCGAATTCTATCCACCTCTGGGCCCCGCCGGAAACCGTTCCCAGAATCAACACGGCTAGCAGCATGACCACCACGAGCACGTAGATGTAGCGTACGTAACGACGCCAGATCCGGTAGTCTATCATCGCCAGCGGTATCGCCCCCATTATCCCGGCGATGCATCCCAGCGACTGGTTGAAGGCGTAGGATTGGCTGTTTTCAGAGGCCACGTAAACCGCCAAAACACCGAAAGCGGCGAGTGCGAGGGCGGTGATCAAAAGTATGGGGTCCAGGCCTTTGACCTGTAACGCTACCTCCGACCTCGACGCTCTAGTGTTGTTTCGGGCGTAACTCACGGGCTCACGTCCTTACGAAGTATCCTCAGGAGCCAACCTCCGATCACGTAGGCTAGCACAGCATTAAGCAGGGCGTCGGGGAGAACGCTCGACAATATGTAACCCAGGAAGGGCGGACGCTCGAAGCCGGCGAGGTCCAGCGCCACGACCCGCACGATGTCGTAGACCACCACGGAGACCGCGACCAACTGCGTCAGCAGCAACCTCTCCGCGCCCCGGCTCCAGGCCATGCCGTATCGGACCGCAAGGGCCGCCGCGACGAGGCCGCCGATAGCCCCGACGCCGAAGAGAAAGACCCCGTTGCCCAAGGCGTCGCTGAGTATGCCGCCGAAAAACCCGAGCGATATGCCCTGGAGGTCCCGGAGCCCCGACGCCGCGAAAACGATGGCTATAATTACGAACTTCGGAGAGAACCACTCGAAATCCAGGTAAGGCGCCACCAGCGCGCCCAACAACACGCACACCGAGATCAAGGCCGCCGCCCGAACTATCGAGGTTTGTTCCAAAACGCTACCCGCCTGCTACCAACCGACGATTACCCGGACTTCCTCCAAGTCGTTTTCCGTTGTTGCGGGGTCCACGACTATGTTCTTGTACTGGTCTATGTCGCGGGAACTTACCGACTCGACGGTTCCCAGGAACAGCCCCGGAGGAAACAGCAACTCCATGTCGCCCGCCCGG
Source organism: Rubrobacteraceae bacterium (assembly GCA_965213905.1). GTDB lineage: Bacteria > Actinomycetota > Rubrobacteria > Rubrobacterales > Rubrobacteraceae > SIRX01. The sequence continues at coordinate 16,481 of OZ243922.1, read as the reverse complement.
CCGCTGGTGACGACGAAGTCCCCCTGATTTACGTTGGCGTCGAGGTCTACCAGGTCCACGCCAAGGGTACCCTCCCAACTGGTCTTGAGCAGGCCTTCGCCGTAAGACGCCTGTTCCCCGTCGGCGGGCACCACCTCGCCCGTGTCGGGGTCGAAATTTGCCGGGGGCACTATCTTGACCCCCGCGGCGAAGCTCTGATCCGTCACGAGCATCACCTCTGCGGTGTTCTCCGTGACGCGGCCCGTGGTGCGTCCTACGAGCGTGTTGTTTCCCACCACGACCGGCTGCTCCGGCTCAATGCCGGCTTCGCCGCCCACGTTGATCGTTATGCGCTCGGTGAACTGGTCCCCGACCGGCGCGACGACCTCCGCCACCGGCCCGTACTCGTAAGCCTCTCTTTGGCCTTCCAGTAGCTCCGTAAGCCGGTCGTTTTCTTGCTGCAACCGGGAAGCCTGGGCGGCGAGTTCCTCGTTCTCCCGGGCTTGCTCGCGCAGCCGTTCGATCTCCGCGCCGTCTCCAAAGGCATTCGATACCTGGTTGCCCACGTTCGCCACCGGCTCGAACACCACGCCCGTTGCGCTCCTTACCGGCTGCAAGACCTCTGCGGCCCCCAACTGCACGGTGTGGAGCGGCCCCGTAGGACCCTCCCGCACGTAGAGCGTAAAGAGCACGAGGCTCGCGAAACATAGTACGACCAGGGCGACGAGCCCACGGGTGGCGTTGGGCTTCTTTCTTCTCATCACGCCCTAGGAAGACAGGGCCGTGCGGTAGACGTCGATTTCTTCCAGGGACCGCCCGCTACCCAGGGCGACGCACATTAGAGGATCTTCGGCTACGTGGACCGGTATCCCCGTCTCCCGCCGGAGCCTCTCGTCCAGAAGCCTCAACTGGGCACCGCCCCCGGCTAGTACCATGCCCCGGTCCATAATGTCCGAGGCGAGCTCCGGTGGCGTCTTATCCAGCGTGTCCCTCGCGGCGGCGACGATCGCGTTCACCGGCGCGCTGATCGCCGCCCGGATCTCCTCGCTCGTTATGACGATTGTTTTTGGCAGGCCGTTGACCAGATCCCGGCCTCTTATCTCGGCCGACTCTTCTTCTTCGAGTGGAAAGGCGCTCCCCAGCTCGATCTTCAACTGTTCCGCCGTCTGCGCGCCGATGGCGAGCTTGTACTCTTTCTGGATGTAACTGGTGATGGCTTCGTCTATGTCGTCTCCGGCCATCCTGGTGGAGGACTTCGTCACGATACCGCCCATCGAGGTTACGGCGACCTCGCTGGTCCCACCCCCGATATCCACGATCATGGAGCCCTGGGCCTCGTTTACCGGCAGCCCGGCACCGATTGCCGCGGCAAGTGGCTCTTCTATGGTATAAGCCTGTCGCGCCCCCGCCGACTCGGTCGCATCTCTTACCGCCCGCAACTCGACCTTCGTCACCCCCGAAGGCACGCAAACCACGACCCGGGGGCCGATGATCGAGCGGAACCACCGGCGTTTGGATTGCGCCCGACGGATGAAGTAAGAGATCATCTTCTCCGTTACTTCGAAGTCGGCGATCACACCGTCTTTCAAAGGCCGGATCGCTACTATGTTACCCGGCGTCCGGCCTAGCATCCTCTTGGCCGTCGAGCCGACGGCGACTACCCGATCCGTTTTGTTGTCTATGGCGACCACCGAAGGCTCGGAAAGGACTATGCCTTCCCCTTTGACGAACACGAGCGTATTCGCCGTCCCCAGATCAATGGCTACGTCCCTCCCGAAAAATTCTCCAAACATACCGCGTCCTCTGCCCGTGTGCCTGTACACCTGTAGTTACCGTAGCCGCCGCCCCAGCCGCGTTCCCGCGGTTGGACGATTAGAGCATACCGTGTTCTTTCATGCTAAAACACCCGTCGCCCAGGATAACGTGGTCCAAGACCTCTATCCCGATTATCTCGGAAGCGTCACAGAGCCTCCGGGTTACTTCCCTGTCCTCCCGGCTCGGCTCCACCTTACCGCTGGGGTGATTGTGCGCCAGGACCACGCCGGCGGCGCTCGCCCGGATCGCCGGTTTGAATACTTCTCTTGGATGTACGAGGGCCGCAGACAGCGTGCCTATCAAGACCGTGGACACCTCCAGCACTTCGTTTTTGGTGTTCAAAAGCACCGCTACGAAGTTTTCCCGATCAAGGTTGGCGATCCGGCCTCTCAAAAGTCCTTCTACATCCGCGGGCGATGATATCACGGGGCGCCCGGGGTTGCGAACCCTCCCGAGCCTCTTACCGAACTCTACCGCTGCGAGTATTATGCATGCCTTGGCTTCGCCTATGCCGTGTAGGCGCACCAGGTCGTGGACGCTCACGTTGTACAAGCCAAAGAGGTCACCGTTCTCGGAGATCACCTCCCCCGCGAGCTCTACGGCGGTTTTTTCGCGGCTTCCGATGCCGAATAGGATACCCAGGAGTTCGGAGCTTGAGAGCGCGGCCGGGCCTTCTGCGAGCAGCCGCTCGCGGGGACGTAGCTCCGGCGGCATTTGCTTTATCGTGTACCGGCGCTGCTCCATGACGGACATTTTAGTACCAACGCACCCCGAAGTTCTCTAGCAGCCGGATCGTGGGCGAGAGCGGAAGCCCCACCACGTTGGAGTAGTCCCCGCCGATCCACTCCACGAACGCGGCCGCGCGGCCCTGGATCGCATACCCCCCGGCCTTACCTACACCTTCTCCGGTCTCCACGTAAGCCTCGACTTCGGCGTCGGTGGCCGGTCGCATCTTCACCGTGGTCATCGCGTGTGCTTCCAGAAGTTCGCCTCCACGGGCGACGGCGACCCCGGAATGTACCTCGTGACTACCGCCCCGCAAAAGGTCGAGCATCCGGCGCACGTCCTGCCCGCTTTCAGCCTTGCCCAGGGATCTTCCACCGTCGGGTGAATCCGGGAGGTAGACTACCGTATCCGCGGCCAGCACGAGGGCTTCTGTGGAGGCTACCGCCAGGGCTTTGCCCCGCGCGTTTGTCATCGCGGTTTCTCTCGGGTCGTCCAGCGTGACCTCTGGGAAACCACTTTTGACGGCCTCGAAGACGTAACCCATCCGGCCCAGCAGCTCCACGCGCCGGGCGGACTCAGAGGCCAAGACGAACTGCACCGGCCGGCTAAGAGCCGAAGAAGAGCCCGAGCTCTCTCTCCGCGCTCTCCGGGGAGTCGGAGCCATGCACGAGGTTGTCGGGGAGGCTCAGGGCGAGGTCTCCCCGGATGGTGCCGGGCTCAGCTTCGGCAGGATTGGTAGACCCCATCAGCTTCCGCATGACCTTTATCGCGCCCTCCCCCTGCACCCGCATGGCGACGACCGGGGTGCCGATTATAAACTCGACGAGTTCTTCAAAAAAAGGTTTGTCGCGGTGTTCATCGTAGTGTTCTTCGGCCGTTTCGCGGCTGACGTCCATTAGCTGCATGGTCCGGATGTCGAGTCCTTTAGCCTCGATCCGGCCGATGATCTCTCCCACGAGCCGGCGCCGCACGCCGTCACCTTTTATCAGAATCAATGTTTCTTCCACTATCGTCTCCTTTACCAACTCATTTTCTTGCCGGTTTCCTGATCCGTGCCGCAGTAGGGACACGTATTCCAGCCTTGTTCCAGGGGTCTTTCGCACTCAATGCAGGGCTTCTTCAACTCCCAATTACACTCCGGGCAGATCAGGAAATCCTTCTCCACAAACGCCCGGCAGTTAGGACAGAGCAAGACCCGGTTGCGGAGTTCACGCTCCAGCACGGCCACCTCCAGCTCGCGCTCGCGGGCTTCGAGTTCATACTCCGGGGGACGTACGATCAGGTAGATCAGGGTCCCCAGAAACGGGAAGATCACGGCGACTATACCCCAGAGTATCGCGAACGTGCCGCGACGCCGGGCGTCGGCGTAGGTCCAATAAACCAGCGCGAGCCAGAAGATCACGGTCAGCAGCAACAATAGCTGGCCGGCGATCCGGAGCAGCGGGCTGCCCAGGAAATCCGAGATGATCTGGAAAGGGTTTGTGTCTTGCTGCAGGAGCAAAATCAGGGCCTCGAATCTCATGCGTCGTGCCTTTGTATGACGTAATACCCGGTGATAAAGACGGATACCGCCACGACCGGCAGAACCGCCACGTTCAAGGCTTCACTACCCCTCACGCAGCCGCCTCAACACCGGCGCCCCGGTGGACAGCGAACCCGTCACCAGTACGATTCCGTCTATCTTTTTCATTTCTTTAACGACACCATCCAAGGCTTTGTTTACGTCGGCGACCACCCGGGGACTTTCGCCCTCCGGTCCACAGGGTTCGTACCGGGCCGCGACGACCTCCGGATCCGCCGCCCGGCGGTTTTCCGGGCGCGTTAGGACAAGGTATCGGGCTTCGCTTTCCAAGGCGGTAAGCATACTTCCAATATCCTTGTCTTGCAAGACGCCGAAGACGACGCCGAGAGGACGGGCCCCGTAGCGCCTCCGCGTTTCCCGCAACGCGGCATCCAAACCTTCCGGGTTGTGTCCCCCGTCCACCACCACCGGCACACCTTCTAACTCGTGAACCTCGAATCGTCCCGGCAACTTGTGGCCGGCCTTGGAAAAAACCCTCCGGCGCGCCGCCCCGTCGAGCGGGCGGCCCGTTAGCTCCCGCGCGGCCCGGATGCCGAGCAAAACGTTCCGGCCGGTATAAGAGGCGTCGTCCCAGCCACCAATCTCGTCTGCCGGGGGGCGCTCGTACCCTGCCAAGCGGGCCCCAGCCTTCTGGCGTTCGATCTCGGCAACGTCCAAGACTTTCGGGTCTTCCGAACCGGGGATCAAGACGCCTCCGGCCGAAAGACCGGAGACTTTTTCCCGGGTTATCTCCTCGACGGTTTCTCCGAGATACTCCGTATGGTCCAGCCCGACGTTCGTCAGGACCACGGCTTCGGGATCCGCCGCCGTCGTCGCGTCATAGCGGGCCCCGAGCCCGGCTTCCAGTACCGCCCACTCCACGCCGGCTTCACGAAACATCACCAGAGCACCGGCGGTAAGCAACTCGAACTGGGAGGCCGGTATCCCGGATTCGTCCGCAACTTCCATAACCCGGTCCAGCGCGGCGGCGAAGCCCTCTTCCGAAACGTACTTCCCGCCCACCAGAACCCGCTCGGTGTACGACAGCACGTGCGGTGAGAGATATGCGCCGGCCGAACAGCCGGCCTCCTCCAGGGAAAGGGCCACGGCCACGGCCGTCGTACCTTTGCCGTTGGTACCGACGACCTGAACCCGCCGGTAGGATTCTTGCGGGTTTCCGAGACGGGCGAGAAGTTCTTTTATCCTCTCCAAACCCAGGGTGACACGGACGCGGCGGTCGAGTTCCGCGCAGACTTCGGCATATGGCCTCGTGGCGAACAAGGAACGCCCGGCCTAGAGGTACTCTTCGAGCCGGCGGGTAAGGGTTTCGAGCATCCGGGTGTTCACGTCGAGCTTGTCGCGCTCGGTGTCCACCACCTCTTTAGGTGCTTTCTCGACGAAGTTGGAGTTCGAGAGTTTATTTTCGGCACGCTCCACCTCTTTGCCGACGCGCTCTATCTCTTTGCGGAGGCGCCCGATCTCTCCCTGGCGCTGTTTTTCGGTCAAGGAGACTTCTACGGCCAGGTCACCAGCGGGAAGCACCGCTTTCTTAGACCCCAGGGCTTCGACGGGCCGCACCCCGGCCAGGGTGGTGAACACGGCGTCCTCCAGGCCATCCGGAACGAGCCCCTCCAACTCTTCGTCCACCCTGGATTCGGCCCGGAATTTCCGCACCGCCGAAACCGCGCGCCGGGTACGGTCTAGAGTTTGCTCGGCTTCTACGTCCTCGAACCCGGTCTCCTGTGAGGGAAACGTCTCGCGCACCAACAACCTTTCGCCGCCCAGCACGCTAGACATCTCCTCCGTGGCGAACGGCATGACCGGGTGGAGTAGCCGCACAATGCCGGAGAAGACCTCTCGCAGGACTCGCGGCGTGGCCGTGGAGGGCGCGGCCTTCGCTATCTCTATGTACCAGTCTGCGAAATCTCCCCAGGTAAAATTGTAGACGAGGCGCATAGCTTCGGAGAACTCACACTCTTCCAAAAGAGAATCGTACTGCCGGGCCACACGGCTGAACTCAGAGAGGATCCAACGGTCCGAAGTAGACGTTTCTACCTCCTCCTCGGGTTCCGGGTAGTTGAGGATAAACCGGGTGGCGTTCCAGAGTTTGGTGACGAAAGCCCGGCCCATGCTCGCCCGCTCGTAAGAATAGGCGAAGTCCTGGGTCGAAGACTGGTAGAGCAGCCCGAAGCGGACGGCGTCCGTGCCGTACTCGTCGAAGAGTTCGAGTGGGTTTATGGTGTTACCTTTGGACTTGCTCATCTTCGTCCCGTCACCGGCCAGGACTATCGAGTGGACGTTCACCTTCTCGAAAGGTACCCGGCCCCGGAAGCGGAGGCCCGTCATGATCATGCGGGCCACCCAAAGGTACATGATCTCCCGCGCCGTAGATAGCAAACTCGTTGGATAAAAGTACTCCAGGTCCTCCGATTCTTCGGGCCAGCCCAACGTCGCGTGCGGCCACAAGGCCGAAGAGAACCACGTGTCTAGCACGTCGGTTTCCTGCTCGTACCCGTCGCCCGGGGATTCCTTCGCGGCTTTTACCTCGCCGTCCGGCCCATACCAGACCGGGATGCGATGGCCCCACCAGAGCTGCCGGCTCACGTTCCAGTCCCCTAGATTCTCCAGCCACCGGATCGTCTCCCGCCGCCAGGAATCCGGGTAGACCCTTATCTCCCCGTTTTCGAGCGCCTCGATAGCGGGTTCGGCCAACTCTTTCATGGACACCCACCACTGCTCCGAGAGCCAGGGCTCTATGACCGCCCCGCACCGGTCGCAGTGCCCAACGCGGTGGACGTAGTCTTTCACCTCGGCGAGCAAACCTTCTTCTTCGAGGCGGCTAACGACCGCGGTGCGGGCTTCCTCCCGACTCGTACCGGCGAAAAGGGCACCGTTATCGTTGATCGAACCATCCGGGTTCATGACGTTTATCGGCTCTATATCCAGCTTCCGGCCGATCTCGAAGTCGTTTGGGTCGTGGGCCGGGGTTACTTTGAGGACGCCGGTGCCGAAACTGGGATCCACGTAATCGTCGGCGAATATTTCTATCTCCCGCCCGACAAAGGGGACGCGGACTTTTCTACCGACCAAGTCTGTGTAGCGTTCGTCTTCGGGGTTTATGACGAGCGCCACGTCGCCGAGCATGGTTTCGGGCCGGGTGGTGAAGACCTGGGCGTGTCCGTCACCGTCCACGAACGGGTAGCGGATACCGTAGAGTTTGCCGTCTACTTCCTCGTAGTTGACTTCGAGGTCGCTTATGGCCGAACGGTCGTGGGGACACCAGTTCGTGATGCGGTTGCCCCGGTATACAAGGCCGGACTCGAAAAGCTCCACGAAAGCCGTGGACACGGCGTCCGCATACCCCTCGTCCATCGTGAAACGCAGCCGCCGCCAGTCCAGCGAGGCCCCGAGCCGGCGTAGCTGGTCGAGGATTTTGGAGCGGGAATCTATGGCGAACTCCCAGCAGCGTTCCAGAAAAGCCTCCCGGCCGAGGTCCCACCGGGTCTTGCCTTCCTCCCGTTGGAGCTTGCGCTCGACCACGTTTTGGAGCGCGATGGAGGCGTGGTCCGTACCGGGGAGCCAGAGGGCTTCGTAGCCTTTCATCCGGGCCCGGCGGGTGAGGGTGTCCTGGATCGCGCCGTTCAGCGCGTGGCCCATGTGTAACTCGCCTGTGACGTTTGGCGGCGGTATCACGATGCAGTAGGGCTCTTTATCCGGGTTCGGGTCCGCCTCGAAGACGCCGGACCGCTCCCACTCTCCGTAGATGCGGTTCTCTACGGCGTGGTGGTCGTAGGTTTTGGGTATCTCTCGGGGTTGGCTCAAGGTGCGGGATCTAGGCTGTCTCTTCTTCGTCGTAAGAATACTTGGTATTGCCGGAGCCGGTCACGAGCGCCGGCTGCACCCCTTCCTTGACGGTGTCCGCGTCCACGATGCACTTCGCCACGTCTGAGCGGCTCGGCAACTCGTACATCGTCGGCAAGAGCGAGGCTTCCAGAATGCTCCGCAATCCTCGTGCCCCCGTGCCGCGCTCCAGCGCGAGCTCCGCGACCGCCGACAACGCGGCCTCGGTGAATGCGAGGTCCACCTTATCGTAGCGGAAGAACTGCCGGTACTGGCGCACCAGGGCGTTCTTCGGCTCGGTCAGGATGCGGATGAGGTCTTTTTCTTCCAGCGTCCGGAGCGTGGAGATGACCGGCAGCCGGCCCACGAACTCCGGGATAAGCCCGTACTTCAAGAGGTCTTCCGGCTGGGTGTGCATAAAGACTGTGCTGAGTTCCTCTTCCACCTTCTCGGCGGAATCCCCGCCGAAGCCGATGCTCCGCTTGCCGATCCGCTGCTGGATCACGTCTTCCAGCCCGCCGAAAGCCCCGCCGCAGATAAACAGCACGTTCTTCGTGTCTATCTGCAAGAAGTCCTGGTGCGGGTGCTTACGTCCGCCCTGCGGCGGCACGCTGGCAACCGTGCCCTCCAGGATCTTCAAGAGCGCCTGCTGCACGCCCTCACCGGATACGTCGCGGGTGATGGACGGGTTGTCCGACTTACGGGCGACCTTATCGATCTCGTCTATGTATATAATGCCCGTCTCGGCCTTCTTCACGTCGAAGTCGGCGGCCTGGATGAGCTTGAGCAGAATGTTCTCCACGTCCTCGCCCACGTAGCCGGCCTCGGTCAGCGCCGTGGCGTCGGCGATGGCGAACGGGACGTTGAGGATCTTGGCGAGCGTCTGGGCTAGAAGCGTCTTTCCGGAGCCGGTCGGCCCGATCAGCAAGATGTTCGACTTCTGGAGTTCGGTTCCCTCGCTGGGCTCCGGCACCATCTGGATTCGCTTGTAGTGGTTGTAAACGGCGACGGAGAGGACTTTCTTGGCGTCTTCCTGGCCGATAACGTACTCGTTCAGGATGCGGTTGATCTCGCGGGGCTTTGGAAGGTCGTCGTCCGTGAGGACTTCGGGGCTGCTGAACTCCTCGTCGATGATCTCGTTGCAGAGCTCGATGCACTCGTCGCAGATGTACACGCCCGGCCCGGCGATGAGTTTCCTGACCTGCCGCTGGCTCTTTCCGCAGAAAGAGCACTGTAGCTGATCCGACGGGTCCCTCATAAAGTTAAGTCCTTCCCATATCCGCTTTCGCTTCCCCCAACGTTCCCTAGTGGTTCTGGACTATGTTGTCTATGACGCCGTACTCGATGCTCTCTTCCGGTCCCATTATGTAGTCGCGGTCGGTGTCGCGCTCTATCTGGTCGTAGGGCTGGCCGGTGTTCTGCGACAGAATCTCGTTGAGGCGCTGCTTCGTAGCAATAAGCTCCCTGGCGTGAATCTCCACGTCCGAAGCCTGCCCCGCGAGCCCGCCGACGCTCGGCTGGTGCAAGAGGACCCTGGTGTTCGGCAGCGAATTACGCTTGCCCTTTGCGCCCGCCGCCAGCAAAAACGCGCCCATCGAGGCCGCCATGCCGAGGGCCGTCGTGGAGATGTCCGGCTTTACGAACTGCATCGTGTCGTAGATGGCGAGGCCCGCCGTAACGCTACCGCCGGGGGAGTTTATGTACAGGTTTATGTCCTGCTCCGGGTCTTCGCTCTCCAGGTGTAGAAGCTGCGCCATGATGGCGTTCGCCACCTGGTCGTCTACCGGCGTGCCGAGGAAGATGATCCTGTCCTTCAAAAGCCGGGAGTAGATGTCCATGGCCCGCTCGCCGCGCGGGCTCTGCTCTATTACGTAGGGTATTACGCCCTGGGGATCCTGGTAACTCATTACTTTTCCTCTCCTTCGACGGTCTCTGTTTCGGTGGTCTCTGTCTCTGCAACGCCTTCGCCGACTTCTATCTTCGCGCCAACCGACGCCTCACCGGGCTCCGGCCCGGATTCCTCGACCCCGGCGGCGTCTTCTCCGCCTTCGGTTTCTTCGGGAGCGTCTCCGGCCCCCTCTTCGGTTTCCTCTTCAGCTTCCTCTTCCTCCGGCATCGGTGCGGCGACGGCGTTCTCCGCCAAAAAGCCGAGTGCTTGCTGGCGGGCCATCTCTTCTTCGAGCAGCGTGTAAGTCCCGTTGCGGCGCATGGTCTCGACGATCTCTTCCGGTTTGCGCCCGGACTCCTCGGCGAGGTGCCCGATCTCGTGCATCACGGCGTCTTCGTCGGCCTCCAGCCCTTCCGCGACCGCGACCGCGTCTAAGACCAGTTCCTTCTTCACCGTGTCGGTGGCGTCGGGTTTTACGCGCTCTTTCATCTCCTGGGGGTTTACGCCGGCGATCTGATAGTACTGCTCGGGCTCGATGCCCTGCTGGCGGACGCTCCGCTCGAACGAGCCGACCATCTCGTCGGCCTTCTCCTCGACCATCACGTCCGGCACTTCGACCTCGGCGTTCTCCGAGACGGCGTCCAGCACCCGTCCCCGAAACTCCCCCTCGACCTGCTGGCCGAAGTTAGCCTCGATCTGCCCCCGCACCGCGCCGCGCAACTCTTCCAACGTCTCGAACTCGCTCGCCTCTTTGGCGAACTCGTCGTCGAGCTCCGGCAGGTCGCGCTCTTTGATCTCCTTGACGTGGACGTTGAAGAGCACGGACTCGCCCTGCAGGGATTCTTCGCCGTAGTCCATCGGAAAGGTAACCCCGAACTGCTTGCGCTCCCCGGCGTTCATGCCGACGAGGTTTTCCTCGAAGTCCGGCAGCAACTCCCCGCCGCCGACCTCCATCATGTAGTCCTCGGCCTCGGCGCCCTCCAGCGGCCCGCCGGTCATCCGCTCGCCCTTGAAGTCGAGGATCACGTAGTCGCCCTGCTGCACCGGACGCCCCTCAACGGCGGCGAGCGTGGCGAACTGGCCGCGCAACTCCTCGACCTGCTCGTCTACCTGCTCCTCCGTAACCTCGACCTCCCGCTTCGGGACTTCGAGACCTTTGTACTCGCCAAGCTTCGCCTCTGGCCGCACGGGAACGGTCGCCGTAAACCTGAAGCCTTCCCGCTCGTCTATGGCGCCGTCGAAGTCTATCTCCGGGCTGTCAATAGGCCGGACGTCGGTCTCCACGACGGCCTCGGAGTACCAGGTTGGGAGTTGCTCCTGCAGGGTCTCCATGTAGATGTAGTCGCGTCCGAGGTGGTTCTCGATCATGCGCCGCGGGGCTTTGCCCGGGCGGAAGCCGGGGAGCCGTATCTGCTTGCGGAGTTCCCGGACCTTCGCCTCGACGCCCCGCTGGACGGATTCGGGCGCGACCTCCACGTCGAGCCGTACCTTGTTATCTTCAAGCTTCGTTACGTTCGCCGTCATAAACCTCTACTCTTCCCGACTACCATACATCCGACCACCGCGCCCCGCGGTAAGTCCGTCCTTACGCGACGCGGTGCGAGAGGCGGGAGTTGAACCCGCACGCCTTGCGGCACTAGATCCTAAATCTAGCGTGTCTACCGTTCCACCACTCTCGCTCACCGTACGCTTACCGTAGGATCTGCGGGCCATTATAACAGCAGCCCCACTGCTCCCCGACCCTCGGTAGAGCCCATTACGCTAAGGGCGTACGCTCTCCTCCCTCGGCCATCACCCGGAAAGATTCGGTCTGTTTCGAAGTACCCAGGGTTCCTACCATGTCGCCGGCCTCGAAACGAACGTCCGGCCCAGGGTTTGGGATCACCTCTTCCCCCCGGATAACGGCCACCACCGACACCCCGATGCTGCTACGGATTCCCGCTTCTCCTATAGTGCTACCGGCGAGATCGCTGTTCTCCGGCAGCCGGACCCACTCCGTTTCTATAAGCCGGGACGTGCGCTGAAGCTGGGCGAGCAGACCATCGTCTTCGACGCTACTCACCGCCGAGTAAAGCTCGCGCCGCACCCGATCCGAGAACCTCTGTATCTCGCCCGGCTCCACGTCTAGGTGCGTGAGGGCCTGGCGTCCCAACTCCAGCGCCGCCTCGAACTCCGGCTGCACGGCCTCATACACGCCCATGTTTCCCAGCTCTTCCAGTTGTTCCGCCGTCGCGGCGCGGGCGACGACGTGTACCTCCGGGTTGATGCTTTGTATGCGGTCTATCGCGAGCTTCACCCCGGCGGGGTCCGACATGGTTATGATCACCAACCGGGCCTGCCCCACGTCGGCCGCCGCCAACACCGGCTCGGCGGCCGCATCCCCGAAGATCGCCGGCACCCCGGCCTCCCGGAGCCCGTCCGACCGGCCCGGGTTGTTCTCTATAACCACGAACTCTTGATCTAGCCGGTGCAGCAACTTCGCAACGAAAGTCCCGATGCGGCCGTAACCCGCGATCACGATGTGGCCGCCCAACCCCGTATCCGGCAGGTTGAAGGTGTCGAGCTGCTCCTTTGGGAACCTCCGGCGCCACTTGCTGTATACCGGCTGGACGAGGCGGGTCGCGAAGGGCGTGAGCGCCATGGTAACGACCGCCGTCGTTAGGGCTATGGAGTACAAACCCTGCGATATAGCCTCGGTGGCTATGCCCTCCCGGGCAATAACGAAAGAGAACTCGCCCACCTGAAACAGTCCCAGGCTCACGGCAAACGGCGCTATGTTCCCGTAGCCGAAGGCCCGGGTTATACCGGCGAATATGGCGCCCTTCACGAGGAATACCGCCAGAACGACCAGGGCCACGGTCCCGGCGTTCTCCCACAGAAACACCGGTTCTATGAGCATCCCGACCGAGACGAAGAAGAGCATGGCGAAGATGTCGCGTAGCGGTGCCACGTCGGCGAGGGCTTGGTGGCTGTAATCCGACTGGCTGAGGACCATGCCCGCGACAAACGCCCCGAAAGCAAAAGAGAGGCCAAACTGGTAAGTACCGTATCCGATACCGAGCCCGATAGCCACCACCGAAACTAGAAACAGCTCCCGGGAGTTGAAGCTGGCGATCCGGGCCATCAGCCACGGGAAGATCCTGGTGCCGAACAACGCCATCGCGGCGATAAACACCCCGGCCTCCACGACCGCTATTCCCACCTCGGTAAGCCCCGCGCTGATGTTCTGGAGCTGCGGCAGCAATATAATGAGGGGCACTACGGCGAGGTCTTGAACTATTAGCATCCCGACGATCACGCGGCTGGCCAGCGTGTTGATGACCCCCTGCTCTGTAAGAGTCTTTAGCACGACCGCCGTGCTGGAGAGCGAGAGAATGGCCCCGAGCCAGACGGCCTCCGTCCACCCGAGACCTAGCAGGTGCCCGAGCCCGTACCCGAACAACCCGGTAAGACCCATCTGGATCGGCGTGCCGATCAAAGCTATCTTTTTGACGGGCGCCAACTCGCCCAGCGGGAAGTTGAGCCCGATGGCGAACAGAAGCAGGGCGACCCCAATCTCGGCGAGCAACTCTATCTCGTGTACGTCCCCGACCGTCGGTCCGGGCGTGTTGGGGCCGACCAGAACGCCGGCGACGATGTAGCCGAGTATCAACGGTAGCCCGAGACGTTGGGCTATTAAGCCGCCGATAAAAGCGGCAACGAGTATCAGCGCAATGTCACCAGCTATGCCCATAACCAACCTTATACACCATCGTAAGACTTAGACCGAGCCGTTTTTGCCGGGACTAGGGTTCACCTGCACCCGGGCACCACGAAGCCCATGATGTACGGGTCGCGAAGCAATTTTCGGCTGGGGCCCAGGTATTTTAGTCCCGGAAATCCCGCAATATAGGTTCGTTTTCTGCATTATCCGGCACCAATACCTCGCTACCGTTCGGTAGGGTATCCGGGGTGCCTTTTAGTTGCGTCGCGGTCATCACGCTATTACGACCGCGTTCGCCGAAAGTTTTTCCTAAAGAAGCTATCCTGGTAAAGCTCATGTCGGTCTCCACGTTGTCGGCCACTGCGCGGGTGATCCGGGGTAGCCGCTCGACCGAGCGCCAGCGGAAGGCTTTGCTCCGCAGCGCGGCCAGTACCTCTTGCTGGCGCCGGATACGATCGAGGTCGCCGCCGGGGGTGTCTCGGTAACGGGCGTAGATCAGGGCTTTTTGGCCGCCGAGCTGCTGTACCCCGTCCTTTACTTTCCAGTGAGGGGGGACCTGGTTTTCGTCTACGTCTATCCCCAAGCCCCCGATAGCTTCAACCACCTGTTCGAAGCCCTCGAAGTCCACGACGGTGTAGTGATCTATCCGAACGTTGGCGAAATGCTCGACCGCGCTTCTCGTGCCCGAAACTCCGCCGTAGGCGTACGCCGCGTTGATCTTGCCCTCCTCCCCGGGAGAGACCTCGACCAGAAGATCCCTCGGAATAGAAACCAGCTTTATGTCCCCCGACTTTGGATAGATTCTCGCGAGCATTATGGTGTCCGCACGGGTCCCCTCCACGCCGGACTCACCTTCGGAACGTTTGTCTACCCCCAAGATGAGTATGTTTTGTGGTTCATCGGGGGCGCTGGAGAGGTTTTCCATTATTCCGGAAATCTTGGAGCCTCCGCCTCCCTGCCCTCCTCCCGACCACAAGAGGGATAGATACAGGGCCGCTATCGCCAAGACCAACGCGGAGGCCACCGAGAAGTATAGGAGCTTCTTACGATTGGCCGCGGCCCCGGGCTCCCGCGTGAATTTCCCGAAATCGTGCATGAGGAGAGTTTAGTTTGCCACCGGGGCTTTCGCAATCAGCAAGCCCACCGCCTCGGAACCTTAGCCCTGTAAACTGGAAGCTATGACCGCGGGGTTTCACGAGGGAGGCCGTGTTTTGTGAGGAGGCTGGTTCTTCGGCGTCCCTATACCTTCTCCCTGCTGCTTTCCCTCGCGCTGCTGGGTCTGGTCTTCATTGGCCGGCTCCCGTTTCCGGCAGCCGTCGTCGGAGACGTTGGCGAACTAGACCCCGAACAAGTCCGCCAACCCACGGAGTTGGGGCGGGCTATTTCCTCCGTAAACAACGCGGAGACCTTGTACCTGATGCTCGCCCTGCTAACCGCCGTAGTATTGATCTCCGCCTCTGGAATGTGGCGGGAGGTCGGGTTGAACCGGCCCACACCCTTGCGGAACCTGATCCTTCTCTGGTTTCCGTTGCTGGTGATCGTCTTGACCCTTTCGGGGGGCGTGAGGTTTCCGGACGTTTTGTTGTTCGGTGCGGTCCTATTCACCGCAACCCTCGAAGCTTTCGGCACCGAGTTGCTTTTTCGAGGCCTTATGTGGCGGGTGCTGGCGCCTGTCGGGCTCTTTAGGGCGGTGATCTTTACGTCGCTGCTGTCCGGCGGCCTTACGCTCGTTAGCGCCCTATCTTCCGGGCCGTGGACCGAGGCGGCCTACCTGACGCTAACCGCCACCTGCGGCGGGTTCACGTACGCGGCGATCCGCTGGCGCACCGGCTGGCTCTGGCCGGCGATACTAATCCACCTCGCGCTGGCCCTCTCCATAGACTTCGCAGTGGTTCGCATCGCCGTTTTCCCTTTCCTACTCTTCGCCACCACGTTCGGCTTTATAGGCTACAGCCTCTTCCTGCTCCGCAACCGACGAGTGCGGGAAGATGGGGAAATGTCGTTGTGAGAACCGGCTCTAGCGTACTTTTGATAAAGCAGAACGAGCCGCAAAAATCTCGCCGCATGCGGCTTGACCTTCGTCCTGGACGAGGATGTAGAACTGAAGGGAGGCTAGTCCACTAGTAGGAGGTCGGTCATGAGAGAACAGTTACGGATTGGAGAGGTCGCGGAGGTCCTAGAGATCACCCCGAACGCGATGCGCTACTATCACGAGGTAGGCCTAGTCCCCGAGCCCGAGCGCTCTGAGGGGGACTACCGTCTTTACGAAGCGCGCGAGGTGTCGCGTCTGGAACGCGTCCGGCGGCTGCGCTTCTTGGGTCTTTCCATAGAGCAGGTCAGGGGCGTGCTCGACGACCCCAAGGGAGGGCAAGAGCGGCTAGAGGGCGCCCTCGCGTCGCAACTGGAGGAGATCTCGGCTCAGCTTCTGGAGCTGGAAGAGCGCCGCGAGCTGATCGGTCAAGCCCTCGCAGAAGACGACCCTGAGTACTTCCTTCTGCGATGCACTGCTCCACAACTGGAGGAGTTAGAGGCGTCTGCCGCCGCGGACTCGGAGAAGACGGAGGGGGAGCGCCGGTTTTGGGCGTCCTTCCGCGCCTTCCGATGGCCGAAGGAGCTCTTGGAAGCACTGGTCGAGATGCACAGGTTCCAAAGCAAGCTCGACGAGGACAACCCCAAGACGGCGCGCCTCGACGACGAGCTGTTCGCGCGCTTCGACGCCTTGGAGGGGGTGCCGGAGGACTCCCCGGAAGTCGAACGGTTGGCGGAGGACTACTTCGGCGAGTACTCGGGCGAAGAGTCGCCGGAACCGGAACTGCAAGAGGGGCTGGATCGCTTCGTGGAAGCCTTCGAGGATAGCGGCGCGTTCGCGCGCTTGTTCGCGAACTTGGGAATGGCGAGCTTCTCGCCGGCCCAGCGGCGCTTCCTCGGGCTGTTGCAGAAGCGCGGCGCCGCCAGGTAAGACGAGTGCT